>NZ_KI973169.1:1312440-2728935 GCF_000534355.1 Enterobacter sp. BIDMC 30 | reverse complement strand
ATCAATGCAGCGGAAGTGGCGGCAGGCCAGACGATCGGCGGGAAAGTGGTGAACGCCGAAGCGGGTAATACCGTGACGGTCTCTGTCGGTGGCAATACCTACACCACAACGGTACAGAGCGATCTGAGCTGGTCCGTTGACGTTCCGCAGTCCGTGCTGACCGCGCTGGGTAATGGCGACCTGACCGTCACCGCAACGGTTACCAACGGGCACGGCAATACCGGTTCCGGCGAGCGTGATATCTCCATCGATGCCAGCCTGCCGGGCCTGCGAGTCGATACCGTGGCAGGCGACGATGTGATCAACAGCATTGAGCATGGTCAGAACCTGATTGTCAGCGGCTCCAGCGATGGGCTGGCAGCGGGGACCCTGCTTACGGTAACGGTGAACGGCAAAACCTATGCGGCGTCCGTACTGGCTGACGGGACCTGGAACGCGGCTATTCCGGCGGCGGATGTAAGCGCGCTGCCGGCAGGAACGGTAAGCGTTACCGTTGCAGGCCAAAGCACCACGGGCAACCCGGTGACCATCAGCCATGACGTCACTGTTGATCTGGCGGCCGTCGCCATCAGCATTGATACCATTGCCGTTGACGATGTGATTAACGCGGCGGAGAAAGGGGCAGATCTGCTGCTTTCCGGCACCACCAGCAACGTGGAAGCCAACCAGACCGTCAGCATCACCTTTGGCGGCAAGCACTACACGGCCACCGTTGATGCCAGCGGTAACTGGACGGCGACGGTACCGTCTGCTGACCTGGCCGGTCTGAAAGAGGGCGATGCCAGCGTACAGGTGAGCGTCACCAACGTGAACGGCAACAGCGCCTCAGCAGGGCGCGAATACAGCGTCGATGCGACCGCGCCTGCCGTGACGATTGATACGGTTGCCGGCGACAACGTGATCAACGCCAGCGAAGCGTCTGCAGGTGTGGCCATCACCGGCACCACCACGGCAGAAGCGGGTCAGACGGTCACCGTAACGCTCGGTGATAAACAGTACAGCGCGCAGGTTCAGGCAGGCGGCACGTGGAGTGTGTATGTGCCCGGGGCCGAGCTGACCGCGATGGCCGACAACGGCTACACCGTACAGGTTAGCGTGAGCGATGCGGCCGGTAACCCAGGCAGCGCGGATAAAGCCATTACCCTTGACACCACGCCACCGGTTATCAGCTTTAACGCGGTCGCCGTTGATGATGTGATCAACAGCGTGGAGCATGCGCAGGCGCAGATCGTCAGCGGTAGTGCAACCGGTGCAAACGTCGGCGACAGGCTGGTGATTACCGTCGGGTCTCATCAGTACACGACAACGGTAGATGCGAGCGGCAACTGGAGCGTGGGCGTCCCGGCCAGCGTAATTTCCTCGCTGGCTGACGGCACTGCGACCCTCAGCGCAACCATTACCGACAGTGCGGGCAACAGCAGCACGAAGACCCATGATGTGGTGGTCAACACGGCCTCGGTGGCGCTGACCGTGAATACCATTGCCGGCGACGACGTGATCAACGCGGCAGAAGCTGGCACCTCGCTGGTGATTAACGGCTCGAGCGCGCAGTTTGCCAGCGGGACGCAGGTCACGGTAACCCTGAACGGTAAAAGCTACACCGCCACCATTCAGAGTGACGGCTCCTGGACGACTACCGTGCCGGCTGCTGATGTGGGCGCACTGACCGATGGCGGACATTATCCTGTCTCCGTTGTTGCCCAGGACAGCGCGGGCAACAGCGCGTCGGCAACGCACGGCATCAGCGTGGATACCACCGCGCCGGTGATCGGTGTGAATACGCTCTCTGGCGACGACGTGTTAAATGCAGCAGAAGCACAGCAGCCGCTGACCGTGCACGGTTCTACCAGCGCGGAAGCCGGGCAGACCGTTACCGTAACGCTGGGGGGTAAAACCTACAGCGCAACGGTGGCGAACGATGGTACGTGGACGCTGGATGTGCCAGCCGCCGACCTGGCGGCCCTGAATGAAGGGGCGCTGACGCTGACCGCTTCAGTCAACGATAAAGCGGGTAACAGCGGACAGACTGCTCACGCCCTGACGGTGGATACCGTGGCGCCAACCGTAACCATCGGTACTGTGGCGGATGACGATATTGTCAATAACGCTGAGCAGCTGGCAGGCCAGACCATCAGCGGCACCACCACGGCGGAACAGGGCCAGACGGTGACGGTTTCCTTCAACGATCACAACTATCAGGCGACCGTGGGGGCGGACGGCTCGTGGTCGGTCTTTGTGCCGGGGCATGATTTCCTCGGCCTGAGCGATGGGAATTACACCCTAACGGCGACGGTGAACGACAAGGCCGGTAACCCGGGCAGCGCGACGCACGACGTGACGCTAAACGGTGATGTCCCGACCATAACTATCCACACCTTTGCGCAGGACGATATCGTCAGTGCCGCTGAACATGGTATCCCTCTGGTGGTCAGTGGTACCACCGACGCACCTGCGGGCCAGACGGTGACCATCACCCTGAACGGCAAAACCTACACCACAACCGTGCAGGCTGACGGTAGCTGGAACTATACCGTAGGCAGTGCAGACGTGACCGCGCTGGCAGACGGAGGATCGTATGTGATCCATGCCCTGGTGAGTAACACCATCGGTAACACTGCCAGCGACGATCACACCGTGACCGTGGATCTGACCGCGCCGGCAATGGGGATCAGTATCGACGCCCTGCAAAACGATACCGGGCTGAGCGCGAGTGATTTCATCACCAACGACAGCCAGATTATTGTTAACGGTTCATTGACCGCGCAGCTCGGCAATAACGAGAAAGCGCAGATCAGCGTGGACGGCGGGGCGAGCTGGATTGACCTGGCCGTTACGGGCACCACCTGGCGCTACACCGATGGCCGCACCCTGACGGACGGTACGTATCAGTACCAGGTCCGCGTGATTGATAACGCGGGTAACGTAGGGGCAACGGACAGCCAGAACGTGGTGGTGGATCTCACCGCGCCTGCGGCGACGACCATTACGGTCGATTCCGTCAGTCAGGATACCGGTTTGTCTGGCAGCGACTTTATCACCAGCGATAACCAGATCAGCCTGAAAGGGACGCTCGGTGCGGCGCTGGGGAGTGGCGATCACGCGCAGATCAGCCTCGACGGCGGCGTAACCTGGACGGATGTCAGCGTCAGCGGACTGAGCTGGACCTGGGTTGATACCCGCACGCTGGCGGACGGCGATTATAACTATCAGCTTCGCGTGATTGACGATGCGGGCAATATCAGCGCCACCACCAGCCAGGTGGTTACCATTGATACCGTGGCACCCGATGCCAGTAAAACCATCGCCATTGACAGCATCAGCGATGACACTGGCCTGAGCAGCAGCGACTTTATCACCCATGATACCTCGCTAACGCTGCATGGCTCGCTCGGCGCGACGCTGGCTGACGGCGAATATGCGCAAATCAGCATCGACGGTGGCGTGACCTGGCAGAACGTGATTGTCACCGGCAACAGCTGGTACTACGTGGACGGCCGTACGTTGGGTAATGCCACCTATGACTATTATGTGCGCGTGGTGGATGCCGCAGGTAACGTGGGATCCAGTGCCCATCAGCAGGTGACTGTCGATACGGTCGCCCCGGATGCGGCGATTACGGTGACCGTGGATAACATCACCGTGGATACCGGCTTTGACAACAACGACTTCCTGACCAGTTCAACGTCATACACCCTGAACGGGACGCTGGGGGCGCAACCCGGTGCGGGCGAGTATGTTCAGGTCAGTATGGATGGCGGCACCACCTGGGTTAACGCGACGGTGAATGGCACACAGTGGAGCTATAACGACACGCGTACCCTGGCCGACGGTAGCTATAACTATCAGGTGCGGGTGGTCGATCTGGCCGGAAACGTCGGGGCAACCACGTCGCAGACGGTCACGGTTGATACCCACGCGCCTCAGTACGGCATCACCATTGACAGCATCAGTGAAGATACCGGGCAGTCCGGCACTGATTTCATCACCATGGACACCACGCTTACGCTCAACGGCTCGCTTGGCAGCGCGCTGGCCAATGATGAACGCGTGCAGATTAGCCTGGACGGCGGGAATACCTGGACAGATGCAACGGTAACCAACCAGCGCTGGAGCTACACCGATACCCGCGATCTGGCTGACGGTGATTACACCTACCAGGTGCGGATTATCGACCAGGCGGGCAACGTGGGCTCAACCTCATCGCAGGTGGTGACGGTGGATACCACGCCGCCAACCACCGTGGGCACCGTGGTGAGCTATACCGATGGCGAAGGTGAACGTCAGGGCTCCTTTGGCAGCGCGATGGCGACGGATGACAGCTCGCCGCTGATCAACGGAACGCTGAACTGCGCGCCGGATGACGGTGAGATTGTGCAGCTTTATCGTGACGGGATCCTGCTGGGCCAGGTCACGATGAACGGTAGCGCAAGCTGGTCCTTCCAGGATAACGGCCTGAGCGATGGCAATCATACGTATATCCTGCGGGTAACCGATAAAGCCGGTAACTATACGGAATCGGACGGGTTTGTACTGAACGTCGATACCAGTATCCCGACCACCACGGCGGCAATTACCGCGCAGACAACATCGGATACCACGCCGATTGTCAGCGGAACGGTCTCCGCGGATCTGGTGAACGGCGAGTACCTGGTGGTGAATGTGAACGGTAAAACCTACACCTCGCAGACGGGCGGCGCGGTAGTGGTCGACCCGGATCACAACACCTGGTATCTGCAGATCCCGGACAGCGATGCACTGAGCGTTGCCAGCTATAACGTAACGGCACAGGTGAAGAGCAGCGCGGGTAACGGCAATACCACCGGGACGGCGAGCGGCAGCCTGGTGATTGATACCACCACGGTGAATACCAGCTGGGCCACCACGGCGGGTAACAGCGAAAACTCGACCATGACCGTCGGCATGAACAGCAGCGGCCTGTGGAATATCATTGCTAACGGACAGTCCTATTCCAGCAGTGATGATTCAACCTACGCGGCGAACGCGCTGACCAATACGCGTGGCTTCCCTGCCGTAAGCCAGACCGCCGCCGATTTTGACCGTAACGGCACGCAGGACATCTTTGCGACTGAAACCACCTACGGCGGGTCTACACAGGTGATGTGGACCTACGATGGCAGCACTTATAACGCCAGCCAACTGGGTATGGGAACCACTATCTGGTACGGCGGTGTCATTGCCTACGATAAAACCGGTGACGGGTATCTGGACCTTGCGTATGGCGATGCCGGTGCGGACTCCATTACCTACCTTATTAACAACAAGGGGGTACTCACGCCGGATGGGAGCTATGGCGGCGCCGGGTTCTGGGGACAATTCACCACCATGCGTGAAATCTCCGGCGTCGACCTGAATAACGACGGCACCGTGGATGTGGTTCAGCACACCAACCGCAGCGGCGCGTACTCGCTTACCGTGATTAACAACAACGGTAACGGGACGTTATCCCTCGGTCAGAACCTGACTAACGTGTTTGTGGCAAACGTGGCGAATACCACCACTGCGGCGTCGATGACGTGGGCGGATTTCAACGGCGATGGCTACATGGATCTGTACCTGGGCAGCAGCTATAACAACAACGGCGGGGTGATCTACTACAACGACGGTACCGGGAAACTCTCCACCACCAAGAGCGCGGTTGAGGCGTCTAACGCGTCAGCAGGGTATCTGTCGGTGGCGGTGGACTGGAACGCTGACGGCCAGATGGACGTCATCAAGCTCAGTACCTACAGCGGAGCGCAGACCGCAACCCTGTTTACCAACAACGGTTACGGTTCAAGCTGGACAGCAAGTCAGCTGGCTTCCGGACTGGCGAACGTCACCGGTGTGGCCGCCGTGGATTACAACTGGGACGGCGCGCAGGATCTGCTGGTGTCGCAGCAGAACGGCAAAGTGGTGCTGGTGCAAAACAGCAAAACCGTTGCCGACGGCACGGCGATGCATCTGCACATTGTCGACAGTGAGGGTATCAACGCCTACTACGGTAATACGGTCAATCTGTATAACGCGGCGGGCGTACTGGTGGCCTCGCAGATCATCAACGCCCAGTCCGGTATCGGTTCGAACGATACCTCTGCACTGGTGAGTTTCTACGGTCTGGATCCGAATGAAACTTACTCGGCCGAGATCCTGAAAATCACCAATGGCGTGTCGGATAACGTCACCTGGAGCGGTCTGGAAGCCGGCAACGGTAAAGAGGGCTACGTCCTCACTGCCGAAGCAGCAACCGGGGGGCACAGCGGGACGCTTACCGGTACCGGGTATAACGACACCTTTATCGCCGAGGACGGCACGTATACCTATAACGGTTCCGGCGGGTGGACGACCCACTCGGATCACGACACCTGGAGTAACACCGGGGGGATGGACGTGGTGGACTACCGCAATGCGACGTCCGGCGTGACCGTCGATCTGCGTCTTTCTACCGCGCAGGACACCGGGTTTGGTACCTCACGCCTGCTGAACATTGAGGGCATTAACGGCTCGGACTTTGACGATGTCATTACCGGTAACAGCGGTAACAACCAGTTCGAAGGCCGTGGCGGTAACGACACGTTCAATATTGGCAGCGGCGGTCACGATACGCTGCTCTACACGTTGATCAACGCCTCCAATGCCACAGGCGGTAACGGCAGTGATGTGGTGAACGGCTTTACGGTAGGCACCTGGGAAGGCACGGCGGATACGGACCGTATTGACCTGCGCGACCTGCTTTCAGGCAGCGGCTACACCGGTACGGGCTCAGCGAGCTATGTGAACGGGGTCGCCACGCTGGACGGCAGTGCGGGGAATATCACCGATTACATCCGCGTGGTGCAAAACGGCAGCAATACCGAAATCCAGGTTGACCTGGACGGTAGCGGCGGCCAGTTCTCACCCACAACGCTGGTCACGCTGAACGGCGTGCAGACCGATCTGGCTACGCTGCTGGCAAATCATCAACTGTTAATTGCGTAAAACTATGCCGCGAGGAGCGATCCTCGCGGCCTTTTGCGTGGCTACAACGAAGAGCGATAAAAGATTTCACAACATTATGAAGACACATCCACAGTACGAACCCTGGTTGCAGGGCATGCTCATCATCGCGAAGCACTATCGGCTGGACTTCTCGGCAGAGCATGTTCGGGTCACGATTAACCATGAAAGCCAGTCTCCACGCCAGCTGGTGCTGGAAGAGATGGCACGCCAGCTTGGGTTAGGGATGCGTATGGTGGCGGCCGACGCGGTCTCCCTCGACCCGTGGCGTTTACCTCTGCTTGCGGAATTTACCGGCGGGCAAATCGCGGTCATTAACCGCATGGACAGCGAGGGCAACGTGAGCCTGCAGTTCAGCGGTGACGGCGGCCTGGAGACGACGCTGACGCGTGAGGCGCTGTGCTCACGGTTAACAGGACTGCTGGTGCTGCGCCCGCTCGAGTCCACGCCGGATGCCCGGGTGGATGATTACATCAAACCGTATGAGAAAAACTGGTTCTGGCAGCTGGCCCTGAAGGACTGGCGACGCTACAGCGATATTATGCTGGTGGCGCTGGTCGCTAACGTCCTGGCCCTTTCCGGCATGGTTTTTTCCATGCAGGTGTATGACAGGGTGGTGCCCTCGCAATCGGAAGCCACGCTGTGGGTCCTGTTTGGCGGCGTGATGATCGCCATTGTTTTCGAATTCATCATGCGCATGCTGCGCGTGCACATTTCGGATGTGGTGGGTAAACGCGCCGACCTGCGTATTTCTGAACGCGTTTTTGCACACGCGCTGAGGATTAAAAACGGGGCCCGCTCTAAGTCAACCGGGTCGTTTATTGCCCAGATCCGCGAACTGGAGTCGGTTCGTGAACTGATCACGTCCACCACCATTGCGGCCATCTCCGATCTGCCATTCTTCCTGCTGTTTGTGTTCATTTTGTGGATGATTGGCGGTCCGCTGGTACTGGTTGTCCTGCTTGCCGTGCCGCTGCTGCTTATCCCGGGCCTGCTGGTCCAGCGCCCGCTGGGCAAACTGTCCAGCGAAGGGATGCGCGAGTCCGCCATTCGTAACGCCACGCTGGTGGAGGCGGTTCAGGGCATTGAAGACATCAAGCTGATGCGCGCTGAACAGCGCTTCCAGAATCAGTGGAATAACACCAATGATGTTGCCGCTAACGTCGGCATGAAGCAGCGCTGGCTGACCGGGCTGTTGCTGACCTGGACGCAGGAGGTGCAGTCGATTGTGTATGCCGTGGTGCTGCTGGTGGGGTGTTACCTGGTTATCAGCGGGGACATGACCACCGGTGCGCTGGTGGGGACCTCTATTCTCGCGTCGCGGACCATCGCGCCGCTGTCGCAAATTTCAGGCGTGCTCTCCCGCTGGCAGTCGGCGAAAGTGGCACGTAAAGGACTCGACGATCTGATGCAGCGCCCGATTGACGATCCTCAGCAGGGCAAGAAGGTGCATAAAGCCCATCTGCGGGGGGATTATGCGCTGGAAGAGGTGGGGTTCTGGTACGACGATGAAGAAAAACTCACCGTTCTGAACATCAGCAAACTGCTGATTCGCGCCGGGGAGCGGGTGGCGGTGCTCGGACGCAATGGCTCCGGCAAAAGCACGCTGCTGCAACTGCTGGCAGGGATGCAGGAGCCTCAGCAGGGCAGCATTCTGCTGGATAATATCGCGTTGAACCACCTGGACCCGGCTGACGTGCGCCGCGACATGCAGCTGCTGAGCCAGCAGGCGCGGCTATTCTTTGGCTCCGTGCGGGACAACATTCTGATGGGCAACCCGCTGGCCACCGACGATGAGATCCATCAGGCGCTGGTGAACAGTGGTGCGCTGGAGTTTGTCCGCAAACAGAAAATGGGGCTCAACTACATTATCAACGAAGGCGGTGCGGGCCTGTCCGGCGGGCAGCGTCAGGCGTTATTACTGGCTCGCGCCCTGATCACCTCTCCGAACATTTTGTTGCTGGATGAACCTACCGCCTGGCTTGACGAGATGAGTGAGAAGCAATTTATCCAGCACCTTAAACCGTGGTTGGGCAAGCGCCGGACGCTGGTGGTCGCGACCCATCGTCTGCCTATTCTGGAACTGGTTGACCGTATCATCGTGCTGGAAAACGGCAAGGTGATCATGGATGGCCCGCGCGACGCCATTCTTCGCCAGCACGGTATGGCGCCGCAAAAAGCCTCACAGCGTACCGTGACCATGAAACCGACACCAGTAGCAGAGGAGGGCGTAGCATGACTGATTTCTCTCGCGTCAACAGCCGCCTGAAGGAGCCACGCTTGCCGCGGTCAACCTGGGTCGCCTGGTCGCTGTTCGCCCTGCTGGCGGTATTTATCACCTGGGCAAGCCTGTTCAGCCTTGATGAGGTCACCACCGGTAGCGGCAAGGTGATCCCCTCTTCGCACGAGCAGGTGATCCAGTCCCTTGAGGGGGGCATTATTCACAGTTTGCTGGTGCGTGAAGGCGACATCGTTGAGCGTGGTCAGCAGCTGGCACAGCTTGACCGGACGAAAACCGAATCAAGCGTGCTGGAGAGTGAATCGCGCCTGAATGCCGCGCTGGCAACCGCCTCGCGTCTGAAGGCCGAAGTGAACGACACGGCACTGGCTTTTCCGGCAGAGTTGGATGATGACGTTGAACTGGTCAAACAGGAAACGGCGCTGTATCAGTCTCGTCGCGAAAGTCTTGAGAAAGGGCTGGCAGGGTTACGGCAGGGGGCCGAACTGGTGCAGCGTGAGCTGTCGCTGACCCGTCCGCTGGTGACGCAGGGGGCAGCCAGTAAGGTGGAGGTGTTACGTCTTGAGCGTCAAAAAAATGAGCTTGAGAACAAAATCACCGAGATGAAAAACCAGTATTACGTTCGCGCCCGTGAAGAGCTGGCGAAAGCGAACGCGGAGATTGAAGCGCAACGTTCGGTGATGAAAGGGCGTGAAGATTCGTTGACCAGACTGACCTTCAATGCGCCGGTGCGCGGGATCGTTAAGGATATCGACGTGACAACCGTGGGAGGGGTGATTCCGCCAAACGGCAAGCTGATGAGCCTGGTTCCGCTTGATGACCAGATGGTAATTGAAGCGAAAATCTCGCCGCGCGATGTCGCCTTTATTCATCCGGGACAAAAAGCGCTGGTGAAAGTGACCGCCTATGACTACTCCATTTACGGTGGGCTGGAGGGCGAGGTGACCATGATTTCGCCGGATACGCTTCAGGATGAGGTGAAAAGGGATGTGTATTACTATCGGGTCTATATCCGCACTGACAGTAACCATCTGACCAATAGACAAGGCAAAGCCTTCCCGGTGTTTCCGGGGATGATTGCGACCGTTGATATTAAAACAGGCAGTAAAACGATTCTGGATTATCTGTTGAAACCGCTTAATAAGGCGAAAGAGGCACTGCGGGAACGGTAAACAAAGGGCGTTCGGGAAACCGAACGCCAGAAACATTATACCGTCGACGTTACGTTAACAACGTGGCGTCGTTCTTTAGGAACGACGTTGATATAGTGAGTCACATAGGCGAAGTATAATCCGGCATAGTTTTCGACCAGTTCTATAAACGCCGGGTAAATCGACATCTGGCCATCACCCTGATCTTTAAGATAACCCGCCTCTTGCGCCGATTTGATAATACGGTTGACGTGGATCCGTGAAACAAAAAATTCTTTAGCCAGTAAGTTGGCTGAATAAGGTATGACTGCACCATGTGCGGTTTTATTTTTTATGGCCTGCAGGTAAAGATATAACATTATCATTCGCCCTCCGTCTTTATCAATAAACAATCCCACTTCAGGCAAAACCTTCCTGAACGTTAATCCCCTGAAAAGGTATTCCGCTGCGCGACGGAAAAAGTTATTTCGCAGGATGTCGTTATCCAGCAGATTAACGTTGATATTAAACTTTGGGAAAAGAATACTTACCGGCAAAAATGCGCCGGACATGTAGCGTTTAAGTTCATTAAATCCCTTTTCAGTCGGTGCGATTCTCGTTTTGCGTCTGTCTTCACTGCAGCGCCAGGTCTTGATGCGTCCGGTGGTTCTGAGCAAGGTGATGATCGCAATCACACTGTTGGGGCTGGCTATTTTATAACGGGAACATAATTCTTTAATTTCTGATACTGACTCAGCCTGATTTCCAAAGATAAAACAACACATGGAAAGAATAATGTTGAACCGTGATTCCTGAAGCATCGTTTTGTAGAACAAAGGTTGTTTTTTGTAGATGGCGTCATTAATGGTGTAGTGCTCTGTTATTGCCTCACTGAATCGCGGATTGTTTTTAATGACATCCCTTCGATGTAGCAAGGCCCTGGATGAGATATGATTATCCATAGCGTTTGTCTCTTATATGAATGAGCCGATAGATGAAGTATCCAGTCTTCTTTCGGATTTTTTATTATACCTTGAGATTGACATATTTACCGTTATTATTTGATGCGAATTTTATATTTATACTGCATATGGATACAGGCGGTGATTAACACAAAGATGTTCTCGTGAGTCACGTTGATAACGGTTTCTTAACCTGATGGTGTACTGTAAAATTATTATCAACAACAGGGTTTTTATATTTTGTTACATTCACAAATGGGATATGTGTTTTTGTGCCCAGGAGCAGGTTATGACCCAAAATATTTCTTTCAGAAATGCTGCTTTTTATGAGCAAAAATTTGTCATCTCAACCTGCCATTTCACATTTCAGGGGTACAGTCTGTTACTCAAACAGTACGGTATAGACGCTTCGCACGTTCGTTTTGAGGGGGATGAACCTTCCCGGCAGGATCTGGAAAATATCCTTAGCAGTCAAAACGCTCAAATCTCGGTGTTTCTCGGCAAAGGTGTGGTCTCTCTGCTGGAGAGCCTGAAGCGACTCGCTTGCGTGCTAAATAAACTTCCTGTTATTCGAAAGGTAACCCTGTACGGGGAAATGCCGGATGGCTGGCTGTATCGAACGCTGGGGAATCTTTTAAATAATACTTTCCAGCTTTCATTGATTCGTATAGCCAGCGTGTCTGATGTGATGACCTGTTTTCGTATGCATAATGACGTATTTAAGGATAACTCACGTTCATTGCGTGACCAATACTGGGGGTTGTCTTATCAGGAAAACGTAAAAGGTTTAACCGAAAGAGAGGTAAGCGTTTTATTAAATTTTTATCGCGGAATGTCAGTAAAAGAGCAGTGTGAAAAAATGGGGCTGTCTAATAAAACGGTTTATACCCACCGTAAGGAAGGGGTGAAAAAATTACACCAGATCCGACGCTGGCTGAAAGATCCGCATGCCTTAAGAATGGAAGGAAGCACGGAACGGTTAACGCAAAAAGAAAGTCTCTCTGCCAAAGAGACGTCGGTTTATAATGCATTGCTAAAAAGAGAAATATTCCCTGCGTATCAGATCATAACCGATCGTTATAAGAAAGGGGTGGGGTTTGAGATACTCATTCGCTGGAATAATAATGGTAGAATTATCAAACCAGTTAATTTTCTTACTGATATTTCAAGCCAGGAAATATGGCTAAAAATTACTGCGCTAGTGATTCATGCTGCGGTGTCGGGTATTAATAAATATAACGGTAAATATTATTTTTCCGTCAATATCCCCCCGCGACTTGCCTCGGGGAATGCACTTCCCGACATGGCCAAAAAGGCTGTGGCGATGCTGCTCAATCCGCAGTGGGCCGACAAACTGGTCTTTGAATTTGCCGAAGAGATTGATGTGACCAAAGATAGGACGATCCCAGAAACCATGCGGCGTTTACGCAATACCGGGTGCCGGCTGTTTCTCGATGACTGCTTTTCCAACCATCAAACCATGTTCCCGGTAAGGCAGGTGCATTTTGATGGATTAAAGCTTGACCGGGATATCGTCGAGCATTTTGTGGCGAATGATAATGATTATAATCTTATTAAAGCGATACAGATATACAGCGATATGACCGGCACGGATTGTATTGCTGAAGGGGTGGATAGCGAAGAGAAGTTTGAGAAGTTAGTCGCCCTTGGGGTTAAAAGTTTTCAGGGCTATTATCTGTCGCGGGCGGTGAAAGAAGACGAATTAGATCGCATGGTCAGACTGTTTAGCTAAAGCGAAAATAAATAAAGCCCCGAAGGGCCTTTATTTATTTTCGACCCAGTAACAGGCCGAGAACAATACCTACCGCCCCCGCAGCAATTAAACCCGTCAGGGGATTGTTTCTCACCGCTTCAGTGACATCGGAAACGGCGTCGCTGGCCTGTGCGGCATATTTTTTGGCAGCACCTTTAACCTGATGCTTTGGGGAATCAACGAAATCGCCAAACTGCTGCTGGGCTGAGCCTGCCAGTTCATCGAGTTTATTTTTCGCTTTGTCTTCTGCAAACTGTGTATTTTTATCAGTATTGAAATCAGTCATTTTTGCCTCCTTGTGTTGATAGTATAAGGATAGCCTCTCTTTTGCGTTTTAAGGGACGCAGGGCGGAAATTGGCACAAAATCCTCCTGTTTTCGGATATATCTCTATGCCATAAACCCTTTATTTCTCATTCTCATCCTGACCGTAATACAGTTTCCCAATCCGGATAAGCGGGCGGCCCTGAGACTTGCGGTGCAGGTTACTGTCCCTGAGCGAATACACGCACCCGCAATATTCCTGCTGGTAAAACTGTTCCCGCTTGCTTATCTCAATCATGCGCGAGGAACCGCCCTGTTTGCGCCAGTTATAGTCCCAGTAGACCATCCCCGGATAGCGCGCTGCCGCACGCTGGCCGCAGTCATTTATCTGCTGCATATTCTTCCAGCGGGAGATCCCTAATGAACTACTGATGACGCGAAAACCATTTTCTGCCGCATACAACGCCGTGCGTTCGAAACGCATATCGAAGCACATGGTGCAGCGGATGCCGCGCTCGGGTTCCCATTCCATGCCCTTAGCGCGTTCAAACCAGTTATCGGTGTCGTAATCGGCATCGACAAACGGCACGCCGTGTTTTTCCGCAAAGCGAATATTCTCCTCCTTACGGATGAGGTATTCCTTTTGTGGATGAATATTGGGGTTATAGAAAAATATGGTGTAATCAATTCCCGAGGCCTGGATGGCCTCCATCACTTCTCCCGAGCAGGGGGCGCAGCAGGAGTGCAGCAGCAGTTTGTCGGCACCGTCTGGCAGGTTAAGTTGAGGGCGGATAAAGGGGGTTGTACTCATCGTATCAACTCTATGTGAATGAAATTTATTGAATTGTAGTCCCGTAACCGAAGAAAGTGAACGTTCAGGGCAAACCCCGGCGAACATAAACATCCACGTTTCTTTTCTATGGCTCCGATCAAGTCACCTCGTATTCCCCTGATCCTGCGACAACTCACAGCAATCATGCATTGACCGAAGGAATAAATTCGACATAATTTATTTCCGTGGTGAATCCTCTCTGACGAGAGGGCGTTCCATACTACTGCTGTCCGCAGGTATGTACGCATCTTTGCTTACCAGGGGAGAGTCACTGGGATGCACCCGACACCACGATTCTTTCTTTAATTTTTTATCCCATTGGAAGGGTATAGAGTGCACAAGTTTAATTCCTCTCTTCTTGCGATTTTTTTGCTGACAGGTTGTAGTTCCGATCTGGTTCTCAGCCCACCTCAAAAACCTGAATACAAGGCTATGCCAGAGATAACCCAGTCTGTGACACCATCCCAACAGCGTGCGATCATGGCTGGTGAGAGGCCTGATTGGTCAGAAAGGACGCCAGTCGGCACCATGAAACGATATTGATAAATACCTAACGACCAGGGCTGCCATTCGGTGGCCTTTTTTATTGTGATGAATGCGCGGGATGTGATGGCCGCAGCCAAAACGCAGAAGGCATGGTGAAAACGACCCTGCGCCTGGCGTTGATAATCACCAGACGTGTGGAATGCAACTGAATCAAGTTAATGTTCTATATGCTTATTTTATCAATGCACCAATTCCTGATAAGATTGTTCCTAATTTTTACTGATGGAATAGGGACATGAAAAAAATTGTTGGCGTGATATTACTTTCCTGCTTACTTGCCGGTTGCGATAAACCAAAAATTGACTCATCAACTGATGATGCAATGAAATCGTCTATAGCTAAAGTCAGAGAGTCACTTCCGGAGAATAAGCGGGAGGAGTTTGATAGCGCTCTGCAAGTTGTGGCATTCAGTAACATCAACATGGCTGATCTCATGCATGCCTCATCAGACAATGACAAAGAAGACCTCAGCAAAAAGATGCGCGAACCCCTGTCGGGAAAGACTGCTGAGGAAGTCATTTCTTATGCTCAGAAAGTAACAGCTGAGAGAGAGCTTAAGCAGAAAGAACAGGCAATTCAGGAAATTAAAACGCTAGAAAAGAAAAAAGCTGACTCAGATATGGCTAAAGAAGAGCTGAAGAAAATCCAGGTTTTATCAGCCAGATTTACCAGGGAGCCTGAGGAAGACGGTGAGCCACAACCCGTAATTAGACTGGTTGTAAAAAACAAGAGTGAAAACGTTATTTCCAGAGCCTACCTGCATGGAGTGATAGCAAGCAGCGGACACTCAGATCCCTGGTTGGAAAGTAAGTTCTTTTACGATATTCCTGACGGGCTTAAACCGAATGAAGAAGCTACATGGGCTCTGGCTCCGCCTAAAAATTCTGAATGGGGTCAACTTTATGCCCCAAGCGACGCTGTTTTCACTGTGACAGTCATGAGAGTAGACGGTACTGATAAGCGGGCGTTGTTTGATGCAACAATGTTTACAGAGGAAGACGGTAACAAGCTTGATGAACTGAAGAAAAAATACCCGTGATTTTTAGCTAAAAAAATGACCCGCTTAGGCGGGTTTTTTTACGTCCGGAGGAAACGTGGCGACAGATATATTAACCTGGTGAACCCAGATACGGGCAGAAGGGAAGGGAAGTTTAGCCACACGATTCGTTCTGCATCCTTTGGTCGTGGTTATGAGCAAATCGCAGGAGATGAACTAACCCTGAGCAGCAATTCTGGCTGATGAGCCTCTCAGCTAACTACACGATAACCACGTAAAACCTAATGTTTACATAAAGCTGTTTTAAAAGATACAATACCCCCCTATAGTATCAGGAGGGCGTATGCCGCATTCACCCGCAGATAAAAAACGTATTCTGACGCGCGTCCGCCGCATTCGAGGGCAGGTTGATGCTCTTGAGCGTGCACTGGAATCGGGCGACCCCTGTCTGGCCATCCTGCAGCAAATTGCCGCCGTGCGCGGTGCTGCGAATGGGCTGATGGGCGAAATGGTTGAAATTCACCTCAAAGATGAGCTGGTGACCGGGGAAACAACGCCGGACCAGCGGGCTGTTCGCATGGCAGAAGTCGGCCATTTGCTGCGCTCTTATCTAAAATAAACCCACAGACCTCACAATAAGGGAAGAGACATTATGAAATCTCGCGCTGCTGTCGCATTTGGCCCCGGCCAGCCGCTCAAAATCGTTGAAATCGACGTGGCTCCGCCGAAGAAAGGCGAAGTCCTGATCAAAATTACCCATACCGGCGTTTGCCATACCGATGCGTTTACCCTTTCGGGTGACGATCCTGAAGGCGTTTTCCCGGCGGTACTCGGCCACGAAGGCGGCGGGATTGTGGTGGAAGTCGGCGAGGGTGTGACCAGCCTGAAGCCGGGTGACCATGTGATCCCGCTGTACACGGCAGAATGTGGTGAGTGTAAGTTCTGTAAATCCGGCAAAACTAACCTCTGCCAGGCGGTTCGCGCTACTCAGGGTAAAGGTCTGATGCCAGACGGTACCACTCGCTTCTCCTATAACGGTGAACCGATCTATCACTACATGGGCACCAGTACCTTCAGCGAATACACCGTGTGTGCGGAAATTTCGCTGGCGAAAGTGAACCCACAGGCGCCGCTGGATAAAGTTTGCCTGCTGGGCTGCGGCGTGACCACCGGGATTGGCGCGGTGCATAACACCGCAAAAGTGAAAGAGGGCGACACCGTTGCGGTGTTCGGTCTGGGCGGTATCGGTCTGGCGGTTATCCAGGGGGCGGTGCAGGCGAAGGCGGGTCGTATTATCGCTGTCGATACTAACCCGGAGAAATTCACCCTGGCAGGCGAAATGGGTGCCACTGATTTCGTGAACCCGAAAGACTACGATAAGCCGGTTCAGGATGTGATCGTTGAGATGACCGATGGCGGTGTTGACTTCAGCTTCGAATGTATCGGAAACGTTAACGTGATGCGTTCCGCGCTTGAATGCTGCCACAAAGGCTGGGGTGAGAGCATCATCATTGGCGTTGCCGGTGCGGGCCAGGAGATCAAAACCCGTCCATTCCAGCTGGTGACCGGCCGTGTGTGGCGTGGTTCAGCGTTTGGCGGCGTGAAAGGGCGCACCCAGCTTCCGGGCATGGTGGAAGATGCAATGGTCGGGAAAATTCAGCTCGACCCGTTCATTACCCATCGCCTGCCGCTGGAGCAAATCAACGACGCGTTCGATTTGATGCACGAAGGTAAGTCCATCCGTACGGTGATTCACTTCGGCGACAAGTAACTCTTCTGCCAGCGGTTTTTTTGCCGCTGGCGTTTCCTGCATAATCTTCTCTAAAGTGTGACCTGCCTTGCGCTTTTAGCCGTAAGCTAATCTCCAGCCGTGCCGATGACTATTTTACAGGCGTGTTTTTACGCATCTTACCTACAAGAGAGTCGACGGTCATGGACAACACAACAACGATGCAGGCGCAGCGCACGCTAAGCTTTTTGCATCATATCAGGCTGGTTCCGCTGTTTTCCTCCATTCTCGGTGGCATTATTTTGCTGTTCGCCTTGAGCTCAGGTCTGGCGGGCTATTTCCTGCTGCAGGCAGACGCCGATCAGCAGGATGTCACATCAGAAATTCAGGTGCGTATGGGGCTGTCGAACAGTTCTAACCATCTTCGCACCGCGCGTATCAATATGATCCACGCTGGCGCGGCCAGCCGTATCGCCGAGATGGATGCAATGAAGCAGAACATCAGCGAGGCGGAAAAACGTATTAAGCAGTCTCAGGATGGCTTTAACGCGTACATGAACCGCCCCGTTCGTACGGCGGAGGATGAAGCGCTGGATGCCGAACTGAAAACACGCTTTGACGCCTATATCGCGGGCCTTCAGCCGATGGTTAAATTTGCCAAAAACGGCATGTTTGAAGCGATCATTAACCATGAAAACGAATCCGCGCGCCCGCTGGATGACGCCTATAACGCCGTCCTGCTGAAGGCGATTAAGATCCGTACCGACCGGGCCAATGCCCTGACGGCGCAGGCGCACAGCCGCACGCAGCTGGGCCTGATGTTTATGGTCGGGGCGTTTGCCCTGGCGCTGGTGTTGACCGCGCTGACCTTTATCGTGCTGCGCCGCACGGTCATCAATCCGCTTCAGCGTGCTGCTACGCGAATCGAGAACATTGCAAAAGGCGACCTGACGATGCCGGATGATGTCGCCGGGCGCAGCGAAATTGGCCGGCTGACGCGCGACCTGCAAACCATGCAGCACTCGCTGGAGACCACGGTTGGCACCGTACGCCAGGGGGCGGAAGAGATCTATCGCGGAACCAGTGAAATCTCGGCTGGCAACACCGATCTCTCATCCCGTACCGAACAGCAGGCGGCCGCCATTGAGCAGACTGCCGCAAGTATGGAACAGCTGACCGCGACGGTGAAACAAAATGCCGATAACGCGCACCATGCCAGCAAGCTGGCGGAAGATGCCTCCGGTAAAGCCAGCCGTGGCGGCCAGATGGTCTCCGGCGTGGTGAAAACGATGAGCAATATCTCCACCAGTTCGAAGAAGATCTCTGAGATTACTGCGGTAATTAACAGCATTGCGTTCCAGACCAATATCCTGGCGCTCAATGCGGCAGTAGAAGCAGCGCGTGCGGGTGAACAAGGACGCGGCTTTGCGGTGGTGGCGAGCGAAGTGCGTACCCTGGCGAGCCGAAGTGCAAATGCCGCGAAAGAGATTGAAAGCCTGATCAACGAGTCGGTTTCCCTGATCGATCAGGGTTCCGGTGAAGTGGTCGCCGCGGGCAACACCATGAACGACATCGTCGATGCGGTGAAACGCGTTACCGATATTATGCTGGAAATTGCCGCCGCCTCCGACGAACAGAGCCGCGGTATCGAGCAGGTCAGCCAGGCGATTTCGGAGATGGACAAAGTGACGCAGCAGAACGCCTCGCTGGTGGAAGAAGCCTCTGCGGCGGCGGCCTCCCTGGAAGAACAGGGCGCGCGTCTGACCGAGGCAGTCGGGGCATTTCGTCTGAGTGGCGCAAAGCCTGGCCGTTCAGTCTCGTCTGCGCCAGCGGTGAAAAACGCACCTTTACGTCCTGCGCCTGCGGTGTCGGGTGATAACTGGGAAACGTTCTGAGTCGTCCGGGGTAAACGTGTGAAAAAAAGGGACCGTCAGGTCCCTTTTTTATGGCGTTACTGCTTGTCCGGTAGCGCGTAGGCAATCACGTAATCACCGCGATCCGGCGACTGACGGGCACCCCCCGCGTTGATGATGATGTACTGTTTACCGGTTTTCGGTGAAACATAAGTCATCGGTCCGGACTGGCTACCGACCGGCAGACGGTCTTTCCAGATCTCTTTCCCGGTGGCGGTATCAAACGCGCGCAGGTAGAAATCCTGGGTGCCGGCAAAGAACAGCAAACCGGACTGGGTAGCGAGGGACGCGCCCAGGGTCGGCATACCGATTGGGATCGGCATATGCATACGAATGCCAAGCGGGCCAGTATCTTCCACCGTACCGACCGGAACCTGCCACACCAGCTTGCCTGATTTCAGGTCAACGGCTGACATGGTGCCAAACGGTGGCTTCTGACACGGAATGCCCAACGGCGACAGGAAGCGTTCACGCATAGCTCCGAACGGTGTACCGTCCATAGGCACAATACCCATCTCGATGCCGCTGGCGTTTTTCGCCACGTTGGCACGCGGTACCATGTAGTTTGCCAGTCCCAGGCGCATATCGTTAACGAACATCAGGCTGTTGTTCGGGTCGATTGAGACGCTGCCCCAGTTCATCCCGCCGAGGGAGCCCGGGAACTGCAGGGAACGGTCGAGACCCGGTGGGGTGAAGACGCCCTGGTGACGCATCTCTTTAAACTGAATGCGGCACAGCAGCAGGTCGACTGGTGTCGCCCCCCACATATCCGATTCGGTCAGCGTCTGGTTGCCAATCATCGGCATGCCAACAGAGTACGGTTGGGTCGGGGAGTAACGTTCACCTTCAACGTTACCGGCCGGTACCGGGCGCTCTTCCACTTTCGCCACGGGCTTGCCGGTTTCGCGGTTGAGCATAAAGATCATGCCCTGCTTGCTGGTCTGCACCAGCACCGGCGTGGTGCCACCTTTACCGTCGGGTAAATCGTACAGCAGCGGCTGGGAAGGGAGATCAAAGTCCCACAGGTCGTGGTGGGTGGTCTGGAAATGCCAGCGCACCTGACCGGTGGCGGCGTCCACCGCCACGATGGAGGAGCTGTACTTGTCATCCAGCGCCGTACGCTCACCCGCCCAGAAATCTGGCGTGGCGTTGCCGGTTGGCAGATAGATCAGGTTCAGTTTTGGATCGTAAGACATGGCAGACCAGACGTTCGGCGTGCCGCGTGTATAGGTCTGTCCTTCCGGTGGAAGGCCGGTCAGTTGCGGATTACCCGGATCCCATGCCCATGCCAGCTTGCCGGTATGAACGTCATACGCACGCACGACGCCCGGCGGTTCGCCGGTGGAGAAGTTATCCGCGATACGACCGCCAACCACCACCACATTCCCCGCGACCAGCGGCGTGGAGGTCTGCTGATAGTAACCCGGCTTGATTTCCCCCATCCCGATGCTCAGGTCAACGGTGCCACGATCGCCAAAGTCTTCACAGACCTTGCCGTTATCTGCATTGATAGCAATCAGTCGCGCATCGGTGGTCGGCAGGAACAGACGACGAGGGCATGCCGCAGGCTGTGCATCTGCCTGTGACGTTGTCACGCTGCTATGGTCTTCAAAGTAGCCCAGACCGCGACAACGCTGCCAGTTCGGTGCTGAGGCTTTCGCGTCGTAACGCCATTTTTCTTTACCGGAGTCGACGTCCAGCGCCAGGACTTTACTGTACGGCGTACAGACATACAGCGTGTCGCCAATTTGCAATGGGGTGTTCTGATCTTCCGCACCGGAGCCGTTGCTCTGAGGAATATCCCCCGTGTGGGCAACCCAGGCCACCTTCAGCTCGTTCACGTTTTGTTTGTTAATTTGATCGAGGGCGGCGAAGCGGTCACCGTGGGTGGTATTGCCCCAGTGCGCCCAGTTTTTCTGCTCCTGACCCGGTGCGACCGGTTTTACCGGTACCGGCTCATTCGCCGCCACCAGCGTTTGCGGCTTGAACATCCAGCCGAGGCTCACCAGCATCACGACCGCCAGAACGGCCGCGACGCCAAACGCCGGTGCTTTGTTCGGGGCGTTGTGGTTTGCTGCGCGCATAAACGGCCAGACGATGGCACAGAGGAAGGCCAGCACGGCAAACGTAAAGAGGCGCGAGAAGAGCGGCCAGAAATCCCATCCGGCATCGCTGACGGCCCAGAACAGCGAGGCGATAAACGCGATGCCATAGAGGACGATCCCGCTGGCGCGGTTGATGAAAATCAGAACGGCGGCAATCACCATCGCCACGCCCATGATCAGGAAGTACCCACTTCCGCCTACGGTAACAAGCTTTAAACCTAAGCCGCCAACAGCCAGACCGATGAGCGTCATCAGTCCGGCAAGGAGCCACTGCAGGATACGGGGTATCCCACGTGGCGCGCTGCCAAATGCCATTTCTGTCTCCTTTAAATCCCCCGCGTTGCGGAACGGTGCCGAATATGTACCAATTGGGTAATAATCGCGGAGGGGGATGAGGTTTTATACGGTTTATCCGCATTATGTGCGGTTGAATTCCTGTTTAACAAATAGCATGCGAACCATTTGGTGAATTCGAGGCTATGATAAAACTGTTAAATTGTTTTACGCAATTGTTAATGGATGATTTCGCATTTTTTGACCACAGAAACAAAAAACCCGTCGACAGGACGGGTTAGTGGTTGAGGTTGTAAAGGCGTCTCAGGCAGGCATGGATTTGCGGATGGCGCTGAGCAGCGTCTGCGCACCCGGGGAGAGCGGGGTATCCACGCGGGTTAATATACCGATAGGTTCGCCCGCACCTGGCGACGTCACCGGCAGTGCGGTAAGCGTGCCCTGGCGGAGATCATCTTTCACCGCGCCGGAGGGAACGAACCAGACGTAGTCATAATCCACCGTAAGCTGGCGCGAAAGCGAGGCCGACAGCGTTTCAATGCAACCTGAAGGCAGTGAGCAGCCCTGCATCTGCAGCAGTGTCTCGGCGTTCTGACGCGGAACGGTGCCTTTTGGGGATACTACCACCGGCCACTCCATCACGCGGCTTAACGTCACCGTATCCTGCAGCAGGGGGTGACCGGGACGCACGACCAGCTTCAGGGATTCCAGGAACAACAGCTCGTAGTTAAGCCCACCCATAAGCTCGGGGTCGGACATGCGCCCGATACCGAGATCCAGTTCGCCGGATTTTAGCCCGGCGAGCAGCATGGTGTTATTCATGGTGGCAACCTGAATAGTGGTATGCCGCTGATGTTTGTGGAACTGTCCAATGACCGGAGGCAGAATGCCGAGCGCCGCCGTTGGCAGGGCACCCACGCGCACAATCTCCGCGGCGTGCTCCTCTTTGCGGTTGAGCGACTGTCCGGCAGTATTCAGCGCATCGAGAACCTTGACGGCGTGCGTAAGAAATTGTTCACCCACGAGGGTGAGTTGTGCCCCCAGCCGACCGCGGTCGAAGAGACGGGTTCCGGTGAGTTGTTCCAGCTCGTTCAGCGTTTTGGAGAGCGCAGGCTGGCTTAGGTTGAGAGTTTCAGCCGCTCGCCCCAGCGTTCCCTGTTGAGCGACGGCCACAAATGTATGCAAATGGCGCAAGCGTATGCGCTGACTGAACAGACCATTTTTTTCCATAGGCGATGTTAAAAACAGAGCGATGCGGGTGACAAGCTAAGTTGTTTAATTTTGATAACTTGATAGCAAAATATTTTTAACATTTGATCTGTTTGAGTTACAACATGTTTTTTGGCAGGGGGGAGAGGAAGAACGTCCTTGTTCTTTTCGAGCATATTGAGAGCGTTACGTCAGTATATAGCCGGGTTAAATCACGCCATCACCGCCGTCAGAGCACCATACCTGACCGGAGGTAAATGAACATTCATCCGAGGCCAGCGTGACATAGAGCGGTGCGATTTCAACAGGTTGACCCGGACGCCCCAGCGGGGTATCGCCACCAAACTCTTTCACTTTTTCCATCGGCTGGCCGCCGCTGGATTGCAGCACCGTCCAGTAAGGACCCGGGGCAACCGCGTTGACGCGTATTCCTTTTGGACCAAGCTGTTTCGCTAAGGATTTGGTGAACACCGCCAGACAGGCTTTTGTCTGGGCATAATCCAGCAGCACAGGGCTGGGCTTAACCGCCTGGACCGAGGAGGTATTAATGATAGAGGCCGACGGTTTCAGATGGCGCAGCGCCGCTTTGGTTATCCAGAAAGGCGCATAGACATTGGTTTTGAAGGTCGCGTCAAAATCTTCCGTGGTGAGCTCTTCAAGGGATTCACGGTATTGCTGACGACCGGCGTTATTCACCAGAATGTCCAGTCCCCCCAGTTTGGCCACCGCCTCTTCTACCAGCTTCTGGCAGAACGTCTCGTCACGAATGTCACCCGGCAGCGCGACGGCAATGCGTCCTTCCGCTTTGATAAGCTCAATGACGTCAACCGCGTCTTTCTCTTCTTCAGGCAGATAGTTGATTGCGACGTCAGCCCCTTCACGGGCGTAAGCGATCGCGACTGCGCGACCAATACCGGAGTCGCCTCCGGTGATCAATGCTTTCTTGCCGGCAAGGCGGCCATGACCTTTATAGCTCGTTTCCCCGTGGTCGGGTACGGGTTGCATTTCTGATGCCAGTCCCGGCGGCGTTTGCGGTTGCTCCGGGAAAGGGGGTTGCGGGTAAGCGTTCTGACGTTGTGTAGTATCACTCATAGCTGACTCCTTAAGCCAAGGGGTGAGATTTGATGGATAGTTGCAGCGTTAACGCTTCGCTGAATTATTTCTGCAAATGATCGACGCGCACGACAGGCGGCGATGATTTCTTATCAAGCGATCCGTTGATACTGATCATCTGATCGGGTTTTACTGTTCTGCCGTCGAATACTGCCTGGGGAATAATAACGTCTATTTTTCCGGTTTTATCCTGGAATACAAACTTATCGCCGCTACCGTCAATAAGGTTTCCGCGTAATGAAATAGTCGCACCATCATGCATTTCTTTTGCATGATCGATGGTCATAATTCGTGCATCATCGGTTCCACGATAACCGCTATCCAGTGCGTGCGGCGGTGGCGGTGCTTCACCCTTTTGTAACCCGCCGTTATTATCTGCCCATGCGGCCGGTACCAGAAATATCAAAAAAGCGGAAATAAGCGATAATTTCATCTGATATCCTTCATTTTGTGTGTCTTGACTTATTAAGTATTGTTGCTATTCCTTTATGTGGCAAATGTGATAAGTCTTAAAAACATTCGCTTTTGAAATCAAAAATATCGGTTAATAAGCGAAACGGTGATAGCCGCCATGAAGCGTCAAAGTGATAAGTTACCTGGGATAGATGAGAATTACCGATTGCTGACGTTTGAATATGGATTTCGTCAGGTGGGTTTTATTGTCCTGCTGGCCATTATCGTTGCGGCGATAGCGGGCTTCTTTTCAAGCGGAGTGGTGAGTGATACGCAAAGAACAAACTCGGCAAAGTCGCTGACCATCAACTACGAGCGCTTTGGCCGACGCCAGACGGAGTCGAAGATCCACCTTTCATTTCCGGTCAGAACAGAAGGGAAATACACCCTGAGTGTGACCAGCGAGAGCAACGATGTTTACGAGCCAGGAAGCGTTTGGCCGCAACCGGACAGCATGTTCAGTCGCGGGAATACGCTCTTTTTTGTTTATAACAACCTGAAAATGTCCGACAACTTCTCTGTCTTACTCTTCACGACCCCTGCACGCGCAGGTAAATGGGACAATGTCGTTCGCATAAACAACGAGCCGGAAATCCCTTTCTGGCAATTAATTTACCCGTAGGAGGCTGATATGGATATGGTCTTTCGTGCGCTGGCTATTTACCTGTTCCTCGTCGTGGTATTTAAAGTTGCCGGACGGCGCGCTTTGCTGCAGATGACCAGCTTTGATCTGATTCTCCTGTTAATTATCAGTGAGGCGACGCAACAGGCGCTGCTCGGGGAAGATTTTTCGGTCACCGGCGCAATGATTACCATTACCACGCTGGTGGTAGTGGATATTATCTTTGGGATAATGAAAAAATATTTCTCACCGGTAGAAAATATTCTTGATGGTACTCCGGTA
Organism: Enterobacter sp. BIDMC 30; assembly: GCF_000534355.1. NCBI lineage: Bacteria > Pseudomonadati > Pseudomonadota > Gammaproteobacteria > Enterobacterales > Enterobacteriaceae > Enterobacter > Enterobacter sp. BIDMC 30. The sequence continues at coordinate 2,703,482 of NZ_KI973169.1, read as the reverse complement.
ATATTGGTTGAGAACGGCGTGCCGTTAGCAGATAAACTAAAAAAAGTCGACGTTTCCTGTGATGATATTCTGGTATCAGCACGCCAGAATAATGGTGTTACGCAGCTGAGTGAAATTAAATATGCCATTCTTGAGCGCAATGGTCATATTTCAATCATTCCTTTTGAGAAGTAAGAGGCCACGAAATGAGCAACCTTCACCATGATAACAATTATACCGTCGCCGAAGTGACCAAAAAAGTGGCGAGCAAATTGACAGACTTAGGGCTTCGCTTAACCACGGCAGAATCCTGCACCGGCGGAAAACTTTCCGTCGCCCTTTGTGCTGAAGAGAACACGGCCGAATTTTATGATGTCGGCCTGGTCGTGTTCAGTGACGGCGCAAAAGAGCGCATTCTGGGCGTGCGTCCTGAGACCCTTGAACGGTATACGGCCGTGAGTGAACAGACGGTAACCGAAATGGCCGCCCGGATCCTGGAGATTGCCCAGGCGGATGTCAGTATTGCCATCAGCGGTTATGCCGGGCCAGAAGGGGGCGACGATGGCACGGCGGCAGGGACCGTTTGCTTCGCCTGGAACCTTCGCGGACACACGGAAACCCGTACCGTCCTGTTTTCCGGCGACTGCCAGGATGTGGTTGAGAAGGCAGTGCAGTATTCATTGTCTGAATTAGTGACCAGATTATCAGGCTGGGATAACGAGTAAATTTACGCGGAGGTTCTATGGCTGTGATTGTCATTACCGGCGGTACGGCGGGTGTGGGAAAGGCAACGGCACTGCACTTCGCAAAGGCAGGCTACGATGTGGGCATTATTGCCCGCGATGAGACAAGCCTGCACTCGACCCAGGAGGAGTTAACGCGATTTGGCGTTAAAGCCTGTGCGGTACAGGCGGATGTCGCCGACAGCCAGGCGGTGGTGGACGCGGCAAACGAGATTGAATATCGCCTCGGTGCGATTGATGTGTGGGTTAACAATGCGATGGGTGCTGTGCTGGCACCGTTTCGTACCCTGACGCCAGATGAATTTCGCCGCGTCACTGACGTGACCTATCTTGGCTTCGTAAACGGAACCCGCGCCGCGCTGGAATTGATGGTGCCACGCGATCGCGGCGTGATTATTCAGGTCGGGTCCGCGCTGGCCTACCGCTCGATCCCGTTGCAATCGGCCTACTGCGGCGCCAAAGCGGCGATTCGGGGATTCACCGATGCGGTGCGCACGGAACTGATGCATGAGAACAGCCGGGTGCAGCTTTCAATGGTGCAGATGCCGGGGCTGAATACACCGCAGTTTGACTGGGCAAGAAACAAATTCGCCTGGGCTATGCGTCCGGTTCCGCCAGTGTTTGAGCCTGAAGTTGCCGCGAGCGCGATTTTTAAGGTCGCGCAAAAACCGGTGCGCGAACTGTGGGTGGGCAGCAGTACCATTCAGTCGATCGTCGGACAATTCCTCTTCCCGGGTTTCCTGGACCGGCTAATGGTGAAGAAGGCCTGGGAAGGTCAGATGACTGACGATCTGAATGACCGGGATCGCCAGGATTATCTCGACCAGCCGGTCAACGACCTGCACAAAATCCATGGGCGTTTTACCCCGGAAGCGAAAAACCGCGCCACGGCGATCACGTCAGGTGTGCCCGGGAAAGTCCTGTTAGGCTCCCTCGCGGTGGCGGGCGTTGTGCTGACGCGGCTGATGACCCGGCGTAAAAGGTAATCAGCGCAGCGCGCTACGGTTAGTCCAGAACCAGCGATAGCCGTAGCCGCTGAGGGTAAGCTGGACGGTTTTGCCACAGATCAGCGCGTCGTCATAGCGTTTATCCGCCAGGCAGGCGGTCCAGGTGGCGTGACGGATCCCGCGGGCGGTAAACTGGACCGGCTTGTCACTAAAGTTAACGAAGATCAGGATACTGCGCGCTTCGGCTTCGTAATAAATGCCCAGTACCGCGTCATCATCAATATTGATGAGACGAAACGGTGCGACAGCAATCTCCGGAAATTCAGAGCGCGTATTGGCCATGTCGATGATCCGGTGCAGCAGGGAATTGCGGTGCAGCAGGGAATCGGCCACGTTGATTTTCTGATAACGCCAGGGACCGCGATCGATGACCGGGGCGATAAACCGCTCAGGATCCGCTGCTGAAAAGCCACCGCCCTCTGACCCCGCCCACTGCATTGGCGTACGCACGGCATAGCGCTCTTCCAGCGTCAGATCGTCACCCATGCCAATCTCATCGCCGTAGCGCATGACCGGCACGCCTGGGAGTGAGAAGAGCACCGCGTGGCAGAACGCCAGCCGTTTTTGATCGCCCTTTAACATCGGTGCCAGACGGCGTCGTATCCCGCGCTGGTAGACGTTCATCTCTTCGTCAGGGGCGAAGGTGTCGACCACAATCTGTTTCTCTTTTTTACCAATCCCTTCCAGATCTAACTCATCGTGGTTGCGCAGCCAGTTGGCAAAGCAGCACGAGTCAGGCGGGACAATCATCTTCTTTATGGCATTGCGCAGCGGTCGGGCGCTTTTCCTGGCAAGGCTGACGTAGAAATACTTATTGAGCCAGAAATTCAGCACCAGATTCAGACGGTTATTTTCGCCGAAATAGTCTTTATACGCCTCCACGTCGACGTCCACCTCACCGAGCAGGATCGCTTCCGGATTACGTGCTTCAATAAGGCGGCGCATATGCTCCAGGATCCATAACCCCTTTTTCTCGTCACCGCCGCCTGCCTGCGCGGTCAGGTGCGTTGCGGCATCGAGGCGAAATCCCGACACTCCGAGCTTGAGCCAGAAGAGGATAATATTTTCGATCTCGTTGAGCAGCGCGGGGCAGCTCAGATTCAGGTCGGGCTCGTGGTGATAGAACATATGTCGGTAGTATTGCCCGGCCTCGTCATCCCATGTCCAGACGCTCTCTTCCACGCCGGGAAACATCGGGGAGGTATCGTCCTCGTTATTATCCGACCAGATGTAATAGTCACGAAAAGGTGAAGTTGGGTTGCGGCGCGCCTGCTGAAACCAGGGATGGGCGTCCGAGGTGTGCTGAATCAACAGCTCAATAATGACCTGCATACCCAGCTCCCGGGCCTGTTCAATAAAGGCGATAATGTCGGCCAGCTTTCCGAAGCGAGGATCAACCTGCAGATGGTCGCTGACGTCGTAGCCTTCATCCAGAAACGGGGTGAGGTAGAAAGGGGTGATCCAGATAACCGTCGCCCCCATGCGGCGAATGTAGCGCAGCTTTGCGCCAATCCCGGCGATGTCCCCGCAACCATCGCCGCTTAAATCATAAAAGAGTGCAGTATCAATCTGATAAATAATGGCTCGGGTATGCCAGTCTGCCATAGTTCACCTCAGTGATAACCTTCCGTGTCGGAAACTTTGCCCCGGAAAACGTAGTAGCTCCAGGCGGTGTACACCAGAATCACCGGAATGATCAGTAATGTTCCGACCAGCATAAATAGCTGGCTGGCCGGTGGTGCCGCAGCCTCCCACAGGGTAATGTGCGGCGGAATAATGTTAGGCCACAGGCTAATTCCCAGACCGCTAAATCCGAGGAAGATCAGCCCAAGGGTCAGCAGGAAGGGACGCGAGTGGCTGGCCGGGTTGCGCGTCAGTCGCCAGATCCACAGGCTAAACACGCCTACCAGCAGGGGAACCGGCAGGAACCAGATGAAGTTGGGGAAGGTAAACCAGCGGTCGGCAACGTACTGCCAGCCGAGCGGCGTCCAGATACTCACCACCGCGATCACCACCACCAGCGCCAGCAGCACGTGCCGGGTCAGCTCACGCATGCGGTTTTGCAACGCGCCTTCACTTTTCATGATAAGCCACGTAGTACCGAGCAGGGTGTAGGCCACTACCAGCCCGATGCCGCAGAAAAGATTGAAGGGCGTTAGCCAGTCAAGGGCGGAGCCGACAAAACGCCGGCCCTCAACGTCAAAGCCGTTAATCACTGCTCCCACCACCACCCCCTGGCTGAAGGTGGCAAGCAAAGAGCCGCCGGCGAAGGCGTAGTCCCAGAATTTGCGGTGCGAAGGCGTTGCCTTAAAGCGGAACTCAAAGGCCACGCCGCGAAAGATAAGGCCAATTAACATGGCGGTAAGAGGGATGGTCAGCGCATCGATAATCACCGCATAGGCCAGCGGAAACGCGCCGAATAACCCCGCACCGCCGAGCACCAGCCAGGTCTCGTTGCCGTCCCACACCGGTGCCACGCTGTTGACCATTACGTCACGCTCTCTGGCATCGCCCACGAAGTTAAAGAGCAGCCCGATGCCCAAATCAAAGCCATCCATGATGATATACATCAGCGTGGCGAACACGATGATAGCAAACCAGATAACTGAGATATCGACGCCCATCAGTTTCTCTCCTGTTCCGGAACAGACTCAGCGGCAGACAGCGGACGGGCAGGGGTGCCCGAGGTATTTGACGTCAAGGTATCAACGGGCTGCGGACCTTTCTTGATAAGCCGAATCAGGTAGACGTAGCCCACGCCAAACACCGATGAATAGACCACAAAGAAGGCCAGCAGGCTGATGCTCATCTGCAGCGTGCTGTGCAGCGAGACCGCGTCGATCGTGCGCAGATAGCCATACACCACCCACGGCTGACGACCCACTTCGGTGGTGACCCAGCCGGCCAGCAGCGACAGTAGGCCCGCCGGTCCCATGCACAGCGCGAACCAGTGGAAGGGCCGCGACTGGTAGAGTCGATGACGATAGCGTAGCCAGACGCTGACCAGACCCAGCGTGATCATCAGCAGACCCATGCCGACCATAATGCGGAATGACCAGAAAACAATCGGTGAGTTCGGGCGATCTTCTTTCGGGAAGTCTTTCAGTGCCGGGACCTGTTTATCCAGGCTGTGGGTCAGAATCAGACTGCCAAGGGCAGGAATTTCCAGCGCGTAGCGGGTGCGCTCCTGCTCCATATCCGGCAGGCCAAACAGCAGCAGCGGTGTCGCTTCGCCTGGCGGGTTCTCCCAGTGACCTTCGATGGCGGCAATTTTGGCTGGCTGGTGTTCGAGGGTATTCAGGCCATGCATATCACCGACGATGGCCTGAATGGGCGCGACCAGCAGGGCCATCCACATCGCCATGGAAAACATGGTGCGTATCGCGGGCGTGTCGTTGCCGCGCAGCAGATGCCATGCGCCCGACGCCCCCACAAACAGCGCACTGCTCAGGAACGCGGCGATAGCCATGTGAATGAGACGGTAAGGGAAGGAGGGGTTAAAAATGATGGCCAGCCAGTCCTCTGGAATGACCTGACCGTTCTGAATACTGAACCCCTGGGGCGTGTGCATCCAGCTGTTGGAGGCGAGGATCCAGAAGGTGGACATCAGCGTACCCAGCGCGACCATACAGGTCGAGAAGAAGTGCAGGCCCGGGCCGACCTTGTTCCAGCCGAACAGCATCACGCCAAGAAAACCGGCTTCGAGGAAGAAGGCGGTTAAGACTTCATAGGTCAGGAGAGGGCCGGTGATACTGCCGGCAAACTGTGAGAATCCGCTCCAGTTAGTGCCGAACTGATAGGCCATGACCAGACCGGAAACGACCCCCATACCGAAGTTAACGGCAAATATCTTTAGCCAGAAATGGTAGAGCGAGCGCCACACCTCATTTTTGGTGCGAAGCCACATCCCTTCGAGCACCACCAGATAGCTGGCAAGACCGATGGTGATCGCCGGGAAGAGAATATGAAACGAGACGGTAAAAGCGAACTGGATTCTGGCGAGGTGAAATGCGTCGAGTTCGAACATGGTCCGTACCTCTGGAACTGTTGCGCACGAGGATTGCCAGGCAGTCCGGGGCTGCCTGGCAAAATCGGTTACGGTTTTTTCTTCCCGGCACCGAGTTCGGCACCGGTCAGCGGGTCGGAATGTGGATCGGACTTCGTGCGGGCCGACATCGCTTTGACCAGCGTGGCCTGTTCGGTCGTCAGCGTCACGCTTGCACTCCCGTCACCGCCGTCAACGGCAGGTTGGGGGGATTCAACGTAGTCGAAATGTTTATCGCTGTTCCAGCTTCCGCGAACCTCTCCACCTTCAGACATATTGTAGTACTTGTTGGTGTATTCCTCGATTGGCGGCAGTTTTCCCGGAGGGAAATTATTACGAATGGACTGAAGCGCCTTCTCAAAGGAGAGCTGATGCGCCGCCTCACGGGTCATCAGAAACGCCAGCGCATCCTTCACGCCCGGATCGTCCGTGACGTTAATCAGCCGTTCATAAATGATCTTCGCTCGGGCCTCGGCAGCCACATTTGAGCGCAGATCGGCGGTTGGCTCGCCAATGGTGTCGACATAAGCCGCCGTCCACGGCACCCCGGCGGAGTTGGTCAACGGAGTACCGCCACCGTAAAGCAGGGAGGTGATATGGCTGTCGTTACCGTTTTCGGTCATGGACCGATACAGCTCGGCTTCATTTTCCACGCCCTCCGCCAGTGCGCCTTTAGCCCCTTTATTAAGCATACCCACCAGGGTACCGATAATTTCAAGGTGGCTTAACTCTTCGGTCGCGATATCCATTAGCATATCTTTACGACCCGGGTCGTCGTCACTCAACCCCTGAGTAAAGTAACGGCAGGCGGCGGCCAGCTCGCCCTGAGGACCGCCGAATTGTTCCAGTAATAAATTGGCAAGGCCGGGATTCGGTTCGGCAACCCGAACCGTATATTGTAATTGTTTGACGTGTCGAAACATGTCTTCTCTCCTGAGGTTATTTTTTTGCTTCGACACCGGATGCGTCTGAACGCAGCAGGAACTGTTCGGTGGTCTGTGGAATGTGGCGAATCAGCCAGTCGGCCATCTCGCGCTCTTCCGCCAGGATATTTTCGATGGCGGGCACGGAAGCCATGTCGCCCGCTTTTTTGGCCGCGGCCAGCAGGGAGGTGTAGCAGGCTATTTCAAACTGTTCGAAAACATAGCCGCTGATAGACCCTTTGACGATCTCATCAGAGGGGAACATCCCGCCAATGGATTGTCCGAGCGCCGCCATTTTACTCATCGAATCTTTTAAAACCGAACGAGAAATATCATTACGGTCGAGGATCTCTTCCAGTAAGGTAATTTGTCGCTTTGTTTCACTAATATGCTGCTCAATTCTGGCGCGAACATCGGGATAATTATCGATACGGCTGGCCATGGATTCCAGCATAGATTCGGCTTGCTTTTCCATCGCATGGGCATCGCGTAGCCAGTCATGGTAGTGTTCTACGTGATTCATTATAATGTCCTCATTATGGTGTCGCTTATTTGGTCTCACTCTCAGCAGCCTGATCGGCACGCGCAGCACTGTAGCCAGATAAATGGCCGACAATATTGGCGTAGATACTGATGATAATGACCCATAGCACGCTGCTCTTCCACCATAAAACGGAAGGTATAGCGAGTATGAACCATATTATTGCTGCCGTTAAATGGCACCGTTTAATAGTCCTGGGACTGATGCTCATTTTATTAACCTTTGCTATAGCGTCATTTTTTCGCTTTTTGGTTAATATTGCCTACGGCCAGGTCGGTAAGTTTAAGATCGGTTTCTTTCTCTTCTTCCAGCGTTTCGGCCAGAAGTTTAACGGCTTTTTTATAGCCCAGTTGTTCTGCTAATGTGGCGAGGGTACCGTAACTGGCAATTTCGTAATGCTCCACTTTTTGTGTTGCGGCAATTAATGCGGCGTCACGCACCTCATTTTTCTCGGTGCTCTCGATGACCTCATTGGCCTCTTCAATCAGGCCTTCCATTGCTACGCACTTCATACGCTTGAGCTTAAGACCAGATTCTTGCTCGATAATCTGGTCGATACGCTCAATCTGTCCCTGTGTCTCTTCAAGGTGTGCACTAAAGGCTGCGCTCAGTTTTTCACTGGAGGCAGCACGAGCCAGTTTGCCGAGCGCGCGGGTCAGCTGCTTCTCAGCGCTGTAGGTATCGGACAGGAGGTGAATAAACACATCTTCGACACTTTTCATATTCATCATTACGCTCCGGTAAAATAAAGAAGGGGTACTGCGAGCCTGGAGGCCCGCAGCATGCTCTCTGTTTTAAATAAAAGAGATTTACATCAGATCAGGAGTTTTTACGGCCACCACCGTGGCTGTTTTCTCCTCCTTTCTTACCTGCTTCAGATGCGCGTTGCGGATCGTTTTTAAAATTACCGCCGCTGTGCTGGCCACCTTTACGTCCAGCTTCTGATGCTTTTTCACGGTCTTGTGAGAAATTACCGGAACCACCACGATGCTCTGCCATATTAAACCTCATATATTGGTTATGTCAGTTAAGATACGAAAATATTCCGTATCACTGAAAATATTCCGTATCACTCGTCGTTCGAGTAATAACTTTAGTCGGTGTTTCATATTCGTCAAATATGTTTTGTAAACCATCGCTTCGTTGCTGGTTTATTTCTGATGGTTAACGCTTCGTTTAATATGAATATATCCTGGATGGCTTGCGGTTAACTGCCTGTCTTCATGGAGTTAATCCGCGAGCCGCAGGGGATAACTGTTTTTCTTGCATTGTTTATGCCTGAAACGCATGCGGCAGTCTAAAAATTACAGATTAATCTTAAGGAGAAATATTGAAAATCCGCTTGTTGCGTTAACGAAATAAAATATATGCCACTGATATTTGTTTTTAATGAGATATTACCTCTTAAGATAATGCTATTTATTACCTCTTAATGGTTAAGCGATGAGGTTATTAATAATACAGTTTAATCAGAAAGCGCTTTATTTAGAGAAGGTGAATCTACATTTAGAGAAGGTGAATCTGCCAGGTCATATGGGTGTCAGGGCAGGCCAGCACACGCTTTAACCACTCCTGTCTTAAGATCACAAATCGGAAATTCTTCCCCCCAGAGGGAACGGGTTTCTCTACACTCCAGGTAATATTCACTGGAGGCATGACATCATGGCGAACACCATCACGGCTGATGATATTCGGGAACACTTTTCGCAGGCTATGTCGGCGATGTACCAGCAGGAAGTTCCGCAGTACGGCACCTTGCTCGACCTGGTTGCGGACGTAAACCTGGCGGTTCTGGAAAATAACCCACTATTACATGAACAACTGGCGAACGCGGATGAACTGGCGCGCCTGAATGTGGAGCGTCACGGGGCGATCCGCGTGGGTACCGCGCAAGAGCTTTCGACCTTGCGTCGTATGTTTGCCATTATGGGGATGTACCCGGTCAGCTATTATGACCTCTCTCAGGCGGGCGTGCCCGTCCACTCCACGGCGTTCCGCCCGGTCGATGATGCGGCGCTGTGCCGAAATCCGTTTCGTATCTTTACCTCGCTGCTGCGCCTCGAATTGATTGATAACGTCGTCCTGCGTGAGCGTGCCGCGGAGATCCTGTCTCACCGCAATATCTTTACCCCGCGTTGTCTGGAGCTTATCGCGCTGCATGAGGCAGAAGGGCACTTTACGGATGCGCAGGCGCAGGCGTTTGTGCAAGAGGCGTTAGAAACCTTCCGCTGGCATCGTCATGCGACGGTCGACCAGGAGACCTATCTGGCATTGCATAACGAGCACCGACTGATTGCGGATGTGGTCTGTTTCCCGGGGTGCCATATCAACCACCTCACGCCACGTACGCTGGATATTGACCGGGTGCAGGAGCTGATGCCGAAGTACGGGATTGAACCCAAAATTCTGATTGAAGGGCCACCGCGCCGCGAGGTTCCCGTATTACTGCGCCAGACCAGCTTTAAAGCGCTGGAAGAGCCGGTGCTATTTGCCGGGGAGCATACAGGAACGCATACCGCGCGCTTTGGCGAAATTGAACAGCGCGGCGTGGCGCTGACGGCAAAAGGTCGTGCGCTTTATGACAGCCTGCTTGCAGAGGCCGGTACCGGTAAAGATAACATGACGCACCAGCTCCATTTGCGCGAGATCTTCAGCGCCTTCCCGGACAGCGAATTGTTGATGCGCCGTCAGGAGCTTGCCTATTTCCGCTATCGCCTGACGCCATCCGGGGAAGCGCATCGACATGCGTTTCGTCCGGGAGACGATCCACAGCCGTTAATTGAGCGCGGGTGGGTTGTCGCTCAGCCGATCACCTATGAAGATTTCCTCCCGGTCAGCGCCGCAGGGATTTTCCAGTCGAATCTGGGCAATGAAACCCAGGCGCGTAGCCACGGTAACGCCAGTCGCGACGCGTTCGAAGCGGCGCTGGGTTGCCCGGTGTACGATGAGTTCATGCTCTATCAGGAGGCAGAAATCCGCAGCAAACAGCGTTGCGGTTTGCTCTGAAATCGTTACTCTTCTGGGGTGTGATGGAAACAGAAGGTTGTTATGCAAAATCCCTCCGCCCCTGTGATTGAAACGCGCCAGGGCGCACTGTCTGGTTTAACGGATGAAAACGTTCATCTCTGGTGTGGTATTCCCTATGCGGCGCCTCCCGTTGGCAACTGGCGCTGGCGTTCGCCACGGCCGCCTGAACGCTGGAAGGGGCTGCGTCTGGCCACCGCTTTTTCGCCCTCAAGCTGGCAGAACAGTGAGTATTGCCAGGCGTTAGGGGGCGGCGATCCCGGCCGGTTCTCAGAAGATTGTCTGTATCTTAACGTCTGGTCACCCGTCGAGCGCCCGGCGCCGCTTCCCGTCATGGTCTGGCTACACGGCGGGGGGTTTACCATTGGCGCGGGTGGCCTGCCGCCCTATAACGGTAAGGCGCTGGCAACGCGCGGCGTGGTGGTTGTGACGATCAATTACCGTCTTGGTCACCTTGGCTTCTTTGCCCATCCCGCGCTGGAAGGAGAAGAAGACCGGGTGGTGCATAACTTTGCGCTGCTGGATCAGATTGCCGCCCTTGAATGGGTTCGGGAGAATATTGCCGCTTTCGGTGGCGATCCTGACAACGTCACCCTGTTTGGCGAATCCGCCGGCGCGCGCAGCGTGCTGTCGCTGCTGGCGTCTCCGCTGGCGAAGGGACTCTTCCACAAGGCGATTGTGCAAAGCGGATACACCCTGCCGGATACGCCGCGGGAACAGGCCCTGCAAAAAGGGGAAGCGCTGGCGGCGCATTTCGGCCTTGAGGAGGCGTCAGCAGAACAGTTACGTGCCATTCCCCCCGAAGCGTTCTGGCCGCTGGCCGCGCCGCTGAACATCGCCCCGGCACCCATCGTCGGAGACTGTGTTCTGCCGGAATCAATGCTCGATGTGTTCTTTGCCGCGCGTCAGCATCCTGTTCCGGTGATGATCGGGTCGAACAGTGACGAAGCCAGCGTGATGGCGGTATTTGGTATCGATCTCGCCGGTCAGATCCAGAAGCTTCGCCGTGAACGTCGTTTTGGACTGGGGCTGATCAAACTGCTCTATCCGGGTGTGAAAGGGGATGTGGAGCTTGGCAGGCAGGTGTGCCGGGATATGGCTTTTACCACCATGGGATATGTGGTGATGCAGGCCCAGCAGCGCGTGGGCGGCTTGTGCTGGCGTTACTGGTTCGACTATGTGGCGGAAGCAGAGCACGCAACCTATATCAACGGTGCCTGGCACGGTAATGAGGTGCCGTACGTGTTTGACACCCTTGGTGAGATTGAGCCTTCCTGCCACTACGTTAATGCGCGAGACCGGCAATTCGCTGCGCAGGTTGCAGATTATTGGGTGAGCTTTGCGCGTGACGCCGGTCACCGGGAAAGTCTTCCTGGCCCGACGCACTGGCCGGCCTGTCGAAAAGGAAGGGACGTGCTGCTACGTATCGGCGTGAATAAACATGCAGGTTTCAGGCTTGAAAACCGCTTTATGCGCGCGCGCATGAGCCTCTTTAAGCGCGTTATGAAACACCATGTGAGCCTCGACTGAGCAGGCAGGCGCGAAACGCCGCCAGCCCATTTTCCTGGCCAGGCGATTCGCGCAGAACCAGTCTGTAGCTCGCACCCGTTTTGATGCTGCTCTCAAAAGGCCGCGCCAGCCTCCCGGCGCGGACGTCTTCTTCCACCAGCGTTTCGTCAGCAATGGCCACCCCCAGCCCCTGAATGGCGGCCGTGATGGCAAGGTCCATCGTGTCGAAGTGTTGATTTTTGTGCATAACAACCCCCGGGCCTTCCTGCTTCGCCAGCCACAATGACCAGTCTGTCTTATCCCGTGTCGGGTGAAGGAAGGTTAACGCACCCAGTTCGCAACCTGCTCGCAGGGGGCTCATTACCGGGGTTAACGCCTCTTCAAACAACAGATCGCCCGCGCTCATATGGGTGCCAAATACAATGGCCGCGTCGTAAGATTCCGTTTTGAAATTGACGTTATGGTCGGTAGTGGTGGTCAATGCGATCTGCAGATCCGGCTGCTCACGCTCCACCTCCAGCAGACGAGGCACCAGCCAGCGCATGGCGCAGGTGGGTGCTTTGAGTCGGATCACGGTTTGCTGGGTACGGGCCCGATCGGCCAGGGTCAGCAGCGTTTCAAAAGTGGATTGCAATTCCGGAAGCAGGGCGCTGCCCTGTGGGGAGAGGCGCAGGCCGCGCGCATGGCGCTCGAACAGCGGAAAGCCGAACCACGCTTCAAGGGTGGCGATTTTACGACTTACGGCTCCCTGCGTCAGACAGAGTTCTGTTGCGGCATGGGTCAGATTCAGATGACGCGCGGTGACTAAAAAGGCATCGATGGCATTAAGCGGGAGCGAACGGCGCGACATTAAACACCTCAGGTATGCGTTTTTCTCATGGCTATTATGACAACAATTCGATTGTCCCGACAACTGACTTGTTGTTTGAATAGTTATGCATTCATCAAGAGAAAGGAAAGAGGATGACGTTACACACTCCGGTGCACACCCGTTCCAAATTACCCGATGTGGGGACCACGATTTTTACCGTTATCGGCCAGCTCTCCGCCCGGCATAACGCCATCAATCTTTCTCAGGGTGCACCCAATTTTTCCTGCGATCCTAAACTGGTCGCCGGGGTGACCCGGGCGATGGAGGCAGGGCACAACCAGTACGCGGCAATGACCGGCCTGCAGCCGCTTAAAGAGCGTATTGCGGATAAAATTGCCACCCTCTACGGCACGCACTATGACCCGGCCAGCGAAGTGCTGGTCACCGCCAGTGCCAGTGAAGGACTCTATTCGGCGATCAGCGGGCTGGTGCACCCGGGCGACGAAGTGATCTACTTTGAACCGTCGTTTGACAGTTACGCCCCGATTGTTCGCCTGCAGGGGGCCACGCCGGTTGCCATTAAACTGACGGTGCCGGATTTTGCCGTCAACTGGGATGAAGTCCGTGCGGCGATCACCCCGCGTACGCGCATGATTATCATCAATACCCCGCACAACCCGAGCGGGCAGGTCTTCTCGGCAGAGGACCTGCAGCAGCTGGTGGCGGTGACCCGCAATAACGATATCATTATTTTGTCTGACGAAGTGTACGAACACGTCGTCTTTGATGGTGAACCGCACCACGGTATGGCGACACATCCGCAGCTGGCGGAGCGGAGCGTCATTATCTCTTCCTTCGGAAAAACCTATCACGTGACCGGCTGGCGCGTGGGTTACTGTGTTGCTCCGGCGGTACTGATGGATGAGATTTGTAAAGTCCATCAATTTCTGATGTTTTCTGCCGATACGCCAATGCAGCATGCGTTTGCAGAGCACATGATTGACCCGCAAACCTGGCTGTCGCTGGCGGCGTTTTATCAGCGCAAACGCGATCTGCTGCAAAGTTTGCTGGAAGCATCACCGTTCAGACTCTTGCCGAGCGCCGGTTCGTTTTTCCTGCTGGCCGACTACAGCCAGTTTAGCGATGAGCGCGACAGTGAACTGGTGAAACGGCTGATCGTTGAATATGGAGTGGCCACCATTCCGCTGTCGGCGTTTTATGCGGATGGTACGGATAATAAATTGATTCGTCTCTCTTTTGCGAAAGATGAGGCGACGTTACGGGCAGGTGCCCAGGCCCTGTGTCGGGTTAAACCACGCTAAGGAGTTGGAGATGAAATTACGCGCGTTAGTTGTCGGCATGGGATTGCTGTGTACGTTTTCGTCATTCGCGGCTACCGAACTGCGGTACGGGCTGGAGGCGGAATATCCGCCGTTTGAAAGCCGAAATGCTGCTGGCGAACTGGAAGGGTTTGACGTTGAGCTGGGCAATGCCATCTGCAAAGCCGCAGCGCTGAAATGCACCTGGGTTGAAACCTCTTTTGATGCGTTAATACCGGGCCTGGTGGCGAAGAAATTTGATGCCATTAACTCGGCGATGAACATCACCGAACAGCGACGTAAAAGTATTGATTTTACCCAGCCGATTTACCGCATCCCATCGCAGCTCGTTGGCAAGGCCGGTACCGCGGTAGAGGCAACGCCCGCGGGGCTTAAGGGCAAAACCATCGGTGTCCTGCAGGGCTCCATTCAGGAAACCTATGCGAAAGAGCACTGGGAAAAGCAGGGTGTCACCGTGGTGTCTTATAAAGATCAGAATATGGCCTGGGGCGATCTGCTGAATGGCCGTATCGACGCCTCGCTGGTCATGTCCGCGGCCGGGCAGGCAGGTTTCCTCAGCAAGCCGCAGGGGAAAGGGTTTGGCTTTATCGGCAAACCGGTGTCGGACGACACTATCCTCGGCAGTGGGATCGGCTTTGGGTTGCGTAAAGGGGACGAGGCCACCAAAAAGCAACTTGATGCCGCAATTGATAAAGTGCGTGCCGATGGCACGATCGCTAAACTCGCTGATAAGTACTTCCCAGGTATCGATGTCAGCGTAAAATAACCGCCTCATTTGCCCCGACTGACGATGTCCAGCCGGGGCATTTTTATACACGTCTTTATACCTTTCTTTACACCTTTTTCGGGTCGTTCTGGTCGACAGAAAATATTTCGCACTTTGTACAGATAATCGCCGCCCAACAATTGGATTCTTAACCATTTTTGTTTAGGCTGTGCGTTCTTTCTTGCCGTCATTTCGCCGAGTGCGAAACACATTCACACGACCATAAGGACGTTTTTCCAGGCATGAATCGCAGACGTTTTCTAAAAGGCTCGCTGGCAATGGCAGCCCTGAGCGGCACAACTGGCCTTGCTTCCCTGTTTTCCAAAGCGGCTTACGCTGCTGACTCTGACATTGCTGACGGTCAGAGCCGTCGTTTTGACTTCTCCGTACTGCAATCCATGGCCCATGACCTGGCGAAAACCCCATGGGGCGGAGCACCGCGACCGTTACCGGACACGCTGGCGACCATGACGCCGCAGGCCTATAACGCCATCCGTTACGATGAAAAACAGTCACTGTGGAATAACATTGAAGGCCGTCAGCTGGATGTGCAGTTCTTCCATATGGGCATGGGTTTCCGTCGCCGCGTGCGCATGTTCTCGCTGGATCAGTCAACGTCACAGGCGCGCGAAATCCACTTCCGTCCTGAGCTGTTCAGCTACGGTGAAACCGGTGTTGATACGAAGCAGCTGGAAGGGCAAAGCGATCTTGGGTTTGCCGGTTTCCGCGCCTTCAAGGCACCAGAACTGGCGCGTCGTGATATCGTCTCATTCCTGGGGGCGAGCTATTTCCGTGCGGTTGATGATACCTATCAGTATGGTCTTTCCGCGCGGGGTCTGGCGGTGGATACCTTTACCGACACGCCGGAAGAGTTCCCTGACTTCACCGCGTTCTGGTTTGAAACCGTCAAACCGGGCGATACTACCTTTACCGTCTATACGCTGCTGGACAGCCCAAGCATCACCGGTGCGTATAAGTTCGTGATCCACTGCGAGAAGAGCCAGGTGATCATGGAGGTGGAAAACCATCTCTATGCGCGTAAAGACATTAAACAGCTCGGCATTGCGCCGATGACCAGTATGTTCAGCTGCGGTACAAACGAACGCCGCATGTGCGATACCATCCACCCGCAAATTCATGACTCCGACCGTCTCGCCATGTGGCGCGGTAACGGGGAGTGGATTTGCCGTCCGCTGAACAACCCGCAGAAGCTGCAGTTTAATGCGTTTGTGGACAAAAACCCGAAAGGGTTCGGCTTGCTCCAGCTCGATCGCGATTTCTCGCATTATCAGGACGTCATGGGCTGGTATAACAAACGCCCAGGCCTCTGGGTGGAGCCGCGTAACGACTGGGGTAAAGGTGCGGTTGGCCTGATGGAGATCCCGACAACGGGTGAAACACTGGATAACGTGGTCTGCTTCTGGCAGCCAGAAAAACCGGTGAAAGCGGGCGATGAGCTGGACTTTAAATACCGTCTTTACTGGAGCGCCATGCCGCCGGTCCGTTCCCCACTGGCGAATGTCTTCGCGACCCGTACCGGTATGGGTGGGTTCCCGGAAGGCTGGGCGCCGGGCGAAAACTACCCGAAAGTGTGGGCACGTCGCTTTGCTATCGACTTCGTCGGGGGCGATCTGAAAGCTGCCGCGCCAAAAGGCATTGAGCCGGTCATTACCCTCTCCAGCGGTGAGGCGAAGCAGGTTGAGATCCTCTACGTTGAGCCGTTTGACGGCTATCGCATTCTGTTCGACTGGTATCCTACCTCGGATTCAACCGATCCGGTGGACATGCGCATGTTCCTGCGCTGTCAGGGAGATGCGATCAGTGAGACCTGGCTGTATCAGTATTTCCCGCCTGCGCCGGACAAACGTAACTACGTTGACGATCGCATCATGCGTTGACCATTTATTCCCTCTCCCCGGCGGGGAGAGGGTGACGGGAAGGGACCATGACCGCCACTGAATCTGAAATAATCCCGGTGACTGACCATCTCGAGCTTCGCGCCGTCGAAGAGCGCTATACCGCCGATCTGCACAACATGGTCATCAGAAACAAAGCCTGGCTGCAAACCGCCTTTGACTGGGCGCAGCATGTGGGCACCGAAGATGACACCCGTCGTAATGTGCTGAGTAATCAGATGCTGCACCAGCGCGGCTACGCCAAAATGTTTCTGATTTTCAAGGATGAGGACCTGGTCGGCGTGCTGTCGTTTAATGCGATTGAACCCGCCAACAAAGCCGGATACATCGGTTACTGGCTGGACGAGGCGCATCAGGGTCAGGGCATTTTGTCGCAGGCGCTGCAGGCGTTTATGCGCTATTACGTCGAGCAAGGTGAGATCCGCCGTTTTGTCATTAAGTGTCGGGTGGCGAATAAACCCAGCAACAACGTTGCCCTGCGCAACGGTTTTACGCTGGAGGGGTGCCTGCGGGAAGCAGAGTTCCTGAATGGCCGTTTTGACGATGTGAATCTCTACGGCAAAATTTACCCGCTATAACGCCCCCAACAGAGGCGTACGGGTGATGCGCTGGTCGCCGTTAATCACCTTTTCGCCGCGCAGGTGGATGTTCTCACCGGCAAAAGCCTCAATCACCGCATCGTCGGTGATTTCAACCCGATGCTCAATAAGCACATCGCCGCTGATACGCGCCCGTCCCTGGATCACGACCTTATCGTCAAGCAGGATAGGGCCGCCGCGCAGCCAGGCCTGACCGCCAATCAGGACGTGGTGTTTAATGACACAATTTCCTTCCACCACCGCGTTCTCTGCCACCTGAGAGCTGTAGCGGACGGTAGGGATGGCATCGTCGTCAAAACCGGCAATGACGCGGGCGTTACCGTACACTTTTGCGCAGTCACATACCCAGACGTTATTGAGATCGTTGCCTTCGAGGATGGCGCTGTCGAAAACCTCCGCCCGGTGTTCAACGAAGGCATAATTAACCATTGCCTCGCCGTAGATTTGCGCCTGATGCACAATGCGTGACTGGCTCACCGTCGCCTTGTCATAAATTTTCAGGATCTGCTCATGGTCCGGCGTAAGCCCTTTGGCAGCAATCACCACGCTGTTATGAAGCACCCGCGCCTCGCCGAAAATATGGCATTCGCCGCGCACGCAGGATTGCTGTATCGTGACGTTGTCACTTATGCGTGCGCCGTGACTGACCTCTGCGCCGTCGAGCCAGCAGTTGTCGCCAATCTGCGCGTCATGACTGACGATGCAAGGCAGGGTAAGGCGCGCGTTGCCGGACACCGTCGCACCGGCAAAGACGACGCTGTTTTCATCGTAGATCCAGCAGTCGCCTTCGTGCGCGAGGGCGCTCTCATCTTCAACCCAGCCGCCTTTCGTGCCGCTCACGATGTCGTTAAAATTCGCCGTGGCAATAATCTGTCGTAACGACGTCGTGTGCGTTGTCTCGCCGTTTTTCCATTGCCAGAGGCGGGTGTCCTCGCTGAGCCTGTACTTTTTCATCATGGAGTCTCGGGTAAGCGTCTCCACTAAACGTAGCAAACTTTCGGCGTTTCGTAGTGCTGGCATCCGTCGCGGAAACCCCTTAAAATGGCATTTAAAATACATTTTAAAAATTCAAATTAATGAATAAAAATAACAACGCTCAACAAGTGCTTAACCTGCCCGCGGGTTACTTCGGTATGGTGCTTGGCATCATTGGGATGGGGTTCGCCTGGCGATACGCCAGCACGCTCTGGCCCGTGACGCGCTGGCCGGGTGAGAGCCTGGTGGCCCTTGCGATTGTGATTTGGTTTTTGCTGACGGTGGCGTTTATCGCCCGGGCGATCCGTTTCCCGCGAAGTGTGCTGGCCGAGATGCGCCACCCGGTGATGAGCAGTTTTGTCAGCCTTTTTCCCGCCACAACGATGCTGGTCGCCATCGGTTTTGTGCCCTGGCTGCGCCCGGTGTCACTGGTGTTATTTGGCGTCGGGGTGGTGATACAGCTGGCCTATGCTGCCTGGCAAAGCGCCGGATTATGGCGCGGTAACCATCCGCAAGAGGCCACCACGCCGGGGTTATATCTGCCCACGGTAGCAAACAACTTTATCAGCGCCATGGCGTGCGGCGCGCTGGGGTTTAACGATGCCGGGCTGGTGTTTCTCGGGGCGGGCGTTTTTTCCTGGCTCAGCCTTGAGCCGGTGATTTTGCAACGACTTCGTAGCGCCGGGGAGTTGCCTTCCGCGCTGCGAACCTCGCTGGGTATTCAGCTGGCCCCCGCGCTGGTGGCCTGCAGCGCCTGGTTTAGCGTCAATGGCGGTGAGGCGGATACATTTGCCAAAATGCTGTTCGGCTACGGCCTGTTGCAACTGCTGTTTATGTTACGGCTGATGCCATGGTATTTATCCCAGCCGTTTAACGCCTCGTTCTGGAGCTTCTCGTTTGGCGTGTCGGCCCTGGCCACCACGGGGCTTCATCTGGGGCAGAGCAGTCCGTCGGGCTTTTTCCACGCCATTGCCGTCCCACTGTTTATCTTTACCAATGTCATCATCGGGATGCTGCTGGTACAAACGTTTATCTTGCTGATACAGGGCAAACTTCTGGTGCGCACTGATAAAGCGCTGCTTATGCAATCTGAGGAAAAATAATGGCTGTTGATGAAAATTACTTCACAGAGAAATATGGCTTAACCCGTACGCACTCAGAAGTGCTGTACAGCGCGGGCATTGTGAAACCGGGTAAAACGCTGGATCTGGGCTGTGGTAACGGGCGTAACAGCCTCTATCTGGCAGCCAACGGTTACGACGTGACCGCGTGGGATAAAAATCCACTGAGTATCGAGAATATTGAGCGCATCAAAGCGGAAGAAGGCATCGTAAACCTGCAGACGGCAATCAAAGATCTGAACAACCTGAGCTTTGAGGGCGAATACGATTTTATTCTCTCTACCGTGGTGCTGATGTTCCTGGAAGCGAAAACCATTCCGGGTCTGATCGGCAATATGCAGCGCTGCACCAGACCCGGCGGTTATAACCTGATTGTTGCCGCGATGGACACGGCGGATTACCCGTGCACCGTCGGCTTCCCGTTTGCGTTCAAAAGCGGTGAACTGAGCAACTACTACGAGGGCTGGGCGTTGCTCAAGTACAACGAAGAGGTGGGCGAACTGCACCGCACCGACGAGAACGGTAACCGCATCAAACTGCGTTTTGCCACGCTGCTGGCGCGCAAGCCCGCTTAACGGGCGGCCAGCAGGCAGAGCTGCAGGGCCGTGTTGTATGAGGCCTCGAACGACGACAGCGGCAAAAACTCAAACTTTGAGTGGAAGTTATGCGCGCCGGTGAAGAAGTTTGGCGTGAGCAGGCCTTTTGCCGAGAGCGCCGCGCCGTCAGTACCGCCGCGCATTGGCGTCGGTTTCGGCGTGATCCCAAGGGATTTCATAGCCTCAAACATCAGGTCGATAGCGCGACGATCCTCACCAATCGCATTGCTGATATTGCTGTAGGTATCTTCAATGCGATACTCCACCTTTGCCGTAGGATGCTGTCCGGCAATCAACGCCGCGACATCGGCAATCTGCTGCTTGCGGGCGGCAAACTGTGCTTTATCGAAATCACGGATATTCGCTTTTAAGACGGCCTCGTTTTGCCCCGCCTGAATGCCGTTAAACCAGATATAGCCTTCACGCCCCTCGGTGCATTCCGGGGTTTGCTGGCGGTCAAAATGGCTGATGAAGTCTGTCGCCATCAGCAGTGGGTTAACCAGCACGCCTTTGGCGGACATGGGGTGAGCCGTTACGCCGGTAAAGCGAATCTCTGCCGCCGCGGCGTTGAAGTTCTCGTAAACAATCTCACCCAGCTCACAGCAGTCGATGGTCCAGGCAAAATCAACGTCAAAGCGTTTTAGATCCAGCGCCTTCGCGCCACACAGGCCGATCTCCTCATCCGGCACAAACGCGACCACAATGTCGCCATGCTGATGTTCTGGCGTCAGGTTTTCCAGCAGCGTCATGACCACGGTGACGGCGGCTTTATTATCTGCGCCTAATACGCTGGTCCCGTCGCTGAAAATAATCTCTTCACCCGGGTAAGCCAGAATTTCCGGATGCTCTTTTACGCGTAACCAGATTGATTTCTCTTTATTCAAACAGAGGTCTTCACCCGTAAATTTTAATATTTGTGGATGAATATCCGGTGATAAACCGACATCGACGGTATCAATATGGGTAATAAAACCGATGCGTGGCGCCCCGGCTACATTACCTTTTTTAACCGCAGTAACCGTCGCGTATTCATCAATCACAATATCGTCTAAACCCAGCTGGGCCAGCTCCTGGGCCAGCTCACGCGCCATGTCGTGCTGGCCCGGCGTAGAGGGAAGGGTGTTCACTCTGGGATCGCTCTGGCTGGTGATGGCGAGATAGCGGAAGAAGCGGTGCGTTAATTGTCTGGAGAGTGCCGAGCCCATAGTGATTCCTTCTGTATTTATTTTTCAGGTGTTTGCTACATCACTTTAATGATATTTATGAAATGGCAAAAGAATTAATTAGCCGTCGAATTAAAAAGACAGGAATAAATGATGAAAAGCAAACTCACAATGTTAACGCTGGCACTTGCTGCGCTCACGGTCAGTTCCACCGTTGCGGCAAAAACGCTGGTGTATTGCTCTGAAGGATCGCCGGAAAACTTTAATCCTCAGTTATACACGTCGGGAACCAGCGTGGATGCCAGTGCCGTGCCGGTCTATAACCGGCTGGTCGATTTCAGGGCGGGTACAACGGAACTGGTCCCGAGCCTGGCGGAACGCTGGGAGGTGAGCGAGGACGGCAAGGTTTATACCTTCCATCTGCGTAAAGGGGTGAAATTCCAGAGTAATAAATCGTTCAGGCCGACGCGCGACTTTAACGCCGACGACGTGATTTTCTCGTTTATGCGCCAGAAGGATGTAAATCATCCCTATCACAACGTCTCTAACGGCAGCTATTCCAACTTCGAGAGCCTTGAGTTCGGTAGCCTGATCACGGCCATTGATAAAGTCGATGAGCACACCGTGCGCTTTACGCTCGCCCATCCGGAAGCGCCGTTTGTCGCCGATCTGGCGTGGTATTTCGCCTCGATCCTGTCGGCGGAGTATGCCGACGCGATGCTGAAAGCCGGCACGCCGGAAAAGGTGGATATGGACCCGATTGGCACCGGGCCGTTTAAGCTGGCGCAGTACCAGAAAGATTCGCGCATCCTGTTCACTGCGTTTCCGGAGTACTGGCAGGGCAAATCGAAGCTGGATCGGCTGGTGTTTAGCATCACGCCCGATGCCTCGGTGCGTTTTGCCAAAATCGAGAAGAACGAATGTCAGGTGATGCCGTTTCCAAACCCGGCGGACCTACCGCGCATGAAGGCGAACAAAGACATTAATCTGATGAGTAAAGCCGGGCTGAATACCGGTTTTCTGGCCTTCAATACGCAAAAACCTCCGCTGGATAACGTGAAGGTTCGCCAGGCGCTGGCAATGGCCATCAATAAGCCGGCCATCATTGACGCGGTATTCCATGGCACCGGTACGGCGGCGAAAAACCTGCTGCCACCGGGTGTCTGGAGCGCCGACAGCGAACTGAAGGATTACGACTACGATCCGGAAAAAGCGAAAGCGTTGTTGAAGGAGGCTGGTTTTGCAAACGGCATCAGCATCGATTTATGGGCGATGCCGGTTCAGCGCCCCTACAATCCGAACGCAAAACGGATGGCGGAGATGATTCAGGCCGACTGGGCGAAGGTTGGCGTCCAGACCAAAATCGTCACCTATGAATGGGGTGAGTATCTTAAGCGGGTGAAGGGCGGTGAACACCAGGCCGCGCTGATGGGCTGGACGACCGCAACCGGCGACCCGGATAACTTCTTTGGTCCGTTATTTACCTGTACATCGGCTAACGGTGGATCTAATTCCGCCAAATGGTGCTACAAACCATTTGATAAAATTATCGCTGAAGCGAAATCGATAACCGATCATGATAAACGCGTGGCGCTGTATAAAGAGGCCCAGCAGATGATGCATGACCAGATGCCGGCAGTAATGATTGCCCATTCGACGATTTTTGAACCGGTGCGCAAGGAAGTCACGGGCTATGAAATCGATCCGTTTGGCAAGCATTTGTTCTGGCAGGTTGATATTAATCAGTAGTTTTTCACTGCCCGGCGTTCAGTCGGGCAATCTTTTCGCAATTTGTGCTGCTTACATCATTTTTTGTCACAACAAACCCGCCAGACTTTTGCTATAACTTCAAATGCATACTTGCAGATAACATGGAATACCATCATGCGTACTCACACTTTTTTTAAAGTTGCAGTGCTTTCTGGTCTGTTGGCGTTAGCGGGCTGTTCGTCTAAAGTCGCCGCCCCCGAACAATATTCAGGCTTTTTAAAAGATTATTCTGGATTGCAGCAAACAACGTCCGCAACGGGTAAACCGACGCTGCGTTGGGTCGACCCGTCGTATAACGAGGCAAATTACGACAGTATTTTATGGACGCCAATCACCTATTATCCAGCGCCAAAACCAACGACCCAAATTGGTCAAAAAACGCTTGATGAGCTTCTGGCTTATACCAACACCAAAATGAAAGCGGCAATCAGCCAGCGTAAACCTGTTGTTACGACACCAGGTAAACACAGCCTGATTTTCCGCGGTGCGATTACCGGTGTGAGTTCACAGAAAGAAGGTCTGCAGTTCTATGAAGTAGTGCCCGTCGCGTTAGTGGTTGCAGGTACGCAGATGGCAACGGGGCACCGCACCATGGATACCCATCTCTTCTTCGAAGGCGAGCTGATTGATTCGGCGACGAATAAGCCGGTCATGAAGGTCGTGCGTAAAGGCGAAGGTAAAGAGCTGGCGAACGAAAACACGCCAATGGGCTTCGCAACGTTAAAACAGGTTGTGGATGACATGGCGACGGATGCCACCATGTTTGATGTTAAGAAAACCGCGAAATAATCAAAACGGCCTGCAGCAATGCAGGCCTTTTTTTTATGCCATACGCAAACGTCTGAACCAGGTTTCCGGTTTCGTAAACATCACCATATTCCCGCCCAGAATCAGCAGTAATCCAATGATGCCGTTGAGATGCCACACGTAACCTTCATAGACCGTGGAGATGGACAGCGCCACCAGCGGGAAGAGCAGCGTACTGTATGCCGCTTTGCCCGGGCCAATGCGTCCCACCAGCGTGAAGTAGGCACCAAAAGCGATGACCGAACCAAAAATGGCGAGATAAAGCAGCGCGCCAATGTAACTCACCGTCCATTCGGGGATAAAACTGTCACCCCGGAACAGGGCAATGCAGCCCATAATGACCGTACCGTAAAACATCGCCCAGGCGTTGGTGGTCATGGTCTCCAGCCCTTTTCGCTGGTGGCGCATGCTGATCATATTGCCCAGCGAGAACCCGTAGGTCCCCAGTGCTGAAAGGCCAATCCCCGTCAGCAGGGAGGCACTCCAGCCACTCGCCAGCAGGTCGTCCCAGAAGAGGGTGATGATCCCGATAAGTCCCAGGGCCGCCGCCGTCCAGAAGCGTGCGGGTGGGCGCTGACCGAAGAAAATAAAACTGTTGATAGCGTTATACAGTACGGCCATCGAGAAAATCACCGACTCCAGCCCGGTATTAATGTGCGCGGCGGCGGTATAAAAACACCAGAAGTTGAAGCAAAAAACGCAGCATCCTTGCAGCATGCAAAAGAGATGATCCCGCAAGGCCAGCTTACGAAGCCGGCGCAGGGCAATTAAGACGATCATGATCGTGGCGCAGGCCACGGCAAAACGCCAGAAAATTGACACCGGAGCTGCGACTGGCCCCTGTTGCAGGAAAATGGCAATCCAGGTTGTTCCCCATATCACCACCACCAGTCCATAGAGTAATGCGTTCATTGTTGCTCTCTTCTCACACAGCGAAAAGTGCAGTCTGGCGCGAGTGGCATGACATTGCTTTCACCGATTTGCGGTGGACTTGCATATTCTTGCGCTTTTTTGTGGCTGCAGATCTGGCATCGTGGCGCAACACTTCATAGACTGAGAGTCTGATTACTCACCCGTTAATAGCTATGTCTCGCGCTTACGATACCTTTGAAACGCTACGCCAGCAGAACGCCGTGCTGCGGGAAACCGTTGCGCTGAATTCCGGTATTCAACTGGCAGCCTGGTACAACAAGCACGACACGATAACCGTAAAAAGTAATCACCATACCCTCAGCCTGTACGTGGCGGACGGGTATGAGAGCTATCAAAAAACGCCGGGCGGCTGGAAAAACGGCGGCGGCCCGGACCGTTTCTGTCTGATGCCAAAAGAGAGTGAATCGACGTGGGATATTCGCGATGACCTGTCGTTTGTCCATCTCTACTGCACCGATGAGCATCTGCGTGATGTCGGGGAAAAAATCTGGGACAAGCGCCCGCTGTCCCTGACGCTGGATGAAAAGATTTTCGGCAGTGACCCGAAAATTACCGCACTTTACCGTCAGTTTTTGCTCGGCTGCGACTGGCAGCAAAAAGCTAACCAGCTCACCCTGAGTACCGCGTCTACGCTGTTGATGACCCACCTGTTACAGCATTACTCCAGTGTGCAGTGGAAGCTGCCGGTGGTGACCGGCGGGTTGTCACCGTTTGTGCTGCGTAACGTGCTGGCGTTTATCGAAGAGAACCTTTCCCAGCCGCTGACGCTGGCGGAACTGGCCGAACAGGCCGCGCTGAGCGAGTATCATTTCGCCAGAATGTTCCGTCAGTCCATGGGGCTGGCGCCACATCAGTACGTGATGCAGCGTCGAATGGAGAAAGCCAAAGCGCTGGTGCAGCACACAACCACACCACTCACGGATATCGCGCTGGCTTGCGGGTTTAACTCCGCCAGCCATTTCAGTAACCGCTTTCGCAGCATGATGGGCATAACGCCCTCGCAGCTACGCGCGGCGAAGGTGTGAAAAGACCGTATAACATACGCCGCCCAGCACCAGCCCCCAGAACGCAGAGCCAATACCCAGGATCGTGACGCCGCTGGCGGTCATCAGAAAGGTGACAATTGCCGCGTCGCGCTCCGTTTCGTTGTTCAGTGCCTGATACAAGCTCCCGCTGATGGTGCCCAGCAGCGCCAGGCCGGCGAGCATCTGGATCCAGCTCAGGGGAAGGGAGGCCATCAGCCCGGAAATGGATCCGCCAAAAATGCCCGCCAGCAGATAAAACCCGCCTGCGGCCACGGCGGCAAGCCAGCGTTTGCTGGCATCCGGGTGCGCATCCGGGCTCTGGCAAATCGCAGCGGTGATCGCGGCGATACAGATGGAAAAGACGCCGAGCGGGGATAACACCAGTGCCAGCCCTCCGGTGACGATCATCAGCGGTGATACGGCCAGCGGATAGCCGGAAGCCTGCATCGTGGCGAAGCCCGGCGCATTCTGGGACGCCATGGTGACCAGGAAAAAGGGCACGCCAATGCTTATCAAACTGGTAAACGTAAAGGTTGGCGCGATAAACGTGGGCATCACCACGGAAAGGGTTAACTCTTTTGTGACAACGTCACCTCCCGCCCAGGCCACTATACTACCCACCAGCAACGTGGCGACAATGGCGTAGCGGGGTGCCAGCGCTTTGGCGAACAGCCATGCCGCCAGCATGCTGCCGCACAGCAAAAAATGCCCCTCAAGATTGCTGAACGCCTGCAATCCAAACCTGAGCAGCACCCCGGCGAGCATAGCGGCGGCAAGGGAATGCGGGATAAGCTTCATCAGGCGAGCAAACAACCCGGTTACGCCGCACAGCAGAATGAGCGCGTTGGCAAAGATAAAAATCCCGATGGTCTCGGCAAGCGTTACCCCGTGCAGGCTGGTGGCTAACAGTGCCGCGCCGGGTGTAGACCAGGCGGTGAGCACCGGGGCTTTATACCGCCAGGAAAGCGCCAGCGTGCTGACCCCCATACCTATCCCCAGGGCCGTCATCCAGCCAGCGATCTGCTGCGCGTTTGCGCCTGCGGCGGCAGCGGCTTGCCAGATAATGGCGGCGGAACTGGCATATCCCACCAGAACGGCGACAAAACCGGCGAGAACGGCAGGAAAGAGTGAGGATGAAGGGCGCATAAAAACTCCGTTGTGCGTTATAACGTCCGCCCTAAGGTAACACTGTGCGTTATAGCGTACAAGTGGTATGATCGGTCGCATCAGGAGGGAACATGGACATCACACAACATCTTGCTTACACACTGAAAACCGAGCGTCAGGCGCGTGGCTGGAGCCTCGCCAGACTGGCGGAAGAGACCGGCGTTTCAAAGGCCATGCTCGGGCAAATCGAGCGTAATGAATCCAGCCCGACGGTATCCACGTTGTGGAAAATCGCCACGGGGCTGAACATCCCTTTTTCTGCCTTCATCACGGCGGCAGCTGACAGGCAGGCGGTATTCGACCCGGAACAGCAGGCGATGGTGGTGAAACCGTTATTCCCGTGGGATGAGACGCTAAAGTTTGACCACTTTTCGATAACCCTCGCTGCCGGCGCCCTGAGCGAATCCACGCCCCACGAGGCTGGCGTGATTGAACACGTGGTGGTGATCAGCGGCGAACTGGAGATGAACATTGATGGCGAGTGGCAGACCATTACTGCCGATTCTGGGGTGCGTTTTGCCGGGGATAAACCGCACGCCTATCGCAACAGCAGCGACCGGCCGGTGCATTTTCACTCCCTGATCCATTATCCCCGCTGAAGCGACGCAAAACTGTTTCGCTGCCGCATACTTCTGACTACAATAGCCGCCATTTTGACCATAACGGATAACGACGAAGTATGCGCCTGCAATCCCATCATCTCGAACTCTTAAGCCCGGCCCGCGACGCCTCCATCGCCCGTGAAGCGATCCTTCATGGTGCTGATGCCGTCTACATTGGTGGGCCTGGCTTTGGTGCCCGCCATAACGCCAGCAACAGCCTGAGCGATATTGCTGAACTGGTGCCGTTCGCCCATCGCTTTGGGGCGAAAGTGTTCGTGACCCTGAACACCATTCTGCATGATGATGAGCTGGAGCCTGCGCAACGTTTAATTACCGATCTCTACCAGACCGGCGTCGATGCCCTGATTGTGCAGGATATGGGCGTGCTGGAGCTGGATATTCCCCCCATTGAACTGCATGCCAGTACCCAGTGCGATATCCGCACGGTAGAGAAGGCGAAGTTTCTTTCTGATGTGGGTTTTTCCCAGATCGTGCTGGCGCGTGAGCTGAACCTGAACCAGATCCGCGATATTCACCAGGCGACCGACGCAACCATTGAATTCTTTATCCACGGCGCGCTGTGCGTCGCCTATTCTGGTCAGTGCAATATTTCCCACGCCCAGACGGGGCGCAGCGCCAACCGCGGCGACTGCTCTCAGGCCTGTCGTCTGCCGTATACCCTGAAAGACGATCAGGGCCGCGTTGTGGCGTTCGAAAAACACCTGCTCTCGATGAAAGATAACGATCAGACCGCCAACCTGGGTGCGCTGATTGACGCTGGCGTGCGCTCCTTCAAGATTGAAGGGCGTTATAAAGACATGAGCTACGTGAAGAACATCACCGCTCACTATCGTCAGATGCTGGATGCCATCATTGAAGATCGCGGTGACCTGGCGCGTGCGTCGGCCGGTCGTACCGAGCATTTCTTTATTCCGTCAACGGACAAAACTTTCCACCGCGGCAGCACTGACTACTTTGTGAATGCCCGTAAAGGGGATATCGGTGCGTTTGATTCACCGAAGTTTATCGGTTTGCCGGTAGGTGAAGTGCTGAAAGTGGCAAAAGATCACCTCGACGTGGAAGTGACCGAGCCGCTGGCCAACGGCGATGGACTGAACGTGATGATCAAGCGTGAAGTGGTGGGCTTCCGTGCGAATACGGTGGAAAAAACCGGTGAAAATCGCTATCGCGTATGGCCAAACGAGATGCCTGCGGATCTCTACAAAGCGCGCCCTAACGCGGCACTGAACCGTAACCTTGACCACAACTGGCAGCAGGCGCTGCTGAAAACCTCGAGCGAACGTCGTATCGCGGTGGACATTGAACTGGGCGGCTGGGAAGAGCAGCTGATCCTGACCATGACCTGTGAAGACGGTATCAGCGTGACGCACACGCTTGATGGTCTGTTCGAGGTGGCAAACAACGCGGAAAAAGCCCTTAACAACCTGAAAGATGGCGTGGCGAAGCTGGGGCAGACCCTTTACTACGCGCGTCATATCGACGTTAACCTGCCGGATGCCCTGTTTGTTCCGAACAGCCTGCTGAATCAGTTCCGCCGCGAGACGGCAGAAATGCTGGATGCCGCCCGCCTGGCTAACTATCCACGCGGCAGCCGCAAGGCCGAAACCGTTCCTGCGCCGGTTTACCCTGACACGCACTTGTCCTTCCTGGCGAACGTCTATAACCACAAAGCGCGTGAATTCTATCACCGTCACGGCGTACAGCTGATTGACGCAGCCTATGAAGCGCATGAAGAGAAGGGCGATGTGCCGGTGATGATCACCAAGCACTGTCTCCGCTTCGCCTTCAACCTCTGCCCGAAACAGGCGAAAGGGAATATTAAAAGCTGGAAGGCCACACCGATGCAGCTGGTGAATGGCGACGAAGTGCTGACCCTGAAATTTGACTGCCGTCCGTGCGAAATGCATGTGATTGGCAAGATGAAAAATCATATTTTCAAAATGCCGTCGCCGGGTAGCGTTGTGGCCTCCGTGAGCCCGGACGATTTAATGAAAACCCTGCCGAAGCGTAAGGGTAATTAATTACCGAAAGTGCGTGTCAGGTTTGCGCGATTTCTGCCACAGGTGGTGTTCGCGCAAACCTTCCGCTGACTCTTCTGCAACGCTGCGTAATTCATCGCTATCCGCTTCATGGCGGAGCTGATGCTCCACATTCTTTACCCACACATATTCATGGCCTTTATGTCCTGCCATCAGCTGACCTGAAAATAACCCACACACCAGCAATATCAGCGTTAACCCTTTTCTCATCATTATTTCACCGTTGAATGCCATCGCAGGACTATCATGCCAATAATTTCTTCGGGAAATTATTCAAAAAATCAAATTAGCGCAAAGAGAGTGTCAAATTCTGTGCGGCGACAGCTGTGATGAGACTTTTCCTAAAATTAGCATCAAGTTTGTTAACCGCCAATTCTGGTACGTAATTAGCCACTAGCTTTAAGGATAAATCCTATATAATGGTTAAACTCTGGCTAAGGAATGGGTCTTGTTAAATGAAAAAAATGATAGCGCTTGCGCTGCTGGTGGTTGCTGTTGGGGCGGGTGCAGGTATTTACTCTATTAGTAATGACGAACCAGAATATATTCAATCCGCGAAAGCGCGTGTTGGGTCATATTTAACCAGCGATTACGGACGCGTGGCCTGTAATAGCACCAAAATTGATGACCAGCGCTGGCAATTAGGCTGCACCAATCAGGCAAGAGGTAAAACATTCGAGTTCGCGGTTTATCCGTCTGAAAAAGCACCGTATGGTGTGTCGCGTTCGTTTTATCTGGAAGCCATCAATGATGATGCAAAACAGAGCGCGGAGCAGGGTCTGATGCGTTATTTGCAAATCAATACCAAAGCGGGTTAATCAGGCTGTTTACCTTTCATTGAGACTATGGATGTTAGTTTGTAAGAGATCCGCTGCCCGGCCATGGAGTGTCGGGACGTAGAGACCAAAATACAAATCTATCCATGCAAGCATTTACCGCCATATTATGGCGGTTTTTTTTGTCTGCAATCCGGCCACTAGCGGGCAGGACGCGAATAGTGTTTGCGATACTGGGCCGGGGAAAGGGCGAACTGCTGCCGAAAATGGTGACGCAGGGTCGATGCCTGACCGAATCCGGTCTGCTCCGCGATGCTGTCGATACTTAAGCGACTGCTTTCCAGATAATCTTTTGCCCTCAGCAGGCGCTCATTGAGCAGCCAGCGCGCGGGCGTGGTGCCGGTCGCATCCTGAAAGCGGCGCAGAAAGGTGCGTTGACTCATGCCGACCCGACGCGCCAGTGAATCAACGCTGTGCGATACGGCAAGATGGGTATGCAGAAAATCAAACAGCTGACCGAGACGCTGACTTTCGCGCAGTTGCGCCACCGGGCGGCTTAGCTGCTGCGGCTGTGAGCCATCCCGGTGCGGGGGAATGACCAGACGACGCGCTACGGTGTTGGCGATTTCCATCCCATAATCCCGCCGGACTACGTGCAGGCATAAATCGATGCCTGCCGCGCTGCCCGCCGAGGTGAGAATGTCGCCGTCGTCCTGATAAAGTACATCTTCAACCACCTCGATGGCCGGGTAACGGGCCTTAAGCGCCTCAATATAGCGCCAGTGCGTTGTGGCTTTACGCCCATCCAGCAGCCCGGCAGCGGCAAGAACAAACACGCCGGAACAGATCGACAAAAGCTGGCATCCCCGCGCATTGGCCTTACGTAATGCCGCGCAGAGCGCGGGCGGAACCGGTGAATCCAGTCCTCGCCAGCCGGGCACAACGATCAGGTCGGCCGTCTCAAGCAGGGTTAAATCACCGTCGGTGATGAGGCGAATCCCCCCGGTCGCCCGAAGTTCACCGCTGTCTACGCCCGCCACGGCAAAACGATACCATTCGTCTCCCAGCTCCGGACGCGGCAGACCAAAGATTTCCACTGCCACGCCAAACTCAAAGGTACACAAACCGTCGTACGCCAGCACAATGACCTGAGGGCGGGAAATCTGTCTTAAGTTTGTCATCTTTTTGCTGTTTTCTGGCATAAGCGAGCGCATTCACGGGCTGAATTTGTGGATAGAGTAGTGTTAACACAAACGCCAAAGATGAGGAAGGATCATGAGTTATGTTACTGAATTTCCGGCTGCTGAACCCCAGGAAGCCGTTACCCATTTTCTGCGCCGCCTGAGCGTCGAGACCGATTGCGCCGATGTGCATCATGCCATCACGAATCATGAACAGGATTTCGTCCTGCTGCACGTCGTCGGGAGCCCGCAGCATTTCGCCCGCCGTCACGTTCCCGGTGCGCTACATATGCCGTGGCGTCAGATCACCGCCGAACGCATGGCCCAGTGGCCTGACGGCACGCTGTTTGTGGTCTATTGCGCCGGGCCTCACTGCAACGGTGCGGACAGAGGCGCGCTGAAGCTGGCGCGTCTGGGGCTGCCGGTGAAAATTATGCTCGGCGGGATCACCGGCTGGGAAGATGAAAAGTTTGAGTTTGCGAGCCAGGAATCGCTCTCCGCACTGTGAAGATGAATTTTTTTCAACACCCGTGAAATTTTCTCGTTTGCCGGCTGGCGGCAGGTATGACATCTTTTTTTGGACATTTAGACATCCAGAAGTCTAAAGATTCAAATAATGAATTATCACTGCGGGCAATTATTGTCGGCAGATAAAGGAGATTTCCATGCAACGACACCATGCCCCATACCGCGCCGATGTAGTTGGCAGCTTTTTACGTCCGGATGCCATCAAACAGGCTCGCCTGAAATACGCCAGCGGCGAAATTGATGCCGGGCAGCTACGTGCGGTTGAGGATGAGGCGATCCGCCATGTTGTCGAGCTGCAGTGCGCCTGTGGGTTGCATGTGGTGACCGACGGTGAATTTCGTCGTGCCTGGTGGCACTTTGATTTCTTCGACGGTCTGCAGGGTGTTGAGCGTTACGATTCTCAGCAGGGTATTCAGTTCAACGGTGTTCAGACCAAAGCCCACGGCGTGCGCGTGACCGGCAAGCTGGGCTTTGGCGATCACCCGATGCTGGAGGATTTCCGCTACCTGAAAAGCATTAGCGGCAATGCTCAGCCGAAGATGACCATTCCCAGCCCGAGCGTGCTGCATTTCCGCGGTGGGCGCAAAGACATTGATGCGACGGTCTACCCGGATCTGAAGGACTATTTTGACGATCTGGCGACCACCTGGCGGGACGCGATTCGGGCGTTTTACGACGCGGGCTGCCGTTATCTGCAGCTGGATGACACTGTCTGGGCCTATCTCTGTTCGGACGATCAACGTCGTCAGATCCGCGAGCGTGGTGACGATGCCGACGAGCTGGCGCGTATATATGCCCGCGTTCTGAATAAGGCACTGGAGGGCAAGCCGGACGATCTCACCATCGGGCTGCATGTCTGTCGCGGAAACTTCCGTTCAACCTGGATTTCCGAAGGGGGCTATGAGCCGGTGGCTGAAGTGCTGTTCGGGACGGTCAACGTGGATGCCTTTTTCCTTGAGTACGACAATGACCGGAGCGGTGATTTTGCGCCACTGCGTTTTGTTCGCCCGGGCAAGCAGCAGGTGGTGCTCGGCCTTATCACCACCAAAAATGGCGAGCTGGAGAACCCGGAAGGGGTGAAGGCGCGTCTGGAGGAGGCGGCGAAATACGTGGCTAAAGAGCAGATTTGCCTGAGCCCGCAGTGCGGGTTTGCCTCTACCGAAGAGGGCAACAGCCTGAGCGAAACCCAGCAGTGGGACAAAGTCCGTCTGGTGACGCAGATCGCCAGCGAAGTCTGGTAAACCTTCCGCCACAGCGCTGCATTATAAAAGTGCAGCGCTGTACCATTCTGAGTCGTTCTTTTTACATCCTTCGTTACTTCTCCTGTCATAGCGCTTTATCCATCCTGGCATCCTTTTTGCTCTCTTTAAGCTGACGTTTTTATTTTCTGCGTCCACGCCGTAACGGACGCCTTTGCACAGCTTTCTTTTTCAGGAGTGAAAATATGCACCGTCGTACCTTATTAAAAGCCTTCGCATTGTCCGCGTCTGTCGTAGCTATGGGGATGAGTTTTGGCGCTCAGGCGGCCGATACCATCAAGGTGGGGATCATGCATTCCCTTTCCGGCACGATGGCGATTTCCGAAACGCCGCTTAAAGATGTTGCGCTGATGACCATCGATGAGATCAACGCCAAAGGAGGCGTGCTGGGTAAGAAGCTGGAACCGGTAGTGGTTGACCCAGCTTCGAACTGGCCGCTGTTTGCCGAAAAAGCGCGCCAGCTGCTGAGCCAGGACAAAGTGGCAGTGGTGTTTGGTTGCTGGACGTCGGTGTCGCGTAAATCGGTGCTGCCGGTGTTTGAGGAGCTGAACGGACTGCTGTTTTACCCGGTGCAGTATGAGGGTGAAGAGATGTCACCTAACGTCTTCTATACCGGTGCCGCGCCAAACCAGCAGGCAATCCCGGCGGTGGAGTACCTGATGAGTGAAGACGGAGGCAGCGCGAAACGCTTCTTCCTGTTAGGCACCGACTACGTTTATCCCCGCACCACGAATAAAATCTTGCGTGCTTTCCTGCATTCGAAAGGGGTGGAAGACAAAGACATTGAAGAGGTATACACCCCGTTTGGTCACAGCGATTACCAGACAATCGTTTCCAGTATCAAAAAATTCTCTGCCGGAGGGAAAACCGCGGTGGTTTCCACCATCAACGGCGACTCCAACGTTCCGTTCTATAAAGAGCTGGCTAACCAGGGCCTGAAAGCTACCGATGTTCCTGTTGTGGCCTTCTCCGTGGGAGAAGAGGAGCTGCGCGGGATCGACACCAAACCGCTGGTGGGCAACTTGGCGGCGTGGAACTACTTTGAGTCCGTTGATAACCCGACCAACCAGGCGTTTGTGGCGGATTACAAAGCGTATGCCAGGGCACACAAATTGCCGAACGCCGACACCGTGGTCACCAACGACCCGATGGAAGCCACCTACGTCGGGATCCACATGTGGGCGCAGGCGGTTGAAAAAGCAGGTACCACCGACGTCGATAAAGTTCGGGCGGCAATGGCCGGTCAGTCCTTCAAGGCACCTTCAGGCTTTACGCTCACCATGGATGCCACCAACCACCATCTGCATAAGCCGGTCATGATTGGCGAAATTGAAGGTAACGGCCAGTTTAATGTGGTCTGGCAGACGGAACAGCCGGTGCGCGCCCAGCCGTGGAGTCCCTTCATTGCCGGTAATGACAAAAAGCCCGATCAGCCGATGAAAACCGCCAGCAACTAAGTTATCACCGCAGGGAGAAAAGTCATGAACGCCATACGCACGATCATCGCTATTGTGTGGCTTACCGGACTGCTGCCAGGGATGGTGCAGGCATCGGATGCCGACCAATTCGTGGCCGCCAGTCGCAGCCAGCAGGCAGAACTGTTGACGCAGTGGGCAACCGCGCCGGAGGCGGCACGGTTGCCGCTGCTCCAGGCGCTGCAGAGTGAAAGTCTCTACACCGACAGCCAGAAACATGCGTTTGCACAACGCCAGGGGGCAATGGTTCCCCTGGGTGAAACAAAAGCCGCAGCAGGCCAAACCAAAGCCGTGCGTCTGACCAACCGGCTGCGCAATCTGGTGGCGACGGCAATGGCAACCCATCAGCTCGTGAGTGACAGTGTCACGGAAAGGCGTGCGGCAGCCCGTCAACTCCAGCGGGATGCGCAGCCTGAAATGCTCGATTTCCTGCAAAAACAGGTGAGCAGCGAAACGGATGATGTGGCCCGTCAGTCGCTGAAGCTGGCGCTGGCGAACCTCCAGCTGGCAAGTCCGAAGGCTGCGGTGCGCCTGAACGCTGTGGCGCTGTTAGGGCAATCAGACGATCCGGACGTTCAGTCCCGGCTGATGCCGTATACGCAGGCAGGATCGGAGCCGGATGCCGGCGTGCGTGCTGCCGCTGCCGAAAGTCTGAAACAGATTGAGCATCGCCTGATGTGGGGCGATCTGCTTGGTCAGGCGTTTATGGGGCTCTCGCTGGGGTCGGTACTGTTGCTCGCCGCGCTGGGGCTGGCAATTACCTACGGCCTGCTGGGGGTGATTAACATGGCTCACGGGGAGATGCTGATGCTGGGCGCGTACGCCACCTGGATGGTTCAGCAGCTGATGGCCGGCTTCGCCCCACAGTGGCTGGCGCTCTACCCGATCGTTGCGCTGCCGGTGGCGTTTATTGTGACCGCCAGCATCGGGATGGTGCTCGAGCGTACCGTTATTCGTCATTTGTATGGCCGACCGCTGGAAACGCTGCTGGCGACATGGGGTATCAGCCTGATGATTATTCAGCTGGTACGCATGACGTTTGGCGCCCAGAACCTGGAGGTGGCAAACCCGGCATGGCTGTCCGGTGGCGTGCAGGTGTTTGCCAATCTGACGCTGCCGTGGAACCGCATTGTGGTACTGGGTTTTGTGCTGCTGGTGCTGTTCTTCACGTGGCTCATTCTGAACAAAACCCGTCTTGGACTGAACGTGCGCGCAGTGACGCAAAATCGCAGCATGGCAGCCTGCTGCGGGGTACCGACAGGTCGCGTCGATATGCTGGCCTTTGGGCTTGGCTCGGGGATTGCGGGTCTGGGGGGCGTGGCGTTATCGCAGTTAGGCAACGTTGGGCCAGAACTGGGCCAGGGTTACATCATCGACTCGTTCCTCGTGGTGGTGCTTGGCGGGGTGGGTCAACTGGCAGGTAGCGTGGCCGCGGCGTTTGGGCTGGGGATCTTTAATAAAATTCTCGAACCGCAAATGGGGGCGGTATTGGGCAAGATCCTGATCCTGGTGGCGATTATTCTGTTTATTCAGAAACGTCCGCAGGGGTTATTCGCACTGAAAGGGAGGGTTACTGACTGATGAGCCAGCCGCTTACCTTAACGCTGGCGCGCAAAGCGCCACGCACGACGCAGATAGCCGGTAGCCTGATCGTGGCCTGCCTGCTGATTTTACCGTTTTTCGCCTTACTGCCCTCGACGCATCCGCTGGCGATCTCGACCTGGATGCTCACGCTCACGGGTAAGATCCTCTGCTATGCCATTGTCGCCGTGGCGCTCGATCTGGTGTGGGGCTATGCCGGAATGCTCTCCCTGGGCCACGGTATCTTCTTCGCGCTGGGCGGCTATGCGATGGGCATGTACCTGATGCGCCAGGCGGCGGGTGACGGGCTGCCCGCGTTTATGTCGTTTCTCTCCTGGAGCGAACTGCCATGGTTCTGGTGGGGGACGCAGCACTTTGTCTGGGCACTGGTATTAATTGTGATGGTGCCGGGGCTGCTGGCGCTGGTGTTTGGCTGGTTTGCCTTTCGCTCAAAAATCAAAGGGGTCTATTTTTCGATCATGACCCAGGCGCTGACGTACGCGGGGATGTTACTGTTCTTTCGCAATGAAACCGGCTTTGGCGGGAATAACGGCTTTACCGGTTTTACCACGCTGCTCGGGTTTTCCGTTACCGCGACCACCACCCGTATTGCGCTGTTTCTGGCTACCGTGATGCTGTTGCTGATAGCGCTGGGCACAGGCTTCGCGCTGGCGAAAAGTAAGTTCGGTCGCATTCTGACCGCGGTGCGTGACGCCGAAAACCGCCTGACGTTTTGTGGGTACGATCCCCGCGGTTTCAAGCTGCTGGTGTGGACACTTTCAGCCGTACTCTGCGGTCTGGCCGGTGCACTGTATGTGCCGCAGGTGGGCATTATCAACCCGGGTGAAATGTCGCCAACCAACTCAATTGAAGCGGCCATCTGGGTTGCGCTGGGGGGGCGCGGCACGTTGGTCGGCCCGGTGATAGGCGCGGCGCTGGTGAACGGTGCGAAGAGCGTCTTTACCGTTGCCCTGCCGGAATACTGGCAGCTGTTTCTGGGGCTGATTTTCATCGCCGTGACGCTGTTTCTACCGCGCGGTGTCTACGGTCTGTTTCGTAAGGGAGAACACTGATGCAGCCAGCCGAAGGATTATTTACCCGCCAGTTACCCGGGGATCGCTATCGCGACCAGACCGATCCGGTACTGCAGCTTGAAGCCATCAACGTGAATTTTGATGGTTTTCAGGCGCTGACGGACCTCTCACTGAACATTGGCGTGGGTGAATTGCGCTGTGTGATTGGCCCCAACGGTGCGGGAAAAACGACATTAATGGACGTGATTACCGGCAAGACGCGGCCTAAAAGCGGCAGAGCGCTGTACGATCAATCCATCGACCTGACGGCGCTTGAACCCGCCGAGATTGCCCGCCAGGGCATCGGACGTAAGTTCCAGAAGCCCACGGTCTTTGAAGCGCTCACGGTGTGGGAAAACCTTGAGATTGCGATGAAAACCGATAAATCCGTCTGGGCGAGCCTGCGGGCCAGACTCAACGGCGAGCAGCGGGATCGTATTGACGAGATGCTGCTCTTGCTGCGGCTTGGCGGTGAGCGCGATCGCCGCGCCGGGCTGCTTTCGCACGGGCAAAAGCAGTTTCTGGAGATTGGCATGCTGCTGGTGCAGGACCCGCATCTGCTGTTGCTGGATGAACCGGCGGCCGGAATGACCGACGCGGAGACCGACTATACGGCTGAGCTGTTCAGAACCCTTGCGGGCAAACACTCCCTGATGGTGGTCGAGCACGATATGGGCTTTGTCGAAACCATTGCCGATCACGTGACGGTACTGCACCAGGGACGCGTGCTGGCGGAGGGGTCACTTCGCCAGGTGCAGGCGAATGAGCAGGTCATAGAAGTCTATCTGGGACGCTAAGGAGCCGTCATGTTACAGGTGAATGAACTGAATCAGTATTACGGCGGCAGTCATATTCTGCGCGGGGTCAGTTTTGAAGCGGCGACCGGTGAAGTGACCTGTCTGCTGGGGCGCAACGGGGTGGGGAAAACCACGCTGCTCAAGTGTCTGATGGGCCTGATCCCGGTAAAAACAGGAGACATTATCTGGCAGGGAAAAAAAATCACCCACAGCAAACCGCACCAGCGCGTGCAGTCCGGTGTGGCCTATGTTCCACAGGGGCGTGAGATTTTTCCACGCTTAACGGTCGAGGAGAATCTGTTGCTCGGGCTGTCACGCTTCCCCGCCCGCGACGCAAAGCGCGTCCCGGAGGATATCTGGCAGTTGTTCCCGGTGCTTAAAGAGATGAAGCATCGTCGTGGAGGCGATCTCTCCGGCGGTCAGCAGCAACAGCTGGCGATTGGTCGCGCCCTGGCGAGCCGGCCACAGCTGTTAATCCTCGACGAACCTACGGAAGGTATTCAGCCGTCGGTAATCAAAGAGATAGGCCTGGTTATCCGCAAGCTGGCGGACAGAGGGGATATGGCAATCCTGCTCGTAGAGCAGTTTTACGATTTCGCCGCTGAACTTGCCGACAGCTATCTGCTGATGTCGCGCGGGACCATCATTCAGCGTGGACGGGGCGATACAATGGAACAAGAGGGCGTTCGCGGACTGGTTGCGATTTGAAATGTTATATTATAACATCCTCATTCTTATAAAACGGAGTGAGGAGTTTGTTTTGGCTGCACATATTGGCAAATTTGCAATGACTCTGGGGGCGCTGCTGGTAAGCGGTCAGCTGTTTGCCCATTCGCATGGACATCAGATGACGGAAGCGGAACAGAAGGCGGCGAGCGGCGTCTTTGAGGATAAAGACGTCAAAGACAGAAAGCTGTCTGACTGGGATGGGACATGGCAATCCGTCTATCCGTTTTTGCTCGATGGCGCGCTGGATCCGGTTTTTAAACAGAAAGCGCAGAAGGATAAAAAATCCTTCGACGAGGTGAAAGCCTACTACCGCACAGGGTATGCGACGGACGTTGAGGCTATCGGCATCGAAAACAACGTGATGGAATTCCACAAAGGTAAGGCTATCAGTCGCTGCCAGTATGATTACAGCGGCTATAAGATCCTGACTTATGCATCAGGTAAGAAAGGGGTTCGCTATCTGTTCGAGTGTAAAGATCCGGACAGCAAGGCGCCGAAGTTTGTCCAGTTCAGCGACCATACCATCGCCCCAAAAGCCTCTTCCCATTTCCATATCTTTATGGGCAACACCTCCCACGAGGCGCTGCTAAAAGAGATGGATAACTGGCCGACGTACTACCCGAACGAAATGTACAAACAGCAGGTGGTCGACGAGATGCTGCACCATTAATGGCCTGCCCGATGCCGGGTGGGCGTCATGCCGCCCGGCGTCGAGGACTTAAGCCACTTTCGGCATTTCGCACCACGCCTTCACGCTCATTCCACGCAAAATCATCAGCCAGGCAATCACGATGGCAACCATCATGATCGCAAACAATGACCAGTGCGGCAGGTTGGTAAGGATAATACCGGTGATCATCGGGTTTGCCGCCGCCCCAAGCCAGCCCAGCGCCTGTGCAGAGAAATAACTCGCTTTCATACCCGGCGGGGCAATATTGTCGATCAGCATATATTCGCCAGGTGCATAGATAATCTCACCCAGCGTAAACACCGCTGCCGCAATACCCCAGTAGACCAGGTTTTCCCCGGAGAGCATAAAACCGCCCAGACCCAGGACGAAGAAGAGTGTTCCCACCGTCATCAGCGGACGTATATTGGTGGCGGAGATCTTGCGACCGATAACGTATTGCAGGGTGACGACCACCGCAGCATTCACCGGCAGCACCACAGCGACCACGTTTTGCGCAAAGTTGCTGTCGGCATTCGCAGCCAACACGTACTGCGAAATACAGCTGGCGAATGACCCGCCCACATACGACGCCAGCAGGCCGGAAAGGGTATACCAGAAGAGCGCGCGGTCTTTAAGCAGTACTGACGGTTGCCACGGCATTTTCTCTTCGGTGGCATCGAGCGCAACGCTTTTTTGCACGAAGAAATGGATAAAACCGAGCGGCAGTGCGGCACAAAAAGCGGCCAGCCAGAACGGCAGCTGCAGGCTGTACATCACCAGTAAGGTGCCCACCGGCGGCCCGATCGTCCAGCCAATGTTCAGGAAGCTATAGTTTAGCGAGAAAACGCGCGCTTTTTGGCTCGAGGTCAGCACATCGGCAAACCAGGCCTTCAGCACCGTTGAAAATACCGAATAGGCGCAGTTAATCAGGGAAAAGAAGAGCACCACCAGCGTGACGTTATCCACCAGCGGGATAGCAACAAACCCGGCAATAAAGGCGACGATAGAAATCAGCATGTAGCGCTTTTTATCAAACTTATCGGCGAGGATGCCAAACCCCATACTGAATACCACACCGACGGTAAGCGCAATGGTCAGGGCATAACCAATATTCTCAACGCTCATATTAAATACGCGCGTGAGATAGATGGTCATAAACGGCAGCGTTGCCCCACGACCAATGGTTAATAATAACGACGACGCCAGCAGCGCTGCGGTTGAGCGCCTGAGTGATGGTTTCATATTCCTGCCTGACAATTGCGTTTGGTATTTTGAGCCGCAGAGATTCTGGCCGCGCTCGCTCGCCGCCATCCTGCAACGTGTATTATTTTAGGTATATATCAGGAGTATCACGACATAAGGGGCTTGTATAGCACCTAATTTATCCGTAAGTGCTTCAGTTGACTGCCAGAAATAATGATCTTCTCGTGGCATGTTTTTTTCGTTACCTTGAAGTGTTTACAAAAATTTAATCATTCAGGGGCAGAGTATGACGCGAAAAGACGGGCTGCTGGCGTTGCTGGTGGTCATCGTATGGGGTCTGAATTTTGTGGTCATCAAGCTTGGGTTGCATAACATGCCCCCACTCATGCTGGCCGGTTTGCGTTTTCTGCTGGTAGCCTTCCCGGCGCTCTTCTTTGTCGCGCGCCCGAAAATTCCGTTCAGACTCTTACTGGGATACGGCCTGACCATCAGCTTTGGCCAGTTCGCGTTTCTGTTCTGCGCCATTAAGTTCGGGATGCCCGCCGGTCTGGCTTCTCTGGTGTTACAGGCTCAGGCGTTCTTTACCATTATTCTCGGGGCGTTTGTCTTTGGCGAGCGTCTGCAGGGTAAACAGCTGGCGGGGATCACCCTTGCGGTGTTCGGCGTGCTGGTGCTGATAGAAGCCAGCCTGAACGGGCAGCACGTGGCGTTACTGGGCTTTATGTTAACGCTGGCGGCGGGGCTGAGCTGGGCCTGCGGGAATATCTTCAACAAGCTGATTATGCAGCATGAGGCGCGCCCGAAGGTGATGTCGCTGGTGGTCTGGAGCGCCTTGATCCCCATTGTTCCGTTTATGGTTGCGGCGCTCATTTTTGATGGGCCGGACGTGATGCTGAAAAGCCTGGTGGAAATCGATCTCACCACCATTTTATCGCTGATCTACCTGGCGTTTGTGGCCACCATTATTGGTTACGGGATCTGGGGATCGCTGCTGGGTCGCTACGAAACCTGGCGCGTTGCGCCGTTATCCCTGCTGGTTCCGGTGGTAGGGTTGGCCAGCGCCGCGCTGTTGCTCGATGAAAAGCTGAGTGCGCTGCAGCTGCTGGGGGCCGTGCTGATCATGGCCGGGCTGTACATCAACGTGTTTGGTTTGCGCGTGCGTCGGGTAACGCGGGCAAGAGGATAGGCATAAAAAAAGCCCCGCATCCGCGGGGCAAAAACGAATCAGAAGCTGTGCTGATTATAATAAGGCACGCCTAACTCGTCGGATTTGTCACTACCAGCACCCATGTGGTTGAAGTCATAAGGTGACTGGTCATGTGCTGACGGCAAAATCATCGTGTCACGATTATTTTGCTGCGTTGCACGAGGGGTTTGCTCCGCGAAGGTCTGGCTGGAAAACAGCACCAGCAAGGCGAGGGCGGCGGAGGCTGTAACTTTCATGATTTCCTCGGTTACGTCTTTACAGGCGATGATTAACTACAATGTTTTAGTGGATACAGGTATCGGGATTCACCCGGCACGCTGGTAATACGGTATTTGTGAGGCGGCACGTCGAAGTAGTTCTTAAACGTACGCGTCAGGGTTTGCTGTGATTCAAAACCGTAACGTTCCGCCAGATAAAGGATCGGCTCATTGCTTTCTTTCAGCTTCTGGGCAATTTCCGTCAGCTTGCGGCTGCGAATATATTGACCTAATGAATGGCCGGTCTCTTTTTTGAACATCCGTTGCAGGTGCCATTTGGAGTAACCTGAACGCTCTGACACTTTTTCAAGGGAGAGCGGCGATTCCAGGTTATCTTCGATCCAGTCCAAAATGCTATGAATAGTAATAGCGTCAGTATTGCGTCTGGACATCGTCATACCTCTTTTTCTGTTTACGGCAGTATTTTCTTAAGCAAAAGCTCAAGCGTTGCCACTTCATCTGCCGTTAAATTTTTTGTTAGTTCCTGATGCAGTGTTTGTCCTACTAGTTGATGACATTGCTCGCACATAGCCGCGCCATCGCTGGTGAGTTTCACCAGGACGCCGCGTTTGTCATTCGGGTTAGGGCTTCGTTCTATCCATCCTTTGCAAACGAGACGATCGAGCATGCGGGTTAGCGCACCCAGATCGACAGAGAGCACCTTTTTCAGCTCAACCGGCGTGATACACACTTCGCAGCGAATGGAGCACAGCACTTTGAACTGCGTGGCGGTGATATCCAGCGGTGACAGATAGTCATTGAGCAGGCGATCTTTTTTCTGGTTAACCATATGAATAAGACGACCCAGCGGAATAATGTCGTTAAAGAGATCACTGGTGCTTTTCACAATGGTTGCCCTGGCAAGTAGTTTAGTCACGGCAGATATTATTGCTCAGGCAAGTATAAGTCAACTGAATGGATCAGCGGATGCCACGAATTGCTAAAACGTTTCATGAACTTTTTTTGCATGCTTTCAATTCAAATAGATAACGAAGGGTTATCGTTAATGACCGTAAATAATCGTTACGTTGAGCGAATGGCTGAACGTCACACTTTCACCCTATAATTGCGGTGATAAACATGGATAAGGACAACGACGCACTATGTTGGATTTGATTAAAGCAATTAGTCTGGGGCTGGTGGTATTGCTGCCGTTGGCTAACCCGCTAACGACGGTTGCGCTCTTTCTGGGGCTGGCAGGGAACATGAACAGCGCCGAGCGTAACCATCAGTCGATGATGGCTTCAGTCTATGTGTTTGCCATCATGATGGTGGCTTACTACGCCGGACAGCTGGTGATGAACACCTTCGGAATCTCCATCCCGGGTCTGCGTATTGCTGGCGGACTGATTGTTGCCTTCATCGGGTTCCGTATGCTGTTCCCTGCGCAGAAAGCGCATGAGTCACCTGAGGCCAAAAGCAAATCCGAAGAGCTGGAAACCGAGCCCAGCGCGAATATTGCTTTTGTCCCACTGGCGATGCCCAGTACGGCGGGGCCAGGAACGATTGCGATGATCATCAGCTCCGCGTCAACGGTGCGGGATGGCTCGACCTTTCCCGACTGGGTCATCACGGTTGCGCCCCCGCTGATTTTTGCACTGATTGGTATCATCGTATGGGCATCCTTGCGCAGTTCAGGCGCGATCATGCGCTGGGTCGGCAAGGGCGGTATTGAGGCGATTTCCCGCCTGATGGG
Organism: Enterobacter sp. BIDMC 30; assembly: GCF_000534355.1. NCBI lineage: Bacteria > Pseudomonadati > Pseudomonadota > Gammaproteobacteria > Enterobacterales > Enterobacteriaceae > Enterobacter > Enterobacter sp. BIDMC 30. The sequence continues at coordinate 2,659,628 of NZ_KI973169.1, read as the reverse complement.
CTTCTTACTGGTGTGTATGGGCGTGCAGTTTATTATCAACGGCGTGCTGGAGATTATTAAGACGTACCATTAATCACCCGCCCGGTAACGTAAAACGGCAACCTTGGTTGCCGTTTTACGTTGACTGCGGTCTACCCGTGATGGGCCTGTTCTTCCAGTGCGACCGGCCATTTACGGAAGATGAGCAGGGACCAGATGAGCGCCACCAGTGCCGGAATGGCACCCAGATAGCCAATCGCCGACATCGACACGTGAAGGCTAATCTGATTTCCCAGCAGCGCGCCCGCGCCAATACCGAGATTGAAAATCCCCGAGAACAGTGACATCGCCACATCCGTTGCGTCCGGGGCGAGGGCCAGCACCTTCACCTGCATACCCAGACCGATAATCATGATCGCCACTCCCCAGAACAGGCTCAGGACGGCCAGATGACCCTCGCTGCCCGCCGCTGGCATGAGTAACACCAGGCACGCCAGCAGTAAACCAATGGCGCTGCTGACCAGCGCCGACGCGTGCTGATTGCCGAGCTTACCAAACAGAATACTGCCAATAATGCCCGCGCCCCCCAGGATCAACAGCAGAACGGTGGCAAAGTTGGCGCTAAAGCCGGCCACGACCTGAACGAACGGCTCAATATAGCTGTAGGCGGTGTAATGCGCCGTGACCACAATGACCGTCAGCAGATAGATACTCAGCAATGCCGGACGACGCATTAACAGCGGCAGGCTTTTCAGCGAGCCGGAGTGTTCGCTTGGCAGCTTCGGCAGCAGTTTAATCAGGCAGACCAGGGTGATCATTGCCCCCATGCCGATAGCGAAGAACGTGGTTCGCCAGCCAAAGTATTGCCCAACGATACGGCCAATCGGCAGGCCCAGGACCATAGCCAGTGCCGTGCCGGTGGCGATCAGGCTCAGCGCCTGCGCGCGTTTACCCGCAGGTGCCAGGCGGATGGCCAGTGACGCGGTGATCGACCAGAATACGGCATGGGCAAAGGCGATACCGACTCGGCTGATGACCAGCACCGTAAAGTTCCACGCCAGAAACGACAGGACGTGGCTGACGATAAACAGGGCAAACAGCCCGATCAGCAGCTTTCGCCGTTCCATCTGGCTGGTCAGCAGCATAAACGGCAGTGACATCAGTGCCACCACCCAGGCATAGATGGTCAACATAATGCCCACCTGCGCGGTTTCCATCTGGAAACTTTCAGCGATGTCAGACAACAGCCCAACCGGAACAAATTCTGTGGTATTAAAAATAAACGCGGCAATTGCCAGCGTGACCACGCGTAGCCACGCGACTCTGCGGGTAACTGTGTTCGTTGTCATAGCGATGTCGGAGATTCGTTGCTGAAAAGAAGAGGAGACGATCTTAAAACGTCAACCGGCGAAAACTCAACCATTATGTGATGCAGATCTCAAAATTCACCTGGTAAAAGCGGTAGCCGGGGGAATGGTTTTCATTGAATATAAAAGAACATCACAACAAAAACAGGCGGTAAGACAATGCAGGAGATTGATTTTTATCTGGTAGATGCGTTCAGCAATGCCTCGTTTGGTGGAAACCCGGCGGCCGTGTGCCCGTTAGACGCATGGTTGCCTGATGAGACACTGCTCAGAATGGCACAGCAGCATAATCAGTCGGAAACGGCGTTTTTCGTCTGCAGTAAAGCGGGAATTGAGTTACGCTGGTTTACCACCCTTACCGAAGTCAACCTTTGCGGACATGCCACACTGGCAGCCGCGTACGTCCTGTTTAATGAACTCAACTATCCTGACCCGCGTATCCACTTTGATACCGCCTCTGGCCAGCTGACGGTTAGCCGGGAAGGGGACTGGATGACGCTGGACTTCCCGGCATGCCCGACGCAGGAAGAGACGCCCCCGCCGGCGATGCTTGCAGCGCTGGGGATCGGCCATTACGTAGAAGCCCGTAAGGGGCGAGCCTGGGTGGTGGTTCTGGAAAACCGCCAGCAGGTTGAGGCGCTCTCGCCGAATATCTCGGCAATGACGCCTGGCGAACATAAGGTCAGCGTGACGGCGCGGGGAGAGGGGGATTATGATTTTGTGAGCCGCTTTTTCTCACCGGGAGTTGCCGTCTGGGAAGATCCGGTCACCGGATCCGCGCATACAATGCTTATTCCCTACTGGAGTGAAAAACTGGGTAAAACAGCGATGTTTGCCCGCCAGGTGTCGGCTCGTGGCGGTGATCTGCGCTGCGAACTGAAAGGTTCACGCGTGCTGATGAGCGGGCAGGCCTCGCTTTATCTGAAAGGCACCGTCTTTCTGCGCTAAATAACCATAACAAAAGAGGAAGAGACAATGCAGGAAATTGATTTCTATCTGGTCGATGCCTTCAGCGACAGGGCGTTTGGCGGCAACGCAGCGGCGGTTTGCCCCCTGGAAGAGTGGCTGCCGGACGAGACGCTGCTCAACATGGCGCAACAGCACAATCAGTCTGAGACGGCCTTTTTCGTACGCACTGACGGCGGATTCGAGCTGCGCTGGTTCACTACCCTTGACGAAATTAACCTGTGTGGACATGCCACACTGGCGGCATCGCATGTCATTTTCGAATACCTTGATTATCCACACACGGAAATCACCTTCACCACCCGTTTCGTCGGCGAGCTGACGGTAAAACGCAGCGGTGACTGGCTGACGCTCAACTTCCCGGCCTGGCCGACGGCGGTCGTCGACAATCCGCCAGCGCTGCTGTTGAGCGCGCTGGGCATTGAGCGGGCAAAAGAGGTGCGTGTCGGGCGCGACTACATGGTGGTGCTGGAGAACCAGCAGCAGGTAGAGGCCCTTACGCCGGATATCTCGGCAATGATTCCACTGGATAAGATGGTCTGCGTCACGGCACCGGGCGATGAATATGACTTCGTCAGCCGCTTCTTCTGTCCGGGAGAAGGGGTGCCGGAAGATCCGGTTACGGGGTCCACTCACAGCATGTTGATTCCCTACTGGAGCGAAAAGCTGGGCAAAACCGTGCTGAACGCGCGCCAGGTCTCGCGACGGGGCGGGGATTTACGCTGTGAGCTGGCGGGGGACCGGGTGTTAATCGGCGGTCAGGCCACCCTGTATCTGAAAGGGCATATCTATTTACGCCAGGCGATGTAAGCCAGGAATGGGCCACCGTCATTTCATCATCGGGAATGACGGTGGCTTGCGTTAATCAAACGTTCGTTTTTCCCCTTGCCAGCCAGACGTAATCAGAAATTCACGCCACGTTAAGGTGGCAGGGTTTATGGTTCTGCTCCAGGTGAGATCCCGGTCTTTTCCGTAATAGCCGTAGTTCACGGCATATTCCGTCATGCCGGTAATTTCACTGACCAGTGCCGCGTTGTCTGCGAAATCGGGGAAGTGGTGAAGGAGTGCTTCTCGCGTGTAGGCTGAGCGATACCGGGCTTTTATGCCGGTGACCTCCGTGAAGGTTTCCACCATCTCACGCGGCGAAAGACACTCACCGACAACGGGTAACGTCATGCCGTTGTAGTGTTCAGGGTTATCGAACATCTCAAGCACCGCAGGGCCGGTCGCCGTGAGCGGGTCGACAAAGGGCGCCCGAACGTCTTCCGGGAGATAGAGGGGAAAGATCAGCTCGTCGCCTTCTTTACGCGGCGGATAATATTCGGCCAGATTGGTGTAAAAGAACGCCAGTTGAATAAACGACGCGCTGACGGGGAGTGTGCGGATGTACTCCTCAATTCGGCCCTTATCGCTGAAATGAGGAGCCCATAGAGTTCCGCCCGTTATTCTCTCGACGTTTTCCAGACTGCTGAAGACAAGGTGTTTTACCCCGGCGTTGACGGCGGCATCTGTAAGCCTGTAGCCCAGCGCCGTTTCACCCGTTGGCATCTGCGTCGATACGGGGATGAAACCCGGTGTCATCAGAAACGCTCCGTCTGACTCGGCAAACGCCCCGATCAGATGCGCATCATTGCCCGTCTTAAGGGTGATTTGTCTCAGTTCAGCACCCCGTTCCGCCAGCTGTTTCGCCGCAGGAGAGTCCGTGTTTTGCGTTAAGGCGCGCACCCGATAGCGCCCACTTTGCAGCAAGGTTGTGGTTACGCTACGTCCTTGTTTACTGGTGGCACCAAAAACTGTTATGAGTGGTTTTTTATCATACGACATTTCATTCTCGCTCTGTGTTGTTGCGGTAGTGCATTATCGGAATGCGGGCGGCGAGCGTGAAATCGATTTATTTCTTACATGATATCCATCCTATGAATACCAAAAAGCCTGACGTAAACCTGCTGCTGACTCTGGAAGCGCTGGTCGCGGAGCAAAATGTCACCAGGGCCGCCAGCCGGCTTTGTCTTAGCCAGCCTGCCGTCAGCGCGCAGCTTAACCGGCTGAGGGGGATGTTTAACGATCCGTTATTGATCCCGGGGCGCAGGGGGATGACGCCAACCCCCAAAGCTCTAGAGCTGATGGCGACGCTTGGCGGGGCGCTGGCAAAAATACGGGATACGCTGCAATCACATGAGGACTTTGATCCGCTGCACGATTCGCTAACGGTCTCTCTGGCCTGTACTGATTACGTGCAGGCCGCGGTCATTATGCCGCTGATTGTGACCCTGCAAGAGATTGCCCCCGGCGTGCGTATTGCTGTCAGGAATTACGATCCGCATCAGCTAGCCCATCAACTGAGCTCAGGCGATGTTGATGCTGCCATTGCTACGCCAGACCCTGCGCAGGCGCAGCTCAGAACGCAACATCTTTATGACGAATCGTACGTGCTTATCGGGCGCCCTCAGCATCCTGAACTGAACGACCAACTGACAATGGAAGCGTTCGCAAAACTTGAGCATATTATCGTGTCCCCCTCGGGAGGCGGTTTTACCACGCCGCTCGATGTCATGCTGGCGGAGTCAGGGTTGCAACGTAAGGTTGCGGTGTCTGCGGCATCATTTCTGTTTGTTCCCGGCATGGTGCAGATGAGCCATCTGGTAGCACTGGTGCCCCGACGATTGATTATGGGAACCGTTAACCCGCTCACCGTGGTGGAACTCCCCTGGCTGAAAGAGACGTTTGACGTCAGTCTTATCTGGCATGAACGCAGCCATAACCACGCCGGACACCGCTGGTTAAGGAATACCCTCGTCAGCCTGAACGGCAATGCTGATATAAGTTAACGGTATGAAGCACGTGTGCAGGGCTGCGCTATGTTGAAATAAAAACAACAAGGAGCCCGCCATGTATTCCATTACCGCTGAATCTGCACATCACCCTGATATTTTGCATCTGATTGCCGCGCTTGACCGCTATCAGAGCGAACTCTATCCCGCTGAAAGTAACCACCTGCTCGATCTGACCGAACTGCCGACAGCCTCGCTGATCCTGATGATTATTCGGGACCGGCAGCTTCATGCCGTCGGGTGTGGTGCCGTGGTGCTCAACGGCGACGGGACCGGTGAAATGAAACGGGTGTATATCGATCCGGCTCATCGCGGGCAACATCTCGGCGAGATGCTGCTGGCGGCGCTGGAAGATGAAGCCCTGAGCCGTCACTGCCACACGCTTCGCCTGGAGACGGGCATCCGGCAACATGCCGCCGTCCGTCTGTATGAGCAGTGCGGCTATGAGCAACGTCCGGCGTTTCCGCCGTATGTTGATGACCCGCTGAGCCTGTTTATGGAGAAGGCACTGGTGGTTGACGTTCGTTTAGCAGCGCTATAAAAGCCTCCAGCGGGCGGGTCATAGCCCCGCGGCGCCAGACCAGCCAGGTGGTAAGCCAGCGCCAGTTTTCTGCCAGCGGCCAGGCTTCCACCTGATGGTGGCCTGGCATACTTTCCAGCATCGAACGAGGCATCAGCGCGATACCGGCGCCCGCGATGACGCAGGCGAGCATGCCGTGATAAGACTCCATCTCATGAATACGCCCGGGCGTGGCTCTGTCGGCGTGAAACCAGCTTTCCAGATGTCGGCGATACGAACAGTTTGCGCGAAAGGCGTAGACGTCACTGCCGCTTACCTGCGTGGCGCGTGCCACTTCTGCATGCCCGGCGGGCGTGACCAGCATCATCTCTTCCCGGTAAACCGGCATGCCTTCCAGCTCCGGATGCGAAAGGGGGCCGTCAACAAACGCGGCGCTTAAGGTTCCCTCCAGTACGCCGTCAATCATTGTGCCGGACGGCCCGGTAGAGAGGGCAAACTGGATACGTGGATAACGCTGGTTAAACTGCGCCAGGCTTTCCGGAATACGCACGGCGGCGGTACTCTCCAGCGCGCCAAGCGCAAATAATCCCTGTGGTTCATCACCGGCGACGACCATTCGTGCCTCATCGACCAGTGCCAGGATCTGCTTGCTGTAGCGCAGGAAGTTATGCCCGGCGGGAGATAAACGTAAACGCTGGTTCTCACGAATAAACAGCTCAACGCCAAGATCGGCCTCCAGCTGGCGGATGCGGGTGGTCAGGTTCGACGGAACGCGATGCACCTTTTGCGCCGCCTGGGTGATGCTGCCGGTGAGCGCCACGGCGTTAAACATTTCAAGCTGAGTTAAGTCCATACCATTCTCGATTCGTGAACAAGGTGGTTAGTATTATTCATTTTTAAGAAATAGCAGAGTGCGCCACAATGAATCAACCGTTATTACGTGGAGACCATCATGACTTATTCCTCTGCTACACATGCCCTCTCTGTTAACCCAGCCACCGGTGAGACGCTCGCGGCGTATCCGTGGGCGAGCACCGACGACGTTGAACGCGCAATTGCGCAGGCTGATGCCGGTTTTCGTCAGTGGAGACGCGTAAGCGTTTCAGACCGGGCGCAAAAGCTGCGCGATCTCGCCAGCGCGCTGCGCAACCGTGCAGACGAGATGGCCCGAATGATCTCCCGTGAGATGGGCAAACCCATTTTGCAGGCGCGTGCTGAAGTGGCAAAATCCGCCAGCCTCTGCGACTGGTATGCGGAACACGGTCCGGCAATGCTGCAGCCTGAACCGACCCTGGTAGAAAACCAGAACGCGGTGATTGAATACCGACCGCTGGGACCTGTTCTTGCCGTCATGCCGTGGAACTTCCCGCTCTGGCAGGTACTGCGTGGCGCGGTACCCATCCTGCTGGCCGGGAACAGCTATCTGCTCAAGCATGCGCCAAACGTACTCGGCTCGGCTGACCTTATTGCGCAGGTATTTGCTGACGCCGGTTTTCCGCAGGGTGTCTTTGGCTGGGTGAATGCCACGAATGAGGGCGTGAGCCAGGCGATCAACGACCGTCGTATTGCCGCCGTAACCGTAACCGGCAGCGTGCGCGCGGGTGCGGCGATTGGTGCGCAGGCAGGGGCAGCACTGAAGAAATGCGTTCTGGAGCTGGGCGGTTCAGATCCGTTTATTGTGCTCAATGATGCTGATTTGGATCTGGCGGTGAAAGCAGCCGTGGCCGGACGTTATCAGAATACCGGACAGGTTTGCGCCGCCGCTAAGCGCTTTATTGTGGAAGAGGGCATCGCTGATGCTTTCACCCAGCGTTTTGTCGAGGCGACGGCAGCCCTGAAGATGGGGGCGCCGGATAGCGAAGAAAACTTTATTGGCCCGATGGCGCGATTTGACCTGCGTGATGAACTGCATCAGCAGGTGCAGGCCACGCTGGCCGAAGGCGCCACGCTGCTGCTTGGCGGGGAGAAAGTTGCCGGTGAAGGTAACTACTATGCACCGACCGTGCTGGGGAATGTCACTGCCAGCATGACGGCATTTCGTCAGGAGCTGTTTGGTCCGGTTGCGGCGGTTAGCGTTGCGAAAGACGCGGAGCACGCCCTGCAGTTGGCTAACGACAGCGATTTTGGTCTGTCCGCAACCGTCTTTACCGCGAACGATACGCTGGCGGAGAAATTCTCCCGTGAGCTGGAGTGCGGTGGGGTGTTCATCAATGGTTTCAGCGCCAGCGATGCGCGCGTGGCCTTTGGCGGCGTGAAGAAGAGCGGTTTTGGTCGTGAGCTTTCCCACTTCGGTCTGCACGAGTTCTGTAACGTGCAGACGGTATGGAAGAACAGAGTCTAGTTCGCTCTCCGATGACGGCCTTCAGCACGAAGGCCGTTGTCATTTTCCTGCAATGGTTCTGTCATTTTCGTTTCGTAGACTCGCACGCGTCTAACGTCTTGTTACTGAAGAAAATTATGAACCTAACGCAAATTTTTCGCCGTATTGCGCAGCGCCTCATCCCTCGTCAGTTTGGCCTGCTGACCGGTATTTTCTGTATTATTGGTCTTTTCTCCGCACTGCAACTCTCCTCTTCATTTTTGCTCAATGCTTCCCTGAAGGACGCTCAGCGCAACGAGCAGCAAAATCTGCTGGCGTACCAGCAACAGAGCAAACTGGATCTGGCCCGCGTGTCTCTGCTGGCAGCAAGCGATCTGCTTAACCGCTCCGGCGTCTGGTTTATGCAGGATAAAGAGACCGGCTCTGAAGGAAGCTGGCACAGCCTGATGGACGAAGCTCAGGCGTCGCTGACGGTTTCTCAGCAGGCCTGGAACGCCTGGCTGGCGCTCAATCCGCCAAAAGATGATGCCCTGATCACCAGCTACCAGCTTTTCTACGGTGCCATCAAGGAGCAGGCGGAAGGGCTCATCAAGACCAACACGATCGACGCCTTTTTTGCCGTACCTGCCCAGGCTTTTCAGACTGACTTCAACGAAAACTATGCCCGCTATCAGCAGGCCAGCGAGAAGCAGGCGATGCAGGGCCGCCAGAGTCTGATGGCGCAACTCTCTGGCCTGCAAACGCTTTTTCTGATAGCGCCGGTTCTGCTACTTGCCATCGCCGTTCTGGTGTGGTTCGGCATGTCCCGCTGGGTCATTACGCCGCTGCATCGGTTGATTGCTCACATTAACCAGCTGGCGGCAGGAGACCTGTCCGGTACACCGCCGGGCGTACTGCGCTTTAACAAGGAGATCGGACAGTTAAGCGACAGTGTTTCCACCCTGCAGCACGGACTGCAGGAACTGGTGACCCAGGTCAGCAATGCCACCCACGCAATGGTCGAAAATATAGGCTCGCTGGCGCAGGGCAACCAGAAGCTGTATCTGCAGTCGGCTCGTCAGGCGAAAGAGCTTGAGGATGTGACGACACACATTGCCGCGCTGGAAAACCACGTGGAAGGGAATACAGGTTATGCAAAACTCGCCAGCTCCAGGGCGGACGAGGCGCGCCAGGTAGCCGCGGGTGGCGATCGGATGATGACGACCGTCAATGCCTCCATGCAGGCGATCGTTGACCGATCGTCAGAGATGCGCGGGATCGTGGCGATGATCGACAGCGTGGCGTTTCAGACCAACATTCTGGCACTGAATGCGGCCATCGAGGCCGCCCATGCGGGGAACCACGGGCGCGGGTTCGCCGTTGTCGCCCGGGAAGTGGGGCTGCTGGCCAGAAAGAGCAGCCACTCGACGCAGACTATTCAGGCGCTGATCAATCACTCTTTGCAGGGCATCGAAGACGGTTCCCGGGCCGTTAACCTGCTGGAAGATAATCTGCAGCAGGTGATCGGGCTGGTGGCTAATTTAAGCAGTCTGCTGAATGAGATCTCGGTCGCGACCCTGAGCCAGGGGGAGAGCATTCATCAGATGACGCGGCAGCTTCAGGCGCTGAATCAGGTTTCCCGTCAGACCGACATGCTGGTGTCTGACGCGTCGGATGCCTCTGAACGGCTGCATAAGCAATCCGATCTTTTATTGCAGGCGGTTTCGCGTTTTCGTCTTAGCGCCTGACGCAACATATAAGCCTCTGTTATACTCGCAGCCCGTTTTAGCCTGAGGGCAAGGAGCAAAGTGTGGCTGCGGTCATCCATAATGAGATGTTGGACGAGATTCTGTCGCAGGTTCGTCCGTTAATTGGAAAAGGGAAGGTTGCCGACTATATTCCGGCCCTTGCCTCGGTCAGCGGGAATAAGCTGGGTATTGCCATTTGTACGGTAGACGGGCAGCGTTACCAGGCCGGTGACGCCACCGAGCGTTTTTCAATTCAGTCCATTTCAAAAGTACTCAGTCTGGTTGCGGCCATGCGCCAGTATGAGGAAGACGAAATCTGGCATCGCGTGGGGAAAGATCCGTCCGGGCAGCCTTTCAACTCACTGCTTCAGCTCGAAATTGAACAGGGTAAACCGCGTAACCCGTTTATCAATGCCGGTGCGCTGGTGGTTTGCGATATGCTGCAAAGCCGTCTCAGCGCCCCTCGCCAGCGTATGCTTGAAATTGTCCGCCAGCTCTCGGGCGTCGCCGATATTGCCTACAATGCGGTGGTGGCGCGCTCGGAGTTTGAACACTCCGCCCGTAACGCGGCTATCGCCTGGCTCATGAAATCGTTTGGTAACTTCCATAACGATGTCGCCACCGTGCTGCAAAACTATTTTCATTACTGCGCGCTCGAAATGAGCTGTGTTGAACTGGCACAGACATTCTTGTTCCTCGCCCATCAGGGGCATGCGCCGCACCTCGCGCAAGATGTTGTCTCGCCCATGCAGGCGCGTCAGGTGAATGCCCTGATGGCGACCAGCGGGATGTATCAGAACGCCGGAGAGTTTGCCTGGCGCGTCGGTCTTCCGGCTAAATCGGGTGTCGGGGGCGGGGTGGTGGCAATCGTGCCTCACGAAATGGCGATTGCCGTCTGGAGCCCGGAGCTGGATGAAACGGGAAATTCACTTGCCGGTGTGGCAGTTCTGGAGAAACTGACCCAACGTCTGGGACGTTCCGTATACTGATGTCGACCCTGGATCCGCTTTTTGCCCGCCTGGCACGATCGCCTTTTCGTTCGCGCTTTCGCTTAGGCACGAAGGAACGGCAGTACTGCTGGGACAAAGGTGCCGAAACCATTGACCAGCACGCCGCCGATTTTATTGCCCGGCGTCTTGCACCGGCCCATCCCACCAATGACGGGAAACAGACGCCCATGCGCGGTCATCCGGTGTTTATCGCTCAGCATGCCACCGCCACCTGTTGTCGTGGCTGTCTGGCAAAGTGGCATAACATTCCGCAGGGTGTTCAGCTCAGCGCGCAGCAACAGCATTATATCGTCAGCGTGATCCACCACTGGCTGGTGCTGCAGATGAACGCCTAAATTTGACGAGTTATGATCCTGTTGTATTTGTGTTATAGATGCAGGTTAAGTTAGTTCAGATCCTGCTGACGATCGACATAATCGCCATAAGTTATTATACGGAATGATATTTAATGCGTTCTGCTCTCTCTGCCTTCAGGTTTTTTCAACCCGATACTCCGCTGCGTAATGCGTCGTGGATCTTTATTCTCACCACCTTATTCTATTTTGTGGGTGCTGAATTGCGTCTGGTTGAAGCGTTGTCGCTGTTCTGGCCACTGAATGGCGTTATGGCGGGAGTATTCGCCCGTTATGCTTATCTGAATCGTCTGCATAACTACGCGGTCGCGTATGTTGCCATGCTGATGTACGACGCGGTCACCACCAGCTGGGGAATGGCCTCGCTGGTGATTAACCTGTCGAATATGATTTTTATCGTCGTGGTCGCCATACTGGTTCTGCGTGATAAACGGCTGATGAAAACCCCCGATCCGCTTAATGCGCTGCGTCTGTTTAACTACTGCCTGATTGCTGCGCTGCTGTGTGCCTTGCTTGGCGCGGTGGGGTCGGTCGGTATCGACAGTCACACCTTCTGGCCGCTGTTTGCCGACTGGTTTAGCGAGCAGTTTTCAACGGGGGTGCTGATTGTGCCGTGTATGCTGACGATTAGCCTGCCCGTGCGTGATATTCAGTTACGCCTGGAACAGCTGTTCCCGGTTATGGCGTTGATTGTCTCGGTGGTCGCGTCGGTGGTGATTGGCGGCGCGGGGAGCCTCTGTTTCCCGCTGCCGGCGCTTATCTGGTGTGCGGTACGCTTCCCGCTGCCCGTCACCTGTTTACTGACGTTTCTCACGGGCGCCGTTGAGATCATTCTGGTTGCCAACTCCATTATCAATATTGCCGTCGCGACACCGCTTTCGACCCCGATGATGTTCTCAGCCCGGCTGGGCATTGCCACCATGGCTATCTGTCCGGTGATGGTCTCCGTCAGCGTGGCGGCCATTAATTCACTGATTCGTCAGGTGTCACTGCGGGCAGATTATGATTTTCTGACGCATGTCTATTCCCGCTCCGGGCTTTATGAAGCGTTAAAGCAAGAAGAGGCGCACCGGCATTCGCGTTTTTTAACCGTCATGCTGCTGGATATCGATTACTTCAAAAGCATCAATGATAACTACGGTCACGAGTGCGGTGACCGCGTACTGGCGGCCTTTGCCCGGCAGGTTCAGCAGGTTGTCGGTGAGGACGGTATGGTAGCGCGAATGGGCGGAGAAGAGTTCGCGGTGGTCGTGAACTCCGGGGATGCGCAGCACGGTTTTGAACTGGCTGAACGCATTCGAACCACCGTCGCACATCATCCGTTTACCTGGCGCCAGCAGACGCTGTATCTGACCGTCAGCATTGGCCTGGGCAGCGGTAAATCTGAGTCATGGCAGTTGACGGAGGTCTTTAATAAGCTGATGGCTGAAGCGGACGATCATCTCTATCGTTCAAAGAAAGCGGGGCGAAATCGGACCAGCGCCCGGTTGTCGGATGAGCAGGTTACTGCAACGTCCGGCAGCGAAACATCACTGCATTAGTCGTCATGAGCCAGTGACGTTAACAAATAGCGTCTGAACAGGATATTCGTACACTGACAATGTCTCTGTTTAAGCTACGCTTTTAGTAAAGCTTGCGTCAGGAGACGTTATGAAAACACCTGCAACCCCTGAAAACGAAACGGAACGTCTGAACTCGCTGCGCGAATCAGGCCTGCTTGAAATCGACAGTTCGCCGGCCTTTGACCGCCTGACGCGTCTGGCAAAACGCTTTTTCCAGGTGCCGCTGGCGATGGTCAATCTTATCGATGAGCATTCGCTGATCGTGAAGTCGGCTGATGGCCAGGCACCGGACTCTGTCCCGCGCAATATCTCATTTTGTGGCCATACGATCCTCAGCGAAGCGCCGCTGGTGGTGGGGGACATGCGTCAGGATGACCGCTTTGCCGATAATCCGCTGGTGGCCGGTGAGCCCGGCGTTCGTTTCTACGCTGGTTTCCCGCTGCGTCTGCGCGACGGCGCGAGCGTCGGATCGCTTTGCCTGATTGATTATTCTCCGCGCGAGTTTACGGCGGCCGATCTTGCCGTGCTGGGAGACCTGGGCGCGCTGGCAGAAGATGAATTTGCCGCCGTCAGTGCGGCGACTACCGATGAACTCACCGGCTTATTCAACCGTCGGGGCTTTAATCAGCTCGTCCGGTTTACCCTGTCCGTCGCCCGACGCCGTGCAGAGCCGTTAACCCTTGGCTGGCTGGATCTGGATCGTTTTAAGGAGATAAACGATCGGTACGGCCACGAGGAAGGGGATAAGGCGCTGAACGTGATGGCGCAACTGATGCGTTCCTCCTTCCGTGAGGCGGATCTGCTGGTTCGCTTTGGCGGGGATGAGTTTGCCGTGCTGTTCGCCGATACGGATGAGCAGGGGGCCTGGATTGCGATGCAGTATCTGGCCGAGCAGGTCGAAAATTATAATGCCCGCAAACTGCATCCGTGGTCGCTTCTGTTCTCGTGGGGACTCAGTGAATTCGACCACAATGGCCATGACCTGCAACAGTGGCTAAAAGAGGCCGATGAAAAGATGTATGCCATGAAGCAGCAACGCCACCGCGAAAGATGACATAACAAAAGCCTATGATCGATCCGTTTGCGTTAATAAGATGTTAATTGCACAGTGACGGTATTCAACGTAAGGAAAAACAATGAATACCTCACTGCACATCAAAAACCTCACCCGGGAAGAGATCCTCACCCACCTTGATGCGTTGTCCGCGATCCTCGAAAACTGCGTTAACGGCGGCGCATCCGTCAGTTTTATGTTGCCCTTTAGCCCGGAAAAAGCGCGTGCTTTCTGGCGCGGTATTGCTGAGAGCGTGGGACGCAATGAACGTCTTGTGCTGGCCAGTATCGATCCGCAGGACGGTGTTATCGGCACGGTACAGTTGATCACCGATCAGCCGGAGAATCAGCCGCATCGCGCGGATGTGGCAAAACTGCTGGTCCATGAAAAAGCGCGCCGTAAAGGGGCGGCAATGGCCCTGATGGAAGAACTTGAAGTACAGGCCAGAGCCAGAGGCATTTCGGTCCTGGTACTGGATACGTCCACCGGCAGCGGTGCCGAGACGTTCTACCAGCGTGCTGGCTGGCAAAAAGTGGGGGAGATCCCGCGCTATGCATTGATGCCGGATGGCGAGATGACCGCCACCTCCGTGTTCTATAAGTTCTTATAATTATTTTTCACAACTCCATCATGAATTGATCAAAACAGGGTTCCCGGTCGTAAAGTTTTGATAAGTTATCGTACCAATCTTATCAGGCTGTATGACTAATTATAAAAGGAACCCATTGTGAACACACTTAACCGTCATGATTTTCCCGGTCCACACTATCCGGAACGTATCATTCAGTTTGGTGAAGGCAATTTCCTGCGGGCGTTTATCGACTGGCAAATCGACCTGTTAAACGAACATACCGATCTCAACGCCGGTGTGGTGGTCGTTCGTCCCATTCAAAGTGATTTTCCGCCGTCGCTGAATACGCAGGATGGTCTGTATACCACGATCATTCGCGGCCTGAACGAGAAAGGCGACGCGGTGAGCGATGCACGTCTTATCCGTTCCGTTAACCGCGAAATCAACGTTTATAATGAATACGATGCGTTCCTCAGGCTGGCTCATAACCCGGAGATGCGCTTTGTGTTCTCGAATACCACGGAAGCGGGGATCGGTTATCACGCGGGCGACACCTTTGAAGATGCGCCTGCCGTCAGCTACCCGGCGAAACTGACGCGATTGCTCTTCGAGCGTTTCAGTCATTTTAACGGTGCGCCAGACAAAGGCTGGGTCATCATTCCGTGTGAACTGATTGACTACAACGGGGATGCGCTGCGGGAGCTGGTGCTGCGCTACGCGCAGGAGTGGGCGCTGCCGACGGCCTTTACTGAATGGTTGAACGATGCCAACTGCTTCTGCTCGACCCTGGTTGACCGCATTGTAACGGGTTACCCGCGTGACGAAGTGGCCGCCCTGCAGACTGAACTGGGTTATCAGGACGGGTTCCTGGATACCGCCGAACACTTCTATCTGTTTGTGATTCAGGGCCCTGACTCCCTTGCCAGCGAACTGCGTCTTGATAAATTCCCGCTCAACGTATTGATCGTGGATGACATCCGGCCTTACAAAGAGCGTAAAGTCGCCATTCTGAACGGTGCGCACACGGCGCTGGTACCGGTAGCCTTCCAGGCCGGGCTGGACACGGTAGGCGAGGCGATGAACGATGCTGACGTGTGTGCTTTTGTCGAAAAAGCTATCTATGAGGAAATTATTCCGGTACTGGATTTGCCGCGTGATGAGCTGGAATCGTTCGCCAGTGCGGTAACGGGCCGTTTCCGTAACCCTTATATCCGACATCAGCTGCTGTCGATTGCCCTCAACGGGATGACCAAGTACCGCACCCGCATTCTGCCGCAGCTGCTGGCAGGGCAGAAAGCAACCGGGTCATTGCCTGCGCGACTGACGTTTGCTTTAGCGGCACTGATTGCGTTTTATCGCGGGGAGCGTAACGGGGAAAGTTACCCGGTTCAGGACGACGCGAACTGGCTGGCGCGTTTCCAGCAGCTGTGGACACAGCATCACGATCGCCAGATCACTACCCGCCAACTGGTAAAATCGGTACTGAGCGTGAGCGAACACTGGGAGCAAGATCTTACGCAGGTTAACGGCCTGGTCGAGCAGGTTACACGGGATCTGGATGCTATTCTGCTTCAAGGAATGCGTGCGGCCGTTAAACCGCTCTGTTAACACCGTTGCCCGGCTTCGGCCGGGTTTTAATGGGGATCTTATTAGTTACAACATACTATTTGCTCTGTTTTTAAAAAACACCTCTGGCACCGTGCGGTTTAGGCTAGCCAGGTCAGAAAATTCAATGTTTTATTAACATGCTTGCAACCGTGAGGGGGATCACGTTTAATAGCCACGCTCTTTTTCTTTCCTGAAACTCACTATGATTGTTCGTCCTAAACAGCACTGGTTACAACTCATCTTTGTCTGGCATGGCTCGGTACTGCCAAAAATTTATACCCGCTTGCTACTCAACTTTTTGCTTTCTATCGCCGTGATCCTGATGCTGCCGTGGTACACGTCCCTTGGCATCAAATTTACCGTTGCGCCCTTTAGCATTCTCGGTGTGGCGATCGCTATCTTTCTCGGTTTCCGAAACAACGCCTGCTATTCACGCTACGTTGAGGCGCGCCAGCTTTGGGGGCAACTGATGATAGCGGCACGCTCTCTGTTTCGCGAGGTAAAAAACACCTTGCCGGACGATAAACATCTCGGCGAGTTTGTCCGCCTGCAGATTGCCTTTGCCAACTGTTTGCGCATGACCCTGCGCCGGGAAACGAACGCCGAACAACTTTCCCGTTATCTTACGGAAGATGATTTACGCAAGGTGATGAACGCCAACTCGCCGGCGAACCGTATTTTACTGATCATGGGGGAGTGGCTTGCCGTCAGGCGTCGCAATGGTGAGCTCTCAGATATCCTGTTCCACAGTCTCAACAACCGACTGAACGACATGTCCATCGTCCTGTCGGGTTGCGAGCGTATTTTGACGACACCCGTACCGTTTGCTTACACGCTGATCCTTCATCGTACGGTGTATCTGTTCTGCATCATGCTGCCGTTCGCGCTGGTCGTCGATCTGCACTACATGACGCCTTTTGTGTCGGCGCTGATTTCTTACACCTTTATCTCGCTGGATACGCTGGCGGAAGAGCTGGAAGACCCGTTTGGTACCGAAGATAACGACCTGCCGCTGGACGCCATCTGCAACATGATGGAACGTGACCTGTTGCAGATGAACGATGAAGAAGAGATCCCCGAAAGACTGTTACCGGATAAATATTATCAACTGACCTGACGGGCATTCCATTCGTCACGGGTGATTTCCCACAGCTCGGAATCCAGCATGCCGCTGACGTACGCTTTCTTTTCTGTCCTGATAAGCCGCATGCCGCTACTGTCTGAAATACGGCGGGAGCGGCTGTTAGCAGCCGCTTTTGGCGCACGCAACACCGGCTTGTTCAGGGTGTTAAACCAATAATCCGTCGCCGCAATACTGGCCTCACGCATGTATCCCTTACCCTGAAACTCCGGCGCCAGCCAGAACCCACGGTTGTTATCTTCGACATCGTACAGGCAGATAATCCCCATCAGCTCATCCGGCGCCTCGCGACGTCGAATACTCCAGAACCAGGCAATGCCTTTTTCCATATCCGGCAGCGCAACGTTATTAACATAATACTCCGCGCCGTTATCCGGGTAGGGCCAGGGCACTGAGGAGACCATATAGCGAACGATTTCCCAGCGCGGATAAAGCCGCTGTATCTGGACGGCATCTTCCGCGACCAGGGGAATGAGTAACAGGCGGTCTGTCGTTAGCGTCGGTATTGTCATCCGTGGTTCTCCCTGTTTAAGCGTTATGTTTTTGTTCACCTTCTGGTATTTTCATCTCTATCACATTCTTTTTCGGTGTGCTGGAATTCTTTACTACCAATAACTGCTTTTAAAAGGCTTTCGATTTGTAATATGAGGAATATATGGCTGTTACGGTAAGAGCTTTACGCGCAGAAGATTATTCCCAGTGGCGTCCGCTGTGGGACGGCTACACCCATTTTTATGACTGTGTCCTCGATGAGTCCGTGACCGCCGCGACATGGCAAAGGGCGATCGACGAGCGATCATCGATGTTTTGCCGGGTTGCGGAAAGCGACGGCAACGTCATCGGCTTCGCCATGTGTATTTTGCACGAAGGAACCTGGTCGACAGCGCCCGTTTGTTATCTGGAAGATCTGTTTGTTGCTGCCAGCCAACGGGGAGCAGGGACCGGAAAAGCACTCATTGACGCCCTGATGGACGAAGGCAAGCGCGAAGGGTGGTCAAAACTTTACTGGGTCACGCGGCAGAACAACCCGGCACGTAAACTCTACGACCAATATGGCGAAGCCGACGATTACGTTCGTTATCGCGTCTCGCTTTAAGACGCAATGACCTGTGTTTGTATCACATTGTATCAACGCCTCTGATACATACACAGGCTTGCAATAAAGGCCCATTCGCACATATCCGCTATACAAACCGATGTTGTTATATCCCCGTGAATCGTACTCAATCGGAGATAACAACATGTTCAGCAAACTCGCATACTCAACTCTCGCATTAACCGTTTCTCTTGGTACCGTCATGTCCTGTCAGGCCGAAGCAACCGGTACTGATTTCACGACGGCGTTTGATCATCCTCAGCAGATTAACGCCGGCGACCTTAACGTCGGTTATGTCGACATCGGCCCGAAAGATGGCCAACCGATCATTTTATTACACGGCTGGCCCTACGATATCCATAGTTATGCGCAAGTTGCTCCCGCGCTGGCTGCCAAAGGATATAGGGTGATTGTGCCTTCTCTGCGTGGCTACGGAACTACCCGTTTCCTCTCAGACAAAACGCCGCGTAACGGCCAGCCTTCGGCCATGGCGAAAGACGTTGTGAACCTGATGGATGCCCTGAACATCAAGCAGGCCGTTTTTGCAGGATACGACTGGGGGGCTCGTACGGCGGACATCGTCGCGGCGCTGTGGCCAGAACGCGTTAAATCGCTGGTCTCCGTCAGTGGATACCTGATCAGCAGCCAGCAGATTGGCAAACAACCCTTACCGCCGAAAGCAGAAGTTCAGTGGTGGTATCAGTTCTATTTCGCCACCGAACGTGGCGCTGAAGGCTACGCCAAAAACACCCATGACTTCGCCCGTTTGATCTGGTCACAGGCATCACCTGACTGGAAATTTAGCGATGCAACGTTTAACGCCAGTGCCAAATCCCTTGATAACCCGGACCATGTCGCGGTGACGCTCAGTAACTATCGCTGGCGTTTAGGGCTGGAAAAAGGGGAGCGCAAATACGACAGTTATGAGCAAAAACTGGCAACGCTTCCGAATATTACCGTCCCGACGATCACCATTGAAGGCGGAAACAACGGGGCGCCGCATCCTGCTCCACAGGCCTACGCCGGGAAGTTCACCGGCAAGTATGAACACCGTACCTTTGGCAAAACCGTAGGCCACAACCCACCACAGGAAGATCCGCAGGATTTCGTCAACGCAGTTGTGGACGCAGATAAACTCTGAAATGTGCTATTTTCAATACGTTACCCTTCAGTCTGGAGATTTCTGTGGAGCATATTGATCATATCCTTGTCGTCGATGACGACAGGGATATTCGTGAGCTGATTGTCGATTACCTCGTTAAGTCCGGATATCGCGCCTCTGGCGCGGCAAATGGCAAAGAGATGCGAGTTGTGCTTGATAAACAGCATATCGATCTTGTGGTGCTGGATGTCATGATGCCCGGCGATGACGGATTAACGCTGTGCCGTCAGCTCCGAAGCGGTAAACATAAAGACTTGCCCATTCTGATGCTCACGGCGCGTAACGAGGAAACAGACCGGATCCTGGGGCTGGAGATGGGGGCAGACGATTATGTCGTGAAGCCTTTTGTTGCACGCGAGTTACTCGCGCGGATCAAAGCCATTTTACGTCGTTTCCGCACAATGCCCCCCAATTTACAGGTGACGGAAGCCGGGCGACTGGTCACGTTCGGAGAATGGCAACTGGACACCGTGGCCCGTCATTTAATCGACAGTGAAGGGATGGTAGTGGCGCTCAGCGGAGCGGAATATCGTCTGCTGCGCGTGTTCCTCGATCACCCTCAGCGTGTCCTGACCCGGGATCAACTGCTAAATCTGACCCAGGGGCGCGATGCCGAGCTTTTTGAACGATCGATTGATCTGCTGGTGAGCCGGGTGCGTCAGCGTCTGAATGAAGACGCCCGCACGCCGGCCTATATCAAGACCGTGCGCAGTGAAGGCTATGTCTTTACAATGCCGGTGACCATAAAAGAGGCCAATGAATGACGCTTTGGCCACGCTCGTTGCTGTCCCGGCTGTTGGTCATCGTGCTGGCTGGACTCTTACTGGCCAATACCCTCAGCCTGACGCTGGTGATGGTTGAACGTATGCACAGCGCCCGCACCGTAATGCTGGGTAATCTGGAAAACGATGTAGCCACTAGCGTGGCCATTCTTGACCGGCTTCCCGCCCAGGAGCGGGCGGCCTGGCTGCCGCGGCTGGAGCGCGGTAACTATCGCTATATTCTTGGGCCTGGAGAACCGGGCGCACCGCCTGAGGATAAGCGTTCACGCGATGCCATTCGAACGCTAAAAGAGACCCTTACGGCTGACTACCCGCTCACGTTTACCGCCGTTCCCGGTCCCATTTCCCATATTCAGGCGCATCTCACCTTACGTGATGGGGCACCGTTGACCATCGATCTGACGCCACGCATGCCACCGGTCGCCAGCTGGTTACCTGTCGTGCTGGTATTGCAGCTGCTGCTGCTTGCGGCCTGTGCCTGGATCGCCGTGCGTCAGGTGATTCGGCCTTTTTCTCAGTTTACCCGTGCGGTTGACGCGCTGGACCCGGCGGCAAACACACCAATGACGGAGAAAGGGCCGGTAGAAGTGCAAAGAGCCGCGCATGCCTTTAACGCGATGCAGGCGCGCATTCAATCCTATCTTCGCGAACGCGCGCAGATCCTGGCATCCATTTCTCACGACCTGCAGACGCCCATCACGCGCATGAAATTGCGCGTCGAGATGGCCGATCAACCCGAGTTACGCGACAAGTTATTGAACGACCTCGATAACATGACCCGCCTGGTGCGGGAGGGGATTGCCTATGCCCGGTCATCAGAATCCCTGGAAGAGACCTCGCTAAAGCTGGAGCTCCATGCCTGGGTAAACAGCATTGCCTGTGATTATCAGGACATTGGTAAAAATGTGCAGTTTCAGGCAAACGACGCCCGCCTGCCGATAGTGACTCGGCCGCAGGCACTTCGCCGGGTGATGACCAACCTCCTGGATAACGCGCTTAAGTTTGGTGGCTATGCCGTTATTGAGATTGATGATTCTTCTGCCGGACACATTGCTATCCATATTCTGGACGGCGGGCCGGGGATACCTGAGGCTGAACTCGACGCGGTATTACAGCCTTTTTATCGGGTAGAAACATCGCGTAACCGTGATACCGGCGGAACCGGCCTGGGGCTGGCGATTGCCGCGCAGCTGACCGCGCAGCTTGACGGGAAACTGCGGCTGGCAAACCTTCCTGAAGGCGGGCTGAAGGTCACGGTAACGCTGCCGCGTCGCTGATTGTACGGTTTTGTATCCGGTTGCGTGACCGATACGAGAGCAGACAAATCGTCCCGTTTTGCACACATCCCAAACACATCCGTACGATGAAATACCCTCACTGCAGCGTCGCAGGCCATCTGTAATGTGAGGTTTTTATGTTTTTGATAATCGCGTTTCTGGGCGGGATGATAAGCCTGCTCAGTCCATGTACGCTCCCGGTAATACCTCTTCTGTTTGCCGGTTTTCAGGGGCAGCGAAGACATATCCTGGCTCTGCTGGCAGGGATGATCGTGATGTTTACCGTGGTGGCGATGGTTGTCACGGTTGCCAGCGAATGGATCACGGATGCCACGATAATAGGGCGCTGGCTGGCACTCATTATTCTGGCTACAGCCGCGCTGGCCTTAATTTTCCCGTCCTTCGCCCAGCGTATAGCCGGGCCTGCGGTCAGCGCGGGCAATATCCTCAATACCCGCAGCGGACAAACGCGCGGAATGTTTTCCGCTTTCCTGGCCGGACTGGCCGTCGGTCTGCTCTGGTCTCCCTGCGCCGGACCGATCCTCGGGGCTATTTTCAGTATCAATATTGCGGGTCATTCGGCCATCACCACCGGCGCGCTGTTGGCGGCGTATGGCAGCGGATGTGCGCTTATGTTGGGCCTGCTTATGGCCGGCGGTCGGAAACTGATGACACCGCTGCGGGCCAAATCAGCGCTGATGGAAAGGTTGCGCAAGGGGGCGGGCGTGGTGATGTTAGCGGCTGTGGCGTTCAACGCCACGGGGATGAACTCGGTGCTGAAAGGTGCAAATGGGGTGGCAGACCGTCTTGAAACGACGCTGTTGACCCTGGCGAAGCCCGCCACTGCGCCAGTAAAACTGCAGCCGGTCGTAATGACCGAACCCAGCAGTCAGTTGCCTTCGTTAAGTGGCGGAACCGGATGGGTTAATGGTGACCCTGTCACGTCTGAATCATTGCGAGGTAAAGTCGTCCTGATTGATTTCTGGACCTGGGACTGCATCAACTGCCAGCATACGCTCCCGCATGTCCGCGACTGGGCCACGCGATATCAGTCCCAGGGTCTGGTGGTCATCGGCGTGCATACGCCTGAATATCCGTGGGAAAAACCGCTCTCGTCGGTGAAAAACGCGGTGAACAAATGGCAACTGCCGTATCGGGTCGTGACGGATAATAACTACCAGATCTGGAACGCCTTCGGGAACCAGTACTGGCCGGCACATTACTATTTCGATGCCAAAGGGCAGTTACGTTATACCTCTTTTGGCGAAGGTAACTATGAAGAACAGGAAAAAGTTATCCAGCAGCTGCTTAAAGAGGCCCGCTCATAACGTTGCTCAGGGCTGACGTTGAGCAATGATAAACAACCGTGGAAAAGCCAGCAGTATCTGCCCGTTTTCCTGGAGCGGATACTGCTCTTCCAGCATTTCATGGTAGCGCTTGAGAAAACGTTTCTGCTCGCTCTCATTAAGCTCCTGCAGCCACGGACGTAAACCGGTCGCGCTTACCCAGTCAATAATGGCCTGGTGTGAGCTCATTTTATGGAAATAGGTTGTCCGCCAGATATCCACATCACAACCGGCGTCTGTCAGAATGTCGTAATAGGCATGCACGCCGGGCAAGGCTTCACGACCCCGATCGGGATAGCCTTGTTCCCAGGCAACTTCACGCATCGCCACATGAGTGGGCTCAAGCCAGTTGTCAGGCATCTGAATGGCCAATACGCCATTTAACGTGAGCAGAGAGACCAGGTGCGGCAGGAGATCGTAGTGGTCGGGCACCCACTGCAACGAGGCATTGGCGTAAATCAAGCTCAGCGGCTGGCCAGGCTTAAACTGACGGATATCGGCCTCAACAAAGTGGCAATCCGGTAAGGCGCTGCGGGCTTCGTCGAGCATCGCAGGTGAGTTATCGACCCCTGTGACGTGCGCTGAAGGCCAGCGATGTTTTAACAGCGCCGTACTGTTTCCAGGCCCGCAGCCCAGATCGACGATGGATGACACGTCATCCAGGGGAATTCTGGCGAGCAATTCAGCGGCGGGGCGCGTACGTTCGGCTCCGTATCGCAGGTACAGGGAAGGGTTCCAGTCGGCCATTTTTGCATCTCCGTTGTGCATGCTTCAGCAAGAATAGCACACGCAGACACCTGCACTGCGGCAGGTGTCTGTCCTGCAGCAATTACAGAATGCCTTTCAGGGCAACATGATAAAGCAGCATGATGGTTTTCCCGTCGACAATCCTGCCCGTTTCAATGCCGCGCAGTGCCTCTTCCAGCGTCATTTCCAGTACGTCGATATCCTCACCCTCCGCTTTGAGTCCACCGCCTTCACTGGTTCTGTCTTTCGGCTGGTATTCGGCGAGATAAAAATAGAGTTTTTCAGTGACGGAGCCCGGGCTCATGTAAGCTTCAAAAATTTTCTGAACGCGGGAAACGCTATAGCCGGTCTCTTCTTCCGCTTCTGCTTTAATCCGGCTTTCCGGATCCATGTTATCGAGCAAGCCCGCAGCAGCTTCAATAAGGTCATCTTCGTGCCCGTTAATAAAGACAGGGAAACGGAACTGGCGGGTCAGGATCACCGTCTTTTTATCCCGGTTATAAAGCAGGATGGTGGCTCCGTTTCCCCGGTCGTAAACTTCGCGATTTTGCCGCTGCCATTCGCCATCGCGTCGCTGCAGATCAAAGGTATATTTTTTCAGGATGTACCAGTTATCAGACAGTGTTTCACTTTCTATGATGCGTACATCTGCACGTTTTGATTGCACGTTTGTTCCTCCTTACGTAGAGTAATTATCATAAACAGCATTGTCGTGCAGTTTCAAGATTAAACGTGCAATATCAGGAATTCCTTATGCTCACAACGCAGCGAAAACAATTGATCCTTGAAAAGCTCGAGGCTGAAGGTCAGGTCCAGTCGAAAGCGCTCAGCACGTTCTTCGCGGTGTCTGAAGACACCATTCGGCGCGATTTACGCGAGCTGGCGGCAGAAGGGCGTTTACAGCGTGTTCACGGCGGGGCGCTGCCGTCATCCTCGGCCATTGCCCCGTTTGCTGAGCGTAAATCGGTAAAGATGGATGCCAAGAAAAATGTCGCCCGTAAAGGTGCGCAGCTCATTTCTGACGGCCAGGTGGTGATCATTGACGGCGGCACGACCACGTCAGAGCTGATTACGTTTCTGCCTCCTGATTTGAAGATAACCGTGGTCACGCACAGCCCAGGCATTGCACTGGGACTTGTCGAACATCCCTCCATTGAGGTTATCCTGATCGGTGGCCGTCTGTATAAACACTCTATTGTTGCGGTCGGCGCGGCTGCTATCGAAGGCATCGAAAAAATCCATGCGGACCTGTTCTTTATGGGAGTGACCGGCATCCATCCTGATGCGGGCCTGACGACCGGTGATTTTGAAGAGGCGAGTATCAAACGTGCATTTTCCGGCAGAGCCGCCGAAACGGTTGTGCTGGCTTCCCCCGAAAAAATCAATACCGCGTCATCTTTTGTGATTGGCGATCTGTCGCTGGTGAACACGATTGTCGTTGAAGACGATACCGATAGTGCCTGGATTAACGCGGTAAAAGAAAAGGGGGTTTCCGTGGTGATGACCTCTGAACCGGAAAAGGCATAACCCACGCGAAAAGCCTTTATGATCCGGCCTGTCGGTAAGCCGACAGGCCGGCAGGCAACATCAAACCTGAGGGATATTCTCAAGCGTAGTGTAAATCTTAAGCCCCAGCGTTTGCGCCACCTCAATGTCCATATCGGCCCCTTTGGATGCGCCGGCAATCCGGTAGATAGCATCACATTTCGCAATGAGTC
Source organism: Enterobacter sp. BIDMC 30 (assembly GCF_000534355.1). Lineage (NCBI taxonomy): Bacteria > Pseudomonadati > Pseudomonadota > Gammaproteobacteria > Enterobacterales > Enterobacteriaceae > Enterobacter > Enterobacter sp. BIDMC 30. The sequence continues at coordinate 2,634,491 of NZ_KI973169.1, read as the reverse complement.
GGTGCGCGACGGGATACAGCATTGCTTCACTGATTTCATCACCCATCGATTTCGAGCCAGCCGCTTTTGCCAACGGTAAGGCCAGCCATTCGCCAATAACCGGAACGTGGCCACGTTGATAGACGGCTAACGCCGCATTTTCAAGACGAGCAAGGTTTTCATCAATGCGCGCCTGCACGCCATCGGTGCCGCTACGATAGGGGCCGGCGATTAAAATCAACTGTTGTGTCATATCAACCTCAGTAAGTAAAAATGCATGAGTTTGCACGTTTGTGCGCCTTTTTTTCTGGCTTCATATTAATCGCCAGTTTCGTGCAATTTCAAGCAATATTGTGCATTATGGTTTTTTTAAGACAGTTGCAGAAGAGTAGAGCTGGTCTATGCTCAAAAAGCAGAGATCAGCCATTCTCTGGGCGTATTGAAAAATAACAATAATCTTGCGTTTCAGGGGGTGGAAATGGAGAGGATCCTGCTCGTTACAGTGTCATGCTTGCTCTCAGTAATCTCTTTTCTCAGCGTAGCCGCAGAGCCGCGCCAGGAGCCGACAGATCGGGAGCGCGCCAGAACGGTTTATATTTTCCATCAGCCGATTGTTATGCTGCAGGCAAAATTCGGTCTGACCACGCCTGAAGAGCGAGTTTTGCGCATTCGTAATACGCTGCGCAATTTCTCTCAACAGGATGTTCGGGAGCCCCTGAAAATGATTCCGGTTACCCGTTACAACCAACCGGGAAGACTGATTGTGATGAACGGCAAGCCGGTGATGTTACTGGCACAAGCCGATCTCGATGAGGGTGACGACCTGACGCTTGATGAAGCTGCTCAACGTGTGCTGACTCGAATGGAGGCACAACGTACGGCACTTCGCGATCAATATGACGCCGGGTGGCTGGCATTATCGGCAGGCAAAACGGCCGCAGGGCTGCTGGCACTGTTTGTTTTCTGGTACGGTGCCTGGCGGTCATGGCGTGGAGTAAGGCGTTTTTACCGAGGCCGCATTCTTGAGAACCGCAGTATCATTCCACAACGCTGGCGCAGGTTTGTCGGCGCGATTGAGACTCGTTTGTATGCTTTGCTGATGATTATTCTGGGTATTCTCGGGCTTTATATCTGGCTAAGTTGGTCATTCAGTCTGTTTCCCTGGACGCGCGTTTGGGGGGCATCGCTGGGTGACTGGACCATGCGTGTTCTGCGGGATATCGCACTGTCCATTGTCTCGGCTATGCCGGGCATTTTGATCGTCCTGATTATTTTTCTTATCACAGCCTTCATTCTAAAACTCCTTAAAGTCTTGTTAAATCAGGTAGAAGCAGGGCGTTTACACCTTCCCGGGATCCATCCTGAAACTGTCGGCGCGACGCGGAAGTTAATTTCTGTAGTGGTGTGGTTATTTGCTCTGTCCGCGGCATACCCGTTTTTACCCGGGGCCAATTCACTGGCCTTTAAAGGTATCAGTGTGTTCTTTGGGCTAATGTTGACCCTGGGGTCTGCCGGGGTGATGAACCATGCCATGAGTGGCCTGGTACTGATTTACTCGCGAGCCTTGAGAAAAGGCGACATCATTCGGGTCGCGGATAACGAAGGGTTGGTCACCGAGATAGGTATGCTCGCGACGAAAATCATTACGCGGGAGAATTACGTTGTAACCGTACCGAATGCTGTCGTAGTCAGCGGCAAAATCACTAATCTCAGCGCGCAAAATCCAGATGGTGGCGTGAACCTGACGACAGGTGTCACTATCGGATACGACACGCCATGGCGGCAAGTTCATGCCATGCTGGAGATTGCCGCCAGACGGGCGAAATGTATCGATCAGTCACAACAGCCGCTGGTAAGACAATTGAGTTTGATGGACTGGTATATTGCTTATGAACTTCAGGTGAAGCTGCGTGCCGGGCAGTCACTGGCGGAGGCCCGCAATGAACTGCACAGCAATATTCAGGATGTTTTTAACGAGTTTAATGTACAAATCATGTCGCCAAACTTTGTGATGCAACCAGAAGGCGCGGTCGTCGTGACGGAAGATAACTGGTATGCTGCGCCGGCAGAGAAGCCAGAGAATAAACAGCGTGAGTGAAGATGACTATGCAGGTTTAGAGGATTCGGAGCAGATAAGGTGCATTAGAGGCTGTCAAACACCAGAACAAGGATGACCACAAAAAGCCAGATTCTGCCTTAATCCATGCAAGTGCGCATAATGTATATTATGTTAAATATGCTAAGTTTGAAGTTAAGTACATGAGGACCGCTCTTTCAGCAACTTACCGGCGAATCAGTCGTTTGCTAAAATTCAGTTGTGGCTTTACGATAACTTCATAACGCAACAATTATGGGGATATCGCTAAGTTCATGGCATATTCCATCTTACATTTATCCAGGAACAACCAGAGAACTCATCTCATGGTTGATACCGTAACTACCCTGCCCGTCATGTTCACCACAATTTAATGCAGACGACAAAGTCATTCAGGGTATGGAGCTTGATGCTTACATCAAGGCCGAGTAACTAGCTATGGTACATGAGGGGCTCGAAAAATCCCCCATTCAGCCTTCGACACTACATGCTCGACTTAAAGCAAAAGGAATTATGATTGAATCCGTTTTAAGGTTGGCTGTACTTTCAATGTAGAGATTTCATGGCTTTTGTCATACAATTAACATGCAACTGCGGAAGATTATGCAAAGTGGATGGCCATCTTTATACCTCACGTTTTCGAGAAGAAGCGCAATGAGCATGACGAAGCATACGTCGTGTTTGTTAAGTCAGCTGGCAACCGGGGAAATCTTATCTATGGAGTGAGAATCTCCACTGCTATCGGATCCTTCAACAATGGCTCATTCCTGTACATCACGTATTACGGGACTTTGGCGATAGTTGAGTATATGGATTGAGTTCAAAAAGGAAAATAATGGCTGCATTTACAAGCGAGACAGAGCAATTTTTACAGCGCGTTGAGGGCGACAAAGAGCGCTGGACGTCACAGTACAATCCTGGTGACACTGTTCCTGTTTCAGGAATTTACCGTTGTACCGTATGTGGCAAAGAAGTGACCAGTAATAAAGATGATCCATTCCCGCCACAAAATCACCATCAACATAGTTCTCACTATGAAACGGATACGAAGAATGATAGGCGAAACGCGAGAGCGTAATTCTTACCACGCCAGAGGGTTCCTGATTCCGATCGCGAATGCTTTCCAGCGATTTTTCCAGCGAATCCACCGCGGCGGCAGTTTGTTCCAGCAACTGTTGCCCGGTTTCGGTCAGCTCAATACGCCGGGTCGTGCGCACAAAAAGCGGATGTCCAATATGCTCTTCCAGCAACTTAAGCGCATTGCTGACGGAAGGCGGCGTGATTTCAAGTTTCCTCGCGGCTGCCGAGATATTTCCTTCACGCGCAATGCTCTGAAAGATGCGGATCTGATTATAAAGAGCGTTATTCATAGCATTTTCCTTAAGCAATTACCGCCTGATTATTAAGTACAGGCTAAAGATGCTTAAGTCAATGCTCGCCTTATCTTCTCATATAGAGGCTCTTATACTTTCTGCTCTTCTCACTGAAAACTGATTACTGGAGCGACTGATGCGAATTTTATGTCTGGATATTCCCGCCGCGGGTGCATCGCCGGAAAAATATGCACCGCACCTTACTGCTGAAGCATTGCACGCCTGGGGACTGTATAAATCCGGCGTCATCCGCGACATCTACTTTCGTCAGGACAGACCCGGCGTCGCTATTTTCCTTGAATGTGACGCTGTCGAGGAAGCGATGAACGTAATGGCCGAATTCCCTCTGGCGAAAGCAGGCTTATTAAGCTTCGAGTGCATTCCTCTTGGCTCCTTTATTAACTGGGAAAATCTCTTCTCAGAAGAATTTAAAAACTAAAAGCACGGCGTGGCTGACGTCCCGTCTTTTTAAGACGCTGCATCTGAAAACACGCCTGAGTTAAACATTCATCAATTCTGCATAACTGATTGAAATGAAAAATATCCTTATCGTTTCCGGACATCCAGAGCTTAACCATTCTATCGCCAACGCCACCATCCTTGACGAGGTGGCGACAGCCCTGCCCGACGCTGAAATTCGTCGTCTGGACTGGCTCTATCCGGACGGCAAATTCAATATCGGTGCGGAGCAGGAAAGCCTGCTCAGGGCCGATGTGATTGTCTGGCAGTTCCCTTTTTCCTGGTACGGACTCCCGGGACTCATGAAACAGTGGCTGGATGAAGTTTTTGTTCACGGTTTCGCGCATGGTTCAACGGCGAAACTGGGTGGTAAAAAGCTGGTTCTCTCCTTCACAACGGGGGCACCGCAAGCGCTTTACACCGCTGACGGTTTCTTTGGCCATACCATTGAGGAGTATCTCATTGCGTTCGAGACGACGGCAAGGCTGTGCAATCTTGAGATGCTGGCACCGGTTTATACCTGCGGTATCAGCTACGCCGACAGGGATGCCGAGAAAATCGCCCAGCAAAAAACGCTTGCCCGGGAGCACGCGTCAAGGCTTGTCGACCTGCTTAACGCTATTGGTGAATAATTCGGAAGGAGAATAACGATGCAGTATACCCGGCTCGGTAAAAGTGACTTACTTGTCTCTCGCATCTGCATGGGATGCATGGGGTTTGGCGATCCGTTGACAGGCCAGCATCGCTGGACGCTGGACGAAACGGAAAGCCGGCACATCATTCGCTACGGCCTTGAACAGGGCATCAATTTTTACGATACCGCCATCGCCTACCAGAACGGTTCGAGTGAACGGTTTGTTGGCCGGGCGTTGCGTGATATGGCGAAGCGCGATGATGTGGTGCTGGCTACAAAGTTTCTGCCGCGGACGCCCGCGCAAATTGCCGAGGGGATCAGCGGAAAACAGGCAATAGCCCGCTCGCTGGATCTGAGTCTGCAAAATCTGGGTATGGACTACATAGACCTCTACATTTACCACATCTGGGATTACAACACGCCCGTTCTCGAGGTGCTTGAAGCGCTGCATGCCGCCGTTACTGCCGGCAAGGTGCGCGCTATAGGGATCTCAAACTGCTACGCCTGGCAGCTGGCTAAGGCGAACGCGCTTGCAGAACGCGAAGGGCTGACGCCCTTTGTTTCCATGCAGAGTCACTACAACCTGATTATGCGTGAAGATGAACGTGAACTCTTCGGTTTATGCGCTGAGGATGGGATCGCGTTGACGCCCTATAGTGCGCTGGCAAGCGGCCGTCTCTCCCGTAAAGAAGGCCACACGCGGCGAGCCGTCGAGGATGACTACGCCCGCGGGAAGTATGACCGGACGGCAGAACAAGATCGGATCATTATCGAACGCGTTGCCGAGCTTGCCGAACAGTATCAGGTATCCATGACGGAAATATCTCTCGCCTGGCTACTGACCAGGGTCACCTCACCTATTGTCGGTGCCACGCAAAAACGTCATGTCGAAGGTGCAGTAAACGCCGTGAGCCTGCAGCTGAGTCCGGAGGCGATCCGCTATCTGGAAGAATGCTATCAGCCCCACTTTCTGACGGGGGTTATGGCGCAAAATACGCCGCATACCAAAGACGTTAAGCAGGTCTGGACGCGGTAGCCTGTCTCTGGTTTAGAAAAAGGATCATCATGAAAAAGAGTCTCATGTTTTTAACTTGCCTGCTAATAAGCAGCCCTGCCTTTACAAAAAGTCAGGGCATACAGGATACGCCCGTGATGAATATCGTTGAGATAAGCATCACGCCCGATCGGGACAGGCATTTTGATGAGGTTGCCAGGCAAACAATCACCGCTTCGGTTGATCATGAAGTGGGCACGCTGGCGATGTACGCGCTGAAACGCAGTGACAATGCGCGTCAGGCATATATGGTTGAGCTTTATGCAAGCGAGTTGGCCTACCGCAAACATCTGGATGCCTCTCCGTACAAAGCGTTTGTTACTCAAGCACCTGATATGATTGATCGGAAGCTGAAAATCACACTGGTGCCGCAATTTACAGGGGACAAACACATCATACCCGATGAGCGGACCATCAATAATCTGGTGGTAGTCGAGGTGAAGCCGGAATATCAGACTGAATTCAAAAACATTGTCCTTCCTGAAATGGCTCAGTCGCTCAACATAGAAAAAGGCGTGCTTGCCATGTATGCCGCGACAGACGTAGATGATCCCCACCGCTGGTATTTCTATGAGATTTACGCCAGTGAGGAAGATTATCAACTCCACAGACAGACGCCGCACTTTAGGGATTATCTAAAGCAAACGGCGCACATGAGTACCCTTAAAACGTCTATTCCTGTCAAACCACTATTTCTGCGTAATAAAGGCGGGATAACCGCAGATATCGTCCCTGGCGGCTAAAGCGTAGAAAAATGGCGTTTACGCAGGCCAGGTGTGATACATTCCGGGCGCTCTAATGACCACCACACATGACAGGTATGCAGAACATAACTCAACATTTTCGCTGGCTTCTGCTTGTTATCCCGTCACTGAGCGGTTGTGGCACCCTCTCGCAAATGTCCTCCCCGGCAGGAACACAGGAACTCCTCACCCATAAATCGCTGGACGGCGACGTTGATAGCGTGGTCCGTCACTATATGGCGCAAAAATCCGTTCCCGGGATGACGGTTGCGGTGATCCATAATTACGGTTCTCCGCAGTTTTACAGTTGGGGCGTAACCGATGCGGCCAATCGCTACCCGATCGGGTCCAATACCTTGTTTGCCCTCGGTTCGCTCAGCAAAGGGATTACGGCGGAAGTGGTGGCTTGTCTGGTGAACGAAGGAAGGCTGAGTTGGGACGATAACCTGTCGACATTGCTGCCACCGGGTACGCCCTTAAGCGCAGATGCACAAAAAATTACTCTACTGGAACTGGTGACCCACACCTCTGGCCTGCCCCGTCAGAATATGGATGTTCCGATGCTGGGAAAATTCATCAGCTATTTAAGCAGTGGCGATAACTTTTATGGCGAACTGGATAGCGATAACGTATTGCGCTATTTAGCCAACTGGCATGCACCACAGCATAAAATGCCGCAATACTCTAATACCGGCTATGCCCTGATTGGCTATATCCTGAAACACAAAACCGGCGAAGATATTCAGAGTTTAGCCTCGCGCTATATTTTTCAACCGCTGCAAATGGCTAACAGTAGTTTTACTCCCCAGACGTTAAAGGGATACCCGCAGCGTGCGCTTGGCCACGCTGGCGATCAGCCCAAATTCATCCCGCGCGGTCAGCTGACGCCCGACTGGCATTTTTCCAACAACATGGTAGCGGCAGCGAGTTTGTACAGTAACGCCGAAGATCTGGCCGCGTATGCCCGCTATCATGTGGCGACAACCGACAATCGCTTATTGGATAGCGTCTTTGCTGAAGTCAGTAATACCGATATTCAACGCTCCGACGGTGTACAGGGTATTGCCTGGACCACCGACTTTATCGGTCTGGAAAAAATTACTTATCAGGTAGGCTATATTGGCGGCTACTCAAGCTTTATCGGTTTCGATAAACAAAAAGGCAATGCGGTAGTCGTGCTTCAAAATGCATTTAACTGGAGTAACTATATTGGTATCGCACTATTAATGGATATGGCGAAAAACGATAACCAGAGAGAAGAACATTCTCGCGCGCTGTAACCTCGCCAGGTCATGTCTGCAAACCAACTGCAACGCTTCTCCGTATCGGCATGATACTGCTCAGCGGTGGCTGCATCTTTAGAAGAACTTCTAAAAGATGCTGAAAACGCCCCTCACTCGAGGGGCGTATAGCCGTGACATCCACCACGCGCCAGTTAATTCGCCTGATTCATACGGCGATGTTTCTCTGCCTGTTGCTGGTGAATAGCAGAAGACTGCCCATTGTTCGCCGTTTCATGCACAACGGCGGCCTTCTCATGCTCATTCATCGCAGAGAAAGACTTTGCCGATTCGGGAGTAGTATTACAGGGGCCAGCTTTGAGCATTTTCTTGTGCATCTCAGCCATGGTTTGATGCGCAGTTGCCTGAGCGTTATTAACCTGGTCGTGCATGTTGATCGTTTCTGCTGCCCAGCCAGATGAGGTGACAGCCATAATGGTGACAATGGATAACAGGATCTTTTTCATGGTCGAATCTCCTAAGTTTACATGCTCTGCAATATCGCTGAATGAAAAGTCAGAGATAAATGCATCGGCGTCTGAATTATCATTGATTATAAAAACCGACCTCTGTTTATCCCGTGACGGGCTGATGACATTTCTGTCACTGGGCCATACGGGGAATAACGCCCTGCCCCATACGCATAAAAAAGGACACTCCAGCGTGTCCTTTTAATATCGTCGCGCGTTTATTTATGTCTTCGCAGCCAGATTAATTTGTAGGCGGCCGGAATAATGAACAGGGATAACAGCGGAGCCGTAATCATTCCTCCAATCATCGGCGCGGCTATCCGGCTCATGACTTCTGAGCCCGCACCGGTTCCCCAGAGGATGGGCAACAGACCGGCAATGATAACCGCTACGGTCATCGCTTTCGGTCTCACGCGGAGTACCGCCCCCTGATAAAGGGCTTCATCGAGCCCTTCCGCGGTAAAGGTTTCCCGCTGGGCTAGCGCCGGATGGGCTTCAATGGCATGACGCAAGTACATCAGCATCACCACGCCAAACTCTGCTGCCACCCCGGCCAGGGCAATAAAGCCGGTTCCGGTCGCCACGGACATATGGAAGCCCTGCCAGTACAGGAACCAAATTCCGCCGACAAGGGCGAATGGCAGACTCATCAGAATAAGCAGTGCCTCATCAACACGACGGAATGCCAGATATAACAAAATGAATATGATCATTACCGTCATCGGCACCATCATTTTCAGTTTTTTATTGGCGTGTTCCAGCAATTCAAACTGTCCGGAGAAAGAGACACTGGTGCCCGGTCTTAATTTTACGTGCTGGCTGATAGCGGTTTTAATGTCGTTTACAACCGACACCATATCCCTGCCACGGGCATCAATATAAATCCAGCTGGCAGGACGGGCATTTTCCGTTTTCAGCATGGTAGGTCCGGAAACGACACGAATATCAGCGACATCGCCCAGGGTAATTTGCTGTTTCATGGGCGTCAGAATGGGCATCTGTTTCAGTGCCTGTGGGCTGTTTCGGTAATCCTGAGGGTAGCGGATATTGATCGGGTAACGGGCTACGCCCTCAACCGTCTCGCCGGTTGTTGCGCCACCGATGGCTGATGAGACAAACAGCTGCACATCACCCACCGTCATTCCGTATCGGGATGCTTTCTCGCGGTTGATATCCACGTCGATGTAGCGTCCGCCTTCCAGACGTTCTGCCAGTGCTGAAACCACGCCCGGCACGGTTTTGGCCACCGCTTCGATACGTTGTGCCGTGACATCAATATCAGACAAAACGGTGCCAGACACCTTGATACCGATTGGGCTTTTAATGCCGGTGGAGAGCATATCTATACGGTTACGGATCGGCGGTACCCAGAGGTTAGCCAGGCCGGGCAAACGCACGGTCTTATCCAGCTCATCAACGATCTTGTCAATCGTCATTCCTGGTCGCCACTGATCTTCAGGTTTGAGCTGAAGGGTGGTTTCGACCATTTCCAGTGGCGCGGAGTCGGTCGCCGTTTCGGCCTTACCGGTCTTACCAAATACGGACGCCACTTCAGGGACGGTTTTGATTAATTTGTCTGTCGTCTGCAAGAGCGCGGCAGCCTCCGCCGGCGATACGCCAGGTAACGTTGAAGGCATGTACAGCAGGTCGCCCTCATTGATCTTTGGCAGAAACTCCCCCCCGACCTGACTCAGCGGCCATATGACCGTAAAAATTGTTAACGCCGCAACCAGCAAGGTCGTTTTCGGCCAGTGGAGCACGCGAAGCAATAACGGGTGATAGGCATTAATCAGCAGTCGGTTCAGCGGGTTGCTGGTCTCCGCGGGGATTTTCCCTCTGATCCAGAACCCCATCAGTATAGGAATGACGATGATTGCCAGCGCGGCCGCGCCCGCCATGGCATACGTCTTCGTGAAGGCCAGCGGCCCAAACAGGCGCCCTTCCTGTCCCTCAAGCGTGAAAATGGGGATGAACGACAAGGTGATGATCAGCAGGCTGATAAAGAGCGCCGGGCCCACTTCAACGGACGCATCGGTAATGACCTTCCAGCGGGTTGCGTTGTCTATCTGCTCCCCAGGGTGTTGATGATCCCACTCTTCCAGTCGTTTATGCGCATTTTCAATCATCACAATGGCGGCATCCACCATCGCCCCCACGGCAATGGCAATCCCGCCCAGAGACATAATATTGGCGTTTAGCCCCTGGAAATGCATGACGATAAAGGCAATGCACAGGCCAAGCGGCAGAGAAACGATCGCCACCAGCGCAGAGCGGATATGCCAGAGGAACAGCGCACAGACGATGGCCACCACGATAAACTCTTCAAGGAGTTTGTTACTCAGGTTATCAATGGCGCGGTCAATTAACTGGCTGCGATCGTAGGTAGTCACCACCTCGACACCCTCTGGCAGGCTGGCTTTCAGCGTCTCCAGTTTGTCTTTCACTGCGGTAATAACTTCACGTGCGTTTTTCCCCGAGCGCAGGATCACGACGCCACCAGCAACTTCGCCCTGGCCGTTAAGTTCTGCAATGCCACGCCGCATTTCCGGGCCCGTTTGCACGCGGGCCACATCGCGCAGATAAACCGGCACGCCGTTCTCGCCCGTTTTCAGGACGATATTATTGAAATCATCAATGGACTGAAGGTAACCGCTGGCGCGGACCATGTACTCCGCTTCCGCCATTTCAATGGATGATCCCCCTGCTTCCTGGTTAGATGATTCGAGAGCCTGTTTAACGTCGGGCAGCGTGACACCGTACTGCGCCAGCTTCAACGGGTTAACCTGAATCTGATACTGCTTAACCACGCCGCCTACTGACGCAACCTCCGCGACGTTAGGGATGGTTTTCAGTTCGAATTTCAGGAACCAGTCCTGAAGGGAACGCAGTTCTGCAAGATCGTGTTTTCCGCTGTGATCCACCAGGGCATATTCAAATATCCAGCCGACACCGGTGGCATCTGGTCCTATTTCTGAGCTTACACCGGCAGGCAATTTGCCCTGAACCTGGTTCAGGTATTCCAGAACGCGCGAGCGAGCCCAGTAGAGGTCAGTACCGTCTTCAAAAATGACGTACACATAGGAGTCACCAAACTGGGAAAAACCACGCACGGTCTTTGCGCCGGGTACCGACAGCATGGTTGTCGTGAGCGGATACGTGACCTGATTTTCAACAATCTGCGGAGCCTGACCGGGATAGCTGGTTTTAATGATCACCTGCACATCAGACAGATCGGGCAATGCATCCACAGGGGTATTGATGATAGTCCATGTTCCCCAGACGCTGAGAAACAAAGCGCCCATCATCACCAGGAAACGGTTGGCGACGGAGCGCCGGATAATCCATTCAATCATCATCGTCTCCTTAATGGCCCGAATGCGCGTCGTCAGTTTTTTCAGGATGACGCATGCGCTCCAGCGCACCGCTAATATTGGCTTCGGAGTCAATCAGGAACAGACCGCTGACCACGACAGAATCGCCTTCGCTCAGTCCGCTGCCAATCGCGGACTGTTGCTGAGATTCATGCAGAACATGAATGTTTTTTGGCACAAAACGCCCTTCCGCATCGACCACAATCACCCGCTGTTCTTTGCCCGTATCAATCACGGCCTGGGATGGGATCAGCAGCATCTCCTGGCTCCTGGCGTTCAGTTTCAGGTAGGCGTTCATGCCGGGTTTCAGGCTTTCGTCTTGGTTGGAGACCTGCAGACGGACCTGCAGCGTGCGGGTAGTTTGATCCACGCTGGGGAGAATGTTCCATTTTTCAACGGCAAACGATTTATCCGGGTACGCGGGCACTGAAATTTCAAATTGCGAGCTGTCTTTGAGAAGATACGCAATGGATTCCGGCACGGCCGCACTGATCCAGACCGGATCCATCCCCTGAATTTGTGCCACCACATTATCTTTGGTAATGTTCATGCCCGCGCGCAGGTTAAACGCCGTAATCACGCCATCTATGGGGGCCTTGATAGTAAAACGGGTCTGGATACTCCGGGTCGCACGCAGTCGTTGAACATCCTCTTCCGGCATGCCGGCAAGACGTAGTCGCTCCAGAACACCTTTTATCTGGGTAGGGGTTCCGCCGGTACCCGATAACAACAGGAACTCGCTTTGCGCTTCTACCCATTCCGGAATGGTGATATCGATAAGCGGCGTCCCTTTTTTAACATGATCGCCCACGGTCAGTGGGTACACTCTCTCAACGAAACCCTCAGAACGCGCCTGCACAATGACAAACTGATATTCGTTATAACTGACGTTGGCCGGTATGGTCTGGGCGTAATTCAGCGATCCCCGCGTCACTTTCTGCGTTTTGAGTCCCAGGTTCTGAACCTGCGTCGGGTCAATACGAATACCCTCACTGCTTTTTTCGTCATTTTCATCGGCATATTTCGGCACCAGATCCATATCCATAAACGGAGATTTGCCGGGTTTATCAAACCGGGTATCCGGCTTCATCGGGTCATACCAGAAAAGAACTTTTCTCTCCGTCGTGGTCTGTTCTGTTTTTTCTGCGGGATACACCGACTGCCAGGCGATAACTGAAATCAGCCCTCCTGCAATAAGGCTGCCGATGATGACGGCAGCAAACTTTATTCTTAAAGAGGCCATGCTTTTTCTCGCTATTTAATGCTCTTGAGTAAAGAGATATTGCCCTGCTGAACAAACGTAAAATTAACGTGGCTGCCGGCTTTTAAGGCGAGAATAGTTTCGTCTGCCTGGACAAAGGTGAAACGCATGGTCATGGCGGGCCAGCCAATCGCTGGAATAGCATCATGCGCGATAGTGATTTTTTTAGTGCTCAGATCAACCGCTTTCACCACGCCGGTTCCCGCGATAACCTGCTCTGGCGTGGCTTGTGCTGCTGTGCTCATCTCCCCGTGCTGATGTGTTTCAGCATGCAGGCCTGCAGAAAATATAACGGAGAGTGCACCCAGTACGACCGCGTTAAATAAACTGTTCATTTTTTGATTTCCTGATGGAGTAATTAAAAGGAATTACTCAACCCAACCGCCACCCAGCGCGGTGAATAAGTTAATTTCATTCACCTGTCGGGAATAGATAAGGTCGAGAATGGTTTGTTGTGTTGCAAAAAGAGAACGTTCAGCATCGAGCACTTCAATGTAACTGACCGCGCCACTGGAATATAAACCTCTGGCTCGCTGCAGGGTGATATGTAGCGAATCAAGATAACGCTGCTGGGCGTCGAGTTGCTGACTGATGCTGTCCCGCAATGCGAGCGCGTCGGCGACCTGTTTAAAAGCCGCCTGAATTTTTTGTTCGTAATTGACGATTGACTGCTGCTGGCGAATTTCAGCCAGTTTGAGGTTGGCTTTATTCCTTCCGGCATTAAAAACAGGAATGTCAATTTTCGGAATAAAATTCCACATCCCGCTTCCTGCGGTGAAGAGGCTGGATAATTCCGTACTGCTTGCTGAAAGCCCGCTGGTTAGCGTAATGGACGGGAAAAAGGCGGCGCGCGCCGCGCCAATATTGGCATCAGCCGCTTTCAACTGATACTCCGCTTCCATAATGTCCGGGCGCTGAAGCAATATTTCTGACGGCAGACGAGGCGGCAGTTTGACGGGTGAAATCTCATCGACGCTGCCTCCTTTCTCTGCCGGCAGCGCGCGATAGGTTCCCAGAACCTGCTGCAGGGCATTATTGGCCTGAGCCAGCTCGCCTTCTCTTTTCGCTATGTCTGCACGGGTACTTTCAATCTGCCCCCGGGCCTGTTCAAGTGCCAGAACGTTGGTGCTGCCCGTTACCAGCTGTTGTTCAACAAAAGCCCAGGATTGTTGATAGTTTTTTAGCGTATCGCGGGCAATACGACGTTGTTTGTAGGCCAGCTGCTGGCTGAAATAGCTCTGCGACACGCTGGAGACGAGCAGGATATGCACGGCACGGCGAGCCTCCTCGCTGGCAAAATAGTTCTGTCTGTCAGCATCACTCATATTCCTGAGTTTGCCGAAGAAATCGAGTTCGTAACTGAGGTTCAACCCTGCGTCGTACTGCTGTGTGGTCGGCTTGTCCGTTTTCAGCCCGCCGCTGTAGGTCACACCTGACGAGGCATTCACCTGCGGATACCGGTCGGCATCCGTCACGTTGAACTGCGCACGCGCCTCTTCAACCTTGAGGGCGGCCATTTTTAAATCACGGTTGTTATTCAGGGCTTCGGCGATCAGTGCTGCGACCTGAGGATCGGTAAAAAAGCTACGCCATCCGCTGTCGTGATACCCCGCCACCACCGGCGTGAGGCTATTTCGGGATAACGAGAACTGCTGCGGAACCGGTGCTGGCGGACGCGCATATTCTGGTGCCAGCGAGACGCAGCCTGCCAGGAAAAATATTGTGCTAATGCTAAGTCGTTTTAATGTGCACATCACGCTTCTCGTCCAGGCAGACCTGGTAAATGTTTCAAATGAAGTCCAGAGTATTACCAGGGTTACTCTACAGCGTGCTTCCTGTTTGCCTGGTGACAGGATAATGACAATGTTGTCATTCTTAACGTAAGTCATTGATAACGGTTTGAGGCTCTCTAGAATGTCCAGAGCAGCCAGTCAGGGGAGTAAGATGAAAATACTGATCGTTGAAGACGAGATAAAAACCGGGGAGTACCTCAGCAAGGGGCTGACTGAGGCGGGGTTTGTGGTGGACCACGCTGACAATGGCCTGACCGGATATCATCTCGCCATGACCGCCGAGTATGACCTCCTGATTCTGGATATCATGCTTCCCGACGTGAACGGCTGGGATATCATCCGCATGCTACGTTCCGCCGGGAAGGGAATGCCGGTTCTGTTACTCTCAGCCCTTGGCACTATTGAACACCGGGTGAAGGGTCTTGAACTGGGCGCGGATGATTACCTGATCAAACCCTTTGCCTTTGCGGAGCTTCTCGCCCGCGTCAGGACGCTTCTGCGACGGGGCAATACGGTGATCACGGAAAGCCAGTTTCAGGTGGCTGATCTGATGATTGATCTCGTGTCCAGAAAGGTGAGCCGCGCGGGAAACCGCATCCTGCTGACCAGTAAAGAGTTCAGCCTGCTGGAGTTTTTTATGCGACACCAGGGGGAAGTGCTGCCCCGCTCCCTGATTGCATCCCAGGTCTGGGACATGAATTTTGACAGCGACACCAACGCGATTGATGTCGCCGTCAAACGGCTTCGCGCGAAAATAGACAATGATTATGAGCCGAAGTTGATCCAGACGGTCCGCGGCGTGGGGTACATGCTGGAGGCACCGGATGCGCGTTAAATTACCCAGACGCCCTTTTTCATTAGCCCTGAGGCTGACGTTTTTTATCAGCCTCTCCACGATACTGGCATTTTTCGCCTTCACCTGGTTTATGCTGCACTCCGTTGAAAAGCATTTTGCCGAGCAGGATATCAACGATCTGCAGCAAATCAGTACCGCGATGCACCGTATCCTGCAGTCCCCGGCAGATCCGGACGAGAAGAAAATCAGTAAAATCAAAGAGTCAATTGCCAGCTATCGTAACGTTGCGGTTCTGCTTCTCGACGCGCGTGGAGAGGTGTTGTTCAGTACGGCGCAGGGGGCAGCGTTACGCCCTGCCGTGAACACGGCGGCATTCAGCACGCACAGCCGGGCACGGGATGTGTTTCTCTGGACGGTAGATGCCCCCACCCTGCAGAGTCATTCCGGCGCTGAGATGAAAAGTGACACGTACCGGATTATCGCCTCGTCAGGCACGGCAACGCTGCAGGGAAAAGCGCAGAATTACGTTATGCTGATCGGGCTTTCTATTAATTTCCATCTCCATTACCTCGATGCGCTGAAAAAGAACCTGATTGCGATTGCCGTGGTGATCAGCCTGCTGATTATTCTTATCATTCGAATCGCGGTCCGTCAGGGACACCTGCCGCTGCGTAACGTCAGCAATGCCATTAAAAATATCACCTCTGAAAATCTCGATGCGAGGCTGGAACCGTCGCGCGTTCCGGTTGAACTGGAGCAACTGGTGATATCGTTCAATCATATGATTGAAAAGATTGAAGATGTGTTCACCCGCCAGGCGAATTTTTCTGCCGATATCGCCCACGAAATCAGAACCCCCATCACCAATCTGGTGACCCAGACTGAAATCGCACTCAGCCAGAACCGGACGCCGAAAGAGCTGGAAGATATCCTCTACTCCAGCCTTGAAGAGTATAACCGGATGACCCGGATGGTCAGCGATATGCTGTTCCTGGCGCAGGCGGATAACAATCAGCTGATCCCGGACAGGGTGATGTTTGATTTAAGCGCGGAGGTCATTAAAGTCTTTGATTTCTTCGAGGCCTGGGCGGAAGAACGTCATATCACGCTGACGTTTCACGGGATGCCCTGTCTGATCGAAGGCGATCCGCAGATGTTCAGACGCGCAATCAACAACCTGTTATCCAATGCCCTGCGCTATACGCCGGAAGGCAAGACGGTAACCGTCTCAATCGCCGAACGGGAAAACGATTTTGAGCTGATGATTGCCAACCCCGGGAAACCTGTCCCGCAAGAACATCTACCCAGGCTGTTTGACCGTTTTTACCGGGTGGATCCTTCCAGGCAGCGAAAAGGCGAAGGCAGCGGGATTGGTCTTGCCATTGTGAAGTCAATTGTCACCGCGCATCATGGCAAAGTCCGCGTCGAATCGGATGCTCAGTCGACGCGCTTTATCTTGTCCGTGCCTAAGCGGGTTACCCAGTACTGAGTGGTTGCTGCACAGCCCGACACACGTCCAGCACTTTCTCTCTCAGCCAGCGGTGCCCCGGATCCCTTTCCATTCGCGGGTGCCACATCTGCGATACCGTAATGGTTCGGGTTTTAAACGGCAGTTCAAAGACATGCACACTCTGCGCCATCGGCTGGTTCAGCAGATACAATGCCGGAACCATGGCGATCAGATCGGACGCCAGCGCCACGGATAACGCCGTCGGGAAACCGGGCACGACGCTGGCAATTTTGCGCTTCATCCCCACTTCTGCCAGCGCATCGTCGACAAAGCCGTGTAGCGACCCGTCGGGCGCGGCAACCACGTGGCCCCAGGAAACATAATCGTGAAGGCTGACCGTGGGGTGTGCCGCCAGCGGATGTCCCTTACGCACCGCGGCAATGAACCGATCCTGAAATAATCGCTGCAGGCGTATTTCAGGTCCCATGTTGCTCTGCACGCCAATTTCCAGGTCAACCAGCCCTTCCCGTAGATAGCGTGACGTTTTCTCGGGCTTCGGCGAGAACCGAATACACACATCGGGCGCAGCTTCGGCCACGGCGGCAATCAGCAATGGGCCAAATGCAACCACAAAACCATCATTGGCTCTGATGGTGAACAGCCGCTCGAGGTTTTCCACCTTCAGCGTTTCAGTGGAGGGCTGCAGTACGGCTCTAGCCTCATACACGGCGCCTCGGGCTCGCTCCCGGGTGGCCTCGGCCCAGGGCGTCAGCACCATATTACGCCCTGCCCGCACCAGGATCGGGTCGCCGGTCACCTCTCGCAACCGGCTCAGGGTACGGCTCATGGCTGACGTACTCAGGTTTAAACGCCGCGCCGCGCCCGCCACGCTGGCTTCGGCCAGCAGGACGTCGAGGGCGACAAGCAAATTAAAATCCGGATCGGACATGATGCATCCTCAGATAGGGCGTTGTATGCAACTGAACAGTGCAACTGCTGCGTCTTCCGCCTTGTATATCCCATGATTATAGTTTCGTCATCAACATTCTTTCCGGAGTTACGACGATGACGCTATTTTCAAACCAGCCCGGCGACGAAGGATTGCCCGGCCATGAACGCGCCCGGGTGATGGCCGCGGTAATGACCACCACGCTGATGGGCGTTTTTGATGGCACCATGATCAACATCGCCTTGCCTTCGATGGCAAGCGCGATGCAGGTGCCCGCGAATGTGGCCGTCTGGTTCGCCAATGGGTATCTGTTGTCCGCGGCCATGACTCTGGCCATCTTCGCTGCCCTGGCGGCCCGGGTTGGCTACCGCCCGGTGTTTCTGACCGGACTTGCCGTCTTTACACTCACCTCGCTCGGCTGCGCGCTGGCCCGCACCCCGGACATGCTGATCGGGATGCGGATTTTGCAGGGGATTGGCGGGGCGGCCACACTGAGTATTGCCCCAGCGATACTGCGCGCCGTCTTTCCCGGTCGACTGCTTGGCCGCATTCTGGGACTGCACGCCCTGCTGATCGCCTCCAGCACGGCCATTGCACCCGTACTGGGCGGGACGATCCTGGACGTACTGCGCTGGCAGTGGTTATTCGCCATTAACCTTGTTCCCGGAACGATTGCCCTGCTGTTGGCCTGGAAGGCCTTACCACGACAGCCGGCTTTAGATCCTTCTCCGTTCGATGCCCCGGGGGCACTGCTCTCCGCGGTCCTGTTGGGGGCAATGATCATGACGGCCAACAGTTTCCAGCGTGCTTCGCACCACATCAGCCACGAGGCTATCAGCTGGGCGCTGCTCGCCACGATTAGCGCCATCACCTTTGTCTGGCATATTCGCCGCGCCCGAAGCCCCATACTGCCTCCCGTTATTTTTCACAATGGACGCTTTACGCTCGCCGCGCTCACGTCGCTGGCCTCGTTTGTGAGCCAGGGCATCACCTTTATCGCCCTGCCGTTCCTGTTTCAGAGCGTGTACGGCTACAGTCCGGTGGTCTCCGCGCTGCTGTTCACGCCCTGGCCGATAGGCATCGTACTGATCGCGCCGCATGCGGGCCGCTGGGCAGACACAATTTCAGCCCCGCTGATATCTACCCTTGGGCTTATCGTGTTTGTGGTGGGGTTGATCCTGCTCGCGACACTGCCCGCCAGCCCTTCCGCATGGAATATCTGCCTGAGAAGCCTGGTGTGCGGGATCGGTTTTGGCTGTTTCCAGAGTCCCAATAACCGGGAAATGCTCTCTAACGTGGTACGGGAGTATGCCAGCTACGCATCCGGTGTACTGGCTATCGTGCGGACGTTTGGACAATGCCTGGGGGCTGCCGTGGTCGGCGTTCTGCTGGCCACAACGCAGAATCAGCCGGCTTTTGACGATCGGGCCGTTCATTATTCACTGTGGATTGCGGTCATTGCTTCGGCGGTTTCTGTCGTGTTTAGCGTGAGCCGGCTGCGCGCCACGCGTCAGGCTACGGCATAAACACGGTGCAGCGCACTACGCGCTGCACCTGTGATTTACTCCAGCGCCAGCAGCGCAAAACTCGCCAGCCAGTGTCCACCGCTGTAGTGGCTTCCCACCACATGCTCGACGCTTGCCGCCAGATGTCGGTTGACTGCCTCGCGCAGCGCCTGTTGTCCCGGATGGTTATCCGGCAGCGCGCGGGCAATATGCTTCATGCACCAGGCGCGGCTGAGGTTTAACCCATCCAGATGGGCAATTTTCGGGTCGGTACGATCGCTCACTTCTGCCGGGTGCATCAGGGCCGAAACAGACCCCACATCAGGAAGAAAGGCGTCAAACCACGCCGGGAAATGCTCCGCCACCTTACTCATCAACAGCGCTTCCGTCAGCGCGCCGGAAATGTACTCATCACCACCCGGTTCATAGTGGGCCGGGTAATGCGTGTCAGCCAGATAAAAGCGCGTCGCCGCCGTCAGAATAGCCTGTTCAAGGGCGTTATCCTGCACTTCACGGGCGTAATCAATCCCCAGCGCCAGGGCAAAAGCGGTGTTGTAATGCGTACCGACACGGATCGGATAGGTGAGCTTGCTGAGGTAATCCACCAGTCTGTCGCGAATGTCCTGCGTTAACGGCTGCAGTGTCTGATACCAGCTGGCGGCCTGAGGTAACGCGGATTGCTTCAGCTCCTGCGCCAGCGCCAGAAGCCAGCCGTAGCCATAAGGGCGCTCGAACGAGGCGCGAAACGGTGCATTGAAATAGGCCAGCTCTTTCGCCACCTTCTCCTGCGTGATGTGTTCATCAAACAGGGCAACAATTTCATCCCGGCACGACAGTTCAGGGTAAAGCCGCACGCAGCGCAGCAGCAGCCAGTAGCCGTGCACCGCCGAGTGCCAGTCGAAGCAGCCATAAAAAATGGGGTGCAGTTCGCGAGGTGGCAGGACATCACCGTCATCATTAAGCAGGTGCATAATGTGGTTCGGATATTCCTGGCGTAAATAGGTCAAAGGCATGCGGGCAAACGCGTCGGCCTGGTGTTGCGTTAATTCCATATCAGCTCCTTAGATCGTTGCCGCGCTTAGCGAAAAACGAGGAAATACATTAAGAACACGTTGACCACCAGCAGGGTTAACGCCGTTGGGATCTGGATCTTGATCACCTGGTACTTATCTTTAAGCTCCAGCAGCGCGGCCGGAACGATATTAAAGTTGGCCGCCATCGGCGTCATCAGCGTGCCGCAATAGCCCGCGTACATGCCAATCGCCAGCAGCGGTGCCGGGTTACCATGGTGAACGTTAATCAGGAACGGCAAGGCGATACCGGCGCTGAGCACCGGGAATGCCGCGAAGGCGTTGCCCATGATCATAGTGAAAAGCGCCATGCCCACGCAGTAAATCACCACCAGCATGAACCGGCTATCGGGGTTCACAAACAGGCTTACGACCTTCTGGACTGACTCGCCGGTGTTCGCCACCACAAATACCCCGCCCAGCATGGCCAGCATCTGTGGCAAAATCACCGCCCAGCCAATGGTGTCGACCAGGCGTCGGGACTGGCGAATAGCCTGCAATGGCGTGCCTTTGGTCAGCCACCAGCCGGTCAGGATCGCCGCCACACAGGCGACGCACAGTGCCGCCAGCGTGAGCTGTTTCTGGTCAAGAAGGAATACGCCCCCTATCGACACCCCTTTCAGGAATAATGTCCCGATCACCGTAACCACCGGGATCATCAGCGCAGGCAGGAAAAGCCAGTTTTTCAGCCGCGTTGACGAGGCTTCGCGCTCGGCATCGGTAGCCATTTTATAATGCCCCTTCCCGACCAGACCAAAGCCCGCCAGCAGAGCAATCACAATGACGCAGCCGCCGATAATTCGATAAGCAAGGGATTTGCCCAGCTCCTGCACCATCAGGTCACCAAACAGGAAGATCCCGCCGAACAGGAACCAGAACAGCGCGGTGGTAAAACGTTTAGGATTCGCGCGATCGCGCAGGGTCATCACGACCAGCAGCATCACGACAAAGCCGATCAGGTAATACACGCGGTTAATGGTGATCAGGGTCATCATGGCGCGATCTCCTGTGTACCCTGCTCAGCGCGCCAGGACATAACGTCACGACGGATGCTGGCATCCAGACGCAACAGGCGCGTCATATGAATAATCAATGCCGCGATGGCGGTCGGAATGGCCCACAGACCGATATGCAATGGTTCAATGCCCTGTATCCCATTCTCTTTCAGGAAAGCGTCGATCAGCAGCACCGCGCCAAACGCGATAAAAATATCTTCGCCAAAGAAAACCGCGATGTTATCGCACGCCGCGGCATGCGCTTTGATCTTGTCCCGGATATGTTGCGGCAGTTCGCCATACTCATTGAGCGCTGCGCCTTCGGCCATCGGTGCCAGCAGAGGACGAACGGTCTGAGCATGCCCACCCAGCGACATCAATCCCAGCGCGGCCGTCCCTTCACGCGCCACAAAATAGAGCATCAGAATACGTGCCGAGGTGGCGCTGGCAATCTTTGCCACCCACGCCTGCGCCCGCTCTTTCAACCCGTAATATTCCAGCAGGCCAATAACCGGCAGGATCAGAATAAAGGTTGCCAGGGAACGACTGTTGACGAACTTCTCGCCAAAGGTCTCCAGCAACATCCCAAAATCCATGCCAACCAGCAGTCCGGTAGCCAGCCCCGCCACCACAACCACCAGTAGCGGGTTGAAACGCAGAGCAAAACCAATAACCACCACCGGTATACCGATGAGCGGCAACAGTGTCGAACCGTCCATAAACGTTTACCCTATCCAAAGTGAGCGTTGCGCGCCGGCGGCTATTTTTTTAATACTTCGCATCATGGCGAAGCGGGATGCAGTGCGGCGCGCGATGTTGTGTTTTGCGTCAGGCTCCGCAGAACCTGCACTAAAAAGCTATATCTGAACCACAAAAACATGTAAACAATTTATCAATAAAATGTTCTTATTTTATCGATGAGTTTACATTTCCGGGCCAACGTCACCCCCCGTAAGGAACGTTATGACTGCAAAGAAGAGTGCTGGATCATCAAATCACGACGATATAACCGATGGCCGTATCGTGTCCTCTCGCCATCTGGTATCGGAACGTTGCGCGGAATTATCAGAGCTGGAGTACGCGTTGATCATGACCAGCAACGCGTTTAACAAATGGATGGTGCGCTGCATGACCGCAGCCGGTGAGCCAGATATGGGCGCTTTTGATGTCTCGCTTCTGCATCACGTGAACCACCGCGATCGCAAGAAAAAGCTGGCCGACATCTGTTTTGTCCTGAACGTGGAAGATACCCATGTGGTGACGTATGCACTGAAGAAGCTGGTCAAGGCGGGCTACGTGACGAGTGAAAAAGCCGGAAAAGAGCTCTATTTCTCAACGACGGAGGAAGGGAAAGCGCTATGCATGAAATACCGCGACGTGCGGGAAGCGTGCCTGATCAATATCCATGCGGAGAGCGGGATTTCCGGAGCGTCTATTGGTGACACCGCGCAGTTGCTCCGGACCATATCTTCCCTGTATGACACCGCCGCGCGGGCGGCGGCATCGCTGTAGTTAAGGGCGTCTGAAAAGCGAAATACTTCGTCCGGCCAGATGGTATTCCACGGCTTTGGTGATGACCGTCCCGGGGACAACGTCATCCGCCGTGGAGAGTTCCAGTACCCAGCCTCCTTCGCCAAACTGGGGGATCTGGAACGGCACGGTGCCTTCAAACGGGTTAAACAGCATCAGCACATCGTGCCAGAGGCCCGGCTCCTGTCTGAGGTCCGGTCTGCTGATGGATACGCCGAGGGTTGAACCTTCATCCCACTGCTCATCCTGCTGCGGGCCGCCGCCGGCGTTAAACCAGCGGATCTCAAGTCCGTCGCGCCAGCTTTCTCGCCGCAGCAATGGCTGTTTCGCGCGAAGGGCAATCAGATGGCGGGTAAAGTCGCGCAGGGCGGTGTCGTTTTCCGATAACCCCTTCCAGTCGATCCAGGAGATCTCGCTGTCCTGGCAATACCCGTTATTGTTCCCCTTTTGCGTACGGCCAAACTCGTCCCCGGCCAGCAGCATTGGCGTGCCGTGAGAGAACAACAGCGTGGTGAGGAAATTACGCTTCTGCCGCTCCCGGGTAGCGATAATATCCGGATTCTCTGTCGGCCCTTCCTCTCCGTAGTTATACGACCGGTTATCGTTGTGCCCGTCGTTATTGTCTTCACCATTGTCGGCATTATGCTTTTCGTTGTAAGACACCAGGTCGTTCAACGTAAAGCCGTCGTGGGCGGTAATAAAGTTGATGCTGGCCCACGGACGGCGTCCGCGCAGGTCGTACAAGTCACCGGAACCGAGCAGGCGCGCGGCGAAGTCGTTAGACACGTTATCGCCCTTCCAGTACTCACGTACGGTATCGCGGTATTTGTCGTTCCACTCCCCCCAGCCTGGCGGGAAGCCGCCGACCTGATAACCGCCGGGGCCGATATCCCAGGGCTCACCAATCAGCTTCAGACGGGATAACACCGGATCCTGCGTGACGGCATCGAAAAAGCCACCGCGCGGATCAAAGCCTTCGGGCTCACGGCCCAGAATTGTCCCGAGGTCGAAACGGAAACCGTCAATATGCATCGATTCGGCCCAGTAGCGCAGTGAATCCATCACCATCTGCAGCACTCTCGGGTGGGAGGTATTCACCGTATTCCCCGTGCCGGTGTCGTTAATGTAATACCGGTGTTGATCGGGTAAGGTGCGGTAATAGCTGAAGTTATCGATGCCCTTAAACGACAGCGTTGGGCCGAGCTCATTGCCTTCTGCCGTGTGGTTATAGACAACATCAAGGATCACCTCGATGCCTGCGTCATGATAGGCGCGCACCATATCGCGAAAACCCTGGATCCCCGCCGGACCGTAATAGCGTGACGCCGGCGCAAAGAAGCCGAGCGTGTTGTAGCCCCAGAAGTTTTTCAGCCCCCTGTCGAGCAGGTGTTGATCGTCCGGGAACCAGTGAACCGGAAGCAGTTCAACCGAGGTGATGCCAAGGCTTTTGATGTAATCGACCGAGGCTTTGTGTCCCATCCCTTCAAACGTACCGCGAAGTTCAGGCGGGATCGCCGGGTTAAGCTGGGTAAAGCCCTTCACGTGGCTCTCATACACAACGGTATTCGGCCACGGAATGGTTGGCCGGTTATCATCCTGCCAGTCAAAAGCATTGGGGTCGATGACCTTGCATTTTGGCGTGAACGGCGCGCTGTCGCGGGTATCAAAACTGAGGTCGAGATCGTCATGACCCAGCTCATAGCCGAAATGGGCGTCGTTCCAGTCGATATCGCCCACCAGTTCACGGGCATACGGATCGATAAGCAGTTTATTGGGGTTGAAGCGATGCCCGTTTTCCGGGTCATAGGGGCCGTAGACACGATAGCCGTACAGCGCGCCAGGCTTCAGATCCGGCACATAGCCGTGCCACACTTCATGGGTATATTCCGGCAGCTCCAGCCGGGCGATTTCGGTTTTTCCTGAAGGGTCAAACAGACAGAGCTCAACTCGCTCCGCATGTGCTGAAAACAGCGCAAAGTTGACCCCCTTCCCGTCATAATTTGCGCCTTGCTGCTGGCCATGACCGGCCCGAATTTCAAACGTATTATCCTTTGGCATTTTTTGTTCTCCACGATCATTCGCAGGTAAGCAGAACCATTAAGCATCCCGTTTCAGACGTTACATCCAGCGTCTCTTGCAGAACCCGGCTTTCACCGGTGAACAGATCCCGGTAGCGTTTTCCTGCCAGCGCATCGGGTATAGCAATAGTGGTATTGGCCCACAGTGCTTCATGGGTTGTCACGTCGAAGACCCGCCGCGGCACGGCAACAATCAGCGCCTCCTCGTCTTTCACGCGTGCGTAAACAATCAGGTTCTCCGCCCGCTCGCCGCTCACCTTCAGTGGCAGCCAGTCACCGTAATGGAATAGCGCGGCATAATGTGGACGAAGCCGTAACAGCGTGGCGGTGACATATTGCTTAACGCTTCCGTCTCGCCAGCATTCCGGGCGGGCAAATACCCCGGCATCCGCCGTGCTGAGGTGGTGCACCAGCGCGGGGAAATCCGGTTCCCGTCGGTTATCCGGGTCGACAAGGCTAAAGTTAAGCGCTTCGCAGCCCTGATAGATGTCCGGTACCCCGGGTGCGGTAAGTTTGATCACCGTCTGGCTGAGGCTGTTCATCAGCCCTGCACGGATAAAAGGCTGCATCGCCTCACTGAAATCCTTCAGGAACAGCGTGTTGTCCGGTGAAAGCAGATGCCGGGCATAGCTCAGCACCACGCTCTCATAGCTTTCGTTGCTGTCTATCCAGTCTGTGCGTTGTTTGGCTTCGCGCAGCGCTTTCTCCAGGAAGCCGAGGAAGCGCTCTTCGAGTGATTTCAGCCCGTCGACATCGTCAGGTGACAGCGTGGCGGGCCAGACGCCGGCCAGAGCCTGATAAATCATCCAGGTATCGGCAGCGTTCGGCGCGGTACCGTCGCTCAGAAAACGCACGTGGGTTTGATTCATCTGCCGCCAGCGGGCCAGATTTTCGCCCCATTGTTCCGGCGCTTCCGTCAGGGTATAGAGGCGTGCCCGGGCATCTTCACCGCGCTTCGTGTCATGGGTGGATGTCCCGAGTAAGGCGTCAGGCTGACGGGCAAGACGGATGCGCATTTCCTGATGAAAACGCGATAGCGAAAAGGCGCGCGGCGTCGGGTCTGCCCCCACTTCGTTAAGCGCCAGCTCCAGGTTATGGCGAAAGAACAGCGTATCTTCCACGGATTTCGCCATCAGTGGCCCGGTGAGCTGCTGGAAGCGGGTTCTGAAACGAGCCGCGTCGTCGTGGCAATTTTCAGGAAGATCGCCGGTGAGAATGCACACGATCAGGCTCAGGGCCGCTTCAGAGGTGTTAACGCTTGCGACAACGCGATTGAGCAGCGCCACGTCAGAGGCGGTTAATCCTTCACGGGTGCCGTAGGTCCGATACACCGGAAACGCGATCAGCAACTCGCGCAACGCATGGTGGATCTCGTCGGGTTGCAGTTCAACCGCATTGCGTCGGGCAAGATCGGTGGCGATAGTTAACAGGGTAGTGAATTCGCCCTCAAAATTGCGATCGGTCATTAGCCCTTTGGCATCCCGTAACGCTGCAAACCGATCAACGGTTTCCCCGAGCGTGTCGTCATGGATTTTCTCCAGGCGGTCAAGGCGGCTGTCGTCCACCAGAACTTCCGCCAGCGAGGCAATAAACTCGTACCCCGTGGTGCCAGAGACTGGCCATTCGACGGGCAGCTGTTCCCCTTTGGCGAGAATTTTTTCAACCGTGATGTAACAGGCCGGTCCGGTTGCCTGGCGCAGACGCTGCAGATAGCCCAGCGGATCGGCCAGACCGTCGATATGGTCAATTCGCAGACCGTCAACGACGCCAGAATGAACCAGTTCAAGGATCAATCGGTGTGTATCACTAAATACCGACGCGTCTTCAACCCGCACGCCCACCAGGCCGGTGATTTCGAAGAAACGCCGCCACGAGAGCTGTTTCGGGGCTTCACGCCAGGACATCAGCCTCCAGCTCTGGGCCTCGTGCAGCGCCGCAATGCTTTTACCCTCCACAAAGGTACCCGGGTTAAGAGGATAGGCGGTGTCGTAGTAGACCAGCGCGGCTTTGCCCGTGACAGGGTCACGTTTTACAGTGATGGCGCCCTTCTCAAGCTCCGCCTCAAAGGTGTCGCCCAGAAACGGCAGCGTAAGCGGCCGTGACCAGTCAATATCGAAATAGCGTGCGTAGCGGCTCTGTTTGCCATGCTCAATCACGTCTCGCCACCAGTGATTCTCCAGCGAGGTCGACATGTGGTTAGGCACAATATCCAGTATCAAGCCCATTCCCGCCTGCCTGAGCGCGGCCGCCATACGGTCGAATCCTTCTCGTCCGCCAATGGCGGGGTCGATTTCATTCGGGTCGGTCACGTCATAGCCGTGCGTAGAGCCGGTCGTGGCGGTGAACACAGGTGAGGCGTAAAGATGGCTGATGCCGAGATCTTTCATATACGGCACCAGTTCCACGACACGGTCAAACGTCATGCCGTTACGGAACTGAATACGGTAGGTCGCGGAAGGGATCATAACGATGCTTCTCCATCAGCAAAGCGAACAACAATACTGTTCGGCGGTAACACCTCGTTCACCTCCGGCCAGCTAAAGAGCGTTTCTCCTGCCAGTGCAGGCACATCAACAGCCTTATTGCCGGTATTGAACGCCAGAGACAACGTTCCGGTCGGGAATCGCCAGCTCACTGCAATCATGCCGGGTGCCGTTCTGATGACTTTGCTCTCCACCGTGACGCCCTTTCGCAGTAACGGAACGATATGACGATGGCGCAACGTCAGCAGCGTTCGCGTGAAGCGAAGCCACGTTTTACCGTCATCGGTGGCGACCTTATTCCAGTCAATTTTGGAGCGAACAAAGGTCTTCACGTCATTCGGGTCGGGGACGGACGCATCGTGCCCGGCATGGCCGGTAAACTCTTTTGCGCGCCCTTCTCGCACTGCTTTAGCAAGCTCACCGTGAAAATCGGTAAAGAACAAAAACGGATTGGTTTCACCAAACTCTTCCCCCATAAACAGCAGCGGAATATGGGGCGAAAGCAGCAGTGCAGCAAGCAACACCCGTGTTTTATCGGCCCCCGCGAGGGCGATCAGTCTCTCTCCCTGAGCGCGGTTGCCGGTTTGATCGTGGTTTTGAATAAAATCGACAAAAAACTGTGGCGGCTGCGTGTGACATTCCACGCCGCGCGATTTGCCGGTCTGGAGAGAAA
Source organism: Enterobacter sp. BIDMC 30 (assembly GCF_000534355.1). Classification (NCBI taxonomy): domain Bacteria; kingdom Pseudomonadati; phylum Pseudomonadota; class Gammaproteobacteria; order Enterobacterales; family Enterobacteriaceae; genus Enterobacter; species Enterobacter sp. BIDMC 30. Next base: position 2,606,450 of record NZ_KI973169.1, on the reverse strand, counting down.
CCTCGCCCTGATAGACAAAACCTTCCGTCAGAGCACGGGCGAGTTTTTTCTCCGGTTCAAAGGCAAAATCCTGGTAGTACGCATGCGTTTCGCCGGTGGCAAAGACATGCGCGGCATTGTGAAAGTCATCGTTCCACTCCGCGGTAAAAAGCGGGGTCGCACCGTGTGCGTCACGCGGATGCAGGAAGATAACGTTACGGCTGTCTTCGGTGGTGAGATGGATCTGCCGCCCGGGAATAGCCTCGCGAATGTGTTCGGCAATCTCCTGCAGGATATGTTTATCCGACGCGTCTTCAATCTGGTCGATAGCATCAAACCGTAATCCATCAAGATGGTATTCCGTCAGCCAGAACAGCGGGGCTTCGGTAATGTATTGCCTGACCGGCTCAGCCTCGTAAGCAATCCCGTTGCCCCAGGGCGTCATCCGTTCCGCGTCGAAAAACGCGGGTGACAGCACAGGCAGATAATTGCCTTCCGGGCCGAAGTGGTTAAGCACAATATCCAGCACGACAGAAAGCCCAAGCCCATGCGCAGCATCGATAAAGGCGTGGAAGTCTTCTGGCGTGCCATAGGCAGCGTGCGGTGCATACAGCAATACCCCGTCATATCCCCAGCCGCGCGATCCGCCAAACTGTGAGACGGGCATGACTTCAATCTGGGTAATGCCAAGTTCAGCCAGGTAAGGCAGTTTTTCAATGGCGGCCCGGAAGGTGCCCTCCGGGGTAAAGGTGCCGATGTGCAGCTCGTAAATCACCGTGTCTTCCCACGGACGCCCTGCCCACTCGCGGTTGCCGGGCGGATACCGTCTGGCATCGATAACAACCGAGGGACCGTTAACATCCCCAGCCTGGGCGCGCGACGCCGGATCGGGAACGGCCATGCCGTCCTGCAAAACATACTGATACTCTGTGCCGTGCGTGACGCCGGGGACTTCAATCTGGAACCAGCCATTGCCGACCGCCGTCATTGGCAAGTCGTTTTCTGCCAGACGTAGCGTAAGTTCTTTCTGCCCTTCTGCCCAGACGCGAAAACGTACAACGTCATTGGAAATAAACTCAGCACCCCAGTGTTTTTGAAATGTCCTGAATTCCATTCATTGTCCTCGAATGACCCACATTTTACGCGGAATGAAGTACAAGCTTAGTTCAGGATCAAAAGAGTGTTACGCCAGCGGTTTTAATGACTTCATCTATTATTTATAAAAATATTCGCCACAAGGAATACCATGCAGATTCGAAAAGGATTAAATACCGACCTCGCACGTCTTGAATGCTGTGACTTTTCATTCACCGTCAGTCACGTTGCGCGGGAGCCTTTTATACATTGTGATTTGCATATCGACGCTGTCGCCGTGCCTTATCGTAAAACGTATGAGCTCGATATGCAGACCCTTGAAAATCATTGCGTTAATCCGGATGCCATATTTCTTGTGGCCGAAACAGATGAGGGAGAAATTGCCGGTTTTATCACCGCGTCAATGAGCTGGAATAAATTTATCGCCGTTGACTATATTGCCGTTGAGCGCACGAAACGCAGGGCTGGCGCGGCGCAAAAATTGATGGCGGCCGCACACGTGTGGGCGCGCAGCGTCAACGCGGCTGGATTAAGGCTCGAAACCCAGAATGTGAATGTTTCTGCCTGCCTGTTCTACCGTCATTATGGCTTTACGTTAGGCGGATACGATCGTTTCCTCTACAACGCATTACCGGAAAAAGACGAAATCGCCCTGTTCTGGTATTACATGCTGATCTGACCCTGGCTCTAACGGATATTGGCGGACGAAAGCGATTAGTCTGAAAATTATCCACCCGGCGCGCAAGGGAATGTGCGTCAGAATATGACTCACCTGCCTCCCTTCATTTTTCTGTCACTTAATTTCAATACGCTTACATGATTTTGACAATGACGTTAAGGAAAGAAGAGTGAATTCAATGGCTAAGGCATTACTGCTGGCATTACCTGTTTTGAGCGCGACCGCCACGGCAGCCGACCACGATATCTGTGAGCCGAAAGCGTATGAGATGGCGCTGCGCTATCAACAGAAATCGGCAGAAATCATGGCACTTCAGCTGCAGACCTATCGTTTCGCCACCGAGCGTTTTAACGAAAAAATAAAAGGGCTGACTGCACCTGAGAACTATGCCGTTGTGATGGATCTTGATGAAACGGTGCTGGATAACACCCCCTTACTGGCGCGTGATGCCGAACAGTGCCACGACTACACGAAATGGGACACCTGGAGTGACTGGGAAAAGCAGGGAAAACCGGGATTAATTCCTGGCGCGAAGGCGTTTCTTGATCGCGTGAATCAAAGTAAGGTCCGTATTTATTATGTATCTGACCGCATGCAGGAAAACAAAGCAGATACGCTCAATACGTTAAAATCCCTTGGCTTACCGCAGGTTTCAGAGGATAGCGTTCTGCTCGATACGGTCAGTAAAGAAGCCCGCCGCCAGAGCATCCTGAAGAAACAGCAGATAATCATGCTCTTCGGTGACAGCCTGCCTGATTTCGCCGCGCAATTTAAAAACAAAAAGCCGAGCGAAGCGCAGCGTGAACTCGTTGAGGCCAGTGCCGATCGCTTTGGCAGTGACTGGATTGTGCTGCCCAATGCCGCGTATGGCTCGTGGTCAAAAGCCACGCTTGAAGGCTGGAAAGCCCCGCTGAAGCAATAACGTCTGGCTTGCCGGGTGGCACATTGCAGCCACCCGACATTTGATCCGACCTATTCATCCCGTTTATAGGTCCTATCATTATCAGGCGGGTTCATATAATTTTACGGAGAAGTAAGATGAGCTCTTTCTGAAGGAGACCCTTATGCTGACCGTAAAAAAACTAGCCCTGACAACGCTGATTTCCAGTTCGTTATTGTTCTACCCTGCGCTTCAGGCTTCGGCAGAAACGCCCCAGCACGTGGTTAAACAGCCTGCCGGGGGGTACAGTGTGCAGGTTGGCGATATTATGGTGACCTCGTTTACCGACGGTACCGTGGCGCAAGACCTGCACAAATTACTTCGTCGGACGACCCCGCAGAAAACCGATGCGTTGCTCACACAAAATTTCCAGACCAACCCGGTAGAGGCGTCCATTAACGCTTTTCTGATTGCGCTACCCGGCCACAAGATTCTGGTGGATACCGGCTCAGGCCAGCTTTTTGGCCCCGCTAACGGCGGGCGACTGATTGAGAGTCTGGCAACGCAGGGGATCGCGCCGCAGGACATCACCGAGATTTTACTGACCCATGCACACTCCGACCATGCCGGTGGCCTGGTCAAAGATGGCAAGGCGGTGTTTACCAATGCGCGCGTTTTTGTCGGCAAACCTGACATCGACTTTTTCTTTAACAACGATAATCAGAAAAAAACCGGCTACGACCAGAACTACTTCGATGTCGCGCAGAAAACCTTAAAACCGTATCGTGATGCCGGCAAGGTGGTTCCTTTTTCCGGAACCTCGCAGATTCTGCCCGGGATAACCGGCACGGTTCACCCGGGCCATACGCCTGGTTCGGCCTTCTATACGCTGGAAAGTAAAGGCGAGAAAATCACCTTTGTCGGCGATATTATCCACGTCGCGGCGGTACAGTTCCCGCAGCCCGCCGTGACCATCGCCTACGACCAGGATCAGGACGGTGCGGCACGTGTCCGCCAGGATGCTTTTGCTGATTTTGTGAAAAACAGAGACCTTGTCGCAGCCCCCCACCTGCCGTTCCCGGGTATCGGTTATGTCACGAAAGGCGAGCACGGCGGTTACGCCTGGGTGCCCGTCACCTATACCAATCGTGACAGCCACAGCGCAAAGTAAAACGGATAACACGATGACGCCCGTTGCTGAGATGGATATCGACCTGATCCTGACGCTGGATGCATTGCTCCAGGATCAGAACATCACCCATGCGGCCGCGCGGCTCGGCATCAGCCAGCCCGCGATGTCTGCCCGTCTGGCGCGCCTGCGCTCGCTCTTTGGCGAACCGTTGTTTATCCCTTCCCCACATGGACGTGGGGTGTTGCCCACGCCCAGAGCGGAGGCGCTGAGGCCGCAGGTCATGACCGTATTGCGGGGCATTAACGCGATGTTTGCCCCCACCACCTTTGATGCGCAAACCAGCCAGCGGACATTTGTGATTGCCCTGCATGAAAATCCGGCCCTGATGCTGGGTGCGGAACTGCTTAATCAGTTCCGGGCCCATGCCCCGGGGATCCGCTTGCGGTTCGCGCTGCCAGAAATGGCAACCCTGCCACAGCAGCTGGAAAAGGGTGATGTGGATGTCTATATCGGTGTGAGCGCCGGCGCGCACGACGGCTGGGTCAGACGCAAACTTTTCGATGACCAGTTTGCAACAGCCCAGCGAAAAGGCCACCCCCGCGGTGTTGGGCCACTGGATCTGGAGCACTATTGCGCACTCTCTCATCTGGTGGTCTCTTCAGAGGGTGACCCGTTTACCGGCTTTGTGGATCAAACCCTGGGCGGACTGGGGTATCAGCGCAACGTGGTGATGTCCACGCAGAGCTACGCCATGGCACCTCCGCTTGTCGCCAGCACGGACCTGCTCTGCACCTTACCGGAACGTATGCTGCAACGCTTTGCCTCGACGCTGGATATCTTTCTCCCGCCGCTGCCGCTGCAGCCGATTACCATCAGCATGTACTGGCACCCGAAAAACAGTCAGGATCCGGCAAGCCTCTGGCTGCGCGAGCAACTGCTGCTGGCCGCGGGACGTCAGATGTGATCGAGGGTGTGCAGAAATTTCTTTAACACCTCTGAGCGAATGATCCGGTGGCACACCAGCTTCAGCTCGCTTTCCCTGAGCCTGTCAATGATGTCGACGTACACGACATTCTCCACGCTGACTGCCCTGGCCGAGGCCGGCAATAGCGCCATGCCAAACCCCGCAGAGACCAGGCTGATGACAGTAGGTACGTCGGTGGCGTTTTGTACCACCTCAGGCTGGAAACCTGCGACGTAACAAACGTCATAGAAGTACTGTTCGAGGCCCATTCCCTCCGGGTCGCGCAGGGAGACCCATTTTTCATCTTTCACCGAGGCGAGCGTAAGCGCGGACGATTTCGCCAGAGGGTGCTGTGAAGAGAGTGCCAGCACCGTTTTCTCGGACGTAAACGGGCGGCTTTGCAGGTCGTCAGGCAGAGACGGCAGCGGCGCCCGGATGATGGCCACATCCAGCTGGTTGCTTTGCACGGCGGTATAGAGCGTCTGCACATTCCCCGTCATTAGCGACATGGTGATGGCAGGCCACCGACTGTGCATCTGGCGCAGCGCGGCAGGCAGCCTGGTGTCAAACATGGCGCTCGATACGCACCCGAGATTCAACACCCCTTGCTCCCCCCTCGCCGTTTGCCTGGCGTCCAGTACCGCCTGTTCCGTCAGGGCGATCGCCAGCCTGGCTTTCTCCAGGAAAGCTTCACCGGCCGGCGTCAGGGTTAAACGGCGATTCGCCCGGCTAAAGAGCGTAACGCCTAACCGTTCCTCTAACGTTTTAATCTGCTGACTCAGCGCGGGTTGTGCCATGTTCAGGCGCTCCGCAGCCCGGTGCATGTGAAGCTCTTCCGCAACGACAATGAAATTACGCATCTGACGAAATTGCATAACGCTTCCCCGGATTTTTTGATAATAAATTTCTTATCAAAATAGCAGTAATGATGCAATTGATGCTATGGGCTGTTGCCATAAAAATGGAGGCATGCAAACACGGGAGGAAAAAATGGAAAGCCCAGTCAACGATCTCAGAAGTGCCATCGCGTTACTGCAACGCCATGAAGGACAGTATATTGAAACGGATCATCCGGTCGATCCCAACGCGGAGCTGGCGGGTGTTTATCGACATATTGGTGCGGGCGGCACGGTGAAACGCCCTACCCGAACGGGCCCGGCCATGATGTTCAATAACGTTAAAGGTTATCCGGATTCGCGTATCCTGGTGGGCATGCACGCCAGCCGGGAAAGAGCGGCACTCCTTCTGGGATGTGAACCCTCGACGCTCGCGCAGCACGTCGGTCAGGCCGTGAAAAACCCGATCGCGCCGGTTGTTGTTCCGGCATCGCAGGCCCCTTGCCAGGAGCAGGTATTCTACGCTGACGATCCTGATTTTGATCTGCGTAAACTGCTTCCGGCCCCGACCAACACGCCGATTGATGCTGGCCCGTTCTTCTGTCTGGGGCTGGTACTGGCAAGCGATCCGGAAGACAGTTCGCTGACTGACGTCACGATTCACCGTCTCTGTGTTCAGGAGCGCGATGAGCTTTCCATGTTCCTGGCCGCGGGGCGCCACATTGAGGTCTTTCGTAAAAAGGCTGAAGCAGCCGGAAAACCGCTGCCGGTGACGATCAACATGGGGCTCGACCCGGCGATTTATATCGGTGCGTGCTTTGAAGCGCCCACGACACCGTTTGGTTATAACGAACTGGGCGTTGCCGGGGCTCTGCGTCAGAAACCGGTCGAACTGGTACAGGGCGTGGCGGTAAAAGAGAAAGCGATCGCGCGGGCTGAAATCATTATCGAAGGCGAACTACTGCCAGGCGTGCGCGTTAGAGAAGACCAGCACACCAACAGTGGCCATGCAATGCCGGAATTTCCGGGCTACTGCGGCGAGGCAAACCCTTCTTTGCCCGTCATCAAAGTGAAAGCCGTCACCCTGCGTCACCAGGCAATCCTGCAAACGCTGGTGGGGCCAGGTGAAGAGCACACCACGCTCGCAGGCCTGCCAACGGAGGCCAGCATCCGCAATGCCGTTGAAGAGGCCATTCCGGGCTTCCTGCAAAATGTCTATGCGCATACCGCGGGCGGCGGTAAGTTCCTCGGCATTCTGCAGGTGAAAAAACGCCAGCCATCCGATGAAGGACGTCAGGGACAGGCGGCGCTTATCGCACTCGCGACCTATTCCGAGCTGAAAAACATCATTCTTGTCGACGAAGACGTAGATATTTTCGACAGTGACGACATCCTGTGGGCGATGACCACCCGCATGCAGGGAGATGTCAGCATCACCACTATTCCAGGGATCCGCGGCCACCAGCTGGATCCGTCGCAGTCGCCGGATTACAGCACGTCGATTCGCGGAAATGGCATTTCCTGTAAGACCATCTTCGATTGCACGGTACCGTGGGCGCTGAAGGACCGCTTCGAACGCGCGCCGTTTATGGAGGTTGACCCACGTCCGTGGGCACCAGATTTGTTTGGCACAAAACACGACTAGCGCGTTCGCGATACAGAAGAGCGTATGGCTTTCGGGTCATACGCTCTTCTGTTTTTCATCGCAGGCAAAAAGGGAAATTGCCGCTTCCCCTGCTTTCTTGTACCCTTTCGTCGTTAACCCCAACCCCACAAGAACTGAGACATCCGGACGCTTATGACTGCACACCTTTCTAAAGACCCTTTACATGGCGTAACGCTGGAGATGCAGGTCAATGCCCTTGTTGCACGATATGGCTGGTGTGAGTTGGGCGATCGAATCAAAATTAACTGTTTCAGAAAAGACCCAAGCGTTAAATCGAGCCTGAAATTTCTGCGCCGCACGCCCTGGGCTCGCGCAGAAGTTGAAGCCCTGTATCTTGATTCCCTGAATGATGAGGGGATCGCAGAACCGGACGAACCCGCCTTTAACCCCTGGGCTAACAGTCGGATAACCAAGAGCTAAAACGCAAATGACGCGACATGTAAAACGGATTGGTGCGCTGACTGCCTGCGCACTTTTACTTGTTAGTTGCTCCTCAAAACCACCAAAATCACTGGTAACGCCTCTCCCGACCGCGAGTAAACCGACCCAGCAGGCTAACGAGCCGATGCGTGGGATCTGGCTGGCAACCGTCTCACGCCTGGACTGGCCCCCGGTGGCCTCAGTGAATGGCCGCGATGCGCAAGACCGCATCGCGATGCAAAAACAGGCCCTGACGAACAAGCTCGACAAGCTTAAGCACCTCGGTATCAATACCGTGTTTTTCCAGGTCAAACCGGACAGCACGGCGCTCTGGTCGTCTAAAATTCTGCCGTGGTCAGATATGCTCACCGGCAATATCGGCGAGTACCCGGGCTACGATCCGCTGCAGTTTATGCTCGATGAAGCGCACAAGCGCGGCATGAAAGTCCATGCCTGGTTCAACCCTTACCGCGTTTCAACCAATACCAAACCGTCGACCATTGCCGCGCTGAACCGCACGTCGTCATTGCACCCTTCCAGCGTTTATGTCCAGCATCCGGAATGGATCCGTATTGCCGGCGATCGTTTTGTACTCGACCCCGGCATTCCGCAAGTGCGCGACTGGATAACGCAGGTGGTCACCGAAGTGGTTGCGCACTATCCCATTGATGGCGTGCAGTTTGACGACTATTTCTATACCGAATCACCGGGATCCGCGCTCAATGACGCGCAGACTTTCAGACAATACGGTCAGGGCTTTGCCTCTAAAGCAGACTGGCGCCGCCACAATACACAGCAGCTGATTGTGCAGGTCTCCCGGGCCATTAAGCAGACTAAACCTGGCGTGGAGTTTGGTGTCAGCCCGGCTGGCGTATGGCGTAACCGCTCATTCGACCCGGCAGGCTCAGACACGCGCGGTGCCGCAGCCTACGATGAATCCTATGCCGACACGCGTCAGTGGGTGCAGCAGGGTCTGCTGGACTATATCGCGCCACAAATTTACTGGCCTTTCTCCCGGGATGCGGCGCGCTATGACGTGCTGACGAAATGGTGGGCAGAGGTGGTGAAACCGACGCATACCCGCCTGTATATCGGCATTGCGTTCTACAAGGTAGGTGAACCGTCGAAAAATGAGCCGGACTGGACGGTTCAGGGCGGCGTGCCGGAGCTGAAAAAACAGCTCGATCTCAACGATTCACTGCCCAACGTGAATGGCACGATCCTGTTCCGCGAAGATTATCTTAATCAGCCGCAGACGCAGGAAGCCGTCAGCTACCTGCGCGGACGCTGGGGTAGCTGACCGGTCAACATCAGGCAGAAACACCCTGTTTCTGCCTGTTTTTTTTACTACGGCTTCGGCCCAAACATCGCCTCAAGCTGTTTCTCATCCGGCATGCCGACCACCTGCTGAAGCTCATTATCGGCATTCAGATAATAAATGGCGGGCGTAGCGTTCGCGCCCAGGTTGTCCATTAACGTCTGGTGTTTTTGCAGTATGTCGACGGTTTCACGGGATGCAGTGCCCTGCGGTTTTGGCAATTTTTTCCCGCCAGAAAGCTCGTAATCACGCCATGCCGAAACGGGATCTTTCGCATTCAGGATAGCGGAGGCATTACGCCCACTGTTGGGGTTGAGAAACGCCACCAGCAGCGTATTAAGCTGCACCTTGCCCGCCTTCACCCACGGCTGCGCCTCGGACCAGAATTGCTTACAGTACGGGCAGAACGGATCGGCAAAGACGAAGACTTTGCGCGGAGCGTTATCCGCCCCCTCTTTCAGGGGATGCGCCGCGTTCAGTTGCTTCCACATTTCGCGTCCCATCGGGGCGTAGATCTCTTTCTGGAAATAGCCTTCACTCAGGTTTTTTCCCTTTTCATCGTACAGATAGCCAGAAATTACGTGCTTGCCGTCAGGGGTTAAAAACAGCGTAACGCCCATATCCTGATACTGCCCCAGCCAGGCCGGCGCGCCCCCTGGTGCATCAATTTTCTTAATGATTTTGATATTCTGCTGCTCGCTGAAGAGCTTCACCACATCCGGTATCGCTTCAGCGGCCTGTGCCAGCCCTGACGTTGCCAGCACCGACAGTAACAGTAATTTTTTCATTTTCCGCTCCGGGATTATTGGGGGCGAACCGCCCCCTTCACGTTAACGATTTTTCAGTGCGTCACTGACCATTTCATCGAACTGTTCAAAAGGAACCCAGCCCGGGAGTAACCCTTCGCCAATCAGCGTGGCCGGTGTTCCCTGGATACCCATCTTTTCGGCGATGATCAGGCTGCGTTTGATCGTCACCAGGCTCTCATCATCAGGCGTTGTGACGTTCACCCCGGCCCGTTTTTGCGCCTCCTGAATGCTGGCGTCATCGTGATATCCCTTTTTGGCCATCAGGGTATGGTTAAATTTCATAAATTGCTCAGGATGCGCGCGCCAGACGGTTAAGGCATCGCGTGCTGAGGTCAGTGAACTTTCCGACCGAAAAGGCAAAAACTTAAATACCACCGCCACATCCGGGTGTTTTTCGACAATCTTTTCCAGGTAAGGATCGAATTTCTTGCAGTACGGGCAGTTGTAATCCGTAAAGACCACCAGGGTGAGCTTCGGATCCTTAGCGCCAATGCGCGGCGAGTCCGGGTCGTTAAACAGAAAGTCATAAACCATCTTCTGTGCACGTTGCTCCTGTTCCGGCGTCATGGTCTGCGCCGCCATCACCTGCGCTGAGGTCAACAGTAGCAGAAGCGTAATAAGGATTCTTTTCATAATACATTTAGCCTTTAGCGTTGTTCAGGGTGGCAATAAGCGTGTCTTTATCCAGCAGCGGCGAAAGCATCTCCCCCTCAGGGAAGCCCGGGCCGTACACCTCGTTAAACGGGATGGCGTAACGGTTTCGCTTTTCAAGGAATTCGGCGATAAACGCTGAAGGCTTGCTCCAGTCGCCACGCAGCGCCACCACGTCAGGCTGGCTAAGCGCGGCAATAACGTCAGGCTGGTTCAACACCCGATGCTCGTTTACCTTGCAGGTAACACACCAGTCCGCGGAGATATCCACGAAGACCCGTTTGCCCTGCGCAAGGGCACCCTGAATAGCGTCTTCACTTAGCGGTTGCCACGGGATTGCCTGAGCGACGCTTGCGGTGTTTGTTACAGGCGGTGAGGTAAGCAACCCACGCAGCTGGTACCCGCCAAAGGCTGACAGCGCGATCACCACGCACCAGAACAGCGGCGAGGTTTTCTGCCCGGTCATCGCAAGCAGTGCGATAGCGACGACGATAAGCACTAACATCACGCTCTGGCTCACCGCCTCACCCAGATGCGGGCTAAGCAACGTCACCAGCCACAGGCTGGAAGCCAGCATCATCAGGCCAAGAATAATCTTCAGGCCGTTCATCCAGCGACCGGGTTTCGGCAGCAGCATGGCGGTTTTTGGAACCAGCGCAACGAACAACCACGGCAAACTCATCCCCACGCCGAGCATCAGGAAGATAAGCCACAGGGAATGCAGTGGTGCGCCAAGGGCAAAGGCCACCGCCGTGCCGAGGAACGGCGCAGAACATGGTGTGGCCAGCAGCGTGGCAAACATCCCTTCGCAGAAACTGCCGGCAAGCCCCGTTCCCCCTGCCGTTGCCAGCCGTCCTGCGGCGGCAGAAGGCAGCAGCATCTCAAACGCCCCGAACAGATTGAGTGCGAAGAGGAAGGTCACCGCGACCATCAGGCCAATAAACCACGGATTCTGGAACTGAATACCCCAGCCCAGCGAGGCACCGGTCAGCTTAAGCGCGGTCACCATTGCGGCCAGCAGCATAAAGGAGACCAGGATCCCGGCACTGGTTGCCAGAAAACGGAGCCTGATCATCCGTCTGTCTGAGCCCGCATGGAGCACGCTGTTGAGCTTCATGCCCATCACCGGCAGCACGCAAGGCATCAGGTTCAGGATCAACCCGCCCAATAGCGCAAAGAGCACCATTTTGCTGGTTCCCTCAGACACGCCCGCCGCTGACGGTTCCGCGGGCGTTGCCCCGACGGTCATCACGGTTTGCTGCGCTTTATCGCCATTGGTAAGCACAAATGACAGCGCTTTTCCCTGCAGTGAAGTGGGTTTATCTCCCCACTCATCGGTCACGGGCACCGTTACCCGAAGCTGATTGCCGTCGGCTTTGAGGGTCGGTTCACCGGGAAGAATGTCGCCTTCCAGCGGGTCAAAATAGATCCCCGGCTTGTCCCATTGCCCTTGTGTGGTTCCCGTAATGATCAGCTTGTCGTCTGATAACCAGGCTGACAGGTCTGCGGACACGCCAGATGTCGCGGGAATGGCCTGCATCGCGCGTTCAAACGCGTGGCTGAATCCCTCATCCACCGGCTGGTTAAAATCAAGGTGCAGCTTATAGTCCGTCAGCAGACAGACATTACTGCACGTGGAAAGGGTAAGCGTCCCGTCGAGCGCATCCCCCGCCGCACCGTCGAGGGTGATGGGGATGATGACCTTATCGTGATAGCCCTGGGTGGTCATCCCGGAGATATCAAAGCGCGAAGGCACCGGCCAGTGCCAGTCATCCGTTACGCCAGCCGGCCAGGTGATTTTCGGGGCTACGCCGCCCTCGCCGGGTGAACGCCAGTAGGTTTTCCAGCCGGGCTGCAGCTCAACGGTGAGCAGCGCGAGGATGCGGTTTTGCTCCCTTTCCGCCTGAACGCGGATCCGGGCATGATCGTTTTGCGGGGAAACCAGCCAGCCTGTATCCGCCGCATGGACAATGCCGATGCAGGACAGCCACAGGAAGACGAATCCCCTGAAGAGGTTAAACATGTTTTACTCCGTGAATAGTGAAAATTATCGTGTGGTGACGATGCTTTTCATTCACGGAAAACGCAGTTTTTGAGGTGTATTCGGGGAGGCGGTGCCTGAACGGGCTGTTCTCTCGGAACGCATGCCCGCCCTTGCGTAAACAACTGAAGTAGCGCGAAGAAGATGATAATCGCCGGTAGCGCACCATCAAAGAACAGAGGCTGAGCACAAAGCAGCGAGTGTGCGCCTAACTGACACGGCGATGGCCCGGACGGCTCAGCGTCGCTGGTTTGAACCGGGGCATCAGCAATCAGGGTCGTTTGCGGATCCAGTCCCTGCAAAAAATGGTTGAGATAAACCGCACGCTGCACCAGGCAAATAGCCATCGCCAGACATGTGATTATCAAAAGCCATTTTCCCAGAAGCTGACGGTTGCGCATAACGTTCCAAATTTACCAGACGCCCCGATCATAAACGATAGTGATGAATCTACAAGTCCTGACAATGTAAGGTTTTGTCTGTCGGCGTTAGTCACCGGTCAACGCATCATAGACGTCCCGCAGTCGCGTGCGCAGGAAAAGCACCGCCTTGTGCTTACGCGATAACAGCGCCTGCTCGCTGGCCCCGGTTTCCTCTGCCAGCATTTTAATGCTGTAGCCCTGGAGCTCCGTTTTTTCAAAAACCTCGCGCTGAGGCGGCGGAAGTTCAGACAGCGCCTGGCCCAGTTCTTCCCACAGCAGCGTTTTGAGGTACTCCTCCTCCGGCGTATGCGGGACACCGAACAGGGTTTCCGCCAGTTCATCTTCGGGGAAGTCCTCATCATCATCCCCGGTAAAATATCCTGAAAGAGAGATCTCACGTTTTTTCCGTGCCCGGTCGGTCATCTCATTACGCGCCGCGCGAAACAGCCAGGCGGCGACGTTTTCGACCGGCTGCTCCACTTTCATCAGCTGATAGGTGACTTCCTGCAAAATATCGTCGGCATCATCGCGCACGGACGTTCGTACGCGGATAAAGGCTTTCAGCCGGGCGCGGCAGGCATTAAGCGCCGACATCAGCAATGACTCTCCCGCCAGCCCGGTTTTCATCTCGCTCACTCTGCTTCCGGCGTTTTCGGCGCGCTGTCGTCGCGTTTATCTTCGCGATGACCGTGCCAGCCGCAATGCCCGCGACCATGGCGACCAAAGCCTTCGCGACGCTGCTGAATAAACGCCTCACGCTGTTCGGGGGTCATGTTCATCCAGCGTTCGTGCATACGCCGGTGCGCGCCGAACATCCCCGGGCGGAAACCCAGCCCGCCGAACAGGATCCGGCTTAATACCAGAATCCCCAGCGCCTGCCAGAAACCGATGGCTTTCACGCCAAGAATGGCCGGGAGTAAGGCATTCCACAGGGTCATGACCACCAGTCCCAGCACAAGGACGATTACCGCGCCTATCACCAGCCCTTTACCCATACGGTGGCGGCCAAACCCGCGTCCGTGCCCTCTTCCGTGCATATCGAAATCTCTCATGGTGTTGACCTCATTTACAGTGATTGAGTATGGCTTGTGATGAGGTAGACGGATGAGGCAGGGAAATATTGCTGGAGAGAATATAAAATTTTTTGTGCTTACGGATTTTAACGCATATCGCTCGCGACGGGTGGGCGCTATGCGTCGCCTCCCGACATATCATCTCGTACGAAAAATTCGTTTAACTAATTAGCCCCTCTAAGGACTGCTGAATGCGCAGACGGTGGTCAGTGTCCGATTCCATGAAGGCATGCGCGGCCTCGTTGACGCGCTGTCGCCAGATAACTTCCCGGTAGGCGATTTACTGCAGCAGAGTAAAAATCGGCTCTGCTTCGAGCGTCAGATTGTGCGCAAGCGAGACGAGCGTCGCCTTACGCCCTGCGAGAATGGTCTCATAGTCGAGTACCTCCACTACATCAGGATCAGGCGCGGCAAGCTGGTTAAGGTCAACAGTTGCCATAACGTTTAACTTAGTAGGCTCATAAGGGAAAATGACTGGTCGCCGGTCGAGCGCGTGCCGGTGATATCGACATACAGCCCGCTGTCGGTTTCTAACTGCTCAAAGGTGATGGTCGTCAGGCTGATGCGCAGTTCCCATTTAGGGATCGCGGATAACACATTGCCATAATCTGCAGTCGCAACGCCGGCTCTGAGGCTGGTCAATCAGCCCGACGCAAACGAGCCGTATTCACGACACATGACACGGTGAACGCGCCGTTTTCGGGATCGTATTCAATAACAGCCCTATAAGGAAAGGACACATTAAACCCATAGGGTGAGGCGACTTCGCGGGATGGTCATCCGAGAAAATGTCGGGCAATACAAAATCGGTATTGAGCTCACCGACCGAGGGAGCCCTCCACTCGCGAGAGCGACCGGCACGACTGGTGAGTCAGTTTATTAACGAGGTGGTTTGTATGCAGCCAGTCTAGACACGACACAGATCCTAGTCGTGGTCGACGTCGGTCACGATGCTGGTGCGGATTAGGTTACAGATCTCGCGTGCGATTTCCTGCAGAGAATTTAAATTATTCGTTGGGAAAGGTTGCCACGTGTAGAGACTAGCGGCAATGCAGTGAGATTTTGCGGTGGCTCAAACAACGTGATTCATGGGTTGCAATGAATCGATAAACATTTAAGACTTAACTCATGTATAGGCTTGTTTGCTTCTACATAAAGATCAACCATCCGCAACTACAAATGCTTGCAGTCACATTTTACACCGTCGATCTTTTTTTAACCCCCGAGATCAGATAGGCTTGTTCTAGAGGATGTGCACTTTGGGATGAATTTATTAAAAACGTGCATTTTTAACCTAAACCCAGCTTAATGATAAATATCATTAAGCAGACAATTTAAAAGAGGACGCTATGGCTATTGTAGCTAGAGGGATGTTAATTACAGAAGCTTACCGTGACTTCAAGAATGGTAAGTTCATTATCAATAGAAAATACCAAAGAAAATTAGTATGGACTGTTGAGGAAAAACAAAATCTTATAGATAGTATAATGCGAGGATACCCCATCCCCCTGATACTTCTCGCGCATACAAAAGACGACAAGTATGAAGTTATAGATGGCATGCAGCGTTTAGATGCAATATTCAGTTTTATAGATAATAAATATTCGCTCCCCGATGGTTCATACTTCAACACAAATGAGTTTCCAACATCTAAACTCTATAACAGCGAACCTATGCCAGACGGCACCGCATTCATAAGTCAGCAAGATTGCGCCAATATAACTGAGTATCAACTAGCAGTAACAGTATTTCCAATTGAAGATGATAGCTCAGTTACTGACATATTCGGCCGTATTAACTCTGGTGGGCGCCAACTTAGCAACCAAGAGAAAAGGCAAGCTGGAGTTGATAATGCATTATCAAATTTCGTCAGAAAAATATCATCAAAAATGAGAAAGGATATAACAGATGATATTATTGAACTTTCAAACATGCCATCTATTAGTATAGACGGCGTAAAAAAAAGCGATAAGCAAGGTTATGGTATAAATGCTGAAGAAACCTTTTGGGTGTACCAAGGAATATTGACTTCAAAAGATCTTAGAGATTCTGTTGACGAACAGATAATAGCGGATATCACAGCATCTATTTTAGAAAAAACACCTTTCGCATCTAGCAAGGAAAAACTTGATGAGCTTTATGATATCTCGAGTAATTTATCACAAACAATAACTAGTGCATTGCAAGCATATCCAGAAACTAGGCTAGAAGAAGAAATCAACACAACAGTTTCTACAATCGTAGATGTAATCTCGCACTACGATGGCAGTAAGTATGCGTTCAAAAATCTCGTAATACCCGATGGACGAGCAAACTCATCCAGGACCCCTTTCTACGCAGTGTTTATGGCTTTCTATCGACTGATCGTTACTGAAGGGAAAAAACCTAAAGACTATGATGAAATTTGCAAAGCATTAATTGGTGTAAATGAAAGGTTATCTAAAGACAAGCATCATGTAACACCAGAAGATCGAAGTACAAATATTAGGTTAACTTATGGTCTTATTGCAGATCATTTTATTACCGCATCTCCAAGCTTAGTGGGTCATGGTCAAGGTTTGATAATAGAATTCGAAGCAGCAATTACTCGTTCAAAAATAGAGTCTGCTCGCTACGAAATGAAGCAAGGGATTCTTAACCTTATTGAAGGCACAAGCATTAATGAAAAATTAATCAATAAGATTATAGAAATCATTTGCAGCATGGCTAATATCGGCCCCAGCAGTACTGGAGGCAACATATTTCTTGGGATTGCAGACTGTGAGGGTGACGCACAGAGAATTGAAGAAATATACGGCATTAAGCCTCAGTTAATTTCTGACAAGTACATATATGGAATCGAAAGAGAATGCGATAAATTAGGTATAGATCTAGATGGATACTTAAGATTAATCGTAGATAAGATTCGTAAATCAGAGTTATCTGAGGAAGTTAAAGCAGACGTGTTAAGCAATATTGATCACATTGATTACAAAGGCAAAACCGTTATTTGGATCAAGGTCCCCCCTCAAAAAGTAATGGCATGGGTAGGAGAAAAAACCTTCCATAGGGAAGATTCGAATACAGTCCCTGCTTCACCGAGGCTATCAACATTGATCGATAAGCGCTTTTAAATATTGTTATTTAGTTAGCGCTCGCAAGAGTGCTAACTAAAATTTTAACCGCATGCATTTCAATTATGCTAACTCCATAACAAACTAATTATCTCAAAATATTGAAATAATTACCTTTTAATGATTTTGCATGCCTTTTGACTATATCTTAGTAACTTTCGCTCAGCATACATCACACCACGAGCATTGGGGCTGGGCCGGTCTTTAAGACCGTACTAATGGATGCGCACAATAAGCTGCACTTGGCCGGTAAATTTCACCACTACCCTGTTTTCACGGGTGCTAACTTTCATGTACCTGCTCATGCGCAGCTTTTGAAATATTGCCCATGCAATCCCTCCGGCCAGTTTCCAACGTCCTGCTGGTAACAGGGAATCAATCAGCACAGCGAGCTGGTCGTCAAAAGCCTTAAACTCACTTGTCCCACTTACTCACCAGTTAGTCGTTGATATAGACATCTTTTGGCAAGGTGATGAGTTACGGCAGCGGAGGCTCAGGGGCATAATCCAAGCATCAATTTTGCCATGAAATGATGTCGTCCAGACCTGAGAGCATGCCGGGAAAGTAACTTTCATCAATATCGAAGGAATCGTCAAGGGTAATACTGTCAGCATGGTTTTCAGGCTTCAGTACCATACTAACGCCAACAGCACCGGCAAAATGCGCCTGATGAAACTTAAGCATAACCTGCTCGAATGCCGAGGTTAAACTAATATCCTTAGACTTTCCCCCTGTCTTTAAAGCCTGATGGAGAGCATGTGTATCATTCCTGAATTGCTCGAGTTGACCGACAAAAAACTCTGCAGCAAACTCAGTTTTTAAGACAGGGATTGAGAATTCAACCCATACCATAATACGGCTATAGGCAGGCACCTCCTCTTCAGTCAGCCTTTCATAGGGTGTTAATTTAAGATGCCTGTCACCACTTGTGATATCTATCATGATCCCCACTTCACGGCATGTACTGAAAATTCATGATTGTCCAGTTAGTCTCCCTGAACAGAACCTCAAAACGATTAGACTCTTAACTATAAGTGCCTTTGTTTTTCCTGTCTTCCACAAGCTGCAACCTGGGTGCTGTCGCGATTTTCCAGTTACGCCAGACATTAAAAAGGCTCCCTCAGGAGCCTCTCATTATCTATCAAGCCTGCACCGGCAAACTAAAGCTCGAAATACTCCTCGAGAGCTGCTGCGCCTGCTCTTCCAGGGAAGCGGCGGCTGCGGCGGATTGCTGAACCAGCGCGGCGTTCTGCTGGGTCACGCCATCCATCTCTGTTACCGCCTGTCCGACCTGGCTGATCCCACGGCTCTGCTCTTCAGAGGCCACGGAGATCTGCTCCATCAACGTATTCACTTTATTCACGGAACTGATAATTGAATCAATGACCTCGCCTGAGCGGTTCACCAGTTCAGCACCGTTTTTGACGCTGGAAACCGACTGGGCAATCAGGCTTTCAATGTCTTTCGCGGCAACCGCGCTTTTCTGCGCAAGGGTGCGCACTTCACTGGCCACCACGGCGAAGCCGCGTCCTTGTGTGCCGGCGCGTGCTGCTTCAACCGCGGCGTTGAGTGCCAGAATGTTGGTCTGGAAAGCAATGCTGTTGATGACGCTGGTGATGTCCTCGATGCGCTTAGAGTTCGCCGCGATGGTATTCATCGTTTCGATCACTTCGCGGGTCACGGCCTCACCGGTGTGTGCATTGTTCACCGCGTCCTGCACCAGTTTTCCTGCCTGGTGAACGTTATCGGTGTTATTCGCCACGGTCGCGCTCAGCTCTTCCATGCTGGCCGCCGTCTGGGTTAACGCGGAGGCCTGCTGCTCGGTGCGTGAAGCCAGATCGATATTCCCGGAAGCAATTTCCTGCGCGGCATGGGTGACGGTATGGCTCGCGTCACGCACCTGAGCGATAGTCGACAGAAGCGCCTGGCGCATCTGCTCCATTGAGCCCATCAGGTGATCGATTTCATTGCCGGAGGTGCCTTTTACCGGCACTGGAATGTCCAGTTTACCGGCGGCAATCTGGCTGCAGTGCTCGCGTGCCAGGTTGACCGGTGCGAAAACAAAGCGCTTCATCAGCAGGCTGACGGCAACAATCACGATTACAAACAGGAAAGCAATCGCCGCAATGATCGCCAGACCGGAGATGAAATTACTGCTCGCATCCTCGTTCAGGGTTTTGGCATATTTCTGGTGAACGGCAAGCACCTGGTCGAGAACGATTTCATACTGACGGTCGAGGCGGGACACCTCCGGGATAAGCGCATTAAACTTCGCGACATCGTGCGCAGCGGCGGCATCAATCAGCGGTGCCAGCCCCTGGTTACGGTAGTTTTGCCAGGCATCCTGATACGCGCTCACCAGCGGCGCTTCATCCGACAGGCGCGGAGACGCCATAAACGCCGCAAAGGCATGATCCGCTTTTGTGAGGGCCTCTTTAACTGCGGAAAGTTTCGCTGACTCATCAGCCGAGTTCCCCGCTTCCACCATCTTCACGTACTCCATCACCCTGACACGCAAGGTACGGCTGTGGTTGATGGGGTCAATGATCGACAGCACAACCTGGATTTCTTTGTTCACATTATCCAGGGAATTATTACTTTTAATGATGAGGCCAACGCTGGTAATGGTGCTGACGACAAAGAAGAAAAGCAGAGCAAAAAGGGCAATCAGGGATGATTTTTTTAACGACATGGACCGATACCTCAAGAATAAACATTCCCTATCGTTATCGGCCGATCCAAAACTTAAATTAATTAAAGTTATTAACGTTTCCCTTCAGCAGCCAGGGCTATGCTTTCGCTTTATAGCGCCGCAGCAGGGTGGCATCCAGTTTTCGCTGTAACGGTTGTGGCGTTTCGCCGTCGATCAGTTTGCCAATCAGATCAAAGCAGTGCCACGCCAGCTGGCGGTTATCCTGGCGAATGGTATCAACCGGAATGGTGAGCGAGTCGTAAAGGTAGTGATCGTCAAAGCTGGCTAACCGGATATCACTTTGCATCAGGTTATGCTGCCCCATATAGCGCAATACCCCTTCCAGCAGACCACAGGCGGCAGTGAACAAGGCTTTTGGCGGGCGTCCCAGGCGGGCGCACAGCTCGGCGAACATCTCGTAGCCGGAGCTCGGGTGATAGTTGCCGTGAATGATCCACTCCGGGCGCAGCGCCACATTGGCCTCCTGCAGCCCTTGCTTAAACCCTTCCAGACGATCGCGCGTCGGGGAAAGCCGCGGCTGCCCGCCAAGGAAGTAAATTTCATCAGGATGCTGGCGCGCAATGTCGGCCACCAGTTCCGCTGTCGGGGTAATGGAATCGGTGATCACCAGCGGCAATGTGCTGTCGTTCATATGGCGGTCAAAAAGGACGACCGGCAACTGTTCGCTCAGCTTCTGGTAGTCGGCATCATTGAGCATACTGGAGGCCACAATAAGCCCGTCCACCTGACGCGCCACCATGTTATTAACCACCACCGTCTCCTGGCCCGGGTTTTCATCACTGCAGGAGATGAGCAGTTGAACGCCCGACTCACGGCACAGCGTCTCCAGTTCGTGAGAAAACACCGCAAAGCCGTAGTTAGTGATCTCCGGCACTACCAGACCGATGGTGTGGCTACGGTTATCACGCAGCGAACGCGCGTGAATGCTGGGCTGGTAGTGATGCTCTTTCGCAATCGCCAGCACGCGCTCACGCGTCTCTTCCGCCACGCGAAGCTCTTTGCTGCGCCCGTTCAGTACCAGGCTGGCGGTGGCTTTTGATACCCCCGCCAGTTCCGCGATGTCTTTAATTGTGACGCGTTTTGTTTTTCTCACAACGACTTAGATCCGGCTGCCAAAACCCTTATTCTACCATGCAGCCGCGCAGCGACCAGTAGCGTAATGTGATGTCGGACCCACCTTCGAATCGCACCCGTGCCGGATAGTCAGGAAAATAGCGGCTGCTCATCACCCCTTCGCCATGATTGATGAAAATTTCAACGCTGGAGCTGTCACACAGAACGCGTAAATGATGAACGTCGCCCCGCCAGTAACGGGTCAATGTCTCCCCGGTTTTCAGGCTGGCGCGTTCCAGACGCAACCCGCTGTCCTCGACGATAAGGCGCAACGCACCGGCGAAATCCACGGTTACTGAAGATGAGGTGAGCTCGAACTCAAGGCGCGTCGCATCAAGAGCCGGGGCATCGCTGGCGTTACCCTGCCAGCGACATTCCTCTTCGCGCAGTGCGTGTATTTCGCGCACCGGCGTCTGCCACAGTTTGCCGTCACGGAAGTGTAATTCTCGCGGACAGGTCATCTGATGTATCCACCCTTGCGCCCGTGTGGGCTGAAGCATCTCTTCTCCGTCCGGCACGCCCATCCAGCCGATCAGGATCCGCCGTCCGTCTTCCGCCACCGTGGTTTGGGGAGCGTAGAACTCGAAACCGGCGTCCAGCTCGTGCAACTCGCCATGTTCAAACGAAGCGCGGGTATGGTCGAACGCCCCGCTCATCCACGTGGCCGGATAAGTATTGAGATAGCGATGCGGTTCGCGCGCCAGCCCCTGCGGGCAGCAGATCAGTACGTGTGTCCCGTCGAGGGCAAACAGGTCCGGGCACTCCCACATGTATCCCGCCTCGGTCAGGCCGTTCACGCCATGACCGGCAATCTCTCCGCAAGACGCCCAGTGGTGCAAATCGGCAGATGTGAACAGCAGCACCTTGCCGCGTTTTTGCAGATCCTGCGCCCCCAGTACCATGTACCACACCCCGTCGTGCTGCCACACTTTTGGGTCACGCACGTGGCCGGTGTAGCCTTCCGGCAGCGCAAGAACCGGACCGAGTTTTTTGAACGTACCGTCAGCCTGTTGCGTGGCAAGGCACTGCCAGGCGGTGCGGCTGCCATCATCAAATTTCACGTTGCCGGTATAACACAACGTCAGGACACCGTTGTTATCGACGGCGCTGCCGGAATAGCAGCCGTTGCGGTCATACTCCTCATCGGGCATCAGCGCCATCGGTTCATGCTGCCAGTGCACCAGGTCTGAGGAGCTCCAGTGTCCCCAGCACTTATAGCGATGGTCGCAATCCAGCGGATTCCACTGATAGAACAGGTGGTAGCGCCCGGCAAACCAGATAAACCCGTTAGGATCGTTCATCAGCCCCGTCACCGGTGCCGGATGCCATTGCGGATAATGGCTGTCGGCGTAAGCACGCGGCTGGCCTTTCATGACGGCCTGCAGGATGGCAGGCCAGCGGGAAGGTAACGTCATTATTCAGAATCCGTTTTATATTTCAGCAGCAGCGAGACGGTAAACGCCACGCCGAAGGCAATCACCATGCCGATAATATAGTTGAGTAGCGAGCTTGCCTGCACGATCGCCATGCCCGGGATGGCAGTCAGCCCGACGGCGGTCATATAAACATGCACCGAGACCACCCACGCACCGCCTGCCGCACCGCCAATCAGCGCGGCGATAAACGGTTTCACGAAACGCAGGTTGATACCAAATATTGCCGCTTCGGTAATGCCCAGCATGGCCGAAAACGCAGACGGTAACGTAATGGCTTTAATTTTCGCGTCTTTGGTTTTAAACCAGACCGCCAGACAAGCTCCCCCCTGCGCCACGTTGGCCATCGCCCAGATAGGCAGCAGGAAGTTAACGCCAATCGACGGATTCCCCAGCAACCCGGCTTCAATGGCATGGAAACTGTGGTGAATACCGGTGATAACGATAACCGAGTAAAGCCCGCCAAATAACAGCCCGGCCAGCCAGCCCGCATGGGCGATCAGGGTGCTCAGAACAAAGGAGATGCCATCCCCTAACGCACGCCCGGCCGGGCCAATGATCAGCAAGGCAATAAAGCCGGAGAGAATAACGGTGAGGAACGGCGTCAGGATCAGATCTAACGCATCCGGAATAATACGGCGCAGGTTTTTCTCCACGATACTCATAAACCAGACGGCCAGCAGCACCGGGAATACCGTTCCCTGATAGCCAATCATGGCAATCTCAAGGCCGAAGAAGTTCATGGTGTGGAAGCCAGACGCCACGCCCCAGGCGTTTGTCAGCGCCGGGTGCGTCAGAATGCCGCCGAGGGTCGCCCCCAGATAAGGGTTACCGCCAAATTCACGCGCGGCCGTGAAGCCAATCAGGATCGGCAGAATGATAAACGCCGCTGAGCTGCACATATCCAGCATGATATAGAGCGCGTTATCGGCATTGACCCAGCCGTAGGTTTTGACCATCCCGAGCAGGCCCATCAGTAAACCGGAGGCCACAATCGCAGGAATGATCGGCACAAAGATGTTTGAGAGCAGTCGGGCAATGCGCTGGAACGGGTTCAGCTTGCGTGCCGCCATGTCGGCCGCTTCGGACTTGCTGGATTCGCTAATCCCTGCCGCCTGGATAAACGCGGCGTAGACCTTGTTAACCACCCCCGTACCAAAAATCACCTGCATCTGCCCGGCGTTGCGAAAACAGCCTTTTACGCCGTCAACCTTGCCGATGGCCTGCTGATCGGCAAGCGTGTCGTCGACCAGCACCAGTCGAAGACGCGTTGCGCAGTGCGCCGCACTGGCGATGTTCTCTTTGCCACCGAGCAGCGGAATGAGCGCGCGGGCGATATTATCAAAATCCATAGATACCTCTGCCTGACTGTATTTTTATGATGTGAAAAACGCTCCCGCACTGCGGGAGCGTAAAAGGTTAAAACCAGGTTTCCATCTGTACCCCAAAGTTCCATTCCCCGCCGGCGTTGAAACCGCTGCTGCCAAAGGCATCATCGCTGGCGTAATTATCCAGTTTGCTGCTCCAGTCCATCCAGGTGGCGAACAGACGCAACTCAGGACGGCTGAAGAAATCGCCGATCTTGCCCGCTTTTAACGTTGGGGCAAAGGTCAGCTTGTAGAAACTTCCGTTGACGGCGTTTCGGTCTTTATACCCTTCCGGGTTTAAATCCATGTACTGATAGCTGCCCTCAAACGCCAGGGCAAAATTCTGCGTGACCTCTTTAATCAGGCGGGTATTGAGCGTGACCCACTCATAGCTGTCGCCTTTGACATAGCGGTCTTTACTGCTCTGGGCCAGTACGGCAGGCGCGATATGCCAGCCGCCACCAAGAGGCGTGACACCGTAACTTGCAAAGCGCCAGGTATCGGCTTCAGAGAGCAATGCGCCATCGGAACCGATGCTCTTCACCTCTGCCCCCAGCCCGTGGCCGTACAGCAGCGCCGTTTTGGCTGAACCTTCGCGCAGGCCGTAGAAACTTTCATTGTG
Organism: Enterobacter sp. BIDMC 30; assembly: GCF_000534355.1. Lineage (NCBI taxonomy): Bacteria > Pseudomonadati > Pseudomonadota > Gammaproteobacteria > Enterobacterales > Enterobacteriaceae > Enterobacter > Enterobacter sp. BIDMC 30. Next base: position 2,582,124 of record NZ_KI973169.1, on the reverse strand, counting down.
CAATCCGACCAGGGCATGAACGCCATTGTTGGCGGCGTCGGTTTTTATCAGATCGCCATTGCTGTCTTTGCGGTCGTCGTTGTCTTTTGCCCGCAGGCCGCTCACCATCAGCTGGAACGGCCCGGCGAAGTGGTTCATGCTCAGGATGTAGTTTTGAACGTTATTGTCGATTTGCTCTTCGCTGCCGAAGTTACGCCCGTAAAGAGAGAAGTTGCTGCGCAGCGATTCATTCCATTTCACGTCATACACGCCACCACCGGTACCGGCCAGGAACACCACATCGGAATCCAGCCAGTGAATATCAAAGTTATCCCGGTCGAAGCGTTTACCGGCCCAGAAGGTACTGCCCTTCAGCGCGCCGGTAAAATCAGGCAAATTGCCCAGTTCAGCAAACGCCTGACGAATATTGAGATCGCTGGTGTCAGCGGACCAGTCGTTATAGGTTTTCTGACCATCCGCCAGCATGGCCTTGAAGCGCGTGGTCGCCCCGTTATCCAGGGTCTGTTTGTGTTCCACATTCAGCTCAACGTAGGTATCGGCTTCATTCCCCAGACGCCCGACCGCGCCACCGGTTTCCCCGGCTGGCGTCAGATAAGGGCCGCTTTTACTGCTCGACGCCGCATCGTTCATCAGCAGGCCAGAACGGGCATAGCCATGAAACTCAAACCCACTGCTCTGATCGGCTTTCTTCTCCAGTGCGGCGGTACGTTGCGCCACTTGCTGGGTTGTTGTTTGCGCCTGCTGCTGGGCAGTCACCAACTGCTGCGTTTTTTGTTCTGCGTCGGTGGCGCGTTTCTCCGCAACCTGCGCGCGGGTTTCCGCGGCCTGAAGACGCTGCTCCAGAGCAGCAAGACGCGCTTCGATACTCGTCATATCCGTTTGGGCAAAAACAGAGGTACTCCCGGCCAGCATGCCTATCATCACGGCAAGTCTGCGTTTTTTATACATTTTGTCGCATCCCTAAAAGAAGTCATTGAAAGTGCTAAATTGCTAAACCGGTTTAGGTTGATGATACTAAACCTGCCAATTTTGGATCGGCAATCTTTTTTGCTAAACCGATTTAGTAAGTGTGATCGAGGCGACAATTCAGGCCGCCGACGGACGGCCCGTTGCGGGAGGAATTACAGTTGCGGGTGATAAGGCAGCGCGGTCATCGCCCCTTTAGCCGTGGTGGCTAACGCGCCGCAGCGCTGGGCTAATGCGATCACGCGTGGAAGATCGTGGCTGTCGATACTTCCAGCGAAAGCCAGTCCATAAAGCAGTCCCGCCACGAAGGCATCACCTGCGCCGGTGGTGTCCACGCATTCAACGGGGGTTGCCGGATAATGCTTCATCGTTCCGTCATGCCAGGCGATGACCCCATCTTTGCCCTGAGTGACCAGCACCAGCCGGGCCGGACAGCGGCGCATCAGCGCGGCCAGCCCTTCCGTGACCCCAAGGTCGGCGGTTAGAAAAGCCAGTTCTTCGACGGAGAGTTTGACGACGTCAGCGCATTGCAGCGCCTGTTCGAGGCAGCGGCGCAGGTCGTCCTCATCCGGCCAGAGATCCGGGCGAATATTGGGGTCGAAACTGACATAACCCCCCGCTTCCCTGACCGCGTTCATGGCCTGAAACGTTGCAGAACGGCTCGGCTCAGCGCTCAGGGCAATGGAGCAGACATGCAGCCACTCTCCTGCGCTAAAGGGCGGCAGGTCGGCTGACGCCAGAAACAGATCGGCGCTCGGGCAAACCATAAAGGTGAAAGAGCGTTCGCCCTGTTCGTCCAGATCCACGACCACGGTTGACGTGCGGTGTGCCGGGTCGAGGCGCATCCAGTTTACGTCAACCTGCTCGTCAGCCAGCGTTTTATGCATAAAGCGACCGAAAGGATCGTCGCCGACTCTGCCGATAAAGGCGCTTTTCCCGCCCAGACGGGCAATACCGACCGCCACGTTCGCCGGCGCGCCGCCGGGGCATTGCAGCAACCGGCCTTCTCCCTCCGGTAATAAATCCACTACCGCATCGCCAAGTACCCAGATTTTTTGCATGTGATCCTCTAAGCTAAACAATGTTAAACCGTTTTAGCTATTTAAGCACAGGCAGAACGAAGGGGAAATAATACGGAAGGAAAATTGGCTTAACGCACCAGGTGTGGCCAGCTAATATCGCCTACGCCATTCAGCGCTGGACGAGCAAACAGAAAGCCCTGAAAGCGTCGGATCCCGGCAGATTCAAGCCAGCACCACTCTTCCAGCTTCTCGATGCCTTCCGCCACCAGGGTGATTTCAAGGTCGGTGCAGCAGCTGACTATCGAGCGCACAATCGCCTGTTTTGGCCCACTGAGATGAATATTGCTGACAATTTCGCGGTCAATTTTAATTTTATCCGGCTGGAATCGGGTCAGCAGTGAAAGCCCGGCGTATCCGGAACCGAAATCATCGATCGCCAGGCCAATGCCTTCAGCGCGCAGGTGTTTAATGGCGCTATTAAACTTGTTGAACCCGGAAATCATCTCGTTTTCGGTCACTTCAATGACCACCTGCTCCGGCTGAAGCCCATGTTGTTTAATCTGTTCAACCAGAAACTCCACGGCGCCAGGCACTTTCACCAGCGACATCGGGAGAAGATTTACCGCGATTTTATGGCTCCCGATCCCCAGTTTATCGGCCAGCGCAAAAGCCCAGGCTTTGGTCTGGAGATCGACTTCATAGATTTTGTCCTGATCGAGGCGGCTGAAAAAATGCTCCGGGCTTCCCCCGTCATTACCGCGGATAAGGGCCTCAAGCGAACTGATTTTCCCTTCCAGCGGTTCGACGATGGGCTGGAGGGCGAACTGGCAGGTTTGTTTGTCCAGCAGACCCAGACTCTCGCCAAACGGCGATTTCTCACGCGAGAGCGTCCATTTCTCCGGGGCAAAACGCGCCCCCGACGGGGCCGGACGTTTGCCGGTAATAAACGTCTGAATAAATTTGAACACCCGATCATCAGATGTCAGATAACTGTCCAGTTTGCTGTAATGCAGCACCGATTGCAGAACGTCTTTCGGCGACTGGTTCTGCAGGTCAAACAGCAGCATACCGACATTCTCAAAACGTCTGCGGGGGCCGTAATCCCGCATAAGCTCAACCACGCCGCTGTGCCGCTTATCCTCACGGATCTTCTGAAACAGCCTTACCACACTCTCTTCCGAGCCTTCGAGGAGTTGCAGGACATCATCTCCTTTTGAAAGAAGAACGCCGGTAATATTCAACCCGGCATTGCGCGTCCTGGCCTGTTCAACCAGCGCCTGGAGTTCGGCGGATCGGCAGGATAAATTCAACTGGCTGCGGTAAATAAGAGTAGTCAGCACAAAAACGTGTTCCGATAAGAGGTATGCGTTGGACATTACTGTTTAACATACTTCATCTGCGCGACCTAACAGATTAACCCCTTGCGGGAAAGGCTACTTTTTCTCATCCCCGATGCGTCTGTCAATTCTCTCCTGCATGTAGGCATAAAACGGGTTCGACGTCACCCGCATTAACGCGTCTTTGCCTACGCTCAGCACGGAGGTTTCCCCCCACAGCGCAATCGTGCCGAGGCTAATGCCATACCGGTTTTTCTCCGCAGGATGTCGGCCATAAAGATCGTCATCAGGCGGGAACGGCACGGCGACATGCGACAGTGAATAGACCTCCTGCGGCCAGGACATCGCCAGCGGTACCGCGGTCTCATCGGTGCGTCCCGCCGGGGTTATTTTCGCCACCGCGGCAAAACTGTCCGCGCTGGCATTGGTAATAATCGTGACACCGTAACGCCTTTTCGCCACAGGCAGTAACTCAGAGGTCGCCGCCCACGACGACGGTTTAAAGAGAGGACGGAAGCTGGCGGCCTGATTGATATCAAATACAACCAGCTCGCTGCCGTTCGCCGGAAGCTGGTCAAATAATCCGGTGACCACGGCGCGGGTGCTGACCGTTGAATCCATCACCGACTGGAATGCGAGTACCGGTGGCAGCTGGTCCAGTCTGTGCTCCCGGGCATCCCGCCCCATCTGCTCCTGCAGGGCCTGGGTCAAGAGCCATGACTGGCGCGCCGCATTGACCGGGAAGGAGTTGTATTTATACGGGTTATATTCCGGCGAGATGTTTAACCATGCCGCTTTGGCAAACGGCGGTAACATCGCCGGCAATCCGGCCAATCCTGCAAACCGGGCGAACGCCGTGACGCCAATCATTGGCGAGAGCAGGATGAGCTGTTGCGGTTTGCGAAGCGCAGGCGTGTCCAGCGCATCAAGGGCATATTTCATCGCCAGCGCCCCACCGTTGGAGTAACCCACCAGATGCAGGGGAACATTGTCTCCCGCCAGCCGCGTGGCTTCGCGCACGGCGAGGCGCGTCGCCGCCAGCCACCTCTCCCAGTCAACGTCGGTCAGCGCGCCGGGCGCGGTGCCGTGACCGGGCAGGCGTGGAACCACCGCCACAAAACCGTGCTGCTGATAATCACGGGCAAGATGCCGGACACTGTAAGGCGAATCTGTTAGCCCGTGCAGCAACACCACCGCGCCGCGTGGCGTTCCGGCAGGCATCAGCACAAAGGAGCGGTTGGCATCGGGTGCAAATTTACCGGGCCAAACCAGGCTCTGACGGTAGTAGCGGTTTAACGGCGTGCGCTCCTCACCCTGGGTTTTGCGCGTTACTGCGTTATCCAGATCGGTGAAAATGGCGTTTTCCCGGGCGACATACTGGGCAAAATTCGCCTTATCGATCTCGCGTACGGACATCTCATCTGCCCGCCAGGTATGCCAGAGATGCAGTTCCGGTCCCTGCTGCGAGAGATAAACCCGAACCGCGAGCAGGACGATCAGTACCACTCCTGCGATCATCGCCATTTTCTTTGCGAGCGCCATCAGGCGCACGCTGATACGCCAGGGCAAGTTCGCCATGCCGGGATCCCTTTCATATTTACGTTGTCTCTATCTTATCAAAAATGTGAAGACGCTGACGTATTCACGAAATTCATACCTCCACGCTCAGCCAGTGCACCAAAAGTGAACTACGCTGCACAAATGTTGATCATTGGTTAACTAAATATTGCATGAAGTTTGCAGCACAGCGGCGTCCCGTCGCTCTGTGGACATGGCACGCGTCATGCATTGTTAATCAAATAACACAAATCTGATGACTGACAGCCTGTTAACAGCGAGGCGGTATGACGACAAAACCCGAGGTGTTGAGCCGTATTGAAGCCACGTTCAGCCAGCTGACCCCCAGCGAGAAGCGGGTGGCGAGCTGGCTGCTGGCGCATGCCGCACAGATCCCGTTTGAAACGGCTGAAAGCGTGGGACTGGCGACCGGCACCAGCGGGATTACCGTGGGACGCTTTCTGCGAAAACTCGGCTACCGCAATCTGGAAGATGCCAAAAAGAGCCTGCGCGACCCGCATCAGCCCTGGGGTATGAACGAGCGGCTGGACTCCTGGCAGCAGCAGTCCCCTCTGCCCAACCGCCTTCAGCACTCTCTGTCGCTGGAGGTGGATGCCATCACCCAGGTTTATCAGCTGGCGCACACCGACGCATTCCGCCAGGTGGTTCATCAGCTTGCCCACGCGGATGCGGTTTTTGTGCTGGGGATCCAGTCGACACGCGGGATAGCCAATGCCTTCTTCAGTCATCTTGAGTACCTTCGCCCGCGCGTCAGCTACGCCGAAGGCGCGTCCGGCAGCTGGGTTGAATCCCTGAACTCCGGTTTCGCCCACCCCTACGTGGTGCTGACCGATACCCGCACCTATTCCACCATTGCGCGGCAGTACTGTCGGGTCGCCAGCGAAAAAGGTATTTCGCTGGCCCTGATCACCGATATCTGGTGCCCGTGGGCGCGGGATTACCCGCTTGATTTACTGCAGGTGAAAACCGAAACCGGCCATTTCTGGGATTCGCTGGCACCTGTGAGCTGTCTGTTCAACCTGCTGCTGTCAGGTGTCGTGGAAGCGCTGGGTGATGCCCTTCCACAGCGGCTGGCGGTAAACCGGCAATTACAACAAGAGTTTGGTCAATTCGAACGCTAAAGGAGCGGAGCTATGCCCCCAGAGAGTGAACTGATTGATGTGGCGAAGACCTTCCCTGCGCTGCATATCGATCTGAAATACGCCACAGCCGACAACATCACGGGTCGTCCGATTTATCAGGAGGCGCTGTGCCTGCTGCATACCGATGCGGCCACCGCGCTGGCGAAAGCCATCAGCATCGCCGCACTGGCCGGGCTGAAGCTGGTGGTCTACGACGCTTATCGCCCGCAGGAAGCGCAGGCTCAGTTGTGGGATGCCTGCCCGAACCCGGAATACGTGGTTGATGTGGCGATTGGTTCCAACCACAGCCGCGGGACGGCCATCGACGTTACGCTGATGGACGAACAGAACACCGTGCTGGATATGGGGGCCGGTTTTGACGAAATGCACGACCGCTCGCACGCCTGGCACCCGTCCGTGCCGCCGCACGCGCAGCGCAATCGCCTGCTGCTTAACGCCATCATGTCCGGTGGCGGCTTTGTGGGGATCAGCAGCGAATGGTGGCACTTCGAGCTGCCGAACGCGGCCAGCTATCCCCTGCTTGACGATCGTTTTGCCTGTTTCCCGTTGACGCACACCCCTCTTTAAAACTGGAGCACTGCCATGAAAACAACGCTTCTTACTACCCTGATCGCCGCCTCGCTGGCACTCAGCGCCCCGGTTGCGCTGGCTGCCGTCCCGAAAGATATGCTGGTGATCGGGAAAGCGGCCGACCCGCAAACGCTCGACCCGGCGGTGACCATTGATAACAACGACTGGACGGTGACTTACCCCGCCTATCAGCGTCTGGTGAAGTACAAGCCAGGCTCCACCGAGGTGGAGGGCGACCTGTCAACGGGCTGGAAAGCGTCAGAGGATCAGAAAGAGTGGACCTTTACCCTTACCGATAACGCAAAATTCGCCGATGGCACGCCGGTTACTGCCGAGGCGGTAAAACTCTCCTTTGAACGTCTGCTGAAGCTTAGCCAGGGGCCATCTGAAGCGTTCCCGAAAGATCTCAAAATTGATGCGGTCGATCCGCACACGGTGAAATTCACCCTCAGCCAGCCGTTTGCCCCGTTCCTCTACACCCTGGCCAACGACGGTGCGTCGATCGTTAACCCGGCGGTGCTAAAAGCGAACGCTGCCGATGATGCACGCGGTTATTTAGCGCAAAACACCGCCGGGTCCGGGCCATTCATGCTGAAAAGCTGGCAGAAAGGTCAGCAGCTGGTACTCGTTCCGAATCCACACTGGGCGGGTGAGAAGCCGCATTTCAAGCGCGTTTCGGTGAAAATTATTGGTGAAAGCGCTTCACGCCGCCTGCAGCTTTCCCGTGGCGATCTGGATATCGCCGATTCACTGCCCGTCGATCAGCTTTCAGCCCTTAAGCAAGAAGGCAAAGTGGCGGTGGCGGAATATCCGTCCCTGCGCGTGACCTATCTTTATCTGAATAACAGCAAAGCCCCGCTCAATCAGGTGGATTTACGTCGGGCCGTCTCCTGGGCAACGGATTATCAGGGGATGGTGAAAGGCATCCTGAGCGGCAATGGTAAACAGATGCGCGGCCCGATACCGGACGGCATGTGGGGGTTTGACGCCACGGCAATGCAGTACAGCTTTGACGAGGCCAAAGCCAAAGCCGCGCTGGAGAAAGTTAAAGACAAGCCGGCAAGCCTGACATTCCTCTATTCAGACAACGACCCCAACTGGGAGCCGATCGCCCTGTCCACGCAGGCGAGCCTCGGCAAGATCGGCATCAACGTGAAGCTGGAAAAACTGGCTAACGCCACCATGCGCGATCGTGTCGGGAAAGGTGACTATGACATCGCCATTGGTAACTGGAGCCCGGACTTTGCCGACCCGTACATGTTCATGAACTACTGGTTTGAGTCGGACAAAAAAGGGTTGCCGGGTAACCGCTCGTTTTACGAGAACAAAGAGGTTGACGACCTGTTGAAGGCGGCCCTGAAAACCACCGATCAGGCGGAGCGTACCCACGATTACCAGCAGGCGCAGAAGGTGGTGATCGACGAGGCGGCCTACGTGTATCTGTTCCAGAAGAACTACCAGCTGGCGATGAACAAAGAGGTGAAAGGCTTCACCTTTAATCCAATGCTGGAGCAGGTCTTTAACATTGCCACCATGAGTAAATAACGGTTCTCGCCGGGGGAAAGTGTATGACGTTCTGGAGCATTGTGCGCCAGCGCTGCTGGGGGTTAATCCTGGTGGTGGCCGGTGTCTGTATCATCACCTTTATTATTTCACACCTGATCCCCGGCGATCCGGCCCGCCTGTTGGCCGGAGACCGCGCCAGCGACGACATTGTGCAAGGCATCCGCCAGCAGCTGGGGCTGGATCAACCGCTGTATATCCAGTTTGGTCGCTATGTGGATGCGCTGGCCCATGGCGATTTAGGCACCTCTATCCGCACCGGACGTCCGGTTGCGGAAGATTTGAAGGCCTTTTTTCCGGCCACCCTGGAGCTGGCTTTTTGTTCCCTGCTACTGGCGCTGGTTATCGGCGTGCCGCTGGGGATTTTATCGGCGGTCTACCGCGACCGCTGGCTGGATCATCTGGTGCGGTTAATGGCGATGACGGGCATTTCAACGCCCGCATTCTGGCTTGGGTTGGGGGTGATTGTCCTCTTCTACGGGCATCTGCAACTTCTGCCGGGCGGCGGAAGGCTTGACGACTGGCTCGATCCACCGACGCGCGTTACTGGCTTTTATCTGGTGGATGCGCTGCTGGAAGGCAACGGGGAGGTCTTTTTCAATGCCCTGCAGCATCTGATTTTACCTTCGATGACGCTGGCATTTGTTCATCTCGGCATTGTGGCGCGTCAGGTCCGCTCGGCCATGCTGGAGCAGCTCAGTGAAGATTACATACGAACCGCACGCGCCAGTGGATTGCCCGGCTGGTACATCGTGCTGCGCTATGCCCTGCCCAATGCGATGATCCCGTCGATTACCGTGCTCGGACTGGCACTGGGCGATCTGCTGTATGGCGCAGTCCTCACCGAAACCGTCTTTGCCTGGCCGGGAATGGGCGCCTGGGTCGTCACCTCTATTCAGGCGCTCGATTTCCCTGCCGTCATGGGCTTCGCGGTAGTGGTCTCACTGGCCTATGTGCTGGTTAATCTGGTGGTCGATCTGCTCTATCTGTGGGTTGACCCGCGAATCGGGCGCGGAGGTGCCGAATGATGTTGACTCAGGAAACGCCCGTCCCGGTTAAAACAGCGAAAGCAGGCATCAACTGGGCAAAACTGTTCTGGATGCTGCGTAAAAGCCCCCTCACGCTGATTGGCGCCGCGATCATGATCCTGATGCTCCTGCTGATGGTGACATCACCGTGGATTGTGCCGCATGACCCCAATGCGCTGGATTTGACCGCGCGTCTGCAGGCTCCGTCTGCCGAACACTGGTTTGGCACCGATGAGGTTGGCCGCGATCTGTTCAGCCGGGTGCTCGCCGGCAGCCAGCAGTCGATCAGCGCGGGGCTGGCCGTCGTGGTGATTGCGGGCGGTATTGGCTCGCTGCTGGGCTGTTTGTCTGGCGTACTGGGCGGGCGCGGCGACGCCATTATTATGCGCATTATGGACGTGATGCTCTCCATTCCCTCGCTGGTGCTGACCATGGCACTGGCGGCGGCGCTGGGGCCGAGCCTGTTTAACGCAATGCTCGCCATCGCGATTGTACGTATTCCGTTTTACGTGCGTCTGGCACGCGGGCAAACCCTTGTCGTGCGCCAGTTTACCTATGTTCAGGCGGCCCGCACCTTCGGCGCATCACGCTGGCATTTAATCAGCTGGCATATTCTGCGCAACGCCCTGCCGCCGCTGATTGTGCAGGCTTCGCTGGATATTGGCAGCGCCATTCTGATGGCCGCCACGCTGGGCTTTATCGGTCTGGGCGCACAGCAACCCACCGCCGAATGGGGCGCGATGGTTGCCGTAGGGCGCAACTATGTTCTCGACCAGTGGTGGTATTGCGCTTTTCCTGGTGCGGCCATTTTGATTACCGCCGTGGGCTTTAATCTTTTTGGTGACGGCATCCGCGACCTGCTGGATCCGAAATCAGGAGGGAAACAGTCATGACCGACTCGGTTTTAACCATCGAGGATTTACATCTGAGTTTCCCGATATACCGCGGTGAGGTTCATGCGCTGAACCACGTCTCGCTGGAGATTAAACGGGGTGAGATTGTCGGCGTAGTGGGCGAGTCGGGGTCGGGGAAGTCGGTTACCGCCATGCTCGCCATGCGCCTGTTGCCGGAAGGCAGCTACCGAATTCATCACGGTCAGGTGACATTGCTGGGAGAAGATGTTCTGACCGCATCGGAAAAACAGCTTCGCCAGTGGCGCGGGGCAAAAGTGGCGATGATTTTTCAGGAGCCCATGACCGCCCTGAACCCAACGCGACGGATTGGTAAGCAAATGGTGGAAGTGATCCGCCAGCATCAGCCGCTCGACCGTCGCGCGGCGCAGCAAAAAGCGATTGCCCTGCTGGAGGAGATGCAAATCCCGGACGCGAAAGCGGTGATGGCGCGTTATCCGTTTGAACTCTCCGGCGGCATGCGTCAGCGGGTGATGATCGCCCTTGCCTTCTCCTGCGAGCCTGAACTTATCATCGCCGACGAGCCGACCACGGCGCTGGATGTGACCGTGCAGCTGCAGGTCCTGCGTCTGCTGAAGCACAAGGCGCGGGCCAGCGGAACCTCGGTGCTGTTTATCAGCCACGATATGGCCGTGGTTTCCCAGCTCTGTGATCGGATGTATGTGATGTACGCAGGAAGCGTAATTGAGAGCGGTGCCACGCAAACGCTGATCCACCATCCCGTTCATCCCTACTCCATAGGTCTGCTGCAATGTGCACCTGAAAACGGTGCGCCGCGCGAGTTGCTTCCGGCCATTCCCGGCACGGTGCCTAATCTCAGCCAGCTTCCTCAAGGCTGCGCGTTCCGCGAGCGCTGCTTTGCCGCCGGGACGAAATGCGGTGAGGCACCGCGCCTGCTTCCCAATGGTGCAGAGGGCCAGATGGCTGCCTGCTGGTACCCGCAACGGGAGAAACACCATGTCTGACATTTTGCTTGAACTGGATAGCGTGCATGTCAACTTTCCCGCGCGCAAAAACTGGCTGGGCCGCGTCACGGAACAGGTGCATGCCCTCAATGGGCTGGACCTGCAGATCCGTCGCGGCGAAACGCTGGGCATTGTTGGGGAATCCGGCTGCGGGAAAAGCACGCTGGCACAGCTATTGATGGGCATGCTCAGGCCCAGCACCGGCGACTATCAGCGGACGCATCACGCGGGCGGCATGCAGATGGTTTTTCAGGATCCGCTCTCTTCCCTCGACCCGCGTTTACCGGTGTGGCGCATCATCACCGAGCCGGTGTGGGTGCAAAAACGCAGCAGTGAACGCGAACGGCGCCAGCTGGCAGAGACGCTGGCGATACAGGTGGGTATTCGTGCGGAATATCTTGACCGGCTACCGCATGCCTTTTCAGGCGGGCAGCGCCAGCGCATTGCTATCGCCCGGGCGCTGTCGTCCAATCCAGACATCATCGTGCTCGACGAACCCACCAGCGCGCTGGATATTTCCGTGCAGGCGCAAATCCTCAACCTGCTGGTAAAACTGCAGCAGGAACGGAACCTCACCTATGTGTTGATCTCACATAACGTCTCGGTAGTCAGACACATGAGCGATCGTGTGGCGGTGATGTATCTGGGCCAGATCGTGGAACTGGGAACTACCGATCAGGTGCTTGTCAGGCCGCGCCATCCCTACACCCGGCTGCTGCTTGATTCCGTTCCCAGAACCGGTGAACCGCTGGATGAAAACCTGGCGCTGCGTAAAACAGAGCTTCCTGGCAATCGCCACCTTCCCACCGGCTGTTATTTCCGGGACCGCTGTCCGCAGGCAGCGCAAGGATGCGAGCGCCCGCAGTCGCTACAGCCTTCAGTTGAGGGCTGTAGCGTGCGCTGCTGGCGCAATCTGAGCGAGTAGCCACGCAGGGTGGCGCTGTTTCACGTTTAAATTTGCGCCATTCCACCGTCGACAAACAGTTCGGTGGCGTTGATAAAGCTTGCTGCATCTGAGGCCAGAAACGCCACCGCTTTCCCCACTTCCCCCGGCGCGCCTAAGCGTCCCAGCGGCACCTGGGCGGCCAGCGCGTCATACAGCCCCTGACGATGTTCTTCCGGCACCAGGTCACCCAGCCCCGGGGTTTTGATGGGGCCCGGGCTCACCACGTTGACGCGAATACCGCGCCCCTGCAAATCCAGCGCCCACGAACGGGCAAAGTTGCGCACGGCGGCTTTACTGGCGCTGTATACGCTAAAGTTTGCGGTTCCTTTAATGGACACCGTGGATCCGGTCAGAATGATCGACGATCCGGCAGATAACAGCGGTAACGCTTTTTGCACGGTGAACAGTACACCGCGAACGTTGGTTGCAAAGATGCGGTCAAACTGCTCTTCAGTGATAGCGCCTAACGGCAGCATGTCGCCACCCCCCGCATTGGCGAACAGAATATCCAGACGCCCTTCGTCTTTTGCAATCTGCGCATAGACTTTATCGAGGTCGGAAAGTTGAGAGACGTCCGCACGGATGCCGACCGCCGCGGTGGCAATTTGTGCAACAGCAGCGTCCAGCTCCGCCTGACGACGTCCGGTGATATAAACCTTCGCGCCCTGAGCCGCCAGTTCCTGCGCGGTGGCGAGACCGATACCTGTGCTACCGCCCGTAACCAGGGCAATTTTACCTGCGAGAGATGTATTCATATTATTCACCTTTAATCATGTTTTCAGGATGCCCGCAAAAACGGTTGAAGAGGTTTTCGCTTGCGTTGAATAAACTCTATCGGTTGCAGGATTAATGAAAAACGGGCAAAAATGAAAATCACTATTCACAGGTGGAAATAATCCGGAGTACGAATGGACCAGCTCATGGCAATGCGCGCATTTACGCGGGTGGTGGAAACCGGAAGTTTTACGCGTGCGGCTGATTCTCTGAATATGCCTATCGCCACCCTGAGCAAATTGGTGAAATCGCTCGAAGCGCACCTGGAGATCCGGCTTTTACACCGCACGACACGACGGGTAGTCACCACACCAGAAGGTGCCGGGTACTATGAAAAAGCGCTCAGGGTGCTGATTGATATTGAAGATATTGATACGTCGTTTCGCGTTTCTCGCGCGACGCCGAAAGGCCATCTGCGGGTGGATGTGGGCGGTTCAACCGCGCGCGACGTGCTGATCCCCCTGCTCCCGGAATTTATGCAGCGTTATCCGGAAATACGCATCGATCTTGGCGTGGCCGACCGGCCCGTGGATTTGATCAGCGGTAACGTTGACTGCGTGATCCGCGGCGGCCCTCTGGACGACTCCTCCCTTATTGCCCGTCATCTGGGCGACGCTGAAATGGTCACCTGCGCGACGTCCGATTATTTAAAACATCATGGCGTACCGGCCTATCCGCGGGAGCTGTGCAATGGCCATAAGCTGATTAGCTACCTTTCTCCCGTCACCGGTCGGGCGTTCCCGTTTCGCTTCAGGGAAAAGGGAGAAAGGCTGGAAATAAGCATTCCGCACTTCCTTGGGGTCAATGAAAGCAATGCTCATCTGGCGGCGGCGGTGGCAGGTTTAGGCATTATTCAGACGTTTCAGTATTCGGCAAAAAGGCATTTACAGGCGGGGACGTTAACTGAAATTCTTAGTGACTGGCGACCTGACGCTTATCCGTTTCATGTGGTTTATCCGCAGAACCGGCATCTGACACATCGACTGAGAGTGTTTATCGCCTGGCTGGCAGAGGTGTTTCCTGCCGCGCTGAAGGGATAGCCGGAGCAAAGTACGGATAAACTTTATAGTCCATGAAAATCCGGTGCTAATGCATTTATTTCTATCCTTTAATTCAGCGTTTTTTATTGACCTGGTGCGGATAATGGGTTGATATCTACCCAAAAATCAAACTTTAAGGATGACGTTATGGCTGTATTGCCACAAATACCGAGTGGAGGCACAAGGTTAATTGATAGCAATATGCGTGAAGCTAGCACGCATGGCGCAGGGCGGAATATGGCGCTACCGCAAACCTATTACTGGTTCTATCAACAGGTCAAAAATCGTGGCCCGTGGGATTACAAACAGCAACGCCGTGACCTGGCTAATTTTGGTAATTTTAATTATGGGGCCACCGGGTTTGCAGCAGGGATACCAGAAGCAACCTTGTATATGGGCGCGGGTTTTGCACAAAGCCGGGCGGGAACGTCGAAGCCGCAATGGGGAACATGGTACGGTGAGTTACCTTATGGGGATGACCCTCATGACCAGTTTTGGATTAAACAGGGAATAGATTATGCCAAACAGCACGGTTATTAAGTGGCTGCACAGAGCGCTAACTGCCGCGCTGCTGGTTTTTGTAGGGTTTCAGTATTTTGCAAACCAGCCACCGGATGATGACCTTTACTCACAACAACAAATTACACCCGAGGTCTATTTGTACGTTACAAAGTACAAAGGCGGGGGTGCGACGGTTTCAGATGTTTATCGCTATTACCTGGACACAAAACTGCAGGGTAATCTGTTGAAGCACCTGAAGAAACGCTCACCCTTTATGGTAGCTGACACTGGCGACGCCAAAATCTCTGGCTACGGCTCTCACGTCAATGTAAACCTCACCGGGCGTGTTTATTCGTTTACGAATTCAGATCTCTTTTACGCAGGTAATGTGGCCATCATGCCCATTATCAGCCTTAACGCAACCGGCACGCGTTAAGATTCCTTTTGCTACCCACAAATACACCTATCCTCATGCGCACAGCTGCGCGCATGAGGGCTTTTAATGAGCTTTGGTTTAATTGAGCGTGTAATCCAGCGTGATTTCCGCGTTCAGCAGCTGTGAAACCGGGCAGCCGGCTTTCGCTTTCTGAATAACGCCATCGAACTGCTGAGGGTCAATGCCAGGGACAGTAACCTTGCTCTGCAGTGCGACCTTCGTAATGGCGAAACCGCCCTCTTTTTTATCCAGTGACACGTCGGCGGTGGTATCAATGGAATCGGCGGTATAGCCTGCTTCGCCCAGCATCAGCGACAGTGCCATCGAAAAACAGGCTGCGTGTGCGGCACCAATCAGTTCTTCCGGGTTGGTCCCTTTTTCGCCTTCAAAACGGGTGTTGAAGCCGTAAGGCTGTTGATTGAGAACGCCGCTCTCGGTAGAAACAGTTCCTTTTCCGCGTTTAATATCGCCAGACCAGTGTGCTGAACCGTGCTTATGAATTGTCATTCTTGCTCTCCTTTTGGCTTACAAAGGGTTAAGTATAGACCAGAGATCTGACGCGTCCTGGAACACAGAGTATTCTGGTTGGCACTGATGCGATACATCACTTCGAACCATCAAAAGGGAAAGGCCTATGATGCTAAACACCAGGATTGTCGTGGCACTGACCACGCTCGCCGTGACGCTCCCCCTCTTTGCCAGCACGCCGGAGAATTTTATCTATACCAGCTCGGGCGACCTTGATGCCGCCGCCGCGCTTATCGCCCGTCGTGATATCGGTGGCGCGCAGATCGTTTATAACTGGCGTGCACTGGAGCCTGAGAAAAACAGATATGACTTTTCATCCATAGAGCGAGACCTGGCGCGCCTGAAGGCCAGCAATAAAAAGCTGTTTATTCAAATTCAGGATCGCTTCTTCGAAAAAGATGCCCGGTATGTCCCTGATTATCTGATGGCAGACACAAAGTACAGCGGTGGTATTTCTCCGCAGTTTGACAATCCTGGTGAAGGGAAACCTACAGGTTCAGGCTGGGTAGCCCGGCAGTGGGATCCTGCCGTGCGTGAACGGTATCAAGCCTTACTGGCAGCCCTGGCGAAGCGTTTTGATGGCCAGGTTTACGGTGTGAACTTACCGGAAACCGCGATTGACCTTGATGAGAAAAAGCCGCCGACAGGATTTTCGTGCGACAACTATTTTGCCGGAGAAATGGAAAATCTCGCCTTTGCGCGAAAGGTTTTCACGCAATCCCATGTCGTACAATATGTGAACTTCTGGCCGTGTGAATGGAACAATGACCATAATTACATGGGGCGGCTGTTCGAATACGCCAGTGCCCATAATATCGGGCTTGGCGGACCGGATATTGTTCCCAACCGCAAGGCGCAAATGAAAAACGCCTATCCGTTCTTTAACCAGTATAAAAACAAACTGCCGCTGGTCGCCATGGCCGTTCAGGAGCCCACGCTCACCTACCGAAACCCGGCTACCGGCAAGCCCTTCACCAAAGATGAATTTGTTCAGTTCGCAGAAGCGTATCTCGGCGCAGATATTATTTTCTGGAGCACAACGTCGCCCTGGCTGACGACGAAATAAGCCACAGGCTCACTGCGCGGGCATCAGTTCAGATGCCCTGCAATTTCATCAAGAAAGACGCGGAGGGCCGCAGGCTGATATTCCCGCGACTGGTAAATCCCGTGAATGGCGAGCGGCTTAGGCACTAAGTCTGTTAGCACCGGGACCAGCAGTCCTTGCTCGAGCGCCCCTTGCGCTTCGTGCTCGGGCAGCATTGCAATACCGCAATGTTTAACCGCCGCGTCCATCAACAACGACGAGATGCTGGCGCTAAGATTGCCGCTCACCGCGACGCTCACGCTTTCGCCTTCCAGCGTCACAAAATGCCACGACTGACCCGCGAAGAAGCTGTAATGCAGGCAATTGTGCTGCGCCAAATCCTCAGGCGTCACGGGCGTGCCGTGCTGCGCAAGATAGTCCGGCGAGGCGCAAAGCACCGAACGGCACTCGCCCAGCCTACGGGCAATCATCCCCGGCTCCGGGTTATCGGTAATACGCACGGCTACGTCAATACGCTCGCCCACCAGACTCACGGGATGGTTATTCACATCCAGTTCAATTCTGAGCTGCGGATAACGCGCCAGCAGCCCGGGCAGTACCGGCGCAATCATGTGCATGGCGGTAAAGTGCGCGCAGGCTACCCGTAAGGTGCCGGAAGGTAAATCTTTCTCCGACTGGCCTTCAATCTCCTGCGACAGTTGCGAAAGGGTACGCGTTTTCAGCAGTACCTTTTCCCCTGCTGCGGTCAGCGTCAGCTTGCGCGTTGAGCGATTCACCAGCCGGGTCCCCGCCCACTTCTCCATCTGCTCAAGATAACGGCTTACCATGGGCCGGGAAATGCCCAGCGCACGGGCTGCGGCACTCAAACTTCCCAGCTCGCAAATCCGGTTATAGACCTGTGCGGCAATAACGCGATCCATATAACGCTCCATTTGCTCGATTTATGAAACTAAGCATGTCTTGTTTCAGGAATTCTGGCAAATGGAGAGTTCGGTACAATAGGGTCTTTCCTGATAAAAAGAGACATGATGATGAAGCTCACTCGCCTTGCACTGCTATGCACCCTCTTCACGCCGGCGGTCTTCGCCGCACCGTTGACCATTGATACCTGGAACCCGCAGGAGAAAGGCATCTTTGCGGTCTCGTCGACGCTGGTGTCTGGCCCGAAAGAGGCCGTCCTGTTTGACGCGCAGTTCAGCGTGAAAGACGGTGAAGCACTGGTGGAGAAAATTCGCCGCAGCGGTAAAACCCTGAACAAGATTGTGATCACCTCCGGCGATCCGGACTTCTACTTTGGTCTGCAACCGCTGGTTAAAGCATTCCCGAATGCGAAAGTCGTGGCGACTCAGCAGGTGGTTGACCATATCAAGGCCACCAAAGATGCCAAGCTGGCCTTCTGGGGCCCACAGATGAAAGACGGCGCGCCAACAACGCTGATCGTTCCCCAGGTGCTGACCTCCACCACGTTTATGGTTGATGGTGAGAAAATCGATATTGAACAGCCAGACAGCTACGCGGCCTATGTCTGGATCCCATCAGCGAAGACGATTCTTGGCGGCACGGGCGTTTCATGGGGCATCCATCTGTGGACGGCCGATACCCAGACCCGCGCACGTCGCCAGCAGTGGCAGGATACGCTGGAAAACATGGCGGCGCACAAACCTGAGCGCGTGATCCCGGGTCACTATCTGGGGACGCCACCGTCAGGTACCGGCGCTATCGATTTTACCCGTGAATATCTGCAGCGGTTCGAGCAGACGCTGGCTAATCACAAAGATTCTGCTGGCGTCATTAGCGCCATGAAAAAAGCGTATCCGGGCCTGGCCGAAGAGAGCTCGCTGGAATTAAGTGCGAAAGTGAATACCGGCGAAATGAAATGGTAAATTAATCTCTGCTCCTGCTATTTTCTCGGATAGCAGGAGCGGCATCAAAATATCCCCCCTCGTCCCCTGTCATTATTCCTCCATTTCTAAAAGTGTCTAAAAGCATGCACTTATGTCATTTTTATTTCTAAGATGAATCTTAGACACAGCAAGGAAAATATTTGCCATTCTGTTTGTGAATTACATTTTTTGCGAGCCGTACCATTACACAGACAACGACACGGAGGCAGCATGTTTACTTATTACCCGGCAAATACTGCAGCAGCACAACCTGAACTCGTTAACGCAATCGCACAAGGTCTTCACGCCGAACACGGTGCTGTGACTGAAGATGACATTTTGATGGAACTGACCAAATGGGTGGAATCCACAGACAATGACATCCTCAGTGACATCTACCAACAGACCATTAACTACGTGGTCAGTGGACAGAATGCCTCTTTGTAAAAACCTGCTAAGCTGGATCTGCAACCTAAGGGGTTACATTTCGTTTGCGTAAGCAAACTTGTCCTTAAAACTATCAACAGGATTGAGGAGTAAAGATGAAATCGAACCGTCAGGCACGCCATATTCTGGGACTGAACTACAAGCTTTCTAACCAACGTAAAGTGGTGATTGAGGGCGACAGTGAAACGCAAGTCACCCATGCCACCGGCAGAAAACGCCACGCTGGCAAGTAAGTTCCAGTAAGAGATCCTGAACACCATCGGCAAAACCGATGGTGTTTTTGTTTATGTGTTGCGGTAATTAACATTTAGCTCCTTTATAATACCGCCTGACCGCACCCCACCGCACAGGCCAGAAAGATGACAAACAGCAGTGTCAGGGACGGATCTTCAAAAAAAGAGTGAGTGACATGGACAACAAACTGAAAAAACATCGTTCCTTATATATCCCTTATGCCGGTCCAGTTTTACTGGAATTCCCCCTGCTCAACAAAGGCAGCGCCTTCAGCATGGAAGAGCGCAGCAGCTTCAACCTGCTTGGTCTGCTGCCCGAAGTGGTGGAAACTATTGAAGAACAGGCTGAACGTGCGTGGATCCAGTATCAAGGTTTCAAGACTGAAATCGACAAGCACATCTACCTGCGTAACATTCAGGACACCAATGAAACCCTCTTCTATCGCCTGGTTCAGAACCACCTCGAAGAGATGATGCCGGTGATCTACACCCCAACGGTGGGTGCGGCGTGTGAACGTTTCTCTGAGATCTACCGTCGCTCCCGCGGCGTATTCATCTCTTATCAGAACCGTCACAATATGGACGATATTCTGCAGAACGTGCCGAACCACAACATCAAGGTCATTGTTGTGACCGACGGGGAACGTATTCTCGGCCTCGGGGATCAGGGCATTGGCGGAATGGGGATCCCAATCGGTAAGCTCTCGCTGTACACCGCCTGTGGGGGTATCAGCCCGGCGTACACCCTGCCGGTAGTGCTGGATGTGGGTACCAACAACCAGCAGCTGCTCAACGATCCGCTGTACATGGGCTGGCGTCATCCGCGCATTACCGACGATGAGTATTATCAGTTTGTTGATGATTTTATCCAGGCCGTTAAGGCACGCTGGCCGAACGTGCTGCTGCAGTTTGAAGACTTTGCTCAGAAGAACGCCATGCCGCTGCTGAACCGCTACCGCGATGACATCTGTTCATTCAACGACGACATTCAGGGCACCGCCGCCGTGACCGTTGGGACGCTGATCGCCGCCAGCCGTGCGGCAGGCAGCCAGTTGAGCTACCAGAAAATCGTCTTCCTGGGGGCAGGCTCTGCGGGCTGCGGTATTGCCGAGCAGATTATTGCTCAGACGCAGCGCGAGGGCTTGAGTGAAGAACTGGCCCGTTCCCGCGTCTATATGGTTGACCGTTTCGGCCTGCTGACCGACGGTATGCCTAACCTCCTGCCGTTCCAGACCCGACTGGTTCAGAAACGTGAGAACCTGAAAAACTGGGATACCGACAACGAGGTGCTCTCCCTGCTGGACGTGGTGCGCAACGTGAAGCCAGACATTCTTATCGGCGTTTCCGGGCAAACCGGTCTCTTCACCGAAGAGATTATTCGCGAAATGCACAAGCACTGTGAACGCCCTATCGTGATGCCGCTCTCTAACCCGACTTCCCGTGTAGAAGCAACGCCGCAGGACATCATCGCCTGGACCGAAGGTAACGCACTGGTGGCAACCGGCAGTCCGTTCGACCCGGTGGTGTGGAAGGATAAAACCTATCCGATCGCGCAGTGCAACAACTCCTACATCTTCCCGGGGATTGGTCTGGGGGTTATCGCGTCCGGTGCATCACGCATTACCGACGAAATGCTGATGTCCGCCAGCGAAACCCTGGCGAAACACTCACCGCTGGTGAATAACGGTGAAGGCCTGGTGTTGCCAGAGCTGAAAGACATTCATAAGGTGTCCCGCGCGATCGCTTTCGCAGTAGGAAAAATGGCACAGCAGCAAGGCGTGGCGGTGAAAACCTCCGCCGATGCGCTGCAGCAGGCCATAGACGACAACTTCTGGATGCCGGAATACCGCAGCTATCGCAGAACGTCTATCTAAAGAACAGGCCGGGTCAGGCAATCATGCCTCCCGGCCTGCCATTCTGCCCGCGCTTGCCGGGCCGTAAAATCCCCGCTACACTGCCTTCATCCATTAACCTACTGAATATATAAGGAGGCCAATTATGCTGTACTGTGAAATTTTCAATGTTTCACATACATTTGGTGATCGCACCAGCTCAAGCGTTATCGGTATCGTGCTGCGATAACTTCTGCTTGAGCGAAGACACCAACCCCTGAAATCCCTTCTCTCGGGCTTACTGAGTTATCGTCAGCGATGTTTGACGAGGCATAAACATGCCTGTAACTCTTGGGTAAGCAACAATGAGCACTTTACTCACTGCACAATCTCTACGTGTTGATACGGCGTTTGGTACGCTCTTCGACTCGCTCTCCTTTACGCTGAAAAAAGGCGATCGCATCGGTCTGCTGGGCGACAACGGCTGCGGTAAAAGTACGTTGCTGAAGGTGCTGGACGGTACGGACACGCCTGCCGCCGGAACGGTCGCGCTGGCCGGGCACTGCATCATGGCGCGCGTAGAACAACATCTGCCGGACGGGATTTATCCCCTGAGCATGCTGGATGCCGTGCTGGCACAACTGCCTGCGGCTGAACGCGAGAGCCTGCGCTGGAAAGCGGAAACGCTGCTGGCGAGTATGGGCTTTACGCCGCAGGACTGGACATTAACCTCGGCAACGTTGAGCGGCGGGCAACATACGCGTCTGCTGCTGGCGCGGGCTTTAATTAATGCGCCGGACCTGCTGCTGCTGGATGAACCGAGTAACCACCTCGATTTACCCACCATGCTCTGGCTGGAGCAATTTTTACAGGCCTGGTCAGGCAGCTTTGTGCTGGTTTCACATGACAGGCAGCTGCTGGATGCCGTAACCAACGGCAGCTGGATCCTGCGCGATAAGATGCTGCATTACTTTGCCCTTCCCTGCACCGCCGCACGCAAAGCGCTGGATGCGAAAGACGAAAGTGATGCGCAGCGCCACAAGGCAGAACAAAAGGAGATCGACCGCGTCGCGGCCAGCGCAAAAAGACTGGCGACCTGGGGCAAAGTCTACGACAACGAAGACCTGGCCCGCAAAGCGAAACAGATGGAAAAGCAGGTTGAACGGCTGAAAGAGAGCCAGACGGAGGTCACGGCGGGAAGTCAGTGGACATTAACCCTGCGCGGCGACGCGCTACGGGCCGACCGTCTGCTGGAGCTGGAAAACCTCGCGGTGCCGCCGGCGCCCGGGCTGCCTGCGCTGTTTAACATTGACATCGCGCGTATCAAAAGCGGCGACCGCGTGGCCATCGTTGGACGTAACGGCTGCGGTAAATCATCCCTGATGAAGCTGATCTGGCGGAATTTTCGCGGCGAGCAGGCTGACGATGGGCTGAAACTCCATCCACGCGTATCGCCTGGCTATTATGACCAGACGCTGAACCAACTCCCGGACGATGCATCGCTGTTTGACGCACTGGAGCCGTTTGCACCCGATCCGCAGAATCGCAAGATGGCCCTGATCGGTGCCGGCTTTGCGTGGCCACGTCACGGTCAGAAAGTCAGTACGCTCAGCGGTGGAGAACGCTCTCGCCTGCTGTTTGTTGGCCTGACGTTAGCGCGCTATAGCCTGCTGATGCTGGATGAACCGACCAACCATCTGGACATGGAAGGCAAAGAGGCGCTAACGGAAACCCTGCAGCAATTTGAAGGTGGCGTGCTGCTGGTCAGCCATGACCGTCAATTAATCAGCCAAAGCTGCAACCGTTTCTGGCTGATTGAGGACGGCAGGTTGAGTGAATGGCATGACGCCGAAGCGGTCTTTGAACGGCTGCGTGAAAGTGCAGACCTGATAACATCGCCGTGTTCACCGAAACAACAGCACGATCGCCCTTCGCAGTTTGACGACCTGCTTGAACGGCTGATCGCGCTGGAGACATTGCTGGAGGAAGACCTGGCCCGCAAACCTAAGCACCAGAAGCCGCAGTTGCAGGCGCAATGGCGCCAGGAGATTGAGGCGATAGAAGCAAAACTGTAAGTCCGCGCCCGGCGAGTGTCTCGCCGGGCCGCTCTCCCCCTGAACCCCCCCTGATTATTAGAGGATCGCTGTATTCTTAATCCGAAATCGAATCAAATGATGACATTATGTTGCTGCCACCTTGCATTAACGCGCCTAAGTATTAATCCTTAAGAAGTAGTACACCTGCTATGCAGAATCTCATCATGAACAAGGAGAAACATATGAAGGCTGCTGTTGTCACTCAGGATCATCAGGTCAATGTCACCGAAAAATCATTACGTCCGCTTAAGCATGGAGAAGCCCTGCTGAAGATGGAATGCTGCGGCGTATGTCATACCGATCTTCACGTGAAGAACGGTGATTTCGGCGATAAGACCGGGGTGATCCTGGGTCACGAAGGAATAGGGATCGTTAAAGAGATTGGCCCAGGCGTCAACTCGCTGAAAATTGGCGACCGTGCGAGCGTGGCATGGTTTTTTGAAGGCTGTGGACACTGCGAATACTGTAATACCGGCAACGAAACCCTGTGCCGGGATGTGAAAAACGCGGGTTATTCCGTTGACGGTGGGATGGCTGAAGAGTGCATCGTGACCGCCGATTATGCGGTAAAAGTGCCGGACGGTCTGGAGTCCGCAGCGGCGAGCAGCATCACCTGCGCGGGGGTCACCACCTACAAAGCGGTAAAAGTGTCCCACATTAAGCCGGGCCAGTGGATTGCGATTTACGGTCTTGGTGGTCTGGGTAACCTTGCGCTGCAGTACGCTAAAAACGTATTCAACGCCAAGGTCATCGCCATTGATGTGAACGATGAACAGCTGAAACTGGCCGCCAGCATGGGGGCAGATTTAACCATTAACTCTCGCAGCGAAGATGCAGCGAAAATTGTTCAGGAGAAAACCGGAGGCGCACATGCCGCGGTGGTAACTGCCGTGGCAAAAGCAGCCTTCAACTCAGCGGTGGATGCCGTGCGTGCGGGTGGCCGCGTGGTCGCCGTTGGCCTGCCGCCGGAAGCGATGAGCCTGGATATTCCACGCCTGGTTCTGGACGGCATTCAGGTCGTCGGTTCGCTGGTGGGAACCCGTCAGGACCTGATGGAGGCATTCCAGTTTGCGGCAGAGGGCAAAGTGGTGCCAAAAGTGACAATGCGTCCGCTGGAAGATATCAATGCCATCTTTAAAGAGATGGAGCAGGGTCAAATCCGTGGTCGTATGGTGATTGATTTACGCTCTTAATCGCCGGTTGCCGGGGGGCGGTTTTGCCTTACCCGGCATTTCACTACGACGATCGCCGGTCAGAAATCCACTTCTGAACCTCAATCTGAAAGGTATCCGGCGCTTTGCGGTACATCTTGCGCGCCAGATCGAGAATGGTATGTCGCGCTAACTCCTCTTCCATCCGTTGCTGTGCGCTGTCCATGACCGAACGTACGCCACACGGGCCATTGCACACCCAGGCAGGAGGCGTTTCATTAAACACCGCCAGCCGCTGACGCACCTCGCGACACTCAAACATGTTCTTCTCACCGTCAATGGCGTGCGCCACATCCAGTACGGTGATCAACTCCGCCGGGCGCGCCAGTTTAAACCCGCCGCCCTTACCTTCCGTGCTGCTCACCAGCCCGGCACGTGACAAACGGGTGAAGATTTTTCCCAGGTAATCATACGGCACACCCTGCAGGGCGGCCATTTCCCGGACGCTCATCTCACGCTCATTGCCTTTTGCATCCACCATGCACATCAGGCTGTGAATGCCGTATTCCACACCGGAACTGTAAAACGCCATGGTTAACTCCGAAGTTATTTATCTGGGTCATTATAACGGCGTTATTGCCCACAATCACAACTACCCTCCCCTTTTTCATTAACATGCTGATTTTATGCAGCATTAAAATTTAACTCAGAAAGAAGTTGTCGTAGTTAACTGCGACAAGTATAGTTGCAGTTATGTCAGGTATACAGCGTGATGATCAAAAGGATCGAAGATGAAGAAGCAGATTTTAATTGTGGGCACCGGTTTTTCCGGCATGTGGGCTGCCGTCAGCGCCGCGCGTCTGAATGCGCTGGAGGGCAATAACAGCCTGAAGATCGCCGTACTGGCACCCGCCCCCGAGTTGCGTGTTCGCCCGCGCTTCTATGAAGAGAACGTGACGTCGCTGGTCTCTCCGCTGACCGGACTGT
This sequence comes from Enterobacter sp. BIDMC 30, assembly GCF_000534355.1. Taxonomy (NCBI): domain Bacteria; kingdom Pseudomonadati; phylum Pseudomonadota; class Gammaproteobacteria; order Enterobacterales; family Enterobacteriaceae; genus Enterobacter; species Enterobacter sp. BIDMC 30. Next base: position 2,557,143 of record NZ_KI973169.1, on the reverse strand, counting down.
TCGCTGAACTGGGTATTGATTTTATCGCCGGCAAAGCAGAATTCATTGATATAAAAGGGAAAAGTGTTTCCTATCGTGATGCGAATGGCGTAACTGCCGCAGTGAGTTACGAGCGGTTAGTGCTGGCCACCGGCAGTCAGAGCAAGCGTCCCCCGATTGCCGGGCTGGCTGAGTACGCCTTTAATATCGATCAGCTTGAATCCGCACAGGCTTTTGAGCAGCATCTTGACTCCCTTGTCTCGCGCCCTTCCACCACTGTGCGCAATACCGTGGTTGTCTGTGGCGGCGGTTTTACCGGCATTGAACTGGCAACCGAGCTTCCTGCCCGACTGCGCGCTCGCTTCGGCGATGATACGGCGATAAGAGTTATCGTAGTTGAAAGAGGTCATGTCATTGGCGGACGATACAGTGAAGCATTGCGTAACACCATTAAAGACGCGAGCCAGGAACTGGGGATTGAGTGGCGTCTGAACAGTGAAATTGAGGCCATCGATGCGAACGGCGTAACGCTGAAAAACGGCGAACGTATCCCCGCTGCAACCGTAGTCTGGACGGCAGGCGTTGAAGCAAACCCGCTTGGACAACAGATTAACGGCGAACGCGATAACCAGGGGCGTCTGAAAGTGACAGAAACGCTGCAGGTTCCGGCTCATCCGGACGTGTACGCGACGGGAGATATGGCCTACGCCAGAACGGACGAGATGGGGAACACGGCGCTAATGACCTGCCAGCACGCGATCCAGTTGGGTAAATTTGCCGGCCACAACGCGGCAGCCAGCCTGTTGAATCGCACGCCTTATCCTTACCGCCAGGTTAACTACGTGACCTGTCTGGACCTGGGTGCCTGGGGTGCCGTTTACACTGAAGGGTGGGATCAGGCCGTCAAATCGGTGCGTGATGACGCAAAGAAAATCAAAATCGCCATCACCAATGAACTTATCTACCCGCCAGCAGCGGACAAAGCCGTGGCGTTTGCCGCTGCCGATCCGTTGGCGAAATTTGTCTAATGCCCTTCTACCGCGCCTTACCGGCGCGGTTCAACGTGCGGAAGCGAGCGAACCGGCGTCTGCCTTTCTGGCCCGAAGGTGTGCGTAGATCAGCAGTGAACTCATGGCTGAGAATGAGAGCACAGCCGCTGGCAGCGTGACATAGCTCCAGCTAAAGCCAAGCGTGATCATCATCCCGCCAAAATACGCCCCTATCGCACTGCCGAGGTTAAATGCCATTTGCCCGCCTGCGGCACCCAACATCTCACCGCCCCTGGCATTTTGCAGGAGAAGAATTTGCAGCGGCGCAGAGAGTGCAAACAGCCCGGCGCAGCAGATAAAGCCCATCACCAGCGACGCCGTTTTATGTTCCCCAAAGGCGAATAGCAACAGCAGTGACGCGACAATGACCATGTCGGTGGTGGCGGCAATACGCAGCGGACTGAAGCGACCCGATAATTTCCCGCTCAGGAGATTACCTAACACCATACCCAGCCCCATCAGCATCATGATGACCGTCATGACGCCTTCGGAGAAGCCAGAGACGTTGACCATAAACGGTTTGACGAAGCTGAACCACGCAAACACGCCAGCATTGCCAAACATGGTGGCAGCAAAAATCAGCCACGGCTCCGGTTTTTTCAGAAAGGAAAATTGCGCGGTCAATTTGATTTCGGAGCGATCATGGATGTGCGGCACCCAGACCAGTACCGAGATGATCACCAGAGCATCAAACAGGGCAATCAGGAAGAAGGTATAGCGCCAGCTGAATTCATGACCCAGCCAGGTACCCAGCGGTACGCCCACCAGATTGGCAACCGTCATGCCGGCTATCATGCCCGCCACAGCGACCGTCACCTTCCCCGGAGGCGCAATTCTCGAGAGAATAATCGCCCCGACGCCAAAAATGGCGCCGTGCGGAAAACCGGAAATCAGCCGCCCTATCGCCAGCCAGGCATACGACGTTGAAAAGGTAAAAATTGCATTACCGACGGCACACAGCACCACCAGAAACAACAGCGTGGATTTTAACGAAAATTTACCTGAGAACAGCGCCACAATCGGGGCACCAATCACCACACCAAAGGCGTAAAACGAAATCATATTCCCGGCGGCGGGAATTGAAATTCCGGTGTCATGGGCCAGTTCAGTTAATACGCCCATAATGCCAAATTCAGCCATTCCCAGGCCAAACGTGCCAAGTGCCAACGAAAAAATTGTCTTTTTCATACCACAACCACTGGTTAACAACGCGCGACAGGCATTATTGAACAATCTTGTATGGTGAGCCAGTTCAAATCAGCTGGCTGACACGTTAATCCATTAATTCAGGTGGATTACACTTCATAGTGCGGCCCCGCTTTTTCCCGCGCCGGACAACCTGAGGATGACAATCATGGGAAGCAAGAAGAAAACCAGTGTCGCAGTTGATGTCATAAAGCATGAGCCGTTAAAAACGAAAGAGTATGAAAAAGAGCTTCGTCGCCTCCACGTTGAACTGGTTAAGCTCCAGCAGTGGGTCGTCGCAAAGGGTTTAAAGGTCTGTATTGTCTTTGAAGGGCGCGACGGTGCCGGTAAAGGCGGAACCATTAAAGCCATCACTGAACGCGTTAGCCCACGCGTCTTCCGGGTTGTTGCGCTCCCCGCCCCGACGGAAAAAGAGAAGACCCAGCTCTATTTCCAGCGTTATGTCCCCCACCTGCCAGCCGCCGGCGAAATTGTCATTTTTGACCGCAGCTGGTACAACCGTGCGGGCGTTGAACGGGTGATGGGATTCTGCACACCGGAGCAGGTCGAGAAGTTTCTTGATGGCACGCCGGTGATGGAAAAAGCAATGGTGGATGCCGGGATCATCCTGCTCAAATACTGGCTGGAGGTCACGCCGAAAGAACAGGAGCGTCGTCTGCGCGATCGTATTAACGACGGGCGAAAGACCTGGAAATTATCGCCAATGGACATTAAGTCTTTCAATTTGTGGGATGAATATACCGTGGCGCGAGATGCGATGTTTGCAGCCACCGACACCGCCTGGGCACCGTGGTTTGTCGCCCGTTCGGAAGATAAAAAACGCGTGCGCCTGAACATTATTTCGCACCTGCTGGCGCAAATCCCGTACAAAGCCATTCACATCGAAGCGGTGAGTTTGCCGAAGCGTAAGATTGGTAAAGTGAAGCCGACCCAATACCCGTTCCGGTATGTTGAAGAGCGTTTTTGACTGAAGCGTTCGCGGGTCATTCGCTGACCCGCGAACGCGGGACTTACGGCATCCCTTTCGTACTGTCCTGTTTCGCTTCCAGCCGCTCAACGTCACGGTACCAGCGCGGGTGGTGTTTCTGCGCCCAGCGGCGGCTCACTTTCCCTTCAATCATGCCTTTAATCGACCCTTTGACCCAGAAGGCCATATACATGTGGATCAGGATGGCGTGGATCAGAATAATGGCTGACGTCGCGTGAATGAGCAGCGCGTAGCGAATCACCTGAATGGGGAAGTAGTGCGCAAAGTACGGCCGCCAGATAATGATGCCGGTGACCAGCAGCACAAAAATCATGCTCATGATGGTCCAGAACATCATCTTCTGCCCGGCGTTGTATTTGCCGACCTTCGCAACCTTATGCTCATTGCCCTTTAGAACCTCAATAATCCCCTTCAGCCATGGAATGTCATGCTTATCCGGAATATTGTGATGTACGAAGCGCGCAAACATAAACATCAGCACCACGAAAATCAGCACGCCGAAGAACGGATGCAAGATACGCCCCATCTGTGGCGTCCCGAAGGTTTCCGTCAGCCACTGCAGCGTCGGGAAGAAAAAGGAGATCCCCGAGACCGCCACCAGGAAGAAGCAGATCACTACCGTCCAGTGACAGGCGCGGTCGACAAACTTCGTGCGCACAATCCATGACTTACTCATGAGGTTCCTCCTCATCGTCATCCACCTCTTTGTTGGGTCCGATACCGATGTAGTGATAAATCAACCCGGAGAAAGTAGCGATAAAGCCCGCCGCAGAGAGCGGTTTGAGCGCCCCTTTCCACAGGTTGATCGAGGTATCGATCGCAGGATCTTTCGGCAGATTGTGGTACAGCTCCGGCTGGTCGTTATGGTGCAGAACATACATCACGTGCGTTCCCCCCACACCCTGCGGGTTATAAATGCCCGCACTGGCGTAACCGCGCGCTTTCAGTTTGTCCACGCGCTGCTGGGCTACCTCCAGCATCTCTCTTTTTGTCCCGAAGTGGATAGCCCCGGTCGGACAGGTTTTCACGCAGGCAGGCTCCTGCCCGACGCTCACGCGATCGACACACAGGGTGCATTTGTAGACCCGGTTATCCTCTTTACTGAGGCGCGGAATATTAAACGGACATCCCGCAATGCAGTAGCCGCAACCGATGCAGTTATCCTGCTGGAAATCGACAATTCCGTTGGCGTACTGGACGATGGCCCCGGCTGACGGACAGGCTTTCAGGCACCCCGGATCTTCGCAGTGCATACAGCCGTCTTTACGGATCAGCCACTCCAGCTTGCCGTTCTGATCGGTTTCGCTAAAACGCATTACCGTCCAGGATTTGGCACTCAGATCCGACGGATTATCGTAAACCCCGACGCAGTGTCCCACTTCATCGCGGATATCGTTCCACTCCGAGCAGGCCACCTGGCAGGCTTTACAGCCTACGCAGGAAGTGACATCGATAAGCTTGGCGACTTCTGCCTTATCATCCCGCGCACGAGGCGCGGGGGTGATGGAGTTGGTCGCGGAGCGTTTAATAATGTCCTGTGTTTCCATTGCCATGTATTCGCTCCTTACGCTTTCTCGATGTTGACCAGAAACGCTTTGTACTCCGGCGTTTGCGAGTTGGAATCGCCGACGTTTGGCGTCAGGGTATTGGCGAGGTAGCCTTTTTGCGCCACCCCTTCAAAGCCCCAGTGCAGCGGAATACCGACGGTTTCCACCTGCTGACCATGCACGCTCAGCGCCTGCAGACGACGCGTAACCACCGCAACCGCGCGAATAAAGCCGCGCTTGCTGCTCACCTTCACGCGGTCACCGTTGGCAATACCCTTCGCTTTCGCCAGCGTTTCGCTGATCTCCACAAACTGTTCCGGCTGGGCAATGGCGTTAAGCCGTGCATGCTTGGTCCAGGTATGGAAATGCTCGGTCAGGCGGTAGGTAGTCCCGACATACGGGAACCTGTCCTTCTTGCCTAAACGCAGGACGTCCTCTTCATAGATACGCACCACCGGACTGGATATGACGTTCGGGTGCAGCGGGTTGGTACCGAGCGGCGTTTCCATTGGCTCGTAGTGTTCCGGGAATGGCCCCTCCGCCAGCTTATCGAGGGCAAACAGGCGTCCCAGCCCTTCCGGCTGCATGATAAACGGCCCGGTCTCACTGCCCGGTGCGGCGGTGCTGAAGTCCGGAATATCGTTACCCGTCCATTTGCTGCCGTTCCATTCGATCAGCATCCGTTTCGGATCCCACGGTTTGCCGTTGATATCCGCAGAAGCACGGTTGTACAGCACGCGACGGTTCAGTGGCCATGCCCACGCCCAGCCCAGCGTATTGCCCAGCCCTGACGGGTCAGCGTTATCGCGGTTCGCCATCTGGTTACCCTGCTCCGTCCAGCAGCCGGTGTAGATCCAGCATGACGATGCGGTCGTGCCGTCATCCCGCAGCAGCGCGAAGCTGTTGAGCAACTGCCCTTTCTTCGCCAGCAGCGTGCCGTTCGCGTCATACAGATCCGCCAGCGCAACGCCGTTATTCTCTTTGGCGACCTCTTCGGATTCAGGATGGTCCGGCTGTTTGTAATTCCAGCTCATCCTCAGCAGCGGTTCAGCGCCTTTCCCCCCTTCGGTGCGATACATTTCACGTAGACGATGGTAAATCCCGGCGAGGATTTCGCCGTCGTTACGCGCTTCACCCGGTGCATCCTGGCCTTTCCAGTGCCACTGCAGCCAGCGGCCGGAGTTGGCAATCGACCCGTCTTCTTCTGCAAAACAGGTGGACGGCAGGCGGAACACTTCGGTCTGAATCGATGCAGGATCGACGTCGTTCATCTCGCCGTGGTTCTGCCAGAAGTTGGAGGTCTCGGTCACCAGCGGATCGATAACCACCATGTATTTCAGTTTGCTCAGGCTGCGAACGACCTTGTTTTTGTCCGGGAAAGACGCCACCGGGTTAAAGCCCTGGCAGATGTAGCCCGTAACGTTGCCCTTATCCATCATGTTGAAATACTTAATGACGTCATAGGCCTGGTCCCATTTCGGCAACCACTCGAAGCCCCAGTCGTTTTCCTTCTGCGCGGCATCGCCATAGAACGACTTCATCAGGCTGACGAAGAACTTCGGATAGTTACTCCAGTAGTTCACCTGATCGGCACGCGTCGCTTTTGGCGTGTTGGCCGCCAGATAGCTGTGCAAATCAGTCTGCTTTTCAGACGGCAGCGTCAGATAGCCTGACAGGCTGGTCGACAGCAGGCCCAGATCGGTCAAGCCCTGAATATTGGAGTGTCCGCGCAGGGCGTTCACGCCACCGCCGGCCATCCCCATGTTTCCGAGCAACAGCTGGATCATTGCCATGGTGCGGATGTTTTGCGCACCGACGGTATGCTGCGTCCAGCCGAGCGCATACAGGAACGTCGTGGTTCTGTCGGCGGCGCTGGTAGAGGCCAGTACATCACACACCTTGAGGAAATCTGCTTTTGGCGTACCGCAGATATTCTCCACGACGTCCGGCGTATAGCGGGAAACATGCTGTTTCAGCAAATTCCATACGCAGCGCGGATGGCTCAGGGTCTCATCGCGTCTGGCGTAGCCGTTTTCATCGAACTGGTAGTTCCAGGACGATTTATCGTACTGCCGTTTTTCCGCGTCATAACCGCTGAACAACCCCTCTTCAAAGGCAAAATCATCCCGTACCAGGAGGCTGGCATTGGTGTAATGCTTAACGTATTCAGCGTTAATTTTATTGTTTTCAATCAGGTACAGCAGAACGCCCGAGAGGAACGTAATGTCCGTACCGGAGCGAATAGGCGCATAGATATCCGCCACCGATGCCGTACGCGTAAAGCGCGGATCGACAACGATCAGCGTCGCATCGTTATTGTTTTTCGCTTCCATCGCCCAGCGGAAACCCACCGGATGGGCTTCAGCGGCATTACCGCCCATCACCATCACGACGTTGGCGTTTTTAATATCAACCCAGTGGTTGGTCATCGCACCGCGACCAAATGTTGGAGCAAGACTTGCTACCGTTGGTCCGTGTCAGACGCGCGCCTGGTTATCTACCGCCAGCATGCCGAGGGAACGCACAAATTTTTGCGTCAGCATGCCGGTTTCATTACTTGCCGCGGACGCGCACAGCATGCCGGTCGACAGCCAGCGGTTCACCGTAACGCCCTGCGCGTTCTTTTCGATAAAGTTGGCGTCGCGGTCAGCTTTCATCAGTTTTGCGATTCGGGAAAACGCCTCATCCCAGGAGATACGCTGCCATTTGTCAGATCCTGGCGCACGGTATTCCGGATAGCGCAGACGGTTTTCGCTGTGGACATAATCCAGCAGACCCGCCCCTTTCGGACAAAGTGCGCCACGGCTCACCGGATGATCCGGGTCCCCTTCAATATGATAAATCGCTTCTTTGGCGTTCTTCGCGCCATCGCCCAGGCTATACATTAAAAGCCCACAACCTACGGAACAGTATGTGCAGGTGTTACGGATCTCTTTAGCGCGCAGCAGTTTATAGTTGCGTGCCTGAGCCAGCGCCATTTTGGGTGCAAATCCCAGCATTGCGGCTGTTGTTCCGGCCATACCGCCCGCGCAGATTTTAAAAAATTGTCTGCGGCTGACGTCCATTGTTGTCCTCGTTTTCATTTAAGACTTCGCGCCGCAAACTAGCAGTAAAGCCCCTGTTTTTTTTGCGTCAAATCAAGGTCACTTGTCTTCACCCCCTTAATAGTCACCCCCACGGAGTTTAAATACCTCTTTTTGATTAAAGACTTAAGAGAATAATTCGCGATGGCAGGAGGATTAATGCTATAAATTTTTCCTTTGATTTTTATAGCGATGGCAGGGTTATGGACAGAAAGAGAGCAACGCTCACGGGACTGGCGGCGATACTGCTGTGGAGCACCATGGTTGGCCTCATTCGTAGCGTCAGTGAGGGGCTGGGACCGGTGGGAGGCGCAGCAATGATATACACCCTCAGCGGATTACTGTGCCTGGTGACGGTAGGATTTCCTGATATCAGACGGTTTTCACCCCGGTATCTTATTGCCGGCAGCGTGCTGTTTGTCAGCTATGAAATTTGCCTCGCCCTGTCGTTAGGCTATGCCGCAACGCGCTCCCAGGCTATCGAAGTGGGAATGGTCAATTATCTCTGGCCAAGCCTGACGATTGTGTTTGCCATTTTATTTAACGCCCAACGGTCCACCCTGTGGGTGATCCCGGGCTTAGCCGTCTCATTGCTGGGCGTCTGTTGGGTATTAGGCGGAGAACAAGGGCTACATCTTGATGACATCATGCGTAATGTCATCTCAAGCCCGCTCAGCTACGCGCTGGCGTTCGCCGGGGCTTTTATCTGGGCGGCTTACTGCACCGTCACCAGTAAGTTTGCCAACGGGCAAAACGGGATAACGCTTTTCGTGCTGCTCACCGCGCTCAGTCTGTGGGTGAAATATGCGTTCAGCGAACAGCCGCAAATGGTGTTTACTCTCCCGGTGGTCGTGAAGCTCATCATGTGCAGCGTCGCACTGGGGTTTGGCTATGCGGCATGGAATATCGGTATTCTTCATGGCAACGTCACGGTACTCGCAGCGGTATCCTATTTCACGCCTGTACTCTCAGCAGCACTTGCTGCCGTATTGCTGAATTCCCCCCTCTCGTTTTCTTTCTGGCAAGGCGCATTAATGGTTTGTGCCGGGTCATTGTTGTGCTGGTACGCCACGCGAAAATAATATCGCTCTTCTCTGCCGGGTCCATAATCGCCCGGCGGGAATTAACATAAATTTAATATGTGATCGCGCGTCAAAATAATGATCGGCGCGTTAGAAAAGCCGTTTAGATTCTGTTTATATTACCGCCCTTTCGTAAATCCCCGTCGTCTTTTATTGACATAACTTGACACCGTTACGTTATTAATCCCTTGCGAATATTAACAATGTATATAGCACAAAGTGCAATAGTGTGTTTCTGTGTGTTTCAGGTCCAACAAAGATTATCCCGTATAATGAAATAGTTAACCCACTGATTTTAAACAAATGACATTTATATCAAATGCGCAGAAAGACAGAAAATACCGACAATTAACAAAAGAAACTAAAACGGCTGAAAACTATATTTCTGCCAATGGTTTTGTTGAATAATTCATCAAAAAATGCACAAATCCCCACCATCTCATTCGTTACAGCCGCAATTTATCCGATCCGGATCACACTAATTGAAATTATTACTAATATTTTGAAACTTATTATTGAAACCCTACTACAAGATTCTTAAAAATAGCATGCCATTGATGATTAGCCTCGTTTAGAAATCGTTCAAAGTGGCTCAGGAAATACTGAAGAAAATTATAAGGAATATTTAAGATGAAACTTAAATTAGTTGCAGTGGCAGTGACTTCCATGTTGGCAGCAGGCGTTGTAAACGCGGCTGAAGTTTTTAACAAAGACGGTAACAAACTGGATCTGTACGGCAAAGTAACAGGTCTGCACTATTTCTCTGATGACGCTGGCAACGACGGCGACAAAACCTATGTTCGTCTGGGCTTCAAAGGTGAAACTCAGATCAACGACCAGATGACCGGTTACGGCCAGTGGGAATACGAGTTCAAAGGCAACCGCTCTGAATCTCAGGGTTCTGACGGCAACAAAACCCGTCTGGCATTCGCGGGCCTGAAATTCAACGAATTCGGTTCTTTCGACTACGGTCGTAACTACGGTGTTGCTTACGACATCGGCGCATGGACTGACGTTCTGCCAGAATTCGGTGGTGATACCTGGACTCAGACTGATGGCTTTATGACTGGCCGTACGACTGGCGTTGCAACTTACCGTAACACCGACTTCTTCGGTCTGGTTGATGGCCTGAACGTAGCTGCTCAGTACCAGGGTAAAAACGACCGTAACGACATCACCGAAGCGAACGGTGACGGCTGGGGTCTGTCTTCTACTTATGAATTCGAAGGCTTCGGTGTAGGTGCTACCTACGCGAAATCTGACCGTACTGACCGTCAGGTTGCTGCTGCAAGCAATCTGAATGCAGGTGGCGAAAACGCGGAAGTATGGGCTGCGGGTCTGAAGTACGATGCCAACAACATCTACCTGGCAACCACCTACTCTGAAACCCGTAACATGACCAACTTCGGTAGCGGTTTCATCGCTAACAAAGCGCAGAACTTCGAAGTGGTTGCTCAGTACCAGTTCGACTTCGGTCTGCGTCCATCCATTGCTTACCTGAAATCCAAAGGTAAAGACATTGGTACTTACGGCGACCAGGATCTGGTTGAATACGTTGACGTTGGCGCGAGCTACTACTTCAACAAAAACATGTCTACCTACGTTGATTACAAAATCAACCTGGTTGACGACAGCAGCTTCACTAAAGCAGCTGGCGTTGCTACCGACAACATCGTTGCTGTTGGTCTGACCTACCAGTTCTAAGATTTGTTAGTATAAAAAAGCCAGCCTTCGTGGCTGGCTTTTTTTATTCGGTTTGACTGGCGTAATAAAGGAGCACGCCATGCATATTTTCAAAGGACGCTGCCTGTGTGGGATGAGCCAATTCAGCGTTTCCCTCAACAATTTCGACGTCTATGCCTGCCACTGTACCCAGTGCCAGAAATGGTCGGGGGGAATGGCCATGTATCTGGAAGCGCAGGGTCAACCGCTTGTGGAAGAAGAGTCGATAGCCCCTTCTCATTTCACGTCATCTGCGCGCGGCGAACGCTGGTTTTGTCCCGGATGTGGTTGCCCGCTGTGGTTCACATTGACCGCACGCTCAACGACGCGCTATTTCATTCCCTGGACGCAGCTTGAGATGAGCGAAGACGAACGTCGCCGTCTGATACTTGCCGCTGAAATCTATACAGAAACGCAACCCGCATTCTTCGGCCTGACCGGGCAATACGCGCGCTTTAGCGGCACCGAAATTGAAGCACACGACAAGCGCTGCCTGCTGACTCCCCATGACGCACACTGAGGGTTGCACGGTTAGCATTGCACCACCGGGCCTGTTTTTTACTGTTTCGGTACGTTTGCCAGGCTAAACCAAATCCCGACCGCCAGCACCAGTAACATTGCGCCGGCACTGCCTAACGCCACGCTGTGTGACGTGATAAAGGCCGTTTTTGCCGCCGCAATTAACGACTCCGCCAGCCCTGGAGTCAGGCTCTGCGCCACGTTCACCGCTTCGCCAATCGATGACGAGGCCTTATCGGCCAGCGTCGCGCTCAGTCCCTGCGGCAGGACAATTGACGCCGAGAAGCTGCGGGTTAGCAGCAGACCAAAAATGGCAATGCCCAACCCTGCGCCCAGCTCATAGGACATGGTTTCAATCGCCCCTGCGGCAGCCGCTTTCTCTTTTGGCGCAGCCGCCATAATTGCCGAGGTTGAGGCCAGCAGCGCACTGGCGGCACTGAAGCCCAGCAGCACCATCAGACTCCATGCCTGCCAGTGCTGCGTGCTGAAGTCGAGCATCGACAGACCGATAAAGCTGACGGCACTCAACCCCATTCCGCCTGCTGCCACCAGGCGCAGCCCCAGACGACCGACCAGCACACCGGCAATCGGCCCGCTAAACCCGCTGGCGACCATCAGCGGCAGCATAAACATCCCCGCTTCAAACGGCGTAAAGCCATGCACAAACTGCAGCTCCTGGGCCATCAACAGCTCAAACCCCACGAGCGCGATCATGGCGGTCATCGCCATCACGACACCGCTTAAAATAATGCGATGACAGAACAGGCGCATGTCGATCATCGGCACGCGGGCGCGAAGCTGGATCCGCACAAAGATCATCAGCATCACCGCTCCGGTGAGCAGCGTCATTGCCACCAGCCACGGAGAAAGCACCCCTTTGAGCGCGGTTTTCGCGCTGTAGACCAGCAGCAATATCGCCACAATCAGCATGACTGCATGGGCAATATTCAGCGGCTGTTCCGGGCGTCCCTGTTGACGAGGCACCAGACGCGCGGCAAGGGAAACAACGATGACCACGATCGGCACGTTGATCAAAAAGACCGATCCCCAGTAAAAATGCTCCAGCAACATACCGCCAATCAACGGACCAAACGCCGCACCGCCTGAACCGACGGCGGCCCAGACCCCAAGCGCGATGTTGCGATCGCGCGCATTAACGAACAACGTGCGGATCCCCGCAAGCGTGGCCGGGATGATCATCGCCGCCCCAATCGCCAGCGAGGCGCGGGCAGCAATCAGCCATCCTGCTGAAGGCGCAAATGCAGCTGCCAGCGATGACAAGCCAAACAGCGTACTGCCAATTATCAACAACCGTTTAAAACCAATGCGGTCACCCAGCGCGCCCATCGGCAGCACCATCCCCGCCATCACCAGCGAGTATATATCGATGATCCACAATAATTCGTTACCGCTGGCACCCAGCGTCATACTCAACGTCGGCGCCGCTACGTGCAGTACCGTCGCGTCGATCGCCACCGGGATATACACCAGCACGATAATGACTAACGCTAACCACTGACGAAACATAAATTTCCTTTTCTTTTAAATCATGGACACATGTCCAGCTTGCGATCCTACGTAAAGTTGAACGAGTGTCCAGCTTTTTGTTACACTTGTTTCAGTCCCATTAAGAGTGAGTGAAAATGCGATATCTGAGCAAGGATGAAAGGCGGGAAGAGATTTTACAGGCCGCTATGCGCGTGGCGCTCTCTGACGGACTTTCCGCAATGACGGTACGGCGAATTGCCGCCGAAGCCGGCGTCGCCACCGGACAGGTCCACCACCATTTCACCTCTGGCGGGGAGCTAAAATCGCTGGCTTTTGTGCGGTTAATCCGTGAACTGCTGGATGCGGATGTGGTCGGCAAGCAGGCCAGCTGGCGACAGCAGCTGCATGCCATGCTCGGCAGCGATGATGGCCGGTTTGAGCCCTATATTCGCCTGTGGCGTGAGGCGCAGATCCTGGCAAGCCGGGATACGGACATCAGGGGCGCATATGTACTGACCATGGAGATGTGGCACCAGGAGACCGTCGCCCTTATCAAAGCAGGCACTGACGCGGGAGATTTTACCCCGGGCGATCGGCCAGAAAATATTGCCTGGCGTTTAATTGGTCTGGTGTGTGGCCTGGACGGCATTTATATATTAGATATCCCAGAGATGGACGACGATGCCTTTAATAACCATCTTGATAAATTAATCTCTCTGGAATTGTGTTAATACTCACTTATGAGTATTAACAGCCCTCACTTACAATTCGTAACACATTAAGCGAACCCTTATTTCCCCTCCCGGCTCAGGGATTCGCTTTTTTATCTATCCTTTCAGATGTATCCCAAACCATCCAATAATTCCAGAAACACACCGTCAGACATCCACCTGTTTTTACTCCATTTTTTCTTTTTATGGTTAAGCAAGAGGGCGACATGTCACAACAAAGTGAGAAGAATAATCCTTATATGCTGAGCAACTGGAAACCCGAAAACGCGCAATTCTGGGAAAATAAAGGAAAGCATATTGCCCGAAGAAATCTTTTAATTTCTGTGGCTTGCCTGTTATTAGCGTTTTGCGTATGGATGTTATTTAGTGCCATTGCGGTCAATCTGAATAAAGTTGGATTTAATTTTTCCACCGACCAGCTTTTTATGCTAACAGCCTTACCCTCCCTGTCCGGTGCGATATTGCGCGTCCCCTATTCGTTTATGGTTCCTCTCTTTGGTGGACGCTACTGGACGGTGTTAAGCACGGTGATCCTGATTGTTCCCTGCGTCTGGTTAGGGATCGCGATTCAGGACACTGCCACTCCCTACTGGATCTTTATCGTCATCGCGCTGCTGTGTGGTTTTGCCGGCGCTAACTTCGCCTCCAGCATGGGCAATATCAGCTTCTTCTTCCCGAAAACGAAACAGGGTAGCGCCCTGGGGATTAACGGCGGGCTGGGGAATCTGGGCGTGAGCGTAATGCAGCTGGTCGCGCCGCTGGTGATCTTCCTGCCCATGTTCACCTTTCTCGGCGTAAACGGCGTGCCGCAGGATGACGGCTCAACGATGTGGCTGGCCAATGCCGCGTGGATTTGGGCGCCCCTTCTCCTGCTGGCCACGATTGCGGCGTTTTTCGGCATGAATGACATCGCGAGCTCTAAGGCCACGATTGCCAGCCAGCTACCGGTGTTAAAGCGTTTTCACCTGTGGCTCCTGAGCCTCCTCTACCTGGCAACCTTCGGTTCGTTTATCGGTTTTTCAGCAGGCTTCGCCATGCTGTCGAAAACCCAGTTTCCTGACGTCAATATCCTCCATCTGGCTTTCTTTGGCCCACTGATTGGCGCGCTGGCCCGTTCTGCGGGCGGGATGATCTCAGACAAACTTGGCGGCGTACGCGTCACCCTGATTAACTTCGTCTTTATGGCGCTTTTCAGCGCCCTGCTTTTCCTGACGCTTCCCGGTTCCGGGTCGGGCAGTTTTCTCGCCTTCTATCTGGTCTTTATGGGCCTGTTCCTCACCGCCGGACTGGGCAGCGGATCAACGTTTCAGATGATTGCCATCATTTTCCGCCAAATCACCCTCACCCGCGTGAAGCAACAAGGGGGAAGTGACGAGCAGGCGCAGCATGAAGCAGTGACCGAAACCGCGGCAGCGCTGGGCTTTATCTCCGCCATCGGTGCCGTCGGCGGGTTCTTCATTCCGAAAGCCTTCGGCACGTCGCTGGCCATGACCGGCTCGCCTGTGGGTGCCATGAAAGTTTTCCTCGTGTTTTACATCGTCTGCGTCCTGGTGACCTGGCTGGTTTATGGCCGCAAATCTTCACAACAATAACAATTACACATTCGCCTGAGAGTGGGCAGCCCTCTCCGAAAAGGCTATCGAAGCAGGAGAAATGTCATGAGTAAACTGTTGGATCGCTTTCGCTATTTCAAACAAAAAGGCGACAGCTTCGCCAATGGACACGGGCAGGTGTACAACACCAACCGTGACTGGGAGGACAGCTACCGACAGCGATGGCAGTTCGACAAGATTGTGCGGTCCACCCACGGCGTGAACTGCACGGGCTCCTGTAGCTGGAAAATCTACGTCAAAAACGGCCTGGTTACCTGGGAAACCCAGCAGACCGACTACCCGCGTACCCGCCCCGACCTGCCTAACCACGAGCCGCGCGGCTGCCCGCGCGGTGCAAGTTATTCCTGGTACCTTTACAGCGCCAACCGGCTGAAATACCCGCTGGTGCGCCGCACGCTGATCGAACTGTGGCGTGACGCGCTGGCGCAACACAGCGATCCGGTGCTGGCCTGGGATGCCATTCAGAACGATCCGCAGAAGAGCCGGAGCTACAAGCAGGCACGCGGACACGGCGGATTTATCCGCTCCAGCTGGAAAGAGCTAAACCAGCTGATTGCTGCCGCCAACGTCTGGACCATTAAACATTACGGCCCCGATCGCGTGGCCGGTTTTTCACCGATTCCGGCGATGTCGATGGTCTCGTATGCCGCCGGGACGCGTTATCTCTCTCTGCTGGGCGGCACCTGTCTCAGCTTTTATGACTGGTATTGTGATTTGCCGCCCGCCTCGCCCATGACGTGGGGCGAGCAGACCGACGTGCCGGAATCCGCAGACTGGTATAACTCCAGCTATATCATTGCCTGGGGGTCTAACGTTCCGCAGACGCGTACGCCAGATGCCCACTTCTTTACCGAGGTCCGCTACAAAGGCACCAAAACCGTGGCCATCACCCCGGACTTCTCCGAGGTCGCCAAACTGAGCGATCAGTGGCTGGCACCCAAGCAAGGCACCGACAGCGCGCTGGCGATGGCCATGGGCCACGTGATCCTTAAAGAGTTCCATCTCGACAACCCCAGCGAGTACTTCCTCAACTACTGCCGCCGCTACACCGACATGCCGATGCTGGTGCTGCTGGATGAACAGGCCGATGGCCGCGTGGTGCCGGGGCGGATGCTGCGGGCCTCTGATCTCACGGATGGGCTGGGAGAAGCCAATAATGCTGAGTGGAAAACCGTCGCCTTTGATATCGCCGGCGATCTGGTGGTGCCGAACGGGTCCATTGGTTTCCGCTGGGGCGAAAAAGGCAAATGGAACCTGGCGCCGCTGGCGGCAGATCATGAAACTGAGCTCACCCTCTCGCTGCTGATTACCCACGACAGCGTGGCAGAGGTGGCATTCCCCTATTTTGGCGGCAATGAAAATCCACACTTCCGTAGCGTCAAGCAGGAGCCGGTCCTGACGCGCCGTGTACCGAGTAAAACGCTGACGCTGGCCGATGGCAGCCAGAAACAGGTGGTCAGCGTCTACGATCTGATTCTCGCTAACTACGGCCTCGATCGTGGTCTGGAAGACAGCAACGCGGCGGGCAGCTATGACCAGATCAAAGCTTACACTCCCGCCTGGGGCGAACAGATCACCGGCGTCCCGGCTTACCTGATAGAGAAAATTGCCCGTGAGTTTGCCGACACGGCGCACAAAACGCACGGCCGGTCGATGATTATCCTCGGTGCCGGGGTGAACCACTGGTACCACATGGACATGAACTACCGTGGGATGATCAACATGCTGGTGTTCTGCGGCTGCGTGGGTCAAAGCGGCGGCGGCTGGTCACACTATGTGGGTCAGGAGAAGTTGCGTCCGCAAACCGGCTGGCTGCCGCTGGCGTTTGCGCTGGACTGGAACCGTCCCCCGCGCCAGATGAACAGTACGTCGTACTTCTACAACCACGCCTGCCAGTGGCGTTATGAGAAGCTGACCGCGCAGGAGTTACTCTCTCCGCTGGCGGACGCGACAAAATTCACCGGTCACCTGATCGATTTTAACGTCCGGGCAGAGCGTATGGGCTGGCTGCCCTCGGCACCGCAGTTAAACCTCAATCCGTTGCACATTAAAGCCAGGGCCGACGCCGCCGGCATGACCCCGCAGGAGTACACCGTGCAGGCATTAAAATCGGGCGATATACGTTTCGCCTGCGAACAGCCTGACAACGGTAAAAACCACCCGCGCAATCTGTTTGTCTGGCGGTCTAACCTGCTTGGTTCTTCGGGGAAAGGTCACGAGTACATGCTCAAATACCTGCTCGGTACCGAAAGCGGCATCCAGGGCGAGGATTTAGGGTCGACGGATGACGTTAAGCCCGAAGAGGTGGAGTGGCAAACTCAGGCCATTGAGGGCAAGCTTGACCTGCTGGTGACGCTCGATTTCCGCATGTCCAGCACCTGCCTGTTCTCCGATATCGTGCTGCCCACTGCGACATGGTATGAAAAAGACGACATGAATACGTCGGATATGCATCCGTTTATTCATCCGCTTTCAGCTGCCGTCGACCCGGCCTGGGAATCCCGCAGCGACTGGGAGATCTACAAAGGTATTGCCAGCGTTTTCTCAGAGGTGTGCATCGGCCATCTTGGCACCGAAACGGACGTGGTACTGCAGCCGCTGCAGCACGACTCCCCGGGGGAACTGTCACAGCCGTTTGATATTCAGGACTGGCGCAAAGGCGAATGCGATCTCATTCCGGGTAAAACGGCGCCGACGATTGCGGTGGTCGAACGGCATTATCCGGAAACCTACGAGCGCTTTACTTCACTCGGCCCGCTGATGGACAAACTCGGCAACGGCGGGAAAGGCATTTCATGGAATACCCAGAGCGAGGTCGATTTCCTTGGCAAGCTGAACTACGTCAAGCTCGATGGCCCGGCAAAAGGACGCCCGCGTATTGAAACGGCGATTGACGCCTCTGAAGTGATTCTCGCCCTCGCCCCTGAAACGAATGGCCAGGTGGCAGTGCGAGCCTGGCAAGCGCTGGGCGAACTGACCGGTCGCGATCACACCCATCTGGCGCTGAACAAAGAAGATGAGAAAATCCGCTTCCGCGATATTCAGGCCCAGCCGCGGAAAATTATCTCCAGCCCCACCTGGTCGGGCCTTGAGAGTGAGCATGTCTCCTATAACGCCGGTTATACCAACGTTCACGAGCTTATTCCCTGGCGCACCCTTTCCGGTCGTCAGCAGCTGTATCAGGACCATCCGTGGATGCGCGCGTTCGGGGAGAGTCTGGTGGCCTATCGCCCACCGATTGATACCCGAAGCGTTAGCCATATGCGCGAAATCCCGCCGAACGGTTTCCCGGAGAAGGCGCTGAACTTCCTGACGCCACACCAGAAATGGGGCATTCACTCGACCTACAGTGAAAACCTGCTGATGCAGACGCTGTCACGCGGGGGGCCTATCGTCTGGATCAGCGAAACCGATGCCAGAGAGTTAGGCATTGAAGACAACGACTGGATCGAAGCCTTCAACGCCAACGGTGCCCTGACCGCCCGGGCAGTGGTGAGCCAGCGCGTCCCGCCGGGCATGACCATGATGTACCACGCGCAGGAACGTATCCTGAATATTCCGGGTTCAGAAGTCACCGGCCGTCGCGGCGGGATCCATAACTCGGTGACGCGCGTCTGTCCCAAACCGACACACATGATTGGCGGCTACGCCCAGCTGGCGTACAGCTTCAACTATTACGGCACCGTCGGCTCTAACCGCGACGAGTTCATCATGATCCGCAAAATGAAAAACATTAACTGGCTGGATGGCGAAGGTCGGGATCAGGTACAGGAGGCGAAAAAATGAAAATACGCTCACAGGTTGGAATGGTGCTGAATCTCGACAAATGCATTGGCTGTCACACCTGCTCGGTCACCTGTAAAAACGTCTGGACCGGGCGTGAAGGTATGGAATATGCGTGGTTCAACAACGTTGAAACCAAACCGGGGATTGGCTACCCGAAAAACTGGGAAGATCAGGAGGAGTGGCAAGGCGGCTGGGTACGCGGGATCACCGGCAAGCTGACACCGCGTCTCGGCGGGCGCGTGGGCGTGCTGTCAAAAATCTTTGCCAACCCGTCCCTGCCCGGCATTGATGATTACTACGAGCCCTTCACGTTTGATTACCAGGATCTGCACCGTGCACCACAAGGCGATCACCTCCCGACGGCCCGCCCGCGGTCGCTGATTAGCGGCAAACGGATGGACAAAATTGTTGGCGGCCCGAACTGGGAAGAACTGCTTGGCGGCGAGTTCGAAAAACGCGCCCGCGACCGCAACTTCGACAAGATCCAGAAGGAGATGTACGGCCAGTTTGAAAACACCTTCATGATGTACCTGCCGCGCCTGTGTGAACACTGCCTGAACCCGAGCTGCGTGGCCACCTGCCCGAGCGGTGCCATCTACAAGCGTGAAGAAGACGGCATTGTGCTGATTGACCAGGACAAATGCCGTGGCTGGCGCATGTGCATCAGCGGTTGCCCGTACAAGAAAATCTACTTCAACTGGAAAAGCGGAAAGTCGGAGAAATGCATCTTCTGCTACCCACGCATTGAGTCTGGCCAGCCAACCGTCTGTTCTGAGACCTGCGTCGGGCGTATTCGCTATCTGGGCGTGCTGCTGTATGACGCGGATCGCATTGAAGAAGCAGCCAGCACCGAACATGAAACCGACCTCTATGAACGCCAGTGTGACGTGTTCCTTGATCCGCATGACCCGGCGGTCATTGAAGAAGCCTTCAAGCAAGGTATTCCGCAGAACGTGATTGACGCCGCCCAGCGTTCCCCGGTTTACAAGATGGCGATGGACTGGAAGCTGGCGCTGCCGCTGCATCCGGAATACCGCACCCTGCCGATGGTCTGGTACGTTCCGCCGCTGTCACCGATCCAGTCTTACGCAGACGCGGGTGGCCTGCCGCTCAACGACGGCGTGTTACCGGCGGTCGAAAGCCTGCGCATACCGGTGCAGTATCTGGCCAACATGCTCAGCGCGGGCGATCCTGGTCCGGTGCTACGCGCCCTCAAACGCATGATGGCCATGCGTCATTACAAACGCTCTCAGACCGTTGAAGGCGTGACCGATACGCGCGCCATCGAAGAAGTGGGCCTTAGCGTCGAGCAGGTCGAAGAGATGTACCGCTATCTGGCGATTGCCAACTACGAAGATCGTTTCGTGATCCCCACCAGCCACCGCGAAATGGCGCGCGACGCCTTCCCGGAACGCAACGGCTGCGGCTTCTCCTTTGGCGACGGGTGCCACGGTTCCGACACCAAATTCAACCTCTTTAACAGCAGCCGCATTGATGCCATCAACATCACCGAAGTGCGCGACCACGGGGAGGGAGAGTGATGCAGATCCTCAAAATCATCGCCCTGCTGATTGAGTATCCCGATGAAACATTATGGGAAAATCGCGAGGAAGCACTTTCCCTGATAGAACAGGATCTCCCTGCGTTACTGCCCTTTGCCCGCCAGCATCTGGATGCCGCGCTGCTGGATAAGCAGGCCGAATGGTGCGAGGTGTTTGAGCGGGGTCGTGCGACCTCGCTGCTGCTGTTTGAGCACGTTCATGCTGAATCCCGCGATCGCGGCCAGGCGATGGTCGACCTGATGAGCCAGTACGAAAAAGCCGGCCTGCAGCTGGACTGTCGCGAGCTGCCGGACTATCTGCCGCTCTACCTGGAGTATCTCAGCCTCGTCACCGACGACGAGGCCCGCGAAGGGCTACAAAACGTTGCGCCGATCCTGGCGCTGATTGGCGGTCGCCTGAAGCAGCGCGGCGTGGCGCATTATCAGCTGTTCGATGCGCTCCTGACGCTCGCAGGCACGCGTCTGACCAGCGACAGCGTGGCGAAACAGGTTTCCACCGAGAAACGGGATGATACCCGCCAGGCGCTGGACGCCGTCTGGGAAGAGGAACAGGTCAAGTTTATCGAGGACAACGCCACATCGTGTGATACCTCACCGATGCAGCAATATCAACGACGCTTTAGCCAGGACGTTGCCCCGCAGTATGTCGACGTCAGTGCGGGAGGCCCAAAATGATCCAGTTTCTGAACGTCTTTTTCTACGATATTTACCCCTACCTGTGCGGCACGGTTTTTCTGGTGGGAAGCTGGCTGCGTTACGACTACGGGCAGTATACCTGGCGCGCCTCCTCCAGCCAGATGCTGGATAAGCGCGGCATGGTGCTGTGGTCAAATCTGTTCCATATCGGGATCCTGGGGATCTTCTTCGGACATCTTTTCGGGATGCTGACGCCGCACTGGGTTTATTCGTGGTTTCTGCCGATGTCGCAGAAACAGCTGATGGCGATGATTCTGGGCGGCGTTTGCGGCGTGCTCACGCTGGTGGGCGGTGCGGGATTATTGATTCGCCGGCTGACGAACCCGCGTATCCGGGCAACCTCCTCCACGGCTGATATCCTGATCCTCTGCATTTTGCTGGTGCAGTGTATTCTTGGGCTCACCACCATTCCGTTCTCCGCGAAATATCCCGACGGCAGCGAGATGCTCAAGCTGGTGGACTGGGCGCAGTCGGTAGTGACCTTCCGCGGTGGCTCGTCCGAACATCTGGCGGGCGTGGCGTTTATCTTCCGTGTCCATCTGGTGCTGGGCATGACCATTTTCCTGATCTTCCCCTTCACCCGACTGGTGCACGTCTGGAGCGCACCGGTGGAGTATTTAACACGCAGGTATCAGGTGGTGAGATCGCGCCGCTGAGTGTTGCCGGGTGGCGCTACGCCTGAGCGCAGCGCCACCGGTCTATTTCCCGGCCTGAGGATGTGTATCAAACCCGGCCATCACCGCCGTCAGCGCGTCCAGCGAAAACCCGTGTTTGGGATCGTCAACGCCCAGTCCAAACCGTGACTGCATCACCTGATACAGCGCGTTCGCGTCGGGAAGATGGACCTGCTCTTCCGCATGCCCCTTCTGCCAGTGGGTAAAGTTAAAGTTGGTCAGGGTCAGCTTTCCGCCGTCAGGCAGATGGCGACACATCAACAGATGGTGGCGAAAATGGGATTGCGGCCAGTGCGCCGACCAGAAGTTGCCCATCACGTAATCGCTGAAATACTGTGTTGTCAGATCAAAATGGTACATCGACTGCCAGTGATCGTGGTGGCTGAACTGCAGGATCCAGTCGTTGCCCTCGCTCAGCAAACGGTACAGCCCGTGCGGTGTCTCCTGCTCCTCGTTGGCGAGCAAACGAATCGGCGCCGTCAGCGTCTGTCCGCCAAAACCGACGTCGGCAATCCAGCGCTCGCCGTTGAGTTCAACCAGCAGCAGACGATGCGTACGCGGCGGCATCTGTGGCGGACTGGCTAAGACCACGCGGCCCAGCACGCTGCGAACCGTAAAGCCCACTTCACGCAAAACGCGTTCAAAGAGGCCGTTCTGCTCAAAGCAATAGCCTCCACGACGCGCCGTCACCAGTTTGTCGACCAGGCACTGATCTTCCAGATGGATTTCGCGCGGCATCACGACGTCAATATTCTCGAAAGGGATCGCGCAGTTGTGGTGTAGATGCAGCGCCCGCAGGGTGTCGATGTCAACCTGAACAGGCTGTTGCCAGCCCGTACGGGCAAAATAAGCACTCAGAAATGGGGACATGATTCGCTTCCATGATGTGATGTTCCCTGTTTATAAACTATTTTCCGGCCTCCATATGCGCAAAAGTGCTTTTTGCGGGTGCATCTTGATTTCGGCTCCCCATCAGACGTTTAATGCCAGAATACCTGCTGAGAGGAATGTTCATGAGCGCGTTTCGTCCCGTTGAATTAAAGCATGCCAGCCGTCTGCTGAACCATGGCCCTACGGTGCTGATTACCAGCCGCGATGAGTCTATCGACCGTCGTAACGTCATGGCTGCGGCCTGGTCGATGCCGGTGGAGTTTGAGCCACCGCGTATCGCAATTGTGGTGGACAAAAGCACCTGGTCGCGCGAACTGATTGAGCGCAGCGGAAAGTTCGGCATCGTCATCCCCGGCGTGGCAGCGGCTAACTGGGCTTATGCCGTCGGCAGCGTGAGCGGGCGCGACGAAGACAAGTTCAACTGCTACGGGATCCCGGTTGTGCAAGGTCCGGTACTCGGCCTGCCGGTGATTGAAGAGAAATGCCTGGCGTGGATGGAGTGTCGTTTACTCCCGGTTACCGCAGCTGCAGAAAAATACGATACGCTGTTTGGTGAGGTTGTTTCGGCAGCCGCAGATGAACGCGCGTTTGTCGCCGGACGCTGGCAGTTTGACGGCGATAAGCTGAACACCCTGCATCATCTGGGGGCCGGGACGTTTGTGACCAGTGGGAAAATGGTAAAGGCGCTGGAAAAATAGCCTATAAAAAAAGCCCTCTCCGCGAGGGAAAGGGCTTTTAAATTACTTCACGCGCCGTGCAATAATTTCATCCGCAACATTACGCGGTGCTTCCGCGAAATGATGGAATTCCATCGTGTAGGTCGCGCGGCCTTGCGACATCGAACGCAGCGTCGTGGCATAGCCAAACATCTCCGCCAGCGGCACATCCGCGCGAATAATCTGACTACCGTACTGCTCTTCCATTCCCTGCACCATGCCGCGGCGGGAAGAGAGATCGCCCATGATGTTGCCGGCGTACTCTTCCGGTGTTTCCACCTCGACATGCATGACCGGTTCAAGAATCACCGGGTCCGCTTTACGAGCGCCCTCTTTAAAGCCGAGGATCGCCGCCATGCGGAACGCCATTTCCGAGGAGTCGACCTCGTGATAGGAGCCAAACGTCAGGGTCGCTTTCACATCGACAACCGGATACCCCGCCAGGACACCGCTGTTCATGGCTTCGCGCAGGCCTTTCTCCACAGACGGAATATACTCGCGCGGGACAACGCCGCCCTTGGTGGCATCTTCAAATACAAAACCACTGCCGGGCTCTAACGGCGCCAGACTGAGCACCACATGGCCGTACTGCCCTTTACCGCCGGACTGTCGGACAAATTTCCCTTCGATATCCTTCACCGCTTTACGCAGGGTTTCACGGTACGTGACCTGTGGGCGACCAATGTTCGCCTCAACGCCGAACTCACGCCTCATGCGGTCAACGATAATCTCAAGATGTAACTCACCCATCCCGGAGATAATTGTCTGGCCGGACTCTTCATCGGTGTGCAGACGAAACGAAGGGTCTTCCGCTGCCAGGCGCTGCAATGCAATGCCCATTTTCTCCTGATCGCCTTTGGTTTTCGGCTCTATCGCAAGCGAGATAACCGGGTCCGGAAACTCCATCCGTTCCAGCGTGATGACGGCATTCGGGTCGGTGAGCGTGTCACCGGTTGTCACATCTTTCAACCCAACGCAGGCCGCGATATCGCCCGCGCGCAGCTCATCCACTTCGTGGCGATCGTTAGCATGCATCAGCACGATGCGCCCAATGCGCTCTTTCTTCCCTTTCACCGGGTTGTACACCGCGTCGCCTTTGCGCAGCACGCCAGAGTAAACGCGGATAAAGGTCAGCTGTCCGACGTACGGGTCGCTCATCAGTTTAAAGGCCAGCGCGGAGAACGGCTCGTTGTCGTCTGGATGACGCTCGGCATGCTGCCCATTCTCATCCACACCATCAATGGCGGGCACGTCCAGAGGCGACGGCATCAGTTCAATGACCGCATCGAGCATGCGTTGCACGCCTTTATTTTTAAACGCACTGCCGCACAGCATCGGCTGGATTTCACCGGAGATGGTCCGCATACGCAGCCCCCTGATGATTTCCGCTTCCTCTAAATCACCCGTTTCCAGGTATTTATCCATCAGCTCATCGCTGGCTTCCGCCGCCGCAGAGACCATTTTTTCCCGCCATTCCTGCGCAGTACTCACTACGTCATCCGGCACAGGAGCATAGGTAAACACCATGCCCTGGGTAGCATCGTCCCACAAAATGGTACGCATTTTGATGAGATCCACCACGCCGGTGAAGTGTTCTTCTGCCCCCACCGGAATAACAATCGGGACTGGATTCGCTTTCAGACGCTCCTGCATCATTCGCACGACGCGGAAGAAGTCCGCACCCGGGCGGTCCATTTTATTGACGAAGGCCAGCCGCGGGACATGATATTTGTTCGCCTGACGCCAGACGGTTTCCGACTGCGGCTGCACGCCACCGACGGAGTCATACACCATGACAGCGCCGTCGAGTACACGCATGGAACGTTCCACCTCAATGGTGAAATCCACGTGGCCCGGGGTGTCGATAATGTTGATCCGGTGCGGTTCAAAGCCCCGGTCCATACCTGGCCAGAAACAGCTGACTGCCGCAGAGGTAATGGTTATTCCGCGCTCTTGCTCCTGTGCCATCCAGTCGGTAGTTGCCGCGCCATCGTGTACTTCACCCAGTTTGTGGCTCATACCGGTATAAAACAGGATGCGCTCGGTGGTGGTCGTTTTACCGGCATCGATATGCGCGGAGATACCGATGTTGCGATAACGTTCGAGAGGGATGGGTCGGGGCATAATATTTCCTTAGTCATTAAGACTGCGTTGTGACGACCGGGATGGTCGCGTGTTCGTTCGTTTGCTATAATAGTCCCATTGTACGAGTATTATCGAACTATTTTTTTACGGTTGACCTATTGTTGATATAGCTCAATCTGACACCAGACGCAGGAAAACGATGATCCCGAACCACCCTGAAACTGAACAAATACTGCTGGAAAATGTGCTTTTTGCCCTCGGTAACCCGCTACGGCTGTCGATTATCCGCAGGCTGGCCGATGGCAGCGAACTGAGCTGTAACGCACTGCGCCCGGACGAGGTGGTGAAATCGACGATGACCCATCACTGGCGCGTCTTGCGCGACAGCGGCGTGATTTGGCAGCGCCCGCAGGGACGAGAAAATATGATTTCACTGCGCAGGGACGATCTTGATGCCCGCTTTCCGGGGCTGATGGCAATATTGCTGCAGACGAAGTAACGCGTGTGTCGTGTCGGGCGACTCCGCGCCGCCCGACCCTCTCTCACATTGAATAGCCGGGTTTCTTAATTAAGTGATCCAGGTTGGGTTCAATTTCGGTATCCCAGACCTGCGCTTTCCAGTCGGCTTCCTGCACTTCATTCAGGGCGACCGAAATAGAGCGATCTTTACTGTTCAGATGACGGGTAATCACCTCGGCAATATCCGCCGCCAGCGCGGTTTTTTGGTCGTCGTTCAAATCACGGGGAAAACATTTGATATCTACGTGTGGCATATGCAGGCTTCCAGTTATGAATGTGAGTTCCACGTTATCAGATTATCTCGTTTGCCTTTAACACCTTGTGCAGTTCCGGCAGCTGGCACACGGTATCCGCAATCGCCGTTATCTTCGGCGTATTCGCCGCAAACCATGCATGGCGAGGCCCCCAGGTGCGTGCAACCGTGATGTAGACGTCAAGCAGCGTCAGCCGTTCCCCGAGCGCAAAAGGGGTGGCACTGAGCTGGCTGTCGAACCACAAATAGAGTGATTTTCGGTATTCAATACAGCTGTTTTTCAACTGCTCCGGCGCATCCGGCACCCAGCGTTCAGGGTAGTCGGCGTAGGTAAAGGTGGGATAAACGTTCGCAACAAACCAGATGAGCAACCGCTGAAACTGCTGCCGCTCAGCCTGCCCGACGGCAGGCGCAAGATCGGGACATCTGTCCAGCACCATCAGGGCAATCGCCGCCGTTTCGGTCATGATCGCTCCGTTTTCCAGTTCCAGCGTGGGTACCTGACACAGCGGATTGCGTGCTTTCAGCAACTCACGCTGCGGGCCGGGCTGGTCGAACCCGTCCACGTTGATAAATTGATAAGGGATGTCTGCCAGAGTCAGCATCACTTCACTGATTGCCGATCCCCAGCCGGGTACGCCATAGAGTTTAATCATGTTGCCCCCTCCGGGATGAAAACCCTAAGTGTAGACATGACTAATAGGTTATCCCAGGCGGGTTCACGTCGGATTGCGTCACCGCTTCGCCCTCTTCTCCCCAGCGTGCCAGCACCCGCTGGTACTCTCCACGCGTAATAGCGCCCTCCAGCGCAGCCTGCAAAGCATAAACCAGCCCATTGCCCTTTTTGGTCGTCGTGGCGACATAGGCTCTCTTCGGCCCGAGACCCACTACGCGCGTTTTGCCGGTCAACGCCGCTTTATAGGCGGATACGGATTGAGGCCCGAAGAACACATCCGCCCTGCCGGACTGAATATAGAGGTTGCCGGAAGCATCATCGGTCAGATAGACCGGCAGCGCAGGCGCACGACCGGCTTTTTTGTTCTCTTCATTCCAGCCCAGCAGAATGCGCTCCTGATTGGTCCCGGAACCGACAATCACCTTTTTGCCTGCCAGATCTTTTGCGCTGTTAATCGCCTGGACTGCGCTGGTGGATTTCACGGAAAACGCCAGCGAGTCGACGCGATAGGTCGCAAAATCAAATTTCTCTTTTCGCTGTTCGGTCACCGCAATATTCACCAGTGCCACGTCATAGCGTCCGGAGCTGATCCCCAGCGGCCAGTCTTCCCAGGCCGTGGGAACCAGCTTCAGCTTTAACCCCAGACTGCCCGCCAGCAAGCGGGCAATATCCGGATCGCTGCCAATCCGCGTCCGGTTATCGCTGGCAAGCAGCGCCAGCGGTGGAGAGTTGAGCGCTGAGATCGCTACCGTTTGCGTGCCCGGCTCAACAAATTTATAGTTCGCGGGGATCTTCGCGACGGCCTGCCGATCTACCGTCACCGGCAGCGGCTGCTCGTTGGCGTGTAAATCGATACCCGCATGGCTCGCGGCCGTAAAAGCCAGACCGGCCAGAAAAGCATATTTCATCTGCGCTCCTTACAGCACTTTTGACAGGAACTGGCGCGTTCGCGGGTGCGACGGACGGGTTAATACGTCGTCACTGCTGCCCTGCTCCACAATTTTGCCGTCGACCATAAAGACCACCTGATCCGCCACTTCCCGGGCAAAGCCGATCTCGTGGGTGACCACCACCAGCGTGGTACCCGAGCGGGCGAGCTTTTTAATCACATCCAGCACTTCGCCAACCAGTTCCGGGTCGAGCGCTGAAGTGGGCTCATCAAACAGCATTACCCGAGGACGTAACGCCAGCGCGCGGGCAATGGCAATACGCTGCTGTTGGCCACCGGAGAGATGGCGCGACCAGGCGTCGGCTTTATCGCGCAGCCCGACCACATCCAGCAGGCTGTATGCCCTTTCAACGGCTTCTTTCTTACTCAGTTTTTTATGGGCGATGGGCGCTTCAATCAGGTTTTCCAGCACTGTGAGATGCGGAAAGAGATTAAAGTTCTGGAAGACATAGCCCACATTGACGCGCTGTTTGAGGATCTCTTTCTCTTTCAGCTCGTAGAGTTTGTCACCCTGACGGCGGTAACCGATGTAGTCACCGTCAATCTGGATAAACCCTTCGTCGACGCGTTCCAGATGGTTAATGGTACGCAGAAGCGTCGATTTACCCGATCCGGAAGGCCCGAGGATCACCGTTACCGATCCGGGCGGGATCTCCAGCGAGACGTTATCAAGCGCTTTATGGCGACCAAAAAACTTACTGACGCCGGTAATCGAAATATGCCCTTCAGGAGAGGTTTGCATGGACGGGCTCCTGTACTGATGCGGTGGATACGGAACGGACGCGACTGGCTACCCGGTTTTGATTAACGGCTGAACGGCGTTCGCTGCGGGCAAGCCCGCGCTCCACAACATGCTGAATGGCAGACAACACGGTAGTAATCACCAGATACCAGACCGCACCGACCATCAACAGCGGGATCACCTCCTGCGTGCGGTTATAGATCATCTGAATGGTATAGAAGAGTTCCGGCATCGCCAGGACATACACCATCGCCGTGCCTTTCGCGAGACTGATAATTTCATTAAATCCGGACGGCAGAATCGTGCGTAGCGCCTGCGGCAAAATGATACGCACCGTGCGACGCCAGGCTGGCAGACCGAGCGCCGCCGCCGCTTCATACTGACCATGATCCACCCCCAGAAAACCGCCGCGAATGATCTCGGCGGTATACGCGCTCTGAACCAGCGTCAGCCCCACCACGGCGGTGGAAAACTGTCCCAGCACGTTGATGGTTTCGAAGCGACCCCAGGTAATGGCGGTGAAGGGTACGCCGAGCGAGAGCGTGTCGTAGAGATAGGAAAAGTTATAGAGAATGATCAGAACCACAATCAGGGGCAACGAACGAAACAGCCAGATATACCCCCAGGCCAGGCTGCTCAGCAGCCAGGATGAAGAGAGTCTCGCCAGCGCCAGCAGGCCGCCGATGACCACGCTCAGCGCAGTGCCGATCAGGGTCAACAGCAATGTCTGCCCTACGCCTTCGAGGATAACCGGATCAAAGAACCAGCGGGCAAAGACAGACCACTCCCAGCGCGGGTTAAAGGCCACGGACTGAATGACCACCGCAAGCACAAACAGCGCCACCACGGCACCGACAGTCCGCAGCGGATAACGCGCCGGGACCACCTTAATGGTTTCAACGTTGCTCATCGTCATTCCTCATGCTGTTTTACTGAACGCTTCACTGATCAGCGTTTTGGTGAAACGCAGCCGGCCATCGAACGGCGGCTGGCTGTACTCTTCCGGATCGCGGTTCAGATCGAACTGCGGCTGATAGCCCTGGCTGATATAGAGCCTGACCGCCTCCGGCTGACGAAAACCGGTGGTGAGGTAGATCTGGCTGTAACCGGCCTGTACCGCCCGACGCTCCAGCTCCTGGACGACGCGGGCCGCCAGCCCCTGTTGACGCAGCGCCTTGTGCGTCCAGATTCGTTTGATTTCAGCGGTGCGTTCATCAAACGGTTTATACGCGCCGGTGGCGATGATGTCGCCGTCACGCTCAAGGACAATAAACAGCCCCTGCGGGGCCAGGTACCACTCAGTGAGCTCCACTTCCGCGTCTTTAGAGAAGTAGTCGCCATAGCGGGCGGCATATTCACCGAATAATCCGTCGATAATGGGCTGAAGATCGGCGTCTTCCGGTGACACGTCCCGAAAATGCTCGCGCATAGCGCCTCCTTAGTCACCCAGTCCTGCCGGGTTCACTTCTGATTGAGGGATACGTTCTACCCCTTCCCCCCAGCGGTTCAGCACTTTGTCGTAATCGCCGTTTTTGATGACCCCGTTAAGTGCAGTCTGTACCGGCTCGACCAGGCCGCTGCCTTTTTTCAGCGTCACCGCAATGTGCGCCGCCTTCGGCCAGCCGCCGTCGACAATCCCAACCCGTTTCGTTTTCCCGGTCAGCGCCGCTTTCCATGCGCCAGTCACGTTCGGGCCAAAGAACGCATCTGCGCGGCCTGACTGGAGAGACAGGGTCTGTGATGCATCGTCTTTGGTGTAGATCGGGGTAAACGGCTTCAGGCCTTTCTTCACGTTCTGCGCATTCCACGCCAGCAGGATAGCCTCCTGGTTGGTCCCGGAACCTACGATGATGCGCAGCCCGGCGATGTCCTCCGCCTTCTGCAGCGAGGTAATCGGACTGGTCGATTTCACATAGAAGCCGAGGGAATCTTTACGGTAAGTGGCAAAATCAAACTTCTCTTTGCGTTCTCTGGTCACGGTGATATTGCTGATCGCCGCATCGTATTTCCCGGAGGCGACACCCAGAGGCCAGTCCTCCCAGGAGGTTGGCACCACGTTGAGCTCCAGCCCAAGGCTGTCGGCCACCAGACGGGCAACGTCCACCTCGCTTCCGAGCAGCGTTTTATTGTCGTCGGAAAAAACGGTCAGCGGCGGTGAGTTAAGCGCGGCAACCGCCACGGTGAATTTGCCCGGCACGGCGAAGCGATAATCTTTCGGCAGTTGCGCGATGGCGTCGCTGTTTTTGGCGGTGTTGACGGGCGTTTTGTTGGCTTCCAGGCTCACGCCAGTACCGTTAATATTCACATTCTCTGCCCAGACGGCAGGGGAAAAGGCCAGCGCAAGCGCCAGAATAAGCGATGATTTCTGCATAGCGAGGTTCTCTATTATTGTTGTGTGAACTGGTTTTGCGGTTCGTCTAAACCCAGACTGTCGCGCAGCGTAGTGCCGGGATAGTCGGTGCGGAATAACCCGCGGGCCTGTAACACCGGGACAACCTGGTCAACAAAACGCGGGAACGTGTCCGGCGTTCCACCCTGAATAATGAAGCCGTCCGCGGCGAATGCCTCAAACCAGCCCTGCAGACCGTCTGCCACCTCCTCCGGCGTACCGGAAAAGCGCGGGCGCGGGGATGCCGCTTCGAGTGCAACCTGACGCAGGGTTAAGTTGCGTTCGCGAGCATTACGCTTAATTTCATCGGTCGTGCTGCGAAAACTGTTTTTACCCAGTTCACCAATGTCCGGGAACGGCTCGTCAAGCGGATACTGGCTGAAATCGTGATGTTCGAAATAACGGCCGAGGTAATTCAGGGCATCGTTAATCGACACCAGAGCCGCGGTTGTCTGATACTGGTTCTCCACGTCCTCCGCGTCTTTGCCAACAATTACGCTGACGCCCTGAAAAATATGTAAGTCCGATGCCCTGCGGCCATTGGATTCAAGCTGGTGTTTCACGTCGCGATAAAACGCTTTGGCTTCCTCTAACGTTTCATGATGGGTAAAAATGGCGTCAGCATGTTTCGCAGCCAGTTTTTTTCCGTCATCCGATGCACCTGCCTGAAAGACAATCGGGCGTCCCTGCGGCGTGCGGCCAATATTGAGCGGACCGGCCACCTGGAAGAAATCGCCGTGGTGATCAAGCGTATGCAGTTTTGCCGGGTCAAAGAACTGCCCGCTCTCTTTGTTGCGCACAAAGGCATCCCCCTCCCAGGAATCCCAGAGTCCTTTCACCACGTCGAGGTATTCATCCGCTATCCGGTAGCGCAGCGCATGTTCAGGGTGTTTCTCGCGCGAGAAGTTTTTCGCCGACCCCTCGAGCGGTGAGGTCACCACGTTCCAGCCTGCGCGTCCGTTGCTCAAATGATCCAGGCTGGCAAACTGGCGCGCCACGGTAAACGGTTCGCTGTAGGAGGTCGATAAGGTACCGACCAGACCGAGGCGCGAGGTCAGACTTGCCAGTGCGGACAAGACCGTTAACGGCTCAAACCGGTTTAAGAAATGCGGGATGGATTTCTCGTTAATATAGAGGCCGTCGGCGACGAATAAAAAATCAAGCTTCCCCTCTTCGGCTTTTAACGCCGTGGCTTTTACAAAATCAAAATTAATGCTGGCATCGGCGACCGCCGCCGGATGACGCCAGGCAGACATGTTCCCGGAAGCACCATGCAAAATGGTTCCCAGCCGCAATTGTCGGGTTGCAGACATATTCACCTCTTCAGAATTAAACGTGTTGCAGGGCTTTTTCCGCAAGCTGTGCAAAATAGCGGGCAGCGGGCTCAATTAATGCTTCATCCGGGTTGAAGGCCGGGTGATGTAAACCGAACGGACTGGCGCTACCGATGCTGACAAACGCCCCGGGGATCTGCTGCAGATACACTGCGAAATCTTCCCCACCCATATGCAGCTCGGCGTGCTGCGTTTCATACCCAGATTCTCTGGCAACGGCGGTGGCAAATTCGGCCCAGTGCACGTCATTGACCAGCGCGGTAGGCCCGGCGTACCAGGTAATGTCGATCTGCGCGCTAAACGCGCTGGCAAACCCGGCGGCAATTTCGCCGACGCGTGCTTTCACATTCTGCTGCACTTCCACGCGGTGGGTGCGAAGCGTGCCTTCCAGCTCAACGCTTTCCGGCAGGACGTTCCAGGTATTGCCCCCGGTAATGCGCGTGACGCTCAGCACCACGGAATCAAGCGTGTTGACGTTGCGGCTGGCAACGCTCTGCAACGCCGTTACCAGCTGGCTCGCCAGCACGATGGCGTCGTTACCTTCATGCGGACGTGCAGCATGCGCGCCTTTACCGGTAATTCGGATAACAAACCGGTCGACGTTGGCGTAGAACGGTCCACCGCGGGTGGCAAATTCCCCGACCGGCAGCCCCGGCTCGTTATGCATCCCGAAAATGGCACTGACATCACGTAAGGCACCGGCCCGCACCATACTTTTCGCGCCGCCAAAGTTCTCTTCAGCCGGCTGAAAAAGGATCCGCACACGCCCGTTTAAAGACGCTTCACGCTCTTTAAGTTTTAACGCCGCCCCGAGGATCACACTGGTATGAATATCGTGTCCGCAGGCATGCATCACACCCGCACGCTGTGAACTAAACGGCACGCCGCTGCGCTCTTCAATGGGCAAGGCATCAATATCGGCCCGCAGCGCAATCAGCTTTTTCCCCGTGCCGATTTCGGCCACCACGCCGGTCTGAAGCGCATAAGGCAGCGGCGTAATACCAGCCGTCGTCAGCCACTGACGCAGGCGAGCGGTCGTTTCGACCTCCTGGCCGGACAGCTCCGGGTTCTGGTGCAGCTCCCGGCGCCAGGCAATCAGTTGTTCGTCAAAACGCATACGGCGACCTCCTTGTTAAGCTTCGCCTGCGCCAGCAGACGCAGGGACTGTAGTCGCGTTACGCCATCCGCAACGGGGGTATCAATAATGAATTCATCAATGCCCCATTTTTCGTGCAGGGCGTTCAACTGTTCCAGCACCAATTCAGCTGTTCCCGCCAGCAGCGACTGTGCCCGACGGGCAATGCGCACCGGCTCGCTGCCCGCCTGTCGGGCAAAGGCATAGGCCTGCTCTTCGCTGGCCACGGTGACGCGCTGCCCATTTGCCAGTTCGACGCCCCAGACTTCAACCTGTTGTGCCAGTGCCTCCGCCTCAGCCTGCGACTGAGCGACGATGACCTGAACCGCCACAATCGCATCCCGGGCGCTGTGGTTACGCCAGGTGGTGATGACTTCACGCAGCAGCGCCGGATCCCCATTCAGGTGAGCAGCAAAGACAAAATGCCAGTCAAGTTTCGCGGCCAGCAGCGCGCTTTCGGTACTGGCCCCCAGGAGGAACCCCAGCGCCGGAACCGGCGGCAGCGGCGTCGCGCGAACGGCCTCGTCCACCGACTGATTTTCCGGCTGGATCCAATGATGAAGCTGTGTCAGCTGTTCGGCAAAACTGCCTTTTTGCTGTTGATCGAGGCCCTGCTGCAGCGCCCGGGTGGAGAGCGGCAGGCCGCCTGGGGCTTTCCCGACGCCCAGATCCACGCGTCCGGGAGCAAGCGCGGCCAGGAGGTTGAAATTTTCTGCGACTTTGTAAGGGCTGTAGTGCTGGAGCATGACGCCACCAGAGCCCACGCGGATACGCCGGGTTTGCCCGAGGATCCAGGCGATTAACAGTTCGGGTGAAGGGCTGGCCAGCTGGGGCGTGTTGTGGTGTTCGGCAATCCAGAAACGGTGATAGCCCAGATTTTCTGCCTGCTGTGCCAGCGCCAGGGTTCGCGCCAGTGCATCGGCAGCCGTTTCGTTTTCAGCGATGGGGCTTTTATCCAGAATACTGATTCGCCAGGACATGTTGCGTTCTCGTTTGACTTAACATGTCGTCATTATTAAAGGCGTATTTCACCTCTGAGAAACAATTAATTTACATTTGGTTTGCCGGAAATCAGATATATAAATCCATGCTACGCGTGTGACTTAAGCGATGAAATGAGGTTTTCCACCTCACTGCGGCGGGTAATGCGGACAAAATGAATATGGGCGTATTGCGGGTCTACCATATCGCGTGCATAACGTGCGCGGTTGCTGCGCCAGGTTTTGATTGTCCAGATAATAATGGACTCACGGCTCAAGAATGAGCGACGAAAACTCTCACAGTTTCCCGTACCGGGCCACAGTTCCTGTTTGTGCCAGGCGCGCGTGAACGCTCGGGTGACAGCCTGATACAAAGTTCGGGCGAACCCATAATCCACCCACACCACCCGATCCACGTCTCGCCATTTCACAGGACGCGTACGGTTATAGTTGCCATCAAGCACCCACTCCGCTGACGCCTTTAGCGTCGTCTCCAGTTTTTCCAGCAAGATAGCGTCCGGTGTGCCCTGCCAGTCCGGACACCAGTAAAGTCGGTCCATTTCAATGTAAGGAATATCCAGTTCTGCGGCGATACGCTTCGCCAGGGTGCTTTTTCCACTCCCGCTGGTGCCAATCACATTTACTTTCAACCTGCTGCCCCCTGTTGAAGAAAAACCCTTAAAGCATAGCGTTTTCATCTTGTTAACGAAACGCTATTTCGGCGGGTCAGTTTACGTCGAAGAGTGATCTCCCGCTTTTAATTTGCCTTATGGCGTTTATTTGCAGGGCGCCACAAAAACGCATCGATAAATATTTTCATTTTTATTACATCGGTCGCATTTTAAAAATAAAAAATACTAAATACAGGGTATTCCGGAACGCATAACTTTCGTAGAGAATATGCCGACAGTAAAAATAAAAACAAACCTTACAAACTTGCCTGAATGTTTAACGGGCTCTTTTTTTATTGATATATGACCATGGGGTTACTGATGCGGAATAACACTCCCGTTACACAAAACGAGTATTTACTTAACGAAGGTTCGACGCTTATGTCGACCACCAATACGCACAGCCATATTACCTATGCGAACTCTGCCTTTATTGACGCCAGCGGCTATAAAGAAGAGAGTCTTCTCGGTGAGCCGCATAATCTTATTCGCCACCCCGACATGCCTGCCGAGGCGTTTGGCGACATGTGGTTTACCCTGCAACAGGGTGAGACCTGGACGGGGCTGGTCAAGAACCGCCGCCAGAACGGCGATCACTACTGGGTGCGCGCCAACGTCACCCCGGTTTATCAGAATGAAACGTTAACCGGCTATATTTCTGTGCGGAATATTCCTTCGCGTGAAGAGATTGCTGTCAGTGAAAAACGGTATGAGAAAGTGCGCAATAATGAATTAAAACATCATCGCTTTTATAAAGGCCTGTTTGTTCGCCACGGTCTGTTCTCTTTTGCGTCGCTGTTTAAACGCCTCAGCACCAGTAAAAGGATCCATCTTGGTATTGCGATAACCGCCCTGTTCGCCTGCCTGCAGCTGTTTATATTTGCCGATCGTATTGTTGAGTCTGTAGGTCTGGCTCTGCTATTTATTGCCCTGGCCGTATATCTTCATGCGCAAATTGCGAAGCCGGTTAAATCCATTGTCCAGCAAATGCAGCGGGTGGTTTCAGGACGTAAAGCGGACTATTACCATTTTGACCGCGTCGATGAAATCGGCCTGATGATGCGCATGGTGAATCAGTCGGGTCTGAACCTCCATTCGCTGGTGGACGATGTCGGTGCGCAAATCAGCGGTATAAGTACAATCAGCCAGCAGGTGGCGAAAGAAGGTATGGCATTACAAACGCGTACCGAAGAAACCGCAGACTTTCTGCAGCAAACGGCCTCAGCCGTGGAAGAAATTGCCAGCGCGGTTCAGCAGACGGCTGAAACGGCGAAAGACGCGATCCTGATGGCAGATCGCACCCGCACCAGCGCTCACCGCGGTGAAGCAATGATGAAAGAGACTATCGGCATGATGCAGTCCGTGTCGCAGGATAACAGCCAGATCGTCGACATCATCAGCGTCATCGATCGTATCGCCTTCCAGACCAATATTCTGGCGCTGAACGCGGCCGTTGAAGCGGCGCGTGCGGGTGATGCCGGACGCGGTTTTGCGGTCGTGGCGGCCGAAGTCCGCAACCTTGCCCAGCACTCTGCCACCGCGGCCAAAGAGATCAAAACGCTTATAGAGAAAAACGTTTCCAGCGTGAACGCCGGCGTGGAGAAGGTCGAGCAAACTGAATCGCAGCTCACGGTGATGATTGGCAATGTCATGGAGATGTCTTCTCTGATTAAGGAGATAGGCCACGCCACGCAGGAGCAAACACAGGCGCTGACCCTGATTAACGCGTCCATCTCCCGCATCGGTACAATGACCCAAAACAATACCGGTATGGTGGATAACGTGACGGACGCCGCACACCATCTGACGCAGCGCACGACCCGCCTGCAACAGGCGATTGCCGTTTTTGGCGGTTGAGCAAAGGCGCCGTTATGCGCTGGTTGCTTTGCGCAATCATTAAGCGAAACTGATGATTAAAGCACCACTTCATTAATGGATTTGTCTAAAAACTCACCGCTATTCAGCGTGTTGTGATCCCCGTCTGCTCTGACCACACGATTTCCTTCGACGTGCATCACTTTCGGCACGGTTATATTTTGCGTCGCTTATGAATTGCAGGTAGGATGCCTCGCCATGTTTCGCCTTATCCATACGCAGAATGACTGGGAAGGCAACATGTGTTTGCGCAGAAGCAATCGTTTGTATTGCACTCTGCCAGGCAGGACTATCACGATAATGGTTCAGACAGGCAAACAGGTAACTCAATGAAAACAAGCAATAAAAGCGCAGCCGATCATCACGCTGCTAAACGTCGCTGGTTAAACTCCCATGAAGAGGGCTACCACAAAGCGATGGGCAACCGTCAGGTTCAAATGATCGCCATCGGCGGCGCTATCGGAACGGGTCTGTTTTTAGGTGCTGGCGCTCGTCTGCAGATGGCTGGCCCGGCTCTCGCCCTGGTCTATCTGGTGTGCGGGATCTTCTCTTTCTTCATTCTTCGTGCATTGGGCGAACTGGTACTGCATCGCCCTTCCAGCGGCAGTTTTGTCTCTTACGCCCGTGAATTCCTCGGTGAAAAAGCGGCCTACGTTGCTGGATGGATGTACTTCGTCAACTGGGCAATGACCGGTATTGTCGATATCACCGCCGTCGCGCTTTACATGCACTACTGGGGCGCGTTTGGTGATGTGCCACAATGGGTGTTTGCGCTGGGCGCACTGGCCATTGTCGGCACCATGAACATGATCGGCGTGAAGTGGTTCGCGGAGATGGAGTTCTGGTTCGCGCTGGTAAAAGTGCTGGCCATCGTGGTGTTCCTGGTCGTAGGTACGGTGTTCCTCGGTAGCGGTAAACCGCTTGATGGCAATGCCACCGGTTTCCACCTGATCACTGATAACGGCGGTTTCTTCCCGCATGGCCTGCTGCCTGCGCTGGTGCTGGTTCAGGGTGTGGTGTTCGCGTTCGCGTCCATTGAGCTGGTCGGCACCGCGGCGGGTGAATGTAAAGACCCACAGACCATGGTCCCTAAAGCCATTAACAGCGTTATCTGGCGTATCGGTCTCTTTTATGTTGGTTCCGTGGTGCTGCTGGTTCTGCTGCTGCCGTGGAACGCCTATCAGGCGGGTCAAAGCCCGTTTGTGACCTTCTTCTCTAAACTGGGCGTGCCTTATGTTGGCAGCATCATGAATATCGTGGTGCTGACGGCAGCACTCTCCAGTCTGAACTCGGGTCTTTACTCCACCGGTCGTATCCTGCGCTCCATGTCGATGGGCGGCTCGGCGCCGAAATTCATGTCGAAGATGAGCCGTCAGCATGTGCCTTACGCGGGCATTCTGGCGACGCTGGTGGTATATGTCTTCGGCGTGTTCCTGAACTACCTGGTACCGTCTCAGGTATTCGAAATCGTGCTGAACGTTGCCGCGCTCGGCATCATCGCCTCCTGGGCCTTTATCGTGGTCTGCCAGATGCGTCTGCGCAAAGCGATCAAAGAAGGCAAAGCCGCTGAAGTCAGCTTTAAGCTGCCGGGCGCACCGGTGACCTCCTGGCTCACTCTGCTGTTCCTGTTCAGCGTGCTGGTGCTGATGGCGTTTGATTACCCGAACGGTACCTACACGATCGCCACCATTCCTCTGCTGGCCGTATTGCTGATTGCCGGCTGGTTTGGCGTGCGTAAACGCGTACAAGAAATTCACAGCACGGCGCCGGTTCATCCTGATGATGCCAAACACGACGCCCCGCTGGTTGAAGAGACGTCGCGTTAATATCGACCTGCTGGTTAATACAAAGGGAAGGCATTGCGCCTTCCCTTTTTCTTTGTGTTGAGGAGCGAAACTTAGAGCGTGATACGAATCACGTCATCAGGCTGGGTGGCTTCCTGCTGACGGGTCGATTTTTGTTTTACCGTCACATACAGGGTTTTGCCATCCGCTGAGAGCGCCAGACTGTTCGGGTAGACCGGGGTGTCGAAGGTTTTGGTAACGTTGTAGGTTTTCGCGTCGATTACGCTCACCTTACCCGCTTCACGGTGCGTCACATACGCTTCGTTGCGCGCCGGGTTAAACAGAACGGCCAGCGATTCAGGCACGGCAATTTTCTTGATGACGCTGCCGTCCTTCAGATTCACCACCAGCACTTCCGGCTGCTTTGAGTCGGTTAAGAACGCACGCTGTCCGGCGGTATCCAGGCTCAGATTCAGGTAGAAGTGCTCCTTACCGTCGTCCTGCACTTTTTTACGGCTGAGGATTTTGTGGGTTGCCGTATCAATCGTCACCAGTTCGCCATCAGCATTGGTGGTGTAAAGACGTTTTGCCTTCGCATCCAGCGCCAGGCCGGTGCTGAATTTACCGGTACTGCCGATGGTCTCTTTCAGCTTCAGCGTTGCACCATCCACCACCCAAATC
Source organism: Enterobacter sp. BIDMC 30 (assembly GCF_000534355.1). Lineage (NCBI taxonomy): Bacteria > Pseudomonadati > Pseudomonadota > Gammaproteobacteria > Enterobacterales > Enterobacteriaceae > Enterobacter > Enterobacter sp. BIDMC 30. Next base: position 2,517,739 of record NZ_KI973169.1, on the reverse strand, counting down.
GCGCTCTCCTGGCCTACGCCGGTGATGTAAACCGTGTTTGTGCTGTCATCGGCCACCAGCTGGCGCGGCTGCAGCGGTTTGACGGTTTCACTGCGCTGACGGTTATCCAGCACCAGTCGCCCTTTCACGTCACCTGTTTTGGCATCAATCGCGGTTACCGCGCCGTTGATGGTGTTACCAAACCACAGTGTCTGTGTGGCATTATCAAGGGTGGCACCGAACGGTTTGAGATCGTTATGAATGACCTGCGTCACGTCCAGCGTGACCGGGTCAAGGCGATAGACAATCCCGCCTTTGTCCGTTTTGCGGCTCTGCGATGTCGCGACCCACAGCGCATTCTCCTGCTGGCTCACGGCCATTTCATATGCGCCTTTCCCGACCGCTTTGCGCAACATCTCTTCGGCAGCATGAACCTGGAAGGTTCCGGCAAACAGTAACGCCCCTGACAGCAGAGACATACTCAGGCGCGGCGAGCACAGATGACGTAAAGACATAACAATTCCTTTTTTGAACACTGGGTTTACTGCTGACATCACTTCCGGCAGGCAACGTAATGGCATTGCCGTCTTGATAATGAGAATAGTAATCATTTATGAGTTAAATGTGGAGTTTTTCTTTCCTCCCTGGCCTTTCATTAACGCAATGTGCGGTTATAGTTTTCAAAAGATTTACAAAAGATTTAACATATATGGACATGTTCCATTTGGTACGTTTTTTCCATAACCGGTCTATTTCATGAAAATCATTTCTGCCCGTAAGGCAACGCTTCCACTGCTGCTGGTTCCTGTTATCTCTGCGCCTCTCACTGCGATGAGTGCTGATGAACAGACCATGATCGTCAGCGCCACGCCGCAAACCGTCTCGGAGCTCGATACCCCGGCGGCGGTCAGCGTCGTGAATGGCGATGATATGCGTCATGCTGCGCCACGCATTAACCTGTCTGAATCTCTTGGCAGCGTGCCGGGACTGCAGATCCAGAACCGCCAGAATTACGCTCAGGATCTCCAGCTTTCGATGCGTGGGTTTGGTGCCCGCTCAACCTTCGGCGTGCGCGGTATCCGTATGTATGTCGACGGTATTCCGGCAACCATGCCGGATGGACAGGGACAAACCTCCAATATCGATCTCTCCAGCGTGGACAGCGTAGAAGTGCTGCGCGGCCCCTTCTCTGCCCTTTATGGCAACGCCTCTGGCGGCGTGATCAACATGAAGACCCAGACCGGGCAGCAACCGCCGACCATCGAGGCCAGCAGCTATTACGGCAGTTACGGTACCTGGCGCTATGGAATGAAAGCCACCGGCGCGATGGGTGACGGGACGCATGCCGGGGATGTGGACTACACCGTGTCCACTACCCGTTTCACGACTAAAGGTTATCGCGACCACAGCGGCGCGCGGAAGAATCTCGCCAACGCTAAACTGGGTGTTCGTATTGATGACGTGAGCAAGCTGACGCTGATTTTCAACAGCGTGGACATGAAAGCCAACGATCCGGGTGGACTGAGTGCCCAGGAGTGGCATGACAACCCTCGCCAGTCTCCGCGTGGCGATCAATACAATACGCGCAAGACCATCAAGCAGACCCAGGCTGGCCTGCGCTACGATCGTCAGCTCAGCACCCAGGACGATCTCAGCGTCATGATGTACGCCGGCGAACGTGAAATGACGCAGTACCAGTCAATTCCTTATCAGCCTCAGCTGAGACCTTCCCACTCCGGCGGCGTGATTGATATGCAGCGCCATTACCAGGGGATTGATACCCGCTGGACGCACCGTGGCGAACTGCTGGTTCCGGTCACCTTTACCACCGGTCTGAACTACGAAAACATGAGCGAAGATCGTCGCGGATACGAGAACTTCGTCATGAACAACGGCGTGCCGGAGTACGGCGTCAAGGGCGACAAACGTCGTAACGAACGTAACCTGATGTGGAACGTCGACCCGTACCTGCAAACCAGCTGGCAGTTAACGCAGAAACTCTCCGTGGATGCCGGCGTCCGTTACAGCTCGGTCTGGTTTGACTCCAACGACCATTACGTGACCCCGGGCAACGGAGACGACAGCGGTGACGCAAGCTATCATAAGTGGCTCCCGGCCGGTTCGGTGAAATATGCCGTGACCGATGCGTGGAATCTCTATGCTGCGGCAGGTCGCGGGTTTGAAACGCCAACCATCAATGAGCTCTCTTATCGTGCGGATAACCAGGGCGGCCTCAACATTGGCCTGAAACCTTCCACGAACAATACCTATGAAGTGGGCAGCAAAACCCGTATCGGTAATGGTCTGCTGACGGCAGCGCTGTTCCGCACCGATACGGATGATGAGATTGTCGTCGATGCCAGCGCTGGTGGTCGTACCAGCTATAAAAACGCCGGTAAAACCCGTCGTCAGGGGGTTGAAGTTTCCCTGGATCAGCAGTTTGCTGAGAACTGGAAGCTGAAAATGGCGTGGACCTATCTGGACGCCACCTATCGAACCAACGTGTGCAGCACCGGCGACTGTAACGGCAACCGTATGCCGGGCATTGCCCGCAACATGGGTTATGCCTCGTTTGGCTGGCAGCCGGAAGAAGGCTGGTATGCGGGATCGGATGTGCGCTACATGAGCGATATCATGGCGGATGACGAGAACACGGCGAAAGCCCCGTCCTACACGGTGGTTGGGCTGAATACCGGGTATAAATTCAACTACGGTAACTGGGGAATGGACGTCTTTGGTCGCGTCGATAACCTGTTCGATAAAGAGTATGTCGGATCGGTTATCGTGAATGAATCCAACGGGCGTTATTACGAACCTGCACCGGGCCGTAACTACGGCGTAGGTCTGTCGGTCTCTTATCGCTTCGAGTAAGCAAAAAGCATTCTTTTTTGCTGAATATTATTTTTATAAATGGAATAACGCTCCTGATGGCAATAAGCCATCAGGAGTATTTAACCAGGAATATAATTCGCGGCAGGATATAGTCGCTCTGCTAAATAATCTCTCAGTTAAAATATTGTCGCTGTAAAAGCGTGTTCGCTTCGTCAATCAACGTCTCTATCGCCTTCTGACTGCCATCAACATCTCTTCGCTCAAGCGCGGACAGGAGCTCGGCGTAGTGATAAGTCGACACCTTGATGTCGTTAAGCTCCTGATGCAGATAGTTCATGCAAGGTCCAATACGCACCCATAGCTGCTCAATTAAGGCGCTGAGTGTCGGCATTTCCGCGTACTGATAAAGCGTAAACCGAAAGATGCGGTTAGCATGCAGCGCCTGCTGAACGTGCCCGTTGCGCATGGCTTCATGGAATGTCTCTGATAGCTTGCGCAACACCTCCAGCTTATTTTCCGTCATATGCTGACAGGCGGCAGCTACCGCCATAGGCTCAAGCTGTTTTCTGATGGCGTTAATCTCGTTATAACGCTCAAGCGTGACCTCAGGAACCAGAAACGCCTGGGCCGGCGTGGCGTGCAATGCCCCAGACGACACCAGACGCAAAAGCGCCTCGCGAACCGGGGTAATACTGGTTCCTAATTTATCAGCAATTTCTTTGGTAATCAGTCGAGCGCCAGGTTTCAGTGAGCCTGTAATTAACGCGCCTTTCAAACTGAGTTCGACTTGCATGGTAAGACTGATCCTTTGCGCTTTTTCTAAATGGTCCAAATCAAGCATGTTCAATTCCTGTAGCTAATACTTAATGCTATTTTTAAACGCCGTTTTTTATAAACGACGCTGTTCCGATATATCCTGTATCGTCATGCCTGGTGATGGGAAATCTGTAAAAATGTCAAGAAATGCAAAATTTATTTTTTTCGTTTTCGTGCTCATCTGAACGGAAGGCGCGAAAAGCCATGTCCAGTTAATTAAAGACAATATATCGTATCTTCACAAATAAATATGGCGGGAAACCCCGCCATATTTTAGATTATTTATTGTCACCCGCGACGCGAATCACGACTTTGCCGAAGTTTTTTCCTTCAAGAAGGCCAATCAGCGCCTCAGGCGCATTCTCCAGGCCCTCTGTAACCTGCTCACGGTAGTGAATTTTGCCTTCCTGCACCCAGCGCCCCATCTCATCCTGGAACTCCTTGATGCGATGGCCGTAGTCCTGAGCGATGATAAACCCCTGCATACGAATACGTTTCTTCAGAATCGTCGCCATCAATAACGGCAAACGATCCGGCCCTTCCGGCAGACCCGTCGCATTGTAACCGCTCACCAGACCACATACCGGTACGCGCGCCGAGGTGTTCAGTAAGGGCAACACGGCGTCAAAGACTTTCCCGCCGACGTTTTCATAATAGACATCAATCCCTTTCGGGCAGGCCTTTTCCAGCTGGGCCGCGAAGTCATCGGCATGATGATCCAGGCACTGGTCAAACCCGAGCACCTCGACGGCATGGCGGCATTTTTCTGCACCACCGGCAACGCCGATCACCCGGCAACCTTTGATTTTACCGATCTGCCCGACCGTCGCACCAACCGGCCCCGTCGCCGCCGCAACCACCAGCGTTTCACCGGCTTTAGGCTGGCCGATGTCCAGTAGCCCCATATAGGCGGTAAACCCTGGCATACCCAGAATGCCCAGCGCCCACGAGGGGTGAGAAATATTATCGCCCAGTTTCACCAGGCCGCTGCCGTCTGAAATTTCATACTCCTGCCAGCCGCTGTAGCCCAGCACCCACTCACCCGGCGTATAGTCCGGATGGTTTGACTGCTCCACGCGGCTGACCGTTCCCCCCACCATGACCGCCCCAATTTCCACTGGCGGTGAATAGGAAGGTGCATCACTCATGCGGCCACGCATGTAAGGATCAAGCGACAGCCAGACCGTGCGCAGCAAAAGCTGTCCTGCCTGAGGTTCAGGAACAGGCTGCTCTTCCAGACGAAAATTCTCCGCGACCGGCGCACCGTGCGGACGAGAAGCCAGAACCCAGCGGCGATTTTGCGAAACAGATTGATTCATCAGGAACTCCTTCTGGTACAAATGTCATTAGAGCCTGGCTCATGATCGGCGTAAACGCTTTAACTTTACGAGCCAGACTGGTTATGCCGCACAACCAGATAGATACAGGTTTCATTCGTCTCATTAATGAACCGGCAGTCGTTAGGCGGCCCCAGTTCCAGGCAATCACCGGCGTGCATTTCATGACGGGTATCGCCCTCCTGGAAAACCAGTTCGCCAGACTGCAGCCAGATAAGCTGGCGCGCCAGCGCATACGACGAAGCGGGCATAGGGACATCGCTTCCCGCCGGCAGCTCAACCTGAACAAGATCGATGGGCAGATCGGTGCGGGGTGAAACGTGGCGGCGGAGGTAGTGTGTCTGAGGGTCACGCCAGACGGGCTGGTTTTCCAGACGCAGCAGCTTTCCTTCCTGCATTTCGGCCCTGGCGATCAGCGTTGACATGCTGATGCCAAACGCGCCGGATAACCGCGCGAGCAAGGTCGCCGTCGGGCTGCTGTCCCCGCGCTCTATCTTGTGGATCATGGCGCGCGAGACGCCGGCCCGGTCAGCAAGCTCGCTTAATGACCATCCTCGCGACTCGCGTTCAAGGCGAATTCGCGCGCTAATCCTTTGATTCATTGTGTCTGTCATAGTATTCATGACGTCATACTATAGTGTATGAACGGCATTTCAACGCGGTTTTGATAACAAAAAAATCTGGCTTATGTCATAGCCATCCGTCTGTACAGTTGTGTAATATCGTACTCACAACGTAACACTATAGTGAACAACACACTCAGAGGTTCAAACATGATCGTTCGTCATGCCTGCAAAGAAGACTGCGCCGCTATTGGGGAGATTTACAACCACGCGGTGCTGCATACTGCCGCGATCTGGAATGATAAAACCGTCGATACGGATAACCGCATTGCCTGGTTTGAGGCGCGTGCCCTCGCAGGCTACCCGGTGCTGGTGAGTGAAGAGAATGGCGTTATCACCGGCTACGCCTCGTTTGGCGACTGGCGCGCCTTTGACGGTTTCCGGCATACGGTAGAGCATTCTGTCTACGTTCATCCGGATCATCAGGGCAAAGGTATTGGCCGCACGCTGATGAACGCGCTGATTATTGAAGCGCGGACCCTCGGCAAACACGTCATGGTGGCGGGCATTGAGGCGCAAAACCAGGCCTCTATTCATCTTCATGAGACGCTCGGTTTTGTGACCACCGGTCAGATGCCGCAGGTGGGCACGAAGTTTGGCCGCTGGCTGGATCTGACCTTTATGCAGTTGCAGCTTGATGAGCGCAGCGATCCGGACGCTATCTCATGAATCAGTCTCTGACGCTGGCTTTTCTGGTGGCGGCGGGAATTGGCCTGGTGGTGCAAAACACCTTAATGGTGCGCATCACTCAGTCCTCCTCGACCATTCTTATCGCGATGCTGCTGAATTCTCTGGTTGGCATTGTGCTGTTTGTCAGCATTCTGCTGCTAAAACAGGGCTTCGCCGGATTTAGCGAGTTGGCTTCAACGATCCGCTGGTGGACGTTGATCCCGGGGCTGTTAGGGTCGTTTTTTGTTTTTGCCAGTATCAGCGGCTATCAAAATGTTGGCGCAGCGACAACCATCGCCGTGCTGGTGGCAAGCCAGTTGATTGGCGGGCTGGTAATGGATGTACTCAGAAGCAATGGCATCCCCTTGCGCGCGCTGATTGGCCCGGTGTGCGGTGCCGTAATGCTGGTGGTCGGGGCGTGGCTGGTTGCGAGACGCCAGTTCTGACCCCCGGCTCACCGCTACAGAATCGTACCGCCTTTGGTCAGCAATTCCTGACGGGCGTCCATCTCTTCTTTATGTTGCTTACCGTGATGTGCAATCGCGGTACGCAGACGCTGCTGCTGACTGTAGCGATCTTCACGACTTAACGCTGCGTCATCGCTCAGTTCGATCAGCAGTTCATTCATTCGGCTAATCACTCCCGCTTCGATGGCGGTATCGACACGGGCGATAACTTCATTTAAATGTGACATTGTCACTCCTTGCCAGATGCCCGGCAGGCGCGGTGCCTGCCGGGAAAAATGTCAGTTCAGTTTCGCTTTGGAGAAATCGCTGCCCATCAGGCTCACGCTGTACCCCGTTACGTTGCTGCGGGTGGCGTAGAACGTTTTGCCGTTCGCCAGCGCAATCCACGGTGCCTGAGCATAGAAGATCTCCTGCGCCTGGCTGTAGAGTTTCGCACGCTCACCCGGGTTGCTGGTCAGTTTGGCTTTCTTGACCAGATCATCATACCCCTTATCGCACCAGCGCGCGGCGTTCGATCCGGTTTTGATGCTGTCGCATCCCAGCAGTACATCAGCAAAGTTATCCGGGTCGCCGTTATCGGACATCCAGCCAAACAGCGCGGAATCATGCTCCCCTTTACGCATACCGGAGAGATACTCGCCCCACTCGTAAGAGACAATTTTGGCCTTCACGCCGACTTTTGCCCAGTCGCTCTGGATCATCTCCGCAATACGCTTCGAGTTAGGGTTATACGGACGCTGCACAGGCATTGACCACAGCGTCACGTCCGCGCCCTTCTCCAGACCGGCCTGTTTCAACAAAGCTTTCGCTTTTTCAGGATCGTAGCTGTAGTCCTTCAGATCGTTATTAAAGCCCAGCATATTCGGCGGAATGGGTGATTTCGCCACCGTACCGGAACCCATAAAGACCGCATTCACGATGGCTTTTTTGTCCGTCGCATAGTTCAGGGCCTGACGCACCAGCACGTTATCAACCGGTTTTTTCTCGGTATTGAACGCCAGATACCCCACGTTCAACGCCTCCACGGCGTGCAGCTTCAGGTCTTTATTTTTGTTAATAACATCAAACTGAACCGGTGACGGCGCAGGAATAATCTGGCATTCGTTGGTCTGCAGCTTCGCCAGACGCGTTTCTACGTTTGGCGTGATGGAGAAAATAAGGTGTTTCGTCGGAACCGCACCTTCCCAGTAGTTCGGGTTAGCGACGTAGCGGATCAGCGAATCCACTTTGTACTGCTGCAGAACGTACGGCCCGGTACCAATCGGCCAGGTATCGACATTCTCAGGCGTCCCTTTTTTCAGCATCGCGTCAGCGTATTCAGCGGAAAGAATAGAGGCGAAATCCATCCCCCAGTCAGCAAGGAATGCGGCGTTTGGTTCGCTCAGCGTAAACTGCACGTGATAATCATCAACCTTTTTGACGTCCTGAATCAGCTTGTCCAGACCTACGTCATTAAAGTATTCATAATTACCCTGCGAGACATTGTGATAAGGATGCTTAGGGTCTTTCTGACGCATGACGGAAAAAATAACGTCATCCGCATTAAAATCACGGGTCGGCTTGAAGTATTTATTGCTGTTGAACTTGACCCCTTTACGCAGCGTAAAGGTATAAGTCTTACCGTCCGGGGAAATTGTCCAGGACTCTGCCAGCGACGGTACCGGGGTGTTTTTCACCGGGTCGAAATTGATCAGGCGGTTATACAGGACCTGAGAACTGGCCACGAATGACGGGCCTGAGCTGGCGATCTGCGGGTTGAAAGACTCGGGTGATGCTTCAGAGCAATAAATGATGGTGTCATTATTCGCCGCCCATGCGGCACCTGCTGGTAAGAGAGTGCTCAGCGCGAGGGCGAGCAGCGTTTTCCCTGTAGACATGGTTATAACCCTGGCAGTTTTATTATATTGGACTGTAATAACAGCACAGCCGCTATAACCTGGCAAATAACGAATCACTATCAGGTTATTCTAAAGCAACGTTTTCCGCTGGTTTTACAGCCAGTGCGCCAGAGGTTGATTTGCCTTAAGTGCCATTATTCGTCAAGCACAACCGCACCTTTCTATGCCACAAGAAATCGTCCCTTTTGGCGTCTCTTCCTCCGTTTGGTTGCTTCCCGATTTCGTTAAAGTAACGGTGTGAAGAAGTATATGGGATCAAATCGTGGCAAAAACTCTTTTACGCAGCGGTAATTTGGATGACTTTCAGGCCGTTGGCGGCGGCGGACAAGCCGTTTTTGAATCAGCGTTACAAATCCGGGAAGCGCTCCGGTTACGCAAACAACAGGCGATTGTCGACTGTCTGGCTATTCCGCAGGTCAATGATGGTGGCGACCGTGTCGACTGGTATTCGCCGGTCGACGGTAGTGTAACCAGCTGGAAAGCGGCGAACGAAGACGATCGTTATCGCGCCCTTCGCTATCTGGAAAATACGCTGGCCAGCGTTGAATCGCTCAGTAAGAAGTGCCTGCAGTCGCCAAAAACAGCGCAACAGCTTTTCGGCTCCCTGCTGTCGAAAGCATTTCAGTTTCCCGGCGAAAATTTCCTTTTCCTGGTTGATGGAAAGCCGGTCATAAGCTTCTGGGGGTTTGTAAACCTCAATGAGAATGCGCGTGACGACGTACTCGACTGTTTACGTGAATCGCTGATCCCTGAGCCAGCCCCGATTGTCATTGAAGACCCTGAACCCGAGCCGGAACCGACCCCAGTCCTGACCTTTGAACAGGCCGATGAGCCGCTGATCGCCCCGGCCACGGTGGTGCGCATCACGCCGGACGAACTGTATACGCCTGAGCCTGCGCCGGTCATTGTGCCGCCTGTGGAAGAACCCGAGCCAGAGCCTGCGATCGTAGCCAAAAAACGCCGCGTTCCCCTGTGGACGCTTCCGGTTGCCGCCGTGATCGTTGCCGCGATTGCCACCCCGTTGCTGTGGCCAAAACAGGCCCCTTCTGCCGAGCCAGTGGCTGTCGTTGCCCCTGAACCTGTCGCCATTGCGCCAAAGCCGATTAAAGCCGTTGAGCCACTGCCGATGAAATTACCGCTGCATCAGGCAGAGGTGGTCGCAAGCAAAGAAAAAGAGCCGGCTCCCGTTGCTACCCCAGCGCCTGCGCCGGTTGTGATTGCGGCGATCCCGAAAGACGCCATGGTCATGGAAGCAAACCAGGTGAAAGCGGGGTCGACGCGTTTTCTGAACGGAACATGGCGTGCGATCCTCGACGTGAAAGATCCGATTACCGGCAAACCACCGTCGCTGCGCTATCAGATCCAGAACAATAAAGGCTTCGCTCGTGTTGTTCACGGTGACAATGTTGTCTGCCGCGTGGAGGTTTTCTCCGGGCTGCACAGCAATGGCGAACTGATGATTAAGAGTCGCGGTAATGCCCGCTGCACAGACGGTTCACGCTACCCGATGCCGGAAGTTGCCTGTAAAGCAGGTACCAGCGATGTCGCTGAATGTAATGCCCGTTATGATGCCAAAACCGTCGTTCCACTGACGTTCAAGAAAGCAGGTGCCTGACCCTATGCTGGTAAATCTTTGCGACTATAAACAGAGCGTCACGCTTATTGCCAACAGCGGCGTGCAATTCCTCGATTTTGGCCTGACTCCGCAGGACACCGCCAGCAACGGGCGCTTCGTACGTAAAACCGCCAACGGTCCGCTTCTGCGTCTCGATTTCGATCTCGTCAACGGGCGTTACACGCTGCCGGGATTGAACGGCGGACAGCCTGAAGTGGTGAAACCGGAAACCACGATCCCACTGCATCAGTCCCTGACGGTGCTGGATGGTGTCTGGCTCCCCATTCCCTTCCTGCGCTTCAATCCGCCACGTACCTTTGTTGACGGGCCGGATAACTGGGCGCGTGTCCAGGTGCGTAAACTTGAAACGCCTGATGCGGCAGGTAATACACACCGCGTCACGCTCGCTCTCGACAGCCAGATTGCAGCGCATGCTACTGCCGCGCTGTCCCCGGTTGAAAATGACATTCTCAACGGCACCCGTTTCGGACTGGCATGGCGTGACGATGAGGTGGAAAGCTTCCTCGACCAGACCTGGATTGATGGCTGGCTGCGCGAGGCGTTTACCCACTATGCGACCGACGTTGAAAACCGCGCGGAACGCGACCTGCAACAGGCAATGCGCAGCTTTGAGTACCAGGCACACTGGCTCAACCTGCTGTCCATGCTCGGTGAACAGCTTACCGTACCGGAAGTGAAATTTGTCACCCATACCCTCAGTACGCCGGCTATTCCGGTCGACCTGATCCTCGACGTCGGGAATACCCATACCTGCGGCGTTATTATTGAAGATCACGGTGATGCGAACGACGGTCTGCGCCAGACGGCCGAACTGCAGGTGCGCTCGTTAAGCGAACCACAGTTCCTCAATGAGCCGCTGTTTACCAGTCGTCTGGAGTTTTCAGAAGCGCGTTTTGGCAAGCAGCACTTCTCGGTGGAAAGTGGGCGTGAAGATGCCTTTGTCTGGCCGTCTATTGTCCGCGTGGGCGACGAAGCCCGCAAACTGGCTACGCGCCGTCTGGGCACGGAAGGTAACAGCGGTATCTCCAGCCCGCGTCGCTACCTGTGGGATGAAACCCCGGTGGTCCAGGACTGGCGCTTTAGCCAGATGAACAGCAAAACCCAGCGCGAACCGCTGGCGACCGCGTTCCCGCTGATGAACCTGATGAACGATGACGGTGAACCGCTCTTTACGCTGCCGCAGGACGAGCGACTGCCGGTTTTCTCCCCGCAGTACAGCCGCAGCACGCTGATGACGCATATGCTGTGCGAACTGCTGGCACAGGCGCTGGGGCAGATCAACAGCGTTGCCACGCGCCTGCGTCTGGGCTTTCCGGCCTCGCCACGCCAGCTGCGTACGCTGATCCTGACCCTGCCCTCGGCGATGCCGAAGCAGGAACGCGAGATCTTCCGTCGCCGCATGTTCGAAGCGATCGCTATCGTCTGGAAAGCGATGGGCTGGCACCCGCAGGACGACGATTTTGCCACCCGTAAGCACCAGGAAAAAAGCGTGGTGCCGGTACCTGCAATCCAGATGGAGTGGGACGAGGCCAGCTGTGGTCAACTGGTGTGGCTGTACAACGAAGCGATCTCACATTTTGGTGGTCAGACGGAAGCGTTCTTCGCCTCCCTCGCCCGCCCGGATCGTGAACCTGAACCAGGCGTTCAGCCGGGGCGCTCGCTGCGTGTCGCCTCTATCGACATTGGCGGTGGCACAACCGACATGGCGATCACCCATTATCAGCTGGATGACGGCTCCGGTAACAACGTCAAAATCACGCCGCAGCTGCTGTTCCGTGAAGGGTTTAAAGTGGCCGGTGACGACACCCTGCTGGACGTCATCCAGCGCTATGTGTTACCCGCCCTGCAAACCCAGCTGCAGAAGTCCGGCATCGCCGATGCCTCTCTGCTGATGGCCTCGCTGTTTGGTGACTCAGGACGTATCGATACTCAGGCGGTATTGCGCCAGCAAACGGCGCTTCAGCTCTTTATGCCGATTGGTCACGCCATCCTTGCCGCGTGGGAATCCAGCGACATCGACGATCCGCTGGCAGGCTTGCATGCCACCTTTGGCGATCTGCTGTCGCAGAAACCGACCCGCAACGTGATGAATTATCTGCAACAGGCCGTCGATCATGCCTTGCCGGCAGGTTCAGACGCCTTCGATCTGTTTGCCGTTCCGCTGCACGTGAATTTCCGTGAAATGCAGGATGCGATGCTGGCAGGCCAGTTCACGCTGGCGTCACCCCTGCATGCGGTGTGCGAGGCCATTTCACATTACAGCTGCGATATTCTGCTGATCACGGGGCGTCCGGGCTGCCTGCCTGGCGTTCAGGCGCTTATTCGCCACCTGCAGCCGGTGCCGGTTAATCGCATCGTCTGGCTGGATAAATACCAGGTTCATGAATGGTACCCGTTCAGCCAGCAAGGACGCATTGGTAATCCAAAATCGACCGCCGCCGTCGGCGCGATGCTTTGCAGCCTGGCGCTTGACCTGCGACTGCCGCGCTTTAACTTTAAAGCCGCGGATATCGGTGCATATTCAACGGTTCGCTATCTGGGCGTACTGGATAACACCGTAAACACCCTGCGTGAAGAAAACGTCTGGTATCAGGATATCGACCTGGATAAACCGGGTGCGAAACTCGACGCTCGTCTGCACTTCCCGCTGCGCGGAAATGTGACGCTCGGTTTCCGCCAGCTGGCGAACGCGCGCTGGCCGGCAACGCCGCTCTATACGCTTAGCATCAACTCGGCCGAACTGGCCAAAGCGATTGCGGGTGACGGCGTGCTGAACGTGCGGCTCAAACTTTGTGGCGGCAATAAGCATGAAGGGCCTGAATCCTTCGCGCTGAGCGATGCCTGGTTGCAGGACGGGACGCCGGTTCCGCCTGATGCTTTAACCTTCAAACTGAATACTCTGGCCGATCGCCGTCATAGCGGCAGCCACTACTGGATCGACAGCGGGAGCGTATACCTGAAATGACTGCGACGATGACCACCACTCAGGCCTTAATCGGGTGGATAAATGAGACGCGCCTGAACGCCCCTGTGCTGGATAACGAGGCCGATGCCCTTCTTGCGCGCATCAACGCGACGCAGGCACGGGAGCAGGCCATTGACCGCGCCCTGTCACGCCCGGGCAGTATTGGACTTTACGGTCATTCTCAGAGTGCAAAAGCGCATCTGCTTTTATCGCTGTGCGGCAGCGGTAATGGCCGCCTGAACGTTACGCCAGGCCAGCGTACATTTGACTATTTTTCGCACATTAATCCGGGACATGCCCTGACCAACATGGCCGTGCGGTTCACCCGCGGAAATACAGAGGTGATGGATGAGGCGTTCCCGCTGCGCCTGAGCCTGGTGACAGAGGCAGAGCTGGTGCAGCTGTTTATCGCCCGCACCACGCTGCAGCCGGACATCCGCGCCGTGGATAAAGCGGTCATTGAGACGCGCCTGGAGAAGTGGCGTGGCCTGCGCCAGCCGCAGGGCGTTCCTGGTATTACAGCTCAGGACGTGGGTGCCATCGCCCGCTTCTGGCAAAGCTCAGTACCTGCCGCGAAACAGCAAATTGATGATGCCCTGTGGCATCAGTTTGCACAGCTGGTCCCTTCGCTCGATCTCAGCACGCGAGCCAGCGTCTGGTCGCTGCTGTGGGGTGAGCAACAGGAGTTGACCCAGCAGTGGTTAAAGCTCGCTCATGTCCTGCATCAGACCAGCCATGCCGGAGCACTCGCCGCCCCGCTCAGCCTGCTGGTCGATAACTTCGGGCTGCCGGGCGAAGGGTTCCTGACTCACGGCACCTTTACCCTTCCGGAGGCCCAGGAGACGCTGCTTCATCCGCTGAACAACGGCGAGATGCTTAACGCCATCAGTATCCCTGTCGATACGCTCGCCTTCCTGACGCGTGAGCTGGTCTTGCCGGTCGAAAGCAGCGCCCTGGATAATGTCGATATTATTGATATTCCTGTCTTTTCAGATAACAGCGCCGATACACTGAACCAGGCTAAATGCCAGTGGTTGCTGGAGCATTATCGCCAGCAGCTGCAACCGGACGTGCTTGTTATCTGCAATGCGACAGCCCAGCACGAGCAAACGGCTAAAAAAGCCCGGGTGCTGATGAACTGGGTCAAAGAGACTCAGCCGGTTGAAGAATCCGCCCTGCCGGGGCTGGTGTGGGCGATTACGCCTCACGACGCACGTTTTACCACCCGTCAGAACCTCGATGAAACGGTACAGCACCTGTTGGGCAAACCGGGTGTGCGCTGGGGGACACTGCAGGCGCTGGACAGCCACAGCATGCAGCGCGTGATCGAGTGGTTGTCTCAGGCCACGTTACCCGCTCAGCGGCAGAAGCGTCTTAGCACGCTGAAAGCAATGCTGCGCCAGGAACTCTCGGCCCTGATGAAGGGGTATCTGGCACCGCTGGTTGAGGAACCCGGCGCCAGACGAACTCAGGCCGAAAACATGGTGCGCGTTCTGCAAAGCTCCGCCGCCCGCCACGGTGAACTGCTTGAAGGTCTTCTGCCGCCGCTTAAAGCCTTTGAAACCCTGCTGGCCGTTCAGCAGCCCCGCGAGGAGCAGGTGAACGGACTGTTTACGGATACCATTGACCTGTTTGCCGAGCATGCCCAGGAGAACGCCAGTCCATTCCAGACCAAAGACAAAGCTCGCCTGGCGCATAAAGTCTGGATAAACCATCTGCGCCAGTGGAGCCGCAACGATGCCACTGCCGCGCGCCTTGGGCTGGAACCCGCTGTTTTGCAGCAAATTGCTGACGTTCTGGTGGTGGCCAGCTACCGACTGAACCTGCCGCAGCAGCTGCAGAACATCGTTGAAACCGACAAGTGCAGCGCAGCCCAACTGCATGCCGTAATGGGCAACTTCATTGGCTGGCTGGGCTACGATCGGACACCCGCAGAGGCACGCCCGGCGAGCCGCATCCGTAAAGGCCAGGCAATCTTTGTCACGCCGGTGGTCAACAGTACCGCGCCGCGCCTGACGCGTCTGGGAGAACAACCCGTACATGCGGCAACGGTGTATGTCTATGACTGGCTGGTCGCCCTCTATAGCCGGGCAATAGAGAACATCGATTTCCGCCACCCGCACGATGTACAGCCTGCCGCACGCCAGGCCTTACAAGCCCTGTTACGTTAGCGCTCCTGGCCCGCAGAGATGCGGGCTATCCTTTCAGGTCGTGGTCATACACTCTGCTAACGTCTGCGCCAGTGCCGACGGATTTTCCCAGGACATGGAGTGTCCGGCCGCTGGGATGATTTTCACCTCAACGCCCCGCTTTTGCAGAGAGTCCGCATCATCATCAGGCAGGGACCACTCGCCGAAAATCAACGTCACCGGGCAGCGCAGAGACAAAAACTGAACCTCCCATTCCGGCTCTACCCCTTCCACCAGGCTGGACGCGCCACGCCACACGGCATACGGCGCATTGCTTTGCAGACTGCCCGCCCAGGGTGAGGTTTCTGCACTGAGCAGCGCATCATACCCCTGCGCCAGGAACTGTTGTTCCGTCTGTGCAGCAATAGAGCGGCTGAACATGCCACCTCCGGCGTGAAAATTGGGTTCCGACACCATCAACCCTTTTACGCGTGGCGCCATCAGTCCTGCTGCCTCGATAGCAATGCTGCCACCCATACTATGACCATATAGCCAGAAGCTATTGAGTTTGAGATGGTCCAACAGTTCAGCCACCACTCGCGCCTGCTCGCTGGTGCGATAACGATACTGCACGGGTTTGTCGCTGTAACCGCTGCCGGGGAGATCGATAAGAATGGCTCTGCGCGCACCAAACCGGGCGTCAGAAACGATACGAGGATATTCATAAGAAGAGGCGCAGCCTAACCCGTGAATAAACACCACAGGATCGCCAGAGCCGGGAAGATCGTGCCAGCGCACAACGCAGCCGGCCTGCTGCGAGTAAAAACTGTTCATAAGCACTCCTTTAACGATTTACTGTGTATTTATACAGTCTTCGTGTCTGGAATGCTATGTTCATCTTTTAAAACGGGAAGCGTGCTTCAGAAAAGCGAGATCAACAGCGCAACGGGAAAGCTCATTGGCCAGGTTGACCCCACCAGAAAAGCACTGAGCAGTCGGATACGTTTGCGGTCTTTAGAGAGGAACCAGGTAATTAATGCACAGACAGAAGCCATGATTGCGTAAAAAACCAACATCTTTTGATACAACGTCATTCTGTTTACCAGAGCCGAAAAAATAACCGCACGCAATATGCGTCATATGTTGATACAGATCAAGTTTTTTCGTTACAGAATAACCATTTGAATACTATGGATAATGTACTGAAAGGAGAGAATGCCCGGCGCTGAATGCGACCGGGCATGGGGGCTTAGTGCTTTATCATCACGTGGCGAACAACGGTATAATCTTCAAGGCCGTACACCGACATATCTTTGCCGTAGCCGGATAACTTCATCCCGCCGTGCGGCATTTCGCTCACCAGCATAAAATGGGTATTAACCCAGGTGCAGCCGTACTGCAGACGCGCGCTCATCCGGTGGGCACGCCCTACATCGCGGGTCCAGACCGATGACGCCAGGCCGTACTGCGAATCGTTCGCCCATGCCAGCACCTGCGCTTCGTCATCAAACTCGGTGACACTTACAACCGGGCCAAACACTTCACGCTGAACGATAGCATCGTCCTGTTTTGCCCCTGCCAGAAGGGTTGGCTGGAAATAGTAGCCTGCCCCCTCTTTTTTGCTGCCGCCGGTCACCACGCGAATATGGCTCAGGGCTTTAGCCTCATCAACCGCCTTACAGACGCGTGAAAGATGGGCTTCGGAACTGAGCGGGCCCAGCTCGGTGGTTTCCTCCTCCGGCGCGCCCATCTTCAGGCTCGCCACCGCGGCACCCAGTTTTTCCACCAGCGCGGCATAAACGCCTTTCTGCGCATAAATACGACAGGCTGCCGTACAATCCTGCCCCGCATTGTAGAAACCGAAAGTACGTACCCCTTCAACAACCGCATCAAGATCGGCGTCGTCGAAAACGATAACCGGAGCTTTGCCGCCCAGCTCCATATGGGTGCGTTTAATCGAGGACGCCGTGTGTCCAATAATATGTTCGCCGGTGGCAATAGAACCGGTGAGCGACACCATACGCACCTTTTCGTGGCCGGTCAGCGGATCGCCGACCGTTTTTCCGCGGCCAAACAGAACGTTCAGAACGCCTGCCGGGAAGATGTTTTTCGCCAGTTCCGCCAGCTTGAGGGCCGTCAGTGGGGTAATCTCCGAAGGTTTGATCACCACACAGTTACCCGCGGCCAGCGCGGGTGCCAGCTTCCATGCCGCCATCATCAGCGGATAGTTCCATGGCGCAATGGAGGCGACCACGCCCACCGGATCGCGGCGTATCATCGATGTGTGACCGTCAAGATATTCGCCGGCGGCCAGCCCGTTCAGGCAGCGGGCGGCGCCGGCAAAGAAGCGGAAAACGTCGACCACAGCCGGAATTTCATCTCCCAACGCACAGTGCAGTGGCTTACCGCAATTGAGCGATTCGAGACGGGCAAATTCTTCGCCGTGGGCTTCAATCACGTCAGCCAGCTTCAGCAGACACTCGGCACGCGTTTTAGGCGTGGTTTGTCCCCATTCAATGAATGCGCGATCGGCGGCCTGGACCGCCGCGTCGACCTGCGCTTCTGACGCTTCAGCAATCTCCAGAAGTACCTCTCCGGTGGCAGGGTTATAGACCGGCTGTTTTTCCCCGTCCCCGGCGACCAGTTCACCATTTATCAGCAGTTGTGTTTGCATAGCATTGTCCTGTTGAAATCAATGTTATTTCCCGCTTCCGGCACTGTTTTCGCCGTCGCGGGTTAGCCACCAGGCTCCCAGAATGGGTAGGGTTGTGACCAGCATCACCAGCAGTGCAACGACGTTGGTGACCGGCACGTCGCGCGGACGCCCGAGCTGATTAAGCAACCACAGCGGTAACGTGCGCTCGTGTCCCGCGGTAAATGTTGTGACGATGATTTCGTCAAACGAGAGTGCAAACGCCAGCATCCCCCCGGCCAGCAACGCCGAACCGAGATTCGGCAGGACCACGTAACGGAAGGTTTGCCAGCCGTCGGCCCCCAAATCCATTGACGCCTCGACCAGACTCCAGGAGGTGCGTCTGAAACGGGCAATCACGTTGTTAAACACCACCACCACGCAGAACGTGGCGTGACCGACCACGATGGTGAAAAAACCCGGCTCAAGGTCAATGGTTTTAAATGCCGTCAACAGCGCCAGACCGGTGATAATCCCCGGTAACGCAATCGGCAACAGCAGCAACAGCGAGATCGCATTTTTGCCAAAAAACGCGCTTCGCCACAGCGCTGCTGCAGCAAGCGTGCCAAGCACCAGCGCGATAGCCGTCGACAGCGCAGCGATTTGAAGTGACAACGTCACTGATTCAATGATATCGCCACGCCCTGCTGCCACGGTGAACCACTTCAAGGTCAACCCCTGTGGCGGAAAACTGAACGCGGCGTCTTCGGTGTTAAAGGCGTAGGTCGCAATAATCAGCAGCGGGAAATGAAGGAAGATAACGCCTCCCCAGGCTGCCACTTTCAGGAACAACGGTGCGCGTTCAGAGTGCATCGAATGCTCCCAGACGTTTCACGAACGCCAGATAAAGCGAGATGAGGACAATTGGTACCAGGGTGAAGGCCGCGGCCATGGGCATATTGCCGATAGCGCCCTGCTGGGAATAGACCATATTGCCAATAAAGTACCCCGGCGGCCCCACCAGCTGTGGAACAATGAAATCGCCCAGCGTCAGGGAAAAAGTGAAGATTGACCCTGCGGCAATGCCCGGGATTGCCAGCGGCAAAACGACGTAACGAAAAGTCTGGCGTGGTCGCGCGCCGAGATCGGCTGAAGCCTGCAGTAACGACGCGGGCAGTCGCTCCAGCGCCGCCTGTACCGGCAGGATCATAAACGGCAGCCAGATATAGACGAACACCAGAAAACGCCCCAGCCCGGAGGTGGAAAGCGTGTTTCCGCCAATGGCCGGAAGCGTAAGGATCGCGGTCAGGATCGGCTCCAGCCCCAGGTGGCTCAGAAACCACTGAGCTACCCCGTCTTTCGCCAGCAGCAGCGTCCAGGCATAGGCTTTAACAATATAGCTGGCCCACATTGGCAGCATCACGGCGATATAGAAGAACGCCTTCCACTTGCCGCGGGTGTAACGTGCCATGTACCACGCCATCGGAAACGCGAGGATAGCGCTGGCGATGGTCACCGCAATGGCCATCATCAGCGTACGCAGGATGATGTCATAGTTTGCCGGATTAAAAAGCGCCAGGATATTGGCAAACGTCAGGTCCGGCGTGACCGCCATGGTGAAATCGTCAAAGGTATAAAACCCTTGCCATAAAAGGGTGAGAAGCGATCCCAGATAAACGATGCCAAACCACATTAGCGGCGCGAGCAGCAGCAGGAACAGCCCAAGCGATGGCTTACGCCAGAACAGTGCGGTAAGGCGGCTCATGCGGCTACGGTGGGCGGGAGGCGGCGCGACATGCGTGTTCATGTCACCTCTCCTCTTGCAGGCGAACCATGGCATCACGTGACCACGACGCCATCACCGCCTGCCCCGGCGTCACGCCGCTCAGCGTTGCGGCATCGCTAAAATTGGCCTGGCTGACCAGCAGTTTTGCACCGTCAGCGAGTTTTAGCTCAAGACGCGTTGCCGCCCCCTGATACTGTACTGCCTGCACCACGCCCTCAACCTGAACCTCACCGCTCTCATTGAGGCGAATATGTTCCGGCCGTAAAGAATAGATGCCTTCCATCCCGCACACGTTGTGTGCCATACCGGCGTCAAACACGTTCGAGGTCCCGACAAAGCTCGCCACGAATGGCGTTCCTGGACGCATATAGAGATCGCGCGGGGTGTCGACTTGCTCAATGCGGCCATTATTGAAAACCGCGACCCGGTCAGACATCGACAGGGCTTCCCCCTGATCGTGAGTGACGAAAATAAAGGTGATGCCGAGCTCCTGTTGCAGCTTTTTCAGCTCGAACTGCATCTGCTCACGCAGTTTAAGATCGAGCGCGCCGAGCGGTTCATCCAGCAGTAATACCCGGGGTTCATTGACCAGCGCCCGCGCGATGGCGACACGTTGACGTTGCCCGCCGGAAAGCTGCGAAGGCTTACGCGTGACAGCAAAGCTTAGCCCCACTTTTTCCAGCGCTTGACGCGCCTGCGCATGGCGCGTTTTCTTGTCGATACCTTTGACCATGAGCCCGTACGCGACGTTATCGAGGATCGACATATGCGGGAACAACGCATAATCCTGGAACACGGTATTCACATCGCGTTCCCAGGGGGGAAGTGCGCTCGCCTCTTTACCGAAGATTTTGATTGCGCCGCCTGACAGCTGCTCAAAACCGGCTATCAGACGCAGGCAGGTAGTTTTGCCGGAGCCCGAAGGCCCCAGCATGGAGAAAAACTCTCCGTCATGAATAGCAATGGTGACCCCATCCACCGCCCGCACGTCACCGTACAGACGGGAAACGTCATTAAACTCTACTGCGTACGTCATGTTCTGCTCCTGCGATTAACGGCCGCCCATGATGGCGATGTAATCCTGTGTCCAGCGGCTGTAAGGAACGAATTTGCCGCCTTCTGCAATCGGGGTTTTCCAGAACATGATTTTGTCGAAATAGTTGTAGCCGTTCGTTTCGCAGCCTTTATCGCCGAGCAATGTGCTGGCTTTACACCCTTCCGGCACTACGGGCAGCGAGCCAAACCAGGCCGCCAGATCGCCCTGCACTTTAGGCGTCAGCGACCAGTTCATCCATTTGTAGGCGCACATTGGGTGCTTGGCCTGCGCGTGCAGCATGGTGGTGTCCGCCCAGCCGGTTACCCCTTCTTTCGGGAAAACAGTGGCGACAGGCTGGTTCTCCGCTTTCAGGGCATTGGCCTGATAGGGCCAGGCGCTGGAGGCCACTACGCCTTCATTTTTAAAGTCGCTCATCTGAACGGTGGTGTCATGCCAGTAGCGGTGGATCAGCGCATGCTGGTCACGCAATACCTTCAGTACGGCGGCATACTGTTTTTCTGTTAGCTGGTACGGGTCAGTGATACCCAGTTGCGGCTGCGTGGCTTTGACAAACAGCGCCGCATCGGCGATGTAAATCGGGCCATCATAGGCCTGCACGCGGCCCTGATTGGTTTTACCGTCAGGTAAATTCTGTTTCGTAAAGACGACGCTCCAGCTGTCCGGCGGCGTCGGGAACGTTTTGCTGTTGTACATCAGCAGGTTTGGCCCCCACTGATACGGCGTGCCGTAGACGTTGCCGCCGACGTTAAACCATTCACCTTTGACGATCCGCGGGTCGAGAGTTTTCCAGTTTGGGATAAGGTCGGGGTTAATCGGCTGAACGCGTTTCCCCATGATCAGGCGCAGTGAGGCATCGCCCGAGGCAGTGACCAGATCGTATCCGCCTTTCGCCATCAGGCTAACCATTTCATCCGAGGTGGCCGCGGTTTTAACGTTCACCGCGCAGCCAGTCTCTTTTTCGAACTGCGTGACCCAGTCATAATTTTTATCGGTTTGTCCCCGTTCGATGTACCCGGGCCAGGCAATAATATCCAGTCGTCCTTCCCCGTCGCCGATTGCCTTCGGTGGCTCTGCGGCGTGCGCTGTCATGAGGGTCATGCCGAGCGCGCACAGGCTGCTGCGGGCAAATTTTTTGCTCATAAGAATTACTCCTGTCGCAATGAAATTTAGCGGCAGCCGTGCCGTAAAAATATCTCCCTTATTAAACGTAGACCGCGCAAATGCGCCGCACCGTGCGGCTTAAAGAAATTTCATCAAGGTGTGACCGAGGGCGCATTCCCCGTTAACTGGATTATAGACAAGGAGTTAGCGTTGAGAGGCGGTATGCAGATTTCCTATGATGCGGTACTGCGGAATATTCGCCGTACCGCCATCAGGATAAGGAATGATTATTTTAGAAAGGTGCGGAGATTATTATTCGAGCATGCTGCTAATTAATTTCCCTAACTGAATCACAGCCTGTTCTTCCCGCTCCCCCCACGCCCAGGAGGTATTAAACCGGAAGAACGGTGTCCAGGCGTCAGAGGTCGAAAACATCTTACCGGGGGCAATACTAATGTGGTGCATTAGCGCTCTCTCACTCAGCAGCCCGGCGTCCAGCTGCGCCGGGAGTTCCAGCCACAAAAAATAGCCGCTGTCGTTATGATGAATTTTGACGCCTGCCGGCATATGGCGCAAAAGCGACTGCCACGCCTGCTGTTTGCGTTCGGCCAGCGTGCGGCGCAGGCGGCGAAGATGGGCGTCATAGCGTTTTGTCGCCAGGTAATCCACCAGCGCCAGCTGCATGGGTGAACTGGTCGATAAGGTGCTCATCAGCTGTAGCTGCTGAATGCGTCGCGCATGTTTACCTGCCGCCACCCAGCCGATGCGAAACCCCGCCACCAGACATTTCGAGAAGGACGAGCAGTGCAGCGTCATATCGTCACGATCCCAGGCTTTCGCTGGCAGAGGTTTCTCCCGGCCAAAATAGAGTTCGCTGTAGACATCATCTTCGATCAGGGTGACGTTGTGCCTGGCGAGAAGCGCGACCAGGTGCGCTTTTTTCTCTGCGCTGAGCGTGAAGCCGAGGGGATTTTGACTGTTGGTCATGAGCCAGCAGGCTTTGACCGGATACTCATTGAGCGCCTGCTCAAGCGCATTCAGATCGATCCCTTCGCGGACGTCCGTCGCCACCGACAGCGCTTTAAGTTTCAGGCGTTCAAGCGCCTGCAGTGCACCATAGAAACAGGGGTTTTCGACAATCACCCAGTCACCAGGCTCGGTAACGGCCTGCAGGCTAAGATTCAGGGCTTCGAGTGCCCCTGCGGTAATGACAATCTCATCCGGTGAGATATTCATTCCCTGCTGCGCATAGCGGCGGGCAATGGCGTGGCGAAGGTCAACGTTACCCGGAGGCAGGTTTTCAATTACGCTCATTGCTGTGGCGGTTTTACTGACATTGGCCAGCGAACGGTTAAGTTGCTGCAGCGGGAAAAGCCGGGGGTCGGGGAAGGCAGAAGCGAAAGGAACCACCGACGGGTCGCGGCTGGCCTGTAATACGTCGAAGATATAGGTATTGATATCTACCACTTCGTCCCGCATCACCTGGGCAGGCGGCGCAGGTTGGTGTGCGGTCGGGCGCGAGGCAACGTAATAGCCCGACTGCGGCCTGGCGACGATACGCCCCTGGCTTTCCAGCATCTGATACGCGTGGCCAACGGTCATAAAACTCATGCCGCTGCTCGCGACCTGCTCTCGCAGAGAAGGCAGCTTATCGCCCGGCAACCATACGCCAAGCTCGATCTGCGAGATAATTTGTTGCGCCAGACGCTGGTATTTTTTCATCAGATTCTCCTTATGACCGACAGTGTATATCAGCAGGAGAAAAAGAGAAGATTTTGCTAACTGTTATAGTTAGCCAGATGCATTACTTACGCAGTTCGGTGACGTTACGCTGAGCGTGGCGGGCAGCGGCCAGATGATCGAGGGTAATCATCGACGATTTGCAAAAAATGCATTTTGCACCGAACGGGTTTTTCTCAGACACATCAAAAGCTGAGGTACGGTACTGCGAACCATGGCAGCATGGGCAGCGGAAATGGATATAAGAAGTCATAGGATTCTCCTGTAAACGTAAAAACGTTAATTGCTTAATGGGCCCTTCAGGCGATAGTGGTTTGAAACAAAAACTAATCGGAGTGTAGAAAAAGACCCAAGAGAGGCTGCGGAGAGGCACAACGTGATGAGAACTGCTTTATAAAACTACGTCAGATGTTTATTTGGACTCAAACCCAGAGGGCCATTAACGCATGTTGTTGATAACAAGGCAAGCTGTTTAATGCATAAATTTCATAAAAATAATTTTTTTATTCTTTCACGCAAGCTATATCAGATGTGCAAAGCGTGATGTTTTCATGAACTGTTATAGGTAAATTTCGCTTTTCTGCGTCTGATACTGGTTATTTCGCCCCTATACCATAACAGCACACCGTTTGACATTGAGGTTGTGCATGTTTGGTTTAGATGCTTTTCACCTTGCACGGATACAGTTTGCCTTTACCGTATCCTTCCACATTATTTTCCCGGCTATTACCATCGGTCTGGCGAGTTATCTCGCAGTGCTAGAAGGCCTGTGGCTGAAAACCAAAAACCCGGTCTGGCGTTCGCTGTACCATTTCTGGTCGAAGATTTTTGCCGTTAACTTCGGTATGGGCGTGGTCTCCGGGCTGGTCATGGCCTACCAGTTTGGGACCAACTGGAGTGGGTTTTCACAATTTGCCGGCAGTATTACCGGCCCGCTCCTGACCTACGAAGTGCTTACTGCCTTCTTCCTCGAGGCAGGATTCCTCGGCGTTATGCTGTTCGGCTGGAATAAAGTCGGGCCGGGTCTGCATTTCTTTGCAACCTGTATGGTGGCACTGGGGACCATTATCTCAACCTTCTGGATCCTCTCATCAAACAGCTGGATGCAGACGCCACAGGGCTTTGAAATCGTCAACGGACAGGTGGTGCCGGTAGACTGGTTTGCCGTGGTGTTTAACCCCTCCTTCCCGTATCGCCTGCTGCATATGTCGATAGCGGCCTTCCTGAGTAGCGCCCTGTTTGTCGGCGCATCCGCAGCCTGGCATTTGCTGCGCGGAAACAACACCCCCGCCATCCGCGCGATGTTTTCCATGGCGCTGTGGATGACCCTGATTGTGGCTCCCCTTCAGGCGATGGTGGGTGATATGCACGGGTTGAACACCCTGAAGCATCAGCCCGCTAAAATAGCAGCCATTGAAGGCCACTGGGAGAACCCACCGGGTGAACCCACCCCGCTGCTGCTGTTTGGCTGGCCGGATATGGAACAGGAGCGCACCCGCTTTGGGCTGGAGATCCCGGCGCTTGGCAGCCTTATTCTGACGCACAGCCTCGACAAACAGGTTCCGGCACTGAAAGAATTTCCAAAGGAAGACCGGCCAAATTCCACCATCGTCTTCTGGTCATTCCGCATTATGGCGGGCTTAGGCATGCTGATGCTGTTGCTTGGGGTAACGGCGCTCTGGTTACGTTATAAAAAGCGCGTGTACGCTTCGCGTCCCTTCCTGTGGTTTGCCCTCCTGATGGGACCCACCGGGCTGATTGCCATCCTGGCCGGATGGGTCACTACCGAAGTGGGCCGCCAGCCGTGGGTCGTCTACGGGCTTCAGCGAACAAAGGATGCGGTTTCTGCGCATGGTGACTTGCATATGAGCGTGAGTCTGCTGGCCTTCTTCGTCGTCTACACCTCCGTATTTGGCGTGGGTTACAGCTATATGGTCCGCCTGATTAAAAAAGGACCTCAGCCTCATGAATCGTTTGCCACCGAGTCCGATGGACGTCCCGCACGCCCGCTTTCTGCCGTTACTACTGAACATAAGGAGCAACCATAATGGGTATCGATCTTTCCATTATCTGGTTTGTTATCATCGTCTTTGCCACGCTGATGTATATCGTGATGGATGGTTTTGATCTGGGGATAGGTATCCTGTTCCCGGCTACGCCTGATGCCGACGATCGCGATGTGATGGTGAACAGCGTTGCGCCGGTCTGGGACGGCAATGAAACCTGGCTGGTGCTCGGCGGTGCAGCGCTGTTTGGCGCGTTTCCGCTGGCCTATGCGGTCATTATTGATGCCCTCACTATTCCGCTGACGTTAATGCTGATCGGACTTATTTTCCGGGGCGTGGCATTTGAGTTTCGTTTTAAAGCCACGCCGGCACACCGCCCTTTCTGGGATAAAGCGTTTATCGGCGGTTCGATCCTGGCGACCTTTACCCAGGGCATGACGGTGGGCGCGGTGATTAACGGCTTTAGCGTCACCGGGCGTGCCTACAGTGGCGGACCGTTCGACTGGTTGACCGTTTTTAACCTGTTCTGCGGCGCAGGTCTGGTGGTGGCCTACGCGCTGTTAGGCTCGACATGGCTGGTGTTGAAAAGCGAAAACGCGCTGCAACAGCGAATGCGACGGGTATCCAGAACGCTCCTGATCCTGCTTCTGGTATTCATTGCAGTAATCAGCCTCTGGACCCCACTGGCGCAGCCGGCCATCGCCGCGCGCTGGTTTACCCTGCCGAATCTCTTCTTCCTGCTGCCCGTGCCGGTGCTGGTGGTGATCCTGAGCCTGTGTCAGTGGCGTTGCCTGAATAACCCAGAGAGCCATCATCTGCCGTTTATCCTGACGTTAGGGCTGATTTTTCTCGGCTTTAGCGGACTTGGGATCAGCATCTGGCCGCACATTATTCCCCCGTCAATCACGCTCTGGCAGGCGGCGGCTCCGACACAAAGTCAGGGCTTTATGCTGGTGGGCGCGTTGTTGATCATTCCCGTGATTCTGGTCTACACCTTCTGGAGTTACTACGTGTTTCGCGGAAAAGTACAGCATGGAGAGGGTTATCACTGATGCAACAACCTTTCTGGAAAAGAGTCATGTGGCTGGCCATTATCTGGGGCGGCAGCGTACTGGCACTGGCGGCGGTCAGTATGCTCTTTCGCATGTTAATGACGGCCGCAGGGTTTAAGTCGCACTGATCGTATTGCGGGCAACGCCAACGTTGCCCGGTACCCGCCCGCACTTTCAGATAAACCCCATTAACGCACGGCAGAGTATCGTTACACTGAAAAAAGATTCACAGTATCTATCGTCTGAGAAGAAAAATGAAAAAGCTCATTGCGTTAAGTGTTATCAGTCTTGTCCTCACCGGGTGCGTTAATCCTGGTAAAGCCTCCGTTCAGCCGGACCAACTTAAGAGCCACCGTTTTGTGCTGGAGAATGTGGACGGGAAAGCCGTTAAGGCCACGACAACGCAACCAGAGATCAGCTTCAAAGCCCTGTCTGATATCAGTCTGGTTAATAACATTAGCGTTTCCGGCGTGATGTGTAACACGTTTAACGGACAGGGGAAATTGTCCGAAGGTGAGCTCAAGGTCAAAACGCTCGCCATGACGCGCAAGCTCTGTACCGAACCACAGTTGAACGAACTGGATCAGGCCATTGGCGACATGCTGCGCAAAGGGGCGCAGGTCGACCTGACTGAAGACCAGTTAACGCTGGCGACAGCCGATAAAACGCTGATGTTTAAGCGTGCGGAGTAATCAGTAGTTTCCGCAGGATCCTACGGCAAGCGACTGTTCACTGCAGCGTTTGCCGTTTGGCAATGCGCACATCCCGATAGCTGAGCCGTCAAGCTGGCGGGCAACAGACAGCGAGCCGCCAATCATCGCGCAGTTGGCTTGTCCGGAGCTGGACATCGCCGCTTTCATTCCCGGCGTTACGTGTGCCGCCGTTGCCTGCTGAACAGGTTCACTGCTGCATGCCGATAATAATAACGCGGCACACCCGACCCAAAATGCTGAACGCATGCTCTCTCTCCCCCATTAATAATGCGAAACCTATGCATAATAGGCATCACATGCCGTGTCGTCGAGAGCGAAAGTGCGTATTTATGCGCTCCTGAAACAATTTCTCGCAATTTTTTCGCCAAAAGATTGATCTACTCATTGATGGCGAGAATACCGAGGACACAAAAGCGAAAATCGTAAAATCCGACCTTTGCTAAACTAAGGGAATAATATTCAAAGCCCGTTGTGTTTTTTTTCGGGCTCCTTTTTTTTGCGCAATGTAAGGGTGTTGTCCTATGCAAACTATTGACGGTAATGGTGCAGTCGCGTCCGTCGCGTTTCGCACCAGTGAAGTTATCGCCATCTACCCAATTACGCCAAGTTCTACGATGGCCGAACAGGCCGATGCCTGGGCGGGCAACGGACTGAAAAACGTCTGGGGCGACGTCCCAAGAGTCGTGGAAATGCAGTCTGAGGCTGGCGCTATCGCGACCGTCCACGGGGCGCTGCAGACCGGTGCTTTGTCGACGTCATTCACCTCGTCGCAGGGATTATTGTTGATGATCCCGACGCTCTATAAACTGGCAGGACAACTCACCCCGTTTGTGCTTCACGTTGCCGCACGAACCGTTGCGACACACGCCCTCTCCATCTTTGGCGATCACTCAGACGTAATGGCCGTCCGCCAGACCGGTTGCGCCATGCTGTGCGCCAGCAGCGTTCAGGAAGCACAGGACTTCGCGTTAATTTCGCATATGGCGACGCTGAAGAGTCGCGTGCCCTTTATTCATTTCTTTGATGGTTTTCGTACCTCTCACGAAATCAATAAAATTGTTCCGCTGGCTGACGACACCCTCCTCAATCTTCTGCCGCAGGCGGATATCGACGCGCATCGTGCCCGTGCGCTGAACCCGGAACACCCGGTGATCCGCGGGACATCGGCCAACCCGGATACCTATTTCCAGTCCCGGGAAGCAACAAACCCGTGGTACAACGCCGTTTATGATCACGTTGAGCAGGCGATGGATGATTTTGCCGCGGCCACCGGACGGCAATACAAACCGTTTGAATACTACGGTCATCCGCAGGCGGAACGGGTCATTGTGCTCATGGGGTCAGCCATTGGCACCTGTGAAGAGGTGGTGGATGAACTGCTGACCCATGGTGAAAAAATCGGTGTGCTCAAAGTGCGGCTCTACCGACCGTTTTCCGCGCGACATTTGCTCTCCGCCCTGCCGGAAAGCGCGCGCACCGTGGCGGTGCTCGATCGCACTAAAGAGCCTGGCGCCCACGCAGAACCTCTGTATCTGGACGTCATGTCCGCGCTGGCTGAAGCGTTTAATTGCGGTGAGCGCGAAACACTGCCGCGCGTGATCGGGGGTCGCTATGGGTTGTCCTCCAAAGAGTTTGGCCCGGACTGTGTGCTGGCGGTGTTTAATGAGCTGAGCGAGGCTAAACCAAAACCGCGCTTTACCGTCGGTATTTATGATGACGTGACCAACCTCTCTCTGCCCCTGCCGGAAAACACGCTGCCTTCCACCGCAAAACTTGAGGTGCTGTTTTATGGACTGGGCAGCGACGGTAGCGTCTCCGCGACCAAGAACAACATTAAGATCATCGGGAACTCCACGTCGTGGTATGCCCAGGGGTATTTTGTCTACGACTCCAAAAAAGCAGGCGGGCTGACCGTTTCCCATCTGCGCGTCAGCGAGCACCCTATCCGCTCGGCGTACCTTATCTCGCAGGCTGATTTTGTGGGCTGTCACCAGCTGCAGTTCATCGATAAGTACCAGATGGCAGAGCGCCTGAAACCGGGCGGTATTTTCCTGCTCAATACGCCATACAGCGTGGATGAAGTCTGGTCGCGGCTGCCACAGGAAGTGCAGGCGGTGCTGAACCAGAAAAAAGCCCGCTTCTACGTCATTAACGCTGCAAAAATTGCCCGCGAGTGTGGCCTTGCCGCGCGAATCAACACCGTGATGCAAATGGCCTTCTTCCACCTGACGCAGATCCTGCCGGGAGACAGCGCGCTAATGGAACTGCAGGGGGCGATTGCCAAAAGCTACAGCAGTAAAGGTCAGGAGCTGGTCGAGCGTAACTGGCAGGCGCTGGCGCTGGCGCGCGAGTCTTTATTTGAAGTACCGCTGCAAGCGGTTGATCCGTCCAGCCCGAACCGTCCACCGGTGGTTTCTGACGCGGCACCGGATTTCGTGAAAACCGTGACGGCAGCCATGCTGGCCGGGCTGGGTGATGCCCTTCCCGTCTCCGCGCTGCCACCCGATGGCACCTGGCCGATGGGCACCACGCGCTGGGAAAAACGCAACATCGCCGAAGAAATCCCCATCTGGAAAGAGGAGCTGTGTACCCAGTGCAACCACTGCGTAGCAGCCTGCCCGCACTCGGCCATTCGTGCCAAAGTGGTCTCCCCGGAAGCGATGGAAGACGCCCCGGCCAGCCTGCATTCACTTGATGTGAAATCCCGTGATATGCGCGGACGGAAGTATGTTCTGCAGGTCGCTCCGGAAGATTGCACCGGATGTAATCTGTGCGTTGAGGTCTGTCCGGCGAAAGATCGTCAGGATCCGGACATCAAAGCCATCAATATGATGTCGCGCCTCGAGCATGTCGAAGAAGAGAAGGTAAATTATGACTTCTTCCTGAACCTGCCGGAGATCGACCGCAGCACGCTGGAGCGTATTGATATTCGTACCTCGCAGCTCATTACTCCGCTGTTCGAATATTCAGGCGCCTGCTCCGGCTGCGGTGAAACGCCGTATATCAAGCTGCTCACGCAACTGTACGGCGACAGAATGTTGATCGCTAACGCCACGGGCTGTTCATCAATCTATGGCGGTAATCTGCCTTCCACGCCGTACACCACCGATGCCCATGGCCGCGGTCCGGCATGGGCGAACTCGTTGTTTGAGGATAACGCCGAGTTTGGTCTGGGCTTCCGTCTGACCGTTGACCAGCACCGCGCACGCGTGATGCGGTTACTGGAACAGTTTGTCGGCCACATCCCGGCGGAGCTGAATGAGGCGTTGCACGCCGATGCAACGCCAGAACGTCGTCGTGAGCAGGTTGCGGAACTGCGCAACGCTCTGCAGGGCGTAGAAGGTGCCGGGCAGCTGTTGACCGACGCTGACGCGCTGGTGGAAAAATCAATCTGGCTGATTGGCGGTGACGGCTGGGCGTATGACATCGGCTTTGGCGGGCTGGATCACGTGTTAAGCCTTACCGAAAACGTCAACATTCTGGTTCTGGATACGCAGTGCTATTCCAACACCGGTGGCCAGGCGTCAAAAGCTACTCCGCTTGGCGCAGTAACTAAATTTGGTGAACACGGCAAGCGCAAGGCGCGTAAAGATCTCGGCGTCAGCATGATGATGTACGGCCACGTGTATGTCGCGCAAATCTCGCTGGGCGCGCAGCTGAACCAGACGGTGAAAGCCATTCAGGAAGCGGAAGCCTACCCGGGTCCGTCGCTGATCATTGCCTACAGTCCGTGTGAAGAGCATGGCTACGACCTGGCACTCAGCCACGATCAGATGCGCCAGCTGACCGCAACCGGCTTCTGGCCGCTCTACCGGTTCGACCCGCGCCGCGCCGATGAAGGTAAATTGCCTCTGGCGCTGGATTCACGCCCGCCTTCCGATGCGCTGGCCGAAACGTTAATGCAGGAACAGCGCTTCCGTCGCCTCAACGCACAACAACCAGAGGTGGCCGAGCAGTTGTGGAAAGATGCCGCCGCCGATCTGCAAAAACGGTATGATTTCCTGGCGCAAATGGCCGGAAAAGCGGAAAAACCCACCCGCGACTGACTCTCCCTCTGCCCGGCTTGTCCGGGCATTTTTTTGCCATAAAAAAAGCCCGATGTATTCACACCGGGCGAGTCCAGATAATTAATGAATATCACGTTAATTCACTAAATGACATTCACATAAATTATGGATGAAAAATCTTAAAGGCATATAACGCCGCTGAGGTTATCTGATTTAATGGGCAATTAATAATTTTTATTTAATATGATTAGCTTTAAATCATTCATAAAACCAATGACTATTTCCGCCGCATAATCCGGTTAAGAATTAACTTAACTCGTAACAATTATATTTTATTGTTCTTGGCCAGGAGTGATTTAGCATGAGACAGCTTTCTCGTGCGGAAAGTTCAATACGTAATTAAATAAAAACAACTGCAAAGGAATTCCAAAATGCAAAGAAAAGTACTGGCCCTGATGATTCCAGCGCTGTTAATGGCTGGCGCTGCGCATGCTGCAGAAATTTATAATAAAGACGGCAACAAATTAGATCTGTACGGAAAAGTAGATGGTCTGCATTACTTCTCCGACGATGCCTCT
This sequence comes from Enterobacter sp. BIDMC 30, assembly GCF_000534355.1. Taxonomy (NCBI): domain Bacteria; kingdom Pseudomonadati; phylum Pseudomonadota; class Gammaproteobacteria; order Enterobacterales; family Enterobacteriaceae; genus Enterobacter; species Enterobacter sp. BIDMC 30. The sequence continues at coordinate 2,485,716 of NZ_KI973169.1, read as the reverse complement.
AAAGATGGCGATCAAACTTACATGCGTCTGGGCTTCAAGGGTGAAACCCAGATCAACAACATGATGACCGGTTATGCCCAGTGGGAATACAATATCCAGGCCAATAACACTGAAGGGTCTGATAACCAGTCATGGACGCGTCTGGCCTTCGCCGGTATTAAAGTCGGTGACTATGGCTCCTTCGATTACGGTCGTAACTACGGCGTTCTGTACGACGTGGAAGGCTGGACCGATATGTTGCCTGAATTCGGTGGTGACTCTTACACCAATGCAGACAACTTTATGACTGGCCGTGCCAACGGGGTCGCAACCTACCGTAACACTGACTTCTATGGTCTGGTACAGGGTCTGAACTTTGCCCTGCAGTATCAGGGTAAGAACGAAGATGCCAGCAACAACCAGGAAGGCACCAACAATGGTCGCGACACGCGCCATGAAAACGGTGACGGCTTCGGTATCTCCACCACCTATGACTTTGGCATGGGTATCAGCGCGGGTGCTGCCTATACCTCTTCTGACCGTACCAACGAGCAGGTGATGAATACCACTGCCGGTGGCGATAAAGCGGATGCCTGGACTGCAGGCCTGAAATATGACGCCAACAATATTTATCTGGCGGCAATGTATTCTGAAACCCGCAATATGACCCCTTATGGCGATAATACGGATGCCGTGGCCAATAAAACGCAAAACATTGAAGTGACCGCGCAATATCAGTTCGACTTCGGCCTGCGCCCGGCAATTTCTTATCTGCAGTCTAAAGGTAAAGACCTGGCCAACGGTCAGGGCGATCAGGATCTGGTTAAATATGCTGACGTAGGTGCAACCTACTACTTCAACAAAAACATGTCCACCTACGTTGATTATAAAATCAACCTGTTGGATGAAGATGACAGTTTCTACAAAAATAACGGCATTAGCACGGATGATGTCGTTGCATTAGGTCTGGTTTACCAGTTCTGATCCCAAGAGCCCGCATCGTGATGCGGGCTCGTTATTTTCGTTGCGACGCCTGAAGCCAGCCCTCCTCTTCTCTCCCATCATATTTCCCTCTCTTCGCGCCTGTCGGCTCAGTGAACGTGTGAATCATCTCAAAAGGAAAATTTATGGCGGTGTCGTTAAGGGTAAGTTTAAAGAAACCCGTGTACACTCACATGATAGACTTTGCTTCATTAAGGATAACTGCATTGTTTGGTCGTGTATCAGTTGCCGTACTTACCCTTCTGGCGATTATATGGATGGCGTTAATTTTTGATTTTGGTGGTGTCGTTGGGCATCTCGGCGCGCTGTTGAACCATCTGGATGGCAGTTAAGGTTTCCCCCAAACAATACGCCACCAGCAGGGCCGGTGGCGGGAAACGTATCAACGGACTATTTTTTGAGCGGCTGAGGCTTTTTATCACCTGACTCAGGCGCCTCACGCGGATCGTCTTTCTCAACATACAGCATATTTCTCTCCTGTTTCGGATACCCACTCCCTACTATAGGCCGCATTGTTAAAATCTGGCCAGGCGGCAGTTACGTTTCTATTTGACGAAAAGAGAGGTAGCCGAAAACCCCGCTGTCGCCATCCGCGGGATGATTAACGCCGTCCATCACCGCCACTTCGGCAAAATCAAAGGGGGTCACATTTTCAAAACAGGCCACATTCACGCCGTATTCGTTGGGATTTGAACGCCGCTGATGGAAGGTATAAATCCCACAGACCGAGCAGAAGAAATGGTGTGCTGTTCCTGTGTTAAAACGATATTCCGTGAGCTTATCCGCCCCTTTCGTTACGGTAATGCCCGACAGCGGTGCCGAGACCACCACGGCGCCCCGCATCCGGCAAAAAGAGCAGCTGCAGCGCCGGGCGGTATTTAATCCGTCTGAGAGTTCAACGGTAAACGTCACCGCGCCACAATGGCACTGTGCATGACGAATATCAACCATCGGTTACACCCCCTTTCTCACGAGCTCGGCAGCCTTAACGAAAACCTCATCTTCAACGCCATCGCCTTTCTGTCTGCCGAGTCTGACCAGTTCACTCACAATACTGTCGCGATGGATGGGTTGCTGTGCTGAAACAAGACCGATAACGGCGGCACCAATTGCCAGTCCCACTAATCCCGTTTGTTCATCTTTGTTCTTCATGTTTGTGCTCCCTTGTACAACACAAAAAGCGTAGCAGGATTGTGGTAAAACGTGGCGTTGTCACGGATGCTATTTATGCTGTGATACAGGGCGTAACCCCTCCGCTAACAGACGATGATGTCGAGGTGTACGTGTCAGAATCGCGGCGCGAGGCCGTATTTGGGCGCATTAATGTTCGCGGCCCAGACCTTGATGTCGTTTTGAAGAAGTAAGGTAAAATCCGATTTCAGATGGTTAACCATGCCGTTAACGCTCTGTGCATCTTTCACCGAAAAATGCTCTATCCGGTTCTGCCCGACCTGAACACAATAATACGTGGCCGGAAGCACTTTGCCATTCACGTTAAGTTCTTGTCGGGTCCCGCCACAGCGCCCTTCGGTGATATAGGAGACCAGCAAATTTGCTGATTTCCGCTCAGGCTGGGAGATGCTCAACATGACCGGGAAACCGTCTGAAGTCTGGGTCATATCGTAAAGAACAGCATTTTTTATATACCAGGTATTATATTCCCGCGCCTGAAAAGCTGACCTCGAAGGCGCAGAAACGATCACCAGCATTGCCAGTGTAATAGTTTGAATTTTCATGAGATGTTGTCATCCGTGTCGTTGCACACATTATTCAGATCGTGCAAAAAACAGCAACACCTTAAGAATATTCCTACTACTATTGGCAGTCGTTTTTAGTTATCTACCGTGGTCAGCGCGTTATTGCATTCCGTTTGTACACGCTCAGTACGTTAAAACAGGAAAGAGTTGGTACACCGCCACCATCGCTGAAATACTGACGATGACACTGACAATGAAGTAGGTTTTGAAGGGCTGCTTTTGCGTTTTATGGCGAAACAGTTGCTGACCTATAATCGCCCCGGGCCATCCGCCGATAAGGCCAAATACCAGCAGTGTGGCTTCCGGCACTCTGCGCATGGCCCTTCGCGCCGCCATTTTGTCGGCGCCATACGTCGCTAACGTCAGTACGTTGATAAGCAGGAGCCACAGGATAAACGGATGCGAGGTGAATAGACTTCCGATTGCGGCGATCAACAGAAGCAAATAACAAAAGCGATTGAGGGTCATAGCACAAGCCACTGGAATGTTCAGAGTATGTCGAAGCCGCATTATACGCGATATCACAAAGCAAGGTTGCTGCCGTCCACAATTCAAAATCCTGTAAAACGTGCTGGCATTCGGCGCAACAATCCGTACCATACACGGCACACTTTCGCATGCTGGTGGTTAACCGCAGGCGCTGACCCGTCTTTTATTGCCAGTCAGATGGGGCACTAAAATGCGCAGAGGGTGTTTGAAATCTAAGCTTCATAGAGTGAAGAGATGAACAGCAAAGAGAGGGCAATGCGGAAAGAAGCTGCCCCTCTAAACCGTTTGCCCCACTGGTGCCCCATTTGAAATTTGAGTACAGATTAAATGCAACAAAATCAAGATATTAATAAGAAAGAGCAATACAACCTGAACAAACTGCAAAAGCGTCTGCGCCGTAACGTTGGTGAAGCCATTGCAGACTTCAATATGATTGAAGAAGGCGACCGCATTATGGTCTGCCTGTCAGGGGGTAAAGACAGTTACACCATGCTGGAGATCCTGCGTAATCTTCAGCAAAGCGCGCCGGTGAAGTTTTCCCTGGTGGCGGTTAACCTCGATCAAAAGCAGCCTGGTTTCCCGGAGCACATTCTGCCGGAATACCTCGAAAAACTGGGCGTTGAGTACAAAATCGTAGAAGAAAATACCTACGGGATTGTGAAAGAGAAGATCCCGGAAGGCAAAACCACCTGCTCACTCTGCTCTCGTCTTCGCCGCGGCATCCTGTACCGTACCGCGACAGAACTGGGTGCAACCAAAATCGCACTCGGCCATCACCGCGACGATATTCTGCAGACGCTGTTCCTGAACATGTTCTACGGCGGCAAGATGAAAGGCATGCCGCCAAAACTGATGAGCGATGACGGCAAACACATTGTGATCCGCCCGCTTGCCTACTGCCGCGAGAAAGATATCGAACGGTTCTCTCAGGCCAAAGGGTTCCCGATCATTCCATGTAACCTGTGCGGCTCTCAGCCGAACCTGCAGCGTCAGGTGATTGGTGACATGCTGCGTGACTGGGACAAACGCTACCCGGGCCGTATCGAAACCATGTTCAGCGCGATGCAGAACGTGGTGCCTTCTCATCTCGCGGACGTTGAGCTTTTCGATTTCAAAGGTATCAACCATGAGTCGGAAGTCGTGAATGGCGGCGATCTGGCGTTTGACCGGGAAGAGATCCCCGTGAAACCTGCTGGCTGGCAGCCAGAAGAAGATGACAATCAGTTTGAAGAACTGCGCCTGAATGTCGTAGAAGTGAAATAGTGAAATAACGCAAACGCGTCTCAGACCACCGTCTGAGACGCGTTTAAATCTTATTTCAGCAGACGAACGCGACAGGTTTTACCCTTGATTTTCCCGTTCTGCAGCTGTTTCCAGGCCTTATGGGCAACCGACTGGCGAACAGCAACATAAACATGTGCAGGATGTACCGCAATCTTGCCGATATCAGCCCCATCCAGCCCCACGTCTCCGGTCAGCGCACCGAGCACATCACCCGGACGCATCTTGGCTTTTTTACCGCCATCAATACACAGCGTTGCCATTTCTGCTTCCAGCGGAACGAGACTGACGTTGCCCGGTGCATTCACCCAGTTAAGCTTAATCTGCAGCATTTCAGACAGAATATTGGCGCGCTGCGCCTCTTCCGGTGCGCAGAAACTGATGGCCAGACCGCTGTTTCCGGCACGTGCAGTACGGCCGATACGGTGAACGTGTACTTCAGGATCCCATGCCAGCTCGTAGTTCACGACCAGCTCAAGCGATTTAATATCCAGACCGCGCGCCGCCACGTCGGTGGCAACCAGCACGCGGGCGCTGCCGTTAGCGAAACGGACCAGCGTCTGATCGCGATCGCGCTGTTCCAGATCGCCATGCAACGATAACGCGCTCTGCCCTGCGGCGTTCAGGGCGTCACTGACCGCCTGACAATCTTTTTTGGTGTTACAGAACACCACGCAGGAAGCGGGCTGATGCTGACTGAGCACCTTCTGCAGGAGCGCGATTTTTCCGTGCTGGGACGTTTCATAAAACTGCTGCTCGATAGCAGGCAGCGCATCAACACTGTCAATTTCGATGGTGAGCGGATTTTTCTGCACGCGGCCACTGATTGCGGCGATCGCTTCAGGCCAGGTCGCTGAAAATAACAGCGTCTGACGGTCTGCAGGCGCGAAACGGATCACTTCATCGATAGCATCGCTGAAGCCCATATCCAGCATCCGGTCTGCCTCATCCATGACCAGCGTGTGTAATGCATCCAGCGAGACCGTACCTTTTTGCAGGTGGTCGAGCAGTCGGCCAGGCGTCGCCACAATGATGTGAGGTGGATGCTGAAGCGAATCACGCTGCGCGCCAAACGGTTGTCCGCCACAGAGGGTTAAAATCTTGGTATTAGGCAGGAATCGCGCCAGACGACGCAGCTCGCCCGCGACCTGGTCCGCCAGTTCGCGGGTTGGGCACAGCACCAGAGACTGCGTCTGAAACAGCGCAGCATCAATATGCTGTAGCAGACCCAGACCGAAAGCCGCCGTTTTTCCGCTCCCTGTTTTAGCCTGAACGCGTACATCACGCCCCTCAAGAATGGCGGGCAATGCGGCCGCCTGAACAGGCGTCATGGTGAGGTATCCCAACTCGTTGAGGTTATCGAGTTGGGCGGCGGGCAGTACATTCAGGGTTGAAAAAGCGGTCACAATAGTCTCTCGTGGTCATCTTTGCGGTCAGATGGCGCGTATCCTCGCAGATCTCGGGGTTCGATGCGACAATTTAATCGGTTCTTCATCGGGCGGCGGGTCAGGCATGGGTTGCGGACGCGGAACAGGATCGGGCATCGGCGTCGGATCGGTGGGGATCGGATCGGACTGACGTGAATACTGCAGTTGCAGAGCGAGTAAGATGCTCATCATTCCCTCCAGGTTTTACTGACGTCCCTTTTAGGGTAGACGCTGGGGAACAGGAGGCAAAAAAAAGCCGACTAGTTAAGTCGGCGTCGTACGAATCAATTGTGCTATGCAGTAATTCAAAAAAGGAAGTAAGACAATATGGAGCGCAACGCCCATCGCTTGACGTTGCATTCACCTGCGGGAGTAATATTGCACCTTACGGGGTCATTGTTTATTGACTTCGCTCAATTAAAAGAGCGTTTTGATCTCCGTAAAAGCTGAAAAAAGCGTAAATTTACAGCCATTTACTACGATGCAACCACCATGCAACACCACCGATCAAAACAACTAACATGACGCAAAATGTGGTAAAGCCATAATGGGCCGCGCCGCCGGGAATTCCGCCCAGGTTCACGCCAAACAATCCCGTCAGGAATGTGCTCGGCAGAAAGACCATTGCCATCAGCGACATCGTATAGGTTCTTCTTGCCAGTGACTCCTGCATCACCTGCGCGATTTCATCCGCCATGACGCCCGTGCGGGCAATACAGGAATCGATTTCATCAAGTCCGCGGCCCAGCCTGTCGGCAATATCCTGCATTCGGCGTCGCTGATCGTCATTCATCCAGTTGAGCCTTTCGCTGGACAAACGCGCGTATACGTCCCGCTGTGGCGTCATATAACGGCGCATGACAATTAACTGCTTACGCAGAAGCGCCAGAAAACCGCGCGGCGGGATCTGCTGATCGAGAAGGTTATCTTCGAGGTCGATGATTTTATCGTGCAGCTCTTCGATAAACTCACTCGCATGGTCAGTCAGCGCGTCGCAGACGTCCACCAGCCAGCTTCCGCAATCGGTCGGCCCGGTGCCCTCTTTCAGATCGTTCACGATATCATCCAGCGCCAGAACTTTACGCTGACGGGTGGAGACAATCAGACCATCGTCCATATAAACACGCATCGCGACCAGCTGGTCAGGACGTTCATCGGTGCTGCCGTTAATGCAACGCAAAGTGATGAGCGTGCCGTCCCCCATTCTGCTCACACGTGGCCGCAGGCTTTCACCCGCCAGCGCATCACGCACGTTGTTCGGCAGGAGCGGCGTCGTGGCCAGCCAGTCGGCACTGTCCGGATGGGTATAGTTAAGGTGTAGCCAGCAGGGATGCTCATTATCAATAACATCGTTGTCTTCCAGCGGTCGGGCACCGCCACGACCATCCAGCACCCAGGCAAAAACTGCATCAGGAACGTTTAGTTCTGATCCTTTTATACTCTCCACCGCGCCTCCCCCTTTTCAGCTCTTTCGTTGTCAGTCTAGCTTTCATCAGGGGTTAAGCAACAACTATGTTTCGCATCGCGCTGAATTCGCTCAGGAAATAACCGTATTCCGCCAGGCGCCTTTTCAGACCGCACGGGAGGATAATTCAGCGGCGAGAAGTCGGGATAAAAGAGCCCGGTGACCAGGCTCTTTTCGCGCATCAGAGGGAGTGACCGGGACGCGAGTGGAATGACAGCGGGGCAGCATGCGAAGGCGTGGATTCAACCTGATACCCCTTTTCGAGCCGGAAGTTACGCGTCCGCGCCTGCAGTTCACTTACCTGATTACGCAGTACATCAGAGGATCCGTTGAGTTCTTCTGCCATCGTAACGTTACTTTGCGTGACCCGTTCCAGCTCAGATAAGGCCAGCGTAATCTGGGAAATGCCTTTCTCCTGCTCTGACGTCGAGGTGAAAATGTCATCCATCAACTGGCTGACATTGCCGGAGCCGGTCACAATTTCTTGCATATTCTTTTCAGCTTCGGACACAACGGTCACGCCCTGAGTGACGTTATTGCTGGTCACCTCAATCAGCGTTTTGATGTTTTTGGCGGCATCCGCACTGCGGTGGGCCAGGTTTCGCACCTCTTCTGCCACCACCGAAAACCCTTTTCCGTGGTCACCGGCTCTGGCCGCCTCAACGGCCGCGTTTAGCGCCAGGATATTCGTCTGGAAGGCAATGCCGTCGATCATTGAGATAATCTCCGTCATTTGCTGTGCACATTCGGTAATGGATTGCATATTGGTGGCCACCTGCCCCATCAACTCGCCACCTTTACGCGCCTGCAGTGTCGCCCTGTTTGCCTGCTCGCTGGCCAGTCGGGTGTTATCGGCATTATTTCGGGTACTTGCTGCCATCTGCTCCATGCTGGCAGCCGTTTGCACCAGCGATGCAGACTGCTGCTCTGTTTTCACCGAAAGCTGCGCGCTACGCGCAGAGAGTTGATCGGACAAGGTCATGGCGGTTTGCGACGAGGCCCTGATCTCGCGTACCAGGGTCGCGATGTTGCTGGAGAGGCTATTAATCCCTGGGATTAAACGCCCTGCACAGTTATTGCCAAATTCAGGGATAGTCACGCCAAGATTGCCTGCAGTCACTTCTTCAATACTTTTTTTCACCGTATTGATCGGCGTCACAAGATACTTTGTCATGTAGCCCCAGAGCAAAAATAGCGCAACGAAATTAATGATATTGAGTGAAATAAAGAGAGAGGATTTGCTGGAAAATAGAACAATGACACCTGCATCAACCAGGAAAAGACATAAAAGGAACCCGGCAATGAAGGTTCTGACACTAATATTTCTTAGCATGATTATATCCACGATTTTATATTTAGGTCGGCATTAAGATTTATAGCATTCGTGTTGTTGTTTGTCCTGATGAACAACGCTGGTTTCACCTTTCGCCGTTAGCCACCTGAGATTTAACTTAAGTCAGATAAAAACAGGGTATTAGTGAAAATGTTATATGCAGCATCCTGTGATACTGGTTTCCTGCCACTTTAAGCGATACCATCGCCTGCGATGAGACAATATGGCCGCGCTCATATTTAAGGAGCTTTGCTGCAATTATTCGCCTTTGTTTAGCAATGCTTAATAGGTGCCGGAAAGAATATATTTTATATTCACCGCCAGCCTTAACGTTTTAATATGACCGGTCGTTTTGCACGATACCTAACTCATATTATTTGAATGCGCATGTACGTTGCCAGTAAAAGACGTGCCCGGCAGGCGAAATCGGTAACCCTCTTTGGCGTGGGATTGCATAATGCTCAATATATCGTGGGACCCTGTGTTAATAGCCCTCTCGTATCTGGTGGCCTTTATCGCCTCATTTGTGGCCCTGGACAGCGCCGGAAAAATCCCGCTTTCCAGCCGTAAAACGGCGATGTTCTGGCGTATCGCCGGAGGCGTCACGCTTGGGATCGGGATCTGGTCAATGCACTTCATCGGCATGCTGTCGATGCAAATGCCGATGATAATGAGCTATAACCTCTGGTTAACCCTCGCCTCACTGGGCGTGGCGGTGGTTGCATCCACGGTCGCCATCAATATTGCCGTAACGGGTAAAAACCTTTCCCCTTTTCGATTGATCGTTGCCACGGTGCTCCTGAGTGCTGGCGTGGTCTGTATGCACTTTATCGGTATGGCCGCACTGATGCTGGACAGCCATATTCTCTGGGATCGACGCATTGTTGCCGTGTCCGTGTTGATTGCCGTTATGGCCTCCGGCGCGGCGCTGTGGCTGGCATTTCGCCTGCGGGATATGCGCAAAGGGGTGTTTATCAATCGTATTCTCGCGGCCTGCGTGCTGGGTGTCGCCATCTGCGCGATGCACTACACCGGCATGCGTGCCGCCCATTTTCAGGAAATGACGCATACCCTGCCCGGCGGTATCAGCGAGTTGGGGTTATCGGTCTGGGTTTCTGTCACCACACTGTGCCTGCTCGGCGGTATGTTAATGATTTCGCTCATTGACTCGCACCGGCGGACGAACCGACTGACCGACAACCTACGCCAGCTTAATCGTCAGCTTGAACTGCAGGCGCGGTTTGATGCGCTCACCGGTCTCGCTAATCGCCATCAGATGGACATTCGGATGCAGGATTGCCTGCGCAGCGCATTGCTCAGCAAGAAGTCATTCGCCGTGATTTTCCTCAACGTCGATCATTTCAAACGCATCAACGATACCTGGGGCCACAACACCGGGGATGAGTTGTTAATCTCTCTCGCGCAGCGCATTACCGCTCGCCTTACCCGCGAGATGACCCTCGCCAGGCTTGGCGGCGACGCATTTATCCTGCTGGTTCCCGAGTGTGACGACGATAAACTCAACCCGCTGCTCACGACATTGCTGGAGGATATGCGCCGCCCGTTTTCACTTTGTGGGCACACGCTGAGCACAACAATCAGCGCGGGGGTCAGCCTCTACCCGCAGGATGGCGAGACGCTGCATGAGCTGAAGCTTAAAGCCGATGCGGCCCTGAATCGCGTCAAAGAGGATGGACGAAACGGCTGGGCCGTCTACCGAAACGAGATGTCAACGGCTATTCCGGCTAACCCCGGCTTCCTGCAGGAGTTAACTCAGGCGCTGGAACGCGATCAGTTTGAACTGTGGTATCAGCCCACCTGGCATGCAAAAGACACCACTATTCACGGTTTTGAAGCCCTTCTGCGCTGGCGGCACCCTGAGCAAGGGGTGTTGCTACCTAATCTGTTTTTACCGTCGCTGGAACAAACGGGGCTGATCATCCCGGTGGGGAACTGGGCGATTGAAGCGGCATGCCGTCAGCTTCATTTCTGGACAGAACAAGGTTTCAGCCAGTGGACATTGTCCTTTAACCTCTCCCCCGTCCAGTTCGAACAGCCGGATATCTTCCACATCATTTCGTCGATGTTGCATAAATATAATCTGTCGCCCTCCCGGCTTATCCTTGAGGTGACAGAAAGTACCGCACTGAAAAATCTCGACCGCAGTATTGAATTACTCAATGCGTTCAATCAAGCCGGGATTACCGTCTCGATTGATGATTTTGGCACCGGCTATTCCAACCTGTTGATGTTGAGCGTTCTGCCCGCTAAAGAGCTAAAAATCGACAAAAGCTTTGTGCACTCGATGCTGGTAAATGAAAAAAGCCGCAAGCTGGTGGAAACCATTATTAATATCGCCAGGACCATGGAAATGAATGTGGTTGCGGAAGGGATCGAGACGCAAGAACAACAGGTGGTGCTGACGGACCTCGGCTGTGATTACCTGCAGGGGTTCCTTTTCTCCCGTCCTTTACCTGCCGAACAGGTTCCCTGGCTGCTGCTGCAAAAAAACTCAGACAAACAAATTATACCCCTTGGTAAAATTCACGCGGAACCCGCATATATTTCACAAAAAAATCATGCCTGACCGGGTTAAGTAGAGTATGTTTCAAAGGAGTCCACTCCCGTTAATTCTGTCATGATCCTCAGGCACATGGTGCCGATGTACAGGAATACGCTATGTCGCAAAATTGTTTTGATGCGCTGAATTTAATTAAAACCCCCGTGTGGCTCATTTCACCTGCTTCAGAACAGATCATTTTTGCAAATGTGGCCGCCGCTCAGATCATGGGCGATAAAACCCTGGATGACCTACGCAAAGGTACCTATTCCGCCAATGCGCATCACGTGCTGTCGATGTATGTGCCTGAACTGAAGAGTGAGCAGGAGATCGTCGAAATCTGGACCATCTCCCGCGATGGACATGAAACCGCGTTGAGCTGCCGTCTTTCACTTGCCCATTTCGTGCCCCAGGGGAATGTTATTGTTTTTGAAGGGCTGACGCAGCAGGTTCTCTCCGGGCTTAAGGCCAGCCGCTCCGCGACCTACCAGCGCAAAAAACAGGGATTTTACGCGCGCTTTTTCCTGACCAACAGCGCGCCAATGCTGCTTATCGATCCGTCCCGGGATGGCCAGATTGTGGATGCCAATCTGGCGGCGCTGACTTTTTACGGTTATGCGCATGATGAAATGTGCAGAAAACATACCTGGGAAATCAATACTCTGGGGCGGGATGTGATCCCCGTGATGACGGAGATTGCCGCGTTGCCGGGCGGCCATAAGCCCCTCAACTTTATCCACCGTCTGGCCGATGGCTCCACTCGCCATGTTCAGACCTATGCCGGGCCGATTGAAATTTACGGTGACAAATTGATGTTGTGCATTATCCACGATATCACCGAGCAAAAAAGGCTGGAGCAGGAGCTGGAACACGCAGCACTGCGTGATTCCATGACGGGCCTGCTCAACCGGCGTCAGTTCTATATCATCACCGACCAGGCCAACACCCATCATCTTCCCGCGCAGCAGCAATTTAGCCTGCTGCTGGTGGATACCGATCACTTCAAAAATATCAACGACCTCTTCGGCCACCTGAAAGGTGATGAGGTACTGATCTCGCTCTCGCGCACGCTGGAAGCCTGTAGCCGCAAAGAGGACCTGGTCTTCCGCTGGGGCGGTGAGGAGTTCGTCATCCTGCTGCCGCGCACCTCGCTCGACACCGCCCTGCAAATCGCCGAAACTGTGCGCGATGCGGTCGCCCGCATCACGATCCCGGGTTTACCTCGCTTCACCGTCAGCATTGGCGTGGCGCGACATAATCCGGGCGAGAGTATGGATGAGCTGTTTAAACGTGTGGACGATGCGCTTTATCGCGCCAAAAGTGATGGGCGCAATAAAGTCCTGGCGGCATGAAACTGGTGTATCTTCGTCAGCCCCGTTACAATGCCCCTCTCGAATAAATGGACCACAGGTGGGTAGATGTGCAATGGGAAAAACAGAAATAATACTCACCATAATTATTTTATTCGTTATTATATTCGGCTTCTGGTTTATTTTCAGCGGTGAGATCTGGTTTCTGGTGGAATACCTTGAGAACAGTATCTACCCCACCTTCGATGCGCTATGACGCATGTTTAATTCCTTGTTTCACCTACCGAATTTGTCAGGTATCAGCACCGGTAAGAGGTGCGTAAAATACGCAACGTTATCCTCCAACAAGTTGATAACGAATCATTAAATCATTTGCTTATTTCGCCCGTTCTCTGACGGGCTTTTTTTATTTCCGGCAATTCAGCTGTGCCAGGCTATATCTTAAACATCGTTAAACCTAAAGGTGAGAAATGATGAGCAAGAAAATCCTGATGTTGGTCGGCGATTACGCCGAAGATTATGAAACAATGGTGCCCTTTCAGGCTTTACAGATGATTGGCCATCAGGTGGACGCCGTCTGCCCGGACAAATCCCGTGGCGACTACATCATGACGGCGATCCATGATTTCGACGGCGCCCAGACCTACAGTGAAAAGCCGGGCCACCGTTTTATCCTCAATGCCGATTTTTCCGCCGTAAAAGAGCAGGATTATGACGCGCTGCTAATCCCGGGCGGACGAGCCCCTGAATATCTCCGGCTAAATGATGACGTGCTGAAACTGGTGCAGGCCTTCGACGCCGCGCGCAAACCGATTGCTGCGGTTTGCCACGGACCGCAACTGCTCGCTGCTGCCGGCATATTAAAAGGACGAACCTGTAGCGCCTATCCCGCCTGTGCGCCTGAAGTCCGCCTCGGCGGCGGGCACTATGCCAATATCGGTATCGATCAGGCGCACGTAGACGGTAATCTGGTCACTGCCCCCGCCTGGCCTGCGCATCCGCAATGGCTGGCGAAATTCAGTGCATTGCTAGAATAACTTTGCCCTGCTCCCGCCAGCAGCGCCTGGCGGGAGCAATCTGCTGGGAATAATGTGTCGCCCGGCGATTTAGCGATCCTGCCGCTCCCACTGCGCTTCCCGCTCACGCGCTTTTCTGCGGGCTTCCTCTTTTTCACGATACAGTGGCGGATAGTAGATGTTCCCCCAGTCCCATTTACCGAACCAGAGACTCATCAGCGTACTAAAGATGAGTATAAGCACGGTATAAAACAGAACGGTTCCGCTTTCACCACCGTGACTGAACAGATCGATGACCAGCGAATGCTGCTCATCGCTAAACCACTGCGGATGGTCATCAAGCATCATGAAAAACAGGATCCCAAAGAGTAAATCCCCGACTTTAAATCGTTCATGAAATTTCGTGCGCCAGTTTGCATTATGTTTTTCATAATAATTCAGCAGGAACTGGTTGTTTTCCTTCAACGCTAAATCAAGTACTTCGCCTGAAGGAACTTCACCCGACCTCTTCTGATAATCACTCTGCGCGCGCAAGAAATCCGGGAAGATACTGCTGTAGATGAGCTCATTGAGTAATAGCCTGACGATATTGGCTATAAAAGGCATCAGGGTAGTGGCAATCAAACCTAAGGCGGCGAGTGCCACGCAGAAAAAACCCAGATGTTCGGTCCAGTTAAGTGTCTGAACAGGCCAGGTCAATATTCCTTGCCCGCTGTATACCAGCAGCGCCAGATCGGCGAAAAGGACAATATAGATGAAGCGGATAATCCATTGCCATTCCCAGATTTTATCCATAATCCCTAACCCTGCCGGGAAAGACGCTTTCTCTTTCTTTTCATCCGTCATCATTTACCTCCCCTTTGACTCACGGAACAAACATCCCTCGTTCAATAAAGAAAAACTGGCGCAAATGCGCCAGCTCTTAATTTAACGTTCACAACGAAGACCGGCGGTTCCCGGCTTGTCAGTGTTTCTCAATATACATCGTCCGGCTATAAGCCACGTCTTCCGGGTTATTAATGGGGTAACCTTTCACCCATGGTTTGATCAGGCGGCCGTTGGTGTACTGGTAAATAGGTGCGATCGGCGCTTTTTCCGTGAGGATTTTCTCCGCCATGTTGTAGTCTGCGTTGCGGGCTTTCGCCGTGTTTTCAAGCGTCGCCTGATGGATAATTTTATCGTACGCCGGATCGTTGAAACGCGAGATATTGCCGCTGTGGGTTGAGGTCAATAACGACAGGAAGGTCGATGGCTCATTGTAATCCCCGACCCATGACGCGCGGATCACATCGAAATTACCGGTATTACGGCTATCGATGTAGGTTTTCCACTCCTGGTTTTGCAGTTTGACGTCAACGCCGAGGTTTTTCTTCCACATCGAGGCCACCGCAATCGCGATTTTCTGATGGTTTTCTGACGTGTTGTACAACAGGTTCAGCTTCAGCGGGCGCTGAGGGCCATAGCCCGCGGCCTGAAGCAGCGTTTTCGCCTGGGCATTAAGTTCCTGCTGTGACATCTGCTCAAACGGCGAGGTTTCTGGCGTAAACCCTGCCGTCACGTCTGGCGTGAAATGCCAGGCGGGCTTCTCACCGGTTCCTAACACTTTGTCCGCCATGATGCGGCGATCGATGGTCATGCTCAGGGCGAGGCGTACACGGGCATCGGCCGTGGGTCCTTTTTGCGTATTAAACGCATAGTAATAGGTGCCCAGCTGAGGCGGTGTATACACCTGTCCCGGAATGTCCTTGAGCAGCTTCTGATACATGTTTTTCGGGAACGATTCGGTGATATCAATATCATCCGCCAGATAGCGTTTAGTGGCCGAGGATTCCTGGTTAATCGGTATGAACGTCACTTTTTGCAGGACGGTTTTGGCGTTATCCCAGTAGTGTGTATTCGGCACCACAACCAGTTTTTCATTCACCACGCGATCTTTCAGAACGTAGGCGCCATTTCCGACCAGAGCCCCCGGACGCGTCCACTCTTTGCCGCTCTCCACATTGGCCTTTTGCACCGGATAGAAGGCAAAGTTTGCCGTCAGATTGCTAAACCACGGCAGCGGTTTATCCAGCTGCACACGTAAGGTTTTTGCATCTACGGCCGTCACGCCCAGCGTATCTGGCGCGGCTTTACCATCAATTATCGCCTGTGCGTTATGGATACCCGCCAGCGCCGCAAACCAGGCAAACGGAGACGTGGTTTTCGGATCAACCAGACGCTGCCAGCTGTAGACAAAATCCTGAGCGGTAACCGGCGAACCGTCAGACCATTTCGCGTTATCACGTAAGGAGAAGGTCCAGATACGGTTATCGTTACTCTGCCAGCGCGTCGCCACGCCTGGGGTCAGTTCACCTTTCTCATTCTGATTAACCAGCCCTTCAAAAAGGTCGCGAATGACCTGTATCTCGGGTAATCCCACGGCTTTTGCCGGATCAAGGGAAGCCGGCTCATCTTTAATGTGTCTGACCAGCTCCTGTTTTTGCGCCAGTACCGTGCCCTGTGGCACATCAGCGGCGTACGAAAGTGAAGAGAGTCCGCACAGCAACAGTGCAGCACAGAGACGCGAAACAGGATGCTTCATAAGATCCCCTTTTATGAATTCAGGTAATAAGCAGATGCGTAATTATTTGTTTCGACAATGAGAATTGCAAATACCTTCCTCCGGAAAGTTGATATCCGGCAATTTTCCCGCCATACGGAAACTATTTGATTAACCGCGAGTTTTGCACAACACTGCCAGTAGAGACTTCTTTATCAGGATTTCCTATGGCAATCACCCGACCCAGAGCGGAACGCGGCGCCTTCCCGCCAGGTGCAGAGCAGTATGGCCGTTCATTTTTAGGCGCATCGCTGATTTGGTTTCCGGCCCCCGATGCCGATCGCAACAGCGGTTTGATCATTGCCGGCACGCACGGCGACGAGAACTCTTCTGTCGTCACGCTCTCGTGCGCGCTGCGCACGTTGACGCCCAGCTTACGACGTCATCACGTGATTCTGGCCGTCAACCCGGATGGGTGTCAGCTTGGGTTGCGCGCCAATGCGCGGGGCATCGATTTAAACCGTAATTTCCCTGCAGCAAACTGGCGCGCCGGTGAAACGGTTTATCGCTGGAACAGCTCCGCCGAAGAGCGTGACGTTGTCTTACTGACCGGCGACACGCCGGGCTCGGAGCCGGAAACACAGGCGCTGTGCCAGTTAATCCATAAGATCCACCCGGCCTGGGTTGTCACCTTTCACGATCCGCTGGCCTGCATCGAAGATCCGCGGCACACCGAGCTGGGCGAATGGCTGGCGAATGCTTTCGCCCTGCCGCTTGTCTCCAGCGTGGGCTATGAAACCCCTGGCTCATTCGGCAGCTGGTGTGCCGACCTGGGATTACCTTGCATCACCGCGGAATTCCCGCCGATATCGTCAGATGAAGCCAGCGAAAAATATTTAAAAGCCATGGTGGAGCTTCTGCGCTGGCAACCTCAAAAATGAAGGACGCCGCTGGTAAACGTGAGTGCCGGTGAAACGTCAACCGCCAGCCATGTCGGGCCATCAAGATCGGCAAAACTGACATGATTTACCAGCGGCAGCGCCGCGTTGATCGCCCGGGATGTACACAGCATACATCCCAGCATGATTGAAAACCCCTGAGCTTGCGCCTGTTCTGCCAGCGCCAGCGCCTCTGTCAGCCCACCGGTCTTGTCGAGTTTGATATTGACCATCTCGTAACGGCCCTGCAGTTCAACCAGGCTATCGCGCGTATGGCAGCTTTCATCCGCGCAGATGGGCAGCGGGTGGATAAAATTCTTCAGCGCCGCATCATCCTGTGCCGGCAGAGGCTGTTCCAGCATGGCTACGCCCAGGTCGGCCAGCAGCTGACATCGTGCGGCAAGGCCTTCGGGATGCCATGACTCATTCGCATCCACAATTAACGTGGCTGTCGGGACTGCCGAGCGGATAGCGACCATACGCTCGCTGATCAGACGATCGTCAAGCTTCACCTTTAACAGCGTCGCCCCCGCATCAAAGAGTGCTTTTGCGCTGGCGGCCATGTGTTCAGGCTCGCCAATCACCACCGTTTGCGCCGTGACAACCGATGTCGGCAACGTGACGCCTAGCAGCGTCGTCAGCGAGGTTTGCTGTTTGGCAGCCTCCAGGCTCCAGAGTGCGCAGTCAATCGCATTACGTGCCGCGCCGGCGGGTATACGCTGCTGTAACGCCTCGCGGGTGAGCCCTTTTTCCAGATCGGGAACGAGCGTCATGATAAGTGCCATTACCGACGCCAGACTTTCGCCATAGCGCGGGTACGGCGTGCATTCGCCGACGCCCTTAATGCCGTCCTCTTCTATCTCCACCACGACCACACTGGCTTCGCTTCGACTGCCGCGGGAGATCACAAACGGGGTATGCAATGGCCAGGCTTCTTCATAGACCTTAACGCTTCTCATCACTGACTCCTTGCGGCCCGGAAAGGCGAAAAAATTGGTTTGCCGTGTTATCCGCTGATGGCATACACTAGCCCCGACGTTAACTATATGTAAACAGGAAGATATCTATGTCACAACTCGTTCATTTCCAGGGCAACCCGGTTACTGTTGCAGGTTCCATTCCACAGGCTGGCAGCAAAGCACAGGCTTTTACTCTGGTGGCTAAAGATCTGTCTGACGTCACACTGTCTCAGTTTGCTGGCAAACGCAAAGTCCTGAACATTTTCCCAAGCATCGACACCGGCGTCTGTGCTGCATCCGTGCGCAAATTCAACCAGCTGGCGACGGAAATGGATAACACCGTTGTGCTGTGTATTTCTGCCGACCTGCCGTTCGCCCAGTCCCGTTTCTGCGGTGCTGAAGGCCTGAGCAACGTCATTACCCTCTCCACCCTGCGCAGCCCGGATTTCCTGGAAAACTACGGCGTGAGCATCGCGGAAGGCCCACTGAAAGGCCTGGCAGCGCGCGCTGTACTGGTTATCGATGAAAATGACAACGTCGTGTTCAGCGAACTGGTTAACGAAATCACCACCGAGCCGGATTACACTGCCGCGCTGGACGTGTTGAAAGCATAATGAATGCTTAGCATTCTATATAGCTTAGCAATCTAATGAAATAACAGGGTTTATTTCTCTTTGCAGGCTCTGGAAGACGACACATGACAAACCTCGCACTGGCGGGGTTTTTTATTCCCTTTAAGCTGAATCGTTAAAGCTAAACCCTTCACCGTTCACATTTACTGTGCAATTAATTGTATTGAAGTTAACTTAATTGCGATCTTATTCTCATATTAGACCTTAAATAATCATATTTTCTTCCCCAGTGAAGCACATCACATTTCCCTTCAGGTCAAAACATTAGATTTGCTGACGAAAGCAAATAATCGTTTCAGCAAAAAGGAAAGGATATGAAAATTAAACTGGCTATTACGCTCCTTGCGGCTTTGATTTCGGGTCATGCTGCGGCGAAAACCTGGGTGCTGACAAGCGCTGAAAGCGGCGTGGAGAAAGGAAACTGGAAAATAACGAGCGATGAGCTGAAGGTAAAAGATCAGGCGTTCAGCATTGAACAAAAAGTGTTGCATGGCGGCAAACAGGAAGGCAGCAAAATCCTTATTATCAGCAGTAAAAGTGGCCTGACCATTACCTTAAGCCCCTCTCGCGGCATGAACCTGCTCCATGTGGAAGGCTTCGGCACCAGAATGGGCTGGGATTCCCCGGTAAAAGAGGTCGTGAACCCGGCATATATTAATCTGGAAAGTCGCAACGGGCTTGGCTGGCTGGAAGGTTTCAACGAGATGATGGTGCGCTGTGGCTATGAGTGGACGGGCCACCCGGTCACGGCTGACGGCCAAATCTACACGCTTCACGGCAAGGCGGGCAATACGCCTGTATCGCAGGTTGAAGTGGAGGTGGCTGACGCCGCCCCCCATGAAATTCGAATTCGCGGTTTGATCAAAGAGAGCACGTTCAAAAAAGCAGATTTGCAGACCATGACCGAACTGCGTTACGTCCCAGGAACCAACCAGTTCAGTTTGCATGATGTTCTGACAAACCATGCCGATTACCCGCATGATTATCAAATCATCTACCACAGCAACTTTGGTACCCCGATCCTCGAAGAAGGTGCACGCTTCCTTGCCCCGGTCGCGAGCGTCAGTCCATTCAATGACTACGCGAAAGCCGGTGTCAACGACTGGCAGACCTATGCCGGGCCAACGAAAGGCTTTGATGAGATGGTGTTTAACCTCAAACCCCTTGCGGATAACAACCACGAAACCCTCGCGGCCGTGGTGAATAAAGCCGGTGATAAAGGGGCGTCCATTCAGTTTGATACCCGCCAGTTGCCGGTGCTGACCTTATGGAAAAATACCGACACCCTGAAGCAAGGTTATGTGACCGGTATTGAGCCGGGTACCAGCTACGCCTATCCGGTCACCATTGAGCGCGAACAAAAACGCGTTAAGCAATTGCAACCGGGAGCCAGCACACAGTTTGATCTGACCTATACCCTGCTCCATAACCCGCAACAGGTGAAAGACGTGGAGAACCGAATTGCATCGATTCAGGGAGAGACAAAGGTCGACATTAATAGCACCCCTATCGCAAAAGAATGAGTAAAAAAAAAGCCTCTTTACAGAGGCTTTTTACCGTTATTCGTCACCCTTCTTTTGATTTAAACCATACTCTCGCAACTTATTGGCAATCGCCGTGTGTGAAACGCCAAGGCGTTTTGCCAGCTTACGGGTGCTTGGATAGCTACGGTACAGTTGCGTCAGCACGGAGCGCTCAAAACGGCTGGTAATGTCATCCAGCGAACCTTCCATCGCCTCTTCACCTACTGACACCGTCCCGGCATCGTAATCCGGTAACAGAATATCCTGCGGGCGCAGTTCATAACCTTCCAGCTGCGTCAGTGCGCGGTAAACGGCGTTCTTGAGCTGGCGAATGTTACCCGGCCAGCCGTAGCGCATGAGCACCGTGCCGAGATCGGCTGAAAGCTTCGGACGCGGTACCCCCTGCTCGTCGGCAAAGCGCGCCACAAAGAGTTCGGTCAGCGGCATGATATCCTGCGGGCAATCGCGCAGCGGTGGGATATTCAGGGTCAGGACATTCAGGCGGTAGTAGAGATCCTCGCGGAATACCCCTTTTTGCACCAGTTCGACCAGGTTTTTCTGCGTCGCACAAATCACACGCACATCCACATGAACTTCGTGATCCTCGCCTACGCGGCGGAACGTGCCATCATTGAGGAAGCGCAGCAGCTTGGCCTGCATGCGTGGCGACATTTCACCAATCTCGTCCAGCAGCACGGAACCGCCGTTAGCCTGCTCGAAGAACCCTTTTTTACCTTCCGGCGCGTGACCAAATAATTCGCTTTCGACGGCATCTTCCGGAATCGAGGCGCAGTTCAGGGCCAGATACGGTTTTGCCGCTCGCGGGCTGGCCAGGTGCACAGCGTGCGCCAGCAGGTCCTTCCCGGTACCGGTATCGCCGGTAATCAGCAGTGGCGCGGTCAGACTCGCGAGTTTGCGCGCCTGATCCACCACATGCCGCATTTTCGGGCTGACGGCAATAATCTGGCTGAATGCCCCCACATCCTGACTGGAGATATTTTGCAGCTGACGGCCCATGCGCACGGTGGAACGCAGCATGATCACGGCACCGGTCAGAACGCGCGTGTCGGCCTCGCCTTTCAGATAGACCGGCGTTATCTCCATTAAGAAATTCTGTCCGTGGATAACCACATGCTCGCTGTGGGTGTTCTGCGGATTGCTGTCCAGCCAGCGCTGGAAGTTAAAGCCGGGAATCAACTGTGCTGCGTTGTGGTTGCTGAGTTTTTCCTGACTCTGCGCGAACAGCTGGCAGCTGGCATGGTTAACACGCTCAACCTTACTTTTTAAATCCAGGGAGAGGAAAGGCTCTGGCATGGCTTCAAGCAATGCGCTCAATGCCAGATGCTCACGCTCCGACGGCATCCAGGGGATGGTGCGTACATCCGTAACGCCAGCGATACGGCGTATTTCTGCCATCAGGCTACTGAACGTATTAAATTCAATTTCGGCAAAATTGAGGTAAATTCGCCCGACAGGATCGATCTCAATGCCACGTAAATCAATGCTACGTAAAACAAGAAGATCGAGTAATTCGCGGGTCAGACCGAGACGGTCTTCACAGAAGACTTCAAGACGCATGGGAAATTCACCGTTTTAAGCCAATAACATTAAAATGATATGTCAGAACACGGTGATCGGGAAGATGGCTGTCAACAAATATTGACAGCCAGCACGATTAATGACCAAACCGGCTACTGAACCGGTTTTTTATTGAGCGTCTCTTTGAGCTGACCGATTAACTCACGTCGGAAATCCCCCAATCGCGGCTTATCGCCATCAATCCACGGCAGTGGACGGCACACTTCCATCGCTTTGATGCCCAGACGGGCGGTCAACAAACCGGCGCCAATACCCTGCGCGGCACGGGCAGAGAGACGCGCCGCCAGATCCTGCGACATCCAGTCCATCCCCACTTCCCGCACCAGCTCACTTGCTCCGGCAAAGGCGATGTTGAGCAATACCAGACGGAACAAGCGAAGGCGGCTGTAGTACCCCAACTCAATGCCGTATAAAGCAGCAATCCGGTTAATCAGACGCAGGTTACGCCAGGCGATAAACGCCATATCCACCAGCGCCAGCGGGCTGACGGCAATCATCAGGGTTGATTCCGCAGCAGAGCGGCTGATTTCGCGCCGCGCCTGGGCATCCAGCACCGGCTGCACCATGTGGGAATACAGCGTCACCACTTCACGATCGTTCTGGGTTTCATGGATAGCGGCATACCAGCGCTGAAGCGCCGGGTGTGACTGGTCAATACCCGCCTGACTGGCCAGCTTTTCACAAAACGCGCGGCCTTTGCCGGTTCCGTGACTGTGGAGCAGATCCCGCGCTTCATCACGCTCATGGGCGCGCTGTCGCAGGCGCCACAGGCGACGCCACTCGGTCGCAACAGACCCGACACCCGCCCCCACAATCAGAGCACCGGCAGCGCAGCCGCCCAACGCGACCCAGTCCTGGGTTTGCCAGGCGTTGACCGCCCACTGGACGCCTTGCCCAACCACGCTAACGCCAAACAATGCCAGCCCGGCAGTCACCATCTTTCGCCACAGGCTGCGTTTTGGGCGAAGCGCGGCTTCCACGACCGCTTCAGCCGGCCCCTCTTCAACAAGCAGCTCTTCGGTCAGCGCCGGGGCAAAGTTATCTGCCTGCGGGCCATTAAACGTCTGCGCGGTTTTAAACGCCTCCGGATGCTCTTGCTCAAGCGTTCCGGTAAAATCAATGCGCGGTTTTAACGGTTCCGTCATCGCAATTTATCTCCAATCAAAAACTCCAGCGCCGCATCCAGACGGATATGCGGTAACGGCTGATCGACCGTCATGACCTGCGGGCGGAAGGCTTCAAACTGGAAGCCCTGGTTCTGCCAGAAGGCCGGCCCCGGAAGGCGTGCGGGCACTTCGCCCGGATAGACAGTAAGCGGTTCGCCGTCGCTGAGACGGTTCCCGCGCAATGCCGGTATTTTCTCGCCATTAAGGTCAATCAACCCACTCTGTGTCGCCTGTACGGAAGCCAGTCCAAGGCAATCCATGCTGATCCCTTCGAACGCGGCATTCTGCCAGGCGTCCTGCACCAGTTGCTGCAGCAGCGACACCATATTGGCATGCTGATCGACCGTCACGTGATCGGCTTTTGTGGCCGCAAACAGCAGCTTGTCGATAACGGGTGAGAAGAGACGGCGAAACAGCGTGCGCTGCCCGTAGTGAAAACTTTGCATTAACTGTGTCAGCGCCAGGCGCATATCGTTGAAGGCCTGCGGCCCGCTGTTCAGCGGTTGCAGACAATCCACCAGCACAATCTGGCGATCAAAACGTAAAAAGTGGTTTTTATAAAAACCTTTCACCACTTTTTCACAGTAGTAATTGTAACGCTCGCGCAGCATTCCGGCGTTAGTGTGTTTGTCCGCCTGGGCCAGTTTTGACTCCCCGATGCCATCCACGTCCGGCCACGGGAAAAACTGCAGCGCAGGTGCGCCCGCCAAATCTCCCGGCAGAACAAAACGGCCCGGCTGGATGAAATGCAGCCCTTCCTGCTTACACTGATGCAGATACTCCGTCCAGGCCTCGGCAATCGCCGCCAGCCGGTTTTCATCGGCAGGCGCCAGCGGATCCAGGCCTTCGCACAGTTTTCGCCATTTCGTCGACCACTCGGCGCGGTTGCCCTGCAACAGCCCCGTCATCTGCCGTGACCAGCTGAGATAATCCTGTGCCAGCATAGGTAAATCGAGCAACCACTCACCGGGATAATCCACAATTTCCAGATACAGGGTGGAGGTATCTTTGAAGTGGCGCATCAGGGATTCATTAGAGCGAAAACGCAGCGCAAGGCGAATTTCACTCACCCCGCGCGTCGGCGTCGGCCAGGTGGGCGGTTCACCATAAAGCTGAGCCAGCCCTTCATCATAGGTAAAGCGGGGAATGCCAAAATCGCGCTGAGGCACACGTTTAACCCCCAGCAGGCGCTCTTCCCGCACGGCGCTCAGCAGCGGCAGCCGCGCCCCACTGTGCAGGTTAAGCAGCTGGTTCACCATCGCGGTGATAAACGCCGTCTTGCCGCTGCGGCTCAGCCCCGTCACCGCCAGACGCAGATGACGGTCAACGCCACGGTTCACCAGTGAATTGAGTTCGTTCTTAAGTCGCTTCATCGCCGTCCTTCATTGCCCGGAAGCCTCAAATACATTGCTTCAGAATACAATAAATGGGGGCAGATCGTTGATTATCAATTCTTATTTATTGCTATTGCCGTTTTCTCTCCAGTAAGATGAACGACATTGCTGTTAGTCAGGAGTGAGTAAGGTGTATGTCACCCACCATCTATGATATCGCACGGGTTGCCGGCGTTTCGAAATCAACCGTCTCCCGCGTTCTGAATAAACAAACGAATATTTCTCCTGAAGCGCGTGAAAAAGTGTTGAAGGCGATTGACGAATTAAATTATCAACCCAATAAACTCGCCCGCGCCCTGACCTCTTCTGGCTTCGACGCCATTATGGTTATTTCGACACGCTCGACGAAAACCACCGCCGGCAACCCTTTTTTCTCTGATGTTCTGCATGCCATTACAGCCAAAGCTGAAGAGGAAGGTTTTGACGTTATTTTGCAAACCTCGAAAAGCAGTGAAGACGATCTGCTGAAATGCGAAAGTAAAATAAAACAAAAAATGATTAAAGGGATCATCATGCTGAGCTCACCGGCAAATGAATCCTTTTTCACAACGCTGGATGCTTATGGCGTACCGGTGGTCGTCATCGGGAAAGTCGAAGGTGATTTTAAGAATATTTACTCGGTCGACACGGATAATTTCCAGGACAGCGCCACGCTAACAGAAACCTTTATTAAAAATGGCCGACGTAACATTGCCTGTCTGCACGCGCCGCTCAATTATCATGTTTCGATTGATCGTCTTGCCGGTTATAAATCCAGCCTGGAAAAGCACGGCATCGCCATTAACCCGGCGTGGATCATCGACGGCGGATATACCCATGAAAGCGCGCTTGCCGCGGCCACAGAATTGCTTTCCTCGGCCACGCCACCTGATGCGGTATTTGCCACCGACAGCATGAAGTTACTCAGCCTTTATCGCGCGGCGGATACTCTGGAACTGAGGATCCCCGAGCAGGTGGTGATTGCAGGATACAGTGACCCGATGCTCTCTCTCATTTTAACACCAGCACCCGGGGGCTTTGATATCCCAACCCGCAAGCTGGGTGAAGAGAGCTGCAATCTTCTTTTCAGGCGTATCGCCGGTCAGCCTGCGCCACAAAAAGTGCTTGTCGATACCCATTTTACGTTAGCGCCCTCTCTTCGTTAAAACCAGGGGCTGAAAGCCCCTGGCATCCGGTCTGTCAGAACGCGTAATTAACGCCAACACCCGCGTAGTGGAAACGGTCGCTGTCGCCTTCGTCATGGTTTTCCCATTCGTAGGCGTATTCCAGCGTCATGGATAATCCATTGTTGAAGTCATACGCGTACAGAAGACCCAGTCGGTTGAAATCGTGTCCTTCACGATCGGGATCGTCCTGCCAGTCCCAGTTCGACCAGCGATCCAGCCCCAGACGGGTATATGGCGTGAGCGTCGTCTGGCCTAATGAAACAGGCAGATACGCGCGAATTTCCTGCGTTGAAAATTCGCCGTTATTACGTGAACTGTCCATATTGAAACCGCGCTCAAGATAATAGTTCACTTTAGCAGAGAAGGTTTCATTAATGGTCCAGGTAAAACCCGTTTCCGTTTCTACACGGCTGTCGGCATAACCGGTTTTTTCCAGGTCATTCGCAAACTGATACATGGCAAACCAGCCACCAAAACGCCAGTCGTCGGACAATTTAATATTCCAGTCCGGTTGAATTTTGTAACGCTGCATATTTGCGCTACCGTCTTTGGCACCGTGTTCATCTTTAAAGTGATAACCGTAATTACGGAAACCGCCGGTCAACCCGAGTGTAAAATCATCGGTGCCAATAAAGCGATAGCGTAATTCAAATTCCGGGCGGTCAAAATAGGTCCCACGGGTCATGCTGCTGTAATCAACCGGTCCTTCCTGATACATTGCCAGCGAAAGGGTCCAGGCATCCCATGTGGCATTAAACCATACAGAGGGTTCATATAATCCATCTTTATCGTCGCCCTGACCTTCGACGTTTTCAATTTCATACATGGCACCGATATTAAATTCCCAGTGTTTTGCTGATTCCGTTGCGTGCGCGCAGCTAACCCCTGCGCACAGAACGAGCGCAGCACGTCTTAGTAGAGTACTCATTTAAATGTTCCCTTTATAATTAACTCAAAAAAAACCGGAAATTTGCATTTCCGGCGAACGCCTTTCTTATCTAATAGCCACTTCAGTATCAGCGTCGAAGAAATGACATTTATTCATATCGAACTGGATGCCGATATTATCCCCCGCCGCATAATCATTTACCGCTCCTGCACGAACGACCAGCTCATGCCCGCCCACGGTGGCATAGAGCATGAACTCAGCCCCGGTCAGTTCGGCCACGCTGACTTTTGCCGCAATATCATCGCTACGGCTTTGCAGCGTCAGAATATCTTCCGGCCGGATCCCAAAGACCACGGCTTTACGCTGATATCCGGCGGCATTCACCGCCGCCAGCGTGTCTTCAGGTATCTCCAGACGCAGCGTTTCCGTCACGAAATAGCGATCGTCTATCGCGCCCCGAATAAAATTCATTGCCGGTGATCCGATGAAGCCCGCCACAAACATATTCGCCGGTTCGTTGTAGACCTGCTTAGGTGCCCCCACCTGCTGAATAACGCCATCCTTGAGGATCACAATGCGGGTTGCCATCGTCATCGCTTCCGTCTGATCGTGGGTCACGTAAATCATTGTGGTATTGAGCTTCTGATGCAGCTTGCTGATTTCAGCACGCATTTGCACACGCAGCTTGGCGTCGAGGTTAGAAAGCGGTTCATCCATCAGAAAGACGCCGGCTTCGCGCACAATCGCCCGTCCTAACGCCACGCGCTGACGTTGCCCACCCGACAATGCGCCAGGTTTACGCGTGAGGTAATCACGCAACCCCAGGATTTGTGCCGCCCAGTTCACACGCTCTTCAATGACCGCGGGGGGAATTTTCTGCATCTTCAGGCCAAACGCCATGTTGTCGTAAACCGTCATATGCGGATAAAGCGCATAGTTCTGGAAAACCATCGCAATGTCGCGGGACTTGGCGGGCACATCGTTCATGCAGACACCGTCAATCACCAGCTCACCGGCGGAGATCTCCTCCAGCCCGGCAATCATGCGGAGCGTCGTCGATTTACCGCACCCCGAGGGACCCACAAAGACGATAAACTCCTTGTCCTCAATTTCGAGGTTAAAATCCTTAACCACATGGACCTGGTTATCGTAGATTTTCTGAATATGTTTCAGAGACAGTTGAGCCATTTTTAATTCCTTATCATTACCGTTCGGGATGCCCAGAAATCCGTCAGGCATTTCCAGGTCAGTTCCTGCGTTGAATGAAGTTGTAATCCCGCATGGTTCAGGCCAGGCCCAATCCCGACCGAGAGCATTCCCGCCGCGTTGATTGCCTCAACGCCGGCTGCAGCATCTTCGATTCCAATAGCCTGCTCGGGGCGCACGTTCAGCCCGGCGCAGGCCGCAAGAAAGATCTCCGGGTCCGGTTTTGAGCGGGCAATGCGCGAGGCATCGGCGCAGAAATCAAAAGCCCTCTCAATGCCCAGCGCCTGCAAAATACCGGGGGCGTTAAGGGACACAGAGGCCAGCCCGATTTTGACGTTCGCCGCACGAATTTCCGCCAGCACCTCGCGGATGCCCGGAAGCAGAGAATCCTGCGTCAACGACGCCAGAGACCCGACGTAGCGCGCGTTCTTTTTATCCGCGAGCGCCTGCCGCTGCTGGTCGTTAAACTCCCCCTCTTTTCCGCCATGGCGCAGGATCCGCTGCAGCGATTCCATACGGCTTATCCCTTTCAGCTCGTCGTTGAACACCACGTCGAACGAGATGCCAATTTCCTGCGCCACGGCACGCCAGGCCAGAAAATGCAGATGCGCGGTATCGGTGATCACACCATCAAGATCGAAGACAACGGCCTCAGGCTTCATGATTTGCTCCTGTGGTAGCGGTCCCACCAAGAGATGTGAAAAAATCCCTGAAAGAACAGACCTGCCGATCCGTTATGCACAGGGTTTTACCCCACAGCGTTAAGGTCACCGGTGCAGTGGTTTCAATCGTTAAAACATCATTTTCAAACGTGAAGTGCATGCGCGCGTTTCTCCATCGCAGCGGGAAAGCCAGTTTTCGCCAGTGGGCAGGCAGCTTCGGGGCAAGATGCAATTCCCCCTGGACGATCTGCATGCCAGCAAATCCCTGAATAACGCCGGACCAGATAGCCCCGGTGGCGGCAGCATGAATCCCGTCATCGCAGCTGTGCGGATCGTCGCCCAGATCGATGGCAACACCCTCGCGCCAGAAGGCGTAGGCCCTTTCCGTATCGCCACACCGGGCAGCAACAATTCCGTGAATCGCTTTGCTCAGCGAAGAGTCGTGTATGGTACGCGGCTCGTAGTACGCCAGGTTGGCAGCACACTGCTGTGGGGTAAACCGTTCCGGCAGCAGGTAGTTGAGCATCACCACATCGGCCTGTTTAAGGATCTGCATCTCGTTCACTTCCGCGCGGGAGTAATCGAGCAGAATGGTCTGTTTACCCGCTTTCGCCTTATAGCGGCTCAGATCGATTGCCGGTTTCGCCATGAAGGTGTCATCCTGAGGAAGGACCCCTTCTGCGTTGGCTTGCGGTAACCACAAACGGGACATAAACCGGCTGGCATTCTCCATGAAGCCGGCATCTTCACGATTGAACATCGCCATAAACTGGCGCGCACAGGCGACATTGTGCCAGGCCAGATAGTTGGTGTAGGCATTGTTATTGACGTGCTCCGTGTACTCATCCGGCCCGATCACATCGTGGATTTCCAGGCGACCATTGACTTCCGTCGCCCGCCCCATCCAGAACGTTGCCGTCTCTATCAGTAGCGTCAGCCCTTCGTTACGCATAAAAGCGTCATCATGTGTCGCCTGCCAGTAGGCCACGACAGCCCAGGCAATGTCCGCCACAATGTGATGTTCTGCCAGCGCAGAGGCCACTTTCTGGCGCGTGCCCGTGCGGATGTTGATTGCCGCATATTCCGGCGTTTCCTCCTGACCGCTCGCGGCACTCTCCCAGGGGAAAAGTGCGCCAGGCCAGCCGTTGCGACGCGCTTTTTCACGAGCCCCGGCCAGGTTGAGCCAGCGATAACGCAGCAGACTGCGGGCGACCTGCGGACGCGTAAAGAGATGGAAAGGCAGCAGGAAAATTTCGGTATCCCAGAAGACGTGGCCTTTATACCCTTCGCCGGTCAATCCTTTCGCGGCGATACTGCAGCGCTCATTGTCGGCAGGCGTCATGGCGGTCAGATGCCAGATGGTATAATCCAGCGCGAGCTGATCCTGCGGTTCCGCAGACGTTACCGCCACCCGCGCATCTCGCCAGACGTCTTCCCAGGCGCAGGCAGAGCTCTCCAGCAACGATGCGTAGCCTCGCGCTGCGCACACCTTGAGTTCGGCCAGTGCGTTACGCGCAAACGACGCCTGCGAAAGTGCTTTGTCACTGCGGTGGGCGACCCAGACGATCTTTTCAAGCGTGACAGTGTCACCCTGCGAAACGTTCAGGGAATAATGCGCACTGATGCGACGATTTTTAGCGGTAAAGCAGTTTTCACTACCCGCTGAAAGCCGGCAGAACGCGGATATAACGACATCAGAAACCCGGTCCTGCGTTTCATACACGCCCTGCATACAGTTCTGGTCGAATACCCGGACTGAAATCTCATCCAGATGCTGCCTGCCGCTGTTGGTTTGCGTCGCATCGATTCCGGTTTTCAACACCACCTGCGAGGGTCCATCAAGGGGAGTGATGGCGAGTTGCATTGCCACTAACGGCAACTGAGCGAGAGAAACGAAACGACGGCTCTCCAGGCGGTAGCGTTTCCCGTCGGGCGAGCGCCAGAGCACGCTGCGACGCAGTTCACCATTGGCAAACGCCAGCTCGCGCTGCCACTCAAGAAGCGCCCCGGAAAGCAGGGTAAAATTCACACCATCCAGTTCAACCTCAATACCGGTAATATCCGGCAGGTTGATTAACTCCGTGGTCTCATTGCGACCTGCGCGATGATAAAGCCCGGCGAGATACATGCCTCTGGTTTGCTGGGTGTAATCCTCTTCGTGTGCCGCGCGAATGCCCATGTAGCCATTGCCGCAAGCCATGATGGAGGCGTATTTATTCAGACTGTGGGGAGAGAAGCCCGGTTCGGTTAAAACAGACACATTCAGCATAACGTCACGCTTTCCCCTGTATCTGCCGATTCATAAAGCGCGGCAACAAGTTGCTGGATAACCAGCCCCTGTTCCGCATCTGCGATCATAACCGGCTCTCCCAGCACATGGCGTACAAACGCCTCCATGCTGCGCAGGTGACGCTGGTCGTCTGCCTCAACACGCTGCATGAGGGTCTGTAAAACGCCTGCCTCATCGTGGTATATGTGTGCCGGGAAGAGCGTGGCCCCCGCCTTTTCGCCACAGAATGAAACATTCATGATCGACTGCTCACGGATATTCAGCGCAAACGACGTATCCAGGCGCAGAACGCCGCCATTGCAGAATTCAATTGTGCCAAACAGAGCATCTTCAACGGCAAACCGGGCGGGATCCCACTCGCCAAACTGTCCACTGTTTTTACGGTTCCCCAGCTTCTGGAAGCTGTGGGCGGTCACCCTTTTTACCGCCGGAAAACCCAGCACATACATCGCGGCATCCAGCATATGAATACCGATATCGATCAGCGGTCCGCCACCCTGTAGCGATTTGTTCGTAAAGACGCCCCAGCCCGGCACGCCGCAACGTCGCAGCGCCTGTGCCGACGTAAAGTAGATCTCACCTAACGCCCCATTTGTGACAGCGTCACGGAGCAGCTGCGTGTCGAGCGCAAACCGATGGTGAAAATCATACGCCAGCACTTTTCCCGCTTTACGGGCCGCCATGCGCATCTGGTCAGCCTGTTGCGGCGTCATGGCAGGCGGTTTTTCGCACATCACATGACATCCGGCCTCCAGTGCCGCCATGACATGTTCAAAATGGAACCGGTTTGGGGAGCAGACGCTGACCACATCAGGTTTTACCGCCTGCAGCATTTCAGATGCATTCTGCCAGACCGAAGGAATTGCATGACGTTCCGCAAACGCCTGTGCCTGTTCAAGGCCGCTGTCCATGACAGCGACCATTTGAACATCACTGCGTGTGGCGTAATACGAGGCATGCACTTTGTCCGCGACCTGCCCGGCGCCAATAATGGCGACGCGCAGAAGCGAAGGTGTTGAAGCACTCATCACGCTCGTCATCCTTAGCATTCACGCAGATACGTGAGTGAATCCTGGTAAGCCTGGGCCGGATCGTCGGCGCGGACACGGCACTCATACACCACGTAGCCTTGATAGTTGTCCGCACGAAGCTGCCCGAACAACGTGGCAAAATCCAGCGTCCCGCTGCCAGGCTGATAGCGATGGTTATCGGCGATATGCACATGACCCAGCAGATCCCGGTTGCGATGCAGCGCCTCTGTTAGCGAATCTTCTTCGATATTCATGTGGTAAAAGTCGCCGATGATCTGCACATGCCTGAGCGCGTTCTCTTCGATATAGCGACGCGCATCCGCGAGCGTGTTGATCATGTGATCCTGGTAGCGGTTGAGCGGCTCAAGGTAAACGGTGGTCCCGGTACGCGCCGCCACCTCATCCAGATAACGCAGCGAAGCACTCACCGCTTCGCGGTCACCCGCCAGGCTGCGTGGAGAGGTCATCGGCGGCAAACGGAAGGTAAACATTCCCCAGGCAGCGGGCACAATAATCCCCTTTCCACCCACTTCAGCCAGTGCTTCCAGGATGCGTTCGATCTGTTTTAATCCGTTCAGACGACGTTCTTCAATGAAGTCACCAATCCAGCCGTCATATCCCCCGCAGGCGGTGGTCACCGGCAGGCCCGTGGCGGTGATTGCGGCTTTCACTTCATCGAGATTGTCCACCAGCAGTTTGCCGTCAATTTCAAAGCCATCAAAACCCATCGCTTTGATGTACTGGAATTTCTCCAGAATAGAAGTCGGGAAAAAGGCCTGGTTTTGCGTTGCGATTTTCATTGATGCTCTCCTTAGCTTAAAAAGTGACGCCCATCTTGATGCTCAGTTCCGGATGCTGATCGACATACTTCATGTAGCTCTCAGCGCTGGTGGTAAAGGTGACAACCGGGTCAATCAGATCTTCGCAGTTCAGATAACCGTTCATCAGCAGTTCCCAGCAGGTCTCTTCAATACGCTTGCGGCTCCAGCGCGGGTAATCCGGGTTGGGTTCGCTGCAGGCGCGCGAGAAAACGATTTTCGCGTTATTGAAGTGGGCTTCACGCCCCAGATTGAACCCTTCTGCGAACGGTTTCGCGAAAGCCACGTAGGCGATCGTTCCACCGTAGGCGAGCCCGCGCAGCGCAGACTGCAATGCATCGGCAAAACCGCTGGTTTCGATAATCACGTCAGCGCCCTGCTTTCCGGTCAGTTTTTTAATCTCCAGACCGACATCGGTGCCAAACGGATTGAGGCAGTAATCAGCCCCGTGACGGCGGGCAATTTCGCAGCGATGCGCGATAGGATCGACACCGATGACGATGGATGCACCGGCTTTTTTCGCCAGCTGAATCGCAATCTGCCCAATGGCACCCAGTCCGACTACAACGACAAAATCCCCTACCCGCACGTTAGCATCACGCACGCCGCTCATGGCGAACTGCGCAGGGTCGTAACAGACGGCATTTTTCCAGGAAGACCCTTGCGGCATTTTGCGCAGCTTGTAGTTATTAACGGCATTCACGATGACCGTCTCCTGCAGCGGCCCATAGCAGCAGACACGGTCGCCCGTCTGGTACTCCGTCACGTCATCGCCGCATTCGATAATGTCGCCAACGATCATGTTGCCCAGCTGGAACTTACCAAACTCAATGCCCCGCGCCGCGCCCTCTTCACGCGGGGTAAACATCTGCCACTCCGCGTTAAACTCCTCATCAATGAAGGGACTTGCCGCACGGAAATCTACCACTTCGGTGCCGTGTTTTGGCGCGCCGAAGCGCGCACGAATTTTCACTTCATGGACGGCAACAGGACGATCTTCATATTCCACCAGCGCCGCTACACGAGGCGCTGTCGCAACTAACTTTTTCATGACTGACTCCTAGTTAAAACTGGCCGCCTCAGCCCTTAACGCCACCGGCGGTCAAACCACTTTTGATAAAACGTTCAGACAGTGCGTACATGATGACCACCGGAAGCGCTGTCACCAGCGATGCCGCCATCATGCGACCCCAGATATAATCTGGCGTGCTAAAGAGCGTGTTCAGCCCAACCGGCAAGGTGAAATTGCTGGCGCTGGACAGGAAAATGGATGCAAACAGGTAGTCGTTCCATGCCACCATGAAGCAGTAGACGAACACCGACACGAGGCCGGAAATCGCCAGCGGAACGGTAATGCGGAAGATAATTTGCAGGCGGTTAAGCCCGTCCATCATCGCGGCTTCTTCTATTTCATCCGGAATGGTGTCGAAATAGCTGCGCAGCATAAAGACGGCTGTCGGCAGCGTCTGGGTCACCATGGTGATAATCAGCGCCAGCTCTGTGTCATAGATCCCCAGCGCGGTGATGATTTTGAACAGCGGCACCACCAGCAAAATCCCCGAGAACATATAGACGGTGTAAAAACTCGCATTGATCGTCGTGCGTCCTTTAAAACGCAGTTTGGATAACGCGTAAGCCCCCAGCGTGCCGAGAAAAACGGCAATCACCGACGAGGTCAGCGAGACCACCATGCTGTTTCTGAAGTAGTCCACAAACGGGAAGATCAGCGGATTAAAGATGTCGATGTAATGCTGCAGCGTCCACGCCTGCGGCAGGATGGTCGGATGGAGCGATATCGCCTCTTTCGCGCTCTTAAGCGAGGTCATTAACATCACAAAGAACGGGAACAGCGTGATGATCAGAAACACCGCCAGTCCCAGATAAAAACCGAGACGACCCAGTACGCGTTTATTTGTTGCCATTGAGGTTTACCCTTTTTCTGGTCAGCAGAATGACGGCGAAGATGATCACGAACAGCACCACGGAGATGGCAGCGGCTTTCCCGAGGTCATTGAAGGCAAATGCGGTCTTGTAGAGATAGATGCCCAAAATATCGACCTTGGTGGTCAGGAGATAAACATCAGCGAACATATAGAACATCCAGATGGTTCGCAGTGTAATCACCGTGGCCAGCACCGGCATAATGGCGGGCAGTGTGACGATACGAAAACGCTGCCAGGCATTTGCCCCATCCATTTCCGCGGCTTCGTACAGCGACTTATCAATGGTCTGCAATATCGCGAGGAACGAGATAAACGCGTAGGGGAAGTAACGCCAGATGGCGAACAGCACCACCAGCACAAAACTGCTGCCCGGGTTGTCGAACCACAGCGGCGCCTGGTCATACAGGTGCAACAGATCGACACCCAGATAGTTCACAATGCCGTAGCCGTTGTTGAACATGTATTTCCATGCAAACACCAGCGAGATGGATGGTGTGACGTAGGACAAAATCACCAGTGAACGCGCCGTTTTCCGCAGGCGAAATTCCCGGTTAAAAAAGAGGGCAACGGCCAGCCCCAGCGCCGTGCTGCCCATCACCACCAGGGCGGTGTACCAGAACGTCATCCACAGGGAGTGCCAGAATGCGCCATCGCTGAGGATACGAACATAGTTATCCAGCCCGACAAACACGGCGCTAATGCGCGGGTTAAGCGGCAAACGTAAAAAGCTGATTTCAATATTGGAAATCATCGGCCAGGCCACCAGGCCCCCCAGCAAAATCAGGCTGGGGGCCAACAGCAGCATGGCGAAAGGCATATCTGAACGACCAGAAAACAACGTCTTCATAATTTCCTTCCGCAGAGCGCTCCTATCGTTGTGAAATCAGGTCAGTCAGTCGCTTTTGGCTGTTGCTTAACGTTGCAGTGAGATCCTGTTGACCTACTGTGACGTTATGCACCATGGAACTGATGATGCCGGACCCCGTTACATCACCCATGCGGGTAAAGTTTTTGTCGCCCACGGCGCCAAATACCTGCACATTCGGGAACTGGGCGATAAGCTCGTAGGGAAGTTGACCAAACGCTTTAATGACCTCGTTGTCTTTCCAGGAGTCCGTGCCGACGACCAGTTTGTTCACCGGCAGCGCGGCACCCGGGGACATCATCACCCAGTCAGACGCGTTCTGTGCCTGCTCCATCCAGGTGACAAACTTCTGTGCAGCCTGGGTTTCATCTTCTGTTTGACCGGAGGTGATCGTCAGCGATGTGACCATGCCGTAGACCGCTGAAGACGTTTCAGTCGGAACGACAAAGCCCAGGTTGGCTGGGTTGCCGTCTTTATAGACCGCCGGCAGGATATAGGTGGAATACACCGCCATCGGTGCCGAACCATTCATAAAGGCATCTTTAATCTCCATGACATCGTTCGAGCCCGGCATGGTGGTCGCGGCCAGTGCTTTATAGAACGCCAGCGCGTTCACCATTTCCGGGGTATCGATGTTGATTTTCCCGTTGGCGTCAAAAACGTTCGCGCCACCGGAAAGCGCAAACTGAGAAAACGCCTGCTCGGTCATCACGCTTTCCGCCGTGGGTAGCGCAATGCCATAGCGTTTTTTAGCCGGATCGCTGAGGCGTTGGCTGGCTTTCAGCAGCTGTTCCCAGTTATGCGGCTCCTCAATACCCGCCGCAGCAAGCACATCTTTGTGATACCAGACACCAGACAGCCAGGCGCTGATTGGCACCCCCGTCCAGGCTGAGCCGTCTTCCGTGCGAACGACACGTAAAATTCCGTCATAGAAGGTGTTTTCGCCCACCGCTTTGATGGCGGCGTTGATCGCATCCCGGTCCAGCAGCTGCTCTTTATCCATGACTTTTGCGTAGTCATGGCTGACCTCAATGACCTCGGGCAGCGCACCGGTGCGGGCCAACGTAATCACTTTGGTGTTGTAGGCATCCTCTTCTACCGGTACCTGTTTCACCGTAATCGTCGGGTTCTCTTTCTCGAATTTTTCAATCAGTTTTGTAATTACCGCCTGACGCTCCTGTTCAACTGAGGAGTGCATAAACTCAATGGTGACAGCAGAGGGTTTGTCATCCTTACAGCCTGACAACAAGGCGCACGAAACCAGTGCTGATATCAGCACAATTTTGGGCATATTCATGTTTAAGGTCCTTTTTTAGTTTTCTTTAATCCACAACACCTGCCATGGATTAAGGGTCAGAGTCGTACCAGTAATATCTTTCCCGGCGATCAATTCCCTGCCGGATGGAATATTCGACTCAAGCGTTTGAACGCGATCGCTGAAATTAAATAACGCGGTAACTTTTTCGCCACTTTGCGCAATACGCATTATTTTTAATACATGCTCGCCTGCCGTACTAAAACAAGCCTGACTGTCAGGGTGGAATGCTTTTTCTGCACGCCTCAGGGCGATTAATTCACGCAATCTATAATAGACTTTCTGCCGCAGGCTATTTTCGTTCTCAAGCTCACTGTCGATTGCACCGGCGAGGTATTTTTTGCGGTTAATCGCACGGTTATATCCCAGGCGCTCCACGCCCTCATAATCATTACGCGAGCCAAGAATACTTTGAATATAGACGGCAGGCACACCGGGGAAACTCAGGAGTACAGCATGAGCCAGAATAAACCGGGCAATACGGTGATTGTCATCGCAGTCCCTTGTGCTTAACGCATCAAGATAAGTGACATTGATTTCATACGGGCTTCGCGTTCCATCCGGATTGTTTTTCCAGTTGACCAGCGCCCCCTCGGCCTGAAGTTTCTCAACCAGCGAGAGGATCTCAGACTCGGGTAAAATTCCGCGTAACGGATTGAGGCCAATCCCGTCATGCGAGGCCAAAAAGTTAAACCAGGTGGTTTTCGTGGAAGGAAGCGTCAACGACGACGCCCACTGACACAGCGCCCGGACATCCTGACGGTGTACCGCATGCAGCACAAGCGGCGGCAAGGAGAACTGATACACCATCTGCGCTTCATTGTTGCCGTCACCAAAGTAGGCAACGTTGTCTTTATGCGGGACATTGGTCTCAGTGATTATCACCGTACCCGGCGCGACAGCCTCGGTAATGGCACGGAAAAGCTGGATAAGCTGATGGGTTTGTTCCAGATGGATACAGCTCGTTCCGGGTATCTTCCACATAAACCCAACGGCATCCAAACGAATGTAGCGCGCCCCTTCAGTCAGGTAGTGCAGCAGCACGTCTACCATCGCAATCAGAACCTGAGGAGAGGCAAAATTGAGATCGACCTGGTCGCTGCTGAAGGTGGTCCACAGGTGGCGTACGCTGCCATCGTGAAGCGTAAACGGCGTGAGGAGGGGCAAAGCACGCGGTCGCGTGACGGCCGACAGATCCGTTTCAGGGTCAACAGAAATGAAGAAATCGTTATACCCCGGCATTTGCTTAAGGTAATTCGCGAACCATTGACTTTGCGCCGACATGTGATTGCAGACGAAATCAAACATCAAACTGGCTGATTGTTTTAATTCGGCGATGTCCTGCCACGTTCCTGTTTCTGGTGCGACGTCGTGGTAATCAATAACAGAAAAACCGTCGTCAGAAGACCACGGATAAAAAGGTAAAAGATGAACATGTGAAAAGGAGTGAGAGAGCCACTTATTATAAAACCGTGTGAAAACCGGCAGGGCTTTCTCCCCTTCTGCCGAAAACTGATCGGCATACGTAATCAGGACAACATCTTTTTCATCCCACCCCACCTTACGCTTATCTGTAATAACAGAAATCGCGTTATCAATCTTTTCCAGCAACACCGAAAAATGGGTATCGGAAAATGATTCCCCGTAAACAAGATTAATGATTTCTTTAATTTTAGCCTGCATTTTATTTTCCATGGTAGCGGTCCCACGGAACGCAATCTACTCCCATGAAAAATATCTGTCAACGGACCGGGACGCAGAAAAAGGCGATTGCAAAGCAGCTCAACGCAGTATTGTGAGCTGCCGCAAAGAAAGAAAGGGAAAGCGAAGAAGTATCGCTAGCCTGCCCCGAAAACGAGAAAGGCTAACGTACGCAGGAATTATTGGGGAAAGTAGCGGCGTGAAAGCTGTTTTGCCACTTTTTGCAGCAGAGGTTCGAGCGCCACAGCCAGCAACATTCTTACCGGCTTGCGGGCAACAGATTTTATCGCCCAACCCGCCACACCTGCCGGGCCGAAACGTAATGCCGTCAGCAGGACCAGTTTACCTGCGATTTTCAGGCCGGGTTTTACCTTCTGACCGGCCTGTTGCCAGTTTTGCTTCATGTATATTCTCTCTTAAAGCTGACGAAAACGGCTTCTCAGCGTGAAGGTGTCAGACGTGACATAGCGCTCCATCTCACGTAACCGCTTCTCCCCAGCGGCGAGTTGATCGTCAACCGCGTTCAGGAGATCGTTGCTGGTCGGTGCGCCTTCTGCGGCCAGTTCACCTTCCGGCATCGGGTCGAGTACAAACGACAGCACGATGTACGCCACCAGGGTGATAAACGCCAGACCGAAGAAGATCGACAGCACTGTTACCACGCGAACCAGTTTGACCGGGACATCAAGATAATGGGCCAGTCCGGCACAGACGCCGCGTACCATTCCCTGCTGCGGAATGCGCCACAATTTTTTGTTCAGGTTCAGTCCAGCCATTAACGGTCCCTCCAGTTTGGATGTTCTGCATCGAGGATATCTTCCAGCGCCTGAATGCGTTCGCGCATTTTATTCGCCTGTTCGGTCAGCTGTACGAGACGCTGTTGTTCACTCTGGGAAAGTTCACCACGTGAAGAACGGTTGCTGTAGTGCAGCCATAACCAAATCGGCAGAACAAACAGCACGAAAATGGTCAGGGGAATAGCCAGAAAAAGCGCGCTCATGTGTACTCCTTGTCTTACGATGCGTGGCGGCACGCTCAGGTGCCGCACAAATTATTATTGGTTGTCTTGCTTCATTTTGGCTTTCAGCGCAGCAAGTTGCTCGCTGATTTCATCGTCCGCTTTCAGGTCAGCAAACTGCTGATCCAGTGACTTTTGTTTACCAATGCTGTGACTTTCCGCTTCCGCTTCCATATGGTCGATACGGCGTTCAAATGACTCAAAACGTGCCATTGCTTCATCCAGCTTACCGCTATCCAGCTGGCGACGTACATCGCGGGATGAGCTTGCCGCCTGGTGGCGCAATGCCAGCGCCTGCTGACGCGCACGCGTTTCGTTCAGTTTGTTCTCAAGCTCACCAATTTCTTTCTTCATACGCGAAAGGGTATCATCGACCAGTGTGACTTCATGCTCGAGCGTCGCGACCATGTCTGCCAGCTTCTGTTTTTCAATCAGCGCGGCGCGGGCCAGGTCTTCTTTATCTTTACGCAGCGCAAGTTCTGCTTTTTCCTGCCATTCGTTAAGCTGAGCGGTCGCCTGCTCAATGCGGCGCGTTAACTGTTTTTTCTCAGCCAGCGCACGGGCGGAGGTAGAACGCACTTCAACCAGCGTATCTTCCATTTCCTGAATCATCAGGCGCACCAGCTTCTGCGGATCTTCCGCTTTCTCAAGCAGTGAGTTGATATTGGCGTTCACGATGTCGGCGAAACGAGAAAAAATACCCATAATGTGATCCTCATAGTTCTGTTATCGGGCGATGCCCTGCTACATAGCTAATACAAATACCGTGCCAAGTTTTTATCTTGTTGATTTTACTTGATGTGGTTGATTTCCAGGCATCGGCACACTATGCTCACCTGGTGAATATCACTAAGGAGTGGTTAATTTCATCATGGCTGGATACAAAGACAATTTACTCGGCGAAGCCAACAGTTTTCTGGAAGTCCTCGAACAGGTCTCCCGTCTCGCGCCGCTCAACAAGCCGGTGCTTATTATCGGTGAGCGCGGCACGGGCAAGGAACTGATTGCTAACCGTCTACATTATTTATCCGGACGCTGGGATGGCCCCTTCATTTCGCTTAACTGCGCGGCGTTGAATGAAAATCTGCTCGACACGGAGCTTTTCGGTCATGAAGCCGGTGCTTTTACCGGTGCCCAAAAACGCCATCCGGGTCGTTTTGAACGCGCCGACGGCGGCACGCTGTTTCTTGATGAACTGGCCACCGCGCCCATGCTGGTACAGGAAAAGCTGCTGCGCGTGATTGAGTATGGCGAGCTGGAGCGTGTCGGCGGTAGCCAGCCGTTGCAGGTCAACGTGCGTCTGGTGTGCGCGACCAATGCCAACCTCCCGCAAATGGTGGCAGAGGATAAATTCCGTGCCGACCTGCTCGACCGGCTGGCCTTTGACGTCGTTCAGCTCCCGCCGCTGCGCGAGCGAAGAAGCGACATCATGCTGCTGGCAGAGCAGTTTGCGATTCAGATGTGTCGCGAGCTCGGTCTGCCGCTTTTTCCGGGGTTCAGCGAGTATGCAAAGGAAACACTCCTCGCTTACCACTGGCCGGGAAATATCCGTGAGTTAAAAAACGTCGTGGAGCGTTCTGTCTATCGCCACGGCAGCAGTGAGACCGAGCTGGATAACATTATTCTCGATCCTTTTCAGCGTAGCCCGCAGCCAGCTTCCGCCCCGCCCGCGTCCGGAGCTTCCCCTGCACTTCCCCTGGATTTGCGGCAGTTCCAGCATGAACAGGAACAACAGCTGCTTGAGCAGAGCCTGAAGATGGCGAAATATAACCAGAAACGGGCGGCTGAACTCCTGGGTCTGACCTAC
This sequence comes from Enterobacter sp. BIDMC 30, assembly GCF_000534355.1. Classification (NCBI taxonomy): domain Bacteria; kingdom Pseudomonadati; phylum Pseudomonadota; class Gammaproteobacteria; order Enterobacterales; family Enterobacteriaceae; genus Enterobacter; species Enterobacter sp. BIDMC 30. Next base: position 2,444,636 of record NZ_KI973169.1, on the reverse strand, counting down.
CATCAATTAAGGGCATTGCTCAAAAAGCATCAAATGCGCTGACAATATCAGCACTTACCCGCAGACATTTTTACGAAGCAGGCGTAAGTGCGATACACTTTGCAGATCGAACCTAAAAACCTTAAAAATTATGCGTCTGGTTTTATCGTCCTTCTTTGCACTTGGTCTGTTCAGCAGCCTGGCGTTTGCTGCGCCCGAACCCGCTACGCAACCTGATATTCGCGACAGCGGCTTCGTCTATTGCGTAAGCGGTCAGGTTGATACATTTAACCCGCAAAAAGCGGGCAGCGGCCTGATTGTGGATACCCTTGCCGCGCAACTCTATGACCGTCTGCTTGATGTGGATCCCTACACCTACCGTCTGGTGCCAGAGCTTGCCGAAAGCTGGGAAGTCCTGGATAACGGCGCGACCTACCGTTTCCACCTGCGCGATGATGTCGCATTTCAGCACACGCCATGGTTTACCCCAACGCGCAAACTGAACGCGGATGACGTGGTCTTTACGTTCCAGCGTATCTTTAACCGTAATCACCCGTGGCATAACGTTAACGGCAGCAACTTCCCCTACTTCGACAGCCTGCAGTTTGCCGATACCGTTAAAAGCGTTCGCAAGCTGGATAACCGCACGGTGGAGTTTTCGCTGAAGCGCCCGGATGCCTCTTTCCTCTGGCACCTGGCCACCCACTATGCGTCCGTCATGTCTGCTGAATACGCCGCGAACCTGAGCAAAATCGATCGGCAGGAGTTAATCGATCGTCAGCCAGTCGGTACCGGTCCGTTCCAGCTGGCCGAATATCGCTCCGGACAATATATCCGCCTGCAGCGCCATGCGCATTTCTGGCGCGGCACGCCGCTGATGCCACAGGTAGTGGTCGATCTTGGCTCTGGCGGGACGGGGCGTTTATCAAAACTGCTGACCGGGGAGTGCGACGTGCTGGCGTGGCCTGCTGCCAGCCAGCTCACCATTTTGCGCGACGATCCGCGTTTGCGCCTGACGTTACGCCCCGGCATGAACATCGCCTATCTGGCGTTTAATACCGATAAGCCGCCGCTGAACAACCCTGCCGTACGCCATGCGCTGGCGCTGGCCATCAACAACCAGCGTCTGATGCAGTCGATCTATTACGGTACGGCAGAAACCGCCGCCTCTATTTTGCCGCGAGCCTCGTGGGCCTATGACAGTGAAGCTAAAATTACGGAATACAACCCGGCAAAAGCGCGTGAACAGCTGAAAGCGCTGGGGGCAGAAAACCTGACGCTGCAACTCTGGGTACCGACCAGCTCTCAGGCCTGGAACCCAAGCCCGCTGAAGACCGCCGAGCTGTTGCAGGCAGATATGGCGCAGGTGGGTGTGAAAGTGATCATCGTGCCGGTTGAGGGTCGTTTCCAGGAGGCGCGCCTGATGGACATGAACCATGATTTAACCCTGACAGGCTGGGCGACCGACAGTAATGATCCGGACAGCTTCTTCCGTCCGTTGCTGAGCTGTGCGGCGATTAACTCCCAGACCAACTACGCCCACTGGTGCAACCGGGAATTTGACGGCGTGCTGCAAAAAGCGCTGGCGTCCCAACAGCTGGCGTCACGCATAGACGCCTATGATGAAGCGCAGAAGATCCTTGCCGAAGAGCTGCCCGTGCTGCCGCTGGCCTCGTCCCTGCGCCTGCAGGCCTATCGCTATGATATTAAAGGCCTGGTGTTGAGTCCGTTCGGCAACGCCTCCTTCGCCGGCGTGTCTCGCGAAAAAGAACAAGAGGTGAAAAAACCATGATCATTTTTACCTTGCGCCGCCTTCTGCTGTTGCTGGTGACGCTCTTTTTCCTGACCTTTGTTGGTTTCAGTCTGAGCTATTTCACCCCGCACGCCCCGCTCCAGGGGTCGTCGCTGTGGGATGCGTGGCTCTTCTGGTTTAACGGTCTGCTGCACTGGGATTTCGGTGTTTCAAGCATCAACGGACAGCTCATCTCCGAGCAGCTGAAAGAGGTTTTCCCGGCGACAATGGAGCTGTGCATTCTGGCATTCGGTTTTGCCTTAATGGTTGGTATTCCGGTAGGGATGCTGGCAGGGATTTATCGCAACAAATGGCAGGATAAATTTATCAGCGCCCTCGCCCTGCTCGGCTTCTCGATCCCGATCTTCTGGCTGGCGCTGCTGCTGACGCTTTTCTTTTCCCTCAACCTGGGCTGGCTGCCGGTTTCTGGCCGTTTTGACCTGTTGTATACGGTAAAAACGGTGACCGGGTTTGCTATCGTTGACGCCTGGCTGTCTGATTCAGCCTGGCGACATGAGATGATCGTCAGCGCCGTACGCCATATGGTCTTGCCGGTACTGACGCTGGCGGTGGCACCGACAACCGAAGTGATCCGCCTGATGCGCCTGAGTACCATCGAGGTGTTCGATCAGAACTATGTCAAAGCGGCCGCCACGCGCGGCTTATCGCGCCTGACTATCTTGCGCCGTAATGTGCTGCATAATGCCCTGCCGCCTGTGATCCCGCGACTGGGGCTCCAGTTTTCCACCATGCTCACCCTGGCGATGATTACCGAAATGGTCTTCAGCTGGCCGGGGCTGGGACGATGGTTGATCAATGCTATCCGCCAGCAGGACTACGCCGCCATTTCGGCGGGCGTCATGGTGATTGGCTCTCTGGTGATTATTGTTAACGTGATTTCCGATATTTTGGGTGCTATGGCCAACCCGTTGAAGCATAAGGAATGGTATGCCCTACGATAACGTATACAGTGAAAAGCGCACGCCCGGTGCGCTGCGTACCGTGTGGCGTAAATTCTATGGTGACACCACGGCAATGATTGGCCTTTATGGCTTCGCCGGGCTGGTGTTGCTCTGCGTTTTTGGCTCCTGGTTTGCGCCCTACGGTATTGATCAGCAGTTCCTTGGCTATCAGTTGCTGCCCCCATCCTGGTCGCGCTACGGTGAGGTCTCTTTCTTCCTCGGTACGGACGACCTCGGGCGTGACGTATTGAGCCGCCTGTTGAGCGGCGCGGCGCCGACGGTCGGCGGTGCATTTGTGGTGACGTTTGCTGCCACCATCTGCGGTCTGGCGCTCGGCATCTTTGCCGGGTCGACGCATGGCCTGCGCTCGGCGGCACTGAACCACATTCTCGACACCCTGCTCTCTATTCCGTCCCTGCTGCTGGCCATCATTGTGGTGGCGTTTGTCGGGCCACACCTGTCGCATGCCATGTTCGCGGTCTGGCTGGCGATCCTCCCCCGCATCGTGCGTTCGGTATACAGCATGGTGCATGACGAGCTGGAAAAAGAGTATGTCGTCGCAGCTCGCCTGGACGGTGCGACAACCTTAAACATCCTCTGGTTTGCCGTACTGCCGAACATCGCTGCCGGGCTGGTCACGGAGATCACCCGCGCCCTGTCGATGGCGATTCTGGACATCGCGGCGCTTGGCTTTCTCGATCTCGGTGCGCAGCTGCCGTCGCCTGAATGGGGCGCGATGCTCGGTGACGCGCTTGAGCTTATCTACGTTGCGCCGTGGACGGTCATGTTACCGGGCGCAGCCATTATGGTGAGTGTGCTGCTTGTTAACCTGCTGGGCGATGGTATACGCCGTGCAATTAATGCGGGGGTGCAATAATGCCGCTTCTTGATATTCGCAACCTGACCATCGAGTTCAAAACCGGTGAAGGCTGGGTGAAAGCCGTCGATCGCATCAGTATCACCCTTGCTGAGGGTGAAATTCGCGGGCTGGTGGGTGAATCCGGTTCAGGGAAAAGCCTGATCGCCAAAGCCATCTGTGGCGTGGCGAAGGATAACTGGCGCGTCACCGCTGACCGTATGCGTTTTGATGATATCGACCTGCAACGCCTCTCTCCCCGCGAGCGTCGCAAGCTGGTCGGCCATAACGTATCAATGATTTTCCAGGAGCCGCAATCCTGTCTTGACCCTTCCGAGCGCGTGGGCAAACAGCTGATGCAGAACATTCCCGGATGGACCTATAAAGGCCGCTGGTGGCAACGGTTTGGCTGGCGTAAGCGTCGTGCTATTGAGCTGTTGCACCGCGTCGGGATCAAAGATCATAAAGATGCCATGCGCAGTTTTCCGTACGAACTGACCGACGGTGAATGTCAGAAAGTGATGATTGCCATCGCGCTGGCCAATCAGCCGCGTCTGCTGATTGCGGATGAACCGACCAACGCGATGGAACCGACCACGCAGGCGCAGATTTTCCGCCTGCTGACGCGTCTGAACCAGAACAACAACACCACCATTTTGTTAATCAGTCACGACCTGCAAATGCTCAGCAAATGGGCTGATAAGATTGATGTGATGTACTGCGGGCAGACGGTCGAAACCGCCCCGAGTGAAGACCTCATCACCGCGCCGCATCATCCGTATACGCAGGCGCTGATCCGCGCCATTCCAGATTTTGGCAGCGCCATGCCGCACAAGAGTCGCCTGAATACCCTGCCCGGGGCTATCCCGCTGCTGGAGTCCTTGCCGATTGGCTGTCGTCTGGGGCCGCGGTGCCCGTATGCGCAGCGTAAATGTATTGAGACGCCACGCCTGACAGGGGCCAAAAATCATCTATATGCCTGTCATTTCCCGCTGAACATGGAGAGAGAGTGAAATGGTCGAAACCTTACTGGAAGTCCGTAACCTGAGTAAGACCTTTCGCTACCGTACCGGACTGTTCCATCGTCAGACCGTTGAAGCCGTGAAGCCGCTCAGCTTTACCCTGCGCGAAAAACAGACGCTGGCGATCATCGGTGAGAACGGTTCCGGTAAATCCACGCTGGCGAAGATGCTGGCAGGCATGGTTGAACCCTCCGGCGGCGAAGTGCTGATAGATGACCATCCGCTGGAATTCGGCGATTACTCTTTCCGCAGCCAGCGTATCCGCATGATCTTCCAGGATCCGTCGACATCGCTCAACCCGCGTCAGCGTATTTCGCAAATCCTCGATTTTCCGCTGCGTCTGAATACCGATCTCGAGCCAGAAGCGCGACGCAAACGCGTTTTTGAAACCCTGCGGATGGTTGGGCTGCTGCCCGATCACGAGAGCTATTACCCGCACATGCTCGCCCCCGGCCAGAAACAGCGTCTTGGGCTCGCGCGTGCGCTGATATTGCGCCCGAAAGTGATCATCGCCGACGAAGCGCTCGCCTCGCTGGATATGTCGATGCGGTCGCAGTTAATTAACCTGATGCTCGAATTACAGGAAAAACAGGGTATCTCGTATATCTACGTGACCCAACATCTGGGGATGATGAAACATATCAGCGACCAGGTGATGGTCATGCATCAGGGTGAGGTTGTTGAACGTGGCAGTACCGCGGATGTTATGGCCTCTCCGCTTCATGAACTGACTAAGCGATTGATTGCCGGCCATTTCGGTGAAGCATTAACCGCGGATGCGTGGAGAAAAGATCGCTAGCGCGTTGGTGCAAGGGGCGGATTAACAACGCTCACCACGCGCGAAATCCTCGCGGCGTTTTAACGCCCCTTATCCGACAAAAATGCCCCCGGCACACCCATTCCTTTAAGGGTTAAATGGCAGCTCGCGCGCGTTAACCCTTTCCTTTCACTGATGGCGTAACCCGCTTGCAAGCAGGACAAACACCTCAATCGCATGTGGCAACGTCTTCTGTGGATCGTCACTGGCGGCTATCAACAGTGCAGCATTGAGCGCAGCGCCATTTAACAGCTGTGCAGCGACGTTTGCATCCATGTCTTTCAGGACCTTGCGTTCAATCATTTTTTCTATGGTCTCACGGGTAGATTCCAGACAGCTATTCTGGCTGGGCCAGTGGGCCGGGTCACCCAGAACAGCCGGACCATCACGCAGTACAATACGCTGCACTTCCGGATCGAGCGCCATGTTGATGTAAGCGACGCCTTCCGCCAGCAGTCGCTCCCAGTCATTCTCGGCGCTGGCGGCAATTTCCTTCGCCTTTCGTGCCATTTCGCTGTCTATCTGGGCGACCACCGCAGCCAGCAAGCCTTTCTTGTCAGTGAAATTATGGTATAGCGCTCCACGTGTTAACCCCACGCTTGCGGTCAGTTCATCCATGGAGGCTGCGGCATAGCCTTTCTCGGCAAAAGCTTTGCGCCCTGCCTGAATCATTTTTTCGCGATTTTCCTGGGCCGTTTCGGCACGGCTTTTTGCAGCCATAAGACGTCCTTGGTTACGTTGTGTTTTTACGTTTGACATACGTGGCGTATGTGGTTTAGATTTTGACATACGCCGCGTATGTTAATACGACCGCGTGATCTCAACAATACCCCCAATCGAAAAGGAAATGCCATGCACCCACGTGAACCTGTATTTCCCGCTAATCGTCATGCCCTCTATGAAGAACATGGCTATTCTGCTGCCATTCGCTCTGGCGATCTGTTATTTGTCTCAGGCCAGGTTGGAAGCCGCAGCGACGGCACACCTGAAACGGATTTCGGCGCTCAGGTACAACTGGCTTTTGATAATCTCCAGGCTACGCTTTCTGCTGCGGGATGTACGTTTGATGATGTGATCGACGTGACGACGTTTCATACCGATCCAGAAAATCAGTTTTCAACCATCATGGAAGCCAAAAAATTAGCGTTCCCCCGCCCCCCTTATCCGAACTGGACGGCCGTGGGGGTAAACTGGCTTGCGGGCTTTGATTTTGAAATTAAGGTCATTGCCAGAATCCCACCGCAATAAAGCAAGTATTTGGCATAAGCCCCACCGGCAATTTATTAATTACGTCATGACGCCACACGCTGTAGATATCGAATGAAAGAAAGTATTAGTAAATATATTCTCACCTGGGTAGAGGAAAATAATTTTTCTATTTTACATATTGATCAATTGGTTAAAGATACCGGGTATAGCAGAAGAACCATGGAAACATGGTTTAAAGAGAAATATCACCTCTCTTTAGGTGAGTACATCCTAAGGAGAAGGCTGAGCCTTGCAGCCATCATGCTCAGAATGACGTCGCTTCCCGTTACGGACATTGCTTATTTATTTCACTACCAAAGCAGCCAGGGGTTTTCAAGAGCCTTTAAAAAGATGTCGGGACTCACCCCTTCTGAATACAGAAATGCAAAAGAGTGGGATTTTGATATCCTTCAGCCCTCATTTTTATTAGACGATCTTAAAACACCCGAAATAACACTCTGTGAACTCAATGAGATTTTTCCGTATACCCATGAGATTATAGAGCACGATCATCTTTTTGATACTGCGGTGCACGATGTCACTAAAAAAATCAAAAAACTCCTGCTTGAGAATCGCGATCGGATCCAACAGCTTGCCATAGTGCCGCGCCGACCAGAACGTCTGGGTAAAAGCCGTTCCTATCTGGTAGAAGTCTTAATTTCATATTGTTTAGACAGCACTAAAACAACAAAGAAAGACACACTTTTACTTACCGGAAAATATGCAAAAATGTCCTTTGAAGGCAGCTGGGAATGTTATAGCGCCTATAACAAAATTGCGTTTGTTAAGGCAATGGTGACGAACCGCCTGACGTTGCGCGATGGCATTCATTTAATGCGTTTTAACGCCTGCAGCGATGAGCGCGTTAACTTTGATATTTACATCCCTGTGTTATAACCCCGTTTTTTCTTGCGCGTAAATCACACCGCGGGAGGCGCGCAACGCCGGTTCAGACCGACCCTGCGGCCTGTCTGCACACGGTTCTGTTTTTACCACCGTGCTTGGCCTCATACAGTGCTTCATCCACATCACGAATGATATCGCTACTGTTGACGTTTTCCTGAATGGCTGAGCACACGCCAATACTTAACGTTACCGTCAGGGGCACCGCGTACAGATTACCCTGCCCGGTGCGTTGCTCAACATTCTTGCGAATACGTTCTGCGACGACTACGGCCATACTCCTGTCCGTGTCGGGCAACAGCAGGCCAAACTCTTCACCTCCCAGTCTGGCAAAGACGTCATTATCACGAATACTGTCTTTAATAATATCCACGACCGCCAGAATGACGCGGTCCCCCACAGGATGTCCCCAGGTGTCATTAATGGTCTTAAAGTTATCGATATCCAGCATCATAATGCTGGTGCCCTTTTCTGTTCTGAGCATGCGGAGCCGCTGAAGTGCCTCAAAAAAATACTTGCGGTTGAAGATCTGCGTAAGGGGATCGCGGTTAACCCGATCGCCAAAAAATCTCAGCAAGCTGAAGACATGTAACAGTAAGGTACAGATAACAAATAGTTTACTGAACACTTCTACCGCCCGGCTGATATACCAGAGCGACAGGTTATACGTATCGAGTAAGAGCAGGAAAAAGTTATAGGTGATCGCAGAAAGGCACACCACGATGATGCTGTTCCAGACGCCAGATGAAAAGCGTGTCACGTAAGTCATGTAGCAGGCCAGGGCCGACCAGAGAACTATCAGAGCGTTAACGTAGCGGACATCCCAGACAGGATGATACTGATCGGGGCGATACGCGGCTATCGTTAATGTCCAGGTTGGATTGTAGCTGCTCAACGCATGGGCCAGCACCGGGAACATAACCAGGGGGATTAACGATATTAGCGCCAGCCAGACCTTATTCCGTAATGTGAACCGTCGTCGTGCCGTGTGTTTCTCCACCCATACAGCAAGCCCCAGCAAAAAAATAAAACTTAACTGGCGGAAAAAATAAAATACCGCCGTATCGTTAGTTTTTAGCGTATGGGTTAACCCTGCGTCTTCAGGAAGCTGAATGACGATAATCGTTTCTATGAAATAGATGAGACCGCTCAGAAACGCCATGCTCAGGATTAACAGGGATAAATGAGATCGGTCAGACGCATACTGCATCTGGATAAAAATAGAGATAATGGTATCCAGAAAAAATAGCGCAATCATGACGATCAAATAGGTTGTCATGGGTACCCTGAAACCTGGATTATCATTAACAAAAAAGGAGTTCACCGCGATCATCAGTGCAAACAGCAGCGCACCGGACAGCACGATCATTTTCTCAGCCAACGTAATGTTATTCATGTTCATTAATACCGCATAAATAAAAGACGTGAAACGGCAGAGCGATTTACACCATTCTCTGCTTAACATCGAGGGGCAAACCGGTCAGGCTTGCCACCCTCTTTTCAGATGCTTCAGTTAACCGACCTCAGTCTGTTGAAGTGGATTATCCCGGTCGATGTCGTACCGAACCGGGATATTCCCTACTGCGCTTTACTCACCAGTGAGATCACTCTTACCTGCTTGTTGCGATAGGCTATCGCCAGCGCTGAATAGGCCCTCGCCGGTAACGTATGATGTTTGTATTGTGAATAGACGTTGATAACCTCATTATCTTTACCGGCCCACAGGGCGATTTGCATCCAGTCGGCGACCTGAGACTCATCAAGCCGATGGTGGCCTGAAAACCAGGACAAGGCTGGTTCCGTATTGCCTTTTCTCGCCTCGATAATCAGAGCGTCATACTGACTATGTTCCGCTGGTGTCATGGCCGACACCGTCGCGTAAGGAAAAGAAACCGTTCCGACAATTAACGTCTTAACTAATAACTGTGCAATCCTCATGCATGCATTCCATATATCCGTATATGTTAAACTTAGTGATGCGTTTTATTCTGTAAAAGAAAATGTGAAAAATACTACTCCCCTGAAGCATATTGAAAGAAATGGCGAAACTCCTCTAACTTTCGCTCATATTCCCCCTGTCCTCCTCCGAAATTCTTGTCAGGGCACAATCCTGCAGATTATCGATACCGAGCCATTCGCTAAATGCGACGGAATAGGCAATTGAGTCGATATCATCATCATCGAATCGATACAATTCTTCTTTCATCGTTCACAACTCCATTTGTAAAACATCTGTTTTGCGAGGAATATATAGCGTCAGGGCTCACAGATGAGAGCCCGTACTGACTGATTCGTTTTAATTACGAGACGGTGCCAGACTCAGACTATGGGTATATAAATATCAAATACGACCTTATCTTCGGAGCAGGAATGGAACGTCATTAAATGGGTTTCATTACGCAGCCTGAATTGATGATAAGACATTATCCACAAATAGTTCTTTTTGCTGAGCTTACCGTAGGCGCTCCAGCTACCGTCATACCGCATAACGGCATATTTACCGGAAAAATGATATTCCTGTTTTTGGTGCGATGTATTATCCGGTGACAGATAATCAATTATGACTTCAGCCATGTTTTCCCGGCTTTTATCCAGGCCTTCTGGACGCCGTCCCCTGATGGCGATTTCTTTTACCTCCCCACGATGATCAAGCAAAAGTTTTCTCAGTCTTTTGGTCACATCCTGTATCGCAGGATTAAAAATATGATCATATACCGTCAGGGTATCGTTATAGGAAAACGTCCGCGCCAGCCGACAAATCTTCACGTCAGGTTTACGGAGCCCTTCTAATAACAGTGAAGGATGGTAACGCTGGAAGTCCCATATTTCATCGCTTCGATATTGAGACGGTGTTTTCCCGGTCAATTTCTTAAACGCGCGGGCAAAACCCTGTCCACTATGATACTGAAAAATGTGAGCGATTTCGGTGACCGGCAGCGACGTCATCCTTAATAAAGACGCGGCATAGCTCATTCGTCTCCTGAGCATATACTCACCCAGCGACTGGTGGAATTGGTGTTTAAACCAGATTTCGAGCGTCCTTCTGCTGTAACCCGTTTTTACGACCAGCCGATCGATATGCTCCAGAGATAAAATATTATCTTCAACCCAGTCTATAACGTGTTTGTTAATGATTTCTTTCATGTTTTGACTCTAACTGGATTGTAATACGTAAAATCCACTGAACGGATCATTTTGCGCAAAAACGCCCGCCTCTGGTTGGATGAGGCGAACCGGCCGCGCAGTGATATAATGGACGGATGCCTGTGAAACAGCGTGATAACGCGTTCGCTCACCCCCTTCCATGACATACGTCACGGGCTTTGAGCGAGAAATAGCGTGACACAAGGGGCACTGAGTGGGATATAATTTCGAGCTAATTTCGAATGACTTTGAAATGTTGCCTGTAATGCTATGATTTACAAGGCAAAAAATAAGCAATGAATATAAGGATTAAATCTATGGGTTTTCTTTCCGGTAAGCGCATTCTGGTAACTGGCGTTGCCAGCAAACTGTCCATCGCATACGGCATCGCACAGGCTATGCATCGCGAAGGCGCTGAGCTGGCGTTCACCTACCAGAACGACAAGCTGAAAGGCCGTGTAGAAGAGTTTGCCGCGCAGCTGGGTTCCAGCCTTGTTCTGGAATGCGACGTTGCACAAGACGAAAGCATCGATGGCATGTTTGCTGAACTGGCAAAAGCATGGCCGAAATTCGACGGTTTCGTTCACTCCATCGGCTTCGCTCCTGGCGATCAGCTGGACGGCGACTACGTGAACGCGGTAACCCGTGATGGCTTCAAAATCGCTCACGACATCAGCTCCTACAGCTTCGTGGCAATGGCTAAATCTTGCCGTGCGATGCTGAACCCAGGCGCAGCTCTGCTGACCCTGTCCTATCTGGGCGCAGAACGTGCTATCCCTAACTACAACGTTATGGGTCTGGCTAAAGCGTCTCTGGAAGCAAACGTCCGCTACATGGCGAACGCGATGGGTCCAGAAGGTGTGCGTGTGAACGCTATCTCTGCGGGTCCAATCCGTACCCTGGCAGCTTCCGGTATCAAAGATTTCCGTAAAATGCTGGCGCACTGCGAAGCGGTTACGCCGATTCGTCGTACCGTTACCATTGAAGATGTGGGTAACTCTGCAGCGTTCCTGTGCTCTGACCTTTCCGCGGGTATCTCCGGTGAAGTGGTTCACGTTGACGGCGGCTTCAACATCGCTGCAATGAACGAGCTGGAAATTAAATAAGCTGTGACTCTCTTCCCTCACGGGAAGAGAGTTTTCCTTCCTCCGCCCGACCCCTTCGTTATTCCGTTCAGCTATTTGTTATCACCTAACAATATTTTTCCCCACATCTGCCTTACGCCAGGATATTGATCGCCATTTTGAGATCAAGGAACGCCCATGGAACAACGCCGTTTTTCCGGCAAAGGCCACTGGTACCACGAAACCCAGTCAAACCACGCGCAGACGGATGTTCTGCCTCTGGTGCCCGAAGCCGCTAACGTCGACGATCGTTTTTTGCTCGATTTAGCCCTGCCTGACGAGATTGTCGCCGCCTGTACTGGCTGGCTCACCCCTGCCAGAACCTTATGCCACCTGTTGTTTCCGCTCTCAATCTCCGTTAACCGGCTGCATACGCTCAGCGCCTACGACAGATTGAGTACTGCATTAACGGTCGCGCAGGCCTGTGGCGTCCAACGGTTGTGTAACCACTATGCCGCCCTCCTCGCCCCGCTTCCCGGCCCTGACTCCTCACGCGAAAGTAACCGCCGCCTGGCACAAATCACCCAGTACGCCCGTCAGCTCGCCAGCTCACCTGATGTCATCGATGATAAAGCACTGCAGCAGCTTGATGAGGTGGGCCTGACAACCTACGACATGGTGCTTATTAATCAGATTATCGGCTTTATCGGTTTTCAGGCACGCGTGGTGGCCGTCTTTCAGGCCCTGCTGGGGCATCCTGTACGCTGGCTGCCCGGCCATCATATTCAGCCGCACACGCTGCCAGCCGCTCCTGAGTCCTGGGTGGCGCTTTTACCTGTCGTTGAACTGCGTTATGCCAGCGCGCATCAGCTTGAATCGCTTTCCCGCTGGCAGGCCGAACCCGCCCTTGAAGCGCTGACGCCGGTACTCAGCCATGAGCCCATCCTGCTCGACCTGACGGGTGAGATCCTGGTAAACAGCCATGATGATATTTCTCTTGATTCGCCGGCGCTTTCGGCGGCAATCGACTTGTTGACGCGTTCTCCGGACCGCTTCAGTGCCGCACAGTTCACCCCGCTCACTGAACAAGGACTGCCTGCGGTACGGGCGATAAAACTGCTCACCCGGAGCGCGATGGATGGCTGGCTTGAACGCCTGAAAGTCGCGTTTGGCAAAGGGGAATAACCATACTAATTACCCAAAGACCGCTTGCTGTGACAGTGAGAATCGCGTAAAACTGTCAGCCGCTCAATGGCTACGAAAATAGAACATTATGTTTCAGGACAACCCGCTGCTAGCGCAGCTTAAACAGCAACTGCATTCCCAGACGCCGCGTGCAGAAGGGGTCGTAAAAGCCACGGAAAAGGGCTTTGGCTTCCTTGAAGTTGATGCGCAGAAAAGCTACTTCATTCCGCCACCGCAAATGAAGAAAGTGATGCATGGCGACCGCATTACGGCCGTCATTCATACCGAAAAGGAACGAGAGTCCGCCGAGCCGGAAGAACTGATCGAACCGTTCCTGACCCGCTTCGTGGGCAAGGTCCAGCGAAAAGACGATCGTCTTTCTATCGTGCCGGATCATCCCCTGCTGAAAGATGCCATTCCTTGCCGCGCCGCCCGTGGTGTTGAGCATGATTTCAAAGAAGGTGACTGGGCCGTAGCTGAAATGCGCCGTCATCCTCTGAAAGGCGATCGTGGCTTTTATGCTGAACTGACCCAGTTCATCACCTTTGGCGACGACCATTTCGTGCCATGGTGGGTGACGCTTGCACGCCATAATCTTGAGAAAGAAGCGCCAGACGGCGTAGCGACTGAAATGCAGGACGAAGGCCTGACGCGTCGCGACCTCACTGCCCTGGAGTTTGTCACTATCGACAGCGCCAGCACAGAAGATATGGATGATGCGCTGTATGCGGAAGAGAGCGCTGATGGCAAATTGCATTTGACCGTCGCCATTGCCGATCCCACCGCCTGGATCGTTGAAGGCAGCAAGCTGGACGATATGGCAAAAGTCCGATCGTTCACTAACTACCTGCCGGGCTTCAACATCCCCATGTTGCCGCGCGAACTGTCTGATGACCTCTGCTCACTGCGTCCAAATGAAGTGCGACCGGTCCTTGCCTGCCGCATGACCATCGCCGCCGATGGCGCGATCGAAGACGATATTGAATTTTTTGCCGCAACCATCGAATCGAAAGCCAAGCTGGCCTACGACAATGTTTCCGACTGGCTTGAGAATACCGGCACCTGGAAACCGGAATCAGACGCGATTGCCGCACAGATCCGTCTGCTGCACCGCATTTGTCTGAACCGCGGCGAGTGGCGTAAAACCCATGCGCTGGTCTTTAAGGATCGTCCGGACTATCGCTTTGTGCTGGGTGAGAAAGGCGAAGTGCTGAATATCGTGGCCGAACCGCGTCGCATTGCGAACCGCATTGTTGAAGAAGCGATGATTTCTGCCAACATTTGTGCCGCTCGCGTCCTGCGTGACAAGCTGGGCTTTGGTATTTACAACGTCCACACCGGTTTTGATCCGGCCAATACCGAAGCGCTGGCGGCCCTGCTGAAGAACCACGATGTGCACGTTGACCCTGAAGAAGTGCTGACGCTGCAGGGCTTCTGTAAGCTGCGCCGCGAGCTGGATGCACAGCCATCCGGTTTCCTCGACAGCCGCATCCGTCGTTTCCAGTCCTTTGCTGAAATCAGCACCGAGCCGGGTCCACACTTTGGCCTCGGCCTGGAAGCCTACGCGACCTGGACGTCACCTATTCGTAAGTATGGCGACATGGTCAACCACCGTCTGCTGAAGGCGATCATTAAGGGTGAGTCCATTGCGCGTCCGCAAAATGACACCACCCTGCAGATGGCCGAACGACGTCGCCTGAACCGTATGGCGGAACGTGACGTGGGAGACTGGCTGTACGCACGCTACCTGCAGGATAAAGCGGGTACAGATACTCGCTTCGCCGCAGAAATCATTGATATCAGCCGGGGCGGTATGCGCGTTCGCCTGGTGGATAACGGCGCCGTCGCCTTTATCCCTGCCCCGTTCCTGCATGCCGTCCGTGACGAACTGGTCTGCAGTCAGGAGAATGGTACTGTGCAAATCAAAGGTGAAACAGTTTACAAAGTCACAGACGTGATTGACGTAAACATCGCTGAAGTTCGCATGGAAACCCGCAGCGTTATCGCGCGCCCGGTCGCCTGATAACCGCTTAAATTGTCGGCCGTTTCCCTTCGGGAAGCGCCGACAATTTTTCTTTTGAACCCCCGCCGCAAAATCATTATTTTTTCGTACTATTTTCAGCGTCTTCCCGCCCAAAATTGCCATAATTATCTACAGTAAAAGAGTGCCGTTATATTCGGTTACATGAATTTTTATACAATAAATACCCTTTTTCGCCAGACGCGTTTTTTATAAGAAAACCGGGAAAAAACACGACGTTCATTTTGGGGTTGCCGCTGTTTCACAACGGAAAAGTCGACGGCAAATGAATAATTTGTGCGCTAATGAGCAGCTGCGGGAGAAAACATGATGGACGATCTGGAGCAGAATTTGCTGTTTCGTTACATGGGTACGCATAGCCCCTGGTGGCGAATGACAGCTGACAGCAATGCTCTGCACCTTGCCGCCAGCGAAAATGCCGATGTGACTGAGGTGGTGGCGCTGGATGATGAACAAGCCGAACTCATCCGCCAGTTAACCGTCATTACCTCCAGCATCTCCATGACGCTCTCGTTGTACGGGGAAGATGTCCCGGTTCATCTTGTGGGGCGCAAAATAACCCGAAATGAATGGGCCGGCACCGCGTCAGCGTGGAACGATACGCCCTCCGTAGCTCGTGACCTGGCTCAGGGCCTCTCTTTTGCTGAACAGGTTGTCTCTGAAGCCAACTCCGTCATCGTTATTCTCGATCATAACGGCAATATTCAACGTTTTAACCGGCTGAGTGAAGAATATACCGGTCTGAAAGAACAAGAAGTTATTGGTCAGAACGTGTTCAAGCTGTTTATGAGCCGCAGCGAAGCGGCAGCTTCGAAGCGCAATATTACCGGTTTTTTTCGCAACGGCAGCTCCTACGAGGTCGAACGCTGGATCAAAACGCGTAAAGGGCAGCGGCTGTTTTTGTTCAGAAACAAGTTTGTTCATAGCGGCAGCGGCAAAAATGAAATTTTCCTTATCTGTTCCGGCACCGACATTACTGAAGAGCGCCGCGCCCAGGAGCGTCTGCGCGTGCTGGCCAATACCGACACCATTACCGGTTTACCAAACCGTAACGCGATCCACGAACAGATTTCAGATGCCATCGCCAGCCGCGGTGAAACGCAGGTCGGCGTGGTGTATCTCGACCTGGATAACTTTAAAAAGGTCAACGATGCCTACGGGCATATGTTTGGCGACCAGCTGTTGCAGGCTGTCGCTCTGGCCATTCTGAGCTGTCTGGATGACGGTCAGGTGCTGGCGCGACTTGGCGGCGATGAGTTTATTGTCATGGCCACAGATACCTCTCAGGGCGCTCTGGAAGCCATGGCGTCGCGGATCTTAACCCGTCTGCGCCAGCCGTTCAGAATCGGCCTGATAGAAATCTACACCGGTTGCTCGCTCGGCATCGCCCTCGCCCCGCAGCACGGTAACGACAGGGAAAGCGTCATCCGTAATGCCGATACCGCCATGTACACGGCGAAAGAGAATGGCCGGGGCAAGTTCTGCGTCTTCTCACCTGAGATGAACCAGCGCGTATTTGAATATCTCTGGCTGGATACCAACCTGCGTAAAGCGCTGGATAACGATCAACTTCTGATTCACTACCAGCCTAAAATTACCTGGAGGGGTGAAATCCGAAGTCTGGAAGCGCTGGTGCGCTGGCAGTCGCCGGAGCGCGGTTTGATCCCTCCGCTGGAGTTTATCTCTTATGCGGAAGAGTCGGGATTGATTGTCCCGCTGGGCCGCTGGGTGATGCTTGATGTGGTGCGCCAGGTGGCTAAATGGCGCGATAAGGGAATTAACCTGCGCGTGGCGGTCAACGTCTCCGCACGTCAGCTGGCCGACCAGACCATTTTCAGCGATTTAAAGCAGGCGCTGAAGGATCTGGATTTTGAATACTGCCCTATCGACGTTGAACTCACGGAAAGCTGCCTTATCGAAAACGAAGAGCTGGCGCTCTCTGTGATCCAGCAGTTCAGCAAACTTGGCGCGCAAATTCATCTTGATGATTTCGGCACCGGCTACTCGTCTCTGTCGCAGCTGGCGCGGTTCCCTATCGACGCCATTAAACTCGATCAATCCTTCGTCAGGGATATACATAAACAATCGATCTCCCAGTCTCTGGTGCGGGCCATCGTCGCGGTGGCACAGGCATTAAACCTGCAGGTCATTGCTGAAGGGGTCGAGAGCGCGAAAGAAGACGCCTTTCTGACCAAGAACGGCGTCAACGAACGGCAGGGCTTTCTCTTCGCTAAGCCGATGCCCGCTGCCGCATTCGAGCGATGGCTAAAGCGATATCAGTCGCGAAAACAACGTTAACTGGCTTTGCGTAACGCCCCATGATGGCGGTTTTGCAGCATCACCAGACGCTCCATATAGGCGATATCTTTTGGCTCGAGGCAAAACGCCGCATCAACCCAGTCTTCCGTGATATCCATCAGTTCACTGCGCGGCAGTTGCAGTACCCGGGTTCGGGCGCGCAACATCGCCCTTACCCCGTTCAGCTTCGGCCGCAGCGTGTCGATGAAGGTTCTGACGGAGACGTAGCTCTGCCCGGGCTCAAACAGCACATCGACCAATCCATGTTGTTCGTACCATTCTGCCGTATGCGACTCCCCCTTGTAGATGAGTTCTTCCGCCAGTTTCATCCCTGCCCGACGTGCGACCAGCGAATATGCCCCCATGCCCGGGAACAGGTTGAAGGCAATTTCCGGGAAGCCCAGACGGGCATCGCGCTGAGAGAGAACAAAATGGTGTGCCAGCGCAGCCTCAAACCCACCGCCTAGCGCGCTGCCTTCAACCATTGCCAGAGAGACCGCGCCCGTATCAAACCCCCGCGACGCTGCGTGCACACAGTCGACGCAGGCACGTGCATACGCGCGTAACGCTTCACGCCGTCCATTTTGAATGCACTCTACGAAGAACTGTAAATCGCCTCCCGCATTATACATTTCAGGAACCAGTGACCCGGTTACCCAAAAATCGACCAGATACCCGGACTGGCGAACCAGCCAGGAGAGGTTCATGATCTCCTCAATTAACGCATGATTAAAACAAGGACGAGGTTGCGCCCGCAGCATCATCCAGATGGTGTGCCGCTCTTCCTCGTAGTAGGCTGACAACTGTGTGAAACGTTCAGTATCGGTAAACAGGGTGCAGGTAGGCTGGTTGATAACTGTCATAGTCTAATTCCTCACAGAAAAAGCGCCTTGCGCGCAGTTTTAGACTAATCCACTCATTAAGCCCGCAGCATGTGGGGGAATAAATTTATCACACTCATTTATGTGATTTAGTTATTGCATTTTTTCCCTTCTCTTTTGATCCCATTTTCTGCATCATTGAAAATATTACCTTTTCACACCTGGGGTGAGATTATGTCTACTATTGATGCACAAGCTGTAGCACAACGTATTGATACCGTGCTGGATATCCTGGTGGCAGGCGATTATCACTCGGCGATCCGTAATCTTGAGATCCTGAAGTCTGAACTTCTTGCTCAGAAGGGTGCTGAAAACGCGCCTGAGAACGGACAGCCAAAAGCGCCGTGGGAAGTTTGATCCTGCTGTTTTCGAACCTGTTTCGCTTTATTAATTGGATGCTATGAATTCCCGACAACAAATCATTTTGCAGATGGTCATTGACCAGGGACGCGTCAGCGTAGTCGATCTCGCTAAAACCACCGGCGTTTCAGAAGTCACCATCCGCCAGGATCTTAACCTGCTGGAGAAACAGAGCTACCTGCGTCGTGCGCATGGGTATGCGGTCCCGCTCGATAGCGAGGACGTTGAGACGCGCATGATGAACAACTACGCCCTGAAGCGTGAGCTGGCGGAGTTTGCCGCGTCTTTAGTCAACAATGGTGAGACGGTGTTTATCGAAAACGGCAGTAGCAATGCCTTACTGGCGCGCACGCTTGCCGAACAGAAAGACGTTACTATCATCACGGTCAGTAGCTATATCGCGCATCTGCTCAAAGAGACCCGCTGCGAGGTGATCCTGCTGGGCGGCATTTACCAGAAAAAAAGCGAAAGCATGGTTGGCCCCCTGACCCGCCAGTATGTTCAGCAGGTCCATTTCAGTAAGGCCTTTATTGGTATTGATGGCTGGCAGCCAGAAACGGGCTTCACCGGCCGCGATATGATGCGTTCTGATGTGGTGAATGCGGTGCTGGAAAAAGAGTGTGAGGCCATTGTGCTGACTGATAGCTCAAAATTTGGCGCCGTTCACCCTTATACCATGGGGCCAGTCTCTCGCTTTAGCCGTGTAATTACCGACGAACGTTTGAGCGATGAGCATCGTATTAAACTGGAAGATGACGGTCTTATCGTCAATATTATTAAAAAGTCGCCCTGAGTCCTTTAAGCGCCCGAATGCCGGGCGCCTATGTCCCTACTGTCTGAGATGATTCCTAACCCTCCTTTAAGAGTTTTTACCTGTTTAACCCGCCTTAAAGTCGTAAAATTAATGTTAGCGATATAACAGGAAGTGACTATCACCTGCGTGATTACGTAACGCCTGCGCGACCAGCTTTCACGGAAAACAGTTTTTAAGTATTCAATTCGTCTATACTTAAAGCGTAGCTCTTTCCGTGAATCGATAATTCAGGAGAAAGTATTATGACCTTAACCAGCAAAAAATTAGCCGCCGCTGTTCTGGCAATCACTGTAGCAATGTCCCTGAGCGCTTGCTCTAACTGGTCTAAACGTGACCGCAACACCGCAATTGGTGCCGGTGCTGGTGCTCTGGGCGGTGCGGTATTAACAGATGGTAGTACGCTGGGTACATTAGGTGGCGCTGCTGTCGGTGGTATTATCGGTCACCAGGTCGGCAAATAATTATTAAATAAGCCTCCACCGGTACTGCGATATTAGAACGCATTTCAGGTCTGACTTACGCACGTAAAAAAAGAGCCACGGCAAATGCCGTGGCTCATCTATTTTAGCCGCCCGCCAGTTTCACTTTCATGCCTTTGGCTTCGAGCAGGGATTTAATTAAATCACGTTTATCGCCCTGGATTTCGATAATGCCGTCTTTCACGGCACCACCGCAACCACATTTCTTTTTCAGATCGGCGGCCAGCTTAACCAGTTCCGCGTCGTCAAGATCAATGCCGGAGATAAGGCATACGCCCTTACCTTTGCGTCCACTGGTTTGACGCTGGATACGAACAATACCGTCCCCCTTCGGGCGCTCGGCTTTCGCTTTTGGTTCGTCTATACGCCCACTTTCTGTTGAGTAGACCAGACGACTGTTTGAATCAGTCATTATGCCCCCTTTTTCAGTGATGCGTTGATCGCCTTGAGCGTCTCTGACGGGTTAGCAGACTGCGTCACAGGACGCCCGATGACCATATAGTCTACCCCTGCCGCCAGCGCCTGTTCAGGCGTCATAATACGACGCTGATCGCCTGCCTCGCTGCCGGCCGGGCGGATACCTGGGGTAACAAGTTTGAAAGCCTGGCCCAGTTCTGATTTGAAACGCACGGCTTCCTGCGCGGAACAGACGACACCATCAAGCCCGCAATTTTGCGTCAGGCGCGCGAGACGCTCTGCATGCTGAGCAGGTGACAACGTCACGCCGAGATCGCGTAAATCACTCTCATCCATACTGGTCAGCACGGTAACCGCAATCAGCAACGGTGCGTCGCTGCCGAACGGCAGGAGCGCTTCACGGGCCGCGGTCATCATTCTTGCCCCACCCGATGCATGCACATTGACCATCCACACCCCCAGTTCTGCAGCAGCAGCCACGGCGTGCGCGGTGGTATTCGGGATATCATGGAATTTAAGGTCGAGGAAAACGTCAAAACCGCGCTGTTGCAGGTCGCGTACGATTTGCGGTCCAAACAGCGTGAACATCTCTTTGCCAACTTTCAGACGGCAGTCGCGAGGGTCTATACCGTCGACAAAGGCCAGTGCCGCGTCACGTTTATTGTAATCAAGCGCAACAACAACAGGAGAATCAGTAATTACGCGGGAAGCGGAGGAAGTAACAGACGTCATGACCAGCCCTTTTCGTCTATGGGCGCGCAGCGGCGCGGAACAGATAAACGGCGAGCATTCTACCTGCCAGCGCTGCAAATTGACAGGATCGATTTACTCTCCTGCGTGGCCGGCAAACCGCACGGGCTCAACGGGTTCTAAAAACCCATCAGTATGTTGTAACTAAAATAGATCGTTTTTAAAAATTACTGCCCATCAAGGCCTCGGATTGGCTTGATGGTCGACCATGCCCGGCATGAAGGACAGTGCCAGTACAGCGTATACGCCGTAAACCCACACTTCTGGCAACGATAGCGCGGTTTGCTTCGTACCTGCTCGCCTACCATGTCGCGCAGTACCATCAGGCTCTCTTTGGCGCGCCCTTCCTCTGCATCGTTGAGGTGGTAGTCCATCAGCTTATGGAATACTCGCATGGTCGGATGACGCTGCAGCTGACGCGTAATATAGACCTGCGCGGTATCACTGCCCTCATACTGTTCAACCACGTCCGAGAGCATCAGTTCGGCAGTCGCGCCAGTGTTCTCTTCCACGCAACGACGCAGGAAGGCTACCCATTCATCCTGCTTATCCAGTTGTTGATAGCAGGTTTGCAGCATGTCGAGGGTTTCACTGACCAGCTCTTTATCCTGGTCGATAACCCGCAACAGGCTCTCTACAGCTTTGGCATAGTCGCCGTTCGCCATAAAGACGCGCCCCATCATGATGGAGATACGCGCGCTGTTACGGTCAGCGGCGGCACCCTTTTTAAGCAACGCCATGGCTTTGTCCATGTCGTCGTTGCCCATTTGCTGAAGGGCCAGTTCACAGTAGAAGTGGGCTATCTCAACTCGCTGCTTATCTTTGCCCAGCTTCACCAGACGCTCGGCCGTATCAATGGCTTTCTGCCAGTCACTGGTGGCCTGATAAATCTGCAGCAGTTGCTGCAAGGCACTGACGCGGAAATCCGTTTCATCCACCAGCTGCGAGAACATGTCTTCTGCACGGTCGTACAGCCCCGCCGCCATGTAATCACGGCCCAGCTGTTGTACCGCCAGCAGGCGTTGATCGTAGGTCAACGAGGCGCTTTCCATAAGGGTCTGGTGAATACGAATGGCGCGGTCAACCTCGCCGCGCGAGCGGAACAGGTTTCCCAGGGTGAGATGCGCTTCAACGGTGCCCGTATCCTCTTTGAGCATATCGAGGAACAGGTCTACTGCTTTGTCCTGTTGATTGCTCAGGAGGAAGTTCACCCCAGCAACGTAGTCGCGGGAGAGTCGGTTAGCCTCATCCTGTTTTGTTTGTTGCGCACTTCTGCGGCCCATATACCAGCCATAGGCTGCGGCTACAGGCAAAAGCAGAAACAACAACTCCAGCATAGTCGATTATTCCTTGACGACCGGTACACCAGAGCTTTCCGGAATGTCGGACGCAGGCGCAATTTGATGTTCGAGTCGTTTAATTTTACGTTCAGCGCGCGCAAGTGAAACACGAACTTTCAACCAGAAAAGACCGCATACCAGCCAGCCAATCGCAAAGCCCGCGGCGAATAAAACCGCCAGAAGGCTCGATACACGATACTCGCCCTGCGCCAGCAGATAGTTAAACGTCACCTGTTGATCGTTTTGTGCACCCAATGTGACTGAAATGACAAAAATCGCCAATACCAGTAAGAAAATGAGTAAATATTTCACATTACTTCCCGTTATGTGGTTCAAGCGAATAAAGTGTGTTCAACTCACCGCAATCAGCCTTATAAACTACCATTTTAGTGACGGGCGCGAAACGGAAAAAGTGACGCGCCAGTCATGGATTTATGGGCAAAACACGGAATATCAACCGTCAGGCGTCGCTTTGGTCCCTTTCGGCGATCTCTTCTTCCTCGACAGGCGGTGGCGTTAACGGACCGCAGATGCGTTCAGCAAGCCATGTTGCCAGCGTCACAAGCAGCCATGAGATCAGCGTAGCCACCACCAAATCCCGCGGCCAGTGCATCCCCAGCAGCAAACGACTGCCCATCACCCCTGTGGCCCAGACCAGTAAAATCGCGATCGTGACCGTACGTCGCCGTGGCCAAAGCAGCCCTACTCCCAGTAACGCCCAGCTGGCGGCAAACATGGTATGGCCGGAAGGAAAAGCAAACCCGGTCTCTTTTTGCCAGTGTTTACGTAAGAACTTCGGGATATCCTGCTGTTCCGCAAGCTGTTCTTTGACCAGCGCACCACGATCTTTACGTTTTAAATTGTAGAACTCATCCACCGGAACATGGTGCGCTTTTTCCAGCCAGACGACAAAAGGACGCGGCTCCTGGACATGATCTTTAACCCAGGACTTCACGCCCTGACCGATGAGGATCGCCCCACCCAGTATCGCAAAGAGCATCAGCGCCGCACGCAGACGAAAGCGCAAACACCACAGAAACCAGG
The DNA here is from genome assembly GCF_000534355.1 of Enterobacter sp. BIDMC 30. NCBI lineage: Bacteria > Pseudomonadati > Pseudomonadota > Gammaproteobacteria > Enterobacterales > Enterobacteriaceae > Enterobacter > Enterobacter sp. BIDMC 30. Next base: position 2,421,240 of record NZ_KI973169.1, on the reverse strand, counting down.
CGCAAAGGATCACATGCGTGATAATTCCCCACGGCTGGGTGACCGTCTCCGTTATCCAGTATAATGTTTTCAGCCATGTGGCGTTCTGACCAGGCTGCCACATCCAGCCTGAGACCCATACGGCCAGCGGCATAATAAGTAGAATGGCCGCACCTGCTGCCGTACGTCTGGCGATTGAAAGCATGTCTTCTCCTTTTTCGCTAAGCACCACAATCATAACTGAAATTCATCTGTTGGGTGGATATGTCGGATCGTGCGTTTAACGTCCATATAGCATGGCGCCCATTAGGCGAACGTGCTGAGCTTGTGGCAAAATGAACAGATACAGAAAGCCAAACAGGCGAAAGGCACGAAACGTGTCAGCCTACTCTGGAGAATCACATGCAGCTTAAACGTGTGGCAGAAGCCAAACTGCCAACCCCATGGGGCGATTTCCTGATGGTGGGATTTGAAGAACTGGCAACCGGACAGGATCATGTCGCGCTGGTGTTCGGTGACATTTCAGGACAGACGCCGGTACTCTCTCGCGTACATTCGGAGTGTCTGACTGGCGATGCCTTGTTCAGCCTGCGCTGTGATTGCGGTTTCCAGCTTGAAGCAGCTCTTTCTCACATCGCTGAAGAAGGTCGTGGGGTGCTGCTGTATCACCGTCAGGAAGGTCGTAATATTGGCCTGCTGAATAAAATCCGCGCCTACGCGCTGCAGGATCAGGGATACGATACGGTTGAAGCGAACCACCAGCTCGGGTTTGCTGCCGATGAGCGCGACTTTACCCTGTGCGCCGATATGTTCAAGCTTCTGGGGGTAGATGAGGTCCGTCTGCTGACCAATAACCCGAAAAAGGTGGAAATCCTGACCGAAGCGGGGATCAATATCGTCGAACGTGTTCCGCTGATTGTCGGCCGTAACCCGAAAAATGCCCACTATCTTGATACCAAAGCCGCCAAAATGGGTCACCTCCTGAGCGAGTGATCGCGAGATGCCCGGCATCGCCATCGCGAGCCGGGCGAGCGCGTCAATCCAGCATTTTACGAATCACGTAATGTAATATGCCGTCGTTCTGGTAGTAGGTCAGCTCGGTTGCCGTATCAATGCGACACCGGCATTCAAGCACTTCCGTTTTACCGTCTGCTCGCGTTAACGTCACCGGAACCGTTTTACCCGGCTGCAGGTTTTGCAGACCACTAATATCAATCTGCTCTTCCCCGGTGAGTCCCAGCGTTTTGCGGGTGACGCCTTGCGGGAACTCTAGCGGCAGGATCCCCATCCCGATAAGATTCGAACGGTGAATACGCTCGAAAGATTCGGCAATCACCACGCGAACCCCAAGCAGGCGCGGACCTTTCGCTGCCCAGTCTCGACTGGAGCCGGAGCCGTACTCTTTACCGGCAATCACCGCCAGCGGCGTGCCTTCCTGCTGGTATTTAACGGCGGCATCATAAATCGAAACCACTTCCGTGCCAGGTAAATGACGCGTCATGCCCCCTTCCACGCCCGGAACCATTTCGTTGCGGATGCGGATGTTGGCAAACGTCCCGCGCATCATCACTTCGTGGTTACCACGACGCGATCCGTAGGAGTTGAAGTCCCGGCGTTCCACCCCACGGCTTTGCAGATAGCGGCCTGCCGGGCTGTCGGCTTTGATACTGCCCGCCGGCGAGATGTGGTCCGTGGTAACGGAATCGCCAAGCATCGCCAGAATACGCGCCCCGTGGATATCCTTAAGCGGAGCAGGTTCAGCCAGCATGTCATCGAAGAACGGTGACAGACGAATATAGGTCGAATCATCCTGCCAGCCATAGGTATCCGAGCCCACGACGTTAATTGTTTTCCATTCCGGCGTGCCTTCAAACACTTCCGCATATTCTTTGCGGAACATTTCGGTTGAGACCTTTTCAACGGCTCGCGCGATGTCGCGTGAAGACGGCCAGATATCTTTCAGGTAAACAGGCTCGTTCTTGCGATCGTGACCAATCGGGTCTGTCGTGAGATTGATGTTCATGTTTCCCGCCAGCGCGTAAGCCACAACCAGCGGCGGCGAGGCCAGCCAGTTGGTTTTCACCAGCGGATGAATGCGCCCTTCAAAGTTGCGGTTACCGGAAAGAACCGCACCCACGGTAAGATCGCCCTGCTTGATCGCCGTTTCAATCGGCTCAGGCAGCGGACCGGAGTTACCGATACAGGTAGTACATCCGTAACCCACGAGATTAAATCCCAGCTCGTCAAGGTACGGGGTGAGTTTTGCCTGCGCCAGGTAATCTGAAACCACTTTAGAGCCCGGGGCCAGCGAAGCCTTAACCCACGGCTGCGGTTTCAGTCCAAGCTCAACGGCTTTTTTGGCCAACAGTCCCGCGGCCATCAAAACGCTTGGGTTCGAGGTGTTGGTACAGGAGGTGATAGCGGCAATAACCACCGCGCCATCCGGAAGTTGATACTGATGTCCGTTCAGGACATAGTCTATTGGACGGTGATCTTTTTTCGCGACATTGACTTCCAGTTCATTGCTGGCGGCAAAAGCTTTCGGCACGTCCGGTAACGCGACCCGATCCTGCGGGCGTTTTGGCCCGGCAAGGCTCGCCTCGACGCTTCCCATATCCAGCTCAAGCGTGCTGGTAAATACCGGCTCATCACCCGGGTTTCGCCACATCCCCTGCGCTTTAGTGTAGGCCTCGACCAGCGCGACCTGCTCTTCACTGCGACCACTCAGGCGCATATATTCCAGCGTGACGTCATCGATGGGGAAGAAGCCACAGGTCGCGCCATATTCCGGCGCCATATTGGCGATCGTGGCGCGATCGGCCAGCGGCAGCGAATCCAGCCCGTCACCGTAGAATTCAACAAATTTACCCACCACGCCATGCTTACGCAGCATCTGGGTGACGGTCAACACCAGGTCGGTGGCGGTAATGCCTTCCGACAGCTTACCGGTGAGTTTGAAGCCCACCACATCAGGAATGAGCATCGACACCGGCTGACCAAGCATAGCCGCTTCCGCTTCAATACCCCCGACGCCCCACCCCAGCACACCGAGGCCGTTAATCATGGTGGTATGTGAATCCGTCCCGACCAGCGTATCCGGATAAGCCACCCACTCTTTATCCTGCAATTCACTCCAGACGGCTTTGCCCAGATATTCGAGGTTAACCTGATGGCAAATACCGGTTCCAGGCGGAACCACGCTAAAGCGGCTGAACGCCTGTTGCCCCCATTTCAGGAAGACATAGCGCTCGTGGTTACGTTCCATCTCCAGACGTACGTTTTCGCCAAAAGCATCATCATCACCGAAGTGGTCAACGGTCACGGAGTGGTCAATCACGAGGTCAACGGGAGAAAGCGGATTCACTTTTGCCGTATCGCCACCGAGGCGCTTAACGGCTTCGCGCATGGCGGCTAAATCAACCACGGCGGGAACACCGGTAAAGTCCTGCATCAGGACCCTCGCCGGGCGATAGGCTATTTCTCTGTCGGCATGGGCACTCTTCAGCCACCCCGCCAGCGCCTGGATATCCTCGAGGGTGACGGAATCGCCATCCTGCCAGCGTAAGAGGTTTTCCAGCAAAACTTTCAAGGACTTGGGTAAACGCGAAATGTCCCCAAGCGTTCTGGCAGCCAGTGGCAGGCTATAGTAATGCCAGGTTTTGTTTTCTGCCTGTAATGTGTCCTTACTGGCTTCGCGTAGGGTTAACGACATAAGCTCCTCCTTAATTACAGAGATGTCCTGACAATCATCAGGGCTGTAATTAAAGATAACACAAAGATGTCGTAACGTTTTGATAACAACCCGAATTGATAAATTTAGGAATGGTCCAGTGAAGTGCGAAAACAAAAAACCCCGCCGCAGCGAGGTTTTGGATTTACAGGAAGGCCAGCCAGATGAGCTGAGACCAGAACAGGATCGACACAGAAAAAACGCCGAGCCATGACCAGTATTTGTGAGACATCATGTTATTCATCATAGGGTACACCAGGCATTATTTTTAAAAAGGCTCCGAGGTTTGCCCTCAGTTCTATATTGCTGATGTGTATTTATTAAAGAGTACAAAGGTGCAGAGTCTTTATTCAGACTATTTGCATCATTACGCAATTAACTAAATTATTGTTTTTTGGGTTCGTCTTCTGCGAACACATCAATAAAGGCTTGCTGCTGTGGCGTCAGTTTCCAGGACGCGGGGACAACGGTCGCAGGTGCTTTGCGTCCTTTGTGACCACTGTCACGATGCTGACACATCTGTTTTACCGTTTCTGTACGTACCGTCACTGCCATATTCAACCCCAATATTTCCAGGCAAGGAGAGCAACCACTACCCAAAACAGGGCGGAGACGAGAAAGACCGCCAGCCAGGCTTTACGCTTGAGCGCAGGATCCCTTTGCGGTTCTTCACTTCCTGAAGGCATTGCTAACCTCATACAATCGATATCGCTTATCATTTAGGACCAAACAATTGGTACAATTAATCATCTGTTGAGATAAATCCTAAAGAAACTTTAGCCGAAAAGCCAGTGAATTTACGCATCAATTGGTGGGAAATATTCAATCTTTTGACCAGAAATAAATAATTGAAAAGAAATATTTGCGTAGCCGTAAATTACTTTCTACTTTTGTCGCCAATTCACGACATTAAAACCATACAGATTAAATGGGTAATGACATTATATGGCAGGGAAAATGTAGATGATGATAATTATGATTTAGCTTTGAGGAGTTAATTCGGTATCTTTCCGTGAGGGAAAGATACCGGGAGTGATTATTTTGCCGGAAGTTTGATGTCTTTAAACATCTCTTCAATATCTTCATTTGAGCGTAATGCAACCGCCGTATCGACCACGTCACGCGTTAAATGCGGGGCAAAGCGTTGAATAAAATCATACATATAGCTGCGCAGGAAGGTGCTGCGACGGAAACCAATTTTGGTCGTACTGTGGCTGAAAATATCGTGCGCATCAAGACGAACCAAATCCGGGTCTGAAACCGGGTCGACGGCCATGCTGGCAATCACCCCAACGCCCAGGCCAAGCCGCACATAGGTTTTAATGACATCAGCATCCGTGGCGGTAAAGACAATGCGCGGCGTTAATCCCGCCCGGTTAAAGGCCGTATCAAGCTCAGAGCGTCCGGTGAAGCCGAAGGTGTATGTCACTAAAGGATATTGCGCCAGCTCTTCAATAGTCACCGACCCTTTCCCCGCCAGCGGATGATCCGGGGTCACTACAATAGAACGGTTCCAGTGGTAGCACGGTAGCATAACCAGATCGTCATACAGGTGAAGCGCTTCTGTCGCGATGGCAAAGTCCGCGTTGCCCTTTGAAACCGCTTCAGCGATTTGCGTGGGCGAGCCCTGATGCATATGCAAAGAGACGCGCGGATAACGTTCTATAAAGCCCTTAATAACGCCTGGCAGCGCATAACGCGCCTGAGTATGCGTTGTGGCAATATAAAGCGAGCCTTTATCCGGCCAGGTATGTTCACCCGCCACGGACTTAATAGCGTCAACTTTGGAGAGGACTTCCCGGGCAATACGAATGATTTCCTGCCCGGCGGGTGTCACCTGCGTGAGGTGCTTACCGCTGCGAGCGAAAATCTGGATACCTAATTCGTCCTCCAGCATACGAACCTGTTTGCTGATGCCCGGTTGCGAGGTATATAACCCCTCAGCGGTAGAAGAGACGTTAAGGTTGTGATTCACCACCTCAACGATATAACGAAGCTGCTGTAATTTCATGCCAGACCATCCGATTTAGCGCACGCGGTCAATCGCTTAAGACGATTTGATAATAAGAAAAGGGTTAACTATAACCACTATATCATTTATAGCCTGACTGTATAGTACGGAACAAAAAATAATAACAAGGTAATAAAAAAGGGCCGGAAGTCCGGCCCTTTTACAGGTAAGTTACGGTAAGGGAAGATTATTTCTTGCCTTCAACCCATTTTCCGTCGACAAAGAAGGCGGACCAGCCGGTCGCTTTCCCCTCTTTCTCAGCCGCAACGTACTGCTGTTTTGTTTTACGGCTAAAACGTACCACCGTTTTATTCCCTTCAGGATCCTGCTGTGGCGCATCGGCCAGATAACGCAATTTCTCAGGCAGACGGTCGCGGAAGCGATGCAGCTCTTCCACCAGCGGCGCGCGGGTTTCACGCGATTTCGGGAAGGTGTTGGCCGCGAGGAAGACCCCGGCAGCACCGTCACGCAGCACGAAATAGGCGTCAGACTTCTCACACGGCAATTCTGGCAGCGGAACCGGATCTTCCTTCGGCGGCGCGACTTCACCGTTACGCAGAATCTTACGGGTGTTCTTACACTCGTCGTTGGTGCACGCCATGTATTTCCCGAAACGCCCCATTTTCAGGTGCATTTCCGAGCCACACTTCTCACACTCAACGATAGGGCCGTCATAGCCTTTGATGCGGAACTCACCCTCTTCGATCTCATAACCATCACACGTTGGGTTATTCCCGCAAACGTGCAATTTGCGTTTCGGATCGATCAGGTAGCTGTCCATCGCCGTGCCACATTTCTTACAACGACGTTTGGCACGCAGGGCATTGGTTTCTGCATCGTCACCCTCCAGCACGTTAAGAACTTCGTTCTCAGGTACCAGGTTGATGGTGGTTTTGCAGCGCTCTTTCGGCGATAACGCATAGCCGGAGCAACCGAGGAAGACGCCTGTTGTCGCAGTACGGATCCCCATCTTACGGCCACAGGTTGGGCAATCGATGCTGGTCAGTACCATCTGGTTAGGCAGCATGCCGCCCTCTTCAGGATCTTTCTCCGCTTTTTCAAGCTGGTTGGTAAAGTCGCTGAAGAAGCTGTCGAGCACTTTCTTCCATTCCGCCTGATGGCTGGCAACCTGGTCAAGGCTGTCTTCCATCTGTGCGGTAAAGTCGTAGTTCATCAACTCGCGGAAGTTAGCTTCCAGACGGTCGGTTACGATCTCACCCATTTTTTCAGCGTAGAAACGGCGATTTTCAACACGCACATAGCCACGATCCTGAATGGTCGAAATGATTGACGCATAGGTTGACGGACGACCAATACCGCGTTTTTCCAGCTCTTTTACCAGCGATGCTTCGCTAAAGCGCGCAGGCGGCTTGGTAAAGTGCTGAGCTGGCACGAGGTCAACCAGAGAGAGTTCATCCCCTTTGTTCACCGCCGGCAGCGTTCGGTCTTCGTCGCCTTTACGCAGTGCAGGCATGACTTTCGTCCAGCCGTCGAAACGCAGGATACGGCCACGCGCTTTCAGACGGAAATCACCCGCACCAACGGTAAGCGTAGTGGAATCGTACTGCGCGGGTGTCATTTGACACGCGACGAACTGGCGCCAGATAAGCTGGTACAGCTTCTGGGCGTCGGCTTCCATATCCTTCAGCGATTCCGCTAACACAGAGACGTCAGAAGGACGAATGGCTTCGTGCGCTTCCTGTGAGTTCTCTTTGCTGGCGTACTGGTTAGCGCTTTCCGGCAGGTATTTCTTACCGAAATTGTCACCGATATAGCCGCGCACCATGTTAACCGCATCCTGACTCAGGTTAGTCGAATCGGTACGCATGTAGGTGATGTAACCCGCTTCATACAAGCGCTGGGCCATCATCATGGTTTTCTTCACGCCATAACCCAGACGCGTGCTTGCGGCCTGTTGCAGCGTAGAGGTAATAAACGGTGCGCCAGGCTTACTGCTGGTCGGTTTGTCTTCACGCTCCAGAACCTGATAGCGTGCTTTTTCCAGCAACGCCACCGCGGCCATGGTCTGGTCACGGTTTTCAGGACGGAAAGGCTTGTCGTTCTGATGGCTCACCTGCAGCGGCAGAGCATCCCCGCCCGGCGTGGTGACATTCGCGTCGACTTCCCAGAACTCTTCTGGCACAAACGCTTTAATTTCGCGTTCACGTTCAACGACAAGACGCACGGCAACGGATTGCACACGGCCTGCGGACAGACCACGGGCAATCTTTTTCCACAGCAGTGGAGACACCATGTAGCCCACAACACGGTCCATAAAGCGACGTGCCTGCTGCGCGTTTACACGGTCAATGTTCAGTTCGCCCGGCTTTTCAAACGCCTGGCGAATCGCATTCTTCGTAATTTCGTTAAACACTACACGGCTGTAGCGTTTGTCATCACCACCGATCACTTCCCGCAGGTGCCACGCAATGGCTTCCCCTTCGCGGTCAAGGTCGGTTGCGAGATAGATGTGGTCTGCTTTTTCAGCAAGCTGTTTCAGCTCATTAACAACTTTTTCTTTCCCGGGCAGCACTTCGTATTGTGCATCCCAGTTGTGCCATGGGTTAACACCCATGCGGTTGACAAGCGCGCTACGTTCATCCTTTTTAGGCTTTTTAGCCCCTTTGGTGGAGGTAGAGTCTGCGCTCTTTTTGCTGGCTGAGCCACTGGTCGGCAAATCGCGGATATGACCCACGCTGGACTTAACCACGTAGTCATTACCCAGATACTTATTGATCGTTTTGGCTTTTGCCGGGGACTCAACGATGACGAGAGCTTTACCCATATTCACCTTTACCTAATTTAATTCTTCCAGGAATACGCCGCACGTTGATTTCCCTTCCACTGACGACGCGTCATTGATATTGCGACTGCGTCAGGGGATATCAACCCCTTTGTCTTACCGAACGTCAGAGAAATGACGCCCAGGTGATTGAGTTTTCGGGTATTTTTCTCACGCCTCATATGATTCGTGACGAATTACCGGTCGAATGTCAAGCAATTCTGTTGCCAGAATGACGAAAGCGCACACTCTACCTGATAAAATCCGTTACGCAACTTTATTAGCATGCAAAAGCAAATCACGCCAGCCAGGCTCCTGCGCCTTATCCCCTCAGATTACAGGGAAAATTTGCCCCCAAAGCGCCCTCGGCGTAGACTATTGTCACTGTTTAAGGAGTGGATTATGCACAATACGACCCAACCAATTGACCGAGTCTCTCTGCTTATCGAAGCAAACAAGCTTATCCGTGATCATGAAGATACTCTGGCGGGCATTGAAGCCACCGGCGTAGAACAGCGTAATGGCGTGCTGGTTTTCAGCGGCGAATACTTCCTTGACGAACAGGGGCTACCTACCCCGAAAAGCACCGCCGTGTTTAACATGTTTAAATACCTGGCGCATACGCTTTCAGAGAAATATCACCTGGTTGATTAATGCAAAACGCGAGGCCTGAGCCTCGCGTTTTTGTTTACAGCAACGGTTTTTGTCCGCGCTGTAGCCAGCGGAGCAACAGCCGATCGGCACTTTCTGCCGCACTGTTGGTAAAGCGATCGAGCAGACGCTTGCGCTGCGTAAAGCGCACGCCCACCAGCTCACGGCCATCCATCAGGTTCAGCAGCAGGTCATCGCTGGTGCCCACTTCATCTACCAGTCCTTTCTCCTGGGCCTGGATCCCGTACCAGTGCTCCCCCGTCGCGACCTGCTCAATATCGAGCGATGGGCGCATGCGGTGCACAAAGTCTTTAAAGAGGTGGTGCGTTTCATTGAGATCTTCACGGAATTTCTGACGCCCCTCTTCCGTGTTTTCCCCCAGCAGCGTCAGAGTGCGTTTGTACTGCCCGGCCGTGTGCAGTTCAATGTCGATCTCTTTGTTTTTGAGGAAGCGGTTAAAGTTAGGGATTTGCGCAACCACACCGATTGAACCAATAATAGAAAACGGTGCCGCCACAATTTTATCCGCGACGCAGGCCATCATGTAGCCACCGCTCGCTGCGACTTTATCCACCGCAACGGTCAGCGGGATCTGTTTTTCACGCAGGCGCTGCAGCTGTGACGCAGCCAGTCCATAACCGTGTACCACACCGCCCGGGCTTTCAAGACGCACCACCACCTGATCCTGCGGTTTTGCCACGGCAAGAACGGCAGTGACCTCTTCGCGCAGAGAAGAAACTTCATGCGCATCCATGCTGCCTTTAAAGTCGAGCACATAGACGCGTGGCTTTGCCTCATCCTGCGGTGCATTGAGCTTTGCTTTCGCTTTTGCCGCTTTGGCTTCCTGTTTATGCTTTTTCTTCTGCGCTTTAAGCCACTGCTTCTGTTGATGGCTATCGAGCAGCGACAGAGACATATCTTCCTGCATCTCTTTATACTGCTCACTCAGGCGGGTAATGCGTAACTCCCCACGCTGACGCTTACGCTGCGTCAGGTTTACAATCAGAACGGCAATCACCGCAATGGCAATCACCACCGTTGCGATTTTGGCCAAAAACAACCCATACTGAGAAAGTAATTCCACGCGTTCCACCTTGTTTAACCACGATTCTTTCACGGCAGTGTACAACAGCCCTGCCCATGCGTCTCGCTCGTGACATTACCTCTGCGAGCCTGCTTCAGGAATCCCCTCATGGGGGTTTAAATATTTGCAAATTGTTAATTTTACAGTAATGCCTCCTGTAGACTGATTGAATTCTCATGCTAATTCGGGCATAAAGCCGAAAAGTCATAAAGAAGGCGTCATTGCGTCACTGCGCGCCAGAGGAGTCCCCGTGCATTATCAACCGCAAAAAAATCTGCTGCAAAATCGCATCATTCTGGTCACCGGTGCCAGTGACGGAATTGGTCGCGAGGCGGCCCTGACCTACGCTGACTATGGCGCGAGCGTTATTCTTATTGGTCGTAACGAAGAGAAACTGAAAAGCGTCGCGCAGGAAATAGAAGCGGCAGGCGGCATTCCGGCCCCGTGGTATACCCTCGATTTACTCACCTGCACGCCAGCAGTGTGCCAGGAGCTTGCTCACCGTATTAGCGCCCACTACCCGCGGCTGGACGGTGTCCTGCACAATGCGGGTTTGCTGGGAGAAGTCCGTCCTATGGATGAACAGGATCCCGATATCTGGCAGCAGGTGATGCAGGTCAACGTCAACGGCACGTTTTTCCTGACGCAGGCATTGCTTCCTTTATTACTTAAATCTGAGTCCGGCTCGCTGGTCTTTACCTCCTCAAGCGTAGGCCGCGAAGGTCGAGCCAACTGGGGGGCATATGCCGTCTCGAAATTCGCGACTGAAGGGATGATGCAGGTGCTGGCGGAGGAGTATCAAAGCCGCCATCTGCGCGTAAATTGCATTAACCCGGGTGGAACGCGCACCAAAATGCGCGCCAGCGCCTTCCCGTCGGAAGACCCGCAGAAACTGAAAACACCCGCAGACATTATGCCGCTCTATCTCTGGCTGATGGGCGACGACAGTCGTCGTAAAACGGGGATGACCTTCGATGCCCAGCCGGGCCGTAAACCAGGGATTTCGCAATGAGTGAAGAACGTCATCAACAACGCCAGCAGCGTCTGAAGGAACAGGTCGATGCGCGCGTTGCGGCCGCACAGGACGAGCGCGGGATTATTATCGTCTTTACCGGTAACGGCAAAGGTAAAACTACCGCGGCATTTGGCACCGCCACGCGTGCTGTCGGTCACGGGCAGAAAGTGGGCGTCATTCAATTCATCAAAGGCGAATGGCCCAACGGCGAACGTAATCTGCTTGAACCGCATGGCGTTGAATTTCAGGTGATGGCGACAGGTTTTACATGGGATACGCAGAACCGGGAAACCGATACTGCAGCTTGTCTTGCAGTCTGGGAGCACGCCAAAAGAATGCTGGCAGACCCCGCCCTGAATATGGTTCTGCTGGATGAGATAACCTATATGGTGGCCTACGACTATCTCCCGCTGGATGCGGTACTGGAGGCGTTACAACAACGCCCGGCGCACCAGACGGTTATCGTCACGGGGCGTGGCTGTCATCGGGAAATACTGGAGCTTGCGGATACCGTCAGCGAACTGCGTCCGGTCAAACACGCATTTGACGCGGGAATCAAAGCGCAAATCGGTATTGATTACTAAGAAAAAAGCCCGGTGATCTTCACCGGGCTTTTATGTTAACCGTTGTTGTTACGGCTGCCAGAGCGGCGGTTGCTGCTCACCTGGCTATGGCGTTTCACCGCACGACGGATCTGATTCGCCTTCATACGACGACGATCTTTTTCCACCGCCACTTTAGAGGTGGTTTCTGGCGTCAGGCCAACCAGTTCACGCAGGTAGTTAGTCTGTGTCAGATCCAGCTCGGTATAACCACCCCGTGGCAGACCTTTTGGCAGCAGGATGTCGCCATAACGGACACGGATCAGACGGCTCACCTGAACGCCTACCGCTTCCCAAAGACGACGCACTTCACGGTTACGGCCTTCAGTCAGGGTAACGTTGTACCACTGGTTAATGCCTTCGCCACCGGTAAATTTGATGGTTTTAAATGCCGCAGGACCGTCTTCCAGCTGAACGCCGCGTGACAGATCGCGCAGTTTATTCTCATCAACCTGGCCGAAGACACGCACGGCGTATTCGCGTTCCACTTCACGGCTAGGGTGCATCAGACGGTTTGCCAGTTCACCATCAGTGGTAAACAGCAGCAGGCCGCAGGTATTCACGTCCAGACGACCCACGGCAATCCAGCGAGCGCCGCGCAGTTTAGGCAGACGGTCAAACACCGTCGGGCGACCTTCAGGGTCGTTGCGCGTGCACAGCTCGCCTTCTGGCTTGTAATACGCCAGCACGCGGCAGATCTGCTCAGCGGACTCTTTCACGGAGATAAGATGACCGTCGATGCGGATCTTCAATCCCGGTACGATTTCTACGCGGTCACCCAGCGTGGCGATTTTACCGTCCACACTCACGCGACCCGCTTCAATAATGGCTTCGATTTCACGGCGTGAACCGTGGCCGGCACGCGCCAGCACTTTCTGTAACTTCTCGCTCATTGAGCTTCCTCAGGTGTCGCCTTCACAGGCGTCGAATCAGGTCAAAAGAGGGCTCAGCCCTGCTTTGATGGCCGCGTAGTATATCTGCTTACACCCTTACAAGAAAGGCTTAACATCACCCACGCCTTCACGAATCACTTCTGGCGCATCTTCGGTTAAGTCAACAACGGTGGTTGGCTGCTGACCAAGGTAGCCGCCATGAATAATCAACTCGACCACCTTTTCCAGACGGTCTTTAATCTCTTCGGGATCGGATTCGGTGAACTCGCTGCCAGGCAACATTAAAGAGGTCGAAAGCATCGGCTCGCCGAGGGTTTCCAGCAGCGCCTGCGCAATCGGGTTGGACGGTACGCGCATCCCGATGGTTTTACGCTTTTCCTGTAACAGTCGGCGCGGCACTTCCTTGGTTCCTTTAAGAATAAAGGTGTAGTTGCCCGGTGTGTTATTTTTGATCAGACGAAACGCCACGTTATCGACATACGCGTAGGTCGACAGTTCAGAAAGATCGCGGCACATCAGGGTAAAGTTATGGCCGTCCGGCAGCTGACGAATGCGGCAAATGCGCTCCATCGCCCCTTTGTCTTCAATTTTACAGCCCAGCGCGTAGCCAGAATCGGTCGGGTAGACAATCACGCCGCCTTTGCGAACGATCTCCACGGCCTGATTAATTAAGCGTGGCTGCGGGTTATCCGGATGAATATAGAAAAACTGACTCATACTTCCCTCTCTTCAATTTTCTGCGGCTGTTCCCAGAGCTGCCAGACAGGCTCAACGCCTGCGGGCAACCAGAGCTTGCGTCCCAGCTCGATCCACGCACAGGGCTGATGGAAATCCGACCCCTGCGAACCCAGCAGACCGAACTGACGCGCGTAGGTCGCGAGCTGTGCACGCTCATTGGGCGCCTGCTGACACTGGGCGACTTCCATCGCCTCACCGCCACATTCGGCAAAGTGTGCCAGCAGTCTTTTCAGCCACTTAGCAGAAAGATTATACCGCCCCGGATGGGCGAGCACGGCCTTACCGCCAGAATGATGAATGACATCAATAGCTTGTTTTATTGTACACCACTGTGGCGGAACGTAACCGGTTTTCCCGCGTGCCAGATATTTTTTAAACACGTCCGCCATCGTCGTGGCTTTGCCCGCCTCAACCAGAAAACGGGCAAAATGGCCGCGCGTCACCGCCCCACCGTTTGCCAGTTTCTGTGCACCTTCCAGCGCTCCGGGAATATGCGCTTTTTCCAGTCGCTCACCAATCATTTCGGCGCGTTCGTTGCGGCGCGATTTTTGTTCTTGCAAAAACGCACGCATTGCCGGATGTTCAATATCGATATTGAGGCCAACAATGTGAATTTCGTGATTTTCCCAGACTGTCGAAATTTCGACGCCGGGCACCAGATTCAGCGCCAGTCCGCTGCGGGCAATTTCGGCGCGCGCCGCGGGAATAGCATCTGTCGTATCGTGATCGGTTATCGCCAGCGTGCCGACACGCATTTCAACGGCGCGATGAACCAGGGATTCGGGTGTCAGCAGGCCATCAGAGGCCTGAGTATGGCTGTGTAAATCATAAATTACGGCGTAGGTGGTATCGCTCAAAGCACTTCCCATAGCAGGTTAAAGACATCCGAAACCCCTATGATAACGGCTTGGCGCGAAATTCTGAAATCAAGGGTTGACAACTTGCCATCGAACTAGTTAACTAGTACGCAAGTTCACACGAGAAAGGTATCTGAAAATGACAGCACATTTCACTCTGCACGGTTGGTGGCGCACATCCTGATTATCGGGCAGTGTCACACGTCTGCAAAATGCAAACAGATACCCAGCCCGCGACTAAGCGGGCTTTTTTTTGAACAGAATAAATGAGAACAACATAATGCAAACAGCCAAACCACACCTCGAATTGCTGACCTGCGAGGCGGTCTATCGCCACAACCCAACCGCGCTGTTTCATCAGGTCTGCGGTGCGCGTCCGGCAACGTTGCTGCTGGAATCCGCAGATATTGACAGTAAAGACGATCTTAAGAGCCTGCTGCTGGTCGACAGCGCATTGCGCATTACCGCGCTGGGTGACACTGTCACGATTAAGGCGCTCTCTGAGAACGGTGCCGCGCTGCTGCCACTGCTGGACGCCTCCCTCCCAGCGGGCATCGAGAATGAACGTCACCCGGAAGTGCGGGTACTGCATTTCCCGCCGGTCAGCCAACTGCTGGACGAAGATGCACGCCTCTGTTCTTTGTCAGTCTTCGATGCCTTCCGCCTGCTGCAAAACCTGGTCTCGGTACCAGAAGATGAACGCGAAGCGATGTTCTTTGGCGGGCTGTTTGCTTACGATCTGGTCGCCGGTTTCGAAGACCTGCCGGAAACCGAACAGGGCAACCGCTGCCCTGACTACTGCTTCTACCTGGCCGAAACCCTGCTGGTGATCGACCATCAGAAAAAATACACCCGTATTCAGGCGAGCCTGTTCACGCCATCCGTGACCGAGAAAACACGTCTTGAGCAGCGCATTGCTCAGCTGCAACAGCAAATGACCGAAGCGCCACCCGCACTGCCGGTTCAGCATGTAGAGAAGATGACCTGTGAGGTTAACCAGACCGACGATCAGTACGGTGCCGTGGTGCGTCAGATGCAAAAGGCGATTCGCGCCGGGGAAATTTTCCAGGTCGTCCCGTCCCGTCGTTTCTCACTGCCCTGCCCCTCGCCGCTGGCGGCCTATGACGTGCTGAAAAAGAGCAACCCAAGCCCGTATATGTTCTTTATGCAGGACAACGAGTTCACCCTGTTTGGTGCGTCACCGGAAAGCTCCCTGAAATACGACGCCACCAGCCGCCAGATCGAGATCTACCCGATTGCCGGTACACGTCCGCGCGGGCGTCGCGCCGATGGATCTCTGGATCGCGATCTCGACAGCCGTATCGAACTGGAAATGCGCACCGACCACAAAGAGCTCTCCGAGCACCTGATGCTGGTTGACCTGGCGCGTAACGATCTGGCCCGTATTTGTACTCCCGGCAGCCGCTATGTGGCTGACTTAACGAAAGTCGACCGTTACTCCTTCGTGATGCACCTGGTCTCCCGCGTGGTGGGTGAACTGCGCAACGACCTCGACGTGCTGCACGCCTATCGTGCCTGCATGAATATGGGCACCCTGAGCGGTGCGCCGAAAGTCCGTGCGATGCAGCTTATCGCCGCCGCCGAAGGGCGTCGTCGTGGCAGCTATGGCGGTGCGGTGGGTTATTTCACCGCGCACGGTGACCTTGATACCTGCATCGTTATCCGCTCTGCCTATGTTGAAGACGGCATCGCCACCGTCCAGGCGGGCGCCGGGGTGGTTCTTGATTCTGTTCCGCAGTCTGAAGCTGACGAAACGCGCAATAAAGCTCGCGCGGTATTGCGCGCCATCGCTACCGCACACCATGCACAGGAGATTTTCTGATGGCTGACATTCTGCTGCTCGATAACATCGACTCCTTTACCTATAACCTGGCAGATCAGCTGCGTGCGAATGGTCACAACGTCGTTATCTATCGTAACCACGTGCCGGCGCAAACCCTGATTGAGCGTCTGGCAACCATGCAAAACCCGGTGCTGATGCTCTCTCCTGGCCCCGGTGCCCCCAGTGAAGCGGGCTGTATGCCTGAACTGCTGACCCGTATGCGCGGCAAGTTGCCTATTATCGGCATCTGCCTGGGGCATCAGGCGATTGTTGAAGCCTATGGCGGATACGTCGGCCAGGCGGGTGAAATCCTGCACGGTAAAGCCTCCAGCATTGAACATGACGGTCAGGCGATGTTTGCCGGGCTGCCGAATCCGCTGCCGGTGGCGCGCTACCACTCGCTGGTCGGCAGCAACATCCCGGCAGGCCTGACCATTAACGCCTCGTTCGAAGGCATGGTGATGGCCGTACGGCACGATACCGATCGTGTCTGTGGGATGCAGTTCCATCCGGAGTCAATCCTCACCTCTCACGGCGCGCGTCTGCTGGAACAGACCCTGGACTGGGCCCTGCAGAAACTGGAACAGACCAACACCCTGCAACCTGTTCTGGAAAAATTGTATCAGGCACAGACCCTGAGCCAGCAGGAGAGCCACCAGCTCTTCTCCGCTGTGGTTCGCGGTGAACTGAAGCCTGAACAACTGGCGGCCGCGCTGGTGAGCATGAAAGTTCGCGGTGAAAGCCCGCAGGAAATTGCCGGTGCGGCAACGGCGCTGCTGGAAAATGCCGCCCCGTTCCCGCGCCCGGACTACATGTTTGCGGATATCGTCGGTACCGGTGGTGACGGCAGCAACAGCATCAATATCTCCACCGCCAGCGCCTTCGTGGCGGCTGCCTGTGGTTTGAAAGTGGCGAAGCACGGTAACCGCAGCGTCTCCAGCCGGTCGGGATCGTCAGACCTGCTGGCCGCATTCGGCATCAATCTCGAGATGAACGCCGAACGTTCGCGTGAAGCCCTGGACGACCTGGGCGTCTGCTTCCTGTTTGCGCCGAAATATCACACCGGTTTCCGCCATGCGATGCCGGTTCGCCAGCAGCTTAAAACCCGCACGCTGTTTAACGTGCTCGGCCCGCTGATCAACCCGGCCCATCCGCCGCTGGCGCTGATTGGCGTCTACAGCCCGGAGCTGGTTCTGCCGATTGCGGAGACCCTGCGCGTGCTGGGTTATCAACGTGCCGCGGTGGTTCACAGCGGGGGAATGGATGAAGTGTCGCTGCATGCGCCAACGCTGGTGGCCGAACTGCGCGACGGTGAAATCCTGAGCTATCAGCTGGAGGCGAGCGACTTTGGTTTAACGCCTTACCATCAGGAAGCGCTGGCGGGCGGCACGCCTGAAGAAAACCGTGACATTCTGACGCGCTTATTACAAGGTAAAGGTGAGGTCGCCCACGAGGCCGCCGTCGCTGCCAACGTCGCGATGCTGATGCGTTTACACGGCGAGGAAGATCTCAAAGCCAACGCACAAAAAGTTCTGAACGTACTGCGCTCAGGTGCAGCTTACGATCGCGTTACCGCACTTGCGGCAAGAGGGTAAAGAATGCAGACCGTTTTAGCGAAAATCGTTGCCGATAAGGCCATCTGGGTGGAAGCACGTAAAGCACAGCAGCCGCTGGCCAGCTTCCAGAATGACGTTGTCCCGAGCAGCCGTCGTTTCTATGATGCTCTGCAGGGCGCACGCACCGCGTTTATTCTTGAGTGCAAAAAAGCGTCTCCGTCGAAAGGCGTTATCCGTGACGATTTCGATCCGGCGCGAATTGCCGGTATCTACAAACATCATGCGTCAGCTATCTCCGTGCTGACGGATGAGAAGTATTTCCAGGGCAGCTTCGATTTCCTGCCCGTTGTCAGCGGGATCGCGCCACAACCGATCCTGTGCAAAGACTTTATTATCGACCCGTATCAGATCTGGCTGGCTCGCTTTTACCAGGCCGATGCCTGCCTGCTGATGCTCTCAGTGCTGGATGACGAACAGTATCGCCAGCTCGCTGCGGTCGCGCACAGTCTGAACATGGGCGTGCTGACCGAAGTGAGCAACGAAGAGGAGATGGAACGCGCCATTGCGCTGAAAGCCAAAGTGGTCGGCATCAACAACCGCGATCTGCGTGACCTGTCGATTGACCTGAACCGCACGCGCCAGCTGGCGCCGCGTCTGGGCTCTGGCGTCACCGTGATCAGTGAATCCGGTATTAACAGCTACGCTCAGGTCCGCGAGCTGAGCCATTTCGCCAACGGTTTCCTGATTGGTTCTGCAATGATGGAACATGACGATCTCAATGCCGCGGTGCGCCGCGTACTCTTGGGTGAAAACAAAGTGTGCGGCTTAACCCGTGAAGAGGATGCCCTGGCTGCGTATGACGCAGGTGCGATTTACGGCGGGCTGATTTTTGTCGCCTCTTCCCCGCGCGTGGTGACCGAAGCGCAGGCGCGTCAGGTGATGACGGCAGCGCCACTCAGCTATGTGGGGGTCTTTCGCAACGCGGATATCGCCGACGTGGTAGCAAAAGCCGAAGCGTTATCTCTGCGTGCGGTACAGCTTCATGGCAACGAAGATCAGGCCTATATCGATTCCCTGCGAAGCGCGCTGGCACCTCAGGTGCAAATCTGGAAAGCGCAGAGCGTGGGCGACAGGTTGCCTGAGCGTAACCTGAATCATGTTGATAAATACGTACTCGATAACGGCCAGGGCGGCACGGGACAGCGTTTTGACTGGTCCCTGTTGCACGGCGAAGTGCTGGACAATGTTTTGCTGGCGGGTGGACTTAGCCCGGATAACTGCGTGGAAGCCGCCAAAGCGGGCTGCGCGGGCCTCGATTTCAATTCAGGCGTAGAGTCGCAACCGGGCATCAAAGATGCCAGTAAGCTGGCCTCGGTATTTAAAACTCTGCGTGCATATTAAGGAAGAGAAGATGACGACATTACTAAACCCCTATTTTGGTGAGTTCGGCGGGATGTACGTCCCGCAAATCCTGATGCCCGCCCTGCGCCAGCTGGAAGAAGCGTTCGTGAGCGCGCAGAAAGATCCGGCGTTTCAGGCTGAGTTTACCGACCTGCTGAAAAACTACGCTGGCCGTCCAACGGCCCTGACGAAATGCCGTAACCTGACCGAAGGCACCAAAACCACGCTGTATCTTAAGCGTGAAGATTTGCTGCACGGCGGCGCGCATAAAACCAACCAGGTGTTGGGTCAGGCGCTGCTTGCAAAACGGATGGGTAAAACCGAAATCATCGCTGAAACTGGCGCAGGCCAGCACGGGGTGGCATCAGCCCTTGCCAGCGCCCTTCTCGGTCTGAAATGCCGCATTTACATGGGCGCAAAAGACGTTGAGCGCCAGTCACCTAACGTATTCCGTATGCGTCTGATGGGCGCTGAAGTGATCCCGGTGCACAGCGGCTCCGCGACGCTGAAGGATGCGTGTAACGAAGCGCTGCGCGACTGGTCTGGCAGCTATGAAACCGCGCACTATATGCTCGGCACCGCTGCAGGCCCGCACCCGTTCCCGACGATTGTGCGTGAATTCCAGCGCATGATTGGCGAAGAGACCAAAGCGCAGATCCTGGAAAAAGAGGGTCGCCTGCCGGATGCGGTGATCGCCTGCGTTGGCGGTGGCTCTAACGCTATCGGCATGTTCGCTGATTTCATCGACGAAACCAGCGTCGGGCTGATTGGCGTTGAACCTGCAGGCCACGGGATTGAAACCGGTGAGCACGGCGCACCGTTGAAACATGGTCGTGTCGGGATCTACTTCGGTATGAAAGCGCCGATGATGCAGACCGATGACGGCCAGATTGAAGAGTCATACTCTATCTCGGCAGGCCTGGATTTCCCTTCCGTTGGGCCTCAGCATGCCTTCCTGAACAGCACCGGTCGTGCGGACTACGTTTCCATTACCGATGACGAAGCCCTGGAGGCGTTTAAAACGCTCTGTCGCCACGAAGGGATCATTCCTGCTCTGGAGTCCTCTCACGCCCTGGCGCATGCGCTGAAAATGATGAAAGAGAACCCGGAAAAAGAGCAACTGCTGGTGGTTAACCTTTCCGGTCGCGGTGATAAAGACATCTTCACCGTTCACGATATTTTGAAAGCACGAGGGGAAATCTGATGGAACGCTACGATAACGCATTTGCAGCACTGAAATCTCGCCAGGAAGGCGCGTTCGTTCCCTTCGTGACGCTGGGTGATCCGGGTCCTGAGCAGTCGCTGAAAATTATCGACACCCTGATTGAAGCCGGTGCCGACGCGCTGGAGCTGGGTATTCCGTTTTCCGATCCTCTGGCCGATGGCCCGACTATCCAGAACGCAACGCTGCGGGCATTCGCGGCCGGTGTCACTCCGGGGCAATGTTTCGAGATGCTGGCCGCTATCCGCCAGAAGCACCCGACCATTCCGATTGGCCTGTTAATGTATGCCAACCTGGTCTTCAGTCGCGGTATTGATACCTTTTATGCAGAATGCGCGCGCGTGGGCGTTGACTCGGTGCTGGTGGCAGACGTACCGGTTGAAGAATCTGCGCCGTTCCGCCAGGCGGCGATGCGCCATAACGTGGCACCTATCTTCATCTGCCCGCCAAACGCCGATGATGAACTGCTGCGCCAGATTGCCTCTTATGGTCGCGGGTATACCTACCTGCTCTCCCGTGCGGGTGTAACCGGCGCGGAGAACAAAGCGGCGCTGCCTCTGCATCATCTGGTCGAGAAGCTGGCTGAATACCACGCGGCCCCTCCGCTGCAGGGCTTTGGGATTTCATCTCCCGATCAGGTTACGGCGGCAATTGACGCTAACGCAGCCGGTGCAATCTCAGGCTCCGCTATCGTTAAAATCATTGAGAAGAACGTGGACAAGCCAGAGCAAATGCTGGCTGAGCTGAAAACGTTTGTGAGCGCAATGAAAGCGGCAACGCGTAAAGCGTAACCTCTCCACCGTCTGGCTCCCCGCCAGACGGTGTTTCTGCCGATCAGTTATCCGGGTTCATCGTAAGCACTATCCGGTAGCGCGCCTTTCCCTGCCGTAACCTGTCGAGCGCCTCATTTGCCTGTTCAAAGGGCATCAGCTCTGTGACTGGCAGCGTCTGAAAGAGGTGGCTGAAACGCAGTGCGCGTTCGGTTTGCGACGGGGTGCTGACAAATGAACCAGTCAGGGTGCGTTCCGCGCCAATCATCATACCCGGCATGACCTGCAACGGTGTGCGTCCGGCACCCAACAGGATCGCTTTTCCTCTGGGGGCCAGGGCTGGCAATAACGCTGAAACCGCGTCTGCATCCGGGGCAGTGGCCACAATAATCTCGACACCGCCTTCCGCTCTCAGCCGTTCCGCCGCGTTTTCCGTCTGCGCATCGATATAGTGATGAGCGCCCAGCTGTAAAGCGTCATGCGCCTTTTCACTGCCGCGCGCAATCACGATAACCTCAAACCCCATCCTACGGGCGTACTGAATCGCCATATGGCCTAAGCCACCAATACCGAGAATAACCACCCTGTCTCCCGCGCTGGCACCGGATTGACGCAACGCGTTAAAGGTTGCCATACCGGCGCACAAGATCGGGGCCGCGTGAACGGAAGTGAGCGCTGAAGGAATGGCAATCAGCGCGGTATGGCGGATAACAACATACTCGGCGTAACCTCCGTCACAGCTCAGCCCCGGCGTTAGCTGATTTTCACACAGGTGAAAAAGCCCGTTACGGCAAGGCGGGCAATGCTGGCAATATCCCCCAAGACGTCCGACGCCCACGCGCTGACCGGTGTGCCAGATCCCGGGAACTGCATCTCCTATCCGGGTAATGTGGCCCACAATTTCATGGCCCGGAATGCGCCCGGGCTGCCCCGCTTCCGGTACCTTCTCCGCGTCCTGAAGATCGGCACCGCAAACGCCGCATACCTCAATTTTGATCAGTACGTCCTCGGGCCCCGGCTCGGGCAACGGTCTGACGACCATTTCAAGCATGCCCGGCGAGGAAACCTGCATAGCACGAAAAGTTTTATTCACGGTATCACCTGTGATGAGCGGTGTATTAGGCGTTACGGCCAGCCATGACGCCGCCGTCAATGTCCCAGATTGCGCCGGTGACCCAGCCTGTCTTGTCAGAAAGCAGGAAGGCAACCGTTTCAGCCACATCGCCCGGTGTACCCACGCGGCCAATCGGATGGAAGCTGTCGAAGCTGTTCATCACCTCTTTTACATCGTCTTTCGGGATGAAGCCTTCATAAATTGGCGTGTGAACAACGGCCGGAGACACGGCATTGACGCGAATGCCTTTCCCGCCCAGCTCAATAGCCAGGTTTTTGGTCCATGCATGCAGGCCGGCTTTCGCCATGGAATATGCGGAAGACGGCGTGGCCCCGATGGCCTGCTGTGCCCACATAGAGCCGATATTGACGATGGAGCCTTTAATACCGGCATCAACCATATTGCGCACCACATCACGGGTGATGAAGAAGGTCGCGCGGTTGATGCTCATGTACATGTCGTAATCTGACGCTTCATGTTCAGTAAACGGTTTCGGGAAGAACACGCCAGCGGCATTGACCAGCAGGCTGATGTCTTTGTGTTCAGCATTGAGGGTATTCATCACGTGCTGCATACCCTCTTCTTTCATCAGGTCAGCCACGATGATGGATACCGGCCCGTCGACCGCCAGCGCCTGACGAGCCTGCTCCGCTTTGTCCTTGCGGTTCCCCACCAGCACCACGCTGCCACCGTTTTTCAGAACCCGCTTCGCCGTTTCGAAGCCCATACCGCTTGTACCACCGACCACTAACAGCTTTTTACCGGCAAAAGATGCGTTCATCGCTAACCTCTTTTAGAACATTTGGTTGTCATTGATGAAAAGCCTCGCTCCTCATCGTGTGCATCCAGAATGCCACCCTGCATCAGGGTTGACGACTGAGAAGAAATTGCGACACAGGAAAGAAAATCTTCTTCGCTCAGGTATACTGAAAGAAAGAATAAATCGGAGTACCTGTAATGCGTTCCCTGAACAGACTTAAATGGCTACATGCTTTTGAAGCGACCGCCCGTCACGGTAGCTTTACCGGTGCGGCACAAGAGCTTGGCGTGACGCCTGCCGCAGTGGGCCAGCTTGTTCGTTCGCTCGAAGACTGGGTTGGCCACCCGCTGCTTCGCCGTACGCGGTCGGGTAAGGAGCGCCTGACGCTGGTGGATGAGGCTCAGGATGCGCTGCAGGACATTACGCAGGGCCTGGACAAGCTGGAAAGCGGGTTAAACAAACTGCGCGGACGTCGCGCACGTTCTGTCGTGGTCGTCACCGCCTCTCAGGTATTGATGATGAACTGGCTGATGGAGCGTCTTAACCGCTTCTCAGAAACGCATGACACAATCGATCTGCGGCTTAACGTCACGGAAAAGCTGATGGACGTATCGCACGGCGAGGCGGATATCGGCATTCGCTGCGGACAGGGAGACTGGCCCGGCGTGAATAAAACCTGGCTGATGGATGAAGAGGCGGTGCTGGTCTGTAGCCCCCGCCTGGTGCCTCCGGAGAAAATTGCCTGTGGTGACTGGCTCGCCACGCAGAAGCTGATCCACGATGACACGCCGCACCCGGGCGCGAATTTTCCCTCATGGGACGACGTTCTCCGTACCGTCAATGCCCCTGGCGCGCTGGAAAGCAGGCTGCATATTAACTCCACCTCCGCCGTGATTCTCTCGGCCCTGAGCGGCCGGGGGGTGGCGATTGTGCGTCACGCGCTGGTGAAACAGCTGATTGAAACCGGGCAACTGGTTCAATTGCACCCAGACCATCGCTGGCCGTTAACATGGTCTTACTACCTGGTGACCCCGCAGCACACCGCCATGCGTGAAGAAGTAAAAATATTTCACGACTGGCTTCTTCATGACGTGATCTCTGACAATCCATAACCCGCCTTTTTTAAGCATCATGCGGCAAGGGTCATCGCGTACCGGCATGATGCTTCTCTCTTCAGACGTCCGACATAGTTTTTCTTTTCTGCAACGCAAGATTAACTGATTTGTTGAAGATAACCGGCTTTCTCATAATCGCCCTCAACGAACGGTAAAGCAGGCCGGTACCTTATCCGGCCGCCTTGCCTTAACCCTGAGCGAAGGAGAGAACGATGGCTTATCTGCAAATCAGCCTTGATATCAGTAATGAAAACCGTGCGGCAGCCGCCGGGGTCTACCAGCAATACAAAACCCCGTTCCTGACCACCATCGACGGTGCCACCTCTAAAGAACTGCTCGTTCGTGACGAGGACGTACAGGTCCTGCACGGATTTAAAACCGTGTCCCAGGCACAGGCGTATCTCAGCAGTCCGCTTTTCACCCAGGACGTCGTTGAAGCACTGAAACCGTATCTGAACAGCGCGCCTGAAATCCGTATTTACGACGTCCTGTAACGGGCATTTTCTGAAACCTACACGTACCGGAGCTATGAATGTTTTTAAACTGGAATGAATATCGCACCAGCCTGCTGGCCACCGTCGGGAAATTTGCCAGACTGCAGCCTGAATTTATGAAAGGCTTACAGCAGATGGATAAAGGGGCTTCTGAAAATCAGCACCTTGATCCCAAGACCCACGAACTGATTGCGCTGGCTGTTGCCGTTACCACTCGCTGTGATGGTTGCCTGGCGGTACATGTGGAAGCTGCGGTTAAGAAAGGCGCAACGCGTGAAGAGATAGCTGAAGCGCTTTCCGTTGCCATCAGTCTGAACGCCGGTGCTGCGTTAACCTATACCGCCCGGGCTCTGGATGTTTTTGACAACCTGCCAACAAAATAAACCTGCATACGGCACCGCCTGCGGTGCCGTTTAATGACTGACTATGATGTTACTGAATTCTGATTTTTCACAGCGAGCCATCATTACTCCTGATGACTACCGCTGGGTGCCCTCCCCGCAACCTGGTGTGGAGCGCGTCATGCTTGATCGCATTGGCCGCGAGCAGGCCCGCGCAACCAGCCTTGTCAGGTATGCCCCTGATTCTGTGTTTCCTGAGCACACCCACCCCGGCGGAGAAGAGATTCTGGTGCTGAGCGGCACCTTTACGGAAAACGGAACCGATTATCCGGCTGGCTGGTATCTACGCAGCCCGGACGGCTCGTCGCATCGACCGTCCAGTCGTGACGGCACCACCCTTTTCGTTAAGCTGCGCCAGTTCGCCGCCGAAGAACTGGAACCGGTCAGGATCAATACCAACGAGGCGAGTCGCTGGCACGGCCAGCCGCACAGACTCATTTGTCCCCTGTTCGCAAGCGTAGCGGAAACCACCCAGCTTCAGAGGATCGCACCGGGTGAACGACTCTTCTGCGCTCCGCTCGCCGGAGGAGCCGAGCTCCTGCTTCTCGAAGGGGAAATCAGCGCACCGGAAGGTCGTTACCCGAAAGGAAGCTGGCTCAGATTTCCTGAAGGCGATTTGCCGGCGCTGACGGCCGCCGCCTCTGGGGCACTTTTTTATCTTAAAACGGGACATCTCAGCCCGACCACACTGACCGGAGCGATACCATGAAAGGCAGCGTTATTATCATTGGTGCGGGTGTCAGCGGCCTGTATGCGGGCACACTGCTTGAAAAAGCGGGAGTGGATTACGTGATACTGGAAGCGAGGAAAAGAACCGGCGGTCGCGTGCTTTCAGGTCAGGCGTTAGCAAACACGCCTGATGGGGTTCATGTGGACATGGGCGCGACCTGGTTCTGGCCGGAAATTCAGCCTGACTTCGCACACCTGGTTCATCAACTTGGATTAACGCCTCTCCCTCAGGGGCGACCGGGGGATATGCTTTATGAACGCCAGACGACGTCCCCCGCGCAACGTTATCCTGCCTATGTGACATCACCGGAGTCGTTCAGGCTTCAGGGTGGAATGCAGTCGCTGACGAGCGCATTAACACGCCAGATCCCGGCGCAGAAGATTAAGTCAGACCATCAGGTGGTTTCCATTTCCCGTCTCGGCGAGGGTGTGCAGGTCGCGACGCAGTCCGAAACGGGCGAAGGCTCACTTTTCACCGGTGAACACGTTTTCCTCGCCCTGCCTCCCGCGCTGGCAGCAAAAATGACGTTCGAGCCGGCATTGCCGGAGCAGGTACTTTCACACTGGCGTAAAACGCCAACCTGGATGGCGCCTCACGCAAAATATGTCGCCCTGTACCAGACCGACTTTTTGCAGGCACAGTATCTCTGCGGTGATGTAAGCAGCCGTGTGGGTCCGATGGTTGAAATTCACGATGTGTCAGAGCCCGATACCGGCAAAACGGCTATCTTTGGTTTTATTGGCGTACCGGCAAAATCGCGATGGACGGTGAGCGAGGCCGAACTCAAGCGACTCTGCCGGGAGCAACTGGTGCGACTCTTCGGAGAAGACGCGGCAGAGCCTGAAGCCGAGTGGATAAAAGACTGGGCCGCCGATCCGTTTACGACGACAGAATTTGACCTGCAGCAGGACGTCGGGCACGCACAGCCTCAACAGATTCCGGCGCAGGAAGAATGGGCTGATAAATTAACCGGGATTGCCAGCGAATGGTCACCGCAATTTTCGGGTTATCTGGCCGGCGCAATTGACGCTGCTGCTGAAGGCGTTGGGCACTGGTTACGCCATGTTGCCAGACCCTGAGGCCTGTATCTGCCGATAACAAACATTTTGCTTCCCGGACCGGATTAATGAAATTTATTCATTTTTCTATTCTGATAACGCCTATTAACACGCGGTTTATTTCTGTTAAGAATAGTTGCCAATGACTGCAGACGAATGCCGGCTGGCGCAACGAACTCATACAGGAAAACCCGATGAAGATAAAAATTATACTCAACGACAAGACGCTGACCGCAACGTTGAATAGCAGCCAAACCAGTCGTGACTTTATCGCACTGTTGCCCCTTACGCTGCAGCTGAAAGATTATGCCGGGGAAGAGAAAATCAGCGATCTTCCTCGCCGCCTGTCCACGGCCGGCGCACCTGCGGGTACCGCGGCCGCTAAGGGTGATATCACGCTATATGCCCCATGGGGAAATCTGGCGATTTTCTATAAAGCACACGGATATGCGTCGGGATTAATTACGCTGGGGCAATTAGACGAACCGGATGCCTTGCCCGTATCACCTGCTGAATATACTGCCCGATTTGAGCTACTGACGGATAAGTAGCCGCCCGAATATGTATTTCCGGCACAGCCGGCAAATCTCATCACAACACATTTATTCCCTTCTCTTTTCCCGGTACCGGGTTTGCCGTTTCATTCACAACAGGAGAGTATGATGATCCGTTTCACCTCTGTAGCAGCATCACTATTGTTATTTGCAGGTATGTCCGCACACAGCGAAACCACCCCTTCAGCTCAAATGACCGTGTCTGAAACGGGCAGTCGCGCGACGATTGCCGAACCCGCTGACCACTTTACCGGACGTGCTTACATTGACCCCCTCTTCTCACCTGTCGCCCCGCAAAGAGCTGGCGCCGCGTATGTCACCTTCGTGCCCGGCGCACGTTCCGACTGGCATACCCATCCGCTTGGGCAAACACTGGTGGTCACGTCCGGGACGGGCTGGGTGCAGGAGTGGGGGCAGGAGCGAAAAACCGTGCACGCCGGGGATGTCATTCAATGCCCGCCAGGGGTTAAACACTGGCACGGCGCAACGGATAAAACCACGATGGTGCATATGGCCATTCAGGAATCGAATGAGCAGGGGCAAAACGTGAACTGGCTTGAAAAAGTCAGCGATGCGCAGTACCTGCAGGCGGGAGGGCATTAATGCTGAAAAGAACCGCCCTGCTTATCGTTTCACTCTTATTGATTAACGGATGTGTCTCCCAGACTACTCAAAACAGGAGTTCGACAATGAAACCGGAAGACTCACGGGACGCTGTAGCCCAGGTCGCGCCAGCAATGGCTGCCTATTCAGAACAGTTTATTGAAAAAGATCTCTGGAATCGCCCGGAACTGTCGCGACGCGATCGAAGCCTGGTGACGGTTGCAGCGCTGATCAGCCGCAATGATACGGCGGAACTTCCCCACTACCTCAACGTGGCGCTGGACAGCGGCGTAAAACCTGCGGAAATCTCAGAGACAATCACCCACCTGGCTTTTTACGCCGGCTGGCCGAACGCCACCTCTGCGGCGCTGATCGCGCGTCAGCTGTTTGCGCAACGCCATATCGATACCGCTTCCTTGCCAGGCGGAAAGGTGAATTTCCTGCCGCTGGATGAAGAGTCGGAAAACAAGCGTGCCACGCTGGTTGAATCAAACTTTGGCAAGGTCTCGCCGGGCGTAGTGAAATACACGACCGACGCGCTATTCCAGAACCTGTGGCTCAGGCCCGGACTGGCGCCACGGGACAGAAGTCTGATCACGGTCAGCGCGTTGGTCACTGCCGGCCAGGTGGCCCAGGTTCCTTACCATCTCAACCGCGCCATGGACAATGGTTTAACCCGGACCCAGGCGTCCGAAGTCCTGACGCAACTGGCCTTTGTTGCGGGCTGGCCCAATGTTTTCTCGGCGATGCCGGTCTTTAAAGAGGTGTTTGCCGGCAGGGATAATGCCTGACATTTAGCCACGCAACTGTAAACGCCAGGCACCAGATGAGGGGCCTGGCTTTGCGTTGCTGACAAACGTCTCTCTTCAGGGATGTTTGTAATGGCGTAGCGCGTCGACCACCAGCTGGAATGCTTTCGAAAGATTTCGGTTCTCGGGATAGTAAATATAATAGCCATCCCAGTAGGGGCACCAGTCGTCGAGCACGCTAATAAGCTCCCCACGGGCGATATGCTTTTCTGCGATATCACGCGGAACATGCGCCAGGCCGTACCCTTCCACTGCAGCCTGAAGGCACTGATAGATCCGGCTAAAGACCAGCTGGCCAGTGACTTTCACGTTCAGGCTTTTACCCTCTTTTTCAAATTCCCAGACGTATAAATTGCCATGCGTAGGAAACCGCAGGTTGATGCAGTTGTAATCAATCAGATCGTTAGGGTGCTGCGGCTGAGGATTGTGGGAAAAATAATCAGGTGAGCCGACCACGGCAAAACGGACATCCGGGCCAATACGCACGGAAATCATGCCGTTGGAGATCTGTTCCCCCAGACGGGTTCCTGCATCAAACCGCCCGGAAACAATATCCGTCAAGGCATAGTCATCAATCAGCTCCAGACTAATGTCAGGATATTCTTTAAGCAGCGGTTCTAGCTTCGGCCAGATAACAGACCCGATAGCATAATCTGACGTTGATATGCGCACCGTACCCGCGGGTTTGCTGTTGAGATCTTTCAGGGACTGCAAACGACCCTGAATACCATCGATGTAAGGCCCCAGGTCATCCAGCATGGACTGACCAATATCGGTTAACGCAATACTGCGCGTGGTGCGAGTCAGCAGTTTCATCCCCAGACGAGATTCGAGGGTACGCATAGTATGGCTCAGGGCTGACTGCGACACGCCTAATTGGGCCGCAGCTTTGGTGAAGCTTTTTTCGCGCGCAACGGCAATAAAAGCCATTAAGTCATTAAGATTTTCTCGTGCCAATCTGGGCCTCTGATATCCGGAAAAAAGGGGTGGCTGATTCATCCCAATACACTGTCTCTTCAGACGAAAAGCGTTCTGGCGGTATGGCGTTCATTATAAATGACGGCCGCCTGCGCTGTACGAGAAGCAGTCTATCTAATTTATGAAAATTCCTCATTACTGCATTTTGATTTAGTCAGTTTTAACAACATCACATTTCCCGCAGAATACTTTTACACAACGTGAGACGTCTGCATTGCACGTGATTCCACGGTAAGAGGTATCAAATGGCTAAGTATGATTTTAGTGGCAAGGTGGCGCTGGTCACCGGCGCGGCTTCCGGTATGGGGCTCGCGACCGTCAGGGCATTTTGCGAATCTGGCGCAACGGTGGTGATGGCGGATATTCGCGAGGATGCGTTATCTCGCGAAGCGGATGCGCTACTGGCTGAAGGGTATACCGTGAAACCCGTTGTCTGCGACGTGACTGACGAAGAGCAGGTCAGACGCATGATTGAGAACGCAGTACAGGCGTTTGGTCAGCTCGACGCCGCCTATAACAACGCCGGTATTCAGAGCCCCATTGCAGAAACCGCAGATGCCAGCGGCGAAGAGTTTGATCGCGTCAACGCGATTAACCTGCGGGGTATCTGGAACTGCATGAAATATGAGCTGCAACAAATGCGCCGTCAGAAAAGTGGCGCTATCGTTAACTGTTCGTCTCTGGGCGGGCTGGTCGGCATTGCCGGGCGCGGCGTTTATCATGCGACAAAGCATGGCGTCCTCGGGCTGACCAAAAGCGCAGCGCTGGAATATGCCGCACGTGGAATACAGATCAACGCCGTTTGTCCCGGCATTATCCGCACGCCAATGGTCGAAAATATGCTGAACAGCGAGCCTGACGCAATGGCCGAGCTCATGAAACTGCAGCCAATTGGTCGCCTGGGCGAGCCCGAAGAGATCGCGCGCGCCGTCTTATGGTTGTGCAGTTCCGATGCCAGTTTCGTCACCGGACAGGCTCTGGCAATTGATGGCGGTTATACGGTTCAGTAATCAGATGTCATTCTGGTTTATTCCCGACAGGGTGTAGACCAGCGTATTCAGCGATTTGAAAGAATAAATACGATTACCACGGGTTCGTCGTGGTTCTGTTTATACTTTTGAATGGTGTCTATACAGGGTGGAGGGACTCTTCAGTGGAATATACAGTATTAAGCAACAACCTCAGAATGCCGATGGCGGGTTTTGGTGTGTTTCAGGTCACCGATAAAGAAGAATGTAAACAGTCAGTGCTGAGCGCCATTCGTACAGGCTATCGCCTCATTGATACCGCAGCAGTGTACGGCAATGAAGACGCCGTGGGCGATGCCGTTCGTGAAGCCATCGCTGAAGGTCTGTGTACCCGCGAGGAGTTATTTATTACCTCTAAGCTGTGGGTGCAGGACATGGCAAGCTACGAGACCGCCAAAGCCGGTATTGAGGCCTCGTTAAAAAAATCGGGATTAGGCTATTTCGATCTCTACTTATTGCATCAGGCAATGCGTGATTATTTCAGCGCGTGGCGGGCTTTGGAAGATGAGTATGATGCCGGAAAGCTAAAAGCGATTGGCGTGTCTAATTTCTACGCCCACGTGCTCACCAACTTCTGTGAAACGGTCAGAATTAAGCCCATGGTAAATCAGGTGGAATTACACCCTTACTTTGCGCAATCTGACGCACTCGAGACCATGAAATATTACAACGTTCAGCCAGAAGCCTGGGCACCACTTGGCGGCGGAAGGCACAAACCGTACGAAAATGAAATGCTCAAGGGGATTGCCGAAGCGCATCAAAAAACCATCGCTCAGATCATTCTGCGCTGGAATGTGCAACGTGGCGTTACCGTCATTCCTAAATCCACGCATCAGAACCGGATTGAAGAGAACCTGGCTATCTGGGACTTCTCCCTGAGCGATGCCGAAATGGCGCAAATCAGTTCGCTCGACTTAGGCTATGTTGGCGATGCGGTTAAACACTTTAACCCTGAGTTTGTTCGCGGGTGTCTGGGTGTAAAAATCCACGACTAAGCGCGACGCGGCGTGCCACCCTCTTCCACTTCTGCAGAGAATGTTACGCCCCTCTCCCTGCTTCGGTACCGAACAGGGAGAGGATATATGTTTTAGCGATCCAGATGCTGAAGGTGGGCATCGTCTGCTTTTATTGCCTGGAACGGTTCTGGAAATAAAGTTACCGACCGAAACAAAATAGGTCTGTGCGACTTAGGATTCAGGCCGTGGACTTGTCTGTACCGGATATGCCATTATATGATTTGGTTAAATCTTTGTATTTATCTTTTGAATAAGGTTAATACAAAATGGCATACTTATTCAGGCGATAAGCGATGGTGTACTTGGATTATTTATTAACATTTATAGAAAGCAATCCGGCTCTGGCCATTGGATTTAATCTTATTCTGTTGGTCATCTCAGGTTTCTTTGCGCACCTGATGTGCAAATTCCTGCTCATAAAAATCGTTCGTAAGGTCTTCTTTGCCAGCCATAAACAGGATGTCCCGCTGGAAAAAGATCGCCGCATAGCCGAAAAGCTGTCGAATTTCATTCCGGTTATTATCGTTTATTACGTCCTGCAGTTTATGCCCAATATGCCAGCATCGCTGGTGACGGCAATAAATACCATTTGTGGGATTCTATTCTTTATTTTTCTGTCGGTTTTCTTCAATGAGATGCTGGATATTGTCAACAGCTCATATTTACGCAAGACGAAGCGTAAAAATCACTCTATCAAAGGCTATATCCAGATAGGGAAAATATTTATTCACGTCATCGCCGCGATCATGATCCTTGCCGTCATGTCGAATAAATCCCCCGCGATTATTATTTCCAGCCTCGGGGCCGTGGCGGCCGTGCTGATGTTAGTCTTTCAGCATACCCTGCTTTCGCTCGTTGCCAACATCCAGCTTTCGTCAAATGACGTCCTGCAGTTGGGGGACTGGATTGAAATGCCCGATAAAAACCTGAGTGGCGAAGTGACCGACATTGCGCTGCACACCATTACTATCCGTAACTGGGATAATACGATCTCGCGTATCCCGACCAAAAACTTTCTGACCGAAACGTATACCAACTGGCAGGCCATGTTTTCGTCAGGCGCGCGCCGGATTATGCGCAGCACCACGATCGATCAGCACTCCGTTACATTTCTCACGCAGGAAACGCTGGCCCCGATGCTGGCCCTGCGCGGCACGAATGAACCGCTGGCAAAACTCATCGACGGGCGTGATCCCATGGGCGTACCGGACAGTTGGTTTATGGATAATGGCCTGACAAATTTAACGCTCTTTCGGCACTACCTGATGGCCTGGCTCGCCGATCGGCCTGATATTATCAAAGATATGTATATTGTGGTGAGAACGCTGAAGCCTACGCCGTCGGGTATTCCCCTGGAAATTTATTGCTTTACCTCTTCCGTACTGTGGATGGAGTATGAAAATACTCAGTCAGCGATATTTGAATACATCACCGCTGTCGCTGGTCAGTTCTCGCTCCGCTTATATCAGTATCCGGCAGGACATGATTTCTGGCGCTTATCACAGGAACACAGCCTTCGGGACCGCACCCCACCTCCGGGTGAAGGTTAAGCTTTTTTGAAAACAGGCCTGTCAAACGGAATAATAGACAGCCTATCACCATTCTGAAGCCATAAAAAAACCCGCACTCGGCGGGTTTTTTTATTATCGGTGAAGCTTAACTGCTCAGACTCGCGTCTTCATCGCTATCGTAAGGCTTACCGACAATGTGCGCGACTTACAGCGGAGAAACGTTACCCGCTGCTGGGCCTTTAGCGCCATTTTCAATGGTGAAGGACACTTTCTGGCCTTCATCAAGAGATTTGTAGCTGTCGCTCTGAATAGCAGAGAAGTGTACGAATACATCTTTGCTGCCGTCGTCAGGAGTGATAAAGCCAAAACCTTTATCAGAGTTAAACCATTTTACTAAACCAGTCATTTTATTAGACATAGATAATTCCTTATTTTTTGAGCCACTAAGCGCGGCGATGATGGCCTGTATTTAGAGAGTAACTTATTTGGCACTTAGGAGGAGGCTCACGAAGAAGAGTATCTATTGATAACACCTGAACTGAGGACTGCTTTACTAAACTGCTTTAATAAGGTCTGTATTCCAAACCGATGACGCTATTTAGGCACAGAAAATTTTTTTAAGCAAAGTTTTTATTTTTTATTATAACCACTTAAACACCCGGACGGCTGAATGGCTATGAAAATTAAGGCGCTGGAGCAGCGTATTCACGCCCTGTTTAGCTAAAGCATACCGCCCCTTTTGAGGGTGGATACCCGTCTGACAATGGGTCATCGTATGCGCGTGACTGCTCAACCAGAGGCTGAACTCGTGTGGCATGGGATTACATCGCTCAGGCGACTTTCCACCTGGATTTCTGATGCAAGGCTGAAGTCTGAGGTGGAAAGCTAATGCGCCCTCGCTAAGTAGCTCAAAATGCTTAAAATTCATGCCTATAGCGCACAAAGTGAAATAGATTTACGTTCGAAGCCACTTATCATAGGTGTTTTGAATGAAAGTGGTGGTGTTAATGTCTGTGCTCAAAAGCTTTTTCTTCTTTCTCTTCGCGTCAGCAGCCTGCACTGTGCCCGTGCTTTGCCTGTGGGCGGATATCTATTTATTTAACCTGGATATACCGGAGATATCGCTGACCGAAATTGTGCAGGAATCAGTTTTAGGGGGCATCGTATTTATACACTTCCTGCTGGCGAAGAAATGGGCATTCATGCGCTATTGCAACATCCTGATTGGCGGCTTTTTCCTCTCCATGCTGATTCGAGAACTGGATGCATTTTTCGATCTTCTGGCTCACGGAAGTTGGGTATGGTTTGCACTGCTTTCCGCCGTTTGTGCTTTGCTTTATCCCGTTATCCATTATCGTCTTACCCTTACACAACTCGCACACTATACCCGTACCCCGTGGTACGGCGTGATGCTCAGTGGTCTGTTGGCAGTCCTGGTCTTCTCCCGACTGTTTGGAATGCACGGGTTATGGTACGCGATACTTGATCAAAGCTACGTCAGGGTGGTCAAAAATGTCGTGGAGGAAGGCAGCGAGTCATTCGGGTATATGCTCTGCCTTATAGCATCTGTAGGGTACTACTGCTCTTTCCGGTCGCTCCCCCGCCAGAAATGATTCTGGTATTCGGAGGAGAGATAAACACCACTGGTAAACGAAGCACCGGGGTGTAAAACCGGAAACCTCGATGTGGGCTATGCAAGCTTTGCCAGCGCCTCGCTGATGCTTTTTGCTCCGCCGTAAAGATCGTGGCCGCTAATAATGTGCTCAGTGCTGTCAACCGTAACCAACAGCAGTGGAACCCCTCTGAAACCTTTTTGATTCATAAGACGCTTTACGTCAGCGATCCTGTCGTCTGTCAGGCTGCGAAGCCCGTCATCGGCATCAAGCCGCCCGACAAAGTCGTTAGGGTTAAGGTCAAGGTGATTTTCCCGAGCCCAGGCAATGCCGACCTCTTCCACTACGTTACTTTGCGCGGTATCACGCCCCAGTACATAGCGGGCATGTTGCAGTGCACGAAGCAGCCCTGCTTCTGCCGCCGGGCTGATTTCATGGAAAGCCGTGAGTGCCCGGTTCATAAACGTCGAATCAAAGCGCGCACCTGAGTTCAGGAGCTGGTGATAACGCTCACTGAATGGCTGGCCGGTCAGCGAAGCAATCCGCTGATCGTTTGTCCACGCATATTCTGCCCATTGGGCGGTGATGTCCCTGGCTCCCTCATCACAAAATAGACCACTGGGCATTAACGTGAGTTTTTCGCTGTAATGTTGCGCCAGGTAGTTCAGGGCAGGCGAGCTGGCATAGCACCAGCCGCAAAGTGGGTCAAAAAAATACTGTAGATTGTCAATGCGCATGCGGTATCCCCTGGTAAGCATCAGCACTCATCATAATGAGATTCCTCAATGCGAAAAACAGCCCTCCAGTAAATTCAGTGTTTCATGGAGCGGACGAATGGACAGAATGTCCCTGCCCGCCTCTCAATCAGGATAGGTCATCGGCGTCCGGTTTTTGCGCACGGTGGATCTTGTCACGGATCTTATCAACTGATGCTTTGATGTCAGCAATGATGTCGGCGTCCATCCCAAGGGTATCCACAATACAGCGCGTGATAGTGCTGGTCTCGCTTTTCAGCGCCTCACCCTTCTCCGTTAGGTGGATAAGCACTTCGCGCTCATCCTTCGGATTGCGTGTCCGGGTGATCAACCCCGCAGTCTCCAGCCGCTTCAGTAAAGGGGTCAGCGTGCTGGACTCAAGAAAAAGAATTCCACTCAGTTCCTTCACTGTTCGCCCATCCTGATTCCACAAGGTGACCATTACCAGATACTGGGGATAGGTCAGGCCAAGCTTATCGAGCATGGGACGATAGAGCTGGGTAAAAGCATGTCCCGCTGAGTAAAGAGAGAAACAGAGCATACCGTGCACATCGGGCAGGGAATCCTCGGAAGTAGTGTGTTTAGTCATATGTCCTCCAGTCCCCCTAAAATAATTTGCATACGATTTAATTGCAAGCGATTGACAAAGGCAAAAAGGGCTGCCATATTCATTTGCACACAAACATATCGTACACAAACTAATAGCACAACACATGACAGGAGAACGAAATGACAACTTTCACCACCACAGACGGAACAGGCATTTTCTACAAAGACTGGGGTTCAGGTCAGCCTATCCTCTTCGCTCATGGATGGCCGTTATCGTCTGATGCCTGGGATCAGCAGATGCTGTTTTTCAGCCAGAAGGGTTTCCGGGTCATCGCACACGACCGTCGCAGCCACGGGCGTTCGGACCAGACTTTCCACGGCAACAATATGGATCAGTATGCGGACGATCTCGCTGAGCTGATTGAGGCGCTGGATCTGAAGGATCTGATTTTAGTGGGTCACTCAACAGGGGGCGGCGAAGTTGCACATTATATCGGTCGTCATGGTACCTCACGTGTGGCTAAAGTCGTTCTGGTCGGCGCTGTCCCTCCTCTGATGCTCCGGACGGATGCCAATCCTGACGGCACCCCGATGGAGGTGTTTGATGCCATCCGCGAAGGCACGGCCAAAAACCGCTCACAGTTTTACTTCGACCTGACGGTTCCGTTCTATGGCTTCAACCGTGACCATGTCCCCACCAATGACGGGTTGCGGGAAAACTTCCGCAGAATCGGCCTGCAGGGCGGTATTAAGGGGCAATATGACTGCATCCATGAGTTCTCTGAAGTCGATTACACACACGACCTGCAACAGATTGATCGCCCTACCCTGATTATTCATGGCGACGACGACCAGATTGTCCCCATTAAGGCATCCGCACACCGCGCCGCTGAGATCGTCGCGAATGCGACGCTGACGATATATGCCGGCGGTTCACATGGACTGGCGGAGACAGAAGCCGATCGCTTTAACGCTGACGTACTGGCCTTTATTCGCAGCTAACAAGGTGGCCTGTTCCAGACAGGCCGCAACCATCATACGCATAGCCTTTAAACTGAATTGAAAAGAGGAACGATCATGTCCAAATTTGCTGCCTCCCTTGCCGTTGCCACCGTTTTGCTGTCTGCCAGTGCTATCGCAGCAACCGCTAAGCCGACTGTTGTCCTGGTTCATGGTGCCTTTGCCGACTCTTCTAGCTGGAATGGCGTTACCCAAATCATGCAAAAGGACGGGTATAACGTCGTCGCTGCGGCGAATCCGCTGCGCAGTGTTTCGACTGATGCGGCTTACGTCTCTTCCGTGGTGAACAATATTAAGGGGCCGGTCGTCCTTGTTGGCCATTCCTATGGTGGCCAGGTCATTACGAACGCGGCCCGTGATACAAACAATGTGAAATCGCTGGTGTATGTCGCCGCATTTGCTCCGGATGCCGGTGAAGCGGCGGCCGACCTGGCCGGAAAATTCCCTGGCGGCACGCTTGGCCAGGCGCTCGCCGCACCGGTGAAGCTGGCTGATGGTAGCGTCGATCTCTCCATCGACCAGGCGAAGTTCCACCAGCAATTCGCACATGACGTTTCAGCTAAAGAGGCGGCGCTGATGGCCGCAGGGCAAAGACCGATTACCGAAGCGGCTTTAACTGAAAAGTCAGGGGCGCCTGCCTGGAAAAAACTGCCCTCTTACTTTATTTACGGTGACGGCGACAAGAATATCCCCGCCCAGGGTTTGCGATTCATGGCTGAACGCGCGGGATCAAAACATACCGTGGTGATCAAGGGCGCATCCCATGTCGTGATGGTTTCTCATCCGCAGGACGTTGCCACACTTATTGAGGAAGCGGCGAAGTAAACATCTCTCTCCCCCCTGAACGCCATCCCTCGCTTGAGGGATGGCCGTATAAGTAATGCCTCTTATGTTCCTGCCGGTATCCGTGAAAATGACGTCAGCGGTATTCTTAATAATCCCAGGGACCCGGAATGCAACGGAACGTATCGCCGTCGACAGCAACATGACAGACAGACGGGAATGAGAGATGAGTAGCGATCAATGACTCCCTGTTATCTGCCAGTTCCTGCAGCAGACGAATGCGAATCTGTGCCGCTTCTTCGGGATAATGGTCGAAACCATTGAACCAGTCAGGATGTTCAAACCCAACCTGGAAAATAGCATCGCCGGCAAAGGTGAGTCGTTCCCCCTCAGAGGCCAGCCTTACCACGCTGTGTCCGGGAGTATGCCCGCCTGTACGAACGACACGCACGCCGGGAGCAACCTCGTATTCCTCTTCGAATGTGTGCAGTTGAGTCTGGTACGCTTGCAAAAATTGGGTAGCGGTTTGGCGCAATGCTTCCGGGAAACCAGGCGGCATGGAAACCTGTGAAAAATCGGGGTCACGCCAAAATTCCACCTCAGCAGCAGCGACATGAATGCGAAGGTCTGACCGCATGCGCGCTTTCACACCCTCAATAAGCAGCCCACCAACGTGATCCATATGCAAATGCGTGATAATCACATCCGTGACGCTGGCAAGATCTATCCCCGCTGACGCCAGGCGGTTAACCGTTCGACCGGCGCGGGGTAAATCAGGGAAAGCCTCCCCCATCCCTGCATCAACCAGGATCGTCCGGTCACCGCTATGCACGAGAACCACATTTAATGCCCAGTCGAGAAAATCGGCAGGCAGAAACTTATCTTCAAACCAGTGGGTACGTTCGGAGGCCTCCGCGTTATGACCCAACATGGGTCCAGGTAATGACAACACGCCGTCACTGATCACCAGAACATCAATCTTACCGACCTGTAGTGCATAACGTGATGGCACCTTTTCATAAACGGCTTCCACATGCGAGGTACCATTAACAGGTGCTAACGACGCTGCATCATTCTTAGATATCGCCATATTTCCTCCAGACAACATAATTAATCGATTTAAGGGTATACACACCGTAGAAATGACTTTTTCCCCTCTGTTATTTCCCATCATCAAAAATAAACATGCAAACAGAACACAATGAAACAGGGTTAAAACATCGCTATACTCTTATGATGCCCACTGTTATTAACAGGTATACTCATGAAAAATCATGACATTCCTCTTGACGATGCCGTTCATAAAATGGCTCAGGTATTAAAGAACCGACCTGAATTAGGCATAGACAGTGGAGATGCGCTGCAAATTCGCTGTTATCACTGGCCGCATGGGCCATTGCATGAAACTATCCCGCCACTCGATCAACATGTGATTATTGCTCACGTTGGACATATGCAGCGTGTTGAGCGAAAAACAGAAAATAAAATCGTTAAAAACACGATCCGGAAAGGCGCCATCACGACAATTCCTCAGGGAAGTACGTCTCGCTGGGATATTGCTGGTCTTGTAGATGTTATGCATTTATATATTCCTGATAATATTTTCGCCGATCTTCTGAATCAAATGGAGATACCCACTGCTGAGTTACTCTTACGCACAGCGCATTTTGATGAGACGGCATCAAAAATTACGCTGGCCGTTGCGGAAATCATTTCGGACAATAACAAAATTAACCAACTGCTCTGCGAGCACTTAACACTGTCATTAATATTACAGTTAATAAAAAACCACCCCAACACGCTGACAGCCGCAGGTCAGTCGCAAGGAGTATTGTCTTCGCGCGCATTAAAAATGGCGCTGGAAAAACTGGATAACAGCCCCATAGGTGATGTCACAATTAAATCACTGGCTTTTGAGCTGGGAGTTTCCTCAGCTCATTTCTGCCGTGCCTTTAAAAACAGTACCGGCTTAACCCCGTACGGGTGGCTTAAGCAGCGCGTAATGGAACGCGCTTTCCACGAGTTACAACACACCGATAAACTGATTACAGAAATTGCCATTGAAAGCGGCTATGGCTCGCAAAATGCATTTACCCAGGCCTTCAGAAAAATAACAGGCTTGACCCCCGGTCAATGGCGTGAAAAAAAGAACACGCGTTGATGCTGCCAGCCGTCAGGCAGCATCAATAGAGATACCCTGTTACGGAACAATAATATAATCAGGGTTAGCAACAGAAAACATTTTCTCTCTGTCGGGTTCTGGCGGATAAATCCACTGAGTATTAATTTCCTGCTTTATTTTTTTCGCTTCCATGCCCTGGTACATAACCTGATGATCCCAGCCTTCCGTGTAGACCGCCCCCCATTTGCCCAGATCAAGACAGGTAACATATTTTGGCTGGCTGTAAGGATGCAGCGGTAATCCCAGTATTTCTGCTGCCGCGTTATGACCGGCGACGCGCCCCAGGCTCATCGCATGCTGGCAGGACATGACGTTATAATTACCTTCATCATCCGTAGGGACTTTTACGGTATCGCCGGTAACGAAGATACCCCTGGCGGCAGGTGCCCGCAGATACGCATCCCCAATAACACGGCCCAGATTATCGTGGTCGCCCGGGATGAGCCCGGCTAACGCGCTGGCCCGCATTCCCGCCGTCCATATCACCGTTTTGCTGGGGATAAATTCATCGTCCGAAAGCATTACCCCCTCAGCATTGATTGCGCACACTCTGACGCCCGTTCGAACAGTCACGCCATTACTGGCCAGCGCCTGATTGATGATCTCACAGGCATCCTCGCCCATCGCCTGACCAATTTTGTTCGAACTATCCACAATAATAACCTGCAAATGGTGCTCCGAACCCAAGAGGTCTCTGAGGCGTTCCGGCATTTCAGTAGCGGTCTCAAGCCCGGTCAGGCCCCCACCGGCGACAACAACAGTATTTCGTGCGGCAGAATCAGGCTCTGAAGCTAACGACATGAGGTGTTGCTCCAGTTCATGAGCAGCATTCAATGAGTTCACGTCAAAACTGTATTCCGTGATCCCCGGCAGTTCAGGGTGAAATGCCTGGCTTCCGGTGGCCAGCACAAAACTGTCAAAATTAACTGAGGTTTCGCCACTCTCTTTTTTTACCGAGATAGTTTTATTTTCTGCATCAATATCGGTGACATAACCGGCAATATAGTGCACACCCGCAGCCTCAAGAACATGCAGAATAGAGGGTGCCATATTTTCCAGTACGGCTTCATACAATCTTGGACGAATGGTTAATGCGGGTTCCGGAGAAACCAAAAAAATCTCAATCCGATCATTTGCCTTTTCCATATGTACCAGCCTTGCTGCTGAAATGGCGGCCCACATACCTGCAAAACCCGAACCGGCAATAATAATACGTTTTTTCATAGCGATACCTGTTAACAGCGGATGATGAAAATGTCGTTACCGCACCAAGAGTAGTGAAAGTCAAACCCGCCTGCTCTAGCAAAATTGATGTGCTTTAATCAAATTTGATGTTTTTTTATCAGCGCTGCGCGCGCCGCTAAATTTGCCCCATCCCGCCATCGACAGACAGGTCGATACCCGAAATAAAACTGCTTTCATCCGATGCAAGAAACAGCGCTGCCGCGGCAACCTCGTCAGGCTTGCCTAATCGACCTAACGGAATACGACTTGCGATGCTGGCGTCAAAAACCTCGCGATCGCTCTGGGAAACGCCCATTTTACTGATAATCGGTGTGGCGACGGGTCCTGGGCTCAGACAATTCACGCGGATCCCACGGCCTTTAAGGTCGGTCGTCCAGCTGCGGGCAAAAGATCGCAGCGCGGCTTTTGAGGCGGCATAGATATTGTGTCCATCGAACCCTTTATAATGCGCAATGGAGGACGTTAATATTATCGAGCCACCGTCGGACATTAACGGGAGGGCCTGTTGCACGGCGAAAAACGTCCCTTTTACGTTGATATCAAACTGCGTATTAAAATCATCTTCGGTGGAGGCCGGGAAATCGGAAAGCACAATAACGCCGGCATTTGCAAACATCACATCCAGCTTGCCGTACTTTTCGTTAATAATGCGAAACAGGTTTTCATGGCTTCGTATGTCACCGATATCATGTTTTATTGACAGTGCATTATCGTCACCGAGCTCATTCATCGCCTGCTGCAGGGTTTCTGCATTCCTGCCAGTGATAATCACCTTTGCACCTTCTTCACTAAACCGTTTAGCCGTGGCCAGCCCGATACCGCTACTGCCTCCGGTAATTAACGCGACTTTATTGTCTAACTGTTTCATGATGATATTTCCTGTTATTACTGCTCAGACAGAGCGATCACTCGTAGGCGTGAATACGCGTGGCAAGTGTATTTCTGCGTTCATTAAGTAATTCGATAAGCGTGTCCAGTGCCCGAAGTTTTTCTCTGTGCTGCGCCAGACACTGGATAAAACGCGCATCATCCATGTCGCTTACCTGAGAAAACTTTTCCAGCTCTGCAATCTGTCGGGTACTGAACCCACATTTTAAAAGCGAGATTATCCATCTCACTTTCTCGACGTCTTTCGCGTCGTAATTCCGATAACCGTTGTCCAACCGCTGAGAAACAATCAGTCCTTTAGCTTCATAATGTCTTAGCACTCGGGTGCTGACGCCAGTGAGCGCCGCCAGTTCAGATGGTCGCATACCTTTCTCCTCGTCATAGATGCACTCTACAACATTGACACTAGTGTCAATGTAAAGAGCATAGCGTTAGCTGGAATGTAAGCAGATATTTCCTGAGACAGGCAAAATTAACTCCGCCAACGAAGATTGCAGCAATCTTGATTTTGCCTTGACCGTTTATTGATTAACGGTCGGGATAATCAGCCTGTTCAGACAGAACTGCCCGGCGCTGACAGCGCCCTCTGATGAGATTGCAAGGAGAAACAATAATGGGCTTCAGACATTCGCTTTTTGGATGGGAACGTTCACACTTCACGCATTACCAGGCGGCTTATTATAAGTACGGCGGCAGTGTTAATACTCACCCCGACATTATCAATTTCTTTATGCAGAAGAAGGAAAAAGAATTCGCATTCTGGCATTACCGACGCGATGGCGAGGTCACCGCAGCGTACTTTACCAGTGATGAAAATACCTTCGGCCTGAATGTCTGGCGCGATTACCCGGTATCTTATGATGAAATTATTATCCCCATGGCTGCCGATCAAAAAATCGTTCTGCCAGTAAAAACAAACCGGCTGTCTTCATCGCTGCGTGGGAATATAATAAATGCCACCTATGCTTTTCGTGAAAAACGTAAGGTTTGCCTGATTAAAACGTCTTTCTCAGGTAAAACGGTGAAAAAAAGAAACGGCGAGCTAAAAAAAATGCTGGCTGCGGGCGGAGAATGCATACCGCTCAGAGAGATGTCACCGGCGGATATTGCTGATATTTACGTGCATCTTTTCAGGCTGCGTTTTGCTGACAGCGTCAGATGCTATAACAGGAAAAACATCACTGAACTGTTAACCGCCCTGCCACATATGGTCACCGGCAATGTACTTTTCTTTGAAGGTGCTCCCGTTGCGATAGATCTCGTACTGTGTGCCCGTAGTGAAAAAAGCCTGTATTTTGATGTTCCTAACGGAGGGATTGATCCGTCGATCACCGCATTCAGCCCAGGAAGTCTGCTCATGTGGAAAAATATTGTTGATGCACGAGAAGTGTGTCGCAATGAAAATAAGGCAATGCAATTTTCAATCGGATTGTATGATAAAAAATGGGACTATAAACTGCTTTGGGCCGAAACCCGGCCTACAGGTAAATCACTGGTTCTTTGAACTGTATTCGCCGCCCTGCCCTTAACAATTATTTATCTCCTTTCGGCGCATCCAATAAAACAATAATGATAACCTGAAATATGACAATCACCGGTGCGATGTACAGTAAAAAACATCCACATCGTACCATTTTACGAAAGGCAGAAAGCAGTGAGAGAAGTAATTCAGGTGACATGGTAAACCCCCGTTTACCATGTATTTAAACTCAATTTTTACAAGATTCAGTTCACCCTTTGTTAAGGAACCGTCAATGCTGTTCCTTTTCGCTTAGCGGTATCGTCATCGTGAACGATAGCCCTCCGCTGGCATTCCGTTCTGCAAAGATAGTACCGCGATGCGCCTCGCATATCGCTCGGGCAATAGAGAGCCCAAGCCCGGACCCACCGGTATGTCGTGAACGGGACTGCTCCTCACGCACAAACGGTGAAAATATGCTTTCAAGCAGTGCGTCCGGGACTGCCGGACCGTTGTCGCGGAAAATAACGGATACCTTTTTATCGCTGACATGATAACGAATATCCAGGATGCCCCCTTCCGCAGCGTAACGCAGAGCATTGTCCATCAGGATCAAAAAGACCTGGCCTATCCGGTACGGATCAACCCGACAGGTCACAGATTCCCCCTCATGGTAGATAATGTTCACTCCAACCCTTTGGGCTGAAGGCATCGTCCATGCCACTTTCTCACGGATTATCTGGTCCAGGCTGGTTGATACCAGGCTCAAATTCAGCTGGTTGGCATCAGCCAGTTTTAACAGATGCAGATCGTCAACCAGTCTGTTTAAATCATTCATCTGCTGCATAATCATGTTCAACTGGGCCTGACTGGGTTCAAATACGCCGTCCATAATGCCCTGCAGGCGACCGATGGCAGCCGTCAGCGGCGAGCGCAATTCATGTGCC
Organism: Enterobacter sp. BIDMC 30; assembly: GCF_000534355.1. Classification (NCBI taxonomy): domain Bacteria; kingdom Pseudomonadati; phylum Pseudomonadota; class Gammaproteobacteria; order Enterobacterales; family Enterobacteriaceae; genus Enterobacter; species Enterobacter sp. BIDMC 30. The sequence goes on along the minus strand of NZ_KI973169.1, from coordinate 2,376,494 downwards.
ATGATCACATGCGATTTTTTCAAATCTTTCTCGTAGCGTTCCAGCTGCATCGACATCCCGTTAAAGTTCTCGCTGAGGCTACGCAATTCAAGCGGCAGATTGTCCGGCACGGGCACGCGGGTCCCAAACCCGCCTTCAGCAACAGACCGTGCCGCACCGGCAAGCCGGCTAATATGATGGGAAATGGGTCGCGCTGTTTTCAGCGTAAGCATAAAAATAATCGGTATGAATATCAGAACCAGGATGCCAAGAATCACCCAGTCCTTAATCCCCATCGTCGGATCTGAGTAGGACAGCCCATACCAGGTGTCGATAATTTCATGATAGCGGTTGATGTTCTGTTCAGGGTGCTTGCTCAGAACTGAGAGTTCAGCCCTGACGGCCTCTGGCATCCGGTAGGCGTGCCATTTGTTTTCAACAAAAAATCGCACCCACATAAAAAAGGCGATAAGAATAATACTTCCGACTGCCAGAGATATCAGCCGCTTGCATATCCAGTTCCACAGCGTACTTGGTTCGCCTCGTGGAGATAACGTAAACTTTTTCATGCATTTGCAAATCGGTAACCGATCCCTCTTACGTTTATCAGCAAATCAGTCTGCCCCACTGACTCGAGTTTTTTTCGCAAGTTATAGATATGCGTGTCCACAACGCGCTCCAGGGCTTCACTTTCTGGGAGACACGCTTCAAGAAGCGCCTGACGGGTGAAAGCCTTATTCGGTGACTTAAGAAATGTCATCAGCAGCAGCAGTTCCGTCGGCGTTAAATCCAGCGCTGTCCGTTGCCCGTTCTCGCTCTCAACGCTTACCGTCATGGACTCTGTATCTGCCTGCAGTCCCCGGTACTCAATAAGCGTGCTGCTGCGCTCGCCAGAATAACGACGGAGTACAGCATGGACTCTGGCGACCACCTCACCCGGGTTATAGGGCTTCACCACATAGTCATCCGCGCCAAATCGCAGGGCACTGATTTTGTCGCTGCCGTCGCGGATGGCGGTGATCATAATCACGGGAATATCACTGCGCCGGCGCAGGGCCAGCAGAACATCGTTCCCGCTCATGCCGGGCAACATCACATCCAGTAAAATAATGTCGGGCTTCCAGTTGAATGCCAGTTCGAGCCCCCGGTTACCGCTGCTGGCCGAAGAGGTCTGAAACTGATCGCGCTTAAGGTAAGCCTCAAGCACATTCGCGGCATCCAAATCGTCTTCAATAATTAAAACACGTTTCACATTCGCACCTTGATGGAATCTTGATTAAATCTTGCAGGAATATTGATTGACCGCCCGCATACTCCGCAATTCATAGATATAAGCATAATTCATTCAGGAAGTTTTATGAAGGAAATAAAAATCGCCTTAGTAACACTCATCGCAGCATCGTTCGCTTCACAGGCATCATCAGATAAAAAAGCATCTTATGTCACGATTGGCGTGGGTTCACAATATGCGCCTGAATATACCGGCTCGAATAAATATGATGTCAATACGCTGCCGTATTTCGGATGGACTTACGATGACTGGTCCGTCAATACTGACAAAGGTATCGTCTATTCCCATCAGTTCAGTAATGGCGTTTACCTGGGGCAAGCTCTGGGGTATTCCCTTGGCCGCACGGATAGCGGAAACGCCTGGCTTCAGGAAGGCTCTGATAAACTTAAAGATATGGGTAAGATTAATACCGTAATGAATACCACCACCACGGCAGGATGGTGGATGGCACCCTGGATAGGCTTTGAGGGAAATATTACGGCACCGCTGACTGAAAGCCAGGGAATGCAATATAAAATTAAACTTAATGTCGTTCTTTTTGCTAACGACACAGATAATCTGCTAATCAGTACCGAAAGAAAATACGGCGACGCACGGTATAATAATACCTGGTTTGGGGTGAATGAAAATCAAAGTACCCATTCCGGATATAGGCCTTTCAACGCGGGTAGCGGATTAAACAGTGTGAATTACGATATTAACTGGCAACACACATTTAATGATAACTGGTCCGGCTATGCGGATTTAGGGTATATCACGCTTGCAGAGCGTGTAAGCAGCAGCCCCATTGTGCAAAAGGATGAATATCTTCTCTTTACCGTCGGGGCATTTTATACATTCTGATGCAGGATATCGGTTATCTGGTGCTCTGACCGCCAGATAACCTGGTTTATTGCGTTTTAAGTTTATTAATAAACCAGCGTCCGGCTGGCCCTGGAGGATATTGCGTCATATGTACCGCATGCATGGAAAAACCAGGGCCAACATCGGGCTGCATCTCCAGGTTCAGGATAACCAGTCTGCCATTAGCAAGATCGTCCTCAACCATAGGCAAAGGCATATAACCCCAACCGAGGCCCGCACGCAAGAATGCATGTTTTGCCCCCATGTCACCCAAACGCCACGTCTTAGCCGACATCACACCAAAGTTGCGACCCGCCGTGAGTGATGAGCGGTCAGCCAATACAAGCTGCACAGCGTTCTCCATAACCGGCCGAAGAATTGGGCCAGCCATTTTAGCCAAAGGATGATCGGGTGAGACCACAGCCACGGCAGGAACACTGAGCAGGAACTCAGAGGCACACCCGGTCGGAACATCCGGTAGCGAGCCGATAATCGCGACCCGACAGTTGCCGGCCAGCAATGGCTGAAGTACCGCGCCCAGCGCCTCAACATAAAGACGCAACGGTGTGCCGGGAAAGGCCAGATGAAATTCCTTCACGACTGCGGTCAGGATCTCTATCGGAAACATCACATCCACAGACACGGCGAGTTCGGGTTCCAGGCCTTCTGCCAGGATACGCGCCTTAGCCTTAAACGCGTCCATTCCGGCAAGCGTATGGCGTGCGGCCTCCAGTAAGGCTGCCCCCGCCTCCGTCAGTTTCGGGTAACGTCCCGTTCGCTCAAATAAAGGAAAACCTACCTGAGATTCCAGATTTGCCAGCGTAGCGCTAACGACGGACTGCGCCCGGCGAAGTTTGCGACCTGCGGCCGAGAAACTGCCTTCATCAACCGCAGCAATGAAAGTACGCAGTTGATCAATCGACATACCATCCAGCATGTATCGCCCCTTTAGATGTATACCATCTAATTATATAGGCTACACAGATAGATCGGTGAGCACTATTCTCCTTTCATGTTCTCAAGCAACGTCGCCAAACACATCAACGCATCTGTTCATTTAAGGAAACAAACTATGAAAACAAATACTGTCGGCATTATTGGTGCAGGCGCCATCGGACAAGCTTTTGCCCACCAGCTGGTCAACGCAGGCGTGAATGTCATCCTCAGTAACAGTCGTGGCCCGGACAGCCTGGCTGAAGTGATTGAGGCATTAGGCGACAGAGCTCGCGCCGGAACGGTACAACAGGCTGCCGAAGCCGAAATCGTTTTTATAAGTACCAACTGGAACAGAACCGAGGCCGCATTAAGTGGGGTGAACTGGGAGGGTCGTATTCTGATTGACGCGACTAACCCGGTACTTTTGCCGGGCTACACCCTTGCAGATCTGGGGGGTAAAAACTCATCCCAGCGCGTTTCAGAATGGGCAGCGGGAGCCCGGGTCGTCAAAGCCTTCAACACGCTTCTGGCAAACGTTCTTGCGCAAGACCCGTCCCAATCTGGCGGGCGCCGCGTGGTCTTTATGTCCGGCGACCACGCTGATGCAAAAGCGGACGTTGAGGAATTAGCCACCCGAATGGGCTTCGCCAGTATAGACTTAGGGAGTCTTGAGATGGGGGGATATCTGCAACAATTCCCGGGTGGTCCCCTTCCCGCGCTAAACCTTGTGAAACTGGCTTAAGAGACGTTATTGACGAATATGGCTCAACGTACTTCCGCTGAATCATTCGAAGCGTACATTCCGGGCGAATTGCTCAAGGAACATCGGGCACAATCTTCCCGGGATGTCTTCATTCAAATTCTGGCGCGTCGGCAGAGGCAGGACAACGTTATTATCCCGGCCGTGCCAGAGCCTTTTATTGTCTGGATACTCTCTGGGCGGGCCGTCGTTGAAGAACGGCCTCTGGGCGGAGAGTGGTCAGAAAACCACGTTGCCGAAGGTGATTTTTTTCTCACGACCGACACCTCTCCGACAGAGATGAGATGGCAAGCCGAGCCAGACTGCCCTTTCATCGTTATGCACGTCTATATTGGTGTGTCCATAATGCAGGACATTGAGCTGCGGGAAGTGTCGGGCGAACGCGATGAAACACTGTCAGCCCTGCTGGAACTTATGCGCGCAGAGCTTTATTTTCAACACCCACCCAGTGGACCTTACATCCAGGGTATCGCTCAAGCCCTTGCCGTACATCTCTCCCGTGCTTACCGGACATCGGCAAAGCGACACCACGGCGGGTTGCAGGCATATAAATTACACCGGGTGTTTAAGGCGATGCATGAAGAGCTGGCTCTCCCCTTCGACTTAGCACGTCTGGCTGGCCTTGCCGAGCTTAGTGAATTCCATTTCAGCCGGGTCTTTAAACAGTCTACCGGGCTTTCGCCTTCCCATTATTTTATCCGCTTGCGAATGGAAGCGGCGCGCCGCCTGTTGTCCGAGACAGAGGATTCGATGATCAGCATTGCCCTGACCGTGGGCTACAACAGCCCCAGCCATTTTGCTGCCATATTCCGCAAGCACACCGGTATTTCGCCCTCCCAATATCGCCACGAAAATATGCGTAGCAAAACACCGACAGTGTGAGCAAACCACCGCGCGAAGAGAGTGCCTTTTGCAGACATGATTGACCCGAACTTCAGATGTTCTTTGCTGAAGCGCTGAAACAAACGCATAAGAGGATCAATCATGGAACTCAACGGTAAATCAGCCATCGTGACCGGTGCATCAAGCGGAATCGGCGCGGCCACCGCCATTAAATTGGCGAGAGAGGGGGTCAAAGTGGGACTCGCGGCCCGCCGCCGGGATCGTCTCCAGGCGCTGGTGTCAGAAATCAAGGCCTTCGGCGGAGAAGCCATTGCGCTGGAAATGGATGTGACTGACCAGGCGTCAGTCTTCGACGGCGTGAAGAAACTGCACGACGCCTATGGCCACATTGATATCGCCTTCAACAATGCCGGACTCATGCCCATTTCAGACATCGCCAGTCTCAAACTGGAGGAGTGGCATCGTATGGTTGATGTCAATATTAAGGGCTTAATGAACACGGTTGCCGCGGTACTCCCTGTGATGCAAGCGCAAAAGTCAGGGCATATCATCAATACGTCCTCGATTGCGGGCAGAAAAACGTTCGCTGGACTCGGGGTATATTGCGCGACGAAACATGCGGTAGCCGCATTTTCAGATGTATTACGCATGGAGCTTTCGTCTCAATACAATATTCGCGTAACCTCACTTCAGCCAGGCGCGGTTGAAAGTGAATTATTCGAGCACATTACTGACGAAAACTACCGTGCACAGATGGAAAACCTGAAGGAACACATGACGTTCCTGAAGTCAGAGGATATTGCTGATTCCATCCTTTATGTGCTGCGCGCGCCGGACCATGTCGACGTGGCAGAATTGTTCATCATGCCCACAGAGCAGCAGTGGTAAGTTTGTCATGCGGGCCAAACCGGTTGTCTGGCCCGCGTTATGACCTTTTCAATACACATACAATTTTCACCCTGCACCCTGTGACGCGACAAAAAAAAGCTGCCTTACAGGCAGCTTTCGTGGTGAATATGCGTTAGCCAGTTCAGTTCGCAGACGCGGTAGGTCGAATCGTGATTTCTGTTGTATCAACATTTTCTGGTGCTTCAATCACTTGCCGAACAGCGCGGGCAATATCAGCCGGCTGGAGTGCAATGGAACGGTATACCTCCATTGCCGCCTGCGTTTCCGGATGAGTAATGGTCGAGGCAAGTTCGCTTTCCACCACACCGGGGTTGACGCAGGTGACACGGATGCTGGCGCTTTCCTGTCGCAAGCCATCTGAAATCGCCCGAACGGCGAACTTTGTGGCGCAATAGACGGCGGCTGTCGGCACCACAGAAAGAGCACCGATAGAGCCAATATTGATTATCTGACCGGAGCCCTGCGCTTCCATGGTGGGAAGCACGGCGCCAATCCCCCATAGTACGCCCTTGATATTCACATCAATGGTACGTTCCCATTCATCATATCTACCCGCTGCCAGCGGAGAAAGGGGCATTATTCCCGCGTTGTTGATCAGAACGTCAATACGCCCCCACGTAGTCAGTGCCGCCTGCACGAAATCAGACATCGACTGGCGATTTGTGACATCCAGCTCGCAGGCTTCAGCATGCCCGCCTGTACTGCGGATTTCTGCAGCGATAGCTTCTATACGATCTTTCCTGCGTGCCCCAAGTAATAACTTCGCGCCTGCATTGCCAAGCTCTCGTGCAATACCCTCTCCGATACCGCTGGATGCACCGGTGATCAAGATGACTTTATCCATGATTTACTCCTTCAGTTGAGTTCAGAGGGATAATAGAACGAGGGTATTGTTTCGTGTATCCTGCCACTGGTGTACACACTGGTTAGCAAACCTAAACAATGAAAATTGACCTTAATCTTTTACCTCTGTTTCTGGCTGTCGCGGAGGAACGTAGCTTCAGCGCTGCCGCCGAACGTCTTGGCGTGACGCGATCGGCGGTCAGCCAGGGGATCAGACGCCTGGAGGATACGTTCGGGACCCTGCTTGTCATGCGCACCACGCGTTCGGTAAACCTGACTGAAGCGGGAGAACGGCTGCGAAAATCGTTGTCCGTACCGCTATCAACGATTGACGCGGCGTGCGAAGAGGTTCTCTCTGACAACGGGCCGCGAGGGCATCTGAAAATTGCTGTCACCTCAATTGCAGAAGAATTTCTTTCAGGCCCTCTGCTCGCGTCCTTTGCAGCCGCTAACCCTGCAGTCACCATCGATATCGTCGTGTCGGATGACGAATTTGATATTGTGGCAGCGGGCTATGATGCCGGCGTAAGGCTCGGTGACGTGATCGAAAAAGACATGATTGCTGTCCCTCTGACGGGACAGCAACGGGAAGTGGTGGTGGCATCACCAACGTATCTGGCGGCCCACAGCGCACCGCGCCATCCGCGAGAGCTTATCCGCCATCGCTGTATCGGCTGGCGCCCATCGCCAGACGTCGCGCCCTATCGCTGGGAATTTGAGGAAGCGGGAATACCTTTCGACGTGGCGGTTGAACCGCATATCACCACCAACGATCTCCGTCTCATGCTCAGGCTCGCGCTTGCGGGGGGAGGAATTACCTTTGCAACCTATGAAACATTCAGGCCATTTATTGAAAAAGGACAGCTTGTTTCATTACTGGATGATTTTCTTCCGCCTTTTCCTGGGTTTTATCTGTACTTCCCGCAACGTCGAAATATGGCCCCCAAGCTGCGGGCTCTGATTGAACACGTCAGGCAGTGGGGGAAGACGTCACTGCAGTAGTTTCAAACCCGCGCAGAATATTTAGCTTCCGGAGAGTTGCCGCGCCGTAGCAGCGAATGACGCATGCTCGACTGGGCAAGCCATTAACCGGGGTGTACCTCAGGCAGGCAAGAAATTTTGTTCAACCTTCATTTAACAGCCTCGTATTCCAGTTTGAGAACTATGGCTGCCCTTTTGTTACCGAGCGCGTAAGGCTTGTGCGAAGTTCGTTCTCAAGGAAAGCGACACATGCTCGTGTTTCAGCGGAGATGATATTAGTCGGGGGATAAAGTAGATATGCAGGGAATGAAGGAACAATGTAGTCGGGTAACACAGGTACGAGATGCCCGTCGGCAATCTCCTGTAGGCAAACCGGAGACTGCACTACCCCGATTGCCCTTCCTGCCAGAAGCACAGTACGTAACGGCCGCCAGTGGCTGGAAGTGAATGTTATTCTCACAGGGACGGTGAGTAACGCGTTGTCAGGCGCGATCAGCGTCACATGGTTATTCATAAACAGGCCCGAAACACGAGCAAACGCATGTCGGGCGAGCTCGCCCGGTGTACGGGGCATATCATAACGCTGCAAATATTCGGGAGAGGCCACCAGCAACCGCTCTATTTTCCCCAACGGGCGGGCAACATAATATCCTTCCCCCGCCTCACCAAGACGTAGCGAGATATCCACACCTTCGGTGACCGGGTCCGTCACTCTGTCACTGAGCACCAGATCTATGTTTATGCCCGGATAGGCCAATTGCAGTTTAAGCAGGGCGGGCATAAGTAACTCTTCCCCGGCACCATAGGGTGCGGCAATGCGCAGGGTTCCATTAATTGCCTCACCATTATCCGCGATTGCCAGCGCATGGTCAGCCGCTGCAACGGCGCTTTTGCTCCGTTCATAGAACAGCGTCCCGCTATTGGTGAGAGACATTCGGCGCGTGTGACGTCGCAGCAGGCGGGTATTAAGATGAGCTTCCAGACGCTCTATCCTTTCACTGACCGCCGGCTGTCCGATGCCGAGATCGCGCGCAGCGGCAGACATGCTTCCGCGCTCAACCACCCGAATGAAAATACGCATTGCCGTAAGTAAATCCATTCGCCGATTATATTGGTAAAACCGATAAATGAAAGTGGTCCCGCCCCTCTACTGCCAGGCCCTTCTGTTAATGAAAATCTGTGCGTCCACGGCTGTTCTAGCTATGGCGTACAGAAGATTTCATTTTTTACGGGAAAAGAAGCATGTCAGATATCAGGCTTTATATGTTCCAGTCGGGCTATCAGCGTTGTAAATATCACGATATCAGGATGAATCAGGGTGAAGGCTCCGACTACATTATACCTGTCCCCTGGTTTTTACTGACGCATCCGCAGGGGAATGTTGTTATTGACGGTGGTCTTGCGGTGGAAGGGCTGAAGGATCCCCGCGCCTACTGGGGACCGACTGTTGACCAGTATCACCCCATCATGGATACAAACCAGGGCTGTAGAAGACAACTGGCGAAGCTCGGAATAAGGCCAGAATCGGTGCGTTATGTTTTACTCTCCCACCTCCATTCTGACCATACCGGTGCGATTGGCCGCTTTCCTGAAGCCACTCATCTTGTGCAGCGTGCTGAGTACGACTATGCCTTTTCACCGGACTGGTTTACCGCCGGGGCCTACTGTCGGAAAGATTTTCATCGCGAAGGTCTCAAATGGCAGTTTCTGGCAGGAGATGCCGATGACGGTTTTGATCTGTATCGCGACGGCGTTCTGAAAATCATTTACACGCCAGGCCACTCCCCGGGTCATCAATCTTTTGTCGTCTCCCTGCCGAGTGGAAAATCGTTCACCCTGGCGATAGATGCTGCCTATACGCTTGACCATTTTCAGGATAAAGCCCTGCCTGGCTTGATGACATCGGCCAGTGAGGTGGCACGATCGGTGGCAAAACTAAGAGTGGTTACCCAGATGCATAATGCGGAAATTATTCCCGGGCACGATCCTGATATCTGGCCGCATTATGCGATGAAGACGGAAGGCTATAACTGATACGAACGGTGATAGTGACTATACCTCTTCCCTGAGGCGATAACCCTGGTCATTTATGCTTAGCGCAGAGGCAAGCCTTCGTTGCTATCACTCATGAATTTTAACCACCACTTTCCCCTTTGCATGCCCGCGAGCCAGATAGGCGAAGGCGTCGCCAGTTTCGTCAAAGGGGAAAACGTTGTCGATAACAGGCTTGATGCGTTGAGCGTCCATGAGTTCAGCGATTTGGCTAAGCTGGCTGCCATCAGGGCGGACAAAGAGAAACGAATAGGTTAAACCTCGTTTTTTGGACAGTCGCATGATTTTGCGGCTCAACAGTCCTAATACAAAACGCAGGAAAACATTGAGGTGTCTTTCCCGTGCGAAAGCCGTATCTAACGGCCCGATCAGGGAAACTATCTTCCCTCCCGGTTTAAGGATTTGGGTGGATTTCTCAATCGCGTCACCTCTGATAGTCCCGAGGACAATATCGTAGCCGCTCAGCACTTTTTCGAATTCCTGCTTTTTATAGTCAACCACCTCATCTGCACCAAGGCGGCTCACCCAGTCAATGTTGGCGGTGCTGGTTGTCGTCCCTACCGTTGCGCCAAGGTGTTTTGCCAGTTGGATAGCAAAACTGCCAATTCCACCGGAGCCGGCCGGGATAAATACTTTCTGCCCCGCTCGCAGCTTCGCGCGTTCCGTCAGCGCTTGCCAGGAGGTGAGACCGACCATCGGAAGCGACGCTGCCTGTACGAAATCCAGAGTGGCGGGTTTTAACGCTGCAAGGTTTTCTGGCACCCGCACAAATTCAGCAAGCGAACCCGTTCCCCTGTCAAAAATACTGGCAAACACCTCATCGCCTGCTTTGAAACGCGTCACGCGACGTCCTGTGGCAACGACAACGCCGGACACGTCACTGCCCAACGTCGCGGGGAGACTGAAATGCAGAACACGTTTGAACATGCCGGTCGGGATCATGTTATCGATCGGGTTCAGACCTACTGCATACACTTTGACCAGAATTTCATCATCACCAGGGGAGGGAAAATCGACGTCGTCGAATCCCAGTTCAGGGGATTTACCATAGCGTTTGAACGTAAATGCTTTCATCGTCTTCTTATTCATTTGTCTTTTACTCTGCCGGGTTTGCCGGTGGCGTGTTTCTTACCAACGCTGTTGCTGAGTAAAAAAGCGATACCCAGGAATAGCTCGATAAATACTGCAATAACGATCTGCCCATTAACGTGTCCTGCATACCACTCAACAACGCCGGACACGGCTAAAATCAAACATAACGTACCGATCCCTGCTGCCAGGGCATAGCGGGCCAGCGAGGGCTCTGCGTGCCTGGCGAATAAACACATCACCCCCAGGCCCGCGTACAGGGCGGCAGAGCGATGGCCGAGCACATCAGTTCCCGGTGTTGGCGTGATTCCCCACTGCGTTAACAGCAGTTGCGGGCAGAACATCCATATCGCCGCCAGGATGAAAAACAACCCGGCAGTCAGAATAGCCAGTTGAGAAAATTTCATATTCTTATTCTTTCGCGTCGAGCTGAAGACTGTTGCGTACCACCTTGTCCAGAAGTGAAGCAGGCGCAAAGCGGCGAATGAAATTCAGTTTCCCCGCCAGCGTGCCCGCCGTATAACGCACCTTAGGCCGTAAAGCCTGGGCAGCCTTTACCACCACATCAGCCACCACTTCCGGACGTTCCGCCTCGTCCATTGCCTTGCTGACGACGTTGTTCAGCTTAGCCCGGAGCGGTTCATATTCTTCTAGCTTCGCGTCAGGTTCTATATTGTTTACGTCGAACTGTGTCTTTGTATAGGCCGGCTCGATCACGGAAACCCTGATACCCTGTGTGCGCAGTTCATGGTCCAGCGCGCCCGTATACCCTTCAACCGCATGCTTACTGGCTGCATACAGTGCCACGTAAGGTAGCGGGACAATCCCTAATATCGAACCAATGTTGATGATGCGCCCACTGCCCTGACGGCGCATGTGCGGGATCACTGCCCGCGTCATTCTGACCAGGCCAAGAAAGTTGGTGTCGAAAATACGCCTGGCCTGATCAATCGAACTTTCTTCCGCGGCCGCAGGAGCAACCCCAAAGCCCGCATTATTCACCAGCAAATCTATCCGCCCTTCCAGGTGCAGTAACGCCTCAATGGCGGCGCTCACGGACGCATCGTCCGTCACATCAAGCGTTAATAACGCAAAGGGATGTGTGCCTGCCTGCACAGCGCGCCGGCTGGTGCCATAGACCGTATACCCCGCGGCCAGCAGTTTTTTAGCCGACGCCTCACCGATCCCCGAAGAAGCTCCGGTCACCAGTGCTACACGTTTTTTTGTCATTCTCACTACGCTCTCTTGATGGAGTCCTGCTCACCCTGCAGCGCAACAACACGCTGCAGGGAAACAACGCGGCATAGGGTTATGCCGAATCCCCGTGGCTACACTGTGTACCGTTCTGCCGCTTTAGCCTGATTGATATCCGCCAGCAGAGCCTGACGCGCCGTCTCCAGGTCATCCCAGTGGGCAGCATTTTGTAAAGGAGGGATGGTGACGAGTTCGCGACGATCAAAGCCGGCCAGGGCTGCGTCAACTAACTGACCCACTTCCATCATCTCGGGCGCCTTACTGATATCAATACCTGCACGTTCCCAGATTTCGGTGTAAGTGCCAGCCGGAAGTACCACCTGGACGTAAACGCCCGCGGAGGACAGCTCAAGATGCAATCCCTGCGACAGGAAAAGCACAAAGGCTTTGGTTGCACCGTAAACCGTCATGGCAAATTCCGGGGCGAGCCCAACGACGGAGCTGATATTGACGATTGCGCCTTCTCCGGTTTTGACAAACCGTGGCGCCGCGGCACGAGCAAGCCTCGTCAGCGCAGTGACGTTCAGGGCGATAAGACGCTCAATTGCCTCAGGCGTCTGGCCGGCAAAATTGCCCGACTGTGCCATGCCCGCGTTGTTAATCAGCACCCCTATTTTTTCGTCTTCACGAAGACGAGCTTCCACCGTCGCTAAATCCGCTGCCTGAGTGAGGTCGGCTGGCAGAACATCAACAGAAACGCCCTTCTCCTGTCGCAGACGCTCGGCGAGCGCGTCTAATTTTGTTTTATCGCGGGCAACCAGAACCAGGTCATGTCCACGGCTCGCAAATCTTTGCGCATAAACAGCACCAATACCCGTCGATGCACCTGTAATGAGAACTGAAGTTTTCGTCATATGTGATCTTCTTTATTAAATGTTGAACAGAATCTGCACTGTTCGATGCAGGTAAATCCGGGGATATGTCCGGCTCTCTTTGCTGATCTCAGTCAGACTGACGGAGCGCGCATACCTCTGCGAAGCGCCGTCGGGAACATGGATTTAATGATGATGATCATAATCTATAAAGTCAACTGGTTTGATTATGATCATCATCAATGTATAATTGAGCCTTGTTTTGTATGGGGGCGGGAAAGCATGAAAGTGTCAAAAGAGCAGGTTCGGGAAAACCGGATGCGCATTGTTGAAACGGCATCAGAACTTTTTCGTGAGCGCGGCTATGACGGCGTGGGCGTGGCGGAGCTGATGTCTGCGGCGGGTTTAACCCACGGCGGGTTTTATAAGCACTTTGGTTCAAAGGCTGACCTGATGTCAGAAGCCATGAACTGTGGTTTTGTACACGCCGCGGAAAACCTGGCGGGTGTTGACCGAGAAAAATTCATTGAATATTACCTCTCCCGACAGCATCGCGATGATATGGCCAGGGGTTGTGTGATGTCAGCCCTGGGCACCGACACCGCCCGTCAGTCCGAGTCCATCAAAGAGACATTTGCAGCCGGGGTTGAACGTCAGCTGGCAATGTTAAGTGACGAAAATGTCTCACGTGCTGACCTGATAGACACCTTTGCACATCTTGTCGGGGCTCTGGTGTTGTCCCGTGCCTGCCCGGATAATTCTGCGCTCGCTGACGAAATTCTGGATGTCTGCCGCTCGCGTATTCTGCGTGAGGAGCCGCGAAAAGAGTGAATATTTTGCAGCCGGGTGAGTGATTGCCAGGAGATATCAGGAAGATTTGATGACGGAGGTCATAAAAAAGGTAGGTATTTTTGAGAAAAGTTTTGGAGAGGTTTTGGAGAAAGAAAAAAAGTTATATATTCCAGCCCGTTAAATCCAAATATACCTTCTGAGTTCAGAGGCTTACTCATGTCATGGCAATACTTCAAACAGACTTACCTGGTTAAGTTCTGGTCACCTGTACCCGCGGTTATCGCAGCGGGGATCCTGTCTACTTACTACTTCGGCATTACCGGTACGTTCTGGGCTGTAACCGGCGAGTTTACCCGTTGGGGTGGACAGCTGCTGCAGCTTGCGGGCGTGCATGCTGAAGAGTGGGGTTACTTTAAGCTCATTCATCTGGAAGGCACTCCGCTGACCCGCATCGACGGGATGATGATCATCGGCATGTTCGGCGGCTGTTTTGCCGCCGCGCTGTGGGCAAACAACGTTAAGCTGAGAATGCCAAAAAGTCGGATCCGTATCGTACAGGCGGTCATCGGCGGCATGATTGCCGGTTTCGGTGCGCGCCTGGCGATGGGCTGTAACCTTGCCGCCTTCTTTACCGGTATCCCACAGTTTTCGCTACATGCCTGGTTCTTTGCCGTCGCTACCGCCATCGGTTCTTACTTTGGCGCAAAATTTACCCTTTTGCCGCTATTCCGTATTCCCGTCAGGATGGTCAAGGTCAGCGCCGCATCGCCGCTGACGCAAAAACCGGCTCAGGCACACCGTCGTTTCCGCCTGGGGATGCTGGTCTTTTTCGCCATGGTGGCATGGGCACTGTGTACAGCGCTCAATCAACCTAAACTGGGTCTGGCAATGCTGTTTGGCGTGGGCTTTGGTTTGCTTATTGAACGCGCGCAGATCTGCTTTACTTCAGCGTTTCGCGATATGTGGATCACCGGGCGAACAATGATGGCAAAAGCGATTATTGCCGGAATGGCGGTGAGTGCTATCGGCATCTTCAGCTATGTTCAGTTAGGTGTTGAACCGAAAATCATGTGGGCTGGCCCGAATGCGGTGATTGGCGGCCTGCTGTTTGGCTTCGGGATTGTGCTGGCTGGCGGTTGTGAAACCGGCTGGATGTACCGCGCCGTTGAAGGTCAGGTGCATTACTGGTGGGTTGGTCTGGGGAACGTGCTCGGGTCAACTCTCCTCGCGTACTACTGGGATTCCCTTTCTCCTGTCCTCGCGACGAACTGGGATAAGGTCAACCTGCTCAGCACGTTCGGCCCACTCGGTGGCCTGTTGGTGACGTACGCCCTGCTGCTGGCCGCTTTTTTACTGGTGATTGCGCAGGAGAAACGATTCTTCCGCCGTGCCGCTGTCAAAAATGAAACGCAGGAGAATGCCGCATGAAAGAGATCGTGCCTGACTATCGTCTGGATATGGTGGGAGAACCCTGCCCTTATCCCGCTGTCGCTACGCTGGAAGCCCTGCCTCAGCTCAGGAAAGGGGAAATTCTGGAGGTGGTGAGCGACTGCCCGCAGTCTATCAACAATATTCCTCTGGATGCTAAAAACCACGGTTACACCGTGCTGGACATTCAACAGGATGGGCCAACCATTCGTTATTTGATACAGAAATAATCCCGCCACAGACGCTCCTTAACCGGGGCGTCTCCTGCCCCAAAAATCCGCCTTACGTCCCACTTTGGCGGTAAATACAGTCCCCTGTTCTCCCTCGGAACTACACTTAAAGTGGATAAAAAACAAACAGGAGGTGTGGCATGTTTGCGTCAATTCTCGTTCCTGTCGATATTTCAGAGCGTCGCCTGACCGAACAGGTGATTCCCTATGTTCAGGCGAACGCAGCAATCAGTAACGGCAAAGTGCATTTTCTGACTGTCGTTCCTTCTTTCCCCTACTATTCCTCTCTTGGTCTGGCCTATTCCGTTGAGATGCCAAAACTGGAAGAAATGCAGCAGGAGGCGCTGGCGAAATTGAATGAGATCGTTACGCAGTTCAATTTACCGGCCGACCGCATTCAGACCCACGCCATTTCTGGCACGCCTAAAGATCAGATCCTGAAACTGGCTGAGAGTATCAATGCAGACCTGATAATTATTGCGTCTCATCGACCTGATATTTCGACCTATCTGTTAGGCTCTAACGCTGCGGTCGTCGTGCGCCACGCAAAATGCCCGGTGCTGGTGGTGCGTTAGCGTGCCTGCGAGGAAAGATAAGCCCCGGACTATCGGGGCTTATTTACTGTGAAAGTGACCGTTTCTGTTTGACGGCTTTTATTCGGTGATAAACACCATATTTGCACGGCACGCACCGTTTCGCGTTCAAACACCCCTTCAGGCTGTGCAGAGACAATACGTATATCGTGTGGATGACCATCGTCGCCCACAGAAAAAGAGACAACAACGTTACCCTCAATGCCCAGCGCCTGTGCCTTTACGGGCATGGCAGGGAAAGGCTTATTCGTTATTCCATTGCACGGTTTCTGCGCCGGTTCAGGTTGCATGGGCTGTTGATGGCAGCCAGAAATGAGCGTAACCGCAGTCGCAATAATTATTCTTTTCAATATTATGTCCTGTAAAATTTAACATCTCGCTTTTCGAGAACAGTATATTGCGGCATCTGGCATTAATCTCCTCCCAACCCCGATAGCCTGCTTGCGGAATAACTTTCATAAATGGACTTTCTCATGAATCAAATTCTTCCGTCAGTGTGTATTACTGCTGTGCTTGCCGGATGTGTTCCCCTTCCCCCTAAACGCTGTCACAAACAACGTGCCCCCGATGCCTGTACTTATAAGCATTCCGGTAAAGTCTCGGATAACAATATCCACGGGCTACAGGCCTGCGCCATTGAGCAATCACTGGACGCCGCACTGACCGATCCTCACGCATGAAGCGGTAAGCGGTGCAACCTGCACCTCGACTTAGGAATGGTGTGAATAGGTTATGGTCAGGCGTTGGCTGACGGGGCTAAACGGGCAGTATTTCCGCCGTTTACGGTTCAGCATGTATTTGATGAGATGAGTACAGCACGCTGGAATATGGAGGGGCAACCTTAATCGCCCCCCGAAGCAAGACTGGCCATAACCAGGCCAGTCTCAGGGGATAAATCAGAAACGATAACCCGCGGAGAACATAAACACCCACGGATCGAGGCGAGTGCTGATACTTTGCTGTTCACCGCCCGCTTTAAAGCGAACGTCGGTATCAATGTCCATGTACCAGACCGAGGCGTTAATTAACCAGTCACGGTTAATCAGATAATCCAGCCCCACCTGCCCCGCAACACCCCACGAGTCTTTCAGGCTGAGATCGGTAAGCCCGGCTTCTTTACCGGTATCGTTAAATTTCTCGTCGAAGAAGGTGGTGTAGTTCACCCCTGCGCCAATATACGGACGCACCTTACTGTTAGCATCACCAAAGTACCACTGCGCCATCAGTGTTGGCGGTAAATGGTGCACCGTCGCGATATCCCCGGTTGGCCCTAAACCGACGCGATGACGGAATGGCGTTGCTGCCAGAAGCTCAACACCAATGTTCTCCGTCGCCATATACGTAAAGGTCAAACCGAGCTGGGTATTGTTGCTGACGTTAAAACCGCCCATACCCAGAACGCTATCAGAGCCTTCTGTTGGACGCACCGTTGCCGAACCGGCACGAATAAAGAATTCACCTGCTTCATGCGCATACGCGCCGCCAGAGAGACTGCTTAATACAAGGGCTGCCACCGCTAATTTTTTCATATCCGCTCCATCGTTGTGGTTTTAGTCGCGGAGGAGAATATACTCACAAATGAGTAATAAGTGATCTGCTACAGATCACATTAAAACCAGTAAGTTAACATTCATTGATCTGGGTTAATTTTTGGTGACACACCGTAAAGCAATAAGTTGTCGTCAGGTCAATTTCTGGCATTTCGGCGTTACAAAATTTTCTCTTTTCACCCTCTTGCTCTTCCTCTCGCGGCTGGATAATTTAGCGCTCTCACAAGTTGATTTGATGCGTTCTTCTTTTGCAGGTGTGCCATGAGTGATGTTAACCCGTGCATGACGTGCGGAGCCTGTTGTGCGTATTTTCGAGTCTCTTTCTACTGGGCCGAAGCCAGCGATGGCGGCGGTACCGTTCCGGTTCATCTCACTGAACCGTTAACGCCTTTTCTGCGCTGCATGAGCGGCACCAACCAAAAACCGTGCCGA
Organism: Enterobacter sp. BIDMC 30; assembly: GCF_000534355.1. Classification (NCBI taxonomy): domain Bacteria; kingdom Pseudomonadati; phylum Pseudomonadota; class Gammaproteobacteria; order Enterobacterales; family Enterobacteriaceae; genus Enterobacter; species Enterobacter sp. BIDMC 30. Next base: position 2,358,877 of record NZ_KI973169.1, on the reverse strand, counting down.
TGCGCTGCGCTTCAAGGTGAACCTGGGGTGTCCACCCGGTGCTCTATCTACGAGCACCGCCCCAGCCCGTGCCGGGAATTTTCCATGTCAGGTGAGGATGGGCAGGTCAATGAAGCCTGTAATCGTGCCCGTGCGCGCTTTGGATTACCGCCGCTTTACAAAGATATGCTTTTCCATACAAGCCTTGATGCTGCCACGACAGTGTTATCCGGTGTACAATTGCCGGCTAATTAACACCTGCAATACTCAAGGAGAGTGCATGTCTATCACGGCGAAGTCTGTCTACCGTGACACGGGAAACTTTTTCCGCAATCAGTTCTTAACCTTTTTATTGATCGCGTTGCTATGCGCCTTCATTACAGTGGTGCTTGGCCATGCGTTCTCGCCAAGTGACGAACAGATTGCCAGCCTGAGCCAGGGCGACAACCTTGCAGATAGCGTGGGGTTGTTTGAACTGGTACAAAACATGACGCCGGAGCAGCAACAAATCCTGCTGCGGGCTTCCGCTGCTTCGACATTCTCTGGTCTTATCGGCAATGCGATTCTGGCAGGTGGCGTTCTGCTGATGATTCAGCTGGTTTCCGCCGGTCAGCGCGTCAGCGCCCTGCGGGCGATTGGTGCCAGCGCGCCGGTATTACCGAAGCTGTTTATCCTCATCTTTTTAACCACCATGCTGGTGCAAATGGGGATTATGCTGGTCGTCGTGCCGGGTGTATTACTGGCTATCGTGCTCTCTTTCGCGCCGGTAATGGTCGTGCAGGATAAACTGGGGATCTTTACCGCGATGCGCAGCAGCATCCGGCTCGCCTGGGCAAATATACGCCTGGTGGCACCGGCTGTTATCGGCTGGCTGTTAGCGAAAACGCTCCTGCTGCTGTTTGCCCCGAATTTTGCGGTACTCACGCCAAATGTTGGCGCGGTGGTGGCAAATACGCTGAGCAACCTCATTTCAGCGGTACTGCTGGTCTATCTGTTCCGCCTGTATATGTTAATTCGTCAGTAATCCTGTGGCCGGAAACGTCAGCCCGGCCCTACACAGAAGATGGAATCACAGAATGAAGCAGTTTCTTGATTTTTTACCGCTCGTGGTCTTTTTCGCTTTCTACAAGCTGTATGACATTTATGCCGCCACGACTGCACTGATCGTGGCCACAGCGGTTGTGCTGATCTATAGCTGGGTTCGCTACCGTAAAGTTGAAAAAATGGCGCTGGTGACCTTCGTCCTGGTCGCGGTGTTTGGTGGACTCACTCTGTTCTTCCACAACGATGAATTCATCAAATGGAAAGTCACGGTGATTTACGCTCTGTTTGCGGGTGCGTTACTGATTAGCCAGTGGGTGATGAAGAAGCCGCTGATCCAGCGCATGCTGGGCAAAGAGCTGACGCTGCCTCAGGAAGTGTGGTCCCGACTGAATATCGCCTGGGCGATCTTCTTTATTCTCTGTGGTCTTGCCAATATCTATATTGCTTTCTGGCTGCCGCAGAATATCTGGGTCAACTTCAAGGTCTTTGGCCTGACGGCTCTGACGCTCATCTTCACGCTGTTAAGTGGCGTTTATATCTATCGCCACATGCCACAGGACGACCAGCACTGATCGTTCACCGACCAGAACGTGTGCAGCAGGCGTTCTGGTCTATTCTCTCCAGCCTGAAATCATAGTAGCATCCCGCCTGAAGTCTTCAGTTACGAGTTAAAACAATGACAACAAATAACGCCCCTCAGGGCGAACTGGTTTTACGCACACTGGCAATGCCCGCTGACACCAATGCCAATGGCGATATTTTTGGCGGCTGGCTGATGTCGCAAATGGATATGGGCGGCGCTATTCTGGCAAAAGAGATTGCACATGGCCGGGTAGTGACGGTGAGAGTGGATGGCATGACCTTCCTGCGCCCGGTTGCAGTGGGTGATGTGGTTTGCTGCTACGCGCGTTGCGTAAAACGTGGCAATACCTCCATCTCCATTAACATCGAAGTGTGGGTGAAAAAGGTCTCGTCCGAACCCATTGGACAGCGTTATAAAGCGACAGAAGCGCTGTTTATTTATGTGGCCGTGGACAACGAAGGTAAACCCCGACCGCTTCCTCAGGCCTGATTGCCCGGTAAAAAAAGCCTCCTTGCGGAGGCTTTTTTTATTCCATCTGTGCCCCGCCATTCAGGCGGAATACAATATTCACGATCAGTCCGTTGCCCGGTTTACCGGCTTCATAACGCCATCTGCGCATCGCCGTTTTCACTTCTCTCTCGAACATATTAGACGGCTGCGCGGACAGTATTTCCACGTTCTCAACACGCCCTTCCGGCGTAACATCGAATTTCACCCGTACACGGCCCTCAATACGTAATGCCTGAGCACGAGCCGGATACTGCGGCTGATTACGGCTGACCGCACGCGGTCCCGCAGGTGCGGTGACTGTCGGTTTGGCTGTCGTCGTGGTGTTATTCATCACCGGACGCGAAGGTGCTGCGTTTTCTACCGTCTGCGTGGCGCGGGGTTCAACCGGACGCGTTTCGCGTTTTGGACGTTCTTCTACCTTCTTCACCGGTTTTGGCTTCGGCTTAGGTTTCGGCTTCGGCTCGGGTTTGTGGATCACCACCGGAGCTTCTTTTGGCGGTTCCGGCACAGGTTCAGGTTCGGGTTCCGGTTCGGCGACGGGCTGTGGCGGCGGAGGCGCAACCTGCGGCGGTTCGAGATCCGCTGGCGAGACCATCGTCACAGAAATAGGCTGTGCGGGCGCTGGCATTTCAACAACCTGATGAACCGAGGTATAAAGCAAACCCGCCACAACAGCACCGTGAATAACGACAGAAAGCAGCGTCGGCCAGGGAAAGCGGCGAGGTAAATCAAGGGTCATCGAAGTCATAATCATCAACGTTAAAAAACCGAACACTGATTTTAAATGCAAATAGCAATCATATTCAATAAGACACTTTGTCCTGGCGCAATTTAAGCGCAAGAGAGGCCAAAAAAGGCGCATTCAGATCAGGGTTTTAACATTGTTTTTATCTTTACATTGCAGTCAGTTGCCCTTTCACATAACGTTACTGACACTTTTAATGGTTAAGGAGCTTCACCGTGCTTTACGTGATTTACTCTGAAGATGTCGCTGATTCCCTCGAAAAACGCCAGTCCGTTCGCCCTGCCCATCTGGCGCGTTTACAACTGCTCCAGGATGAAGGTCGATTACTGACCGCGGGTCCAATGCCTGCGGTAGACAGCAATGACCCTGGCGCTGCCGGTTTCGCGGGCTCCACGGTGATTGCCGAGTTTGAATCCCTGGAAGCGGCTCAGGCCTGGGCTGATGCAGACCCGTACGTTGCCGCAGGTGTCTATGCGAAGGTGACGGTTCGCCCGTACAAGAAAGTGTTTTGATACAAAAGTGGCTCCGAAAGGAGCCACTCATCTCTTCAGTGCAGTGACGCTAAGCGCGCCGCAAATCCGACAAACAGCAGCCCAATCAGCCCGTTCCCTAGCTTTGCCAGTTTCTTTTTGGTTTTCAGATAACGCGTGACAAACGCACCAGAGAAGATCAGGAAGCTCATATACATAAAGCTAATCAGCTCCAGCGTGGTCGCGAGGATCAGGAAAGACGTGCCCGTGTTTTTCGCATTCACATCGATGAATTGCACAAAGAACGAGACATAGAACAAAATAGCCTTCGGATTCGTCAGGCTCAGCACCAGCGAGCGTTTCATGATCATGCTCGCAGGCTCGGTTCCGCTCTCATGGCTATTCTTCTGACGGGTGATGACTGACCAGAGCATTTTGCCGCCGAGCCACAGGAGATAGAAAGCACCGAGGTAGCGCACAATATTAAACAGAACCGGGGTCGTCTGGATTAATGCTGCGACGCCCGCCCAGGCCAGAAACATCAGCACTGCATCGCCGATAAATACGCCAGTGGCGGCGAGATACCCTTTTTTAACACCGTGCCCAATACCGGTTTTCAGTACAAACAATGTGTTCGGTCCAGGCACCAGCACGATAAAAAATGCCCCTACAACATAGGTCCAGAAATTAAGTACACCAAACTCCGCAAACACCTCTCCCTCCTTTTGCTAAAAAACGACGGGAATATCGCTGCAAATACGATATCCTCAAAATCAGACGCTATTGTACGCCGTTATAGCCATCAAGATAAGTCGCAGACAGTTCGTTACCAAATAAAACAGCGTCCTTCTCTTCCATTTGAGACGTCCATTTATCCGCGGTATTACCGTCGAAAGCATGCTCCGTTTTCGCCTGATTCTTCAGTTGATCGCGAATGCTTTGGGCGTACTGGTTTGCCTCAGACAGTGTGCGTCCTGCAGCGCGATCGGTTTTCCCCTGCTCATACAGCTCACGGAACTGAGGGACATTCAGACGATAATTTTGCGATACACTTGACGTAAAATTGCCGCCAGTAAAATTGGTTTTATGCGACACGAAATAATAAGCATGCCTTTCCGGTGACGTTTTACTGCTGGCACAACCGCTCAACACGGCAATCCCAAGAAGGGCAGCAACCACTTTTCCGTTCATCTCTTTTCCTTTTTAGTTTATCCAGTGCGATATCCCGCTGAGCAGTAAATTAATCAACGCGGATAATGACGATAATCCTGCGTTTTCCCTGATCGCATCCAGCGCAAGCAGCACAATAAATACCCAGAGATAAGGATTCATCTTTGAAATGCATAAGATTAAGAGGGCGGAGTATATCGCGGAATGAATCGGGGCAGAGACTGCGAAAAATGATAGCCTGAAAATCAGTGGGCACCTTAACGGTGCCCTGATGGTTCTCAGATAACCTGTGTAGCGAACAGCAACGCGTTACGGTGTCTGGTCATTCCACATTTTCTGATGGCGTGTATACGCATATTGCGGCGGGATTGTGCTTCCAGCCAACGAGCCTTGCGACGACTCACCTGTCGCAACATGCGCCAGCGCCCTACTTCTGTTCTACTGCGCTTCATGTTTACAACTCTTTCTCTAACAGAATCCCCATTATAAACCCAACCCCGCAGCAAACCAGCGCTTTTAACTGGCGTTTTTATTTGCCAGATGATTCCTGATGCGTACACTCATAACAATACGCTTTCAAAAGGATTTTTTTACCTATGACAACCTTCTACACCGTGGTGAGTTGGCTGGTCATTCTGGGATACTGGCTGTTAATCGCGGGTGTGACTTTGCGCATCCTGATGAAGCGCAGAGCCGTACCCTCTGCCATGGCCTGGCTGCTGATAATCTACATCCTGCCGCTGGTGGGGATTATTGCCTATCTCTCTTTCGGTGAGCTTCATCTGGGTAAACGCCGTGCCGAGCGTGCCCGTGCCATGTGGCCTTCAACCGCCAAATGGCTCAACGATCTCAAAGCCTGCAAACATATCTTTGCCGAGGAGAACAGCAGTGTTGCCTCCTCGCTGTTTAAGCTGTGCGAACTCCGTCAGGGTATTGGCGGCGTTAAGGGCAACCAGCTCCAGTTGCTGACCTCCTCGGATGACGTCATGCAGGCCCTCATCCGCGATATTCAACTGGCTCGCCATAATATCGAGATGGTGTTCTATATCTGGCAGCCTGGCGGCATGGCCGATCAGGTTGCTGAATCGCTGATGGCCGCTGCGCGTCGGGGCATTCATTGCCGCCTGTTGCTGGACTCCGCTGGCAGCGTCGCCTTCTTCCGTAGCCCCTGGGCGGGCATGATGCGTAATGCCGGTATTGAAGTGGTTGAGGCGCTGAAGGTCAATCTCTTGCGTGTGTTTCTGCGCCGGATGGACCTTCGCCAGCACCGTAAAATGATCATGATCGACAACTATATTGCCTATACCGGCAGCATGAACATGGTTGACCCGCGGTTCTTCAAGCAGGACTCGGGTGTCGGGCAATGGGTAGACCTGATGGCGAGAATGGAGGGGCCCATTGCCACCTCGATGGGCATCGTTTATTCCTGCGACTGGGAGATAGAAACCGGGAAACGTATCCTGCCGCCACCACCGGATGGCAATATCATGCCATTTGAAGAGGCCAGCGGGCACACCATCCATACTATCGCTTCCGGACCGGGCTTCCCGGAGGACCTGATCCATCAGGCGTTGCTGACGGCCACTTACGCAGCGCGTGAATATTTGATCATGACCACCCCCTACTTTGTTCCCAGCGATGACCTGCTGCACGCCATCTGTACCGCGGCACAGCGCGGTGTCGATGTGAGTATCATCTTGCCACGCAAAAATGACTCGCTTCTGGTGGGCTGGGCCAGCCGGGCATTCTTCAGTGAACTGCTGGCAGCGGGGGTAAAAATCTACCAGTTTGAAGGCGGATTACTCCACACCAAGAGCGTGCTTGTCGACGGCGAGTTAAGTCTGGTGGGTACGGTTAACCTGGATATGCGCAGTCTGTGGCTGAACTTTGAAATCACGCTGGTGATCGATGATGCCGGCTTTGGCGGCGATCTGGCCGCGGTCCAGGATGATTATATCTCCCGCTCGCGACTGCTGGATGCCAGACTGTGGGTTAAACGCCCGCTGTGGCAGAGAATTACCGAACGACTGTTTTACTTCTTTAGTCCGTTGCTGTAAAACGTGCCCAACGATGTTAAACAGGTAGTCATCATGGAAATGGATCTGAACAATCGCCTGACCGAAGACGAAACGCTCGAACAGGCCTATGACATTTTTCTCGAACTGGCGGTTGATAACCTCGATCCCGCAGACGTGATCCTCTTTAATCTCCAGTTTGAAGAGCGCGGGGGCGCCGAGTTGTTCGACCCTTCTGAAGACTGGGCTGAACATGTGGATTTCGACCTTAATCCTGACTTCTTTGCCGAAGTGGTGATTGGCCTGGCCGATGAAGATGGCGGTGAAATTAACGACATCTTCGCCCGCGTCCTGCTGTGTCGCGAGAAAGACCACAAGCTGTGTCATATTCTCTGGCGCGAATAATAAAAAGGCTGCGATTGCAGCCTTTTTTATTTAATCCGGTAACTCACTTCCGCACTGATTACAAAACCGCGCGCTGTGTTCATGTTCACCCTTGTGACATTTCGGGCATTTTCGTTGCGCCTTACGGTCCTGAAAGGCGCTGCTCATGTGCGTAGTAATGAGCCCTGTCGGGACCGCAATCACCGAATAACCAATCAGAATCAGTACCGAGGCGACAATCCGTCCCAGCGGAGTGTGAGGGGCTATATCACCATAGCCAACGGTTGTGACGGTCACAATCGCCCAATAAACAGAAGCATTCAGCGTTGAGAAGCCATTCTTCGGCCCTTCTATCAAATACATCAACGCGCCGAATATCACCATGACGATGGCAATAAATGAGTAGAACAGGATCAGTTGATGCCGCGCGCTGACGATGGCACTCCAGAATATCCGCAATGACGGCATAAACCGCAGCAGTTTAAGAATGCGTAACACCCGAATAACGCGCATCGCTCGCCAGGCAAAAACATAGCTCAGACTGATTTCCGGCCATAGCCACATGACATAGAGCGGCAGGATCGTGGCTAAATCAATAAATCCCCAGAAGCTGAAGACATATTTGGCCGGGTCAGGCCAACAGAATACCCGCAGGAAATATTCAGCGGTAAAGACCAGCGTAATGACCAGCTCCAGCCAGACAAAAAGATGCCATTCTTCCAGCGTCAGGTGATACTGCGTTCCGACGCCCGATTCGATAAAAATGATCACCACGCTGAGCAGCGCAAACAGGGCGCAGAGGGCTTCAAAACGCCGTCCGGTTACCGTTTCAGGATCGAATAAAAGATGATAGAGCCGCCGACGGACGGAGGTGAATAATCGCGACACATTAACCTCGCAAATAATAAGGGCTGACATCATGTCAGCCCTTGCGATTATAACGGGTCTACTTTCAGGCAGGAAACCGCATGTCGGAAACTGCCCTCCAGAACCGGACGTGTTTTTGCACATTCCGGCCCGGCCATCGGGCATCGCGTACGGAATACACAACCGGACGGTGGGTTAATCGGGGACGGTAATTCTCCTTCCAGAAGCTGGATGGTTTTATTTTTTTCCAGATCCGGATCGGGAATCGGTACCGCAGACATCAGTGCCCGGGTATAGGGATGCAGTGGGTTATGGTACACCTCATCGTAAGTCCCTAATTCCACCGCATGGCCCAGATACATCACCAGTACGCGGTCAGAAATGTGTTTCACCACCGCGAGATCATGCGCAATGAAGATCAGCGACAACCCCATTTCACGCTGCAGTTTCTGCAGCAGGTTAACCACCTGCGCCTGAATAGAGACGTCCAGCGCCGAGACGGGCTCGTCACAGATAATCAGCTTCGGCTCAAGGATCAAGGCGCGGGCGATACCGATACGCTGGCACTGACCACCGGAGAATTCGTGCGGGTAACGGTTGACGAGGTTAGGCAACAAGCCCACTTTCATCATCATTGCCTTCACACGGTCGCGTACTTCCTGACGCGGCATCTTTGGATGATAGGTCCGCAGTGGCTCAGCAATGATCTCCCCGATGGTCATACGCGGGTTCAATGAGGCCAGCGGATCCTGGAAAATCATCTGGATGTCGCTACGCACATCGCGCCACTCGTCTGGCTTCATGCCCAGCAGATCTTTACCCAGCCAGGCAACTTTGCCGTCGGTGGCTTTCACGAGGCCTATGATGGCACGCGCAAATGTGGATTTACCGCAACCGGACTCACCCACCACACCCAGGGTTTCCCCTTCATACAGACGAAGCGTTACGCCATCGACCGCTTTCAGGGTTTTCGGCGGCTGCCAGAACCACTGTTTTCCGTCTTTAATGTCGAAATGCACCTTAAGGTCAGCAATTTCGAGCAGGACATTTCTTTTTTCATCTAATGCGTTCATACCAGATCCTCCTGCGGCTTAAAGCAGGCGCGCAGACGGCCTGGTGCAAACTCTTCCAGCGGCGGCGCGGTATTGCAGATTTCCATCGCGTGCGGGCAGCGTGGCTGGAACGGACAGCCTTTCGGCAGACGCAGCAGGTTTGGCGGGTTGCCAGGGATGGTCAGCAGGGATTCCCCTTCTGCATCGAGGCGCGGCACCGCATTCAGCAGACCAATGGAGTAAGGGTGTGCAGGCTGGTAGAACACGTCGCGCGCCTTACCATATTCCATGGTGCGACCGGCATACATCACCAGTACCTTGTCACAGATACCGGCCACTACGCCCAGATCGTGAGTGATCATGATAATCGCGGTGTTGAACTCACGCTTAAGCTCGTTCAGCAGCGTCATGATCTGTGCCTGGACGGTCACATCAAGCGCGGTGGTCGGTTCATCGGCAATCAGCAGTTTTGGCCGGCACATCAGCGCCATCGCAATCATGACACGCTGACGCATACCGCCGGAGAACTCATGCGGGAACATGCGCATACGCTTGCGCGCTTCCGGCATTTTCACCGCGTCGAGCATTTTGACGGACTCCTCAAAGGCTTCTGCTTTGCCCAGGCCTTTGTGCAGCATCAGCACTTCCATCAGCTGCTCGCCGACACGCATATACGGGTTCAGCGAGGTCATCGGGTCCTGGAATATCATCGAAATCTGCTCAGCGCGCAGCTTGTTCAGCTCGTATTCCGGCAGGTTGAGGATCTCACGCCCGTTGAATTTGGCGGAACCGCCAATGACACCGTTAGACGCCAGCAGCCCCATCAACGCAAAGGCGGTTTGGGATTTACCGGAACCCGACTCGCCCACGATCCCCAGCGTTTCACCCGCACGCAGGTTGAAGTTGAGATCGTTCACGGCGGTCACATCGCCATCCGGCGTTTTAAAGGTCACGCGGAGGTCTTTTACGTCCAGCAGAAGGTTACCCTGCTGTTGCGCCTGTGGCGCAGTGGCCGTTTCAATAATCGTCATGACGGCGCTCCTTAACGGTCTTTCGGGTCGAGGGCATCACGCAGGCCATCGCCGATAAAGTTGAAACAAAACAGGGTGACGACCAGGAAGCCCGCCGGGTACAGAAGCAACCACGGTGAGACTTCCATTGAGTTTGCACCATCACTCAGAAGCGCGCCCCAGCTGCTCAGTGGCTCTTGTGTACCCAGACCCAGGAAGCTCAGGAAAGATTCAAACAGGATCATGCTTGGTACCAGCAGCGAGGCATATACCACCACCACGCCGAGCACGTTAGGAACGATATGGCGAACCACAATATTACCGGTGGAGACACCGCCCACCTGCGCCGCTTCGATAAACTCTTTACGCTTAAGACTCAGCGTCTGACCACGAACGATTCGCGCCATATCCAGCCAGGACACCATCCCGATTGCCACGAAGATCAACAGGATATTCTGGCCAAAGAAGGTCACCAGCAGGATAACGAAGAACATGAACGGGAAGGAGTTTAAGATTTCCAGCATACGCATCATGACGGAGTCCACTTTACCGCCAAGGTAGCCTGAGAGTGAGCCGTAAAGCGTACCCACGATCACCGCCACCAGGGCGGCAGCAATACCGACCATCAGCGAAATGCGGCCACCGATAGCGACACGCACCAGCAGGTCGCGCCCTGAGGAATCCGTACCAAAATAGTGCCCGGACGTCATATCGGGTGCGCTGGACATCATGCCCCAGTCGGTGTCGAAATAGGTAAATTGCGACAGAATCGGCGCCAGGGTGACAAACAGCGCGATGAGCACCAGAACAACCAGGCTGGCGACCGCGGCGCGGTTATGCATAAAGCGACGACGGGCGTCTTGCCAGAGGCTACGACCTTCTACTTCCAGTTTTTCACTGAAGTTTTCCAGCGCCTCGCTGTTTTTCTTACTCAACATCATGGCGTGCTCCAGTATCAGTAACGGATTTTCGGGTCGATAACGGCATACAGCACATCGACGATAGCGTTAAACAAAATGGTCAGTGCGCCGACAAGGATTGTCAGGCTCAGTACCAGTGAATAGTCGCGGTTCAGCGCGCCATTAACGAACAGCTGACCAATGCCCGGCAGACCGTAGATGGTTTCGATAACCATTGAGCCGGTGATGATCCCAACGAATGCCGGCCCCAGGTAGGAGAGCACGGGCAGGAGCGCAGGCTTGAGCGCATGGCGGAATATAATCCGGCGCATCGGCAGCCCTTTCGCACGCGCGGTACGGATGAAGTTCGAGTGCAGGACTTCAATCATGGAACCGCGGGTGATACGCGCGATACTGGCGATATAAGCCAGGGAGAGAGCCACCATTGGCAAAATCATGAACTTCAGCGCCCCACCGTTCCAGCCGCCCCCGGGCAGCCATTTCAGCGTAATGGCAAATATCATCACCAGTAATGGCGCGACAACGAAGCTGGGTATAACCACCCCGGTCATCGCCACCCCCATTACGGTATAATCCCATTTGGTGTTTTGTTTGAGCGCGGCAATAACGCCCGCGGTGACGCCGAGAACGACGGCAAGGATGAATGCCGCAGCACCCAGTTTCGCCGATACAGGGAAGCTGGACGCCACCAGGTCGTTAACGGAATAGTCTTTGTATTTGAATGACGGCCCAAAATCACCGTGCGCCAGTTGCTTCAGATAGTTGAAGTACTGCGTGGAGATAGGATCGTTTAAATGATACTTCGCTTCGATATTGGCCATCACTTCCGGTGGCAGCGTACGTTCACCGGTAAATGGACTTCCCGGCGCGAGACGCATCATAAAGAAGGAAATCGTAATTAGAATAAATAACGTTGGTATCGCTTCTAAGCAGCGACGCAGGATAAATTTCAACATTGCCCGTACCTTCTGGCGTGTGCCTGATGAATGTTACAAAGTAGACACAGTGGGGCAAGCCAGGCCTGCCCCACGTATTGCCATTAATGCTTGATAATATAAAGATTCTTAACGGAAATATTATCCAACGGGTCTTTACCGGTATAACCCCCTACCCACGGTTTCACCAGGCGGGCGTTAACGTAGTAATAGACCGGTACAATTGCAGAGTCTTTATCGAGCTGCTCTTCTGATTTCGCGTACAGATCAGCGCGCTGCGCATCGTCTGTGACTTTCAGCGTATCAGTAATGATCTTATCGAATGCCGGGCTCTTATAGTGCGCGGTGTTATTCGAACTGTCACTCAGCATGGTGTTCAGGAAGGATGTTGGTTCGTTATAGTCCGCACACCAGCCGGCACGCGCCACGTCGAACGTCCCCTGATGGCGGGTATCCAGGAAGGTTTTCCATTCCTGGTTTTCCAGCTTCACGTTCACGCCCAGGTTTTTCTTCCAGATAGACGCGACGGCGATAGCCAGTTTTTTATGCAGGTCAGACGTGTTGTACAGCAGGTTAAACGTCAGCGGCTTGTCAGCAGTATAACCGGCTTCAGCCAACAGTTTTTTCGCTTCTTCGTTACGTTTTTCCTGTGACCACTTGAACCACTCAGGCTCAACCAGTTTCATACCGTCGGTATAAGGAGGGGTATAGCTGTATGCCGGCAGGTCGCCCTGGTTTTTCACTTTGTTCACGATAATATCGCGATCCAGTGCCAGCTTCAGCGCTGTACGCACGCGCACATCGGTGAAAGGTGCTTTCTGGTTGTTGATTTCGTAGTAATAAGTGCAGAGATACGGATCAACATGCACTTCTTTCGGGATCTCTTTTTTCAGCTTCTGGAACAGTTCAATCGGCATGTTGTTATAGGTCATGTCGATTTCGCCGCTGCGGTAACGGTTAACGTCAGTAACTTCAGAAGAGATTGGCAGGTAGGTTACCTGATTAATGACGGTTTTCGCGTTATCCCAGTACTGCGGGTTACGCTCCAGAACCATACGTTCGTTGACCACCCAGTCTTTCAGTTTATAAGCACCGTTGGTCACGATATTGGCAGGCTGGGTCCATTTTTCACCAAATTTTTCCACCGCGGATTTTGGTACCGGGGAAACGGACGGGTGAACCAGTAATTTGTAGAAGTACGGAACAGGCTCGCTCAACGTCACTTCAAAGGTATTGGCATCAATCGCTTTTACACCCAGGTCGGTGACCGGTTTTTTACCGGCGATGATGTCATCAATATTGGCGATGTGGCCATATTGCAGGTAGCTCGCATACGGAGAGGCGGTGGTTGGATTCGCCAGACGCTGCCAGCTATACACGAAATCTTCGGCGGTAACCGGCGTACCGTCGGACCATTTCGCATCTTTACGCAGATGGAAGGTCCAGACTTTGAAATCTTTATTTTCCCATTTTTCCGCCACACCCGGTGCCGGGTGGCCGTCTACGTCGGTCACCAGCAAGCCTTCGAACAGGTCGCGGTTGACGTTAGACTCCGGAACACCTTCAATTTTGTGCGGGTCAAGTGACTGAACTTCCGCACCGTTGTTACGAACCAGCGTCTGTTTCTCAGCCAGTTGAACGCCTGCAGGAACGTCCGCAGCCATTGCAGCGTTGCCCGCGATTAGCGCAGTTAAAATCCCCGCCGCTACCAGATTTTTTTTTGTGATGATGGACATTGTGTTGGTACTCCACTCATTATAATTACTGGCCTTCGCCAGCTGTGTAATCCCCTGTTGGGGCCTGTACAGCGCAGGAGTTTTTTTTGCTGCTGTCAGGTTCTTCTTTTTACTTCTTGCTATCACCGACTTTTTTATTACTGACCGCTCGTATGGCCGTCTTGCGTCGATTCTTCACAGGTCTCCCCTGTCTGAGGCCTGTGCTGGATATCTGAGAAGAGGACTATATGAAAATAATTCTCATCTGCTTGTTTTATGCTGCAAAATATTAGGCCGGAAAGTATCAAATGGCGTAAACGCGCGCCAATACATTTTGCAAATTTGTTAAGCAATTCTCTTTTACGGTGAGTGCCGTATCTCGGGGGGCAGCCCTGCCTGACATCAAATACCGCATAAACACATTGGTATTCAATATGATAGAGAAAACATTCTCTACAAGCGCGTCGCTGCGCTATCATCGAGTGGTTTTGTACAAAAATTTAACAACTGATTATTATTTAGCACATTCCTCTAGGGGAACGTTGAAATTACTAATATCATTTCGGTTATGACTCAGCAAGCCCCAGAGTATCATGTGAGTAAAATAACAGATCGATTGAAGGTTTTATGCGCAGAGAGGCACGAGGTAAATTGATAACTTATTGAAATATAAGAAAAGCGGATTATTAGTAGAATTTATTATGATATGTGAGCATTTCAACTTTAGTTATATGATTTGCTGATAATCACGTAAAAAAACGGAGCCTCAGGCCCCGTTCTTTCATTTGAAATATTAGTGCAGTAAGCCGGGGAAAATGCTTTTAATACCGGTGACAATAAATTCGATGCCTAACGCCATCAACAACAGGCCCATAATACGCGTAATGACGTTGATGCCCGTTTGCCCCAGCCAGCGCACCAGCCAGGGTGCCATGCGGAAAACACCCCAACAACACAGTGCGAAGATAGCGATGGCGACAGAAAAGCCAATCAGGTGCATCAGGCTATGGTAACGTGTCCCCCAGACAATGGTGGAACTGATCGCCCCTGGCCCTGCCATTAAAGGCAACGCAAGCGGGACCACGCCGATACTTTCGCGAATGGCGGTTTCTGATTTCTCCTGTTTGTTCTGCTTATCCTCACCCAGCTTACCGCTGATCATCGACATGGCAATGGTCACCACCAGGATGCCACCCGCGATGCGGAAAGAATCAATTGAAATGCCGAACAGCTGGAGAATGGCATCACCCAGGAAAAGCGAGGTGAGCAAGATAATGGCCACTGACAGGTTAGCGGTGAGGTTGGTTTTGTTCCTGGCCGCCGCCGTCTGGTAACTGGTCATACTAATGAAGACAGGGATGATCCCTACCGGGTTGACCAGGGCAAACAGACCAATAAAAAATTTAAAATACGTTGGAAAATCAAAGAGCGTTTGGATCACGTTTTGCTCCGCTTATGCACATGCCCGGGACTGACACTTTGTCATGAAAAATCGCGCTGAAGATACGCTTTTTATGAGCATACTTCACCAGAAATCTGTGCCTAAACGTTATCCTTTCAGGATGTTAAACAGATGTAGAATCAGTGATAGCATCACTTCCAATAGTTACTTAATTATTTAACACTGGAAATATCTACAATAAATAACCCTGCTGAAAGGTATCAGCTTGGGGAAAAATTGACGCAGATCATGATTTTCGTACTCAGAAGTGAGTAATCTTGATTACGCCCCCCAGGAAGGTCACCTGTCACAAAGGGATGATGTTAAGGTAAGGCTCTTTTAGTAAGTTAGCGCGCCAGAGCATAAAGTAACTCTTTGTTTTACTTTATCTAACGCAAGTCGTAGTGGCTCTGTCTATACTGTCAGACGTATCGAGCGCTGGTTTACTAAAAGAGTTTAAACATTATCAGGAGAGCATTATGGCTGTTACTAATATCGCTGAACTGAACGCACTCGTCGAGCGCGTGAAAAAAGCCCAGCGTGAATACGCCAATTTCACCCAAGAACAGGTTGATAAAATCTTCCGCGCGGCCGCTCTGGCTGCTGCAGATGCTCGAATCCCTCTCGCTAAAATGGCCGTTGCTGAATCCGGCATGGGTATCGTTGAAGATAAAGTGATCAAAAACCACTTTGCTTCAGAGTATATCTATAACGCCTATAAAGATGAGAAGACTTGCGGCGTCCTGGCTGAAGATCATACCTTCGGTACCATCACCATTGCTGAACCTATCGGTATTATTTGCGGTATCGTTCCAACGACTAACCCAACGTCTACTGCCATCTTCAAATCGCTGATCAGTCTGAAGACCCGTAACGCAATCATCTTCTCCCCTCACCCACGTGCTAAAGATGCCACCAACAAAGCAGCGGATATCGTGCTGCAGGCTGCTATCGCTGCGGGTGCGCCAAAAGATCTGATCGGCTGGATCGACCAACCGTCTGTTGAACTGTCTAACGCCCTGATGCACCACCCGGACATTAACCTGATCCTGGCAACCGGTGGTCCTGGCATGGTTAAAGCAGCATACAGCTCCGGTAAACCGGCTATTGGTGTAGGTGCGGGTAACACGCCTGTTGTTATCGACGAAACGGCCGATATTAAACGTGCTGTTGCATCTGTACTGATGTCTAAAACCTTCGACAACGGTGTTATCTGTGCGTCTGAACAGTCCGTTGTTGTTGTAGATTCCGTCTATGATGCGGTTCGCGAACGTTTCGCCAGCCACGGCGGCTACATGCTGCAGGGCAAAGAGCTGAAAGCCGTTCAGGATATCATTCTGAAAAACGGCGCGCTGAACGCCGCCATCGTTGGTCAGCCAGCCTATAAAATCGCTGAACTCGCCGGCTTTACCGTTCCGGCAACCACCAAGATTCTGATCGGCGAAGTTAAAGTTGTCGACGAAAGCGAACCGTTCGCTCACGAAAAACTCTCGCCTACGCTTGCTATGTACCGTGCGAAAGATTTCGAAGACGCGGTAGTAAAAGCGGAGAAACTGGTTGCAATGGGGGGTATCGGTCATACCTCTTGCCTGTACACCGACCAGGATAACCAGCCAGAGCGCGTTGCTCACTTCGGTCAGATGATGAAAACTGCGCGCATCCTGATTAACACCCCGGCTTCTCAGGGTGGTATCGGTGACCTGTACAACTTCAAACTCGCACCTTCCCTGACTCTGGGTTGTGGTTCCTGGGGTGGTAACTCCATCTCTGAAAACGTTGGTCCAAAACACCTGATCAACAAGAAAACCGTTGCTAAGCGAGCTGAAAACATGTTGTGGCACAAACTTCCGAAATCTATCTACTTCCGCCGTGGCTCTCTGCCAATCGCGCTGGATGAAGTGATTACTGATGGCCACAAACGTGCGCTCATCGTGACTGACCGTTTCCTGTTCAACAACGGCTACGCAGACCAGATCACTTCTGTTCTGAAAGCGGCTGGCGTTGAAACTGAAGTGTTCTTTGAAGTTGAAGCTGACCCAACCCTGACCGTAGTACGTAAAGGTGCTGAACTGGCGAACTCCTTCAAACCCGATGTGATCATCGCACTGGGTGGTGGTTCCCCAATGGACGCCGCGAAAATCATGTGGGTTATGTACGAGCACCCAGAAACACACTTCGAAGAACTGGCGCTGCGCTTTATGGACATCCGTAAACGTATCTACAAGTTCCCGAAAATGGGCGTAAAAGCGAAAATGATCGCCGTTACCACCACTTCCGGTACAGGTTCAGAAGTCACGCCGTTTGCTGTTGTAACCGACGATGCAACCGGTCAGAAATACCCACTGGCTGACTACGCGCTGACGCCAGATATGGCTATCGTTGATGCCAACCTGGTCATGGAAATGCCGAAATCACTCTGTGCGTTCGGTGGTCTGGATGCAGTGACTCACGCCCTGGAAGCTTACGTTTCCGTACTGGCCTCTGAGTTCTCTGACGGTCAGGCTCTGCAGGCTCTGAAACTGCTGAAAGAAAACCTGCCAGCGTCTTATAATGAAGGGTCTAAAAACCCGGTTGCCCGTGAACGTGTTCACAGTGCAGCAACCATCGCCGGTATCGCGTTTGCTAACGCCTTCCTGGGTGTTTGCCACTCAATGGCACACAAACTGGGTTCACAGTTCCACATTCCTCACGGTCTGGCGAACGCCCTGTTGATCAGCAACGTTATCCGTTATAACGCGAACGACAACCCAACCAAGCAGACTGCTTTCAGCCAGTACGACCGTCCACAGGCACGTCGTCGTTACGCTGAAATCGCAGACCACCTGGGTCTGAGCGCACCGGGCGACCGTACTGCGGCGAAGATTGAGAAACTGCTGGCATGGCTGGAAAGCCTTAAAGCTGAGCTGGGTATTCCTAAATCGATCCGTGAAGCGGGCGTTCAGGAAGCTGACTTCCTTGCGCATGTTGATAAGCTGTCTGAAGATGCATTCGATGACCAGTGTACCGGTGCTAACCCGCGCTACCCGCTGATCTCTGAGCTGAAACAGATCCTGCTGGATACCTTCTACGGCCGCGAGTTCAAAGAAAATGACACTGTTGCTGTGAAAGCCGACGCACCTGTCATTAAAGCTGACAAGAAAGCGAAGAAAAACGCGTAACTGACAGCCTGATAAAAAACCCGCCTCTGGCGGGTTTTTTTATGTCTGCATTTTACTGTGAAGGATTATTTGCGGTTGTCAGGCTGAAGCGCCGTCAGTGAGCCGACAATCAACGCTTCCTTATAATGCTTACGGCACACTGATACGTAGCGCTCATTGCCACCTATCACCACCTGCTCGCCATCAGCATAGGGTTTTCCGGCCTGGTCGAGGCGAAGCACCATGCTGGCTTTACGGCCGCAAAAACAGATGGTTTTAAGTTCAACGAGTTTATCCGACCACGCAAGTAAATACTGGCTGCCGGCAAAAAGCTCGCCGCGAAAGTCAGTGCGCAGTCCATAGCACAGAACGGGAATATCAAGCTCATCGACAACCTCTGAAAGCGCATGAACTTGCTCACGCGTCAGAAACTGGCTTTCATCAACCAGAACACAATGGATGGGCTGTGAAGCATGCGCTGTGCGGATATCCTCCAGCAGGTCAGTTTGCGGGTTAAACAGCCTTGCAGGCGATGAGAGGCCTATTCTGGAACTCACCTTCCCTGCACCAAAGCGGTCGTCAATTTCAGCCGTATAAACAACGGTACGCATCCCACGTTCCTGGTAATTGTATGAGGATTGCAGTAGCGCTGTCGATTTCCCGGCATTCATTGCCGAATAGTAGAAATAAAGTTGTGCCATTGGCCGTAAAACCCTAATCAATGTGTAATATTACCGATGATTCATTGTACCATATTTTGTCTGGTTATCAGCGATACGACGCACAGACTATGCGGTTCAGCGCGAGGTTTACCGCCGGCATTTTGCAAAAATAATGCGTTAAAACATGAAGTAAACGCATCCACCCCAGCCAATATGTTATAGGGTCAGCCAAACATAACACTTCATTTTATAGTGGAATCATCGTTCATTAAAATTCACTATTTATTAACTATTTCTGCCTTAACATACCCGGTGTAAACTAATACAAAAGGCTGATATTTATCCGCCGCAACTATAATTCCTGAGGCAAATGTCACAAAAAAAAGATGCAATCGACTGCGTTAAGCCACTTTACGTGATAACAAGCGAGACTGGCGGGTTATGAAATTTAAGTTAGCGTAATTAATAATAGCGGCAATATTCACTATTTTTTGAATTCCTTACATTCCCAGCTATTGCACAACTGAATTTATCGCTCTATTATTAGGACAACAAACCACCCCCCATTATAAGTTTGAGATTACTACAATGAGCGAAGCACTTAAAATTCTGAACAACATCCGTACTCTTCGTGCGCAGGCAAGAGAATGTACCCTCGAAACGCTTGAAGAAATGCTGGAAAAATTAGAAGTTGTAGTTAATGAACGTCGCGAAGAAGAAAGCGCTGCTGCTGCTGAAATCGAAGAGCGTACTCGTAAACTGCAGCAATATCGTGAAATGCTGATTGCTGATGGTATCGATCCAAATGAATTGCTGAACAGCATGGCTGCAGCTAAAACCGGTACCAAAGCAAAACGCGCTGCTCGTCCTGCTAAATATAGCTATGTTGACGAGAACGGCGAAACTAAAACCTGGACCGGCCAGGGTCGTACTCCTGCTGTTATCAAGAAAGCAATGGACGAGCAAGGTAAACAGCTGGATGACTTCCTGATCAAGGATTAATCATCTCGCTTCCAGAAAAATCCCGCGTAATGCGGGATTTTTTTACCCGCAATTTACCTAAAACATCCCCTTACACTCTGTCATAAAGCGTTATTTGGCTATTTAGCTTGCCTTACAATCGGACGTGATGACGGCGTGTTATGGGCATAAAAAAACCGGTGGGCAGAGCCTCACCGGTTCAGATCAAATGAAGCCTGAGTTATTTCTTAATACCCGCGCTCTCTTTGAGCCAGGCTTTAAATTCTTCACCGAGCGTATTGTGGCGAATGCCATATTCTACAAACGCCTGCATATAACCGAGCTTATTACCGCAGTCATGGCTCTTACCTTTCATATGGTAAGCTTCAACGGTCTCTTTCTCGATCAGCATATCAATGGCATCGGTAAGCTGGATTTCATCACCCGCTCCTGGAGGCGTTTTCGCCAGCAGAGGCCAGATTTCAGCACTCAGGACATAACGACCTACAACCGCCAGATTAGAAGGCGCTACGTCGGCCTTAGGCTTCTCAACCACGCCAATCATCGGCACGCTCTCACCCGGTTCAAGGTTAACGCCTTTGCAGTCAACAACACCGTAAGCGGTAACATCATCCACAGGTTCAACCATGATCTGGCTGCTGCCTGTTTCATCGAAGCGTTTGATCATCTCAGCCAGATTGTCCTGAGAAAGATCTGATTCATATTCGTCCAGAATAACGTCAGGCAGGATCACCGCAACAGGCTCATCGCCTACAACGGGATGCGCACACATGACTGCGTGGCCCAGACCTTTAGCCAGACCCTGACGCACCTGCATAATGGTGACGTGTGGCGGGCAAATAGACTGAACTTCTTCCAGCAGCTGGCGCTTAACACGTTTTTCCAGCATGGCTTCGAGTTCAAAACTTGTATCGAAATGGTTTTCGATAGAGTTTTTTGATGAATGTGTAACCAGCACAATTTCAGTAATGCCGGCCGCGATACATTCGTTAACGACATACTGAATTAATGGCTTATCAACCAGAGGCAGCATCTCTTTAGGAATCGCCTTAGTTGCTGGTAACATCCTGGTCCCCAATCCCGCTACCGGGATGACGGCCTTTCTGACTTTCGAATTTAGGGCAGCCATTCAAATTCTCCTGAGCTGTTCAAGTTTTGAACTTTTATGCAATAAATAACGCGTTAAGTATATCAGCCTCATCCCGCAGTCCGGGTCTGAAAAGAACGCGTTGCCGATCAATTAGGACAAATACGCATGATTCCGGGCAGCGATAGTAGCACTCCCCGTAAATCACAGGTAAAGCAATCTTAAAATTAAGATCCAACTGCTTATTCCGTGGACAACATTAAGCGTAGCCGTCCCCCGGCACCCCAAATTTGGCACTGCCAGGAGGAACAGCGATGGCTAATTTGATTAAGATAAGCCGTACCCAATGTTCCAAGCGGGACACCGTTACTGACCTGAATATGATGTTCCCCGGTATTCAGCGAGGCATTAAGCCCCGCGGAAACGAGGATAAGATTTTTCAAACCGCTGTGGTAATAACCTACCAACAGCGGAAACTGTCCGGGTAAATTGGCCTGACGGAAAAGCTGGTTTACCTGTTTGAGTAAACTGCCTAACTCGGGAAGCCGCTGTCCCTGATGGGAGAGTTGTTCCTGCAGCAACCCGTTAAATAGCGCACGAAGTAATAACGCGGCTAATACACCATTATCCCCTGCCCGGGTGACATCAAGACAATAAAATGCAAGGTCTGAATCCGATAATGGCGCAATATCGAGCACCAGCCCTGGCTGGTCAGCGGCCACCAGCTGGCGATAATTCACACGACAGTGAGAAATATTTTGTTGTACCGGCGGTTGAAGTTCTTGCAACAGTTTCGCCGCCGCAGGGGGATTACTCACTAAGGCGTCCCAGTCCTGGAAAAGGCGTTCCTCTTCCTCAACCCGGGAATTAAACATATTGGGATAAAGACAGGCTAAGACGGTTTCACGAAGTCGGTTAAGATCTTTAACCGGTTTAAGCAGAATATCCTGAACCCCCAGACGCAAGGCTTTGGCTATATCCGCCATGTTCTCTGTGGCGGAAATCACCAGTATCGGCATCTGGTTGGCTTCATTGCGCAGATGTTCGACCAGCTTCAGTCCATTCATCCGTGGCATCTCAAGGTCACAAATCATCAGATCAGGCGTGATATTGACCATTTTTTCCAGCGCGTCGATGCCATCGTCAGCCAGTGAAGTGTTTGCCCCCAGTGATGATAACCACGAATCCAGTAGCGATCGGAAAACGGGCTCGTCTTCAACAATCAAAATGTGTTTTCCGGCCAATGGCTTCGTCATGGTTCCTCCCCTGGCTGACAGTAACTACATAGTGGCATGCTATCGGCACTGTCGCCTGTCAGATTTTGCTGAAGTAGTCAAAAAAAGGTGCTTAACGTGCTGTTCGCACAAAAGGCAGCAACTCATCTATTTTCTTTTCGACGGCTAACGAGCCCGCTGCGATGGCGGCCTCAGCCCGATGGAAATCAAGGGTAGAAATTTGCGGACAATACGGCTGAAGCAGAATATCCGGCGGGTCGCCAGCCATGCGGTTGCGCTTGAGGCGGTTCTCCAGGACCTGGATTGAGGTCGTCATAATTTCAATCGCCGTGGGTGCAGTTACCGCACGCCGGGCGGCCATCCGCCCGAGACGTCCGCGCAGACGCTCATGCCAGGCCAGTTTTTCGCCCTCGGCATCTTCACTCTGAAGATTGACTGGCATCAGGTCTTGTTGCATCAGATGAGCGTCGTGCTGTAAATCCACAGCAATAACGATATCGGCACCCATAGCGCGGGTCAGGGAAATGGGGACCGGGTTAACGACGCCTCCGTCGACAAGCCAGTAACCGTTGTGCGGAACAGGGGCCATTAAGCCCGGCATGCTGCAGGACGCGCGAACGGCAAGATGGATATCCCCTTCGGTAAGCCAGAGTTCGCGGCCGGTACTGAGGTTCGTCGCAACGGCACCGAAGGGTAACTGACAATGACTGAAGTCATCGAGAGGCATAATCTGACGGAACTGGTTAAAGACCCGTTCACCGCGCAGCAACCCACCGCGCTGCCACGAGAGATCCATCAGGCGCAATACGTCCCAGTAACTGAAGGAGCGTACCCAGGTTTCAAGTTCCGGAAGCTTTCCACACGCGTATGCGGACCCCACAAGCGATCCGATTGAACACCCTGCAACAATATCAACGTCAATGCCCATCTGCTTTAAGGCATTTATCACGCCGATGTGCGACCATCCCCGGGCTGCACCTGAGCCCAGCGCCAGTCCAATTTTAACCTTTCTCATTAGCCCTGTTTTACGTCCCCTGGATTCCTGACATAGCATCAACGCAACTGCTCAGTTAACATGGTGCTACCCGAAGCGTTTAACGCCCTTATTTTTTGTTCCAGGAAGAGAATCGTGTCTCAACTCTGCCCTTGTGGTAGCGCTCTGGAGTATAGCCTATGTTGCCAGCGATATCTGTCTGGCGATCAGGTTGCACCAGACCCGTCACACCTCATGCGTTCACGGTATACTGCTTTTGTGATCAAAGACGCAGACTACCTGATTAAAACCTGGCACCCATCCTGCCACGCTGCCGATTTCAGACAGGATATTGAAGCCGGGTTTGCTAATACCCAATGGCTCGGCCTTACCGTCTATGAATCGTCAACGGGAAGTGATGCTGATGAAGGTTATGTCAGCTTCGTTGCCCGCTTTATCGAACGCAATAAGCCCGGTGCCATTATCGAACGTTCCCGGTTCTTAAAGGAAAGCGGGCAATGGTATTATATTGACGGAACGCGCCCACAGTTTGGTCGTAACGATCCCTGCCCTTGTGGTTCAGGTAAAAAATTTAAAAAGTGTTGCGGGCAGTAATGCCTGACAACCCAGACTTCGCAAATACTCAAACAGGATTTCCCGGCGATGCAATCACTACAACGTAAAGTTCTGCGCACCATCTGTCCCGATCAAAAAGGGCTGATCGCACGAATTACCAACATTTGTTATAAGCATGAACTGAATATCGTGCAGAACAACGAGTTCGTTGACCACCGTACCGGACGCTTCTTTATGCGTACCGAACTCGAAGGGATTTTCAACGACACCACCCTGCTTGCCGATCTCGACAGCGCGCTGCCTGAAGGCTCAGTGCGTGAACTGACACCCGCTGGCCGTCGTCGCGTTGTTATTCTTGTGACGAAAGAAGCCCACTGTCTTGGCGATCTGTTGATGAAAGCAAACTACGGTGGCCTCGATGTTGAAATCGCTGCCGTTATCGGTAACCACGAGACGCTGCGCACGCTGGTTGAACGTTTTGATATTCCGTTTGAGCTGGTCAGCCATGAAGGCCATACCCGTGAAGAACATGACAACCTGATGGCCAATGCTATCGAAGCGCATAACCCGGATTACGTGGTACTGGCGAAATACATGCGTGTGCTGACCCCATCCTTCGTGGCGCGTTTCCCGAACAAGATCATCAACATCCATCACTCATTCCTGCCAGCCTTTATCGGTGCACGTCCTTATCACCAGGCGTACGAACGCGGTGTGAAAATCATCGGCGCCACCGCGCACTACGTGAATGACAACCTGGACGAAGGCCCAATCATTATGCAGGACGTGATTCACGTGGATCACACCTATACCGCAGAAGATATGATGCGCGCCGGGCGTGACGTAGAGAAGAACGTACTCAGTCGTGCGCTCTATCAGGTGCTTGCGCAACGTGTGTTCGTTTACGGTAACAGAACGATTATTCTTTAATCGACAAGAAAATGAACTGGTTAGCTTTACAGCTTAACGCGTAAAATTCAGGCAACCAGTTTATTTTTATTGTGGTAACGCTTTACAGGGGCGTCTCATTTGATATGATGCGCCCCGCTTCCAGCAGGAAGCAGGCCAGTAAATAGCATTACCCCGTGGTGGGGTTCCCGAGCGGCCAAAGGGAGCAGACTGTAAATCTGCCGTCATCGACTTCGAAGGTTCGAATCCTTCCCCCACCACCATCTCTCAGCATTACCTCAAAATTTGAATTACCCCTGGTGGGGTTCCCGAGCGGCCAAAGGGAGCAGACTGTAAATCTGCCGTCATCGACTTCGAAGGTTCGAATCCTTCCCCCACCACCATCATCTCAAAGCCAATCCAGTGATGTATTTCAAACGATGTGTCATGCATAGCAACAGACGATCACATTGGTGGCAACCGGCGCTTCACCGGTGAACTTTTCACGATCGACGTATTACACTGAGCATGTTCCGCCAGACCATCAAGCAACGCATCCAGTTGCTCAATCGACCGCACGACCAGCCTGATAACAAAGCAGTCTTCACCGGTGACTTTATCGCTCTCAATACATTCCGGCATAGCCTGAATGTACTTATCTACTTTTTGCAGCAACCCCGGTAAAGGACGAACCCGCACCAGCGCCTGCAACGTATACCCCAACGCCGTCAGATTGACGCGCGCGCCATACCCTTCAATCACCCCACGCTCTTCCAGTCTTTTCAGACGCTCTGCTGTACTGGGAGATGTCAGTCCAATACGTCCGCTGAGTACCTTTAGCGACATGCGCGCATCCTCAACCAGACAGGCCAGGATTTGGCGATCGATGTCATCGAGAAGGTTTTCCATCGTTTTTACCTAATTTAAAAAAGTCATCACTGTCTTTCACCTTATATCAGCCATGTTATTCCCGACAGCGGTATTCGACAATATCGTCATTAATCAGGAGGTGAATAATGGGTGATGTACAAAAAGGCGTCTGGCAGATGAGCCTGGCGATGTTAATTTCCGGCTCGATTGGCGCGTTTGTTCTGCTTTCCGGCCTGCCGGTGACGGAAGTGGTTTTCTGGCGATGCCTGATCGGGGCGATGGCCCTTTTTATTTTCATCCGAATAAGTCGAAAACCATTTAGTCCGCTCACCCGTGTCACGCTGTTGCTGGCAATTCTGGGCGGTGTTGCGTTAGTGGTGAACTGGTTGCTGCTATTCGCGGCTTATGAACGTATTTCAATCGGCCTTTCTACCGTGGTTTATAACACTCAGCCGTTTATGCTGGTGTTGATGGGGATGTTTTTAGGTGAACGCGTGAGCCTGGTGAAATGGGGTTGGCTCGTTCTCGCCTTTGGCGGCGTGATCATCCTGCTCTCCAGTGAGCTGAATGGCGCACAGGGCAAAGGCTGGCTCGCAGGAATCGGTCTGGCGATGGGGGCCGCTTTCTTCTACGCACTGACAGCCATAATCGCCCGCAGACTTAAATCAGTTGCGCCCCAGCATATCGCCTTTATTCAGGTACTGACCGGCGTGGTCATGCTGTTGCCCTTAGCCCACCAGCCGGCATTTTCAGCTGATTTCCCCTGGCCGATTTTACTGACGTTAGGTGTCGTCCATACCGGGATCATGTATCAGTTGCTGTATAGTGCGATCCAAAAGCTCCCGACGCCCGTTACCGGTTCTCTGTCTTTTATCTATCCCGTGGTGGCCATAATTGTCGATAACGTGGTGTTCGGACACTCGCTGAATATTACGCAACTGGCAGGTGGTGCATTGATACTGTTTGCGGCGGCAGGTAATAACCTGGGCTGGGGCGAGAAAAAACCCCGCGAGTGCGGGGTTGGGATCAAATCAGCACATTAGCGACGGGGGCGAACAGGCTAATCCTTGCGGATTAACGTGAGGAGTTGTTCACGAGCCTGTTCAAGTTGCCTGAGTCCGCCGCGCAGCCAGATACCTTTGCTGAAAAACTCGACCCGGGCGGCATGATCGAACTGATCGTAGTCAACCGGGTACACCAGGGCCGGGATCCCTTTTTGAATACAGTGCCACATAATCCCCGCCCCGCCGTGGTGTATCACGGCATCGTAACGAGATAACCAGGCATCATAATCAACCCAATGCATACGTAAGAAATTCCCTGCCCGCTCACATTCCGCACTTTCCAGGCTGCCATCCGTGAAATGGAACACCCAGTCTGGCATCGTTTTCGCCAGAGCTGTTGCCGCTTTCGCTACGTCATCTTTATGCCAGTCCAGATGTGTACCCAGCGTAATCAGGACATGCCGCTTTCCTTCAATGAAGGTCGGTTTCTCTCCATCTGCAGGCGGTGTGTACAGCGCAGGTCCAATAAAGGCTACCGATTCAGGCCAGGTCCGCTCAAATTCCATCTCTTTTTCGCCCAGAGCAAGAATGCGCAAGGGTGAATATGCCGTTTCACTGCCGTCAGGCCGATATAGCCGGGTTATGCCCGTCTGACGAATCACACCGCGAAAAAACCAGAAAACAAGACTCTTGAACAACCTGACTTTTTTCCTGTGGAGCAGGTGGCTTATCCGTTCCCACGCGGTGATGGCCGGCATCAGCCCACCACAATAAGCGGGTGGGCCGTCCGGTGCTTCAAGAACGCAGGGCGACGGCAAGCTACTCCACCAGAGAACATTCATCCGGGTACAGACAGGCCCCACGACGGGAAGTGTAAAGTCGGCGATGGCCAAATCCGGCACGCCTTCCCGATGCCACGCCCTCTCCAGTTCGTCAGCAAAACCCTTAAGCAGGCCTACGACTGAACGAAACTGACGATAAAGCCTCACAGGATGCGTCTTTACGGCATATTTTGGATTGGCGATAGACACTAACGGTGTATCGAAATCGCCGTCAAGAATGAGCCCTTGCAGTCCGGACGCCGCAATCCGCGCGCTGGCACCGCGAGTACTGATAATCCGGACCTGATAATGCGCTGAAAGCGCCCTCCCCATTGCCAGCACGGGATGCAAATGTCCGGAAAATGGCGGGGCCAACAAATCAATTCGCGTGACGTTGTCAGGAATCAGATCAAACAAGCGTTGCATATCAGACTCTATTTCCGTATTTGATTTATAAATCGCTGACATAAACAGACCAGCTCCGGCTGCGAGAGATAGTCCATATGACCGCAGGGTATGCGCTCGTCCGCCTGGTGAAACCAAAGGCGAGAAATCCAGTCTTGCTGCCCCTGAACCAAAAGATGATGGCAGTCAGGACGCTGACGAGCCACGGGGCCGTAAGCAAAAATACTCACGCGAGACAGGACTGAGGACGGCAGGTGAAGATTATTAAAGAGTTCCAGTCCACAGCTTCCGGAAAGTAACAGCGTGTGATCCGCCGATTCCAGCAACGCGATCGCAATGTTTCGATAGCGCTCGGCAAACGCTGCCCTGCGAGAAGTGAGGTAGTCCCGCGCATTGCTGCAACTTGCACGCAATAAACCCGTATCACACCATGGCTGGGTTTGAGGTATCCAGGGGAAATTTTCAGTGACAGGCATGGCCCCCTCCGTCAGCAAAGACTGGAGGAACAAACTCTGCACCGGGCTGAGCGCAAGGTTGCCGGGACGGCTTCTTCCCGTGATAAAAGCGATGTTAAGTCGCATGCCGGTCACAATGAGCTGAAGCGGTCATTACTGAAAACGCGATAGCGACGTGAACGCCAGTGGATATTCCGGTTGAACAAGGCATGAATTAAATGCACAGGCTGCAACAGCTCTGATAACACCGACATCACCGGCCTTGCGGAAATAGTCTCTGACACTAAGCGCTGTATACGGCGCAAGGCAACGTGGCGAACGAGAAGGACCACCGCCAGTAACACGCAATTTATCCCCCCACTGAATGCGAGCACCACCATTGCCCAAAGCAGTAACGGATGTAAACCCTGAAGAAGAAAGATTGCCAGATTCGTACCAGCAGGCTTCTCACGCATCAACAATGTGGCGAACAAAAACCAGCGGTGCATCTGACGAAAATACCGTCTGACGTCAGGTACGCTGGTTTGTACGCTCACAGGCGCGACAGACTGTACGATGCTTACCCCTTGCTGAGTAAGAAGCGTTGCCAGCGCGAGATCATCGGTCAGATGTCGAAGGATGGGCGAAAATCCCCCCACGCTTTCCAGCACACGTAAAGGTAACAGGTAGCACATGCCATTTAGCGTTAACGGTCTGACAAAAGGCAGCAACGGCAGATACGTCAGCGCTGAGTTATCATTAACAAATTGTGCCAGCAGTCGCGACGGTAAGTTGTCGGTAGCCACATACCAGGGTAGCGCGGTGACAAGCGAATGATCATCAAGCGCGGCAAGCATCGTGTTCAGCGATGTCGCCGTCAGTACCGCATCGTCATCTAAAATCAGGACCGTCAGGGTCTTAACCTGCTTTCTTCCTTGCTCAAGCTTATATAACTTTGGATTTATCCCTTCCGGCGCTTCAGGGTATGCGCAGATATGAATAGCGCTCTGAGGGTAACGCGCCTGCAACCGCTGCGTTACCCTCGCGGCCTCCGCGTCGTCCACGTCAGTCAGCCAAAGAAACGTTGCGCCAGGCAAATTTTGAAGACTCGCGGCCAACACCGTCTCTAACGCAGGATCACCGCTGAGTATGGGTTGCATGACCGTAATGTCGCTGAAAGAGCGAGAGATGTTATCCCTTGTGGCTGTAAGCATTTTCTGCGTGATACAGACTTTGAAAAGCAGAATGGCCAGCCATGCTATTGCGATAATTAACACAGGCGCTCTTCCTTGAGTTGTTGTAAAAACGTACGCAGGCTGACGTCAAAATCCATTGATGGTGGACCAAAGTCATCCAGCATACGCGTAACATTCAGGGTGTTAGTGTAGCCAAAGACGGCAACGCCAAAACGGGTAATCGGCGGTTCTCCCGGCAACGGCAGCCAGTGCCACAGCCTCTCAAGTATGCCAGCAAAACACATCGCAGTTCCCAGGCGCACGGTTTTATGCGGTTGAGGCAAACCCAACTGCTGCAAGACGTCACATAACAGCCGATGGATTTCGACAGATTGACTGGCGGAGATGTTATAACACGGGCGGAGATGACTGCGTTTCACGGCACGCATCAGGTAATCCCCTAGCACATCGACGTGCATAATGTCGGCCTGCACTTTTACACCGCGGCTAAGGATAGTGGGCAGCTTTCCTTTTTTAGCCGCAGCCAACAGAGGCGGTAAGAGCAAGCGATCGCCCTCACCAAATACGGCACAAGGGCGAAAAATGGTTTTCTCACCCTGATACGTCTCAACAAGGCACTCTGCCTGACGTTTTGTGCGCCCATATTGGCTGCTAAATTCGGGGCCGATAGCATCACATTCACGCAGTCCTGGCTGGTGTGCAAAACGGTAATAAACCGCCGCGCTTGAAATAAATATGAGTCGTGGAAAGCCACGATGACGGCAAAAATCGATAACATGCCGGGTCGTCTCAACGTTATCCCGGTAATAATCGTGCTCACTACCCCAGGGCGAAGTCCTTCCTGCCGCGTGAATAACCACATCGGGTACGACATCAAGCGTATGAAGCTGGTCTAACTCAAGTGCGTAATACTCAACTGATGCGGGCAACTCGACATGTTCACGGCGCCCGACGCCGCACAGCGAAACGCCGTCAGTATTGGCAAAACGCCGGATAAAAGCCCCGCCAATGAAACCCGATGCTCCGGTTACCATAATCTTCACGGCCATTCTCCGTGTCGCTCAGGGCGTTCACCCATGCGCCTGAGAAAACGCTGCTGGAGAGACATTAAATCGGCGAGGGTGAGTCGACGATAATCCAGCCCTTCTCGCGCGGCGACATCCTCGATGATTCGGCTCAACTGAGGATAATGGCGATGACTCCAGTGCGGGAAAAGATGGTGAGTCAGATGAAGATTGAGGCCACCCAGCCAGTAACCCATGAACGCGGGCCGTGTCGACCAGTCAAAGGTCGTTGCAAAGGTATGGGAAAGCCTGCCTTGAGCCATTTTGCCCCCGTCAGGGGGGAGCTGAGCGCTGCCCTTTGCCCAGTGCGTCCCGATGACGAGCATGACGAATATCAGAGAAGAGATCATCTGACAGAGCATATAGGTCAGCAAAATTGAACCGGCGCTAAATCTGTCGGCCAATAACCACATGGGTAACACGAGGCTGAACGCTGCGTGCAAGGCTTTACCCGTCAAAAAAAACGTCCAGCCGATAATACCCTGCTGCGCCAGATGAGGCGTCACCGGTGTATATCCCCCTCTGTCGAGCCAGTCAACAATCCAGATATACCAGGGGAAGGTTAATGCGGCGACCAACGGCCAGTAGTAGCGCTGCGCCCGCATAAAGGGGCGCCAGCGCTGCCAGGGCGTCTGGCGCATAAGACCATTTTCTGCGGTGTCCGGATCGTAACATTCTATGTTGGTGAATCCATGATGAAATCTGACATGGCGAACGCGCCAGCAATCGGGATCCAGGCCGAGAGGGATAGCGACAATACGGTTTACCCACGCGTTAGCTTTTTTACTTTTCAGAAAGGCATTATGAGACGCATCATGCACGACGTTCACGGTCAGCAACATCGCGAAAACGATGGCGGCAAAATACCAGGAAAAATACAGGGGCAGGTCACTCTGATGAAGCGCTAACGCATAACTTCCAATACAGCCGCCAGCCAGCATCACTGTTTTAACCAGCATTCGGCCATCTGCATAGCGATGATCGCCTCGTTCTGTTAACAACGCGCGTGTTTCGCTGTGAAGTGCTGCAACCAGCCCGGGGGGATCGGCGGGAAAGGTCAACCGCTTGTCAGGATTAAACTGGTTCACTTATCCCCCTTTTTGATCTGCGCCCAAGACCATAGGTGAGTGCAATACCGTGTGCGCCCAGTGCCGCCATAACTGCAACCCAATAGAGGTGATTCCAGCCCCAATAACCCAAGAAAAGCAGCGGTAAAGAGAGCGTGACCAGACACCACATCATCACTCCCCAGCGCTGCCCCTCGCTGATCCCACCCAATGCGACAGAGCCAGCTGCCAGCAATATAAACAACAGGGACTGCGCAGCACCCACGTTATCTATGCTGTATCCGTAGCGCTGGATGTAGCCCAGAACGAGCGCAAACAACAGAATAGCCCCGACACCTGTCATTAATATCGAACAGTCAAACTGGCGATGTCGGAGGCGAACCGTTTTCAAAATACCTGCCATTTGCAAAAAAGGAAGATTACTTTCCTGCATCGGGTTTAACGATGGCTTCCTGCCTTTTACCCCATAGGTCAACTTCTCCTGCGAGGGCATCTCGCAGAACGTACCGAATAATTTATCCCAGAAAATAAAGGTGCCACCGTAGTTGGTATCGGCATAGCGCTTATTATTAAGGTGATGAACGCGATGATGTGTCGGGGTAACAAATACCTTTTCTAGCCATCCCAGCGTTGGCGTTAATGCGTTATGGTTAAAAAACTGAATGCTGTAATGCACGATGGAAACCGCCAGAAAGACACTCAGCGGTACGCCAGCCAGCGCTAACACCAAAAAGAAAGGGATTGACGTTAATGACGAGTACCAGGAATTTCGCACCCCCAACGACAGGTTATAGTTCTCCCCCTGATGGTGAACAACGTGAACAGCCCACAGTAGCCGAAGCTGGTGATGGAGACGATGCAGCCAGTAGAAACCAACGTCCCATGCTAACAATGTAAAGAGCCATACCCCGACGGCAGACCATCCCTCAAAAAGATTCAGGCTAAAGTGTTCCAGCACAAATCCGTAGCAAAGCACCTCCAGGCACCGGAAAAACCACAGCATAATGTGCCCGGAATTGAGATTGAAAATGATATCGAGCCAGTCAATATTCTGCCGCCGTGTGAACTGAAGAATACAGGCCTCAGCACACACGAAAAACAGCATAAAAAGAACGGGAAACAGGAGTTCACTCACCGGGTATTCCTTTATATTTTTGTCTGCGCACGTCCAGATGCCCTGCCAGCCATACACTGGCCCCTGCCAGCAAAACACCCGCCATTAAATCAATAAACAGATGTCTTCTCAGCTGAAGGATAGAGTAGGCAATAGCACACGCCCAGATGACGCTTGCAACCGTCATCCAGCGTAAACGCCCTGCCGCTATCGCCCAGACGGCGAGTGCCGTCAGCGCAGCGTGCAAAGAGGGAAAGCAATTTTGACGGGAATCGACAGAGACCAGCCATCCCAATACTCTGGAAGAAACACCCTCTCCTGCCAGCGTGGGATACACCATGGTGGTCGGCCATAACAGATATATGATGCCCGCCCCCAGCGCCGAAAATTGCATGGACCGGGCAAGCCACCGCACTCGGTCATACGGCGTTAATAAATATCCCAACGGGACAATTAAGAAAAAGGACAAGTAGAGCCACACTGCATCAGGCGAAAAGGGAATTAACGCGTCAACCCGTAGTGGGGTTAAACGATAACCTTCACCCTGTAACCTGTCGCAAAGCGAATAAACGACCCCGACCGACCCCCACCCCAATAGCATCTGCTTGAGGCGTTGCAGAAACTCACTCATTCCTTTCCCCATTCACGGACTATGCGCCGTCGTTTTGCGTCAAAGTTCGGTGATACGCTTCGGGACTGCAGCACCCATACCAGCCGGGAAGTGTCTATTCCCTGTAACGTAAACAGCTCATTCAGCGCGTCGCGGCAGTGAGGAAGTATTGCTGCGTCACAATCCGCGGTAAGACACAGTCTCTCTGCTTCTGTTTGTACCAGGCGATAGTCTGCGGTAAGTGGGAGCGTGACGGCCAGCACGCGGCTGCAGGGGTCGGCAAAAATAACCTGCGGTTTGCCCGTGCTATCCGGGAGAAGGAGTTGATCGTCCTGTCGACCCTCAATACGCTCAATCGCGCGCGCCGCACTTCCACACGGGCACCGCGCCTCGCGGGCAACCAGTATGTCATCAAGGCGGTAACGGACGATGGGCTGCGTGCTGCGGGTGAAATCGGTGATAACAGGCGTAAAGCGCTTCTCATCCAGCCAGTGGGGCTCGACGTGAATAAACTCCTCGTTCAGATGTAACGTCCCAAAAGAACAGGTTGAAGCTAAAAAACCCTCTGTTGCCTGATAGATTTCACCCACGCTACCAAATACCTGGTGGATAAGTGCCCTGTCCTGTTCCTCCAGAACTTCGGCGACAGAAATCACCTTTTTGACATTCAGCTGCAGCGTTCCGTCCAGAACCGCCAGCGCCAGCGCACGTAATACCTGTGCGGGGGCAACAATGATCGTCGGGGAAAACTGTTCTACATGGCGCAATTGCGGCTGAAACGGCGCCAGTAAATCGTAAAATTCCAGGCTCAACCAGCTGCTGCTCACACTCTGGTAAAGGTTATTATTTGCCCTCAGAAACAGTGCAACCCGTTCCCGGGCAAAAAGACCGTCCGGTAAGGCCCTGGCAAGCATACCTGCAGCCCAAATTTGCTGCTCCTTCGGACTGACAACAAATAACCCGCGTCTGCCGGAAGTACCTGATGACAGGCCCACGCTAAATCGGCCTATTTTCGGACTGAAGTCCCGGCTCTGTTCACTTTTCAGCGCGCAGGCCATCAGCGCGTCACGCTTAAGACCTTCAGTGTTCATCTCATCGAAATGCGTCATCATCAGCGCCTTGTCCATCAGCGGCCACTGTCCGAACGGCACCGCGAGAAATCGTTGAAACCATGGGCTTTTCGATAACACGTTCCGCCTGAAGCGATGCAGTTTTTTTTCCTGCCATCTCTCCAGTTTTTCACGTTCGGTAAAACGCCGTCTGCGGGTGCAGAAATAGCGCCACATCAACATAATGAGGTTCACAAATCGCCCTCATGACACAGACGAATATCCACTTTACCGTTTTTCCAGAGTTGATTGAGTTGCCGGAGCGTCTGGTAATAAGCAGAGGGATCGGACATCACCAGACTGGCAAGCCGTGAAGGACCGCGCATCTCCCGGTAATTGTCAGGAGACCATGCCGCATCTGCGGCCAAAAGTGTCCAGCCGTCCTCTGTCAGGACGAATGCGCCGAAGTGTCCGGCTGCATGGCCTGCAAGCGGGATCAAAATAATTTCGCCCTGACTGTCCGGCAAAACATAGCCCCGCTCAAACGGAGCAAGCGCCTCGGGCAGCCTCAGGGTTTCGAAACCTTCAATGAAGCGCAATGACGACTCAAACTCGGAGGGGAAAAGTCCTGGCACAAATGCCTGACGCAGGGCGGCAAATCCTCTCAGCGCTCTCACCTGCTGCCAGCCCTCACCAGAACAAATACAGCTAACATCGGGGAAATCACGTAGCCCTGCGACGTGATCGGCATGGAAGTGCGACAAGATAATCGCATCGATATCGCCCCCGACCAGGCCTTGTGCGTAAAGCTGTTGAGCCAGGGACTGTTTGGGGTCGAAATAAACCGGCGTGACTTGCCGGTAAATGCGAAAAATGCCCGAGCGCGTGTAGTGTTCAAACCAGGAGGAATAGCCGGTATCCCATAGCCATCGGTGTGAACCGACCTCCAGGAGCCAGGCTCGAGAGGGAAATTTGCACACCCTGAGACCAGCGCCTTTTAGAGCCATGCAGCCGATATGGGTGCAATATCCTGTTTCAAACGCGGTAATCTTTGCCATTCGTCCTCAGCCATTCTCCCGTTAGCGCGATGCCTTCTGCCATTGAAAAGCGAGGGGTATAGCCCAACTCCTCTACGGCTTTTTTAGCGCTCAGCGTCATATCGAAACAAACCGTTCCCGCACTGTAACGGGTGACGGGAGGTTCCTTATTGATGCACTTTCCGACTAATTCCATGCCACGCGCGGCCAGTGACACCACCGGCCAGGGAATTGACCGGATCTGATAGCGTAACCCCAGCTGCTGACGCAGCAACGCGTCAAGCATATCAACCAGCCGCTGCGGCTGGTGATTGGTCACGTTATAGATGCTGCCGGAATAAAGAGGCTGGCCCAAGGTTGCACGTTCCATAGCAAAGACCACGTTTTGTACGAAGGTCAAATCCAGAAGCGCTTCTCCTCCCCTGGGCAGACGCAGTATCCCTCCGTCCTGATGGAGCTGACGCAGCAGGCGAGGAACGATCACCTTATCATGGGGACCGAAAAGCCCACGCGGGCGCAAAATGATGAACGTAGTCGCGCTGAAGCTTGCCACCGCATCTTCAATGATGCGTTCGGCTGCCCGTTTGCTGCTGGCGTAGTGGCTGGAAAATGTGTTCGCCAGGTAGGTTTCCGGAAGATCGTAGTGATGCTGAAAATCGAAGTAGACCGCAGGGGTAGAAATGTGGACAAAACGCGGAATGCCCGCGGTGCCCGCAGCCATCGCCAGTTTTTGTGTTGCAATGACGTTAGCCTGCCAGAAAGCGTCCCTCCCTCCCCAGGGAGAAGATTTCGCTGCGCAGTGCCACACGGCATCGCACCCCTCCATGAGCCTGGCGCATTGGTCCAGAGACGCCAGGGACAAGTCGAGTGGGATAAACGTCGCGCCCACATGCTTTAAATGTGCACCTTCGACCGGATTACGGCCCGTCGCCACTACGCTAAAGCCACGTTCCAGCAAATAGTGGACAGCGTTACGCCCCAGCCCGCTGGTTGCCCCTGTCACCAGGATCTTCATGGCATAAGTACCATGCCAGCCAGCGTCAGGCCTGCTGCAGTACCAATAAGCATCGCGGGTTTTCCCGGCGTGAAACGACCATGGGTTACCGCTTCATGCAGCGCCGTAGGGATGGAGGCGGCCACCTGGTTACCGTAGTGACGGTAAACATCAATTAAGATGGATTCAGGGACGCCCAGCCGCTTACGCATGTGTTCAAGAGAAAGATGGCTGGCCTGATGCGGAATGACGGTACCGATATCCGACAGTTGCAGACCACATTTTCCCAGCAGCCGCGCGAAGTAGTCATCAATCAGCGAAGAGGCATACCGGAACAGCGCCTTACCCTGCATATGGAACATAAAATCACTGTCGCTCATGCCTGCTCTTGGGTTGCGACGCGTTCCTCCCGCACGGATTTCACAGAGTTCGCTGCCATCCGGGTACATCTCGATCAGGCTGGTGATAATCCCACTGTTGCCGTCACCACGCTCCACGATCGCACACGCCGCACCATCACCGAAAATCAACGAAGACTCTTCGTGACTCCAGTCAATGCCGCGCGATGCTAAATCAGCTGAAACAATGGCGATGCGACGATATGCGCCTGTATTCAATAAACCTGCGGCAACTTCTAAAGCGGAAATAAAGCTGACACAGCTGCTGTTAATATCAAACCCCGCCAAACCCGCGGGCATACCCGCCGCCTTGATAATATGAACCGCACTGCAGGGAAGCGCTTGTATGGCAATAGCCGATGCACAAATTAACAGGTCTATGGAAGCAGGTGATATCGTTCCGGCATGTAGCGCGTTATGTAGCGCCTGTGCGGCCAGCCCGGCCTGGCTGGCGGTGTGAGAAGCGTGGTAGCGGGTAAGTATACCGGACCGTTTTTCAACGTAGCCAGGCGGTTTTCCTAACCACGAATCCAGATCGCTGGATGTCAGTCTTTCAGCAGGCAAGGCAATGCCTGTTGAGATAATTTTTATTGCGGCCGAAATTTCCGGCTCTGTTGATTGACCCACACCAGTGCTCCCTTCACTAGCTAATCCAACCGCTAATAATATAGGAGCCCCTTCTTTACACAATCTGAAATTAACGGGAGCGTCCTGCTCCCGTGTCGGTTTTCAGTGAATTAGCGACGGGCGCGAACAATCTGATATTTGCGCGTCAGATACTCCACCGGTGCACTCCAGATATGCACCAGACGAGAGAACGGGAACAGCACAAACAGCGTCATCCCGAGCACCAGGTGCACGCGGAAGATAAACGCCACACCGTCAAGGTGCTCAGACGCACCACCGTGGAAAGTCACCACAGACTGCGCCCAGCCGACCAGCTTCATCATTTCGCTGCCATCCATATGCTGAGCCGAGAACGGAATGGTCAGCAGACCCAGCGCACACTGCACCATCAGCAGGGACAAAATCAAAATGTCCGCGCCGGTGGTGGTCGCGCGAACGCGCGGGCTGAACAGACGGCGTTTGAGCAGCAGTAAACCGCCCACCAGCGTCATCACGCCGCAGGCACCGCCGGCAATCATCGCCATTTTCTGCTTCACCTCAATCGGCAGGAATGACTCATACATCCAGTGCGGCGTCAGCATTCCGAGGAAGTGACCCGCAAAAATCCCCAGGATCCCGATGTGGAACAGGTTAGAAGCCAGGTTCATCCCTTTGCGATCGAGCATCTGGCTGGAGGCAGCACGCCAGGTGTACTGGCCGTAGTCATAACGCAGCCAGCTTCCCACCAGGAACACGGTGCCCGCGATATACGGGTAAATGTCAAAGAAGAACATATTCAGGAAGTGCATTATTGCTGTCCTCCGTTAGAGATATTCAAATATTGCGGGGCAACGGCTCCGGCAAAACGACGTTGGTGAGCGGAGATTTCAGACTCACCGCAGTTCTGGTCAGCCATGAATTTCACCTGCTCTTCCTCCCAGACCGCATCCAGCGCCTGTGGCGTATCATCTCGGGCTTCATCGGCGATCTTCTCCGCAACTTTTTCACTGTCGACCGATGCGTTGGCGAGCTTCACCAGCAGGTCGAACAGCACCGCGTAACGGCTCTCGCGCTGCTGAAGTCGTGCGCCGAGCAGCGCCAGGATCGGCGCGATGTCCTGCAGACCACCCAGCGCCTCCTCATTAGGCAACTGCGCCAGATACTCAAGATAGAGCGGCAGGTGGTCCGGCAGCTCGCGGCTGTCGAGCTGCAGGCCGTGTTGCTCGTACTGTCCCATCAGGTCAACCATCGCCTGACCGCGGTCACGTGACTCACCGTGAACATGTTCGAACAGCAGCAGCGACGTCGCGCGTCCGCGGTCAAACAGCTGGCTGTAATCCGCCTGCGCATCCAGTAAATCGCGCGCTAACAGGTCCCGGAGGAAAACGGCCAGTGTCTGGGCATCCTCTTTCTCAAGATTTTCAGATGACGCGAGTGCATCAAAGAGCTCCTGCTGATGCTGCGCAAGCGCAGCATCCGGGTACTCGAGCAGACGCGAAACAATGACAAGTTCAATCATTGGTGCGGCTCCGTTTTGCTCGTCACATCCAGGGCATCGATGCGGCGGCTGTTGAAGAGATTGAATTTCGTGTCTGAACCGTGGCAACCGTCGCCAAAGGTAAAGCCACAGCCATTTTTCTCCGGGAAGGCTTCGCGAGCCAGTTCACGGTGGCTGCTCGGCACCACGAAACGGTCTTCGTAATTGGCAATCGCCAGGTAACGGTACATCTCCTGCGCCTGGGCTTCGGTCAGACCTACCGCTTCCAGTGCACGGGTATCGTTAACACCGTCAACGGTTTCAGCGCGTTTGAAGTGGCGCATCGCCAGCATACGTTTCAGCGCCAGCAGGACCGGCTGGGTATCCCCTGCGGTTAACAGGTTTGCCAGATACTGAACCGGGATACGCAGGCTTTCCACGTCTGGCAGAATGCCGTTGCTGCCCAGCTCACCCGCATCCGCAGCAGACTGGATCGGAGACAGCGGCGGCACGTACCAGACCATCGGCAGCGTGCGGTATTCCGGATGCAGCGGCAGCGCCAACTTCCAGTCCATCGCCATTTTGTACACCGGAGACTGCTGCGCCGCGTCAATCACGCTCTGCGGAACGCCGTCTTTCAGCGCCTGCTCAATCACTTTCGGATCGTTAGGATCAAGGAAAACGTCCAGCTGACGCTGATAGAGATCTTTCTCGTTCTCGGTGCTGGCTGCATTTTCAATCGCGTCCGCGTCGTACAGCAGCACGCCGAGGTAACGAATACGGCCCACGCAGCTCTCAGAGCAGACGGTTGGCATACCGGCTTCAATACGTGGATAGCAGAAGATGCACTTCTCAGACTTGCCGCTCTTCCAGTTGAAGTAGATTTTTTTGTACGGGCAACCGGTAATACACATACGCCAGCCGCGGCACTTGTCCTGGTCGATCAGCACAATGCCATCTTCTTCACGCTTATAGATGGCTCCGCTCGGACAGGTCGCCACGCACGCCGGGTTAAGGCAGTGCTCGCACAGACGCGGCAGATACATCATGAAGGTGTTTTCGAACTGGCCGTACATCGCCTTCTGCATGTTCTCGAAGTTCTGGTCTTTGGCGCGTTTTTCGAACTCGCCGCCCAGAATCTCTTCCCAGTTTGGACCGCTGGTGATCTTATCCATACGCTGCCCGGTAATGAGCGAGCGTGGACGTGCGATCGGCTGATGTTTGCTTTCCGGCGCGTTGTGCAGGTTCTGGTAGTCGTAATCAAACGGCTCGTAGTAATCATCGATGCCCGGCAGATGCGGGTTGGCGAAGATTTTACCGAGCAGCATCGCACGGTTACCCATGCGCGGCTGCAGTTTACCGTTGATTTTACGGATCCAGCCGCCCTTCCATTTCTCCTGGTTTTCCCAGTCGATTGGAAAGCCTGTGCCGGGTTTACTTTCCACGTTATTGAACCACGCGTACTCCATCCCTTCGCGGCTGGTCCAGACGTTTTTACAGGTGACTGAGCAGGTATGACAGCCGATGCATTTATCCAGATTCAGCACCATGCCGACTTGTGAACGAATTTTCATTTTACGCTCTCCTGTACCTGGTCATTACCTTCGCCGTCTAACCAGTTAATATTCTTCATCTTACGTACCACCACGAACTCATCGCGGTTAGATCCTACCGTGCCGTAGTAGTTAAAGCCGTAGGCCAGCTGCGCATAGCCGCCGATCATGTGCGTCGGTTTTGGCGTAATACGGGTCACGGAGTTGTGAATGCCGCCGCGCTGCTCGGTGATTTCAGAACCCGGCAGGTTAACGATACGTTCCTGCGCGTGGTACATCATGGTCATCCCGGCCGGGACACGCTGGCTGACAACCGCACGCGCCGTCAGCGCACCGTTGCTGTTGAACACTTCAATCCAGTCGTTATCTTCAATGCCCAGATCTTTGGCGTCCGTCTCGCTCATCCACACAATCGGGCCACCGCGGGACAACGTCAGCATCAGCAGGTTGTCGCTGTAGGTGGAGTGAATGCCCCACTTCTGGTGCGGCGTCAGGAAGTTCAGCGCCTTCTCCGGGTTACCGTTCGATTTCGTACCCATTACCGCTTTCACGGAGCGGGTATCGATTGGCGGACGATAAACCAGCAGGCTCTCACCGAAGTCGCGCATCCACTGGTGATCCTGATACAGGGACTGACGACCGGACAGGGTACGCCATGGGATCAGCTCGTGAACGTTGGTGTAGCCAGCGTTGTAGGAGACGTGTTCATCTTCCAGGCCAGACCAGGTCGGGCTGGAGATAATTTTGCGCGGCTGAGCCTGAATATCGCGGAAGCGGATCTTCTCTTCCTCTTTATTCGTCGCCAGATGGGTATGATCGCGACCGGTAAACTCACTCAGTGCCGCCCATGCTTTCACCGCCACGTGACCGTTGGTTTCCGGTGCCAGAGTCAGGATCATTTCTGCAGCATCAATGGCCGTGTTCAGCATTGGCTGGCCTTTGGCCGGGCCGTCTGCTTTGGTGTAATTGAGCTTACGCAGCAGGTCCATTTCGCTCTGGGTATTCCACGCAATCCCTTTACCCCCGTTACCGATTTTTTCCATCAGCGGGCCGATAGAGGTAAAGCGTTCGTACGTTGCCGGGTAGTCACGTTCAACGGGAATAATGTGCGGCGCAGTCACACCCGGGATCAGGTCGCACTCGCCTTTTTTCCAGTCCTTCACGTCCAGCGGCTGCGCCAGTTCGGCTGCAGAGTCGTGCTGAATCGGCAGGGTCACCACATCGGTCTCTTTGCCCAGATGTCCTACGCACACTTCGGAGAATTTCTTCGCGATATCTTTGTAGATATCCCAGTCGCTTTTGGATTCCCACGCCGGGTCAACGGCTGCAGACAGCGGATGAATAAACGGATGCATATCCGAGGTATTCATGTCGTCTTTTTCATACCAGGTAGCGGTTGGCAGCACGATATCGGAATACAGGCAGGTACTGGACAGACGGAAGTCCAGCGTCACAACCAGATCCAGCTTGCCGTCCAGACCGTTGTCTTTCCACTCCACTTCTTCTGGTTTCACGCCGCCCTGCTTGCCAAGATCTTTCCCCTGAATACCGTTTTCAGTACCCAGCAGATATTTCAGCATGTACTCGTGGCCTTTACCGGAGGAGCCCAGCAGGTTAGAGCGCCAGATAAACAGGTTACGCGGATGGTTTTTGCCGTTTTCAGGCTGCTCGGCCGCAAAGCGAATGGTGCCTTCTTTCAGTGCCTTGACGGTGTAATCCGCCGGGGTCATGCCCGCTTTCTTCGCCTCGTCAGCAATGCGCAGCGGGTTAGTCCCTAACTGAGGTGCAGACGGCAGCCAGCCCATGCGTTCAGCGCGGACGTTAAAGTCGATCAGGTGGCCGCTGTAGCGGGATTTATCCGCCATTGGCGACAGCAGTTCCTGGGCCGTTACCGTCTCGTAGCGCCACTGGCTGGAGTGGTTGTAGAAGTAAGACGTACTGTTCATATGACGCGCCGGACGCTGCCAGTCGAGGGCAAACGCCAGTGGCTGCCAGCCCGTCTGCGGACGCAGTTTTTCCTGGCCGACATAGTGCGCCCAGCCGCCGCCGCTTTGACCCACACAACCGCAGAAGATCAGCATGTTGATCAGGCCACGATAGTTCATATCAAGGTGATACCAGTGGTTCAGACCGGCACCAACAATGATCATTGAACGGCCATGCGTCTTGTCAGCATTTTCAGCGAATTCACGGGCGATACGGGTGATGTGTGCACGCGGCACGCCAGTGATCTGCTCTGCCCAGGCCGGGGTATACGCTTTGATGTCGTCGTAGCTGGTTGCGCAGTTTTCATCATTCAGGCCGCGCTCCAGGCCGTAGTTGGCCAGCGTCAGGTCATACACGGTGGTCACCAGCGCCGTCGACCCATCCGCCAGCTGCAGACGTTTGACCGGCAGCTTATGCATCAGGATGTTCTGCAGCTCAACTTTGTTGAAATGCTCGGACCCTTCGCCGCCGAAGTACGGGAAGCCCACATCAGCAATTTCGTCCTGGCTACCCAACATGCTCAGACGCAGTTCAGTCTCTTCACCGGTGGTACCGTTACGCTGCTCGAGGTTCCACTTGCCCTTCTCGCCCCAGCGGAAACCGATAGAGCCGTTGGGTGCCACCAGCTCGCCGTTATTGTTATAGGCGACCGTTTTCCACTCAGGATTGTTTTCCTGACCCAGCGCATCCACCAGATCGGCGGCACGCAGCGTGCGGCCCGCTGCATAGTAGCCATCACGCTCTTCCAGCATGACCAGCATCGGCATGTCGGTATAGCGACGGACATAGTCAGTAAAGTACTGGCTGGGTTTATCGAGGTGGAACTCACGCAGCATCACGTGGCCCATCGCCAGCGCCATCGCGGAGTCGGTACCCTGTTTAGGTGCCAGCCACAGGTCGCACAGCTTGGCAATTTCCGCATAGTCCGGGGTTACCGCAACGGTTTTGGTGCCTTTGTAACGCACTTCCGTGAAGAAGTGGGCATCCGGCGTACGGGTCTGCGGAACGTTAGAGCCCCAGGCAATAATGTAGCTGGAGTTGTACCAGTCAGCAGATTCCGGCACGTCGGTCTGCTCGCCCCAGGTCTGCGGAGAGGCTGGCGGCAGGTCGCAGTACCAGTCGTAGAAGCTCAGACAGGTTCCGCCGATAAGCGACAGATAACGAGCACCTGAGGCGTAAGAGACCATCGACATCGCCGGGATAGGCGAGAAGCCCGCGACGCGGTCCGGTCCGTAGGTTTTGACGGTATAAACGTTAGAGGCAGCAATCAGTTCGTTGACCTCTTTCCAGGAAGAACGAACAAAGCCACCGCGACCGCGCGCCTGCTTAAAGCTTTTTGCTTTGTCGGCATCTTCGATAATGGATGCCCAGGCATCAACCGGATCGCTGTGCAGCACTTTCGCTTCACGCCACATTTTCATCAGGCGTTTGCGCATCAGAGGGTATTTCAGACGGTTGGCGCTGTACAGATACCAGGAGTAGCTTGCACCACGCGGGCAGCCACGAGGTTCGTGGTTTGGCATATCCGGACGGGTACGTGGATAGTCGGTCTGCTGCATTTCCCATGTCACCAGGCCGTTTTTAACGAAAATCTTCCAGCTACATGAGCCAGTGCAGTTCACGCCGTGGGTCGAACGGACGACTTTGTCATGCTGCCAGCGCTGACGGTAACCGTCTTCCCAGTCCCGGTTGGTCTCCAGAACCTGGCCGTGCCCATCGGCAAAAGTTTCACCCTTCTGTTTGAAGTAGCGAAACCGGTCCAAAAATTTGCTCATCGGGTATCTCCTGTGTGGAGCCTGTGGCTCTCTAAATCGACATTGCTGATTTGCAGCGAAGGTAACGCTCTGATAGATGGCGAGAATTGATAACGATCAAGGCGGAGAGGGAGTTTCAGGTGGGGTATTAGATCGGATACCACCAAAGCGGTAGATTTTTAATTTCTATAAGCCATTAATTTATAATGATATTTATAATTTATCGTACAAAAAGCAGGGCTAAATTTAACATCTCAGGTATTAAGGGGTAGAACGCCCTGTAAAGCGATGGCGATCACAGTGTTACCCGCAGGCATTGTTCCTCAAACGCCATCAGTATGTTGTAACTACTGTAATAATAAAAAAACGCGGCCCGAAGGCCGCGCAA
This sequence comes from Enterobacter sp. BIDMC 30, assembly GCF_000534355.1. NCBI lineage: Bacteria > Pseudomonadati > Pseudomonadota > Gammaproteobacteria > Enterobacterales > Enterobacteriaceae > Enterobacter > Enterobacter sp. BIDMC 30. The sequence goes on along the minus strand of NZ_KI973169.1, from coordinate 2,314,671 downwards.
ACGGATAATCACACTTACTTATTTTTCTTGGTATTACGGCCATATACCAGCCACGTAATCACTACGCAGGCGATATAGAAAACGAGGAAGACTTTCATTGCCCCTGCCGGAGAGCCGGTCAGGTCCAGAGAGATACCGAACGCTTTCGGAATAAAGAAGCCGCCAATTGCGCCGATGGCAGAGATAAAGCCCAGTGCAGCAGCCGTATCCGTCGCGGCTTCACGCATGGCCTGCTCTTCGCTTCCGCCCTGCGCTTTAACGCGATCCATCGTCAGTTTACGGAAGATAACGGAAATCATCTGGAAGGTCGATGCGCTACCCAGACCGGCCGTCAGGAACAGCACCATAAACACGCCGAAGAAGGCGGTAAAGTTGCCACCCTGGCCATTGGCGGGCAGCGTCAGGAACAGCAGCGCACAGAAAACAGCCATGATCACAAAGTTCACCAGCGTCACGCGTGTTCCGCCCAGACGGTCAGACACCATCCCGCCCAGTGAACGCGCCAGGGCACCGATGAACGGACCAAAGAAGGCAAACTGCAGGATCTGCACTTCCGGGAACTGTGTTTTGGACAGCATGGCAAAGCCTGCGGAGAAACCGATAAACGACCCGAAGGTTGCCAGATAAAGCAGCGCCATGACCCACAGGTGCCCGCGTTTCAGCACCGGCAACTGCTCGCTCAGCGAAGCCTTAGATGCCGACAGATCGTTCATAAAGAACCATGCCGCCAGGGTGAAGACCACCAGGAACGGAACCCAAATCCACGCCGCATTCTGCAGGTACAGGGAAGAACCATCCGCCTGCTCGACGCCACCGCCACCAAAGGCTGCAAAAATGGAGACAGAGATTGCCAGCGGTGCAATTAACTGCATCACGCTTACGCCCATGTTTCCCAGACCGCCGTTAATACCCAGCGCACCGCCCTGCTTCGCTTTCGGGAAGAAGAAGCTGATGTTCGCCATACTGGAGGCGAAGTTAGCGCCAGCAAAACCGCACAGCAGGGAGATAATCACGAACACGCTGAAAGGCGTGGAGGTATCCTGCACCGCAAAACCCAGCCACACGCAAGGTACGATCATGATGCCCGTACTGAACGCCGTCCAGCGACGACCGCCAAACACCGGCACCATAAACGCGTAAGGGACGCGCAGCAGCGCGCCGGACAGCGACGGCAACGCAGTCAGCATAAACAGCTGATCGGTCGTAAAGGTAAAACCCACTTTTGGCAGATTGACTGCCACTGCACTAAACAACATCCATACGCAAAACGCTAACAGCAAACACGGAACGGAAATCCACAGATTCCGGCTCGCTATACGATGGCCGCGCTGTTGCCAGAACGCCGGATCCTCTGGACGCCATTCAGTAATAACGGCACCATTTTCCCTTTCGGGAGCGGATGAGTGACTCATAGACACCTCTGATTCTCGAATGATGCTGCAAACATTAGGGTTTTAGGGCGGCGGTAAGTTGATATAAATCAAAGGAAAAGTGGGAGGTTTTACAGCGCGAAAAAAGCCCTTATCCTTAGTGAGTAGGCTATTTCAGTAAAAAAGACGTGGTTTTTCACGGCACTGAAGCGTCTCCGATACTGCCTCCTCCTGCCGCTTACTCCGTTGGCAATTTAGGGGTAATCCTTTATTGGTATGGGTATACTCCTGGGTATGCACCAGAATAGCGCCATTCCTGCAAGCAGGCCACGTCAGGAGCCCGGCAACTCTATGTTAAAAAGATGTTTATCTCCGCTAACACTGGTTAACCAGTTGGCACTGATCGTTATGCTGTCCACCGCCCTCGGTGTGACCGGTATGGCGATTTCTGGCTGGCTGGTACAGGGCGTACAGGGTAATGCGCATGCCATCAACGAGGCAGGCTCTCTACGCATGCAGAGTTATCGCCTGCTGGCGTCGGTACCGCTGACGGAAGACGATCAGCCTCTGATCGACGAAATGGAGCGTACCGCGTTCAGCCCGGAGCTGGAACGCGCCGCCATCCGTGACGGGCAGGAATCACAGCTTAAATCCCTGCAAAACTACTGGCACACCCAGCTTCAGCCTGGTCTGAAACAGGCGCGCAATACTGAGACCGTGGCAAGGGACGTCGCGGGCTTTGTGTCGCGCATTGACGCGCTGGTCTCCTCTTTCGATCAGACCACAGAATTGCGTATCGACCGGGTGCTGATGGTTCACCGTGCCATGGCGTTGTTTATGGGGCTGCTGCTGATTTTCACCATCCTCTGGCTGCGCGCCCGGCTGTTGAACCCCTGGAAACAGCTGCTGGCGATGGCCCGCGCGGTGACCGCACGTGATTTTACTCAGCGCACGCATATCAGCGGGCGGAATGAAATGGCGATGCTGGGCCAGGCGCTGAATACCATGTCCGAAGAACTCTCCGAAAGCTACGCCGTGCTGGAAAAACGCGTGCAGGAGAAAACGGCAGGGCTGGAGCAGAAAAACGAAATCCTCTCCTTCCTGTGGCAGGCCAACCGTCGTCTGCATATGCAGGTACCGTTATGTGAACGCCTCTCGCCGGTGCTGAATGGCCTGCAAAATCTGACCTTGCTGCATGACCTGGAGCTGCGGGTCTACGATGTTGAAGATGAAGATAATCATCAGGAATTTACCTGTCAGTCCGACATGTCCTGCGATGACAAAGGCTGTCATCTTTGCCCGCGAGGCTTGCCGCCCCTCACCTCCGGCGGTACGACACTGAAGTGGCGACTGACGGACAGCCATACCCAGTACGGTATCCTGCTGGCCACGCTGCCCGCCGGGCGGCATCTGAGCCACGATCAGCAGCAGCTGGTCGATACGCTGGTCGAGCAGCTGACCGCTACGCTGGCGCTCGACCGCCATCAGGAAAAGCAACAGCAGCTGATCGTCATGGAAGAGCGTGCGACTATCGCGCGCGAACTGCATGACTCCATCGCCCAGTCGCTCTCCTGTATGAAAATGCAGGTCAGCTGTCTGCAGATGCAGGATGCGGAGATGCCGGAAAGCAACAAACAGCTGCTGAGCCAGATCCGCAACGAACTCAATACCTCATGGATTCAGCTTCGCGAGCTATTAACCACCTTCCGCCTGCAGCTGACCGAGCCTGGCCTGCGCCCCGCGCTGGAGTCCAGTTGCCATGAATTTAGCGCCCGACTGGGGTTCCCGGTGAAGCTTGATTATCAGCTGCCGCCGCGGTTTGTCCCCTCCCATCAGGCGATTCATCTACTGCAGATCGCCCGTGAAGCCCTGAGCAACGTGCTCAAACATGCTGACGCGACGGCGGTCACCGTTACCGTCAGCCAGCACGATAATCAGGTCAGGCTCACGGTTCATGACAACGGCTGCGGCGTGCCGGAAAATGCCGAAAGAACTAACCATTATGGTTTAATTATCATGCGAGACCGCGCCCAAAGCCTGCGCGGTGATTGCCAGGTTCGCCGGCGAGAGACAGGTGGCACGGAAGTCGTGGTCACCTTTATTCCCGAAAAACCGCTCACAACTGCTCAAGGAGAAACCCATGACTAATCAGGAACCGGCATCCATCCTGTTGATCGACGACCATCCGATGCTGCGTACTGGCGTTAAACAGCTGGTCAGCATGGCACCCGATATCACCGTCGTTGGCGAAGCCAGCAATGGCGAACAGGGCATTGAGCTTGCCGAATCGCTTGATCCCGATCTGATTCTGCTCGATCTCAACATGCCGGGCATGAACGGTCTGGAAACGCTCGACAAGCTGCGGGAAAAATCGCTCTCCGGACGCGTAGTGGTCTTTAGCGTCTCGAACCATGAAGAGGATGTGGTGACGGCGCTCAAGCGTGGCGCGGACGGCTACCTGCTGAAAGATATGGAGCCGGAAGATCTGCTCAAGGCCCTGCAACAGGCCGCCGCAGGTGAGATGGTACTGAGCGAAGCCTTAACGCCGGTGCTGGCCGCCAGCCTGCGGGCAAACCGCGCCACCTCGGATCGCGATGTCAGCCAGCTAACGCCGCGTGAGCGCGATATTCTGAAGCTGATTGCCCAGGGCCTGCCGAATAAAATGATTGCGCGTCGCCTGGATATCACCGAAAGCACGGTCAAAGTGCATGTGAAACATATGCTGAAGAAAATGAAGTTAAAATCCCGGGTTGAAGCCGCGGTATGGGTACACCAGGAACGTATTTTTTAAGCATTACTCATCCGGCAGCAGCTTCCAGCGCGGATCGTCGGTGGGTAATGCCACAAGCGGTTGCGCCACAGCCAGCGTGATCTCATTGGACGAGACGCGCTTGCCATCATTATCTTCGACCACCACCGAAAGCCGCCAGCGGTTGCTCGCGCCTTCACTGTCATCCCAGGCAGGCATAATCACGCTCCAGCCGTCTTCGCTGGTATTGTTGGCCGGCGATGTCAGACTCAGCGCCTGCGTATCTCCCTGCCAGTGCAGCTGGCGAATCCCGTGCTTACTGCGGATCTGCAGCTTAAGCATCACGGTTTCGCCCCCTTTAAGATCCCACGGCGGTGTCGCCAGGTAGACGGACAACGTTTTGCTCTGGCGGAACTCCATCACCGGCAGGTTATCCCGCTCTGGCGAATCATAGCGACTGCCGCGCAGAGAACGGGTGGCGGCGACTTCACTGGCAGAAAGTTGCTTCACCAGCGGCACGCCAAAGCGGTAGTTGAGCTTGAGGCCAAGATTATTCTGGCTCACCCCACTCTCCCCTTGCTTATGCCCGGCGGTGAGGGTTACCAGCGGAACGGGGGTATAATTCAGCCCCAGATTGACCGCCACCGGGTTGTGATAACCGGTACCGCTGTTGAACAGGTCAACGTTATCACCAAAATATTGCTCAAAACTGACGCTGGTATTCAGGTGATGGAACCACGGCAACCACGCTTTAGCGGTCACGTCGTACCCCCGGGCCATGCGTTGTTCCTGAATGTCGGAGCGATCGCGCCAGCCGGCAAAGGGCTGATAATAGTTCGCAGACAGACGCAGGTTTTCACCCCACACTTCCGCACCTAACCCGGCACGCTGCAGGTTTTCATCCAGCAGATTGTCGTAAAAGGTGTTGTAGCCGAGCAACCATTTTCCGGCAACCCAGCGCTGCCCAATGCCGGCATTGCTCACCAGACCGTCAGTCTGCTGCGTCAGGCCAAGCTGGCTCCAGCTCAGATAACGGTTGTTATCGTTCCACGGAATAAACCAGCTGCCGCTGCTGCCGTTAAATTTGCCGTCGTCATCCACCAGCAAGTTCACGCTGGCGTTCCCCCACGGTGAAAGCCAGGATTCAATATGCTGGTTCACTTCGCCGCTCACCGCGTCACGCACCTTGCCAAAGGCAAACTGACGCGCCTGCTCGCCTGTCGTCAGGCCGTTATCGGTCATACTGGCTTCGCCAAACGCTTTCGCCATTTCTGCCAGATGTTTTTCGCCCTCGGTCGTGGGCGCCGCCATGCCGAGATCGGGCAGATTATCCCCGTTGTTATCAAAGGGGTTCTGTGCCTGTTGCACAAAGGAATTCGGCGCACCGTGAACGGCTCCGACCGGAATGAGGGGGAGTAAAGCAAGTAAACGAAGATGAGATGAAACAGCCATTAACGTCGTAAGAAATACCCGATGCTTACGTGAGAACACCGGGTACCTTACCGTTATTCCTCACGTTTTGCAGCCTTAAGAGGAATTTTCCGGAATATCCTGAAACATTGTTTTTAGTTCAGGCACACAGGAGCCGCAGTTCGTTCCGCAGCGCAGCCTGGCACCCAGCGCCGCGACGGAATCACACCCTCCCCCAATCGCCTCGCGTATGACGGTTTCCCCCACGCTGAAACAGCTGCAGATGATCCGGCCCGGATCGACACTGTCCCCTGTTCCCTGTCCATTCAACAACGCGTGGCGCTCAGCAAGCGTCACGGGAGGTGAACGAAACGCGGCTTCAATTACCGCGTGCGCCAGTGTCGGTAACGCAGTGCCTTCCCAGAACCCGAGCATCAGTTGTCCGTCATGCCAGGCCAGCACGCTGCTGCGCTCGCTGGTCTGCGCGACCTGCAGCTGCCAGCCCCGTTCACTGGCATACTGCATAACCCACGCCAGCAACGGCTTATCCCCCGCCACCGTCAGACGTGAGACTTTACGCCACCAGCAGACCGAGGGTGGAAGCTCCGGCAGTTCACGGGCATAAAGCTCACCCTGCCAGCCCGGCTGCCAGGGCATAATCCTGACGGCTGTCTGTTTACTCTCGGGCTGACCGGACAGCGGGTCACAGCGCCCTTCCACCAGCGCATTCACCTTCCCCTGGCGGGCAAACTGGGCATTCCAGTGCATTGGCACAAACAGCTCACCTTCTCGCTGCCCGTCAGCGATACGCACTCTTGCCAGCATCACCCCACGCGGAGAACTGATGCGCGCCAGCTGTCCGTCGTACAGTGAGAAGCGCATGGCATCGGCGGCGCCGATCTCAACACACGGCTCAGCACTATGCTGCATCAGTTTCGGGACGTACCCCGTCCGGGTCATGGTGTGCCACTGATCGCGGATACGTCCGGTATTGAGAATCAGCGGGTATAGCGCGTTTATTGCCGCACCGTGTGGTTGAGGCTCTACCGGCACAATTTCCCGGCGCGCAAAGGCCCCCGCTGGCCACTGATAAGGCTCAAGCCGGTCCCATTCCTCACGGGTAAGTGACGTCAGTTCATGAAGGTTAAACGCCCGCGCGCCGTCATTTTCAAAGGCCGAGAGCGCAGCATGCTCACAAAAAATTTGCTGCGGATGTTCCCAGGCGAAGGCTTCACCAAAGCCCAGCGCCTGTGCCACCCGGGCGATGACCCACCAGTCCGGTTTGGTCTCGCCTGGCGCCGGCAGAAAGGCGCGCTGGCGCGAAATACGCCGCTCGGAATTGGTTACCGAACCGTCTTTCTCCCCCCACGCCTGCACCGGGAAGCGGATATGGGCATAGCGGCTGGTGTCGGTCTCCTGCATCACCTCGGAGACAATCACCAGCGGGCAATTTTCCAGCGCCTGGCACACTGCGTGGCTGTCCGGCAGCGAGACGGCAGGATTGGTGCCCATGATCCACACCGCTTTCACTTCGCCGCGGGCGATCGCATCAAACAACTCCACCGCCATCAGGCCCGGCGTCTGGGCCAGTCTTTCCGTACCCCAGAAACGCGCCACCCGCGAAAGAGACTCCGGCTCGAAATTCATGTGAGCGGCAAGCTGGTTCGCCAGCCCACCCACCTCCCGCCCCCCCATCGCGTTAGGCTGTCCGGTCAGCGAAAACGGTCCGCAGCCCTGACGGGCGAATTTTCCGCTGGCCAGATGAACGTTGATGATGGCATTACACTTGTCGCTGCCGCTTGAGGACTGATTAATGCCCATGGTGTAGAGCGTGATGGCCCGCGGCGCAGTCACAAACCAGTCGTAGAAGGTCCCCACGTCCTCGGTTGAGAGCCCACAAAACTCAGCCACCCGGGCGATGGGCCACGCGTCGGTTCCCTGAATCAGATTGAGTAAACCGACAAACAGCCCGGCGTCACTGCCGGGCGTAAGCACCAGATGCAGGTCAGCGATATCGCAGGTGGCCGTTTTGCGCGGATCGATAACCACAACTTTCATCGCAGGGTTGTTCTGGCGCGCCTGTACCAGCCGCTGATACAGCACCGGATGGGTCCATGCCGCATTTGACCCGACCAGCACCACCAGATCGCTGTTTTCCACATCCTCATAGCTGCACGGCACCACATCTTCACCAAACGCGCGCTTGTAGCCTGCCACCGCGGACGACATACAGAGCCGCGAGTTGGTATCTATGTTTGCCGCACCGATAAACCCTTTCATCAGCTTATTGGCGGCGTAATAGTCCTCAGTCAGCAGCTGGCCGGAGGCGTAAAACGCCACCGCCTGTGGTCCCCAGGTGTCGATGATGGTCTTCAGCCGTTCACCTGCCGCCGCCAGCGCCCGGGACCATTCAACCTCCTGCCCGTCGACCACCGGGTGCAGCAGTCGACCCTGCAGACCGGTCGTTTCGCCTAATGCCGAGCCTTTAACGCACAGGCGTCCAAAACTGGCGGGATGGCGTTCATCTCCGCGCACGGTAACCTTCTCACCCTCTACCGTTGCGATCACGCCGCAACCCACCCCGCAGTAGGGGCACGTCGTTCGGGTTTCATTCATGACGCCTCCGCACGCAAGATCTGTGCGTCGTTCCCGACCCACACCTGACCGTTTTCTATTTTCACCGGCCAGGCGCGCACCGCAGGTTCCCCGTTATCGACCTGACAGCCGTCGCGCAGACGGATACGCTGCTTATAGATCGGAGAGATGACCACCGGCTCGCCGGCAGCATCGCCCAGAATACCGCGTGAAAGCACGTTTGCTGTGCTGCCCGGCTCGAGGTCGTCGAGGGCATAGACAGATTGACCAAAGCGGAAAAGCGCAATCGGTTTTCGCCCCAGCCGGGCGCCGATCCCCGCCTGCTCAGGGATCTCATCGATAGCGCAGACCGCTTGCCAGCGTTTATTCTCTTCTACCGGCTGACGGTTCACTTCGGTACGGAACAACGCCAGACGGCTCGGATCGTTAAGCGTGGTCTGCCATTCACACTGGTAGGTTTCCACCACGCGGGCCATCTCCTGTTCCAGCTCGTGCGCAATGCCCAGGCTGTCGTGAAGAATCACCTCGCGCAGGTAGTCGATCCCCCCTTCCAGATTGTCCATCCACGTACTGGTACGCTGCAGGCGATCCGCCGTGCGGATGTAGAACATCAGGAAGCGGTCGACGGTGCGGATCAGCGTCTCGTCATCCAGATCGCTGGCAAAGAGATCCGCATGGCGCGGTTTCATGCCGCCGTTACCGCAGAGATAAAGGTTCCAGCCTTTGTCGGTCGCAATGACGCCCACGTCCTTGCTCTGAGCCTCCGCACATTCACGGGTACAACCGGACACGGCCATTTTAATTTTGTGCGGCGCGCGTAAGCCTTTATAGCGGTGCTCAAGCGTGACCGCGAGACGCGTGGAATCTTGCACGCCATAGCGGCACCAGGTCGACCCGACGCAGGATTTCACCGTGCGCAGGGATTTACCGTACGCGTGACCGGTCTCAAATCCGGCCTCCACCAGCGCCTGCCAGATCGCCGGCAGCTGGTCGAGCGTGGCGCCAAAGAGGTCGATACGCTGTCCGCCCGTGATTTTGCTGTACAGCTGGTAGCGTTTGGCGATCTGGCCGATAGCTATCAAGCCGTCGGCCGACACTTCCCCTGCAGGCATCCGGGGCACGATGGAGTACGTCCCGTCTTTCTGAATATTGGCAAAATAACGGTCGTTGGTGTCCTGCAGCGGCAGATGTGCCGGTTTCAGCAGGTACTCATTCCAGCAGGAGGCGAGCACTGACCCCACCAGCGGTTTACAGATTTCGCAACCGTGCCCCTGCCCGTAACGGTTGATAAGCTGGTCGAAGGTACGAATATGATTGACGCGCACCAGGTGATAGATTTCCTGACGCGACCACGGGAAGTGTTCGCAGATGTCCTTTTTCACCTCCACGCCCTGCTCCGCAAGCTGGTACTCCATCACCTGTTTCACCAGCGCGCTGCATCCTCCGCAACCGGTCGCGGCTTTGGTGCACTGTTTTATGGCTCCAATATCCGCGGCACCGGCACTTACCGCCTGACAGATATCACCTTTGCTGACGTTATGGCAGGAGCAGATCTGCGCACTGTCAGGCAGTGCCGCCACGCCGAGGGCTTTTGGCGCGCTTCCGGCGAAGGAAGGTAAAATCAGCGTTTCAGGCTCTTTGGGCAACGCTATGCCGTTGAGCATCATCTGCACCAGGGTCGCATATTCGCTGGCATCCCCCACCAGTACGCCGCCCAACAGGGTTTTATTGTCCTCACTGACCACGATCTTTTTATAGATTTGCTGCGGACCATGCGTCCATTGATAGCTTAGCGCGCCGGGCGTTCTTCCATGGGCATCGCCAAACGAGGCCACATCTACCCCCAGCAGCTTCAGTTTGGTGCTCATGTCAGCCCCGGTAAAGGCGCTCGCCTCTCCCGCCAGCGTGGCCGATGCCACCCGCGCCATCTGATAACCCGGGGCGACCAGACCAAAAATTTTACCCTCCCAAAGCGCACATTCACCGATAGCGAACACGTCTTTATCGGAAGTCTGGCACTGGTTATCAATGCAAATCCCGCCGCGCTCTCCGGTCGCCAGGCCACTGCTGCGCCCCAGTGCATCCTGCGGGCGAATACCTGCAGAGAAGACCACGATGTCAGTTTCCAGCTGTTCACCGTCCGCAAAGCGCATCACCAGCCCGCCGTTCGCAGAGACGATGTCGGTGGTGGCTTTGCTGGTGTGAACGCCCACGCCGAGCGCTTCGATTTTTTTGCGCAGCATGGCCGCGCCGTCGTTGTCGAGTTGTACCGCCATCAGGTGTGGCGCAAACTCCACGACGTGCGTTTCCAGGCCCAGCTGTTTCAGGGCATTCGCGGCTTCCAGTCCCAGCAGGCCACCGCCAATGACCACCCCGCGACGGGATTGCTTTGCCTGCGCGGCGATGTTATCCAGGTCGTCCAGCGTACGGTAAACAAAGCAGCCCGGCAGCGTGCTGCCCGGTACCGGAGGCACAAACGGGTACGAGCCGGTCGCCAGCACCAGTTTGTCCCAGTGGGTTTCATGCCCACTGGCGGTACGCACGACGTGTGCGTCGCGATCGATACTCACAATTTGCTGCGAGAGGCGAAGCTCAATGCCGTGTTCAGCAAAGAAATCACCGTCCACCAGCGAGAGCGATTCTGCGCTTCGTCCGCCAAAATACTCTGACAAATGCACACGATCGTAGGCGGCATAGCGCTCTTCGCCAAAAACGATAATCTGGTACTGTCGGTGCAAATTGCGCTTCACATAGTCTTCGAGAAAATGATGGCCGACCATACCGTGTCCAACCACCACCAGCGTAGGTTTTGTCATAGCGTTTTGTCCTGCAACCTGCGGTTGCGTAGTGAATCGATTGAACAGCCAGTCCGCGTGGGCGGGCGCAGCCGTTGCCAGTAAATCGGTGAATGTTGCCGCGTTGCGGCAATCCCCCATCAGCAGCACGCCAGCAAGCGCACCGCGATGCAGTAACAAACGGCGATAGTGACGGGTCAGCGGATCCCAGGCGCTCCAGACCACATCGTCCGGCAGAACCTCTGCTCGCCCGGCGCTGAACAGCTCCACACCGGGTACTTTGAGGCGCATGCCGCTGTCGGTCAGGGCAAATGGCGTGCTAGCCTCCCCAGCCAGCCGGGCGGCGAGGATATCTGCCTGCGCCAGGCAAGGTGCGACCAGGCCGAACGTCTGGCCGTCGATTTCACAGCACTCACCAATGGCGCTGATCGCCGGGACTGAGGTCTGCATCTGGTGGTTAACCACAATGCCGCGGGCACAGTGAATGCCGCTGGCTTTTGCCAGTGCGACATTGGGCTGCACGCCGGTCGCCAGCACCACGCGACAGGCGTTAATCTTGCGTCCGTTGTGTAACGTCACGGCATCCGCCGCAATGGCGGTCATTCCCGATGACAGTTCGCAGCGAACGCCGCGCTCCGCCAGCGCCTCTTCTAGCAAAACGCCTGCCTGCCCATCGAGCTGCTGTTCCATCAGCCACGCACCACGATGCACCAGCGTGACGTTGTCACAAGACCGGGCCAGTGCCGCTGCGACCTCGACGCCGAGCACCCCACCGCCCAGCACTACAGCTGGCCCCGGGTTCTCCTGAATCGCGCGGATATCGGCCAGCGTACGAAAGGTGAAGACATGCGGAGCGTCACCGCCCGGAATGGGGGGTACAAAAGGCGTCGACCCGGTGGCAAAGACCAGTTCGTCCCAGGCCAGCGTGGTTGCTGTGGTACGGACCTCGCGTTTCTCAACATCCACGGAGAGCACCTTTTCGCCTCGTCGTACCGTCACACCCCGTGCGTGATACCAGGCGTCATCCTGCAGGCGGATCTGCTGCGCCTGTTTTTCCCCGCCCAGTACCGGCGAGAGCATGATGCGGTTGTAGGCGTGTTCCGACTCCTCGCCAAACACGGTGATCGTGAAGCGACCAGGCGCACGCTCGGTCAGCGAGGCAATCAGCCGTGTTGCGGCCATCCCATTACCGATAACGATCAGTCGCATCACCGCCTCCGTTACGCCGCTTTAGGCTGTTTTTCATAGAGGAAATGGAGGATCTGCTGACGCATATGGTGATAGCGGCTATCGTCCGCCAGCTGAACCCGATTGCGCGGGCGAAGCAGGTCAACGTGCAGCACCTCGCCGACGGTGGCCGCCGGGCCGTTAGTCATCATCAGTACCCGGTCAGAAAGCAGCACAGCCTCGTCCACATCGTGGGTGATAAGCACGATGGTGGTGTTCAGCGCCTGCTGGATTTGCATCACCGAGTCCTGCAAATGCGCGCGCGTGAGCGCATCCAGCGCGCCAAACGGTTCATCCATCAGCAGGACCTTCGGCTTCATCGCCAGCGCACGGGCAATGCCAACGCGCTGTTTCATGCCGCCGGAGATTTCCGAAGGCCGTTTGTGCAGGGCATGCCCCATCTGGACGCGATCGAGGTTGTGTTCAATCCACTCCTTGCGCTCCGCCTTGTTCATGGTGCGGCGAAAGACCTGATCCACCGCCAGCGCAACGTTGTCGAAGCAGGTGAGCCACGGCAGCAGAGAATGGTTCTGAAACACCACCGCACGCTCCGGTCCTGGCCCGGCGATTTCGCGGTTATCGCAAATCAGCCCACCTTCGGTCGGCAGGGTGATCCCGGCAATCAGGTTGAGCAACGTCGATTTGCCGCACCCGGAGTGGCCAATCAGGCTCACGGTTTCGCCTTCGTGAATATCAAAAGAGACGTTCTGCAGCGCCAGAAACTCGCCGCTGGCGGTAGAAAAACGCTGGCTCACGGCCTGGACCTGAATTAATGGTTTCATCTTCGCTCCTTATTTTTCCTGCCAGCTAAAGCGACGGGCGATCAGCATCAGCCCCTGCTCCAGCAGCAACCCGACCACGCCAATGATGACGATGGCGATGAGAATGTTTTCGACGTTGAGGTTGTTCCACTCATTCCAGATCCAGAAGCCGATCCCCAGCCCACCGGTGAGCATCTCGGCGGCGACAATGACCAGCCAGGCGATGCCAATCGAGAGGCGAACCCCGGTCAGCACCGCGGGCAGCACGGCCGGGAAGAGGATCCGCCGCATGATGGTCCACTCGGAGAGCTGCAGCACGCGGGCAACGTTGAGGTAATCCTGCGGAATACGACGTACCCCTTCGGCGGTGTTAATCACCATTGGCCATATTGAACAGATAAAAATGGTCCAGCTGGAGGCGGGTTCCGCTTTCTGGAACAGCAGCAGGCCGATAGGCAGCCAGGCTAAAGGACTGACCGGGCGTAACAGTGCAATCAACGGGCTGAACATGCGCGAGCAAAAGGTGAAGCGACCGATCAGGAAACCGAGCGGGATCCCCGCGAGCGCCGCCAGACCAAAGCCCACCGCCACGCGCTGCAGCGAAGCGAGCACGTTCCAGCCGATACCCATATCGTTTGGCCCGTCGCGGTAAAACGGGTCAGCGAAGAGCGTTAATGCGGAATCCAGCGTGCTGAGCGGCGTCGGGAACCCTTTGCTGTTGATCGCGGCCAGCTGCCAGAGCAACACCAGTAACCCGAGCCCCAGCAGCGCCGGGATCACGCGCTGCAGAAGGTCATTCATCCGTCGCGTGAACGTCGGTGCGCGGCGGCGAACCTGTACCGGAGGGAGGGTAATCACTTCCCCGCTCGCCGGCGTCTCGTCTTTCGATTTCGTGCTGTGCAGATGCTGCATAATCAGGCCCCTTTACGGTGAATAGCGAAGCGGTTGGCGTAACCGTCCGGATCGGTACCGTTCCAGACGGTACCGTCCATCAGGGTGCTGCTGCGATACGGTGATGACGGGGTGGATATGCCTCCCACCGCCGTGGCGGCATCCTGCCAGACCGAGGTCTGGTTAATGCGCTGCGCGATGGCGGCATAATCCGGCGCCGATTTGAGCAAGCCCCAGCGGCGGAACTGGGTTAAAAACCACATCCCGTCGGAGAGGTACGGATAGCTGACGGCACCCTCGTTGAAGAAACGGATCGGATGCGCATCCTGCCAGCGCTGGCCAAGCCCGTTGTCGTACTCTCCCAGCATCCGTCCGGTGAGATACTGCTCTTTGGTGTTCAGCCACGCCCGGCGAGAGAGGATTTGGGCGGTCTCACGTTTGTTGTCTGGTGATGCATCGATCCAGCGTGCGGCTTCCAGTACCGCACTCACCAGCGCCCGCGCGGTGTTCGGGTTTTTCTCCACCCAGTCGCGGCGTGTGCCAAGAATTTTTTCCGGATGATCGGCCCAGATCGACTGGGACGTTGCGGCGGTAAACCCGATGCGGTCGTTAATGGCGCGCGCATTCCACGGCTCACCAACGCAAAAGCCGACCATGTTGCCAATCCGCATGTTCATCACCATTTGCGGCGGCGGCACAACCACGGTCCGGACGTCATCGAACGGATTAATGCCCGCGCTGGCCAGCCAGTAGTACAGCCACATCGCATGCGTACCGGTCGGGAAAGTGTGTGCGAAGGTGTAAGTGCCGGGTGCCTGCTGCCCAATCAGCGTTTTCAGCCCGTCAAGATCGCGAACGCCCTTCTCTGCCAGATCGCTGGAGAGCGTGATGGCCTGACCGTTCTGGTTCAGGGTCATCAGGTTTGCCATCTGCTGTGGCTTACCGGCAAGCCCCAGCTCCAGCCCGTACAGCAGGCCGTAAAGAATGTGGGCGGCGTCCAGTTCGCCGGCCACCAGCTTATCGCGCACGGCTGCCCAGCTTGCCTCTTTGGTTGGCACGATGGTGATGCCATATTTTTTATCAAACCCCTTCAGCGCCGCGATAACCACCGGCGCGCAGTCGGTTAACGGTATAAACCCGATGCGCACCGTCTCCTGCTCCGGTTTATCCGAGCCTGCCGCCCACGCGGCCTGCATGACGCCCGGTAACAACATGGCGCCGCTCGCCAGCATGCTGGCCTGTAAAAACCGCCGTCTCGACAAATCCGCCATGACCACTCCTGAAAAAAAGACAAAAAAAAGCGCCCACCCGTGCCGAAGCACCGCTGGACGCCTTTATCCCGAAGACAGATGCACCGCCGTTGGCGCACCGTCAAAAATGGTTAATCAGATAATGCAAAGGGAATGCCAGGTTTTACTGCCCTGTTTTCCGGGCGTTTACCGGGATTTCTCCACGACCGCGCACCTCAATCAGGCACTAAATGCCCACTGATTGTGCAGCTACTCCTTAGGGGTTACCTGCCACAAGCTCTTCACGGTGAGCAGCGCGCGGGCGATATCCACCATGCGCTGGTTTTTGTCCATCGCCATTTTACGCAGCGCCGTCCATGCCTGTTCCTCACTCATCTTTTGATGGGTCATCAGTACGCTTTTCGCTTTATCGATGGTTTTGCGCTCTTCGAGCGTATCGCGCAGTGACGCGAGCTGACGGGAAAGCTGTTCTATCTCGCGCGCCTGCTGGCGAACCAGGGTTAACAAGGGCTTATCCGGATAAGAGGCCAGCGGATCGTCCTGCTCCTCAGCCGGTAGCGTGTACTCCTCCTGGCGATGGATACGCTCGTCCACCGCGATCATCAGATCGGCGATAACCATCTCCTCCAGGGTGCGCAGATGCTCAAGGCGTGCCGTTTGCAGAGCAAACCAGGCCAGTGCGGTATGGCCATTGTCAGCGGCTGGCTGGCGGGTACAGGCCACGCGCCTCAGTTGCTCCGTCTCACGGTCAGGCTGGCAATTCTGGGAAAAGGTGGTTTGCACATCCGCCGTGCTGTGGGTCATGAAAATCTCGAAGCAGGCCTGCTGTCCGTCAATCCGGTCCACCAGCCGCTGACGGATGCCATCGTCAAAATAGCCCTGCGTGAAGCCAATGGCGCCCAGCGCCCGCTCTTGTCCCGCCAGCTCTTTACCCTGCATCAGGCTATAAAGCGCGACAAAACGGCCTGCGATTTGCGGATCGTCAATGCTGTCATTAAGCTGCGGTACGATACTGAGCAGATGACGCAGGATGCGACAATAGTGATCCATCGCCTGCGGGGCCGTGATGGTTTGCTGAATAACGCCGTCACGAAGGGCTGACAGGTTATCCAGACTGAGCAGCGCGCCGGCTATACGTTCGCACACGCCGCTGCCCTGGAACGGGGAGTGATTATCCAGAACGTCATAAAGCGCAGTGAGGTTCTCATTCACCAGCGCCCGGCTCGCTTTGCATTCGGCAGCGTACAGCTTACCCTGTGAGCAGAGCCAGACGTTAGAGGCTCCACGCTCGCACTGCAGCATATGCACCAGCAGGCTGATGGCGTTAACCAGCACGCCAAGCTGTGCCAGCCTGCTCAGTTGCTCTCGGCGCATCGACCTTGCACGCTGGAGCCATTCGGTCGCACCTGGCGAAATGCCAGCCATAAATGTCATGCTTACTCTCCCGGACAGCGAAACCCTGGATAGCTAAGCAATATTCGTGCCTTTAAAAGAACAGGAGTCAACATGCAAAAGATTGTTATCGTCGCCAACGGTGCGGCTTACGGCAGCGAATCCCTTTTTAACAGCCTGCGTCTGGCGATCGCGCTACGTGATAAAGAGAGTGAACTGGAGTTACGGCTCTTTTTAATGTCGGATGCGGTCACCGCCGGGCTGAAGGGACAAAAACCGGCAGAAGGTTACAACATCCAGCAGATGCTGGAGATCCTGACCGCGCAAAACGTTCCGGTCAAACTGTGCAAGACCTGCACCGACGGGCGCGGCATCACCGGATTACCGCTGATTGAAGGTGTGGAAATCGGCACGCTCGTTGAACTGGCCGAGTGGACTCTGCGCGCCGATAAAGTATTAACTTTTTAATAATAAACCCGTAAAAATATTATTTTCTTATGGACGCGGTTTCAGCATCAAGTTTACCTGCAGGGTTGCCGATAGGCATGGAAACAACACAGCAGGTATTTCACTTATGTTCAGATCCATTCGTGCACGCATCATTGCCGCGACGACAGGTTGTCTGGTCGTCGCCCTTCTTCTTAATACTGTCATCAATTTTCAGGTCACACGCCAGGATAACCAGCAGTCACAGCGCGACATCCTGACCAGCACCAGCGCCAGCCATAACATGGCGATTGCGGACTGGGTGAAGAGCAAAATGACGGTTATCGCCTCCGCACAAACCGTTGCGCTCAGCGACGATCCGGTTCCGGTCTTTAAACAGCTTGCCCAGGCGGGTGGGTTCACTAACGTCTATGTTGGCTATGCCAGCAAAACGGCGAAATTCTCTGAACCAGCGGGCGTACCGGCGGATTATGACCCCACGATCCGTCCCTGGTATCAGCAGGTCGTAAGCCAGGATAGCCCGGTCGTGACCGCGCCATATGTTGACGCCGGTAGCGGAAAACTGGTGGTGACGTTTGCCGTGCCGGTGAAAGAAAACGGTACCCTGAAAGCCGTGGTGGCTGGGGATGTGGCGATGGACAGCGTGGTTGCTAATGTGCGCGGGATCCACCCAACCCCGGCAAGCAGCGGGCTGCTGCTGAATAGCGATGGCACCGTCATTGCCGCCAGCGACCCTGCCCTGACGCTTAAACCGTTCGCCGAAACCCTCAAAGGCATCGACTTTGCGGCGCTGAAAAGCGGAAACCCGTTAAACGGGACCTTCAATGGCGCCGAAAAAACCTTCGTGGCAACCGCCGTGCCGGGCACGAACTGGATGCTGGTTGTTGCCCTGGACACAGGCGATGCCACCTCCGGAATGCGCTCGCTGCTGAAAGCCTCGGCCATCTCGCTGGTGATCCTGGCCTTACTCAGCGGCGCCATTGTTCACTTCCTGATTGCGCGTCTGCTGAAGCGCCTGTCTGACATTCGCGATGCGATGCATAACATTGCGAACGGCACTAACGATCTGTCGCAACGCCTGCCGGACAGCGGCGATGACGAAGTGGCGCAGATAGCGCAGGCGTTTAACGCCTTCAGCGACAAGCTCTCGGTGGTGATGGTACAACTGCGGGATGCCAGCGCATCGGTGAAAAACGCCGCGCGGGAAATTGCGGCAGGTAACCAGGACCTCTCAGGGCGTACCGAGCAGGCCGCCTCCAGCCTTCGCGAAACGGCCAGCGCCGTGGAAGAGATCACCGCATCGGTAACCCAGTCGAACGAGTCTGCGGCTGAAGCCAATGACCAGGCGAGTAAGGCCTCTGCAGCGGCGGCTCGCGGCGGCGAGGTGGTATCGCAGGCCATCAGCACCATGCAGTCCATTGAAGTGGCTTCCGCGAAGATTGGCGACATCACCAGCGTGATTGACGGGATTGCCTTCCAGACCAATATCCTGGCGCTGAATGCCTCGGTGGAAGCCGCACGCGCCGGAGAGCAAGGCCGTGGGTTTGCCGTGGTGGCCGGCGAAGTGCGTAATCTGGCCAGCCGCAGCGCGCAGGCGGCGAAAGAGATTAAAACGCTTATCGATTCCACCACCAACAGCGTGGCCACCGGCTCCCGCTACGTTCATCTGGCAGGGGAAAGCATGAACGAAATCCGCTCCAGCATCGGTAGCGTGTCGGGCATCATGCGTGAAATATCCATCGCCACCAGCGAGCAGATGAAAGGTATCCAGGAGATTAACCATGCGGTGACCCATCTGGACAGAATGGTTCAGCAGAACGCCGAACTGGTGGTGCAATCTGCGGCTGCGGCCGGCGCGCTGCAGAGTCAGGCGGGCGACCTTGCTGAAACTGCCGGACATTTCCGCATTTAATTTTAGGGTGGCGCGCGTTCACCGGGCAAAACGCGCGCCAGAGTAAATTTTCAGGAATTTTGTCATTTTTGTTTAATCGTTACGCCATTTTTTGATCAAAGTCAGCATCCTCACCCTCCCCCTTTGGTGTTATGCCATGAGTGAATTGTGAACAATATCACGCTCGGATATGGCAGCAGGGAGAGCGTTGTTTAAGACTACGGGGTAAAAAATGGCACTGGTAAAAACAAGTTTGAAATTGTTTGGCGGGGATACGGTCGTGGTGCGGTGTTCTGAGCGCTGCCGCATTCATTTGATGAGTTCGAAAGCACAACAACACTCGCAGGCGGATATCCTGACCGTGCAGGATGACAAGGCATGGCTTACCGTGCCGTACACCGGCACGTGGGATGTCCTGATTGACAGCCATAGCCAGTCACTGGAGCATTCCGTAAGCTACGTTGCTGCATAAGAGACAAACGCCCGGTCTGCTCACGCAGCCGGGCGCATTCTCAGGCAAAACCGGGACGCAGCGTATTATTCAGCGGGTTCCCTTCCAGCAGCGCTTTCACTTTCACCACCAGCTCATTCAGACAATCGTCCTTCATGCCGAGGCGCGTCAGCTCCTGGTCGAGCGAAAAGAGATACTGCGCGTTGGTGCCCAGCGGTCCACTGGCGGCAGCGATCAACGGGGCAATGACCTGCGTGCGGGTATCCGCTTCATACAGCGGATGGCGCGGATCCATAATAAACACCAGCGCGTTAACGGTACGTCCGTCATCGAGTTCCAGCTTGCACCAGCTCGGCATATAGCAGCCGGTGATCATCTCGCGCTTCCACAGCAGCGTCAGTTCGTCTTCCAGCGTTGCATCCGGCAGACGGTAGGCCACCCCCGTGGTGCGTCCGCCTTCTTTTAGTGCAAGCATGCGTCCAGGCTGACACGCGCTACCTCGACCGGCCGTCAGGCGCAAACAAAATGCGCGATGCCAGCCAGGAAGTGTACCTGTTGCCGATTCGACAAATTCGAGAGCCGGGTTCCACATCAGCGAACCGTAGCCAAAAATCCATACCGGGCCATCATCCGGGCGGCACGCCAGCGTGGCAGCGAGCGACGCCGCACGTTGTTCAGCTGACCAGAGAAGCGATTCCTCAATAGCACCAAATGCCGTCTTACAATCTGCCTTCATTAAGAAATCACGCGTTAACACTTTCCACCTCCGCCACTGCATGCTTCCTTGCGACATCTGTAATCCGCCTTCCCGGCATTGTGTGCTGGTCATTTTGCCAGCAGTTGAGTAACGATAAGCAATTCACGGGCCAGTTGCAATACAACGGAAGTTCAACCGCCTGAAAAGTCAAAACGAAGGCAGCGAATGATTTCACGGCTATTTCTTTTTATGCCATTTATCGTCGTCTCCTTTCTCATATTCATGTTTTACTGCGGCCCAGGCGACTTTGTGCGCGGTCTCTTCACGGCTGGCATCATCACGTCGATCTTCTTTATCTTTGTACTGATCCCAGGCGCTATTAAAGGCCTCTTTGTAGATATCCTGCGCGTGCGCGGGCAATACGTGTTGCACGCTGTCTGGTAATTCGCGTTTCGTTTTATATGGCATCGCTAACCCCTCTTTTGGTTAAAGAGGTAAGTGTGGACGACGATACGGCAGGGTGCCAGTCAATTAAGAATTATGCGTAAATGATAATTTTAATATTATGTTATTAAAGGATTAATTATAGAACACACCATATTATCGACCCCACACAGCCAAAAAATTACAAACAGTAAAATTGAGTAAAAAATCAAGGGTATTTAACAGAGATCTGTTAAGTTAATGACCGAAAATTCTATCTATAATTACAAGCACCTGCATTGATGGAGAAGCACATGACAGCAGCACACGAGGCGGTGAAGACCCGCCACAAGGAGACATCACTCATTTTCCCGGTCCTGGCACTGGCTGTGCTGCTCTTCTGGGGAAGCAGTCAGTCACTGCCAGTGGTAGTTGGTATCAATATTCTTGCTCTGGTGGGTATCTTAACCAGCGCCTTTAGCGTTGTTCGCCATGCGGACGTATTAGCCCATCGCCTGGGTGAGCCTTACGGCTCGCTAATTCTCAGCCTTTCGGTGGTTATCCTCGAAGTCAGTCTGATTTCCGCGCTGATGGCGACCGGTGACGCCGCACCGACCCTGATGCGTGACACCCTCTACTCCATCATTATGATTGTGACAGGTGGTCTGGTGGGCTTTTCACTGTTACTGGGCGGCCGCAAATTTGCGACCCAGTACATGAATCTGTTCGGCATAAAACAGTATCTGATTGCCCTTTTCCCGCTGGCAATTATTGTGCTGGTCTTCCCGATGGCATTGCCGGGGGCCAATTTCTCAACCGGTCAGGCGCTGCTGGTTGCGCTGATTTCCGCAGCCATGTACGGTGTATTCCTGCTGATTCAGACCAAAACGCACCAGAGCCTGTTCGTCTATGAACATGAAGATGATGGCGACGACCCGCATCACGGTAAGCCGTCGGCTCACAGCAGCGCGTGGCATACGGTTTGGCTGATCGTACATCTGATTGCGGTTATCGCCGTGACCAAAATGAACGCCAACCCGCTGGAGACGCTGTTAACCGAGCTGAATGCTCCGGTCGCGTTTACCGGTTTCCTGGTGGCGCTGCTTATCCTGTCGCCTGAGGGTCTGGGGGCGCTGAGAGCGGTGCTGAACAATCAGGTGCAACGCGCAATGAATCTGTTCTTTGGCTCGGTCCTGGCGACAATCTCACTCACCGTGCCGGTAGTGACGCTGATTGCCTTTATGACCGGTAACGAGTTGCAGTTCGCGCTGGGTGCGCCAGAGATGATTGTGATGGTGGCTTCACTGCTGCTGTGTCAGATATCCTTCTCGACCGGGCGCACCAACGTGCTGAACGGCGCGGCGCACATGGCGCTGTTTGTGGCCTATCTGATGACGATATTTGCCTAAGCGTTGTTCGGTGAGGCTCTGAGGCCACACCCGACACCTCTTCCATCGGGAGAGGAATAGCCAAAAAAACCCGCCGAAGCGGGTTTTTTTATTAGTGGCTGGTATCCAGCTCGTCGAAACTCTTCACCAGATCGTCAATCGCTTTGATCTGTTTCAGGAACGGCTCCAGTTTAGCCAGCGGCAATGCGGACGGGCCGTCGCACTTCGCGTTGTCCGGGTCCGGGTGCGCTTCAATGAACAGACCGGCCAGGCCAGTCGCCATACCGGCGCGCGCCAGCTCGGTGACCTGCGCACGGCGGCCGCCAGAAGCTGCACCAAACGGGTCGCGGCACTGCAGCGCATGGGTCACATCGAAGATGACCGGAGACTGGTTAGACACGTTCTTCATCACGCTGAAGCCGAGCATATCAACGACCAGGTTGTCATAACCGAAGTTTGCGCCACGGTCACACAGGATCACTTTATCGTTGCCGCCTTCGATAAATTTATCGACGATGTTACCCATCTGGCCAGGGCTCACGAACTGAGGTTTCTTCACGTTGATGACTGCGCCAGTTTTCGCCATCGCTTCCACGAGGTCCGTCTGACGCGCCAGGAACGCCGGCAGCTGGATAACGTCGACAACGTCCGCAACAGGCTGCGCCTGAGAAGCTTCGTGCACGTCGGTGATCACTTTCACGCCAAAGGTCTGTTTCAGTTCCTGGAAAATTTTCATCCCCTCTTCCAGGCCCGGGCCACGGTAAGAGTGAATGGAGGAACGGTTGGCTTTGTCAAAAGAGGCCTTAAACACGTACGGGATACCCAGTTTCTGGGTCACGGTCACGTAGTGCTCGCAGATACGCATCGCGAGATCACGGGATTCCAGCACGTTCATACCGCCAAACAGCACGAACGGCAGGTCGTTTGCCACGTTGATATCACCAATGCTAACCACTTTTTGTTTCATAGGATCGCCTTATTCAGGTGTGAATCGGAATTAAGATTAATGCAGTGTAATTTGTTTGTGCGAGATCGCGTTGATCTGCGCACGAATCATTTCGCTGATCGGGTCTTCCGGGCATTGCTCAACGAAATAATTCAGATCGTTCAGCGCCACATGCTCGCAATCAAGCTGGGCATAAATCAGCCCACGATCGCGGATTTCGTACGGATCTTCAGGATTAAACTGCAGCAGCACTTCACTGGCACGTAATGCCAGCTCCATCTGACGCTCTTCCATCAGCGCAGATTTCAGCGTATCCAGCAGTTTACGGATCACCTCGGCGTTATCCGCTTCATCGAGATCTTCATTAAAGAGCTCGGCAACCGGGCTGATATTGCCTTTTAACCAGACGTCCAGCGTATGCTCATCCAGCGTATCGCCGTTAAACGGATTGATGAGCCACATCTCACCGTCCAGCCACTCCGCTCGCAGGATCATCTGCGTCGGGAAAATGACCGGCACCAGTGGAATATCCAGACGATGCGCGACCCACAGCAAAATGGAACCCAGCGCAACCGCGCTGCCCTGACGATTTTTTAAGACCTGATCCAGCCATAGTGCGTCAGACAGACGATACACGCCACGCGTGTCGCAGAAACCCCATTCGCCGTAGAAAAGCTCAAGCAGCTTCTCTAATTGCCAGTCCTGCGGGCGCGCCTGATTGATCTCTTCACGCGCCAGGCTGACCAGATTCTCCAACTCTTCGTAGACGTACTGCGACGTAAAATCGTCGCGGATCATCTCCGAAATCAGGATCATGCCATCGCAAAGCGGCACTTTATTAAATTCGAAATCGGCTAAGGACCTCATGACTTACCCCAGTAACGGTATTCTTGTGGTGGCGAGTTTAATGATGATGTACAGCACCACCAGCCCCAGCAAAAAGGCGATAAAACCGGTCTGCTGGCTGCGCGGACGACGACGCCCAAGCGCGATAAAACCCAAAACGATGTAGATGATAACGCCAAACAGCTTTTCAGTCAGCCATGCGCCTTTATCAGTAAATGGCAGATAGCCGGTCTTCCACATTAATCCGGCCCCTGAGAGAAACAGCACCGTGTCAATACAGTGCGGCGCAATCCGCACCCAGCGGGCGTCAATCAGCGGATTATTGCTGTAACGCCACCCGTAACGGACGATGAAAAAGCTGATGGTCAGGGCAACGGCTATCAGGTGGGCCGTGATCAGCACGGTAAAGAGACTCATGCCCATTGTCCCAGCGTCAGACGGTCGTTGCCGCCATAGTCGCGACAGGTTTCCACCGCACGATAACCTGCAGCGATGAACACGTCACGCACCGCGTCCCCTTGCGTCCAGCCGTGCTCGACCAGCAGCCAGCCGCCGGGGAGCAAATGCTGTCGTGACGTTGTCACAATATGCACAATATCCGCCAGCCCTTCATTGGCAGCGACCAGCGCCGTCAGCGGTTCGAAACGCACGTCCCCCTGCGTCAGGTGCGGGTCATGCTCGTCGATATAGGGAGGGTTGCTGACAATCATCCCGAACGTGCGGTTATCCAGCGCGCTAAACCAGCTGCTTTGCAGAACGGTGACGTTCGGGAAGCCCAGACGCGCCACGTTACGCTGCGCCAGCGCTACTGCATTGGGCATCACGTCAACCGCCGTCACCTCGCAGTCCGGACGCTCGCTGGCCAGCGCCAGGGCAATTGCACCAGTGCCGGTTCCAAGATCGAGAATTCGGCAGGCTTGTGCGGGTAAACGCGACAGCGCCTGCTCCACCAGACACTCGGTGTCCGGACGTGGGATCAGGGTCGCTGGGGAGACGTACAACGGCAGTGACCAGAACTCGCGCTCCCCGACCAGATGCGCCACCGGCTCACCGGTTTTGCGTCGGGCAAGCAGCGTAGCGAGCTGCGCTTCCTGCTCAGCGCTCAGCTGGGTCTCGCCGAAAGCCAGCAGGTAAGTGCGGGCTTTCCCCGTCACAAACTCAAGCAAAATTTCGGCGTCACGTTTAGGGCTTTCGCTCGCGGAAAGCTCACTGGCGGCCTGCCGTAACCAGTGCTGAAACTCCATTATTCCTGCTCGGACAGTGCTGCCAGCTGGTCGGCCTGGTATTCCTGCACGATAGGCTCAATCAGCATATCCAGCTTTCCTTCCATCACTTCGTCCAGACGGTACAGGGTCAGGTTGATTCGGTGGTCGGTAACACGGCCCTGCGGGAAGTTATAGGTACGGTTACGGTCGCTGCGATCGCCGCTGCCCAGCAGGTTACGACGCGTGGAGGCTTCCGCCTGCTGACGTTTTGCCATTTCAGCCGCGTGGATACGCGCGCCCAGCACGGATAAGGCTTTGGCTTTGTTCTTGTGCTGTGAACGTTCGTCCTGGCACTCCACCACGATGCCGGTCGGCAGGTGGGTAATACGGATAGCGGAATCGGTGGTGTTAACGTGCTGACCACCTGCCCCGGAGGAGCGGAAGGTATCGATACGCAGGTCCGCCGGGTTGATGTCCGGCAATTCTGCTTCAGGCAGCTCTGGCATCACCGCAACCGTACAGGCAGAAGTGTGAATTCGCCCCTGAGATTCGGTGGCAGGTACGCGCTGCACGCGATGACCGCCGGATTCAAACTTCAGACGACCGTACACGCCGTCACCGCTGATTTTAGCGATAACCTCTTTGTAGCCGCCATGTTCACCGTCGTTGGCGCTCATAATCTCAACGCGCCAGCGACGCGCTTCGGCGTAGCGGCTGTACATACGGAACAGATCGCCGGCAAACAGTGCCGCTTCGTCACCGCCGGTCCCGGCGCGGACTTCGACAAAGGCGTTACGCTCATCGTCCGGATCTTTTGGCAGCAGAAGCACCTGCAACTGTTGCTCCATCTCTTCAGAACGCGCTTTTGCGTCCAGCAACTCTTCCTGCGCCATCTCGCGCATTTCAGGGTCATCGAGCATCATCTGCGCGGTTTCAATATCTTCCTGGACCTGTCGCCAGTCGGTAAAGCATTTTGATACATCACTCAACTGCGCGTATTCACGCGAGAGCGCGCGAAAACGTTCCTGGTCAGCAATGGTCCCGGCATCGCCGAGCAGCGCCTGTACTTCTTCATGGCGCTCGTGCAGAGCTTCCAGTTTAGCGACGATAGAAGGCTTCATAGGCGTAAATGCACCTTGTAATAGAAAATGGGTATAGGGCGCTATTCCAGCCCGAGGCTGTTGCGCAGAATAGTCAGGCGTTCATCATCCCCGTCACGGGCGGCCTGCTGAAGAGATTTGGTTGGTGCATGGATCAGGCGGTTGGTCAGTTTCCAGGCCAGATCCTGCATAATGGCTTCTGCGTCGCCGCCCTGCTGAAGGGCGGCCAGCGCTTTGGCGGTCAGGTCATCACGCACCTGCTCCGCCTGACCGCGGTACTCGCGGATAGTCTCGCTGACGCTTTGCGCGCGCAGCCAGGCCATAAACTCACTTGTTTCCTGCTCTACAATGGTTTCCGCCTGAACCGCCGCCGCTTTACGCTGGGCAAGGTTATGCGAAATGATGCTTTGCAGGTCGTCCACGCTGTAAAGGTAGGCGTTCGCCAGTTTACCGACTTCCGGTTCGACATCGCGCGGGACGGCAATATCCACCAGCAGCATCGGTTGATTACGGCGGGATTTCAGCGCTCGCTCGACCATCCCTTTACCGATAATCGGCAGCGGGCTGGCGGTAGAGCTGATGATAATATCTGCCTCTTTCAGGCGCTCATCAATGTCGCTCAGCGCAACCACCTCGGCACCCACTTCGTCCGCCAGTACCTGTGCACGTTCGCGGGTACGGTTAGCGATAATCATCTTTTTAACTTTGTGTTCGCGCAGATGGCGCGCCACAAGTTCGATGGTTTCGCCCGCCCCGACCAGCATCACAGTGACGGTCGACAGGGATTCAAAGATTTGACGGGCCAGGGTACAGGCCGCGAAAGCAACAGAAACCGCACTGGCACCAATGTCGGTTTCGGTTCGCACACGCTTCGCCACGGAGAATGACTTCTGGAACATACGCTCCAGTTCACTGGCTTTCAGATGCCCTTTTTGCGAATCTGCAAACGCCTTTTTCACCTGACCGAGAATTTGCGGCTCGCCGAGCACCAGCGAGTCCAGGCCGCTGGCCACACGCATCAGATGGCTGACTGCATCGTTATCCTGATGCCAGTAGAGGCTATTACGCAGCTCTTCTTCGTTGAGGTTGTGGTAATCACATAACCAGCGGATCAGCGCTTCATGCAGGTTGTCCTGCTCTTCAACGCTTAGGTAGAGTTCAGTACGGTTGCACGTCGAGAGCACCACGCCACCCTGCACCATCGGCTGTGCAAGCAGGCTGTCCAGCGCCAGGTCAAGCGTATCCGGCGAAAACGTGACGCGTTCTCGCAGCGAAACCGGGGCTGTTTTGTGGTTAATACCGAGTGCTAATAGGGTCATGTTGAGCGGGAGTAGTACCAGCGTTAATAAGGTTAGCAGAACGCATCATACAGGATGCGCGAGATCAATAAAAGAGACTGCCCCCTTTCGGAGTAATAGCTTATACAATGCTTTGAGATAATTTGAACGTAGACGGTGGCACCCTTCGACGCTAGCATTAACAGTTATAACTGCAACGTATCTCAAGGATTTGTCCTCATTATGACCCGACTGATTCGCCTGCTGCCCCTGGCGGCACTGGTTCTGACCGCATGTACCGTCACCCAACCTAAAGGCCCGGGCAAAAGCCCTGATTCACCGCAGTGGCGTCAGCACCAGCAGGACGTCCGCAATTTGAGCCAGTACCAGACCCGTGGTGCCTTCGCTTATCTCTCTGATGAACAAAAAGTGTATGCGCGTTTCTTCTGGCAGCAAACCGGGCAGGACAACTATCGCCTGCTGCTGTTAAACCCGCTGGGCAGCACCGAACTGGAGCTTATTGCCAAACCGGGTGAAGCGCAGATCACCGATAACAAAGGCCAGCACTATACCGCCACCGACGCCGAAGAGATGATCGGCAAGCTGACCGGAATGCCTATTCCGCTGAACAGCCTGCGCCAGTGGATCCTGGGCCTGCCGGGTGACGCGACCGACTACCAGCTTGACGACCAGTACCGTCTGAGCCAGGTGAACTACACCCAGAACGGCAAAACCTGGAAAGTGGTGTACAGCGCCTATGACAGCAACACCAGGCCTTCCCTGCCATCCAACATGGAACTGACCCAGGGTAGCCAGCGCATCAAGCTGAAAATGGACAACTGGATCGTTAAATGATGACCCACTGGCCTTCTCCGGCAAAACTGAACCTGTTTTTATACATCACCGGACAGCGTGCTGACGGGTACCATACCCTGCAGACGCTGTTTCAGTTCCTTGATTACGGCGACACGATCGCGATTGGCCCGCGTCAGGACGGCGAGGTTTGCCTGCTGACGCCGGTTGATGGCGTGGCGCATGAAGATAACCTGATCGTGCGCGCTGCACGTCTGCTGATGAAAACGGCGTCGGACACCGGTCGTCTGCCGGCAGGAAGCGGCGCGGATATCCGTATTGAGAAGCGTCTGCCGATGGGCGGTGGACTGGGCGGTGGCTCATCAAATGCCGCCACCGTGTTGGTTGCCCTGAATCACCTCTGGGGCTGCAGATTATCTCAGGATGAGCTGGCAGCGTTAGGCTTAACGCTGGGGGCGGACGTCCCGGTCTTTGTGCGCGGTCATGCGGCGTTTGCTGAAGGGGTGGGCGAAATACTTTCCCCGGTCGAGCCGCCGGAAAAATGGTACCTGGTGGCCCACCCGGGCGTCAGCATTCCGACCCCGGTCATCTTCAACGATCCTGACCTGCCACGGAATACCCCGGTGCGGTCAATAGAAACGTTATTAAATTGTGAATTCAGCAACGATTGCGAGGTTATCGCAAGAAAACGTTTTCGCGAGGTTGATGCGGTGCTTTCCTGGCTGTTAGAATACGCGCCGTCGCGCCTGACTGGCACAGGGGCCTGTGTCTTTGCTGAATTTGACACCGAATCCGCCGCTCGTCAGGTGCTTGAGCAAGCGCCGGTTTGGCTGCATGGTTTTGTAGCACGTGGGATGAACATCTCCCCCCTACAGCAAGCCATTCTGGCGCAGACTGAGTTTCGGTGACAACGTCACCCTGTTCCAGACGTTGCATCGCGCTCTTTAATACACCGCCTGGATAGCATTTCGCCTGGCCCGCACAGTTTGCGGCGAACGCTATCCACCACTGGACGCATGCCTGAGGTTCTTCTCGTGCCTGATATGAAGCTTTTTGCTGGTAACGCCACCCCGGAACTAGCACAACGTATTGCCAACCGCCTGTACACTTCCCTCGGCGACGCCGCTGTAGGTCGCTTTAGCGACGGCGAAGTCAGCGTACAAATCAATGAAAATGTACGCGGTGGTGATATTTTCATCATCCAGTCCACCTGTGCTCCAACAAATGACAACCTGATGGAACTGGTTGTTATGGTCGACGCCCTGCGTCGCGCTTCAGCAGGCCGTATCACTGCTGTTATTCCTTACTTCGGCTATGCTCGTCAGGACCGTCGTGTCCGTTCCGCGCGTGTGCCCATCACTGCCAAAGTTGTCGCTGATTTCCTCTCCAGCGTTGGCGTTGACCGTGTTCTGACCGTTGACCTGCATGCAGAACAGATCCAGGGCTTCTTCGACGTTCCGGTTGATAACGTATTCGGTAGCCCAATCCTGCTGGAAGACATGCTGCAGCTGAATCTGGATAACCCAATCGTGGTTTCTCCGGACATCGGCGGCGTGGTACGTGCTCGTGCTATCGCTAAGCTGCTGAACGATACCGACATGGCAATCATCGACAAACGCCGTCCACGCGCTAACGTTTCTCAGGTGATGCACATCATCGGTGACGTTGCTGGCCGTGACTGCGTGCTGGTTGACGACATGATCGATACCGGTGGTACGCTGTGTAAAGCAGCAGAAGCGCTGAAAGAGCGTGGTGCCAAGCGCGTATTCGCCTACGCGACTCACCCGATCTTCTCCGGCAATGCAGTAAACAACCTCCGCAACTCCGTTATCGACGAAGTAGTGGTGTGCGATACCATCCCACTGAGTGACGAGATCAAAGCGCTGCCAAACGTGCGCACCTTGACCCTGTCCGGGATGCTGGCCGAAGCGATTCGTCGTATCAGCAACGAAGAATCTATCTCAGCAATGTTCGAACACTAATCGAACACGGCCGAAAAACCCGCTGCGGCGGGTTTTTTTGTCTCTGATATTTATTTGTATGATCAATGCCTCCTTCACCTGCCATTCACATGACAGATGATGCGCACACGGATGAGAGATAATTGTGAAACACGTAACCTCCTCACATGTTCTTCCCTTTCGCGCCCTCATCGACGCTTGCTGGAAAGAGAAATACACCGCTTCACGTTTTATGCGTGACCTTATTGCCGGTATCACCGTCGGGATTATTGCCATTCCGCTCGCCATGGCACTGGCAATTGGCAGCGGCGTAGCACCGCAGTATGGGCTTTACACGGCGGCCGTCGCCGGGATTGTGATTGCGCTAACGGGCGGGTCTCGCTTCAGCGTTTCCGGCCCGACAGCCGCATTTGTGGTGATCCTCTATCCCGTTTCTCAGCAGTTTGGCCTGGCAGGCCTGCTGGTCGCCACCCTGATGTCCGGCGTCTTTTTGATCCTGTTTGGTCTGGCCCGTTTTGGCCGGCTGATTGAATACATTCCCCTTTCCGTGACGCTGGGGTTCACCTCCGGGATTGGCATTACCATCGGGACAATGCAGATCAAGGACTTCCTCGGCCTGCAGATAGCCCACGTCCCTGAACATTACCTGCAAAAAGTCGGGGCGCTGTTTATGGCGCTCCCCACCGCCAACCCGGGCGATGCCGCCATCGGGATTGTTACCCTGGGCACGCTGATTATCTGGCCTCGTTTAGGCATTCGTCTGCCTGGCCACCTGCCCGCCCTGCTGCTGGGCTGTGCCGTGATGGCCATCGTTAATCTCTTTGGTGGCCACGTCGCGACCATTGGATCTCAGTTCCACTATGTTCTGGCTGACGGTTCACAGGGAAGCGGTATTCCTCAACTGCTACCGCAACTGGTACTGCCATGGGATATGCCGGGTTCCAGCTTCACCTTAAGCTGGGACTCCCTGCGCGCCCTTCTGCCCGCAGCCTTCTCAATGGCGATGCTGGGGGCCATTGAATCCCTGCTCTGTGCCGTCGTGCTGGACGGCATGACCGGCACCAAGCATAAAGCCAACAGCGAACTGGTTGGGCAGGGTCTGGGCAACATCATCGCCCCGTTCTTTGGCGGTATTACGGCAACAGCGGCCATCGCCCGCTCTGCGGCAAACGTACGTGCCGGGGCGACGTCGCCGGTATCGGCAGTTATCCACTCCGTGCTGGTGATCCTCGCCCTGCTGGTCCTCGCCCCGCTGCTCTCCTGGCTGCCGCTTTCAGCCATGGCAGCCCTGCTGCTGATGGTGGCGTGGAACATGAGCGAAGCACATAAGGTGGTCAATCTGCTGCGTCGCGCACCGAAAGACGACATCATCGTGATGCTGATGTGTATGTCGCTGACCGTGCTGTTCGATATGGTTATCGCCATCAGCGTCGGGATCGTGCTGGCCTCCCTGCTGTTTATGCGCCGTATAGCGCAGATGACGCGCCTTTCCCCGGTTAACGTAGAGGTACCTGACGATGTGCTGGTGCTGCGTGTGATTGGCCCGTTGTTCTTTGCTGCCGCGGAAGGTCTGTTCAGCGAACTGGAAACCCGTATCGTGGGCAAACGCATTGTGGTGCTGAAATGGGATGCCGTGCCGGTGCTGGATGCGGGTGGTCTGGATGCCTTTCAGCGCTTCGTTTCGCGTCTGCCGGAAGGCTGCGAACTGCGGGTGAGTAATCTCGAATTCCAGCCGCTGCGCACCATGGCGCGCGCTGGCGTGCAGCCGATCCCTGGCCGCCTGGCCTTTTATCCCAACCGTGAAGCCGCGTTAGCGGATCTGTGAATGCCCTGATGCAGAGAAACGTCTCTGCATCATCACGGCTATCGCCTGCTGGAGCCATGCAAGCACGGCAGGCGTCATCCATGTTCCTTTCATCAGATGCGCCTCCTGCTGCATGGCAACGCGAAACTTTTGCTGGGTTTCAGGATTCGTTCCCGCGTATGACTGGAACAATATCCGCCAGTGTTCAGCGAGCATTTGCGCCTCACCGGAAGACGGGTCAAGGTTTTCCCGCTGCGCCTGATGCAATTTCGCTACCAGTGGCGGCCACTCCATCATGCGATCAAAATAGTGCGCGCGGGTAAAGGCCATCTCTTCTGCAGAGAGATACTTTTCCCAGATGGCAAGCTTCGATTCGGCAAACGCCCGCGTAATATAGTCAGTCATTTCCGCCGTAATACCCGTCTGCTCACGCATCTGCGGCTCGAGGCTGTGCATCTCGTTCAGCCGGGTGAGAAATTCCGGCTTACCTGCCGTATCCTGCTCCAGGCGTGACATCCAGCGCGTCGCCAGATCCCTGGCACGGGGATCCGAAACGTCGATATTATGCTTCAGCAGGTTATTTGCCTCAGCAACCAGACCTGACCAGATATCCGCAAGTGCCTCCTTCTGTACGGCAAACGGCAACTGCTGTAACTCCTCTTTGCTAAACCAGCGTTCGTACATATTCATTAACTCCAGAGTCTGTAGCCAGGATTCCAGATTGGGTGCCGCATCGTCGTTAAGCCCGGTACGCAATTCCACCAGCCTCTCGCGCAGTGTCAGCATGCTGCGAAGTTGCTTATCCAGCAAACTGATTTGCGCATCGAGTAATTCGGTTAACGACAGCGACTCCTGTTTCAGAAAATCCCTGATTTCAGCAAGTTCCAGCCCGGCTTTTGCCAGCACCTGAATCATATGCAGACGTTGCACATCCGCCAGATTATACAGCCGGTAACCTGCCGCACTTCTGGCAGAAGGCTGTAACAACCCTGTTTGCTCATAGTGATGCAATGTTCGCACGGTGATCCCGGCACGTTTCGCGAGTTCACCCACCTGAATCAACATAACTGCTCCTTTTACTTTGCCAGTGGCACCACTCTGAAGCCTTACGTTACGTGAGGGTCAACCTTTCATGCAAAAAAAAAACGACTCCATGAGGAGCCGTTTCGGTGTTCTTTCGTCGTAGCACGTTAGCTGTGTTTGTGCTGGTCCCTGCGGCAGCGCTTATCGTAATGGCGCACCCACCAGTATTTGTCGCAGACTTCTTCATGTCCACTCACGCGTGCACCGGCAAGCCATAGCACTGCACCAAGGAAGATACTCAATACCGCGCCATGCGCGAAGTATTGCGGAAGGTCAAGCTGCGGCAATTGGTTTAAAATTGAATAACCCACGCCAGCGACCATCACAAACAGTCCCAACCCCATCAGCACATTACCGAGTATCGAAGCGTTTTTGCGTTTCATATGTCACCTCCGGAACTTTGGGTTGTAAGGGGAAAAGCCCCTGATCCTTGTGTGTAAAGTATAGACAACGGCTCTTTTATGAGTTGCGTGAATGATCACATTTACAGATAACTCCCAGACAAAAGTTTACAAATAAGACATTGAACAGCTTGAAATTCTAATTGTTCAGATAAGTAATTATTCATATCTCGCGGTTCGGGCAGCAGAATTTTGTCAAGCGGCGCGTCAGACAGTAAACTACGCGTCAGATCTGGAACCCATTAGGAATTGAATCGTGACGATTAAACTGATTGTCGGCCTCGCGAACCCAGGCGCAGAGTACGCGGCGACCCGCCACAATGCCGGTGCCTGGTACGTTGATCTGCTGGCCGAACGGTTACGTGCTCCCCTGCGTGAAGAACCAAAATTCTACGGGTATACCTCACGTATCAATCTTGCTGGCGCAGATGTCCGTCTGCTGGTGCCCACCACCTTTATGAACCTGAGCGGCAAAGCTGTTGCAGCCATGGCGACGTTTTATCGCATTAACCCGGATGAAATTCTGGTGGCCCACGATGAACTGGACCTGCCCCCCGGTGTGGCAAAATTCAAACTGGGCGGTGGTCATGGCGGTCACAATGGTCTGAAAGACATTATCAGCAAGCTGGGCAATAACCCCAATTTCCACCGTTTGCGCGTGGGAATCGGCCATCCGGGCGATAAAAACAAAGTTGTCGGTTTTGTGTTAGGTAAACCGCCGGTTTCTGAGCAGAAACTGATTGACGAAGCGGTTGACGAAGCGGTGCGCTGCACCGAAATCTGGCTGCAGGATGGCCTAACCAAAGCGACAAACCGCTTACACGCTTTCAAAGCGCAATAATCCGCCCGATACGGCTTTTTTACCGCGCGTGGTGCGGGTTACGTGTATAATAGGCGTAGTTATTTACTTTTCATCAATCGGTTATCGTTAACGGATTGATTATCAAGATATTAAGGTGATTTAGAAATGGGATTCAAATGCGGTATCGTCGGTCTGCCAAACGTGGGCAAATCCACCCTGTTCAACGCGCTCACCAAAGCAGGTATTGAAGCGGCGAACTTCCCGTTCTGTACCATCGAACCGAACACCGGCGTTGTGCCAATGCCCGATCCGCGTCTGGACCAGCTCGCGGAAATCGTGAAGCCGCAGCGCA
Organism: Enterobacter sp. BIDMC 30; assembly: GCF_000534355.1. Classification (NCBI taxonomy): domain Bacteria; kingdom Pseudomonadati; phylum Pseudomonadota; class Gammaproteobacteria; order Enterobacterales; family Enterobacteriaceae; genus Enterobacter; species Enterobacter sp. BIDMC 30. The sequence continues at coordinate 2,280,344 of NZ_KI973169.1, read as the reverse complement.
TTCTGCCGACCACCATGGAGTTCGTGGACATCGCGGGCCTGGTGAAAGGTGCATCCAAAGGCGAAGGCCTCGGTAACCAGTTCCTGACCAACATCCGTGAAACGGAAGCAATTGGTCACGTTGTCCGTTGCTTCGAGAACGACAACATCATCCACGTCAACAACAAAGTGGATCCGGCTGACGACATCGACGTCATCAACACCGAGCTGGCACTGTCTGACCTCGACACCTGTGAACGCGCTATTCACCGCGTGCAGAAGAAAGCCAAAGGTGGCGACAAAGACGCGAAAGCAGAACTGGCTGCGCTGGAAAAATGTCTGCCACAGCTGGAAAACGCGGGCATGCTGCGCGCGCTGAAAAACCTGACGGAAGAAGACAAGGCGGCAATCAAATACCTGAGCTTCCTGACTCTGAAGCCAACTATGTACATTGCCAACGTTAACGAAGACGGTTTCGAGAACAACCCATACCTGGACAAAGTGCGTGAAATCGCGGCGGCTGAAGGTTCAGTGGTTGTAGCGGTTTGCGCTGCCGTTGAATCCGACATCGCAGAGCTGGACGACGCTGACCGTGACGAATTCATGGCCGAGCTGGGTCTGGAAGAGCCGGGCCTGAACCGCGTGATCCGCGCAGGCTATGAGCTGCTGAACCTGCAGACCTACTTCACCGCTGGCGTGAAAGAAGTGCGTGCGTGGACCATTCCTGTCGGTGCGACTGCGCCTCAGGCGGCCGGTAAGATCCACACCGACTTCGAGAAAGGCTTCATTCGTGCGCAAACTATCGCGTTTGAAGACTTCATCACCTACAAGGGTGAGCAAGGCGCGAAAGAAGCAGGCAAGATGCGTGCGGAAGGGAAAGATTACATCGTTAAAGATGGCGACGTGATGAACTTCCTGTTTAACGTTTGATTTATTTTGAATGAAAAAAATCCACGCTTTGGCGTGGATTTTTTAAATATACTGCATTAGTTGTTTAATAAATACGGAATATTATAGCATAAATATGCTATTGCTTTCTTTATCCATGTCAAGGCTTCCTAACGCTCCAAGATCTAAAGAATAAATCTCATCAGTACCTTTGCTCAAATTCAAAAAGTATCCCAGATCACCATCCTGACCGATCAATAAAAAGTCAGGCTCAACCTCTTGAATTGTGTATGTATTATTTATTTCTAATACATCGGAACAATTGAATATATAAAGTGAATCACCATTTGCTCTGTGAATTTCATAAAGATCAATATCTTTTACGTTCTCTATCATAAATCGCTTATATTCAACAGGTAAAGATTTGTGCACAACTTGTTCAAGCTTATCCAACTGATCAATTAAATCCTGTTTTTTCATAATGGTTTATCTATAAAAATAAGTTATATATCAAATTGAATATTATTAAGATTAGACTCTTTCAATTAATCAAAATATTTATAAGAATCACTAATCGCTTTTCTTGCCTGCTGCTTCGGAACACCCGCATCAATCATTTCTTTGTAACTGATATGAAACTCTTGTTTCAATGTTATTTCCCCAACCTCCAGGAAAAACTCTACGCGTTCGTTGAGCAGAACTTATATTAATGTGTGGACTGCCTGATGCGGATTTAAGTAACGTAGCAGGTGCAGTATTTCTTTGGTAACCGTTTATTCTTTTCTTAGCCCAGGCATCTTAAATTGGATGGTGGCTTTGTAAAAATCCATCATTTTTACTATTTGTATGTCCCGACGCTCTATTTACACCTGGAGAAAGATTACCATGCGGATCGACATCACCAATTTTATATCCATTCGGTGCTTTACATTTCGACACCCCCCACGGATCCACCCACCCCAGCGCATACTGGTAAAGGTTTACCCCCCGCCAACCCTATCGGGTCCTGCTGCGTAAACCGCCCTCAGTCCGGGTCGTAATACCGGAACAGATTGTGGAAGTGACTGGCTTGCCAGTTGGCTGTCCACCCAGTTGCGTCTGGCGATTATTAATGACCTACTCAGCAGAATCTTCGAATAGGTTACCGGCGGCATCCCAGCGCCATTTCTCCTGGCCAGGCAGCGTACCATCCTGAACCAGCAGACTCCCGGCGATGTCGTACTGCCAGCGATGCCAGCTAGCGGGTTATCGTCCTGCTCTTCCGGCACCAGATTATTGCAGTAGTCGTAATCCCAGCGGTGATGCAGTCGACCAAGACGGTCATATTCGCTGCGGGTGGTCAGCACCTTGGATGCGGCTGATCTTACGGTGAAGTTCGTCGCGGCTAAAATCTGATACCGACAGCTTATTGAGAGCAGGGTGAACAAGGCGCGAAGAAGCAGGCAAGATGCGTGCGGAAGGAAAGATTACATAGTTAAAGATGGCGATGTGATGAACTTCCTGTTTAACGTCTGATTTGTTTTGAATGAAAAAAATCCACGCTTTGGCGTGGATTTTTTATTGCGGGGGTCAAAACACATTTTCCAAGAGTTCTGTCTTCATACTGGGTTCAAAAGGAATGATTTCGGCAGTCGCAAGTTTTAACCTCTGAAAAGGATCCTCGCGTAAGAGCTCTTCAAGAGAGGCAAGACTCTCGCACTTAGCGAGAATGACACCACCGTTTCTTGGGATCCGTCGACCGGACATCAGGAAAATCCCCTCTGCATATCCCTTTTTAAGCCACTCAACATGAGCAGGTATCGCTGCGTCAATATCTTCGAGTGGTTTTATATAGGTTAAAATAACTATGTAAACCGTGCTCATCCTTTGCCTCTTAACTCTGTTTTTTTAAACCGCTTGTTGGAACTGCTGATACAGTCCCTGTTTTGCCACCGGTTATAGTTATCATTTTTTTTAGCGCTTTTGATCTTAATATGCAGGGCCCGATTGAGACAACGCGTTACGCTTCATATCCCAGGAATAAAACCGATCATGCCAGCCATTGTTCTTTGCTGGATAGCTACAGACAACGACCACTTCCTTTGACAGGTTGAATGTTAAGTAATAGAAAGTCGCACCTTCAGGAGGTGCAGACCAAAATAGTTTTTCGCCCTGAGCATTGAAGATGGTCAAAACGGTTGGTAATGGCTTTGGTTCGCTTAACGCAAAGACTAACTGGCGTGTTGAGTCGACCATTGCATGGTCTAAAAATGGCATACTAACCACTCTGTTACTTTCACCACTAGCCCAATGAAGCAGGTTATTTTCTTTAAAATAAATGAGATTTTCAATCATTGGTAAACCTCAACCTTTAAAGGTTGATCTTTTTCAAATCACCTTCAAAAAGCCCCACAAGATATACCCGGTATCGTGCTGGTTGCACTTCTTTATACGTTAATACACTAGAAAAATCTTTCAAACACTTTGAACATGTATTTTTCGAAACATCTAATTGGCTATCGTCGTAGCTATATTTCTTATGTTCACTAACAAGCTTCACACCTCTCATTTTCTTAACCAAAAAGCTTTTTACCTCTTCAGTAAGCGTGTCAAACTCATATGAGTTTACGATAGAGTAGACTATTACCCCGTCACACTCAGGGCATGATATTTCCTTTCCATACTCTATGAAATCATTGTCAATGCCATCGAGGACTAATAACTTCTTTTTAAGTCGATTAGTTATTTTCATTTTCTCTATAACTTTTAACTCCAATAATAACAAGTAAGATTAAAAGTAAATGGATGATGTTATTAGTCAATAACTTAATTTAGGCAAGCCTTAGTTATTGATTATATTGAATTCCAAACTATATGTATACCATGGTTGAATGACTTTGTCTCATACGAGACAGAAATTCGGCCCCATTCATAATCCCATCTAATCATTTCTGTTTTCGTAATATCAGGAACCCCTAAATTCAGAGAAAGGCTTAGCCAATCAGACAAGCTTTTCACTGAGTTATTTAGCATGTTAATATTAGTTCTCGCATCCCAGTCCTTTAGGGATTTATAATATTCACTATCTTTATCGACAAGATGAACCATAAAAGGAAAACCAAAACATATTGGCCGTATGTTAATTTCAAATTCTTTATCGCAAAAAAACACCGGATCAATAAGATAGTGATAAGGCATGTATTTCTTTACAGCATTAAACGTATTTAGTTTGTGATAAAGTTTACTGTTGCAAAATCCTTCTTCAGTATCAATCTCTAAAGTTAGACCATCGAAAATTAGCTTTCCCGTTTTCGCATTAAAATTTAAGTTTATCATATATCTAAAATCTTTCCTGGGGTTAAAAGATGTCTCGATTCCTCTGGGATAAAGAACTGAAGTCCTCCCCCATCTCCATACAACTTATTGGCTGCAGCTCTACCGTAAGCAACATCTATGTCTTCGCTTACATAGAAAGCCCTTAATTTCGTACGTACAGACCATCGAGGATCTAATTTTACCTGTAGCGCTTGATGATAACCCAAAGGATCGCCTCTATATTGATTGACTGTTGGGAATGTCACAGTATATGAGGGTTGTTGATTCCCATTCGGGTAAAGAGCATAAAGAATTGTACCTTTTTTCAGCTTCCTATTCTTATAAACATCAATACCGGGATAATCATCATTTCCAGGGCCTTGCCACTTCGTTGCTTCTTTAGATGGATCCTTACATTTACGACTCAACCCCCACGGATCCACCCACCCCAGCGCATTAGGCGCATACTGGTAAAGGTTTATCCCCCCCGCCAGCCCTATCGGGTCCTGCTGCGTAAACCGCCCGCAGTCCGGGTCATAATACCGGAACAGATTGTAGTGCAGCCCTGTCTCACGGTCCAGGTATTGCCCCTGCATCCGCAGGTTCTGGGAATATCCTGATAACTGCGTCTCGCTTTCCCGCAACAGCTTGCCCCAGGCGCTGTTCACCGCTTCCCAGTGCACCTGCCCTTCGCTATCCGTCATCCGCTCCGGCTTGCCGGTCGGCTGTCCGCCCAGCATCTGGCGTCGCGTTTTGCTGATGCGTCGCCCAAGCGGATCGTAGCGGAAGCTGACCTGCGTCTGAGGTTTGTTGCGGTCCCGCGGCTGGCTGATGACTTCCGTCAGACGGTGCTCACCGTCGTAGCGGTAGTGCCAGCGGGTCTGGCCGTTATCCTTCTCCACGGTGCGGCCGTGGACGTCATAACGCCAGCGAATACCGTTCAGCTGCGTCAGACGGTTGTGCGTGACTTTCTTAGTAGAACCTTCCAGCGTGTTACCGGCAGCATCCCAGCGCCACTGCTCCTGGCCAGGCAACGTGCCGTCCTGAACAAGCAAACGGCCCGGCGCTGCCGTATTGCCAGCGGTACCAGCTGAACGGATTATCGTCCCTCTCTTCCCGTACCAGGTTATTACGGTAATCGTAATCCCAGCGGCGATGCAGTCGGCCAAGACGGACAGGTGGTCAGCAGCCCCTGGGTGCGGCTGGTCTCACGGTGAAGTTCGTCGCGGCTAAAATCTGAGACCGACAGCTTATTGAGAGCAGGGTGAACAAGGCGCGAAGAAGCAGGCAAGATGCGTGCGGAAGGCAAAGATTACATCGTTAAAGATGGCGATGTGATGAACTCTTGTTTGACGTTTGATTTCCTTACGGGGTCAAAACACATTTTCCAGGAGTTCTGTCTTCATACTGGGTTCAAAAGGTATGATTTCAGCAGTCGCAAGCTTTAGCGCCTGAAAAGGATCCTCGCTTAAGCACTCTTCAAGCGAGGCAAGACTCTCACATTAAGCAAGAATGACCCCACCGGTTATTGTTATTATTTATTGGCACTTTCGAGCTTAATACGCAGGGCCCGATCGAGACAACGCGTTATGCTTCATATCGTAGGAATAAAACCAATCATACCAGCCATTCTGTTGTACTCCATAGCTACAGACGACAACCACTTCCTTTGAGAGATTGAATGTTAAGTAGTAGAAAATAGCGTCTTCAGGAGGTGCAGACGACAATAGCTTTTCGCCCCGAGCATTGAAAATTGTCAAAACGGTTGGTAATGGCTTTGGTTCGCTTAACGCAAAGACTAATTGGCGTGTTGAATCTATCATTGCAAAGTCTAAAAATGGCATAGTAATCAGTACGTTACTTTCACCACGTGTCCATTCAAGCAGATCATTTTCTTTAATACAATTGAGATTTTCAATCATAGGTAAATCTAAAATTACAATATTTGATCTGTTTCAAGTCACCTTCAAAAAACCCCACAAGATATACACGGTACCGGGCTGGCTGAACTTCTTTATACGTAAAGACAGTTGAAAAGTCTTTTAAACAGTTTTGACATGTGTTTTTCGAAACATACAATTGGCTTTCATCATAGCTATATTTATTATCTTCACTAAGATACTTCACACCTCTCATTTTCTTAACAAGAAAGCATTTTACCTCTTCGGTGAGCGAGTCAAAACCATATGAATTTACTATGGAATATATTATTACACCTTCGCATTCAGGGCATGCTAGTTCCTTTCCATACTCTATGAAATCATTGTCATTGCCATCTAGGACTAATAACTTCTTTTTCAGTCGATTTGTTATTTTCACTTTATCTAAACCTTTAACTCCATTAATAGACAGGTTAGGTGATAAGCAAATGGGGGGATTTTATTAATTGATAATTTCATTTAGTCAAACATTCCATTCGATATAAATTCCACAGTCGAAGTTTTTTTCATTAGACTGTACAACAATTCTTCCCCATTCATGATCCCATTGAATTCCATATTGAGGATTGTTAATTTCAAGCTTAGGGTTTGAGGTTATTTCATTCTCAACCTATTTTTCGTTTGAACACTAATTGGTCCTAAAGGGTAGTTACTATTTCTGAGAAATAACAAATTCATGACCAAAGATGGTAATTGTTAATTAAAGGGAAAAATACGTTGCATTTTTAGTTTTTAACTAGAAATTTATGGCTTGCTACAGAGTTTCATAAAAATAGACTTCACAGCAGCAGAATTAAATAAGTCGCAAACTTATTAATTATTCTTTAAGGAAGACTCTCTTCTGTTACCAATCCATCAACAAAGTTGGAAAATGAATTTGTCAGATATCTTTGAAGTTTTATATGATTCTCTTGCATAGTCAAATCTTCATCAAAAGAATCTGTAGCAAAATATACAATTGAATAATTATCTAAATTCAGACAAAAGAAATTCCCTCCCCAATCATTTGCGAAAGGAAGCAGGTTCCCAGGAATCACTTCCCTATCCAACATGCTAATATAGCAACCGTCAATTAAAGACCTAGGATCATCATTTGTCTGAGTATTATAAACAAACGGTTTAAATCCTGCTACCTCTACTGGCTCAAAACCTTCATCACCGTCCCACCAACTTTTCTCAGGAATGCCACCATTAAATTGCAGATAATGTGATACGAAATCATCCGGAAGGGTAATAGATAATTTACTTTCCGTTTTATAAATATCTGCACGTCCAATCTTTTTTTCACATTTCTTGAAGTTATTCATCAGATTATAACGTAGTAATTACACTCCGTAAGCAATTATATGGAACATATTTATTCAAGCCACCTTAAAAAGGTAAATAGCGATGTACTCATGTTCCTTTGCGCAAATAAAATTCAATGTATTTTATAGGTCTATCCTGAAACGCACGCTCTTTGCCATAGTTATAAGCATCGTTAAAATATTTATACGCTTCCTCAAATTGATTCAGCTCATAACAGACCATGCCGAGATCGATTAAGGGTGCAGTGTCTATATCCGATCCACATGTCCGTAATGTCGTCTCACCCCATGTCTTTGCCTCAGCATAATCCGCCAGATCAAAATATGCGCTGTACATGCATGCAGAGATCCAGCTGGCAATATCCCATTCGAGCTTCGGCTCAGGAAGAGCTTGCCAGGCTTTGTGGTATTGCTCTAACGCCTCAGTATATTTTTTATCATCATGAAACTCATTTCCTTTTTCTATAAGAGATGCAACTCTTTTTTCATCAAATTTATCGTAACCGATTTTCATGTGTTTATTGATTGTGAATCGCAAAGAAACCTCCTCACCAATATAAAAGCTGACATGAGCCATAAATATTTTTTGAAGCAAAATGGTCTCTAAAAAATGCGTCTTTTAATATTAAAAAATTAAAACTTAACCAAAAAAGAATTGCTTAAACCCTTCTGCCTCAACATCCTTTAATTTGCTTTTAAGCATAAAATCGATATCTTCCAGAAAATCCTCTCTGAAATTAAAATCATCATCTGTACCATCACCATTATATTTACTTTGCTCTATCTCAATGGCAGAACAAAAAACATCCAAAAAGTCAGCTAAGGAACCGGAAATGATAAAGTTTTGTTTTTGAATACTACCATAAACAGGAGATGTTATATTTCGGGTGTCACAAAAAAGAACGTTTCCATTTCTTTCAGCAAAGATTATATACTCATCGTGCCAGGTCGTATCATTTTGAACTCGCCAACCTGATAATATTTCATTGAGATCTTGAGACTCAACAATTTGTATAAAGAAAGTACCATAAAATGTTGGATGGCCATTTAAAATCAAATGGCTATAAAAAAATCGAATTTCGCCATTTAAATTCACAGGGAGAGAACTTTCATTTTCTTCTGCTGTAAAGTCTATCTCTCCCATATTTAAATCATTCGTTTTGAATTTGATAACAAAGTCTTGAATAGTATTTTTTATATACATCATTCCTCTTTAAGAGTTAACATTATTGATTACTCGTAAAACTACTATGATCTATAGTTGAAAAATGGACTCATCATCCAAAGAACTTTTTCGCGCCATTAAAAAAGAAAAATAAAGAATCAGTAATAGCACGACACCATTCAATATTAAGGTAGTTTATTGCCCTTTCTCTTACGATTTGAGTCTATTTCGTAGAAATAATCTTCACAGAAAACGTCTAAAGCATTTTCCAGTTGAACAAGTTTCAAACCCCGGAAGCCTTTACTTTCAATTACTTCCTTAACCTCTTGTTTAATAATGACAAACCCTCCTAATAATGTGCCGCTAAACGAAAAATATCATATTCAATCGCATCATTCTTTAATTCAATTTTAAAAGGTATGATATCTCCGAATTTATCATCTTCAAGAATAGATTTTTCTTCATCTATAACATCCACGCCTGGAAAATATACATATTTAAAATCATCTCGAGGAACTTGTCCATTCCCAATCGAAACTGGTGTTATATCTCGGTCAAAAAAAATATTGTGCTTATAATTTTCTAAAATTGAAAATAAAGACTTATCCATCAAGTGCCCAAAGTCTTTTTTATAATAGTCAAATTTCAAAGCCCCAACATTTTTATTGCACAACAAATAAATACGATCTGGACATGCATCGTCTGTTATTCGATAAGGGAAGGAAAATGCTGAGCCTTCTATTTACCAGTTTTCATCGATCTGTAATCTTTCATCAACCATGCCCTGTAAATTTCTAGGCATGAGTGATGATTCAAAGTCATTCATGATCACATAATAGGACATTAATTCATTCCCCTGCATTTTGTTGTGGGAACATGACCCATCCAAATTTTATTCTTCATATCAATCTGGGTCCGCCTTATAGCTATCCTCGTCCCTTTAGCATCTAATATCCCAGAATTATATCGTTGCTCAACACGAGCAATTCGCTGGCGGACAATACCACTATAGTTATGATGATTACTGCTATGGAAAACATCCATTCCTTTCCTGCATCTTGTTTCATTGCTGTTGCGCTGCCTGGCAAATAAATACCATTAAATGCAGAGTCCATGTCTTTACCGATGCCAATATTATTGAAGAATGATTGGTTCTCTTTCCACACCTCAGCGGGTATAACATGGTAAGCAGAGAGTCGATCTCCAACTTTGCCAGACATATCTTTAACTAATATACCACTATTAAATAACCCCCTACGGATCCCCCCATCCCAGCGCATTCGGCGCATACTGGTAAAGGTTTATCCCCCGCCAGCCCTATCGGGTCCTGATGCGTAAACCGCCCACAGTCCGGGTCGTAATCTAAATTATACCATCCAGGTTTAGCTCACCGGTAATCGGGTTTAAACTTAATTCAGTTATATTGCCTTGCTCCAATTCCCCCCCCAAAAAAAGATAATGGCAATATAATTACCGTCTAAATCATAGCACCTATATAAAAAGCATTTTTCCATGCGTGCAAATCACATACTTTATACACAAGGCGCATGCTGGAATTTTCACCATGGCACCAAAATTCACTTACATCAATTTATTCACGCTGGTTTGTAAGAACCATTTCCAATGGAATCTTTGTGACAATAAAACCTTATTGCCAATGGTTCAATAAATTAATCCACATTTCTTTTTCTCCAGCGATGACTTTTATATTATCTCTATTTTCTTTTACATACTGCATGTACGTTTCATAAATAGCTCTTATTGTTACAGTTTTTTCAGAGCGAGAAGCTTCAATCAAAGTTATTAGTTTTTCTAAATAACGAGCTGACTCTACTCTTGACTTAAAAAAATCCTTGAGATAGTCGAGCACCTCATTGTATGAATCGTAATTCATTATTCCTCCGGAAGAATATCAATTTTGTCGAAAGTAATTTCCCGTTTTTCTGCGTGCATTTGTTCTACGCCCCCTTTCCCATACTGCGGATAAGCATTTGTAAATTGTTCTAATGGTGCACCAACTTCATCCCCAAACATTCTTGGATGCCTCACTTGAGGAGTACCATTTTCATAAAGTTGCAATGTATCAAATGTTCCTCTAATTCTTGCATCACTCCAAGAAACATCCGCTGGTAAAGTCGGATCAACTTTATCAGGACCTTTTATCTGAAACGCATCACGAGCCGCTTTACCCGTATCAAATTTTTCGAATCCAAAATACGTTACAGGCGCTTTTTTAGTTTCGAGAAGACCAGGAACCCATTTATCTAAACTGCCATCGTCATTCAAATATCGGACATAACGATAAGCAGTTGAAGGCATTGTAGCGCTTGGACCAGCAGGCCCAACATAGAAATCAGGTTTTGTTTTACCGCTACACTCACGACTCAACCCCCACGGATCCACCCACCCCAGCGCATTCGGCGCATACTGGTAAAGGTTTATCCCCCCCGCCAGCCCTATCGGGTCCTGCTGCGTAAACCGCCCGCAGTCCGGGTCGTAATACCGGAACAGATTGTAGTGCAGCCCTGTCTCACGGTCCAGGTATTGCCCCTGCATGCGCAGGTTCTGAGAATATCCTGATACCTGCGTCTCACTTTCCCGTAGCAGCTTGCCCCAGGCGCTGTTCACCCCTTCCCAGCGCACCTGCCCTTCGATATCCGTCATCCGCTCCGGCGTGCCGTTGGGCTGACAGTGGAACCAGAAGATCTCCGGGGCATCTACTCCGTCAATACGCGCCAGCGGGTCGTAGCTGTCCTGATCGCTGTAGACGTAGGTCAGCGGCACGTCCCCGTGCACTTCCTGCAGCAGACGGAACCCTTCCCAGACAAACCGGGTGGTGATCGGCTTGCCGGTTGGCTGTCCGCCCAGCATCTGGCGTCGTGTTTTGCTGATGCGTCGCCCAAGCGGATCGTAGCGGAAGCTGACCTGCGTCTGCGGTTTGTTACGGTCCCGCGGCTGGCTGATGACTTCCGTCAGACGGTGCTCACCGTCGTAGCGGTAGTGCCAGCGGGTCTGGCCGTTATCTTTCTCCACGGTGCGGCCGTGGATGTCATAGCGCCAGCGAATGCCGTTCAGTTGCGTCAGGCGGTTGTGCGTGACCTTCTCAGCAGATCCTTCGAGCGGGTTACCGGCAGCGTCCCAGCGCCACTGCTCCTGGCCGGGCAGCGTGCCGTCCTGAATCAGCAGACGCCCGGCGCTGTCGTACTGCCAGCGGTACCAGCTGAACGGGTTATCGTCCCGCTCTTCCCGCACCAGGTTATTGCGGTAGTCATAATCCCAGCGGCGGGACCAGCGGCGCGGCGACGGGCGCTGCGCATTGCCGGTAAAGACGTCCCGGCGATGCAGTCGCCCGAGGCGGTCGTACTCGCTGCGGGTGGTCAGCAGCCCCTGGGTGCGGCTGGTCTCACGGTGGAGTTCGTCACGGGTAAAATCAGAGACCGACAGCTTATCGAGGGCAATGCTGAGCAGATGCCCGCTGCCGTAGTAGAACTGTTTCAGCTCGCGGCCATCGGGCAGCGTGACGGAGGTGCGGTTGCCGAGAGCATCATACTCCCATGCCAGCTCACCGTGCTCGCCCACTTCACGCGTGACACGCCCCAGGGCGTCATACTCAAAGGCAAGTTCCTGTTCTGCCTCTGCACTCCAGGCGTCAACGGAAAGTGCCGGATGAAGTCCAATACGACTCAACAAACCTGACGGTGTGTAGTGATAACGGGTCTGCCCTTCCGGCGTGGTGCGGGCAACCAGCTGGCCACTCGCGCTCCAGGCGAAGGCATGGGTGATGGCTTCCGGATGACCGGCGGCAAACGTGCGCGCTATCGTACGCCCGCAGGCGTCATAGCGATACTGTGAGGCCACACCATCGAGCCCCACCTCTTCCAGCAGCAGCGAGTCGGGCCCCCAGCGGAACTGATAGGCTTCGCCATTTTCATTTTCCAGGGCAATCAGTCGCCCTCGGCTGTCCCAGCGGCGACGGACCTCTTCACCCTGAGTATTACGCGTAGCGGTTAATCGTCCTGCCTCGTCGTATTTAAACTCACTTTCTTTGCCATCAGCGCCCGCATGCGTCACCGGCAGACCGCGTTCGTTCCATGCAAGTGACTCTGTCCAGCCTTCCGGTCGATCGAGTTGCACCGGACGCCCTGCGGCATCGTAGCGATAGCGCGTCTCTTCGCCGTCAGCGCCGATCTCAGTCGTTAACCAGCCCAGCGGATGATAGGTATAGCGGGTTATTCGTCCTGAACAGTCTGTGGCACGAATGACCTGCCCGGCCTCGTTGTACTCCTGGTAACGACTGTTTCCCGCGGCATCAACTTCTTCAACGACCTGACCAAACTCGTCCCGGCGCAGCAGTGTTGTCTGCCCCATCGGGTCCACCACACGCTTCAGCCCGTGATGTTCGTCGTACCAGAAACGGGTCGCACTGCCGTCGGCTTCAATGATGGCTGATGGCAGCGCGCGGTGCTCCAGCCAGGTGGTGGTGCGGGTATTGCCGTCGGCGTCGATTTCCTGCACCCGGTTGCCCATTTCGTCGTAGACGAAGGTGACGGCGTTCCCGAGGGGATCGACGCGACGGGTCAGAAGTTCGTTTTCATCCCACTCGTAGCACCAGTTTTCACCGCGCTCGTCAACGTAGCGGACAATCAGATTTTGCGCGTTCCAGTAGTGCTTACGCGTCTGGCCATCGTAGTGCTCGACGGTCGTCAGCCCGGCGGCTAAATCGTAGGTGAAGCGGCAGCCGTCGCCGGTGCTGGTGCGGTTTTCTACCACGCGCCAGTGGTCGAATTTTTGCCAGCGGTATTCGCTCTCCAGCCCGCCCGGCAGGCGGTGCCAGACCATCAGGCCGTGGTCGTTATAGCGGTATTCGCGCGTCACTACGCCAGAGGCATCCGTCACGCTCGCCAGCTGGCCGCGCGCATCGTAACCCCACTGCATCAGCGGCCAGGTACGGTTGCCGTCAAAATGGCTGGCAGAGGTGGCGCGCTGCGGGAAACGCTCATCTTCATAGCGCAGGGTGACATCAATCGCCCGTGGCTCATCGTGAAGATTGACCAGCCTGCCGTGTTCATCCCACTCCGTCAGCAGCGCGTTGCCATATTCATCGCTGAGGGAGGCCAGACGCAGGATGGTGGGATTCGCCCGGGTCGGTTTATACAGACGCCATACCGCGCCGTCATCGTCGGCAATCGCCACGTCGCCGCTCTCATTGCGGCGGATGATGATGCCTTCGCTGATGCTGTAAAACGCGCGATCGACGGGCGGCAGCTCAAAGCTCAGCTCACGGCCGGTTTCGTCGAACCAGATCGCGTTGTTCTCTTCGAGCGTCAGATAGCTGTCAAAGGTTGTCGCCCAACCCAGACCAAACAGCCCTTCACGGGTGGTCAGGCTGTTGTAACTGCGCTGCCAGCGCAGCGGGAAGCGCCCCGGCAGCGAGAAATCGAGTTCATCGTCATCATTCAGCACCTTCACGCCGGTTGCAGCATGTACCGGATGCGATGAGCCAAACACAGCATTAACGGCCATATCGGCCAGCATGCCACCGCCGGCTGCCGCCAGCGCACAGGGCATATTTTTCAGGATTTTACCCGGACGCCCGCGCAGCAGGGAGAGCGCAATCATCCCCAGCGCCAGACCCGGCGTTTTACCGCTTTTGATATCGCGGACCGTGAGCGTGTCCCCGCCGATGATCACATTCGGGGACACATCATCAGAGACAGTGCCTTCGCAGGTGGTGCGATCTTTTGCACGTACCGCGGGCTGCCCGTTAATGAAGACGCTTTTAGAGCCTTCCGCCAGATACTGCGGCCCGGAGTGCTTTTCGCACGCCACCTTGTCTTCTTCCAGCGGCGAGGTTCCCGCGGCGGCAGAGGCCACGCTCGGCTGCCACATCTCGCTGCCAAACTGTCCGGCGGCGGAAAGCAGCATGCCGGCGTAATCGGCAAAGCTGCCCGGAGACTGTGGCTCAGGTGACGGTGTGTCAGCGGGCGTCAGCGTCCCGGCCGCTCGCGCAGCGGGAATCGCGTTCGTCAGAACGTTATCAGACCCGGTGGTGATTTTGCCCGCTGGCGACGGTGGGAACAGCGCGTTGCCTAAGCCTTCGGCGGCGTTGCTGATATCGTCAGTTATACCTGCCACGTTTGCCAGTACGCCGCCAATGATCCCACTTAACAGACAGCTGGATCCAATAGCCGCCACGCCCGCAGCGGCGGCACCCGCCCCCAGCAGCGGAGCAGCAACGGTTGCCGCCGCGCCCACGGCAGCGCCGATAACGGCATAGGCCGCACCTTCCGCCACAATACTGGTGATATCCGCAAAAATGCTGGAGTGAATGATCTCGTCGCCCTGACGGGCCGCGTTGTTATCGCTCATGCCTTACACATTCCGGTTGTCGTTTAGCGTCAGACTCTGCTTAAGCGCGCTCCAGCGCCCCTCATCCTCTCCGGTGAATGCTCTGAGCGCCGAGAGGGTAAAAATCATCAACACCGGCTTGCCCGGCGTTTGTACGGCCAGCTGTTTTTGCCAAATGCGCTGTCCGTTACTGTCAAAGGTCGTCTCGACTTCCAGCGCGTTAATTTTTCCGTCAGGCCCGACCTTTACGCTCTGGAATGCACTTTGGGCAATCTCGCCCATCTGCGGACGTAGTAGTTCCCACTGGCGGTGAAACTCTTTCTCATAGTCGCTGCCATCCGGAATAACGCCGCGACTGACCACCACGGACAATCCGCTTTCGTCGTCGCGAATAATGTTCATACTGTTATCCTGCCAGGCGGCAGGAAAAAGGGAGAAGGAACCTTCCTGGAGGGTATATTTCATCGCTGAACTCGTGTCTCAAATTGCTGAAGGGATTTACATGCCGCCATAGACAACCCGGCGGCAGACTGAAAACGGTTACTCTTCCGGCGTCGTAAATTTCTCCTGCACCGCCGCATCAATATCCCCTTTATGCCCGGAACCCGGCGCCGTGGTGCCCGGTTGTGTGCCAGACGTATTCAGGTGCAGCTTACCGCCGGTGGTGATATGACCATCCCCTTCAACGAAGAAATTAAACTCTTTGCCGATGAGGTTAATCTTGCCGTTAGCGTTCAGCTCAATTGCGCTTTCACCAGAGACCAGCCGTAGCTTCGTACCGGAAGCAATGACATATTGCTCCACCGCCGCATCCAGCTTGCCTTTGCCCGTCAGGATCTCTGTTCCGCCTTTCACCGCCTGGATCTGATTCGCTTCCACCCGATGCAGCTCATTTTTCTTCACATAATGGCTGCGCTCGCCACCGACGCTGTGCGTTTCATCGTTCTTAATGCTGGTGTCCATGTTGCGCTCAGCCTGGATCCACACCTGCTCTGCGCCCGCCTTGTCCTCAAAGCGCAGGGCATTGGCATTATCCACGGAGCCATCCTTCGTGCGGCTCATAAAACCCATCTGCGTGGCCGCCGCCGGCAGCGCCCACGGCGGCATGCTCGCCTCGTTGTACACGCGACCAGTAATAATCGGACGGTCCGGATCGCCGTTGATAAAGTCCACCACCACCTCATCGCCGACCCGCGGAATTTGCACCCCGCCGTACCCCTGACCCGCCCAGGCGCTCGACACACGCACCCAGCAGGAGCTGGTGTCATCCCCCTTCGCCAGACGGTCCCAGTGGAATTTCACCTTCACGCGGCCATATTTGTCCGTCCAGATACTCTCCCCATTTGGCCCCACAACCTTTGCCGTCTGCGGGCCGTAGGTGCGCGGCCACGCCGTGCTCTGCGCCGGACGGTATGACACCGACGCCGGGATGACGCTGAAATCAGTGCGGTGGATGGTTTCCCCCTCGCCGCTCGCGTAGCGGTTCTCCTCGAAATGGTAACCCGCCGCCGTGACCAGATAGTCACCGTTATCACTGAAGAACGGGGCGTTAGTCAGGGTGAAGGTGTGTCCCGGTGCAATACCCGCGGCCGTGGCCGTCGCCTGAATCTGCTGGTGCTCCACCTGCCAGCGCTCCTGACGAATACGGGCGTAGAACTCCGCATGCCCGGTCTCAACAAACCGTCCCGGCCAGTCGTACACGTCGATACTGCCCGGTTTCGGTGACGCCGGATTCTGCTGCGCCTGGAACAGCCACGCGTTCGGCTTGCGGAAGTCGTAGTCATCGAGGCTGTAAATCCCCGGGGTGACGCTGTCCTCCAGCGCCCACTGGCTGATACCCTCTTCATCCGTACTGCCGCCTGACGGCGTCTGGTGGTAAGGAATGACTTCGTAGCCGCTGAATGGCTGATACTGCGTCGCGGCGTCGGTGAGCACCAGGGTGTGCCTGTCGGCGTCGTGGCTGAAGTGATACGCAATCCCCTCCAGCTCCATCAGACGGCTGATGAAGTCCAGGCTCGACTCCTGATACTGCACGCAGTAGTCCCACACCCGGTAGCTCCCGGTGAGTTTATCCTCCACGTTGACCTGATGTTCAGCCAGCAGGGTTTTCACAATCTGCGGTACCGTCTGACCCTGGAAGATACGCAGGTTACGGTCGCGCTTCATCGGCCACAGGTCCGGCTCCACCGTCAGCTGGTACACCGCATAGCGGGTGCCCGTCAGCTCGACGGCACTCACCGCCACGCGGGTGATTTTTCCATTGATATAGCGGGGCGTCAGCAGGCTCTGCGTCGGGATGGTCACCGTGACCGGCTGACCCAGCAGTTTGCTGCGGTCAATGCGCGCATCCGTGCCAAGCAGGGTCAGCGTCAGGGCGAACGACTCGGACATCGCCTCGCGGCCCGTCAGTTTCCAGAACAGAAGCCCCTCCACCGGGAGCTGAACGGTAATTCGGTTGAGCATAATCTTTATTCCGTAATGGTTTTATGCTGGAGAAGATAATAAAAAACGGATAAATGAAAAAAGTCATTTACTATTACATGTAACCAGACAGATGAAAAATCACCTGAGGGAAATCAACGAGGAATCTATCATTTAATATGGAACACTTAATTAACTAATTAAAAATACACCCTCCGCATGGCACCATACTTTTCCCATGCTAAAAATAAAGCATTGGTATAAAGCACACATTTCTTCCGCAGCGATGAAATTTCCCCAGCACGTCCACAGTGTTACTCCCGGAGATGGATACCCCCTCTCATTCGTCAAGCCGACTTCAGTAATGTGTGGTGGAGTCAAACCTGCTGGCTTAACACGCATGGGCAATATCACCTGGTAATGAAGTATTTCCTTGTCAGTTGAGGTGTACAGCCATTTCCAATCGTTCGCCTCAAGGTCTTCGTTACTGGTAGCGGAGGCTATGGGAAACGGATAGTTGTTCTAAGTGTTTATAATGTCTCTTCACTTAGGCCGCGGAGGCTAGCCAGATACCATAGAATATAAGAATGCATCCAAATGATGCCAGGCATTTCGCCAGCAAAAGCAACCTGGGGCCATATCTATTTGCCAGCGATGACAAAATCGAATAATTTTTCACCGTGTTATATCGCTGATGAAAACGCATTATAGTTTCAAATATTGTGCAAAGCATAATGACGAAAAACTTAGCCAATAACAGTGTAACAAACGAAGGCGGAATAACGATTAGCACCAACTCACCATCTTCTTTTGTCATCGAGGGGAAAATTTCCCGCAATCCGATCAACACGAAAACCAGAATAAAAGTGCCGACTAATATAAAAGATAATTTTACGAAAAAAACCACCCATTCTTTTTTGTTAAAATTATCTTTGCCATTCCAGATATAGGCAAGAGCGACCAATGAAAAAATAATAAACCCGAGAAACTTCATTGAATCCGCTGCTCCTTATTCGCTCGCCCGACTATGACAGTCACACCCCCCCAGTATTAACAATTGGCGCATGGCGGGTTGCGTGAGGATGATCACCGCAACCAGTTGACCGAGCTGCCTGCTGCGGTCGATGCACGCATCCGGGTCGGGTCAAGGGCATGACGCAAAGCGGAGACGTGGTTGCGGTAACAGTAGAAACAAAGGTATCCGTTATGCAACCTTAATCATTGTGCTTACTTTAGCCAAAGACCCGAAAACATAAGGACGCTTCCAAGGGAAATTAAGCTTTTAGCAACGATAAGTAAGCCAGGCGCGACGATGCGTGATATAGACGATATTTTTTCATAATTTTCCACATTGTAGCTTTTGTGCCCCCTCAGAATCCCCGAGAAAACAGTACAGAGCAGCACAACTGTGACCTTTAAACCCCATACGCACAGAAAAGACATAGAAAAAATGATCGAATATTGTTTGGCCGTTGCGATAGAAAACAATGACATCGACTGAGAAAGCCATTTAAGCGTAAAGCCAATGACAACTGTGGCTACTAACACCAGAACCAACATCATCCCCGCCAGGAGCCACTTTTTCTTGTTAAAAAAATCTTTTCCATTCCAGATAAGCGCTAGTGTCCAAATCATAAAGAAAATAAAGAAAAACCAATGCATTACAATATTTCCCATTTATCCTCTTTAATCTTTTGTCAAAAGGGCAACACACTCAGCAATAACCATTAATCCCGCCATCTGCCTGAGCGGAAATTACGGCCAGCTCAAACCCTCACTATCCAAATATGAAAACAATTACAAGAAAGTATCTTCAGGAGCCCTGTCGAATAATTCACCTGCCATTCTGGCGATACGTTCGTGTTGTACCTAAATCAGAGTGCAGATCAATCATTATAATTCCTTATACGTAAGCGCAGTTTTACTACCAGAATCAACACGCTCAGTAACCTCAAATTTGGTCCCTGGCTCGAAAAGCACTCTGTTGTTTTAATGGAGATTAAATAATTATTTAGAGGGTTGAGGAGGCCATTTACCCCCCTTCTGGATGAGTTTCTCTTTTATCTCGTTTAATTTTTCGTATTGCTCACTGCCTTGTTCAAGCCCACTCAGCGCATCCGCAAGCGCATTGCTCATCGACCAGCCATTTTTAGCCTTAATTGACGGATCCGCGCCACGATCGAGCAGTAATAAAACATGATCGTATGACTGATTATCCAACGCATCAAACACCAGCGTTTTACCCAGTGAATTGGTTGAATTGACGTCAGCACCACGATTGAGCATTGCTTCCAGCGTCTCTGTATTTTTCGCTTTAATCGACTGGAAGATGATTGGTTCGTGGAAAACTTTATCTTTCACATTGGGTGAAAGACCACCGTCCAGCATCGCGTTGATCCAGTCAGCACTGTCCCCCTTCAGGGCGAATTCAGCAGGACTGCTTTTTCCCTGGGGTCGAGGCTGGAGCGGATCTGCGCCAGCCTTAACAAGCAACGTAATGATCTGCAAATGGGGTAATGTTTTTTTATCATTAATTGCGTTGCCCAGGGCCCAGAAAAGCAGGGTCATATCCTGCTTTCCGGGTTTGTTAAGGTCGCTGTCTGGTGCAAGCGTCTTCACCACATCGACATTGCCTTCTTCAATCGATTTCGCCAGTTCAAGCTGCTGACCGCTGAAGTAATCCTGTGGATTGAGTTCCATATCCTGCTTACACCCCTGAATCATGATTAAAAAACATAACGCCACGAAAGCCATCAAACGTTTTTTCACAACCGACTCCCGATTATCGAAATATCCTCATCCTTCTGTTGCTCAATGCAATCAATCGCCTGATTAATCCCATGGCGATCCAGCGCGCTTCCGGTTCCACCAGCAAGATCGTGGGGTATTCCCGCAGCATTAGGACTCAGCGCAGATATTTCCTCTTTGAGGATCCACGAAGGGACATGCCCTTTCATCATTTTCAGATCTTCCCAAGGGTTAACTTCCTGAATCCTGGTCAGCAGTTCACCATCAACACGATACGCCTGGATATTATCCGTACTGCCTAATATCTTGCCGCCGTATTTTTCTACCGTACCGGCGTTAAGGCCCGAGGCATTGAATGTCCATCCCGCTTTCCCACTAGCCATGGAGGTTGCAGAGGCCAGCCCGCCGCCCAGCGAATGTCCGGCAATATCAATATTCTGACCTGACCTTGCCAGCTCCTTACCGATACTCACAGCCTTTTTATAATACTCTGAAGCCATCCCCATACCCTGGGAAAAGTTATTCGACCAGTCGGCACCGTTTTGTACCGGAGCCAGTTCCCCTTTTGTCACCAAGGAGTAAACATTATCAGAGAATGATGCAAAGCCCGGCTCACGCGACCCACGGAACACCACAGTAGGATTCATATCAGTACCGAACACTTCCGGCTTCGGTTGATAGACACGCGCCAGAAAATTGGGAGAAGTGTCATCGTCAAAGAGCATCGATTTGTTCAAACCATACTTGCCCAGTAGCGCGTCATCATTACTGATATCCTTCCAGCCCTCTGGCACCCCCGGCGTTGTCTCCAGCGGATTCACTGTCTTATAAACATTCTCAGCAAGCTTCGCTTTCTCCACCGCAATATTATTCGCCGCCAGTCGTTTAGCGGCGATCTGCGCATCCGGGTAA
Organism: Enterobacter sp. BIDMC 30; assembly: GCF_000534355.1. Lineage (NCBI taxonomy): Bacteria > Pseudomonadati > Pseudomonadota > Gammaproteobacteria > Enterobacterales > Enterobacteriaceae > Enterobacter > Enterobacter sp. BIDMC 30. The sequence goes on along the minus strand of NZ_KI973169.1, from coordinate 2,259,343 downwards.
AGGCTGTTGCTGCCCTTCGCGATCAGATCCTTACGCGCCTGCCAGCGTTCCGCCTTGGTCATCTGCTGTAGCTGCGAAGCATAGGTTTTACCGTCTTTGCCCGGCGTGGCCTCATCCGGCACCTGTGCCGCTTTGGATTTCACCACCTGCTTCGGCAGTACCGTCGGCGCAGGACGGGCACCGTAGGCTCGCACCATGGTTTCGTAGCGATCGACAATTGTGCTTACCGGATACCAGCCCAGACCGGTAAGCGAGGCCGCCTGCAGTCGGCCATCGGCATTGATATAAAATATCTCCGTTACCGATGACCAGTTACGGAAACTCTCGTCGATGGCAACGATCCTGCCGATATCGAGATCCTGCACGATCAACTTACGGGTATCGCGTCCTGACTGATAGGGATTCGCCCCGGTGATGGAATGCAGCAAATCGTAACGCGTAAACAGCGAGCGCAGCGAATTGTCGGGAACTGACATTATCCACTGCCCGGCTACGGACGGGCGGATAATTTTCGCGAAAAGCGCTGGCGAGACATTCTCGCTGAAAAGATAGACAAACTTGAGGTTATACATTCGCTCCGTCCTGTTACCAGTCCCTGCTTACCTTACTTACGGATTCACCAGCCAGGTGCCAGGCTTCGCAATATCCAGCGTCTGGGTACGCGTTTTCCCGTTGCCCTGCAGTTCAATTCTGGCCTCGCCCGCAGGTAGCTTGAGCGATGCATAACCGTTATTCGCCGGACGCAGTGTTTTTGGCTCACCGTTCACTTTCAGGGTCTCACCGTCAAGAATACGGATATAGACCAGTGCCACCGGGCTGGTATCCACCGGCGGGGTGGCCGGTTGCGCTGTCGCAGTCGGTGCAGTCTGTTCACTGGCTTTCGCCGTTTCCGGTTTCACTTCCGGCGCGTTCGATGCGGTTTCAACGGGGCGCGTCTCAGCGGGGGCCTGCGCCGCCTGCTCTGGCGCATCATGGTCGCCACCGCTAAACAGCATCGCTCCGGCGACGACGCCAACCAGCACGCCCGCAGCAACCATTGCCGGGATTTTATACCGGTGCCAGTCCAGTGCAGAAGCCGGTGCTTCTTCCTCTACCGGTACCAGCATCGTGCCCGGTTTTTTCGCGCTCAGTACATCGTCGATACCCGCTACCGGCATCTCAATCAGCGCCGCGAATTCATCGATGGATTGCGGTCGGTCTTCCATGTGCAACGCCAGCGCCCGGTCGATGGCCTGCAGCAGCGAGAGGGAATAGCCCTGTGGCTGCAGTTCCACCAGCGGTTTGCAGGTGTCCTGGATTGAGCGCACCACGCTGACCGGCGGCGGTGAGCCGACAATCAGGGTACGCAGTACGGCGCCGAGGGCATAAATATCCGTCCACGGGCCCTGCTCGCTTTCGTTGTCGTCAGTGTACTGCTCGATCGGCGCAAAGCCCGGGCGCAGCATGGTTTCCGTCTCATCAGAGAGATTACCAATGGTGCGGCGCGCAGAGCCGAAATCGAGCAGAACCGGCAGGCCGTTGTCCTGAATCTGGATGTTATCCAGAGAGATGTCGCGGTGCAGATAGCCTTCGTCATGGATTGTCTTAATGGCACCGAACAGCATGGGCAGCATACGACGGATCCAGGCTTCGTTAATCAGCTCCGGTTTTTGTTCGCGCAGGCGGGAAAGCGTGGTACCGCTATAGAACAGCGTTCCCATATAGGCCGTATCGTTTTGCACCCAGAAACGCAGCACGTGAAGCAGGTTCGGGTGGTTGAAGCGCGCCAGCAGGCGGGCTTCCTGAATGAAGCTGTTCAGGCCGGCGGAAAACGCTTTGCCAAAACGTTCACTGCGCAGTACCAGCGTCATATCGTCGCCGCGCACGGCGAGCGAGGCAGGCATGAATTCTTTGATAGCGATAGTGCGTTCGAGCTGATGATCCCACGCGCGATAGACGATGCCGAACCCGCCGCCGCCGATCACCTCTTTAATTTCAAACTCGTTGAAGCGATACCCGACCGGGAGCGCGTTTGGGACAGTCCGATTGTTATCATTATCCGTCATCTTTTACAGTTCTCTTGATGATTATTACGCGGCAAACTGACAGTGAAACTCGCCCTGCTCACAGGTGACGTGCAGACGTCGGTACTGCTCATCGCTGCGGCTGGCGGTAAGTAATATCTGGCTCATCTGAGGCAGCAAGGTGTTTGTCAGAATAGCGTCCACCATGCGGCCGCCAGACTCCACCTCGGTACAGCGCTGAACAATTTGTTCCACCACGCTGTCATCAAACTCGGAAATAATATTGTGATTCTCTTGCAGACGACGCTGAATGCGTTTGAGCTGCAGGCGGACAATCTGCCCCAGCATCTCGTCGCTCAGTGGATAATACGGCACCACCAGCAGACGGCCCAGCAGCGCTGGCGGGAAGACCTCCAGCAGCGGCTGACGCAACGCGCCGCTTAACGCCTCAGGCTCAGGCATCAGTTCCGGATCGGCACACATGGCGCTGATCAGATCGGTGCCGACGTTGGACGTCAGAATAATGATGGTGTTACGGAAATCAATATGGCGGCCCTCGCCATCTTCCATCCAGCCTTTATCGAAGACCTGGAAGAAGATTTCATGTACATCCGGGTGCGCTTTTTCAATTTCGTCCAGCAAGACCACGCTGTACGGGCGACGGCGAACGGCCTCGGTTAACACCCCGCCTTCACCATAACCCACGTATCCCGGAGGCGCACCTTTTAAGGTGGAAACGGTGTGGGCTTCCTGGAATTCACTCATGTTGATGGTGATAACGTTCTGCTCACCACCATAAAGCGACTCCGCCAACGCCAGTGCGGTTTCCGTTTTCCCCACGCCGGACGGGCCACAGAGCATAAATACGCCAACAGGTTTGTTCGGATCGTCGAGTTTCGCCCGCGAGGTTTTCACGCGGCGGGCAATCAGATCCAGGCCGTGACGCTGGCCGATGACGCGCTGGTTGAGGGTATCAGCCAGGTTGAGCACCGCATCAATCTCGTTTTTCACCATCCGGCCCAGCGGGATACCGGTCCAGTCAGAGACCACCGCCGCCACCACGTTTTCATCCACCGCCGCAAACAGCAGCGGCTCGTCGCCCTGTAAAGCGTTGAGCGCCTGCTGCTGCGCGTTAAGCTCGCTGCGCAGTTCGCCGGTCTCGTCATCACCCGCGGCAAACAGCGCGGCACGCAGGCGGATGATTTCAGTCACAAGAGCACGTTCCTCTTCCCAGCGCTGGGTCAGGGCTTCGCGCTTTGTTTCGTATATATCGCGCTCGGCGGTCAAGGCTGCGACGCGCTCCGGATCGCCGGCACCCACGCGCGCTTCGCGTCCGGCAATCTCGATCTCCACATCCAGGGCCGCGAGATGGCGCAGGCAATCTTCCAGCTGTACCGGTGGCGCGCTCTGGCTGACCGCCACGCGGGCACACGCAGTATCAAGCAGCGCAACGGCTTTATCCGGCAACTGACGCGCCGGAATATAACGATGTGACAGCTTGACCGCTGCGCTGACCGCTTCGTCGAGAAGCAGTACCTGGTGATGCGTCTCCAGCGGTGACACGGTGCTACGCAGCATCAGAATGGCTTTGGCTTCGTCCGGCTCGTGAACCTGTACCGTCTGGAAACGACGGGTCAGCGCCGGGTCTTTCTCGATGTATTTTTTGTATTCCGCCCACGTGGTGGCACCGATGGTGCGCAGTTGCCCGCGCGCCAGGGCCGGCTTTAACAGGTTAGCGGCATCACCGGTACCCTGCTGGCCGCCTGCGCCAATCAGGGTGTGGATCTCATCGATAAACAGAATGACTGGCGTAGCGCTGGACTGCACTTCATTAATCAGGGCCTGTAGACGCGCTTCGAACTCGCCTTTCATGCCTGCGCCGGCCTGCAGCATGCCGATATCCAGCAGCCAAAGCTGAATATTCTGCAGCGGTGCCGGCACGTCGCCTTCGGCGATACGCAGCGCCAGCCCTTCCACCACCGCCGTTTTGCCAACGCCAGCTTCCCCAGTCAGCAGCGGGTTATTCTGGCGACGGCGCATCAGAATATCGACCATCTGGCGGATCTCTTCATCGCGCCCGACAACCGGGTCAATCTTCCCTTCACGGGCGCGCGCGGTCAGGTCCTGACCATACTGGGCCAACGTCCCCTGTGCGGCAGGCACCGTACCGGCTGGCGTATCCGCGGCAGCGGCCGCCTGCTGCGTCTCTTTGCTCTGAGCGCAAATCGCATCAAACTGCTCGATCAGCACGTCGACGTTAAGGCGGGTGAACTGCGCCGAGATGCTTTTCAGCACGTTAGCCAGATTCCAGGTTTTCAGGATGCCAATCAGTAAATGTCCGCCGCGAATACGGCTGACGCCATACTTCAGCGAGCCAAACACCCACGCGCGCTCCACGGCGCTGTCGATATGTTCTGACAGATCGGAAACAGAACTCGCGCCACGTGGCAGCGCATCCAGTGCGGCCACGATATCGCGCGTCAGCTGCTGTTCATCGAGGGCAAAATGACGAATCACCTGTTGCAGATCGCCATCCTGCTGCTGCATCAGCTGATGCAGCCAGTGCACCAGCTCAACATAGGGGTTGCCGCGCAGCTTGCAGAACGCGGTGGCGCTTTCCAGTGAGGTAAATAACAGCGTATCCAGTTTGCCGAAAAGCACGGCACGGCTGATTTCTGACATGTTCGGTTCCGTTGATAACAATGCGTTAGAAAAATTATCGCTCTGCGCGATACACCAGATCGCCACGTGGGACAGGCTGAGGCTGAAGGCCCAGCCAGGTGTTGTAACCTAACCGCCCGGCGCTACCGAGCGAGGCACCCTGCACCGCGTCGGCGCGCAGAATAACCCGAGTTTCCCATTCAAATTCTACCCCTGCGTACTGGCGTACCCAGTCGCGCAGTTCAGTGACCCACGCTTCGCCTGGCAGGAAGCGGTTGTACTCTTCCGCGCTCAGTGGGCCGATTTCGATACGAAACTTGTGCTGCACGTCGCGCACCGCAACGCCGAGAAAAGCGGATTCTCCCATCCGCGGCAGACGACGCCCTTCACCCAACTGCGCCTGTTCCCGCGGCGAAAGCGGCATCCACTGCGCCACGTTCGTGACCAGTTTTACCGGGGCGTTAAAATAGTTGCGCAGGATCTTCTCCAGCCCTTCCGGATCCCGGGCGTGACGGGTCAGGTGTCCGGCGTGAGTAAAACGGGCATGTGCGCTCAGGCTGCCTTTGGTCATCTGCCCCGGCTGGCCCATGCCGATCAAGGATGCCAGATACCCCTCAAAGCGTTTATTGTCCGCGCGGTCAAGAGAGACGGCGGGCTGCGCATCAGCCCAGGCACGGTAAAACAACAGCGTCAGGCGATGATGGAACAGATCGGCAAACGCGCTCAGGCTGGTGTCCTGATGATGATGAATACGCTCCCGGGCGTACTCTGTCATATGGACAGGCAGCGGGCCATTTGGACCAAACAGACCGAAGCTGAGGATAGACACCTCGTGCAGCCCGTTCTCGTCACGCTGGCGCACCTGCGCGAGGGTCGACGGCGCAAAGCTCATCGATGGCTGCTGACCGATACGTAACGGCTCAAATTTCGGCAGCGGCGCGCGCCCCAGCGGATAACGTTCACCGCCCTGGGCATCAATGCGTCTTAATAGCTGGAACAGATCGTAGCGCCACGGCGTCTCGCGAACGCCGCGCCAGAAAGCGTCCGGCAACGGCGTCAGGCGATGGACACGCAGCGGCGCGGAGGCGACTTCGCTCATAGTAGTGCCCTTTTCCCCATACGCGGTGCCCAGTAGCCAATCTCACCGCGCTGCTGACTCTTCAGCGTGAATTCAGTAAAGCTGTTGATGGACACCAGACGGGCAAACAGGCGTTCCAGCACGCTGCCGAAAAGCCAGGGGCTGGCGCCGGAAAACGCACGCTCATCCACCGTCAGAGTAATGCCGATCCCGCGCGCAAAGACCACCGGACCCGGCTCCGGGACGCGACGGTGAACCGGCTCCAGCACGCAGTGGCGAACGCCCTCAACCTGACGTGCAACCGGCGTCTCCGCCAGGTTAGCATACAGCCCCAACAGCTGACGCAGGGCGGCGGCGCCCTCTTCGTTTTCGCTGTCCATCAGGCTGAGATAGTTCATCTGCAGCTGGCTGATCAATCGCCAGGTGCTAAACCCTTCGGCCAGAGCCGGACGCGGCGGCGTTGGGCCTTTTCGCAGGGTCAGGGATTTCACCGGCATGGAATCGGCCATGATGAACTGTCCGAGTTCCTGCTGAAGCATCAGCGGCAGGTCGCGGCTGGTGCACAATACTTCCGCGGAGATATAGCGCAGATTTTCCTGCCAGGGTGCATGCTGTTCATCCACCAGCGAAACAAAGACTTCGGAGCCGATATAACCGGTGCGGGTGCCGTAGCGCAGGGCATGTTCAGAGAGCACTCGCTGCTCGCGGCGCAGGGAAAAATAGGCGCCATAGTTGCCCGCATCACCGCTCCAGGTGCTCCAGAAAGGACGAAACGTCTGGTCGTCACGCTGGCCGTCGGCACTGCCGAAGATTTTGTTTACCGCATAAATTTCATAATCCAGGGGACGGATGTTATCCACCACCAGATGATATTCATGCTGGCTCTCACTCAGCTTCTGCCGCGCCGCCACTTTCGGAAAAAGGTTGATCACCGGCGTGCAATGCATCGCCAGATGGCTGGCATCAACCACCCGCTCCAGTTGCTCATCGCTTTTATCCAGCAGGATGAAAATATCGAACGCTTTTTCATTTTCACAGTGCTGGATAAGCTTGCCCAGACCGCTGAGGCTGATAAAGCGGAACCGTGCCGGAAACGCAAAGTATTCCTGCAGCAGACGATAGCCGTCAAAGTTGCGCAGGTCGTCCGGAAGCAGCGCCTGGTCCGGCTCAAACCCTTCCTGTCGTAAGGCATCCGCAGAGAGCAGCTGTCGCTGCGGGTGCTTGCTGACGGTCTGGCAGACAATCCCGGCGTGGTGCTCCATGACCAGCTCAAGCAGCTTGAGCGCTTCAATATCCGGGCCGCTAAGGAAAAACTCCAGACGGTCAAAATCCAGATGCCCAAGATGCTGCGGGCCATCACAGGCAATGCGGATCCGTAACGCGCTGTTGATCCCCCGCTGGCTCAGGCCCAGCTGCGCCAGCGGCAGATCGGCAGGCACACCGCCCAGCTCGACCTTATCGATTTTCAGCGGCAACAGATTAACTTCATGCGCCGTGGTGTAACTGCAGGTGACCCCGGTCTTTTTCAGCGCCAGGCTGTCCATCATGGTGCCGCGCGGCACCTTAAAACCGTTGCTCAGATCGCCACGCGTGCTGTCGGGCTGGATTTCAGCAATCGCCATTGAGGGGGTTGGCGCGAGATAGTTTGGCGCAATCATTTCCAGCAAACGCTGGGAGAAGCGCGGGAACTCCGCATCCATTTTCATTTGCACGCGGGAGGTCAGGAACGCGAACCCCTCCATCAGGCGTTCTGTATACGGATCCGCCACTTCGATGCCGCGCATGCCCAGTCGACCCGCAACTTTGGGATAGCGCTCGGCAAATTCAGCGCCCATTTCACGCAGATAGGCCAGTTCACGGTTGTAATATTCGAGCAGTTTACTTTCCATGATCACCCCGCATCTTTCAGTTCAAAATGGCCGTTTTCCAGATCGACATCGGTGCGAAACAGAAACTCCAGCGGGTACGGCACACACCACAGACGCCCTTTTATCTCAATGGACAACACGTTGTGCAGATCCAGTGACGAGGTGTCTGACACGCAGCGGACCTGCAGTCCCTGCGGCAAAATACGCGGTTCAAAGTTAATGATGGCCTCGGTAAGCTTGCGCTGAATGTCGTGCCATTCAATGTCTGACATTCTTTTCCCGGCCAGCGGCGCGACGCCAAAATTAACCACCGAGCGGTTCACATGCGGCAACGCGCTCAGGTCACCGGATGCGTCATGGTTGATGGTGTTAAACAACCACTGCAGATCCCGCAGCACGTTACGGCGCAGGGCGGCGTGGGTAATCAGATTACTGTTGGCGGACTCGCGTTTTTTTTCCGGATCGTTATCGGTGAGGCGATCCAGCAGCGAGGGCTGCATTTTATCGCGCGCCCCCACCTTCTCCTGCTTGCTGCGGGCTTGCCAGCCGCTGCGCAGCAGATCGCCTTCGCCAGCGGGATTACTCATGGGCTCCATCCGCAGCAAACGTCACCAGGTTCAACGACAGCAATGGGCTTTCGCTTTGCTCGCTAAGCCAGGCTTTCTGCCCCATGCCTTCATACAGCGTGCCGTCATTGTCGAGCGGCAGCCACTCGGTGGTGCGCGCGAGCTTAACCGCGTCAGACGCATCCGGTGCGAAAGGATAGCGCGCCGGGATCTGGCAAACCTGTTCGGTACCGTCCGTCAGGCGCACCAGCGCATGACGCCACACCAGGTCAGTCACGCTGGCAGGGGCCTGGAAACGGATCTCGGCGATGGCGTTAAACGGCAGCCAGAAATAACGGCCGTTGACGATGGTTTCACACACGGGCCCCAGACGAGCATCGCCGTCCATCAGCCATGCGAATGCCTGCGTCTCGTCATTCTCAAGTGTGATTTGACCCGCCGTTGCCTGCGCCTGCTCAAGGGCTTCCAGACGCAGCGCCTGAGCACGCTCTCCCGCGTCATTAAGCGCGGCGGCAAGCGTGGTAAGCCACGGCCACTGCGTTTCAGGCATGGCAGGACGAGCCTGCCCCGCCATCACCTGCGCGCGCTGCAGCTCGCCCTGGATGGACTGCTCCAGCAGGGTAACGGTTGGTTTAGCCTGGGGCTTAAGTGCCAGCCAGCTTTTCAGCTGAGTCAGGGCACGCGTCCAGTTACCACTGAGGGTCAAAAACTGCACAAACGCGGCGCGGAGATCGGCATCGGCCGGACGGGCTTTGATCTCAGCTTCAAGACGCACCAGCGCGTCACTCAGCGATTCACCCGCCAGGTGTTGATAGAGCGTATTCATAGCCATTCCTTAGTTTGCCGCGCGCCAGGCGCCGACTGCCGGATCGCGCAGCTGAGGGCGCAGGGTGTCAATCAGGACGATATTGAGCGTTGTACCAGGGGTAACCCAGGCGCCCCAGATTTTTTTCACCGCGGCGATACGCGCCTGCAGTTTTGCATCGTCGCTGGCGGTCTCACGTGAAATCTCCACGGCCACCGTGCCGTTGCTTTTCCAGCCGTTGAGGCTGCTGTCGTAAGGCAGGATCATCCAGCTCTGGTCGCTGTTGGAGGTGCTGAAAACCATGCGCTCTTTGTTGACGGAGGTGATCAGCGCGTTTTCCGGGTCGGCACTTTGATTCAGTCCCATGACCGGGAAGCCGTGAATGTAGGTCACCGGTATCTCTTTTTGTCCACCATTACGGGACTGGGAGATAACCGTGTGACCACTCAGCCAGCTCCCGTTTCCGCAGCGGGTGGTGTCTGAATCCGGAATAAAGAGCGCCGGAGCAGATGAGCCCCCTTCCCAGAAGGTACGCAGATGGCAGCCGTCCTGAAGGGTAAATTCCTGCCACGGCGTGCGATCGGCAGCAACCGTGTGGGTTTCCGCGTTTTGGTCCGGCGGCAGCAACGCACCGCTGGCCGGAGTACTCACTGGCGCAGTCTGCTGCTGTTTTACCACCAGCGCCCAGTCCTGCGCTTTGCCTGCTGTCCCCTGCGCCAGCGTCGTTCCGGACGGATCGTTCAGCGTCCAGCTCAGTTTACTGACTTTGCTGCACTGGTGTTCCAGCAGCGAGCCCAGACGCGGGACAAAGTTCTCCAGAACCGAGACGTCTTTGTTGCCGTTCGCCACGATACGCAGCGCAATCTCTGACTTACACCAGCTCTGTGGGGTGTTGTCTTTGATGTTATCAATCCAGATATCCAGCTTCTGCGCAGGAGACTGCACAATGCGGAAATTCTCAGCCTGCGCGGTGGACGCCACCGCCAGAAGTGCTAAACCCGATAGCCAAAGTTTCATATCGTTCCTTGTGTGTCTAATCAGTTCCGCAGGGAAGAAATTGTGCTGCGTCAGAAAGCGTATGCAGCAAAGTGGTGTCCTGAGGGTTACCCATCCATACCGCCAGGGCGGTATAGTTATCCTGAGCATTCCCCTCCTGTTCGCCATTCTTTTGGATGATTTGGTTCATTAAGGTCAGCCACTCTTGTGGCGTGTTAACCATGTGCAGCGACTGTTTCATCTGTTCTTCGCTGACGCCGTGCCAGAAACCGTCTGTACAGAGTAGAAATGCATCTCCGTCTTCGACCTGCACCACATCGCTGTAGCTCGCTTCCGGCCCACCGTTTTCAATACCCAGCGCCAGATAGAGCAGATTGCTGTTGAGGTTATCGGTGTCGTGCCCTGCATCTTTCATCTGCTGAACCAGGCTGTGATCGGTGGTGACATGCCACAGCCAGCCCCGGCGAAACAGATACAGGCGGCTGTCCCCGGCATGTGCCCAGTAGGCCAGTCGGTAATCTCTGTCGATAAACAGACTGACCAGCGTGGTGCCCATCCGACGATAATCCTGAACCGCCTGCTGTTCGCTGAGAATAGTGCGATTCGCCGTTTGCACATAGTCGCGAATATGCTGCGCGTTCAGGTGCTTGTCGCCATCGAAGCGGGAGATAATACTGTTGCGGGCCAGTTCAGCGGCCACCTCACCGCCCGGCAGACCAGCGATACCATCACAGACGACAAAGCAGGCTGAACGTTCCCCTATGGTTTCTCCCGTCTGATCCTGGTTGCTGGCGCGCGTCCCCTGGCGGGAGAGAGAAGCCGTTGCGATATTCATTTTTCTTCCGATCCGCTCTGTGAGTCTTTGTACTGATTTACCTCCATGTCATAAGCATGGAGGAAGGCTTCGCCAAACAGGGTATGGAAGTCATCCTCAATCTCGCCTGCCGTTTCACCATAGCTGCGGACAAAGTAGTCCCACAGTGCGGCTTTGCGGCTGCCCGGCAGCGCCAGTCGGGAGGTCATCCCGTTCTGCTTCGCCTGCTCTTCCAGCTGTTCCGGGTTGAAGGATTGCAGCATGGCGGCAATGATGGCGCGGATACCGGAGATCATACCCAGCTGATGCGCCTGCAGATCGATCAGCGCGTCACGCACGGATTTTGTCGGCGGCATAAAGCCCGGCATTGGCGTACCGAACATCTGGATCAGAACGGTTTTCCCGGTCGGCAACAGTTTGAACGGGTTGTTGGCATCATCAAGTACCATGGTCATATCGGCTTTTACGCCGCGCTTAAGAATGGAGCGCGAAGAAAGCAGCGCCACGGTGCCCTGAGAGAACATGCCCAGAATTTGCCCCAGCTGACGCATATTTTCGCGGTCAAACTGCGGGACGGGCTGCATTTCGCTGAGCCCCATCCCTTCCAGCAGTGCCTCAAGTAATTCGCCCTGCAATACTTCACCCTTTTCGCCATTATGGGCTGCTGGCGACGCCGCGTTTTTGACCGGGTCAATACGCAAACGCCCTTTAGGTGCCTGGGCATTACTGCGCGCTACGGCCTGCGGAGTTGGCATGGTGAAGCCGGCATAATCCGGTCGCGCCGGCTCTTCTTCTTCCACGCGCGGCGGCACCTGCGGCTCAGGAGCAAACAGCGGAGAAGCGGCAAGGACGTCCTCTTCCTGTTCTGCTTCCGGCTCTGGCGTCAGGTCTGGCTCAACGACGGTCTCTGGCTTATCGCCGACAATCTCATCCGGATGGGTTAACGGCGCCCCGCCCATCAACCCGAGGGGGTCATCATTTCGTGCAGCAGGTGCGCTGGCACTACCGCCAAACAGTGCCAGCGGATCGAGTTCATCCGTCTGCTCTTCTTGTGGCTGCGCAGGTTTAGCTTCATTGGGCGGCACCAGCGTAGACGGGGTGACGTCGTCAAAAATGCTCTCTTTTTTGAACAATGCTTCGTCACTGAACAGCGTATCCGGATCCACGTTCTTACGCTCAAGCTTCGGATCGCTGTCATTGAACATCGCCAGCGGATCTTCAGCGTTACGCTCAGGTGCGACAGGCTGGGAGAACGGATCGTGCGACGCTGCCGGCTGCGGCTTCGCCCGAGAACTGGAAATGCTGTCGGAGATAGAGAACTCCTGCATCAGGCTATCCCAGATTTCCGACGGCACAGCAGTCGGTTCCGCCTTCCCGCGCGGGGCGGCGCTCGCAGGCTTTGGCTGCGGGGCTGCCGCAGGGGCCGCGGCTGGACGCGCCTGCTGCTGCATGGTCGCCGCCATGCGGCTGACTGGCTGCGTATCATGAATCAGTTCGGTCACTTCGATACGGTAATCATCAATACCGAGAATGTCCCCATCCTGCAGCTCAACCTGACGCCCGCGCTCAAGCGGAATGTCATTCAATACCACGCGGGTGACGCTGCCACGGTTAGTGACGCGGCATTCGCCCTGGGCGTCAACGTGAACAATGGCCTGCAAACGCGAGATGGTGCGGTCATTGTCCGGCAATACCAGATTGTTATCCGTACCGCGCCCAATGGTGCCGCCCGGGGCATAAAAATCACAGCTGCTCTGCGGCGGCTGATGACCGGGTTTTGTAGAAATAATCGTGAATCGCATGGCGTATTCCTGCTGGTATGATTAGCGCTCAAACGCTGCCGCTCTCGGGGCGAGAACGGCGGCGTTTGAGGAAGAGAATATCAACAAAACTATTTAATGAAATTTACAAAAAATAATCCAACAATGAGCCATAGAGTGAATATTAATGCCTGCACTTTATAACGACGATGCAGTTTTAGCATCCAGGCAATTTTTTCATCTGGTAATGATTGAATATATTTATAAGCTTCTTCCTGCACCAGCCTGTCGCGAGTAAACTTCATCTTCACGCCCTTATGAAGACGAATAAACCAGATTATTTTTTGATAGTTTGCCAGTGATCCAAAAAAAGAAGCGTAATTTGTTACCAGATCGAGATCATAACCTTTGCGTCTGTAGTCAGAAAGGAGCTGATTATAGTCAGCCTCGTGTTTTTTAAAATAACGAGAACTAAACAGATCCATAATTACAACAACGAGAAACAAACCCACAGTAAGCAATAAAAGTAAATTCTCGAGATTTACCATAATTTATCCATCATATACTCTGTTGCTCCACCTGCTATTTCGCTACCAGCGTATCCACCCGCAGCCGCACCGACAATAGAGCATGCGAGCAATCCTACACCGCCAGTTGCAACTCCCAGCGCAACGCAAACTCCCGCCCCGGCTATGGCACCATATTTGCCACCGTAAATGCCACCAGTAAGACCTGCACCAAAGCTACTGTATTTTTTTACAGCAACTTTTGAGCAATTCTGCTCTCGTCCAACGGTACACGCATTGTAAACTTCATTGGTCGTATTTGCACCTGCAAAGCCTATTGCAAGCCATCCCCCCATTTTAAGAAAACGAGCGGCCTTTGAAGCATTATCAATGTATGTTGAATAACCCCGAATAGAACCAACACCGGCAGTGCTCCATTCATGCACAATTGATCTGCTCGATAAACCTAATGCATGTCTGAGTTCATTATAAGGTTTCATTTTAAGAGTTAATCTGGAAAGTTTATTTAATAAAACATCTAACTCAGAGAACAATCGTTGACGCTCAACAAAAAACTGTTGCCCTATTAATGTCCCTTGCGTTCTGTACTGATTTTGATAGGCCAACTCAATGGATTTTAATTTTTTTTCGATTTCACTGAAGTATTTGTCACCCGCATCAGAAACCACACCAAGGGACTTATCCATAAAGTTTGTGACTGCGGCAATTGTGCCATAGTGCTGAGAGAGGAAATTAGCCTCACCTGAATTAAGATCCGCCAGAGAACTATTAACTTTCTGTTTTGCGATTTGCAGTTGTTTAAGTTGCACTGCATTATTGTTTCCTGGATCATTGACAATTAACATTTGACCAGGTTTGGACCATTGAGTATCGCTATTAATTTGCATAAAATGACGCGCTGCATCGCTATTAGGATTATTAAACAGAAGCCTCGCCTGAAAATCCAACGTCCCGGGCTGCTGAACAATACAATACCCAGGTGCAACCATTGATTTTACGCTCATTACTCGATCTCTTTGCAAAGTTTTGACTAATACGTAGGGCCAGGGAAAAACTCCCCTGGCCACGTACGCAATTACGCTTCTTTGTTTTCTTTAATGTTCCAGCCAGCGCTGCTTTCAGCACCTTTACCACCAGCAGTGGTCTGCTCCCAGTACTGCTGTTTCACTTTCGCAGCCTGGAATGCATAGGTCACACCAACGGTGTCGCCGTTGTCCGCACCGGTGTACTGAACAGAAGTTACCAGCACATCTTCCAGTGTGATGCGGGTATATTCAACTTGCTGACCACCCGCTTTGCACACGGACAGTTCAACTTTAGTCAGGTGCTTACCGCTTGCGCAGTGTTTGAGAATTGCTGTAGTGGATTTGTCGATCAGAGCGTTAACGTGCAGATCGTTAAAGTTAACTTTACCGGCACCGCCGCCGCCACCAACACTCATATTACCTGGCTGGGAAGCGCCCCAGGAGAAGGAGGTAATATCAGTCCAGCCGGTGTGGTTAGAATCTTTAGATTCGCCCGTAACACCCTCGACCTTCAGAAACATATCAATAGCCATAATATCTACTCTTCGTGGATGAACAATATTGCTTTCGAAAAAGCACTTATATGGCAAACAGGAAAGCATGGGGCTGAATAAAACCGTCCATATTTTACCTCTGCCTCATATCAAATGACCCGTGTCATTTGACAGTCTTGACATTCCCCCTGAATGAAAGGAAAGAATGTAAAGTCTTTACTACTGCGGATTATCCTGAAGCCAGGTACGGTCAGGATTGCCTATAATTAATTGAGGTACAAGTTTATTAAGTTCGTCACTATGATAAAGACGTAGACAGTTTAACGTTACGCCTTTGACATCGGGTTTTATCTCAGAATGAAAGGCATTGGTTGCGCCTTTATATTTATCAATAAGGGCATTAATTTTGTCATTGCCATTTTCAATATCGAAAGGCACCCATTCCAGTAATGCACTACTGCTACGGGCTGCATCCAGAGAAAACTGGCTTTTATCATCTGAAACTTGTGCCAGACAGCGAGAAAAAACAACGTCTTTAACAACTTGCTTATAAGGCATTTTTTTGACAAACAACACCGGATCGTCAGTTGCATAAACAGAGGCGGAACTGGTAAGCAACAGTAGACTGGCAATTATTTTTTTCATGGCAACTCCCAAAAATTGGCTTTGGTCGTCGTGTAATTCGTCTCCGGTGCATTGAAATAACAATGATCCGAACAGGTTAAACCATTCCAGAATGTGGCATGACCTGCGGCGTCACTCCAGCCTTGTACCTCAAACAGAATTACGCCCTTTTTGTTGGCTAATTGTTGAACGGGTAAGGAAGGATAACTCACGACCATGTCAGGTTTACCCCACTGACGCGTCAACCAAGCAATAACATCCTTTACCCGATAGAAGTACCATTTATTATCAGCACCGGATACCGTGAGATTTGCAATACGCGGGACGGGATGCCCGGTATAGTTCAGAACATAACTCATGCGTACGGCACAACTATTTGACCACCCACCCTGATCTTGCGGTATTTCGAAGTTGTGCTTAACCTTGCCGCCGATAATTTGCTTAACTTTGCCGATAGAATCATTTGCATCGTAAATACGTGTTGCCGCCGCCCAGGCAGCAACAAACGAAGGTCTCGCGGTCATATTTCCTCTCACATTTCCATGCTATAAAGCAGGTGCCGGGTATGGCCTCCCGGCGGCAATCATCATCACGCGTCTTTCGTCTTCAGTGACGGCAGTTTAGAAACCAGACGCAGAGAAACGGTCAGACCTTCCAGCTGGTAGTGTGGACGCAGGAAGAATTTCGCGGCGTAGTAGCCCGGGTTATCTTCAATTTCCTGCACCTGCACTTCGGCAGCCGCCAGCGGTTTACGGGACTTGGTCTCCTGTGAGGAGTTAGCCGGGTCGCCGTCCACATAGTTCATCACCCAGTCGTTCAGCCAGCGTTCCATCTCTTCACGTTCACGGAAGGAGCCAATTTTGTCGCGCACGATGCACTTCAGGTAGTGGGCAAAGCGGCAGCAGGCGAACAGGTACGGCAGACGGGATGCCAGACGCGCGTTAGCGGTCGCATCCGGGTCGTGGTACTCAGCCGGTTTCTGCAGAGACTGCGCGCCGATGAAGGCGGCAAAGTCAGAGTTTTTGCGGTGAACCAGCGGCATAAAGCCGTTCTTCGCCAGCTCGGCTTCACGACGATCGCTGATGGCGATTTCGGTCGGGCATTTCATGTCCACGCCGCCGTCGTCGCTCGGGAAGGTATGACACGGCAGGTTTTCAACCGCCCCGCCGGACTCCACGCCGCGGATTGAGGTACACCAGCCGTACTCTTTAAAGGAGCGGTTGATGTTGGCAGCCATGGCATACGCGGCGTTCGCCCAGGAGTAGCTGTTGTGGTTCGCGCCATCGGTCTGCTCTTCGAAATCGAAGCTGTCGACCGGGTTAGTGCGAATACCGTACGGCAGGCGCGACAGGAAGCGCGGCATCACCAGGCCAAGGTAGCGTGCATCTTCGGATTCACGCAGTGAACGCCACGCGGCATACTCGGTGTTCTGGAAGATTTTGGTCAGGTCGCGCGGGTTCGCGAGTTCCTGCCAGGACTCCATCTGCATCACGCCCGGTGCGGTACCGGTGATAAACGGACAGTGGGCCGCCGAGCCGATACGTGCCATCTCGCCCAGCAGTTCAACGTCCTG
Organism: Enterobacter sp. BIDMC 30; assembly: GCF_000534355.1. Lineage (NCBI taxonomy): Bacteria > Pseudomonadati > Pseudomonadota > Gammaproteobacteria > Enterobacterales > Enterobacteriaceae > Enterobacter > Enterobacter sp. BIDMC 30. Next base: position 2,242,549 of record NZ_KI973169.1, on the reverse strand, counting down.
CGGACTGTGGTCGAAGTAGTAGTCGCCAACGATGCAGCCAAACGGCTCGCCACCAAACTGACCGTACTCCTGCTCGTAGATTTTCTTGAAGATTGGGCTCTGGTCCCAGCCCACGCCCTTAAAGCGTTTCAGGGTACGACCCAGCTCCTGCTTGGAGATGCTCATAAAGCGGATCTTCAGCATCTCGTCGGTTTCAGTGTTGTTCACCAGGTAGCTCAGACCGCGCCAGGCGCTCTCCAGCTTCTGGAACTCTTCATGGTGAATAATCTGGTTCACCTGCTGAGACAGCTGCTCGTCGATACCGGCAATCAGGTTCTGAATGGTGCGGTAGGTGTCACTGGAGAAGGTAACGGTATTTTCCAGCGCCTGCTGCGCCAGCGTTTTTACCGCACTTTCCACCGCGGAGCGCGCCTGATCGGTTTTCGGGCGGAACTCTTTGTTCAGCAGCGCGCTGAATTCATCCTGGCTGAACGCCTGACCACTCTGCTGCTCGTGTTGTTGAGTCTGGTTGCTCATCGATTATTCCTCGCTACCTTTCGCACTTTCGTCATTTTTCGGCAACTGGCTCAGAGATTTGAGCAGCGTCGGATCCTGCAGAATTTTAGCGATCAGCTCTTCCGCGCCGTTTTTGCCATCCATATAGGTCAGCAGGTTGGAAAGTTGAGTACGTGCTTCCAGCAGCTTGTTCAACGGCTCAACCTTGCGGGCTACCGCGTCCGGCAGGAAATCGTCCATGCTGTCGAATGTCAGATCAACGTTGAGCTTACCTTCGCCGGTCAGCGTGTTATCCACCTGGAACGCCACGCGAGGTTTCAGCGCTTTCATGCGCTCGTCAAAGTTATCAATGTCGATTTCGAGGAATTTACGCTCATCGACTGCCGGCAGGTTTTCCACCGGTTTGCCGACCAGATCGGCCATGACGCCCATCACAAACGGCAGCTGAATTTTACGTTCTGCACCGTAGATCTCTACGTCGTACTCGATCTGCACGCGGGGGGCACGGTTACGTGCGATAAATTTCTGCCCACTGTTACTCATTGCCATGATGTTCTCCATCAAAGATGCGCGGTGAAGGTGAAACGGCAGGCTCCATGCCTGTCGTCATAATGCCAGGACGCGTTATTCGCGGCGTCCAAAGATGTTTTCCAGTTGGTTAACGCCGTCTGGCGCCAGGTCGCGAATAATGTCCATAAAGTTAAGTTCTGACAGCCGCTGCACCCGTTCAATCATCAACGGTGCGGGGTGGCTCGGTTCGTACTGCGCAAAATACTGTTTGGCTTTCTCCAGCATCAGCTGTGCATCGGCGCGGCTGGTGACCTGCACGCTGCGCCAGTCTGTAACCTGCTGAACGGGTTGTGCGACCGCCGGTTGAGGTTCAGCGCTGAGCTCAGCCTGTGCCTCCCGGTTGGGCAGCAGCTTGCTGATGTCGGTCACCTGACAGGCGCTGGCGACCAGCCCGACGGTTTTCAGCAGCTGTTCCATCTCCGGAACGCCGCTTTCACCAAGGTGGCCGGTGAGCAACTCACGAATGGCCAGCAGCCGTTCGTTAATCACTATCACCGCCGATGTGCCCGGCTGATCGCCGCGGGCCAGCTCGTCAATCAGTCTTGGGCGGCCACCGGGGTAATCCGGACATTCGGTTTTACTGCCATCAAGCAGTGCCTGAGCGTCGCGAAGTGAAATTTCATCGCCATTTGATCGCAGCAGCGAGGCGTTACGCACGGCGACGGTCAGGTCAGACTTATCACTCAGCCCGGCCAGGGCGTTAATGCGGTAAAACGGGTCGGTTTCGCCATACTCTTCCAGCAGCGGATAGAGCGGCTCCCAGTAACGCGTGATCGCCTCCTGCACCAGTAACAGCCCGTCGGCGTAGCCCGCAAGGCCGCGGCGACGTGTCCATGCATGCGTTAACGCCAGCATGACGCGCAGATCTTTGGTGCGGCTCAGCAGGCTGGTGGCGAATTTTTCCACCGTATTCCAGTCAGCAGGTTCTGCCGGAATGATGGTGTCGCCAAACTGCTGCTCTGCTTTGCCCTGGCTGGCCTGATTCATCAGCTGGAAATCAGCGTCATACTCCAGGTTTTCGCCACAGGGCTTGTCGGGGCTTATTGGCGCGAGAAATTCTTCGATATTCATAAGATCCCTGCTTATTCAAACATAGGCGGATAGAGACCGTGACGGCCCGGGCGGGCGCCACCTGCCGGGTCGAACAGCAGCGTAAAGAGCTGCCCGGTAAAGTTCCCGCTGTGAACATGGGTGTAGAGCGGGTAGCCGTCGCAGCGGTTGGTCCACCAGTAGCTGGTCTGGCGAAGCGGGTCAAAGCACTCTGCTGCCTGAGGCCAGCCCAGCGTGCTTTGGCCGTCTTCGTCATAACCAATCACATCGAGAATATCTGAGCGCTTTTGCGGCTCGACGGGCTGCGGTGCCGGAATGGACATCAGCATGTCATCGAGCTGTGAGGCAGAAAAACTGTTACGTACCGCATGCAGGCCCAGACGGCCAATCTGCTGATACCAGCTTTCAGCCTGACTGAGCAGACGTGATGACCAGTCCGCGGGGGCAAAGCTGAGCTGAATGCAGACCGGATATTGTCGACCAACGCTGTCACGTCCTGGTAGCAGGCAGCCCATCTGAATCATCTGGCTACCCAGCATCGGTGGTACGACAAAATTCCAGACCGGCGCTTTGTTAAACGGGCGCTCACCGCTGCGCTGCTCTTCCTGCTGCCAGGCCAGCAGGCCGACCTGGAACCAGTGTGACCACTGGCGTTGCAGGGTGTCAGGAAAGCGACGCTGCAAAAAATCTCCGGCGCTGGGCAGTTTGCCATACCAGCTGTAGCGGTTCATCGCAGGGGTATTCGTCATACGGCTGTCCTTGCGGTTATGGGCATGAGAAACGGGGAAGCTGGAACGGGTTACGAATACTGTTTGGCGCAAATTCCAGCGTAACCTGATGTCCGTCTACGTTGAAGGTCGCCTGGCGACTCAGACTTCCCGCCCCCGGGCTGGTACGCGCTTTATCGAAAAAGCGGTTCAGCGCCCAGGAACCGTTCGTCACCAGCGTAGCCGTGCTGCCGTTAGCCAGACCCAGCTGCATACGCACCTGGTTAGTCCCGCCCGGCCCCGGCCAGTTCATGATCTGCACAGCCTGTGGACCGTGGCTGTAGCGCAGCAGTTGACCGTCAACATCCAGCGTCAGGTTAAGGATTGTGTTATCCATTCTGACGGTGCGCACCGTCACTTTGTAAGATGGCGTGGTGGCACCGTTAGCAAAGAAAGCATCGCGAATGGACTGCGCCTGCTGGAACGGTCTCAGGAGCCCTTCACTTCCCGGCAGCGTTTTTCCATCAATGCCCGGCATAAAGCGCCAGTTCGCCTGCGTGGTATCAACTTTATTGGTCAGGTTGTCACGAAAGAAGGTGTCCATCAGCCCGGTGCCTGGCGCAAACATGCGCGCGAGATCGTCCGGCGTGACCTCCGTACTGGCGCTGCGCACCAGCGGGTAACGGCCAGCGATTGCCTGACGGCAGAAACCACCGACTTCGACGTTAATCCGCTTACGCACGTTTTCGAGGTCGCGACGCTGGGTATCACTGCTGGCCCCCACCGCCATATTGCTGAACATGGTTTGCAGACCGCCCGGCAGACGACCGGCACTGGCCTGCAGACGGCTAATCGCCTCGCCTCCCGGAGCAGGCATGCCGCTGTTGGCCGCGTCCTGAACGGCAGTCAGGTAGCGGTAAAGTTCATCAACCTGCTTGAGAAAATCATCAAAGACGATGGTCTTCCCGCCTTTCTCCAGCGGCTGCGCCAGCTCAATCATTGGAGCATAGTGATCGGTTACCAGCTGTTCAGGTGCCTGAGTGACCACCGCGGCCTGCGTCGGGGCATTGTCATTATTACTGAATAACGCTTCGAGCGTGCGGGTGGCACGGTTGCTTTGCGCTTGCGCTTTACCGGCATCATCCGGGGTTGGCGCATTGCGTGAAAGCGTCAGGACCTGGCTCAGGTTCAGCACCAGACGGCGCAGCGGCGAGTTTGCCCCGGAGAGCAGACGCGCGGTATTGATGCGCTGAGAGAGATCGGCGCTGTTATTAAGCTGAATGTCGGCGAGGAAGCGATCCCAGTTGGCGATAAAGTCGCGCATGTAGAGCTGACGCACGGCGTTATCGATCTGCTGTTTATCTTCCTGGGCTGAGGTCGCCCCCAGCACCCACGCATCGTCTTCATGCAGAGCAGTGGTGACGCTGTCAATCTGGCCGTTGAAGCTTTTCCAGTAACCGTCCGGAGTATAAAGACCCGGTACGCCTTCACTCACCGGCTTGCCGCTTTTGCGTGAAAACACCAGCTCGCTCTGCGGACCGCCCAGGTCGGAGAGCGATACCGGTTTCAGGTTTTCATCATGCTCCAGCAGACGCTTCAGACGACCATACACCCGGGTGGAAAGTGGCTGCTGGTTGATTAGCGCCCTTTCACGCGCGACCAGGGATTCATCCTGCGCGTACGGCGAGGCCTGAATTTTCGGCTCAAGCAGCTGAGTCAGGTGCCACTCAAGCTGCTGAAGCTGCGCCTGAGTCACGTTCTGCGGCAGGTTGCGCTGCAGATTGAGCATTACCCAGGAGTGCAGGAATTTGCCGTCATAGTGCTTCGGCTGATAGAGCATCTGGTAGGCCTTCAGCGCTTCATAGCTGTATTCCACATCGCTGCCGTTATCGTTGCGCAGCCAGGTAGTGATATGCATCGCCACGGCAGGGAGCAGCATCTGGTCCAGCGCTTTCTGGTACAGAGACTGCGATGCATCGCTGACGTCATCCCCACGATAGAGCCCCATACGGCGTGAGACAGGCGGATCGTTAACATCAAACGCGTCACTTTTCGGCAGATCGACCAGGCCATTCAGCAAGGGCAGAAGGTCAAACAGATCGCGCTGAGGCTGATTCTGCAGCGCCTTGCTCTGCTGATCCAGCAGCGGCACCTTTGCGTCCACCTCTTCCAGATAAGCCTTGTTCCTGGCATAGCTGGTCAGCCACAGTCCACCGAGGATCACCAGCAGGGCCAGCAGCGCCGCATAGCCGGACCAAATGACGGCGCGGTTACGCAGTTCCCACCAGCGGTTTTCCCCGGCGATGCCGGCCTCCTGGAAAATAACGTTTTGCAGCAGGTTCTTGATGAAGAAGCTCTGCCCTTTCGCCCCTGGAATCGGGGCCTCTTTGCTGACGGAATCCCAGCGATTTCCCTCTTCACCTTCCGGCAAGGAGAGCGCACGGTTAAGTTCGCCCATCACCCGGTCAAACGGCATACCTTCCTGGGTACCACTGGCGAAATAGATCCCGCGCGGGGAGAATTCGGTTTCAAAGTTAGAGCGGGCAAAGACCGTGCTCAGGTAGTCAGCCAGCAGCGGACGCAGTGCGGCAAACTCCTGCGGGAAGAGATACGCTTCCGCGCGCGCTTTTGCGTCATGCTCCTGCAGCAGAGTTTCCGGCAGTCCGGCATCCAGGCGCTGCTGTAAGAGGGAAAATTCCTGCTGGAAGTTACCCATCAGGTCGTAATCAGCGTGTTTGGTTTGCTCCCACGGCAGCGTGAAGCCCCAGATCTGGTCGCGCTGCGCTTTGTCGTAATCGGCAAACCAGGCACGGAAGCCTTTAAGCAGGTCAGCTTTGGTCACCATGACATACACCGGGAAGCGAATACCCAGCTGCTCATGCAGCTCAGAGAGACGCTGGCGCAGGTTGACCGCCTGCTGGCGTGACGCTTCAGGCGAGAGCGTCAGCAGATCAGAAATGCTGATGGTAATAATCACACCGTTGATCGGCTGGCGACGGCGATACTTACGCAGTAACCCCATAAACTCAAGCCATTCACCGGCGTCCTGAACCTGTTCGCTCTCCTGGGTGGTATAGCGACCCGCGGTGTCCAGCAGTACGGCCTCGTTGGTGAACCACCAGTCGCAGTTACGCGTGCCGCCGATCCCGCGCAGCGCGGTCTTACCGAAGCGGTCGGCCAGCGGGAATTGCAGTCCGGAATTGACCAGCGCCGTGGTTTTACCGCTGCCCGGCGCGCCGATGATGACGTACCACGGCAGTTGATACAGATATTGCGTGCTAAAGCGCTGCGTCCACTGGGCACCCTGTCCCGCTTTGCTGAAGTGCGCTTTTTTCAGCATCTGTGCGGCTTCGTCAAAACGGCTGGCGAGGATCTGCTCCTCGTTGTTCAGTCGCTTCTGCGGATCCGCTGCTTCCGGGCTGGTGGTGTTCTCATTGAGTTTGTCCATCAGCTTGCGGTTCAGCCAGGCATTGTACAGCCGCGGCAGAATGTGGCCCTGCGCCCAGAGCAGATAAACCACCGCAATACTGATGATGCGGTTCTGTTCAGATTCGAGCGGTCGGGTGTCCACGATGGACAACAATGGGCCAATCATCCAGATAACCGCCGCAAGCGCAGTGACGCCCAGGAAGCTCCACAGAATGCGATTGGTCAAAATGGAAAGAAGAGTAGTCAGCATCCTTAGTTTCCTTGCGGCAATCCGTTCAGCTCAGCCTGGGTATTTTCAGGCGACACCAGCAGAGTAATTTCCACCCGGCGGTTACGGGCACGGTTTTCCGGCGTATTGTTAGGTGCCACTGGATTAATCTCGCCGCGGCCTTCCGCTTTTACACGTTCAGGTTGAGAGAGGCTTCCCTGCAGCATTTTCTGAACTGACCGGGCACGTTCCAGCGACAGTTCATAGTTAGAGGCAAAGCGCGCGCTGCGAATTGGCACGTTATCGCTGTAGCCCACCACCAGAATTTTACCGCTGACGTTATTCATGGCCTGTGCAATACGGTTTATTACAGGCTCATAACGGTCACGTACCACGGTTGAGGCGGAAGCAAACAGGCCGTCCCCTTTCAGGATCACCACGCTACGGTCCGCTTCATCTTTTACCGCAACCAGACCGGCTTCTATTTCCGGCTTCAGGAAACCACGCAGGTTCAGCACCGCAGGCAGCTGGCGGGCAGGTTGCTGGATAGTCGTTTCGGGAAGCTGTGACTGATAAATTTTTGCTAATACCGGGTTGGTGTTATCGCCAAGCCGCCAGTTAAGCACGATATAGAACAGGCAGGCGATAAACCCGGCCAGCGCCACGCAGGCCCACAGAGGTACCATGGGTCGCCATAGCTTGCGCAGTACCGGACGATCTTCCGGATGCGGAGAGAGCTGTGGCGGGTAACTGCCACGCACGCCGCGAATCATCTGCCACAGCCGTTGCTTGATGGTTTCAAGCTGGGTGCGGCCATTATCCAGCACCCGATAGCGCCCCTCGAAGCCGAGCAGCAGACAGTAGTTGATCATCTCCAGCAGCAGAATATGTTCGCGCGGGTTTTGCGACAGACGCGCCAGCAGCTGGAAGAACTTTTCGCCGCCCCAGGTTTCATTATGAAACGTCACCAGCAGACCATTGCTGGACCAGACGCCGCTGCTGCCCCAGGGGGTGAGCGCGGCGGCCTCATCAAGTGCCGTACACAGGCAGTAACGTGCCCCGACGATCACCTCATAGGCCAGACCGGCCTGCTGACAGCGCACTTCGAACCGGCGGATCTCATCGATCAGGCGCTGGCGCAACGCCACCTGATCGTCATGTGATACCGAATGACGGATTTGCGGAATCGCATTGAGCAGCGGATTGGCGGCCGCCACCAGCTGATTGTTGCTACTGGCTCCGGTAAACGCGGCATCACTGCCGGTATCCTGTCGTTCCTGCATATTAAGCGCTCGCTTTATTATTCAGTCGGGCTACGGATGGCCCAAAACTCCATATCAAGTCCCGGGAACTCGCCTGCGAGATGCAGGGCGAAAGCGCCGGACTTATCCATCTCGTGCCACAGCTCGCTCCCCTTCTCCAGCTCGAAGTAGCTGTAGCCTGCATGCCAGGGGATCTGCGGCGGTGCGACCGGCATGGCGCGCAGCATAATACCAGGCAGTTGCAGCTGAACCAGATCGCGAATTTTCGAGACCGGCGCCACTTTCATCTGGGCAGGGAAATGGGTTTGCAGGTGTTCGCCCGGCACGTTGGCTTTGACCGCCAGCACGAAGCCGAACTCACGCACCATGCTGGTTTCCGGCACGGTCGCGATGTTCAGACCGTGGGAACGCTCGTTAAGCGGCAGCTGAATGGCATGGTCTTCCATCACCAGAGACAGCCCCTGACGCAGCAGCATCATCAGTTTGCTGAAGCAACCCGCGAGGTCGTCGTGATCGTAAATTGGCAGCACGCTTTCAGCGGTACGCTGAGACGCCCAGGTGGCGAGCTCGGTCGCAAACGGCAGCCAGCTGCGCCAGAGTGTTTCCGGATGCAGCAGCGGAAGCGTTTTTAAATGCGAAACCTCGCCCAGATGGCGGTTCACCAGTGAGAGCAGCGTGAATTCAATCAGTTCCGAGGTATTAAAGCGGCCAGGCTGGCGCAGACGACCGCCAATTTGCTGGCTGCGCTGCACCAGTAAGCCGTGCAGATCGTTAATCATGCTGTAGATCTGCGGGCTGTTATTGGCGTTCAGCATCGGCGGAATGTAGCTGCTATCGAGACGCACGTGGTTATCGTTGCGTTTCTCGGTCACAAACGCCACGCCGATAGCGGTCCACTCTGCCGTTACATCTTTTTCCAGCATCAGGGTCAGACGCAGGCGGCCAAACTGTACGGTGGCATCGCCTACCGACATAGCGTTGTCGTCTTCCACCTCTTGCTCAAAGGCGATGAAGCGCGCCAGCGAGGCCGGCTCTTCACTGAAGATCACCTCTTCTCTCTCTCCACGGCGAACCGGCAGTGCGAGCACCACCTTTTCATTGGTGAGATTGTCAGGGATTTTCAGCGGCACCGGACCATTGCGGCCGTTGCGCACCTGGAAAAAGGTTCCGTCAGGCAGCAGTCCACTGCAGTAGCTCAGGGCAATGCATCCCTGGCGCAGCATCGCTTCGTCCAGCTCAACGTCGAGAAAGCCCCAAAGGTATGAACGCTGCAGCGCACCCCATTCACGAACGTGGTTGAGCAGATAGCTTTCAGTCCGCTGAAAATGGTGTGGGCGCAGGAACATGCCTTCGGTCCAGACGACCTTTTCTGCTTTCGTCATGATGATGTAATTCCTGTTATGAAGCGCGTTACTGGCTGATGACCCGGATGCCATTCACGTCGAGAAACACGTTGGCCTGGAGTTCATCCGCTGACCATTTCCAGAACTGGTAGATATGGTTTTCGCCTGGCACAGGCAGAGGGAGTGAAACGCGCCATTTTTTGCCATCCAGCATCTGATATTCCGCCATCACACCAATGTAGCGGGCGTCGGGAGAGCTCTGTCCACTCAGGGTTTTCGAGAGCTGACCCGGCATCAGGAAGAAAACATCGCTGTTCAGCAGATTCGCGCCAAGCGTGGCTGACGCGTTGTTCTGCAGGGAATAGAAGTCGCTGGACATGAAATCCGCATCGGATTTCAGCAACAGCACTCTGACTTTTAGCGGCGCAGATTCATTGATTTGTGGATGAGCCTGAAACTGCAGATTGTAGCGGGAAGGGTCGCTGTGTGAAGACGACGTACAACCACTGACAAGGGCGAAAATCGCCGCGTAAAAGACGGACCACAACCAATGAAAATTTTTATTATTCATAAAAATACGCTCAGGGACGCGGTTTAGTTCAGGATCCAGGTACCGTTAGCGCTGTCTTTGCAGGCTTTGCTGTTACCGTCCACATCAACACAGGTTGCCTTCTTACGCACTTTCGCACGCTGGGCCTGCTTACGGACGGTCGCTTCGTACTGATCGGCTTTGATCACTGCACGCATCGGGACGTAGCCAATCAGTTGATCATTTCCCTCATCGGCAAGCGCCATCCAGTAGTGCTCAACCTGACCCAGGACCACATACGTTTTACCGGTTTCCAGGGTACGGATAACCTTTCCGCCGAAGTCAGGACGGCTCATCAGCGAGGCCGGATACATGGCACGATACGGCTCATTGAGCTGAGTAAACTCTGCTGGAGGTAAAACAGCATGACGGTGGGTTAACGTGACGCCATTGACCTGGCTGGTCACGATCGTGTCGTCGTTGATCACAGGTTTCTGCGGCGCTTTACAGCCCGCCACCGCCATTACAAACAGAAGTGAAAACAGTACGCGCATTTTCATATGCTTTTCCGTAGCGATATTTCGATGATGGAGATAAAGGGGATGAAGTTTGACTTAGGTGCTATTGTTAAAATAGTCAGTATATTTTCGGGGCGTTACTATTTAAGGGCATAGCTACCGCACGAGCCCTTCAGAATAAGGCCCAGCGTCTTCCTGACATATTTTGACAAACGGTAAGCAAGTTTACATGAGCTTGCCACCAATTCAATATTTACCGCTTCATAACTGATGGTTAATGAAGCACTCGAGACATTATAGGATTAATCTGAGAAAAAAATACGATTTAGCTAAAATCGTCTATTCCCCTCAAGCCAAAATCACATATCCATCTGATTTAAAATGAAATTCCACAAAAGAGAATCACTTTCATTAACGCAATAACCCTATTACTGCTACTACCATAATTAGTAGAATCTGGCTTTATGGGGGGCGAAGAAAATATATCCAATATGAATTATTTGTTGCATTATCGAGGTAACTTTCAATTTCAGCCAGACCTGTCTCAATATATGAAATTGTTTCAGGGAAACTGAGAAAAGTTAATTTTACACCTCAAAATAAGTTTGTCTTTTAATCTCCCTTTCGGATTTAATCTGGTAATTCTCCGATATTAACAATTAAGCACAGCTACATATTCCTGGTTAAAGCGACGATTAATTTGCACCGATTCCTCCTGCCTGCAGGGGTCTTCGTCGCCCTGCCCTTCAGCCACCTTCATCTGAAATTTAACGCTGACTTCATCATCGCTTCGCTTTCGCCATAGCGCAGAGTGAACAGGTGATAGATAAGATTTATTATAAAAATGATAAAATTTCGTTATAATTTCTTTAAAAGTTTACACCGATTAGCATGTAATCCACTGTAAAATATCGCCATTCAATTCAATGCATTTAACTTTGCTCTGGCCTCTGGTAACAGACGCCATCATTGTTTTCGCTTATTGGCAAACCCGGTGGTTTATAGGCGCAGGTGATGTCATGACCGCACAAGTCAGGAGTTGGTATGAATAAGAAAAGACGCTCAGTTCCCGGTATCAGGCACTATGACGGCCCAGCCGGTGGCTGGGGGGCGTTAAAGGCGACGGCCATTGCGGTACGTACCCAAATGGATACGCTGGATGCCCCCGCAACCCTGCTGCGCACAAACCAGCCTGACGGTTTTGACTGCCCTGGCTGTGCGTGGCCCGATAAAGAACACAAATCCACGTTCCAGTTCTGTGAGAACGGGGCGAAAGCCGTCACCTGGGAAGCCACCAATAAACGCGTCACCACGGATTTTCTCGCCAAAAACAGCGTGTCCTCGCTGCTGGCTAAATCTGACTTTGAGCTGGAAGGTTACGGTCGTCTCACCCATCCCCTGCGCTATGACCGGGCAAGTGATACCTTCCAGCCAGTGGAATGGGACGACGCTTTCCAGCGTATCGGTGAGGTGCTGCGCGGTCTTGAGCCTGACCAGGTCGAATTTTATACCTCCGGCAGAGCCTCGAACGAAGCAGCGTATCTGTTCCAGCTGTTCGCCCGCGAGTACGGTACCAATAACTTCCCCGACTGCTCGAATATGTGCCATGAAGCCACCAGCGTCGGTTTACCCCGTTCCATTGGTATCGGGAAAGGGACCGTCTCACTTGATGACTTCGATAAAACGGAGCTGGTTATCTCCATTGGTCATAACCCTGGGACCAACCATCCGCGGATGATGGGCACGCTGCATGAGCTGGCTCGCCGCAAGGTACCGATTATCGTCTTTAATCCCCTGCGCGAGCGCGCGCTGGAACGTTTCGCGGATCCGCAAAGCGTTATTGAGATGGCAACCTACAGCTCTACCGATATCGCCTCCACCTATTTCCAGGTGAAAGCCGGGGGCGATGCCGCTGCGTTAAAAGGGATCGCAAAACACCTGCTGGAGATGGAGAACGAACGCGGAAACGTGCTCGATCGCGCCTTTATTGCTGAACACACCTTGGGCGTTGAGGCGTTTGCTGCGGATATTGCGCAAACCGACTGGGAGGCCATTGAGCGTGAATCCGGGTTGAGCCGGGCAGCGCTCAAATCCGTGGCCGAGGCCTACGCAAAATCGAATGCCACCATCATCACCTACGGGATGGGCATCACCCAGCATAATAAAGGCACCGCGAATGTCCGCCTGATCGCTGATCTGTTGCTGCTGCGCGGTAACATTGGCAAACCCGGCGCGGGGATATGCCCACTGCGCGGCCACTCGAACGTTCAGGGTAACCGCACCGTGGGCATAAGCGAGAAACCGACACCGGCATTTCTCAACCGCCTGAAGGAGGTATTCGGTTTTGAGCCCCCTGCTCACCACGGCCATGATGCGGTGCAGGCAACACAGGCCATGATCGACGGACGTGCAAAAGCGCTGATCTGTCTGGGTGGAAATTTTGCAGTGGCGATGCCCGATCACGAGAACGGTTTTCCGGCAATGAATACGCTGGATTTGAGCGTTCACATCGGTACCAAGCTCAACCGCACCCATTTGCTGGTGGGGAAAGAGACCTTTATTTTGCCGTGCCTCGGTCGTACCGAGCTGGATGTCCAGGCCACCGGACGCCAGTCCATTACCGTGGAGGACTCGATGTCGATGGTGCATGCCTCTTCCGGCAAGCTGAAACCCGCCTCTCCGCGCCTGCGCGCTGAGCCGGCCATTGTCGCCGGAATGGCGCAAGCCACCCTGCGGGAGACCCGCGTGGACTGGATGACGCTGGTTGAGGATTATGACCGTATCCGCAACCTGATTGAGCAGACCATTCCGGGCTTCGAGAATTACAATGAACGGATCCGCATTCCTGGTGGTTTTCGCATGCCGCTGCCGCCCACAGAACGTATCTGGCCAACGGCGACGGGCAAAGCGATGTTTTCGGTTTTCGACGGCGTCAATGAGAACGCCAGTGGTGAAGGCGATAATGTGCTGCGCCTGATCACGCTGCGCAGCCACGACCAGTACAACACCACCATTTACGCCCTTGATGACCGTTACCGCGGCGTCTTTGGCCGTCGCGATGTGCTGTTTATGAATGAAGACGATATGGCGCAGTCAGGCCTGGAGCATGGCGATCGCGTGGATATCGAAACCGCCCTGCCGGGGAGCGTTCAGCGTCTGGAAGACATTACCGTTGTGGCCTACAGCATTGCGCCGGGTTCCGTCGGAGCTTACTACCCGGAGGCCAACGTACTGGTTCCGCTTGATTATCTGGATAAGGACAGCGGTACGCCGTCTTATAAATCGGTTCCGGTCCGCCTCATCCTGCGTTCGAAAGAGATCCGCATGCTGTAAGGCTTTCAACGCAGAGAAATACGATGGATATAAAACAGCTAAAGTACTTAATCGCACTCGATCAGACCCGGCATTTTGGTAAAGCAGCCTCGCAGTGCAACATCACCCAGCCGACCCTCTCCATGCGTATTCGCAGCCTGGAAGAGGAGCTGGGGCTGGTGCTGATTACTCGCGGGCAACGTTTTGAAGGCTTTACGCCCGAAGGCGAACGCATTCTGGCATGGGCGCGCGCGGTACTGGCCGCTCACGACGGCCTGCAGGCCGAAGCCTCGCTGTGCAAAGGGCAAGTGGTGGGTGAATTGCGTCTGGGAATGGTGCCGCTGGCAAGCGTAGATCCGATGATCTTTATCCGCCAACTGACGCAAAAATACCCGGAGCTGACCTACAGCCTCTACTCAATGTCCTCACAACAAATTGCCGACGGCGTCAGCCGGAATCAGCTTGAACTGGGGATTTGCTACCTGAACAGCATCGACACCCGTCCGTTTGACATTATCCAGCTGCCAAAAACCGAAATGGGATTGCTGCACGATATCCGCCACTTCCAGCTGGATCAGGAGACGCTGACCTGGCAGGAACTGATGGCATTTCCGCTGGGGTTTCTGACCAAGGGGATGCATTATCGTGAGCATATGGAGGTGAGCTTTAAATCTGCGGGCATTAATCCCGAGTCTGTCTTCGAAAGCGATTCCACTTTCCAGATCATTCAGGCGGTACAAAGCGGCGTCTGCTGTGCCGTGATGCCGCTGAACAACGGGCTAGAGAACCTGAACAGCCACTTCCGGATAACCCCCATAACCGACTCGAACATCGAAGCCCCGATCGGCCTGATCATGCGGCGACAGGCCCCCGTCTCCTCACTGGCACTGCGCTGTTTCACCGACGCGCAGGCGCTTTATCTTGCAGAGAACAACGGCATTGAGTGAGGTCATGTGATAACGCGTCAGTCGAGCAACACCGAATAAGACTGACGCGTCACCACATTGAACCCGCCGATCAGCACCGCCTTGCAAACGTCCCGGTATTGCGGGGCATTCACCAGCGTGTTCAGCGCATCACGGATAGCGTTAAGCGTTTCAGGGGATGTGTTGTGCGCGGTAATCAGCGGTAACCCGGGTGTCAGGGGAGTACTGTCGATCGCCGCCAGCCCGTCGAGCAACGCCGGTTCATGACGCTGCAGTAGCGCGTACGTCACGCAGTCGATAGCGGCGATATCGCCCTTACCCTCTTTTAGATCAATCAGCGACTGGCGATGGCTGCCGCTAAAGGTCGTCCGGGCAAAATAATGGCCATCGGGTGCAAGTGGCGCCACTTTTTTTCGCAGCGCGTGATAACCGGACTGCGAATCCGCAGAATTGCATACCGCCCATCGGCCGCGAAAATCAGCCAGTGTCCGGGTACGCTTCTGGGCGCGCGTCACCAGAAGGCTACGGTAATAAAACGCTTCGCAGCCCGGCGCCTGGTAGTGAAAACAGCCCACGACCTGTACGTCCGGCAATTGCGTCATCAGCGGGTAGCCGCAGGTCTGGCTGAGGACAAGCCCGGGCTGCTGCCAGTGGGCCAGCAGAGAATCATCGGGTACGCCCTCGCTCACCGGCACGCCGCGTTCAGCAAGCAGGTGCTGTACCGCTCGCCAGAGGGCATCCGTGTCGGCGCGATTGATGGCATACATCGGAAACGCCAGCGGGTTACTCATGACTTCCCTCGTGTTGACGCCCTGGGTGAGCGGTGACGTTGACCGCCCGCCCCCAAAACTGTCGCATCCATTCACTATAACCCCTGACCAGGAAACCGTGGTTACGCCGCTGGTACGCCGCCCGGTTTTGCAGATAGACGCTTTTTAGCCCATACCACGGAACACCCGGTAAATCGTGATGGACTGAATGGTAGTTAAGATTTAAAAACAGCACCCGCCAGAACAGCCCTGCTTCGTTGATGACAGAACGCGCCAGCGGATCATCCGCCGCGCGATGTTCATAAAAGGAGCGCACTTTGGTCAGCGCCAGCGCCGGATAACTTACCGCCAGCACAAACCAGACGGGCGAGAAACCGTTGTGCATCATCCAGGCAAACAGCGCTGCCAGCAGCGACGCGTGGACGAGCCACATTGCCATTGCGCGCAGGTGAAGATGGCGAAACGCCGTCACGGCGCTGGCCAGCGTCTGCAGGATATCCAGCAGCGGTGCCAGCAACAGCCGGCCGCAGAAGGTATTCCGTGCATGGATCACGCGCTTGTGCCAGGGCGAAAAGCGTGCCCAGCTCTCCTCGGTAAAATAGTACGACTCCGGGTCATCCACCGGGATCGTCAGGCTATCGTGGCGATGATGGGCAAGATGAGAGTCCCGGTACAGACCATACGGATACCACACCGCCAGCGGAAGCGTGCCAAACAGCGCGTTAAGCCAGGCAAACCGCGTGGGATGGCCGTGGATCAGTTCATGCTGGAGTGACATATACCAGGTGGTAAATCCGATGAGCAGCAGCGTGGCGGGCAGCAATCCCAGCGTTTTCCAGTACGCCAGCGTGGCAAACCAGCCACTGTAAAGGGTGATGATGACGATCCACGTGGGCAGTTCGCTTCGCCACAAAAACCCCGAGGCGAGGTGGTGAATTTGATCGCGTTGTTGCGGATGTAAATAGAGGGAGCTTCGTTTACCCATGCCTTCAGACGCCGTTTCGCCAGAGAGAATGCCCTGACGATCGGGGAAAACGCCTGAAATAACAAAGAACTTATATCGCTTTGCTTTGCCAGAAACGCGGGCAGCGCGAGATCTCCCTCTCGTTCGCAGCTTGACTTATTTTGCAATAAAGGTACTTTTCAGGACATGAAGAAGATCCTGATTATCGTCCCTGACGGCGGCATGCTGTTTGAAGCCGCCGGTATCGCAGACATTCTGATGCAGGCGAACCGGCTGCATCCGGAAGGCCTAGCCCATCCCTGTTACCGCATTATCATCGCCACCACCCAGCCTCACCAGGTGATCCACGGCCAGTCCGGCCTGAATCTGCTGGCGGATTATCGCCTGCCGGAGCTGGATCCGCGTGAACCGCTTGATACGATTATTATCACCGGCCGCGGAATGAACGAGCAGGAGAGCACGGCGGTGGTGGACTGGCTGCACCTGGCTGCGCCACACGCGCGGCGGATAGCCTCCATTTGCGGCGGCGCGATGCTGCTGGCCCAGACCGGCCTGCTTGATGGACGCCGGGCGACCACCCACTGGCGGCTGCTGGAGACCCTGCAAACCCAGTACCCGGCCATCCATGTGGAAGGTGGCCCGCTGTATATTCAGGACGGTCCCATCTGGACCTCCGGTGGGGTTAGCTCCGGGTTTGATTTGACCCTGGCGCTGGTGGAAGACGATTACGGTTTTACCCTCGCTCGCGAGGTGGCGCAGGATATGGTGATGTATCTGCGCCGCCCCGGCGGGCAGCTGCAGTTCAGTCGCTATAATCTTCAGCAGCCCGGCACCTCCGGCCCGATAAGCGACCTGCAAACCTGGATCCTGGAGAACCTGACCGCTGACCTGTGCGTGGAAAATCTGGCGCAAAAAGCGGCGATGAGCCCGCGCAATTTCACCCGCGTGTTCACCCGTGAAACAGGCGCCTCTCCGGCGCGTTATGTCACCGAAGCACGCCTTGCCGCCGCCCGGCAACTGCTTGAACAGACCAGCGACCCTCTCGAGCGCATTGCTGAGCAGAGCGGATTTGGCAGCAGCATCAATTTGCGTCGTGTCTTTGAGAAACAACTCCACCTCACGCCTGGCGAGTATCGTCAGCGCTTCCACTGTCGCAAAATGGCATAATGTGATCCTTTTTTGTCGTTTACGCCATCCGGCCTGACGCCTACAGTGACTCCAGACAACAGAGATAAGGAGTGCACTATGGTTAAGGTCGGCATTAACGGTTTCGGTCGTATCGGACGTAATTTCCTGCGCGCGGCGCTGGGTAACCCGGATGTGCAGATTGTGGCAATTAACGATCTGACGGACAGCAGAACCCTCGCCCATCTGCTCAAACATGATTCCCTTCTCGGCACGCTGCCGGCTCCCGTTGAAGCCGCGGACGGGGCACTGCAGGTCGATGGCCAGCGGATCGTCGTCTTTAGCGAACGCGATCCGGCGAATATCGCGTGGCGTGACGCCGGCGTTGACGTGGTTATTGAAGCCACTGGCTTCTTTACGGAGCGGGAAAAAGCAGCCGTGCATATCACGCACGGTGGGGCTAAGCGCGTCATCATCTCCGCCCCCGGCAAAAACGATGACCTGACGGTGGTCATGGGTGTCAACCATGAACAGTACGATCCGGCTCAGCATTACGTAGTGAGTAACGGCAGTTGTACGACCAATGGCCTGGCCCCCGCCGCTCAGGTTCTGCATCAGCAGTTCGGTATTGAGCATGGCCTGATGAACACCACGCACGCTTATACCAACAGTCAGGCACTGCACGATCAGCCAGAGAAGGATCTGCGCGGTGCACGTGCGGCAGCGCTGTCGATTGTGCCTTACTCCAGCGGTGCGGCGAAAGCGCTGGGGAAAGTGATCCCCTCACTTGACGGTAAACTGACCGGGTATTCCCTGCGCGTGCCGGTTCCGGTGGTGTCGATTGTGGATTTGACGGTAACCCTGAGCCGTGACGTTACCGCCGAGGAGGTGAATGACGCCTTCCGGAAAGCCGCTGCCAGTGGCCCCCTGAAAGGCATTCTGGGTTACAGCGATGAACCGCTGGTTTCCAGTGATTATCAGGGCGACCCGCGCTCGTCAATTATCGACGGGCTCTCCACCCTCGTGATTGGCGGCAAAATGGTGAAGATCCTGGCGTGGTATGACAACGAATGGGGATTCTCAAACCGTCTGGTGGATCTGGCGGTGCTGATGGATAAGAAAGGGTTGTAATCTTCCCCCTGCACCCACTCTGAGTGGGTGTCGCTGCCCGGTAGCCTTTCGCTGACCGGGCACGCGCTCGTCACTCTGCTTTGACTTTCACGCCCATAAATACAATTACCATGGCCGTCACCAGCAGGAAACCGCTGCCCGCGAAGACGCCGCTGGCACCGTTGAGGTCGAATACCGCCCCGCCCACTGCCGCACCGGCGCTTATCGCCAGCTGGATAGAGGCCACCAGCAGACCACCCGCACTTTCGGCTTCATCCGGCACGGTGGTGGCAAGCCACGTTGACCAGCCCACCGGTACCAGACCAAACGCAAATCCCCACAGCGCGACCAGTAACCCGTCCAGCATCGCCAGATGACCAAACGCCACCATGGTGAGAGCAAGCACGCCCATCGCGAACGGTACCAGTGCCAGCGTCAGGCGCAGATTACGCGCCAGCAGATGCCCGGCGACGGAGGTGCCGATGAAGTTGGCAATCCCAAAGCCCAGCAGGATCAGCGAGATGCTCTCCACGCTCGCCTGCCCCACCGTTTCAAGGAACGGACGCAGGTAGGTAAAGAAGGCAAAGTGGCCGCTGAAGATAAGAATGGTCGCCAGCATGCCGCCAATCATCCCCGGACGACGCAGCACGCGGAACAGCGTACTCAGGCTGCCGCTGCTTTCTGGCTTCATGGACGGCAGTACCCAGAGCTGCCACAGCAGCGCCAGCATGCTCGGCAGAATGCAGAGAATAAAGACGTTACGCCAGCCAATCAGGCTACCCAGATAGCTTCCCAGCGGCGCCGCTACCACCGTCGCAATCGAGACGCTGGAGAAGATCACCGCCAGCGCTTTCGGCACTTTATCGGCGGGCACCAGGCGCATCGCCGTGGCGGTCGACATCGCCCAGAATCCCCCGATCGCCACACCCAACAACAGCCGGCCCATCAGCAGGACGTGCAGCGTGGGCGCAAAAGCCACCAGCAGGCTGGAGATGATCTGCAGCACCGAGAAGAACATCAATACCCAGCGACGGTCGATATTTTTGGTGGCCGGCGTGATGAGCAACCCGGTGACCAGCGCCACCAGCGCCGTGGCCGTCACCGCTTGTCCGGCCATCCCCTCGGACACCCCCAGGCTCGCGGCCATCGGCGTCAGCAAACTGGCGGGCAGGAATTCTGCTGTGATCAGGCCGAATACGCCGAGCCCCAGTGAGTAGACGGCTCGCCAGGCGGGTTTTGCAGGCGTGACCGCCTCTCTCGCCACGACACATGAATTCATCTGTTGTTCTCCCGTTATAAAAATGTGACTACTGTCGCAAAAGCATAGTGGGTTCACCCTGGACGATCTATGACATATAATCTCCACTTATTGATTATTCGTCCGGAGTTGCGTCATGACCGTACAGTCACCCGATTTGATCAGCGAACTTTTGCACGGCATGCGCCTGTCGGGCGTGAAATACCGTCGAATTGAGGCCAGCGCGCCGTTTGGCGTGGCGTTTCACCAGGCGCCCGGCAAAGCCCAGTTCCATTTTGTCAGCCACGGCAGCGCCCTTTTGCGTATGGAGAGTGGCGCCACCTTCACGCTGAATGGCGGCGACGCCCTTTTTATCCCGAACGGCAACGCCCATGCCCTGCTCTCTGACGAGCACGCCAGCATTACCCCGGTCAGTGCATTCCCCAGCGAGCCTATCTGCGGTTCGGTCTGCGCGATCACCTGTGAGCCGTGTCCGGAAAGCGAGAACACCATCATCTTCAGTGGATGCATGGATTTTGAACTGGGTGGGATGCAGCCGCTGATCAAGGCGATGCCGGAAGTGATGATGGTGAGCCGGCTGATGTCCACATGGCCGGAAATTCATCCGCTGCTGGCAGCGATGGAGCGGGAATCAATGACCCGCCAGGCCGGATTCGCCGGGATCCTCGCGCGACTTGCCGACGTGGTGGCCGCGTTGATCGTGCGTGGCTGGGTTGAAGGAGGCTGCGGCAAAGCTACCGGCTGGGTGCAGGTATTGCGCGACCCGCGTTTGAGCCGGGCCATTTACGCCATGCATCAGCAGCCAGGCCTGAACTGGAGCGTGGCGGATCTGGCGAAAGAAGCGGGCACTTCCCGCTCCGTGTTTGCTGAACGTTTTCTGGCGGCCACGGGAACCACACCGGCAAAATATCTCAGCGAACTGAGGATGCGGCTGGCCATTCAGTACATCCGCCACGAAAATCAGCCCATTGAAACCGTCGCGTTGCGTCTGGGGTACGGTTCACTGGCCGCGTTCAGTCGGGCATTTAAGCGCATTATTGGGCATGCACCGGGCACGTTGCGCGAGACCAGCCAGACCCCGGAAGAGGTCTGAGCCAGGCGTTAGCGATACGTATTTTTTGCCAGTCGCCTTTCGCGATTTAATTATGGGGCGTGCTAAGGGAGCACCTTGCGCTATTCCGGAATAAAAGAGCATTCCGCGCATATTATTATCGCGCCATGATTTGCGCCCATTGATTAAATTAAAAGCAATATAATTATTTATCATAAAAAAGAATTATCTTTCATCAAGATAGCAAATTCTCCCAATCCCTTCCAGCGCATAACCAGACGGTAAATTGTCTGGTTATGCGCAAAATGGGATATTCGACACGCGAAGCGGCCAATATTCGTCTAAGGTTTTCAGGTGATTGATAACAGCGGCAACGCTGCTCAGCGAATACAGGAGATGAACCGATGATAAGACCTCGTACACTACGCCCTGCTCTTTTGCACCTGGCTTTGGGCGGCGCGTTACTCGGTGTGACAACATGGGGTTATGCGGAAGAACACCTCACCACCCAGACAAGCTCCCCCGATATTTTACTTGGTCCTCTCTTTAATGATGTGCAAAGTGCCAAACTGTTTCCCGATCAAAAGACCTTTGCTGACGCCGTGCCGAAAAGCGATCCGCTGATGATTCTGGCGGATTATCGGATGCAGCGCACCCAGTCTGGCTTCGATCTGAAGCACTTTGTGGAAATGAACTTTACGCTGCCAGCGGAGGGTGAAAAATACGTCCCGCCTGCCGGGCAAACTTTACGTGCACACATTGATGACCTCTGGCCCGTACTGACCCGCACCACCGATAAAGCGAGTAATAAGTGGGATTCCCTTCTGCCGCTGCCTAAACCCTATGTCGTGCCTGGCGGACGTTTTCGCGAGGTCTACTACTGGGACAGTTATTTCACCATGTTAGGGCTGGCTGAGAGTGGCCACTGGGACAAAATCAGCGATATGGTCGACAACTTCGCTTACGAGCTGGACAGCTGGGGACATATCCCGAACGGCAACCGCAGCTACTACCTGAGCCGCTCCCAGCCTCCGTTCTTCGCGCTGATGGTCGAGTTGCTGGCGACCCATGACAGCGATGCGCTGAAGAAATACCGTCCGCAAATGGAGAAAGAGTACGCCTACTGGATGGAGGGGGCCGACACGCTGCAGGCCGGACAAGCCAACAAACGTGTGGTGAAGCTGGACGATGGCTCAGTGCTCAACCGCTACTGGGATGACCGCGATACGCCGCGTCCTGAATCCTGGCTCGATGATATTACCACCGCTAAAAGCAATCCTAACCGACCGGCCACGGAGATCTACCGCGATTTACGCTCAGCGGCCGCCTCGGGGTGGGACTTTAGCTCCCGCTGGATGGACGATCCGCAAAAACTGGGCACGATCCGCACCACCAGCATTGTGCCTGTCGATCTTAACGCCCTGATGTTTAAGATGGAAAAATTGCTGGCCAGGGCAAGCCAGGCATCCGGCGATACCTCCGCTGCCAGCAAGTATGACGCGCTGGCGACCGCGCGTCAGAAAGCGATCGAGAGCCATCTGTGGAATGATAAAGAGGGCTGGTACGCGGATTACGATCTTAAGAGTAAAAAGGTGCGTAATCAGCTTACGGCAGCCGCACTTTATCCGCTCTATGTGAAGGCGGCTTCGCAGGATCGCGCTGATAAGGTCGCTGCAGCGGCATCGTCACGCCTGCTCAAACCGGGCGGCATTTCCACCACCACCATCAACAGCGGCCAGCAGTGGGATGCACCTAACGGCTGGGCACCGCTGCAATGGGTGGCGACGGAGGGGTTGCAGAATTACGGGCAGGATAAGGTGGCAATGGATGTGACCTGGCGCTTCCTGAAAAATGTTCAGCATACCTATGACCGCGAACAGAAGCTGGTAGAGAAGTATGACGTTTCGAGTACCGGTACAGGGGGCGGTGGCGGTGAATATCCGCTGCAGGATGGCTTCGGCTGGAGCAACGGCGTGACGCTGAAAATGCTGGATCTGGTCTGTCCGAAAGAGAAACCGTGCGACAGCGTGCCGGAGAATCAGCCGGCGGCAAACGATGCTGCCGCGCCGGCGAAAAGTACGGCGCAATAAAGCGGCCTCATTCCCTCGCCCTCTCCCACCGGGAGAGGGCGAATGGGCCGTCTTACGGGGTTTAACAGGGCGTCAGAAGCTGTAGCTCGCGCCTAACTGATAGGTTCGGTCACGTCCAATCCAGCAGTTGGTCGCATCGTAACAGGTCAACGTCTCTTTATTGGTGATGTTCTGCGCGCTCGCTTTCAGGGTCAGCCCTTCAAGCGAAGGCAGAATTTCGCCCATCCGATAGGATGCCGCCAGATCGTACTGCGTGGTGCCACCGAGTTTACCCGCGTCGTTCGCCGGTGAAATCTCCATCGGCCCGGTGTAGCGCGCCCCGGCTCCCAGCATCAATCCTTTCAGTGCCGTATTCTCAAAGGTGTAATCCCCCCACAGATTGAATGCATTTTCCGGCACCTGCGTAGGGCGTTTGCCCTGATACTTATCGTCCTGCGTATTGATGGCGTGCGTGTATGCGTAGTTGGCAATCAGGTTCAGATTGTCTGTCGGACGGCCAATCACAGACAACTCCGCCCCTTTAGACTCCACTTCGCCGGTCTGACGATAGTTCAGGAAGCCGGGATCGGAGGTGACGACATTCTTCTGGCGAATAGTAAACACTGAGGCGGTAAAGGTGGTGGCGTACTCTGCCAGCAGATATTTCACCCCGCCCTCCACCTGCTTGCTGGTGGTCGGCTTGACCTCTTTCGCCGTCAGGGTTCCCTGCGGCGAGACCGGGGCAAACCCTTCTGAATAGCTGATAAACGGAGAGAGACCGTTGTCGAAGGCGTAGAGCGCGCCCAGTCGTTTGGTAACGCGATCCTGCGATACCCACGCCTTGTCGCCGTTATGCAGATAATCGGTGGTGACGGAGCGATAATCATCATAGCGCAGGCTGCCCAACAGATTTAAGCCGCCAAACTCCACCTGATCCTGCAGGTAATACCCATTCTGCTGATAGCTCAGACGGTTTTTCTGCGCGGTATACAGCCCCAGCGCATCCTCATGGACCTGTGAATAGTCCGGATTGCGCATATCAATCCCCGGTGTTGTCGAGGCATAGCGGTAGTGGAAGTGGGAATTCAACTTCTGGTAGTCAAACCCGGCCAGCAGATGGTGTTTCCACTCACCCAGCGCAACGGTTTTGGTCACCTGATTATCAATGTTGAAGCTCCGGAGATCTTCATCCGTGGTGTAGGCAAAGCGGTTAAGCTGATTGACTTCACTGCCCGGCCCGGTTGCATAAATACTGCGCTGGTGGGTATCAATGTCAAAATAGCGCGCCTTCTGGTTAAAGCCCCAGCCGCTGTCAAACTCATGTTCAAAGCTGTAACCCAGCATCCACTGGCGCTGTTTAAACCCGCTCCATTCGTCGCCGGCATAATCCCGCTTGCCCGCATATTTCGAACGCAGCCAGGCGAGCGGCAGCGGGTTAGACGGCGTCAGGCTTGGGGAGTTTTGCGCCAGCGCATCAAGGGTGAGACGCGTTTTGTTGTCCGGTTGCCAGGTGACAGACGGCGCAACCAGGTAGTTTTCATACCGGGAGGTGTGCGGCTGATCGTCACTTTCCGTCGCTTTCCCCAGCAGACGGTAGTTCCAGTCGCTATCGGCAATTTGCCCGGTCGAATCCAGATACCCCTCTTTCAGGTTACGGGTGCCGGTGTTAAAACCCAGTTCGGTCCGGGCGGCTTGTTGCGGTTTTTTACTCTGAATATTCACCAGCCCACCCGGCGAGGCTCCGCCGTACAGTACCGATGAGGGACCTTTGAGAATATCAACGCTTTCAACCAACAGCGGATCGATGCGGGCTTTGGTATTGCCGGTGACGTTATAGGGTAACTGCAGCCCGTTGTAGAACTCCTGATCGACGGTAAATCCACGAATTTTATATTCGCTCATGTAGGAGGTGTTTCCGCGCACCTCGGTCGACACACCCGGTGCATAGCGCAGGATCTCATTCACGGAGTTCGCGTGACGTTTATCGATTTCCTGCGCCGACAGGGTATTGATCACCTGCGGGGTTTTACTCTCGGCAACGGCTGATTTGGTTGCGCTGTTCGTCCAGGAGGGCAGTACGCTGCCCTGCTCTGAGCCCGTGACTACGATGGTTGATTCTTCGGCAAACGCCTGTACCTGCAATGCCAGCGTCACGGCTCCTGCCAACGCGCATAACGTGAAACGAGAGGGGTTCATAAAGTCGTCTTGTGATTAAATGTAATCAGGAACGACAATTATTATCATTTCGATTAGCAAATCAATATGCACGTAAAAAAACGGCCCTCCTTGAGAGCCGTTTTAGTGAAGTTATGCCCGTCGCAGTAACCTGAAAATGCCCAGCACCACAATGGCACCCACGACAGCCACCAGGAAACTGTGCAGGTCAAAACCGCTGATGCTGCCACCAAAGCCAAACATCGTCGCCAGCCAGCCGCCTACAACCGCCCCCACGACACCGAGCACACACGTCAGTATGAAGCCGCCGCCATCATTTCCCGGCATGATAAGTTTAGCGATAGCGCCAGCAATTAGACCAAAGATAATCCAGGCGATAATACCCATAGCGATGCCCTCTTGCAGGTTTAATGCATGCGCAGAAAACCTTCTGCGCAGGTAACTTAAGTATAGGTCATCCCTGGAAAACTAATTTCATCTCACCGACTTATCTTCTCTGCAATCTGAAAAAAAACTCATCGGTTTGTATTAAGTTTCATTGTGCAGTGCCGATAACGCAAAGACAGTCTGTCATCTATCAAGGAGCCATCCGGCGTGAGTAATTACAGTGAGCAGTTCCTCAAGCAAAATCCGCTGGCTGTATTAGGGGTATTGCGTGACCTGCAAAAAGGTGAAGTGCCGCTGCGCATCAGCTGGTCAAACAATCAGTTCATCAGCAAGATCCTCGACGTCTCGCAGGAGCGACTGGTTATCGATCTGGGCAGTCAGGAGTATGAAAACCGCGCCGCACTGAAAGCAGAGAAACTCGCGGTGATGGCAGAGACCCACGGTGCAAAAGTGGAATTTGTGCTTCCGCGCCTTGAGATGAGCGAATACCAGGGTCTTCCCGCGTTTGTCACACCGCTGCCTGCCAACCTGTGGTTTGTGCAGCGCCGGGAATATTTCCGCATCAGCGCCCCCCTTCACCCTGCCTATTTTTGTAAGGCTAAAATGCCGGACAAAAAAGAGCTCCGCTTCCGCCTCTTCGACCTGTCGCTGGGCGGTATGGGCGCGCTGATGGATACGCCGAAACCTGACGGACTGGTCGAAGGCATGCGATTCTCGCAAATTGAACTGGATATGGCCGGCTGGGGACGGTTTTATTTTGATGCCCAGTTGATTGCCATCAGCGAGCGGAAGGTGGTGGACAGCAAAAACGAAACGATTACCACGCCACGTTTGAGTTTCCGCTTCCTGAACGTTGGACCCGGTTCAGAGCGCGAACTGCAGCGCATTATCTTTGCACTGGAGCGCGAAGCACGGGAACGTGCGAATAAAGTTCTGTGAGGAAAACGGGCAGCGTGACCGCCGCCCGCCTGCGGCATTACATGGCATCCATCGCTTTCTGTACTTTCCAGATGTAACGCGGAGCCTGTGGTGCCGGATGATTTTTCGCCACATGTTCAACGAATTCATCTTTGTCCATGCCGTTAATCTCTTCTATCGCCTCTTTACGGTCAGAGGAGAAGGTTCGCAACAGCGCCCCGGCCCCGTTGACGTAAGAGACCACCAGCGCGTATTGCATCACTTCCGGGTCGTCGATGCCCTTCAGTA
This sequence comes from Enterobacter sp. BIDMC 30, assembly GCF_000534355.1. NCBI lineage: Bacteria > Pseudomonadati > Pseudomonadota > Gammaproteobacteria > Enterobacterales > Enterobacteriaceae > Enterobacter > Enterobacter sp. BIDMC 30. The sequence goes on along the minus strand of NZ_KI973169.1, from coordinate 2,216,085 downwards.
CGCCATGCTCCAGAATGCTGAGATAGGCTGTCCCCATGGAGATATTACGCTCCGGGTTCTTCAGCTCGCTGGTCGACGGCTGACCGCTCCAGCCCATGTAGCGGTAGACCTCTTTACCTGCGGTAGACGCTTTAAGCTGCATCAGCCCCACTGCGTTTGATTTGCTGACAAGCGTGGGATTACCGCCGGATTCAACGGCAATGATCGCGGTGATAAGACGCGGACTGACGCCCCATGCCTTCCCGGCTTGCTCGCTGATCGGCATCCACTGCATGGCCCGTTTCACCGGCACTTCCGGGTTCCAGGGCGGATTTTGATAGTCATGTCTGGAACTACAGCCCGCAAGCAACACAATCAAAAAAGCAAACCATCTCAATTTCACGTCATCTATCCTTATAGCCGGTCATCGCAGTGCGCCACCCCTTGAAGCGGGCAGCGTATAAGCGGCATGATATAGACAATTAGTTTCTCATTCAGCAAGGAATTGCCATGTCTCAGTTTCATCTTATCGCACCGTCGGGCTACTGCATCAATCAGGACGCGGCACAACGGGGCGTTCAGCGCTTACTGGGCTTCGGCCACCAGGTAGAAAATCAGACGATTATCCCTCGCCGCCAGCAGCGTTTTGCCGGAACCGAGGCCCAGAGACTGAATGATATCAACAGCCTGGTGAACCTGAAGGGTGAGGATCGGATCGTGCTTGCGGTGCGGGGGGGCTACGGCGCGAGCCGGTTACTGGAGAGCATTGACTGGCAAGGTCTGGCGCAGCGTCAACAGCAGGACCCGCTGCTGATATGCGGCCACAGCGACTTCACGGTGATCCAGCTTGGGCTGCTGGCGCTGCATAACGTCATTACCTTCAGCGGCCCGATGCTGGCCGGAAATTTTGGTGCGCCGGCGCTCGATGCGTTTACCCTTGAGCATTTCTGGCGCGCCCTGCGAAACCCAACCTACAGTATAACGTGGCAAGGCCAGGGGCCGCACTGGGCCTGTGAAGGCCAACTCTGGGGGGGTAACCTGGCAATGCTGGTCTCGCTCATCGGTACGCCGTGGTTGCCGGACATCGAAGACGGCATTCTGGTGCTGGAAGATATTAACGAACATCCGTTCCGCGTCGAGCGCATGTTATTGCAGCTTTATCATGCCGGGATCCTTGAACGTCAGTCAGCAATCGTGCTGGGCAGTTTTAGCGGTGCGGCACCCAATGATTACGACGCCGGTTACTCCCTTGAAACGATGGTTGATTTCATCCGTTCCCGTCTCGATATCCCGGTTATCACCGGTCTGGATTTTGGCCATGAGCAACAAACCGTAACCCTTGCGCTGGGGGCACATGCGTCCCTGATACATGATGATTCAGGCAGTCGGTTAACAATAAGCGGTCATCCGGTCATAAAGGCATAAAAAAGCCGTTAAACCCCTTAATAAAACGCTGTTGCCGTGGTTAATATGTTAGGGTTTTAGTAACAGCGTTAACATTGAGGTGGGAGTAAGACAACATTGGATGCCGCAGCGATAATCAGCCTTTTCATTCTGGGTTCTGTGCTTGTAACCTGTAGTATATTATTAAGTTCATTTTCATCGCGTCTCGGCATACCTATTCTCGTTATTTTCCTTGCTATCGGCATGCTGGCTGGCATCGATGGCATCGGCGGTATTCCTTTCGATAACTACCCTTTCGCCTACATGGTGAGTAACCTCGCGCTGGCAGTGATCCTGCTGGACGGCGGGATGCGCACTCAGGCGAGCTCGTTCCGCGTCGCCTTAGGGCCGGCGCTGTCGCTCGCGACCGTAGGCGTATTAATCACATCCGGCCTGACCGGGATGATGGCCGCCTGGCTGTTCCATCTCAATATCATGGAAGGCTTGCTGATTGGCGCTATTGTCGGTTCAACCGATGCGGCGGCGGTCTTTTCCCTGCTTGGCGGTAAAGGGCTTAACGAACGTGTTGGCTCCACGCTTGAGATTGAATCCGGCAGTAACGATCCCATGGCGGTGTTTCTCACCATCACGCTGATTGAGATGATCCAGCAGCACGAAAGCGGGCTGAGCTGGATGTTTGCCTGGCATATCCTGCAGCAGTTTGGTCTGGGGATTATTCTTGGCCTCGGCGGCGGCTATCTGCTGCAGCAGATGATCAACCGGATTTCACTTCCCGCCGGGCTTTACCCTCTGCTGGCGCTGAGCGGCGGCATTCTGATTTTTGCCGTCACCACCGCGCTGGATGGCAGCGGCATTCTTGCCGTCTACCTCTGCGGCTTCCTGATGGGTAACCGCCCTATTCGCAACCGTCACGCCATTTTGCAGAACTTCGACGGACTGGCCTGGCTGGCGCAGATTGGCATGTTCCTGGTGCTTGGCCTGCTGGTTACCCCTTCAGACCTGCTGCCTATCGCCGTGCCGGCGCTGATGCTGTCGGCGTGGATGATCTTCTTCGCCCGTCCACTGTCGGTGTTTGCAGGCCTGCTGCCGTTTCGCGGCTTTAACCTGCGCGAGCGTATCTTTATCAGTTGGGTGGGTTTGCGCGGCGCGGTGCCGATTATCCTTGCCGTGTTCCCGATGATGGCGGGTCTGGATAACGCCCGACTGTTCTTCAACGTCGCATTCTTCGTTGTTTTGATTTCACTCCTGTTCCAGGGCACGTCACTCGGCTGGGCGGCGAAAAAGGCAAAAGTGGTGATCCCCCCCGTTGGCTGGCCCGTCTCCCGCGTCGGATTGGATATTCATCCGGAAAACCCGTGGGAACAGTTTGTGTATCAGCTTAGCGAAGACAAATGGTGCGTGGGCGCGTCGCTGCGCGATCTGCATATGCCCGCCGAAACGCGGATTGCCGCGTTGTTCCGCGACAATGTTCTGCTTCACCCTACCGGCAGCACCCGTCTGCGTGAAGGGGATATTTTGTGCGTAATTGGCCGCGAGCGCGACCTGCCCGCACTGGGTAAATTGTTCAGCCAGTCGCCACCGGTGGCGCTGGATCAGCGTTTCTTCGGCGATTTTATTCTGGAAGCGAGCGCCAAATTTGCAGATGTTGCCTTGATTTACGGTCTGGATGAAGGGCTGGAGTATCGCGATAAGCAGCAAACGCTGGGGGAAATTATCCAGCAACTGCTTGGCGCAGCACCCGTTGTCGGTGACCAGGTCGAGTTTGCCGGGATGATCTGGACGGTGGCCGAGAAAGAAGATAACGCGGTACGCAAAGTCGGCGTAAGGCCGATGGAAGAAGAGTCAGAATAGTTTAGGTTTCGTGTCTTACTGGCCGGGGAAGGCGTTATCGCCCCCCGGCACATCGCATAGTTACACCGTCACAACCGGTACGCGCGGCGCCAGAGCGCACATCAGCTCATAGCCAACGGTCCCTGCAGCAGCGGCCACATCGTCAATTTTAATTTCATTTCCCCACAGCTCAACCGGTGAACCAATCCCCGCCTGCGGGCACGGCGTGAGGTCTACCGCCAGCATATCCATTGAGACCGTCCCCACGGTACCCGTGCGAACACCATCCACCCACACCGGCGTGCCGGTCGGAGCGATACGCGGGTAGCCGTCGGCATAGCCTCCCGCCACAATGCCAATTCGCTGTTCGCCTGTCGCCCGGTAACGGCTGCCGTAGCCCACCGTGGAACCGGCCTTCAGCGTTTGTACGCCGATGATTTCGCTGCGTAGGGTCATCACCGGTTTCAGGCCGCTGTTAGCAATATCCTGCCACTGCCCTGACGGTGACGCGCCGTACAGAATGATCCCCGGGCGTACCCAGCTGTAGTGCGCCTCCGGGTGCCACAGCGTGGCCGCCGAGTTAGAGAGCGAGCGCGAACACGCCAGACCTTCAGCCGCCTGCTCAATCCGCACCATCGCCTCGGCGATGCCATCGGGTTTTTCCGCGTCGGCAAAGTGCGCCATCAGCGTCATTTCGCCCACATTCTTGATGCCGCGCAGCTGTTGCCATACCGTATGTACCCGCTCGGGCTGGAAGCCCAGGCGGTTCATGCCGCTGTTCACCTTGAGATAAATGTCGAGCGGGGCATGCAGTCTGGCGTCCTGCAGGGCTTTAACCTGCCAGTTGCTGTGAATGCTGGTGGTCAGCCGGTACTTATCCAGCAACGGCAGATCGTCGGCATGGAAGAACCCTTCCAGCAATAAGATAGGGCCTTTCCAGCCGCGCTCGCGCAGCAAAATGGCCTCTTCCAGATTCAGTAACGCAAAACCGTCGGTCGCGCTGAGCGCGCTCCAGATGCGGTCAATACCGTGGCCGTAGGCGTTCGCTTTCACCACCGACCAGACGCGTGAACCTGGCGCAGCACGGCGAACAATCTGCAGGTTATCCTTCAGGGCCTGCAAGTCCAGCTGAGCCAGAACAGGACGGGACATGACAACTCCTTAGTTATGCGCGCCGTGCAGGTGCTGTGGACGCGAGGGGGTGAACCCAGATTGATAGCGCGCGGCACTTAAATCGTCAAACGGAATTGCCGGGGTGCGCCCGGAAATCAAGTCGCTCAACAGCTGACCTGAGCCACAGGCCATTGTCCAGCCGAGGGTGCCGTGTCCGGTATTCGTCCACAGGTTTTTGAACGGGGTGCGGCCCACAATCGGCGTGCCGTCTGGCGTCATTGGACGCAGACCGGTCCAGAACGTGGCCTGCTCGACAAAACCGCCGCGTGGGAAGAGATCGCCCACGACCATCTCCAGCGTTTCACGACGCGGCTGCAGCAGCTCGGTGTTGAAGCCGACAATCTCCGCCATGCCGCCTACGCGGATACGGTTGTCGAAGCGGGTAATGGCGATTTTATAGGTTTCATCCAGAATGGTGGAGACGGGTGCACCGCTGTCCTCTTTCACCGGGATGGTCAGGGAGTACCCCTTCAGCGGATAGACCGGAATGTCCAGAATACCCTTCAGCATGGCGGTGGAGTAAGAGCCAAAGGCCATGACGTAGGCATCCGCTTTGATCACCTCTTCGCCGCACTTCACGCCGTAAATATTACCGCCTTCCGACAGCAATTTATCGACGGGCGTGTTAAAGCGGAATGTTACCCCTGCCTGCTCGCACATCTGCGCCAGACGCTGGGTAAAGAGCTGACAGTCGCCGGTTTCATCGTTGGGTAAACGCAGGCCGCCCGTCAGTTTGTGGGACACCTCCGCCAGCGCCGGTTCAACCTGCCCCAGCTGACTGGCCTCGAGGAGTTGATACGGAACACCGGCATCTTCCAGCACGGCGATATCGCGGGTGGCGTTTTCGTACTGTTGCGCCGTGCGGAACAACTGCAGCGTACCGCCCTGACGGCCTTCGTACTCGATGCCTGTGGTGGCGCGCAAGGTTTTCAGGCAGTCACGGCTGTATTCCGCCAGACGCACCATACGCCCTTTGTTTTCCATGTAATGGCGGGTGTCGCAGTTGCGCAGCATCTGCCACATCCACTTAAGCTGGAACTGCGTGCCGTCGAGGCTAATGGCCAGCGGCGCATGGCGCTGGAACATCCATTTAATCGCCTTCAGTGGCACACCGGGAGCCGCCCACGGTGCCGCATAGCCCGGAGAGATTTGCCCGGCATTCGCCGCGCTGGTTTCCAGCGCAGGGCCTGGCTCACGATCGATAACGGTAACGTCATGCCCCGCCTGACTTAAATACCAGGCGCTGGTTACGCCAACCACACCACTTCCCAGTATGACAACACGCATAGCCACTCCATAATGTGCAAAAGAACAATCTTCTAATTACAGATTGATAACCTAGTTGAAAATATTATTCAACATACGACTTTTTTATGGTGACTTATCTCACATCTTCCCCTACTGGCGGGGAAAGGACTTATTTGGGATCTCCTGCTGCGCGTTATTTTTAACCAGCATAAAACTCTGCATGAACCGCTTTATTTACCGTATTGAAAACGGGAAATCGTAAAGAAAAAATTTCTGCTCCAGCACGCTTTTTAACACGTTGATCTATGCTTGAAAGGAGGCTCTCCAGACAGAGAGAGCACCCACAACGAGGGCGCGCTAATGGCTACTATTGATTCCCTGAACAAGGACAACACACGTCTCAGCGATGGACCCGACTGGACCTTTGAGTTGCTGGATGTCTACCTCGCTGAAATCGACCGGGTAGCAAAACTCTATCGCCTGGATACCTATCCTCACCAGATTGAAGTCATAACCTCCGAACAGATGATGGATGCCTATTCCAGCGTCGGGATGCCGATCAATTATCCGCACTGGTCGTTTGGTAAAAAATTTATTGAAACGGAACGGCTGTATAAACACGGCCAGCAGGGGCTGGCGTATGAAATCGTCATCAACTCCAACCCGTGTATCGCTTACCTGATGGAAGAGAACACCATTACCATGCAGGCGCTGGTGATGGCGCATGCCTGCTACGGGCACAACTCTTTCTTCAAGAATAACTATCTTTTCCGCAGCTGGACGGACGCCAGCTCGATCGTCGATTACCTGATCTTCGCCCGTAAATACATTACCGACTGCGAAGAGCGCTACGGCGTCGATGAAGTGGAGAAACTGCTCGACTCCTGCCATGCGCTGATGAACTACGGCGTAGACCGCTACAAACGACCGCAGAAAATTTCCCTGCAGGAGGAGAAAGCCCGGCAGAAAAGCCGCGAGGAGTATCTGCAAAGCCAGGTGAATATGCTGTGGCGCACCTTGCCTAAGCGTGAAGAAGAGAAAGCTGTCGCTGAGGCGCGCCGCTACCCGTCTGAGCCACAGGAAAACCTGCTCTACTTTATGGAGAAGAACGCGCCGCTGCTGGAGTCATGGCAGCGTGAGATCCTGCGCATTGTGCGTAAGGTCAGCCAGTACTTCTATCCGCAAAAACAGACGCAGGTGATGAACGAAGGCTGGGCGACATTCTGGCATTACACCATCCTCAACCATCTGTATGACGAGGGGAAAGTCACCGAGCGGTTTATGATGGAATTCCTCCACAGCCATACCAACGTGGTGTTCCAGCCGCCTTACAACAGCCCGTGGTACAGCGGCATTAACCCGTATGCCCTCGGCTTTGCGATGTTCCAGGACATCAAACGTATCTGCCAGTCGCCAACGGAAGAGGACAAATACTGGTTCCCGGATATTGCCGGTTCGGACTGGCTGGAAACGCTGCATTTTGCGATGCGCGATTTCAAGGATGAGAGCTTTATTAGCCAGTTTATGTCGCCGAAGATCATGCGCGATTTCCGCTTCTTCACCGTGCTGGATGATGACCGTAACAACTTCCTGGAAATTTCAGCGATTCATAACGAAGAGGGATACCGGGAGATCCGCTCTCGCCTCTCTTCCCAGTACAACCTGAGCAATCTTGAACCCAATATTCAGGTATGGAACGTGGATCTCCGCGGTGACCGCTCTCTGACGCTGCGCTACATCCCGCACAACCGTGCCCCGCTGGATAAAGGGCGCAAAGAGGTGCTGAAGCATGTGCATCGCCTGTGGGGCTTTGACGTGTTGCTGGAGCAGCAGAATGAAGACGGTAGCGTGGAGCTGCTGGAGCGCTGCCCGACGCGGATGAATACGCTGTAGTGCCTGCCTGAACCGAAACGCCCGCGTCAGGGCGAAAAAAAACCTCTCAGCTGAGAGGTTTTTTCTTTTAGCGGGTCTGGATGGCCAGGTCACCCGGCAGCGTTTTTTGCATCCGGTGCCAGATTTCACCTGAGTCGCGGCCGTAGCGGCGCACGGTTTCATACACCTGATCGTGCTGACCGGTGGAGCAGAGCTCGCTCAGCTTGTGGTAAAAGCCCAGCGCCAGACTGCGGGCTTCCGGATTGGCAAAGTAGTGACGACCGATACGGGTATAGAGCCCTTTCATGCCGTTAAGGATGAGGCCGTAAATCGGGTTACCGGAGGCAAACGCCAGGCCGCGGAAGATGTTGTAATCAAGGGTAGCAAACGCATCCGCATGGTCTTCCACCTGGTTGGCACTGGCCAGAACCTGGAGCGCATCTTCCGGGTGCTGACGGAAAGCCGTACGAATAAAGATGGTGGCGATATTGGTACGCACGGAGAGCAGATTATCAATCAGCTGCGGCACGCTTTCATGATCGAGGCGCGCCAGCGTTTCAAGAATATTCAGCCCGGAGGTTTCCCAGAAATTGTTTACTTTTGTTGGCTTGCCATGCTGAATCGTCAACCACCCATCACGCGCCAGTCGCTGGAGCACTTCCCGAAGCGTGGTGCGAGTGACGCCAATCAGTTCAGAGAGTTCGCGTTCAGCCGGAAGAATGGACCCTGCAGGGAAACGATTATTCCAGATGCTTTCAATGATGTACTCTTCCGCGAAACCCGCCGGGCTCTGCGCCTTAATGACCATAGTGAGATTTCCATTACACAGCTTTAGCAAATTGCACTCATCATACCAGAGGCTCGCAGAGGCAGATAGCGCAGCAGTGAGAGAAAAGAGGGATCGTCGTTTCATTTTTATGAAATTTACATTGCAGCCGAATCCCCCTCCAGACCGTGATTTTTGCGTATACTGATGTTTTGTTTTACTTCACGGGGAAGAACGTCTGTCGTGGAAATTTCTTTTGGGCGCGCGTTATGGCGCAATTTTTTAGGCCAGTCTCCCGACTGGTACAAGCTGATACTTCTGGTGTTCCTGGTTGTTAATCCTCTCATCTTTATTATGCACCCGTTTATTGCCGGGTGGCTGCTGGTTGCGGAGTTTATCTTCACCCTGGCCATGGCGCTGAAGTGCTATCCCCTGCTGCCTGGCGGTTTGCTGGCCATTGAAGCGGTTGTCATTGGCATGACCAGCGCCGAGCATGTAAAGGCAGAACTGGCCTCAAACCTTGAAGTGCTTCTGCTGCTGATGTTTATGGTGGCCGGCATCTACTTTATGAAACAGCTGCTGCTGTTTATTTTTACCCGCCTGCTGCTGAGCATTCCTTCAAAAACGCTTTTGTCGCTGGCTTTCTGCGTGGCTGCAGCATTTCTTTCAGCCTTCCTGGATGCGCTGACGGTGGTCGCCGTGGTGATAAGCGTCGCGGTCGGGTTTTATGGTATTTATCACCGGGTGGCCTCTTCACGTCCCGGCGATGACCTGCTTGATGACAGCCAGGTCGATAATGACCACCGCGAGGTACTGGAACAGTTCCGCGCCTTCCTGCGCAGCCTGATGATGCATGCCGGCGTCGGGACTGCCCTGGGCGGCGTGATGACGATGGTGGGTGAACCGCAAAACCTGATTATTGCTAAAGCTGCGGGCTGGCATTTTGGTGATTTCTTCCTGCGAATGGCACCGGTGAGCATACCGGTTCTGGTGTGCGGTCTGGCGACCTGTGTGGTGGTGGAGAAATTCAGCCTCTTTGGCTATGGCGCGCATATTCCGGCGCCCGTGCGTCAGGAGCTGCAGAAATTCGACCAGCAAAGCCGTAGCCAGCGGACACGGCAGGAGACGCTGCGTCTTATTGCACAGGGCGTCATCGGCGTCTGGCTTATCGCCGCACTGGCGTTTCATCTTGCCGAAGTCGGTTTAATTGGCCTGTCGGTGATTATTCTCGCCACCAGTTTTACTGGCGTGACGGATGAGCATGCGATTGGCAAAGCCTTTACGGAAGCCCTGCCCTTTACCGCCCTGCTGGCCGTCTTTTTTGCGGTCGTCGCGGTGATCATCGACCAGAAGCTTTTCGCGCCGATCATTACCTTTGTCTTGCAGGCGGCACCGGATGCTCAGCTTTCGCTGTTTTATCTGTTTAACGGGCTGCTGTCGTCTATCTCGGATAACGTGTTTGTTGGCACGGTCTACATCAACGAGGCCAAAACGGCCATGGAGCAAGGCGTCATCAGCGCCGGACAGTTCGAACTGCTGGCGGTGGCAATTAACACCGGGACCAACCTGCCGTCGGTGGCGACGCCCAACGGTCAGGCGGCGTTCTTGTTCCTGCTGACCTCTGCGCTGGCTCCACTCATACGTCTTTCTTATGGGCGAATGGTCTGGATGGCGCTTCCCTATACGCTGGTGCTCACGCTTGTAGGATTGCTTTGCGTCAAAATTACCCTTATTCCCTGTACGCAATGGTTGATACAAGCGGGTATACTTGCCGCGCAGTAAACCTGATATATCGGGCAGCTTGCTGCCCGTTTACCTTTTCGCACGATAAACATCCAATTACGTTTTATTTCGTCAGGTACAGGTGGCGCGAAAAACGAATTCGTTTACACTGCGCTTTCTAAGCATGTTCCAGGGAAATGATTATGTTGAGATTTTTAAACCAGTGCTCTCGCGGTCGCGGAGCGTGGTTGTTAATGGCCCTGACCGCCTTTGCGCTGGAAATGGTCGCGCTGTGGTTCCAGCATGTGATGGGACTTCAGCCTTGCGTACTCTGTATTTACGAACGCTGTGCATTGTTCGGCATTATGGGTGCGGGTCTGGTGGGCGCGATTGCCCCTAAATCGCCGTTACGCTATGCCGCAATTGCCATCTGGCTGTACAGCGCCTGGAAAGGTATTGAGCTCTCCTGGCAGCACACCATGATGCAGCTGCATCCGTCACCTTTTATGACCTGTGATTTCGCCGCCCGCTTCCCGAGCTGGCTGCCGCTTGATAAATGGCTGCCGCAGGTGTTTGTTGCTTCCGGTGACTGCTCTGTGCGCCAGTGGGAATTCCTGAGCCTTGAGATGCCGCAGTGGCTGGTGGGGATTTTTGTGGCCTACTTCATTGTGGCGCTACTGGTGCTCATCGCACAGCCGTTCAAACCCAAGAAACGCGACCTGTTTGGCAGGTAAAAAAAACCCGCCTCGGCGGGTTTTTTCTTATCCACGGTTGGGATGATTCATGATGTGATCTTCCCAGTCCTGTACCTCAGACTCTTTCACCGCAATATGACGTACAGAGATGCGTTCACCGTGCATCGCTGCTTTGGAGCCCGTCAGCAGCGGGTGCCATTTTGGCAGGTCTTTGCCTTCCGCCAGCAGACGATAGGCGCAGGTATGCGGCAGCCATTCGAAGGTGGGCAGGTTCTCACGGGTTAGCTTGATGCAATCCGGCTCGTACTCGAAGCGACGCTCATAGTTGCGACACTGGCAGGTTTTGATGTTCAGCTGCTTGCAGGCAACGTTGGTGAAATAGATTTCGTCCGAATCTTCATCCATCAGTTTATGCAGGCAGCACTGCCCGCAACCGTCACACAACGATTCCCACTCCACGTCTGTCATTTGGTCGAGAGTTTTGCTTTGCCAGAAAGGAATGTTGTTCATCAGGATGTCCACACGTCAAAAGAGAGCGCACCTTATAACGAGTCTGGCACGTTGTTGCAAGTTTTGCCGCCCTCTTCAGGCGGCAAGATGCTTTTACAGCACGCGAGTTTTCAGTGACAGACCGTTAAAACTGACGTCCAGTTCGTCACCGGCCTGCAGCGGGCCGACACCTTCTGGCGTACCGGTGAGGATCACATCGCCCGGTTTCAGGGTAAAGAAGCGGCTCATGTAGGCAATCAGCGGCACAATTTTATGGATCATATCTGCCGTGGTGCCCTGCTGGCGGATCTCGCCGTTAACCTTCAGGCTGAGCGGGGTGTTCTGCGGATCGTCGGTAAATTCACTTACCGGAATAAAACCGGAGATCGGGCAAGCGTTATCAAACCCTTTGGCCTTTTCCCACGGCTGCCCCGCTTTCTTCATTTTGCCCTGAACATCACGCAGGGTCAGGTCGAGCGCGACACCGTATCCGGCAATCGCCTTTTGCACATGCTCTTCGGAGGCCTGACGCAGCGTCGCGCCAATCAGCACGGCCAGTTCCACTTCATGATGCACCGACCCCAACCCCTGCGGCAGCGCCAGCGGCTGGCGAATGTCGCACAGCGCGGTTTCTGGCTTGATGAACAGGACCGGCTCGTCTGGCGTCGCGCTGCCCATCTCCTGAATATGTTTGGCATAGTTACTGCCTACGCAGACCACTTTGCTGACGGGATAATCCAGTAATGCACCTTGCCAGTTATGATGTTGATACATGTACGACCCCTAAACGGTTGATGTGTTAACCCCGAAAACAGCCGGGACTATTTTTTCCCGTTCACCTCAAGATGCTGTTTTAATAAATTCTCGGGTGGTGGCGGGAGTTGTAAATAATAGCCTTGCTCCGCTAATGCGGTTTTCACTTTTTCCAGATCGGCGTTGACCAGTTTCTTACGGCCATCCAGCGGCAGCAGCATCGCCAGCTGAGGTCGGCCAAAGTTCTTCATTAATTCTTCAGGTACGCGCGAAAAATCGTCTTTCTTTTCGACATAAAGATAGGTCTGGTCACGACTTGTACTTCTGTAGATCACACAAAACATGTTTTTACTCTGAATTAATGGGTGGTTGCTTGCCTCAATATACTCCTGACTATAACATGCCTGATACTCTTCGGAATATCGCAACGGCGGTGTTGCGGTTAATAGCAAATTGAGTAAGGCCAGGATGTCAAACACGCCAATCGAGCTTAAAGGCAGTAGCTTCACCTTATCAGTGGTACATTTGCATGATGCAAAACCCGAGGTTATTCGTCAGGCGTTAGAAGACAAAATTGCGCAGGCTCCCGCTTTTCTGAAACATGCCCCCGTCGTCGTGAATGTCAGTGGTCTGGATGCACCGGTTAACTGGAAACTTCTCCAGCAAGCCGTGGCCGCGACCGGGTTGCGTATCGTCGGTATCAGCGGCTGCAAAGATGCTGAGCTAAAAGCAGAAATTGACCGTGCGGGTCTGCCCATTCTGACCGAAGGCAAAGAAAAAGCCGCGCGTCCTGCCCCTGCGGCAGTCCAAACGCCCCCTCCTCCGGTGCAAAACGTTACACCTGTCACAAAAACGCGATTGATTGATGTGCCGGTTCGTTCCGGTCAGCGCATTTATGCACCAAACTGTGATCTGATTGTTACAAGCCACGTCAGCGCTGGCGCAGAGCTGATTGCAGATGGCAATATTCACGTATACGGTATGATGCGTGGGCGTGCGCTCGCGGGTGCAAGTGGTGACAGGGATGCACAAATATTTTGTACTCATCTGACGGCGGAACTGGTGTCCATCGCAGGTGAATATTGGCTGAGCGACAAGATCCCAGCCGAATTTTATGGCAAAGCGGCTCGTCTGCGACTGGCAGACGACGCGTTGACCGTTCAACCGTTGAATTGATCCCTTTTTAACAAGGAATTTCTATGGCACGCATTATTGTTGTTACTTCGGGTAAAGGAGGCGTTGGCAAGACCACCTCCAGCGCGGCCATCGCTACTGGTTTGGCCCAGAAGGGAAAGAAAACCGTCGTTATCGATTTCGATATCGGTCTGCGTAACCTCGACCTGATCATGGGATGTGAACGTCGCGTGGTCTATGACTTCGTGAACGTCATTCAGGGCGACGCCACACTGAACCAGGCGCTGATTAAAGACAAGCGCACCGAAAACCTCTACATCCTTCCGGCTTCTCAGACGCGTGATAAAGACGCCCTGACCCGTGAAGGCGTGGAAAAGGTGCTCGACGAGCTGAAAAAAATGGAGTTTGACTTCGTTGTCTGTGACTCCCCTGCCGGCATCGAAACGGGCGCCCTGATGGCACTCTACTTCGCTGATGAAGCCATCATCACCACCAACCCTGAAGTCTCATCCGTGCGTGACTCGGACCGTATTCTGGGGATCCTCGCCTCCAAATCGCGTCGTGCGGAAAATGGCGAAGAACCCATTAAAGAGCACCTGCTGCTGACCCGCTATAACCCGGGTCGCGTGAACAAAGGTGACATGCTTAGCATGGAAGACGTGCTGGAGATCCTGCGCATCAAACTGGTCGGCGTGATCCCGGAAGATCAATCCGTATTGCGCGCCTCTAACCAGGGCGAGCCAGTGATCCTGGATACAATGGCAGATGCAGGTAAAGCGTACGCGGATACCGTTGACCGTCTGCTGGGAGAAGAACGTCCTTTCCGCTTCATTGAAGAAGAGAAGAAAGGTTTCCTCAAACGCCTGTTCGGAGGATAAGTTATGGCATTACTGGACTTTTTTCTCTCGCGGAAAAAGAACACCGCCAACATCGCAAAAGAACGACTGCAAATCATCGTTGCGGAGCGTCGTCGTAGTGACGCCGAGCCACACTACCTGCCGCAGCTGCGTAAGGACATCCTGGAAGTGATCTGTAAGTATGTGCAGATTGACCCGGAGATGGTCACGGTGCAGCTGGAGCAAAAAGACGGGGATATTTCGATTCTGGAGCTGAACGTTACGCTCCCGGAAGCCGAAGAGTCACGTCCGTAGTTCGGGATTGTGTATCCCCGGTAAGCGTATGCCGCCGGGGAAATGTGCCGGGCATGTCAGCATGACCCGGCATTTTCATTATCGCGGATAACCTTCCAGCACAGTATTCAGGCGATCGGCCATCAATTCCCCGCGCCAGCCCGCCATCATTTCCGGCAAACCATTCTGAGGTTTCAGCTTCCAGTGCCAGTTCAGCAGCTGGTTAATCTGACGGCGTGACGCCAGCAGTTCCGCGCCCAGTTTGCTTTGCGTCGCGACGTCCTGCACCAGCGCTTTGATATCCTTGAACGCCTTGCGATAGCCTGGCATATCCATCAGATTCAGCAGTGGCTCCGGCAGTGCTTCGTCCGGCATTTCCTGCGCTTTTGCCACCAGCGCAAGCAGGGTTTTACCGTGGAAACGGATCTCGCTGCCGGAAAGCCCGATGCTGTCCAGTTCGCCCATGCTGCCCGGCATATACCGCGCGACCGCCCAGAGGTGTTCTTCGCGTACCACAAAGTTAACGGCCAGATCGCGCTCGCGTGCTTTACGCAAACGCCAGTCCGCTAACAGCTGCAGACACGCCAGCTGACGCGTACGCAGCTGCCAGGCGTTACTGATATCGCGCCAGGCCTCTTTCGGATCAACCACTTCCTGACGACGCTGCTGCGTCATTCGGCACTCATCCAGCGCGGCGGGCAACCAGCCTGACGCTTCCGCCTCTTTCATCAGCTGGCCGGCAATCGGCAGGAGGTAAAACACGTCTGCCGCCGCGTATTCCAGTTGACGCTCGGTTAATGGGCGTGCCAGCCAGTCGGTGCGGGATTCGCTTTTATCCAGCGTCAGGCCAGTATACTCCTCAACCATGGCGGCAAAGCCCCATGAGAGCGGTCGATTACTGAAGGCCGCGAGGATCTGCGTATCAATCAACGGTTGTGGCATGACGCCAAAAGTATTCAGAAAGACTTCCAGATCTTCACTGCCTGCGTGCAGGTATTTCGTTACCGCAGTATCGAGCAGCAGGTCACGCATCGGCGTCCAGTCGGTAATGCCGAGCGGGTCGATCAGCGACACGTGTTTACCGTCGTACATCTGAATCAACCCCAGCTGCGGATAGTAGGTCCGGGTGCGGACAAACTCGGTATCCAGGGCAATGGCAGGAAAGTCGCGCGTCACTTCGCACAGCGAAGCCAGCTCGTCGTTGGTCGTGATCATCTGGTAATTCAAAACGGATTCTCTTTTGTTTGCGCCCATAAAAAACGCCGGCTTAACCGGCGTCTGGGCGATTAGCGTGAAGCTCAGGCCTTATTGTCTACTTTGCCACGGGCTTCGTCACGTAATTCTCGTCGTAATATCTTTCCGACATTCGATTTCGGCAGTTCCTCGCGAAACTCAACCAGCTTCGGCACCTTGTAGCCGGTCAGCTGACGACGACAGAAGGTGATCAGCGCCTCCTCCGTAAGAGAAGGGTCTTTTTTGACCACAAAAATCTTCACCGCCTCGCCGCTGCTCCCGGAAGGGACGCCTACGGCAGCCACTTCGAGCACGCCGCTGTGCTGCATCACCACATCTTCGATTTCATTCGGGTAGACGTTGAAACCGGAAACCAGAATCATGTCTTTCTTACGATCGACGATACGCAGGAAGCCCTCTTCATCCATCACGGCGATATCACCGGTGTGCAGCCAGCCGTCTTTGATAATTTCATCGGTCGCGTCAGGACGTTGCCAGTAGCCCAGCATCACCTGCGGCCCTTTGACACAGAGTTCGCCCGGTTCACCTGGCGCCACTTCGTTATCGTCATCATCAACCAGTTTGGCTTCCGTCGACGGAACCGGCAAGCCAATGCTTCCGCTGTGATAGTCGATATCGTGCGGGTTCACACTGACCAGCGGGGCGCACTCCGTCAGGCCATAGCCTTCCAGTAAATACTGACCCGTCAGTTTCATCCAGCGTTCGGCAACGGCCTGTTGAACCGGCATACCGCCACCCGCAGAGAGGTGCAGCGTGGAGAAATCGAGCTTCTGGAACTCTTTGTTGTTGAGCAGCGCGTTAAACAGCGTATTCACCCCGGTCATGGCGGTGAACGGATATTTCGCCAGCTCTTTCACCAGCCCCGGAATATCGCGCGGGTTTGTGATCAATACGTTTTGACCACCCAGCTCAATAAACAGCAGACAGTTCATGGTCAGCGCGAAGATGTGATAAAGCGGAAGCGCGGTGATCACCAGCTCTTTTCCGTGGTGCAGCAACGGTCCGTAGGTGGCATTCACCTGTTCAAGGTTTGCCAGCATGTTACGGTGGGTCAGCATGGCGCCTTTAGCCACACCCGTTGTGCCGCCGGTGTACTGCAGAAACGCGAGGTCTTCTGATACCACTTCCGGTTTAACGTATTGCATGCGGTAGCCCGCCTGCAGCGCACTGCGGAAGGAGATCGCGTCCGGCAGGTGGTATTTCGGCACCAGACGTTTGATGTATTTGACGACAAAGTTAACCAGTGTCCCTTTGGCGGTTGAGAGTTGATCCCCCATACGCGTCAGGATGACGTGTTTGACCTGGGTTTTGTCGACCACTTTTTCCAGCGTGTGGGCAAAGTTAGAGACAATCACAATGGCGGCGGCACCGCTGTCGTTTAGCTGATGCTCCAGCTCCCGCGGCGTATACAGCGGGTTAACGTTGACAACAATCATCCCGGCACGCAGGACACCGAACAGCGCCACCGGGTATTGCAGCAGGTTCGGCATCATCAGCGCGACGCGGTCCCCTTTTTGCAGCCCCAGCCCTTCCTGCAGATAGGCGGCGAACGCCCGACTACGCTCCTCAAGTTTACGGAACGTCATGACCTCGCCCATATTCACAAAAGCAGGCTGGTCTGCGTAACGCCTCACCGAGTGTTCAAACAATTCAACCAGGGATTGATAACGGTCAGGATTGATCTCGGCAGGAACATCTGCGGGATAACGGTTAAGCCAAACCTTCTTCAATGCATCACCTCTGAAATGAGTGTTCGTCGTCATCACAACCCCAATAATAAACAGTTTGTTAACATTATATTAACTCAGCGTACCAGTTTATTAATTGTTCAGATTTAAGGTTGCGAAGCGCGTCACTCTTTTTTTTCGTTTTATTCGTAAAAAACAGAGACAGCGGCTGAGCCGCTGTCTCTTTTCTAACAATTACAGGGAGTTACTCAGTAACGATTGTCTGAACCTGTGCAGGTCCCGGGTTATACCAGCCCCAGCCCGGGTAGCCATACCGATAAGGATGTGGACCCCACATCCACGGATCCATCGGCTGAGGTGGCATGATGACCTGCTGTGTCAGCCGCCAGCGCTTATACCCGTTGACCTGCATGGTCATAAATTTATACGGTGTGTTGCCGACTTTGCCCTCTACCGAACCGGTAATCGGGCCGACGACGGTGACCAGCTGTCCGCGAAAATCGACCGGGTCGAGAAAACCGCCAACGTCGGCATAAATACGCCCGCGGGAAGGTTCGCCAAGGATCGGCCGCGCACCGCTATCCAGCGGAACGGTGGCAATCTCCAGACGGGTTTTCCCCTGCTGGTTTTGCACCTCGATAACCTTGCCGCCAAAGCGCGCTTCCTGGCCGACGTAAAGCTCAGGCGCATTCATCACGCGAACCAGATCCTGCTGTGGCGTGGGGCTGCTGCCCTTAATCGCATCAGGAACGGAAACGCATCCGCTCAGTGCTATGGCCACTGCGCCTGCCATAAAAAGGCGTACAACTTTAGTCTGAACCGCCATGATGCGACTCCTTTTTCTCAGTTCCTGTTACTGAGATTCATTCCCGGCCTGGAAGTTTCTTCCACGCGACGGTGTTTCGCAAATAAACCGGCTCCGCATGTTCAACGGCCACGGTTTTGCCCGCCTCAAGCAGTTGACAGGCGATGGGAAGCATATCCTCTGCGGCGGGCAGAAGCATGTTTCCGTCTGTCAGCGTGATCCCGGTGCCGTTAGCCATCTCTGGCCATGCCGGCCAGCCGGTGCCTACTGTCGCCCACTCGCCGGACAGCTGTTTCAGCCGCTCGGTCACCGCTTCCGGCTTGAGGACAGCCTCGGTCTCTTCACCGTGCCAGATGCCGTTTTCATCGCGGGTGTATTCTGCCCAGTAAACTTCTCCCATTCGGGCGTCAATGGCCGCCAGAACGCGCGTTGCACCGGTCATGCGCCATGCGCCCTGCGCCATGGTTGCCAGCGTGGAAACACCGATCATCGGCAGTTCTGCGCCCAGCGCCAGCCCCTGCGCAATGCCAATTCCAATGCGTACGCCCGTAAAGCTGCCGGGGCCACGGCCAAAGGCCAGTGCGTCGAGGTCGGTTAAGGTGGTGTTGCCCCGGGTTAAAATCTCTTTAACCAGAGGCAGAATGCGTTGGGTGTGTTCTCGTGGGCACTCTTCGAAATGAGCAGAGATAGCACCGTCGTTCAACAGAGCAACAGAACAGGCCTCTGTCGCGGTATCAATAGCCAGAATTCGCATCAGTCGTCGCGCTCTCGCAATGGTCAGTCACAAAATGGCGCGCATCTTAGCATACTCACGGGCAAATTACTCCGCCGTTGGGTTTGCCAGGAAGCGAACCGCGCGTTTAATGTCCCGCGTGCGCGGCGCGGGCGGCAAGCTGGCAAGGAAGGTCGCACCGTAAGGGCGCATCACCAGCCGGTTATCGCATATGACCAGCACGCCGCGGTCGTCTGTGTCGCGAATCAGGCGCCCTACCCCTTGTTTAAGGGTGATCACCGCGTCCGGTAGCTGGACCTCATCAAAAGGATCGCCGCCGCGCAAACGGCAGTCTTCCATACGTGCCTTCAGCAGCGGATCGTCCGGCGAAGTAAACGGCAGTTTATCGATGATCACCAGCGACAGGGTATCTCCCCGCACGTCCACCCCTTCCCAGAAGCTGCTGGTGGCTACCAGCAGGGCGTTACCGGCACTGACAAACTGCTGTAACAGTTGCCCTTTGCTGGTCTCACCCTGAAGCAGAACCGGCAAAGTCATGGTGGCGCGGAACTGTTCCGCCAGATCGCGCATCATCGCGTGGGAGGTGCAGAGCATAAAACAGCGGCCGTTGTTGGCCTCGATCATCGGCCTGAGCATTGCCGCCAGCAGGCGCGCCGCACCGGGCTGGTTAGGCAGAGGCAGATTACGCGGAACGCAGAGCAACGCCTGTTTTTCATAATCAAACGGGCTGGGCAGCAGCAGCGACTCCGCCTCCTCAATCCCCAGACGCCCGGTAAAGTGGTGTAGATCGTCATTCACCGAAAGGGTTGCCGACGTGAAGATCCAGCTTCCCGGTTTTTGCGCCATCACCTCTTTGAATTTATCCGCCACCGTCAGCGGCGTCAGGGCCAGCGTGAAATGGCGGGAGGTGCATTCATACCAGTAGCTGAACCCCGGCTGATTTATCTCTTTCAGCCGTTTGAGACGTGCCCGATAGAGCGTGGCGCGCTCGAAGGCGGCATCCAGCAGTGCGGAACGGCCGAGCGATAGTTTCGCCACGTCGTAACAAAGCTCAAGGGCATCATCGAGCAGCAACAGCGCGCGCTGGATATTTTTGTCTGCCAGCAGCTCACGCAGATTACCGCGATAGCCCGGCTCACCCAGTTGCAGGCGAAAATCCTGCGCACTTTGCGCCAGGCGGTCAGCACACTTCTGCAGCTGTTGGGTATCTTTTAACTCAGTGCGGTAGGCAATGGTGAAATCTTTCGCTAAGTCCTGCAGCTGGCGGCTGGAGAGCGACTGGCCAAAATACTGGCTGGCGATGTCAGGAAGCTGGTGGGCTTCATCGAAGATCATCACGTCCGCTTCCGGGATCAGTTCGCCAAAGCCGCTATCTTTAACCACCATATCGGCAAGGAAGAGATGGTGGTTGACCACCACGACATCCGCATCCATGGCGGTTTTACGCGCTTTCACCACAAAACAATCTTTATACAGCGGGCAGTCGCTCCCCAGGCAGTTGTCGTTAGTACTGGTGACCAGCGGCCAGGCGGGAGAGTCTTCCGGCACGCTCGCGCAGGTGCTGATATCCCCCTCCTCCGTCTGATTGGCCCAGGCGCGAAGAATAATGACATCGCTGAGCGTCTGCACCGGCAGATCACCGCCCGCCAGCGCCTGCTGCTCAAGCCGTTCCAGGCAGAGGTAGTTGGAGCGGCCTTTCAGCAACGCCAGGCGGCCTTTATACTTCAGGGCGTTGGCGACCGTGGGCAGATCGCGGCTGTAAAGCTGGTCCTGCAGCGCTTTAGACCCGGTGGAGATGATCACTTTCTTTTTAGCCCGCAGCGCTGGCGCCAGGTAGGCATAGGTTTTGCCCGTGCCGGTACCGGCTTCCACCACCAGCGGCTGCGCGGTGTCGATTGCGCGGGCCACGGCATGCGCCATCTGCCGCTGGGGTTCACGCGGTTTAAAACCGGGAATCGCCTGTGCTAACTGACCTTCTGGGGAAAAATCGTCTGCCACGTTGCTCTCTCACTGTATTTTTGCACAGGGATTATGTCAGCCCATCCTCTCCAGTGCCACCCCAAATAGTGACGAGGGGAACACAATATGGCAGTCTTGGCGACTGACATGAAAATAACGAGGAAACGTTTATGACAATTGTGCGCATTGATGCCGAAGCACGCTGGTCTGATGTGGTCATCCATAACCAGACGCTCTACTACACCGGTGTACCGGAAAATCTCGACGCAGATGCCTTCGAACAGACGGCGAATACGCTGGCGCAGATTGACGCCGTGCTGGAAAAGCAAGGCAGCGACAAATCACGCATTCTGGATGCGACCATTTTTCTTGCCAGTAAAGACGATTTTGCGGCGATGAATAAAGCCTGGGATGCCTGGGTTGTGGCGGGACATGCGCCCGTACGGTGTACCGTACAGGCGACGCTGATGAAGCCGGAATACAAAGTCGAAATTAAGATTATCGCGGCGGTTTAAGCCGGATTACTCCTCTTCATCATCCTCAAAACGCGCCACGATCCGCTCGCCGGTGTGGGTGGCGCGAAGTTCATTAGCAACTTGCGTGATCGCCTGTCCGCTGCTCATCCCCTGGGACATCAGTTCCTGAATACGCTCAACCGCTTTCTGCTGCTGGTCATGGCTCAGAGAAGGTAAACCTGCAAACATTGTCAACTCCTGCTAAATTATCCGCGCTAATTATTTCACGCTGCCCGGTAGTATGCCACACATGAACCCGTTACCCCCTACAGTCATTTCATTACCCTGGCGTTCAGACGCCGCGGAATTCTGGTTTGCCCGCCTCAGCCATCTTCCTTTTGCGATGTTGCTGCACTCCGGTTATGCGGATCATCCCTATAGCCGCTTTGATATTCTGGTTGCCGACCCTCTGCAGACCCTGATAACACAAGGGAATGTGACTACGACGGGCGAAACGCAGTCAACGGACGATCCGCTGTCATTACTTCAGCAGGCGCTGGACGCGCTGGGCTTAACCGTTCCGCAAAATCCCGACCTTCCCTTCCAGGGGGGTGCGCTGGGCTTGTTCGGCTATGATTTAGGTCGCCGTTTCGAAACCTTGCCGGAGACTGCGCAGGACGACATTCCGCTGCCGGATATGGCGGTGGGGCTTTACGACTGGGCAATAATCGTCGATCACCACAAGCAGGCGGTCTCTCTGCTCAGCCATCAGGATGTGTCCGCCCGGCTTGCCTGGCTTGAGGCACAGGTCCCCGTCGCAACAGCGGATTTCCACCTGACCTCTGCGTGGCGCGCCAACATGACCGCGCGGGAGTACGCCGCGAAGTTTGAGCGGGTTCAGGGGTATCTGCAGAGCGGTGATTGCTATCAGGTCAACCTTGCCCAGCGTTTTCAGGCAACCTGTGAAGGCGATGAGTGGCAGGCATTTACCCGCCTCAACGCCAGTAACCGGGCACCGTTCAGTGCATTTCTGCGCCTGGAACAGGGCGCTATCCTGAGCCTCTCGCCCGAGCGTTTTATTCATCTTGCCGATGGCACTATTCAGACGCGACCGATTAAAGGCACGCTTCCCCGCCTGGCCGATCCTGTTGCCGACCGCCAGCAGGCGGAAAAACTGGCGGCCTCGTTAAAAGATCGCGCTGAAAACCTGATGATTGTCGACCTCATGCGTAACGACATTGGCCGGGTCGCCGTACCGGGAAGCGTGCGTGTCCCTGAACTGTTTGTCGTCGAGCCGTTCCCCGCGGTGCATCACCTGGTCAGCACCATTACCGCGCAACTGCCCGCCTCGCGCACGGCCTGCGATCTGCTTCGCGCCGCGTTCCCGGGGGGCTCGATAACCGGCGCGCCTAAAGTGCGGGCAATGCAAATAATCGATGAGCTGGAACCGCATCGTCGAAACGCCTGGTGCGGCAGCATTGGCTATATCAGTCTCTGCGGTACGCTGGATACCAGCATCACCATTCGAACGCTGACCGCCTGTAATGGGAATCTGTACTGTTCCGCAGGGGGCGGAATTGTTGCGGATAGCCAGGTCGATGCGGAATATCAGGAAACCTTTGATAAAGTTAACCGTATCCTGAAACAACTGGAGTAATGACGGGTGGAAAAAGAGAACCTGACGCTGGATGATTTTCTGTCGCGCTTTCAGCTTTTGCGGCCCAACGTGAGCCGCGAAGCCCTCAATCAACGTCAGGCAGCGGTGTTGATCCCGGTGGTCCGTCGTGAGCAGCCGGGCCTGCTGCTCACCCAGCGTTCGCCACATTTACGTAAGCACGCCGGTCAGGTCGCCTTTCCGGGCGGCGCCGTGGACAGTTCTGACGCCTCGCTGATTGCTGCCGCGCTGCGCGAAGCCCAGGAAGAGGTCGCCATTCCGCCTGAAGCGGTTGAGATCATTGGCGTGCTGCCGCCGGTCGACAGCGTGACCGGTTTTCAGGTCACACCGGTGGTCGGCATTATCCCGCCGGATCTGCAATATCACGCCAGCGTCGATGAAGTGTCTGCGGTGTTTGAGATGCCGCTGGAAGAGGCTCTTCGGCTCGGGCGTTATCATCCGCTGGATATCCAGCGTCGGGGTCATGCGCACCGGGTGTGGTTGTCCTGGTATCAGCATTATTTTGTCTGGGGCATGACGGCGGGCATCATTCGTGAACTGGCGCTGCAAATCGGCCTGAAGCCTTGACTATACTTTACATTCCACCCTCTTCTGCCAGGTTTGCGATCGGCGTCGCGCTATTAGCAAAACCATCGTTAACCATTAGTTTAATTCATGTGAATAGTTAAGCCGAGGTCGGTCTTCCCTCTTACACTATGCGCAGTTATAACATCGTTACTGGAACCCCGGTAACCCTGTCAGGAGTGTGAAAGTGATTAGTATATTCGACATGTTCAAAGTGGGAATTGGCCCTTCGTCTTCCCATACTGTTGGCCCGATGAAGGCCGGTAAACAGTTCGTCGATGATCTGGTCGAAAAAGGATTACTGGAAAGCGTTACCCGTGTTGCCGTAGATGTTTACGGCTCACTGTCATTAACGGGTAAAGGCCACCACACCGATATCGCCATTATTATGGGTCTGGCGGGCAATATGCCGGATACCGTAGATATTGATGCCATTCCGGCATTTATCCGCGACGTGGAAACGCGCGGCCGCCTGCTGCTGGCAAACGGTCAACATGAAGTGGATTTCCCGCATGATGACGGCATGCGTTTTCGTAGCGATAACCTCTCCCTGCATGAAAACGGTATGCAGATCCACGCCTTTAGCGGCGACAAAGTGATCTACAGCAAAACCTATTACTCCATTGGCGGTGGTTTTATCGTTGATGAGGAACACTTCGGCAAAGATACAACGGGTGATGTGAACGTACCTTACCCGTTCAAGTCCGCCAAAGAGATGCTGGACTACTGCCATGAAACCGGTCTGTCACTTTCCGGCATGGTGATGCAGAACGAACTGGCGCTGCACAGCAAAAAAGAAATTGAAGACTATTTTGCGAACGTGTGGCAAACCATGCAGGCCTGTATCGATCGCGGCATGAACACCGAAGGCGTACTGCCTGGGCCACTGCGCGTACCGCGTCGCGCCTCTGCGCTGCGCCGTATGCTGGTCACCACAGACAAATTCTCTAACGACCCGATGAACGTGGTCGACTGGGTGAACATGTTTGCGCTGGCGGTGAACGAAGAAAACGCCGCGGGTGGCCGGGTGGTGACTGCACCAACGAACGGAGCGTGCGGTATCGTTCCGGCGGTACTGGCCTACTACGATCACTTTATTGAACCCGTAACGCCTGATATCTACATTCGCTACTTCCTGGCAGCAGGGGCGATTGGTGCGCTGTACAAGATGAATGCGTCTATCTCTGGCGCTGAAGTGGGCTGTCAGGGTGAAGTGGGCGTGGCCTGTTCTATGGCCGCGGCCGGTCTTGCAGAGCTGCTGGGCGCCAGCCCGGAGCAGGTCTGTGTGGCGGCTGAAATCGGTATGGAACATAACCTCGGTCTCACCTGTGATCCGGTTGCGGGTCAGGTGCAAGTACCGTGCATTGAACGTAACGCTATCGCGTCGGTAAAAGCGATCAACGCCACGCGTATGGCCATGCGCCGTACCAGCGAGCCACGCGTTTCGCTGGACAAGGTTATCGAGACCATGTACGAAACCGGTAAAGACATGAACGCCAAATATCGTGAGACCTCCCGCGGCGGTCTGGCGATAAAGGTGCAGTGCGACTAACCGTTTCACCTCAACGCCTCTCTCGCCCATCTTCCACGGATGGGCGAATTTTTATCCCTTTCTCGTCGACTTAATATTTCCCCACTACACTTGCTGTGTTGCCTCGGCTTTTGGTGCTGAAGGCGTATTGGGCGGCCTCCCATGCAAACAGCACAGAGGATCATAAAAAAGTATCGCCGAAAACGCGTCATCGTCTGCGTGATGGTTGCGCTTCTCACGCTCATCATTACGCTGGGTATACGCTTTATTTCACAGCGTAACGTAAATCAGCAAAACACCCTGAACTTTGCGGCGCACTCCGTCAACGTGCTGGATAACGTCTTATTGCCGCTGGAAAAAGGGCGCAACCCGCTGCTGGCACTGGTCGGAGCGCCCTGCTCTCAGGCGCATTTAGTGTTACGAAAACAGGCGGCCTCACTGCAAACGGTGCGCTCAATTGCACTGGTCAAAGACGGTATCCTTTACTGTTCAAGTATTTTCGGCAATCGCGACGTCCCGTTGCGAGAGATTCAGCCTGCCCTGCCGTCCGCCGAAACAAAGCTGGTGCTCTCCACCGACAAATCCTTGCTTAAGGGAAGCCCGATCCTGATCCAGTGGTATCCGGTTTCTGATAGCGGAGAAGATGGGGTGATGCAGATTGTGAATATCGATCTCATCACTCGCCTGATGCTGGAGCCACAGCGCCCACTTATCACCGACGTGGCCCTGACCGTGGGGGATAAATACCTGCGCTACGGTGAAAATGTCTCCGACTCGCTGACAATAAACGATGATGAGAGGGTTCTGCGCCAGCAATCCAGCCATTTCCCGTTCACCATTACCGTCAGTGGCCCGGGAGCCAGCGAACTGGCGTTGATATATTTGCCCTCTCAGCTGCCGCTGGCGCTGATGCTCAGTCTGCTGATGGGTTACGTCGCCTGGCTTGCGACCGCGAACCGCATGAGCTTTACCTGGGAAATTAACCTTGGCCTGGCCGCACGTGAATTCGAGCTGTTTTGCCAGCCGCTGCTGAATGCCCGCACGCAGAAATGCGTGGGGGTGGAGATCCTGCTGCGCTGGAACAACCCCCGTCAGGGATGGATTTCCCCGGACGTTTTTATTCCGCTCGCCGAAGAGCACAACCTGATTATCCCTCTCACACGTTACGTCATTAACGAGACGGTGAGTCAGATTGGCTATTTTCCGGCAACGCCCGGCTTCCACATTGGCATTAACGCCGCCGCCAGCCATTTCCGGCATGGAACGCTCATTCAGGACCTGAACCGCTACTGGTTCAGCGCGCATCCCACCCAGCAGCTGATTGTGGAGCTGACGGAGCGTGACGCGCTGCAGGACGTGGATTATCGCATTGTAAGAGAGTTACACCGTCAGGGCGTGAAGCTGGCCATAGATGATTTTGGCACCGGCAATAGCTCTCTCTCGTGGCTGGAAAAGCTGCATCCGGACGTGCTGAAAATTGATAAGTCCTTTACCAGCGCTATCGGCACTGATGCCGTGAACTCCACGGTGACGGACATCATCATTGCGCTCGGACAACGGCTTAGCATTGAGCTGGTGGCTGAAGGGGTAGAAACGCCCGAGCAGGCGCGGTATTTGCGTCATCACGGGGTAGAGGTACTGCAGGGATTTTTGTTTGCGCAGCCTATGCCGCTGAGGGAATTTCCGCAATGGCTGGCGGAGAGTTCGTCTCCGCCAGCACCGCGTAACGGGCATATCGTTCCGCTGATGCCGTTACGCTAGGCTCAGTTACTCTTCTTCGTCGTGGGCCGACTGCTCTTTAACAATGCGCACCATATCGACGCGATAGTCATTCGCTTCGATTATCGTGATCTGCAGCGGAGGCAGTTCGATGATATCGCCGGTCCGCGGGATTTGTCCGTTGACGGCAATAACCAGCCCAGCCACGGTCGCAATGTCCTCTTCATCGTTGATGATGTTTTCCAGACCCAGCGTGTGCTGTAGCGCGTGCAGATCGGTGGTGCCTTTCACCAGCCAGCCGTCACCGTCGGAGACAATTTCCGGGGTTTCATCCGCATCCGGGAATTCACCGGCAATGGCTTCAAGCACGTCGAGCGGCGTCACCAGACCCTGCACCACACCAAATTCATTGGTGACGATAACAAAGCTACCGCGTGCGCGGCGCAGGACGCCAAGCAGGTTGATAGGATCCAGTGTTTCCGGCACCACAATCGCCGGTGATGCGGCGGCGACGGCTTCGACGTTAATCCCCTCTTCCAGCGCCACCAGCATCTCTTTCGCACGCACCACGCCGATGATCTCGTCCAGTTCACCCCGGCATACCGGGAACAGGCTATGCGGTGAAGAGAGCAACTGCTGGCGAATCTCATCAACGCTCAGACGGGAATCGACCCAGCTGATTTCACCGCGCGGGGTCATGATGCCGCGCAGCGAGCGGGAGGCCAGGGAGAGCACGCCGTTAATCATATAGCGCTCTTCTTCCACAAATGCCCCTTCCGGGACGGGAACCGGGTTACGGCTTTCATTGTCATTCTGCACGTTGACCTGACGGCGACCGCCCATCAGACGCAGAATCGCATCAGCCGTACGCGCACGCAGCGGCTGGGTAGACTGCTGCTTGATAAAGTTATGTCGTGCAATCTGGTTAAACAGCTCGATGAGGATCGAGAAGCCAATGGCGGCGTACAGGTAGCCTTTTGGTATATGGAAGCCAAAACCTTCCGCCACCAGGCTCAGACCAATCATCAACAGGAAGCTAAGGCAGAGCACCACGACCGTCGGATGCTGATTCACAAAGCGCGTCAGTGGCTTAGACGCCAGCAGCATCACCGCCATCGCGATAACCACCGCAGCCATCATCACCGGGAGGTGGTTCACCATGCCAACAGCCGTGATCACCGCATCCAGCGAGAAGACCGCATCAAGCACCACGATCTGCAGTACCACGACCCAAAAGCTGGCATAGCCTTTACCGTGTCCATCATCGTGCTGGCGATTTTCCAGCCGCTCGTGAAGCTCTGTCGTCGCTTTGAAAAGCAGGAATATCCCCCCGAGCAGCATGATCAAATCACGGCCGGAGAAAGTGAAATCCATGACGGAAAAAAGCGGCTTCGTCAGCGTAACCATCCACGAGATCACGGACAGCAGTGCCAGACGCATGACCAGTGCCAGAGAGAGGCCGATCAGACGCGCTTTATCACGTTGTTTTGGCGGCAGTTTGTCCGCAAGGATGGCAATAAACACCAGGTTATCAATGCCGAGAACAATCTCAAGCACGACCAGCGTGAGCAATCCCACCCAGATTGACGGGTCCATTAAGAATTCCATGAAACGCTCCTGCTAACGGAATGACCAAACGGTGCCCCACTCAACGTGGGCAAAACAGAGGCAGACAGAGTCGATACGTGGCGAGGATCGCCGGTGAAACAGGCGCGGAATGGCCTGGAGGATGACTGACGTCGGTGACGGTCCATATAGTGGGCTGTAGCCCTATACTCCTGAACAATTAAACGGAGGCTAAACATATCAGAGACAATGCGTTTTTAGCAAAGATTTACGTTCCTTTGCAAAGATCTGTAACACAGCTGCTTTACCTTACAGATAATTCTGTAACCCATAGCTAAATTACGGATCTTCATCACATAAATTATTTTTTCACTATCTAAAATAATTCGCGGAAGTCTTAGTTTTTTAACTCTAACCCTTTTCTGAATCGATTCGGTTGGCCAGATACGATTCACAGTGCGACTGCCTGGCAGGCGTATTAATGATAATAAAAGGAGGTAGCAAGTGACCATTGCTATTGTCATAGGCACACATGGTTGGGCTGCAGAGCAGTTACTCAAAACAGCAGAGATGCTGTTGGGTGAGCAGGAAAACGTCGGCTGGATCGATTTCGTTCCCGGTGAAAACGCTGAAACGCTGATTGAGAAGTACACTGCTCAACTGCAGAAACTGGATACCAGCAAAGGCGTGCTGTTTCTCGTTGATACATGGGGAGGCAGTCCGTTCAATGCTGCCAGCCGCATTGTCGTCGATAAAGAGCATTATGAAGTTGTCGCCGGGGTGAATATCCCCATGTTGGTGGAAACCTTCATGGCACGCGACGACAATCCGAGTTTCGATGAACTGGTCGCTCTGGCAGTTGAAACCGGTCGCGAAGGCGTGAAAGCGCTGAAAGCACAACCGGTTGAGAAGCCTGCTCCAGTGGCCGCGGCGCCAAAAGCCGCAGCCCCGGCGAAGCCCATGGGCCCGAATGATTACATGGTGATCGGCCTTGCCCGTATCGATGACCGTTTAATCCACGGCCAGGTGGCAACGCGCTGGACCAAAGAGACCAACGTTCGACGCATTATTGTCGTCAGCGACGAAGTTGCTGCTGATACCGTACGTAAAACCCTTCTGACACAGGTTGCTCCTCCTGGCGTTACCGCGCACGTGGTGGATGTCGCCAAAATGATCCGCGTTTATAACAACCCGAAATATGCGGGCGAGCGCGTGATGCTGCTGTTCACAAACCCGACAGACGTTGAACGCCTGGTTGAAGGCGGCGTGAAAATTACCTCCGTAAACATTGGTGGTATGGCATTCCGTCAGGGCAAAACGCAGGTCAACAACGCCATTTCAGTCGATGCGAAAGATATCGAGGCATTCAACAAGCTGAATGCACGCGGTATCGAACTGGAAGCCCGTAAGGTTTCCACGGATCAGAAACTGAAAATGATGGATCTGATCGGTAAAGTTGGGAAATAAGCCCGCGCCGGTTTTTCACATAAAGCTTATGTAATAGGAGAAGTACAATGGAGATTACCACTCTTCAGATTGTGCTGGTGTTCATCGTCGCGTGTATTGCGGGTATGGAATCCGTACTTGATGAATTTCAGTTCCACCGCCCTCTGGTGGCCTGTACGTTGATTGGTGCCGTTCTGGGTGATATGAAAACCGGGATCATCATCGGTGGTACCCTGGAAATGATTGCCCTGGGCTGGATGAACATCGGTGCGGCAGTTGCGCCTGATGCCGCGCTGGCATCCATCATTTCTACGGTTCTGGTTATTGCCGGTCACCAGAGTATCGGTGCAGGTATTGCCCTGGCCATCCCGCTGGCAGCAGCAGGTCAGGTACTGACCATCATCGTACGTACTATCACCGTGGCCTTCCAGCACGCGGCGGATAAGGCGGCCGAAAATGGCAACCTGACGGCGCTCTCCTGGATCCACGTCTCGTCCCTGTTCCTGCAGGCGATGCGTATCGCGATCCCGGCCGTTATCGTTGCGATCTCCGTCGGTACCAGTGAAGTACAGAGCATGCTGAACGCCATTCCAGAAGTGGTCACCGGCGGTCTGAACATCGCAGGCGGTATGATTGTGGTGGTTGGTTATGCGATGGTTATCAATATGATGCGCGCAGGCTACCTGATGCCGTTCTTCTACCTCGGCTTCGTTACTGCTGCGTTCACCAACTTCAACCTGGTTGCGCTGGGTGTGATTGGTGCAGTGATGGCGATTCTCTACATCCAGCTCAGCCCGAAATATAACCGCGTTGCGGGTGCCCCAGCGCAGGCTGCTGGTAATAACGATCTCGATAACGAACTGGACTAGCAGGTGAGCGAAATGGTTGATATGACAAAAACTACCACTGAGAAAAAACTCACTCCGGGTGATATTCGTGGCGTGTTCATCCGTTCTAACCTGTTTCAGGGTTCATGGAACTTCGAACGTATGCAGGCGCTGGGCTTCTGTTTCTCCATGGTACCGGCTATCAAACGCCTGTATCCGGAAAACAACGAAGCGCGCCGTCAGGCGATTAAGCGTCACCTGGAATTCTTTAACACCCATCCCTATGTGGCGGCTCCGGTTCTGGGCGTGACGTTGGCGATGGAAGAGCAGCGTGCAAACGGCGCAGAGATTGACGATGGTGCCATCAACGGTATCAAAGTCGGTCTGATGGGTCCGCTGGCAGGCGTCGGTGACCCGATCTTCTGGGGTACCGTGCGTCCGGTCTTCGCGGCGCTGGGTGCCGGTATCGCCATGAGCGGAAGCCTGCTTGGTCCACTGCTGTTCTTCATCCTGTTCAATGCGGTGCGTCTGCTGACCCGTTACTACGGTGTGGCTTACGGTTACCGTAAAGGGGTGGACATCGTTAAGGATATGGGCGGCGGCTTCCTGCAGAAACTGACTGAGGGGGCGTCAATCCTCGGCCTGTTTGTCATGGGGGCACTGGTTAACAAGTGGACGCACGTGAACATCCCGCTGGTGGTGTCCACCATCACCGGTCAGGATGGTCAGACCCGTGTTACCACCGTGCAGACGATTCTGGACCAGCTGATGCCGGGTCTGGTACCGCTGCTGCTGACCTTCGCCTGTATGTGGCTGCTGCGTAAGAAAGTTAACCCGCTGTGGATCATTGTTGGCTTCTTCGTCATCGGTATCGCGGGCTACGCTGTCGGTCTGCTGGGCCTGTAAGACATCACGTAATACGCCGGGGGCTTGCCCCCGGTTTTTTTATCTGGAGGATGAATGACTGTCACGGACATCGTACTGGTTTTGTTTATTGTGGCCCTTCTGGCATATGCGATCTATGACGAGTTCATCATGCCCCGCCGCCACGGCGAAACGCTGCTCTCCCTGCCCCTTCTGCGACGCGGCCGCGTGGATGCATTTATCTTCGCCGGTCTCATCGTCATTCTTATATACAACAACGTGACCGGTCATGGTGCAATATTAACCACATGGTTATTATGTGCGCTGGCATTAATGGCGATTTATCTGTTCTGGATCCGTGTTCCGAAAATTATTTTTAAAAGCCGCGGGTTTTTCTTTGCCAATGTATGGATAGAATATAACCGTATTAAAGAGATGAATTTATCGGAAGACGGTGTACTGGTGATGCAATTAGAGCAACGCCGGCTGCTTATTCGGGTCAAGAATATTGACGACTTGGAAAGAATATACAAACTTATGCTTAAAACTCAGTAAGTTAACCACATAGCTTTGGCTATATTCTGCGTTTATTTTGCGCACCTGATATAGCCAAAGCTATATTCCATTCTGTCATTTCTCTTATATTTATTAACGTTATTTTCACGCATAAATCTAAATGAAAATCGTTATCAACACCTTAACGAAATAATGCCGTTCCATTGTTGTTTTATATTCTCAAAATATGTTAAGGTTGCGCCCGTCGTTGGGGAGTAGCTGATTTCCTGTTCGCAGGAAATGTACGTGTCAACATACTCGTTGAAAAACGTGGCACGTACGGACCGTTTGCCGCACAGATTTGTGCAAGGCGGTCAGGCGAGACCATAGATACATCAACTGCTGTTTACTGGGGGCAGTGATGTGTCATATGGATATCTCCCGGTCTGGACGCTTTAATGAATATCTCCGCAACCCTTCTTCTTGCTTTCGGTATGTCCATGGACGCTTTTGCCGCTTCCATCGGTAAAGGTGCCTCGCTGCACAAACCCAAATTCTCTGAAGCGCTACGCACAGGCCTTATCTTTGGTGCTATCGAAACGCTGACACCGCTCATCGGCTGGGGTCTTGGTATGCTGGCAAGCCAGTTCATACTGGAGTGGAACCACTGGATCGCTTTCGTGCTGCTCGTATTTCTGGGGGGGCGAATGGTGATTGAAGGTTTTCGTGGCAATGGCGATGAGGAAGACGAGCCGCAGCACCGCCACGGTTTCTGGCTGCTGGTGACCACTGCCATCGCCACCAGTCTCGACGCCATGGCCGTCGGCGTGGGCCTGGCATTCCTGCAGGTCAATATTATTGCGACCGCGCTGGCCATTGGTTGTGCCACGCTGATTATGTCGACGCTGGGAATGATGGTTGGCCGGTTTATTGGCCCTCTGCTGGGCAAACGCGCCGAGATCCTGGGCGGTATCGTGCTGATTGGCATTGGTGCCCAGATCCTCTGGGCACACTTTGCCGGTTAATCTTCGCGCTGCCAGCAGTGGATACTGAAATCCGTCTGGCAGCGAAACGTTGTTTGCTTCGCTAAGGTTTCCCACACGTTCGGTTTCGCCCGCCATGCAAATGGCGTCATCTGCAACAACGCTACAGCCTCTTCCCCTGCCAGCTTCATCTCGTAGGCCAGCGTCTGCTCCTGCTTCAGCGTAAAGCCCGCCAGTTGCTCAGAATGTGGCGCATGCAACCGAACCTCATCATAGATAAGCCCTTTAAGCTCCATCAGATGTCGGGGACCAGGCGTGACGGTAATGACCCATCCGCCCGGTTTGATAACGCGTGCCAGCTCCTGCGCCTTACAGGGCGCATAGATGCGGATAACCGCATCCATGCTGGCATCGTCAAACGGCAGCCGGTGGCTCGATGCCACGCAGAACGTCACGCCGGAGTAGCGTTTTGCCGCCGCGCGGATAGCCACTTTGGAAACATCCAGACCAAATGTCTGCGCGCCCTTCTCTTGTGCAACCTCAGCAAACCGCGCGGTGTAATACCCTTCCCCGCAGCCAATATCCAGCACGCCTGCTGCACTGTCAGTCAGATTATCTTCCAGCAATTGCGCGACGGCCTCTCTGAGTGGCTGATAGTGCCCGGCGTCGAGAAATGCCCGGCGTGCCTGCATCATCTCAGCACTGTCACCCGGATCGCGCGAGCGCTTATGCTGCACCGGCAGAAGATTCACGTAGCCTTCTTTCGCCATATCAAACTGGTGTCCCTGCGGACAGGCATAACTTTTTTCTGATCGCGTCAGACGCGCGTGGCAAAGGGGACAACTGAAGGACATGGCAGCTCCGGGGCGTAAATCAAAGGGCGAAGTGTACCGCTATTCGCCCCGGTATAAAACGCCTGGGTTAACGCATGACGATTAGGTGCGAGGAATCAGGCGCCAGACCATCGGGTTTGACGTTCTCAAGACGCAATACGTTACCCATAATCTCGCTGAATACCGGTGCGGAGACGGCACCGCCATAGTACGCCCCGTTTTGAGGATCGTTAATCACGACCACCAGCGCAAAACACGGATCGCTGGCAGGCGCGACGCCCGCGGTATAGGCAACGTATTTATCGACATATTTGCCGCTGTCATCGATTTTCTTCGCCGTACCGGTTTTCACCGCCACACGGTAATCACGTACCGCAGCCTTAACGCCGCCCCCGCCCGGCAGCGCAACGCTCTCCATCATATGCTCGACCTGATGAGCAATCTCTTCCGGCATGACTCTGTGCCCGATAACGGGCGGATCGATACGGGTAATTGAGAGGGGTCGTTCCAGCCCGAAGCCGCCGATGGTGGCATAGACGTGCGCCAGCTGGAGAGGGGTAACCATCAGACCATAGCCAAAGGCGAAGGTCGCCCTGTCGAGCTGGCTCCAGAATTTACGCTGGGGTAACAGACCGGCGCTCTCGCCGGTTAAGCCAAGCCCGGTGTTTGTACCAAAACCAAAGTTCCGGTAGGTATCAATCAGGTGCTGAACAGGCATCGCCAGCGAGAGGCGCGATACGCCGGTGTCGCTCGATTTTTGCAGGATCCCGGTCATCGAGAGTTCAGGGTAGTAACCCACATCCCGAATGCGGTGCCCGTCAAGCATATACGGATGGGTGTCAATGACGCTGTCAGGCTGCACCAGCCCCTGTTGCAATGCCGTCATCAGCACAAGCGGCTTCACAGTTGAACCTGGCTCGAACGTATCGCTGATGGCACGGTTACGAAAATCGTCTATTGTCGCGCCCTGGCGGTTATTGGGGTTGAAATCGGGATAGCTCGCCATCGCGAGGATTTCACCGGTGGGGATATTAATGAGCACTGATGCCCCCGACTCCGCCTTGTTCCAGGCCACTGCGTTATCTAGCGCATCTTCGGTGATGGTTTGCAGGCGCTCATCAATACTGAGCTGAATATTGTGCGCAGGCACCGGCGCGACTTCCGTCAGATTCTCCACCACGCGACCGTAACGGTCTTCTCTGACCTGGCGGACGCCCGGCTTGCCTGTTAGCTGGGTGTTGAAACTTTTCTCTACCCCCTCAATACCCTGACCGTCAATATTGGTGAAACCAATCAGGTTTGCCGCCACATGCCCGGCAGGATAAAAACGGCGTGATTCATCGCGTAAATTGATACCCGGCAAATTCAGCTTATCGATCCATTTTGCCTGAGCAGGATCCACCTGCCGGGCAAGGTAGATGAACCTCCCCTGTGGATTCGCGTTAATCCGTGATGACAGGGTGTTCAGGGAGAGATGTAACGCATTCGCCAGCGCCTGCCAGCGATCGTCAAAGCCCACGCCCCCTTTTGCCAGCACCGTTTTTGGGTCGGCCCACACGGCCCTGACCGGGACACTGACCGCCAGCGGCCGGCCCTCACGATCCATGATCATTCCGCGGGGAGCATCAATCGGCAGTTCGCGCAGCGATCGCATATCCTCCTGCTTGACCAGGTTGTCAGGTTTAATAATTTGCAGCCAGGCAACGCGGCCCAGCAAAAACGCCAGACTGCAAAAAATGGCTAAACAGAGCAGCGCAAAACGCGCCGGCGTGAAATTGCCGGCGGTCGTTATCATTTTCTTCTTCACCTGAACCCCAGGACTGTTAAACAACGCCCTGATTTAACGGGAAAAGACGGCCGGAGGGAGGGAAAACAGTGCTACTAACCTCGTAGCTTTGCAACAAGTTACTAACAAGAGCGGGGATGGTAATATTTTGAAAGATAAGGCACATAAAAAAGCCCCGCTATATGCGAGGCTTTATGTCTGAGAGTGAAGTACTACGTGCTTCAGTCAGCAGTGGTTCGATCAGATAGCAGTTACGTTAACTGCAGCTGGGCCTTTCTGGCCGTCCTGAATTTCGAACTCAACGTTCTGGCCTTCAGCCAGAGTTTTGAAGCCGTTACCCTGGATTGCAGAAAAGTGTACGAACACATCTTTGCTGCCGTCAGCAGGAGTAATGAAACCAAAACCTTTAGACTCGTTGAACCACTTAACTTGACCTTTAATCTTTGCCATTTGCAAAATTCCTTAGAGTGTTTTCTTAGCCCGCAGGCATTACTGAGATAAAACTGAGACATTACTGCATGAGGCACTAATATAAGGTTCGGCAGAGAAGCGGTATTCAACGACAACGTGTTTACTCAGGACTTCTTTACTGAAAATGCCACACATAAACAGAACTGTACCTCGTTTGACCCAAAACGTGTTATCACACACTATGTTTAATATGGCAAGCCATTTTTAAACATGTCTCGATCCGCCGCACAAATTCGAACTGTGCCGGTATGCTTTTGCACAATTATGCGCATGACATATGGACAGCCCTGCTCACTTACACAGACTCGCCGTTGCTTTCACAACCGCTGTTATCTAAGACTTTTTTAACATAGCTCAATCATTCCAGTGCGTCCAGCAACCCGCTAAGAAAAACCCCTACATTGATTGAGTTAGAACAATTTGTGAAAACTTATGCTTAAATCATTGTAACGCCCCTGTATTGTTACAGTGGAAATACAATGTTAATCCTTCACGCTAAACTGTATTAAAAAGCACCAGCTAATAAAGAATGTTATGCACCAAAATAATGAAATTTTTATGACTCTGCATCAAAACAAGGCAAGCAAAACGTTTCGATAAAAATAAAACATTCTTTAGACCTTAGACATACAGAATATATGCAACAATCCAGCGCTTCGTTTATAAGGATAAATATTCACCAATTTTCAGTATCCTGAAGGAATTATTAACCGGTGCTAAATTATCGAGGACTGCAGTTAACTCTCGCACGGGGTCATCAAGCGATTCATCAGCCAGTTCAAACACGCCCCAGTGAATGGGAAACGCCAGTGGGCATCCCAACTGTTGCCACAACGCAACAGCAGATTGCGGATCCATATGATGTACTGCCATGAACCACCGTGGTGCATAAGCGCCAACGGGCAACGCCGCGGCGTCAATTTTACCCAGCCTTTCCGGTATTCGCAGCAGTTCAGGTGAATAGCCCGTGTCGCCGCTAAACCAGAAACGATGATGCCGCCCTTCAAACACCCAGCCACACCACAGGGAGCGATTGCGGTTCCAGAGCGTGCGCATACTCCAGTGCTGCGCCGGTACGGCGGACAGCGTTATCCCCTGCCAGGTGAAACTCTGCCACCAGTCGAGCTCAACAATGCGTCTTGCCCCCCGGCGGCGAAACCAGACTGCCAGACCTAGGGGAACAAACAGAGTGACGTCGGGGAAGCGGTTAAGGATCCGGCGAATGGTCGCGTCATCCAGATGATCGTAATGATTATGGGAGATAACCACTGCATCGAGCTGCTGGAGCTGTTCGACAGACAGAGCGGGAGGCGTTTTACGTTGTGGTCCGAGGAAAGGTAAGGGAGAGGCGCGGCGAGAAAAAACGGGGTCGGTCAGCAGGGTGTTGCCATCAATGTGCAACAACAGGCTTGCGTGTCCGAGCCACCATACCCCATTTTCCTGCGGCTGCTTAAGCGTTGCCGGCTGCCACCACTGGCGGATAAAGTCCTCATATCCGTTTGCCGGGGGGCGGGGTAAGCCAGCTTCTTTGCGCGCTTTTCGCCAGCGATCAACGTCACCGGGCTGATGCCCGACGGGGTCAGTATTACGAAAACCGTTCGGTGTGTGATGTTTCAGGGAGGGGTCATACCAGGGATTTTTCCAGACCACAGCCACCTCCCGGATAAGACAAATTAACGCTCAGCCACCAGGCGGATAAAGTCATCCTGCTCAGTGTTGTCTTCAGCAACCGCGTCTTTCGCCGACGCTTTCTCTTCTGGTTCGTTAGCCTCGCACAGACGACGTAACAGCGCATTCTGACGTTTTTGTTGGTCAAGCAGCGCTTCCAGCAGTTCGATCTGCTCGTTTGTACGGGAACTGGCACGGTTTACGAAAAACCAAATGACAAGCCCCACCAG
This sequence comes from Enterobacter sp. BIDMC 30, assembly GCF_000534355.1. NCBI lineage: Bacteria > Pseudomonadati > Pseudomonadota > Gammaproteobacteria > Enterobacterales > Enterobacteriaceae > Enterobacter > Enterobacter sp. BIDMC 30. The sequence continues at coordinate 2,178,338 of NZ_KI973169.1, read as the reverse complement.
CAGAACAACCAACGAGATAATCAGGGATGCCATATTTAGCAGCCCTGAATTCAGTAACTCACCCATTTCACCACCTCAATAAAAACGTCTATCTTACCACTGGTGCGAAGGAAGGAAATCACCTTGAGAAAAAATGCGTGTTACCACGGAATAAACTTATTGATTGCGCAAACGCCGCTAAAAAACTGTACATCCTGATCGCACATCACATTGATAGTCTGCGTCCACAACACCACACAGGCTACCAGCACAATAATCAGAATCACCCAGCGTATTTTTTTCACTCCACACTCCGTCTAAAGGCCCGATATAACCAGGTTATCACGGCTATCTTAAACAAGGACTAACTGTACCGCCATCTGGTCGTTTTCAGAATCATGCACTTGTTTCATAGAGTAAACCGTTTAGGCTTACTGCATGACAACAAAGATAAAGAGGCAATGATGCATTTAATCATTCGTACAATTATTGCACTGGCCGTAGTATGGGTTGGCCTTCTGTTAACCGGCTATGGCGTGCTTGTGGGAAGCACCGAAAACGCCGCTGGATTAGGGATTCAATGCAAATACATGACCGCGCAGGGCATGAGCACGGCACAATATATTCATTCAGACAGCGGGATCATTGGTTTAACCAACTGCCCGGTTCTGCGTAAAACATCCGTCGTCATTGATAACGGCTAATCACCCCGATTGATACTGATAGAAAACGCCGCACTGTGTGCGGCGTTTTTTGTGCCCGTAAGGATCAGAACGGGTAGTCGTTATAGCCCATTTGTTCAGAAATCTTGCGTGCGGCTGTATGGAGAATCGCCACATACTCATGCAGACGTTCTTCAGAAAAGCGCAGGGTCGGGAAAGAGATACTCAGCCCGGCAATGACAACGCCAAAGCGGTCAAATACCGGCACACCGATACAGCGCAGCCCTTCTTCCTGCTCTTCGTTATCTTCGCCATACCCCTGCTCACGTACTTTGTCGAGCACGGCCAATAACTCGTCAGTGCTGGTAATAGTGCGTTCAGTGCTGCGCTTATATTCCACGCCTTCGAGGATCTGCTTCACTTCTTCGCGATCGCGCCACGCCAGCAGCACTTTGCCAATCGCGGTACTGTAAAGCGGATTACGACGACCGATGCGTGAATACATGCGCAGGTTGTACATGGAGTCGATTTTATGGATGTAGACAATGCTGTCTTCATCCAGTGCCCCCAGGTGGATAGTCTCTTTGGTCAGGCGAGAGATCTCACGCATCTGGATATCTGCGCTGCGGATCAAATCCACGTTTTGCAGCGCACGGGCCCCGAGCTCGAACAGTTTCAGCGTCAGAGAATACTTTTCAGACTCGCCTTCCTGTGCGACGTAACCCAGTGACTTCATGGTTTGCAAAAAGCGATAAACGGTGCTTTTCGACATCATCACACGCTGCGACAACTCTGTAATACCAATTTCACGCTCTTCTCCGAGCGCCTGTAAGATGCCAAACACCTTCAGCACGGAAGAAACAGAATCTGGCTGTTTATCCAAATCTGCAATTGCCATTTACCACCTCATAGAGAGTGTTTTATAAAAATCAGAACCGGTTTTTATTATAAATTCCCGTCATGTTACCTGCAATCGATCCTCGTTTACTTCGTTACAAATCTGCGACATAAAACTGAAATAACGATGCTAAAATAGTTACCCTGAGAATAATTTCACACTGAGCTTTTCATCCCTAATGGAAAAAAACCTGTCCGATGGCCTGCCTTTGCCCCAGCGGTATGGCGCTATCGCCACGATTGTTATCGGTATTTCAATGGCCGTCCTTGACGGTGCAATCGCTAACGTTGCCCTGCCAACCATTGCCAGCGACCTGCATGCCTCCCCTGCCAGTTCTATATGGATAGTCAATGCCTACCAGATAGCGATCGTGGTTTCACTGCTCTCGTTCTCTTTCCTGGGCGATATGTTCGGTTACCGACGGGTGTATCAATGTGGCCTGCTGGTGTTCACCTTTACTTCTCTTTTCTGTGCCCTTTCTGATTCGCTGCATACTCTGACGCTTGCGCGCATAGCGCAGGGTTTTGGGGGGGCGGCACTGATGAGCGTCAACACGGCGTTGATCCGCTTAATCTATCCGCAGCGTCATCTGGGACGCGGTATGGGGATAAACTCGTTTATTGTCGCCGTCTCGTCTGCGGCCGGGCCAACCCTTGCGGCGGCCATACTCTCTGTCGCGTCCTGGCAGTGGTTATTCGCCATTAACGTACCGCTGGGTATTGTGGCCCTCTTCTTTGCTCTGCGCTATCTTCCCGCGAACGGTCCCAAAAGCACGATGCCGCGCTTTGACCTCATCAGCGCAGTGATGAATGCCCTGACCTTTGGCCTGCTGATTACTGCCCTGAGCGGCTTTGCACAAGGTCAGTCCCTTTTACTTACCGCCGCGGAGCTCATTGCGTTGCTGGTGATTGGCTTCTTCTTTGTACGCCGCCAGCTCGCGCTCCCTGTCCCTTTATTGCCTGTCGACCTGCTGCGTATTCCTCTTTTTTCTCTCTCGATTTGTACCTCTGTTTGCTCATTCTGCGCTCAGATGCTGGCCCTGGTCTCTCTGCCCTTCTTCCTGCAAAGTGTGGTGGGACGTACTGAAGTCGAGACCGGACTGCTGTTAACGCCATGGCCACTGGCGACGATGGTAATGGCGCCGCTGGCAGGGTATTTGATTGAGCGCGTCCACGCCGGATTGCTTGGCGCGCTGGGGCTTGCCGTCATGGCCACGGGGCTGTTCGCACTCGCACTACTCCCCTCATCACCCACCGATCTGGATATCATCTGGCGCATGATCCTGTGCGGTGCAGGGTTCGGTCTGTTCCAGTCGCCTAACAACCACACCATCATCACCTCAGCGCCGCGCCATCGCAGCGGTGGTGCCAGCGGTATGTTGGGCACCGCACGTCTGCTGGGACAAAGCACCGGCGCGGCCCTGGTCGCGCTGATGTTTAATCTTGCCGGGCAAAATGGCAACCACGTTGCACTTTTCACCGCAGGCGCCCTTGCCACCCTCGCCGCCATCATCAGCGGGCTGCGCATTACCCAGCCCAGAGTACAGGCATAAAAAAAGCCGGGCGGATATCACCAGCCCGGCTCATTGCTCTTCTTAGCGTTACTTCAGGTATTCACCACTGCGCAGCGCTTCGATACGTTTATCCAGCGGCGGGTGACTCATAAACAGCTCGCTCAGCGATTTTGATTTACCGTTAATGCAGAATGCCATAATGCTGGTCGCTTCCTGCGGTTCATAGCTGGTTTTCAGACGCTGCAGCGCGGCAATCATCTTCTCACGACCAACCAGTTTCGCCGAGCCGGCATCCGCATGGAACTCACGGTGACGGGAGAACCACATGGTGATGATGCTGGCCAGAATACCGAATACCAGCTCCAGCACCGTCGCAACCGCGAAGTAGATCAGCGGGTTGCCGTTGCTCTCTTCCCCTTCATCGCGGTTCCCGCCCATAAAGCCTGCGGCGATCTGCGCCAGAATACGGGAGATGAAGATAACAAAGGTGTTCACTACGCCCTGGATCAGGGTCATGGTGACCATGTCGCCGTTCGCGATATGGCTGATTTCGTGAGCGATAACCGCTTCGGCTTCGTCACGGCTCATGTTCTGCAACAACCCGGTGCTGACGGCAACCAGCGACGCATCACGACGGGCACCTGTAGCAAAGGCGTTAATATCTGGCGCGTGGTAAATGGCCACCTGCGGCATGGCGATACCCGCCTGCTGCGATTGCTGAGCCACGGTATTCATCAGCCACTGTTCCATATCGTTACGCGGTTGCTCAATGACTTCACCACCTACCGATTTCAGTGCCATCCATTTCGACATCAGGAGCGAAACGAATGAGCCACCAAAACCAAACAGCAGCGCCATAATCAACAGACCCTGAACGCTGCTCGACTGAATTCCTGTCAGGCTTAGCACGAGCCCGAAAACCACCATCACCGCAAGGTTGGTGAGCAGGAAGAGCGCGATTCGCATCATAATTTTCTTTTAACCTCAGTTTAACAAAGCGCACTATGCGATTACCCACATCGTATGGGTATTACGGCTATTTTCAAGCATCCATCGGGCGTAAGTCACCAGAAAGACACAACTTTACACAATTGGAAATTTGCCTGACGGGAGAATGCGGAACAAAAAGAAACAGGCACAATTTCTTGTGCCTGTTGGGGGATTATTTTGCCGGTGCGGGTTGCACGGCGGGCTTCGCCTTTTCCTGATTCGCCAGGTCAAGAGCGATATGCACCGTCTCGTCGAGGTAAGGATCCGGCTCCTGGTAATCTTTTGGCAGATCGTCCAGTTTCTTAAGCAGAGGCTTACCTTCACGCTTGAAGCGATCGTTGATACGCGCCAGACGCGTTGCATCATCTTCGTTGTTCTCTTTCTCACGCTGAGCGTAGTTGAGAGAAACAATATTCCGCTTATCTTTCAGGGCATTGAAACGGGCAATGTCCTTCATGATGTACTGGAATTCCGGATCTTTGGCGATGCGATCGTTGTGCGCTTTCAGCAGTTCAGGACCAAACTGCGTCATATCACCCGCTTTCACGTAGGTCGCGGCGTTAATGCTATCCCACGGCAATGCGTTATCTTCAAACTTCTCGCCGGTTTCAGTCTCTTCCGTGCCTGTCGGCATCATGATATCCGGCGTCACGCCTTTACGCTGCGTACTGCCACCGTTTACACGATAGAATTTCTGAATGGTGTACTGAACCGAACCCAGTGCAGGCCATTCCGGACGCAGCATCTGATCGTAGATACGATTCAGAGAACGATACTGCTGTACGGTGCCTTTACCAAATGTCGGCTCACCGACAATCAGCGCACGGCCATAGTCCTGCATAGCGGCGGCAAAGATTTCAGACGCGGAAGCACTGAAGCGATCGACTAAGACCACCAGCGGGCCTTTGTAATAGACCACACCATCGTTGTCGGCATCTTCACGTACTTTACCGTTGTTATCGCGCACCTGAACCACCGGACCAGACGGGATAAACAGCCCGGACAGTGAAACCGCTTCGGTCAGCGCCCCACCACCGTTGCTGCGCAAGTCGATGATGACGCTGCTCACGTTCTGCTTTTCAAGCTTCTGCAGCTGGACTTTTACATCATCAGTCAGCCCGACATAGAAGCCCGGGATATCCAGAACACCCACCTTCTCTTTACCCACGGTCTTCACCGACATTTTCACCGCGCGGTCTTCCAGGCGGATACGCTCACGCGTCAGGGTAACGATACGGGTTTTGGTGCCTTTACCGGCTGGCAGAATTTCAAGGCGAACTTTGCTGCCTTTCGGACCTTTGATCAGCGCAACCACATCATCCAGACGCCAGCCGATCACATCGACCATGTTCTGTCCGGTTTGACCCACACCAACAATGCGATCGCCTACGCTTATCGCTTTGCTTTTCGACGCCGGGCCACCGGCGACCATTGAGTTGATCACGGTGTAATCATCGTCCATCTGCAGCACCGCACCGATACCTTCCAGAGACAGGCTCATTTCGGTATTAAACTGTTCGGTATTGCGAGGCGAGAGATAATTGGTATGTGGATCGATTTCGTGAGCGAAAGCGGTCATCGCCAGTGAGAAAACATCTTCACTATTGGTCTGAGCCAGACGACGAATAGCGAATTTGTAACGACGCGTCAGCGTGTCACGGATCTCTTTTTCATCTTTGCCGGTCAGCTTCAGGCTCAGCTCGTCGTATTTTACTTTTCCATCCCACAGCGCATTCAGCTCGGCTTCGTCTTTCGGCCAGGGCGCTTTGCTGCGGTCCAGATTAAAGGTGTCGTTGCCGGTGAAGTCCATCGGACGTTCCAGCACTTTCAGCGCATACTGATAGCGTTCAAAGCGGCGCTTTTGCGACAGGTTATAGAGATCGTAGAACAGATCCAGCTTGCCTGAACGCAACTCGTCACCCACCCCGGATTTACGCTTAGCGAACTGCTCGACATCGCTGGCGAGCAGTACGTTATGGCTGTAATCCAGCAAGTTCAGATAGCGGTCAAAGATTTTGGCCGAAAAGGCCTGATCGAGATCGAACTGACGATAGTGCGAACGGGTGAAGCGTGAGGTCACACGCTCGCTCACCGTCGCGTGCTGCGTCTCTTCCTTGAGGACCGGAATTTGATCAACACGCGTGATATCGTCCACTGCGAAAGCATGGCCCGTTATAGCAAACAGGCCCGCCAACGCGGTGAGCTTAAAAAAAGTGTTCATGCCAGGCTTGGCCTCCGTTTCAGAACAACAAGTGTTCTGCGCGTACAATCATTGACATACCAGAAGTCAGCTGTACACGAACGCCATCTTTGGTGATTTCCAGTACGGTGGCGTCCATTGCGTTGTTACCCGCTTTCACCTTCAGTGCCTGACCCACGCTCAGGGCGTTAATGTCAGAAACCGGCGTATGGCGCGGCTCTTCACGAGGGGCGCGCGTGGCTTTAGCTGCTGGTTTGTCAGCACGCGGTTTGCGATCGTTATTATCGTTACGACGCGGCGCTGGGCGTGGTTTACGCTCACGACGAGGCGCTTCTTCCTGGCCGTTTGCCGCTGCGGCTTCGCGTTTTTTCGCTTGCTGTTCTGCACGTTGTGCCTGAACGCGTGCTTTGGCTTCTTCCAGCTGTTTACGTGCGTGCTCAACGTGCTGCTCGTCCAGCTCACCACAAGGGTTGCCGTCAAGATCAACACGCGTCGCGCCCGCTTTGATACCGTACAGGTAACGCCAGCTCGAAGTATAAAGACGTAAGGCGGAACGAAGCTGAGTTTTGCTGAGGTTCATTTCCCCCTCAACGCGTGCCACCAGATCCTGAAAAATACCGACTTTCAGGGGACGAGCTTCACCTTCAGCACTGAAGCACTGTGGGAAACGCTCGGCCAGAAATGCGATAACTTCTTTACTGCTATTCAACTTAGGTTGATTTTCCATGAAATTTCCTGATTACAACGGACGTTGCCAACAAGCGCAGGCATGAACAGGCGTCATTATAATGACGCTATCAGTAAATGCTACGTTATCCGTTGATTATCCTGCTACGCTCGCAAAGAATTTTTGATAATCGGTTGCGGCGAGAACGTTTTCGAGGTTCGCCACCAGCTCGCGCAGCCCTTGTTCGTCCTCGGTTGTGAAGCGACTGAAGACCGTGCTGTCGATATCCAGAACGCCAATAATCTGATTTTTTACCACCAGAGGCAGAACGATTTCAGAATTACTGGCTGCGTCACAGGCAATGTGTCCGTCAAACGCATGGACGTCTTCGACGCGCTGTACCTGATTAGTCGCGACCGCTGTACCACAAACGCCACGTCCTAAGGGAATACGCACGCAGGCAATTTTCCCCTGGAACGGGCCAAGCACCAGCGTTTCACCTTCCAGAAGGTAAAAGCCGGCCCAGTTAACGTCTGATAGCCGTTCAAACAGCAATGCGCTAGTATTTGCCAGAGTGGCTAAGAAGCTGGTCTCACCCGCCATCAATGCCTTAAAATCGCGGTTAAGATCCGCGTAGAATTCTGTTTTGTTCATTATTCAATCACTTAGTTGTCTTACAAAATTACCGCATAGCCTATTAAAATAAGCATTAAATGCGCTCATGCTCAAGATGAATCCGTTCATGAGTTAATATAACGTTCAACAATACTTATTTGTGCGCAGCTGATGGCCTTAAAAACAACCAAAATTACGCCGACAAAAAAGATAACTGTCCATACGGTAAGCGAAGCTTTGCCTCGTGCACATTATCAGCGTTGCCCGCAGTGCGATACGCTTTTTATGTTGCCGAAGATGAAATCGCATGAAAGTGCTTTTTGCCCCCGCTGCGACGCTAAAATTCGCGACGGACGCGACTGGTCGCTGACCCGTCTCGCCGCGATGGCCATCACCATGCTGCTTCTTATGCCGTTTGCCTGGGGCGAACCGCTGCTGAAGCTATACCTGCTTGGTGTGCGTATTGATGCCAACGTACTGCAGGGGATCTGGCAGATGACGCGCCAGGGCGACCCGCTCACTGCCGCCATGGTGCTTTTCTGTACGGTCGGCGCGCCGCTGGTGCTGGTCGCCGCCATTGCCTATCTTTGGTTTGGTAACATTCTGGGGATGAATCTCCGCCCCGTGTTGCTGATGCTGGACAAGCTGAAAGAGTGGGTCATGCTGGATATCTACCTGGTGGGCGTCGGCGTGGCGTCCATAAAAGTCCAGGACTATGCATTCTTGCAGCCCGGGGTCGGACTCTTTGCATTTATTTGTCTGGTCTTGCTGAGCATCCTCACACTCATTCATCTGAACGTCGAACAGCTCTGGGAGCGCTTTTACCCTCAGCGCCCGGCCACGCGACCGGATGAAAGTCTCCGGGTCTGTCTGGGGTGTCACTATACTGGCTTGCCCGACCCACGTGGCCGTTGCCCGCGGTGTCATATTCCCCTGAGACTGCGGCGCAACAACAGTCTGCAAAAATGCTGGGCCGCGCTGATTGCCTCGCTGGTCTTTTTGATCCCGGCCAATATGCTGCCGATTTCCATCATTTACGTGAATGGTGGGCGCCAGGAGGATACCATCCTCTCCGGGATCATCTCCCTCGCCCACAGCAACGTGGGGGTGGCGGCAATTGTGTTTATCGCCAGTATTCTGGTGCCGTTTACCAAAGTGGTGGTGATGTTTACCCTGCTCCTGAGTATTCACTTCAAATGTGAGCAAGGTTTACGTACCCGAATTCTGCTTTTGCGATTCGTCACCTGGATTGGCCGCTGGTCGATGTTGGATCTGTTCGTGATTTCGTTGATGATGTCGCTGATCAATCGCGACCAGTTATTGGCTTTTACAATGGGACCCGCAGCTTTTTATTTCGGCTCCGCGGTGATATTGACTATTCTTGCTGTGGAATGGCTGGATAGCCGCTTACTTTGGGATGCACATGAGTCAGGAAACGCCCGCTTCGCCGACTGAAGCGAGAATTAAAACAAAACGCCGCATTTCTCCATTCTGGTTGCTGCCTGTCATCGCCCTGATGATTGCAGGCTGGCTTATCTGGACGAGCTATGAAGATCGCGGAAGCACCATCACCATTGACTTCCAGTCTGCCGACGGCATTGTGGCCGGGCGAACCCCTGTCCGCTTCCAGGGGGTTGAGGTAGGTACCGTTCAGGACATCAGCCTGGGAAAAGGGCTGAATAAAATTCAGGTCCGCGCCAGCATTAAGTCCGATATGCAGGATGCGCTGCGCAGCGAAACGCAGTTCTGGCTGGTAACGCCTAAGGCCTCTCTGGCGGGTGTTTCAGGGCTGGATGCACTGGTTGGCGGTAACTACATCGGCATGATGCCGGGTAAAGGTGAACCGCAGGATCACTTTGTTGCGCTGGATACCCAACCCAAATACCGACTGAATAACGGCGATCTGATGATCCATCTGCAGGCACCAGATTTGGGTTCCCTCAACAGTGGCTCACTGGTTTATTACCGTAAAATTCCGGTAGGTCGCGTTTATGATTACGCCATCAACCCGAATAAACAGGGCGTGACGATTGATGTGTTAATCGATCGCCGCTTCACTAACCTGGTAAAAAAAGGCAGCCGTTTCTGGAACGTCTCCGGCGTGGATGCTGACCTCAGCCTGAGCGGTGCCAAAGTAAAGCTCGAGAGCCTGGCCGCACTGGTCAACGGAGCCGTTGCCTTCGACTCTCCGGAAAACTCCAGCCCGGCCACGGCAGATGATACCTTCGGATTGTATGCTGACCTGGCGCACAGCCAGCGCGGCGTGATCGTCAAACTCGCCCTGCCCGATGCTAAAGGGCTGAAAGCGGGTTCCACACCGCTTATGTATCAGGGATTGCAGGTTGGGCAGCTCACCAAAATGACGCTCAATCCAGGCGGTTCCGTGACCGGTGAGATGACCGTCGACCCGAGCGTAGTTGATCTCCTGCGTGAAAAAACGCGTATCGAGATGCGCAGCCCAAAACTGTCTCTGAACGATACCAGCCTGAGCAATCTTCTGACCGGCAATACGTTTGAACTGATCCCCGGTGAAGGTCAACCCAGCAACAGTTTCGTTGTTGCGCCGGCAGATAAAGCGCTACTTCAAAAACCGGGCGTCGTAACGGTAAAACTGACCGCGCCTGAAAGTTACGGTATCGAAGCCGGCCAGCCGCTGATTCTGCATGGCGTCCAGGTGGGCCAGGTGCTGGAGCGTACGCTCTCTGAAAACGGCGTGAGCTTCTCGGTGGCTATCGATCCGCAATACAGCGACCTTGTCCATGGCGACAGTAAATTTGTGGTGAACAGCCGCGTCGACGTGAAGGTTGGCCTCGACGGCGTTGAGTTCCTCGGTGCCAGCGCCAGCGAATGGGTTAACGGCGGGATCCGCATTTTACCGGGCAATAAAGGCCCGGTGCGCGACAGTTATCCGCTGTATGCCAACCTGGACAAAGCGATTGAAAACAGCATGAGCGATCTCCCAACCACGACACTGACGTTAAGCGCCGAGACGCTTCCTGATGTCCAGGCTGGCTCCGTCGTGCTGTACCGGAAGTTTGAGGTCGGGGAAGTGATTGCCGTACGCCCTCATGCGGACGCGTTTGATATCGAACTGCATATCAAACCGGAGTATCGCAAGTTGCTGACCCCGAATAGCGTGTTCTGGGCCGAAGGTGGTGCGAAAGTGCAGCTTAACGGTAACGGGCTGACCGTGCAGGCCTCCCCGCTTTCACGTGCGCTGCGCGGAGCGATCAGCTTCGATAACCTCAGCGGTGCGGGTGCAAACCTGCGTAAAGGCGATAAGCGTATTCTCTTCCCGTCTGAAACCGCTGCCCGTGCCGTTGGCGGACAGATTACCCTGCATGCTTTTGATGCAGGGAAGCTGGCGGAAGGGATGCCTATCCGTTATCTGGGTATTGATATCGGGCAGATCCAGAAGCTGACGCTTATCACCGCGCGTAACGAGGTGCAGGCCACCGCCGTGCTCTACCCGGAATATGTTCAAACCTTCGCCCGCTCAGGCTCCCGCTTCTCGGTGGTGACGCCACAGATTTCGGCCGCTGGCGTTGAGCACCTCGACACTATCCTGCAGCCTTATATCAACGTCGAACCCGGTAAGGGGAATGCTCGCCGTGACTTTGAACTGCAGGAAGCCACGATCACTGACTCTCGCTATCTGGATGGCCTGAGCATTGTGGTGGAAGTGCCGGAAGCAGGCTCGCTGAACATCGGCACACCGGTGCTGTTCCGTGGGATTGAAGTGGGTACAGTGACGGGCCTGACGCTCGGTACGCTCTCTGACCGCGTGATGGTGGCATTACGCATCAGCGATCGTTACCAGCACCTGGTGCGTAATAACTCGGTGTTCTGGCTGGCCTCCGGCTATTCACTGGACTTCGGTCTGACGGGCGGGGTGGTGAAAACCGGCACCTTCAACCAGTTCATTCGTGGCGGTATTGCTTTCGCTACACCACCGGGGACGCCGCTGGCGCCGAAAGCGCAACCGGGCAAACACTTCCTGCTGCTCGAAAGCGAGCCGAAAGAGTGGCGTGAATGGGGCACTGCCCTGCCGCGTTAATCTCAGGGCTCCGGTGTCAACGCACCGGAGCCTTTATGTTACACTGCGCCCCTGAACTTTTCCCTGTGGTGTGCACGTGGCTCAAAACTCCGTATTTCTTCCTGAACAATTCCTGGCGCAGATGCGCGAGGCGCTTCCTTCTCACCTCTCGTTAGACGATTTTATCGCCGCCTGTCAGCGGCCGTTGCGCCGGAGTATTCGCGTCAACACGCTGAAAATAAGCGTCGCCGATTTTCTGGCGCTGGTCTCGCCGTATAACTGGCAACTGACGCCAGTACCATGGTGTGCAGAGGGTTTTTGGATTGAACGGGATGACGAACCGTCGTTGCCATTGGGCAGTACCGCAGAACATCTGAGTGGTCTGTTTTATATCCAGGAAGCCAGCTCGATGCTGCCGGTTGCCGCCCTGTTTGCGGATGATAATGCGCCGGAACGCGTCATGGATGTCGCTGCCGCGCCGGGCTCCAAAACCACGCAGATTGCCGCCAGGATGGGGAATCGCGGGGCCATTCTCGCCAACGAGTTTTCAGCCAGTCGCGTTAAAGTTCTGCACGCTAACATCAGCCGCTGCGGGATCCATAACGTTGCCCTGACGCACTTCGATGGCCGCGTATTTGGCGCAGCCCTGCCAGAAGCGTTTGATGCCATCCTGCTGGACGCGCCCTGCTCCGGCGAAGGGGTGGTGCGTAAAGATCCTGATGCGTTAAAAAACTGGTCTGTGGAGAGTAACCTTGAGATTGCCGCCACCCAGCGCGAACTGATCGACAGCGCCTTCCATGCCCTGCGTCCCGGTGGCACATTGGTTTATTCGACCTGCACCTTAAACCGTGACGAGAACGAGGACGTCTGTCTGTGGCTCAAGGCGCAATACCCTGATGCCGTCGAGTTCCTGCCGTTAAACGGCTTGTTCGCTTCAGCCAATGAAGCCGTCACGCCTGAAGGATTTCTGCACGTTTTCCCCCAGATTTATGACTGCGAAGGTTTTTTTGTCGCACGGTTGCGTAAAACGCAGGCGGTTGAGCCACTGCCAGCCCCGACGTTTAAGGTCGGCAATTTCCCCTTCGCCCCCATGAAAAGGCGTGAGGCGGAGCAAGTCACTACCGCCGCCGCTAAGGTCGGGCTGGCCTGGGATGACACATGCCATCTTTGGATTCGCGATAAAGAGATTTGGCTTTTCCCGGCAAATATTGAGCCGCTTATCGGCAAGGTACGTTTTTCCCGCATCGGGATCCGTCTGGCGGAAGTGCACAATAAAGGCTATCGCTGGCAGCATGAGGCTGTTATCGCCCTCGCCCGCAGCGAGAATACGTTCGCCCTGACGCACCAGGAAGCCGAAGAGTGGTACCGGGGCCGTGATGTATATCCGGACAACACGCCATCGCATGATGAAGTGGTGGTGACCTATCAGGGTTATCCGTTAGGGCTGGCGAAAAAGGTGGGCTCGCGATTGAAAAACAGCTATCCGCGAGAGCTGGTTCGTGATGGGCGATTGTTTACCGGTAACGATCGCACCGGCTGAAAAAAGCGCATTTTTTTACTGGCGATTTTGCTCTCCTTGTCTACGATCAAAAATGGATGCCCATACTGGTCATACCAGATTTTGATAACACACCCGGAGAGCAATATGACGAAAACCAGCGTGCGTATTGGCGCTTTCGAAATCGACGACGCAGAATTGCGCGGCGAAGCACAGGGCGAACGAACGTTAAGTATTCCCTGCAAATCCGACCCGGATTTGTGCATGCAACTGGATGCCTGGGATGCCGATACCAGCGTACCGGCAATACTTGATGGCGAACACTCAGTCCTTTACCGTGAGCATTACGATAGTCAATCCGATGCCTGGGTCATGCGTCTTGCCTGACCTAAAGAGAACCCGCCCGAAGGCGGGTTATTTATTACTGAAGCTGCGCCAGCGTAAAGTAACCATCGAAAACGGCGCCCGTATCAATGTAGTGCAGGTTATTAAAATCATACCGCCGGTCAAGTGGCGTATGTCCGAACCAGAAATGGTCCGCACCACCGATCCCCTGCCCTTTCCCGACCATAAACCCCATCAGCCGGTCGCGATCCCATAGTACGTGCTGGGCGCTTACGGGTTTTTGCCAGCGGTATTCCGCTGCGGGATAGTCAGCGTGAGCAATCACATTCAAACCGTTTGCACAGGTTATCTCGATAATGTGCGGCAGTTCCCGACACGCATTAAGTAACGTCAGCGCCAGCTGCTGCTGTGTGTGCTCAAGGCGGGTAAACCAAATTCCGCCATTCATTGACCAGAGTGCAAAATCATTATTATCAAGGTTGTCGATAGCCATTTGTTCATGGTTGCCCCGTACTGCACGAAACCATTTTTCATTCATGAGCTGTAAACATTTAATACTGTCAGGGCCACGGTCAATTACATCCCCTACGGAAATAAGCAAATCCTCATAAGGATTAAAATGCCGGCGTTTCAGTTCATCCATGAGCCACTGATAACAACCATGTATGTCGCTGACAACCCAGACGTGCCGCCACTTCCCACCATCGATTCGCTGATACATAAAACCTCCTTGCTTAAGTATAGACGCAGCAGAAATTGCAGCTGACACGCGCAGCATTCACAAAGCCAAACGAACGGTAAACCAAATGGAAATAAAGATCCGCGCGCTATTAATCCCTTTTTGCTGACTCTTTAGAATAAGGCATGAATTAAACGAGAGGTCTTAACGTGTCTAATATGCACCTGCACAACGATGTGTTCTATCCGCATCGCACAAATATCATTTCCGAGCTGGTGAAAGGAAAACGCGTTCCGGGTCCAATCTGGCAGAAGCGCGAGTATCGTCTGAAGTTCCTGCTGCGCTCGCTCCTGTTCTGGTCTTCCACCCATCGCGTGCTGGAAACGCTCTCAGGACGTGATGATTTTGACCGTCTGCTGGCCTCTCAAATTACCTTACCGAGTAAAACCCATCGGCAGTATCTGATGCGTGGCCTGACGGCCGGCGATCGGGCTGACGCTATCATCAGCCATTATCACTGGGTCGATAGCCTGAAAAATATCACCCTCGCCAACGCGCTGACCAGCCCGCAAGAGCAGACGATAGTGCAATTTCAGGCAAAAAACGACGCGACGTATACCGTGAGTGCCTCCTCTGCCGGCAAAGCCGAGCGGGAAGGTGAAAGCACGCTGTGGTTGCGCGACAGCGAGAATACCGTGCTCGCAAGCCTGACGTTTAGCGTCGCCCGCAGTAACGGGCAGCGAGTGCTGGTGATTGGTGGGCTTCAGGGGCCACGTCGCAACGTCTCGCATGACGCCATTAAACTGGCGACCCGCGCCTGCCATGGCCTGTTTCCAAAACGCGTGCTGATGGAAGTGGTTTTCCAGCTGGCCGCACATTCATCCGTCCGGGCAATTTTTGCTGTTGGTGATGAGGGACACGTTTTCCGCGCACTGCGTTACCGCCTGAGCAAAGGCCGTCATTTCCATGCCAGCTATGACGAATTCTGGGCGAGTCTGGACGGTAAAAAAATCTCCTCTTTCTGCTGGCAACTGCCGTTACAGATGGAGCGTAAATCGCTGGAAGATATCGCCAGTAAAAAACGGGCGGAATATCGCCGTCGCTTTGAACTGCTTGACTGCATTGAGGCTGAGGTGAAATCACGCTTTTAAGCGCGCTGAGAGCTTTCTTCAACTCTGCACAAAAATTTAACAAAACCGGCAAAAAGGGCTGGACTTACGCCTGCCGTTTTGTGATATGGTTGAAGGCGGATCACTGAACGTGTCCCTTCTGAGAGAGCCGGTGAAAGGAATAAATCGTTTGCTTTCAATCAGATAAAAAGAGACCGAATACGATTCCTGTATTCGGTCCAGGGAAATGGCTCTTGGGAGAGAGCCGTGCGCTAAAAGTTGGCATTAATGCAGGCTAAGTCGCCTTGCCTTTTAAGAATAGATGACGACGCCAGGTTTTCCAGTCCTCAGTTAAAGCGGCCGGAAAAAAAGCGTATGAGCATCATTAAAAGTGAAAAACCGCAGTGCTTTCGCAAGCATCTGCGGTTTTTTATTGGAAACCCGAAGATTAACAAAGCGTGTCTGCACGCTCGATAAACGGTGCCAGGCTCATCTTCTGCCCTGGATGCGCGGGATCATCAATCTGAATAACGCTGATTGGCTGTCCACTGCTTTTGCCGCTGGCGACCTGCTGCTCTGCGACATCATTTAAAGGGTATTGCACCAGCGTGCTTGGGTTAATCGCATACAAGGCGTGCCCCGGACGGCAGGTCAGCATCACCTCTTCACGATTAAACGCCCATTTGTCCTTACCCACTTCAAAACGGCTGACGGTAATGACCTGTGGTGCGGCCAAGGCACTCCCCGTGCAGGCCAGCAAGATGAGAGAAAGTAATGTCTTTTTCATAGGATAGTTAACCTTGTCAGAAGGGTTCCCAGGTCGCGAACAGACTGACTGTAGCCAGCACCAGCGCACCCAGCACCACTTCTGCTTGTGTCATTCTGATAAATATTTGTTGTTCTCGCCCGCTTTGCGCACGAAACCGTGGCACCAGAAAATACCGATTTGCCAGCGCAATTACCACCATCAAAGCCACCAGCGCACATTTGAACAACAAAAATTGCACGTAACGGGCCTGCCAGGGAATATCGATACCCAGGATAAACAGCGCATTGAAAACGCCGGTAAGCACCACGCCTGCTACGGCGTAATGCCCCACGCGTGAGAAGCGCATCATGGTGTAGATTGCGGCAGGCTGCCACTGCCCTTTCGCCAGACGCATGCAAAACAGCAGCGGCAGTAATCCCCCAAGCCAGGTTGCGGCACATAACACATGAAGAGCGTGATTAAGGCGCTGTAATGCGCCCACCGCGCCTTCGTTCATTGTTGCATGCCCCACTCCCGCCAGCAGGACGAACTGTCCCATGGCGAGCAGTAACAGCCGTGAGCCTTTATGCGGAGCCAGCCATGCTGTACCGGCAGTAAGGGCCGCGAGAATGATTTGCCACAGCCAGACACTTCCAAACTGCGTCCCCAGCACGCTATGCCAGATGTCGGGGTTGACGACATCGCCCCAGCCATTCCCCATTAACCCGCCCTGAAGCGTAAACATCAGGAGCGCTGTCACCAGGCTGATTAACGCCGCCATTCTCTGCTGCAACTGAAAACGCCGGGACATGAGCCGTTGCAGAGAGGAAGGAGCAAACCAGACGCTATACAGCGCATTGCCAAAAATAAGCATTAACGCGCCGAAATGGAGAAAGCGCAGCCCTACGTAGCACATCGCCAGCATGCTATTTCACGCTAAAGTGATAACTGCCTTTTGTCTTGTGGCCGTCTACCGACACCACATGCCAGTCAACCTGGTAGGTTCCGGGCGTCAACTCGCGATCCAGCGGCACATTCAGCTGCGTCTTGTCTTTCTCGTCGCGTTTAACGGCACCGGTCCTGATGGTCTGCTTTTGTGCATCCGTCACCACCACACCGCTAAAACCGGGCTCAATACCTTCTGAAAACGTCAGCGTCAGCGTACGCGGTGCCGTCACGAGGCTATCTGCTGCCGGAGTCTGTTGTTTAAGGTGAGCGTGCGCCAGCACGGAGGGTGACATCACGCAGGAGGCCAAAAAGACCAGTGCGCCTGCCGCGCGGGAAGAGGATAAACCCATCGCAATCATTCCTTTTTGTTATGCCTGTATGGCAAAGAATAACTCTGTATAATAAGCGAGTCGAGGAACATCCCACCTCTGCTTGTCATCGTCGAGCAATCGCGGTAACGTTGCCGCCGTCTAAAAAGGAGAAGGTAATGAAGATCAATCTGGCCGCCCTTCCTCAGGACGAGATGGATAAAGTGAATGTCGATCTCGCTGCCGCTGGCGTCGCATTTAAAGAGCGTTACAACATGCCCATCGTGGCTGAAGTGGTTGAACGTGAGCAACCTGCTCATCTGCGCGACTGGTTTCGCGAACGCTTAATTGCGCATCGTCTCGCCTCAGTTAACCTTTCTCGTTTACCGTACGAACCTAAAGTTAAATAAGCTTAACGAGTCGTTACACTTCCTTACGCGGAATATGGCAGGATAAGAAAACCCTGATTAAATTAGGTGTATTCTTAAATCACTGCGACTCTGTGTAAAGGAAGTCACGATGTCACAATGGAATATTGCTGCGGCCCAGTATGCCGGGCTGCACCACAGTGTAGATGAACATGTCGCGCACCATCTCCGTTTCATTGCCGAAGCGGCACGACAGCAGTGCGATTTGCTGGTATTCCCGGAGCTCTCATTAACTGGCCCAGGGACAACGACGCTCCCTGCCCCTCCCCATGATAAACAGCTGGCCCCGTTGCTAAACGCCGCGAAATTATACCGGATCACTATTATTGCCGGGCTTCCGCTCGACGTGAATGGCCGTCGTCAGAAAGGCCTTGCCCTGTTTACCCCTTCTCGCCATAGCATCCTGCGCTACCCTCAGGGTCGCGGTGCAAGCCTGATCCCGGGAGATAAACAGCTGACGATCATCGATGCACATGCTGATTCGCCAAATCTCGACCCACAGGCGACGCTGTTTACCAGCTGCCAGTCAGTGGGAGATAGCCGCTGGCGGCAATCCATCAGTACCCTGCAGCGATTCGCACACAAATATGCCATTGCGGTGTTAATGGCGAACGCGCGCGGCGGCAGCGCGTTATGGGATGAAAAAGGTCAGCTGATCGTCCGCGCGGACAAAGGTGAACTGCTATTGACCGGATCTCTTGGCAGACAGGGTTGGCAAGGCGATATCATTCCTTTAGGCTAGGCGTTTTAGGCTCAGGAGAGTTCAATGCTGCGCGTCATCGATACCGAAACCTGCGATCTTCAGGGCGGAATAGTGGAAGTGGCTTCTGTCGACGTGATTGATGGAAAAATAGTCAACCCAATGAGCCATCTGGTACGTCCCGACCGCCCGATCAGCCCGCAGGCAATGGCTATTCATCGTATTACAGAATCGATGGTGGCGGACAAACCGTGGATAGAAGAGGTGATACCCCATTATTACGGTAGCCCGTGGTACGTCGCGCACAACGCCAGTTTTGACCGCCGGGTGCTCCCCGACATGCCCGGAGAATGGATTTGCACGATGAAACTGGCGCGTCGTCTCTGGCCCGGGATTAAGTACAGCAATATGGCGTTGTACAAATCCCGTAAGCTGAGCGTCAGAACGCCGGAGGGT
This sequence comes from Enterobacter sp. BIDMC 30, assembly GCF_000534355.1. Lineage (NCBI taxonomy): Bacteria > Pseudomonadati > Pseudomonadota > Gammaproteobacteria > Enterobacterales > Enterobacteriaceae > Enterobacter > Enterobacter sp. BIDMC 30. The sequence goes on along the minus strand of NZ_KI973169.1, from coordinate 2,159,559 downwards.
CTGCACCATCACCGCGCCCTGTATGACTGCTACATCACCGCCGCGTTACTCATTGATATTATGAATAACTCCGGCTGGACCCCAGATGATATGGCGACCATTACCGGGCGTCCGGCGTTGCTGACTACCTTCACCTTTGGCAAATACCGCGGTCGGGCGGTTTCCGATATTGCGGATAAAGATCCGGGCTATCTGCGCTGGCTCTATAACAACCTCGATAAGATGAGCCCGGAACTGCGTTTAACGCTTAAGCACTATCTTGGCGAAGCTTAACGCTCCGCACGGCCTGGCAGCGTCTCCTGTGCCAGGCCAATCAAAAACGCATACTCCAGAGCCACGCCTTCGTAAGATTTAAATCGTCCCGATTTCCCGCCGTGACCGGAGTCCATATCCGTGCACAGCAGCAGCAGGTTGTCGTCGGTTTTCAGTTCCCGCAGTTTCGCCACCCATTTTGCAGGCTCCCAGTATTGCACCTGTGAATCGTGCAATCCGGTGGTTACCAGCATGTGCGGATACGCTTTCGCTTCCACATTGTCGTACGGGCTGTACTCTTTCATGTAGCGATAGTAGATCTCATCCTGCGGGTTGCCCCACTCTTCAAACTCTCCGGTCGTCAGCGGGATGGATTCATCCAGCATGGTCGTTACCACATCGACAAACGGCACCTGCGCAATAATCCCTTTAAAGCGTTCGGGACGCTGATTGATGACGGCCCCCATCAATAATCCTCCCGCGCTGCCGCCCATACCAAAGCAAAGCCCAGGATCGCCATAGCCCTGCTCAATCAACGCATCGCAGACGTCGAGATAATCATTGAAGGTATTTTTCTTTTTCAGGAATTTCCCGTCTTCATACCAGTGCTGACCCAACTCCCCGCCGCCGCGAACATGCGCAATGGCGAACACAAAACCGCGATCCAGCAGACTTAACCGGCTGCTGCTGAAATCAGCGTCCATGCTTGAGCCGTAGGAGCCGTAGCCGTAAACCAGAATCGGATTCTTACCTTTCTGGAAATGCGCCCGATGATAAACAAGCGAGACCGGCACCTCGACGCCATCGCGGGCGGTAACCCACAGGTGTTCGCTTCGGTAGTTGTCGGAATCGAACCCTTTCACTTCGGACTGTTTAAGCACCTGACGTTGCCCGGTGTCCATATCCAGCTCAAAGAGCGTATCGGGCGTGGTCATAGACGAGTAGCCGTAGCGCAGACGCGACGATTCCGGCTCAGGATTAAACCCTATCCACGTAACATAGGCCGGGTCGTCAAACGCAATCCCGATCACTTCCCGCGTTTTGCGGTTAATTTGCCGAAGGCTGGTCAGCCCCCGCTGGCGCTCCTCAACCACCAGCCAGTCGGTGAACAGCGTAAACCCTTCGAGCATTACCTGCTCCCGGGCGGGGATTAACACTTCCCACTTCCGTTCATCGCGTACTTTGGTTTTGTAGAGGCCAAAGTTTTTACCCTCCCGATTAGAGCGCAGGTAAAAGCTGTGCTGGAAGTGATCGAGGCTGTATTCATGATCTTTACGTCGCGGCAGGAAGCACAGCGGCTGCGCATCAGGTAGCTCGGCGTCCAGAAGCAGAACTTCAGAGGTTGTGGCGCTGGCCAGGAAGATAATCACATAGTGGCGAGACGAGGTTTTGTGCAGGCTGACATAAAACGTTTCGTCTTTCTCTTCGTAAACCAGTTCGTCGTCAGCAGAATCCGTCCCAACGGTGTGGCGCCACACCTGGTAAGGCAACAACGTGGAGGCATGCTTTTTGACGTAGTAGACCGTTTCGGAATCATTCGCCCAGACAAAGTCCGGCGAAACATTATCCAGCATTTCCGGATACCAGTTACCGGTTTCCAGATTGCGAAAACGCAAACCGTACTGACGACGGGAGAGGTAATCCTCCGCCAGCGCCATAATGGTGTTATCGGGGGAAATAGACATGCCGCCGAGGGTATAAAACTCGCTATGGGCGGCGCGCTGGTTGGCATCCAGCAAGATATCCCACTCATCCCATTCGGCGCATAACACCGACTGTCGCTGGTAGATGGGATACTCGTTGCCAGGTTCGTAGATATGGCGATATCGATAGCCATTTTTGGTCCATGGCGCGGAAATATCGCGCTGGGGGATACGCTGCACCATTTCATTTAACAGCTGGTCCTGCAACGCCTGCTGGCTGGACATGACCTTGCGGCCATAGTCGTTTTCCTCGTGCAGGTAGTCGAGCACTTCTGGCCGGGAACGGGAGTCGTCCCGCAGCCAGTAATAATTGTCTATACGCGTATCGCCATGCGTGGTGATCGCATAAGGAGTACGTCGGGCTTTCGGTGGCATGTCATCATTCTTTTGAGTTTTACACCCTATAAGGTTGGCAAAACCCACGCATGATGCAAGCGAAACATGGCTGCGACGGCGGCAGTTAGCCCTGTAACGCCCGTTTTTGCTCCTGAATATCCTTCTCGATCCCGTCCCGGACATCTTGTGGGATCTTCAGGGCATCACCCAGCGCATTGAGATAGCTGCGCTCCATAAAGTGATCGATATCGATGGCGGCACAGCTCAGAAAATAGAGCTCAAGCGCCTCTTCCTCATTTTTCACGCTTTGCGCCAGACGCTGCGGTTCGAGTGGCTGTTCGATGGCCTGCGCCACCAGCGCTCTGCCCTTTTCTTCGACACCGGCTTCGCGCAGTTGCTGCTCAATCGCCGATCGTTCCTGGTCATCAATGTGCCCGTCGCTTTTCGCCGCGAACACCAGCGCCAGGATGAGCCGTTCGGTACGCAGATCCAGCGGCGAGGTCTGCTCACCAAAGTGGGGTTCGTCGCTGTGCGCGGTCCGCACTCTGTCCTTGTATTTGTTCCACAGTACGGTACCCGCAATAGCGCCGCCGCCCGCCAGCAGCGCGCCGGTACCATACTTTGCCAGTAACTTACGCGAGGATTTATTGGCAACCAGCAGTCCAGCCAGCCCGCCAAGCGCCCCCGGCACCAGGAGTTTGCTCAGCCCCTGCTCGCCGGATGACGACGTTTTCTGTCCCAACATGGATTGCAATTGATTTAGCCAGCCTGACATGGTTTCCCTCACTTAACGGTGAATATGTCTCCCAGCGTAAGCGAGCAGGCGTCAGGAAATGTCTGCCACGGCTAAAGAAGCGCAAATTTCTTAACCGCTCTCGGGCCCTGAACAAGACAGACGCAAACGTTTACGTTTATAATGCGCGCAACTTTTTCAGGGGGATTGTTATGACTCGTTTAGGAACCGCGCTGCGACCTGCGGCGACGCGTGTGATGCTGTTAGGATCGGGCGAACTGGGTAAAGAGGTCGCCATTGAGTGCCAGCGTTTGGGCGTGGAAGTCATTGCAGTGGATCGTTACGCTGACGCACCTGCCATGCATGTCGCCCACCGTTCTTATGTGATCAATATGCTGGATGGCGATGCCCTGCGTACGCTCATTACGCAGGAGAAACCGGATTTCGTGGTACCCGAAATTGAAGCCATTGCTACCGATACGCTGATCGCCCTTGAGCAGGAAGGCCAGCGCGTGGTGCCCTGCGCAAAAGCGGCCAAACTCACCATGAACCGCGAAGGCATTCGTCGTCTGGCGGCTGAAGAGCTGGCCTTACCTACCTCAGGCTACCGTTTTGCCGGCGATAAAGCCGCTTTCCTGCAGGCTGTCGACGAAATTGGCTACCCGTGCATCATTAAGCCCGTCATGAGTTCCTCCGGTAAAGGACAGAGCTTTATCCGCGACAGCAGCACTCTGGATAAGGCGTGGGAGTATGCCCAGCAGGGAGGACGTGCCGGTGCCGGTCGCGTGATTATCGAAGGCGTCGTAAAGTTTGATTTCGAAATCACGCTGCTGACGGTCAGCGCCGTTGATGGCGTCCATTTCTGCGATCCGATTGGCCACCGCCAGGAAGATGGCGACTATCGTGAATCCTGGCAGCCGCAGCAGATGAGCGACCTGGCGCTGGCACGTGCGCAGGAAATTGCCCGTAAAGTGGTTCTGGCGCTGGGCGGTTACGGATTGTTTGGCGTGGAACTGTTTGTCTGCGGCGACGAGGTAATTTTCAGTGAAGTCTCCCCTCGCCCGCACGATACCGGGATGGTCACGCTGATTTCACAGGACCTTTCTGAATTCGCCCTGCATGTGCGCGCCTTCCTAGGCCTGCCCGTTGGCGGCATTCGTCAGTACGGCCCGGCGGCTTCGGCGGTGATCCTGCCACAATTAACCAGCCAGAACGTCACCTTTGATAACGTCGAAGGGGCTATGGGTGCAGGCTTGCAGGTTCGTCTGTTCGGGAAACCGGAGATTGACGGCACGCGCCGCCTTGGCGTGGCGCTAGCGACCGGTGAAAACGTGGATGAGGCTGTGGCAAGAGCCAAAACAGCCGCCGCGAACGTGAAGGTTGCAGGATAAAAAAAACGGGCCAGCAGGCCCGTTTTTCATACTGTCTTCGCTTACTGCTTCGCGCCTTCAACCGCTTCGCGAGCCAGTTTAGTGATGCGTTCCCAGTCGCCTGCTTCCAGCGCATCCGCAGGAACCAGCCATGAACCGCCGATGCACAGGACACTTTTCAGCGCCAGGTAGTCACGGTAGTTTGCCGGAGAGATACCACCCGTCGGGCAGAAGCGAACCTGAGAGAACGGACCCGCAATAGCCTGCAGCGCTTTGGTGCCGCCGTTAGCTTCAGCCGGGAAGAATTTGAACTCTTTCAGGCCGTAATCCATACCCATCATCAGTTCAGATACGGTGCTGATACCCGGGATCAGAGGGATCGTGCCTTCGGTTGCAGCTTTCAGCAGCGGCTCGGTCAGGCCAGGGCTGATAGCGAACTGCGCGCCCGCTTCGGTCACGTCAGCCAGCTGCTGTGCGTTCAGTACAGTACCCGCACCGATGATCGCGTCCGGCACTTCTTTGGCGATAGCGCGAATAGCGTCCATCGCGCAGGCGGTACGCAGGGTCACTTCCAGAACACGAACACCACCCGCGACCAGGGCTTTCGCCATCGGGACAGCATGCTCCAGCTTGTTCACCACGATTACCGGCACGACAGGGCCAGTGGTCAGGATTGCTTCTGCACTTGTTTTCCAGTTTTTCATCAGAGTTTTCTCTCGCCAGATCGATAAAATCAAGTCGTCTTAAAACGTAATACAGGTTGCGCCCTGCTCCGCACCGGAGAGTTTCTCACGCAGCGCGCCAAACATTTCGCGTCCGGTTCCCACGCGCGATGCGCTCAGGTCAGGAATATGTGGCTTACGTGCCGCCAGTTCAGCGTCATCCACCAGCAGGGTTAACTCACCTGTCTGACCGTTGACGCGGATCATGTCTCCATCACGAACTTTCGCCAGCAAACCGCCGTCGTAAGCTTCCGGGGTCACGTGGATGGCAGAAGGCACTTTACCTGATGCGCCAGAGAGGCGTCCATCGGTCACTAACGCAATTTTGAAACGGCGGTCCAATAATACACCAAGTGGCGGCATAAGTTTATGTAATTCTGGCATCCCGTTCGCTTTTGGCCCCTGATGGCGCACCACAACGACGCAATCTTTGTCGAGCAGACCGGCATCAAACGCAGGCAAAACGTCATGCTGGCTTTCAAACACCACGGCCGGCGCTTCGATAATCTGGTTCTCTTCCGGTACGGCGGAGGTTTTCATCACCGCACGCCCCAGGTTACCGCTGAGCACTTTGGTGCCGCCGTGACGAGAGAACGGTTGTTCAAAGGTGGCGATAACCTGTGCGTCAAGCGAGGCGGTGGCGCCTTCACGCCAGTCAAGCTCACCGTTATTGAGCCACGGCTCATGGGTATAACGCTGCAGACCAAAGCCCGCCACGGTGTTCACATCTTCATGCAGCAGACCGCCTTTCAGCAGCTCGCGCATCAGCACCGGCACGCCACCGGCAGCCTGGAAGTGGTTGATGTCAGCCGGGCCGTTCGGGTACAGGCGCGCCATCAGTGGCACCACAGACGAGATATCCGAGAAATCATCCCAGTTAATCAGGATGCCCGCCGCGCGCGCCATCGCCACCAGATGCATGGTGTGGTTGGTTGAGCCGCCGGTTGCCAGCAGCGCAACGATACCGTTGACGATCACTTTCTCGTCGACCATTTTACCCAGCGGCATCCACGCGTTGCCGTTACCGGTCAGACGCGTTACCTGGCGGGCAGCTGCTTCAGTCAGGGCCTTACGCAGTGGCGCATCCGGCTGAATGAAAGAGGACCCAGGAAGCTGCATCCCCATAAATTCCACCACCATCTGGTTGGTGTTGGCCGTACCGTAGAAAGTACAGGTGCCCGGCGCATGGTAGGAGGCGGCTTCCGCTTCCAGCAGTGCCTGACGGTCTGCTTTACCTTCCGCATACAGCTGACGGATACGCACTTTTTCTTTGTTTGGCAGGCCGCTTGCCATCGGACCTGACGGCACGAAGATCGCAGGCAGATGACCAAACGACAGCGCTGCCATGGCCAGCCCCGGGACGATTTTATCGCACACGCCGAGGTACAGCGCGCCATCAAACATATTGTGAGACAGGCCCACTGCGGCCGACATCGCAATCACTTCGCGGCTCAGCAGAGAGAGCTCCATCCCATCCTGACCCTGCGTCACGCCGTCGCACATGGCTGGCACGCCGCCCGCGACCTGGCCTACCGCATTGACGCTGTGCAGCGCTTTACGGATGATCTCCGGATACACTTCGTACGGCTGATGCGCAGAAAGCATGTCGTTGTAGGAGGTAATGATGGCGATATTGTTACGCAGCATGCTTTTCAGCGAGGCTTTATCGTCGGGCTGGCAGGCGGCGAAACCGTGCGCCAGGTTACCGCAGGCGAGTTGTGAGCGATGAACGGTATTACTTTTAGCCTGTTCAATCCGGGCGAGGTAGGCAGAACGGGTCTCTTTCGAGCGCTCAATAATGCGTTGTGTTACGCGTAACAATGTCGGATTCATAAAAGCTCCTCTAATTTATCTGTCCGGGCTCGGGAGTTTACAAAGTCGCTGGCGATTATTAACAACGCTGAAACGCTTGCTGTCCGGAGCTCAGGGGCAAAATCACTTCCGGCAGTGTAATAAAAAAAGCTCCGCGGGTGAATCCACGCGGAGCTTAAAAGTTTATAAATTGTGCCACGAACTGTGTTAGATCATGTTACCGGTAAAATAACACCTAAGAGGCAGCTGATAATTTTACTCAAACTCATTCCAGGAGCGGCCATCACGGGTGATCATCGCGACGGACGCGACAGGCCCCCAGGTGCCCGCCTGATACGGTTTCGGCGCATCCTGATCCGCAGCCCAGGCTTCAGTGATGGAGTCGACCCATTTCCACGCCTCTTCCACTTCATCACGACGCACGAACAGCGCCTGGATACCGCGCATGGTTTCCAGCAGCAGACGCTCGTAAGCATCTGCAAGGTGCGTCTGATTGAACGTTTCGGAGTAGCTCAGGTCCAGCTTGGTGGTCTGCAGGTTATGTTTATGATCCAGGCCCGGCACTTTGTTCAGGATCTGGATGTCCACCCCTTCGTCTGGCTGCAGACGAATGGTCAGTTTGTTCTGCGGCAGCTCCTGCCAGGACTCTTTGAACAGGTTGAGTTCAGGGTTTTTGAAGTAAACGACCACTTCAGAGCATTTGGTCGGCAGACGTTTACCGGTACGCAGGTAGAACGGAACGCCCGCCCAGCGCCAGTCATCGATATCCACGCGGATCGCCACAAACGTCTCGGTATTGCTCGCCTTGTTGGCACCCTCTTCTTCCAGGTAGCCCGGCACTTTTTTACCCTGAGCAAACCCTGCGGTGTACTGGCCGCGTACCGTTTTCTCACGCACGTTTGAGCGATCGATGCGACGCAGTGACTTCAGCACTTTCACTTTAGCATCACGGATGCTGTCCGCCGTCAGGTCAGACGGTGGAGACATGGCAATCATGCAAAGGATTTGCAGCAGGTGGTTCTGGATCATGTCGCGCATCTGACCGGCCTGGTCAAAGTAACCCCAGCGGCCTTCGATACCTACCTCTTCGGCCACGGTGATTTCCACATGGTCGATGGTACGGTTGTCCCAGTTATTCACAAACAGGGAGTTGGCAAAACGCAGCGCCAGCAGGTTCAGTACCGTCTCTTTACCGAGATAGTGGTCGATACGGTAGACCTGGCACTCTTCGAAGTACTCGCCGACCTGGTCGTTAATTTCACGTGAGGTTGAAAGAGAGGTCCCCAGCGGTTTCTCCATCACCACGCGTGCCGGTTTAGCGTTCAGCTTCGCTTCGCCCAGGCCTTTGCAGATTGCACCGAAAGTGCTTGGCGGCATGGCGAAGTAGTTAATGGTGACACGGTTTTTCTGATCCAGCATCGCGCCTAAACGGTTAAACGCGCTGACGTCGTTCACGTCCAGGTTACAGAAATCAAGACGTCCGCTGAGGGTATCCCACAAACTTTCATCAATCTTTTCCTTCATGAAAGTTTCGAGCGCCTCGCGTACGACCTTGGTATAAGCTTCCTTGTCCCAGTCGGCGCGCCCAACGCCCAGGATACGCGTATCCGGATGAATTTGGCCCGCTTTCTCCAGTTGATACAGGGAAGGCAGCAATTTCCGGCGTGCAAGATCGCCTTTCGCGCCGAAAATGACCAGGTCACATGCCTGGGCTGTTTGCGTTACCGCCATGTCATTCTCCTCAGTTGGATCACCTGGTACTTCTGCCAGGTATCGTTGTAATTTTATTACGTTGCACTGTACTGCTTTTACGTCATTCCCGAAACCATTAGCGCTTAACCTCGCGTGCGATACCGCGATTTTTTCGCCGTCAGACGCGTGTGGTGGCGGAATCACGTAAAAAGCGTTGATTCTTTGAACTACAGGGTCATAACAAAACCCGACACCGATCAAGTAATGAAAAAAAACAACAACATTATCTTGTCGACTGTTACCCTTTATGGAAGCCGCAGGGGTAATATCGGCTAAATCGAATCATGATTTCATGAATTAATGAAATCGTTTCCACCCATGAGCGCCCTGTTAACAATGAACATGCTGGAAAAAATCCAGTTCCAACTGGAACACCTTAGCAAATCCGAGCGAAAAGTGGCCGAAGTCATTCTTGCCGCTCCTGCTCAGGCGATTCATTCAAGCATCGCCGCTCTGGCGCAGGAGGCAGGCGTCAGCGAACCGACGGTTAACCGCTTCTGCCGTAGCCTTGAAACGCGCGGCTTTCCTGATTTTAAACTGCATCTTGCACAAAGTCTGGCAAACGGCACGCCTTATGTTAATCGCAATGTGGATGAAGACGACAGTGTTGATGCCTATACGGCAAAAATATTTGAGTCGGCCATGGCTACGCTGGACCACGTTCGCCAGTCCCTGGATATGAATTCCGTGAACCGCGCGGTGGATTTACTGACCCAGGCCAAGCGCATTGCGTTCTTTGGCCTCGGCTCGTCGGCGGCCGTGGCGCATGACGCCATGAATAAATTCTTCCGCTTTAACGTCCCGGTCATTTATTCCGATGACATTGTCCTGCAACGCATGAGCTGTATGAATTGCAGTGAAGATGATGTCGTGGTACTCATTTCGCACACTGGGCGCACCAAAAGCCAGGTGGAGCTGGCGCAACTGGCGCGTGAAAACGATGCCATGGTTATTGCCCTCACGACGGCGGGCACGCCGCTGGCAAGAGAAGCGACGCTCGCCATCACCCTTGACGTCCCGGAAGACACCGACATGTATATGCCGATGGTCTCCCGTCTGGCGCAGCTCACGGTGATTGACGTGCTGGCAACCGGTTTCACCCTGCGCCGTGGCGCAAAATTCAGAGATAACTTGAAGCGTGTCAAGGAAGCGCTTAAGGAATCGCGTTTTGATAAAGAATTGCTTATGAAAAGCGATGTTCCCTAAATAGTTTAATAACTACGATGTAACGATTTACGGCATTCGGTCCTCTCTCTGTTGCCTTGCAGCAGATGAAGGCCGATTTAATGTTCACGCAACACCAAAGTTGTTTCAGTCAACGGAGTATTACATGTCCAGAAGGCTTCGCAGAACCAAGATCGTAACCACCTTAGGCCCGGCCACTGACCGCGATAACAATCTCGAGAAAATTATCGCCGCGGGTGCCAACGTGGTGCGTATGAACTTCTCTCACGGTACGCCAGAAGACCATAAATTACGTGCCGACAAAGTGCGTGAAATTGCGGCCAAACTTGGCCGTCATGTTGCTATCCTCGGGGACCTGCAGGGTCCAAAAATTCGTGTTTCAACCTTCAAAGAAGGTAAAGTCTTCCTCAATATCGGCGACAAATTCCTGCTTGATGCCAACCTGGGTAAAGGCGAAGGCGATAAAGAAAAAGTTGGGATCGACTATAAAGGTCTGCCGGCTGATGTTGTGCCTGGCGATATCCTGCTGCTCGACGACGGTCGCGTTCAGCTGAAAGTGCTGGAAGTTCAGGGGATGAAGGTATTCACCGAAGTCACCGTCGGGGGCCCGCTCTCAAACAACAAAGGCATTAACAAACTCGGCGGTGGCCTCTCAGCCGAGGCGCTGACCGATAAAGATAAAGCAGATATCGTGACCGCTGCGCTGATTGGCGTTGACTACCTGGCCGTCTCCTTCCCACGCTGTGGCGAAGACCTGAACTACGCGCGCCGTCTGGCACGTGATGCGGGCTGTGATGCCAAAATCGTTGCTAAAGTGGAACGTGCGGAAGCCGTTTGCGATCAGGACGCGATGGATGACGTGATTCTGGCGTCTGACGTGGTGATGGTTGCCCGTGGCGATCTGGGCGTGGAAATTGGCGACCCTGAACTGGTGGGGATCCAGAAAGCCCTGATCCGCCGTGCACGTCAGCTTAACCGCGCCGTGATCACCGCAACCCAGATGATGGAATCCATGATCACCAACCCAATGCCGACCCGTGCAGAGGTGATGGACGTGGCTAACGCCGTGCTGGACGGTACCGATGCCGTAATGCTTTCTGCAGAAACCGCAGCCGGCCAGTACCCTGCTGAAACCGTAGCCGCGATGGCACGCGTTTGCCTGGGTGCTGAAAAGATCCCAAGCATCAACGTCTCTAAACACCGTCTGGACGTGCAGTTCGACAACGTGGAAGAAGCGATTGCGATGTCTGCCATGTACGCCGCTAACCACCTGAAAGGCGTAACGGCGATTATCACCATGACCGAATCTGGCCGTACCGCGCTGATGACCTCCCGTATCAGCTCCGGTCTGCCCATCTTCGCCATGTCCCGTCACGAGCGTACGCTGAACCTGACGGCGCTGTATCGCGGTGTCACGCCGGTGCACTTCGACAGCACCAACGACGGTGTCGCGGCTGCCCACGACGCCGTGAACCTGCTGCGCGACAAAGGCTATCTGGTCTCCGGTGATATCGTGATTGTGACTCAGGGTGACGTGATGAGCACCATCGGCTCGACCAATACCACTCGCGTATTGACCGTCGAGTAAGTACGCCCCTGTTAAAAAGCCCGCTCTTTTCGGAGCGGGCTTTTTTTCTGCTTATTTCTTCGGGAAAAGCTCTTTGCGTTTGTACGGCTCTGTTTCACCGGGCTTACGCGTTTTGAGCAACTTCAGTATCCACGTGTATTGCTCAGCATGCGGTCCCACCAGAATCTCGACCTCTTCGTTCATTCGACGCGCAATGGTGTGATCGTCCGCAGTCAGTAAATCATCCATCGGTGGACGCACTTCAATGCTCAGGCGATGGGTTTTCCCGTCGTATACCGGAAACAGCGGAATGACGCGCGCACGGCAGACTTTCATCAGGCGGCCAATCGCCGGCAACGTGGCTTTATACGTCGCGAAGAAATCCACAAACTCACTGTGCTCGGGGCCGTGGTCCTGATCCGGCAGATAGTAACCCCAGTAGCCCTGACGCACGGACTGTATAAACGGTTTAATGCCATCATTACGCGCATGCAGACGGCCACCAAAACGGCGCCGCACGGTGTTCCAGACGTAATCAAAGATCTTATTGCCCTGGTTATGGAACATTGCCGCCATTTTCTGCCCCTGTGACGCCATCAGCATCGCAGGAATATCCACGCCCCAGCCGTGAGGAACGAGGAAGATCACCTTCTCGTTGTTGCGGCGCATCTCTTCGATGATTTCCAGCCCTTTCCAGTCAACTCGCGTCTGAACTTTCTCCGGCCCTTTGAGCGCCAGTTCGGCCATCATCGCCATGGCCTGCGGCGCGGTCGTGTACATGTCGTCAATCAGCGCTTCACGCTCGGCGTCACTCTTCTCCGGGAAACAGTACAGGAGGTTAATCTGCGCACGGCGACGGGCACTTTTACCAAACCGGCCCGCCAGGCGGCCTATTTTTCCCAGTACCGGATCGCGAACCGAGGCAGGTAACATCGCAATCCCCGCAAATGCGTAAACGCCAAGCCAGGCACTCCAGTTGCGCGGGTGGCGAAAAGATTTTTCAAACTCAGGAATGTACTCAATATTGTTTTTTTGGGTTTCCATGCTGGTTCCAGGGTCTGGTGACGCAAAATTTCATTCAGATAGTGTAGCGAGGCAGCCGCTCGCGCACAAAACAAAAAGCCGGCACATACTGAGGCCGGCTTTTTCACAAAACAGAGGGCTTAATCAAAGCGCAGCTGCGGAATCACCTCTTTCACCTGCGCCAGGTAATCGGAACGATCTTTACCTGTCAGGCCTTCGGTACGCGGCAGTTTCGCCGTAAGCGGGTTCACTGCCTGTTGGTTAATCCATACCTCATAGTGCAAATGCGGCCCGGTAGAGCGCCCGGTATTCCCGGAGAGCGCGATACGGTCGCCACGTTTCACTTTCTGTCCCGGCTTAACCAGTAGCTTACGCAGGTGCATATAGCGGGTGGTGTAGGTACGACCATGACGCACCGCGACATAATACCCGGCTGCACCGCTGCGTTTTGCAATCACCACTTCGCCATCACCCACAGCCAGCACAGGTGTCCCCTGTGGCATGGCAAAGTCAACGCCACGGTGCGGCGCAACACGCCCGGTGACCGGGTTAAGACGGCGCGGGTTAAAGTTGGATGAAACACGGAATTGTTTAGCCGTCGGGAAGCGCAGGAAGCCCTTCGCAAGCCCGGTACCGCTGCGGTCGTAGAACTTACCGTCTTCGGCACGAATGGCGTAGTAATCTTTGCCATCAGAGCGCAGACGCACGCCCACCAGCTGGCTCTGCTCACGCTTGCCGTCAAGCATTTCACGGGACATGAGGACAGAGAATTCATCGCCTTTCTTCAGTTTGCGGAAGTCCATTTGCCACTGCATGGCTTTGATTACCGAGCTTATTTCGGCGCTGGTCAGCCCCGCATCGCGCGCGCTGGAGACGAAGCTTGCGCCTACGGTCCCTTTCATCACGCTGTTCACCCAGTCGCCTTTCTGCATTTCACTGGTCATTTTGAAACCGTTTGCAGTGCGATCGTAGGTGCGAGTTTCGCGACGGGACATTTCCCAGGTCAGGCGTTGAAGATCGCCATCAGCGGTTAACGTCCAGGAGAGCTGTTGACCAATTTTCAGATTACGAAGATCTTTATCCGCCGCCGCCAGCTGGCTGATGTTTCCCATGTCGATACCGTACTGGTTCAGAACGCTGCTTAACGTATCACCCGTCGAAACGACATATTCGTGGATCCCCGCTTCATTCTCGGTTTTATCGTCCAGCTCATCCTGCGGGATGGCTTCATCTTCCTGAGCCGCCTGGTCGATAGGTTCACTGGCCTCAGGGAGGAGAGAGCGGATCTCGCTCTTCTCAAGCTCGATGGTTTTGATGATTGGGGCAGAACTCGGATGGTAAACATAGGGCCGCCAGACGGCGACCGCTAACGTGAGAACTGTAAGAGACCCCAGCATAACGCGATGGGGTCGAGGCAGATTGTTAAATGCCAGGGCGACAGAGCGGGCTATCTGTTGCACGTATTCACTTCCTCGTTAATCTCCTTTCAGGCAGCTCGCATACTGGTTCGCCAGTTGGCTGAGAAACTGCGAATAGCTCGCTTTGCTCAACTGGATATTCGTTCCTAGCGGGTCAAGGGTTCCCATGCGCACGGATGTTCCCCTGGCCACGGCTTCTACGACCGCTGGCCTGAACTGTGGCTCAGCAAAAACGCATGTCGCTTTCTGCTCAACCAACTGTGTTCTGATTTCATGTAAACGCTGCGCACCAGGTTGAATTTCAGGGTTGACGGTAAAGTGCCCCAGCGGGGTCAGGCCGTAGTGTTTCTCGTAATAGCCATAGGCGTCATGAAAAACGAAATACCCTTTTCCTTTCAACGGTGCGAGCTCATTACCCACCTGCTTATCGGTTGCGGCTAATTGTGCCTCAAAATCCTTCAGGTTGGCGTCTAGTTTGGCTCGACTTTGCGGCATAAGTTCCACTAATTTGTCATGGATTGCAACCGCCGAAAGCCGCGCTATCTCTGGGGATAGCCAAAGGTGCATGTTGTACTCGCCGTGATGGTGATCCCCATCACCTTTTTCGCCGTCGGCGTGTCCGGCATCATGTTCATCACCGTCGTCGTCAGCCCCTTTCATGAGCAACGGTTTCACGCCCGGGAGTTCGGCAATGGCGACCTGTTTTTCGCCCGGTACCTGTTTTGCCGACTTCTGCATAAACGCTTCCATCTCTGGACCAATCCATACAACTAAGTCCGCGTTTTGTAAGCGTTTTACATCAGATGGACGCAGGGAATAATCATGCTCGGAAGCCCCATCAGGGAGCAGAACCTGGGTGTCAGTGACCCCATCTGCAATCGCGGAAGCAATGAAACCGAGCGGTTTAAGCGAAGCGACAACAGCAGCGTTAACATCTTGTGCTGTTGAACCCCAAAGGGCAGCGGATAATGCTGCGAAAAGAAGCGTATTTTTATGTAACATAATGCGACTAATCATCGTAATGAATGCGTAGGATGTGATATTATAACATTCGTTGACTTCTGCAAGCTTAAATTGACATGACAACTTTGGTTTCTCTCGACAATATTTCGGTCTCATTTGGCCAACGCCGCGTCCTCTCTGACGTGTCGCTGGATCTGAAACCCGGCAAAATTCTGACGCTGCTCGGCCCCAATGGCGCAGGGAAATCCACCCTGGTGCGCGTGGTGCTGGGTCTGGTAACACCTGACGAAGGGGTTATCCGCCGTGAGGAAAAATTACGCATCGGCTATGTGCCGCAAAAACTCCACCTCGACGCTACACTGCCGCTGACGGTTAGCCGTTTCCTGCGTCTGCGCCCCGGGACACATAAAGCCGATATTCTTCCGGCGCTGAAACGCGTGCAGGCAGGCCATCTGATTGATGCCCCGCTGCAGAAACTGTCCGGCGGTGAAACCCAGCGCGTATTGCTTGCCCGCGCCCTGTTGAGCAGCCCACAGCTTCTGGTGCTGGATGAGCCGACGCAGGGTGTGGACGTCAATGGTCAGGTCGCACTTTATGATTTAATCGACCAGCTACGTCGCGAACTCAACTGTGCGGTGCTGATGGTTTCCCACGATCTCCATCTGGTGATGGCCAAGACCGACGAAGTGCTGTGCCTTAATCATCACATCTGCTGTTCCGGCACGCCGGAAGTGGTGTCAATGCACCCTGAATTCATCTCCATGTTCGGCCCTCGCGGCGCTGAGCAGCTGGGAATTTATCGCCATCATCACAATCACCGCCATGATTTACAGGGACGAATTGTCCTGCGCCGGGGAAATGGACACTCATGATTGAACTGTTACTGCCCGGCTGGCTGGCCGGGATTATGCTTGCCTGCGCCGCGGGCCCGCTGGGCTCGTTTGTGGTGTGGCGCAGAATGTCCTATTTTGGCGATACGCTGGCACACGCGTCTCTGCTGGGCGTTGCCTTTGGCCTGTTACTGGACGTGAATCCCTTCTACGCGGTGATTGTGGTTACGCTGCTGCTGGCCGCAGGGCTGGTATGGCTGGAAAAACGCCCTCACCTCGCCATCGATACGCTGCTTGGTATTATGGCCCACAGCGCCCTGTCGCTGGGTCTGGTGGTCGTGAGCCTGATGTCGAACATTCGTGTTGATCTGATGGCCTACCTGTTCGGTGACCTGCTGGCCGTGACGCCTGAAGATCTGATCTCCATCGCCGGTGGTGTGGTGGTTGTGCTGGGTATTCTGCTCTGGCAGTGGCGTAATTTGCTGGCAATGACCGTCAGCCCGGATCTGGCGTTTGTCGACGGCGTGAAGCTGCAGCGCGTGAAGCTGTTGCTGATGCTGGTGACGGCGTTAACGATTGGTGTGGCGATGAAATTCGTCGGCGCGCTGATCATCACTTCCCTGCTGATTATCCCCGCGGCCACTGCGCGTCGTTTTGCCCGTACACCGGAGCAAATGGCCGGTGTGGCGGTTATCATCGGGATGATTGCGGTAACGGGAGGGTTAACCTTCTCGGCGTTCTACGATACCCCTGCCGGCCCGTCTGTGGTGCTGTGTGCGGCGCTGCTGTTTATCTTCAGTATGATGAAGAAGCCTGCAAGCTGATCGACTCTCCCCTCTCCCCCCCGGGAGAGGGAACCTCTGCTACGGCATCGCTGGCGGGGTAATACCAAAATGGTTCCACGCCCGCACCGTTGCCATACGACCGCGCGGGGTACGTTGCAAGAAACCCTGCTGGATCAGATACGGCTCAAGCACATCTTCAATTGTCTCGCGTTCTTCACCAATCGCTGCCGCCAGGTTATCCAGTCCGACCGGACCGCCAAAGAACTTATCCAGTACCGCCAGCAACAGCTTACGGTCCATGTAGTCAAAGCCTTCGGCATCCACATTCAGCATATCCAGCGCCTGCGCTGCAATCTCAGCCGAGATCGTGCCATCGTGCTTTACTTCGGAAAAGTCACGTACGCGACGCAACAGGCGGTTCGCAATACGCGGCGTCCCCCGCGAGCGCTTCGCTACCTCAAACGCCCCTTCCTCGCTCATCTCCAGCCCCATATAGCGGGCACTGCGGCCAACGATATGCTGAAGATCCGCAACCTGATAGAACTCCAGACGCTGAACGATACCAAAACGATCGCGAAGCGGAGAGGTCAATGACCCGGCACGCGTCGTCGCGCCAATCAGGGTAAACGGAGGCAGATCGATTTTGATGGAACGTGCTGCCGGACCTTCCCCGATCATGATGTCCAGCTGGTAATCTTCCATTGCCGGATAGAGCACCTCTTCCACGACCGGCGACAGACGGTGGATCTCATCGATAAACAGCACGTCATGCGGTTCAAGGTTGGTCAACATTGCCGCCAGATCGCCCGCTTTTTCCAGCACCGGGCCAGAAGTTGTGCGCAGGTTAACGCCCATTTCATTGGCGACAATGTTCGCCAGCGTGGTTTTCCCCAGACCGGGAGGGCCAAAAATCAGCAGGTGATCGAGTGCATCGCCGCGCAGTTTTGCCGCCTGGATGAAGATCTCCATCTGAGAACGAACCTGCGGCTGGCCAATATACTCATCAAGCAGTTTCGGGCGGATGGCGCGATCCACCACGTCTTCTGCCTGAAGGGTGCCTGCCGATACCAGGCGATCTGCTTCAATCATCCTTTACCTCACAATGCCGCGCGTAGCGCTTCACGAATCAGGGTTTCACTGCTGGCATCCGGTTTGGCAATTTTGCTCACCATCCGGCTGGCCTCCTGAGGTTTATATCCCAGCGCCACCAGCGCAGCAACCGCTTCCTGTTCTGCATCATCAGAGGCTTGTGCGCCCGGCGAGGTAAGCACCAGATCAGCGGCTGGCGTAAACAGATCGCCATGCAGACCTTTAAAGCGGTCTTTCATCTCGACAATCAGACGCTCCGCGGTTTTCTTGCCGATACCCGGGAGTTTAATCAACGCAGCAGGATCTTCGCGCTCAACGGCATTGACGAACTGCGGAGCGGACATGCCGGACAAAATAGCCAGCGCCAGCTTCGGCCCGACGCCGTTGGTTTTGATCAGCTCGCGAAACAGCATCCGTTCCTGTTTGTTGTTGAAGCCATACAGCAACTGGGCATCTTCACGCACCACAAACTGGGTAAAGACAATCGCCTCTTTGCCCGCATCCGGCAACTCATAGAAGCAGGTCATCGGCATATGGACTTCATAGCCCACGCCACCGACTTCCAGCAGCACTAACGGGGGTTGTTTTTCAATGATGATGCCTCTGAGTCTGCCTATCACGTGACGCTCCTGCGTTCTGGAAGAAATTAACTGCCGACATAATAAAAAAAGGCTGGATAAACATCCAGCCTGATTTGTCATTATCGTAACCTGCCTCGCGCCAGATTAAGCCGCGATTCGCTCATCTGACCCGCGTTCTGGCTTATATGACAGTGGGTAATGGCTATCGCCAGCGCATCGGCGGCGTCTGCCTGCGGGTTCGCGGGAAGCTTCAGGAGCGTGCGCACCATATGCTGCACCTGACTTTTCTCCGCGCTACCAATCCCCACGACGGTCTGTTTGACCTGTCTGGCTGCGTATTCGAACACCGGAAGATCCTGATTCACCGCCGCCACAATGGCAACGCCCCGTGCCTGACCCAGTTTTAACGCTGAATCGGCGTTTTTCGCCATAAAGACCTGCTCGATGGCAAAAAAGTCGGGCTGAAACTGGGTGATGATCTCCGACACGCCAGCATAGATTAGCTTCAGGCGCGACGGCAGATCGTCCACTTTGGTCCGAATACAGCCGCTGCCAAGGTAGGTTAACTGGCGCCCTACCTGCCGGATGACGCCATAACCGGTGACGCGCGAGCCGGGGTCAATCCCGAGGATAATCGACATCACGCGTCTCCCGTAAACGGTTTATACGCTCTCATCAGAGAGTCGCTGCAACCTCATCAGAGATTTCACCGTTATGATACACTTCCTGCACGTCGTCGCAGTCTTCGAGCATGTCGATCAGACGCAGCAGTTTAGGTGCCGTTTCCGCATCCATGTCCGCTTTGGTTGACGGGATCATGGAAACTTCAGCGTTGTCTGCTTTCAGACCCGCCGCTTCCAGCGCGTCACGTACTGCGCCCATCTCTTCCCACGCGGTGTAGACGTCGATTGCGCCATCATCATAGGTCACAACGTCTTCTGCACCGGCTTCCAGCGCCGCTTCCATGATTACGTCTTCGTCGCCTTTCTCGAAGGAGATGACGCCTTTTTTGCTGAACAGATAGGCCACGGAGCCGTCAGTGCCCAGGTTACCACCGCATTTGCTGAAGGCATGACGCACTTCCGCTACGGTACGGTTACGGTTGTCGGACAGACATTCAACCATCACCGCCGTACCGCCCGGACCGTAACCTTCATAAATGATGGTTTCCATGTTCGCGTCTTCATCACCGCCTACGCCACGTGCGATAGCACGGTTCAGGGTGTCACGCGTCATGTTGTTGGACAGGGCTTTATCCACTGCCGCGCGCAGACGCGGGTTAGACGCCGCATCGCCGCCGCCCAGACGTGCCGCTGTAACCAGCTCACGAATAATTTTGGTGAAGATCTTACCGCGCTTGGCATCCTGTGCCGCTTTGCGGTGTTTGGTGTTGGCCCACTTACTATGACCTGCCATAAAAATTTCCTCAAAGAGCGCGCCTTTTCAGGCTACGTTAATTACAAATTCTTCAATCGCCTGCCGGTTGCTCCACGATTTGGTCAGTGCAGCGGCATCCGCCGCATCCACCCAGCGGTAGGTCAGGTGTTCGGTAAACACGATCTCCCGTTCATGGGGGAGCGCGAGACAGAACCACGATTCCGTATTGCGCTCAATACCCGGCGCATAGCGATGACGTAAATGGCTAAAAATTTCAAACTCCACCGTGCGCTGACAGTCCTTCAGGGTCAGTTGCTCGCAAGCAACGTCAATGGTGACCTCTTCCTTTACTTCGCGCGCGGCGGCCTGCGACGCGGTCTCCCCCTCTTCCAGGCTGCCGGTAACCGACTGCCAGAAATCAGGGTCATCGCGCCGCTGCAACATCAGCACCCGTTTCGTATCTTCTGCATAAATGACAACCAGAACCGAAACGGGACGCTTATACTGCATATTATTCGTTCTCCGAAATCTCTTTTGAAGCTTTCGGAAGCACCTGAATGCCCAGCTCAGCCAGCGCGGCCGGGTTGGCAAAGCTTGGGGCTTCCGTCATCAGACAGGCCGCAGCCGTGGTTTTCGGGAAGGCGATAACATCACGAATGTTGTCGGTGCCGGTCAGCAGCATGGTCAAACGGTCAAGACCGAATGCCAGACCCGCGTGTGGCGGCGTACCGTATTTCAGGGCGTCCAGCAGGAAGCCGAATTTCTCGCGCTGTTCGTGCTCGTTGATTCCCAGAATACCAAACACGGTTTGCTGCATTTCGCCGCTGTGAATACGCACGGAACCGCCACCCACTTCGTAGCCGTTGATAACCATGTCATACGCGTTTGCTACCGCATCTTCCGGTGCCGCTTTCAGCTCTGCCGCCGTCATGTCTTTTGGCGAGGTGAACGGGTGGTGCATTGCGGTCAGGCCGCCTTCACCGTCGTCTTCGAACATTGGGAAGTCGATTACCCACAGCGGAGCCCATTTGCTCTCGTCCGTCAGGCTCAGGTCTTTACCCAGCTTCAGACGCAGCGCGCCCATCGCGTCAGCAACGATTTTCTTGTTGTCTGCGCCAAAGAAGATCATGTCGCCATCCTGTGCGCCGGTGCGCTCGAGGATCGCTTCCACGATTTCCGCGTTCAGGAATTTCGCCACCGGGCTGGTAATGCCTTCCAGACCTTTCGCACGTTCGGTCACTTTAATATAGGCCAGACCTTTCGCGCCGTAGATCTTGATGAAGTTGCCGTAATCGTCAATCTGCTTACGGCTCAGCGCCGCACCGCCCGGTACACGCAGGGCAGCCACGCGACCTTTTGGATCGTTAGCCGGGCCGGCAAATACCGCGAACTCAACGGATTTCACCAGGTCTGCAACGTCCACCAGCTCCATCGGGTTACGCAGGTCTGGTTTGTCAGAACCGTAGCGACGTTCAGCTTCAGCGAAGGTCATGATGGGGAAATCACCCAGTTCCACGCCTTTCACGTCATTCCACAGACTGCGCACCAGGGCTTCCATCACTTCACGCACCTGCTCGGCCGTCATGAAGGAGGTTTCCACATCGATCTGGGTAAATTCTGGCTGACGATCAGCACGCAGGTCTTCGTCGCGGAAGCATTTTACAATCTGATAGTAGCGATCGAAGCCGGACATCATCAGCAGCTGTTTAAACAGCTGAGGAGACTGTGGCAGCGCGTAGAATTTGCCTTTGTGTACACGGGATGGAACCAGGTAGTCGCGCGCGCCTTCCGGTGTGGCTTTGGTCAGCATCGGGGTTTCGATGTCGAGGAAACCGTGGTCATCCATAAAGCGACGCACCAGGCTGGTGATTTTCGCACGGGTTTTCAGGCGCTGAGCCATTTCCGGACGACGCAGGTCCAGATAGCGGTATTTCAGACGCGCTTCTTCAGTGTTGACGTGGTTGGAGTCCAGCGGCAGCGCTTCAGCACGGTTGATGATAACCAGATCCGACGCCAGCACTTCAATTGCGCCGGTCGCCATGTCTGCGTTAACGTTTTTCTCGTCACGCGCACGTACGGTGCCGGTGACCTGAATGCAGAACTCATTACGCAGCTCAGAAGCCAGCTTCAACGCATCTGCGCGATCTGGGTCGAAGAACACCTGAACGATACCTTCGCGGTCGCGCATATCGATGAAGATAAGGCTCCCAAGATCACGACGACGATTGACCCAACCACACAGGGTTACCTGCTGTCCAACGTGGGACTGACGCAGCTGCCCGCAATATTCTGTACGCATGAGATATCCCTTAATTAGCCGCAGGCTAAATGTCGCCTGGAATGCAGGCTACTATGTCGCAGCTTTCTGTATGTCACAACTGGATGAAAAAAGGCGGCTATTATACTGGAAATTCCGCCGGACGATAAGAGCGAACCACGGCCAGACGGTCGTTTGCTGCGCGCTTATTGCGTATTCTCACAAAAATTAACAAAATTATCCGACCGATAACAGGTCATTACGTCGTAAGGTGTAGCGGAAGCGACTCATTTCACTGGAGTTACCATGTTAACACTTAATGCCCGCAAAACCGCGCTTGTGGTGATTGATTTACAGGAAGGGATCCTGCCGTTTGCCGGAGGCCCGCACAGCGCCGAAGATGTTGTCAGCCGCGCCGCGCGTCTGGCAGAAAAATGCCGTGCCAGCGGTGCCCCTGTGATCATGGTGCGCGTTGGCTGGTCAGCGGATTTCGCTGAGGCCTTAAAACAGCCTGTCGATGCTCAGGTTGCAGCACATTCACTACCTGAAAACTGGTGGACCTATCCGGTTTCGCTCGGCAAACGGGACAGCGATATCGAAGTGACCAAACGCCAGTGGGGCGCATTCTACGGCACCGATCTTGAGCTGCAGCTGCGTCGGCGCGGTATCGACACCCTGATTCTCTGTGGGATCTCCACCAACATTGGCGTGGAATCCACCGCCCGGAACGCCTGGGAGCTGGGCTTTAACCTGGTGATTGCTGAAGATGCATGCAGCGCAGCGTCTGCGGAGCAGCACCAGGGCAGTATGACCCACATCTTCCCGCGCATTGGCCGCGTGCGTAGCACGGACGACATTATAAGCGCCCTATGATCTACCTTGGCCTGCCCCAGTGGTCGCACCCGAAATGGGTGCGCCTGGGTATTACCAGCCTTGAAGAATATGCCCGTCATTTCAACTGTGTCGAGGGCAATACCACCCTCTACGCGTTGCCCAGAGCAGAGATTGTTGAGCGCTGGCGCGACCAGACGACCGATGATTTCCGCTTCTGCTTCAAGTTTCCGGCGACGATCTCCCACACCGCTGCGCTGCGAAACTGCGGTGATTTGACCGACGAGTTCTTTGGCCGGATGTCACCGCTGGCGAACCGCATCGGTCAGTACTGGTTGCAGCTTCCGGCCACCTTTAGCCCACGTGACCTACCTGCGCTATGGCAGTTCCTTGATACCCTGCCCAAGGACTTTACCTATGGCGTTGAGGTGAGACATGCGGCGTTTTTTGCCAAGGGAGAGGCTGAAACGGCGCTTAACCGTGGCTTACATGCGCGCGGGGTGAACCGGGTGATTCTCGACAGCCGCCCCGTGCACAGCGCCATCCCGCATAACGAGGCCATCATTGATGCCCAGCGTAAAAAGCCCAGAGTGCCTGTTCACGCCGTGGTCACCGCGCAAAACCCGATGGTCAGGTTTATCGGCAGCGATAATATGCAGCAAAACCAGGAGATGTTCGCCGTCTGGCTGCAAAAATTAGCAAAATGGGAGCAAACCACCACGCCGTATCTCTTTCTCCATACGCCGGATATCGCTCACGCCCCCGAACTGGTCGATGTTCTCTGGCAGGCCTTGCAGGCTGCGGTTCCGTCTGTAGGCAGCGCCCCTTCTATCCCACAACAATCTTCTCTTTTCTGATATCAGCCCCTATCATAGGAAGGTGCCATCTGCCAAAAACAGGGAGTTAGTATGGTCAGCGCGCTGTATGCGGTGTTAGGTGCATTACTGCTGATTAAGTTTTCATTTGATGTTGTGCGCCTGCGGATGCAGTACCGTGTTTCTTACGGTGACGGCGGTTTTTCTGAGTTACAAAGCGCTATCCGCATTCACGGTAACGCGGTTGAGTACATCCCCGTTGCGTTAATTTTGCTGCTGTTTATGGAAATGAACGGCGCGGAAACCTGGATGGTGCACGTCTGCGGCCTGCTTCTGATTGCAGGCCGGTTAATGCATTATTACGGCTTTCACCACCGCTTGTTCCGCTGGCGTCGTTCCGGCATGAGCGCGACCTGGTGTTCGCTTTTGCTGATGGTGCTGGCTAACCTTTGGTATATGCCGTGGGAGTTGGTTTTCTCCTTCCATTAGCGCACAATACGCCACTTTATTTTTCCCGGATTTTTACGTTATGTCAGATCGCGACACGCTTTTTTCCGCGCCTATCGCCAGCCTGGGCGACTGGACCTTCGATGAACGGGTAGCCGAAGTCTTCCCGGATATGATCCAGCGCTCTGTTCCCGGTTATTCTAATATCATCTCTATGATCGGCATGCTGGCTGAGCGTTTCGTTCAACCCGGCACGCAGGTATATGATCTGGGCTGCTCGCTCGGCGCGGCAACGCTGTCTGTTCGTCGTAACGTTCACCATGAAGGCTGCAAAATCATTGCCGTCGATAACTCCCCGGCCATGGTGGAACGCTGCCGTCGCCACATCGACGCGTATAAAGCCCCGACGCCAGTCGAGGTTGTGGAAGGTGATATCCGTGATATCGACATCAATAACGCGTCGCTGGTGGTTCTGAATTTTACTCTGCAGTTCCTGGTGCCTGAAGACCGTCAGCTGTTGCTGGACAAAATCTATAAAGGCCTGAAGCCCGGTGGCGCGCTGGTGCTGTCCGAGAAATTCAGCTTTGAAGATGCCGAAGTGGGTGAGCTGCTGTTCAATATGCACCACGACTTCAAACGGGCCAACGGCTATAGCGAACTGGAAATTAGCCAGAAACGTAGCATGCTCGAAAACGTGATGCTGACGGACTCCGTCGAAACCCATAAAGCACGCCTGCGTCAGGCAGGCTTCGAGCACAGCGAACTGTGGTTCCAGTGCTTCAACTTCGGCTCGCTGGTGGCGCTGAAAGGTGGGGACATCGCATGATCGAGTTCAGTAATTTCTATCAGCTGATTGCCAAAAACCACCTCTCCCACTGGCTGGAGACACTGCCTGCACAAATTGCTGCCTGGCAGCGGGATCAGCAGCATGGTCTGTTAAAGCAGTGGTCCAACGCGGTGGAGTTTCTGCCGGAACTGACTCCGCACCGTCTGGATCTGCTCCACAGCGTTACCGCGCAAAGCGAAACGCCGCTTCCGCCCGGGCAGATAAACCGCATTGAAACGCTGATGCGTAACCTGATGCCGTGGCGCAAAGGTCCGTTCTCACTCTACGGCGTTAACATTAATACTGAATGGCGTTCTGACTGGAAATGGGATCGCGTGCTGCCTCACCTTTCCGACCTCACCGGGCGAACCATTCTGGATGTTGGCTGCGGCAGCGGGTACCACATGTGGCGCATGATTGGCGCAGGGGCACATCTGGCAGTGGGGATTGACCCTATGCAGCTGTTCCTGTGCCAGTTTGAAGCGGTGCGTAAATTGCTGGGTAACGACCAGCGCGCGCACCTGCTGCCGTTGGGTATTGAGCAGCTCCCTGCCCTGAAGGCGTTTGACACCGTGTTTTCGATGGGTGTCCTGTACCACCGCCGCTCCCCACTCGAACATCTGTGGCAGCTGAAAGATCAGCTGGTCAGCGGCGGCGAGCTGGTGCTGGAAACGCTGGTGGTAGAGGGTGATGAGAATACCGTTCTGGTGCCGGGCGATCGCTATGCGCAGATGCGGAACGTTTACTTTATCCCTTCCGCGCCAGCGCTGAAAAACTGGCTGGAGAAGTGCGGTTTTGTGGATGTCCGTATTGCCGATGTTTGCGTAACGTCAACTGAAGAACAGCGTCGCACCGACTGGATGATCACGGAATCACTGGCGGAATTCCTCGACCCGGCAGACCACAGCAAGACTGTCGAAGGGTATCCTGCGCCAATGCGCGCGGTGTTGATCGCGACGAAACCGTAGATTCCCCCGGTCCTCTTCCCAAAGGGGCGAGGGAGAAAAGACCGCACCGTACTGTCCCTCTCCTCTTTGGGGAGAGGGTTAGGGTGAGGGGCATAAAAAAAGGCCCCTGTTGAAATTGCAGGGGCCTGGTACAAGCAAGCATCATATTGGGCGACATGATGCGCGGTAAAAATCGGTACGTTGCTACACGTGATGACGTTCAATCATCGATTTCATTACCGCAACCGACTCTCCCTCTACACCGTAGCGTGAATACTCATCCGCTTCAGCATCCGTCGACATTGACAACCCTGTGTTGCGATAACGCATGGGCGATGGCATCCATTTGCCTGCAGAGCTGTGAAGCTCCTCTACCCCGGCGTTTAAAAACAGTTCCATATTGCTGGCACGTACTCCCGCACCCGCCATTATTATTGGAACACCGGAATGTGCTTTTAGTTCCGTAATTAATTGCAGTCCTTTTTCAGCAGAGGACTGCTGACCCGATGTCAGGACCCGCGCCACGCCAAGTTCAGCAAGAATATCAAAGGATTGCAGGGGATCTTTACACATATCAAACGCGCGATGAAAAGTGACCGCCATCCCTTTTGCCGCGTTCATGACCTGACGCATGCGCGGCAGATCGACATTGCCGTCTTCATCAAGCAACCCAATAACCAGGCCGGGGAATCCCAGATCGCGAACGAGAGTAATATCTTCAAGCATGGCACTGAACTCGCCCGGCGTGTAACAGAAATCGCCGCCGCGAGGACGAATAATCGGGTGTACCGGAACGGTGACAGCCTGACGGGCAGACTTCAGCATCCCGTATGAAGGCGTTAACCCACCCTCTTTGGGTGCGGCGCACAGTTCAATGCGGTCAGCCCCGTGCTGTTGCGCGGTGACGGCACACTCCACGCTGTAACAACAAATCTCCAGCAGCGCCATTACATCCTCCTTAATATCCACTTAACGCACCATCATGACACGCAGGCTACGCCCGGTCTCAGCGTACGGTCACATCTTATGCTTCGCTGGCAACAATCTGTTCAATCGTCCAGGGATGGAACTTCACGGTAACCTGTCCGTCAGTGACGGCCAGAGTAGGATTAGGCAGACGCTCACGTTCGCCTTTCGGGGAACTTGTTTTCACAAAAATGCCAGGCTTGCTCAGACCCTCGTCAGACAACAGCGCCAGTGCACGGGCATTCAGCGTTTCGGGCTCACCCGGCAGGACAATTTCGATATGCTCCCATCCTTCATGCGGATAGCGTTTCTCGCCCGGCCAGGGCAATTCGACCACACTGAACTGCCAGTGAGCCACGCACACCGGTTCATGCAGTTTGAACAGGCAGATGGGGCGACCGTTGATGATGTTCTCGGAGAGTAACTCGCCACACTGTTCAAACCCGCGACGCCAGCGCTCGGCGGTTGCGTTCTGATGGCAGCGCAAGGAGATGTGATCGGCCTCAAGCGGCGCAATATCCAGACCAAGGCGGGTGGCAAGTTCTGTGAACGCCTGGGTGAAGCGCGGTAAATCTGCGGAAATATCATGCAGTTCGTCAATGGAGTGCCAGTTCGCCATACGTCAGTCTCTTATCGTGTCGCAAAGCCGCTAATTTACTCTGTTGCCCTCTTTCGACCAACCTCTGAATAGCGGTTTTTACGACTGCATGTTTATGCATGCTTTCTTAGCCTGGATTCTGAGCAATCTTCGGCCCCCGCAATGCTGACGCCAGAAGGCATTTGCAGTATACTCCCGCCCTAAATTCTTTAACTGGCGCGGGCGGTTATTTGCCCGCATCAAAAATGTAAGGTATCCAGGTGAATATTCAGGCTCTTCTCTCCGAAAAAGTCAGTCAGGCACTGATTGCCGCAGGTGCGCCTGCGGATTGCGAACCGCAGGTTCGTCAGTCAGCAAAAGTACAGTTTGGCGACTATCAGGCTAATGGCGTGATGGCAGTGGCTAAAAAACTGGGTATGCCGCCGCGACAACTCGCCGAGCAGGTGCTGACTCATCTGGATCTCACCGGTATTGCCAGCAAAACTGAAATCGCCGGCCCTGGATTTATCAACATCTTCCTTGAGCCTGCTTTCCTGGCACGCCACGTTGACGCGGCGCTGAAATCTGACCGTCTGGGTGTCTCCCAGCCAGAAGCGCAGACCGTGGTGATTGACTACTCAGCGCCAAACGTGGCGAAAGAGATGCACGTAGGGCACCTGCGTTCCACCATTATCGGTGACGCGGCCGTGCGTACCCTGGAATTCCTCGGTCACAAAGTGATCCGCGCGAACCACGTGGGCGACTGGGGTACCCAGTTCGGGATGCTGATTGCTTACCTGGAAAAACAGCAGCAGGAAAATGCAGGTGAGATGGCCCTGGCAGACCTGGAAGGGTTCTACCGCGAAGCTAAAAAACACTACGACGAAGACGACGCTTTTGCCGAGCGCGCGCGCAGTTACGTGGTAAAACTGCAGGGCGGCGACCCGTACTTCCTCGAGATGTGGCGTAAACTGGTTGACATCACCATGTCCCAGAACCAGCTCACCTATAATCGTCTGAACGTTACCCTGACCCGTGACGATGTGATGGGTGAAAGCCTCTATAACCCGATGCTGCCTGGCATTGTGGCCGACCTGAAAGCCAAAAACCTGGCGGTTGAGAGCGAAGGCGCGACGGTCGTGTTCCTTGATGAGTATAAAAACAAGGAAGGTGAACCGATGGGCGTGATCATCCAGAAAAAGGATGGCGGCTATCTCTACACCACCACCGATATCGCCTGTGCGAAATACCGTTACGAAACGCTGCATGCGGACCGCGTGCTGTACTACATCGACTCCCGTCAGCACCAGCACCTGATGCAGGCGTGGACTATCGTGCGCAAAGCAGGCTACGTGCCGGATTCCGTGCCGCTTGAACACCATATGTTCGGCATGATGCTGGGTAAAGACGGTAAGCCGTTCAAAACCCGTGCAGGCGGTACCGTGAAGCTGTCCGACCTGCTGGACGAAGCGCTGGAACGCGCCCGCCGTCTGGTGGCCGAGAAGAATCCGGATATGCCTGCCGATGAGCTGGAAAAACTCGCCAACGCCGTGGGTATCGGTGCAGTGAAGTACGCGGATCTCTCCAAGAACCGTACCACCGACTATATCTTCGACTGGGATAACATGCTGGCCTTTGAAGGTAATACTGCGCCGTATATGCAGTACGCCTACACCCGCGTGCTCTCCGTGTTCCGTAAAGCCAGTATCGATGAAAGCGCGCTGGCCAATGCTGAGGTAATCATTTCCGAAGATCGCGAAGCCCAGCTGGCGGCACGTCTGCTGCAGTTTGAAGAGACGCTGGCCGTTGTCGCACGTGACGGTACCCCGCATGTGATGTGCTCTTACCTGTACGATCTGGCGGGTCTGTTCTCCGGTTTCTACGAACACTGCCCTATCCTGTCTGCGGAAAGCGAAGCGGTCCGCAACAGCCGCCTGAAGCTGGCTCAGCTGACGGCGAAGACCCTGAAGCTGGGTCTGGATACCCTGGGTATCGAAACCGTAGAGCGCATGTAATAAACAAACCCGGCCATCGCCGGGTTTTTTATGTTCAAAAATATTTGCGCAGGTATTCCGTTAAACACAGGATTGCCATGGCCTGTCCATAGGGCATCGACGTGAGTGGGATCTGGCGATAGAACGCCAGATCGCTGCCCATCCCCGTACCGAACGACGTCTGCAGTAACTCTCCTTCTGGCGAAATATTTTCCACAATGCCGCGAATCGCTTTCTCCGCCACCTCAGCATATTCAGCGCCGACATAGCGTTTACGCACCGCTTTCAGAATACCGTAGGCAAAGCCTGCCGTGGCTGACGCCTCAAGGTAGGCGTGCGGATCGTCGAGCAGCGTATGCCACAGGCCGCTATCGTCCTGACATTTGGCGAGGGCCGCAATCTGTGCGTTCAGCACCTGCACAAGGTAGCGACGAACGGCGTTATGTTCAGGCAAATCCACCAGCTCAAGGAAATCCGGGATCACGATGGTCAGCCAGCTGTTGCCTCGTGCCCAGCGTGCCTTCGCAAAGTTATGGTGGCCTTCGTAATTCCAGCCGTGGAACCACAGGCCGGTCTCGCGATCCATCAGGTTTTGCACGTGCAGCAGAAACTGATACACCGCCTCTTCAACGTACTCCGGTTTATTAAGGAGCTTGCCGATTTTCGCCAGCGGCAGAACCGTCATCATCAGCGTGTCATCCCACATCTGCTGAGAATTCTCTTCCGCCAGGGTGATGTGCTGCATGCCGCCATGGTCGGTGCGCGGCATCTCATTCATGGCCCACTCCGCCCAACTTTCCAGCCACGGCAGCCAGGCCGGGTTTCTGGTCTCTTCGTAACGATATGCCAGCGTCAGGAACGGTGACATGGTATTCACGTTTTTGGTGGTCGCCCCTTCCCTGAAACGATCGGCAAACCAGCGGTCAATGATGTCACGCATCGCTTCGTCGCCCGTCTGGCAGTAATACTGCCAGATACCGTATAACCCCACGCCGTGGGTCCACTCCCAGCCTGCCCATCCTTTGGTGTCAATGACCCGCCCGTCGTCCAGGCGCAGTAAAAACTCACCTGTTGTATCGTGGATATTAACGAGGTTATGCGTCACCTTTTCAATCAGCGATTTCAGCTCGTCCCGGGCGATGAAATGCGCAGGCTGACGCAGGAGTGGACTGTGTTTGACCGGCCAAACTTTCATTATCTTAACCTCTGTTGTATGTCGAATTCAGTACCGCGCGCCCCTTCAGCGAAGGTGCCGCTGGCTTATTACGATTCAGATAACCGATGTTGTTATTGCCCCACAGCGACGCATAAGGCATACCGGCCAGCATCTCCACGGTGGCGCGGGCTTCTGGTGTCGCACTCTCAGGAATGGCGCGGCCAGACGCGCGCATTTTGGCGGTCTCTTCACGCAGCGTGGTGTGGGTGTGCAAATTGAGTTTGAAACGCAGCGAGACCAGGAAGCCGCAGAACAGAACCAGAAGCGTTCCCACGCTCAGGATCAGCAGAATGGTGTGGCTCACTTCCGCGGGCTGGGTCTTCTGTCCGCTAACAAAGCCGGACATCTGCATCACAATGCCCACCAGCATTACCGCCCCCGCCTGCGAGGCTTTACGGGTCAGCGTCATGATGCCGGCGAAAATCCCTTCGCGGCGCTGGCCGGTGATCACTTCATCGACATCAGCAATGTAGGTGTAGGTATTCCACGGCACATAGTTGATCCCACCGCGTCCCAGTCCGGCAACTGCAGAGACCAGCAATAACAGAGAGTAGATATCACTCAGGCCCGCGTAATACAGCACGGCGTAGGAAAGCGATGCCAGGCCAAACAGCACCACGACCATCCGATAGGACGGCGCGGGTCCGAAACGAATGCACAGCGGGATCATGGCGATAACCGCAATAAACTGGAAGATGGCCATCGTGCCCAGCAGGCTGGAGGCCATGGATGCTTCCTGCATCAGCACGAAAACCACGTAGTAGGTAAACACGGCATTAAAGACGTCCTGGGCGATATACCCGCCAAGGTACATCCCCAGATGCTGACGAAAAATTCTCACGCGCAGCGTAGAGCTCAACTCCACAAACAGGCGGTTGAGGCTCTGCCCGAGCGACAGTTTCTTCTTCTCTTCTTCGGCACGCAGGGCGGCTTCGCTCCACTCTTCCCGCGGTCGCTCCCAGGTGAAGAACCAGACGAGCATCAGCATCAGCGCGCACAGCACGGAGAAGACCAGGCTTGCATAGAAAAAGGAGACCGCGTTGTCTTTGCCGAAATGCGTGAGCAGGATCCCCGGCAGGAATGAGGCCAGGATGGCAGACATTTGCGCCATCGAGATACGGGCACCTGAGAAGCGGGTTTTCTGTTTGAAGTCATCGGTCATTTCCGGCACCAGCGTTTCGTACGGCACCAGAATCATGGTGTAGACGATATCGAACACCAGATAGGTCAGCAGGTAATACCAGAAACTCATCTCCCCCACCCACATCAGGGAGTAGCTGAACACGCACGGGATCCCCAGCAGAATAAAGAACTTACGCCGACCGAAGCGCTTGCCGAGCCAGGTCGTGCCAAAGTTATCGGTCAAAAAGCCCATCAAAGGGCTGACGACGGCATCCAGTACCCTTGCGGCAGCAAAGATGAAGGTTGCTTCAATCGGGGAGAGTCCACAGAACGTTGTATAAAAATACAAAAGCCAGGCCGCCGTCAGGGCGGTGGTTCCCGCCCCGAGGAAATCGCCTGACCCGTAAGCAAGATAATTTGCGAGTCCAATTTTTCGTGTTTTCATTGCCGTCAACCCTACTCAGTTTTGGGAGACTCCCTGTAAGCAAAATCTGATCCGGGAGTTATTACACGGCTACAGTAAGAGTATCGACCTGGTGATACCTTTCTGTTTTTGCCATCACCGGCAAGCGGCTGGCAAAAATGCAAAGAGTGTCGTTACGCGTGTCACTGATTTATAAAACAGCGTTTCTTTTACATCAAAAGAGGAGGTCATTTTTTGCGAGCCAGCCATCAGAAATGGCTGATGGCTGACGCAGAAGGCGGGGTATTAGCGGTAGTTGACGATGACGGAATTACGCTGAACTTTCAGCGCAGGGATCAGGCGTCCGCCGCCCGGCACTTCCCAGATAAAGCGCAAAGGTTCGACAGCAGGCACGCCGTTGAAGGCCTGAGTGGTGCCATTCTCTCCGTCAATTTCCGTACAGCGTGTCTGGGAGCACAGCCGTACCTGAAGCCCGGCAGGCGTTGGACCAATAAGCGTGTAGTTCCAGACTACCAGGGTCATCAGACCGGACACCGGCTCAGTCGGTGATAGTGGTCGCGAAGACATGGCGACACCGCGGTTGCTGAGGGTCACGCCAATGCTGCTGGCCTGCCAGGTCCCTTCCCCGGCGGCCTGGGCCACCAGCGGAAAAAGTAAAATCCATAACCACTTACGCATTATTTTCCTCCGATCGTCGCCGTCATACGGATATGACGGTTATCCGACAACTCCATATTCGACAGCACGACCAGCTGGTTCAGGCTACGGCGCAGGAAGCGCGACAGCAGCGGACGCAGCGCATGGTTCACCAGCAGAACCGGTGGCGCACCCAGCATCTCCTGACGCGCCAGCGCCTCTTGTGTTTGCTCCAGCAGACGGTCGGCCAGGCCAGGTTCCAGCCCTCCACCGCCCTGCAGAGCCTGCAGCAGCAGACGTTCAAGCGGCGTATCGAGGCCAATAACCTGCACTTCCCCGGTGCCCGGGAACCACTGCTGCGTGATCGCCCGTCCCAGTGCCACGCGCACCACCGCCGTTAGCTCGTGTGGATCGCTTTGCAACGGTGCATGCTCGGCGAGGGTTTCCAGAATGGTACGCATATCGCGGATCGGCACTTTTTCCTCGAGCAGGTTTTGCAGCACCTTGTGCAGCGTGGTCAGCGTCACGACGCCTGGCACGAGATCTTCCGTCAGCTTCGGCATCTCCTGCGTGACGCGATCGAGCAGTTGCTGGGCTTCCTGACGACCAAACAGCTCTGCCGAGAATTGTCCAATCAGATGGTTCAGGTGGGTCGCCACCACGGTACTCGCCTCCACCACGGTGTAGCCCTGAATTTGCGCCTGCTCTTTCAGCGCGCTTTCAATCCAGATGGCAGCCGGCCAAAGGCCGGGTCGATGGTTTGCTCGCCTGGCAGCGTACCCGCCGCGGTGCCCGGGTTAATGGCCAGCCAGCGGCCTGGATAAGCATCACCGCTGCCAATCTCTACGCCTTTCATCAGAATACGATAGCGCGCAGGCGGCAGATCCATATTGTCGCGGATGTGAACCACCGGCGGCAGGAAGCCCATGTCCTGGGCGAATTTTTTACGGATGCTGCGGATTCGGCCCAACAGTTCGCCATCCTGCTGGAAATCGACCATCGGGATGAGGCGATACCCCACTTCCATTCCCAGCGAATCTTCCAGTTGAACGTCGTTCCAGGTCGCTTCCACGGCCTGCGTGTTCTCCGGCATTTTTACCGGAGCAGGTTCCGCAGCCGGGGTCATCTCACGGCCACGCATCCACCAGGCAAGGCCCAGCAATGCCGCAGTGAACAGCAGGAACACCAGGTTTGGCATTCCCGGCACCAGACCGAGCAGGCCCAACACCGCGGCGGCCAGCAGCATCACGCGCGGGTTACTGAAGAGCTGCCCGACCATCTGCTCGCCAACATCCTGATCGGTACTGACGCGGGTCACGATAACCCCCGCCGCCGTTGAGATGACCAGCGCCGGGATCTGAGCCACCAGACCGTCACCAATGGTCAGCAGCGTATAGCTTTCCGCCGCGTGGCCCATGTCCATGCCGTGCTGCAGCACGCCCACCAGCAGGCCGCCGACCACGTTAATCACCATGATCAGGATGCCCGCAATGGCATCACCGCGAACAAACTTACTCGCACCGTCCATTGAGCCATAGAAGTCAGCTTCCTGCGTCACTTCCGAGCGGCGCTTTTTGGCTTCATCTTCGGCAATAAGCCCGGCGTTCAGATCCGCGTCGATGGCCATCTGCTTGCCCGGCATCCCGTCAAGCACAAAACGCGCGCCCACTTCCGCGATACGTCCGGCACCTTTGGTGATAACCATAAAGTTAATGATGACGAGAATGACGAACACCACGATACCGATGGCAAAGTTACCGCCGACCAGGAAGTGGCCGAATGCCTCAACCACTTTACCCGCCGCGGCAGCACCGGTGTGGCCTTCCATCAGAATGATACGGGTTGACGCCACGTTCAGCGCCAGCCTTAACAAGGTGGTAAACAGCAGAATGGTCGGGAATGCGGCGAACTCAAGGGTGCGCTGGGTGAACATCGCCACCAGCAAAACCATAATGGACAACGCAATGTTGAATGTGAAAAGCAGGTCGAGGATGAACGCCGGAAGCGGCAAAACCATCATCGACAGAATTAGCAGGATGAGAATCGGTCCGGCAAGGATCTGCCATTGCGTCGATTTCAGGTTGCCGGGCAGGCGCAACATTGCCACCAGATTAGCCATCAGTGTCCTTCTCGTTCATAAAATCCAGCGCGTCAGGCACCGGAAGGTTCTCAGGTTTCACAGGCCGTTGACCGCCAGCCAGACGCCAGCGTTTCAACTGCCATACCCAGGCCAGCACTTCCGCCACCGCGGCGTAGAGTTGTCCTGGGATCTGTTGTCCAATTTCCGCATGGCGATACAGCGCGCGCGCCAGCGGAGGCGCTTCGAGTATGGGCACCCGGTTTTCGGTACCAATTTCACGAATACGCAGGGCGATGAGCCCCGCCCCTTTCGCCACCACTTTCGGCGCGCTCATTTTGTTTTCGTCGTACTGCAGCGCAACGGAATAGTGTGTCGGGTTAGTCACAATGACGTCGGCTTTTGGCACATCTTCCATCATCCGCCGACGGGCGGCAGCACGCTGCATCTGGCGGATACGCCCTTTCACGTGCGGGTCACCTTCCATCTGCTTATATTCATCCCGAATATCCTGACGAGACATGCGCAGTTTCTTGAAGTGGCTGTAAAGCTGGAAGATAACGTCAAAACCCACCATGGGAATAATGCTGAGCACCACCAGCAGGGCACAGAGCCCGGCCAGGTTCAGCGCATTGCTCATCGCGGTTAACGGCGATTCGCTAATAAGGCGCATCATTTCCGGCCAGTGGTGCCACAGAAAAAAACCGCCGGTACTGCCCATCAGGACCGATTTCAGAATCGCTTTAAGCAACTCCGCACCGGTTTGCGCCGAGAACATTTTCGCAATCCCCGGCAG
Organism: Enterobacter sp. BIDMC 30; assembly: GCF_000534355.1. Lineage (NCBI taxonomy): Bacteria > Pseudomonadati > Pseudomonadota > Gammaproteobacteria > Enterobacterales > Enterobacteriaceae > Enterobacter > Enterobacter sp. BIDMC 30. Next base: position 2,124,130 of record NZ_KI973169.1, on the reverse strand, counting down.
CGGGTTCAGTTTCGAAAACTTGGGTTGCAGCGATTTCCCGCTAAACACCAGACCGCCCAGCATCACGGGCGAGACCAGCGCCACCAGCACGACGCCGGTAATCAGGGGCAACAGCGCAAGCATGGCATCTTTAACGAGCAGGATTATCTGGCTGAGGATCAGGTTAGGGTCGTTGACCATACTGTGGTCAAAACGCAGGCCAGCCGAGAGCATTCCCGCCAGTTTGCGGGCGAGCGCCTCCCCACCCCACCAGATAATGCACACGCCTACGATGAGGATCAGCAGGGATGTCAGTTCTCGGGATCGGGGGACCTGCCCTTCCTCACGCGCTTTTTCTAGTCGGTGGGGTGTGGGGGCTTCCGTTTTGTCGTCGTTCTCTTCTGCCACAGTGCCTGCTCGCAGCCCATTTAGTCACGGGTATCATGCCAGCCTGACCTTTCATCAATGGGTTGAAAAAACCCAATAACCGGGTTCTTTTAGCCAGTTCAGCGTCGGAGCAATCGGGTGATGAGTAAAAAACGGCAAAAAAAAAATTTGAGATAGCGTTTGGCAACACTGTCAGCAAGCAGTGCGTGAGCAAGGGCCAGCCACCCCAGTGTTATGCACTCAAAATTAAGCGGCATACCCTCAGGTTGCGCGCGCAACCTGAGGGTCATCACCTCAATCAGAAACCAAGGCTGTCCAGCAGGTCGTCTACCTGATCCTGGCTTGCCACAACGCCCGCTTTGGTGGCGTCGAGCTGTGGACCGTTGAGCAGGCTTTCGTTCTCGCGTTTTGGACGAGCGGCCGGTTCCGGAATGTTCTCCAGCAGCACCATCAGCAGCTGACGTTCAATTTCCTGAATCACATCCATCATGCGTTTGATAACCTGGCCCGTGAGGTCCTGGAAATCCTGCGCCATCATGATGTCCAGCAGCTGCGCGTTGGTAAAGCTGGTGTGGCCCGGCACATCGCCCAGGAACTGACGGGTATCCGTGACCAGCTCGCGGGCATCCGCCAGCTCGATTGGATTCTCAAACCACTCATCCCAGCGTTTGGTCAGCGCTTTCGCGCCTTTCTCCATCGCATCCTGATGCGGTTGTGACGCTTCAACGCTGTTCAGCGCACGTTCAGCCGCCTGAGCGGTCATCTGCACAACGTAGTCCAGACGATCGCGGGCATCCGGAATGGCTTCCGCCGCTTCAGCAATTGCCTGGTCCAGCCCCAGTTCACGCAGGCTGTCACGCAGCATGCGTGTCAGGCTGCCGATGCGGGCAATGATATCGCTGGGCGAGTGTTCTTCAACGGGTTTCATAGCAGGTTGCATCATCATAACCAACACCTCACATGCCGAGTTTCTCGAAGATCTTACCGAGCTTCTCTTCCAGGGTGGCCGCAGTGAACGGCTTCACAACATAGCCACTAGCGCCCGCCTGTGCTGCGGCAATAATGTTCTCTTTTTTCGCTTCTGCGGTCACCATCAGAACCGGCAATGACGCCATTCCCGCGTCCGCACGGATGGTTTTCAGCAGTTCCAGACCGTCCATGTTTGGCATGTTCCAGTCGGAGATAACAAAACCAAACCCGCCCGCCTGCAGTTTGTTCAGCGCATCAACGCCGTCTTCTGCTTCTTCAACGTTGTTGAAGCCCAGCTCTTTCAGCAGGTTGCGTACGATACGACGCATGGTGGAAAAGTCATCCACAACCAAAAACTTAAGCTCTTTATCCGCCATAAAATAATACTCCTGAGTCAAATACGTATTGCCTGTCCGGCACTGATTTTCGCCAGCATCTGCTGGCTTACCTGGCTAAGATCGACCACTTCGCTCACGCCACCCATATTGATGGCCTCGCGCGGCATGCCGAACACCACACAACTTGCTTCATTCTGCGCAATCGTCCAGGCGCCAGCCTGGTGCATTGCAAGCATTCCGGCGGCACCGTCGTTACCCATCCCCGTCAGGATCACCCCAACGGCGTTGCGCCCCGCATGTTTCGCCACCGAATGAAACAGCACATCCACCGACGGACGGTGCCGGTTTACCGGCGGCCCGTCATGAATTTTGATTTGATAGTTAGCGCCACTGCGCGCCAGCTCCATATGCTTGTCACCCGGTGCGATATACGCATGGCCGGGGAGTACGCGCTCACCGTCTTCCGCCTCTTTCACGCTGATCTGACACAGCTTGTTCAGACGCTCGGCGAACGAGCGGGTAAAGCCTGGCGGCATATGCTGCGTGATCAGAATACCCGGACTTGAAAGCGGCAATGGCTGGAGTACATGACGAATTGCCTCTGTTCCCCCGGTTGACGCCCCAATCACCAGCAGTTTTTCCGAACTGAGTAAAGGACCGGCCTTCAGCGTTACCGGTGCATCCATCGGTTTGTGCGCGGCAAGCTTCGCACGTGACGCGGTGCGGATCTTCTCGGCGATCATTTCGCTGTACGCCAGCATCCCTTCACGAATGCCAAGCTGAGGTTTGGTGACAAAATCCACCGCCCCTAACTCCAGCGCACGCAGGGTAATTTCAGATCCTTTTCCGGTCAGGGATGAGACCATCACCACCGGCATGGGCCGCAGGCGCATCAATTTTTCCAGGAAATCAATGCCATCCATGCGCGGCATTTCGACATCCAGCGTTAACACATCGGGGTTATATTTTTTAATTAAATCCCGCGCTACCAGCGGATCAGGCGCTGTCGCCACCATCTCCATGTCGCTGTGGCTATTGATAATTTCAGTCATGATCTGGCGCATCAGCGCAGAATCGTCGACAGACAACACCCTGATTTTACTCATGCTTTTTCCTTACTCAGCGCATATACCGTTTGCCCACGCAGGCTAAACTCACGCACGAGGTTGCTGAAGTTTTCCGAGTGCCCGGCAAACAGTAAACCGTCAGGCTTGAGCAACGGAACAAACCGACGCAGAATGTCCTGTTGCGTCGTTTTATCAAAATAGATCATGACGTTACGGCAAAAAATAGCGTCGAATGGCCCCGGCACGTTGTACTGCTTATCCAGCAGGTTAACGGGCGCGAATTCGACACAGTTCGCCAGCTCCTGGCGCACGCGCACCAGGCCTTCATGCGGGCCGGTTCCGCGCATGAAGTAACGCTGCAACTGCTGAGGTGACAGCGTTTTCAGTTCATCCTGGCGATACACGCCGTTGCGTGCCTTTCCCAGCACTTCGGTATCAATATCACTGGCGTAGACTTTCCAGCGTCCAGGCGCCATGCCCAGCGTGTCGGCAAGGGTGATCGCCAGCGAGTACGGCTCTTCCCCGGTTGAGGCGGCCGCACTCCAGACGCGATACTCCCCGCTGCGGCGACGCGCGTGCTCCGCCAGGACCGGGAAGTGGTGAGCTTCACGGAAAAATGCGGTCAGGTTGGTGGTTAACGAGTTAATAAAAGCCTGCCACTCTGCGCTATTCTGGTTCGCTTCGAGCATGCTCAGATAGCGACCAAAATCGTCCAGCCCCAGCGTACGCAAGCGCCGCACCAGACGGTTGTAGACCATGTCTCGCTTATGATCGGCAAGCACAATCCCCGCACGCTGGTAGATTAACTGACATATCCGACGAAAATGCGCGTCGGACAGCGCGAGGCGCTGTGTCATCTGCAACAGTAATGACGTTTGCCCTGGGGGCATTGGTGATGTCATAGCGCCTTCTTAATTACATTCAGGATACAACTGGCACGGCCTGCGACCGCCCGACTTCTGTTACTGCTTCAACGTGCTCTTTCACATTAAATACCGCGACCAGCCCGGTCAGATGATCCGCCTGGCTGGCCAGCTGATCGGTTGCCGCTGCCGCTTCCTCCACTAACGAGGCGTTTTGTTGCGTGACCTGATCCATCTGGCTTACCGCCTGGGCCACCTGCTCAATTCCGCGACGCTGTTCATCGGACGCAGAAGCAATCTCGCCCATGATGTCGTTAACCCGCGTAACGGAGGTGACGATTTCGTGCATGGTTTTCGCCGCCGTGTCCACCAGGGCAGAGCCTTGCTGGACGCGTGAGACGGACTCTTCAATCAGTCCTTTAATTTCTTTCGCGGCGTTGGCGCTGCGGCTCGCCAGATTACGGACTTCACCGGCCACAACCGCAAAACCACGCCCCTGCTCACCGGCTCGTGCCGCTTCAACGGCCGCGTTCAGCGCCAGAATGTTGGTCTGGAACGCAATACCGTCAATCACGCTGATGATGTCGCCAATTTTCTGTGAACTGGCGGCAATGTCCTGCATGGTACTGGCCACGTGAGAGGCCTGATCGCCCCCTTTCTTCGCCGTCATCGCCGCCTGTCTGGACAGGTCAGACGCCTGACGCGCGTTATCCGCGTTCTGGCTTACCGTCGCGGTGAGCTGCTCCATGCTGGCAGCCGTTTGCGCCAGCGAAGCTGCCTGCTGCTCGGTGCGCGATGAGAGATCGTTATTGCCTGCCGCAATCTCCGAGATCCCGGTGTGCATGGCATAACTGCCCTGTCGCACATCGGAGACCGTTTCCCGCAGGGCGCCCTGCATCGCCTTCAGGCTGGCAAAAATCGCCGAAATTTCGTTCTTGCCGTACACCGCCACCGGACGCGCCAGGTTACCCTTCGCAATACTGTCGAAGTGGCTGCTGACGATCGCCAGCGGTTGCACAATCATTCTGCGCGACCAGTACAGGGCACCGCCGGTCAGCAGCACCGCCAGAATCACCACCACGGCAAAAATCACGCCTGACATATGGTAGTTTTTACGGCTGTCATTCCCGGCGCGTTGGACAAACTGGTTAATGTTCTGCTGCCAGGCATTAAAGCTCGCATCAAACGCCGCCTGGGACGCCTGGACCGGCGCGGTCATAAAGTCCGAGAGCTGGTTGTTCTCAAGCCAGGTCGCCTGGTGATCCAGGTCGCTGTGCCACTGATCAAAACGCTTCTTCATCGCGACTTTCAGCGCTTTCACTTCCGCGCTGCCGGCGTCCTGTGCCGCGAAGGCGTTAAACTGCGCGTCAGCCAGCTTCAGGCTGTCGCGCGCGGTCACCATCAACGCCTTGATGTCATCCGGCGGATAACTCAGGGCGGTTAAGGTTCCCGCTTTGTTCAGCGCCGTGCTTGCCTGCAACAGTACGGCGCGCGTCTGTGCCACGGCGGCGCGCTGCTGGTTACTCGCCTCAACTTCCTGCAAATTCTGATAGCCATCGCGAAACGCCCAAAAAGACAACCCGTTACTGCCAACCTGCAACACACCGCAAAGGATCAGAATCAAAAACAGTGTGGTCGAGATACGAATACGATTTAACATCCACGCTCCCATCATGCGGCAAGCAGCCGCGGTTTAAATGTCAGTCAAAATGTTTCCCAGTTTTCATGTCCGGTCGTCGCTGCAGGTTTACGGGTCGCTGCCGCTGCTGCGGCAGGCGCGAGATACGTTGCTTGCGGGGTGACCGTGTTTCCAGCGAGTGAAGCGAGACGAAACGCCGAGACGGCCATCTTCAGACGGCTTGCCTGGTCTTCCAGCGCAGCGGCCGCCGCAGCGGACTCCTGCACCAGCGCGGCGTTTTGTTGTGTCACGCGATCCATTTCCGATACCGCCAGAGCGACCTGATCGATACCACGACTCTGCTCATCAGACGCAGAGGCGATTTCACCCATGATGTCCGTTACGCGGGTAACGGCATTCACGATGTCATTCATGGTTTCCCCTGCGCTTTCTACCAGCACGGAGCCGGTATCGACGCGGGAAACGGAGTCTTCAATCAGGGCCTTGATCTCTTTCGCCGCGTTGGCACTGCGGCTGGCAAGGTTGCGCACTTCCCCGGCCACCACGGCAAACCCGCGCCCCTGCTCGCCCGCACGTGCGGCTTCAACGGCGGCGTTGAGGGCGAGGATATTGGTCTGGAAAGCGATGCCGTCGATAACGCTAATGATGTCGGCGATTTTCTTCGAACTGTCGGCGATTTCGTGCATGGTTTTCACCACGCCGTCCACCACACGACCGCCTCGCTGCGCCGTTTCGGACGCGCTTTCCGCCAGCTGTGAGGCCTGACGGGCGTTGTCCGCGTTCTGCTTCACGGTCGCGGTAAGCTGCTCCATGCTGGCGGCGGTCTCTTCGAGCGCCGACGCCTGCTGTTCGGTGCGCGACGACAGATCGTTGTTGCCCATCGCAATTTCGCTGGTACCGGTATAAATGGCTTCCGATCCGTTACGCACGTTGGCGACGGTCTCAATTAGCGAGCGCTGCATATGATCAACGCTGTTTGCCAGCTCGGTAATTTCATTGCGCCCGGAGACGGTCAGCGTTTTGGTCAGGTCACCACCGGCAATCTCGCGAATGTGGGCAATGACGCGACCGAGAGGATTAAGCAGGATGTGGCGAATGCCGTACCACACGCCCACCAGCACGATGACCAGCGCCAGCGCCATGACGGCCATCTGCCATTTGGCAAAGCGGTAATCATTCTGGCTTTGCGTAAAGGCCGAGTGATACAGGTCGCCACTGGCTTTGGCATATTCCCCGAGTGCCGCACCGAGGGCGTTTTGCATCCCCTGGGTAGGCTGCGCGAAATACGCGTCCATGTTGCCGCTTTCCAGGAACTGAATAAGCTCTGTCAGACCGGCATAGTAGGCGTTGTACTTTTCATCGATATTCTGGCTCACCTGCGCCATGGCAGGCTGTGGTGTGATTTTCTTAAAGGCGTCGTAGTGTTTCGCGGCGTCAGCAAGGGTCGCCCGCGCATTTTTCAGCAGTTCCGTTTTCGCACTGCTCTGCTGATTATTTGGATCCATCATCATGCGGGCGGAAGAGCGGCTCAGGTTGATACGCGTTTGCAGCATCAGATCCCACGTCGACGTCAGTTCACTCTGCTGTACGCGGAGATCGTTCGAGGCGGCGAAACTGTCCTGGTTTTGTTTAAGTGACGAGAAAAAAAGCCCGCCGGAGGTAAGCTGAAGAAGTGCGAAAATGACCAGCACCATCATAAGCATTGTGACAACGCGGATACGGTTCAACATACAACACCTTCTCATAGATTTATTAACGGTGTTATCGGCACTGACTACAGGAACTTTACATTTGAGAAAGGGAAAAGCGCGGGGTTAAAACGCAACGTCAACGATCAGCGTATCGGTGTAGGTGCCGGCAGGCGGCGTAGACTGGCTGGTAAGGACTTTGGCAGTGTAGTTGTAGGTTCGCAATAAACCGTCGGTACTGACCTGCGAGGAGGTTGCGCTGGTCCAGCGCTCGGTACCGCTGCCACCCCAGCGGTTGGTCGTGGCTTCTTTATAAATGTCGTAACTCATGTAGTTACTGCCGCTCACCATGCGGCGAACGTTATTCAGCGCGTTGGCTCCATTATTAATTCCGATAGTGTAAGTGCTTCCTTTAGTACAGGTGACGGCAATCGCCTGCGAGACAGTGGGGAAACTTTGCACCAGCGGCGCACTGTTGAAGTTGACGTCCGGCGTGGTCATGGCGCTGCAGTCGTTGGTAACGGTCATGTTGAGAAGAATACTGGTGGTCGCCGTGCCTGTCTGGGGAACGGTGCAAAGGCCCAGCACGCCCACGGAACAGACGCTGTAGTTGATGCTGAAGGTGAGCAGCACCTGATAAGGCCCGGCCGTGACGTTTTGTCCGGCAACGGTGCGGAAATAAAGCGGAATGCTGTACTGTTTTGACCCCAGTAATCCCAGCAGGGTGTTGCCGCTCCAGGTATAAGCTTTGCTGATTTGCACTTCGCTGTTCCCCGAACACCCCGTTAACCCGCACAACCGGGTGGGGATCACATCCGTGATGGCCGCATTATCGGTGCGTTTCATCGTGGCACGGCTGTTGCCTGAAACCGACGCAGCGGTGTAGTTCAGCGTCACCGAGTCGTTGGTCAGAAGATTGAGCACGGCGTCGCATGCCACGATCAGCCTGCCGGTGGTTTCGACCTCCCCGGTTCCGCTGAGCGCGAACGAGGTGACGCTACCAAATGACGCATTTACCGTACTGACGGTACACGCCGCCCAGCCGCCGCCGGAAAACAGCAGCAGCATCAACAGCAGTAAGCGCTTCACCGTTCCTCCCGGCAAATCAGCGGTCCGTATGTCTGCAGTTTATGTTCCGGATTGGCCCCCACGGTCAGCGTGGCCGAGCAGTGTTTTCCGTCTGGCGTAATCACCTCAAGCGGGTTCACATCGTTGAGATTTTCCAGCCAGGCGATGCCGTCATACCCCACCACCGCATTGTTGCGCGAGGCGCGTCGAACCTGGCTTCCCACCGGGATAGCCTGCCCCTGCTTGTCATGCAGAATGACGCTTGCCACCCGCTCCTGCTCCATCGGGAAATCGACCAGATAACCGCTGTGGCGGCGAATAGCGAGCCGCCGCTCTGTCTCTTTCAGCCGGGTATCCGCGGGCAGATTCAGGGTGTCAATGCGATAACTGGCCGGGTAATAAGCCGATACACCGCTGACCAGCAGGTAGCCGTTATTGTTCGTTTTGCCGACCGGCTGGTTCTCATAGCTGACGGGAACGTCCGGGTGACCGTCGGTGCTGATCACCACAAACGCATCGTTGATTTTGTTTGCCGCAAACAGCTCGCCGTCCATCAGCACAATCGCGCCCATCGCCTCTCCCCACCAGGTCATCATGCCCCTTTCGCCATAACCACCGCCCTGAAGTTCGATGTTGTTATTGCGCCAGCCCAGCGTTCCCTGCTGATAATCATTGGCTTTCGACTGGTTGGCCCATGCCATGTTCCAGCTAAAGCCACCGTCGGAAGGCATGGAGTGGTTGTAGTTGATACGCTGCGTGCTGCCGGCATCTGGCGTGTTTTCATAGGTTACGGCGGCACTGTCACGCTCTCCCAGCGGCACCTGAAGCGACATGGCCACCGTCCAGTCTCCCCGCTGCTGATCGCGGCTTGCAGCCAGATAAATACTGCTCGCCCCCCACAAATTGCGGCTCCAGGAGAGATTCAGCAGTTCGGTTTTTTGGTTGTCAAAGCTCTCCACGCCGATCCACGCAGCACCGAGACTGCCATACTCGCCCAGGTTAAAGGTGAGAGAGTACTGGTCGGTGTTGCGACTAAAACTGGCGATGGGCCGGTCATTTTCGTCATAGACCGTCGGTTGGTCGTAGAGGGCGAGGTTGCCAAAGTCGCGATCGCGCCGCGTATGCTGTGTCGCTACACTAAATTCACTGGTACTGTACTGATAGCCCCAGTTGATTTGCCCGCCATTATCTCCGCGCATGCGGCTTTGAGAATACGCGGTATTCACGACGCCAAACCGACCCAATTTAACCACCGTCCCCATCCCACCCAGGGCCAGCGTTTCTGCCCCTTCGGCATGGCCCTCCAGCGTCAGCCAGTCCGTAACGCCATAGCGATACGACCCACTACCCGCCGCCGGGCCGTAGTCAAAATTCTTGATGCCGTAATTACGCCGCAGGCTGCCGAGCGTCACCGCCCCGTCGCTCAGGCCTTGTTTCAGCAATTCGCTGGTGACGTAAAACGGCAGCGTGGTACTCACCTGGCGCCCCAGCGCATCGGTGGTGACCAGTACCGCGTCCCCTGCTCCGTTGATATAGGGCAGATTGGTCAGGGTGAACGGTCCCGGCTGAAGCTGGGTCGAGCCGGAACGATAGCCATTGATAAAGAGATCCACCGAGGTGGGAACCGCCGCTTCGCCCGAGAACTCTGGGAGTGGCCAGGTCACGAGGTCAGGACGCAGGGAGAAATCCCGCCCGTAGCTGATCCCGCCCATGCGCACGCTGGTGCTCCAGCTCAGGGCATCGCTGATCACATCCCCGGCGGTCCAGGTCGTTGCCTCGTCCTCGTTCGTCATCAGAAGCGTCGTGTCATAGCGCACATACCCTTCCTGCTGACCGTCGTTTCCGGTGAAATTTTCCCGGGCATAGCCGGTTGAAGAAAAGGAGCCGTTCTCATTGAAGTAGCGGAATTCATGCCAGAGCGAGGCCTGTCCGCCGACATGTTCCGTATGGTTGGTGTAGAGATCGTAATTGAGCAGCGCTCCACGCCCGAAGTGTGGTTTGCTTTGCGACATTTGTCCGCTGAAAGGGGTCACGCGTGAGGCGACCCAGTCGGCCGGAACGCCCAGCAGCAGACGCTGCGCGGCGCTGTCGTACTCTACGCGCACCTGCGGCAGGGTAGAAAGGTTCACGTCTCCGGCAGGCACATGCTCCGGCGGAAGCCCTGCCCGCAGCAGGTCGGCGCTGGAAATAAAGAATGCCCCCTCGCGTTGCGTCACGGGCACCACCATACCGGTGTCGTAGTGATTCAACACAATCGAGAGCTGAAAGACCGCTTCGCCGTTCAACGCCTGAGCCTGCGGCGGCGGCGGTAAACTGTCATCGCCGGGCTCAGCCCAGGTGCTGGTACTGACGCAGAGCAGGATCATCATCGCCGGTTTCAGTTGACGGGCGTCGACTGCCATTGCGTATCCCTGGCATTAATCTGCGCGCTCAGCCGGTCTGGCTGACCTATTCCGGCCGGGATTGACCAGGTGCGGGTGCTGCCCGCAAGAACATACCCGAGTAATCCGTCTGCAACCGTCCGCTTCTGCCCGCCCTGCTCCAGCGCCACCTGGCTGAGTTTGACGTGCACATCCCCCTGATTACGGACCTCCAGGGCAGGATGTCCCTTCTCCTGCGTCACCCGCCAGCTCAGATTTTTGGTCTCCACCAGCGCATGATGCGCCCCCTCTTTGAGGGTCGGGATCCCCTGCCCATAAACGAACAAAGGAATGGAGTAGCGCATTTGCAATTTCAGGCCAATGGCCGGCTCGGCTTTGGCATCCGGCTGGGGGATTTCATCCACAATAATGCGGTAGGCCTGTTCAACGCCGAGCGGCACCGAACCCTGCTTAATCAGACGAATAAGCTGCTTACTGCCTTTGCCAATGGTGACGATGGGCGGGCTGGCCACCACATCCTGCTGTGCGGAGTAGCGTTCATAACCGCCCTCCTGCTTCCAGCGCACAATGCGGACCTGCATTGTCGTTGCGCTGTTCCCCTGATTCTGGATCCATAATTCAGTGGCTTTGGCATCCGCTGACAGCCACGGATCGATGGGCCACAACAGAATGGTTGCCGCCGCCTGCGCCTGGCCTGTCGCCGCAGCCATTCCCCCCAACAAACTCACCAGACAAAGGTGTCTGAAAAATGGCTTCATCGACTGTCTCCCTTTATCACCATGACAAGGTCACGGTGAGCTGATCAGAATACGTTCCTGCCGGGCTAAACCCGGTCAGCAGCGCCACGCCAAAAAGCGGCAGCGCAATGTTATTACTGTTGGTATAGGTCACCGGTATTGCCTGATTGACGCCAATTTCACTGTTCGCCGCCAGCGAACTGCTGCTGTAAAGGCGATATCCCACCACTTCCGTTCCCCCTGAGCGCTTCATACGCCGAACGGAGGAGTAATTCTGTCCGCCGTTAATGCTCATACTCAGCGCTACGCCGGGCGTGCAGGAGATGGACAAGGCCCCGTTAGGCACAAAACTGGTGCTCACCGGGGCACTCTCCACCCCGTTATGGGTACCGAAATCGAGCGTTCCGAAAACTCCTCCGCTGCCCGTGGATACCGCGCACCCGGGCACAATGGTCGCGCTGACCTTAAATGACTGTGACGTCACAGCACCCGCCGCAGGCACCAGCATCAGGCAGACGATCAGCGCGTACAAAGGGTGCACGATCCCCTCCGCGCTGTTGCGCAGACGCAAAATGGATGCCTTCATGGCTGCGTGAAACTAGTAGGTGACGCTGACGTTAATCGTGTCGGTGTAGGTGCCCGGAACGACCGTAACGCTGTTACCGCCCCCGGTAATGCGCCCGTAAAGTGTGTAACTGTCGATGCCCCCGGCGGTTGACGCTATTGGCAGTGCCGCGTTGTTGGCAACGACGTTGTTAAATCCACTGTCGCTATACAGGCTGTAAGCCACACCCTGTGCAGCATTGGTGGTGTTGACCAGATAGCGCGCAGGCGTGCCTGGCGTTCCCACGACGGTACCCGGCGCGGTGGAGTTGGTATTCCCGGTGATCGCCACCGTATAGCTGGCGGTCGTACATTGAATGGTGAACGTGTTACCGCCGCTGGCACCGGTCAACTGCGTCGTCAGGGTGGAAAACGTTGCGGGATGGGTGCCGAAATCCAGGGTCCCGAAATTAATGCCATTTTGCGTGGGCGAGCCGTTTATCAGACAACCGTTCGTCAGGGTTAACGTCGCGCCAATAGTACCGCTGCTGGTCACCGCCAGCGCCTGTTGGGCTGTTGTCGCCGTCAGCAACGTGCCTGCACAGATCAAAAGGAGTTTTCTTTTCATTTACCACCCTCCAGAAGACATTTCCGTTCGCTTGCCACATTTTATTTTTGCTGTTCAAGATGTTAGCCCCACTTAACGTTCCTCTTCCGGGGGTTATTGAGAATTTAGTTTATGGATACCGCTTCGACCACCCGCGCCGTGGAGGGCAAGACTAATGGCTTATTGACTGAATATTTATTTATAAAACAGGATGTTAATACTTTGTAAATGCCTTATTTCTCGTATACGCAGAGGATATATCCATTGAAATGTGATCTGCATCACAATATATCGTCGAGGCGTTAACAACAAAATTAATAAAAATTAAAAACTAGTTGTATCTCCCTCCGCTTTACTTCAATTTATGTGCCGAATAATTTCCTGCGTCGTAATAAAAAATCTATATACATCGGCGCAGACGGCAACCAAAGCGCATAGAGGGTCTTTTTTCGTGGCAAGTGCAAACAAACTCACACTCTTCATCGTGATATTCATGCTGGCGGGTATTCTTTCAGGGGCGGCGATTCATGAGTATGCCTCTGCGGATGCCATCAAAGCATGGTCGGATAACATCACGCTGCTGACCGATATTTTCCTGCGTCTGATTAAAATGGTTATTGCACCACTGGTCTTCAGCACGCTGACCGTGGGCATTATGAAACTGGGTGAAACCTCCACCATTGGTCGCGTGGGCGGCAAAGCGATGGTGTGGTTTATTAGCTCATCCGTGCTTTCCATTCTGGTGGGACTGTTTATCGTCACGCTGGAGCGTCCGGGCAGCGGCCTGAACCTGGCTATCCCGAAAGAGGCGGTAGACACCGGCCTTGCGGTGGGAGGGATGACGCTGAAAGCGTTCTTGTCCCATACCATTCCGACCAGTATCGCCGGTGCGATGGCGAACAATGAAATCCTGCAGATTGTGGTCTTCTCTATGTTCTTCGGCATCGCCGGCGCGTCGCTGGGGCAAAAATTCAATGCCCCGCTGGTGGCCGCGCTGGATGTGGTCTCCCATATCATGCTGAAGGTGACGGGTTACGTGATGTACGTCGCCCCGCTGGCCATTTTCGCCGCCATCTCATCTGTGATTGCCACTCAGGGTCTGGGCATTCTGCTGAACTATGCCTCCTTTATTGGCGGCTACTACGTGGCAATCCTTCTCACCTGCATGGTGCTGCTGGCCGTCGGCTATATGGTGCTGAAGAAAGAGGTGTTCCGCCTGGTCAGCATGCTGAAGGACCCGGTGCTGGTGGCGTTTACCACCAGCAGTTCAGAAGCGGCGTATCCAAAAACGCTGGAGCAGCTTGAGCGTTTTGGTTGCTCGCGCAATATCGCCTCTTTCGTTCTGCCGATCGGTTACTCCTTTAACCTGGTGGGCTCTATGGTGTATTGCTCTTTCGCCTCGATGTTTATCGCCCAGGCGTACAATATTCACCTGAGCTTCACCGAAGTGACCGTGCTGATGCTGACGCTGATGCTGGCTTCAAAAGGGATTGCGGGGGTGCCTCGTTCGTCGCTGGTGGTGCTGGCGGCAACCATCCCGAGTTTCAATATTCCGGTGGCGGGTATTTTGCTGCTGATGGGGATCGATCATTTCCTGGATATGGGACGTTCAGCGATTAACGTGCTGGGTAACGGTATTGCGACTGCGATGCTGTCGCAAAATGAAGGGGCGCGTGAAGCGGAGACTGAGCTGGTAGAGCAGGAAGCGTAACGGGTTGGCGGAATGGTTTCGTTCACCTTAAGACCAGCAGAAAATACCATGTCTGCAGTAGTCGAATAAGATAAGGGGGCTGCAATAGCCCCCTTAATACGTTCACCGCAGCGGGCGAATCAGATAACCGAAATGCCCGACTGAACGAAACGGTTCCACGAAAGCCTCACAGAACCGTTTAGAGAAACATTACGCCACGTGATTCGCCGCGATATCCAGCAGCGCCATCTCATCACTGTTCAGCAGCTTCTCAATATTCACCAGAATCAGCATACGCTCACCCAGCGCTCCCAGCCCGGTCAGATACTCGGTAGACAGCGTGACCGCAAACTCCGGCGCCGGACGGATTTGATCGGACGTCAGAGACAGCACATCAGATACGCCATCCACCACGATCCCAACCACGCGCTGCCCCAGATTCAGGACAATCACCACGGTGTTCTCGTTATAGTCTACGTCGCCCTGGCTGAACTTCACGCGCAGGTCAACGATAGGCACAATCACGCCGCGCAGGTTGGTGACACCTTTAATAAAGGCAGGCGTATTCGCGATGCGGGTAACCTGGTCGTAACCACGAATTTCCTGCACTTTCAGGATATCGATGCCGTACTCCTCATCGCCTAAAGTGAATACCAGGAATTCCTGCCCTGATGGCTCGCCCGCCAGTTTCGTTACATTACTCATACCGGTCATGTTATTACCTTCTACTTAATCAGGCGGCTGTGTACGCCACACGTTGTTCACGATTTAATCCCTGAAGCGCCGACACATCAACGATCAGCGCCACGCTACCGTCACCCAGAATAGTGGCGGCAGAAATACCTGGCACTTTGCGGTAGTTGCTTTCGAGGTTCTTCACGACCACCTGGTGCTGGCCAATCAGCTGATCAACCAGCAGCGCGTAGCGGCGACCCGCACTTTGCAGGATCACCACGATCCCCTGCGTGGCCTCGGTTTTCGCGCCATCCACTTCGAACACTTTCCACAATTCGACCAGCGGCAGGTACTCACCGCGCACTTCAAGAACGCGCTCGCCACCCGCCAGCGGATGCAGATCTTCTTCACGCGGCTGCAGCGATTCCATCACTGCGTTCAGCGGCAGAATAAAGACTTCGTCCGCCACTTTCACCGACATGCCGTCGAGGATTGCCAGCGTCAGCGGCAGCAGGATACGAATGGTGGTGCCGGAACCTTGCTTAGACTTGATCTCAACGTGGCCGCCCATCTCCTGAATGTTACGCTTCACCACGTCCATTCCCACGCCGCGTCCGGAAACGTCCGTCACCTGCTCTGCGGTCGAGAAGCCTGGCGCGAAGATCAGCATGCCCACTTCTTCGTCAGTCATGTTTTCGTTGGCCGCCATTCCCTGCGAAATGGCTTTCGCCAGAATGCGCTCACGGTTCAGGCCCGCACCGTCATCGGTCACTTCGATGCAGATGTTCCCGCCCTGGTGTTCGGCGGAGAGGATCAGATTCCCGACCGGGGATTTTCCGGCGGCAATGCGGTTTTCCGGCAGTTCGATACCGTGGTCGAGGCTGTTACGCACCAGGTGCGTTAACGGGTCGATAATGCGTTCGATCAGGCTTTTATCCAGTTCGGTGGAGCTGCCCATCAGCGTCAGTTCAATCTGTTTATTCAGTTTGCTGGCCAGGTCACGCACCAGACGCGGGAAGCGGCTGAAGACATATTCCATCGGCATCATACGAATGGACATCACCGATTCCTGCAGGTCGCGGGCATTACGTTGCAACTGCCCCATGCTGGTAATCAGATCGCCGTGGGTCACCGGATCCAGTTCGTTAGACCGCTGTGCCAGCATCGACTGGGTAATCACCAGTTCACCCACCAGGTTAATCAGCTGGTCAACTTTCTCGACGGCGACACGGATGCTGGTGGATTCACTGGAACGCGCGGCCGGTTTGTCACCACGGCCTGGCGCGGCAGCATCTTTTGGCACCGCTTTCAATACCGGCGCCGCAGGCACAACGGCAGGCGCGGCCGCCTGAGGAACAACCGCCACCTCTTCCACTGCCGCTGGCACGTCAACCGCCGCCGTTTCGGTTTCAAACGCGATCTGGTCGGCTTCGATAACAAAGCACAGGACCGCCACGATATCGTCCTGGCTGATCCCCTCTTCCAGCGTCGCACTCAGGCTGTCTTTGCCTTTCACCACGTTGCTTAATTTCGCCAGGTTACTCAGCTCTTCTTCAAGCAGGTCAACTTCGTTCTCTTTGAGGCGAGACAGCACCACGCGCACTTTACTCGCAGCGGCGGCCGGGGCCGCCTCTTGTGCGGTAACGGCATCGACAACGCTCAGTTTGGCTGCCGGAACAACGGCTGCGGCTGCGTCACCTTTGGCTTCCAGCGCGAGCTGGCGCAGCGCATTGCAGATGTATTCAAAGCTGGCGGCATCAGGCTCTGCCGAGCTTTTATAGGCGTCGAGCTGTTCCTGCATAATATCTTTGGTTTCCAAAAACAGGTTGATAATGTCGGTATTGAGCTGCATCTCACCGCGTCGTGCTTCATCCAGCAGGTTTTCCATTAAATGGGTCGTTTCCTGCAGGATGGTAAATCCAAACGTTCCGGCTCCGCCTTTAATCGAGTGCGCCGCACGGAAGATGGCATTGAGCTGCTCGGAGTCCGGTGCTTCAGGCACCAAATCCAGCAAGTGTTGCTCCATATCGGCCAACAATTCGTCGGCTTCATCAAAGAATGTCTGGTAAAAATCGCTAATATCCATGCTCACGCTATCACCTCGGATTGGCTGGTGGCGATGTTGGAACGGCAGCCGAAGGAACGGCCCCAGGCTGTTTTAAATCGTCCAGTGACTCATTCTGACTTTCGGCGTTTTCGTGCAGGATGGCCTGCTCCGCCTGCTGGTTCAGCACTAAAAGACTGATACGACGGTTGATGGCGTCATCCGGCCCGCGGTCAGTGACTCGCATGGTTGATGCCATGCCGACCACGCGCAGTACCTTGCCATCATCAAGCCCACCTGCCACCAGCTCGCGACGCGAGGCGTTGGCACGATCGGCAGAAAGCTCCCAGTTGCTGTATCCCTTCTCACCCGTGGCGTACGGGAAGTCATCCGTGTGTCCAGACAGGCTGATACGGTTAGGAATACCGTTCAGCACTGGCGCAATGCCGCGCAAAATGTCGCGCATGTATGGCTCAACTTCCGCGCTGCCCGTTTTGAACATCGGGCGGTTCTGGCTATCAATAATCTGTATACGTAAACCTTCCTGCACCAGATCGATCTTCAGGTGTGGTCGCAGGGCACGCAGTTTAGGATCCGCCTCAATCAGCTGATCGAGATCGCCGCGCAGTTTCTTCAGGCGCGCTTGCTCCATACGTTTTTTCAGCTCGTCGATGTTCGGCTCTTTCTTCACCTCACCCTTCTGCTGGGTGTAATCATCGCCGCCGCCAGGGATCGGGCTGTCGCTGTTAGAGATTCGCTGCCCACCGGTCACGGCGGTCGCCAGCGGCGTTCGGAAATACTCGGCAATCTGGATCAACTCTTTCGGGCTGGAGATGGAGATGAGCCACATCACCAGAAAGAATGCCATCATTGCGGTCATAAAATCGGCGTACGCGATTTTCCAGGAGCCATGCGCGCCGTGCCCATGCCCCTTGTGCTTGCGTTTTTTTACGATGACGATCGGATGGGACTGATTTTTCATGCGTCCTCAGTTGTCGTCTGTTGGTTTGGGTTTTTCACCGCACGCACGTGTTCTTCAAGCTCGATAAACGACGGGCGCTCGCTGGAATAAAGCGTTTTACGGCCGAATTCAACTGCGATAGGTGGCGCATAACCGTTGAGGTTAGAGAGCAGCGTGATCTTCACGCACTGCATCATTTTGGTCGTTTCCGCGCTCTTCTGACGCAGAACGCTGGCCAGCGGAGAGATAAAACCATACGCCAGCAAAATACCGAGGAAGGTGCCCACCATCGCATGCGCAATCAGCGCGCCGAGCTCTGCCGCAGGACGATCCGCCGAGGCCAGCGCGTGTACCACGCCCATCACCGCCGCGACGATACCGAACGCAGGGAGGGAATCACCCACCAGCGCCAGGCTGTTTGCCGGCACTTCGGATTCGCTTTCGTGCGTTTCAATCTCTTCGTCCATCAGCGCTTCGATTTCGAAGGTGTTCATGTTGCCGCTGATGATCAGTCGCAGGTAATCGACGATGAAATCCAGCATCATTGCGTCAGCGAGAATACGCGGGTAGCTGGCAAAAATTTCGCTCTCTTTCGGGTTTTCAATATCCCGCTCAAGCGAGAACATGCCCTGCTGACGCGACTTCGCCATCAGACGATAGAGCAGCGCAAGCAGATCCATATACATGCTTTTGGTGTATTTAGAGCGACGGAACAGCAGTGGAATAGCTTTCAGCGTGCCCTTGATCGATTTACCGTTATTACCAACGATAAAAGCCCCTACCCCTGCGCCGCCGATGATAATAAGTTCAGCCGGTTGATAGAGTGCTCCAAGGTGCCCGCCGGTCATCATGTAACCGCCGAAAACTGTACCGAGAACTACCAGGTAACCTAATAAGATAAGCACGACATCATCCTTCCGCTAGTGACTATGGCAAGGATGTTCAGCTCGCAGCGTTTACCGTTTGCGGGGTAAAAAAAAGCAGCGGTAATTGCTTACCGCTGCTGGAATCTTGCCCACACGTTCGGGTTAAACAGCTTGTTCGATCTGTTCATCCAGCAGTTGTGGAATAATATCGGCAGCTTCCCGGGAAAGTTTACGTCTTTTTACTGCTCGGGATGGAGGCTGGCATAAACTACAGGCGAAGCTGCCTGCAGGCTGATGCGCATGGGTAATAAAATTGCCATCGCAGCAGTTACAGCGCGACAGCTCAAGCATTCCGCTTTCAACAAAACGCACCAGCGTCCATGCGCGGGTGAGCGCCAGCAAAGGACCCTCGTCCTGCTGCGGGCATTGTTCAAGGTAAAGTTTATACGCTTTGATCACGGCATCAACGCCGCTACACAAACCGGTTTTGAGAAGATACTGCCAGGCATTACAGAACATGGAGGCATGAATGTTCTGTTCCCAGGTCATAAACCAGTCCGTTGAAAACGGCAGCATTCCTTTCGGCGGGGGACTACCACGTAACTCTTTATACAATTTGATGAGGCGACCACGACTCAGCTGAGTCTCGCTTTCCAGCATTTGTAAACGAGCACCGAGCGTAATCAGCTCCATTGCTAACTGTATGTCACGCGCTTCCTGAACAATGCTTTTCTCGCTCATTGCTAGGCCCTTTTCTTACGGGCTGCGTCATCAGGCTGGCTGATTTCGGTAAGCAAGCGAGTGGAAAGAAGAATACCGGTATGGATCTGTTGAAGATCGTCAACACGGGAATCCTGCGTCAGACGCGTGATAGTCTGAGGATTGTCAAAACGGAACTGGCAAACCAGTTGGTTTGTTTCCGCCAGTTTAACCATTTGAGGAAGGGTTAACCCACCCAGCATGGTTGCCATTTCTTCATTAATACCCAGACGAAACATCGCGGACGCCTTGTCCTGACTAATCAAACGCTGCGCGAGCAGTAAATACGACAAATTGATGTCATAGATATGTTTTAGCAACTCGGATGTATGCATTGTTCCCATCCCGAATAACCAACTATTATTTTTATGCGGAAAGACCGCACCCCGTGATGTCGCCGGGAAATCACCCGGTATAAAAAAGAAAAGGCTAAATGCATAGTCGAATTTAGGTTTGTATTCATTGAAACGCGCAACAGCTGAAACGCGGTTACGTCTCTTACACGTTTTATCATTTCTTACAAATAACTAAGATTTTTCCTAATTCGACGCAAACTCTACTCGTCAGTTTTGACACATACAATGCAGCCACCCCCAAATTTAAAAAAAATGTGATCTACGTCACACAATTTAAGTGAATATCTCCCATAAATCCATCAGTATGACTTGTAAATTGGTTATTTTTTGAACGATCGACACTGTTTTCTATTCTTTATGGGCGAATACTCATGCAGGAGTATGAGCAGAAGTGGCATGACATGTGCTGTTCGAAACGTGTCAGCGACCGAATGCGCGTTACACCGAATCCATCGTAAGGTCACATTTTCATTACCTATAAAAAACATGTAGTTATGCAAAACGCCCATAACAATTGTTTCACATGGTAATCATTAGAAATGTGTTTATAACGCGTTAAAACGATTTAACACCGGAAACGTAAAAAAGTGTGATTCAGGTTAAGTTGTTAATTTTTTTCATTTAGGCACGTTTTCCCGTTATTCTTCTTATAAGAATAATTAATGAATAATTATGATTAGCTTCACACTTATGTCGTATTCACCTCTTGCAGATCCGGTGAAATCGCGGTAATGGTGACTAAGACGCTGTCTTTCAGACACCTAAGGAGTGCGTTATGAGTTACTCCCATCTTCTTGTTTCTGTTGCGGTTTCGCCAGAAAGCTATGAACTCATCGCCCGGGCAGTTTCCATTGCCAGACCGCATAATGCCCGTATCAGCCTGATCACCCTCGCGGCCGAGCCTGAGATGTATAATCAACTGGCTGCCCCCATGCTGGAAGATATTCGTGAGGTATTACAGGAAGAAACGCAGCAATTTATGCGAGAGCTGGTAGAAAAGGCGCAATATCCTATTTATGACACCATTATTGCGACAGGGGAGCTTAATGCGCATATTCTCAGCATATGCAGTAAGCAGAATATTGATTTAGTAATATGCGGGAATCATAACCACAGCTTTTTTTCTCGCGCAGCCTGTGCGGCGAAATCGATTGTGGCGTCAAGCCAGGTGGATGTGTTGTTAGTGCCTCTTGGGGGTCGTTAAACCCCCAGAGGAAAATCAGGCGAGTTTAGGGAATGTCGCGATCTTTTTTTGCAGGTGGCCTTCATTACTCTGCGGGGCAATATCACGAAGATCGCGAATAAAACGCGCCTGCCAGTGGTTAATATCGTTCTTACGGATCGTTTCCATCATCTCGGCATGGCGGGAAATACGCTCCGTGAGCGGCATCGTCAGCGCACGGTTGAGGGCATTCGCCACGTCGTCACGATCGTAAGGGTTGACGATAAGCGCAGACGTCAATTCATTGGCGGCCCCGGCAAACTGGGAAAGCACCAGCACACCCGGATCGGCGGGGTCCTGGGCGGCGACGTACTCTTTCGCGACCAGGTTCATCCCGTCCCGCAATGGCGTAACCAGCCCGACATCCGCATAGCGGAACACTTTCATCAGGATCTTACGGTCAAAGTGTTGATTGAGATAAAAGAGCGGCGTCCAGCCCAACTGACCGTAGCGGCCATTAATGCGCCCTGCTTCCGTCTCCAGCTGGTGACGAATATCCTGATAAGCCTGCACTTCACCGCGCGAGGTGGGCGCTATCTGCGTATAGCGGATTTTACCGTGATGCTGCGGGTACTTCTCCAGCAACGTTTCATACGCCAGGAAACGTTCCGGCAGCCCTTTGGAATAATCAAGACGTTCCACCGAGAAGATATTCTTCACGTGCTTGAGTTCATTCTTAAGCTGCGCCAGTTTGGGCGGCAGCGGACCGGAAGCCTGCTCGGCAATCTCTTCAGGTTCAATACCGATGGGATACACTTCTGTGTGGAATGTCTTGCCCCAGGCCGTATGGGTTTTCCCCCCTTTGGTCACCACTCGCGTTTTGCCGGACACAGAATCAAGGAACGCAAGTCGGTCATTCTCGGTCTGGAAGCCCAGCAGATCGTAGTCACACAGCGCATCCAGCAACTCTTCATGCGGCGGCAGCGCGGTAAAGATTTCCGGCGTCGGGAACGGAATATGCAGGAAAAAACCAATCCGGTTATTCACTCCCCTTTTACGCAACTCTCTGGCGAAGGGCAGCAGGTGATAATCGTGGATCCATAAAATATCGTCTTCCTCGATTAAAGGCAGCAGTTTATCCGCCAGCAGCGAATTCACCCGCGTGTAGCCTTCAAAGGACTCGCGCTGGAATTTAACCAGATCCAGACGATAGTGAAACGCTGGCCACAGCACAGCATTGGAGAACTGCGAGTAATACTCGTCATAATCTTTTTCGTTTAACGCAAACGACGCCCACGTAATATTTCCGCGCGTCACTTTCTTGAGCGGTTTCTGTTCTTCACTGATTTCACCATTCCAGCCAAACCACAGCCCACCGGCGGCTTTTAAGGCACCTAATACCCCAACCGCCAGGCCACCTGCACTGGATTTTTTATCATCAGGCGGTGCAATTCGGTTAGAGACGACGACTAAGCGACCCATAATGGTTTCCCCCTTTGTTTTGCGCTATTTGTTGTTGTTGCTGGTTAGCGATGTCAGATATCCACTGCCAGACGCTGGCGACATCCGCCAGACGCCATTCGGCGACAGTCTCACCAGGCCCGACCTTGATGGCGATCCCTCCGGCCTGATTCACCACACGAAACCCTGCCTCATCGGTCAGGTCATCCCCAATAAAAACGGGCGTCCTGCCGTTAAAAGGCGGTGTCGCCATAAACGCAGCAATCGCCGCGCCTTTATTGATCCCTTTAGGTTTAAGCTCCACCACGCATTTACCCGGCTGCAGCGCCAGCTCCGGATGTGCATTTGCTATAGCGGTCGCAAGCGCAAGCACAGCCGCTTCGTGCTGCGGCGCCTGGCGATAATGCAGGGCAAAGGCCATCCCTTTGGCTTCAAGCTCCGTACCGGGCAGTTCTGCCAGCGCAGACGAGAGTTGTACCTGTAGCGCCTGGATTAATGCGTCGGGGAGTGAAACGATATGCGTTTGATCATGGATGTCGCGGCGCTCCGCTCCGTGTACACCGGCCAGCGGAAAGCGATAAGGCCTGGCAAGCTGGTCCAGTTCGGCCATCGAGCGCCCTGATATCAATGCCACTGCTCCCTCAGTCATCTGCGAGAGCTGATGCAACTTCTGAAGAACCGTGGCGGGGATCGCCACCAGGTCAGGATGCGGCTTTATCTCGGCGAGCGTACCGTCGAGATCAAAAAAGAAAGCATAGTGTCCGGGCAGTACAGGCGGTGCAGTTAACAAGTCAGCCACCCTATTCCTCCTTACGGTTTACGAGAGGTAAACGCCTTTACCTCTTTCATAGCCATGTAAGTATAGACAGTGTGACGTCGCTCGCCATTTGACAACCGCCCCGCCAGCAAAACTGGCGAGGCGGTTCGGGGGTCAGCTAAGGTTATTAGTTGAGCAATATAAAGATAGGAAAAACCTCAGACGGTACGCTTCGCTTTTTGCTTGTAACGGTCGAATATCACCGCTGCCAGCAGGATCAGGCCACGAACGACGTACTGAGAGAACGGCGAAATATTGAGCAGGTTCATGGCGTTCTCTACCGTCCCCAGGATCAGGATACCGGCCACCACATATGAGATTTTTCCGATGCCGCCTTTCAGGGAAACGCCCCCCAAAACACAGGCTGAAATGACGATCAGCTCATAACCGATAGAGGTCATTGGCTGGCCACTGGTCATTCGCGACGCCAGAATAATCCCTGCGGCTGCAGAGACCAGCCCGGAAAGAACAAAGATAATAATCTTGGTACGCACCACCGGCACACCGGCCAGACGTGCGGCTTCTTCATTGCCCCCGATAGCCAGGGTATTACGGCCAAACGTGGTCCGGTTGAGCAGGAACCCGAACAGGATAAGACAGGCCACGGTCAGCCAGATTGGCGCTGGCAGCCCCAGCCAGTTAGCGTAACCGAGGGTAAAGAAGCGCTCGTCTTCAATCCCCACCGCTTTACCGTCAGAGATGATATAGGCAAGACCTCGCACAATTTGCATGGTCGCAAGCGTTGTGATCAGGGCGTTAATCTTCAGGCGAGCAATGACAAAGCCGTTCACCAGCCCGCTGAGCACGCCCAGTAACAGACCCGCCAGCACGCCAATCCACAGGCTCTCCGTCATGTTGATTACCACAGCCGTGGTAACGCCGGCACAGGCAATAACCGAGGCCACCGACAGGTCAAAATCGCCCGAGGCCAGACAGAACAGCATACCGCAGGCCACCATGCCGGACATGGAAATGGCCAGCCCCAGCCCTTTCATATTAATAAAGGTGGCAAAATTAGGAACGAAGATCGCACAGGCGACAAACAGGGCGGCAAAGACCACCAGCATGCCGTACTGATCCCAGATTCGGCCAAAACTGAACGCCGACTTTGGCGCTCCGGATGTAGTAACAGAGGACATCATTAACTCCTTACTCAGGCGACAGCCTGGCTGACTTTAGGCATGGCGAGATTCAACGCCTGTTGTTCATTCGCCTGTTCATGAAGCAATTCACCGGCAATTTCACCTTCACGCATGACGACAATGCGATCGGCGACGCCAAGCACTTCAGGCAGATCGCTGGAGGCGAAAAGCACCGCCACGCCGCGTTTTGCCAGTTCATAGATCACGTTATAAATCTCGTGTTTTGCCCCCACATCGATACCGCGCGTTGGTTCGTCCAGTAAAATGACCTTCATATCCTCCGACAGCCAGCGGCCCAGAATGGCCTTCTGCTGGTTGCCCCCGGAAAGATTCATGATCAGCTGTTCCGGTCCCGGCGTTTTGATATTCAGTGAACGAATGTGGTGATCGGCATTGCTCGATTCCCAGCTATCGTTGATCAGGCATCCTGCGCGGATAAATTTGCGACGGGCGGAGATATTGATGTTGTCACGCACCGAATGCACCGGAATAATCCCCTCCGCTTTGCGATCTTCCGGGCAGAGCATCATGCCTGCCTTAATCGCGTGGGCGGGCTTCTGAATATCCACCGCTGCGCCGTCAATAGACACCACGCCTTCGGTAATGCGCGTGCCGCCGAACAGCCCTTTCATTAATTCGCTACGCCCAGCGCCCACCAGGCCGAACAGCCCGACGATTTCACCGCTGCGTACCGATAACGAAACCGGCATGCGTACTCCCGGCGCTTTTACATTATCCAGTCGCAGGCGTTCAGGGCCGTACTCACGCGGTTTCCAGTGGTAAATGTCCCCCAGATCGCGTCCGACCATCGCCTGGACAAGCTGGTCATGGTTCACCTGCGCCATATCGCTAAAGGTGCGCACATAGCGGCCATCTTTAAACACGGTGATGGCGTCGCTCAGGGCAAATATCTCTTCCATACGGTGCGAAACATACAAAATCGTGCGGCCTTCCTGGCGTAACTCCCGGATCACGCGGAACAGGTTTTCGATTTCACGTGCGGATAGCGAACTGGTGGGTTCATCAAAGGCAATAATTCTGGCGTTACGCGCCAGGGCCTTGGCAATTTCAACCATCTGCCACTGGCCGATGGAGAGGTATTTCAGCGGCGTCTGAGGATCGACGTCCAGCCCAAGATGTTTAAGCTGCAGCCCTGCTTCATAATTAAGTAGCGAACGATTAACCACGCCGCTTTTGTGCGGGAGCTGTCCTAAATAGATGTTCTCAGCCACGGTCATCTCTGGGATCAGGTGCAGTTCCTGATAGATAATGGCCACCCCGGCATTAAGCGCCGCCGTGGTATCAGCAAAAGCCACCTCTTCGCCACGAATGGCCAGTGTGCCGGTCGTAGGGGAATAGTTGCCGCTGAGGATTTTCAACAGCGTGGATTTCCCCGCGCCGTTTTCACCCATCAGGGCATGAACCTGGCCGGCATAGCAGTCGAAACTGATATCGGTCAGCGCGTTAACACCGGGGAACGTTTTCCCGATGCCGCGAAATGAGAGATACGGATCAGACTGTCGCATAACGTCTCCGTGATTCCTGTAGTGTGTACGTCTGGCCCCTCATGGTGAATGAGGGGCGCAATCACAGCGTATTACTTACCGCCCAGTCCTTTTTTCGCCAGTTCCTCTTTGAAGTTGTCGCGGGTAATCAGCACCACGTCGGTCACTTCAGTAAATTTCGGCGGTTCAGCCCCTTTGGTCACCCAGTTGTAGAGCATTTCACTGGATTTGTAGCCGTGTACGTCCGGGCTTGGCAGCAGAGAGCCATAGAAGCCGGTCGCCTGCGCTTTGGACAGTTCGCTGACGGCGTCAACGCCGTTGATGCCGATACCGATAACATCGGGAGCTTTGAAGCCCTGACCTTCTGTCGCACGCACGCCACCCAGCACGGTGTTGTCGTTCATACCGACCACCAGCCAGTGTTTAACTTCCGGGTGTTGAACCAGCATTGAGTTCGCGGCGTCGAACGCGCCGGGGATATCGTTGGATTTGGTAGGAACTTTATAGATCTGTTTTTCCGGGAAGCCGGCGGCTTTCAGAGCGTCCATGGAACCGGTAGTACGACGACGTGCAGTATCCAGCTCATCAGCCGTGATGGCCATGACGCCCGTCTCTTTTACATCCCAGCCGCGCTTTTGCATCTCTTTATAGAGTTCCTGACCCTGGCGCTCACCAATTTTGGTCGCGGCCATCATTACCAGCGGCACGGTGTCCATTGGCTTGCCTTTGGCATTGACGAACTGATCGTCAACGGCAATAACCTTCATGTCGTAACCGCGCGCTTTAGCCGCAATTGCCGACCCCAGTTTTGGATCGGGTGTACAGATAACGAAACCTTTCGCACCGCTGGCCGCCAGGCTGTCGATGGCGTTCAGGGTTTTTTCACCGTCAGGCACGGCGATTTTAATGACGTCAAAACCTAAATCTTTTCCGGCTTTATCGGCGAATTTCCACTCAGTCTGGAACCACGGCTCTTCTGGCTGTTTTACCAAAAAACCGAGTTTTAAATTCTCTGCGATAGCGGATTGTGACATAACAGCAGCCAGACCAACGGCCGCCAGCGCTTTAGTAAATTTGTGCATGGTAAACTCCAGCTTTAGCATTCTTTTCTGTAGGGAATATTTGCGTGCTTCTTATTTAATCGGACTTAAAACAAGGCATTAGCGCTTACCTCGTCATAAGCGTTATTGCTGGTGATAGTTTTAGCGGGAAATTAATCATCCATAAGAGAGCGCCATCACACCGCAGAATTACAGTAATTGCGTACATAAATTCAGCGGAAAATGACATAAAAATGGCAGGAATTGTCGGACAAATGAAACGGGGTTAAGCAGAATTATCCATAAGATCAGCTAAGAAGTCCCTGAGCGCCGGACGCTCTAGCATCCGGCGGGAAATTTACCAGGCGTAATAGATGTGGTCAGCGTGATCGCGAACGGGCGTTTCGTCACCCAACAGTCGAGCAGCAAGGGCCAGCGCAAAGTCAAACGCATGACCAAGACCTTTGCCGCTGAGCAGGTTTTTATCCTGGACGACCGGTGCATCCACATATTCACCGTCTTTTACCGTCTCCCATAAATCCCCGGAGCAGACGTAGCGACGCCCCCGAAGCAGCCCATTTCCCCCCAGCACGCGCGCCGCTGCTGAACAAATAGGGCAAATCAGCTTTCCGCGCGCGTCATGTGCAGAAATAAAACGGATAACCTGCGGATCCGCGGCCAGATTTGCGCTGCCCTGGGGTCCCCCAGGTAGAACAATCGCATCGTAAAGCGAATCACGGCGTTCTGATAAGGTGCTGTCTGCCACCATGGAAATGTTATGGTAACTGACCACTGCACGCGACTGCGCGCAGGCCAGAGTTTCCACGTCGATGTTCAGCCGGCGCAAAATATCAATGGTGATAATCGCCTCTGCTTCCTCAAAACCGGGTGCCAACAGCACCGCAACCTTTGCCATCATAGACCTCAATGATTGAAACAAGATAAAACAGTGTTTCATTTTTACACAATCATTAAGAACAATCTTGCACGGCGATCACACACTCGCCTTTTTGCGATAAATTGATTTAGCGCAATTTTATTCCTCAAAATATATCCTGATTGATTGATCTGTTTTTCACATCGTCACAGAAGATTCTGTTGCCTTAATATTTTCACTCTTGAAAAAACGAGACAAACAATACACAAACACATAAAAATCAATTAGTTATTAATGTGTTAATTTATATCCACCTGTTTTCATTTCTGTACTATATTAAATTTTGTAATGTATGGTAAACACAGCCTAATTAAGAGTTTTCTTAGACAGAATACAAGGGTATGCTTATTTATATCGAACACAGGAAGTGAATATTCGATCGACTTTTGTCGCCGCAGAAATGCCATTTCTGCATTCCATTAGATGTGCCTGCCGGGTCAGGTTAGCCGCGGACATCACGTCCCACAGTCAATAAGGATATGAGTATGACTACCCAAACGATGATGCAAAAACTCAATGCCCAGTTGAACCTCGAGTTCTATGCCTCGAATCTGCACCTGCATATCAGCTCGTGGTGTTCCGAAAACAGTCTCAATGGCTCTGCCACTTTTTTTCGCAGCCAGGCGCAAAGCAACGTCACCCATATGATGCGTGTTTTTAACTTCATGAAAGCCGCAGGGGCGAACCCAACCGTAAAAGCGCTTGATACGATCGACGATAACTACTCTTCTCTGGAAGAATTGTTTGAGAAAACGCTGGAACAGTACGAACAGCGTTGCAGCACGCTTAACAAGCTGGCCGATGAAGCCAGAGCACAACACGACACCAAAACCCTTAAATTCTTACGCGATATGGATAAAGCGCAACAGCAGGACGGCATGCTGCTCAAAACGCTGGCGGACGAAATCCATAACGCGCAGCAGGCGGGTTTATGTCCGGAACAAACCGACCGTCATCTGCTTGACCTTGTGACGGTACAGCACCACTGATCATTTTCCTGCTCCCTGACAGGCGCGCTTTTCGGCCTACCGGGAGCAGGTTCCCCCTCTCGTCGCCAACCTTCTGCTTTTGCTAAGATTTAACAAATCAGATCTCGCTCTCAATGATTAACCACACAACATGTAATGATTTATTTAATTACATTATCATTGACGAGGGAGCATCATGATCACCATTGAGTTTATTGTCATCCTCCTCTGCCTGCTGACAGGTACGCGTTTCGGCGGCATGGGGCTTGGGTTGATAAGCGGTATTGGCCTTTTTATTTTATGTTTTGTCTTTGGTCTGCAACCCGGCAAACCGCCGGTTGACGTGATGCTGACCATTCTCGCCGTCATTGGATGTGCCGCAACGCTTCAGACCGCAGGCGGCCTGAACGTCATGATGCAATTTGCTGAGCGCCTGCTGCGCAAACATCCTCAACACATCACGCTTCTCGCCCCTTTTACCACCTGGATGCTGACCTTTCTCTGCGGGACCGGACACGTGGTGTACACCATGTTTCCCATCATTGCGGATATCGCCCTGAAAAAAGGGATCCGCCCGGAACGCCCAATGGCCGTGGCATCAGTGGCATCGCAGATGGCAATTACGGCCTCGCCGGTCTCCGTGGCCGTTGTGTCACTGGTCTCCATTCTGGGCGCGCAGCATGGGCTCGGCCACGCGTGGGGAATACTGGAAATTCTCGCCGTCTCGGTTCCTGCCTCACTGTTCGGTGTGGCGATTGCTGCGCTGTGGAGTTTGCGTCGTGGGAAAGCGTTAGCGGACGATAAGGAGTTTCAGGAAAAGCTCAAAGATCCGAAGCAGCGTGAATTCATCTACGGCGGGACGGAAACGTTAATGAATCAACGTTTTCCAAAACAGGCCTACTGGTCCACGTGGATTTTCTTCGCCGGCATTGCCGTGGTTGTCCTGCTGGGGGCATTCCCTGACCTGCGCCCTGCATTTGAGATAAAAGGAAAAATGACGGCGTTGTCGATGAACCTTGTCATCCAGATGATGATGTTAATTGCCGGTGCCGTAATGCTGATGGCCTGCAAGGTCAATGCGTCTGCCATTTCTAACGGCGCGGTGTTTAAGGCGGGTATGGTCGCGATCTTCTCGGTGTTCGGGGTGGCGTGGATGAGCGATACCTTTTTCCAGGCGCATCTTGATGAGTTAAAGCTGGCGCTGGAAGGCGTGGTGAAAAGTCATCCGTGGACCTACGCGATTGTGCTGTTCCTGGTATCAAAGCTGGTAAACAGCCAGGCGGCAGCCCTGACGGCCGTTGCGCCTATGGGACTGATGCTGGGAATCGACCCGAAAATGCTGATCGCCTTTTTCCCGGCCTCTTACGGCTATTTTGTCCTGCCGACCTACCCAAGCGATTTAGCCTGCATCGGCTTTGACCGTTCGGGCACAACCCGCATCGGCAAATTTATCATTAACCACAGCTTTATTCTGCCGGGATTAATTGGCGTAAGCTGCGCATGTGCGGCGAGCTATCTGCTGGTACAGACGTTCTTTTAAGGTGAGCGAAGGGCGACAAACGGTCGCCCTTTTTAGCGTCAGGCGGGCTTTAGTGAGACTCGCCCTGCGGCGTGAATCGCAGTTCAATCAGCGCGATGGCTTTCTGAATAGCGCGAAGCGTGACCGGGTCAGCCGCTGCTGGATGGCTGTTGAAATCGATATTTTTCAGCTGCGTGGACATCTTCTCGCGCACTTCAACCGGCGCAATAACGTCCAGGACATCAAGGATTTGTTTGATAACTAACTGACAGGCGACAACGTCAGACACCAGCTCCTGATCGGCGCTCAGGTTTTGTGACATGGGGCTTTCTCCTTATTTAAAGGCCGCCATAGTAACAAAACGCAGGCACATTCATCTCCCTCTTGTCGCTTACGGGCACAAAAAAACCCGCCGAAGCAGGTTTTTTTCATCAGAACATTGCGCCCGGTGGCACGTCTTTAAAAGTGTTGCAGTAGTTAGCCCACATACTTTTCAGGATTTTGCGAAGTTTCATCAGGTAGCTCCATTAACTTGTTATACAACTTTATCGTCAATGTGCTTATAATATGACCATCGTCACAAAAATCAATATTTTTGTGACGCGCATCACAATTTTATTCTTCGTGCCAAACCTGAAAAGTGGGGCTCACGGCACCTGAAAGCGTCAGCCTACGATCCCGCGAACAAAAGCTTCAATCTCTTTGTCCTGGCAATTCTCAAAGAAGCACTGCTGGAAACGTTGACCCGAAACGGCCGTCTTCACCAGCTCGGGATCGATTGCGCGCAGCGTATCCAGATAGTTTTCTTTCACGACCGCCGCTTTAACCTGGTTCAGAATACCGGCGTTACGCACCTGCGGCTCTTTGCGCTCGGGCGGATAACCTTCACCGTTTCGACCAGTGAACGCTTTTTCAAAGATAAACCGAACGTTCAGTTCAGCCCCCCAACCGAAGCCTTTGGCAAACGGCAGGGAGAGCGCGTTACCGTTGTTGATCTGAGCAAACAGGAACGCATCCGCAGGATCAATGCAATAGCCGCAGATGACGCCCGGGTGGATGTTCAGCGACATCAATGCCCCCTGCCCCGTACCGCAGCCGGTCACAACAAAATCAACGGCTTTCGCATTCAGTAAAATGCTCGCCATAATCCCCAGATGGATATAGGTCAGGTGATGGTCATTCTCGTCGCTCATGCCCACGTTATAAACCGGGAACCCTTTTTCATCGGCTACCGTTTTCAACTCTTTCAGTATCACTGGGTTTTTCGCGGCCTGGCTGTTTTCCATCATCAGTGCAATTTTCATTTCATCTCTCCTGAATGCGTGGCGGGAGATCCCGCTATGGATACCTTTACCTGTTCACCCTACTATCAAACAAACAACCTTTCAAATTAAATGAAAGGTTGTTTTAAAAAACAAAGACGGGTTCACAATTTAGCGAGAATGAGACCGTACGCCAAACGTTCATTAAAAAGTTAAAGCAAACCTGTTGCCGCTTCTGCCCGTTAGCTAGACTGCAAAAGTACACGCTAAAACCGTATGGGGTTGACCTGTGAATCAGCGCTGCCGGATGCTTCGCTCCCTCTTTCTACTCGCGTTGACGGGTCTGTTGCTTGTTTGCCCCCCTGCCCGGGCAGAAGAGCCTGTACCGGTCTGGATCTTTGATGCTAACAACTTCGAATTCTGGCGCACACCGCAAGGAGAGTGGCAGGGTTTTTATCCTGAACTGATTAAGGCCATCAATAAACAGGCGGGTACGCAGCTGCAGCTGCGGCCGCTCTCCGGAGCCGATATTAGCCAGCGTTTTGTACAAAATGAGTATGGCGTGTATGCCGGGGTATTGCGCACGGAGAAGCGAGCCAGAACCAAAATTCTCTCAGCACGATTGTTTGATAACGACGTGGTGGCCGCCAGTCCATCGATGACGGTGACAACCGCCGGACAGCTCAGCCATGCCCGGGTGCTGTTCCGTAAAGACGACGCGACGCTCGACAGCGTGCAACAACGTTATCCCGACCTTAAATTTCGTTCTCTGCGCCTCGTCGCCACCAGCGACGAGGCTTTTCGCTTACTGAGCGACAACCAGGCTGATTTCTATATTAATGACGCTCCGGAGATGGAGAATACCCAGCGCTATTATCTGGTCTCCCGGCCCTTTCCTGAGCTACGCATTCCTGTCGTCCTCGCCTTCAGTCCTGACCTGCTTCCCCTGCGGGATAAAATCAATGCGCTGATTGGCACCTGGTATCGCAACGGCGAAATCAACACGATGCTGGAGGAGAGCAAGCGCAATTACCTGCTAAGCCGTATCACCCTGTCAGAGGAGGAGCGAACCTGGATCGCGCATAATCGCCTGCAGATCAACCTGCCCAAAAACGAGAATTTTGCCCCGCTTATCTGGCGGGACAGCAAGGGCTACCACGGCACAGCCATTGATATGATTAACGATATGCGCGATTTACTGGGCATGAAGGTTGATGTCAATTTTATCGATCACTATTCGAGTCTTCCGCGACAGCAGTGGGCGGTTCGATTGATTGATATCGTTGATCGAAGCGACAGTGCGCATGCACAGGGTCGTATCGGCCCCGACATCGCCTGGCACAACGCCTATTACAATCGCAGCAGTCAGCCCTTCTTGTGGAACGAAGAGAGTATTCGCAGCCAGCGCGTCGGCGTACTCGACGGTTCGTTTGCCGCAGCCTATTTACGCCAGCGTTTTGGCAGCGATGTGATCATCGTGACCCGGCCAACCATTGACGGTCTTATCGACGCGATTGAGAACGATGAGATTGACTATATTCTGGGCGACCTCAGTTCGCTGGAGTCCACGCTTCGCGGCAACGAGTTGTTTCGCGGGGTGCTGAAAGTCGCGGGGGTCACCCGCTCTGAATTTATTATTGGCCCGTGGGTGGATCCGCAGCATCCGCTCTTTCATCTGCTGACTCAGGTTCATCGCCTGTCAGAATACCGCACGCAAATAGAACGTCAGGATGAGCAGAGTTACTTACCCGATTTTTCTAAAAACACGCTGAAGATTATCAGCGTAATTTTGCTGATCGTGGCCCTGTTCAGCATCGGTATGCTGATCATGATGCGTCGCCATTTACGCCAGAACCGGATGGTTAACCGCAATATGGTGCAGGCGCTGGAGAAGGTAAACCGCGCGCACGATGACGAGACCGGCAGCCATATTCAGCGCGTCGCCCGATATTGCGGCTTAATGGCGCGTGAGCTTGGGCTTTCGCGCAAAATGACCCGTGAGATAGAACATTTTGCCTCACTTCACGATGTCGGAAAAATTGCCGTGCCGGAGCGTATTCTGCGTAAGCAAGGCCCGCTGACCCAGGACGAGTTTGCCGAGATGAAACTTCATACCGTGAAAGGGTGGCGGATTATTCAGGGCTTAGAGCTGGGCGCAGTTGCGGAGAATATTATCCATTTCCATCATGAAAAATGGGATGGCAGCGGATATCCGCAGGGGCTACGGGGAGAACAGATCCCGCTGGAAGCCCGCATTCTGGCGCTGGCCGATGTGTATGATGCCCTGAGGCAAAAGCGGGTCTATAAGCCGGGATTCACTCACGAGCAAGCCTGCAAAATCATTCTGGAGGGTGACGGCTGCCATTTTGACCCGCAGCTTATTGCGCTGTTTCGCCTGCATCATCTTAAGTTTAAAACCATTTTTGACAGCCTGGCCGACTAAACGGCCCGTCGCAAAGAGAAAGCGCAGATTGCCCGGCTATTCCTCGCATTGCGACTCACATCTGCAGGTACGATAACGTATTTCCATTCACTCAGAGCGAACCATGAAAAGAGTCTTCGTCGCCGGTACGATCCTGCTGCTGGCGGGCTGTAACATTAATCGCCAGGCTGAGGTCAGCACCCTGGACGCGCCAAACGGCATCGTCCGCCTCGACTACGGGCAAGCAATGCTGCAAAACGCCTATTCCGATGAGTATGTTAATAACGGCACCGCAGCTAAAGCGTGTCAGAGCATGGGGTATGCCACCGCCTCTGCCTATGGCCAGCCCATTAAAACCTGCACCCTGACCAGCGGCTCTCTGTGTCTCAATGAGAGCGTGACGATCCAGTATAAATGCATGGGCTTTGCCGTAAACCCTAAGGCAAATAACCCGTGGTATTAATCTGTGCTGCCAGTATTGACTGGCAGTGTATTTCATTACGAACAAAAACAATTCTCATTAATAAAAATATAAATCGGCAATGCGTTTTATTCCCATTCGTATTTTAAATAAAGAAATAATTATTTTACGTTTTGCAAATAATTAAATAACAAATTATAGTGTCGCTCATTGTGAACCAGAATTAATAACCCGGAGCGTCACCATGCTGAAAACTGAAATGATCGACAAGCTCAATGCACAAATGAACCTTGAGCTTTTTTCATCCCTTCTCTACCAGCAGATGAGCGCCTGGTGCAGCTACCACAGTTTTGAAGGCGCTGCCGCCTTCCTGCGCCGCCACGCGCAGGAAGAGATGACCCATATGCAGCGTCTGTTTGATTATCTGACTGACACGGGCAGCCTGCCGCGCATCGATAACGTTGCGTCCCCGTTTGCCGAGTATAATTCGCTTGATGAGCTCTTCCGTGCGACCTATGAGCACGAGCAGCTGATTACGCAAAAAATTAACGAACTGGTTCATGCGGCAATGATCGGCCAGGATTATCCGACCTTTAATTTCCTGCAGTGGTACGTGGCAGAGCAACACGAAGAAGAGAAACTGTTTAAATCCGTGCTGGATAAATTGTCTCTGGTGGGGAAAACAGGCGAAGGTCTTTACTTTATCGATAAAGAACTTTCTACCCTCGATACACAGAAATAATATTGCTGCGGTGCTGTTTTCAGCGCCGCACTTTTTATTCTCCGCGCACAGATTTACATACACCCCGCACAGCTTGTACACCGCCAGTCCTGCGTATTGACCGCCTGGTAAAAATACCGGTAGTTAGCCGTCTCCAGCGGAATACCGGCATCAAAAAAAACATCTGTCAGCCAGTCTACGTTTTCGATGATCCACTCATCTTCTTTTAGCCCCTGCGCAAAGGTGTCGTCCTCAGGATCGATGATCGAATAAATAGCCCAGGTGCCCATATCCTTTTCACGACGCGATTCAGGAAGCTGCAGGGCCTGGTTCTGCCAGCTGATTATCCAGTGACCATGGCACAGTAAATTACCGCCCCGGCTCCACGCCGCGGTAAAGGGATTATTTCCCGCCATCTGCCCTCATTTTATTTGAAAACTTATAGTTATTGTTTAAGTTACGCCTGATTTTTCGGCAAAAATAGTGCCCTTACGAAGTAGGTATCCCCTCCCAAAGGGGCAGGTCCGGGTAAATTACCTAAAGTCGAAAAATATCGTAAATAATTCATTACACCTACTGTAACGGTCATTTGACGAAGCGGGGCTTTTCCCTTACTCTGCGCCGCAGAATTTGTCGCGATTACGAATCGTTGTAGAGGAATGCGTGAAAAACAGAACCCTGGGAAGTATTTTTATCGTCGCCGGAACGACGATTGGCGCAGGAATGCTGGCGATGCCTCTGGCTGCCGCAGGCGTTGGATTTGGAATGACACTGCTGCTGCTTGGCACACTCTGGGCGTTGATGTGCTACACCGCCCTGCTGTTGCTTGAGGTTTATCAGCATGTGCCCGCGGATACCGGCCTGGGTTCTCTTGCGGCACGCTACCTGGGACGCTATGGCCAGTGGATAACCGGCTTTAGCATGATGTTCCTGATGTACGCCCTGACCGCGGCCTATATCAGCGGCGCCGGAGAGTTAATCGCCTCCAGCGTTAACGACTGGTTCGACGCTGATATCACGCCTTCAACGGGCGTTATCTTCTTTGCGCTTATTGGCGGGGGTGTGGTCTGCGTGGGGACTTCGCTGGTCGATCTGTTTAACCGTTTTCTGTTCAGCGCCAAAATACTGTTCCTGATTGTGATGCTGGTTCTGCTGGCACCGCATGTTCACAAGGTTAATCTGCTGACGCTGCCGCTGGAAAAAGGGCTGGCGCTGTCCGCGATCCCGGTTATTTTCACCTCGTTTGGCTTCCACGGTAGCGTGCCCAGCATCGTGAGCTATATGAACGGAGACATCCGTAAGCTACGCCGCGTCTTTATGGTGGGGAGCGCCATCCCGCTGATTGCCTATATTTTCTGGCAACTGGTGACGCTGGGAAGCATTGACGCGTCGACCTTTACCGGGCTGATGGCGGAACACGCTGGCCTGAACGGCTTTCTGCTGGCACTGCGCGAGGTAGTCACCTCCCCGCACGTTGAGCTGGCGGTCCATCTGTTTGCCGACCTGGCGCTGGCCACCTCATTCCTGGGCGTGGCGCTCGGCCTGTTTGATTACCTGGCCGATCTGTTCCAGCGTCGTAACACTGCTGCAGGACGCTTACAGACAGGGGCAGTCACCTTCCTGCCTCCTCTGGCGTTCGCACTGTTTTACCCGCGTGGGTTCGTGATGGCGCTGGGGTATGCAGGTGTGGCGTTATCCGTGCTGGCCCTGCTGCTCCCTTCCCTGCTGGCCTGGAAGAGCCGCCAGCAGCATCCTCAGCAAGGGTACCGCGTCATGGGCGGTAAACCGCTGCTGTGCATTGTGTTTGCCTGCGGAGTGATGATTATTCTGGTGCAGTGCTTGATAGCCGCAGGGATGCTACCGGAAGTGGGTTAACAAAAAAGGGGCTGAAATCAGCCCCTTTTTATTAGTGCAAACAGCAGCTCTTAAACTTCTTACCGCTGCCGCACGGACACGGATCGTTACGCCCGACCTTTGTGCCGTTAACAATCGGTTTTTTTGCTTCCGGCTGCTGTGGGTTGTCCACCCAGTAATTGTACAAACGCAGAGCCGCAGGCTGAATGCTCTCAATGCTGGCTTTATATTCGTCTTCGCTCAGCTCATCCAGCTTCTCGCTGTTCTCGTCTGTACCGTGCAGCGCAATCGCATCAAGATCGGCCTTCAGCGCTTCCGGTAAGGCTGACCAGTCCGTCAGCGCCACACCGCGCATATAGCCATAACACCACTCTTCAACAACGGTATAGCTCTCGCCGTCGACATCGTTGTAACCAAACATCGGCTCAAACTGATCCGGGTATTCGCTCAGGCGCTCAGCAATATCGTTCATATGCTTAAAGCAGAGATCGATAAAACGGTGCATTTCACGATCGTTTTTCCAGCGCGGAATGTATTTCTCGCCACCCCACACGGCCACCAGCCAGGTATCTGGCTCAACGACAACAGGGCCGGAAAGGACTGCGGTAAGCATGCCGTCCAGTTCGGACACGTCAATCACGGACGCATCGTCATGACCGTAAGACATTAATGTCTCTTCCAGCCACGCCATTTCGCTTTCATTCAATGGGCCTTCAGTCATCGCTGACACTCCTGATAAAAAAGGAAAAGATCCTGACACATATCTCACGGCTTTCCTATCTGAAGTTTAGGTCTTTATTGCTGCAAAAACGTGCAAATCGTGACCATTGCACAACTTATGGGCTTTGTTGTTAACGATATGTGATCTCCGCTGTAATTTCATCGCGTCCCACAAGGTGCCATATCACCGCACTCTATACTCAAACATGTCACAACCCGCTCAATGGGTTAACCATTCTGGCAACGATTTTGCTTAATGTTCTTCGCGCGAACCTGCGCAGGGAAACCTCGCCGTATTACGCAGGCGTTGTCTGGATCTTGTTCGTTTAGTGCATTTTGTTCTTGCTCGTGTTTTTGGATTGGCTGCGCCGCCGGCGTCCGGGTTTACGCCGTGGTGCAAAAACCTCTTTGCTAAGGAACATAATAATGTCGCTGAAATTTATCAGAACTCCCCTTTCTCTCGTGCTGGCCGGTTGTCTGGTGACGGCATTTTCTGCGCATGCAGATATTGTCATTGGTGTGGCCGGGCCGTTTACCGGCCCAAACGCCACCTATGGCGATCAGTACTGGCACGGTGCAACGCAGGCCGCTGAAGACATTAACGCCGCAGGCGGCATTAACGGCGAGAAGATTAAGCTGGTTCAGGGGGATGATGCCTGCGAGCCGAAACAAGCCGTGGCCGTCGCCAACCGCCTGGTCGACCAGGATAAAGTCAACGCGGTGGTCGGCCATTTCTGCTCCTCTTCCACAATGCCCGCCTCCGAGGTGTACAGCGACGCGGGGATCCTTGCCATTACCCCCGGCTCGACCAACCCGCTCATTACCGAACGAGGCATGACCGATATGTTCCGCATGTGTGGTCGCGATGACCAGCAGGGCCAGGTCGCCAGCGATTTCATTATCGATAAGCTGAAAGCCAAACGTGTGGTCATCATCCATGACAAAGACACCTACGGTCAGGGGCTGGCAGACGCCACCAAAGCTGCGCTGGCGAAGCGCGGGGTTCAGGATGTGATGTATGAGGGCTTATCCCGTGGTGAGAAAGACTTTAACGCGCTGGTGACAAAAATCGGCGCGCAAAAGCCGGATGTGGTGTTCTTCGGCGGTTGTCACCCTGAAGCCGGCCCGCTGGTTCGCCAGATGCGTGAACAGGGCGTGCAGGCGAAATTCTTCTCCGGCGACTGTATCGTCAACGAAGAGATGGTGACCGCGGCGGGTGGGCCGCAATATACCAAGGGGATTTATATGACCTTCGGTAAAGACCCGCGTCTGATCCCGGATGGGAAAGCGGTCATTGAGAAATTCCGCGCCGGTAAATTCGAGCCTGAAGGTTACACCCTTTACTCTTATGCCTCCGTTCAGGCCATTGCCGCGGCCTTCAAGGCCACGGGCGGTAAAGACTCGGCCAAAGCCAGCGAATGGCTGAAAGCCAATGCCGTCGACACGGTTATGGGCAAAAAAGCCTGGGACAGCAAAGGCGATCTGAAAGTGTCTGACTACGTGGTATATCAGTGGGACGATAACGGAAAATATAAGGAAGTTCAGTAACGGGACGGAGTCACGCTCAACGCCGGCAGGTTCGCCTGTCGGCGCGTAATAAACATCAGGCTGCGCGTGCCGCGCAGCTTAAAATAACGAGCGCGCTATGATGAGTACATTCTTCCTGCAACAGTTAATAAATGGCTTAACGCTGGGCTCCGTGTATGGATTAATCGCCATCGGCTACACCATGGTGTATGGCATCATTGGTATGATTAATTTCGCCCACGGCGAAGTGTATATGATCTCCGCCTACCTCTGCGCCATTGGCCTGGCGCTGCTCTCCTTCTTCGGCCTGCAGTCGTTCCCGTTGCTTATCCTCGGTACGCTGATCTTCACGATTGTGGTGACCGGTGTTTACGGCTGGACTATCGAGCGCATTGCCTATAAGCCGCTACGCAACTCTACCCGTCTGGCACCGCTTATCTCCGCCATCGGGATGTCTCTGATTTTGCAAAACTACGCACAGCTGAGCCAGGGGCCACGTCAGCAAGGGGTGCCCACGATGCTGGATGGCGTACTTCGCCTGCATATCGGTGAGGGGTTCGTTCAGATAACCTACACCAAAGTGTTTATTCTGGTTGCCTCGTTCGCCGGCATGCTGTTGCTGACATGGATAATCAACAATACCCGGCTTGGGCGGATGTGCCGCGCGGTGCAGCAGGACCGCAAAATGGCCTCCATTCTGGGCATTAACACCGACAGAATCATTTCGCTGGTCTTTGTGATTGGCGCGGCGATGGCCGGTCTGGCGGGTGTGCTCATCACCATGAATTACGGCACCTTCGATTTCTACGTCGGATTTGTCATTGGCATCAAGGCGTTTACCGCAGCGGTGCTCGGCGGGATTGGCTCCCTGCCCGGTGCGATGCTCGGCGGGTTGATTCTGGGCGTCGCCGAGGCGCAATTTTCCGGCATGGTGAACTCAGATTATAAAGATGTGTTCTCGTTTGGCTTGCTGGTCTTGATCCTGATTTTTCGTCCTCAGGGTCTGCTTGGCCGCCCGATTGTCGCCAAAGTGTGAAGGAGAATACGATGACCTCTCACGGCTTTTCGCTTAAGCGCTGCATTCTGGACGCCATTTTTTCCGGGCTGATTGCGTTAATAATTTTTGGCCCGATTGCCGGCGTGGTGCTGGACGGATACAGCTTTAATTTCGCCGGACAGCGGCTCGCATGGATAGTCGGCATCGTAATGCTGGGCCGTTTTCTGCTGAGCGCTTTTTTAGGCACCGCTCCGGGTGCACGTTTCCAGGCACGTTTTGAAGCCGACAGCGCGGGGGTTTATGTTCGGCCGCCGGAATACAAAAGCCGCATGCGCTGGATAATCCCGCTGATTATCGCCCTTGCGATCTGCTTTCCCTTTGTTGCCACCAAGTACGTTCTCACCGTCGCCATTCTTGGTCTTATCTACGTGCTCCTCGGTCTCGGGCTGAATATTGTGGTCGGTCTGGCCGGGCTTCTGGATCTCGGTTATGTCGCTTTTTATGCCATCGGCGCTTACGGGCTGGCGCTGGGGTATCAGTATCTGGGATTAGGATTCTGGAGCATGCTGCCGCTGGCGGCAATTATGGCTGCTGCGGCCGGCGCCCTGCTCGGCTTTCCGGTGCTGCGCATGCACGGTGATTACCTGGCGATCGTCACGCTTGGCTTTGGGGAGATTATTCGCCTGATCCTCAACAACTGGCTGACCTTCACCGGCGGCCCGAACGGCGTTTCTGCCCCGCCTCCCACCTTTTTCGGACTGGAGTTTGGCCGCCGTGCCAAAGAAGGAGGCGTACCCTTTCACGAATTTTTCCATCTGACCTACAACCCGAACATTAAGTTTATCTTTATCTACACGGTGCTGTTCCTGGTGGTGATGTTGGTGCTGTATATCAAGCATCGTCTGACGCGGATGCCGATTGGTCGGGCGTGGGAAGCCCTGCGGGAAGATGAAATCGCCTGTCGCTCAATGGGTTTAAATCATGTGCTGGTCAAGCTCTCGGCCTTTACGCTGGGTGCGTCGACTGCTGGCATCGCCGGGGTGTTTTTTGCCACTTATCAGGGCTTTGTCAACCCGACATCGTTTACCTTTTTTGAATCGGCGCTGATCCTGGCGATTGTGGTGCTCGGCGGTATGGGCTCAACGCTTGGCGTGGTGCTGGCGGCGTTTGTGCTCACGGTGACGCCGGAGCTGCTGCGCAGTTTTGCCGAGTACCGGGTTTTACTGTTTGGCATGCTGATGGTGGTGATGATGATCTGGCGTCCACGCGGGTTGATTCGCATTAACCGCAGCGGGTTTGCCGTGCGTAAGGGCGTAGCGCCATGAACGGAACGATATTAAGCGTTGAACATCTTATGATGCATTTCGGCGGGATCAAGGCGTTAAACGACGTCAACCTGGACGTGCAGCGCGGTTCAATTACTGCACTTATTGGCCCAAACGGCGCGGGAAAAACCACCGTCTTCAACTGCCTGACCGGTTTCTATAAGGCTTCTGGCGGCAATATTTTCTTTAATACGCGCAATAAGACGACCAACGTCATTCAGATCCTCGGGCAAAAATTCCAGCCAGGAGACTGGATCCACCCTGCGCAGTTTGGGCAACGCCTGTTCTACAAAATGTTCGGCGGCACTCACCTGGTGAACCGCGCCGGACTTGCGCGCACCTTTCAAAATATTCGTCTTTTTCGCGAGATGTCGGTCGTGGAAAACCTGCTCGTGGCCCAGCACATGCGCGTCAATCGCAACCTGCTGGCTGGCGTATTCAATACGCCAGCGTACCGACGGGCGGAAAACGACGCGCTGGACAGGGCCTTTTACTGGCTGGAGGTGGTCGATCTTGTGGAGTGCGCCAACCGCCTGGCGGGCGAGATGTCGTACGGCCAACAGCGGCGTCTGGAGATCGCGCGGGCCATGTGCACCGGCCCGGAAATGATCTGTCTGGATGAACCCGCCGCCGGGCTGAACCCGGTAGAGACACATAAGCTGAGTAACATTATTCGTTTTCTGCGCGACAACCACGGCATAACGGTATTACTGATTGAGCACGACATGGGGATGGTGATGGAAATATCGGACGACATTATTGTGCTCGACCATGGCGATGTGATTGCCCGGGGGAAACCTGAGCAGATCCAGCATGACGAAAAGGTGATTGCCGCCTATCTGGGCACCGATGAAAGCGAGGTCACTCTATGAATGAGCCGCTGCTGGCATTTCGCGAGGTGGATGTGTTCTATGGCGTGATTCAGGCGCTGAAGCAGGTATCCCTCGAAGTGCATAAAGGGGAAACGGTGGCGCTTATCGGCGCGAATGGCGCGGGTAAATCGACATTGCTGATGTCTATTTTTGGCCAGCCGCGTATTCGTAACGGGCAAATCCTGTTTTGCGGCGAAGACATCAGCCATAAATCTACCCACTATGTGGCCTCCGGCGGCATAGCGCAGGCACCCGAGGGGCGGCGTATTTTTCCGGATATGACGGTTGAAGAGAACCTGCTGATGGGGACCATTCCTGTCGGCAATCAATTTGCCGCCGACGATATGCAGAGCATGTTTGAGCTGTTCCCGCGCCTCAAAGAACGCCGTAAACAGCGAGCCATGACCATGTCCGGCGGAGAACAGCAAATGCTTGCCATCGCCCGCGCGCTAATGAGCCGCCCTAAACTGCTACTGCTGGATGAACCCAGCCTGGGTCTGGCGCCCATAGTGGTTAAGCAGATCTTCCAGACGCTGCGCGAGCTGGCTCGCAACGGCATGACCATTTTTCTGGTAGAGCAAAATGCGCATCATGCTCTGAAGCTTTCTGACCGTGGCTACGTCATGGTCAACGGGCAAATTCGCCTCAGCGGCAGCGGCGAGGAGTTGCTGGGAAACCAGGAGGTAAGAAAAGCCTATTTAGGCGGAGTGTAATTCATACGCGTGTCATACTCATGTCGCGCATAAATGTAAATATATGTCAGGCGATGCGACGCGGATGTTTCAATATACCGCTATTAACATCTTCGCTGATTATTTATGAAAGATAGACATTTGCGGCCATCGGTCCGCTGAGTCCGTTGATACGACAGAACTCAACGCGAATCCCGGGAAGGAGCGTTTCTTTTTCGTTGTTATTAAAGGCTGAAATGTGGAGAAAAACGTCCTTTCGACCATCTGAAGGGATGATTAGGCCTTTACCACTGTGCATATCAAAACTTTTGACAATTCCTGTCATTTTACGAGACAAATAAGATCCTCTTAGAAAACATGCATTAACTATACACATAAATTAATTTTAAGCTAATGCAGTGTGACACTTTTTATGTGAGCCTTCCGGAAGGCTAAAATAAAAATTGCTAATTCTCCCGCCTCATGCATTAATGAAGTCGTTGGTTTAATCCACACACGAGCGTAAAAAATTTTACCCGGCAGTCCTCATAACCAGGCGC
Organism: Enterobacter sp. BIDMC 30; assembly: GCF_000534355.1. Classification (NCBI taxonomy): domain Bacteria; kingdom Pseudomonadati; phylum Pseudomonadota; class Gammaproteobacteria; order Enterobacterales; family Enterobacteriaceae; genus Enterobacter; species Enterobacter sp. BIDMC 30. Next base: position 2,080,610 of record NZ_KI973169.1, on the reverse strand, counting down.
TATCGCTGATATCCCCTCCTTTTGAGTCCATACGTTTAATATTATACGTTTCTTAGCATTTCAAATACTCACAAGGAGTCTGCATGTCTTCAAGAATTATAGGTTTGGTTAAGTGGTTTAACGAAGATAAAGGTTTCGGTTTTATCTCTCCTGTCGATGGCAGCAAAGATGTGTTTGTGCACTTTTCTGCTCTGCAGGGCGATGATTTTAAAACTCTCTTTGAAGGCCAGAAGGTCGAATTTGCTATCCAGAGTGGCGAAAAAGGCCCTGCTGCTGCAAGCGTAATACTTTGCGATAGATAAAGTTATCACGGACCCGCGATCACGATGATGGATTTTTCCTGAGTAGACGGGTCCTGGATTAGAAGGCTTTTTCTGAGCAACAGGTCAGCATATTTTTCTCGTAGAAAGAGTGTGCTGACCGATGTGATGAAGTGCAGGTCTGCTGCACGAAGAGTCTTAAAGCAGAAGCGAGCTGCTTGTAAAATATCAAAGTGCGTAAGAGGTCAGGCAACCTCCAAAAGCATCACTTCTTCAATGTTGCTTTGCCAAATGAGATCGTCTGTAAAGACGCAAATTCATCATCTGGCAAATGCATTTTTAGAATTTTTGAGCGGTTTTGAAAAGAGTGCTGCAGTGTGGGCAGACAAGTTGAGCCCCTTTTTGTACACGGCTGAAACTATGCTCAGAGTCTTTTGAACAGTTTGGACATGGACATTTAACTAAGTAATTGCGACGGAATTGTGTATTTTTACGTCCTGACATAGGCATCTCCTGATTTAAACGACTGTCACCATACACGTTCACGAAGATGATTGCTTGCTTTTATTTCCGAATGATTGCAAAAACCAAAGAAAGTACAAATGCAACGTTTTTTCGAAAATTAAATACCGCTAATGTTAAAAAAGGTAAATGATATCAACTTAAATATTCACTTCAGATGCCCATGTTGTCATGGCTCCCAATACAGAACGTCGATTTTTGATGTGTCTGAAAAAAATCCGTATGGCGCTAAATGCATTTTCTGCAAATCGACGATGACATTCGCAGACAGACCTGACAGCCAGACAAAAATTTTCGCGCCGTCCTGATCCCCCTCGCCTTCACAGAGAAGGTGCTTAAGCAGATAACGACCAACAAGGTGAGATATGAAGAAAGTCATCGTCTTTTTCAATGGTAAACCGAGCAATGTTGTCACCGTGCTTAAGGGTATTACATCCATACGGCAGGAATATCCGAATGGTGAAGCGATAAACCTGCAGATAATGTCCGCAGGTTTTCCTTCTCTGACCGGCGATCATGAAGTGGTTTATGTGGCGTCGGACAGGGAGCTGACTTCTCAGGAAATTCTGGATGCGGCTAAGAAATATTTATAATTACTCTGAATGTATTGCTGTTCTTGTAGATGCCCTTGTTTAAGGGTAATCCCCTTCTTATTTGTGCTGCTAACATCTTTTGTTTACCCTCCCCGCGTTAAAAATCTTATACGGAATGAATAATACGTTAACGCTATCGCGAACAAACACATCCCTAATAGACTTAATTGCGTCATAATATGTCAGGTGGCTTATTGTCTCAGCCCTGATTCATTCAGTTGTGTGTCAGACACAATATGCGTTACCTCATCCAGGTGCCCAATTCTGGCCTCCCCTGAACGATTAAACTTACTCTTATCTATCAACAATAAAGACTGAGAAGCGCGCTTGAGTAGCAGCGATTTGAAGCCAGCGTTGACCCTGTTGGAATCCCACAACCCTCCATGACTGTCTATCCCTTCGCAGGAGAAGATAAACAGGTCGATGTCCAGCAGTTTGAGTTGTGAAATCAACGAGGGGTTAACGTAGCAGCCATACTTACGCTCGAGTTTACCGCCGGAGCTAATAAGTTGAATCTGTTCACGTTTGCCCAGTTCCAGGCAGATAGGGTGACTGTTAGTAAAGACCTGAATATCGATGTCAGGCAGTTGCCGCGCAAGATACCAGCAGGTTGAGCTGGCATCCAGGGCAATGACCATCCCGGCTTCAATCCACTCCAGCGCCTCTCTGGCGATATCCGCTTTATGCGTGAAGTGGCTCTTAAGGCGAATATGAAATGGATCGCCGCTGTCCTGGTTTTCCCGGTGAATATATTTCGCCCGACCGTGGTTGCGCAGCACTTTTCCCTGCGCCTGCAGTTCGCTGAGATCGCGGCGAATGGTCTCTTTACTGACGTTAAGCTGGGTGGATAAAACGTCCGTCGTCAGACTATGATGCTGAATCGATGGGCGTGAAAGTGGAAGGACTGAGCCTTGCAGACGCGCGCAATGCTGCCGTGGATGCCGTCTTCAGGCTTAATCACGATGTGGGCATCCCGCTCCATCTGCGTGAGGCTGGAGTACAAAAAGAAGATATCCCGATGCTGGCCCAGGCGGCATATGATGATGTCTGTACTGCCGGCAACCCACGGGAAGCGAGCCTGGCAGATATTAGCGAGCTGTACCATACCGCCTGGTAGTGCGACTGCGTTACCCGGTTTAGAGGACCCTTCTGGGCCGGGTGACGCAGAGAGACAGTGCCATCAGTATTTAAAACCGTGATTTCGCAGCTGACGACCGACGCCAACAGATCCTATCGGTAATGGCCATTGTTGGGCATGATTGCCCTCTTATTGTGGCGAAGTTGAAGGGTGAAACTAGGGTATACGGCGAAAAACAGGCACAAAAAAACCACCTTTCGGTGGTTTCACGACACTGCTTATTGCTTTGATTATTCTGCTTTTTCCCATGGTAGCCGGAGTGGGACTTGAACCCACACAGCGCGAACGCCGAGGGATTTTAAATCCCTTGTGTCTACCGATTCCACCATCCGGCCAGGGAAGAAAGTGGAGGCGCGTTCCGGAGTCGAACCGGACTAGACGGATTTGCAATCCGCTACATAACCGCTTTGCTAACGCGCCGTAAAACTTTTTTACGCGACACCCGCTATTGCGCATGTCTTTAATCTGGAGCGGGAAACGAGACTCGAACTCGCGACCCCGACCTTGGCAAGGTCGTGCTCTACCAACTGAGCTATTCCCGCATGTCATCAAGTTAACTTCTAACCACTTGATTTCATTATCGTCCGGCTAGCTGTGCCGCCGTTCGATGCGTTGCATTCTACTGATATGACGGTATGAGTCAACGTTATTTTTTGCATCCCCGGATCGTTTGCTGAAAATTACGTCGAAACGATCACTGATCAAGCAAATCGCCACGGGCAGCGTTTAAATATTGCAGCATAGACCACAGCGTCAGTACCGCAGCAACCCACAGCAGCCCAATCCCCGCCCACTCAACCCAGGCGTTTGGACGCCAGAGCATCCAGACCAGCGAGGCCATTTGCGCGGTGGTTTTCACTTTACCAATCCACGATACCGCGACACTGCTGCGCTTACCCAGCTCCGCCATCCACTCACGCAGCGCAGAGATGATGATCTCACGACCAATCATGGTTGCTGCAGGCAGCGTTACCCACCACGTGTGGTAGTGCTCAGCCACCAGCACCATCGCGATAGCGACCATGACCTTATCGGCGACCGGGTCGAGGAAGGCACCGAAGCGGGTGCTTTGGTTCCAGCGGCGTGCCAGATAACCGTCAAACCAGTCCGTAACCGCAGCCACCAGGAAAATCAGTGCACAGGCAAAAGGGGCCCAGACGACTGGCAGGTAAAACGCCAGTACAAAGAACGGGATAAGCACAACGCGAAAAAGAGTGAGCAACGTAGGGATATTAAATTGCATAATGACGGTAACTGTTTGTTGTCAGTAAAATTTAGCTCTATGTTGCTACAGAGCCCTCAATGTTTCAACGAGTAGTAGATCTTTTCTGCCAGCGCTTGCGAAATACCCGGCACTTTTGCAATTTCCTCCATGCTGGCATTGAGTAATCCTTGCAATCCGCCCATATATTTAAGCAACATCTGCCTGCGTTTTGGCCCGACGCCTTCGATGGTCTCAAGCGTACTGGTGTTTTTTACCTTCGCCCGTTTTTTCCGGTGCCCGCTGATGGCGTGATCGTGTGACTCATCGCGGATATGCTGGATAACATGCAGTGCCGGAGAATCCGGCGGCAGACTGAAGCCCTCCCCCTCCGGTTCAAAGAAGAGCGTCTCCAGACCGGCTTTACGATCGGCCCCTTTTGCCACGCCCAGCAGCAACGGATGGTTTTTATCCCAGCTCACATCAAGTGAGTCAAAGACCGCTTTCGCCTGCCCGAGCTGCCCTTTCCCGCCGTCAATCAGTATCACATCCGGGATTTTGCTCTCTTCGATGGCTTTACCGTAGCGACGGCGCAGCACCTGGTTCATGGCGGCATAGTCATCGCCCGGCGTGATCCCCGTGATGTTATAGCGACGATATTCCGCGCGCAGCGGGCCGTTAGCATCAAACACCACGCAGGAGGCCACGGTCTGCTCGCCCATCGTGTGGCTGATGTCGAAACACTCCATCCGTTTAACCTCCCGCAGCTTCAGGAGCGTAGCCAGTGCCGTTAAACGCTGGTGGACCGTCGATTGCTGGGACAGTTTTGTGGTAAGCGCCGTCGCCGCGTTGGTCCGGGCAAGCTTCAGGTAACGCGCGCGGTCACCGCGCGGTTTGGTCTGCACGTTAACCCGACGACCAGCCAGTTCTGACAGCGAATCCGCCAGAAGCGTTTTATCATCGAGATTGAAATCAAGCAGGATCTCCGATGGCAGCGTGCGCATCTGACTCCCCTGCAGATAGAACTGCCCGACGAAGGTTTCAACCACCTCACCCAGCTCCGTCCCTCCCGGCACTTTCGGGAAATAGCTGCGGCTCCCGAGCACTTTACCCTGACGAATAAACAGCACATGCACGCAGGCCATGCCGGCGTCAAAGGCAACGCCGATCACGTCGAGATCGTCACCGGTGTTCGAGACAAACTGTTTCTCAGTGACTCTGCGCACCGCCTGGATTTGGTCGCGGATCCGCGCGGCCTCTTCGAACTCCAGCGCTGCACTGGCTTTCTCCATCCGGGCGATCAGCTGCGTTAATACCTGATCGTCTTTCCCGGCTAAAAACAGGCGCACATACTCGACCTGCTGCGCATACTCGTCTTCACTCACCAGCCCGGCAACGCATGGCCCCAGACAGCGGCCAATCTGGTACTGCAGACACGGGCGTGAGCGATTGCGATAGACACTGTTTTCACACTGGCGAACAGGGAAGATTTTTTGCAGCAGCGCCAGCGTCTCACGGACGGCATAGCCGTTGGGAAACGGGCCGAAATATTCACCCTTGGCATGTTTTGCACCGCGGTGCATAGCAAGCCGGGGGTGCGTATCGCCACTCAGGAAGATAAACGGATAGGATTTATCATCGCGTAACAGCACGTTGTAGCGCGGCTGATAGAGCTTAATATAGTTATGCTCAAGCAGCAGCGCCTCCGTCTCGGTATGCGTGACGGTAACATCAATATTCTGTATGAGTGCGACCAGTGCTTCGGTCTTGCGGGAGGCAAGGTTACTGCGAAAATAGCTGGAGAGGCGCTTTTTGAGATCTTTCGCTTTCCCCACGTAGATAACCGTACCGCCAGCGTCATACATACGATAGACGCCAGGCTGGCTGGTTACGGTTTTCAGAAATGCTTTTGAATCGAACACATCACTCACTGACTTAACAACGTCTCCGCATTACATAAACCATGCCGGATGGCCAGATGAGTCAGTTCAACATCACCATGAATGTTCAGTTTGCTGAACATGCGATAACGATAGCTGTTCACCGTTTTCGGGCTAAGATTCAGCTGTTCCGAGATCTCATTTACCTTCTGACCTTTGGTGATCATCAGCATAATCTGCAATTCACGCTCGGACAAACTGGCAAACGGCGATTCCGTTTTCTCGGGTTCGATCTGACTCAGGGCCATCTGCTGAGCAATGTCGGAAGCAATGTAACGCTGTCCGGCAAACACGGAACGGATAGCATTGACAACCTCCTGCGGCGCGGCACCTTTACTCAGGTAACCGGCAGCGCCCGCCTGCATCACTTTCGCGGGCAGCGGGTTTTCAGTATGCACGGTCAGCATGATGACTTTTGTATCAACAAAGGTACGCGCGATTTTGCGGGTTGCTTCAAGACCACCGATACCGGGCATGTTCATATCCATCAACACCACATCGGCTGAATTAGTGCGGCACCATTTTACGGCATCTTCGCCGCAACAAGCCTCACCAGCAACTTTAATACCTTTTATATCTTCAAGAATGCGTCGTATCCCTGCGCGCACCAGTTCGTGGTCATCAACAAGAAGGACGTTGATCAAAGGAAATGTCTCCAGAATAGGGATAACGCTACTGAGTGATAATTTGGTTTATATTAACGGTTTTCCTCACAAGATTAAAACGTTAAAAAATCGGCTATTCGATTTCGCTCTCGTTTTTGGAAATTAGGCTGTACAGAACGTGGAAAGAGAGCCCGCGCCACCAGGGCTTGTGCAGCTTTTTTTAAGCATCTGTATTCAAAAAGTTACAAAAAACCTGTCGCCTGAGTCCGTAAAAAAACAGTTCTTAAATTTTTGTAACAATAATTAACGGCAAGCGAACCGGGTATAAACAATTCGTCGCTATTAACGCCGCACAGTTTAGCGGCACGCGTTGTTTACGCAAATAAACATCCAGTGTAAAAGTACGAAAAACAACCGCTGCATTTTTTGCTGCGCCTTGTGGTATACTCCGCCGCCTTGACTTTCATCGTCGCGCACGAGCGCCGTTTTATAATGAGGAAAATAAATGAGCACACCTGAATTTGCCACTGCGGAGAATAACCAGGAACTGGCACAGGAAGTAAACTGCCTGAAATCGCTGCTAACGCTGATGCTACAGGCGATGGGCCAGGCTGACGCCGGTCGTGTGATCATTAAAATGGAAAAACAAATCGCGCAGATGGAAGACCAGGCGGAATCCGCGGTATTTGCCAACACCGTTAAGCAAATTAAACAAGCCTACCGCCAGTAATAAAAAACGGCTGGATGCGGTGCATTCAGCCGTTGCCTCGTCTGACACGCAGAACGTACTCTCTACTCAAATAAGCCCGGTCGCCGCCGCGTAACACGCGATCTGCGTCTTGTTAGGCGCATTGAATTTCTTCTGCATATTCTTCTGATGAAAGTTAACCGTATTCTCTGAGATGGAGAGAATGATCGCAATTTCCGCCGACGTCTTCCCTTCCGCGGTCCATTTAAGAATTTCCCGTTCACGTTTGCTGAATTTCATCTCAGGCGGCATCACCATCTCATCTTCAAATCGAATCAACGATGTTAAGGCCACTTGCACCAGCAGTTGTAACCGCAGCTCTATTTCCTCGTGGTCTAGCGGGCTCTCCAGCATGCTAGTACGAGAAACCGACAGAAAACCGAGAGCATGATTCGGCAGCATCAGACACTGCGTTATTCCTGTACGTAAGCCGTGTTCCCGTGCGCTATGCCATAATTCCTCAGCATCCGCGAATAATTCGTCAGTCCAGGGTAAATGCCCCTGGATGAAATTCTCCGGTTTTAACACCGGGTCAATGGCGAAATAATTCTTCGACTGATATTGCGCCTGCCACTGTGGCGGATAAGTGGTATGCACAGAAATCTTAGGCCGCGTAAAAGGCACGGGATGGCGTACGCAGAGTGCGTAATAATCGAATTCTAGCGCCTGAGTTTGTCGCTGAAGTTCCTGATATACCTCGTCGGCACAGGTCAATTTCTGAAACCGGAGGGAGCATTCCCGTCGCCAGGTGAAAAAGTCTGAATCCTTCATACTTACTAAATGAAGCCTCTGAAATGATATTCATTATTATGGTGAATATAACCTAACACATAAAACTTATTTCTAACTACAAAATATCGGCAACAGCACAATTAACTTTACATTTGATAAGGTTTATTGGGCCTGAGCGGAATAAAAAAACACGGTGTCGGGCGCAGGGGGAGAATAATTTGCCCCAGATGAATTTTCTGGAGCAAATTAGTGCAAAAATTCTACTGCATAAGGAATTTTTCAAGGAACTGACGGGTTCGCGGCTGCTGTGGGTTGGCAAATAAGTGTTTTGCCGGCCCCTGCTCCACGATCCTTCCCTGATCCATGAAAATGGCGCGGTCCGCCACGTCACGAGCGAAGCTCATCTCGTGGGTAACGATAACCATTGTGCGTTTCTCCTGTGCCAGCTGGCGGATGGTGTTCAGCACCTCGCCCACCAGCTCAGGGTCGAGCGCAGAGGTCGGTTCATCAAAGAGGATCACATCCGGACGCATCGCCAGCGCGCGGGCAATCGCCACACGCTGCTGCTGACCACCTGACAGGCGGCGCGGGTAGCTGGTTTCTTTACCGGCCAGCCCGACTTTTGCAAGCAACTCGCGCGCGCGAACCGTCGCGTCCTCTTTGGCTTCCCCTTTTACAATGACCGGGCCTTCAATGATGTTCTCCAGCACCGTCCGGTGTGGGAAGAGATTGAAGTTCTGGAAAACAAAGCCCACATGCTGGCGCAACTGGCGAATCAGACCTTTTTGCTGGCTGATGGATTTGCCGGTATCAATCGTAATGTTCCCCACCCGAATCGTGCCTTCTTCAGGCTGTTCAAGCAGGTTGATGCTGCGCAGCAGCGTTGTTTTCCCGGAACCACTCGGGCCAATAATGGCGACCACTTCGCCCTGCTCTACCTCCAGATCAATCCCGTGGAGCACCGTTTGACCGTGGAATTTTTTCACCAGGTTTTTAACGTCGATAGCACTCATTTTGGATCACGCTCCTGGCGGTTAAGCTGGTTTTCGAAATAGTTTTGCAAGGCGGATAACACCGTCGCCATTACCCAGTAAATCAGCGAGGCCGCCAGATACATGGTGAACACTTCCAGGGTGCGCGAGGTAATAAGCTGCGCCTGACGGAACAGTTCCGGTACCTGAATGGTGGCCGCCAGCGACGTGTCTTTCACCAGGCTGATAAAGCTGTTGCTGAGCGGCGGAAGCGCCACACGCGCCGCCTGAGGCAGAATGGCTCTGCGCAGCGTTTGCCAGGGCGTCATACCGATACTGGCCGCCGCTTCCCACTGCCCTTTATCAATGGACGAGATTGCCGCACGCAGCGTTTCAGAGGTGTATGCCGCCGTATTGAGCGACAAACCAATCATCGCCGCCGGGATCGGATCCAGCTCAATACCAAACTGCGGTAAACCGTAGTAGATCATAAAGAGCTGCGCGATAAGCGGCGTGCCGCGAAACACAGAGATATAAAAACGCGCCACCCAGCGTACTGGTAAGACGGGTGACATACGCATTAAGGCCAGCACAAACCCGAGTACCAGACCGAAGAACATCCCGCCAATACTGAGCTGTAACGTAAATACCGCACCTTTAAGCAGGTACGGCAGGGAATCAATAACCAGTTGAATACTTTCTTGCATTATTATTTTTCGACCTGATTTTAGACATGAGGATGGTAGGCAAACAGCGCAGGTGCCCCGCCGGTGTGAACAAACAAAATCGGCCCTTCATCCTTAAAGCGCTTCTGTTCAATGCCATCGATAAGACCGGCCATCGCTTTGCCCGTATACACGGGATCAAGCAGTATACCCTCGAGGCGCGCCAGCAATTTCACCGCATCCATCCCCTCTTCATTAGGCGTGCCGTAGCCTGGTGCAAAATAGTCGTCCCAGAGCTGGATATCAGCCGTTGCCTTCAACGCCAGTTGCTCTGCCACCGCCTGCTGTAAGGTGACCACTTTCGGCTTCTGGTCCGCGACGCTACGCGATACCGTCACGCCAATAAGCTCGACATCGGGTAATAATTGCTCCAGACCTACGGCCAGCCCTGCGTGGGTACCTGCACTGCCGGAAGCAACAACGACAGAAGAGAGGCTGACCGCCCCCTCGCATTGCTGGGCAATCTCCAGCGCACTTTCTACATACCCCAGCGCGCCCAGCGCATTCGAGCCGCCGACAGGAATAATGTAGGGACGAAAACCCTGCGCTTCCAGACGCGTCGCCAGTTCATCAAGTTGTGCGGTCGGGTCGGTTAATGCCTCGACCATTTCGACTTGTACGTTAAACAGATCCAGCAGCAGACGGTTGCCGTTAGTCAGATAGTTTTCTGCGTGCGTTCCAATTGGGTTTTCCAGCAATGCCACACAGTGGAGACCCAGCTTTGCGGCCACCGCGGCAGTCTGACGGACATGGTTAGACTGAATGGCACCTGCGGTAATGAGCGTATCCGCGCCTTCACGCAGGGCGTCAGCGGCCAGAAACTCCAGCTTACGCAGCTTATTGCCTCCCATCGCCATCGGCGTTACGTCATCGCGCTTAATAAAAATATCGCGTCCTAAATAGTCAGAAAATCGCGGCAGATACTCCAGCGGAGTCGGCGCGCCGATAAACTCCAGGCGGGGAAAGCGCGTTAAATTCTGTAGTGACATGGGTTCTCCGGTAACACAGACTCAAGGTGATATTTTTCATTATGCACGCAGACGCGTAAGAAATAAAAAAGGCGCTTTTAAAAGCGCCTTTTTTTAACGTCAAAGACTTATTTCGTGACGTCTGCCCCGAACCACTTCTCAGAAAGGGCTTTCAGGCTGCCGTCTTTTTGCATGTCAGCAATCGCGGAGTCAATCGCTTTAACCAGGTCGTCGTTGCCTTTACGAACGGCTACACCGGATTCCTGACGAGAGAACGCATCACCGGCTACCGCCAGGGTATTGTTGGTTTTCTTCACCAGATCCAGCGCGGCCAGACGGTCAACCAGAATCGCATCAATACGACCTACGCGGAGATCCTGGTATTTTGTCGGGTCATCATCGTAAGTGCGGATATCCACACCCTGAACGTTCTGGCGCAGCCACTCTTCATAGTTGGTTCCCAGACCGACACCGACTTTTTTGCCTTTCAGGTCAGCGGCCGTTTTGATGGTGCCTTCGTTACCTTTCTTCACCAGCGCCTGGATACCAGACACGGTGTACGGCGTGGAGAAGTCATACTTCTTCTTACGCTCGTCAGAAATGGTCACCTGGTTAATCACCACATCAATACGTTTGGAATCCAGCGATGCCAGCATACCGTCCCATTTGGTCGGTTTGATGGAGGCTTTCACGCCAAGGTGTTTCGCCAGTTCCTGTGCAAATTCCACTTCAAAACCGGTGAGTTTACCGTCATCGCCCTGGAAGCTGAACGGAGGATAGGTTCCTTCCAGCCCGACCAGCAGCGTACCGCGCTCTTTCACTTTATTCAGCAGATTTTCTGCGGCGAACGTTTTCACGCTCATACCCGCGACCAGCGCGACTGCCATTACACCCATCAGCGCCTGACGACCCAGAAGTGCTAATTTCATAAATACCCCGATATAGTGGAATTTTTGAGTAGTGTAGAGAAATCACCTGCAAGGTCAAAGGCGACTGCGCTACATCTTATTCTTTTTTAATATATATCAGAAGTTGTTCCAGCGTGGGCTTTCTGCTTTATCACACCCGGCATTTGTACCTTATATTGTGCATACTTGCGCAGCGCAATGCGGTAGTTGTTGGTGCTGGTCGCAGGCAGCCACGGCTCAAGATTCTCATCCAGATAGCCGGTCTTCAGCAGATCGCGGGAGATGTTGTTCACGGTGAGATGTTGTCCGAGACGGCGCAGGCGGACGACATATTCGCGTACGGTTCCGTGGCTCATCTCCGTTTGTTCAAACAGGAATTGTTTGAAGCCGATAATGTCGAAGAAGTCGCTTTGCTCTTTGCAGTGGAGATCACCGCAGAAACGGCAAAGCGCCACCCACTCTTTTTGTTCTTCGAGCCATGCTGCTTCATCCATCAACGTGTCGAGACGTGAAATCGCGATCTTATTAACGATTTCGCCTCGACGAACCAGCGTGATACGATCGAGTAACTTGTTACAGTGGGCGCAATGCGTCTGGCTGTGTTTAAAGTCTTTCAGGTAGCGGCTTAAAGGCCGTCTTTTAGATTGCTGCACCGTCATGATAACTCCTGGTTGTCAATACGTTGTGCGGCATTTTTCAGGTGAATCAATCACCTATAACTTACCCAGCTTTGTGCGTAAACGTTTAATGGCCTGGCTGTGCAACTGGCTCACCCGAGACTCCCCCACTTCCAGAACAGCGCCAATCTCTTTGAGATTAAGCTCTTCCTGATAATAGAGGGTCAACACCAGCTGTTCGCGCTCAGGTAAAGCCTCAATCGCTTCCATTACGCGCTGGCGTAAATTACCTTCCATTAAATGGTGTAACGGGTTTTCTTGCTGATGCTCATCCGTCACCAGCTCGATGCTATCGCCATGCTCTTCTCGCCACTCGTCATAAGAGAAGAGTTGGCTATTATTGGTATCGAGCAACATCTGACGATACTCTTCAACAGCAATGCCAAGACGTTCCGCCACTTCTGTTTCCGTTGCGTTACGTCCCAGTTCCTGTTCCAGCTGCCCCATCGCATGCGCCACTTCGCGCGCGTTGCGGCGAACACTGCGCGGCACCCAGTCGCGGCTGCGCAGCTCATCCAGCATCGCACCACGAATACGCTGAACTGCGTAAGTCGTAAATGCCGTTCCTTGCAGAGCGTCGTATCGGTCAACTGCATTCAATAACCCGATACCGCCCGCCTGTAGCAGATCGTCAAGTTCCACGCTCGCCGGCAAACGCACCTGGAGGCGCAATGCTTCGTGACGCACCAGTGGGACATAACGCTGCCACAGCGAGTGTTTATCCATTACACCTTCAGCGGTATAGAGTGAATTCACGATAAACAGCCCTGCGTTAGTTGAGTTATCGGCATGATTATCCGATTCTGCAGGGCGTTCAATTGGATGAATAGTGGGTAAAATAAGGGGTTATTTGGGGGTTACCGATGCATGCAGGGATAACATGCATCCTGTGGTAAGGATAACGTCAGCCTTTTTTACATAGCAAGAATATACTTGAACATAAATCAGGGTATTGATGGCCTAACTCGTAGCACCCCTCAAGATATTGCTTTGAGATGATATCTGTCTGTAAAAGTTTGTCCCACTGGAAATTAGCGAGCGCCTTGAAAAAAATACCCGTGCGATAAACAACGTTAAGTCCCGCAAGACGGGCATCTCTTTCAAGAGTATCCAGAGAATAAGTACAACGATGGCCATGCTGAAACTCAGCCTCCGTCACCGCACTGTTATGCGAGATTAAGTTCATTTTTACGGCAATCTGTCGGGAGGCGGCATGCGCATTTGGACAAACCAGAAAAAAGTGGCCTTCATCCGTTAACCATTCATTATTAATGCGTTTTAAGAGGTTAACGGGATCGTCAATATGCTCCAGCACATGGGTGAGAATTATATTGTCATAACGCTCCGGCAGTTCAACATCCTCAAAGCGGGAATGCACAAACGAGACATTTTCCCCCAGGCGCTTACTGGCGATATTCATCGCCTCTGCCGAGGCTTCCACGCAGGTGATGTCGCTGAATTTTTCGGTCAATCGTGCGGTAAAATCACCTTTAAAACTACCAAGTTCAAGTAAATTACCCGGCTTAAAAAATGGTGTGAACGCACGGATCATAAAAGGGTGCATCACATCAAAATCAAAGTTATAGGCATACTGATGATCGGCAGTATCTTTGATTTCCAGATTGTAATCACGAAGGGTCATGTTGTTATCTCACTGTGCAAAGTCATGGTTATCTTTGAAGCGTTTGATCTGCCGAAGATAAATCCATGCTTTAGATATAAATGTTGTGCCGACACGTTATTCTTATCGACTTCAAGATTAATTTCCGTTACACCCAGGGACTGTAGATGTTCAATGCTTTGAATTAATAGCTTGCTACCCACACCGCAATGCTGGGCGTCAGGCAAAACGGAAACATGAGTAATATATCCCTGCTGACGCTGCGCGTTATAATAGGCTGCAACCAGTCCGGTGAGCGTGTTGTTATGCCAGGCTTCGGTTCGCCATGCCCGCTCCGCTATTTTTTTGGCATAGTCCTGCAACGCGATTATTTCGGTAATAGACGCGACAAAAAGCGGGTCACACTGATTAAAGTGTTCGACGATCTCCTCCGGTGAGGCGCGATTCTGGCAAAACGCCCAGCAATTCATAACACCAGTTCCGCCAGGCCAAATCCTGCTTTGCCAAACGCGTTACCGTTATAAAGCAAATAAACTTTCTCATCGCAGCGGAACAGATGGGGATAGCACTGCATTTCGCTGTCCCAGTCATTCACGGACGCGAGCGACGCCATCTGGCTGTCGTCACGATGCCAGTGGTGTAAATCATCAGACCAGGCATAGCCCAGACGATAGCCGCGCCCCTGCTCTGTGCGGAAATCGAAACACTCACGGAAGCAAAAGACCATATGATAACGGCCATTGATTTCAATCACCGTCGGCAGTGCCTGGCATTCATCGTCCCCCAGTACGGAAGGGATAATTTGCTGGCTGTCACGCTGCCAGTGGATGCCATCGTGTGATTCCGCATGGGCAATTTTATAGATGCGATCCGGAACCGAATCCGATGTGCGCTTCTTCCAGCCCGTTCCAAAGATGTACCACATGTGGAAACGTTCACGGGTATGTATAACAAAGGCATCCCCCACTAAGTGTGGCTCGTGCAATGAGGGGCCCATCACGGGCCCAGTACCGAAACGGGTGAAGTGTTCGCCATTGTCTGTGCTTACCGCAAAACCAATGGCTGTATCAACCGAGACCGAAACGCGACGATTCCAGCCCGTTGTCCATGCCATGATTTTTCCTTCATGACGCAGAACGTTACAAGGGAAAATACCGTGCTCATCGAATGTGCCCAACTCAGCAGATGCTATCACCGGCTCGGGACTGATACGAAGCACCTCCCGCAAAGATTTATCCATATCCACATAGCAGACACGGCTAATAAACTTTGCTGAATTCGCCTCCCGCTCACGCGTGGAAAAGTAGATTCGGACAAAGTCATCAAACACCAGCGCTTGCGGAGACTGGGCAAAACCCACCCCATTTGCCAGAGGAGGAACCTGTGACGGCGAATAGATAAGCCCGTGCTTACGCCATTTCAGGGTCAGCATAATTTGCCCTCAAGTTGTGCCAGGCCAAAGCCATAGCGGCCCACCTGATCCCCCAGATAAGCCATGTAAATATTGCCATCGAGTTCAAAAACGTGTGGGTAGCTGATCATCTCTGCATCCCATCCGGAAGCAGAAACGTCAATGCCAGCTTTGCTATCATCCCGGTGCCACGACATCATATCCAGACTCCACGCGTAGCCGATGCGGTAACCGTTCTGCTTTCCGCGGTAATGGGCGCTGTAGCGGTAGCAAAAAAACATATGGTATTTGCCGTTGGCGTAAAAGACATCCGGGCTGGCCTGTGCCTCGTCCTCTTCGATACGGCTGGGGATCAGATCTTTATTCAGCTTCGTCCAGTTGATGCCATCTTCAGATGTCGCCATGCGAATCTTGTAGACCGGCTCTGCGCGGCCATCCACCCATTTCCATTTGCGACCAGCAATATAAAAAAGCTGCCATTGGTTATTGAATCTTCGAATTTTCGGCCCACTCATTACAAACGGCTCATCCGGAGAGTAACCGATTGCTGGCCCCGGACCCGCTTTAACAAAGGTCTCCCCCTGGTCATGGCTTACTGCCATGCCAATTGCCACGTTGAACGGCACCGATTCGCAGCGAGTCCAGCCTGCATACCAGGCTTTTACCACATCCTTATCGCGCATCACGGAGACGGGATAGGTACCAAATTCGTCAAATTCTCCGTATCCACCCAGCGGGAGAATCGGTTCACGGGCAAAGCGCAATACCTGGAAGAGATCGTCACGAGCCAAATCCACCCAAGCGGAATAGCTGACATATTTCCCCTGTTCATCAGCAGGCGGGCGGCAGGAGAAATAGACGCGCACGAAATCATCAAAGATCAGCGTCGCAGGGGCCTGAGCAAACTCTTTAAGCCAAGGGAGATGAGTCACCTCCTGCGGGGTAAAGACCTTACCCAATTTTTTCCATGTAAACATATTAAATTAACTCATAACCAAGTTGCAGGCGACGAACCACCTCATCGCGAGAGTTAAACATCATGACGTCAATAATGGACAGCCAGGGAATAAACGCCGCGTCAGAATGCGGGTAGTGCCACGGTTGCGGCTGGATAAATTGCAGCTGAAGCCCGCGTTCGACAAAATCCTGCCGGGAATAGAGCGCCATGCCCCCCGGGGGGTTAATATACGTACGGACGTTCATCACCTGACAAATATCGATGACGCGATCCTGAGACTTTAACGCGTGATTCGCCGGTAACGAAGACGAGACAATTAGCTCACACGAGAAGCCAAAATAGTCCCGCAACCGGTTCAGGCCCAGCCACAGATAATTAAAAAGATTATCCTCCGGGTTCTGAATAATCTCCTCAACGATCGGCATTACCGCGGAAAATGAGGGTGCGTGGCGATACGCACCGACAATTTGATTGCACAGCTTATTGCGGTCAAATGCTGCTGAGAGCTGCCGCTCCCTGATATCCAGAAAGTCCGAGTCTTTTTTTAGTGGCAGCGAGATTAATGACTCCGCACCGCGAACCTGAATACGGTTACGGTTAATCCACCCTTTTTTCGTGTACTTGATGTTGTCATACACCACGAAAGCATCCACTGCCGCCATCAGTTGGAAATAGCCGCAATACGGGAAAAAATAGGGTTGCATGATCGCCAGCTTCATCGGTTTTCTTTCCTATCCATTGACCACAAGCGCAGGCTCTGCCGCACGGGCGGCATTGATAAAGAGTTCCTGGATAATCTCAATAATACGACGTTGATCGGCCACCAGTAGTCCGGGATAGATGGGCAGGCAGAGCACCGCATGAGAAATTTCATCGGCAACCGGGAGATGTTGTGCATTCGCCGTCGGGAAGTGGCGATACATCGGGAACGCGCTGATAAGCGGATAGAAATAACGGCGGGCATAGATATTATGCTTGCGTAATTCCGAATAGATAGCATCCCGGCTGACCGCCGAATCTTCGCGAATAAGTACCGGGAAGTAGGAGTAATTCCATTCAATATTACTGGCAGGTTTAATGTACTCCAGCGCCGGAAGAGCGGAATCGAGCAGTTCAACGTAACGTTGATAAATAACCGCGCGTTCCTGCAGCGCACTGTCAATATACTTTAACTGCAGCAGCCCCATGGCCGCCTGCACTTCATTCATTTTGGCGTTAATACCCGGCGCCATCACAATGGTTTCATCGGCAAAACCAAAGTTTTTAAGATAATCGATGCGCTGCTTGGTTTTGGCATCATGGCAAATAATGGCCCCCCCTTCGAAGGTATTAAACACCTTTGTGGCATGGAAGCTCAGTACGGACAGATCGCCATAATTGAGAATGCTGGCGTTATCTTGTTTGACGCCGAAACAGTGGGCCGCATCGTAAATCACCTTCAGTCCATAGGTATCGGCAATCTTCTGGATGCGTTCCATATCGCACGGAATACCATAGCAGTGGACTGGCATGATCGCCGTCGTTTTAGGCGTAATCAGTTCTTCAATGCGATCCGGATCGATATTAAAAGTGGCGGGGTCAATATCAGCAAACACCGGTGTTAAATCATTCCACAGCAGGCTGTGAGACGTGGCGACAAAAGAGTATGGCGTGGTGATCACTTCACCGGTTATACGCAATGTCTGAAGCGCCGTCAGCAACGCGAGCGTGCCGTTGGAGAACAGGCAGACATGTTTTACCCCAAGATACGCCGCCAGCGCCTCTTCCAGTTGCTGATGGAATTGCCCGCTGTTGGTCAAAATTTTACTTTCCCACAAGGTCTCCAGGTAAGGGATGAACTCCTCAAGGGGCGGAAGAAGTGGACTGGTAACGTAGACATTTTTCATAAGTTAATCCTCAGTACCTGATACCTGGAAACTGCGGGGTGCTTCATCAGCACACCATTTTCGCCAGGCCCCGCGCAGGGCCTGCTGGAAAGGAATCGCCACATTGCTCTGGCTCTGGAGTGGGATTGTGCTCCGCATGCTCTGACGCAAAGCGCTGAGGGTTTCCAGTCGGGTTTGCCAGCTAACGGCCTTGTCGAAATAGTCTTGCTGACTTTCCGCCACAAACTCATCCAGCCCGTAGATATGCAAGATCTCCAGCCCCTGCCGCGCGGGATAGGTTGCGCCTGCCAGGGTAAGCGTCGGGACGCCCATCCATATGCCATGACTGGTGGTGGTTCCCCCGTTGTACGGGAAGGAATCAAGCAACATGTCTACCTCATGATGCATATGAAGATACGATTCCAGTCCCGTCGTTTTACGGAAGATAAGCTGCTCATCCGATACGCCCAGCGCATTGAGCTTTTTGCGGTAGCGGGCGATCATCGCATCGTCATCCATAAAACCAATCAGCAAACGTGACGTGGCGTTATGCAGCAGAATGCGCGCCCACAACGCAAAGACCTGGTCATTCAATTTTTTCGGGCGGTTGAAACTACCGTAGGTAAACCAGCCGTTCGTTAGGGCTGGCAAGGCATTGACGTCAGGGCTGGAAGCATCCGGCTCAAAGAAGTTATCGAGTGGAATCGCGATCAGCTTTTCAGTGAACTGAGCGTCTATCGCAGCATTCCTGACAAACCCGGTGCTGATAATGCGGTAATCCATCTGCCGCATCCCGGTCGTGCCCGGGTAACCGAGCCAGGTGAATTGCACCGGCGCAGGCTTAAAGGCAAACGCGGGTAAACGCGTCCCGGTGGTATGACCCGAGAGATCAAAAAGAATATCAATCCCGTCGCTGTGGATCTGTTTTGCCAGCTCAACGTTATTGAGATGGGTAACAGATAACCACTTCGTCGAGGTGTTACGGAAGTGCTCCGTGACGGCATCATCTTTATCCAGCGTACTATATCCGTAGAGGGAAAACCGCTCCCGATCCATGCCGTCCCAGAACGGGCGCAGGAAGCGGCTTACGGGATGGTTACGGAAGTCTCCGGAGACAAAGCCGACGCGCAACGGCCGCTCAGGATCCTTACTACCCTGCCACGGCAGCGCCAGGTCGAAGTTTGTCGCCCACTCGGTCACCAGTTCACCATAGGCAAGATGGCGATTGAAAAGCACTTCCGGCGAGACAGAAAAATCGTGGGTAAGAACAAACAGCAGGCTGGTGAAACAGTCAAAATCACCCGGCGCAAACTCGAGCGATTTCTCGAGGAAATAGCGTGCTTCCGTCAGTTTCTGATTATCACTGAGAATAATGCCCATCATCGCGAGATGCAGCGGATTCGTGGCGTTATAGCGCAACGATTCCCTGGCGCAGCGTTCAGCCATGGCCATATTGCGACGCGCATGATAAACCACCGCCAGCGTATTCCAGAATGACGCATTATGTTTATTCAACCGCAGCAGCGCCTGCAGGATCCGGGCGGCATAATGCAGCTCACCTTTTTTCTGCAGCACGGTTGCCAGGTCGAACCAGATATCCTGCCCGGCAGAGTAGCGGCTCATGAGCTGGCAGAGTGCCAACAGAGCCTCGTCCCAGTCGCCCATCAGCAGGCTTGCACGGGAAGAGCAGCGAAGCAGATGCAGATTATGAGGATCGTTTTCAATCTGTCCCGTAATGTAATCGCGCGCGTCTTTCGCCAGACCTGCGGCAATCAGCGCGTTTACGTTTTGGTAAATGAGATCGATGCCAGGATCCTGTTCATCCCTCTCCCCTGCCATAATCTGCCCGTCAACAAGTAAACCGCCCTGTTGCGATCCGACATTAAGCAGTAAAAGCGTATCAATGTTGCTTTTAAGGTAGTCGACATCCCCCAGACGCAAAAAACGCTGCAGTGCTTTGCGCCAAGCTTCAGGGGTACCTTTCAATAGTCCTTTCGCCTTCAGTGCAGAAAAGCACTCTCGGCTTCTGGCCTGATTCACATCCATGCCGGCAATCGCGAACTCCCGTTCGTCGTCACTGAGGGTCACACGCTCCCCCCAGAGATTAAGCATGATGTCAAAGTCTTGCCCTACCAGAAGAGGAGCAATTAACGTGAGTTCACTTTCAGGCTGAACATTGTAAGGCCCCGGTGAACCCGCCCAGTGGAGCCCCGGAATTTGGTTGAGAAAGAGATCTTTTAGAGATTCAAGTACGCTCTGGGAGACATCCTCCTCTTTTTCGGGAAGACGAGCGTTGCTCACCAGTTGATCAAATGACAGGCTCAGCGGCCATGCGCCGCCAAGCAGATCGAGAATATGCAGCGTCGTGGTATTTTGCGTCGAGAAAAATTTCCCTTCAGCGTTGGTGTGAGCATTGACGATCTCGCCGCGATCGTTGCGGCAACGTCTGAAATCACCGGCCCAGTGCAGCGTGTTTAACCGGGTAAAATCCAGCGCCGCCGCGTTAACAGTATCATCACGGGAAAGCAGGCTGACGCGCTCGCGACGGTTGACGGCAAAATCGAGATATTGCTGCGCGGCAATCGATGCCTGCCCAGATGAGACCAGTGCGTGCAGCTGATGAATTTGCTCGCTAAAGCTCTCACCCGTTTCGTACTGAGGCAGCGCATCCCCCACGTAGCGCAGCCCGCAGGATGAGAGAGTATCGGTGAACTGAAGGAACTGCCCGGAGATGTGCGTGGCGCTTGCCAGGCTCTCAATAAGGGTCGTGTCGTCAACGCGCTCCATCGCGAGCACATAGTCTTTGATCTCCCCTTCCGGCTGGGTCAATGCCAGATAGCTGAGCATACCACGAGCAAAAGCAACCTTCTCATCTGACCGGCCCGCAAGGCGTGCGTGGAAGGCTAACGCATCCTGAACGTATTGTGCCGCGGATTCAGGCGGGGTAAAAATCTGGTGGATGGCAATAATGCCATACGCCGACAGGTGGCGACGACACCACTGCAACAGCGCGTCACGCTCTGGCATGCCTGCAGGAATAAAGTCCCCGCGAATAAGAATGTAATCGAACTCACCCGGTGACACGCTCAGCACATCGTTAAGACCCGCCGCAACCAGTTCAATACTGACGATACCCAGACGCTGCGCCTGCCTCTGCCCCGCTGCAATAGCGTCTTCGTTAATATCAATACCTATCCCGACACAATCAGGCCAGGCCAGCGCAGCGGATAACAACACCTCGCCCTGTCCGCAACCTAAATCCAGGACGCGTGCATTCTCAGGTGCCCCGGCAGGAAACTGATACAGGGCAGCGGCGGCCTGCAGACCCGATAGCGTGAATCGATTATCTGGATACAACATACAGAGAAAGTTCCATGAGTTCAGTGGTTAGCCAAAATAGGTTTGTTGCATCGCAGCTTTATAGTTCTGGTACGCTTCGCCGCCTGATTTTTGCGTGGTCACTGTCCAGCTGAACGTGGCGTCGGTGTAGCGAATATCGATCAGTTTCTCCAGCGGCTCGCGATGAATGGCCATCTGCTCAACAGCAGGCAGTGCATCCAGCGCGACAGAAAGTGCGACCTGGTCGAGGAACCACTCCGCATTGCCGCGGCGTAGATTCCAGTCAATAAATGTCGCAACAAGCGACAGGTATTTACGCGAAAGCATCCCCGGAGCCGTATAGACAAAGCCGGCGGGAACCTGCTCCCATGGCGGTGCGCCGTTACTGTAAGAGAGGACAATTTCCTTATCAGGAAGATGTTGCTTAATATCGGCCCAGTTCTTACGAACGAGACAATCTGCATCAAGAACAATAACTGGAGAGGTGAACACGCTCAGTGCATAGCTGAGGAAAACAAAACGTCTTGAGGCGTACCAGACATTGATACCAAAAACGGGCGCAATCTTTTCGGCTGTCGCCGATATCACCATTCCCGGAAAATGCTGGTGCAGCGAATGAACGTGCGCCTTTGTCTCATCATCAGGGTTATAAAGATGCAGGTGAACGTTAAGCTGGTCGCCGTTGGTATGGAAGATCGAACCTAACAGCGTCAGGGCGTGATCGAAGTAATAGCGTTTGTCGCACGCTACCAGAACCGTTGTTTTTCCGTTTTCCTCTGCCGGAAGAAGCCACTCGTAGTGCGAAAAATCAGGCTCATAATCAGGCATATTCAGGGCGGAGAAATCGATGAACGTTTCAGGGCAGCCACCAAGTTTATGAATCCCCGTGACGATCATTAGCATCGTTAACGCGTCTTCACCAATATGTTCAGGATCGGCGGTCAGCTGCTGGATAAGCGTCTGCATCTGATTAAAATCATCTTCCATCAGGCACACTAACAGCAATATTTTCATCACGGTTGGGGATGGACTCACCACCGCGTAGTAGTTTGAAATCAGGAATAAGGCGGCGTCAATTTCGTTAATACGGAAGAAAACCTGAATACCCGCCACCAGAAGATTTATGCTGTCGTCATGCTGAAGCGCCTCTACGACCCAACCGGTAATGGTTTCACTCAGCTCTTGCGAAAAGGGTGTTGGCTTGCCCTGGTTTTTAAAATCAAACGCGGCGTTTGCTGCAGCGATCGCGCACAGCATGCGCTTAACAGCGAGTTCTTTTTGTGCATCCAGATCGGTCGTTGCGTCCATGATCTGGGGTTCGAGCGTGGCAATATCAGAATTTTTATAGTGCAGGATTTCAGTTACAACATGCGCAGGCAATGCATCCGTTTCTGGCAAAAAGATTAGCCGTGAAAATTCATCACGGTAATACTGATGCAGCGATCGTGTACGCTCGAACTTGTTCATCCCGATTCTCTTAGTAAGATTGCGATTCTTACCCATCGTACAAGGGAATATTCGAGATAATGGAAGGAACACCCCCGGTAATAATGGCTTATTTCGGAGATTGTCTGGCGGGCAAAAAAAAAGGTTGCTGTCTCCAGCAACCTTTATGAAACAGACGCGGCGATTAACGCAGCAGAGACAGCATAGCCTGAGGAACCTGGTTTGCCTGAGACAGTACAGAAGTACCAGCCTGCTGCAGGATCTGCGCGCGAGACATGTTGGAAACTTCGGTAGCGTAGTCAGCGTCCTGGATACGGGACTGAGCAGCAGACAGGTTATTGATAGAGTTGTTCAGGTTGTTGATGGTAGATTCAAAACGGTTCTGAATCGCACCCATGTTAGAACGCGCGGTATCAATTTTCGCGATTGCAGCATCAGCAGCAGAGATAACAGCCTGTGCAGAGGCGTTATCGGAGATTGCAGTGCTCAGACCAGCGCTCAGGGTACCAGAGGTCGCGTTGATCAGCGCGTTGCTGTCTACAGAGATGGTGTCGTTAGCAGAAGTACCAGCACCAACCTGAATTTTCAGCGCGGTAGATACAGAGCCGTCCAGCAGTTTTTTACCGTTGAAGTTAGCTGAGCCCGCGATACGGTCGATTTCAGCCAGACGCTGTTTGATTTCAGTGTTGACGGAAGTCAGGTCAGAAGAACCGTTGGTGTCGGTAGCAGCCTGAACAGACAGCTCACGAATACGCTGTAAGTTGGTGTTGATTTCGTTCAGGTTACCTTCAGCAGTCTGAACCAGGGAGATGCCGTCGTTGGCGTTACGCGCCGCCTGGGTCATACCTTTAATCTGGGAGGTCATGCGGTTAGCAATCGCCTGGCCAGCAGCGTCATCTTTCGCGCTGTTGATACGCAGACCAGAGGACAGACGCTCGATAGCAGTGCCCAGAGAAGACTGAGATTTGTTCAGGTTGTTCTGAGTGGTCAGGGACAACAGGTTAGTATTGATAACTGCCATAATTTTAATTCCTTCAAAAATGGTTTCTAGGGTCGGTGCCTAACACTCACGGCGTCTCTCACCGTCAACAAGGTTATCGACGCTCGAACAGCAGACTTTAGAAAATATCGAAGAAAATATTTAATTATTTGTTTTATAAAGATTTATTTTGCTCTAAAGCGGCTACAGAGTGCATGATTGATAAAAGATTAACGCAAAAAATCACCGTCTTATTCTCTTCGGTATATTTCTTCGTCATGCACCCTGTTGATTTAAAACCCGTCATTTAGGTCGCTTATTCAGCGATATATTTTTTAAGCTTGCCGTAAACTTTTCGTCGAACGGGCCGATAAACGACTGAAACATCCATTAAGAAGGAACACTACATGGCGACTATCAGTAATCTCGGGGTGGGCATGCCCGGCCTGTCAGATCTGTACGATAAGCTGCAGGCAGCAGAAGAAACAAAATTGACGGCTATTGCCAAGCAAAAAACCACCTACGACGCGCAGATTACCGGTTACGGCAAATTACAAAGCGCCCTGACGAATCTGCAAACCGCAGCTGCTAAGCTCGCAAAAACAGATACGTGGAACTCAACTTCCATTAGCAGCACCAATACTGCTTTTTCGGCTATCAGTACCTCCGGCGCTAACGTTGGTGATGTGACAGTCAACGTCAGCAAGATTGCTAAAGGCCAGGTGCTGACAACCACGCCAGGCACTATCGACAGCAATACTAAGCAGTTAGGTGGCACCACGGGCACCAACAGCCGAACCATTACCATTACCCAGGCAGGCGCTGACAGTAAACCACTGACGGTAACCCTGGCCGATGGCGATACCTCCCTGAACGGGATCGCTAAAGCCATTAATGCTGCCAACGGCAGTGTCTCGGCAAGTGTGGTGAAAGCGGATGATGGCGACTATCGTCTGATGCTGACCTCCAAAACCACCGGTACCGATTCTGATATGACGGTAACAGTGACCGGCGACGATACGCTGAAAGGCATCATTGGCAGTGGCGCACTTACCGAACAGGTAAAATCACAAAATGCCGTCGTTAACGTCAACGGTATCCAGATTGTCCGCCAGACCAATACCATCACTGACGCCATTCCAGGGGTAACATTAACCCTGAAAGCACAGAGCACAGCCGATGAAACCCTGACCGTAACCCGCTCTACAGACGATAACAAAAAAGCCATTACAGAATGGGTAACTGCCTATAACTCTCTGCAGTCCACCATTGCCTCATTGACGAAATATGAGCCACCTGCGGTGGGTGCAACCGCCCAGTCTTCGAATAACGGCGTACTGATGGGTGACAGTACTATCCGCGGAGTACAATCCGATCTGCGTGCTTTATTGACCAATGTGCAGAGCGGTTCCTATGCCATTATGGCCCAACTTGGCATCACACAGGACCCGGTCAAAGGCGCGGACGGCGCGGTTGGCAACCTGAAAATTGATGATAAGAAATTAACCAAGATCCTCACGGACGATCCGGCTGGTGTACAGGCCTATTTTGTGGGTGACGGGAAAACGACCGGTTTCGCTACCCAGATGAATAACAAGCTAACCGATATGCTGAGCACGTCTGTCGGCAAAGAAGGCGTTATTCAAAATGCGAAGGACGGTATTAACGCCACGCTCAAATCCATCGGTAAACGTTATGACGCGATGGAGTTGACGATTGAAGCCACGATGGCGCGCTATAAAAAGCAATTTAACGATTTAGATAAGCTGGTCACAAAATTCAACGGCACGGCCACTTATTTGACCCAACAGTTCAGCAGTAAGTAAGAAAGGAAACGATATGTATAGCAAATCTGGTGTACAAGCCTATCAGCAGGTAGGTCTTGAATCTGCTGTCTTGAGTGCCAGCCCGCACCAGTTGGTTGTCATGTTGTTCGACGGTATCCATAGCGCGCTTATCCGGGCGCGCCTTTTCCTTGAGCAGGGAGACATCCCGGCAAAAGGAGAGGCCCTGTCTAAGGCCATTAATATTATCGAAAATGGCCTTAAGGCTGGGTTAAATATGGATGTGGGAGGCGAACTCCCCCGCAACCTTTCTGCGCTTTACGACTATATGGTACGCCGTTTGTTACATGCCAATCTGCGCAATGACATCGAAGCTATTACCGAAGTCGAGGCTCTGCTGCTCAATATTTCCGACGCCTGGAAGCAAATCGGCCCGGGTTATACTCCCAAGCAGGATTAACTTTAATGAACGACTCCAGCTTATCCCTTAAAAAGTGGCATGCTCTTTATGCGCTTAGCAATACAATGCTGAGCCTTGCTCAATCCGGGAAATGGGATGAGCTCATCGAACAGGAGGTTGCATACGTTTCGCTGGTTGAAGAGATCAGCACGACTCCTTTTCCACCCGACAGCAAACACATCCAGGATCAGGCGATGGTGATACTGAATCAGGTGCTGCAGAATGAACTCCTCCTCAAGGATTTGTTGCAGGAAAGAATGAGTGAGTTGAGCGGTCTTATTGCCCAAACCAACAAGCAAAAAAACGTTAACGTTACCTACGGGAAGTTGTCAGGCAACATATTATTTCCCGGAGAGATGAATCATTAATTCACATTAGCGATTCTTGATCCATACTCCAGAAGTCTGCCAAACGGCTTCTGGAGCACGGACGATGAAAAACCCCACCCTGTTACAATGTTTTCACTGGTATTACCCTGCGGGCGGTGAATTGTGGCGAGAGGTCACGGCGTTAGCCCCCAATCTTAACGAAATCGGCATCAATATGATCTGGTTGCCGCCAGCCTGTAAAGGCGCATCCGGCGGGTACTCGGTCGGATACGATACTTACGATCTCTTCGACCTCGGTGAGTTTGACCAGAAAGGCAGCGTCGCCACCAAGTACGGTGACAAAGCTCAGCTGCTGGAGGCCATCGACGCACTCAAAAGTAATGAGATCGCCGTCCTCCTTGACGTGGTGGTTAACCACAAAATGGGCGCAGACGAGAAAGAACCCGTCCGCGTTCAGCGCGTCAACGAACAGGATCGCACGCAGATCGACGATGAGATCATTGAGTGTGAAGCCTGGACACGCTACACCTTCCCTGCCCGTGCCGGGCAATATTCGCAGTTTATCTGGGATTACAAATGCTTCAGCGGCGTCGACCATATTGAAAACCCCGATGAAGACGGCATTTTTAAAATCGTCAACGACTACACCGGTGAAGGCTGGAACGACCAGGTTGATGATGAGATGGGTAATTTTGATTACCTGATGGGCGAAAACATTGATTTTCGCAACCATGCCGTCACCGAGGAGATCAAATACTGGGCCCGCTGGGTCATGGAACAAACTGGCTGTGACGGTTTTCGTCTGGACGCCGTCAAACACATTCCCGCCTGGTTTTATAAGGAGTGGATTGAGCACGTTCAGGAAGTCGCAACGCAACCGTTGTTTATCGTGGCGGAATACTGGTCCCACGAAGTGGATAAACTGCAGGCCTATATTGACCAGGTCGATGGCAAGACGATGCTGTTCGATGCCCCCCTGCAGATGAAATTCCACGAAGCATCGCGCCAGGGTCGGGAATACGACATGAGCCAAATCTTTACCGGCACCCTGGTCGAAGCCGATCCGTTCCATGCAGTAACTCTGGTTGCCAACCATGACACTCAGCCTTTGCAGGCACTGGAAGCGCCGGTTGAAGCGTGGTTTAAACCGCTGGCCTATGCCCTGATCCTGCTGCGTGAAAACGGAGTGCCCAGCGTCTTTTATCCGGATTTATTCGGTGCCAGCTATGACGATACGGGCGGTGACGGCGAAACCTACCATATTGATATGCCGGTCATCGAGCAGCTTCACGAGCTGATCCTCGCCCGCCAGCGTTTTGCCCACGGCGTGCAGACGCTGTTCTTCGATCACCCAAACTGTATCGCCTTCAGCCGCAGCGGCACCGAAGACGATCCTGGCTGTGTGGTGGTGATGTCGAATGGCGATGACGGCGAGAAAGTGATTTGTCTGGGTGAAAACTACGGCAACAAAACGTGGCGTGATTTTCTCGGCAATCGCGAAGAAACGGTCACTACCGCAGCGGATGGCGAAGGTACCTTTACCTGCAAAGGTGGAAGCGTCAGCGTGTGGGTGATTGAGGATGCGTTGTAGTTGTAAAAGCATCTGACGTGAATTGAATGCCGGGTCAGGCGAAGCTGCCACCCGGCAACATGCACTACGGAAGTTTACTCTCAAGCGGATTTTTGCTCAGATAATCTGCGCACTCTACCGTCGGGCGATCGACCTTCTGTAGCTCCATACCATCATACTCAAGAACAGAGCCATCGCGCTCCAGCGGATAAATATCCAGCTTGCGGGTGACGTTATAATAACTGTCTGAACGCAGCATGATTTTACCCGGTACAGCGATCACGCGCTGCCATTGACGGCAGTCCAGCGTATCGCCCTCCTCCGTCACCACCAGCGTGGCAATCGCCTCTGGACTCACCATTTTGCTCTGCGGCCCTTTTGACTGCCAGTACCCTGCCAGATGCGCCGGGACGGGGTGTTTGATCACTTCCTGATAGTTATCCACCTGAACGCACCCGGTCAGTGCCAGCAGCGCGCCAGCAATTGCTATTTTTTTCATCATCTTTCCTGCATTCGAAGAAAAAAATATTGTGGCATTAAAGCGCTTGGGCTGCCAGCGAAGATCGACGGGGCTTAAACCTGCATCCCCATCACATGAGCATACATTTTTCATAAACGACAAAGATCGTCCAAGAGCGCACTAAATAACAGATGGTTAGAGTCGTCGAAAACATTAGTCGTCTAAGTTCACCTTAGAGCGAGTGCTGTTTTGTGTCCCACCCATGCCCCACTGCCCCCTCTTTTCCTCCCTGCCCTATACTTTCAGTCTGACATTTGGCTGGAGGTTTCTATGTGTGGACGATTTGCACAAGCCCAAACCCGTGAAGAATATCTGGCTTACCTGGCCGACGAAGGCGATCGCGACATCGCATATGACCCGGAACCGATTGGACGTTACAACGTGGCGCCCGGTACCAAAGTCCTGCTGTTGAGCGAACGCGACGAGCAGATGCATCTCGATCCTGTTTTCTGGGGCTACGCGCCCGGGTGGTGGGATAAACCGCCACTGATTAACGCGCGCGTAGAGACGGCAGCCACCAGCAGAATGTTTAAGTCTCTGTGGCAGCATGGCCGGGCGATCTGCTTCGCTGATGGATGGTTCGAATGGAAGAAGGAAGGAGACAAGAAACAGCCATACTTCATTCACCGCGCTGACGGCCAGCCGATTTTTATGGCGGCGATCGGCAGCACACCATTCGAATGCGGTGACGAAGCAGAAGGATTTTTGATTGTGACATCTGCAGCTGATAAAGGCCTGGTCGACATTCACGACCGCCGGCCACTGGTTCTGTCGCCAGAAGCAGCCCGGGAATGGATGCGTCAGGAGGTTGGCGGGAAAGAAGCGGAAGAGATTATCGCCGACGGCTCTGTGCCAGCAGAAAAGTTTATCTGGCACGCCGTGTCGCGTGCCGTTGGGAATGTGAAGAATCAGGGGCCGGAGTTAATCGAACCGGTCACTTAACAACGAGAAGATCCGAATATCTTGTCGTATACCGCGGCGATAGCATTTCTCGCTTCATCTGCCATTGCTGCTGTATGCCCTGCCCGGCAAAGTACAGTGTGCCTTTTCCACCTTTGGCATTAAGGCGGTCCAGTATGTTCATCAGTGGTGCGCTGTCGTTGCGCGGTGCGTTTTCATCAAACAGGTTTAGTTGAGCAACACCCTGACTGAAGAAGTCACCGAGCATAATTCCGGCTTTCTGGTACCGGTGACCTTCCTTCCAGATTGCGTCCAGGCAACGTGTGGCAGCGTTGATAATGTCTCTGCTATCCTGCGTGGGGGTTAGCAGCTTAACCGATGCACTGTTGCCGTAATATTGTTCGTTCAGGGCAAAAGGTGACGTCTTCACAAACGTGGAAATGTACCGGCAATACTGATGCTCACCACGCAATTTCTCAGCGCCGCGGGCAGCATAACTGCAGATAGCCTGCCTCATCTGGTCATAATCGGTAATGCGCTCACCGAAAGACCTGCTGCAGACAATCTCCTGCTTTACCGGAGCAAATTCCTCAAGCTCGAGACACGACTCTCCACGTAACTCCCGGACCGTCCTCTCAAGCACGACATTGAAGTGTTTGCGGATCACTGCGATATGAGTATCAGCGAGGTCAAGCGCAGTCTTGATACCCATCGCCTCGAGTTTTTTACTGATGCGCCGGCCAACACCCCACACCTCGTCGACTGGAAGCAACGCCATGAGCTTTCGCTGGCGATCGACGTTAGACAGGTCCACTACACCACCGGTCGCTTTCCACGTCTTTGCCGCGTGATTGGCGAGCTTGGCCAGCGTCTTCGTCTGAGCTATACCAACACCAACCGCTAGACCTGTGTTGCGATAAACGGCATCCTTCAATTCGCGCCCAAACTCTTCAAGAACGCGACAGTTTCGCACTCCAGTAAGATCACAAAAGGCCTCGTCGATTGAGTAAATTTCGACGCGAGGGCTCATTTCTTCCAGCGTGGTCATCACCCGGTTGCTCATGTCGGCGTAGAGTTCGTAATTGGAGCTGAAGCATACCACCCCCTGCTGTCGGAAATAATCCTTACACTTGAAGTACGGATCGCCCATTTTTATGCCGAGAATTTTTGCCGCGGCCGATCTTGCTATTACGCAGCCGTCATTATTCGAGAGCACGACAACCGGCCTTCCCGACAAATCCGGCCTGAATACCGTCTCGCAACTTGCATAAAACGAGTTCACATCTACCAGGGCAAACATCACATCACCGGATTATCATCAACCCATACCGGGCTAATGGTATGAGTTACCACACCAACAAAGCGAACGTCATCAAGCGCATCACCTTCTATGGCCTCTCCATCGTCGGTAATGAGAGCGTCACCAGCCCAATACGCATGCTGCTGGCGGCCGCAAAACCAGATGAGCAATGTATTTCCGCGCTCAAATTGCTCACCTTTCTCAATGACATCATAACCTTCCAGCGTTTCAACAATGCTTGCAGAAGGAGGAGTGAATGGCTCTGCTACCGCAACTAAGGCGGTGCGCATGTCTGCTGTGCGTGGCATGGCAACCTCACATTTAACTGTATACATATACAGTAAAGCAGGTATATGGCATCGATCAAGTAGTGTTTTGATAACCCATAACTGGTACTATTCTTATTAATATTGTTTTCAGTTACATACACCGTCTTGCAGGACCTTGATGAACAGCCTAACAGAAAATCAACACGTATCACTTGAGTCAATGAGGGGTATTGCGGCAATAACTGTCGCTATAGCCCATGTTGTGCAGTTTTTTATCGTCAGGTTCTACCCTGATGCATTTATCTATATAATTTTTGCAGCGCAATCGAGTGTAATGGTTTTTTTCTCGATGTCTGGTTTTCTTATTGGAAAATCCATACAGAGTAACTCATCTAAAAATGACCGCTTCAAGCTCTCAATTTATGCAGCCAGTAGATTTAAGAGAATCTATCCACCATTAATCCTGTCTATAGCTTTAATAATTGTATTGAACTACATTTCACCGTACGTGTTCGAGGCGACGAATTCTCTGCTATCTTCATCTGGAAATAGTACTATGCATGGAAAATTTGATTACACTCCTGCACAGATACTGTCTGCACTAACGTTTACTAATGGTATATCCACGCCGATAATACAATTCAACCAACCGCTATGGAGTCTCCCGCTTGAGGTTTGGTACTATGCCATAGCTGGGTTGCTATTCACAAAAAAACCATTAACGGCCATTACTGCAATTACTATTTTTATATGTATATCAATGTTTAAGCTTGAATTTTTCATATATTCTTTTGTTTGGTTTTCTGGTTTAATTGTTTCTTACATCCCTGCAGCCAAAGGCAAGTATAAAGTATTGGCGCTATCTATTTTGCTGGCACTTGCTTGCGTTTCACTAAAGGTGGGTTCATTATTTGCAGGAAAAGAGGTAATCTTGGCATATTACAACGCCTCTTTTGGCCTTTTCTTTACTGCGTTCATTTATGTGTTTTTAATTATATATGACAATAGAATTTCAATCCTGAATAATACATCAAAATACTCTTACACGCTGTATATTACACACTACCCTATCCTTTATTTTTTCCTTGGGATGTTTGAGTTAAAGGTGAAGGATGATTTAATCATATCAATACTTATTGGGTTTATTGCAATAACCTCTGCACTTTTGTTTGCCAGTTATTCGTCTAGGTTCGTTGAAAACAGAAAATTTATTAGCAGAATAATGTGATTTTATTTGATGAAAAAAGGCCCCAATGGGGCCTAACTTTTAGTTATGCATTGTCACAACTGCAAGAGCGGCGCCAGCACTTAACGTTATGGTAATGTTGTTTCCAGAAAGCGCCGTGTTCACAGTGATAGCTCCGGCGCTATAGGCTACGTTCTGGCTGGTTACTGTCCTTGTCCTTATGTCAATCTCACACGCTCCATAAACTCCGCTAGACTGAGCTATAACGGTCATCTTGCTGTAGTTCCAGTCAGGGCTCTTGTAATTAATTACAGCAGACGTAGCCCCGGCAGTTATCAGGTTCGCGCTCTGACTTTGAGGTAGTTGGTTAAACTCTACAACGGTCATTGATCCTGGCGATATGTTATCTCTGATGTCCATTTTCGTTGGCATCCCCGCTGGAACTCTGTTGCCATAATAAGCAAAGGATGATGATGCATTACCAAAGAAGTTATCATTAATCTTCAATCTGAAGAACCCGTCAACGTTATTGTTCGAGTAGTAAGGATAACTAAAATTGTTATCGGTATACTTAACATCATGAAACGATGCAGATCTCATTTTGCCAGTTGCAGTGCCAGCCCTCTCAATCCCAATAGGGGTATTATAGATTTGAGAAACTTCTACATCTGAATAAAGCGTCTCATTTTGATAAAGAATTTTTGAAGCCCCATTCACATAGCCAGCTTTTACGTTAACTTGCGTGACTCCATAAGCAGCAACTAAAGATGGCTTGACTACATTATCACCACTAAATGAGCCAATTTCTATGTTAAAAACGTTGGCATTTGTTACCCTTATGCCTATAGGGCTGTTATATCCACCAGAAAGCATTGCACCCAAAAAACCAACCTTTATGGTATGAGTACTTACGCTTGTGTTTTCTCCGAAAATCATCAAATGGTTATCAATAACATTCGCGGAATAACCAACCTCAATACGGCAGTTCACCGAACCACCTCTGTTATCACTTCCATTAGGAGCGTTAGTGTCTATTCCATCGAAGTTTATTCCCCGATGATCAGACCCTGCTACACCTCCGCTACCAGTTACTGAGCAATTGCTTGCTTTTAAAAACCCTATGCAGTTGTTATTATATTTGCTGGCGTGTATAGCGTTGTATTCGGTAGACACTTCACCATCTAAAATAACATGGACGTTATATACTCTTGCGTTTACTCGTGTATCTCCATCGCGCCATGGGATAAAATCACCATTGTCAGGGTCGAAGAATTTAGCAAATCCAAGCATTCCGCCAGACTGAGACTTCAATGAATCTGGAATTGAAGGGTCGTTAAACCTACCAATTATTCTGCATCCTTTCTTTATGTGAACTGAGATGTTGTCACGTCCTACATGAGTGCTTCCCAAATGGTATAGCACGCCCTGAGCTTTTATCTCAAAGTTAGACCAGCGCTCATTGCGTAGCATGGTTTGTATTGCATTGCGGTTGTTCCAGGCTGTGACAGGATCATATGTCGCATTAATAATAACACCATGATTTAGATCGGTAGGCTGGCTGATTAGTCTCAGAAATACGCCATTAGAAGCGACCTGGTCACCAAAGCCATCAGGAGTAGTACCGGTTGTCGCGGCAATGTATAGCGCGCCGCCGCCGTCGCCTGCAGCGTAGTAACCGGCTGTGGAGTATGTATGGCCAGGGGAAATTCCACCAAAAGACTTCATGTCCGCCACTGTCTGGAAGCCGCGAGTTACGCCGCCATTGAGTGCGAAAACCTCACCGCGTAAAGTCGCATCGCCTACGCTCAGCCACGCACCTGGACCAATGCCACCTGTAGTTTCAGGCGTTGAGTTCTCTGGCACGTCCTTAGGGAGCGGCCCGTCCCAGCGGTAGTATTCACCTGTAGCCTCAAGATGCAGAACCTGGTTTGGCAGCGTAAGCGTATTCCCGTCCTCGAAGCTGTCCAGAGTGATGTACCCGAACTGGGAAATAGCCTGCTGCGCCAGCCAGCGCAGGCCCTCGATCGTATAATGCTTATTGCCGAAACGGTCAGTGTAAGTCCATCCCATCGAGGTAACGAACTCGTCAATTTTCCCCGCGTTAAACTTCAAATCGCGCGGTGATTCGCTTGGGACAGGCAAATTGGTAGGTTGCGTAGCCATATTGATTCCATAAAAAAACCCGGCGCTATGGCCGGGTCTGGTTGGTCGGGGAAGGTTCTTATTGGTAGATGGCGTCGCTGTATTCCGCGACGGTCAGAGATACCGTGTTATCTGTGTTCGGTTTAATGCTGTTTACCGTCCATAGCTGACTGTCCAGTTCCTCCACCGTCGCTATGAGATAGCGCGACGGTAGCTGCACAGTTTCACCGTTCCATATGTTGAGCTGAATGTTAGGGATAGCCGCGGTGAATCCGTACTTCGTGTCGCTACGGGCGGTGGCCGGATAACGCAGAGTTGGGTTACCCAGGCTGTCGGTAACCAGCACATACATCGAGCCGGTAAACGTGATCGGCTCGCTGGTATCGAAGTCATTCCCGGAGCGGCCGGTGACGTAACCACCCTGCTGGTTGCTGTCGTAGATGTCTGGCATCTGGATGACGCTACCGACCTGGATAATGCCGTCCTCAAACACTTTCGCGTTCATCTTCACGCGCGAGTAGATCAGGCGCTTGGTTTCGCGTAATGCTCGCTCCCGGGCTTGATATTCATTACGGAAGCCGACGATCTCCAGCTTGTTTGGGTTTTCCGCTTCCTGCTCAACGATGGCACCGTTCAGCACGCGGTAGTTGATGTACGTCTTGTTGTTCGTTGTGGGGTGGACGTATGACACCTGCACGCCGTCATAACCGCCTGGGAGAGTGGCCTCGTACGTCATTTTGTACTCGTCCGTCTTCATGTTGGCTCGGTTGAATACGGCCGCCGGGTAGTCAACTTTCTGATCACGGGTAAACGTCAGCACGCCGTCATCCCAGTACGCCACAACCGACGCCGCATTGCAGATCGCCTGCACGCGGTCGCCCAGTGAGTCGTTCTCGTCGTCAAATGTGTAGTCGAAGTAACCCAGTCGATCATCAGGAAGGCTTTCAGCGATCGAATACAGCCCGTACAGGTCAATGCTGCTTACCGGCTGCTCGCCCATAATCAACCAGGTATGAGCCACCGCATCAGCGAACGAGCGCGACGGCCGCAGCGTGTAATCCACCGTTTGCGTGTCGAGGTCGTATGTGATGGTGTGGCGCGTTACCAGCGCGTTGTATTTGCGCTCACGACTGCCAAGAGCGTTCTCAGTCGCCCGGACTTTTACACGCACCAGCGTATCGGTAGGGTGAACGACGTTTGTCCTGATGTTGATGCTGTGGATTTCTTCGACCTTGAGCAGTGATGCGTCGCCGGAGTTATCCGTGCGCTGGAAGCTGACCGCGTACTTCCCGAACCCGCCGGTCGGTGTGATCTTGTCAGTTCGATAAAACACCTCACTCGTCGACTGATGCGGCGTCGTCTGCCGGTACGTAAACGTCTGCTGCGTTCCCGGCACCTGGTTGTAGTCGTCGTCGATTTTCCAGATGACAACCTTCCAGTTGGTCTCCTTCTTCCCTCCGAGGCTGGACTGCGTATGAAGCCACAACTGGGTTGACTCAACTGGAGAGAAGAACGGCCCCACTACCAGCGCCTCGTTATCGTTGAGGATGAATTTCGTGGTGTTGATCGTGGCGTTCGCCGGGATATCCTGCGGCCCATCCAGTTGGTTCATCGTAAACGTGTACCAGCGAACCGGATTCACCACCGCGCCGTCGTTTGTTTCAACGGCGGAGATCAGCGTGCCGGAGAATGTCGCGTCAGTGGTAACGCTGCCGGAAGCAGTGTTGTACGTAACGTTAATGGTGAAGGTAACCGCGTGCGGCAGCACCAGGCCCATGAAGTAATCGAACTCGGCCTGCTTCACGATTTTCATCGCTATCTGGCCACCGGAATACGTGCCGCTTACCACAGTGGTTGCAGTCGCGCTCTCTACCGGGAAATCGCTGGCTTCGTTCTGCCCGGGGACCTCCTGCCCGTCAACGTCATCGAAGCCGTAGCCCTCGACGATCTGCGGGATTACTTCGCCAGGCTGGAAGAACTGGAATTCGGCACCGGCCAGAGAGCCCAGACTGGATTCTGAGTAGCGCACGGACTCGTAGTCGTACTTGCCGATCCCGATGCACATCCACTCTGTAACGTACTTCAGGCCGCCGTCGGTGGACGTCTGGTGCACGTATTCGAACACCGACTCCTGAATCAGATCCGGGAACGAACGAATCTGCCCGTAAATGTCCGGCTTGGCCTTGTAAACGCGCGCGGTGTTTGTCTGACCGGTCAGGCTATTGTTCGGTGAGTCGACGGTATTACCGCCGTTGTTCGCGATTGCCGGCTTCGGCGCCAGGAACGAAAACACCTGGCCCACCACTTTAAAGATCGGGCTTAGGATGTCGCCGACAATACCCTTTGGCTGGTCGAATATCTGGATATGGTCCAGCTCGCTCAACTCAAACGCCAGCTCATCATCGTCGCCCAGCTTTACGCCGTTGCGGACGATCAGCAGGTCGCGGTGGAAAGTAGCGTCATTGGCCGCCAGCCAGTCATAAAAAAGAGTGCCGTTTGGCACCCTGCAAGGCAGCTTAGGCGTTCCTGGGAAGTTCGATATCTCAACCAGCGCCATACGAAAAATACTCCACTTTGGTGAATGCCCGCTGAATGACCAGCAACGAGTCCATGCGTACGCTTCCGTTCTCGCCGCGTGAATGCAGCGCCTGCCTGTTAAGCACCAGTCCAACGTGTGCCGGCTGCGCGCCTCGGTATCCAACGAATATCCCGCCCTCGACCGGCTTATCGGCCTGGCACCAGAAGACGACGTCGCCCTGATAGCAGGTGAAGAAGTCGGCCCCGGCTTCGTAGTCCGGTGTCTGGTGCAGCTCTATACCGAGAACGTGCCGGTAATACAGCACCACCAGCCCCCAGCAATCCACCTTTTCGAACGAACAGGCCCGGTTAGCCCACGGCACGCCGATCACCTGTCTAACAAAATCAGAGGTATTGCAGGCCGGTATATTCCGTTGGGTCATAGAGCCTTCCGATGTTGTTGTTTAGCGGGTTGGTAACAGACAGAGTGACCGATGCGGCGTCGGCATCAATATCCACCGTCTTGACGTAGAGCTGCCACGACTTAATCGGCACCGACACATCGCCGCTGTCGAAGATCTGCCGCGTGGCCGTGATGGCAGTCAGCCTGGCCGCACCCTTCCACTGTTTCATCAGTGCTTTGATATCCGAAGACAGCCGCCCAAGCTTCACCGTCGCGTCGATAACCGGAGTACCACTCTGCTGACTCTCTTCGATTTCAAAGCGCGCTGGCGTGTACGTCTGGCCGCCGAGCGTCTTCGGGAAGAACTGCTTATCGACCAGGCGGACGTAGCCAAAGGATGGATGGTAGAACGTAATGGTGTCGTACAGTCCGCGCGTCGGGCGCTGCTGCTTGTACTCCCTGAAGCTCGGCATTACGGAACCCTCGGAAGACTTTCCGGATCGCGCCCATCCGGATAACCCGTAACCACGATATCCAGCCGTGAGTCCCAAGGCGGCGGCAGCTCAACAATGATGTCGTCAAACTCGTCGTCGGCGTTGTAGAGGTGGTTTGCGATAACGGTTCCTGTCCATGTCACCACCCCGCCGTCGATACTGGTTTGCACTGGCATCTGCGTGAAGTGAAGCTCCTGCAATTGCAGGCCACTGCCGCCAAGATTGATATTCATCCGGAACCAGTTCAGGCCCCGGTTGAGATAGTTCGGGCTGCGTAGCCACTGCTGGAAAGCGCGCTCCTCAACCAACGTGAAGATCCACGTCAGTGACCAGGTCACTTTCAAGTCATCGGTTTGATTCTCGAAGATAGCCGGGCCGACCGCTGGCTGATCAGTCTGGAACCCGGTATCGAGCGTCATGTTTTTGCTGGCCTTCTGCGCCAGCGGCAGCCAGTCGGGATAGTCGATAATTGGCATCAGCCCTGCCCTCTTGGCGTGCGTTTAACATTGAAGTTACTGGTTATACCGTTGCTGATTGGCCCGCCGTTGTTCAGGTCTGCAACAATGACATCAACGGTAAGCCCACCATTTGCATCAGTGCCAGCCTGTGCATCAACGGACGATGGCGTGTAGTTCTGGATGTTGATAACTACCCCTCCGCCGCCAGCAGTCATCTCCTTGTTGCTGATCACCCTGCCGTTGTCGCCCGGTATCATGTATTGCTTACCGGTGCTGGCCTGGTAAATCTCCGGCATGCCGCCTTCACCGACCTGATACATCCCGCCAGCAGAGACAGGCCCGCCGTTCTTGCGTTTGCCTGACAGTGCCAGGATGCCAGCCATCGCGCCAAGACCAATAGCAACAGCACCACCGAATGAAGCCACGGAGGACATGATGGCCGCCGGAGTCCATGCCGCCGTAGTAGCCGCTGCCGCTGCCGTCGAAGTCGCCGTCGTGGTTGCGATGCCTGCTGCCTGTGCCGTGGTGGATGCTGCAACCGCCGCGGTAGTGGCCGTCTGGCCCATAATGGCCGACTTAACCCACTCAATGCCCATCTGAACGAACGAATTAACAACGCTGTTCAGCACGGTCATGCCGATACTGCGCATAGCATCGCTGGCTGACATACTTCCGGTGACAATGCCGGTCAGCGCATTGCTGGCCACCGAGCCAAGGGAGTCGAAAGCCGCCGCTGCTGCCTGGGTGACCGCGTTCTGTTGCGCCCACTCCTCCCACATCGCAGCGTTACGCTGATCACGGTATTGCTGTTCGATAGCGGCACGCGCTGCCTCAGCCTCCCCGATCTTCTGCGGGTAAAGCTGAGCATAAAGCTGGATGTCAGCAATGTCTTTCTGGTACTGGCTATCCAGCCCAGCTGTTTTGCTGGTTTTACCCTGGATGGTACTGAACTTATTGGCAGCCTCTGTGCGCTCGCGTTCAGCCTTAGCCTGCTCACGCAATGCGTTGGCATTGTCCCAGGCTTTGCCTGCCAATTGCCCGGCCAGCATGAGTTGCTCCTGCGTGGCGGTGTTACCGAGAGACTGCTGTGCATTAAGCACGGCCTGAGCCCTGGACAGTTCACCGACACTGCCAGCTGACAGCTCGGCCTTCTGCCTCAGCTCGTCCAGTTTTTGGTTAACAGTTTCCTGCGCTTTAGCGTACTGATCCGCCTCTTTCTGTGCGGCTGACGCTCCACCCTTCGACTTGCTCCCGGTGGTCGTTGCCGTGGTCTTTATCTCGATCGGCTTTGTGTTAGCCGCGGTCTGCGATTCTTTGGTTACAGCCGCCAGGTCGCCAACCAGAATCGCGGCTTTGTTGCTCAGTCCGGCCAGCGCTTTGTTTTGCGCTTCCCAGCCATCAAGCCCCAGCCATGACCAGGTCCGTGCCCGGCGGGTAAACATTTCTGCCGTGCTGTTCAGATCTGAAATCTGCGCATCCGCTGAGATTGCTTTGCCCGCCAGCCTGTCGAGCGCAGCTGTCATTGAATCGATAACCGCAACCAGACCATTGCTAGCTCCTGTTGCCTGGTTAACGGAATCGATCATCGACAGGAATGAGTTTGTCAGTGCGGTATTAGCCTGTGAAAGCGTGCGCGGGAGTTTCTCGAACTCTGCATTCACTGAGCCGGTTTGCTTCTGAATGGCGTTCAGAGCATCTTCTGCCGTCAGCTTCCCGTCCAGCATCAACTGGCGAAGCTCTCCGATACTTACCCCCATCCCGGCGGCAATCTGGCGCGCCAGTTCCGGCATTTGCTCAAGGATGGAGTTGAACTCCTCCGCACGGACAGTGCCGGATGAAATTGACTGGCCGAACTGACGAAGAGCATTCGCCATTTCTTCTGTTGAGGATCCGCCAATGCGACCTATTTTCTGAAGTGTTTCGGTGAGCTGGATTATCTGGCCGTTGGTCGCGCCGGTATCGCGCAACGCCGTGCTGAGAGTTTCCCACAGCTTCGCAGTGTCCTGAAGAGAACCGCCAGTTGCCGAACTGATACGGATCAGATTCTGCATCGTCTGCGAGGCTGTTGTTGCGCTACCAGTAAGCCTCTCTATACGAGCGTTGAGCTGGCTCATGTTGTCAGCAGCAACAAGAAACGCCTTACCCCAGTCAACAACGAGTGATGCGGCAATAGCCCCGGCGACGCGGTTGATATTCGTCTGCAACTCATCCATCTTTTTGGCTGCATTGGTCGCCGAGTTGCCGATGGAGTCGAGCGACTTATTGGCCTTTCCCTGCGCCTTGAGCAAGCCAGATACATCGGCCTCGATGTCGTAATAAATCTCGCCTGCTTTTTCAGACATCATTTTCTCCGGGCATAAAAAAACCCACCTTGTGGTGGGTTAGTTATTCGTGTCGTTTATTGACATCGTTCGGTATAGTCTGGCGGTGGTGGTGTATCTCTTGAGCTCAGGAAATGATCGCCAAGCGTATAGTCGACACCTTTTGAGAACATACCTTTCGATTTCATGTTCAACTCAACGTAGAACGGGTGAAATCCGGCATATGCACCGAAACCGTTCTTGCCGTTTATCTCGCCACAAACTACAGCGATGACGCCACCATCGTCGGAGTCTGTCATCCTGGCAACCTTCATATTGCGAAACTGAGCACTTGAAGGATCAAGCAGGTTAGCGGACACCTCGGATTGCGCCAGAGAGATTGCCTTTTCCTCTCCAGGCTTACAGGCAGCCAGAAGAAGTGGAATCGCCAATGACAACAGTATTTTTTTCACTCTTATCCCCTGAGTTTTATTTCTGAGCCATCTTACGCCAGGCCTGGCGAGTAAGGTATATCCATTATTAACTCAGGCTGCTGTCTTTGCTGATTTTTCGCGCTCAATCATTTCCTGCCACCGGCGTTCATCATCATCCATAACCGCGTCATACTCTTCCCTGGTGAAGCCTTTCTGGTCCGGGTATTTGGAGTTAAGCATCATGGCGAATTCGGTCATGGTTAGCTCCATCGCCTCTTCCTTGCTGATGCCAAAATGATTGCGGGCGGCCATGATGTATTCGGTCGCATGAAACTCAGAAGTCGTTTCCTTGCTTTCGTTCTTCTGCAACGTCCTGACTCTGGCCCGTCCAATAATTCCATGCATCATCAACGACTGAGCAATGAGAATGAGGTTCTCAGGAGGTAGCGAACCGCGGTGCCATACAAAGGTACGTCGTCCAGTACGGGATAGTTCATGCCATCCAGTAAGTTCAGAAACATCCTCATCGCAGCAAGACTGGATGACATTGATCGCGGAGAGTAAAGTTTTACGTAGAAACGCCGCTGAACCTGCAGCTTCAAGCGCCCATCGAGGATGCGTTACGTCTCCAAAGTAGTGGGCGTAAAATCTGCGCTGATGCTCAGGTATAGCGCTGTGAATTTCTCGCGCTGCCTCAAGCATTTTCGCCACGTCATCATTGAAGAGTGCATAAAACGTGCGAACGATATGCTCTGGCTCGCCTATCCGCGTCATGTTACGGAACGACGGCCGGAAGAAAAACTCACGCTCGCCAGCGCCGATAACGCACTCTCCAATTTCTTTCAAAGGGGTCATATCGCTCTCCATAATCAGTATCAAGGGCAGCACGCCGCCCTTTGTAGTGATTACGGTGCGGCAGTTACGGTAACAGCGCAGGTGTCAGTAAAGTCACCATCAGCTGTAGTAGCCGTAATAGTCGCGGTACCAGCAGCAACGGCAGTAACCAGGCCGGTTGAACTGACTGTCGCGATGGAAGGCGCCGAGGTCGTCCAGGTGATCGCCTTGTTAGTCGCATCGACTGGCTGAACTGCGCCGCTCAATTGTTGGGTTGCGCCAACGACCAGAGATGCAGTTGCTGGGGTAACTTCAACGCCAGTTGCGGCGATAGAGTCAGCGACCTCAAACACAACAGTGTCAGCGTCGTAGACCTTCCACTCGCCAGAGAAAGTGGAGATATCGTTGGTACCGAAGTCACCAGACCATGAGGTGGTGTTCATGTAGCCCTGGATATAAGTGCCAGCGTTCTCACCAGCGAAGTCGAAACGCACCCACAGGTTAGGCTGACGGCCTGCCTGTACTTCGTCAAAGATGTACTTCGACAGACGCCACGCACCGATCTCGTTGTCTTTATCCGA
Source organism: Enterobacter sp. BIDMC 30 (assembly GCF_000534355.1). Lineage (NCBI taxonomy): Bacteria > Pseudomonadati > Pseudomonadota > Gammaproteobacteria > Enterobacterales > Enterobacteriaceae > Enterobacter > Enterobacter sp. BIDMC 30. Next base: position 2,038,522 of record NZ_KI973169.1, on the reverse strand, counting down.
TTTGCGAAACTCACCTTCACCGGAGATCGTCAGATCCATATTGTTGACCAGGTTCTCCACCAGCCCTTTAGCATCGTCTGCCTCAGAGTTGATGGTGTTCATCGAATAGTCGATGCCCTTGGTCGTCATAGCGCCGAGACGCTTCCACTCGGAAAGCGCTGGCACTGCGTCGGGGCAGCCAAAGGCCATGCGTAGCACAGCTACTTTCCCGATCAGCTTGCCAAAATCATTAGCACAGCCTTGCATGTGTACCTCTCAAATAAAAAAGGCCGCCGGATGGCAGCCTGATGGGTTGGTGATGGGGTTATTCGCCGTATACGCACATAAACTGAAGCCGGAAGACCAGGCGGCCCTCTTCGGTCGGGATGGGTGCCGGCATGTTGCCGAGGTTTTGAATCAGGCCAAGGCATTCATCAGTAATGTCGTTCTGTTCGACATAATTGATGATTTCCTGAGCCTTCTCTGCGGCTGCGCGTCGCTTGTCCTTGGCGGAGATGATATCCACCAGCACGTAGTGATCAGACCCGAGGTCATTTCGGATGTCGGTACCGCCGTTGGGCCGGAATACGATGAATGCGTCAGTTAACTTCGTTGTATCATCCCACGCCAGTAACTGAACGATGAAGCCAGTGGTAAGCCCGGCATCAACGAAATAGTTACGCACGCGCTCGTACATGGCTGGCGTCATACTGAAAGCTCCTTGCGCATTACGGCATCAATCTGGCTGCGGGTGTCTTCAAAGCCTTTAGTGAGGAATTCTTTCTGCGCGGTAGCGCGGCGGAAGGTTTGAGGAACATTCGGATCGTGAACGAACACAGCGTAGTTCGCGGTGTATCCCACCCGACCTGTCAGCCGAACGCCGTTGTTAATCAACTCCCGATACTGGCTATTAAGCAGCGTTGAGGTGTCGATAGGAGTATAAAGCGCAGCCTGTGAGCTGCCGATTATCATTGCTGACTGCAGCGCCCGGACAACCTTGCGCCCTTTCACGTCGTTGATAATGCGGTTGAGTCCGGCTTTCGACTGCTTAACGCCGCGAACTTTTATGCCCATGGCTACACTCCCGTAATAATCGCCCAGTCATCTTCCAGACCGTCGAGAGTGTCGTTCCAGCGCGTTACGTGACGCACCTCATCGGCACCGGCCACGACCGGGTCCGGTTCTGCACTCACACCAATCAGGATGTAATCGCCCTCATCGGCCAGCGCAAACGCAGTAAAGAAGGTGTTTTTTACAACAACCTCTTTACCGATTGAGCCGAGCTTTGCTGACAGGCCGCCGATGTAGTCGCACATAATGGTTTCAGGCGGTTCGTATGGGTCGACAGGATCGCCCCACTCGTCATTACCGCCCGCGCCCTTACGCCATATCGTGCACGGCTTGTTGTATGACCATGACGCAGTAGACGACATCAGCCCCCCTTCCAGCGCAGCACCTTCGCGCCAGTCGCCCGGATGCGCGGGCAGTTAATGAACCACTCGCCGTCCGATTTCACGTAGCCAGTAGTCTCCCGCCCGGTGTCCGTGATCACCCAGACGCGAGTGAAAGAACGGGGCAGGCCGTGCTTAACGGATTTGTACGTCATCATCAGCCACCGACCACCATGAACAGGCCGACACTGTTACCGGCACTGATCGGCAGCTCGCCTGTGCAGCCGCTGGTATCGAGACGGGCCAGCGAGTCACGCAGCCAGGTAATGCTGTCGTCGCCATATTCAAACGAGCGGGACGCGCCTGACGGCGCACCCTGCGATTTGATGCGGCGCGCACCGGACGACGTAGCCATAAGCGCGGCGGCGTACATCAGGATCAGCTTCGCGGTGCACTCGTCATACCCGGCCCCATCGAGGCATGGGATGATTTTGTTCACCACGCAGAGAATCGGATCCAGCAGCGCGCCCGGGATGGAGTAACCCAATTCACCGAGGAACGCCTGCACGTCTGCCGCTGTGATTGGGTCAGCCATGGTTATTTCGCCTTTTTCGATTTAGCGGTGGTGTCTGCCTGCTCTGCCTGCTCTGCCTGCTCTGCCTGCTCTGCCTGCTCTGCCTGCTCTGCAGGTTTATCGTCGGCACCTGGCGTGGCAACTTCAAGCTCCTGCTCTTCAACTTCGCCAACGACCGATACGCGACCAGTGAAAGCAGGTGGCACACCAACCGCAACGAACTCATGGCCCACCGGCAGTTGCTGGAATACGCCGTTAATTGTTCCCCAGCAACCAGCCTTCTCTACTTTTAACTTTTTCATGCTCTCTCCCGAAGAAAAGAGGCCGAAGCCCCTTAACCCTGTGCGTTGAACACTTTAGAGCGACCGTTGAAATCGCGCTTAATCTGCAGACCGACAGCACTCCAGACCAGGGAGTTGTAGTTGTCGAATGGATTTTGACGCGGGATCATGAAGGTACCCACTGGCGCGGCGATGCGGGTCTTGATGTACTGAGAGTTGCGCACGTAAGCGATGAAGTGGTTACCGGTCAGTTTAAAGGTCTGGTTAAACGACTCGATGCGGCCATAGCGCAGGATGTATTCCAGCACAGTGCCTTCTTTGAATCCGGCTGCATCGGAATACGGTCGGTTCAGGTTGCGCATGATGTCCGGCGACGCCCATGCTTTTACCTTTTCCTGCACATAGTTATCGTCCAGCAGTTTCGCGAATGGACCAGTGAAGAAAGCGACAGTTTCGTCAGGCGTAGAGGTAGTCAGATCAATATTCAGACCGGATGCACTCAGATCCACCTGGTTGGTGTTGGCGTGGTTGGTGATACCAGCACCGACATAACCCTTCACCTTCACTTTCCCGTCACCTGAAAGCATGTAGTCAGCCATGTCTTCACGGATAGCGGCAACGTGCGCTTCCTGATCGTCAGCCATCGCGTCGAGGTTTTCCGACTGCATGCCGTTCCATTCGCGCCATTCACGGCCGTAGCCAGTGTTGAAGATCGGAATTGGGTCACCAGCTTCGTCGTAGATGACTTTATCCAGCTCTTCCGGCACGTGGCCCGTCAGTGAGCGATGAACCTTGCCAGCGTCACTGGAAACGCGGTACAGCGCCGCCGTCTTGCCGATAGAAATCGGCGTCCCCAGACCGAGCAGATCATCCAGCAGGCCGTTGCCTTCGTCATTACGGAAGACTCGGGTGGTGATGTTGTCCACTTCACTCCAGTAGTCTTTGGAGATCAGCGCTGCCTGGTTAACTTCCAGCGCACCGCCGTACTGGGCAGCAATGGTGTTCTGGTTGATGTTGAAGGATTCACGCTGCATCAGCAGCTGATTCCATGCCTGCTTCACCTGGTTGTGCTCGGTGATCAGCTTTTTGTTGAATACGATCATGCTCATGCGGTTGCTTTCCCTGATTTGCGAACTTTCACGAGCTGAGCTTCAGCGCCAACGGTGATTTTTTCGCGTGAATAAAAGAGGACCTGGTCGGTAGCTGGCGTTGTTGCCTTGGCAAGCGTGCCGTCACCGGCAGAAACCAGGCCTTCGTTTTCCAGCAACACTTCGCCTGCTTTGACCAGCATGTGGTAATCCACATCGTCTTCGCACATGATGGCCGCGCCGGTATCACCTGCAGGAACCGAGTCGCGAATGTCACCGCCGCCGATATAGTTGTGCTGAAGAGCCAGAGCAACGCCTGCACCACCAGCGACATTGTGAACAGCCAGTTTTCCGGTGCTGTCGAGCATCACCAGTGAGCCGGGTTTCACGGCCGCCGCCATGATTGCTTCAATGACCTGTGGGTCATTCTTACGGGCCGGGCCCGCGATTACCGTATGGAAACGAGGTGCGAGAGCCATTATTCAGGTGCCTCCATGTTAAGGATTTCACTCTGAGCGCCATTCCCCTGGAATGCAGGGTTCAGACCGGTGCTGGTCTGGCACTGTGAGTACAAGTCGTTCAGCGCGTCGCCAGCCAGTGAGTTGATCGCAGCTTCGGTCATGAACGAGAATTTCGCTTTAACCGCGTCACGCTTGGTTTTCAGTTCGCTTTCAGCGTTAGCCTGCAGCTGAGATTTCAGCGTGCTGATTTCATCGGTAAGCGGTTTCAGAGCCAGATTTACTGCTGCAGCAATCGCGTCAGAGTTAATCTGAGCCTGGCCCGTGTCGCCGCCGCCATCTTTCTTCTGCATCTGCTGGTTGTAGGCATCCCAGACCTGATCGTCGGTCAGCCCCTCGGTTTTAACGCCTGCGGCATTGAGCGCGGCGATCATCTTCTCTTTCATCGGGTTTGTTTCTCCGTTGGTTTTGACTTCGTACTCAGTTGGTTTGCGCACGACTTCTACTGGATCGCCGACAAGCGTTACGACCTTGTCAGAGATGAGGTACTTCTGGTCGAAGAGCTTCGGCTTGGCGTTCTCGCCATCCTCTTCGTAAACGAAATGGTCAGGCCAGACGCTGACGACATAGCGCCACTTTTTGTCGTCCTGCTTGATGGACATGCGCAGCGCCTGGTAGATGTCGTCGAAGGACATCTCTGAAGCGTTGCTGATGAAGAACTTCACTTTGTTCCACCAGCCGTCTTTCATGCTGTTGGCTGCATCGATGAGGCTCGTCGCTTCAACATCAGCCTCTTGCCCGTCAGCGTTGACGAACATGCCGACGCCTTCATCCGGCGTGCCAGCGCCGGGCTCATCGAGCAGGATCGCTGTGTGTTCAAAATCAAGATTGTGAGCAACCCAGGAGTGTTTCTTTCCTTTCGACTCACCAGCGCGCTGCTCTTTGTTGAGCAGCAGCCCAGTCGAGACATGGATTGGGTCGATATTCTCCCCAGACATCATGTCGTCAAGGCGCTGAATAAGGCGCTTCCCGTCAGGCTTGGTATCTGCCACGGCCTTATTGACGTAAACATCCATCACGACCTTGTCGTTGGCCTTGCTGACGTTCTGCGCCCATGCCCCGGCATAGTATGTGTTCAGCGCCTCTGGATCGGTCGAAGGAACATACTTCCCGTTAACCATGGGATGCCCGATCGGCATCAATTTACGCTCCATGGTTTTGAAGCTTTTGTTAATCTCCTCAGCCGGGTACAGCCCGCCATTCATGACGATGTCATCCACGATAGGAACAACACCACGAATGACGTAGTGTTCCTGGCCGTTGATGGTGGTCGTTGAGATGTTGGAGGCGTTGATGGCGAGGGATTTAACGTGGATGCTGGATAGCTTCACGTGTTATCCTCTTAAATGATTTAATAAACTGTTATTTAAGGAGTTATCATGGATTACAAAATTTTATTTAAGGGCACCATTAACGGCAAATCCCACAACCTGGATACCGTTATCAACTCGAATACAGCACCTGAAGCAAACTCACCTGCAGTTCGTGCAGCTGCCATGAGAGCCCTTTCCGAATTAATCGAAGGCGAGGAAAAGGTTGTGACTATTGAAGTAAGCATCACGGCTATCCTCCCGATTTAATCTTCCCCTCGCTATCCCATGCTTTTCTCTCTTGGGATAGCTTGTCCGCCAGCCCTTCATTGAAAATTCTGCCATCATCATTGAGCAGCACCGGGATCTGGCTGCAATAACAGTTGTACCGGTTACCGTTTTCAGCGTAGAAGTCCCGCACCTCTTCCGTGGTGTAGACCTTGCCATGACGGCTGGCGTGCCAGGTGCGCGTCGTTGGTTTGAGCGCTGACAGCCACAGCATGCCGGTATTCAGCCCCAGCCGGTCAGCAGCCCAGTCCGTTTCATTCCATTGCGCCTGTCGCAGCGCGCCGACCTGCTCAGTCTGAGCGATGGTCTTGGCCTTCGACATCGATACATCGAGGCGCTTGCTGATAACGCTGGCCGTCTCACGAGGATTCACCCCACGCGCTACCGCATCGGTGATGATGTTGGTTAAATCGCCGCGGGCGGTATCGCTGATGACCTTCCAGTCGCTGAATGTTGTCAGCCTGGCAGCCGCCACCTGATTAAGATGACCGGGGCTGCTTAAAAGCTGCTGTAGCGTTGTCTGGCTGGCGTACACCTGCGACTGCTGCGAGAGGTTGTTGAATGCCTCCAGCGTGCCGCGCTGCGCTTCTGCGACGACGTAATCCATCGCCCAGAGGTTTTGCTCGCCACCTTCAAGCAGGTAATCGTCGAGAATGCCCTGCACCGCTTCCAGCAGGTCAGCCAGTTCCCGCGCCGACATGTCGTAGATGAACTTGCCGGCGTTGACCTGGTAGAGCCGCATGTCCGCGCCGTTGTCGTGGCAAAGGAAATGCCAGTTATGGCTGTTTACCTCTCGCTCTCTCCCGGTCAGGTGCTGATCGAACAGGGCTTTCAGCGCGCGCTTGATGCCGAGATACCGGTCCTCGATATCCCGGAACATCGCACTGACCTGCTTCGCCGATCGCGTCGGGTCAACCTTACTGCGCGGAACTATCGGCAGCCCCACCTTTGCCGTCTGTTCTGGTGTCATCGGCCAGTGGATCATCTGTAGTCACCTTCTCGTCCGGTTTCGGTGGTTCTTTTTGCTCCGGTAGCGGGTCAAGCCCCACAATCTCGCGCAACTCATTTGCGGTAAACGGCGCGTCTCCACCATAGTAAGGCGTGGTTTTCTGCACGATGTCGGCAAGCTTAGAGGCGTTCTCGATCTTCTCTTTCTCGCCTGGTGCTAGCAGGTCGCTCCACGAGATGGTGACCTCGCCTTTGGTTGGCGGGTCGATAATCCCTAGCGTCCAGAAGCGTTCCAACAGCGCGGTGATTCGGTCCGTAAGGAAGCCATTACGCCGTGTGTTTCGACGGATAGCCCAGTCCGTTTTATCCTCATCGCTCGCCAGGCGTCCGGTCTGTTGACCGAACAGGATGGTGAACGGTATCTGTACGGAGGCGGCCAGTTCGTTCGCAGTAACCTCCCACGTCGGCCCCGGGTCGCCTGGTGTAACGCTGAGAACGCGCATCTGCCCTGCCTGCATAACTGCAGCCGCGTCGGTACCGCGGTTCAGCTTGTTGACCTTATCGCCCATCGCTTCGCCGAGATCGGCATAGCCAGCCTTCATAGCCTGTTCTGCCAGCGTGGCCATGTCGGTTTCTTTGCTGAACTCGACGGCAATCTGACGACTGGCATTCTTCAGGAAGCCCTCAGCACCACCGCCAGAAATTTTCTCGATATCGAGGCCTTTGTTGAAACCAGCCTCCAGCAGCGGGATGCCAGACAGAACGTTGTCGTCTTCAGATCCTTCGCAGAACAGGATAACGCGGCTTGGATGCACCGGCTCGCCGCGCATCGGACCGACAAAAGGCTCATCACCAACCGGCTGCTCGTTGAAGTTGAACATCTTCGGCTGACCAAACGTTTCAGACTGACGGTCGTTATCCCATTCGGCGACGGTTAACTGCGGCTCCCATACCGGGATAAGTTTTACCAGAGCTGACTCGCCCAGGGATTTCACCAGCCTGGTATCTACTGGCTCGTTCCATGGCTTATTATCTTTCACCTGCAGCAGAAGCGCTGAGTAGCGCCCTACCATATTGCGGCGATCGGCATCCTTCACCTTGGGCCACAGCTTCTTCATGAACTTGGCGACTTTCTTTTCCCAGGCGTTTGTTTTCTCCGCCTCCTGAGCTTCATCACCGTCAACTATGACCGGATAGTCCTGCCAGCAACCATCCAGCAGACGATGAACCACAGCGAAGCCAGCGGCGTTGCGGCGGTACATGTTGTAGAAATCGTTGAAGGTGATCTCGCGCGGGTAGCCAAATTCCTGGTAAAGCGTCGGGCGCTTCGTGTTCCCACCACCGATGCCGATGGCATTCAGGTAATTTGCTCGCCTCATTTCAGTGGCGAGGTTGTTCACAGCCAGTTGAAGGCCGTTATCTTGTTCGCTCACTGGCGATGCTCCTTAGAAGAATACTGCGCCGACTTGCGCTTTGTGCTTGATGTACCCATCGAGACCATACCGGACGCCATCCCAGCAGTGGTTATTTTTGTCTTCAATAACCGGCAGGACTTCGCCAGTGATACGGTCTGTTTTGTACGAGTAAAGCCGCGCCTCTTTCGCTGTTTCTTTGCAGCGAGGATGGATGATGATCTTCTTAAATCCACGCAGGCAGGTGATGCCGTCCTCTACGCTACCCTGCCACTTCTGAGCGGCGGAGATATTGAACCCCTGCCCTTTGATGTGGCTGATAGTCTCAGGACGTGAGTTATCGGCTTTGATAGGCCATTTACGCGCTTCAGGGATGCCAGGGAATTTAGCCTCATCTGTAACCTTCCAATCGGCAATTTGCTTCGGCGTGGCGTCGGTTTTCCCGGCGTAGAACTTCCACATGTCGTCGAGCTCGACGCCGTTTCCGTAAGCCTCGTATTCGATGTAGAGGTTGTTATCCAGGATAAACATGCGAATAAGCGTGCTTGGATCCTTTGCGAAACCGAAGTCAGCGCCGAACAACAGGCGCTCTGATTTCTGCCAGAGATCGTCTTCGAAGCTCTGCACAACGTATTTGTTAGCCAGCACCTGTTTATCGGAGTTTTCGAGGTAAGCACCTTCCCAGATCCACGCATAGTCTGCGTAATCCAGGTTTGCCAGGTCTTCCTGCCTCTCCTCCTCGAGCACCGCAGGGAACCATGGATTGTCCTCATAGTTCATCTCGACAATCATTGAGCTTTTTGGCGGGTTCTTTCTGAAGAGCTTATCGGTGGCGCTGCCTTCCTTCTCCGGGTTCCAGGTGACCCAAATCTCTGAGCCTTCTTCTCGAACTGTCGGGCGAAGCTTTTTCCATGCAGTGGCTGATACCGACTCAGCCTCATCAACCCAGGCCACAAGAATTCGTGCTTTGGATTTTATGCTGTCGAGGTTATGGCGAAGACCACAGAATACGTAGCTGACCCTGCGGTTCTTTGTCCGGATGTATTTCTCGCCAATGTCGAAGTAATCATCAAGCCACGGAACGGAGCGAATGGCCTGTTTCACCTCCTCCATGGAGGACTCTTCCAAGGAGTTCATGTATTCGCGGGCACAAAGGATCACGCCGCTGATATTGGCCTCTGCCGCCTGGTACGCTTTAACGGCGGTCATAAGTGCAAACGTGCGCGTCTTAGCGGAACCGCGCCCGCCATGAGCACCACGATATCGGATGCCTTCTGTCGCGAATACGGGTACTAGCTTGGCTGGTATCTGGAGGTCAACTTGGCTTTCCATTGGCTGGGTCAACTCCTACCAGGCGAATCGTCGTCGGTCTCGGTGACATACTGCCGTCCGGGCTGGTGTGCTCGACCTTCTGTTTGTTGCTGTAAGCGTCGCCAACTTCTTTAGCGGCCTGCTCCATCAGCGAGGCAGCCAGCGCCATATTTCGCATGCTCTCGGCCTTTGTCATCATCCGGTCTAGCGCGCGGAGACGATAGGCTTTGTTGGCGATCGGGATGTCGCTTAATTCGGTCTGGAAGCGCTTACGGGTTTCGTGAAATAACTCAACCCATTTCTGCGCCAGCCCCCTGCCGTTTGCTTTCGTCGGGTCGTGGGATTCGACCTGCTGACGAGTGATGCTCAGGCCAAATTCTTTTTTGACCAGCTCAACCACCTGGGATGGAGTATCGAAGCAGGCAAGGGACTGAACGATGAAGGCTTTGACCTCACCTTTCAGTGTCGCCATGGATTACCTGCCTGTCATAATCAGTCATATTGTTAGGCCAGCTTTAGCATGCATGTACCGCATGACCTGGCTATATCGATGTGAGCCACTTCTGCTGGCGCATTGGCCGCATCAACAAGCTCCTGTACTTCTTTGCTGGCACCGTATCGACGTACGACACCAGTGAATTCTTCGACGTCGTGGCCGCGCAGTGTAAGCACTGGCTGCCCGGTCTCTTTGTTGAACTTAGGCGCGCCGAAATCGTCGGTGGCCTGGGCGATGTGGTAAAGCTCATGCTCTACCAGAGCGCAGAATTCAAGGTCGCTGCATTGTGAGCAGTAATCGGCCGCCAGCGTGATGATGAACTTCGGGATGCGCCCGAACCATTCATGCATCTGCTGTTCCATTCTGGCTTTCTGCCAGCCACCGGCGCGGAGCATTACCTGTTCAGCCTGACCGAGAACTAAGCGCCCCTTCTTCGCGAACGAATCGGACGCCCACATGAAGCAGAGATCAGCCTCTAACAGGTGTTCGTGGTCAGGATTATGGATGCTGCCGGTATCGCTGAGGATCTGACGGTTTATCCACTCATGTACTTCATTGGCGGGAATCAACCTGGTGTATGGCTGCCAGCTATCTGAGTCGATGAAGTTAACTGGCGGATATGGCCTGTGCTCATCATCGTTAGCCATGGGTTACTCCGTTTTGTATTTTACCGGGTCCGCCTTCACCTTCTGGCTGATGCCGCGCTTTACGATGAACTCAGCAACCTTTCTGTAATCCGGTTCGCAACGCATCATCATGCAGAACAGTGTCAGCGTCCTTAGATAGACAGGAACCCACCACCTGCTCTTGATTTCAACTGACAGTCTGCACGTCGCCATTGGTTTCTTCCTCTTCCGGTACTGGCGAGAACTGCACGCGCTTCACATCGGCAGGCGCAAAATACAGCCACTCTCCCGTCTCGGTAGCCAGCGGCACAAAGCCGTTAACCAGCTCGGGCTGACGTCGTGACATTTTGCCCGTGAAGGTTTCGCCTGTTTGGGTGGTTAGCGTTATTTGGTAGATGTCGGACATTGAGAGCCTCTTTATTTCCGTAGGCGATGCTTTGTCTCTTACAGGAGACAAACTCTCCAGGGTGAATCGTCACCCAATTTAGGTAACACAATAGAAGCCAATGTCTGGCCTCACGTTCACCTAACAAAGAGAGGTTTTATGAGCATCAAGAAATCACTGAACATCGGAATTAAAATTGCTTCACTTACCACGCGAATCATCATTCTTCTTTACTGGCTGAGTAAGCTGCAGCTCGCGAATCTTCTATTCGCCTAATCCCCGCCTTATCTAGATTGCACTGCCCCAGTGCCGTATAGAGCTGAGCGTTTAACTCCAGACTTGCCTGCCACGTGAACGGAACCACCATTCCTGGGATCGGCGTGTCTGCGGTCAGGTCAGCGCTTATCGGTACCACCGGTGCTGGGACGTAAACTGTCTGCGTATTCCCGCAGGCTGTCAGCAGCGGCAGCAGGAACAAGCTGGTTAGCGCACGGATCTCCTTCAAGCGCCTGCCTGATGTAGACAATGCGCGTCTCGCCCTTTTTAGCCAGTTCGTTCTTTGCATTCTTGGTAGCCTGTGAAATGTCACGGATGAGGTTCATCGTGGTGATCACGTTGTTTGTGATCGCCTCTGATGTGTCAGCCCGGACCTTTGCTTTATCGCGCTGGTCTTTGTAGGTGATGGCGTTGTCGCGGTAGTGGTTCACGAAGAACGCCAGCACGCCGATGAAAGCCACCACCAGCAACTGCAGCCAGTAACGTTTTACCAGCGCGCCAATCACGACAAGAACAGAGCGCGCTCCGCCTCACGCCGACGGGTCAGCCCATTCAGGACTTTTCCACCAGCTTTATTCCAGCGCAGGAACTCATCAGCAGCGCCAGCGTAATCCCCGGCGTTGAGTTTTCGCAGAAGGGTCGATGTCGACAAAGACCGGGCGCCGAGGTTATACGTGAAGGACACCAGAGCATCGAATTGCCCTTGAGTCAGACCGACTTTAACCAGGCGGGACACGTCACTTTCGTAGCTGACCAGTCCGGTTTTCAGCAGTCGCTCCGCAGTTTCCTGCTTAATCGTCATCCCTGCGCGGATAGGTTTGCCGTCGACAGGCTGAGTCCAGCCATAGCCAATCGTCCACACTCCTACGCTGTCCTGGTACGCGGTGAGCTTGCAGCCTTCGAACTGCTTGATCAGGGCAATGCCTTTATCACTGGTTTGCATCACCGCCTCCAAAGCGAGAATTAAACACCCGTGACGCCATAACCTTAACCTGCTCTACCCCAACAAACCCGAGGGCGCCACCTATAGCAATAGACAGGGACTGCGGGAGGTTGAAGTAATCAAGGGCTGACACAGCAGTAAGGGTCAGAGCCCCACAGATCGCCCCCTCAAGGAGCATTTTCTTCCAGCCGCCACCGCCGTAAGCGATTCGCAATGCGGCCATGGCAACCGATAGCAATACGGCACCCATCGGCGTTTCGCCACGCCACCAGCTGTGGAGTAGTTCGATAAACTCCGTCCAGGAGTGGGGATCGTTATGCATTTTCATAGTCTCTAACCTCCGGCTTAAAAGCGGGGGCTGTGTGTTTAAAAGGGGTCAGGCCCTCGGGACGATTTAACAAGAAGGCATGTCGATGATGGTTCCCGGGGCCTGGAATAAAAAACCCGGCGACAGGCCGGGAAGATGAGGGTGTGGCAATGTCGGCTCTTCGGCCTAAGGATCCCAGGTAGTGGGTTTGGTTCGCCTGGCTGGAATCGAACCAGCGTTAATCCAACCATGCGTTGGGAGCTTTACCACTTAGCTACAGGCAATAAAAAAGGCCGCCTGAGCGACTTGTTTAATCTGAATCTTTTTTCACAACCCAAGCCAGCGCAGAAAACCCTTAACGCCTTCCGCTTGTCTTTTGTAATGTGAAACACATTCATCAATAACGTCGTGAGCTGTGACTGAGCGAAGTAGCTTATTACCCACTTCTTTGTGCACTTTATCGATGACATTGAAGATGCGGACACTAAAAGCATCATCTACCTTTTTCACTTCGTAACGATAGGTGATGTTGTTAGTGCCACCAACATAAAGTTGAAAGTCCTGCATGATATCTACCCGTTGATTTTGCCTTGCGATAATTCTACATAGCCGAAATTTAATTCATAGGCGATATCTCAACTGCAATGGCAGATTAGCACGAAAAAATAAAGCCCCGCACGATGGCGAGGCTCTTAATTCTTTGTCGACCTGCGAAGCTATGGCGACGATATCAGATTTATAAGAAATGTATGCTATTTAATTGACTTTTGCAACACCCTGCTGCGAAAAAGTCGCCTTTTGTTGTGATCGTGTTCTCATAGTGGAGAGAAGAGAATCGCCATCAAGTCGCTTAAAGATGGCGCACATGGCACGCCAATAATCGGCGTAGTTATGGCACCAGTTATCAGGCTTAACGCCGCTCAGAGCCGCCAGGTCCTGGTGCTGATACACATCCTTGCCCGCCAGTTCCGCTTTGACGTCCTGTGCCGCCAGCCAGATTAGCTTCTTCAGGCGCTCCATCGTCTTGCCAGCCACCTTCTTCGCGCCGAGCTGCTCCCGGAACTCTGCCCACGCCCACTGGGTTATCGCTACCTGGTACTCGAAGCGGATATTCTCGCTGTAGTTCCAGAGCAGCCATGCTTTCTGGTGGTCTTCCAGTGACAGGACAGCGCGGCGCCACGATGCGGTCACGAACTCAACCGGGCCTACAAGTGCGATGGATGAGCCTTTGGCGCGGGACTGGTTGCCGCTCATCGCCGGGCCTTCCGGGTTGACCATGCGCTGCTTATCCTTGTCGAATACCTTTTTCCGGCCCCGGCTGCGCGCAGTAGCGGTGAATTGTGCGTTCTCGGCAAAAGCTACCAACTGCCCTTTCGTCGCCCCGCTCAAATCTGCGGTCGCCACAATGAGCTGCTGACGTACGTATTCCAGTTGCTGACTGTTCATGCGGCTTCCTTATGTGGCTGGTTGGTTTTGGTCTGGCTGTGCTTTGCTACTGGCGGTAGGTTGGCGCGCTTAACGCTTTCTGCCTGGTACCGCAGGAAGTCGGTTTGGTTCATTCGGCCTCCAGTTCGGTTATGGTCAGTTCAAGCCTGCCGCCTTTGACGATTGGCATCCTCTTCACGCTGTAGTAGTCGACTTGTTGGTCATCGAGCCAGAACCCGGATTTCGTCAGGGCGTCGAACGCGGCCTTTTGCAGATTGTCCAGGTCGCGGCGGCGGCGATCCGGCATATGGCACTCAATGCGTATTTTCACGGGTGTAGCCAGGCCGATATCCAGCATTGAGTCTTTGATGATTCTGGCGACACTGTCGCGGTACGCCTGCCCCTCTGTGCTGATGTGCGTGCGCCCGCGGTTATGCCGGTAGTAGCGGTTGTTGCTCGGCGGCCATGGGAGACTGATGCGATATTCATTCATGCTTTTTCCCCTGCATAAAAATCGCCATGCCTTTCCTTGCAGAAAATTGCATAAGCGTCCGCGGCTTCATCTACCGAATCGAAAACGCCAAGATGGTGATTCTTCCCATTAATTTTCGATTGAGCCTGCCATTTGCCAGCATTTTTATTCCAGGTAACACCCTTACGGCCTGATGTGCCATTCCTGCATCTTGACCTATTGCGTTGGTTTTCAGATTTCGTGCAGGCCCTCAGATTGCAAATTCTGTTATTACCTCTATCCCTGTCGATATGGTCTATTTCCCTAGGAATGAACCCATGTGTTATCAGATAAGCCAATCTATGCGCGGCATATCGTCTACCAAGTATCTTTATGTGAACATATCCGTCTGGACTAACACTCCCTGCTTTGTCACCTGCCTTTACCCCTCCGGTTCTGTCTACCTTCCAGAAGAACTGGCCTGTGTCGCTGACGTAAGAAAGGAAATCATTTACTTCTTCTTTGGTTAGCATTTCACGAGCCCCTCTTTCAGCCAGATAACCTGCGTGCGGGCCATTCCTTCAAGCGCGCACTCCTTTGCATATTCCGCATCGACCAGGCGGGTGCGGCGATCAATCTCGTCGTGGCAACTGCTGCATGCGATGGTGGCGATCAGGTCAGGCGGCTTGATTCCGGTTCCGCACAGCCCCGCCAGGCGGATATGAGCCAGTACAGATGTCTCAGGATTTCCGTTGCATACGCCCGGGATGCGTACCAGGCATTCGCGACCGCGTGCCGCTTTGCATAAATTAGCCATGCGTTCTCCTCGCCGCGAGACGCAGCCATTTCTGATCCACCAGGCGGGCGGTGTAGTCTTTCATAGTCGGGATGTCGGACGGCTTAACCGCGGGCTTAGGCTGGCGGCGCGCCGGAACGCGGAAGATTTCGTTGGTGATGACGCGGGAAAGTGGAGTAGACATCAGGCCTCCTGCTTATCGCGCAACTGCTGGTACTCGCAGCCGTTCGGGATAGTGAGGGCCAGGCCGAACTGAGCGCACCACATTTCAACCTTCACCAGGAAGATATGCATTTCCCCGGTATCGAGATCGGCAGTGTGGCGTGGTTCCCAGGTCGTGGTTTTTTCACCGGTGATGAAATCGGTGTAGGTCACCTCTTCGCAGCCGAGATAGGTCTTTTTGAGGTTGCGCTTAACCCATTCTGGGGTTGCGTCAGTGCGCCCGGATTTAACCAGGTATTCGCTGATTTCACCGAGCCACAAATGAAGAAGTGAATTTTGAGACAGGCTGCGCTTCTCGCGCCACGGCTTAACCTGAAGGCGGAGGCATTGCCCGGCATCCAGCAATGGCTGAATCTGCTGGCCGATGGCCGCGAAGTTACCGCGATGGAGTTTGATTCCGTCTACTGGCAGAGTCATACGGCCTCCTTAACGGAAACCGCAGAATGCAGAAAATCGCAGGTGCATTTCTGCATCTGTGACAGGGTGAGGAGTTCAGATTGTGGTCGCATTTAAGTCCCCTTAAATGCGCAGAAGTCACCGGAGTTGTTCAGGCTCCGATGACATGATTATGGCCTAATGATTTTGCAAAATCAAAATTTAGAATCTCGTTAAAGTGATAATTAATTCCCTGCCGATATGAGATCCGTTAGGCGACAGATTGCTGCTAATTGTTCTTGTGCCAGCTATAGCGCTTTTCTGAAGTTCTTCCAGAAAAATACCATTAACCTGATGGATGTTTAGTTTAGGAGAAACTTCGTACATCCCTTGAATTACACTCATATGCTCAGAACCGGAGGTAAATAGTATTAAAGTGTTTACAACCTCCCTCGCTTCCTCAAGAGTATTTATAACCATCCGATCTTCTCTCATTTATCCCCCATTATTTATTTCTTGTTAGCTTCAGCCATCTCAACATAACGCGGATCGGACGATTTAGGCAATGCAACGCTCTGCTCGCGGTAATACCGCACGCGATCCATGAAATACTCGCGCAGATGCTCTGGCTGCTCACGCGCTACTTGCTCAGCGATAACCGGCATATTCAGGCGTTCTTTGTATGCTACGCCGGAGGCCGCCAGGTCAACGTTAACCTTGTCGCGATCCTCCTGCGGCTTTGCTGCAATGTTCCAGTCGGACATAAAAAATCCCCTCGATGATTTGAGGGGATTATACATTACGCCAGCCGCTGCAGGACACCGATTGCCAGCAGCACGAACATTACTGCGTCGAATGGGTTAGGCATTGATATCAACCCTTATAGCGAATACATTCACGGGGTCGTCACCAAAATGCTGATGAATGATTGACTGCAGTTTGTAGCCTCGATAAGGGACATCAATCCTACGCTCAGCATCATCAGCGCGTGGATATCCGCGAGTAATAATCAACCGGTCATATTCCCTGTTAACCAGTCTCTTGCGCCAGTAATCATTGAGTAGTCGATACTCAAACTTTTTCTCTCCGCGCTTCATCTGGTCGAAGTATTCACCGTTAACTGCCAGCTGGAGGTTAGCCATTCTTCACCTCCTGCTGCGGTGCTGCTGCGAGCATCGTGCGATAAGCAGAAGCATGGTAAATGCCATGTGAAACCCAGGCGGCATTAAGCATCGCTGGCGTTGGCTCCTTCGGAACCAGCACCCAACCATCCGGAATCACCGGAGAGTTGCCACCTTCAGGCATCTCCGGCCCCTTGCGGATCGCCTTAGCTAACTCCAGCGGGTCATCGTAAAGCCAGTCTCCTGTATGCGGATGGTTTGCTTCTGCGAGCTGAGCCGCCCATTCAAGGCCGTCTTTGTGCCCCTGCAGATAATCAAGCGGCAACTCATCACGATTACTTACAGGTTCGGCACCCTGAAGCATGGCGGCGCGTTCACGCAGATCGCTTACATATTCAACCAGTGAACCGCCAAGAGGGATTTCACACTCTTCAACCAACTGGAAATAGATATCGGCTGCAGCACGCGTATTACTGTGCTTCGCGTGTCCCATCACTCCTTCACGAAGAGCATCGCGCTCGACTGTAAGATTGACTATTTGCGCGTCTTTGGCTTCCAGCTCATCCAGCAGTGCTTCCATTTCGTCTGCCGTGATAATCAACTTCCCAAGTCGCCTGGCTCGTGCATCGTCTATCAATTCACGAATGACGGACTTAGCCTGTTTGTCGATGTTGCTCATTGGGCAGCCTCCTGGGTTAACTTTTCGAGAATGGCATCAAGAGCCTTCCGTTTTCCGATATACCCGCCACCAATCCACTCTCCACGAAGCAAGGCGTAATATTTCCCATCGTCTTCATGAAACGGCCCACGGATAGACCAATCGGTTGTGATGGCATCGATCGCCTTTTTAGTTTCTGCGAAATCCATCATGCTCATACCCCTACCCTCCCCCAAACCATCAATACCCGCTTCATAGCCGCGCTGTTGCGGCACTCCTGAAATATTCCGTTGGTGCAGCTGCGCGCTGTACAAGCCTGCTCTTCAGGCGTCGCCAGGCGATAAGTCACCGTTCGCCAGACCTTGCTCACACGCACAATCTTCCGGGCCCGCTCCAGATCGATAGCGTTCTTCGTGATGCAGTTGATGGTCATGCCACACTCTGTGGCCACATCCTTCGCAGTGAAAGTCCGGTGCGTTTCGAGATAACGCAGAATTGCCTGTTTGCCTTTCATGCTGCCCCCTTAGAACGGTATGAATCCCAGGTGAATGAGAGGGTGCATCCGCCGCCGTCGCTCATGCGATCAAGAACGCGCTCGCCGATGAATGCAGCCAGTTCTTCCCGGGTCTGGTTGCTTATCAGAATGGTCGGCTTCATACGCTCATATCGGGTGTTGATGATTTCGAACATGATCAACTTTTCGGCGTCGCTTCCGAACTGCACGCCGACCTCGTCGATAATCAGCAGGTCGGGCTTCGTGAAGTAACGGATCACTTCGTCTTCAGTACGGCTTGACCCCTTCGACCATGTCGACTTGTACTCACGGGCAATTTTCAGCGCGGTGGTGAACACAGCTGAGCTTTGGTGCTCGGTGATCGCATGCCGGGCGATAGCCAACGCGAGGTGGTTCTTACCGGTTCCTGGCTTGCCACACATCACCAGTCCACCACCCTTCTGCAAACGCTCAGGCCAGCGGTTGGCGTATGCCTGGCAGACCCTCAGGGCGCGTTTCGCCTCTTCGTTCACCGGTTCATAATTCTCCAGCGAGCAGGATTCGAACCTCGCCGGGATGCTCAGGCCATCCAGCAGTCGCTCGATGTTTCTTTTTCGGGCTGCTTCGTTGATGCTAATTCTTTCCGCCTGCAAGCGGCCTAACTCCTCTTTGAGGCATTCAGGGCAGCAGCTTGGTCGCGGGGGGATCTTCACGACAGAGTTTAAGAAATGCCTTGTCCTGCATTCAAAGGGGCCATGCGTTTCGCAGTTCTCGGTGCTGATAGTTAGCTCGATATCTTCATGCTGAACTGGCGGCTGGCTCAGCTCAGTAATGCGTTTCTCAAGTTGATTGATTTTTTCATCCAGCGTCATGATCAGTCCCTCGCCCATGCAGGAATTTCAGTCTGGCCGTAGTCTTTGCCAGCAAAGTTCTCAGATACGCGAGACGCAGTGCGCACAGGCTGTTTAGAACCCTTCGGCTCAAACAAGCCCTGCCAGCCGTTTGCGATGCTCTGGTTGATGATTTCTTCAGGCTGATATCCGCTGCACTTGCAACGTTCAAGCAGGTTGATGGCCTGGGTAACCGTCTGCTGAGACTTGATCGGTTTCTTCAGGTCACGACGATAATCGACCCATGACTTCCAGACTGAAACTGACAGCCATTCAGGAAGGTCAACACCAGCCGGATCGAACGAAGCCGGTTTGGGGGATTTAGGGGGTTTATTAATATTGTCTTTATTGTCTTTTGTATGTTTGTCTTTTGTGTTTACCTTATTTGGGTAAGTGTCGTTACCTGATTCGGGTAAACATTCCTTACCTGATTCAGGTAAATTTACCTCTTTCAGGTAACGTTTGTTTTCATTACCGGTTTTGGGTAATTTCACCCATTCACTAACCGTTTTGTTAATGCCGACAGATCTCCCGATTTGGGTAAATACTCCACGCTTCACTAACGAGCTTTTAGCAGCAGAGCATTTGTGAGGAAGAATGCCGGTAAGGGCAGATAACTGATCGTTACTAACCCAGTCAGCTTTTTTGTTGAAACCGTATGTTTTACGCATTACAGCCATGAAGACCAGCAACTGATGCTGAGACAATCCAGCCAGCATGACAGCCTCCAGAAGTTCATTGGCAATACGCGTATAGCCATCATCAAGATCTGCCACGCGCGGCTCCACGACCTGCAAATCAGGCCTGATTGGTGAGATATTGTTAATTGCTAAGTTCATCTGCAGCCTCCCCGCCTTTCTTGAAGATAATTTCGACACAAAGCAGAATGCAGTTATCGCAGATAGCAACGCCTGGACCGGCAACTATGGTTTTCACGTCGCTATCAATATTGCTTCTGTCGCAGAAAGAGCATTTATGAGTTGCGTGCTGATTTGCCTTTTCGTTTATTGCTGGCATACTTACTCCCGTTACTTGGCGTAACACAGTGTCTTGAAAGCCGTTGCTGCTACCAACAGCGCGGCTTTCGCCTTTTCAGAGCAGACCAGGCTGCTGCTGCTCACGCTTAACGCGCTTCTTTTCGAACTTGTCTGACGGAACCTGCTGCTTCTCCGCCCAAAGCTTCGCGTGTCGTAACACATCATCGAAAATCCTCCCCTTGCGACTGGCCTGTGACATACGCTTGTACATGTCTACTGCCTGAAATGCCCCCCCCCTGAGCCACTGCTACGGTGAATCCCTGTTTAATCAGTTCATCGCGCACATGCTTCTCGATAAATTCGATGTGGTTCATGGTGTTCTCCGGTTACATGACGCCGAGCATCGACGTGACCATCGTCATCAGCGGTCCTACCTGCTCCGGCATGAGGCGGAACAGCGACGCTATACCCTCGCTTACCTCTTTCAGCTTCTGATGCTCTGGAGCGTCCAGCAGCACGGCCTGTTTAGCTTCGGCGCACTCTTTCATCGCAGAGGCGATCAGCGACATCGTGTCGTTCTGCGGCGCCAGGCGGTTGCGAAATTCCAGTGGAAGTACCGCCATGATTGCGGGCGTCAGCTGGCGCACGTTCTCGCGGTACTGCTCAGAGTCGAAACGGTTATCCAGAAAGCGGAACAGCTTCTGGCGCGCCCGGCTGATGTCTTCCGGAAAGCTGATGGCGGTCCCGCCCTGCTCCCGGTATTCGTTGATGATCAGCGCCGAAACGACGTCTTGATTGTCCAGCGCCGACGACCATGCCCGGACCGCATCGCGGATTTTTTCGTGGTCTGGCGCCGCCTTAGGTTGAGCGCGGTTTATCATCGCTCCCGGGTGTATTCCGGTATTGTGTTGATACGCAAGTGAATGCATTGCTTTCCCTTTCGTTGTTAGGGCCGCCGTTAAGCGACATGGTTGTCAGGGTGTGGAAAGATGGACGGCAGGTCCGGACGGAATTCGTGAGCCTGGATTTCACCGCCAACTGCTTTCACCAGTTCAGGAACGTGAACCGGGGAGATGCGTTTCTTTCCGTTAAGCCAGTCGCAGATAGTGGACTGGGCTTTACCGCAACGTTTTGCCAGTTCTTTCTGGCTGCCAGCGATGGCGATCGCTTTCTCTACTGCGGAGTTCTTCTCTACTGTTGGGGTCTTCATAATCACCTCAGCTATCAGTTTAAAGCGATTATGGTTATCACTTTAGCGAATGTCAATCGCATAGGCGATTTTTTGCTAAATAATCGCTTGAGCGATAGAGTTAAAGGAGTCATTAACAGAGGTGAATATGGGATTCTCGGAGCGCCTGGCGCAGGCAATGAAACATGCTGGATATACACAGGGCCGATTAGCCAAAGATGTCGGCATGGCTCAGTCCAGCGTTAATAAGCTACTCAAGGAAGCAAACGGCTCCCGTAAAACAGTTGAAATTGCCTCTGTTCTGGGTGTGCGGCCGGAGTGGCTGTCTACTGGTGAAGGGGAAATGGCTTCCAGTAGCGCAAGAGAAACGTCTGCGCTATACCAGGTTAAGCCGTCACTGAATGGGATTTACCGCGTGGATGTACTCGACGTTAAAGCCAGCGCTGGTCCGGGCAGCATTGTCACCAGCGATTTCATTGAAACTATCCGAGCCATTGAATACACGACTGAGCAGGCGCGAGCCTTGTTCGGCAACCGCCCAGCTGCGCACGTCAAAGTGATCACAGTTAATGGCGATAGCATGGACGGCACTATTTCACCTGGTGATCAGATCTTCGTTGATACCGGTGTTACTCACTTTGATGGGGATGGGGTATACGTCTTTGTATTTGGGAAGACACTGCATGTTAAGCGCCTGCAGATGCAGCGCGACCGCCTGGCAGTAATATCCGATAACCCGATTTACGAAAAATGGTACGTCGAGCCTGAAGATGAGGACGCGTTCTACGTCATGGCTAAAGTACTGCTTAGACAGTCAGTCGATTATAAAAGATTCGCATAACAAATTTTACACAGTAATTACTCTGGGATGGGAAGATGAAAAGATTAGCAGCTGTCGTTATCGCCTCTGCATTGCTCAGCGCGTGTGCGCAACCACCTTATGCCCGCATTGCTTCTGATTACGATCAGAAGATGGCTGAGGCTAAAAAACATGATGCAGAATTTGCCGAGAAGGTAAGGAATATCAACCTTGAAACAGCCGATGTCGGTGAAAAGCCTAAGAACTATAAAGAGCTGGTTAAGGCAACAATCAAGGATGCCTTAAAGGATCCTGACTCCGCGAAATTCAGCGACTTCTCTCCACTCCGCAAAGAGGTTATGGTTGAGAACAGGAACTTTGTTTATGGTTACTCGACGTGTGTTTTTGTGAACGCAAAAAATTCTTATGGCGGATACACAGGTAAGCAACGCTATTGGGCTTTTATCCGTAATGGACAGGTTCTTAGATTTAAAAATACCAATGACGAGTACGGAGACTTGATCTTCGTAGGCAGGAAAGTTAACTGCAACTGATTACACAGCCGGCGAAAGCCGGTTTTTTTATACCCCCCCTCAACTACCTTCAATTCTCTCCCATCAAACCGCCTTAAACATCACTTTTTTCTACTTCGCTTAAAAAAAATATCGCTTTAACATTCAATAAATTATCACTTTATCGATGATAAATATCGTTTTGGCGATTGACTGAAATAATCGCTTTAGCTATTGTTAGCTCATCGAAACGAAACATCGACAGCTGAGCGAACTTAGCCAGCGGCGGACAGCAAGTCGCCTGCTTCTTTAACAAATCAGACTGAGTGACAGGCAAGCCGTAGCGCTCCTGGCAAAAAGAAATGGCACCCGATGGGATCGAGGTAAGCACTGAGTCCGTATGCGTACGGTAGGTGTAGAGGACCACGCTGCGATGAGCTGATAAGTCACTCAATTTGAAACGCTCCGATGATGGGGCGCTGATTCAACTTAGAGGAGTGATTCCAATGAAGCATTAAAGCGGAAAGACCGCACCTTGATGCCTTATCAGGCAGCGTGACGACGGCGTTAATACGGTCGGGTTCCCACGGCGGCGTAGTGAGGGAAAGGAGGCGTTAAGCATCACTGAGTTACCGGTTAGCGCCCGGTTAACGCGTAAGCAGCTTAAAAGGTGACCGGGCGACCGGCGCTGGCCACTGCGAGAGTGTGGCGAAGTGCTTTGGGCTGGCAGACGGTTATCAGCTAGTTGGTGAGGTAATGGCTCACCAAGGCGACGACGGCCTTCTCTGCTACTTGAAAGTGGAGAGCCAGCACCAAAACATTTCTCCCGCATCAGCGGATAACGACAGAGGGTAAGGCGATGAAAAGTGCATATCCGATGAAAAAGATTGGTCAGGTTTACGAATGCCCACTCGATGGCACCCTTCTTGAGGTCACTTACGCATGGAAAGATGGTAGCTCAATGATGAGGCACTTAAATGGAAGTCGATCTGGCATGGAAGACTGCATTAACGGTCAAAGCATTTTCAAATTGGTGAAAGATGTCGAATAGCACGCTTAGGCGGCCTTTTTTGCGCGCATCAGTTGGTAACTACAGAGGGCAAGAGTATGGGGAATGTTAAAACATACACCGTCGATTATGACTGGAAGGCTGAGCTAACGGTTGAAATAGACCACGACGTAATTACCGATGAAAAGCTGCATGAGATTAACAATTTCTGGTCGAACGCCGATTACCGGCTTGAGCGCCAGGGATCAGTTTTGAATGCGGTGCTGGTCATGCTGGCGAAAGAGGCTCTGCTCATTGCACTGAGTCAAAACTACAACACTTACGGCGTGGTGAGTGAATTCGACTGGTCAAATAGTCAAGGGGTTGAGGGTTGGCCGCCAATGGACGGCAGCGAGGGCATAAAAATAACCCACGTAGACGTTTCAGGAATACTCGATTCAGATGACATCACCATCAAAGCCGCCTAATCAGCGGCTTTTTTCATACCTCAGTCGCTTCACCGAGGCGGCTTAGTTATGACAACCGGCGGCCATCCACCGCCCATTAGCGCAGAAGTCTTGTATTAACCGTTCCGTTCGCCGCGATAAGGCCAAGAGGATTTATGAGCAACAAAACTGGTGGTCCAGCGTTTCCACAATCAGGCGTGTGCACTCCTGAAATTAACTCATGGGATAGCGAAGATTTTGGTGGTCGTGGAATAAGCATACGTGACTACTTCGCGGCTAAGGCTATGCAGTCTGCATTGTTAACTTCAAAGCCCGAGAACCCGCAGGGACGAATGGATATTTTTGCTCAATCAGTAGCTGAAATCTCTTACGAGATGGCTGACGCCATGCTCCGCGCCCGGGAGGCATCATGACAGTCACCCACAACGGCAAGCAGTACACCGTAAAGCGCTGCGCCCTGAACAATAACGAGTGGCGGTTAACGTCAGTCACCAATCCGCGCGAACAGGTCACGCTGAACCGCTGGCAGATGCACGTTGCTGGCTTACTGGCTCAGGTGGAGGGTAAAAAATGATGCACCACTACGGCACTACCCCGCTCATTCGCCAGTGCGTCACGCCCGGCATGATGGCAATGCATGAAGGCCGCACCTATCGCGTCTCAGCAGTCATTCAGGAGCGCAAATGGGTGTATCTGCACACCGATGCAGAAATTATCCGCCTCAGTGACTGCGTGATTGACGTCCTTCTGGACGGTCACGGCAACCCTATCCAGCACTAACCACCCGAATCAACCGATCGGCCTGGCTTAATGCGGGCGGCATCTGCACATCCAAATTTCAGGAGAAACCATGAGCGAAGTAACGGACTTAGTCGTCATTGAGAAACAGAACGCAATGGCGGTATTCACCACCATAGAGCAGCTCGACCCGATTATTGAGGCGATTGAGAAAGAAGCTCGCAGCCTGGTACCGGATGTGTCGACCCGTAAAGGCCGCGACTCTATCGCATCCATGGCGCACAAGGTTGCCCGTTCCAAAACCTACATCGACAACGCCGGTAAAGATCTGGTTGCCGAGCTTAAAGCCCTACCGAAGCAGATCGACGAAAGCCGCCGCATTGTGCGTGAGCGGCTGGACGCGCTGAAAGATGAAGTGCGTAAACCACTCACCGAATGGGAAGCCGAGCAGGAGCGCATCAAGGCAGAAGAAGCCATGAACGCGATGCACGCCGAAGCGCTGGTGATGAACGAAGAGTTCGACCGCCAGCTTGCCGCGCGGATAGAAGCAGACCACGAAATGGCTCTGCTGATGAATGACGCTTTCGACCGTGACCGCGAAGAGCAGCGCCGCCTGGCGGAACAGGCTCAGCGTGAGCACGAAGAGCGATTGAAGCAAGAAGCTGCAGACAAGGCCAAACGCGAAGCCGAAGAGAAACATAAAGCAGATCTGGAAGCTGCAGCTCGTCGTGAAGCTGATGAGAAGGCTCGCGCTGATGCCGCTGAACGTAAGCGCAAAGAAGACGCTGAACATGCTGAGCGCGAAAAGGAAGAAGCCATCGCAGCAGAGAAGCGTAAAGCACAGGAAGAAGCTGATCGTATCAAGCGCGAGACTGAGCAGAAGGAAGCGGCGCGTCTGGCCGAAGAGAAGCGCAAAGCCGACGAACAGGCAAAACGTGAAGCTGACGTGAAGCACCGCAAGACGGTCGGCACCAACATCGTTAACGCGCTAACCAGCCACACCAGCTTAACCCGCGAACAGGCTATCGAAGTGCTCACCGCCCTGAAAGATGACCTGATCCCCTGCGCGAAAATTCATTACTGAGGTGAATCATGAATATCACATGCGAGTGCGTGGACATGCGCACATCCGTCGGCCCCCACAACACCATCAAAGTTGAGATGGAAGGCGTTGTTCTGGCCGGCACCGTTAAAACCCGTGACGTACTACCCCAGCTCGACGGCGCAGAAGTCATCGAGTGGCTGGCTGAACAGGGATACGTCATCACTCATCAGGAGCGTGCAGCATGACGGCGGCAGAACGGTGGGATGAAGAGTCATTCCTGCGCCTTATGCGCGACGTGCTGCCAGAAAAGCCGGAGGGTGATGACGAGCCAGTTAACCTGGCCGCCGAGCGGCAGAACCCGGTCATTAGCTGGGATGAATTTGCGGGGAATTACACATGAACCTTGATGAATTAGATGCGCCATTTGCCAGCGAGGATATTGAGTGGCGCATTCAGCAGGCGGGAAAAAACAATAACGGCATCTGGGCTAAGGTGCTGGCCTACGTAACCAACCGCGCAATCATGAAGCGGCTTGATGAAGTATGCGGCAAGGCTGGCTGGCGTAACGAGTACCGAGATATTCCGAACAATGGCGGCGTTGAATGCGGTATTTCCATAAAAGTCGAAGGCGAGTGGATCACCAAGTGGGATGCGGCAGAAAACACACAGGTTGAAGCTGTGAAAGGTGGCCGCTCTGGTGCCATGAAACGTGCAGCCGTGCAATGGGGTATCGGTCGATACCTCTACAACCTAGAAGAAGGGTTCGCAGTGGTTTCAGCAACACGTGCGCCCGGTTTCCACTACGCAAAATCAAAAGAAGTTGGCGCGTTCTACTGGAAAGCACCAGCGCTCCCCGGATGGGCATTGCCATCAGGAGCACCGATTGAGAAGAACCAGCAACCTCATGATGGTCAACAGCAGGAAGACCAGGCACCTCAGTCAGTGGATGCGGACAAAATCCTCGCCGAATTCACTGCATACGCCAGTTCGGAAAATGATGGCGATCAGCTAAAGCATCGTTATGAAGATACATGGAAATTACTGAGCGGATTTGCTGAGCACCAGGCCAAATGCAAAGACGTTACTGGCATTCGACTTAAAGAACTTAAACAGGCGGCGTAAATGGCTAGCAAAGGCATAAACAAAGTGATCCTCGTCGGTACCCTCGGTCAAGACCCCGAGGTCCGTTACCTCCCATCCGGCGGCGCAGTGTGCAGCGTGACGCTGGCCACCTCAGAGTCATGGCGAGATAAGGCCACTGGCGAGCAGAAAGAGCAAACGGAATGGCACCGCGTAGTTCTCTTCGGAAAGCTGGCAGAGGTGGCCGGTGAATACCTGCGTAAAGGCTCTCAGGTTTATATCGAGGGTCAGTTGCGAACCCGCAAATGGACAGATCAGGCTGGCGTCGAGAAGTACACCACCGAGGTGGTAGTAAACGTCGGCGGCACAATGCAGATGCTGGGTGGCCGTCAGGGCGGTGGAGCGGCATCGGCAGGTGGCATCCCGGCACAGGGCGGAAATCAGTTCAGCGGCGGCGCACGGCCTCGCGCACAGCAGCAGTCGGCACCCGCCCAATCTAACGAACCGCCAATGGACTTCGACGACGATATACCCTTTTGAAGCATCTCCCGGTCAGGAAAAACCAATGAACAAATTTACCCCCGAGTATCGAAAATATCTTCTCCGGCCAATCCCTGACCGGAAGCTTTCACCCTCCGAGCGAGCCGATCGCAAAGAGCTTTACCAAATCATCCAGCAAGAAAGAGCCAACGACGATTCACCCCCTGCCCCATCCAACTACACGCCAGCTGACCCATACCTAAACGACAACCGCAAAGGCCTCGGCGGCGCTTCAAGGAGTGACTAATGACTCACGCTCACGACGACATCAGGGTTGGCACTCTCTGCCTTCCCTTCATTGGTAACGGCTGGCTAATGCCATGGGGTGAAGTGGTCAGCAATCCATTAAAGGCTCAGCGGCTCGCTGAGGAATATCGGGAAAGGCAGGAGGCGGCATGAAATACGGAAGCGTGTGCAGCGGCATCGAAGCTGCCAGTAAAGCGTGGGAACCTCTCAGCTGGAAACCTGCCTGGTTCTCTGAAATCGAACCCTTCCCCTCTGCTGTCCTCGCCAATCACTGGCCGGAAGTAACAAACCTCGGCGACATGACCAAAATCGCGGACGCGGTGCGCGCTGGTGATATCGAGGCGCCTGATATTCTGGTCGGCGGCACGCCTTGCCAGGCATTCAGCATCGCCGGCTTGCGTGAAGGCCTGTCTGATGAACGCGGGCAATTAACCCTCTCTTACGTGGAATTAGCCAATGCAATCGACGCAAAGCGCCGCGAACGCGGTGAGCCAGAAGCAATCATCGTCTGGGAAAACGTCCCCGGCGTACTCAGCAGCAAAGACAATGCCTTCGGGTGCTTTCTGGCAGGACTTGCCGGAGAAAGCAGTGAGCTGCAGTCAGCAGGGGGAAAATGGACGCACGCAGGTTGTGTGTCTGGACCAGAAAGGGTTATCGCCTGGCGCGTCCTTGACGCTCAATTTTTCGGAGTGGCCCAACGACGCAGACGTGTGTTTGTTGTCGCAAGCTCTCGAACCGATATCGATCCCTGCAAAATACTTTTTGAGCTCGGCGGCGTGCGTCGGGATATTGCGCCGAGCAGAAGTGCGGGGAAGGCAGCTGCCAAAGCTGTTGGAAACGGCGTTAAAGTCGGTAGCCACTGGGATGACCCAGCAAACCCACACCCAACGCTCAACCAATCACACAACATTGGAGGAATAGGCCAAAGCAATCAGGAGCTATTCAGCCAGAGAGGCAGTGGAATTATCGCCCAGACAGTAAACGGCGACATTACTCACACATTGAAAGCCGAAGGTTTCGACGGCAGCGAGAACGGCACTGGTCGCGGAACACCGATTATCGCTATGGCTCACGGTCAGGGTGGCGCTGAAATCAAAACCGATGACTCCGCACCTACGCTCACCTGCAACCACGAAGCGCCGATAGCAGCCTATGCATTCAAGGCAGGTCAGGGTGCAAAAGCAGGTGGCATCGGCTACGCAGAAGAGCAATCACCGACACTTACCAGCGCAAATAGCGGGAGCAATCAGGCTCCTGCAATCATGCAAAATATGGCAGTTCGCCGCCTGACTCCTGTCGAGTGCGAACGCCTGCAGGGCTTCCCAGATAACCACACCCTGATCCCGACAGTGAAGCGTAAGAAGATCACCGCTGATGAATTCACATATCTCCGCCATCACTTCCAGAACATGACGGCAGAGGAAGCTTACCGACTGGCTGCCGATGGGCCACGCTACAAAGCAATCGGCAACAGCATGGCGGTACCGGTAATGCGTTGGATTGGTGAGCGCATTGCAGCAGCACTTCCTGCCGAGAAGCTGAACGGTGATTATGGTGGAAGTAAAACCCCTCTCGACCAGCGGGACCTCTGGCGCACTCCACCAGCTTTGTTCGCTGCACTTGATGCTGAGTTTTGCTTCCAACTGGATGCCGCCGCAGCGCCGCATAACGCGCTGTGCCGCAAGTTCATTACAGCCGAGCAGAACACGCTGGAAACGCCCTGGGCTGATTACCTGAGTATTCCCGGCTACGTCTGGCTGAACCCGCCATACAGCGACATCACCCCTTTCGTGAAGAAGGCTGCAGCCGAGAGCGCCAACCAGATCGGCACGGTTATGCTTGTACCCGCTGACACTTCGGTTGGCTGGTTTAAGGAGGCTATCCAGACCGCCAGCGAGGTTCGCTTCATCACTGCCGGACGGCTGGCATTTATCAACCCGGTCACCGGTAAGCCAGTAAGCGGCAACAACAAAGGGTCGATGCTCATCATCTGGCGACCGTATCCGCGTACACACTGCCACTTCGCAACTGTGGACCGGGACGAGTTGATGGCTTTCGGGGCGAAACTTCTCGCCCGCAGGGAGGCCGCATGACACCAGCAAATGAAAACGCCATCCGCGCCGCCTGCCGCCGCTGCACCGAGGAAATCCAGCAGGCCATGCGCAAGAAGCCAAAGCCTAACTGGAACGAAACGGTGCCTCCCATCATCAACAAGCATCACAAGAAAATTGAAGCTCTGGGAGTTAGCCTCCTGGAGTTCGTCGTCAAAACTGGCCGCCTTAACGGGCGGTTTGGAGCCGAACAATGATTCGCCGACAGATCGATACATCAACCCGATTTCTGCTTGATACCGCCTTTCACCGACTTGAAATAATCCGTGATGACGGTCTCTACCGCCACCTGCGCATGAAGCAGCCCGGCACGTCCTGTTATTACTTCGACATTGTCACCTGGCCGGGATATTTGACTGTTACCGGCGACATGGGCACTTGGACATTTTCTCGCATCGCGGACATGTTCGACTTTTTCGGTCCGTGGCAAGACGGGATTAACACTGGTTACTGGTCCGAAAAGCTGGAGGCTGGCGCTGGCTATTCAGCGTGTGAGCTATTGGCGAAAGAGTACGATCATGATGTTTTTTGCCGGAGCCTGAAGGAATCAATGAGCGAATATCTGGAAGATGCTCCAGAAGACCAGCAGGAAGACGAAGACTGGGATGATGAAGACGATACTCCAGACAGTGATAAAGCCAAAGTTCGTGAGGTAGTCCGTGAATTATGCCGCGGTGGGTTTAGCAATGATTGGGAAGCATACCAGGCAGTTTATAACGCTGACTGGCCCGAAAGTTGGAGTTCGTGGGATGTCTGCGACGGATTGACATTCAAGACCTACACCAGCCACTTCCGCTGGATACTCTTTGCCATCACCTGGTCGATCTCCAAGTACCACAACACAAAGCTGGTCGACAAGGCGATGGGAACCCTTCTTGCTTTCAAAGGAGCAACCCAATGATCGAAAAGAAATGGGGTCATAACGAGCTTGCTCATGACCTTGCAGAGCATTTGCGCCAGAACACAGCGCGCATCTGCTGGGAAGACATGCAACTCGGGCCCGCCGGTACGTGCCGACCTGATGTCTACTCTATTGCTCACAGCTACAGCAAGTTCTGCCCTGTCGTTTATGAGGTCAAAGTCAGCGTAAGTGATTTCCGGGCTGACGTTACAGCAGGCAAATACACCAAATACTTCAACTACGCAGGCGGCGTTGTTTTTGCAGTTCCTGAAGGCATGCTCAAGAAAAGCGACATCCCAGATGGTTGCGGCTTGATGATCCGGAAGGAAACTGGATGGCATACCCTCAAGGGGCCGACAATGCGCCAGATTGATACCCTTCCTCGCGATGCCTGGATGAAGCTGCTTATGGATGGCATGACCCGGCAGGCAGAGAGAACTCAAATAAAAAGCCGCGTAATCAACACCTACCTCAGCGACCAAAAACTAATGAAGCGACATGGCAACGAAATCGCCGATCTTGTTCGTCGAGCACATCGGTCGAAGGAGCGCCTTGAGCAGCACATTAGGGATAACGATGAAAGGCTGAAGACCCTGCGTCAGGAAAGTGAAGAGGAGTTGCAACGCCGACGTAAGCGCCGGGAGGAATCTGAGGAAAGGTTAACTGACGCTCAGCAAGATTTGGCGAAAGCGCTTGGCCTCGACCCGAATGTCCCTATGTATGTTCTTACAAGGACGCTATGGGAAGCAACACGCCGACTCAGCGCGGATGAAGAGATAAAGAGGCTGCGAGGAATAATGTCCAACCTTGAGCGCACGCTGAATGACGGTCTTAAACCATTACCCGGGGAGAATGCCGCATGAACAGAGCCTCACCAGTTGATTTGAGAAAAAGCCTCGAAATAGCCAACCACCTTGCGCACATCGGGATTCGTTTTGTGCCGATACCGGTGGCGACCGAGGAAGAATTCCAGACGCTGGCCGCAGAGTTATCGCGACGGCTTGAGCAGATGGCAGTCGAAGCCGAGAAGAATGAAGGCGGTGCAGCATGAAGGCACTAATCACCCAGGAGCTTAAGGCTCCTTTTTTATTGCTGGCGTTCACCTTCAACCGTATTAACCGACAGTTCCGGGAGCATTGATCATGGCCGACATCATCGATACCGCAGCAGAGATTGAAGAGCTTCAGCGTAACGCTGCCCTTTCCGCTCACCGCCTCAACCGCAGTGCCGTATCAGCTGAGCATTGCGAAGAGTGCGGAGAAGGCATCCCGGCGCAGCGGCGCGCTGCCGTTCCCGGCTGCCAGACGTGCGCGGATTGCCAGTCTCTAATCGAACTTAAGCGCAGGCAAAATGGACGTTAGATAGACTCTATGCCACTTTAAATATTAGCTTGATAATAACTTATTGATACTTATGAGATATTTACATACGAACCCTTTCCTTAACGTTTCGTAGTGGTACATTGAATGTGCGACGAACTACTAAGCGGAGGCATTATGAGTATTGACGATCTTTATATGAGGCAAGAAGAATGGGCGCTTGAAATGCTTGGAAGATCGGGTGCTTTAACACCTTGTACACATCATGAAGGTGTGTATATCGATGAGGGCATTGAATTATCTGAGGCGTACAAATATGCCATGACGGCATATAAAAATAGCAACGGTAAATCGCCATTTGAAAGCGCCAGCGAAATGACTGATGCCATAAAAAGCGCCTATGAAGAACATGGAGGAAATGACCTTTGTCCTTTATGCGCAAGTCATGTAGACGATTAGCAATATGAATCAATAACAAGCCTCGCATCTGCGGGGCTTCTTTTTGCCTGGAGGCACCCATGAGCGAAATGAACTTAATCGTGCCCAACGACTGGGTAACCGAAGAAAAGCTCGTCGAGATTACCGGCCTTCGCCCGGGCACTATTCAGCGGGCCCGCAAAAAATGCTGGATGGTCGGTCGGGAATATCTGCATGTTTCCCCGGACGGCGTGCCGAAGAAAAACAGCGAATGCATGTACAACCGAAAGGCTGTCGACCAGTGGGTTGAGAGCATGTCAAAGAAACAGCCGGGTGCGCGCCAATGAAGATCCGTTTATGCTTAGCGGGCTCTTGGACGTCAGGAGGGAATAATGGCTAAGTCAGCATACCCAACAGGCGTGGAGAACCACGGCGGAACACTCCGCATATGGTTCCTCTATAAAGGTAGCCGGGTGCGTGAAAGCCTCGGCGTGCCGGATACACCAAAAAACAGGAAGGTCGCTGGCGAGCTGCGCGCGTCGGTGTGCTTTTCGATAAAGACCGGCAACTTCAACTATGCCGCACAGTTCCCGGACTCGCCGAACCTGAAAAGGTTTGGGGTGGAGAGTAAGGAAATCACCGTGCTGGAGCTGGCGAATAAGTGGCTGGAACTGAAACGCATGGAGATCAGCACCAACGCAATGTCACGCTATGCGTCTATAGCGCGCAACATGGTGCCCAGGATTGGCGGGGACAGGCTTGTATCTGCGGTAACGCAGGAAGATCTGCTGTTTATCAGAAAGGAATTGCTGACCGGTTATCATACCCTGAAAGCTGGGCAGAAAACGCCGGTTAAAGGCCGCTCGGTCAGAACGGTCAACAACTACATGAAGATAATGGGCGGGATGTTTAAGTTTGCTGCTGACAGTGGGTATGTCAGGGTGAACCCGTTCACCGGAATCGCCATGCTTAAGCGGTCGCGCTGCGAACCTGACCCGCTGACGCGTGAGGAGTTTGTCAGGATGATTAACGCCTGCGCTCACCAGCAGCTGAAAAACATGTGGTCGCTGGCCGTGTACACCGGAGTGCGCCACGGCGAACTCGTGTCGCTGGCCTGGGAAGATATCGACCTGAAAGCGGGTACGATGATGATCCGCCGGAACCATACGTTAACGAAGGAGTTCACCCTTCCGAAAACGGAGGCCGGGACGGACCGCATCATCAACCTCATTCAGCCGGCGATCGACGTGCTGAAGGGTCAGGCTGAATTAACACGCCTGGGTAAGCAGTATCAGGTTGAGGTGAAGCTGCGAGAGTATGGCCGTACCGATGTGCATCCGTGCACGTTCGTGTTCAACCCGCAGATCGCATCACGTAATGGCCGTGCCGGGCATCATTACGCAGTGGGGTCCATTAACCAGTCGTGGGAAGCGGCAATGCGACGCGCCGGGATTCGCTATCGCAGAGCATACCAGTCCCGACACACGTATGCATGCTGGTCGTTAGCTGCCGGTGCTAACCCGAACTTCATCGCGAAGCAAATGGGCCACACCGACGCGCAAATGGTTTACCGGGTATACGGATCCTGGATGGCTGAAAATAACCAGGACCAGGTACTCATCCTCAACCAGAAATTGAGTGAGTTTGCCCCATCCATGCCCCACGCCGTGGGATCGGATGGTTATTAATTATAAATATCATTAGGTTAGGCAACCTAAACCTGCATGCCCATCACTTCCTGATAAGCAGACACAAGCTTGTTACGCACCTGAATCCCCATCTGCAGGGAAACCGAGGCTTTTTGCAAATCGGTCATCACATCATTCAGTGCCACGCCCGGCTCGCCGAGGGTGAACTTCTCCGCCTGAGTACGTGCGGCGGTCTGGGTATCGCTGATACGGTCAAGCGCGGCGTGCAGTTGTCCTGCAAAACTGATGCTCGGTTGTTCTGCCACATTCTGATTACGGGCCGTCATCGCCGTTGCCTGCAACTGACTGATCACCCCTTCAATACCCTGTATAGCCATGACTCTCCCCTGAATGGTTTTTTACGGGGTCAAGACTAACAGCTTGTCAATAAGATAATGGCGGTAAATAGCGTGAAAAAACCAGGTTATTTGACGCATAGAAAATCCTGAATCATCAAATAATGGCAGGGCCATCAATATGGAACTTTTGTCGTGTTTGCCGACCCGGGAGTCAGTTTTGTTTCTCTACACGAATAACGTAAACCACCAGGATTTAAGAGGTGCGCAATGAGTGCAACAGCATCGACAGCGCCACAAAATAAATCACTCGAGTGGATGAACCGCCTTCGCGCGAATCCTAAAATCCCGTTGATCGTGGCAGGCGCTGCCGCAATTGCGATCCTTGTAGCGATGGTCTTGTGGGCGAAAAGCCCTGATTACCGCACGCTTTACAGTAACCTTTCCGATCAGGATGGCGGTGCCATCGTCACCCAGCTTACCCAGATGAACATCCCTTATCGCTTTGCGGATAACGGCGGTGCGCTGGAGGTACCGGCTGATAAGGTGCACGAACTTCGTCTGCGCCTGGCGCAACAGGGACTGCCAAAGGGCGGTGCGGTTGGTTTTGAACTGCTGGATCAGGAAAAATTCGGTATCAGCCAGTTCAGCGAGCAGGTGAACTACCAGCGTGCGCTGGAAGGTGAGCTGGCCCGTACGATTGAAACATTGGGTCCGGTGAAGAGTGCCCGTGTGCACCTGGCCATGCCTAAGCCCTCCCTGTTTGTCCGCGAGCAGAAATCCCCGTCGGCCTCCGTCACCGTTAACCTCCAGCCTGGCCGTGCAATGGATGAAGGACAAATCAGCGCGGTGACCCATCTGGTCTCCAGCGCCGTTGCCGGTCTCCCGCCGGGTAACGTGACGCTGGTTGATCAAAGTGGTCATCTGCTGACCCAGTCCAATACCGCAGGCCGCGATCTGAATGACGCGCAGCTGAAATATGCCGCGGATGTGGAAGGTCGCGTGCAGCGTCGCATCGAAGCCATCCTTGGCCCGGTCGTGGGTAACAGCAACGTGCATGCGCAGGTTACCGCGCAGATTGACTTCTCTAATAAAGAACAGACCGAAGAGCAATACAGCCCGAATGGCAACCCGGCTCAGGCGGTAATGCGCTCTCGTCAGGTCAATGAAAACGAACAGGTTGGCGGCGCATACCCAGGCGGTGTGCCGGGCGCACTGTCTAACCAGCCAGCACCGGCTAACGCGGCGCCAATCTCAACGCCACCGGCTAATCAGCAGAACGGTCAGCAAACGAATCAGCAGACCACATCAACAGCCAGCACCGCCGGTCCGCGTACCAGCAGTCGTAACGAAACCACCAACTACGAAGTGGACCGTACTATCCGCCACACCAAACTGAACGTGGGCGATGTACAGCGTCTGTCGGTTGCGGTGGTGGTGAACTACAAGACGCTGGCGGATGGCAAGCCGTTGCCGTTGACCGCCGAGCAGATGAAACAGATTGAAGACCTGACCCGTGAAGCGATGGGTTACTCCGAGAAGCGCGGCGACACGCTCAACGTGGTGAACTCACCGTTCAACTCGGTTGAAGAGTCAGGTGGCGAACTGCCGTTCTGGCAACAGCAGGCGTTTATCGATCAGCTGCTGTCCGCAGGTCGCTGGCTGCTGGTTCTGATCGTCGCGTGGCTGCTGTGGCGTAAGGGTATTCGTCCTCAGCTCCAGCGTCGTGCTGAAGCTGAAAAAGCGGCGCGCGAACAGGTCAGTACCCGTCAGGAAGTGGAAGATGCGGTTGAAGTTCGCCTCAGCAAAGACGAACAGATGCAGCAACGCCGTGCTAACCAGCGTATGGGCGCCGAGGTCATGAGCCAGCGCATTCGCGAAATGTCAGATAACGATCCGCGCGTCGTGGCGCTGGTCATCCGCCAGTGGATGGGTAACGAACATGAGTAACACGCTTTCAGGCACCGATAAAAGCGTCATCCTGCTGATGACCATTGGCGAAGACCGTGCGGCCGAGGTGTTCAAACACCTCTCGCAGCGCGAAGTACAGATTCTCAGTGCGGCAATGGCAAACGTACGCCAGATCTCTAACAAACAGCTGACGGAAGTGCTGTCTGAATTTGAGCAGGAAGCCGAACAGTTTGCCGCGCTCAACGTCAACGCCAACGACTATCTGCGCTCCGTGCTGGTCAAGGCGCTGGGCGAAGAGCGTGCTGCCAGCCTGCTGGAAGACATTCTGGAAACGCGCGATACCGCCAGCGGTATCGAGACGCTCAACTTTATGGAACCGCAGAGTGCCGCCGACCTTATCCGCGACGAGCACCCGCAGATTATCGCCACCATTCTTGTCCACCTGAAACGTGGCCAGGCGGCCGATATTCTGGCGTTGTTCGAAGAGCGCCTGCGTCACGATGTGATGCTGCGTATCGCGACCTTCGGTGGTGTCCAGCCAGCCGCGCTGGCGGAGCTGACCGAAGTGCTGAACAACCTGCTCGATGGCCAGAACCTCAAGCGCAGCAAAATGGGCGGCGTGAGAACGGCGGCAGAGATCATCAACCTGATGAAAACGCAGCAGGAAGAAGCGGTCATTACCGCCGTTCGCGAATTCGACGGCGAGCTGGCACAGAAAATTATCGACGAGATGTTCCTGTTCGAAAACCTGGTCGAAGTGGACGATCGCAGCATCCAGCGCCTCCTCCAGGAAGTGGACTCCGAGTCGCTGCTTATCGCCCTCAAAGGTGCCGAGCAGCCGCTGCGCGAGAAGTTCCTGCGCAACATGTCTCAGCGTGCGGCAGATATCCTGCGCGACGACCTTGCCAACCGTGGCCCGGTCCGTCTGTCTCAGGTGGAAAACGAACAGAAAGCCATCCTGCTTATCGTTCGTCGTCTGGCGGAAACCGGCGAGATGGTGATTGGCAGCGGAGACGACACCTATGTCTAATGAACTGCCGTGGAAGCGCTGGACGCCCGACGATCTGGCGCCTCCCCTGTCAGAGTTCACACCCGCCGTGCTGTCGCCCGAAGAGGGCGACCCGGATGTCGAGCAGCCTGAGCTGAGCGAAGAAGAGCAGCGCGCGCAGATGCTGGCCCAGCTGCAGATGCAGGCCCATGAGCAGGGCTACACGGCTGGCCTGAACGAAGGACGCCAGAAAGGCCACGATCAGGGGTATCAGGAAGGTCTGGCCAAAGGGTTAGAACACGGCATTGAACAGGCGCGCCAGCAACAGGCTCCACTTCACGCCCGTATGCAGCAGCTGGTCAGCGAGTTTCAGCACACGCTGGATGCGCTGGACAGCGTCATTGCCTCAAGGCTGATGCAGATGGCGCTGGAAGCCGCCCGTCAGGTGATCGGCCACGCGCCGGCGGTGGACAACACCGCGCTGATTAAACAAATTCAGGGCCTGCTTCAGCAGGAGCCGCTGTTCAGTGGGAAACCGCAGCTGCGCGTGCATCCGGACGACCTCCAGCGCGTGGAAGAGAGTCTGGGCGCGACGCTGAGCCTGCACGGCTGGCGTCTGCGCGGCGACCCGTCGCTGCATCACGGAGGCTGCAAGGTCTCTGCCGATGAAGGCGACCTGGATGCCAGCGTTGCGACCCGCTGGCAGGAACTGTGCCGCCTGGCAGCACCGGGAGTCGTCTGATGACTGCACGCCTCACCCGCTGGCTCAACACGCTCGATAATTTTGAAGCGAAGATGACGCAGCTGCCGTCCGTTCGCCGTTACGGACGACTCACGCGTGCCACCGGCCTGGTGCTGGAAGCCACTGGCCTGCAGCTTCCGCTGGGAGCCACCTGCGTGATTGAGCGTCAGGATGGACTAGAGACGCGTGAAGTTGAGAGCGAAGTCGTCGGCTTTAATGGCCAGCGCCTGTTCCTGATGCCCCTTGAAGAAGTTGAAGGCATCCTGCCCGGGGCGCGCGTGTATGCGAAAAACATCAGCGGCGATGGACTGCAAAGCGGGAAACAGCTCCCGCTTGGCCCTGCCCTGCTTGGCCGCGTACTGGACGGAAGCGGTAAACCGCTGGACGGTCTGCCCTCGCCGGACACCACCGAAACCGGCGCGCTGATCACCCAGCCGTTTAACCCCCTTCAGCGTACCGCCATCGAACATGTCCTCGACACCGGCGTGCGCCCGATTAACGCCCTGCTGACCGTAGGCCGCGGGCAGCGTATGGGCCTGTTTGCCGGCTCAGGGGTGGGCAAATCCGTCCTGCTTGGCATGATGGCACGCTACACCCAGGCCGATGTCATCGTCGTGGGTCTGATCGGTGAACGTGGTCGCGAAGTAAAAGACTTTATTGAAAACATTCTCGGTGCAGAAGGCCGTGCCCGCTCGGTGGTCATCGCCGCACCGGCGGATGTCTCACCGTTACTGCGTATGCAGGGTGCTGCGTATGCCACCCGTATCGCGGAAGATTTCCGTGACCGCGGCCAGCACGTGCTGCTGATTATGGACTCCCTGACCCGCTATGCGATGGCGCAGCGTGAAATCGCTCTCGCCATCGGAGAACCTCCGGCGACCAAAGGTTATCCGCCTTCGGTCTTTGCCAAGCTCCCGGCGCTGGTCGAACGTGCAGGAAACGGCATCAGCGGCGGCGGCTCAATCACCGCTTTTTATACGGTTCTGACCGAAGGCGATGACCAGCAGGACCCTATTGCCGACTCCGCGCGAGCGATCCTCGACGGTCATATTGTGTTATCGCGCCGTCTGGCCGAAGCCGGTCACTACCCGGCAATTGATATCGAAGCATCAATCAGCCGTGCAATGACGGCATTGATTACAGAGAAGCACTACGCCCGCGTGCGTAACTTCAAACAACTCCTCTCCAGCTTCCAGCGCAACCGCGATCTGGTGAGCGTGGGGGCGTATGCCAAAGGCAGCGACCCGATGCTCGACAAAGCGATTAGCCTGTGGCCGCAGCTGGAGGCGTTTCTGCAACAAGGTATTTTTGAACGCGCCGACTGGGAAGACTCACTCCAGGCACTGGAGCTGATTTTCCCGCAGGTGTAACACAGGTGGAGGGCGAAGGTCATGGCGCAAAACAGCGCGTTATCAACGCTGAAAGATCTGGCTGAGAAAGAAGTTGATGATGCCGCATTGCAGCTCGGCGCAATGCGACGCGGGTGCCAGCAGGCTGAAGAGCAGTTGAAGATGTTAATCGACTATCAGCATGAATATCGCACCAACCTCAATACCGATATGACACAGGGCATTGGAAGCCAGCGCTGGATTAACTATCAGCAGTTTATTCAGACACTGGAAAAGGCGATTGAACAGCATCGCCAGCAGCTTAACCAGTGGACCCAGAAAGTCGACACCGCGCTAAATTTCTGGCGCGAGAAAAAGCAGCGACTGCAGGCCTGGCAGACCTTACAGGACCGACAGATCGCGGCAACGACCCTGGCGGAAAACCGTCTGGATCAGAAGAAAATGGATGAGTTTGCCCAGCGCGCATCAATGAGGAAACCGGAATGATCACATTGCAACAACTGCTGATGACCGACAGCGACCTGTCGGGCGGCATGCAAACAGGGAAAGGCACCGACGGTGCACAAGACTTTCTTTCTCTGCTGGCAGGCGCCCTGACGGACGCAACAGGCCAGGGCAACGATGCGCCGCTGACGCTGGCTGACCTGAAAGCAGCCGGCAGTAAGCTGTCAAAAGTTGCTCAGGAAGCCGGGGGAGAGAACACCCTGCAGGACAAAATAGCCAACCTGCTCTCGCGTCAGCCAGCCCTGACAGGCGATGAACCGACAGCAGCCACCCCGCTGGAAACCCTCGTTTCCGGGCTGGTGCCGGTTTCAAAAGGTGATGCCCTGAAGACCCTGAGCGCGGTGAAAACGCAGGATGACAGCAAAAGCGAGCTGAGCGAAGAAGAGCTGGCAGGGTTGAGCGCGCTGATGGCGATGCTGCCCCACCAGCAGGCGGCAACGCCGGTGGCCTCTGGCGCGACAGGCAATGGCGTGACGGCGAAATCAACGCTGAACGCTGCCGCGCTTTCGCAAAATGGTGTAGGTCAACAGTCCATGAGCACCCTGCTGTCGGGCCATGAAAAAGTGCAACAAGCGTCGACTTATCAGGCGCAGGCGCAAAACGCCGATCCGTCTCAACCGGTCAACGCACCGGCGACCCCGATCGTGGCCGCCGCCGCTGAGAAGCAGGATCTCGCCAGTTCATCCTCTTCAACAGCCCCGACCGCAACGCTTGCGCCCGTCATTTCCAGCAACGTCACAAGCCACGCTGCCGCAACCGTTGCCACGGCACCGGTATTGAGCCAGCCGCTGGGAACCCAGGAGTGGCAGCAATCCCTGAGTCAGCACATTACGTTGTTCACGAAACAGGGCCAGCAGACCGCAGAGTTGCGTCTGCACCCGGAAGATCTGGGCCAGGTCCAGATTACCCTGAAACTGGATGATAACCAGGCACAGCTGCAAATGGTGTCGGCGCACAGCCACGTGCGTGCTGCCCTGGAAGCTGCACTGCCGGTCCTGCGCACGTCGCTTGCTGAGAGTGGCATTCAGCTCGCGCAAAGCAGTGTCAGCAGCGAGAGCTTTGCCGGACAGCAGCAGTCCTCCTCTCAACAGCAGCAACAGGCTTCACGTTCCGGTAATACCGGCGGTTTTAATGAGGAGAGCGATGAGTTACTGCCTGCCCCTGCCGCCCTGCAATCCGCGGCGCGTGGCAACAGTGCCGTAGACATCTTTGCCTAAACGCCAGAGGTAGCGTGATTATCCCCGTCTTTTCCACGCTTTGACGACAGCAGGACACGGGATAATCACCTTATTAAGCTGTACCGAAACAGGAAGCTCGTATCAGATGACTGACTCCGCGATCACCAAAAAAAGCAAGCGTTCCATCTGGATCCCGCTGCTGGTGTTAATCACGCTCGCCGCCTGCGCTACCGCGGGCTATAGTTACTGGCGTATGCAGCAGGAACCTTCTACCGCTGCGGCCAAAGCCGAACCGCCTCCTCCGCCGGCACCGGTATTCTTCCCACTGGATACCTTCACCGTGAATCTGGGTGATGCGGATCGTGTGCTGTATGTGGGTATTACGTTACGCCTGAAAGATGAAGCCACGCGTGCGCGCCTGAATGATTATCTTCCTGAAGTGCGTAGCCGTCTGCTGCTGCTGTTCTCTCGTCAGGACGCCTCAACGCTTGCTACCGATGACGGTAAGCAAAAGCTGGTCGACGCCATTAAACAGACGCTGGCGACCCCGCTGGTAAACGGTCAACCCAAGCAGGAAGTCACTGACGTTCTGTATACAGCCTTCATACTGCGGTAACGACATGGGCGACAGTATTCTTTCTCAGGCAGAAATCGACGCGCTTCTTAACGGCGACAGCGATAAGAACGATGATCCGCAACCGGGTATTGGCGGCGATAGCGATATTCGTCCTTATGATCCCAATACCCAGCGCCGCGTAGTACGTGAACGTCTACAGGCGCTGGAGATCATTAACGAACGTTTTGCACGTCAGTTCCGTATGGGGCTGTTTAACCTGCTGCGTCGTAGCCCGGATATCACGGTCGGTGCGATCCGCATCCAGCCGTATCATGAGTTTGCCCGCAACCTGCCGGTGCCAACGAACCTTAACCTGATCCACCTGAAACCGCTGCGCGGCACAGGTCTGGTGGTGTTTTCGCCAAGCCTGGTGTTCATTGCGGTGGATAACCTGTTTGGTGGCGACGGGCGTTTCCCAACCAAAGTGGAAGGGCGTGAATTTACCCACACCGAGCAGCGCGTCATCAACCGCATGCTGAAGCTGGCGCTGGAATCTTACAGCGACGCGTGGAAAGCGATTAACCCGCTGGAAGTGGAGTACGTACGTTCTGAGATGCAGGTGAAATTTACCAATATCACCACCTCCCCGAACGATATCGTCGTGAATACCCCGTTCCATGTGGAGATCGGTAACCTGACCGGTGAGTTCAATATCTGCCTGCCGTTCAGCATGATCGAACCGCT
This sequence comes from Enterobacter sp. BIDMC 30, assembly GCF_000534355.1. Classification (NCBI taxonomy): domain Bacteria; kingdom Pseudomonadati; phylum Pseudomonadota; class Gammaproteobacteria; order Enterobacterales; family Enterobacteriaceae; genus Enterobacter; species Enterobacter sp. BIDMC 30. The sequence goes on along the minus strand of NZ_KI973169.1, from coordinate 1,996,673 downwards.
GCGTGAACTGCTGGTCAACCCGCCGCTGGAGAACTCACGCAACGAAGATCAGAACTGGCGTGAAAACCTGGTGCGCCAGGTTCAGCATTCTCAGCTTGAGCTGGTGGCGAGCTTCGCGGATATCCCGCTGCGCTTATCCCAGATCCTGAAATTACAACCCGGCGATGTTTTGCCGATAGAAAAACCCGACCGCATTATTGCCCATGTGGATGGTGTCCCCGTGCTGACAAGTCAGTACGGCACAATTAACGGTCAGTATGCGTTACGCGTTGAGCACTTGATCAACCCGATATTGAATTCGCTGAATGAGGAACAGCCCAAATGAGTGACATGAACAATCCGTCCGATGAAAACAGCGGAGCACTGGACGATCTGTGGGCTGACGCGTTAAACGAGCAAAAAACGACTCCGGCCAAAAGTGCAGCGGATGCTGTGTTCCAGCAGCTCGGCGGCGGCGATGTCAGCGGTACGCTGCAGGATATTGATCTGATTATGGATATCCCGGTTAAGCTGACCGTGGAACTGGGCCGTACCCGCATGACCATTAAAGAGCTGCTGCGTCTGACGCAGGGTTCCGTGGTGGCCCTTGACGGTCTCGCCGGCGAACCGCTGGATATTCTGATCAACGGTTATCTCATTGCCCAGGGTGAAGTCGTGGTGGTTGCCGATAAGTACGGCGTGCGCATCACCGACATTATTACGCCATCTGAACGTATGCGTCGTCTGAGCCGTTAAGCATGAAAACCCAGGCAACAATATCACAGCCCTCTGCCGTTCCCGGCTCTCCGCTGCTCCAGGTGAGTGGCGCGTTGCTCGGTATTATTGCCTTTATTCTTATCGTCGCATGGCTGGCGAAGCGCTTCGGCCTGGCGGGTAAAACCGCCGGCACCCGCGGTCTGAAGGTCAGCGCCAGCACGACACTGGGGCCACGCGAGCGCGTGGTCGTTGTCGATGTGGAAGATGCACGGCTGGTGCTGGGCGTGACTGCCTCCAGCATCAACGTCTTGCATAAACTGCCGCCAGCCCCGGCAACGGGTGACGAGCGCGCAGAAGTCCCTGCGGATTTCCAGTCCGTCATGAAGAGTTTGCTTAAGCGTTCCGGGAGATCCTGATGCGCCGTTTGTTATCCCTTACGCTTGCGGGCGTCGGCCTGTTTGCCCCTGCGGTTTACGCGCAACTGCCCGGTCTGGTCTCAACCCCTCTTGCAGGCGGCGGGCAAAGCTGGTCGCTGCCGGTGCAGACGCTGGTTTTCATCACCTCGCTGACGTTTATTCCGGCGATCCTGCTGATGATGACCAGCTTCACCCGAATCATCATCGTCTTTGGTCTGCTGCGCAATGCGCTGGGCACCCCGTCCGCGCCGCCTAACCAGGTACTGCTGGGTCTGGCGCTGTTTTTAACCTTTTTCATTATGTCGCCGGTTATCGACAAGATTTATACCGACGCATACCAGCCGTTTAGCGAAGATAAAATCTCCATGCAGGAGGCGCTCGATAAAGGGGCTCAGCCGCTGCGGGAGTTCATGCTCCGCCAGACCCGGGAAGCGGACCTGGCACTCTTCGCCCGCCTGTCCAATACCGGCGAGCTTCAGGGACCGGAAGCCGTTCCGATGCGTATTCTGCTGCCTGCGTATGTCACCAGTGAGCTGAAAACGGCCTTTCAGATTGGCTTTACCATCTTTATTCCGTTCCTGATTATCGATCTGGTGATCGCCAGCGTTCTGATGGCGCTCGGGATGATGATGGTGCCCCCGGCCACCATTGCCCTGCCCTTTAAGATCATGCTCTTTGTACTGGTCGATGGCTGGCAACTGCTGGTCAGTTCGCTGGCGCAGAGTTTCTACAGTTAAGGAGCCGTAATGACGCCAGAATCGGTCATGATGATGGGCACGGAAGCGATGAAAATCGCGATAGCCGTTGCCGCGCCGTTACTGCTTGTCGCGCTGGTGACCGGTCTGATTATCAGTATCCTGCAGGCCGCCACGCAGATTAACGAAATGACGCTGTCATTTATCCCAAAAATCATCGCCGTGTTCGTGGCGATTATCGTTGCCGGGCCGTGGATGCTGAACCTGTTGCTGGACTATATGCGCAACCTGTTTACCAATCTGCCGTACATCATCGGCTGACCCGACGATGCTGCACTTCACCAGTGACCAGTGGGTTCAATGGCTTGGCGTCTATTTCTGGCCGATGCTGCGTATCCTGGCGCTGATTACAACGGCCCCCATTCTCAGTGAGAAAACGATACCCAAGCGCGTCAAAGTGGGGCTGGGCATCATCATCACCATTATCGTCGCCCCTTCTCTCCCACCCGTGGATATTCCGATCTTCTCGGCGAAAGCGGTGTGGGTTGCACTGCAACAGGTGATGATTGGCGTGGCCGTAGGCTTTACCATGCAGCTTGCCTTCGCGGCCGTGCGGACCGCCGGCGAACTGATTGGCCTGCAAATGGGTTTATCATTCGCCACGTTTGTGGATCCCGGTAGCCACCTCAACATGCCGGTTCTGGCGCGCATTATCGATCTGCTCGCCATGCTGCTGTTCCTGTCGTTCAACGGCCATCTGTGGCTCATCTCCATGCTGGTGGATACTTTCCATACGCTGCCGATTGGGGAAAACCCGGTGAACAGCAACGCGTTTCTGGCGCTTACGCGTGCGGCCGGGCTTGTTTTCCTGAACGGCCTGATGCTGGCGCTGCCGATCATCACCCTGCTGCTGACCGTGAACCTCGCCTTAGGCTTACTCAACCGAATGGCACCGCAGCTCTCAGTGTTCGTCATTGGTTTTCCGCTGACACTGACGGTCGGTATTTTATTAATGTCATTACTGATGCCCCTTATCGCCCCCTTCTGTGAGCACTTATTCGGCGAGATATTCAATCTGTTAGCAGATATTGTCAGTGAGCTACCGCGTAAATAATAGCCCTCACAGTTGATATTGTCTTTCTGAGGATATTCCTAAAATAAAACGTGAAAAACATCTTCCAGGATATATCTGACGCGGTTTAATTGTTTCTAACCACCTCACAATACTTAATATTTACTTTACTTTAAGAAGATTCCTGGCAAATTATACGTAACTTTACGGGATAGTGAGTCCGCCTGAAAGTCTTTGTCATGCTCACAGGTTTATTAATTTTTTCCATCCCGTATGGCTGTTATGAGCTCTCAGGCAGATGGTGAATTATCGTTACGCATTGAGTGAGGGTATGCCATGTCAACGATCATTATGGATTTATGCAGCTACACCCGGCTAGGGTTAACCGGGTACCTGGCAAGCAGAGGGGTAAGAAAGAGAGACATCAACGATGCACACACCGTTGACGAACTCGCAGCCGCTTGTGACGAACTTAAACCAGGCGTGGTGTTTATTAATGAGGACTGTTTCATTCACGATCCAGCCAACAGTCAGCACATTAAGCAAATCATTAATCAGCATCCAAAAACCCTGTTTATTGTTTTTATGGCGATCGCGAATATCCATTTCGATGAGTATTTGTTGGTTCGTAAAAATTTATTGATCAGTTCTAAATCGATTAAACCAGAGTCGCTGGATGACATTCTGGGTGATTATTTGAATAAAGAAGTTAAAAATGTAGGAGCGGTTAACTTACCCACCCTATCATTAAGCAGGACTGAATCAAGCATGCTGCGAATGTGGATGGCAGGGCAAGGGACTATTCAGATCTCAGACCAGATGAATATTAAAGCCAAAACCGTTTCGTCACATAAAGGAAATATTAAAAGGAAAATTAAAACGCATAATAAGCAAGTGATCTATCACGTGGTACGCCTCACCGATAATGTGACGAACGGGATTTTCGTCAACATGCGTTAGTCACCAAAAAAACCCTTTGCACCCTACCTTTGATCTCTGGCCTGGCCAGAGATTTTTGCTTCTGTGGACAGTGTCGGGCGCGCCAGTCGCCACCCGACGCCATGCTATTGCGCTTTCTCTACAAAGATGCCATCCGGGTGTCCCAGTTCGTTAAAAAACCAGATGCCGAGCGGGTAGTCTTCAAGTGATACCAGGTACATCGTGCCTTCACTAAACTCTTCAATTGCCAGGACCACACCCGGGCGGCGCGGCCCACCGTCCGTTTTAACGGTTACCCGATCGTTGACCTTCATACGTTCCTCCTCTGGTTTTGAGCCAGTGTAGAACAAAACGCCTTAACTGGCATCGCTGCCCGGTGTGAATGGCGTTTTTGTGCGCAGTCTATACTTACGGTTGGAGACGGTAAAATGAGGTACCCCGTAATGAAGACCGACAAAGAGTACAGCGACACCATCAAACGCGAGGTTGAGGTGGATGTCGATGCCCTGCTGGCCGCCATCAATGAGATCAGTGAGTCAGAAGTCCGTCGTTCGGACGACAATTCAGACAGGGTCATTGTGAACGGAAGGGATTATCACACCTACCGTGAACTGGCGGAGGCCTTCGAGCTTGATATACACGATTTTAGCGTGTCTGAAGCAAATCGTTAGGACGAAAAAAATCCCGGTCATGGGGATGGCCGGGATCAAAACTTGCTTATGCAAGAAGCACTTGAAAATTCGTTACACCAGGAAATCTGATGTACACAAAACACTATCCTCAACCATTTTGTATGACAAGCATATATTCTCATGGCGAATATAATATTTGGTACATAATAAATTTAGTTATGAGGGACAACATACGCCGCATGCGGGTTTGGCAGGAGAGATACCCTTTTGCCTCACTTAAGCGTTAGGAATTTTTTTAGGAATATTCTTAGGTGGCAGTTTGTCAGTTATCAGGAGTCGTTATGCCTTCACTGCAGGATAGCCTGCTGATCTTTTCCGATCTCGACGGCTCGTTGCTCGATATTCATACGTACGAGTGGCAACCGGCCATGCCCTGGCTGGACACCCTCCAGGATAATCAGGTGCCGGTTATTCTCTGCAGCAGCAAGACCGCGGCAGAAATGCTGGATATCCAGCAGGATCTGGGTCTGGAGGGGTTACCCTTCATAGCTGAGAATGGCGCGGTAATTCAGCCCGACGTGCGCTGGGAGACAGGTCAACGCCACATCAGGGGGATGACGCACCGTGACATTCGCCCGCTGATCGACCAGATTCGCCAGCAGCGGGGCTTTAAATTCACCACCTTTGATGACGTCGACGAACGGGTTATCAGCGAGTGGACGGGGCTGACGCGCTATCGTTCGACCCTCGCGCGCCGACACGAAGCCTCCGTCACGCTCATCTGGCGCGACAGCGATGAAAAAATGGCGCAATTTGACGAGGCGCTGGCGCAGTGCGGCCTGAAATGCCTGCAGGGAGCCCGCTTCTGGCATGTTCTGGATGCTCGCTGCGGTAAAGACGTTGCGGTTGACTGGCTGATTGAGCAGTACCGTGCGCGGGAAGGCATTGTGCCGGTCACTCTGGGGCTTGGCGATGGTCCAAATGATGCCCCGCTGCTGGACAGCGTGGACTACGCCGTGGTGATCAAGGGTATTAACCGGCAGGGCATCACGTTACGTGACGATAACCCCGCCCGGGTGTACCACACGCAACAGCCCGGACCCGCGGGCTGGCAGGAGGGGCTGGATCACTTCTTATCCTGATCGTGCCAGAACACCCGGTTGCGCCCGCACTGCTTGGCCTGATACAACCGGGCATCCGCCACTGACTGCAGCTGTTCGAAATCGTAATTGTCCTTTTCCTGGGCGCTACTTACCCCCAGTGAGGCACTGATACGCACGGTGGTACTCTTTTTCACCAGGATCTCTTTACTGTTGATGCGTGAGCGAATGCGTTCCGCAATCCCCCTCGCCTCTTCAAGCCCGCTACCGGGCAGTACCACGCAGAACTCTTCCCCACCCACGCGTCCGGCAACATCATTCTTGCGCAGTGCGCTGCCAATCAGGCCCGCGGCATGGGAAAGCACTTTGTCCCCGGCCTGATGGCCAAAGCGATCGTTAATGCTTTTAAAATGGTCGAGATCGATTTGAATCACAGAGAACGGCAGCGACTGCTGCCGACATTTTTCCGACAGCATTTTGGCACGCTCAAACAGGGCACCACGGTTATTCAGGCGGGTGAGCGGATCGTGCCAGGCCTGCCACTGCAAAGAGTGCTGAAGCGTGTACATATTGCTGACCATCCGACGGATAACCAGCCACGAGATAAGAAGCATGGCGGTGAAGAGTGCCCAGAGCAGCGCCAGCACGATACTGATACTGCCGAAGTCCCCCTTCACGCCTTCATGCAGGGTATGAACGCGTAAAATCACACCATCGAAGTGATCGAGCCGCTCCCAGCTGATAAAGCGGCTTCCGAGGCGGATCCCCCCGCCGGTATCGTTCTCGATTGCGTGTGCTATCTGCGCCGTTTCGCGTTCGTCAAACCGGTTCACCAGGCTCCCGGCCTCTTCTGACGTGGCAATCATATTCAGCCGGGTGTCGTACAGCTGATATTCCCCCTCTGTACGCTCTTGCGTTGCCTCTTCCAGCAGATGTTTCATGGTCTTCAATGAGAAATCCATCGCCACAACGCCATACCAGTAATGGTCAAAATAGATCGGCACGCTGGCCGTGATCATCCGTTCACCACTGGTCCAGGGTGACGGGCTGGAGATAAACCAGCGCACCGCGCGAGCGCGATTGTTACGTTCAGACTGCTGGGTAAACCACGGCTGGGTAACCAGATAGTAATAGCGCTGGCTAATATCACTCGTCTGTTCAGGCGTGTCCGTCGCGAGGTAAAACCCGGCGCGTGACGCATAGATAACCCGCTCTTCACTTTGCCCCACCGAGGACGCCAGTCGGAGTAAATACCCCACTTCGAGGGCGGCAGAAATTTCATTGCTGATACGCTCAGGGTCACGATTCAACAGCGTGGTTTTTTCGACGAACGCATCCGACACGCCGTTAATGGGGAGAGTGCGTTTTTTATCAACGGCGAGCTGCCAGCTGGGGCGCGTGCGAAAGGCGTTAAAGCGTGAAATCGCTTCATACAGGACATCAAAGGCCAGCGGCGTCTGGATGGCATCACGCATGCTTTTGCGGAAAAACAGCATTTTATCCACGCTGTACTGTAACTGCCGGTCCAGCGAAGTGGCTACCGTTTCCAGATGATTACGCTGGCTGGAGATATACGCATCTTCCAGTACCACCACCTCTCGCCAGGTCAGGAGCGTGGAAAATATCAGTACGATGAGAAAACAGAGATTAACAATCACCCCCGGATTGCTACGCATATGCAGCCATTGCAGAAAAGATCGTCTTACAACAAAGGTCTCGCGCTGCACACACACTCCCTGATTACTGCCCGACGCCGGATACGGAAGGTAAAAACGCCCGGCAAAGCCGGGCGTTATGTCATTAAGCCTTGTCTCGCTTGCGCTGCCCGTCTCCCGGCTGAAGCTCATCTTCACGGAACGCTTCCCGCTTGATGCTATAACCGTCGTGCCACCGGCATTCCACCATACCGCTGGAATACCCGGTGACAATCATACGTGGGCCGCCCTTCTTAGGCTTAACTTCATCACTGACCAAAAAGACCATACCTGCCTCCTGTATCAGGGTGAAACGTTTTCAATTTAGACGAGGAATGATCTTTTTGCACCCCGCAACAGGTAACAATTAGTGCGACGTTCCGCGGATTTTTTCGACCAGTTTTACGGCCCCAACCACGATAATGCCAATGATAAAGCCCAGCACAAGATTAAGCAGCGTGGGCAGAATTGCCGCCACTATGCTGACCTGCGCCGAGGCGAAATGTTCAATAGCATGGTGCAGCGGCGCGATACCGTGAACCACAATACCGCCTCCGACAAGGAACATCGCCAGCGTGCCAACCACTGACAGGCTCTTCATCAGCCAGGGCGCGGTCACCAGCAGGCTTTTACCGATACCTTTGGCGATAGCGCTCGATTTTTCTTCCAGCCAGTAGCCGATATCATCCAGCTTAACGATAAGCCCCACCAGCCCGTACACCCCCACCGTGACCAGAATGGCGATCCCGGAGAGGATCAGGACCTGGTTCAGAAGCGGTGCTTCAGAGACAATACCTAACGTAATGGCCACGATCTCCGCCGACAGAATAAAGTCGGTACGAATGGCACCTTTCACCTTATCACGCTCGAAGGTTTTAGGATCCTGCGCGGCCAGCGCCTCAAGACGCTGCTGGCGCATTTCCGGCGTGTCGCGGTTCTTACGTGCGGCGAACGAGTGCAGGATCTTCTCAGCGCCTTCGAAGCATAAAAATGCGCCGCCAATCATCAGCAGCGGCGTGATCGCCCATGGGATAAACGCGCTGATCAGCAGCGCAAGCGGCACCAGGATCACCTTATTCAGGAATGAGCCTTTCGCTACGCCCCATACCACCGGTAATTCACGGTTGGCCCGAACGCCGCTCACCTGCTGGGCGTTGAGCGATAAATCGTCTCCCAGAACCCCGGCGGTTTTCTTCGCCGCCAGTTTTCCCATCACCGAAATGTCATCCAGTAAGGTGGCAATATCATCCAGTAATGTTAATAAGCTACTTCCTGCCAAAATCTCATTCCTTCTTTTTTTGGTAATTAAGTGAATAGTATGGAGCAAAAGTGTTAACCCGGAAACAGGCACCTCGCGTCAACAAAAAATTCACATCAACTACACAATTAAAGCGCTCGCCAGGCCGATAGTTTTGGCGTTTACTGTCAGCGACCTTTTCATTTTGTCGCGAGGGATTATGCGTTTCCGGCAACTGCTACCGCTCATTGGGGCACTTTTTTCGCTGTATATCATCTGGGGTTCCACCTACTTTGTCATTCGTATCGGCGTGGAGAGCTGGCCGCCGCTCATGATGGCGGGCGTACGCTTTCTCTCGGCGGGCGTGTTACTGATGGCCTTCCTGCTGTTACGGGGCCATAAGCTGCCTCCGCTTCGCCCGATGCTCAATGCCGCTCTGATTGGCCTGCTGCTGCTGGCCATAGGGAATGGGTTTGTGACGGTCGCCGAGCACCAGAACGTGCCGTCCGGAATCGCCGCCGTCGTGGTCGCGACCGTCCCGCTGTTTACCCTGTGCTTTAGCCGTCTTTTCGGCATCCGCACCCGCAAGCTCGAATGGGTAGGGATTGGGATCGGGCTTGCCGGGATCATCCTGCTCAACAGCGGCGGTAACCTGAGCGGAAATCCGTGGGGCGCAGTGATTATCCTGATCGGCTCGATGAGCTGGGCATTTGGGTCGGTATACGGTTCACGAATTGAGCTACCGACTGGCATGATGGCGGGCGCGATTGAGATGCTCGCGGCGGGAATTGTGCTGCTGATTGCCTCAACGCTGACGGGCGAAAAACTGACAGCCATGCCGGACCTTTCGGGCTTCCTGGCCGTGGGTTACCTGGCATTATTTGGCTCTGTCATCGCCATTAACGCCTATATGTTCTTGATCCGCAATGTCTCGCCGGCGATCGCGACCAGCTACGCTTACGTGAACCCGGTGGTTGCCGTACTGCTGGGCACCAGCTTTGCGGGCGAAACGTTGTCTCCGGTGGAATGGCTGGCGCTGGGCGTGATTGTCTTTGCCGTTGTGCTGGTAACGCTGGGGAAATATCTGCTTCCTGCGAAGCCGGTTGTTACGCCGTGTGAGGTGGAGAAACCGTAAGCGGGTGAATACCCTGGGTGTCGATCTGCGCGGCCTGCCCGCCGCCGCAGATCCACTCTTCCAGCCGTTCTGTCAGGTCGGCATCGGTACGTCTTAATCTGCCGCGCAGCGCGCACTCCCAGACAATCAACACCCGCCAGCCCTGCGCGAGAAGCGTGCTAAGGTCACGGTTGTCCCGCGCAACGTTCTTGCCAATCTTCTCCAGCCAGAAATCCGTACGCGTCGCGGGAACCTTAAACAGGTAGCAGTCGTGGTGATGCCAGAAACAGCCGTGGGTAAAGATGATGCATTGATACGCATCGATAACGAAATCCGGACGGCCCGCAAGCGCGGCATCCTGCACGCGGAAATCAAACCCCGCCTCGGTCAGCAGCCCGGCTAGCCGCTTTTCAATGGCGGTATCACGCGTGCCGATGGCACGCATGTTTTTACTGCGCGTCGCCTTATTGTGAACATCCGTCATTGACGGCCTCACTCTCACGTAACGCCACGGCCTGTCTGATGCGGGAGGCCAGCAGTTTTGCCACCGCCGCAAACGCGGGAACGACCACCGAGTTACCAAACTGCCGATAAGCCTGGGTGTCCGACACCGGAATGCGGAAGGTATAACCCTGCGGGGTCTCAAACCCCATCAGCCGAGCGCATTCACGTGGCGTTAAGCGGCGCGGACGGTGACGCTGGTTATCGGGATCGTCAAAATCTTTCTCCCCCAGCGCTTTATCCCAGCCCCGGTCGATCAGGATCTCTGCGCCATCTTTATAGTAGCGAGCGGACAACGTGCGCGTCACACAGTGCGGATCGTTCGGATTAACCATCCCGAAGCCAAAACCGTTGCCTTTGGCCTGGTGTTTTTTCGCATAGCGGTAGAGGTATTTCCACAGCACCTGGGTGAGGATAAATTTCGCGTCGACGACAGGTTCCAGCAGGTTGGGCGACGCGCAGGGTATAAAGAGGGAATATCCCGCAGGGTAAAATCCCCCTTCAGGTTGAGGTCGCGGCGAAAACCAACCAGCACAATGCGTTCGCGGTGCTGTGGCAGGAAATGTTTACCGTCGATGATTTTCGGGTCATCCGCGCCCATATGCTGAGCATCCGCTACGTCATACCCCAGCTCATCGAGCGTTTGCATGATAATGCGGAAGGTCTTTCCGCCGTCATGGCTCTTGAGATTTTTGACGTTCTCCAGCACGAAAATCGCCGGACGACGGGCGTCGATAATGCGGACAACATCAAAGAACAGCGTGCCTTGCGTATCGCAGGCAAAACCGTGGGCGCGTCCGAGGGCATTCTTTTTCGACACGCCGGCCAGCGAGAAAGGCTGGCACGGGAAACCCGCCAGCAGGACATCATGGGCCGGAATTGACTGGCGAATGTGCTCAGCCGCCTCTTCATCACTCACGCCGCTTTTGTGGCTCAGCGTAACATCACGGATATCGGCGTTGAAACGGTGTTCATGGGGATCGCAGTACCAGTTGGCTTTGTAGGTACGGACCGCATGTTTGTTCCACTCGCTGGTAAACACACACTGCCCGCCAATGGCCTCAAACCCGTGTCGAATGCCGCCAATGCCGGCAAACAGATCGATAAAACGGAAGGCATAGTTCGGGTGCGCGGCTGAAGGACGCGGAAGCAGGTTTTGCAGGTAACGAAACTCGCCCTCACTCAGACGCTGCCCTGCCCGCTCGCTGGTCAGCAGTCTCTTCAGGATTGCCGGGCTCCAGTGGCTCTCACCGTGCGCCACCAGCTGATTCGCCAGCGTTTTAGCATCATAGATATCCAGCAGCTGGCGCAATAAAGCCTGCACCGTTGCCGTTGATTTCTCAGCCTGCTCTGGCGCGGGCTCACTCACTGATCGATTTTCCTGCATTCTTTTAACCGGAGAATAAAGACTGGAAACAGATTACCACAGTTCACTCGCTCAAACTGCGACGGAAGCGGCTCAACACCTGGCTATCCAGCCCCAGGCAGTCGCCCTGTAATTCGGCACTTAATTTCGCCATAAACTGGATGAGAAAATCGGCGTTGTGTTGCGCAAGTTCGCGCCCCACGTCTGTGTGCATTGTATCAGGCAAGCGCAGCAGCTTGGTCTGAAAATGGTCGAGGGCAAAGGCGCGATCATTAAGGGTGCGCGCGTCGGCAAACGGGTCTTCTGCGTTAAAGAGCGCCACGCCCAGCGCCCCCGATACCGCAAAGACGCGCGCAAGACCGATAGCACCAAGCGCTTCCAGCCGGTCAGCATCCTGAACAATTTTGGCTTCAAGACTGTGCGGCACAATACCGGCGCTAAAACTGTGCGCTTCAATGGCATGCTCCACGGCCGCATAGCGTTCAGAGGAGAAATCCGGAAAATCGCGACGCAGAATATCGAGCGTCTTGCTGGCCGCCAGACGTGATGACTGGCTGCGTTGGGGATGGTTTTTCGGCAGGCTGACAATGTCATGGAAATAACAGGCGGTCAGTACCACCAGTGAATCGACCGCCTGGTTCGCCATGATTGTTTGCGCCGTCATCCAGACACGACGAAAGTGCGAAATATCATGCGCGGCGTCGTGGGTCGCGTGGTTTTCATCGAGCCAACGCTCAAAGCGAGACTGCCACTGCGTAAGTTCCATCATCACGTCCTGTTGTTAAAACGGCTACAATAGCAACTTTCCCCGCCGCTATCACGGCTTGTCCTGACAGGGACGCGTGTACCCTGCATTCCCGAGGAAATATATTTAATATCAATTGGAGATATTAAATAATACTGCCGCTAAATACTTAATGATAATTTATTTCTATATATCCTAAACTCTAATTCACCAGAAAAATAAAGCGACAGATAGAAATGTTTTGCAATATTTCTACGATTTTAATTACATTTATTTTTGAACCAAAATGACATTGCGTAGAATAGTATCAATTCTGTAATGACAGAGAGTGATTACATATATTCATATTAATTATCTTTAAAGGGAATATATAATGAAAAGAAAAGTTCTGGCAATTCTCGTACCCGCGTTATTAATGGCTGGCGCAGCACATGCAGCTGAAATGTATAACAAAAATGGCAATAAAGTTGATCTGTACGGTAAGATCGATGCGCGTCATACCTTCTCTGATCACCCTGGGGATGATGGCGATGAAACCTATGTACAAATTGGTTTCAAAGGCGAAACACAAATCACTAACGATGTTATTGGTTATGGCCAGTGGGAATATAAAACCTACGCCAATAATACTGAAGACGCCGGTGATACTTCATTTAACCGTCTGGCGTACGCTGGCCTGAAATATGGCGAATACGGTTCATTCGATTACGGTCGTAATTACGGCGTCGTGTATGATGTTGAAGCCTGGACCGATATGCTGCCCGTATTTGGGGGCGATTCTTATACCTGGACCGACAACTTCATGGTCGGCCGTGCAAACGGTGTGGCGACCTACCGTAATGCCGATTTCTTCGGCCTGGTTGAGGGTCTGAACTTTGCGCTGCAGTATCAGGGGGCAAACGAAGGTCAGGACGCAACAGAAGATCAGGAAGGGACCAAGAACGGTCATAACGACGTGCGTTTCCAGAACGGTGACGGCTTCGGTATGTCCACTAGCTATGATTTCTCCGGCGATCTGTCTGGCCTGACCTTAGGTGCGGCCTACTCCTCTTCTGACCGTACCAATGAGCAGGAAGCGAAGGGTATACAAGACAGCGCACGTTTCGCCGGCGGTAAGACTGCGGAAGCGTGGACCGTTGGCGCGAAATATGATGCCAACAGCGTTTATCTGGCGATGATGTATGCGCAAACCCGTAATATGACGCCATATGGCGATACCGGGATTGCGGATGAGACGCAGAACTTTGAAGCCGTGGCGCAATACCAGTTCGACTTCGGCCTGCGTCCGTCCCTGGCATGGGTTTACTCCAAAGGCAAGGACATGACTTATCCTGGCAATGCGGGTAACCCACAGGGCCAGCATGGCGACATGGATCTGGTTAACTATATCGACGTCGGTATGACCTACAGCTTTAACAAAAACTTCTCCACCTATGTTGATTACAAAATCAACATGCTGGACAACGACGAAAGCTTCTACGAAGCAAACGGCATCTCTACAGATGACATCGTTGGCGTAGGTATGACGTACCAGTTCTAACTTCCCACTATGATAAAAGCCCGCATCGCGGGCTTTTTTTATTCAACAGAGAAATGTTACGGAGCTTCCTGCAGTGCCAGACGAATAAAGCCGTTGTTCTGCGCCAGCAGTTCATGCGCCTTCCAGGCATCCAGCCCTGTCAGCACCATCAGCACCGCTGTTTTACAGTTATGGTTGCAGCTCTCCAGCGCGGCTTTCGCCGCTGACCGGGTGCATCCCCCCGCTTCCATGACGATGGCAATTTGTCGTTCAGACCATTTGGTGTTGCTGGCGTCCAGATCCACGCGCAGGTTGCTGAACACGCGTCCGGTTCGAACCGCCAGGCCGGTGGTTATCATGGTCAGGATCATTTTTTGTGCGATCCCGGCTTTGGTATTGATATAACCCGCGATCGCGTCCGCGCCAAGCTCCGGGGCAATCACCATGCTCGCCAGCTGCGCGGCTTCACTTTGCGCGTCATCCGTAATAGCCGCGACCGGGGAACCCAACGACCACGCATGGCGCATCGCGCCCCAGACCCACGGTGTTTTGCCGCTGACGGTGACCGCCAGCATCATATCCTGTTCACCAAATTTGATGTCCTGCAGGTCGGCGACACCGCGCTCGTAGCTGCCCGCCTCCTCTCCCGCCGTTATGGCGATCACAGGCGTTTTTCCCGGGGCATACTCATCGGCTGCCTGCTGCGCGACACGGCCTGACGGGCCGGCGCCAACAATGACCAGACGACCACCGTGACTCAGGGTCGCAGCGGCGTTATCCACCACGCGGGCGATCGTTGTTAAACATGGGGTTATTGCAGCGGAGATGAGGGCATCATCCTGGTGAATGACTTTCAGCATGTCCAGCGTGGACAATCTATCGATATTCATCGTGCTGGCGTGCCGTCTTTCCTTGACCGAACCGGTAAGCGTAATGCTCATAAACAACCTCCTTATTATGAGTACCCCTACACTATAAAGTGTTTTAGACAGGTGACCTGCGAGGAGGGTCACGAAAAGAGGACCGAATCCATGCCTTTACATGGCTTTAAGAAACGCGCGTCATCGGCGATAATTACCCCTTTCTTAATCATCGCGGAGTTTTGATGAGCGATTTGCAGCCCTTCCCCCTGACGCGCAAGCGCCCCATGAAACTGAACACCCTGGTCACGTTAATGGTGTGCGCGATTATCGGTTCTGTGCTGCTGTTGGTATTTGCGCTCTATTCCGTCCAAATCACCCGTGCCACCCGCGACGATGTTAAGGATACGGCCCTTGGGATCGCGCGAACGCTGGCCGACAGTCCCGAAATCCAACGCGGTCTGATGCAGGCTCCCCAGGCGGATATTATTCAGCCTATCGCCCAGGCGGTCACCAGGCGCAACGACCTGCTCTTCACCGTGGTCACCGACATGCGCGGTATTCGTTACTCGCACCCGAACGAAGCCCTGCTAGGTCTGCACTTTATCGGCGATGACCTGACGCCCGCGCTGGAAGGAAAGGAGCATGTCGCCGTTAACCGGGGTGCCCTCGCGGAAGCGCTTCGCGTCTTCACTCCCGTCTTTGATAGCCAGCACGAGCAGATCGGCGTGGTGGTGGTCGGTATCTCCCTTAAAAAAGTGGAAGATCAGATTGCCCGTGGGCGGCTTAACGCCGTCTGGACCATATTATTCAGTATATTGATGAGCTCGCTGGCCATCTGGGGCCTGGTTCGCGTGCTCAAACGTATCCTGTTCGGCCTTGAGCCGTATGAGATCTCGGCGCTGTTCGAACAGCGGCAGGCGATGCTGCAGTCGCTTCGCGAAGGGGTACTGGCCGTGGATATTCAGGGTCGGGTGACGATGATTAACCACACCGCCAGAGAAATATTGCTTCTGCCTTCCGGCAAACAGACCGAAAATGCCAGTGCTCCCCTGCTGGCAAGCCTGCGGGAAGTCTCGAAGAGCGGCATTGCGCGCAAGGATCAGGAGATCAGCTGCAACGGGCGACTCTTGCTGTGCAACATGGTGCCTGTTAAAAGCCAGGAGCGGGTTATTGGTGCCATCACCACTTTTCGCGATAAAACGGAAATCAGCCAGCTGATGCAGCGTATCGATGGCATGGTCAATTATGTCGATGCCCTGCGCTCCCATACGCACGAGTTTATGAACAAACTGCACGTGATCCTCGGTCTGCTGCATATGAAGCGCTACGACAAACTTGAAGAGTACATCATCCAGACGGCGCATAATTATCAGACCGATATTGGTACCATTCAGAGCAAAGTTAAATCTCCGGTGATAGCCGGGTTCCTGCTGGGTAAAATCAACCGGGCTAAGGAAGCAGGGATCGCCCTGACGCTGGCCGATGAGTGCCAGATACCGGATACCGCCAACGAAGAGCAGGTTGCGGTGCTGATTACCGTGCTGGGTAACCTCATTGAAAACGCGCTCGACGCGATGGAAGGACAGCAGGAAGGCGAAATTGGCCTGCTGCTACATTATCAGAATGGCTGGCTCAGTTGCGAAGTCAGCGACGATGGCCCCGGTATTGATCCGGCTCAGCTCGAGGCTGTTTTTACAAAGGGCTTCTCAACCAAAGGCGAAAATCGCGGCGTTGGGCTGTTCCTTGCTCGTCAGCAGATCCAGAACCTGGGCGGAGACATTACCGTCGAGTCTGAGCCTGGTGTATTTACCCAATTTTTTGTTCACATCCCCTGGGATAGCGAGAGGAATATCGCGTGATAAATGTGTTAATTGTCGATGATGACGCCATGGTGGCCGACCTCAACCGTCTGTATGTCAACCGTGTTGAAGGCTTTAGCTGCTGCGGCGTCGCCTCCACGCTCAACCAGGCCAGGGCCATCATTAACGACCCCAGCCAGCCTGTCGATCTGGTGCTGCTGGATGTCTATATGCAGCAGGATAACGGGCTGGATCTCCTTCCCGTCATCCGTGCCTCAGGCCGGCCGATTGATGTCATTATGATCTCCTCCGCCGCCGATGCCGCCACCATCCAGACCTCCATCCATTACGGTGTGGTGGATTATCTGATTAAACCGTTCCAGTTCCCGCGTTTTGAAGAGGCGCTGAACGGCTGGAAGGCAAAGCACAGCCTGATGGGATCGCATCAGTACTATGAGCAGGCCGACGTCGACAGATTGATCCACGGCGGTGCGCCGGAACTGGCGGACAGTAAAAAACTGCCGAAAGGGTTAACGCCGCAAACGCTGCGTACGATTTGTCAGTGGATTGATGCGCACCCGGAGACGGAGTTTTCCACCGATGATCTGGCAAACGCGGTTAATATCTCACGCGTGTCCTGTCGGAAATACCTGATCTGGCTGGCGCAAATTAACATTCTGTTCACCAGCATTCACTACGGTGCCACCGGGCGGCCAGTGTATCGCTATCGCCTGCAGCCCGAGCAGACGGCACTGCTCAAGCAGTACTGTCAGTAACGCGGTAGCTGTTATCCAGCAAGGTAAAGCGGAAGTGGTGCGCTGAAGAGAGCACCACTTCTTTTGTTTTGGTCACGAAGATTGCTTCAATGTCGGGTCGTGCACGCAGCGCTGAACAGCCTTTACTGACGCCCATGCCGAACATCAGCGTGGTCCAGATATCACCGTCAATGGAGTTTTTCGAAATGATGGTGACGCTGTCCAGTTCGTTATCCAGCGGATAGCCGGTACGCGGGTCAAGTATGTGGTGATAACGCCTGCCGTTCTGCTCAAAAAAGCGTTCGTAGGTACCCGATGTCACCACCGACATGTTCTCTACGGCCATCGTACCGATCAGTGCCTCCCCGGCGAACGGTTTTTTGAGCCCCACGCTCCAGCCCCCTTCCGGTGAACCCAGCGTCTGGATATTACCGCCAAGATTAATAAGCCCCAGTTGAGCACCCTCTTTACGCAGGTAATCGCGCACTCTGTCGGCGATATAGCCTTTGGCGATGGCCCCCAGATCAATCTCCATGCCCGCCCGGGTCAGGAACACGCTGCTGCTGGCCTCATCAAGGACCACATCCTCAGGATGGGTAATGGCGAGCAACGACGCGATTTCATCGGCAGGCGGAACGCTATCTCCCCGAAAACCGATTTTCCAGCGTTTCACCAGCGGGCCGATGGCCAGGTTAAATGCGCTCTCCTTGAGCTGGCTTGCCGCTTTCGCACAGCGGATAAGCTCAAAAACCGGGCGACTGACGGTGACAGGATGCTGGCCGGCAGCATGGTTGATATCCATCACCTGCGAGCTGGCACGGTTGACGGTCAGCAGGTCTTCATACTGTTTAATCAGTCTAAAAACGCGAGAAGCGAGGGCTTCATCATGAGAGAAAAGCTTCAGGAGAATGGGCGATCCCATCAGAACGGCGGAGTAACTGTAGACGCGGTGGTCAGAAGACATGGTGCAAGCTCCCTGGTTGAAATGCCGGATACACGGGGCGTATCCGGCATACCCTTATGGCTGACTTACGCCCTTTTCGCGCGCATCGCCGCCTGATGTCCGGCAAGCGTACCAAAAATAATGATATCTGCCACCGCGTTACCCCCGATGCGGTTACCACCGTGGATACCACCAACCACTTCACCAGCCGCAAATGCCCCTGGCAGTACGTTGTGGTTGCTGTCCAGTACGCAGGTTTCGGTGTTAATGGTTACACCGCCCATGGTGTGGTGCACGCCCGGCGCAATCTGAATGGCATAGAATGGCCCTTCGTTGATTGGTGCACGCAGCGCGGTCGTACGGCCAAAATCGTCATCGTGCTGTTTTTCAACAAAGCCGTTGTAACGCTCCAGGGTCGCCAGGAAAGCGTGGTAATCCATACCCAGGGCTTCAGCCAGCGCTTTAGGTGAGCTGGCGCTGGTGACAAACCCTTTGGCGATGTACTCATCTGCCGCTTTGTTTTTGGCGCGGACATGCTCATCAAAGACGATGTAAGCGTATTTCTCCGGCAGGGCGATAATTTGTGCAGAGACTTTATCGCGGGTTTCCATCTCGTTGAAGAAACGGTTCCCCTGCTGGTTCACCAGAATCGCCCCGCCACCGCGGATGGATTCGGAAATCAGGTACGAGGTTTTCTGCTCAACGGTTGGGTGGATCTGGATTTCCCCCATATCGACCGTACCGGCGCCAATACGCTCCAGCAGCGCGATACCGCCCCCTGTCGCCCCTTTGTGGTTGGTGGTCACGAAACCTTCCAGGTCAGGACGGTACTTCACCACCATCTGGCTATTGGCGCTGAAACCACCGGTAGCCACAATGACGCTTTTGGTTGCTACGGTAAGGGTTTCGTTTTCTTCCGTGGTCAGACGTACGCCGGTGACTTCGCCGTTCTCGAAGAGAATGTCGCTGACCGACGTATCGAGCATGACCTCGATGTTGCGTTTGTTGACGTTACGCACCAGGCCGCTAATCAGATAGCCGCCCACCGCAGAACCGTCTTTTGGACGGTGAGTACGGTCGATGCTCATCCCGCCGGTGGTGGTGATGTCGTTGAGCATAATGCCGCGGGTCGCCAGCCACTCGATCGCCTGCGGGGCATTTTCCACAAAGCGGCGCAACAGTTCCGGGTTGTTCTTGTTTTTACCGCCTTTCAGGCTTTCCTGATAGAACAGCTCTTTGCTGTCCTGAATTCCTTTCACCCGCTGGAAGCGTGTTTCCGCGGCGTTCATCCCCGCAGACGCTTTAATGGTGTTACCGCCGATGGAGGGCATTTTCTCGACAATCAGCACGCTTGCGCCTTCGTCATGCGCCTGGATTGCTGCGGCCAGACCCGCGCCACCGCTACCGACCACCACAACGTCAACGCTTCGGGTCTCGTTCGGGTCGACACCCTCTTCGGCTGCCAGCGCTTTGCTGGATTTCAGCATGGCTTTAGACACCGCTTTTTTGACCGCTTCACTCTGGCTGGTTGCACCGGTAATGGCATCCACGTGCGGGGTGTTTGCATCCAGAATACGGGTGCGGATCTCTTCGAAGCTGGTGACAAACTCAACGTCCTGGGTCGGGCCAGAAGCCAGTTCAATGTCGGCGATGCGGTCGGTCTCCAGGCTGACGTTAATCACCAGTTCATTGCTATCGTCCCGAACATTCTCAATAAACATGCCCGGTTTAAATTTCGATTCACCCATGCTCATATCGCGGATCATCGCCTCCACCAGCGAGAAACGCCACAGCGGCTCAGGGATGCTTAGCGCTTCGCGTCGGGTGCTGTCCATAAACAGTTCCAGCGTTTCTCCCGCCGCGATGCGGTCTGTCCAGTCTGGATAGGCGATGGTGGCGCGGCCTACGGCGATAAGATCGTAGCCATGTTCCAGCGCCTCGTTCGCATCCGCGGCATTGACCACGCCACCGACGCCCATGACCGGCACCTGCGCCAGCGTGTCAGAACGCATTGCGCGGTATTTTTCGATAAGCGGGGTCGGATCCTGCGTGTCGACAATAGAAGGACGCAGGGTTGCGCCAACGGAGAAGTGCAGATAATCCACACCGCGCGCGGCCAGCTTTTCCAGCAGGTACATGGTGTCTTCAAAGCGGATGCCCGGCTCTTCCAGCTCTTCAGGGGAGAAGCGATAGCCGATGATAAAGGCGTCATCGGCGTACTGGCGCACCATTTTATGGGTGATGTCGAGCACGGCCAGCGGGAATTTCGCGCGGTTATCGCGGCTGCCACCCCACTCGTCGTCACGCTGGTTAGAGTTTGGAGAGTAGAACTGCTGAATCAAATAGGTGTTGGCCCCATGGATTTCAACGCCATCGAAACCCGCCTGAATCGCACGGCGTACTGCTTCACCGAACTTACCGATCATCCCTTCGACTTCTTCCCCCGTCAGGGCAACCGGCGTGGCGGCGCCGTCACGTGGCGCGGCAACGGCACTTGGCCCCACCGGGGTGCGGCCACCGATCAGTTTCGGATCAACCATGCGGCCGCCGTGGTAGATCTGCAGCAGCGCTTTAGATCCTTTGGACTTAATCGCCTCAGCGATCTTCGCCAGCCCGGCGATTTTCTCGTCGTTATCAATGCCAATCGCACCCGGGAAGGCGAGACCGAGATCGTCAACAAAGCAGCACTCAACAATAATGGTACCAATACTGCCTGAGCGGGCGCGATAGTACTCAACCAGCTCGCTGGTCACCGTACCGTCGTAATAACCGGTACAGGTCGTCATAGGGGCCATTAACAAACGGTTTTTCAGTTCGGTACCATTCGGTAATGTGAAGGGGCTTAGAATACGTTCGTTAGTGCTCATAATAGAAACTCCAAACTTTAAAATTAAGAATTCGTTATCGGGCTCAGTTTTATTTCGATTTTTTATTCCGATGTCATAATACTAATATAATGATTTTTTTAGTTTCTAAAGCTATTACGTTAGTTAAAAAACTATTTAATCCCCTCAATAACATTAATAACACATTGGTGTTAGCAATATTAATTACTCCATTCACAATCCTTTAAACACTGTTAACGTATCAATGACCTTTTCACGATCCCAAGAGACAAAGACAAACCATTAAAAACAAAGAGTTATATGAAAATGGTTATTTGAAATGTTAACAACATTGAGTAAAATCCATATCAAAATAAATAATACCCACATACGCCAGAGTGGTTATTATCAACTGAACAAAAACACCATCGCAATTCTATTTTTTTGATCGCGATCAAGCATCGAGACAGTCAAAGGCGCAATATATAAATATCATCAATTTTTAATTTAGCGCATCAAAAATGCGTTAAGTCGCTATTACTGAAATAGCAAATGCGCACCTTTGGTAACTAAAGAAAATAAAAACAAACTAAAGAAAGCAAATGAATATTTCAGCGCATAACCGAATTCCTGACAACTTAAGACGCGAAACTATGAATACAAAAACTGCTGTAACGCCCCCTGTGGCGAGTCACGCATCCAACGGAAAGGCAAAACGTCTGCTAATGATGGCATTGCCCGTTGTCGTTGCCGTGCTGTTACTGTTTGTTCCGGTCCCGGAAGGGCTTCCTCCTTACGCGTGGCACTATTTCGCTATCTTTGTCGGCGTGATCGTCGGTTTGATCTTCGAACCGCTGCCAGGCGCGGTCATTGGCCTGACCGGCGTCGTGGCGATTGCGCTCTGCAGCCAGTGGGTGTTGTTCAGCCCGGAACAATTGGCCGACCCGAAATTCAAACTGGCGGGTGCCTCCTTTAAATGGGCCGTGAGCGGTTTTGGTAACTCTACCGTATGGCTGATTTTCGGTGCCTTCATGTTTGCCGCAGGCTATGACAAAACCCGCTTCGGCCGCCGTCTGGCGCTGATTCTGGTGAAATATCTGGGTCGTCGCAGCCTGACGCTCGGTTACGCTATCACCTTCGCGGACCTGCTGCTGGCACCGTTTACACCTTCCAACACCGCGCGTAGCGGCGGGACCATCTATCCAATTATCGCTAACCTGCCGCCGCTGTATGGTTCAAAACCGAACGATCCAAGCGCGCGTAAAATTGGTTCTTACCTGATGTGGGTGGCGATCACCGCGGCCTGTATTACCAGCTCAATGTTCCTGTCCGCCCTCGCACCGAACCTGCTGGCGCTGGCGCTGGTGAAAAGCACCGTGGGGATCGACATCTCCTGGGGCACCTGGTTTATCGCATTCCTGCCGCTGGGCGTGCTGCTGATTCTGACCATGCCGCTGCTGGCCTACTGGTTCTACCCGCCTGAAGTTAAAGTGAACAACGAAGTGCCACTATGGGCGACCCGTGAACTGGAAAAACTGGGCAAACTGTCCCGTAACGAAATCCTGCTGCTGATTTTCGTCTGCTGCGCGCTGCTGATGTGGATTTTCGCCGCCGCGTGGATTGAACCGGCAATGGCTGCACTGTTAATCGTGGGTCTGATGCTGTGGACCGGGGTGCTGGAGTGGAACGATATCACCGGGAATAAAGCCGCCTGGAACACCTTCGTCTGGTTCGCCACCCTGGTTGCACTGGCGGATGGCCTCTCCTCCACGGGCTTCATTAGCTGGCTGGGTAAAGAAGGCGGTCTGCTGATGAGCGGTATCTCGCCGGGTGTTGCCACCATCGTACTGCTGCTGGCGTTCTACCTGCTGCACTACCTGTTTGCCAGCACCACCGCACACACCACGGCGCTACTGCCAGCGATGCTGACCATCGCCTCTACCATTCCGGGCATGAATATGGAGGTGTTCGTCCTGCTGATGGTGACCTCCCTGGGTGTCATGGGGATTATCACCCCTTACGGTACCGGCCCTAGCCCTATCTACTACGGTAGCGGCTACCTGCCAACCAAAGACTACTGGCGCCTCGGCACCATCTTTGGTGCCATCTTCCTGGCGGCCCTGCTGCTGATTGGTTATCCGTGGATGTCCATGATGTTCTGATCCCTGACCGCCGGACTACCCCTCCGGCGGTTTTATTTTTTTGGAGCAATACGCTATGTCAAACAAACCGTTTTACTACCAGAACCCCTTCCCTCTTGCACACGACGATACCGAATACTATCTGCTGACCAAAGAACACGTCTCTGTTGCCGAATTTGAGGGTCAGGAGATCCTGAAAGTGGAACCCGAAGCGCTGACGCTGCTGGCACAGCAGGCCTTCCACGATGCCGCCTTTATGCTGCGCCCTTCGCATCAGAAACAGGTTGCCGCGATTCTTAACGACCCACAAGCCAGCGAAAATGATAAATACGTTGCCCTGCAGTTCCTGCGCAACTCTGAAATTGCGGCCAAAGGCGTGCTGCCCACCTGCCAGGATACCGGCACGGCGATCATCATGGGTAAAAAAGGCCAGCGCGTCTGGACCGGTGGCGGTGACGAAGCCGCGCTGAGTCAGGGTGTCTATAACACCTACATCGAAGATAACCTGCGTTATTCCCAGAATGCCGCGCTGGATATGTATAAAGAGGTCAATACCGGCACTAACCTGCCTGCGCAGATCGATCTCTACAGCATCGACGGGGACGAGTATAAATTCCTGTGCATGGCAAAAGGCGGCGGTTCCGCGAATAAAACCTATCTCTATCAGGAAACCAAAGCGCTGATTACCCCGGCGAAGCTGAAAAACTATCTGGTTGAGAAAATGCGTACCCTGGGTACCGCGGCCTGCCCGCCTTACCATATTGCCTTCGTGATTGGGGGAACCTCGGCTGAAGCGACGCTGAAAACCGTTAAGCTCGCCTCAACGCGCTATTACGACGCGCTGCCCACCGAAGGCAACGAACACGGTCAGGCGTTCCGTGATGTTCAGCTCGAACAGGAACTGCTTCAGGAAGCACAGAACCTCGGCCTCGGCGCGCAGTTCGGCGGGAAATACTTTGCCCACGATATCCGCGTGATCCGCCTGCCGCGCCACGGTGCCTCCTGCCCCATTGGCATGGGCGTCTCCTGCTCCGCTGACCGCAACATCAAAGCCAAAATCAACCGCGACGGTATCTGGATTGAAAAACTGGAGCACAATCCAGGCCAGTATATTCCTGAATCCCTGCGTCAACAGGGTGAAGGCGACGTGGTCAGCATCAATCTGAATAAGCCGATGAAGGAGATCCTGGCCCAGCTTTCTGCGCACCCGGTCTCTACCCGCCTGTCGCTGAACGGCACCATCATCGTGGCGCGCGATATTGCCCACGCGAAGCTGAAAGAGCTGCTCGACAACGGTGAAGAACTCCCGCAGTACGTCAAAGACCATCCAATCTACTACGCAGGCCCGGCCAAGACTCCGGAAGGCTATGCATCAGGCTCTCTCGGCCCAACCACGGCTGGACGGATGGATTCGTACGTCGACCTGCTGCAGTCTCACGGTGCGAGCATGATCATGCTGGCGAAAGGCAACCGTAGCCAGCAGGTGACCGATGCCTGTCATAAGCACGGCGGTTTCTACCTCGGCAGCATCGGCGGCCCGGCGGCGGTACTGGCACAAAACAGCATCAAGCGTCTGGAGTGCGTGGCCTATCCTGAACTGGGTATGGAAGCCATCTGGAAAATCGAAGTGGAAAACTTCCCGGCGTTTATCCTGGTGGATGACAAAGGTAACGACTTCTTCCAGCAGATCCAGAATCAGCAGTGCAATGGGTGTTCACAGCGCTGAGTTTTTCCACAACGCCGGTAACAGCGACAGCGTTTCAGCGATCCTCTCTCGCTTGTCGCTTCCCGGCTTCCAGATGGTCACCATCGTCTGACTTATCCCCTGGCTGCCCACTTCGGTGTGCAGCCTTTTTACCTTTTTCCACCCGGTCGGCTGGAAATGCGTCGGTAAAAATCCCCAGCCGCATCCCTGCTCCAGCAGGCCCCGCAACATCTCCAGCTCATTGGTGAAAAGGGTGTGCCCCGAAATCTGCAGACGACGTGCCACCGGCTCATCCGAGGCGGCGTGCATAATCACCTGCGGCACCAGCGATAACTCAAGCAGCGACAGCGGCTGCGTGGTTTCAGCGAACAGCGTGTTGCAGGCGTAGAAATCCATATCGATCGCCCCGAGCGCCCGCCACTCCATTTCATTACCCACACTGCGATTACGTGCCTGGCAAATGCCCAGATCCGCCTGCCCGCTGGCCAGCATCGCTTCAGCCTCATCCCGGGAGGCGCTGACCAGGCTCAAACGTAAATGTCGCTTCGCCATCTCGCCAATCAGCGCCTGCAAAAATGGCCTTGAGGTAAAGGGATCGTAAACCAGCGTGATGTCCTGCGTAGCACGATCCGGCACCGCGCTGGCAAATGCCTCAAAGGCTTTCACCTGGCGCATCAGCAGGTGCGCCTGCCGCTGCAGCTGCTCGCCCTCAGAGGTCAGACGCAGCGTGCGTCCTTCACGCACAAACAGCCTGTACCCTAATCCATCTTCGAGAAAATCAATCAGGTCGCGCAGCGTCGTACGATCTTTCCCGAGCTTCATCGCCGCTTTTGCCAGGCCACCGTATTCCACCACGGCGGTAAACGCTTCCAGTTGGGCAAAGGAATAAATTACCGTCGTCACGCCACTCTCCATTCAGTTTTCGGGGGGAATTTCCCCCATTACGCGTTTTTTATTATAAGTCGCGGGTTCTTAAACTGAAGGCGTTCCTAATCACAGCGAGAAAAATGATGAATTATCCTTCACTGAACCGCACGCTGCTGGCGGGCGTTGTAATTAGCCTGTGCAGCGGTCTGTTTGCGCCTGTCGCGCTGGCGGCCTGCGACGATACTGACCTGAACACCTGCCCTGCTCCGTTCGACAAACAGCTTCCTGACACGCACAAGATGCTCACCTGGAGTCAGGCGGATCGCGTGGTCGGCTTTCGAAATGACTACCGCAACTACGCGGGAGATGTGTTCCATCACGGCAACGCCACGCCGCTGCCCAGCGCAGAGAAACCGCTCACTGACGCCCGCTATCAGGTCAATGGCAAGACCTATAACCTGCAGGACTACCTGAAACGTCAGAACGTGAGCGGCATGCTGGTACTGAAAGACGGCAAAATCGCGTGGAAATATCTCGGCGAAGGCAATACGGATACGACGCTCTGGACCTCCCGTTCGGTCGGGAAATCCGTGGTCTCAACGCTGGTTGGCGTGGCTCTCAAAGAGGGAAAAATTCGCTCACTCGACGACCTGGTCACGCAATACGAGCCAGACCTGAAAGGCACCGCCTGGGACGGCGTGACGTTAAAACAGCTGATCACCCACACCTCCGGCGTGGCATGGAACGAAGACTACACTAATCCCGCCTCCGATTTCGCGCAGCTCACCGAGTGCGAAGCGAAACCAGGCACCTATGACTGCGTGCGTAAGCTGGTGTCGGGGCTGAAACGCGAACACCCGGCAGGCCAGCACTGGTCTTACTCCTCCGGTGGCGCCTGGCTGTTGGGTGACGTGCTTGAGCGTGCAACGGGCATGACCCTGGCCGCCTATCTTGAGAAGAGCATCTGGCGGCCGTACGGCATGGCGAGCGACGGTGTATGGCATGCCTACCGTAAAGGTCAGCATGATGTCGGCGCGCATGGCTTTAACGCCACGCTGGAAGACTGGGGACGCTTCGGGGAATTTATCCTGCATAACGGCACACTACTGAACGGTAAACAGATCCTGCCCGACAACTGGGTGAAAGACGCCTCACGCTGGACGCAGGCTGATGGCTCTGTCTCTGACGCACACCCGACCGGCTTGTACGGCTATCAGTGGTGGAACAACGAAGTGCCCGTCACGGCTACGAAGGTGGTGCCCGCGGCGAATGAGTCGCTGCAAGGCTCGCTCTGGGCGCTGGGGATCTTTGGGCAGATGATCATGGTAAACCAGGCGGAAAATCTGGTGATCGTTCAGTGGTCCACCTGGCCGCAGGCCGAACCGTCGTTTAGCGCACAGCCGCTGGAAGCCTCACTGATGTTCAGTGCGATTGCCAACGCGTTGCGGTAAGTCGCGGTAAGTGATAGTTAACAGCCAGGCATCGCCTGGCTTTTGTATTTTCTGCAAACAAGGGAGCCTCTGCGCGATGTCACAAAACGGCAATATCAGTGACTTACCCAAACTGGTGAATAAAAAATCAATTAATTGTTAAGTTGTTGTTACGACAATCACTCCCGATCGGCTCTTCGCCATTGATGCGTTAAATGCATCAGTCCATGTATTAATTGCGCTTATAAATTTGGGGTTCTTGATCCAGTTTTCAGACACAGACGAGCAAAACGTCAACAATAAACTGGAGATAACCATGTTTTCCTCAACCTCACCTGCAACCGTTCGCTCGAAAGCGGGCGCGATACTTCGCGTGACGTCCGGCAACTTTCTCGAGCAATTCGACTTCTTTCTCTTCGGCTTTTATGCGACCTACATCGCGCATACCTTTTTCCCGGCGAGCAGTGAATTTGCTTCCCTGATGATGACGTTTGCCGTCTTCGGCGCAGGATTTTTAATGCGCCCCATCGGGGCAATCGTACTGGGTGCCTATATCGACAAGGTTGGGCGCAGAAAAGGACTCATCGTGACCCTGTCGATTATGGCGGCGGGTACCTTCCTGATCGTACTTATTCCGTCTTATCACAGCATAGGTCTGTGGGCACCGTTACTGGTTCTGACTGGCCGACTGTTACAGGGTTTTTCTGCCGGAGCGGAGCTGGGTGGCGTATCGGTCTATCTGGCTGAAATTGCCACGCCCGGCCGCAAAGGTTTTTACACCAGCTGGCAGTCCGGCAGCCAGCAGGTCGCGATTATGGTTGCGGCAGCCATGGGGTTTGCGCTGAATGCGCTGATGGCAGAGAGCGCCATTCGTGAATGGGGCTGGCGTATCCCGTTCCTGGTCGGTTGTTTAATCGTACCGTTTATCTTTTTCCTGCGCCGCAAGCTGGAGGAGACAGAGGAGTTCAACGCACGCCGCCATCATCTGGAGATGCATCAGGTCTTTAAAACCCTGCTCGGTAACTGGCAGGTGGTCATTGCCGGCATGCTGATGGTGGCAATGACCACCACGGCCTTTTATCTGATCACCGTTTACGCGCCGACTTTCGGGAAAAAAGTGCTGATGCTCAGCGCTTCGGACAGCCTGCTGGTTACGCTTCTGGTGGCAATTTCCAATTTTATCTGGCTGCCGGTAGGCGGTGCGTTGTCGGACCGCTTTGGGCGTAAACCGGTGCTTATCGCCATGACGCTGCTGGCTCTGGCGACGAGCTACCCGGCACTGACGCTGCTGGCGCAGGCACCGAGTTTCTCAATGATGCTGAGCGTCCTGCTGTGGCTCTCTTTCCTCTATGGCCTGTACAACGGTGCGATGATCCCGGCGCTCACGGAGATCATGCCTTCTGAAGTTCGCGTGGCGGGGTTCTCTCTGGCCTACAGTCTGGCAACGGCGGTATTTGGGGGGTTCACGCCGGTAATGTCTACCGCGCTGATAGAATATACCGGGGATAAAGCCTCTCCCGGCTACTGGATGAGTTTCGCCGCGGTGTGCGCCCTGCTGGCAACGCTCTACCTGTACCGTCGTCGTGCAGTGACGCTGCAAAACACCGTGAAATCAGAGGGGGCGGCATGAGACTGATTCCTCGACTGACCACCGGCGCGTTGATACTGACCGCCCTGAGCTTCAGTGCCTCAGCGAAAGAGGTGACGGTCATGATCTCAGGCGGTTTTAAAGCCGCCCTTGAAAAGCTGGCACCGGAATATGAACGCCAGACCGGAGATAACATTGTGCTCATTCCCGGCCCGTCTATGGGAACGACTCCGCAGGCAATTCCTAACCGGCTTGCGCGCGGGGAAAAAGCCGACGTGGTGATCATGGTGGGCGATGCGCTGGCAACACTTGAAAAGGACAACCTGACTCAGCCTGGCTCGCGCACGGAACTTGCGGACTCCCCTGTCGGTATGGTGGTAAAAAAAGGCGCTGACGTCCCGGATATCAGTAACAAGGCGAAACTTCGCCATACGCTGCTTCAGGCGGAGTCCATCGCCTACTCCGACAGCGCCAGCGGCAGATACGTCAGCCAGACGCTGTTCAAAACGCTGGGGATTGAAAAAGAGGTGATGGGTAAAGCAACGAAGGTTGAGCGCATTCCCGTCGCCGAAGAAGTGGCGAAAGGGAAATACGCGGTAGGTTTCCAGCAGGTCAGCGAACTGCTGCCGATTCCGGGAGTGACGTTTATTGGCAAACTCCCGGACAACCTGCAATACATCACCCGCTTTGCTGGCGCCGTGACCCGCCACGCCGACCATCCTGGCGAAGGGAAAGCGCTGCTGGATTACCTTTCCTCGACACAGTCCAGCGCCGTGATTCGCGACACGGGGATGAGCCCCGTCACGTCCCGCGGTACTGCTCAGTAATGTGTTTTTCCAGTTCAGCCGCAATGTAAGACTGGATGCGCCCCCGGCGTCGAATCAGCCCCACAGTGCGTTTCACCTCCGGTGCCACGAGCGGGACAGACGTCAGGAGCGAGTGCTCTGACGTCGGCATCGACATGGCGGGCACGGCAGCAATGCCGATGCCCGCCTCTACCATACCGAGCATCGTGGTCACATGGCGCGTTTCGCAAACGCTGGGACGCGCAGGCACGATATCCCCCAGCATCCGGTCGAGCAGGTTACGGTTGCCTGACGTTTTGTCGAGGATGATATAGTCCTGCTGATAAAACGCCTGCCACGTCAGGTGAGTCGTTTTTGCCAGAGGGTGATCGCGCCTGCACGCGGCGACATAGCTATCTTCCACAAGGGGGAAAAACTCGATTTCAGAGGGCAAACTCCCGGCGAAACAGATCCCGAAATCCGCCTGGCTACGGGCAACCGCGTCAATGACATTCCCCGCGCTGCTGTCGATGAGCTTAATCCGGACACGCGGATAACGGGACTGAAAGCGACGAATGACATCCGGCATAAAGTAATAGGCCGCAGACGGTACCGTAGCGACGGTAATCAGCCCGGTCCGCTCTTCACTCACTTTATCAATATCAGCCAGCATGGACTCAACGTTATCGAGCAACTGGGCTGAACGTTCAGCAAAGTTCTGCCCGTACAGTGTCAGAGCCACGTGGCGGGTGGTCCGGTCAAACAGCTTCGCTCCCAGCGCCGCCTCCAGTTTTTCAATCCTGCGGCTCAGTGCTGACGGGGACAAACAGATAGATTCAGCAGCAACCCGAAAGT
Source organism: Enterobacter sp. BIDMC 30 (assembly GCF_000534355.1). Taxonomy (NCBI): domain Bacteria; kingdom Pseudomonadati; phylum Pseudomonadota; class Gammaproteobacteria; order Enterobacterales; family Enterobacteriaceae; genus Enterobacter; species Enterobacter sp. BIDMC 30. Next base: position 1,966,391 of record NZ_KI973169.1, on the reverse strand, counting down.
TGCCGTATTCCACTAACGCTCTGAAAGCATAAAGATCGTTAAGGTCAAAATTTACGGGCATAGCGTCTGAATGTCCTGTCTGGCAATACGAACGAAAGTCAAAAATAATAGCGGCTTATTGTCCTGCCGCAACCGGTGAAGCGCCGAAATCCCTTAAGGAGTTGGTTTTCACGCTGACCATAATGGGGTAAGTGTCATAAGATTAGGCTTCGACTGAGTTCACAAAATGAAGGTGATACCAGCAAACCGCTATCCACCGTTACGTACGAAGTGATAGTTTATCCAGGCTGGAATTGAAGCAATGACCGAATGTCTGGCATTTTAACAGAACCTTACCTTCCCCTTTTGTTCAAGTGACGAGTTTGCGAGCAAAGCGATGATTAAGTGGCCCTGGAAAACGAATGACGCTGGCCGAAATATGGCGCTGCCGTGGGATGAAGCGCTGGCGATCCCTGTTCTGGCTAATCTTCAGCCGGATGAACAATCAAAACTGGTTCAACTGGCGGATCGCTTTTTGCAGCAAAAACGTCTGGTTCCGCTGCAGGGCTTCGAGCTGGATCCCCTGAAAAACGCGCGTATCGCCCTGCTTTTCTGTCTGCCGGTACTGGAACTCGGTATTGAGTGGCTGGATGGCTTCCATGAAGTACTCATCTACCCAGCACCGTTTGTGGTGGACGATGAATGGCAGGACGATTTCGGCCTGGTGCATAACCAGCGGGTGGTGCAGTCCGGGCAAAGCTGGCAGCAAGGACCGATCATTCTGAACTGGCTTGATATTCAGGACTCGTTCGACGCATCAGGCTTTAACCTGATCATTCACGAAGTGGCGCATAAGCTGGATACCCGCAACGGCGATCGTGCCAGCGGTGTACCGCTGATCCCGCTTCGTGAGGTTGCAGGTTGGGAACACGATCTGCATGCGGCAATGGATAATATCCAGGATGAGATAGATCTGGTGGGCGAAAGTGCCGCCAGCATCGATGCCTATGCGGCAACCGATCCTGCGGAGTGCTTTGCGGTGCTGTCAGAATATTTCTTTAGCGCGCCTGAGCTTTTCGCCCCCCGTTTCCCGGCCCTGTGGCAACGGTTCTGTCAGTTTTATCAGCAAGACCCTCTGCTGCGTCTGCGGCAAAATGAGGATCCTGTCGGCAATTCATCTCACCAGCTCCATTAAGACGGGTCGACATGGGTACGATTGACCGCCCGTACCCATAGGCTCATCACCAGAAACATCAGCGCCATCACCCAGGCGGCCTGCGTTAAAAATACCTCGCCAAATAAACGCGTGACGACAGGCACCAGCAGCGCACTCAGGCCGTAGCCCAGCGTGTGGCTGGTGGCAATCACTCCCGCCCCTTTTCCGGTGGTCAGCCGTTCATTCAGCAGCAGCTGGTATCCCGGCGTCGCCATGGCGGCTCCCAGCGACGTCATGACAATTCCCACGTAGAACAACACCAGACCGGCAATACACATTAGCCCCAGTCCCGTCACCATCAGTACCGCGGCCAGGCAGAGCAATGTCACCGGGCTGAAATGCTGCGGACGGACCACTAGAAATTGCGCAGCGAGGGTTGCCAGCGCGGCCAGACTCAGCAGCAGCGCGACATGATGGCTCACCTCTCGTGGGTTACCGTCCAGCAGAGGGCTGAGATGCGGTGACAGGCCAAGCTGCATCAGGCTCACCAGTGCGGCCAGAAGCAACGCCAGCACAAGGTACGGCAGCATTGAAACCTGCACACGCGTCGCCTGATGCGCGACCGGCGGCAGCGGCGGATCGGCGACCTCTCGAAGGACCAGCAGGAGAGCGATAAACGGTGCAATCGCCATCAACCAGAGGGGTGCCACCGGATTGACGCTAAGCATCATCGCCGCCAGCGGCGGCCCCAGCAGACGACCGCAGCTGAGGCCGGAGCTAATGGTCGCCAGCGCGGCCATGCGTTTATCCAGACCCGCGCGCTGAATGGCCCATGTCTGAGCCGCGGGCACCAGCCCTGAGACGGTCAGGCCGTACAGCGTACGCGAGAGGATCAGGCCCGCCAGCCCCCAGACAGCACTCATCATCCCGCTTGCCATCGCCCAGACCACCAGCGCCATCACGACGAAACTCGCCAGATAGCCACTTAGCGAGGCCTGCATCACGACCTTACAGCCGTGTCGCTCACTCTGGCGTCCCCACCACGGCGATGCGGGTAAAAAGAGCATGGAGCCGAACATTAACAGCCCCGCCCAGACGGAGAGCGATAACCCGGTCAGGGTGACCAGTTGCGGCAGCATGACCAGCAAACCGTTTTGCCCAATACCTAACAATCCGGCGCATAACGCCAGTGGCCAGTTCGCTTTCGGGGTGAGGTTTTCCGTCAGTGTTTCAGGGTAAGTGCGCATGAGAATGTGAACATAGTGTCAATAAATGTGTGGAAATCATGAAGTTTATGAAAACAAATATTGCAAAAATAGTTGCGACTGTAAACAGAATGCATATCATAACGATAATTATTATCAATCATGGAATGAGGTACACCTATGCGTACTCTGCCCCGCTCCGCCGGTACAGACGTTGCGGCCCAGTGTTTTTTGAACGCCCTGTTGCGTGAAACGAAGGACTGGCGCTATCTCCCCGCTACCGTTGCGGATGAGCTATCGCAGATTCATATTCCGCTCTCTTCAACCCAGGCCATTCGGGTTCCGGTACGCTATTTCTCACCGACTCAGCATCATCAGTATCACTTTCCGGCGATGCTTATCCAGCGCGACAGCGACAGCGGTGACGCCGTCACTTTCACGCAACTGATTGACTTAATTCTGGAAAAACCTTCAGTTAAAGGCTCACTCGATACCGAAACGCTGGCTCGCTTTAAGCAACGCGCCCTTGAAAGCCATGCCCACACCTGGCAGGCCATAGATCTGCGCCACAACTGGGCAAACCTGCGTGACAAACCGCTGAATTTTGCGCAAGCAGAACAGGCGCTGCTGGTGGGGCATGCGTTTCACCCGGCCCCCAAATCTCACGAGCCGTTTAACGAAAGTGAAGCGCGCCGCTATTTGCCTGATTTTGCCTCCCGCTTCCCGCTGCGCTGGTTTGCGGTTAAGCGTGAATTGATTGCCGGCGACAGCCTGGCCGTCTCTCTTCGCGAACGCCTGCTGCGCTTCGCAGCGCAGAGTGCCCCTGAGCTCCTCGGTCACTTCACCGATACCTGCTGGCTGCTGCCGATGCATCCGTGGCAGGCCGAGCATCTGCTGGGTCAGGCCTGGTGCCAGCGTCTTGTGGCTAACGGCGACCTGCAGGATTTGGGCGAAGCGGGCGCGCAGTGGCTGCCCACCAGTTCCTCACGCTCGCTGTACAGCGAAACCAACAGCGACATGATCAAGTTTTCCCTCAGCGTGCGCCTGACCAACTCCGTGCGCACGCTGTCGGTGAAAGAGGTTAAACGCGGTATGCGCCTGGCGCGTCTGGCTAAGACAGCGCGCTGGCAGACCTTACAGGCACGCTACCCGATCCTGCGTGTTATGCAGGAAGACGGCTGGGCGGGGCTGCGTGATGAAAATGGCATCATCCAGGAAGAGAGCCTGATGGCCCTGCGCGTGAACCTGCTGTTCGAGACGCCAGAGAGCCAGACCAACGTACTGGTGAGCCTGACGCAGGCGGCCCCGGACGGAGGTGACAGTCTGCTGGTTGCGGCGGTACGTCGTCTGAGCCAGCGCCTGGATTTACCCCTCGCCGAGGCTGCGCGCTGCTGGGTGCAGGCGTATTGCGATCGCGTTTTACTTCCGCTGTTTAGCGCGGAAGCGGATTACGGCCTGGTTCTGCTGGCGCACCAGCAAAATATCCTCGTTGAGATGCAGCAGGATTTCCCCGTCGGGCTGATCTACCGCGATTGTCAGGGCAGCGCCTGGACTGAAGGGGCCGATGAATGGCTAAAAGAGGCGGGTGAACATGATGTGGAAAACCGTTTTGGCGAAAGCCAGCTGCTGCGCTACTTCCCCTACTACCTGCTGCTGAACTCAACGCTTGCCGTGACTGCCGCCCTCGCCGCCGCCGGTTTCGACAGCGAAGAGAGCCTGATGGCGCAGGTGCGTGACGCACTGGCCGAATTACGCAAAACAGCGAAACAGACCCGCTGCCTCGACTACGTGCTCGACAGCCCAACCTGGAACTGTAAAGGCAACTTTTTCTGCTACCTGCACGATCGCAACGAAAACACCATCGCCGATCCGGCAGTGATCTATTTCGACTTTAGCAACCCGTTTTACAAGGAGAAGGCGTGATGGCAAACGCGAATATCGTCCATTCTGGTTATGGCTTTCGCTGCACCGCAACGGAGAACACTCTGCCCCTGACGTTAGGTCTCGACGGCAGCGCAGTGCTTGAGCGCGTGGGTGGTATCCCGGAAGGCTGGTTAGTCGACGCGCTGGATCAGCTGTTTATCGCCGCACCGGCACTGACCGGCGTCACGCTCCCCTGGTCCGCCTGGCAGGATGAACCGCAGGCGCAGGCGCTGTTTACGCTTGCCAGCGGAGATTATCTGGCGCGCGAAACGTTCTGGCAGTTACCCCTGTGGCTGCAGGGAGAACGGCCCCAGAACCACGGCGGCATGCAGTTCGATGAAAGCCGTCAGCTTTACTTCCCGCTGCGCCCTCACCGCCCGCAAGGTGAAGTCTATCGCCGTTACGACCCGCAGATTAAACGCATCCTGAGTTTCCGCGTGGCCGATGTGGCGCAGGACGGCGAACGTTTCACCCGCTGGATGAACACCCCACGCGTTAACGCCTTCTGGGAGATGGCCGGCCCGCAGGCGGAGCAGGAAAATTACCTGCACCGTCAGCTCGACTCGACCTATTGTTATCCGCTTATCGGCTGCTTTGATGACCAGCCGTTCGGCTACTTTGAAATTTACTGGGCGGCGGAAGACCGTATTGGCCGTCACTATCGCTGGCAGCCGTTTGACCGCGGCCTGCACATGCTGGTTGGGGAAGAAAACTGGCGCGGCGCGCAGTATATCCGCAGCTGGCTGCGCGGTCTGAGCCATTATCTGTGGCTGGATGAGCCACGCACAACACGCATCGTTGCCGAGCCGCGTTTCGACAACCAGCGCCTGTTCCGCCATCTTTCGTCTGCCGGTTTCGAAACCGTGAAAGAGTTCGACTTCCCGCATAAACGCTCGCGCCTCATCATGAACCAGCGTCACCGCTTCTTCAGCGAGGTGGGACTGTGAACGTGTACTGGCAGAAAGTGAACCGCGACATGGTGGCGAAGATCCTCGCCGAACTGGAATATGAACGCACCCTGAGCGCCCGGCAGCTGGCAGACAATCGCTGGCAAATCACCATGAGCGCGGAGACCTGGCAGTTCCAGGCCACGCGCGGGTTCTGGGGCTGGCTGCATATCGACCCCGCGAGCCTGACCACCGTCAGCGGTAAGGCAGTGGACGCAGAAACTGCACTGCTGCAGCTTGCGACGGTACTGGAGATGAGCGACGCGCAGACCGCGGAGCATCTGGAAGATCTCTATGCCACGCTGCGGGGTGATATTCAGCTGTTACAGGCGCGCGAAACGCTGGATGCTGATGCGCTCATTCATCTCGACCCGGACGAATTACAGTGCCTGATGAGCGGCCATCCTAAGTTTATCTTTAACAAGGGACGCCGCGGCTGGGGGCTGGATGCGCTACGCCAGTATGCTCCGGAATACCGTGGCCGTTTTCGCCTGCACTGGGTCGCCGTGCAACGTGCGCACCTGGTCTGGAGCAGCGATGTTGATTGCGATATCAATACCCTGCTGGCGAGCGCCATGGATAACGCCGAGCGCGCCCGGTTTGATGCCCGCTGGCAGGCGCTGGATCTTGATGATAACTGGCTGCCCGTGCCGCTGCATCCGTGGCAGTGGCAACAAAAGATTGCTGTCCATTTCCTGGCGCAACTCGCGCGCGGCGAAATGGTTGCGCTGGGCGAGTTTGGCGACGAGTACCTGGCGCAGCAATCGTTGCGTACCCTCACCAATGCCAGCCGCCGCGCGCCGTTTGACATCAAGCTGCCGCTGACCATTTACAACACCTCCTGCTATCGCGGTATTCCGGGTAAGTACATTGCCGCTGGCCCGCTGGCCTCACGCTGGTTACAGCAGCAGTTCGCCAGCGATGCCACGCTTATTCGCTGTGGCGCGCAGGTGCTTGGCGAGCCCGCGGCCGGGTATCTTTCCCACCCGGGTTACGCCGCGCTGCCGAAAGCGCCTTACCGTTATCAGGAGATGCTGGGGGTTATCTGGCGCGAAAATCCGTCCTGTTATCTTCAGCAGGGTGAAGAAGCGGTGCTGATGGCTGCGTTGATGGAGAGCGATAACGCCGGACGCCCCTTGATTGACGCATGGATCGCCCAATCCGGTTTGACCGCTGAAGCCTGGCTGGAAAAGCTCTTTGACGCGACGGTCATCCCCTTCTATCACCTGCTCTGCCGCTACGGCGTGGCGCTTATCGCCCACGGCCAGAACGTGACGCTGGTGATGAAAGACGCCACCCCGCAACGCATCCTGCTGAAAGATTTCCAGGGGGACATGCGCCTGGTGGATGAAGATTTCCCGCAGGCAGCAAGCCTGCCTGAACAGGTGAAGTCCGTCACGGCGCGCCTGAGTGCGGATTACATCATTCACGATCTGCAAACCGGTAACTTTGTCACGGTGCTGCGGTTTATTTCACGCCTTACCCTGCAAAGCGGCGTCAGCGAAACCCGTTTCTACCAGATCCTGGCCGAGGTATTGCGCCGCTATATGGCCGCGCATCCCGATCTCGCCGAACGCTTTGCGAAGTTTGATCTGTTTAAGCCGCAAATTATTCGCGTGATCCTCAACCCGGTCAAACTGACCTTCTCCGAACACGACGGCGGCAGCCGCATGTTGCCGAACTATGTCACCGATCTTGATAACCCTCTTTTTCTGGTCTCCCAGGAGTCAGCGCAATGAAAACGTATGATTTCATCGGCATTGGTATTGGCCCGTTTAACCTCAGCATCGCCGCACTGGCTGAGGGACTGGACGGTTTTAGTTCGCTGTTTCTTGAACGCAAGCCGCATTTCTCCTGGCACCCTGGCATGATGGTGCCGGACTGCCATATGCAAACCAGCTTCCTGAAAGATCTGGTGAGCGCCGTGGAACCCACCAATCGCCACAGTTTTCTTAACTATCTGGTGCAGCGTAAAAAGTTCTATCGTTTTCTGACCACCGAGCAGCGTACCGTCTCTCGCGAAGAGTTTGCCGATTACCTGTGCTGGGCCGCGGAAAACCTCACCAACCTGTCCTTCAGCCAGCAGGTACAGCAGGTCAGTTTTGATGAAAAAAACGGTCTGTTCGACGTGGTGACTCAGCGCGATCGCTTCCTGGCGCGTCACGTCTGCGTGGGAATTGGCAAACAGATTAACCTGCCTGACTGCGCTCCGGCGCAGGATGACAGCTGCTTCCACGCCAGCGAGATGATGCTGCGCACGCCGGACTTAGCGGGCAAGCGCGTCACCGTCGTCGGCGGAGGTCAGAGTGGTGCAGATCTTTTTCTGAATATCTTCCGCGGGGAGTGGGGTCAGCCACTGAGCCTGAACTGGGTTTCCCGACGCAACAATTATAACGCGCTGGATGAAGCGGCTTTCGCCAACGAGTATTTCACGCCGGAATATGTAGACAGCTTCTCCACGCTTGGCGAAGAGGCGCGTCGTCAGATGCTGCACGAGCAGAAGATGACCTCCGACGGCATCACCACGGAGTCTCTACTGGCGATTTATCGCGCCATGTATCACCGCTTCGAAGTGCTGCGGGAAAAACCGTGGGCACACCTCCTGCCCTCTCGCTCGGTCACCGCGATCGCGCAGCAGGAGAACGGTAAGCGCCTGACGTTACAGCATCACCTTGACGGCGGCCGTGAACAACTCGATACCGACGTGGTGATTTTCGCGACCGGCTATCGCACCGTGCAGCCTGCGTTTCTGGCACCGCTCTCCCATCGCCTGCGTCTGGACGCCGACGAAACCTTCTGCATCAACAATGATTTCACCCTTGAATGGGACGGTCCGCAGAGCAACCGCCTGTTCGCCGTGAATGCCGGGATGCACCGTCTTGGCATTGCCGAACCCCAGCTCAGCCTGATGGCCTGGCGCGCCGCGCGAATTCTGAATCGCGCGCACGACGACGAGCCGTTTGAGCTGGCCACCACCCCTGGCGTGATCCACTGGCGAAGCACTCCCCGCCCGGACAGCAGCCAGGTTTATCAATCTTTAGCAAGAACCACCGAGTACTGACACACACATTCAGGAACTACATAACAATGAAACGTTCTCATCTTTGGGTTTTAAATCCTTGCTTGCTTGCAATGCTTTCTACCTCTGCGTGGGCGGAAGAACAAAAGGAAGAAAATATTGTTGTCTCCGCCAGCCGCGCGCACCGCAGCGTGGCGGAGATGGCGCAGACTACCTGGGTTATTGAGCGTGCTGAGATTGAACAGCAGGTTCAGGGTGGAAAAGAGATTAAAGAGGTACTGGCGCAGTTGATCCCGGGCATGGACGTCAGCAGCCAGGGCCGCACCAACTACGGTATGAACCTGCGCGGTCGTTCCATGATGGTGATGGTGGATGGCGTGCGTCTTAACTCCTCCCGCAGCGACAGCCGCCAGCTCGACTCTATCGATCCGTTCAACATTGACCGTATCGAAGTGATCTCAGGTGCCACCTCGCTTTATGGTGGTGGCAGTACCGGCGGTCTGGTGAATATCGTGACCAAAAAAGGCCAGCCTGATACCGAAGTGGAGTTCCAGACCGGAGCAAAGAGTGGCTTTAACAGCCATAACGATCACGATGAGAACGTGTCAGCCGCGGTGAGCGGCGGCAACGACAATGCCTCTGGCCGGTTGTCAGTATCGTATCAGCGCTACGGCGGCTGGTACGACGGCAAAGGCAGCGAGGTGATTATTGATAACACCCAGACCGGATTACAATATTCCGACCGTCTGGATGTGATGGGAACAGGCACCCTCAACATCGACGATCACCAGCAGCTGCAGCTTACGACGCAATACTACAAGAGCGAGTCCGACGGGAAGCACGGCCTGTTCCTCGGGGAAAACTTCTCCGCGGTTACGGGTGATGCCAAAGCCTACAATAAAGGCAACCTGAACTCTGACCGCCTGCCGGGCACAGAGCGGCATCTGATTAACCTGCAGTACTCCAACACCGATTTCTGGGGCCAGGATCTGGTCGCACAGATTTACTATCGTGACGAAAGCCTGACCTACTACCCGTTCCCGACACTGACCAAAGGCGTGGTGAGCAGCATCGGTGCGTCGCAGCAGAAAACCGATTTTTACGGCGGCAAGCTGACGCTGAACAGCAAACCGATGGATGATTTAACGCTGACCTGGGGTGTGGATGCTGACCACGAAACCTTCGACGCTAACCAGCAGTTCTTCAACCTGGATAAAGCGGCAGCAAGCGGCGGCATGGATCTGGAGAACGCCTATAACGTGGGCCGTTACCCGGGTTACAGCATTACCAACCTCGCCCCGTTCCTGCAGGCCAGCTACGACATTGATGCCATTACCCTGAGCGGCGGCGTGCGCTATCAGTACACCGAAAACAAGGTGGATGACTTCGTTGGTTATACCCAGCAACAGGCCATCGCTAACGGGAAAGCCACATCGGCTGATGCGGTACCGGGCGGGAAAACCAATTACAACAATTTCCTGTTCAACGCCGGGATCCTTGGCCGTCTGACCGAACAGCAGCAGCTGTGGTTTAACTTCTCCCAGGGCTTCGAAATTCCGGACCTGGCGAAGTACTACGGCTCCGGTACTTACCAGCTTGTCGACGGGCACTATCGCCTGCTGAACAGCGTGAACGTGAACGACTCGACGCTGGACGGCATTAAGGTTAACGCGTATGAGCTGGGCTGGCGCTACACCGGCGACAACCTGCGCACGCAGGTTGCGGCGTATTACTCGCTCTCGGACAAAACCATCACCATCAACAAAACGGACATGACCATCAACCTCGAAGACGACAAGCGTCGTATCTACGGGATTGAAGGCCAGGTGGACTATTTCTTCACCGACAGCGACTGGAGCACCGGCGCGAACTTTAACGCCATTAAGTCTGAAACCCGCGAGAACGGTAAATGGGAGAAGCTGACGGTAGACAGCGCCAGCCCGTCGAAAGCCAGCGCCTGGGTCAACTGGGCGCCGGGCGACTGGACCCTGCGCGTGCAGAGTACGCAGACCTTTGACGTGTCAGATGCCGACGGTAAGAAGATCGATGGCTATAACACGGTCGACTTCCTGGGCAGCTACGACCTGCCGGTGGGTAAAGTGAGCTTCAGCGTGGAAAACGTGCTGGACAAAGACTACACCACCGCCTGGGGTCAGCGTGCGCCGGGGCTGTATAGCCCAACCTACGGTGCACCAGGTCTGTATACTTATAAAGGCCGTGGCCGTACGTTTGGTCTGAACTACTCCGTACTGTTCTAATCCTGCGCGCCGCCTGCGGGCGGCGCAATTTGCTGTGTAATTTCAGCGCGAATTTGCTATAAAATCAGCGATTTGCTGAAATTGTCGGCAAACGAACGAAAAGTGCGTTTTCCCCCTTTGACAAGACGAACTGAGGTCGATACTATGCGCCTCGTTCACACGATTCCTCTGTAGTTCAGTCGGTAGAACGGCGGACTGTTAATCCGTATGTCACTGGTTCGAGTCCAGTCAGAGGAGCCAAATTTGAAAAGCCTGCTTTTAAAGCAGGCTTTTTGCTTTTCTGTTAGCCATTACTTTCCACAGCCCCTGTCAACTGACGCCAGGCCGCCACTTCCTCATCCAGCCACTCACTAAAGAGAGCCACCTCCGGTTTCGCTTCCCTTAACTGCGATGTCACCAGCCAGTAAGGCCAGGGATAAGGTGCAGTGAAAGAGGTAAGCTGGACCAGCTCGCCCCGGGTGATGGCATCCTGTACCAGAGAGCGACGCTCCAGCGCGATACCTTTACCGAGTCTGACAGCCTCAAGGACTAAATTTGAGTCGTTAATGCATAACCCGCCGGGCACAATATCTTTTTCCAGTCCCGCATTGAAACACCAGGTTTTCCACGACTCCATGGAGAATATGATTTTACTCTTCGCCACCTCAGTTGGCGTTACCGGGAGGACGCCGCCGTTATAACCGGGTGCTGCAACCACAATCAGTTCATCTGAAAAAAGATAATGGCAGTCGCTTCCTTCCCAATTACCTTTCCCCATGCGTATCGCCACATCTATCCCTTCCTGCTGCATGCGGGTGATCGTCAGACTGGCCTGGATCCGCAGCGTGATGTGTGGATATTTTTCCCGAAACCGCTCCAGACGCGGCAACAACCAGTGACAACCAAAAGACGGCACCATCGCCAGCGTCAGTTCCAGTATTCTCGGTTTCACCTGCACTAACCGGGTGGCATCTGCGATATGATTCAGCGCTTCGCGCACCTGTAACGCGTAGAGACGCCCCTCTTCGTTGATCTGCACCCCTCGCCCATAACGGATAAACAGCTTCACCCCCACCATTTCCTCCAGCACTTTAATCTGCTGGCTGCCTGTCGGGAATGGAACGCGCTGCTGGAAGCCCGTCCGGAAAACGCGGTGGCCGATCAGGTTGCTGTCACCAGTACGGTTATCTGGACATTTATTCAGTCAATGATCCCTCACGTCGTTAACGCCGGGGATTTTAAAAAGATTCAAGCGGTAGCCGACGTTTTCGAAAACCAGGCGGCATTTAAAAAATACCCTTTTAGTTAACGCTTCGCTCGGCGTGTTATAGGGCTTTTCAGCCCCTTTTTTTTGCCGCACGCGAGTATTATCATCATCTAAAAGAATCATATTTCTTTATTTATTCTTATATGTAACCCAATGGAAAACATGAGAAACATTTCAATATAAAGCAATATTATGACGTCACAAGGTATCGTTATTCATCAGGGTATTCTTGAGAACCAGCGGTCAGGAAATTAAACGGTTTCAATAAAAAAGCCTGCTTTAATTGCAGGCTTGTGCTTCTTGTCGACGGCGACGGGTGCTATAAGGGGCTTAAATCTGATAATCAATCGCCACTTCTTCTGGCTCCATCACCTGACGTTTAATCTCCTCCACGGACAGCCCGGCGTTGCAGAGTTCGATAAAGCGCCACACATAGTTGCGCTGCAGTTGTCCACGCTTCAGGCCGAGCCATACGGTATTGGCATCAAAGAGATGACGCGTATCCAGTCGTACCAGGTTCTCCGTCTCGCGTTCACCACCGGACTGTTCCGCCACCAGACCAATGCCCAGCCCCAGCTCGACGTAGGTTTTGATTACATCAGAGTCCTGTGCACTCAGCACCACATCCGGCGTTAAGCCTTTGCGGTTAAAGGCTTCATCAATGCGCGAGCGTCCGGTAATACCCTGCCGGTAGGTAATCAGTGGCCATTTCGCGATATCTTCCAGCGTCAGTGGCGTAACCTGATTCAGCGGATGGTCGACGGGAAGTAACAGACTGTGGTACCAGCGAAACCACGGGAAAGCCACCAGCTGCGGATCGTTGCTCAGGCGTTCACTGGCAATGCCGATATCTGCCCCACCGTTTTGCAACAGCACGTCAATTTCCTGCGGTGTGCCCTGGATAAGCTCCAGACGGACGTCAGGGAAAAGTTCACGGAAGGCTTTAATCACCGACGGCAGGCTGTAACGCGCCTGGGTGTGGGTGGTGGCGATAGTGAGGACGCCCGAGGCGTCATTGGTAAAGAGATCCGCCAGGCGACGCACATTGCTGGCCTCGTTGAGGATCCGCTCCGCGATGGTCAGCAAGGCTTTTCCCGGCTCCGTCATGCCAAGCAGACGCTTGCCGCGACGGATAAAAATCTCTATCCCCAGTTCTTCTTCCAGCTCGCGGATATGGCGACTGACGCCGGACTGAGAGGTATAAAGCATATTGGCGACCTCGGTCAGGTTGTAGTCCCGCCTGGCCGCCTCACGGATAATTTTAAGTTGCTGGAAATTCACGATTCACTCCGGCGCATCTGACATAACGCTATTGTTAGAGTCAGCCGACCTGCAGAACAAATAATAAAAACCAGCATCTTATGCTTTTATGGAATATCAACTCACCAGCTGCAACTCACGGTTCTCCAGAGACGGTTTGCTGACCAGCGACATCAGAATCTCTTTTACCGCCTGCGCCTGAGGTGACAGCGATCCGCGCGCGGACATATTCAGCGACAGCGGTAAGCTCATGGAAGGCGTGGTGATGCGCGCCATCCAGCCGTTGGCCGCGCTGCACAGCGAACGTGCTGCGGATTCTGGCAGAACGGTCACACCCATACCGCTGGCTATAGCGGCGGTTAGCGTGGAGATGGAATCAATTTCACCGATAATTTTTGCCGTCAGGCGGCGCAGGGAAAACGCTTCATCCACACGCACGCGCACCGCGCTGTAGTCACGTGGCAGGAAAAGATTCATTTCTGCAACGGCCGTCAGATCGACGCTCTGCCCCGGACAGTCGCGGGTGCCCACAAGGTAGAGATCTTCTTTCAGCAGCGGCTGGCTGGTGATCCCGGCCACCGGTGAGCGGTCGTACAGCACCGCCATATCCAGCTGGCCGCTAAGAAGTTTGTCATTCAGCACAGAACCGCTGTTCTCATGCAGGTAAACCAGCACTTCTGGCAGCTCTGCGCGGACGGCCTGCAGCAGCGGCATGGTAATAGAGGACGCGGCCGTTCCCGGAGCCAGCCCAATGGATACGTGGCCGCTCAGCGTCTGGCCCACGTTATTCACCGCCAGCTGCGCCTGTTCGCACTGGCGAAGGATGGTGCGCGCATGGGTATACAGGATTTTGCCTGCTTCCGTTGGCGTCACGCCACGTTTGGTGCGGATCAACAGCTGCTGATCCATCTCGCCTTCCAGAGTAGCCACCTGCTGGCTCAGCGCAGGCTGCGCGATATGCAGCACTTCCGCCGCTTGAGTCAGGCTGCCGATATCGACGATTTTTACGAAGTATTTCAGTCGTCTTAAGTTCATTTTGCCCCCTGTTCGAAATGCTGTGCCGGTACTGGCTTTTCATTGTTGATAGGGTTTTGCAATATGAATGCCAGTTTTACGAAGAGGTCTGATTTGTCGCTAAGCGGCTGAAAATAAGGAAAGCTAATCATAAGCAGCGGTTTTATTACTGAAACAGCAGTTTATGATCTGCCCCATTAGGGGTATGTGCGCACCATTACGGTGCATTCCGGCGTCAAAAACGCCATTTTGCTGATTTTGTCAGCAAACGATCAAAAGGCGTTGATCCACCCTTTGACAAGGCCGGCTGACGTCGATAATATGCGCCCCGTTCACACGATTCCTCTGTAGTTCAGTCGGTAGAACGGCGGACTGTTAATCCGTATGTCACTGGTTCGAGTCCAGTCAGAGGAGCCAAATTTGAAAAGCCTGCTTTTATAGCAGGCTTTTTGCTTTTCTGGTGCAGGTAAAATAGCCCTCAGTTGCTGAGCTTAACCGGCATCCCTGACCGACGTTCCAGTTCCGCGCCCGCCCCCTCGTTGACAAGCTCGGTTCGCAGCGAGGCTGATATCGGCAAAGGCACTTTCCGGGTCGATTCAAATTCCGCCCGGTTCCGTGATAGCGGTTCATGCACCTCTACCCAGCGGCTGCCGTCCGGCTCTGTCGTCACTTTAACGGGCTGATCGATAAGCTGCACACGGGTGCCTACCGGGACGTTATCGAAAAGATATTTAATGTCGTTATTGCGCAGACGAATACACCCCTGGCTCACCCGCAGTCCGATGCCAAAATTGGAGTTTGTCCCGTGAATGGCATACAGCCTGCCAATATAAATCGCATACAGTCCCATTGGGTTATCGGGTCCAGCGGGCACGAATGCAGGCAGCGTTTTCCCCTCTGCCGCATAGGCACGGCGCGTATTCGGCGTAGGAGACCAGGTGGGGCCTTCCTGCTTACGTTCTACCGCCGTGACCCAGTTTCGCGGGGTTTCGCGCCCGGCCTGACCAATGCCGATGGGTAACACTTCAACGGTATTGCTGCCTGGTGGGTAATAGTAGAGGCGCATTTCTGCCGCATTAACGATAATTCCCTCGCGGACGGTGTCAGGCAAAATCAGCTGCTGGGGTATCACCAGTTGCGTACCGGATTTAGGCAAAAAAGGATCCACGCCCGGGTTCGCTTCCAGCATATTGCTCAGACCCTGCCCGTATTGCGCGGCAAACGCTTCGAGCGGTAGCGTATTGTGATCCGGCACGGTAATGGTTTGCGAAGTGCCCACCAGCCGACTGCCTGTCGGCGGTAAAGGATAACTTACCGCCTGAACGCTCTGGCTGATAAGTAATGCAGCAAGACAACTCAACACATTTATACGACACATATTCCCTTCCTCAGTCGCACCTTGATTTGCTAAGCATAGCGTAGCCGCTTTGCATTACCCATCAGGAAATAAAATCAGTTTGCACACGCGCCCTGGCGCGGTAGTCTCATACGTTCCGTTTATATGACGGTGGCTATGTGAGTGACCTTTTCTTATACCAATAATTAGAAATACGTGCAGACAGGACAACTATGGACTCCACTCTCACCTCCACACATCCCAACGAGGAGACACCTTCGCTCAATCGTGCCCGCCGCGCAGCCCTCGGCAGCTTCGCGGGTGCCGTCGTCGACTGGTATGATTTTCTGCTTTACGGCATTACTGCCGCGCTGGTGTTTAACCGCGAATTCTTCCCCCAGATTAGCCCGGCAATGGGTACGCTCGCCGCGTTTGCCACCTTTGGCGTCGGCTTCCTGTTTCGTCCACTGGGCGGAGTGATCTTCGGCCACTTCGGTGACCGTCTCGGTCGCAAACGCATGCTGATGCTCACCGTCTGGATGATGGGCATCGCCACCGCGCTGATTGGCGTTCTCCCTTCATTTTCCACCATTGGCTGGTGGGCGCCGGTGCTGCTGGTTACGCTGCGCGCCATTCAGGGCTTCGCGGTAGGCGGCGAATGGGGTGGCGCGGCGCTGTTATCCGTTGAGAGTGCCCCAAAGAACAAGAAAGCGTTTTACAGCAGCGGCGTGCAGGTGGGCTATGGCGTAGGTCTGCTGCTCTCCACCGGGCTGGTGTCGCTGATGAGCCACTTCACCACCGATGAACAATTCCTGAGTTGGGGCTGGCGCATTCCGTTTATCTTCAGCATCGTGCTGGTTGTCGCTGCCCTGTGGATCCGCAACGGCATGGAAGAATCTGCTGAGTTCGAACAACAGCGGCAAGAACCGCCCGTTGCCAGAAAACGGCTGCCGGTGATGGAAGCGCTTGTCCGGCATCCTGGCGCTTTTCTGAAAATTATTGCCCTGCGCCTGTGCGAACTGCTGACGATGTATATCGTGACCGCGTTTGCCCTCAATTATTCAACGCAAAATCTCGGTCTGCCCCGCGAGCTGTTCCTGAACATTGGCCTGCTGGTCGGCGGGATCAGCTGCCTGACTATCCCCTGCTTCGCCTGGCTGGCGGACAGGTTTGGTCGCCGTCGCGTCTATATCACCGGGGCGCTGATTGGCACCCTCAGCGCCTGGCCGTTCTTCATGGCGCTGGAGGCACAGTCGATCTTCTGGATTGTCTTCTTTGCCATCATGCTCGCTAACATCGCCCACGATATGGTGGTCTGCGTGCAGCAGCCCATGTTTACCGAACTGTTCGGGGCGAGCTATCGCTACAGCGGCGCGGGCGTAGGCTATCAGGTGGCAAGCGTGGTAGGGGGCGGGTTTACGCCATTTATTGCCGCCGCGCTGGTGACCTTCTCCGGGGGCAACTGGCACAGTGTGGCACTTTATCTGCTGGCCGGTTGCCTGCTGTCAGCGGCGACGGCGTTATTGATGAAAGAGACGAGCCACACCTGATCTCACTTTTGTTTCACAGGCGTGTGACATACTATCGGGTAGAGTCGCACACCTGTGGAACAAGGAGACAGAGATGAATAATAAGGGCTCCAGCCTGACCCCGGCTCAGGCACTGGAAAAACTCGATGCACTGTATGAACAGTCCGTCAACGCGCTGCGCAGCGCCATCAGTGAGTATATCGAAACAGGGAAACTCCCCGACGAAAAGGCCAGAAGTAAGGGCCTTTTTGTTTATCCATCGCTTTCCGTCACCTGGGACGGCAGCGCGACTAACACGCCGAAAACGCGCGCCTACGCACGCTTTACCCACTCCGGCTGCTACAGCACCACCGTCACCCGCCCTGCACTGTTCCGCCCTTATCTTGAAGAGCAACTCACGCTGTTGTATCAGGATTACGGCGCGCACATTGCCGTTGAACCTTCACAGCATGAGATCCCGTATCCGTATGTGATTGACGGTTCAGCATTAACCCTTGACCGCTCCATGAGCGCGGGGCTGACGCGCCATTTCCCGACCACCGAGCTGTCGCAGATTGGCGATGAGACGGCGGATGGTATCTACCACCCGGCAGAATTTTCACCGCTGTCGCACTTTGATGCCCGCCGCGTGGATTTCTCTCTGGCGCGCCTGCGTCACTACACCGGGACGCCCGTCGACCATTTCCAGCCCTTTGTACTGTTTACCAACTACACCCGCTATGTCGACGAGTTTGTCCGTTGGGGCTGTAGCCAGATCCTCGACCCGGATAGCCCTTACATCGCGCTGTCTTGCGCCGGCGGGATCTGGATCACCGCGGAAACCGAGGCACCCGAGCAGGCCATCTCCGACCTGGCGTGGAAAAAACACCAGATGCCTGCCTGGCACCTGATCACCGCTGACGGCCAGGGGATCACCTTAATTAACATCGGGGTTGGTCCGTCAAATGCCAAAACCATCTGCGACCATCTGGCGGTATTGCGCCCGGACGTGTGGCTGATGATTGGACACTGCGGCGGCCTGCGTGAAAGCCAGCTGATTGGCGACTACGTGCTGGCCCACGCCTATCTGCGTGATGACCATGTGCTTGACGCTGTGCTTCCACCGGATATTCCTATCCCGAGCATCGCCGAAGTGCAGCGTGCGCTGTATGACGCCACCAAAGAGGTGAGCGGTATGCCGGGTGAAGAGGTTAAACAGCGTCTGCGTACCGGTACGGTAGTGACGACGGATGACCGCAACTGGGAGCTGCGTTACTCCGCCTCCGCGCTGCGTTTCAACCTCAGCCGTGCCGTCGCGATTGATATGGAAAGCGCCACCATCGCCGCACAGGGATATCGCTTCCGCGTCCCTTACGGCACGCTGCTGTGCGTTTCCGACAAACCGCTGCACGGCGAAATTAAGCTTCCGGGTCAGGCCAACCGTTTCTATGAAGGGGCTATCTCCGAACATCTGCAAATCGGCATTCGCGCCATTGATTTACTGCGTGCGGAAGGTGACAGGCTGCATTCCCGTAAATTACGTACCTTCAACGAGCCGCCATTCCGCTAACCAGAACAAGGAATAACCATGCACACCCCATCACGCTTATCGGCCCTGCGCCGATGGCTACAGGAAAACAATCTTGATGGCATGATCGTGCCGCGCGCGGATGCCTGGCAGAGTGAGTATTGCGCGCCGTACGATGAAAAGCTGGCCTGGCTGACGGGCTTTGATGGCTCCGCAGGTCTGGCGCTGATACTGAAAAACACAGCCCTGCTATTTGTCGATGGCCGCTATCAGGTTCAGGCTCGCCTTCAGGTCAATATGGATGAAATTGAAATCCACCATCTGCACAATGAACCGCTGGCCGAATGGCTCACAGCCAACGTGGGGTCTGGCATGCGTATTGGGTTTGAAGCACTGCTGATGACCAATACGGAGTTCGGGCAACTGTCTGCAACACCCTGTGAACTGGTTCCGCTCAGTCAGTCGCCGTTTGATACCTTATGGCACGATCGCCCTGCCGCGCCGGCGGGACGTATTCGAGAAATGCCGGTGGAGGTCAGTGGCAAAAGCAGCCTCGCCAAACGCCAGCGCGTTGCCGCCGTGCTGGTCGCACACGATGCCGATTATCTGGCCGTGACTCTGCCGGATAACATCGCCTGGCTGTTGAACGTGCGTGGCGCCGACATTCCATCCAGTCCTGTTCCCCTCTCCTTTGCCCTTCTTGATCGTGACGGTAGCGTGGAGTGGTTTGTTAACGACAATAAGCTCAGCGAGCTACCCGAGAGCGTGAGAAACGCGTTCAGGATTGCGCCACAGGATGCCTTTATCGAACGCTGCCAGCGCCTGTCACAAGGCAAGCGGGTGATGGTTGATGCCGATTCCGCGCCGGTCGCCCTGCGCTTTGCCATTGAGCCAGAGGGCGAAATAGTCTGGCGAACCGATCCCATCACTCTGATGAAAGCCACTAAAAACCCGGTCGAACTTGCCGGGTATCGCGAGTGTCATCACCAGGACGGTGCTGCCTGGGTGAATTTCCTGGCCTGGCTAAGCCGTGAAGTCCCCCTGCGTGAGGCGGCGGGAAAACCGCTGACGGAGCTGGAAGCGCAGGCGCAACAGCTTGCGTTCCGTAAACAGCAGCCTGGATTTATTGAGCAAAGTTTTGCCACCATCTCCGCCTCCTCCAGTAATGCGGCGATGTGCCACTATCACTCAAGCGAAGCCAGCAATAAGCCCATCGGTCATCATCATTTTTACCTTAATGATTCCGGCGGTCAGTACCATAACGGCACCACTGACGCCACGCGTACGCTGGCATGGGGTAGCGTGCCGCCACAGCAGAAGTTGCACTATACCGCCGTACTGAGAGGGTTCCTGTCGTTGATAACCTTACCGTTCCCCTCCGGCAGTCAGGGCCATCAGCTTGATGCCTTCGCGCGTCGTCCGCTGTGGGAAATGGGGCTGGATTACGATCACGGGACAGGGCATGGCGTAGGACATCAGTTGCTTATCCATGAGAACCCGCATCGTCTCGCCAAAAAGGTTAACCCGTGGCCCCTGGTGGCCGGCACCATCATGACTATCGAGCCTGGATATTATCTGGCGGACAGCCATGGGATCCGCATTGAAAACCAGGTGGAGATTGTCGAAAGCCGTCCGGGATTCTGCACGTTTTCCTCACTGACGCTGATCCCGATCGACCTGAGCCAGGTCGAGTTACAGCTGTTGAACGAAGAGGAAAAACAGTGGCTGGATGAGTATCATCAGCAGGTGCGTGAGGCCCTGTTACCGTTGGTCGACAGCGACGCGCGGCAATGGTTGCTTGAGGCGACGAAGCCGGTTGGGGTTAACCACTAGAAATGTCAATGGATGCCGGGCGGCGGTTTCGCCTGACCCGGCTGTAAGCCCGTCGCATCGGACCTTTTCAGGACGCAGAAAAGCAAAAAGCCTGCTATAAAAGCAGGCTTTTTAAATTTGGCTCCTCTGACTGGACTCGAACCAGTGACATACGGATTAACAGTCCGCCGTTCTACCGACTGAACTACAGAGGAATCGTGTGAACGGGGCGCATATTATCGATGCTCCCCGATGATGTCAAAGGCAGAATGCATATTTCTGACTGTTTGCCGAATTATTCTCCACTTCGCGCATTTGTCAGGCATTCTGTTGATTCTGTGGTCGTCGGTTCCTGTTTTATTCGCGGGTATTTCCAGAGCCAGCGCCCACTGACCATACGCCAGTAGAACAACGCCCCACGCACCGCCCAGTCAAGGAACATCCCCAGCCAGACGCCGACTACCCCCATGCCAAGCATGACCCCGAGCGTGTAACCCACCACCACGCGGCAACCCCACATGCCGAGCATCGATACCCACATCGCGAAGCGTGCATCGCGTGCCCCTTTCAGCCCGGCAGGCAGAACCCATGAAGCCGCCCAGATGGGCATAAAGGCCGCGTTCAGCCAGATCAGGATCTTAACGACCTCTTTGACATCATCTTCGTGGGTATAAAAAGAGGCCATAAGCCCGGCAAAGGGGGCGCTTCCCCAGGCGATCAGCGTCAGGCCAATGGTTGACAGCCAGAAAACGTGCCGCAACTGCCGTTCCGCCTGCCCTATCTGCCCTTTTCCCAGCCGTTTACCGGTGATGATGGTCGACGCCGAACCGAGGGCGTTGCCCGGCAGGTTTATCAGGGAGGCGATGGAGAAGGCGATAAAGTTACCGGCGATAACGTCAGTCCCCATCCCGGCGACAAACATTTGCGTCAGCAGCTTGCCCCCGTTAAACAACACGGATTCAATACTGGCGGGAATACCAATTCCCATCACTTCCCAGATAATGGCGAAGTTAAAGGGGCGGAAATAGCTCTTCAACGTAAGGCGCAGTGACGGCGTGATCCCCGCCATCAGCACCCCGAGAATGGCGGCCGCACCGATATAACGTGAAATCGTTAACCCCAGCCCGGCCCCCACGAACCCGAGCCCGTCCCAGGAGAAGACGCCGTAGATCAGCACGCTGCTGATAATAATATTCAGGATGTTCATCCCGCCGTTTATCAGCAACGGAATTTTGGTGTTGCCCGCCCCGCGCAGCGCGCCGCTGCCAATCAGCGCGATGGCTGCAGCCGGATAACTCAGAACCGTCATTTCCAGGTAGGTCAGCGCGAGGTCTTTAACTTCATTTGTGGCCTCACCGGCGACAAAATCGATAATTTCCCTGCCGAAATAGTGGATCACCGCCGCCAGCACGATCGAGAAAATGGTCATGATCATCAGCGACTGTCGGGCAGCCTCGCGCGCACGTTTAGGATCGAGCTTACCGAGGCTAAAGGCGACGACAACCGTCGTCCCGAGGTCAATGGCGGCAAAAAAAGAAATAACCACCATGTTAAAGCTGTCCGCCAGCCCGACACCGGCCATCGCCTCTTTACCCAGCCAGCTGACCAGGAAGGTACTCAGCACCCCCATCAACAGAACGCAGGTGTTTTCCAGGAAAATAGGCACGGCAAGGGGGGTGATTTCACGCCAGAACAGAACACGATAGCTTTTACGCTTTGCATACCATGGCGTGCGCATAATCGCCTGGCGTAGGGGGGCAGTGACGTTCAAAATGGACCTTAACGAGAAAGTTGAAACTCCATTTCAAATGATGGGGGAGAAATGCTAAACCTGCAAAGTATTTTCCATAAAAAGATGTGTGGATTTACAACAAACTGTCGACAGAATCATCAATCGATCGCCAATCGCTAAGATCAGGTTTGACAAAACTTTTTTCGCCGCTAAGATAAGCCTCCACAACGATTCCTCTGTAGTTCAGTCGGTAGAACGGCGGACTGTTAATCCGTATGTCACTGGTTCGAGTCCAGTCAGAGGAGCCAAATTTAAAAAGCCTGCTTTTATAGCAGGCTTTTTGCTTTGCTGGTGAGGGAAAATGAACGCTCTGTTTGTCTACGGCACGCTACGCCCGGGTCACGCGAATGCACATATTCTTGAAAACATCGGTGGCGAATGGCAGGCCGGTTTTGTCACCGGGACGTTTTACGAACGTGGCTGGGGCGCGGCGGCAGATTTTCCGGGGATAGTGCTGCACCCTGACGGCCCACGCGTGGAGGGCTTTCTGTTTATCTCTGATAGCCTGAGTGCACACTGGCCAATGCTGGACGAATTTGAAGACGGCTACGATCGGGTTGAGGTCAATGTGACCACGCCGGATGGAAAACAGGTCAACGCCTGGATTTATCAGCTACAACCGCGTACTGCGTAATAAAAAAGGCTCTCTGTCACCAGAGAGCCTTTTTTGTATTCATCGGCGATTACTCGCTTTTGGCTTCACCGTTTTTGATTTCGCCCATTACTTTCAGTTTCTTGGAGATATCACGGCGTTCTTTAGACAGTTCAGCGTTTTTGATGATGTAGTCATCAACGCGGTCTTCGTAGTCGCTCTTCATGCTGGCGATGATGCCCTGAATAGCCTCAACGCTCATGCCTGGCTTAATGTAGTCGCTCAGGTTATCGAGCAGCAGGACACGTTTTTGGTTGTCACGGATCTTCTTCTCAACGTCCTGGATTTCACGCTGCAGTTTGTTTTTGCGGCGGAACAGGCGGACGAATTCCAGAACATCCTGGAACGAAGGCTTGGTAGTTTCCATTTTTACACCCCTGATAATGTGAGATTCGGATTCGTTAAAGCAACCGTTGTAACAATAACCTTACTGACAGCGGCTGCGAATGACAATGAGTATATCGTTTAAAGCTATCATAACCCCAATTGATGCTGAATCGAAGCAGCAGGCGTCACATATGGAGATAGCTGCTCTTTATTTGCGCAGCGCCCGGCAAATGAGATGCGACAGTAGCTCCAGCTGCCGCGCCAGCTCCATGCTCAGCCAGACATAACCATGAATAGGCGTTTCCGCGACGTTATCGCTCTGACGCTCATTCATTAACTGCTTCAGCTCAGCAACGATCTCATTCAGACGTTCACTGTTCGCCAGGATGGGCTGCGGGTTACCTTCATAAAGCGCGTGGGCGATGGTGAGCAGCGTTTGCTGCGTCATCTGCTGCGTCTCTTTTAAGGTATGGGCGTTGAGCATTAAAAGGTGGCTGGGACGAGAAGCCCAGTGCGCGTTGATTTGCAGCTCAAGCATGCATACCAGATTGCGGCTTACCGTCTGAATGGCTTCAAAAATAGATTTCTGGATATGGGTTTCTTTGCTGGCCGGGGTAATCAGCCCGCGCATCCTGACCACATCGTTGAGGATCGTTTGCAGATGTTTTTCCAGCCGGGGACGTTCAACCAGGTTAGGGGAAAATCCGGCCTGATAGACACGGTTGAATGCGGTGACATAGTTAGCCATCTGAATACGCCAGTGCAGAAAAGCACGCTGTGGCCAGATGCCGGTAAAGAGCATAGCCAGCAGTGAGCCGAGGATAACGTCCCCGCTTCGCCACAGGGCAGTCGTCATATCCCCCGCCGGTGCACCGACCACCACCGACAGCGTGATACCAATCAGCAGCGCCTGATAGGGCCTTTTGCCTAATGCCAGCCAGCCGCAAAGGAACATCGCGACACCGCACCAGATCAACATAACCGGAAACGAGATAAGCTCAAGCTTCAGCGCGATAAGCCCCAGGGCAGAGCCTAAAACGGTACCGCCAATGCGCTCGAAGGCGCGTGGAACAACGTTCCCCCAGAACGAAATAGGCCCCATCACGACCACCAGCGTGATAAGCGGCCATGTTCCCTCAGGAACATCCAGCAAACGAACCAGCACAAACGTCAACACAAAGGCCAGCGCGATACGGCACCCATGTACCACGCGGTAGTGTTTGTACAGACGAATTTCAAAAGGGGTTAATGATTTGTCGGGACGCACACCCGCTCTCCAGCTACACGGCAAATCACAATTGTACTGTGTTTTCAGCCGGGCGGATCACACCCGGCTGAAAAACCCTGTAATAACCAGGCTTAACCCGCTTTGTGCTCTACACCAATATACATTTCGATGTCCCAGTAACCGTCCGCGTTACCATCATTAAGGTAGCGCTCGAAGCAGGGTTTAGGGGCCATCTGGTAGCTGTTGTCCTGCAAGAGGGAATTAAAGAACTGGTTCCATGGGGTCGCGAAGTCATGGTTTTCAACGCGCGCCGTCGCCACCGCATACTCTCCAGCGGCGATTTCCGTCATCATGACGCCTTCGCTGTTTTCAGGAATGACAAAATCGTCCGGGACCGTTACGGCCGTATCACAGCGCAATTTTTCTGCCGGGACCTCGTCCGGATTATCGTAGTAAACCGCAACCCACTCCAGCGGCTGAATGTGACGTCCATCCACCCACATGACTAACTGTTCGAAGCCCTGTTTAACCGTTTTGTCCCACGGCCCGACCAGATGAAAGCCGGCGATTTTACGTTTCTGTTGCTGCTTGATGCTGTAGTCCATGCTGCCTCCTTTTATTACTGTATATTTATACACTATAAAGCAGGTTTTAACTGTTCAGCAAACGAGGAGTGTTTATTATGTGAGCAGACTCGCAACCGCGCCAGTCTGCTCATGTGCTTTAACGCAGGCCGTTACAGCGTGTGATGCAGATAATCGCTCAGACGGGAGAAGAGGCCGCCTTTATTTACCGCTTCAAGCGTCACCAGCGGCCAGTGCGCCACGACTTTGTCACGGTCGTAAAGCTGGATCTCCCCTACCCGCTGATGAGCCGCAATCGGCGCTTCCAGCTCTTTTTTATCCAGCACGTACTTGGCTTTGATGTTAGGAACTTCTGTTTTAGGCAAGGCCAGCCAGAAATCCTGGTCGGTGCCCAGTTCAACCTGCTCTTTATCGCCGTACCAGATACGCTCTGTTCCCACTTTTTTGCCGTTATGCAGGATCTGCACCGTATCAAAGTTCTGCTGCCCCCAGTGCAGCAGCTTCCGGGCCTGTTCCTCACGCCCTTTCGGGCTGTCAGCGCCCATCACCACCGCGATTAAACGACGCTGACCGTCAACCGCTGACGCAATCAGGTTAAAGCCCGCTCCCGACGTGTGCCCCGTTTTCAGGCCATCAACGTTCATGGTTTTATCCCACAGCAGGCCGTTACGGTTTTGTTGGGTGATCCCGTTCCAGGTAAGGCTCTTTTCGCTGTACATGTGGTAGAACTCTGGCTCACCGTGAATGATAGCCCGGGAGAGCACGGCCAGGTCATAGGCAGAGCTGTGCTGGCCCGGCGCGTCCAGACCGTGGACGGTTTCAAAGTGGGTATCGCGCAGGTTCAGCTTTTGTACATAGTCGTTCATCATCTTCACAAACTGCGGCTGACCACCCGCTACGTGATCCGCCAGCGCCACGCAGGCGTCGTTACCGGAATCCACAATCAGTCCACGGCTTAGGTCACGCACCGAGACGCGATCGCCCTCTTTCAGGAACATCAGCGACGATCCTTCAAACACCGGGTTCCCTTTTGCCCACGCGTCGCGGCCAACGGTAACGATGTCATCCGGGGTAATGCGGTGGCTGTCGATGGCCCGATCGACAACGTAGCCCGTCATCAGCTTGGTCAGACTCGCCGGATTACGTTGTTGATGTTCGTTGCCCGCCGTTAAGATCTGACCAGTCGTGTAATCCATTAGCACCCAGGAGCCCGCCTGAATGGCCGGAGGTTGCGGCGAAAAATCCAGCGGATCGGCCGCGAAGGCAGAAGAGACACTCGAAGCGAGTAAAGAAACAGCAATAAACAGACGGCGTTTCAACGGTATATCCTCAGGTCATTAAAAATCGATGACCTTTTTACGGGAGTTCTGTTGTCGTTACCTGGCTTAATTGCAAAAAAATGTGACAGAAAGCAGATTTTACGCTGAAGCGGCCTCGCAAATTTGCACGGTGATGGCGCTTTTTATTCGGACTGACCTGCACAATCGTTTACCATAGAGACGTCATTTTTTAACAGGATGGTATTACTGGTGTCTGATTCAGCCGCGCGCCCTACATTTTTGTTCCACGACTACGAAACCTTTGGCACCCACCCGGCGCTGGACAGACCGGCACAGTTTGCGGCCATCCGTACCGACGACGAATTCAACATCATTGGCGAGCCTGAGGTCTTTTACTGTAAGCCGGCCGATGACTACCTGCCCCAGCCCGGCGCGGTAATGGTCACCGGGATCACCCCACAGGAAGCCCGGGACAAAGGCGTGAACGAGGCCGCATTCGCCCGGCGCATTCACGACCTCTTCACCGTCCCGAATACCTGCGTGGTCGGTTACAACAACATCCGTTTCGATGACGAAGTGACGCGCAATATCTTCTACCGCAACTTCTACGATCCTTATGCCTGGAGCTGGCAGAACCGCAACTCGCGCTGGGATTTGCTCGACATTATGCGTGCCTGCTATGCGCTGCGCCCGGAAGGCATCAACTGGCCTGAGAATGATGAAGGGCTGCCGAGTTTCAGACTGGAACACCTGACGCGCGCAAACGGTATTGAGCACAGTAATGCCCACGATGCGATGGCCGATGTCTACGCCACCATTGCTATGGCAAAGCTGGTGAAAACTGCTCAGCCGCGGCTGTTTGACTATCTGCTGAGCCACCGCAGCAAGCACAAACTCACCACGCTGATTGATGTGCCGCAGATGAAACCGCTGGTACATATCTCCGGTATGTTTGGCGCCTGGCGCGGCAATACCAGTTGGGTCGCTCCGCTGGCCTGGCATCCGGATAACCGTAATGCCGTGATTATGGTGGATTTAGCCGGTGATATTACACCGCTGCTCGATCTCGACAGCGATACGCTGCGCGAACGGCTCTATACCCCAAAAGATGAACTCGGCGATCTGCCCGCGGTGCCGGTCAAACTGGTCCATATCAATAAATGTCCGGTCCTGGCCCAGGCCAATACGCTGCGCGCAGAGGATGCCGACAGGCTGGGGATTAACCGTCAGCGTTGCCTGGATAACCTCAAGGTGCTGCGTGAAAACCCGCAGGTGCGTGAGAAAGCGGTGGCGATCTTTGCCGAAGCCGAACCCTTTGTTCCGTCAGACAACGTCGATGCACAATTGTACAACGGCTTTTTCAGCGACGCAGACCGTGCGGCAATGAATATTGTTCTGCAAACCGAACCGCGTAACTTACCCGCGCTGGATATTACCTTCGCGGACGCACGTATCGAAAAACTGATGTTTAATTACCGCGCGCGCAACTATCCCGGCACGCTGGATGAAACCGAACAGGCGCGCTGGCTTCAGCATCGTCGTAATGTGTTTACACCGGAGTTTCTGCAGAGCTACGCGCAGGAGCTGGAGATGCTGTATAGCCAGTATGAAGGAAATGCTGAAAAGCAGGCGCTGTTAAAAGCGCTGTATCAGTATGCGCAGGAAATCGTCTGACAGATTTTGGGCGAAAAAAAACCGGAGGCGATGGTCTCCGGTTTTTTTTACTTAGCTCTTACGCAACGTCTTCGTACTGAGGAACCGGGTTACGGAAGCTCTTCGTGACGCACGCCAGGTAAACCAGGCCGATACCCGCCCAAATCAGGCCAAGCACCATGGAGCTCTCTTCCAGGTTAACCCACAGCGCACCCACGGTCAGCGCACCACACATCGGCAGGAACAGATACTGGAAGTGGTCTTTCAGCGTTTTATTACGCTTTTCACGGATCCAGAACTGAGAAATAACCGACAGGTTAACAAAGGTGAACGCCACCAGCGCACCGAAGTTAATCAGCGCAGTTGCCATCACCAGGTCAAAGTTAATCGCCAGCAGAGCAATAGCGCCGACGAGGATGATGTTCATCGCCGGCGTACGCCAGGTTGGGTGAACGTAGCCGAAGAAGCTTTTCGGGAATACGCCGTCACGACCCATTACGTACATCAGACGTGCAACGCCTGCATGCGCGGCCATGCCGGATGCCAGTACCGTGATGGTGGAGAAGATCAACGCGCCAACCTGGAACGCTTTACCCGCCACATAGAGCATAATTTCTGGCTGAGAGGCATCCGGATCCTTAAAGCGAGAGATATCCGGGAAGTACAGCTGCAGGAAGTAGGTCGCAAAGATAAAGATCAGACCACCAATCAGCGCCGTCAGGAAGATAGCACGCGGGATAACACGCTCTGCGTCCTTGGTCTCTTCAGACAGGTTGCTGATGCCGTCAAAACCGGTAAAGGAGAAGCACAGAATGGTTGCCCCAGTAATCATTGGGATCACATGCGCATCACCAGACCAGAAAGGCTTGCTGCTCGCCAGGGTACCTGCACCTTCACCGTGGAAGACACCAAAGATAACCATGCCCAGAATCACGGCAATCAGGATGACCTGAAGCACAACAATAACGGAGTTAAAGTTCGCAACGGACTTGATGCTGCGCAGGTTGAACGCCGTCATAAAGGCCACCAGCGCCACGACGAACATCCACGAAGGGATCGACGGCACCAGTGCTTCAAAATAAATTTTAGCCAGCAGAATGTTGATCATCGGCGCGAACAGATAGTCGAGCAGCGAAGACCAGCCCACCATAAAGCCAACGGTCGGGCTGATGGATTTCTGGGCATAGGTGTAGGCGGAACCGGCAGACGGATAGCGACGGACCAGTTTACCGTAGCTCAGCGCGGTAAAGAGGATCGCAATCAGCGCGAAGGCGTAAGCCGTCGGCACATGACCGTCTGTGAGGCCTGATACGATACCGAATGTATCGAACAGCGTCATTGGCTGCATATAGGCAAGGCCCATCATAACAACCGGAACTAACGTAAGGGTTTTACGTAATTCCACGCGAGAGGTGTTTGGAGTTGCGTTATGCGACATAGTTATTCTCCTTTACGGTGATAACCGCCACGTAAGCGAAAAATTGCCCCATTTCTGTATTCCTCAGCGACAACAACTGTCGGATTTTAGTAAATATCTATCCGGTACGAAGCCCGGCCTCTTGGTTTTTAGTTTCGTTTCATACGTGCAAAAAAAAATAACCGACGCCTTTTATATCGTCGATTATTCATTTGGTTGCAGCGGCGCATTTTGCCCCACATCGGATACAAAAGGCAATACTTTGCAACGCCCGGGGCGATTTTCTTTTTTCTAACTGGCTGATTTCTCGACGCTGCTTTGCGAGTAAACGGCAGCAATAGCACTATTTGCTAAAATTTCGTCCCGCCACCACGCGCTTGCCAGCCCCGCAGTTTGTTCATTCCAGCCGACCCACACCGATTCATTGCTGCTTTGTGCAAGCACCTGTTTTTCAACAAGCGCACCGCTGTCTAAAAACCGCTGTGCCAGATAGCGGGGTAAATAGCCGCACCCCAGGCCACTGATTTGCAGCTCCAGCTTGGTTTTATAGTCGAACACCGTGATCGCCTCCTGCTCATCAAGCAACTGCGTGGAGGCCGCACAGTCGGGACGCGAGCTGTCACCGACCACAATGGCGCGGTAGCCTTTAATCGTGCGCCGGTTAAGGGGTTCCGGCTCCTGCGCGAGCGGATGGTGTGGCGCGACGGCGAAAACCTGCTCCAGCATACCCAGCCGGGCGAAACCGAAATCGCTTAACTGGGGCGGTTCATGCAGCGCACCGACAAAAATATCTGCCCTGCCCTGAGTTAAGGCATCCCATGAATCGCCCAGCACGCCATTAATGAAGATTAATCGGGTTACGCTGTGGTGCTGATAGAACGCCTCAATCAGCGGCGTCAGAAGAGAAAACGGAAAAGTATCATCAACGCCGATGACCAGTTCATTCTCCCATCCCTGGTGCAGTTTGACGGCCTGTTTTTCCAGTTCGCGAACGGTATGCAGGACGTCGCGCCCCTTCTCCAGCAGCATCTGCCCGGTACGGGTAAAACGGGCGCGGTGACCAGAGCGATCGAGGATCTGGATATTAAGATCGCTTTCCAGTTTATGAACGGTATAGCTCAGCGCCGACGGGGTTTTGAAGAGCTTTGCCGAAGCAGCGGCAAAGCTCCCCTCTTTTTCCAGTGCATCCAGAATAATAAGAACATCCAGCAGCGGTTTCATGTTCGCCCCCTTCCGGTGTGCGATCGTTTCCGCTGAGAAACTTATTCCATCGGCATCACCAGCGGATCGGGATATTGATACTCAAACCCCAGCTCATGACAAATGCGATTGCCATCAACAATTTTGCCTTTACTTTCGTCCTTTGCTTCACCAAAAACAGGCGGAACCAGACCCAGCTGGCGTGCCATCAGCGGGTAAAACGTGCTACGCGCTGGATGAGAAGGCGCACATATATTATAGATGTGCCCACCTTTTGGAGCCTGTAAGAGTAGTTCTATTGCGGCAATTACGTCATCAAGATGCACAAGATTGACGCCATGTTGTCCGTCTGGCGCGGATTTTCCCGCGAAGAAGCGCCCTGGATGTCGCCCGGGGCCAACCAGACCTGCCAGCCGTACGATATCGACCTGGGTGCCGGGAAGATGATGCAGCCAGTCTTCCAGCTCTTTCAGCACTTTACCGCTCGCGGTAACGGGATGACGCTCAGAGGTCTCTTTCACCACGCCGTCAACATCGCCGTAGACCGAGGTTGAGCTGGTAAAAATAATGCGTGGGACGTGATGCGCCAGCGCGCTGTCGACAATCTCCTGCATCGCCTGCAGGTAAAATGATTCGCCCGGGCCACTGCGCCGTGCCGGTAACGTAATCACCAGCGCATCAACGTTCATCAGCGTGTCCAGATCGTCAGCATCACACACCAGTTCAGGTTCCAGACGCAGCTCGACGCCGTCAATACCGCACATGCGCGCCGCTTCTACCCCATCCGCCGTGGTTTTGCTTCCGGTCACCTGCCAGCCTTTTGCGGCTAATGACATCGCCAGCGGCATTCCCAGCCAACCTAAACCGACAATCGCGACCTTTTTCATGCGAATTCTCCTGACTTTTACTCGTCTTTCTTAAGGCTACGCCAGCCCGACAGAACACACAATTCATAGCGTCAATATGAAATGAATTAATGATCAAAAAAAGCCCTTGCAATCAGTCATACAACTGGTTTAGGTTAAAAGACATCAAATGAATAAGCATTCATCGAGAATTTTATGACACGCGTTCAATTTAAACACCACCATCATCACCATCATCCTGACTAGTCTTTCAGGCGATGTGTGCTGGAAGACGCTTGGATCTTCCAGTGGTGCATGAACGCATGAAAAAGCCCCCGGAAGATCTTCTTCCGGGGGCTTTTTTTTGGACCAAATTCAGACAGGTTAAAACAGGTTAACGAGGAAAACAGAATGTTAGATAACTCACGTTTACGCATAGCTATTCAAAAATCAGGCCGTTTGAGTGATGATTCACGCGAACTGCTCGCCCGCTGCGGGATTAAAATCAACCTGCACACCCAGCGCCTGATTGCCCTGGCTGAAAATATGCCCATCGACATTCTGCGCGTGCGTGATGACGATATTCCCGGCCTCGTGATGGATGGCGTTGTTGACCTCGGCATCATCGGTGAAAACGTGCTGGAAGAAGAGCTCCTGACCCGCCGTGCCCAGGGTGAAGATCCACGCTATTTTACCCTGCGTCGTCTGGACTTCGGTGGCTGCCGCCTGTCGCTGGCCACGCCTGTCGATGAAGCCTGGGACGGCCCGGCCGCGCTGAACGGCAAACGTATCGCCACCTCCTACCCTCACCTGTTAAAACGTTACCTGGATCAGAAAGGCGTGCAGTTTAAATCCTGCCTGCTGAACGGCTCTGTTGAGGTGGCGCCGCGCGCGGGTCTGGCTGACGCCATCTGTGACCTCGTCTCTACGGGCGCCACGCTGGAAGCGAACGGTCTGCGCGAAGTGGAAGTGATTTACCGCTCCAAAGCGTGCCTTATCCAGCGCGACGGCGAAATGGCCGATGCGAAACAGCAGTTGATCGACAAACTGCTGACCCGTATTCAGGGCGTGATTCAGGCCCGTGAATCGAAATACATCATGATGCACGCGCCAACCGAACGTCTTGATGAGGTCATTGCCCTGCTACCAGGCGCAGAGCGCCCGACCATCCTGCCTCTGGCCGGTGATCAGCAGCGCGTCGCCATGCACATGGTCAGTAGCGAAACCCTGTTCTGGGAAACCATGGAAAAACTGAAGGCGCTGGGCGCAAGCTCAATTCTGGTGCTGCCAATTGAGAAGATGATGGAGTGATGGCCATGAGCTTTAACACAATCATCAACTGGAACGATTGTTCGCAAGAACAACAGCGCGCGCTGCTGATGCGTCCGGCGATTTCCGCCTCAGAAAGCATTACCCGCACCGTGGCCGAGATCCTTGATAACGTCAAAGCCCGTGGCGACGATGCGCTGCGGGAATACAGCGCAAAGTTTGATAAAACCGAGGTTGGCGCTTTAAAGGTAACCGAACAGGAAATCACGGACGCGGAAAGCCGCCTCGGTGACGAGATCAAACAGGCGATGGCCGTCGCGGTGAAAAACATTGATACCTTCCACACCGCGCAGATATTGCAGGCGGTCGATGTGGAAACCGTGCCCGGCGTACGCTGCCAGCAGGTCACGCGTCCGGTTGCGTCGGTGGGGCTTTACATCCCCGGTGGTTCCGCCCCGCTGTTCTCTACCGTATTAATGCTGGCAACCCCGGCACGCATCGCCGGTTGTCAGAAAGTAGTACTGTGCTCGCCGCCTCCGATTGCCGATGAAATTCTCTATGCGGCAAAACTGTGTGGCGTACAGGCGGTGTATAAAGTGGGAGGTGCACAGGCAATTTCCGCGCTGGCGTTTGGTACCGAATCCATTCCTAAAGTGGACAAAATTTTTGGCCCGGGCAACGCGTATGTGACCGAAGCAAAGCGTCAGGTCAGCCAGCGTCTGGACGGTGCCGCAATTGATATGCCTGCCGGTCCTTCTGAGGTACTGGTGATTGCCGACAGCGGTGCAACGCCGGACTTCGTCGCCTCCGATCTGTTATCCCAGGCAGAACATGGCCCGGACTCACAGGTTATTTTGCTGACGCCGGATGCGGATATGGCAAGACGCGTGGGTGAAGCCGTTGAACGTCAGCTTGCCGACCTGCCGCGCGCCGACACGGCACGCCAGGCACTCTCAGCAAGCCGCCTGATTGTGGCGCGCGATCTGGCGCAGTGCATTGCCATCTCCAACCAGTACGGCCCGGAACACCTGATTATCCAGACCCGCAATGCGCGCGATCTGGTTGACAGCATTACCAGCGCAGGTTCGGTCTTCCTTGGCGACTGGTCACCGGAATCCGCCGGCGATTACGCTTCCGGCACCAACCACGTTCTGCCAACCTACGGCTATACATCAACCTGTTCGAGCCTCGGGCTGGCGGATTTCCAGAAACGCATGACCGTACAGGAGCTGTCCCGCGAGGGGTTTGCCTCTCTGGCCTCCACCATTGAGACCCTGGCCACTGCC
This sequence comes from Enterobacter sp. BIDMC 30, assembly GCF_000534355.1. Taxonomy (NCBI): domain Bacteria; kingdom Pseudomonadati; phylum Pseudomonadota; class Gammaproteobacteria; order Enterobacterales; family Enterobacteriaceae; genus Enterobacter; species Enterobacter sp. BIDMC 30. The sequence goes on along the minus strand of NZ_KI973169.1, from coordinate 1,932,667 downwards.
GAACGTCTGACCGCCCACAAAAACGCCGTTACGCTGCGCGTTGCAGCCCTGAAGGAGCAAGCATGAGCATTGAAGAATTAGCCCGCGAAAATGTCCGTCGCCTGACGCCTTATCAGTCTGCTCGTCGTCTGGGTGGCAACGGTGATGTCTGGCTGAACGCCAACGAATACCCGACGGCCGTACAGTTCGAGCTGTCGCAGCAAACGCTGAACCGCTATCCGGAATGCCAGCCGAAAGCGGTTATCGAAAATTACGCCCGGTACGCAGGCGTAAAGCCTGAGCAGGTGCTGGTCAGCCGGGGTGCAGATGAAGGCATTGAACTGCTGATCCGAGCCTTCTGCGAACCGGGGAAAGACGCGGTGATGTACTGCCAGCCAACCTACGGAATGTACAGCGTCAGCGCAGAAACCTTTGGCGTGGCGTGCCGTAACGTGCTTTCGCTGGAAGACTGGCAGCTCGATCTGCAGGGGATTGCCGACAATCTTGACGGCGTGAAAGTGGTGTTCGTCTGCAGTCCAAATAACCCGACCGGGCAGATTATCAACCCGCAGGACATTCGAACCCTGCTGGAGATGACGCGCGGTAAAGCGCTGGTGGTGGCTGACGAAGCCTATATTGAGTTCTGCCCGCAGGCGACGCTGGCTGGCTGGCTCGAGGAGTACCCGCACCTGGTTGTACTGCGTACGCTGTCAAAAGCTTTCGCTCTCGCTGGCCTGCGCTGCGGCTTTACGCTGGCCAATAAAGAAGTCATCGACCTGCTGATGAAAGTGATTGCGCCATATCCACTCTCTACGCCGGTTGCCGACATTGCGGCGCAGGCTTTGGCCCCTCAGGGGATCAAGGCAATGCGCGAACGCGTGGCACAAATTCTTGAAGAACGGCAGTATCTGGTCACTGCCCTGAAAGATATTCCCTGCGTGGAGCAGGTATTCGACTCTGAAACCAACTACATCCTGGTACGCTTTACCGCGTCGAGTGCCGTATTTAAATCTTTATGGGATCAGGGCATTATCTTACGAGACCAAAATAAACAACCATCCTTAAGCGGCTGTTTGCGTATTACCGTAGGCACCCGTGCAGAAAGTCAGCACGTGATTGACGCCCTGAAAGCGGAGAAAGTATGAGCCAGAAGACCCTCTTTATCGATCGTGACGGTACCCTTATTTCGGAGCCGCCAACCGATTTTCAGGTCGATCGTTTCGACAAACTGGCTTTTGAACCCGATGTAATCCCGGTGCTGCTCAAGCTGCAGAAAGCCGGCTATAAGCTGGTGATGATCACGAACCAGGACGGGCTGGGTACCGACAGTTTCCCGCAGGCAGATTTTGATGGCCCGCATAACCTGATGATGCAGGTGCTGACCTCTCAGGGCGTTGAATTTGATGAGGTGCTGATCTGCCCACACCTGCCTGCCGATGAATGTGACTGCCGCAAGCCTAAGGTAAAGCTGGTCGAACGCTACCTGGCGGATGACGTGCTGGATAAAGCCAATAGCTATGTCATTGGCGATCGCATGACCGATATTACGCTGGCGGAGAACATGGGTATCTCCGGGCTGCGCTATGACCGTTCCACCCTTAACTGGGCAAAAATTGGTGAGCAGTTGACCCAGCGTGACCGCTACTCGCACGTTGAGCGCAACACCAAAGAGACGCAAATCGACGTTAAGGTCTGGTTGGATCGTGAAGGCGGCAGCAAGATCCACACCGGTGTGGGTTTCTTTGACCATATGCTGGACCAGATCGCGACCCACGGTGGTTTCCGCATGGAGATCGCCGTGAAAGGCGATTTGTATATCGACGATCACCACACCGTGGAAGATACCGGCCTGGCGCTGGGTGAAGCGCTGAAGCTGGCACTCGGCGACAAACGCGGCATCAACCGTTTTGGTTTTGTGCTGCCGATGGACGAGTGCCTGGCACGCTGCGCAATGGATATCTCCGGGCGCCCACACCTGGAATACAAAGCGGATTTCACCTACCAGCGCGTGGGCGACCTCAGCACCGAAATGGTTGAACACTTCTTCCGTTCATTGTCCTACACCATGGGCCTGACGTTGCACCTCAAGACCAAGGGCAAGAACGACCACCACCGCGTGGAAAGCCTGTTCAAAGCCTTTGGCCGTACCCTTCGCCAGGCGATTCGTGTGGAAGGTGACGCCCTGCCCTCATCGAAAGGAGTGCTGTAATGAATGTGGTGATTCTGGATACCGGATGCGCCAACCTGAACTCCGTAAAATCGGCAATTGCCCGTCACGGCTATGTACCGGACGTGAGTCGCGACCCGGACGTCGTACTGCGCGCCGATAAGCTTTTTCTGCCCGGCGTAGGGACAGCGCAGGCGGCGATGGATCAGATCCACGAGCGTGAACTGGTGAGTCTCATCAAAGCCTGTACTCAACCGGTGCTGGGAATTTGTCTGGGCATGCAGCTGCTGGGCCGACGCAGTGAAGAGAGCAACGGTGTTGATCTGCTCGGGATTATCGACGAAGACGTGCCGAAAATGACCGATCACGGTCTGCCTCTGCCGCACATGGGCTGGAACCGTGTTTATGCCAAAGCCGGTGACAGACTGTTTCGCGGCATTGAAGACGGGGCCTATTTTTACTTCGTGCACAGCTACGCCATGCCGGTAAATACGTACACCATTGCCCAGTGCAATTACGGCGAAGCATTTACCGCGGCGGTGCAGAAAGATAACTTCTTCGGCGTGCAGTTTCACCCGGAACGTTCGGGTGCCGCAGGCGCACAGTTGCTGAAAAACTTCCTGGAGATGTAATGATTATTCCCGCTTTAGATTTAATCGACGGCACGGTTGTCCGTCTCCATCAGGGCGATTACGGGCAGCAACGCGACTACGGTAACGACCCCTTGCCACGTCTGCAGGATTATGCCGCCCAGGGCGCGCAGGTGTTGCACCTTGTGGATTTGACTGGCGCAAAAGATCCGACAAAACGTCAAATCCCACTTCTTAAAAAACTGGTGGCCGGCGTGGATGTGCCCGTCCAGGTAGGCGGTGGCGTGCGTACGGAAGATGACGTTGCGGCGCTGCTGGACGCTGGCGTGGCGCGTGTGGTCGTCGGCTCGACTGCCGTTAACGATCCTGAAAAAGTTAAAGCCTGGTTCCGCCGCTTTGGCGCTGACGCGCTGGTGCTGGCGCTGGATGTTCGTATCGACGAACAGGGTAACAAGCAGGTTGCAGTCAGCGGCTGGCAGGAAAATTCCGGGGTGACGCTGGAAGAGCTGGTTGAGAGGTATCTGCCCGTTGGCCTGAAGCACGTGCTGTGCACCGATATCTCCCGCGACGGCACGCTGGCAGGCTCTAACGTTTCTTTATACCAAGAAGTCTGCGCACGTTATCCGCAGGTGGCCTTCCAGTCGTCGGGCGGTATTGGTGATATCACTGATATTGCCGCGCTGCGCGGAACGGGCGTACAGGGCGTGATTGTGGGCCGGGCCCTGCTGGAAGGTAAATTTACTGTGACGGAGGCGATTCAATGCTGGCAAAACGGATAATCCCTTGCCTGGACGTACGTGACGGCCAGGTAGTGAAAGGCGTGCAATTCCGCAACCACGAAATCATTGGCGATATCGTCCCGCTGGCAAAACGCTACGCTGAAGAAGGCGCAGATGAGCTGGTGTTTTACGATATCACCGCCTCCAGCGATGGACGCGTTGTGGATAAAAGCTGGGTGGCGCGCGTGGCAGAAGTGATTGATATTCCCTTCTGCGTGGCAGGTGGGATTAAATCTGCGGAAGACGCGGCAAAAATCCTCTCCTTTGGTGCCGATAAGATTTCCATTAACTCCCCTGCTTTGGCAGACCCGGAGCTGATTACCCGTCTGGCCGATCGCTTTGGCGTGCAGTGCATTGTCGTGGGGATCGACACCTGGTATGACGCCGCAACGGGTAAATACCATGTCAACCAGTACACCGGCGATGAAAACCGGACCCGCGTCACCCAATGGGAGACGCTGGACTGGGTGCAGGAAGTCCAGAAACGTGGCGCAGGCGAAATTGTGCTGAACATGATGAACCAGGACGGCGTGCGTAACGGTTACGACCTGGAGCAGCTGAAAAAAGTCCGCGCGGTTTGTCATGTCCCGCTGATAGCCTCCGGCGGTGCAGGCACCATGGAACATTTCCTGGAAGCCTTCCGCGATGCAAACGTTGACGGCGCGCTGGCGGCCTCCGTGTTCCACAAACAGATTATCAATATTGGTGAGTTAAAAACGTACCTGGCCGACCAGGGCGTGGAGATCAGGGTATGTTAACAGAGCAACAACAGGCGCAGCTGGACTGGGAAAAGACTGACGGATTATTGCCGGTAGTTGTACAGCATGCCGTTTCAGGTGAAGTGCTGATGCTGGGGTATATGAACCAGGACGCGCTGGCAAAAACGCTCGACAGCGGCAAGGTCACCTTTTTTTCGCGTACCAAACAACGCCTGTGGACCAAAGGGGAAACTTCTGGCCATTTCCTGAATGTGGTCAGCATTACGCCGGACTGCGATAACGATACGCTTCTGGTACTGGCGAATCCGATCGGCCCAACCTGCCACAAGGGCACCAGCAGCTGCTTCGGCGACGCAAGCCACCAGTGGCTGTTCCTGTATCAGCTGGAACAGTTACTCGCTGAGCGTAAAACGGCGGATCCTGAAAGTTCGTATACGGCGAAACTCTACGCCAGCGGAACCAAACGTATCGCGCAAAAGGTGGGGGAAGAAGGCGTTGAGACAGCGCTGGCCGCGACCGTGCATGACCGCGAGGAGCTGACGAACGAGGCGTCGGATTTGATGTATCACCTGCTGGTACTGCTGCAGGATCAGGAGCTTGATTTAACGGCGGTGATTGAGAATTTACGTAAGAGACATAAATAAAAAAACCGGGGAATGTCCCCGGTTTTTTTATCTGATGAGAATTACGCTTTTGGTTTGTAGTTCCGCAATGCGTTGCGGCCCAGCACCACACCCGAACCGATAATCCCGCCAAGCAGGACAGCAAGGATCAGAGTGATGGCCTTTTTCGGACTGTCACGTTTGATCGGTAAATCTGGCTTCATCACATAACGGTAGACGTGGATAGTGTCAGGGTTAACGTTCAGCTTTTCGATATCCAGCAAGTTCTGCTTGGTCTGGTAGTACGCTCCTGAGAACACCAGCGGACGAGACGCTTCGTTTTCAATCATCGATTTTAACGCTTCGCTGCCCAGCAGGAACATAGTTTCCTGCGTCACGTCCTGAGTTTGCTGAATCTGTGGAGAAGTGATTTTAGCCGCTTCAGCGTTCTTCAGCGCTTCCGTAATCTGTTTAATGCGCAGATCTTTTTGCTCCTGAGAGACTTTCTCCTGGTTTTCCAGCGAGTCATTCAGTGTTGTGATCTGCTGCTTAATGTTATCTTTAAGGTCTACGGTTAACTCTTTCGCGGTTTGCTCGTCAACCTGTTGAATATACTGGGCTAGCTGCTTTTGAGCTGCTTCAGCAGATTCACCAACATAGCTGACGGTCAATGGAAATGCTTGTCCCTTAACCGTGGTATCGATGGTCAGCTTTTCCGGAATCTCCTGGTTTTCAAGCGCCTGCGCTAATGCTGAAAAAGATGAATTAAAACGACTAATTGCACGAGTTTGGATATCCAGAATCGATGGTGCGGCTCCACCATAAAGGATATTCAACGCGTTTGCATACGTTGCAATCTGCGCGGCATCCGGCTGGGCTATGATGGCGGACGATGTCCATTTCTCTTTTGCTACAGTGATGTAGATCCCAGCCAATATGATAAATACAGCAACAAAAGCTCCAACAACCCACTTTCCACGCCACAGTTGCAGCACTAAATCAAGTAAATCAATTTGCTCCGGGTCATTACTTCTGCTGACCAGGTTATTGTTGTTCTGCGTCATACAATCCCTAACAGATGATAAAGGGCAAAAATAAACATGTTCACATAGTGTATCTGTTGCTATGAATTTTTCTATAAGAATCCGATGAGTTAAATCGGAAAGATGGGTTATGTAACTGGCATCCGCCGCGCTATGATAGACGCAATGTGATGCGTGATGGCATCAGTAAGAACACATATTTATGAGGGAAGGTATGAAATTTCTGGTAACGGGTGCAGCAGGCTTTATCGGCGCAAATGTCAGCAAACGACTCCTGGATGCCGGTCATCAGGTCGTCGGTATTGATAACCTGAATGACTACTATGATGTCAATCTTAAGCTGGCACGTCTGGATCTGCTGACATCTGACAGTTTCGCCTTCCACAAGCTGGACCTGGCCGACCGTGAAGGCATGGCCACACTGTTCGCCCGTGAGAAATTTGATCGCGTCATCCACCTGGCCGCACAGGCAGGTGTACGCTACTCGCTTGAAAACCCTCACGCCTATGCAGATGCCAACCTGGTAGGGCATCTCAACGTGCTGGAAGGCTGTCGCCATCACAAGGTACAACATCTTCTGTATGCGTCTTCCAGCTCCGTTTACGGTCTGAATCGCAAGATGCCTTTTTCGACTGACGATTCGGTCGATCACCCTGTCTCACTTTATGCCGCGACCAAAAAAGCCAATGAACTGATGTCGCATACCTATTCCCACCTGTACAACCTGCCCACGACGGGACTGCGCTTCTTTACCGTGTACGGTCCGTGGGGTCGTCCGGATATGGCGCTGTTTAAGTTCACCAAAGCGATGATTGAAGGCAAAAGCATTGATGTCTACAACTACGGTAAGATGAAGCGTGATTTCACCTATATTGATGATATCGCCGAAGCCATTATCCGTCTGCAGGATGTTATCCCTCAGGCCGATGCAAACTGGACCGTTGAAACCGGTTCACCGGCAACCAGCTCTGCGCCTTATCGCGTCTATAACATCGGAAACAGCTCTCCGGTTGAACTGATGGATTACATTACGGCTCTTGAAGAGGCGCTCGGGAAAAAGGCAGAGAAGAATATGATGCCAATCCAGCCGGGTGACGTACTGGAAACCAACGCAGATACTAAAGCGCTGTATGACGTTATTGGCTTCAAACCGCAGACTTCCGTTAAAGAAGGCGTGAAGAATTTCGTTGACTGGTATCGCGACTTCTACAAAGTATAAAAACAAAAAAACCGGCAAGTGCCGGTTTTTTTATGCGCCTTAAGCAGAGACTCAGTCGCTACCAAACAGATCGCGGGTATACACTTTATCCGCCACGTCGGCCAGTTCTTCCGCCATACGGTTAGAGATAATCACATCAGCTTCCTGCTTGAACGCATCAAGGTCACGAATCACACGAGAATGGAAGAATTCATCCTCCTGCATCGCTGGCTCATAAATAATTACCTGAACGCCTTTGGCCTTAATACGCTTCATGATCCCCTGAATGGAAGAGGCGCGGAAGTTATCAGAACCGCTCTTCATGATCAGGCGATATACACCCACCACTTTCGGCTGACGCGCGAGAATGGAATCAGAAATGAAATCTTTACGCGTACGGTTTGCATCAACAATCGCTGAAATCAAATTGTTTGGCACAGCCTGATAGTTCGCCAGCAACTGTTTGGTATCTTTTGGCAGGCAGTAGCCGCCGTAACCAAACGACGGGTTGTTGTAATGGTTGCCGATACGCGGGTCGAGGCAAACACCTTCGATGATCTGACGGGTGTTCAGGCCCAGACTCTCGGCATAGCTGTCCAGCTCGTTGAAATAAGCCACGCGCATTGCCAGGTAGGTATTCGCGAACAGCTTGATCGCTTCGGCTTCGGTAGAATCGGTAAACAGCACCGGGATATCTTTCTTGATTGCGCCTTCCTGAAGGAGAGCAGCAAAACGCTCCGCACGCTCAGAGCGCTCACCGATCACGATACGGGATGGGTGCAGGTTATCGTATAACGCCCTGCCCTCGCGCAGAAACTCTGGCGAGAAGAAGACATTATCAATACCCAACTCTTCTTTGATTGATTTAGTAAAACCGACCGGAATGGTCGACTTAATCACCATCACCGCGTTTGGATTGATTGCGATAACGTCTTTAATAACCGCTTCAACGGTAGAGGTGTTGAAATAGTTCGTTTTTGGGTCGTAATCGGTTGGCGTCGCGATGATGACATAATCCGCATTGCGGTAGGCATCTTCTTTATCCGTCGTTGCACGGAAATTCAGAGGCTTGCTTGAAAGATAATCCTGGATCTCTTTATCCACAATCGGCGATTGTTTCTGATTAAGCATGTCCACTTTGGCCTGCACGATGTCCAGCGCGACCACTTCATGGTTCTGCGCAATCAAGATACCGTTTGAAAGGCCAACATAGCCTGTTCCGGAAATGGTTATTTTCATTCGTTTGGCTTCTTCAGTATGAGTTTCTGGTGACATCTAAGGGTCACCACAATGAATAACTGGTGGTTTTTTATCGCTAATGCTAATTCACTGTCAAGGTGCATGCCTGGCTGAAGAATACGTTGACTCCACAGATATCGTTATCACAACAGAGCATGAAGTACCGGGTTTCCAGCTATAGTGGGGCACTTAACGCTTATAGACCCATAAAATGGATAAATAGCGGACTGACTCAAATCAGACTAATCCCTTGGTAAGGTTAAGCAGATATTGACCATATCCCGTCTTTTTAAGTGGCTCTGCAAGCAGCAGAAGTTGTTCCGCATTAATAAATCCCCTACGAAAAGCGATTTCCTCTGGGCAAGAAACCTTTAGTCCCTGTCGCTCCTCTATCGTTGCGATAAAATTACTCGCCTCAATCATACTTTGGTGTGTTCCGGTGTCCAGCCAGGCGTATCCTCGTCTCATCATTGCGACAGACAATCTGCCCTGTTGCATATAAAGACGGTTGATATCGGTGATTTCCAATTCACCCCTATCCGATGGGCTCAAACTTTTAGCCATCTCAATGACATCATTGTCATAAAAATAAAGACCGGTTATGGCGTAATTACTTTTGGGTTGTTGAGGTTTCTCCTCAAGGCCAATTACGGTCCCTTCTTTGTCAAATTCAACAACACCATAACGTTCCGGATCGCTGACATGATAGGCAAAAACGGTCGCCCCTTCTTCCTGACTTGCAGCCCCTTCAAGCAGTCGCGGAAGGTCATGTCCATAGAAAATGTTATCCCCTAACACCAGAGCACAGTTGTCGTTTCCGATAAACTCTTCGCCAAGGATAAAGGCCTGAGCAAGCCCGTCGGGGCTCGGTTGCACTTTATACTGCAGACGCAGCCCCCACTGGCTACCATCACCCAGCAGTTGCTCAAAACGCGGCGTATCCTGTGGCGTGCTGATAATAAGGATGTCCCTGATGCCAGCAAGCATCAGTGTTGATAGCGGATAATAGATCATCGGCTTATCGTAAATCGGCAACAATTGTTTACTTACCGCCATCGTGACGGGGTAAAGACGTGTGCCAGATCCGCCAGCTAAAATGATACCTTTACGCTTAATCATTACTTACGTTCCCCATAATTCTGATCAATCCAGCTTTTATAGGCGCCACTTTTAACATTTGAAACCCATTTCTGATTGTTCAAATACCACTCAACGGTTTTGCGAATACCACTTTCAAAGGTTTCAAGCGGTTTCCAGCCCAGTTCGGCACTGATTTTGTGAGCGTCGATCGCGTAACGGCGGTCGTGCCCTGGACGGTCAGTTACATAAGTAATTTGTTCCCGATAGGATCGTTCCTTGGGCACGATTTCATCCAGCAGATCGCATATGGTGTGTACAACCTCGATATTTTTCTTCTCGTTGTACCCTCCAATATTATACGTTTGCCCCACGACACCCGTTGTCAGAACGGTATAAAGTGCACGCGCATGATCTTCCACGTATAACCAGTCGCGGACCTGATCGCCCTTACCGTAAATGGGTAAGGGTTTACTTTCCAGAGCATTCAGGATGACAAGTGGAATGAGTTTTTCCGGAAAATGGTAAGGCCCATAGTTATTGGAACAGTTTGTCACAATTCCCGGCAGGCCGTAGGTACGTATCCACGCGCGCACTAAATGATCGCTGGAAGCTTTTGATGCTGAGTAAGGGCTACTTGGTGCATATGCCGTTTTTTCAGTAAAGAGTGGCAACGGAGTAGCTTCATGATATTCGTCTGGATGAGGCAAATCACCATAGACTTCATCAGTTGAAATGTGATGAAAACGAAATGCAGATCTTGCTGCTCCGTTCAGTGACGACCAGTAAGAACGGCTGACCTCTAACAAAACATAGGTGCCAACAATATTGGTTTCAATGAATTCAGCCGGTCCAGTAATAGAACGGTCAACATGGCTTTCAGCCGCCAAATGCATCACCGCGTCAGGCTGATGAGTGGCAAATATACGTTCTATGGCATTTTTATCGCATATATCAGCATGCTCAAAAACGTAACGTTCACTATCACTTACTTCACGCAAGGATTCCAGGTTACCGGCATAGGTTAATTTATCAACGTTAACAACGCTATCCTGAGTATTGCTAATAATATGTCGTATAACCGCGGAGCCAATAAACCCGGCACCGCCAGTAACTAGAATTTTCACGCAGTCTATTCCGTTAAAGTGAGTTGAGTGGATTTTACAAGATAAAAAAGCCCGGTATCGCTACCGGGCTTTATGGAATGGCAGAATCAGATTAATCCAACCATTCTGTGTGGAACACGCCTTCTTTATCAGTGCGCTTGTAGGTATGCGCGCCAAAATAGTCGCGCTGCGCCTGAATCAGGTTCGCAGGCAGAACGGCAGCGCGGTAGCTGTCGTAGTACGCCACTGCTGCGGAGAAGGTTGGTACTGGAATACCGTTCTGAACGGCATAAGCAACCACATCGCGCAGCGCCTGCTGGTATTCGTCGGCAATCTTCTTGAAGTATGGCGCCAGCAGAAGGTTAGCAATACCCGCGTTTTCCGCATAAGCATCGGTGATTTTCTGCAGGAATTGTGCACGAATGATGCAACCTGCGCGGAAGATCTTCGCGATTTCGCCGTAGTTCAGATCCCAGTTGTTCTCGTCTGACGCGGCACGCAACTGAGAGAAGCCCTGCGCGTAGGAGACGATTTTGCCCAGGTACAGAGCGCGGCGAACTTTCTCGACGAATTCAGCTTTATCACCGGCTGGTTTAGCCTGTGGGCCAGACAGCACTTTGGATGCCGCAACACGCTGCTCTTTCAGAGAAGAGATATAACGCGCAAAGACGGATTCGGTGATCAGAGAGAGCGGTTCACCCAGATCCAGAGAGCTCTGGCTGGTCCATTTACCGGTGCCTTTGTTCGCTGCTTCATCCAGGATCACATCGACCAGGTATTTACCCTCTTCATCTTTCTTAGTGAAGATATCTTTGGTGATGTCAATCAGGTAGCTGTTCAGTTCGCCTTTGTTCCACTCGGTAAAGGTTTCTGCCAGCTCTTCGTTAGAGAGTTTCAGGCCGCCTTTCAGCAGAGAGTAAGCCTCCGCGATCAGCTGCATGTCGCCGTATTCGATGCCATTGTGAACCATCTTCACGTAATGGCCTGCACCGTCTGGACCAATATAGGTCACACACGGCTCGCCATCTTCCGCAACAGCAGCGATTTTAGTCAAGATTGGCGCAACCAGTTCGTATGCCTCTTTCTGACCACCAGGCATGATAGATGGGCCTTTCAGTGCGCCCTCTTCACCACCGGAAACACCGGTACCGATGAAGTTGAAACCTTCAGCAGAAAGCTCACGGTTACGACGAATTGTGTCCTGGAAGAAGGTGTTACCGCCATCAATGATGATGTCGCCTTTTTCGAGGTATGGTTTCAGAGAGTCGATAGCAGCATCGGTACCTGCGCCCGCTTTCACCATTAACAGGATACGACGAGGCGTTTCCAGAGACTCAACAAACTCTTTCACCGTATAGAAAGGAACCAGTTTCTTGCCCGGGTTCTCGGCAATCACTTCTTCGGTCTTATCACGGGAGCGGTTGAATACGGAGACGGTATAACCACGGCTTTCGATGTTGAGCGCCAGGTTGCGCCCCATCACTGCCATACCGACAACGCCGATCTGTTGTTTGGACATTACATACTCCTGTCAGGTGTGGTCACCGCGACTTATGCGCGGCTTGAAATGTATGCCTGATGTTAATCTATGAATATCATTTTAACCAGTGGTTAAGACATGAAAAACGCACACAATGGAAAATATAGGCATGTGACAAGATGACTATTTCCTGAGCGCCTTATATACAAGACCTAATAATGGGGTAGGTAATAATCGAGGAACTATTCTCATGACTGAACAAACAAAAATATTGAAAATATTATCAATTTTTAATTCGTATTTTAATTTTGCAAGGCGGATCTCGCTTTTAACGTAAGTCAGTCCCCTTCTACGACTAATCATGTTTTGACCAGCACGAACATTCACGAGTACTTTATTCAAATTAAGGGTTTCATGCCCAGCAGCAATTACTCTCAACCATAAATTATAATCTTCCATTAAAAAATGATGCTGATAGCCACCGACGCTTTGAATGACATTTTTTTTAAAGGCAACAGTCATATGGTTAAATGGGCTTCTTTTTTTGGCATATTCTTTTATTTGCTCATGACTACATACTGAAAAACGGATCCCTTGAGAACATGTCATATCCTCACTGAATTCACTAATGGCTCCTCCAGATAAAGCAACGTTCGGATGTTGTGTCATAAGAGAAACTTGATGTTCAAAACGATCCGGCAGGCAAACATCGTCAGTATCCATTCGTAACACCAAATTATTCTGACAAAAATTCATTCCATGATTAAGAGCCTTGCCCAACCCAACATTTTCAGGCAATTCAACAATATTTATATTAAGTAGTGGAATAAATTCATTCACAACTGCTGAAAGATCTTCACCAACCGGACCGTCGTAAACTATAACAACTTGGTCAGGTTTAAGTGTATTATTATTAATGCTTTGTAAACACTGATAAAGTTACTCTGGTTTTTCTTTATAGTATAAAGAAAGTAGCACTGTGAATTTCATATTATGACACATCCGGATAAATATTCATGGCTGATAGTTAATTAAAACATATCAGCACATGTAATTAAAAAAGCAAAAACACTAGGCATCCATTTCCAAGATGTCAGCAATCCTTTTGCTCGCAAATCCATCGCCATATGGATTACTCGCTTTACTCATATTATTATATTCATTCTTATCATCAAGTAATTTTCTGAACGCGTTATAAATAACATCTTCATTAGTACCTACTAATTTCAGCGTACCTGCATCAATACCCTCAGGTCGTTCGGTAGTATCGCGCATGACAAGAACAGGCTTGCCCAGACTTGGGGCTTCTTCCTGAATGCCGCCACTGTCAGTTAAGATGATGAACGATCGCGAGAGGAAATTATGGAAGTCAAAGACTTCGAGTGGTTCGATTATTCTGACACGATCGCAGTCACCAAGGATCTCTTGTGCCGCTTTTCTGACGTTCGGATTCAAATGAATCGGATAAATAGCTTTAATATCAGAGGTTTCGTCAATAATGCGTTTAATTGCGCGGAACATATTACGCATTGGTTCACCCAAATTCTCTCTGCGGTGTGCCGTAATCATAATAAGCCGGCTATCGGACGCCCATTCCAGATGTTCATGTGTATAGCTATCTTTAACAGTAGTCTTTAGGGCATCGATAGCTGTGTTACCTGTCACATGAATTGAAGAAGCTTTTTTCCCTTCCTGCAACAAGTTTTCCCGCGAAGTATTGGTAGGTGCAAAATGATATTTCGCTACAATCCCAACAGCCTGTCTATTAAACTCCTCCGGGAATGGGGAATCAATATTATAAGTTCTTAATCCAGCTTCAACGTGTCCAACTGGAATTTGCAGATAGAAACATGCGAGTGCAGTTGCAAAGGTGGTTGTCGTATCCCCATGAACCAAAACAATGTCAGGTCTAACCTCAGCTAAAATAACCTTCATTTTATCAAGGATATTTGCGGTTACATCGAACAAAGTTTGCTGATCTTTCATTATAGAAAGATCATAATCCGGGACAATTTTGAACGCACTTAGAACCTGATCAAGCATCTGACGATGCTGTCCAGTAACACAAACAATCGTTTCAATTTTATTTCTTGTTTTTAATTCCTTAACCAAGGGGCACATTTTAATTGCTTCAGGTCTGGTGCCAAAGACAACCATTACTTTTTTCATTATTTTCCCTTAAAACTTTTAAGCAAACGCTTTATATACCCACTGATTTTTGGGCCCAGAAAAACAGCGATTCTGTGTTTTAATTTATCAGATTTAGAATACCAAGAAGCGGAAAAATGATGAATTGTATGCGTATTTTCAGTTACGACAATTTCACCTGTCCGCCATTGCTTAGCACAAAATACATCAAATGGATAAATAGCTAACCCTTCACTGAGATGCTGGAGTTCATTTTTAGGCTTCCAGCCAAAATCGCGGATAGTTAAGTCTGTTATTACACCTGTATTGGGTGTTTTATCAAAGTTTCCATCAGGTAAGATAAACGTTCTGGTATCATAACCGGATAAAAGATCGCCAATCCATTTATGACCTTTTACTGAAGCCATTGTGCCAGTTACACACATCATGTCATCTTCACAACCGGTAAATGCATCATGCATCAAGAAAGGATCCAATGATTTTACCACTTCAACATCGGTATCCATGTAGATGCCACCATGATGATAAAGCGCATAAAGCCGTACATAATCTGTAACGAAAGCAAACTTTCTCGATTCATAGGCCTCTTTGACATACCTGTTGCTATTTATGTCAAACGAATCTTCATTCCATTCTACGATCTCGTAATCAGGAAGTTTTTCTTTCCATGACTTAATACAATTTAAAGCCAACTCAGGCATTTGCCCACGCCCAAACCAACAATAATGAATTTTTTTAGGAATCACACAAAACCTCATAATAAAATTTTAGTATATGCATATATAATAAAAATCACAATTCACTAAGCAATATTTTATTTTTTATCAAACTGGAATTAATCGCTGTAGAATTATAAGTTAGCCCAACATCAAACTGAATATTATAGATTGCCAATAATTCAAAGGGGAATTTTCCATTAATGCGGTGAACACCTTCTTTAATATAGATATCTTCTTTTTCTCTGGGGTGTAATTTCAAATAAACATCAAAATTATTTTCTTTGAGTTTTATTATCTGTTCGTTGAAAAGGGCTGCTAGTTCTTCTTTAGAATGCATACCATAAAGATAAGTTGGCTGAGTTAAAACGATAGCTTTTTTAGACTTATCAGATGAGAAATCGCAATCAAAATCCTTGAAGAATATAGCTTTAATTATATCCTTATCATAATCAGATAAACTTTTAATGGCTTGAATATCATTAATTTCTTTAATTGGGAATTTGTATGTAAAATCTTTCTTTTCCGAAAATATTTTTTTAAGGCGTTTTTCATCTCTGACATAAAAACCCGAAATGTCATTAATAGAATTTTTCGGGACAGAGAGTGTTTTTTTTATGAAGGTATTTATAATGCTTTTTAATTGTGGCTTTACTTTTTTTTCAAAAAGCACATCATCGCAATATGTACTTTCCCCTTCCTCATAAAAGAAAATTTTATTCGGCCGACCTAAATTTGATAAGATTAAGGGATAGTAACCAACAAAACCATCAAGATAAAAATTAATGCTATGCTTATTCTTTCTAAAAGGGTAAAGAGATATTCTTTTTAAGACATTGAAGAAATATTCAGTTACATTATTCTTGAAGAGAATAACATCAGTAATCTTATCTAACCTCCTAAGTTCAAGCAAGCTTGCATAGAGGTCATTACAATCCTGAGTATTGATTACTAGTATATTTCTCTCGTCTTTGCTCATCAATGAGTATACAAATGGAAATTTATTATAATTCCATAAAAAGAAATAGTTTACATTCATTATCTATTTATCCCAACCACTGCTTTTTTCATAAGGCTGTAAGCCATATAGGCAATGAATATTGCATAAGTTCTTGGTTCAAAGAAAAGATTTATATCGCCCTGGGCTACGACTCGAATGATTAACTCAAGGATAGGCCCTAAAAAAAGAAATGAAAGAACATCACCACTTTCAAATGATGCAAGGATATCCCTTTTTATGGCTATAATAATGCTGCCAAAGATAACCAAGAATATTGTGACGCCTGTATATCCAAAGTAATAATATCCTATAGCTGGGAACCCATTTGCAAGACTTCTCCCACGGTCCTCTGTTGAGCGCCATTCGTCTAGCGTTTTAGGCGGAACCACAACATTCATAAGCTCATTCATTCCCTGATCAAATTTATTATTTCCCGCAGAAAAGTTTTGCGTGAATTTATCCCAACGAATTTTTTCAGGTACCTGACTATGGTCATTAATAACCCACCAAACTTGCCCAGCAGCTTCAATACGCTTTTGAATTTTTTGGATTGCTGATGTACCGCTGTCGTAATTTTCGACCGTTTGATAGTTGATAAATATTACTGAAAAAATACCGACTACGAAAAATAATAATGTCGTCCGTATTTTTTTATAAAGCTTTTGCTTCTCGGCTTCTGCATACCTTGTTGCATAATGAAGGGTAATAGGCAAATAAAAACAGTACAGGATTATTAATAACTCGCCACCCTTGATCGAACATAAGATATGGTAAAGAACGATAAGCACAAAGTAGATTAAATAACGTTTGTATTTAGTATTAAAGTAATACATACCCAGAGCCAAGCAAACGAAACTTAATCTCCCCTTGATCAAATTGACATAGCCGGGCACTATAGAACTAAAATATACAGTTCGGTGAGTACCATTAAAAAGAGGCACGCCTGTTTTCAGAAATGTTGCATATAATATGACGATACATGTAATAATTATTATCTCTATATAAAATCGATTAATTTTCAAAACTAATTTTGAATGATTGGGCGCAAAATTTACCAACAAAAACTCGATAAAAATCATTGAAAAAAACAAATTAACTATAAATGTGCCATTCCAATAGCTATATGCGTTTATTTCAAAAAGATAAGTTCCACTTTCAATCAAAGCCCCGCCAATTAGCATGGCTATAAGGATAACAAAAAAAATCAAATTATTGGCAAATTCAATTGGACGATAATAAAATACGACGAATAAATAAATGAATAAAACAATAACCCCTGCTATATTTACATCTTGTCCAAAAGCGTTAATTAGGGCAAGAATACCTGTCAAAGACAGCAAAATCATTCTGTAAAACAAGAATACGCTTATATTCACCAGGTATATCCTTAAATATAGTAAAGGTGTATTATGGTGTTTTAAAAAAGTTTTTATAAAAGGCAATACAACGATTCAGTATGTATGTAGCATTACGCTTTTTTAAAGATGTTCCATGATACAAGTTTTAATTGCCAAACAAGAGTCCATGTAGCAATAAATCTTATACACATTGATATTGAAAAAGCCATAGCAACACCAATTATCCCATTGGTTTTCATCATTATGAGTAAAAGCACAATGTTAAATACCCCACAACTAATCGTAATGATCGATAAGCGGCCAGTCTTTTTTGCATAAAACAGATAGTTTGTAACCATCAAATACATTCCGTTAAACGCTTGTCCAAGACAGAGCCATCCTATTACGCTCGTTGCTTTCTGGTATTGAGGGCCTGCGAATAAACTTACGACAAACGGGCCAATCCAAAAAGATAAAATTCCAAGAAAAGATAAAAGAACAAAATAGCAATATGAAAATTTAACCAGTTTTCTTAGTTTAACTACATCATTAACGGACAGGATTCTAAAGAGCCATGGAACCAAAGCCTTGTTAATTGCATCAAATACTACGACCATTCCAAGACTTAATTGAACCCCCAGCATGTAAACCCCGGCTTCCTCTATGCCAAGCTTACCGCTAATCAGTATTCGGTCAATCGCGCTTAGAAAGAAAATTCCAACAATATGAGGAACGAGAGGTATACCAAACTTCAGTGCATCTTTAATATAAGAGATATTGAAGGTCGTAATTGTCAATAGATGCTCTTTAAAGAGAGTGAATAAAGAGACCAGAACATAGACTAACGTGCCAAAGAGCAAAGCATTGATTCTACTAACTGCGCCTTGCTTAACCAAGAAAAGAAGAACTAATGTTAATACGAAAATTAAGATACTTTGTGTTACTTGCAGAAAACCATAACTCCAGGCTCTCTCACGAATTTGCCATTGCGCTAATCGTAACTGAATTATAAATGTTCCTGCTGAAACAATTATCGCTAAGTAAATCCAATAGGATGGTATATTTAACAAATCACTTAATTGCGTGCTGAATAATGCCGCAACTAAAAAAAGTATTATCGAGCTTAACAGAAGTACGTGTATACATGCCCCATTGTAGATACTAAGTTCCTCTTGAGTCTGGACATCATAAAAGCGGCGATTTGCAGCACCGATCGTATTGAGTCCTGTTAGGGCTGCCAGTCCACTTACAAGAGTCTGAAACATAGCAATCTGACCATAATCTCCCGGATTGAGATTATGTGTTAAGATTGGTAGCAATAGGAAAGGTACTAACGCATTTAATATATTCGAGGATAAATATATCGTTGAATTCCTGACCAAACTCATTTTCGAGGACCAACGTTTAGAATAAAGTTATAGATCATAAAAGTCCTTGTATTCAGAACTTTGATTTCTCATGAAATCTTTTATGACTGTCAATGCTGCTTTCAAAACATCATTTTTATAATAAGGATTTTTTGCCGTTTTAATTTTCTCAAGGAAATCACTTCCTTGACTTGCATTGATCGCTTGAATAATTTCTTCGGTATTGCATATGCAATCAATGACGCTCTCTCCACGGACCCTCCCTTTCTGGCGATCGCCAATATTGATGGTTGGGATATGTAAAGACGGAATTTCAATCAAGCCGGATGAAGAGTTACCTATAAGGCCCTGCGAATATTTATTCAGCGCAAGATAATCTTCAGGTTTTACAGAAGTAAAAATCCTTGAATGCGTAGAATGACAAAACGCGGTTATTTTTGCCATTATTTCCTCTGAACCAGTATCTGAGTTTGACCCTATAAATATATAATCATAGTTATTGCTAAATTTTTGTAATGCATTGAGTAGCTGCGTAACTTGATAACCTGGTGAAACTGAATTTAAAGTTTCAGGATGGAAGACAACTACAAAATAAGGTCTGTTTAAAGAACCGAAATTCTCTTCAAGTTCAACTTTTGAAGGCAAATTCATGGAAAGCGCATTTTCTGCCCCAAGTGCTCCAACATTAATCACACTTTCAGGATGCTCTCCCATCTGAATTATTCTATTCCGGTACTCCTCAGTAGAGGCCAAATGAAGACGAGCCATTTTGGTTATAGCATGCCGTATAAATTCATCATAATTTCCTAAGGTTTTTTCTCCACCATGAAGATGAATAATAGGCATATTATGCATAGCGGCTGCTACCGCGACAGAGAAAATCTCATAACGGTCTCCAAGAATCATCACCGCATCAAATTTATTATCTTGAAAATATAAACCAAATTCTTCTTGGCAAACAGACATTGCGCTAATGACATCAGCGTTAGTTGAACTAATAATGTTGATATTAATAAGTTTGTTAACAACCAACCCATCATTTTCAATATTTTTATAGGTCAAGCCATATTTTTCATCACAATGCATTCCAGTCGCAACGATTGTTAATTCTATATCTTCGTCATCTCTCAGAGCCAAAAGAAGGCGCTTCATGATACCATATTCGGCTCGTGAGCCAGTAACATACAGAATTTTCTTTTTCATTCTAAATAACTCAAAATTAATTTTTCAAGGCACTCATACGCTTTATTACTAAAATGTAATCCGTCATTTGTAAATTCAATATTTAGATTGCCGTAGGCATCATAAAATTCTTGGCTTAACTGAAGCCATTTAATATTGTGTTTACTTTCAATACCGGTTTTGAGAACTTGGTTCAGATTTTTTATGATATTGTTATTGCGTTCTATTCTACCAATGACGGGTGGGACGCTAAGCACATAGATTTGAACGTTTGGATTTAAATTCAATAAATAGTGGATAGTCTCATTAACCCAATGCACGGTATCATAAGGACTCCATCCATCGATAACAATATCGTTGGTACCAGCCATAATAAATGCGACATTACCAACAGTATCGATTAAACCATTTTTCAATACCAGGTTATAATATTGCTCTGACGTAATTCCAGCTATACCAAAATTACTTACCTTTTTGTTAGCTAAAAGATCAATATCCCAAAAATCGAAAATTGAATGACCAATTAATGTCACTGGTTTGCAATGTTTAAACGCGTCTTTCTTTTCATGTATACGCCTGTTTACTGAATTTAATAAGAGTTTGTCTTTAACTCTTTTATTCATCAGCATAATTGCAACATCAAAATCAAGCCTATCATCAATATCAACAGAATCCTCTTTCGACATAATATATGCTATGCTGTCAGCGCCAAAAAAATGCTTCTGTCGGAGGTAATCGTCATTATAACCAATAAATATGGCTCCATTAGGAGTATATTGTTTGTAATTCTGGCGTCTGTAATTACTAAAATCTAAATCAAAATTGGCCATGCTTAACGATTCGGATATCGGCTTTATTAAATCAATACTTTTACTGCTTTCGACAACCGATGAAAGAAATTTAGCATGCGTTGCTTTTTCAAAGAGATTCACAGCCTCACTAATATGTTCGGCTGTGCGGAAAGGTGATGTTGGTTGTAATAATACAAAGTAATCAAAGCCTTTATATTTTTGCAGTACGTCTTCTACAACCATAAAAGAGGTAGCTGCATCAGAAGATAATTCCTCACCGCGCATCACAACCTCTGCTCCATAATACTCGGCGATGGCTTTATATTCATAAGAATCAGTCGAAACGATGATATGTTCGAATAATTCAGATTTTTTTGCCGCTTCAATAGTATAAGCTATTAATGGTCGATCTATCAGCATTAATATATTTTTATTAACTAATCCTTTAGATCCAGAGCGTGCAGGAATGATTGCTATCTTCTTTAACATTCCAAACTATACCTCTTGTTCTTTAAAACCAGAATGTACAATCAACTGATCTTCTTCAAAATCTGTTTCTGCGGTTTGGCCTAATAAATCATACCAATACATAGGGCTAATTCCATTCCCAGGACGTTTTGTTGTAACATTTTCGGTAGAGAATACTTCACCTTTTTTGATTTTGCAGTTTGCAACAATAGACTTCCTTGCTACTATTTTATTTTTTCTTTCTGAAGGCGTTACTAATTTTTCAAAACTGCCTAAGGACTGCTCAACCGCTCGAATTCCTTCACATAATAATTTCAATTCGTCTGGCGTGACCGATGCCTTGTGATCTGGGCCTTCGAAATCTTTATTAAGAGTAAAGTGTTTCTCAATGAAAGTGATGCCATATGGAACAGATGCGATACCCGCAAAATATCCAGGAGAATGATCGGAGAAACCGATATTATAATCACTGAAGATTTTTTTAAATCCTGCGATAGTGTTCAGGTTCACATCTTCAAAAGGTGTTGGATATTCCGTGTTACAATGAAGTATTGTAATATCCGAAGATGAGATGCCATTATCACCAAGCACCTTGAGTGCCATTTTAATTTCTTCAGTAGTTGCCATTCCCGTAGAAATAACTATTTTTTTATCTTCGATGGGCAGCCGTGCAATTTTTTCCAGATATGGTAAATTAAGCAATTCACCAGAAGGAATTTTCCAAATCTTTTGAAGCCTTGACGCGAGGAAATCAATAGAATCAAAATCAAAGGGAGTAGAGAAAACATCCAGGCCTAATGATTTGGCATAATCTTCAAGCTTAATAAACTCATCATACGGCAGTTCCAGCTTCCTTGTCATATCCAACTGTGATTCATCATTACCGGTAACTTTAATTTGATATTCAGCTTTCGGTGCATATTTCGAAATCAGTTGATCAGCTTTGAAAGTTTGAAACTTTACAGCATCAACGCCTGCCTTCTTTGCTTCATCAACCATTTGCTTAGCTAATTTAAAATCACCATTGTGATTGCAACCGATTTCAGCGACAATATAAATATTAGCCATTTTTATTCCTTTCTTTTAATAATCGAGTTGGGGACCCAGCGACAACCACATTATTGGGTATATCACGTATAACGACCGAACCTGAGCCAACTATGGTTGAGTTTCCGATAGTTAATTGTCCATTAACGACTGTACAACTACCGATAAATGTTTTTTCACCAACACGAACATCACCATTGAGGACGACATTAGTGGAAATATTTGAGCAGTAGGAAATATGGTTGCCGTGTTCAACCAAGGCGCGTGTATTTATAACAACTCCGTCTTCGAGGTAAGAGTCGCAATTTACAATGGCCATTTTTCCGATATATATACAGGTTCCCAAAGTGGAGCGAGAAGATACGATAGACGTTTCATCTATTACATTGATTGTTTCAAGCTCAGCATCTTTAATTTTCTGGAACCAGAATGCCCTGTCATCGGGATCCCCGATTGCAATAAAATACTTATAATCTTTACACTGCTGAATATCATCCAACGAATGCCCCAAAATCGGATATCCTTGATGGGTTCCCGACTTCATGCTGTCCAAAAAGCCTTCTAAAGCGAACTGATTATGATCCAGGCTATCAATTACAGCTTTAGCAAATCCCCCAGCCCCAATAATGATCAATTTATTTTTCATTTAGCACCATTATATAGATAAACCCGGGCCAAATCAGAAGGTGATATGGATAAAATCCATGCTACCGCCCCTGGCTTTACAGCTACCAGTGCACTGAACCGCTTCCGGGCATATGTCATAACGCATGAAACCGAATCTAACCAAAAACAAGATTCGATTGTGATCCTAAGGTGCAACAGATACAAGTGAAAACATGCTTTCTATCGCACAGAAATTAGACATAGAATGCAGTTGCTATACGTAACAAATGACAACAAATATTCTTATGTAATATACACTTATAGAATATCCGTTGTCATTCAGTTAGTTTAGATTTGTACTGGGGAAGTTAATCTTTTACCAGCAACTTCTCAATCCGGCTTCTGAACTTCTGACCTTCCTTCAGGTTACGCAGGCCATACTTCACAAACGCCTGCATATACCCCATTTTCTTACCGCAGTCGTAGCTGTCACCGGTCATCAGCATCGCATCAACAGACTGCTTCTTAGCCAGTTCAGCAATCGCATCGGTCAACTGGATACGGTCCCAGGCACCCGGCTCGGTTTTTTCCAGCTCGGCCCAGATATCCGCGTTGAGAACATAACGGCCAACGGCCATCAGGTCAGAATCCAGCGTCTGCGGCTGATCCGGTTTCTCGATAAACTCAACGATGCGGCTCACCTGCCCTTCCGTCTCCAGCGCTTCTTTAGTCTGGATAACAGAGTACTCGGAGAGATCGCCTTTCATGCGCTTAGCAAGCACCTGGCTACGGCCCGTTTCGTTGAAGCGCGCCACCATTGCCGCCAGGTTGTAACGCAGCGGATCGGCAGATGCGCTATCGATAATGATATCCGGCAGAACAACGATGAACGGGTTGTCACCCACGACCGGGCGCGCGCAAAGAATGGAGTGGCCCAGACCCAGCGGCTGCGCCTGACGCACGTTCATGATGGTTACGCCAGGAGGACAGATAGACTGCACTTCAGCCAGCAGCTGGCGTTTTACGCGCTGCTCAAGCAACGCTTCGAGTTCGTAAGAGGTGTCGAAGTGGTTTTCTACCGCATTCTTGGAGGAGTGCGTAACCAGGACGATTTCTTTGATCCCTGCAGCAACAATTTCATCGACAATGTATTGAATCATCGGTTTGTCGACAATCGGCAGCATCTCTTTAGGAATGGCTTTTGTGGCTGGCAACATATGCATGCCCAGGCCTGCTACCGGAATGACTGCTTTCAAATTAATCATTATTTCTTCCACCTTAAAATGGTTGACGAATTATAGCTCTTTAACCTGTTTTCGCCAGCATGATTTGCCGTGATTCTTATATGATGTTAGGGGACCACATCACAAAAAACAGTAGTTGTAATCTGAATAGATCGCGTTTCTGTGCCAGGAATAGTCGCAAAAAAAGACAATTGTCGATTATCTGTGCGGGAGCGCAAAATTCAGCCGCTCCGTATTCACCACCTGCTGGTCCACGCGGTCAATATCCACGGAGCTCTGCCCTTTCTCATTCACAGCCTTGATGTTCGCCAGCGACAGTAAGGTCTCATCTTTAGCCATAAACTTGCCTCGGACATCCTTACGCAGGTCGAAATTCATCTTCAGCGCCGGGCCGACGGCAGCTTCCTGCATCACGTTGATATTACGCAAGAAGAGGTGCTGCGGTTTGTTGTGCAACTCAAGCGTAGCCCGCTGCATCTCAACGTTGGTGATGGCCACAAAGGAGGTGGCGTTGCCGGAGGAAATTTGTATTCCGCGCAGTTTGTACGCAAGCTGGCGATTATCCAGGCGAATGTCGTTCAGCTTAAAGTTCTGAGGTATCGAGAGATAGTCGCCCTTTATTACACCGTAGCCGATCAGCATGCCGGCACTATTGACCATATCGACATTATCAATTATGAAATTATCACAGCCATAAATGGCTACCGTGGCGTTGTCTATTCCCGCCTTCTTGCTGAAGTCAGGAGTGATATTCTTGGCCTTAATATTGCGAATAATAAAGTGCTTACCGTTTTCGACGTGGACTAACTGACGACAGTTGCTGCCGGTGATATTTGCCACCACGAAGTTCTTCACGGTTTGCTTTTCCGGATAATCGTTGTCGTAGGTGCTGCCGGCGAGACCAATGCCAATGCCCCAGTTGATCTTGCCGTTCGTACAGTTAATGTTGTCAATCACATGATCGGAGATCAGGATGTTACGGTCATTAATGGCGACGTTCCACTCAATCGCGTCGCCCTGGAGATGGCTGAATTTACTGTTGGTGATGCGCGCGCCATCTATCTGATTATGGAATCCCTGGCGCAGGATGGCGTAGTTCGCCTGGCTTACGCTGATGTTATCAATCAGCAGGTTGCGCATGACGCGCGGCTTTTTGCCGCCAATGTAGATCTGCGTCACCGGTCCAAAGCCGCTCATTGCCAGCCCTTTGATCACACAGTCTGAACCGCGAATGTCCAGCGTAATGTTCTCCGTGCGGCCGTCACCTTCACCAATCACTTTACTGCCTTCCTGCAGCACGAAGCGTCCGCGACCATTTCCCGTTAACGCACCGCGGATCAACAGCGTTTTACCGTCAGGAATGAAAATGCCCGTATTGATGTTTTTACAGGTGAGCCCGGCAGGGACAACAACGGTGTCGCCTTCGTTAAATGCCTGCTTAAAGGCGGCGATCCAGTCGTTGTTGTTGTACTGGTTAACAGAGACCGTCTTTCCGGTTGCCGCCCGCGCAATGCGGGACGACAGCAGCGGCGTAGCCGCCAGGACGGATAATGAAGAGACAAAGGTGCGTCGGGTAATCTTTTTCAGCATACAACCTCGGCGTTACAACGTTTGCAGCAGGCTCGCTAACTGGCGATTAATCACCTGCTGGTTAAAATCTGCTTCAACTTTTTGTCGGGCGTTGTGGATAACGGGCTCCAGCGCCTGTTGGTCGATGCCGCTAAATTCGGCTAAACGATCCGCAAGGGCCATCGCATTATTCTCCGGTACCAGCCAGCCGGAGTAATCAGACTTGATTAACTCCGGGATCCCGCTGTGCAGGGTCGACACCACCGGAATACCGACGGCCATCGCCTCCATTAACGCAACCGGGATCCCCTCCATATCGCCATCAGCGCCGGTCACGGAAGGCAGCAGGAATACATCCGCCTCATCCAGCATGGCCTTCACCTCATGGCTTGGCTTAAAGCCTGGCATCTCCACGTAATCTTCCAGCTGATACTGTTCGATAAGCGTGCGAAGACGACGCTCCCACGGGCCAATACCGAGAATGCGATAGCGGAAATCCACGCCGCGCGCTCGCAGCTGGCGGCAGGCTTCGATGGCCACGTGCAGACCTTTTTTCTCCGTCAGACGCGCAACAGAGATTATCTGCAGCGGTTTTCCCGGCACCTTGACCGGGCGGCGGGTAAAGCGCTCTAAATCCACGCCCATACGCGAAACGGTGATTTTTTCCTGCGGACAGCCCATGTTTTTCAGACGCCCGGCCCACAGGTCGCTGATGGGCAGCATCATGTCGCCACGGCGGAAAAGCTGCTGATACTCCGGCGTGTAGTGGTTCAATACTTCGCGGCTGGAGATGTCGATACCGTGGAAGATGGTCGCAATCTTACCGTCAATCACCCCCAGCTCACGCAGTTTGGCGGCGGTCACGCCCGCCGGGCCAAAGTGAGCAATAAACACATCGGCGCGGTACGGCTGCGCCGTTTGACCACAAATGGCGGACAGGATCAGGTTGCGAGATTCCGCGCCATAGCGGGAAACATTCAGCGCGCGCCAGGTCGACGCACGATGGATCCCGCGTAAGGTCTGGCTGGCCCGGTGGCGCAGCTTATTTACTCTTCCTGAGGGCTCGTCCTGCAGCCAGCGGGTTTTCGCCTCCAGTCCATACTGCGTATACGCCGCATGGGTATTTTGTGTATCGCCCTTTTGCAGGGCGATGATCTCCACGTCGTATCCCATATCGATAAACGCGGTGATTTGGTTCAGCACAAAGGTTTCAGACGACAGCGGAAATTTCAGTAAGAAGAAACCAACCTTCATTTCCCCTCCCGGACGCGGTCGAGCACCGATTTCACCATCCCAATTCCCTTCTCGCGCTCGGCTTTCACCGCGACGGCCAGGCGTTCATTGATGGCAGGCAGTTGCCCCAGGGTATCGCCCACCATCGCGCCAAGCGAACCATCCAGCAGATGACGAATATCAACGGCCATTTCAGGCATGCCAAGCTGCTGCATAATACCGGCTGACTTGTGCTCGTAGTTAATCGCAATGGCCGGCGTGCCAAAGTTCATCGAAATGATCGCCGAGTGCAGACGCGTGCCCACGGTGAGGTCACAGGCTGAGAGCAATTTGCCCATCTCGAGGTCGTTCAGTTCGTCCATTACTACGTGATAACGGGACGGATCGTTTACCAGGTTGCGCAGGTTCAGCGCCACCATGCGGTCATCTTTGTTATAGCTGTCGATGCCGGTACAGGTTGAAAGCGCCAGCACCTGGTATCCGCTGTCCAGCACACGGTTAACCACGTCAGCAAACGCTTTCTCATACGCCGCCTGGGTGGTGCCTAAACGTTTATCAAACGGTGCAAGTTCGCGCAGGGTGATGGCGACCGTTTTCTGTTTCGCCGCCACGTCCAGCCAGTGCTGCACTGCGTAGCTCGCCTGGAAACTGTCGTCCTGATGATCCACCAGCCAGGCGGTGTCCACCCCGTGTTCGACTTTCGAAGTGTCAATCTCGCTGCGTTTCATCATATCGAGGCTTACCGACTCACGCAGGATCAGGGCATCGCAGTGGCCGAAGACATAGTTTGCCAGCTGGTTAAACTGCGGATCCTGGAACGGCCCGACGCTGTGACCAATCATAAACAGCGGTTTTTTCGCCATGAATGTGCAGAGTGCGTGCTCAAACTGCGGCACACCGTAAAGATCGACGAAGAACGATCCGCCGACCTGAATAATGGCGTCGTAGCCCGACAGCAGTCGAACGAAATCCGTGAAGCCCTGAGCAATGGCGATGTTACGCAGCTTGCCGGTATCAGTTACACGGGACAGCAACACCTGGTGCTGATAGCGACGGCGCAGAACTTTCTTCACGCGTCCCATCACGCCGGCAGCGTTGTTGTGCTGCTTCATCTGGCTGTAGAGCGGGTCGCCCATTACCGGGCGGTTCAATAACCAGGAAGAGCTGACCGGATAACGGCTCATCACGTCCACTTCAGTCTCAGGCTTAAGGGTGTTAATCGCATCCAATAAACCGCGCAGAATGGCGCTGTCGCCACGGTTGCCGCAGGTATGGTTGCCAAGAATAAGTAATTTCATAATGGCCTCTTAAATAACTAGCCTGCGCGAAGCAGCGTTTTCATTTTTTCGTTACGGCAAAACTGGCGCTTCATCTCCACCACCAGCGCATTACGTGACAGCACAATCATCACGCCAAACGCCAGTGCACCTGCTGCGACCTGTATTGCCAGCATGGCCGCGAGCGGCAGATGGCCAGTGAGCACGATGCCCAGGCCATAGCTCACCGCAAGGGTAGGCAGTGACAGATAAAACGGCAGCCACAGGCTCAGAATGTACTGCCGGTAGCTGGAGCCCAGCACCGGCTTGATCATCACGAAGTAGCTCAGAACGGTGTTGATGATCTGCACCAGCAGAAAACCAAGCGTGACCCCAATGGCGCCGGCCATATGTCCACCGACGATAATCGCCGGAATAAACAGGAACGTTTTAAACACGTTGAATTTGAAGCTGATATCAACCCGCGCTTTAGCCATCAGCAGTGAGCCAATCGGGTTGCCAACGGATCGCAGCAGCCCCACCACGCACAGCAGCTGCAGGATCGGGATAATGCTGTTCCACTTCTCGCCAAACACCAGCGGCACGAAGTTGCTCGAGACCACCATCAGCCCCAGCAAAACCGGGAAATTGATAATGCCCACCACAGAGAGCAGCTTGTAAAAATTGACGCGCAGCTTCTCGGTGTCGTCCTGAATTTTGGCGAACGCCGGGAACAGTACGCGGGTGATAATCGGGTTGAGCTTCATCGGTGGTACTACCGCGACGTTGTACGCCAGGTTGTACCCGCCCGCGACGCTCGCGCCGAGGATGCGTGCCAGCACCAGCGTGGAGAGGTTGGTGTTGACATAGTTGATGATGCTGTCGGCGGTGAGCCACGCGCCAAAACGCAGGTTGGATGACACCGAAGCGAGAGAGAAATGCAGCCCAGGACGGTAAATCTTGCGGCCAAAGTAGCCGAACAGCAGCGTACGCACGGCAGAGTTAACCAGATACCCGAGGATAGCGGTCATGGCCAGCGGCCAGAAATGGGCGCTGACCACGGTAAAGGTAAACCCTGCGAGAACAGCGCTGGTCTCGATCATCCCAATCTTGTTGAATTCCAGCTCTTTCTGCATCAGCGCGCGGAACTGTTGCCCGTGCGGGATCACCACAAAAGCAAACGAGAGCGTACGCATCAGCGGTGCCAGATCGGGGTTGTGCAGCACGCTGGCGATGGTATCGCTCAACAGGAACACCAGCACGAAAACGAACACCCCCAGCCCAACGTTCAGCCAGTAGAGCGTGGTCAGTTCCAGATGGCTGATCTCTTTGCGCTGGATAATCGAGTTAGCAATGCCGAAGTCAGACAACGTATCGGCCAGCGCGATAATCACCAGCGAGACGGTCAGCAGACCGAACTGGTGGTTATCGATAATGCGCGCCAGCACCGTCATCTGCACCAGGCCGAGGCCAATGATGACAATGGTCGCCATCGCTGACCATTTGGCGCCGCTGATGGTTTTTTCACGTAAGCTCATCTTAGTACGCCGCTTTGTTCACGAAACCTTTGAAGATGGTCAGAAAGACGATCTTGATATCGAACCAGAGGCTCCATTCACGGATGTACTCCAGGTCGAATTCGATGCGTTTTTCCATTTTTTCCAGCGTGTCGGTCTCGCCGCGCCAGCCGTTGATCTGCGCCCAGCCGGTAATGCCTGGCTTCACTTTATGGCGCAACATGTAGCCTTCAATCAGCGAGCGGTACTGTTCGTTGTGAGCCACGGCATGGGGACGGGGGCCGACAATCGACATGCCACCGGTAAAGACGTTGATAAACTGCGGCAGCTCATCCAGCGAGGTACGGCGCAGGAAGTTCCCCACCCGCGTAACACGAGGATCGTTCTGCGTCGCCTGGGTCACGACCTTGTCGTTCTCCATCACCTTCATCGAGCGGAATTTCCACACCATGATGGGCTTACCGTCCATGCCGTAGCGGGTCTGACGGAAAATAACCGGGCCCGGGGAGCTCAGCTTCACCGCCAGGGCAATGCAGCACAGCACCGGGGAGATCAGCAGTAAGATCAGTGAAGAGAGCACGATATCTTCCAGGCGCTTGAGCACGCGGTTGATACCCGACAGCGGGGTGTCATACAGCGGCACGACCGGCACGCCGTTCACTTCTTCAATACGGGAGTGGAGGATGTTAAAGGTAAAGACGTCCGGGATCAGGATCACCGAACAGGTGGTATCGGCCAGTTCACGCATCAATTTCTTGATGCGGGATTCATCTTTCATCTGCATCGCGATGTAGACGTTATGAATTTTGCCGGCTTTGGCGTCCTCAATAAGCTGTTCGTAATTACCGGCCCAGTCTGAAGGCACGCCGCCAGGCTTCGCGTCGTGATAAATCCCGACCACTTCAAAACCTAACCATGGCTCTTTGCGGAAGCTATCGAGAAGCACCTTCCCTACCGGCAAATCCCCCGCCACGGCGACAAAGCGACGGTTATAACCGCGGTTACGCAGCCAGCCGGCACCAAAACGGATCAGGGTGCGGCATACGACCATGCCGACGCTGGTAATCAGGTACCAGCACAGATACGTCACCAGGCGATTATCAAAATCATGGCTGAATGCCACCAGCCCTGCGCTGAAGATCAGGCTTAATGTCCAGTTCTGCAGCAACAGCAT
The DNA here is from genome assembly GCF_000534355.1 of Enterobacter sp. BIDMC 30. Taxonomy (NCBI): domain Bacteria; kingdom Pseudomonadati; phylum Pseudomonadota; class Gammaproteobacteria; order Enterobacterales; family Enterobacteriaceae; genus Enterobacter; species Enterobacter sp. BIDMC 30. The sequence goes on along the minus strand of NZ_KI973169.1, from coordinate 1,902,033 downwards.
CAGTTCGGTGGTCATTTTCACACCACGCCACGAACGGTAGAAGTCGGTCATCCCCCCGATCATCTGGAACACAACCAGCGCAATCAGCGCCATGAGCAGATGCATGTAGAAGAAGGATTGCCCGCTTACCCAACTCACCACCCATAATCCGCCGACCATGATGGTGATATCAGAAAAACGCTGCACCATGGAGATTAACGATGCATTCGTTCTCGCTCGTTCGCGTTTTTTTAGATTCGTCATCGTTGTTCCTTTAGTTCAACACCTGCCCCCTCACCCCACATCAGGGTGAGGGGGAAAGCTATTTACTGATTCAACAGCGCCAGAATGTCCTTCGTTCGCGCTTCCATCAGCGCGGTATCCGCGCGGGATTCCACGTTCAGGCGCACCACCGGCTCGGTATTTGAAGAGCGCAGGTTAAAACGCCACTGCGGGAACGCCATGCTGATGCCGTCGGTACGGTCAATTTCCAGCGCATGGAGGGCAAAATGCTGCTCCACGCGGGCAATGGCCTCGGCCGGCTGCGCCAGTTTGCTGTTGATTTCGCCACTTGCCGGGAAGGCCGCCATGCGGTCGCGTACCAGCTCGCCAAGGGTCTGCCCTTTCAGACACAGCAGCTCGGTCACCAGCAGCCACGGGATCATCCCGCTGTCGCAGTAGGCAAAATCGCGGAAATAGTGGTGGGCGCTCATCTCGCCGCCATAAATGGCGTCTTCTTCGCGCATACGCTCTTTGATGAAGGCATGACCGGTTTTGGACATCACCGGCTGGCCGCCCGCGGCGTTCACCACATCCACGGTGTTCCAGGACAGACGCGGATCGTGAATAATCTTCGCGCCCGGGTTCTTCTCGAGGAACGCTTCCGCCAGCAGACCGACAATGTAGTAGCCTTCGATGAACTGGCCTTTTTCGTCGAACAGGAAGCAGCGGTCGAAATCGCCGTCAAAGGCGATACCCATATCGGCACCGTGTTCGATGACCGCGTTACGGGTGTCGTCGCGGCACTCCGGCAGCAGCGGGTTCGGGATACCGTTCGGGAAGTTGCCATCCGGGGTGTTATGGACCTTAACGAAGGTTACTGGCACGTTCAGGGCCTTAAAGCGGGCTTCGAGCGCATCCACCACCGGGCCGGCCGCGCCGTTACCGGAGTTGATCACCAGCTTCAGCGGTTTCAGGTTTGCAACGTTGATGTAGCCCAGCAGGTGGTCGATGTACGCTTTACGCAGGTCGATCTGCTTATAGCTGCCGCGTTTCGCTTCATTCACCGGCGGGAAATCGTTAGCTTCGGCGAGACGCTGCACGTCACGCAGACCGGTATCGCCGCTGATAGGACGCGCGCCCTTGCGCACCAGCTTCATACCGTTGTAGTCCATTGGGTTATGGCTGGCCGTCACTTCGATACCGCCGTCCACGCCGAGGTGGAAGGTGGCAAAGTAAATCTCTTCGGTGCCGGACAAGCCGATATCCAGCACGTCCACTCCCGCATCCTGCAGCCCTTTTGCCAGCGCCAGCTTCAGGGACTCACTGGTCAGACGCACATCGCCGCCCAGGACAATCGTTTGTGGCTTAAGATATTCGCCGTATGCGCGGCCAATGCGCCACGCAATGTCTTCATTCAGCTCTTCGCCCAGCTTGCCGCGAATATCGTAGGCTTTAAAACAGGTTAATTTTTCCATGATGACCCCTTTTTCAGGCAACAGTTGGCCCGCCCGATTAACAGGCAAATTTGTTTTTATTCATTCGCAGGCCGGATGCGCGAAACGCTATCCGGCTTTAGAGACGGCGCTATACCCGCCCGTAACGGTCCTGGAAACGGACAATATCGTCTTCTTCCAGGTACGAACCGGAGCGCACTTCAATTAAGTCGAGAGGAATTTTCCCCGGGTTTTCCAGACAGTGCGTGGCTCCCAGCGGAATATAGATTGACTCGTTTTCACCCAGCAGTTTCACTTCGCCATCAATCGTGACTTTGGCGGTACCCGCCACCACGACCCAGTGCTCGGCACGGTGGTGGTGCATCTGTACCGACAGCCCCTCACCCGGTTTCACGGTGATGCGTTTCACCTGGTAACGTTCACCGGCATCGATGGAGTCATATTTGCCCCACGGACGATACACTTCGCGGTGGATATGGTGTTCATGGCGACCATCGGCCTTGATCTTCTCCACCACTTTTTTAACGTCCTGCACGGCATTACGGTCAGCAATCAGCACGGCGTCTTTCGTCTGTACGACCACCAGATCCTTCACGCCAACTGTGGTCACCAGACCGGACTCGGCGTAGACATAGCTGTTTTCCGTTTTGTGGCTGATAACATCACCGTGGTGGACGTTACCCTCCGGGGTATGGGCGCTGATCTCCCACAGGGAGGACCAGGAGCCAACATCACTCCAGCCCGCATCCATCGGTACCACAACGGCATCGGCCGTGCGTTCCATTACCGCATAGTCAATTGACTCTTCCGGGCAGGCGAGGAAAGACGCTTCGTCAACACGGATAAAATCGAGATCCGGATCCACTACCGCCATCGCTTTCTCGCAGGCGTCCAGAATATCCGGGCGATATTTGCGCAGCTCTTCCAGGTAGCGGCCAGCGCGGAACAGGAACATCCCGCTGTTCCAGTAATATTCACCGCTGGCCACATACGCCTGCGCGGTTTCCAGATTCGGTTTTTCGACAAACTGCGCCACGTCAAACGCTACGCTGTCGCCTTCGCCCGGGGTCACATTGCCACGACGAATATACCCGTAGCCGGTTTCCGGAAGGTCCGGCACGATGCCGAAAGTCACCAGTTTGCCGTTTTCGGCGTAAGGAATAGCTGCGCGTACCGCCTCGCGGAACGACTCTTCCTGTTGAATAACATGGTCTGCCGCCAGAACCAGCATCAGCGGATCGCAATCCGGGCTGCTGCGTTTGGCCGCCAGCGCCGCCAGCGCAATCGCGGGGGCGGTGTTACGTCCGGCAGGCTCCAGAATGATATTTTCTGTGAGTTTGTTCAGCTGGCGCAGCTGCTCGGCGACAATAAAGCGGTGTTGTTCGTTACAAATCACCACCGGGCTTTCACACTCCACACCCTGCAGGCGGTTAACCGTCGTCTGCAGCATGGTGAGCTCCCCTTTCAGGCAGAGGAACTGTTTTGGATAGAGCACGCGGGACAGCGGCCACAACCGGCTACCAGAGCCACCTGCCATCACAACCGGATACAAAGTGGTTTGACTCATGATTTATCCCCGTATATCTGCAATAAATTGGCTCAGCACGTTCTCTTTCTCGAGCGTGCGTTCGGCATATTCACGTGCCACCGTGTTCGTTTTTGGCATGGCAAGTGCCCGTTCAATGCCAGTGACCAGCGCCGGGACCGATTCCGGTTCCACACAAACGGCGATCCCCGGATAGCTGTCGCACAGCTGGCCTAATTCTGTTTCGGCTTCCGCCGTGATCACCGCGTTACCGCCCACTGCCAGAATGTTGGTCAGCTTGGACGGCAGCACCGCGTCTGCCGCGCCGCGCTTTTGTACCACCAGATGGCAGTCGCCCATCTTCAGCAACGCAGGCAGTGCCTCGTAAGACTGAAGCGGGAAAAATTTCACGTTCGTCAGGCCGCGCTCGCTGGCCATTTTTTCCAGTCGCGCTTTTCCGCCGCCCTGCCCGACGATGACAAACATCCAGGGTTGATGGCTCAGTTGCTGTGCGGCATCGATGACGCTCTCAAGCCCCTGCTTCTCGCCGATGTTGCCTGAATAAAGAATGATTTTTTGGTCGTCAGGCAGACCGAGCTGAGCGCGTAGCGCCTGAGCATCACTGTCTGTCACGTCGCGAAAACGCGCCACTTCAGACCAGTTGGGGAAAAAGATCACTTTTTCCGCCGGTACGCCCTTCTCCTGCGCTTTGTTCATCATTGAGCGCGAGATGGTCGAGACATAATCCACGTTATGCAGGCCGCTGCGCTCGAAGGCGCTGGCGAGTTTCGCCACCTTCCCGCTCTTACCTTTGCCGGCCATTCCCAGGCCGAGCATGGCGTCCACTTCATAATCCTGAATGTGAAGCAGCGTGCGCGCGCCGGAGAGTTTGCCCAGCAGGCGCATGCCTGGGGTGCAGAACAGCGTTGGCACCACACCGATAATGCGATCCGGCTTCCAGCGACGTTGCGCCATCAGCGGGAAGAAACTGCTCAGGGCAAAGCTGCCCAGATGAAGTAACCGCTTCAGCGTTGAGGGCTGTTTCGGCACGTACAGCGGGCAACGCCAGACGGTCGCTGCGCCCTCTTCACGACGGTAGCGCCAGCCTGAATAGCGCTCACCTACTTTCCATTCCGGGTAGTATGGCGGCGCGGTAATGACCCGCACGTCATGTCCCTGGCTCGCCATCCACTCGACCATTTCGCCGGTGTATTTACCGATGCCGGTTAACTCCGGCGAATAGTTGATTCCGTACACCAGAATTTTCATAAGCCCGGCACTCCGGACTGACGATCGGCCAGGAAATAGGCACGACTGTTGTCATGCACATTGTCACTGGCCAGCAACGCCTCTGGCGTCTGCCAGCGGTAGTCGTCATGCTGAGAATCAGGCAGACGCAGGTCTGCCTCACTCACCTTCAGGCGAAAACCGAGCACCACATAGTGCGTGGTGAAACCGGTGCCCGAAAAGTTATCGTCATAGAAGTGCTGCCAGACCCCGTAAAACTGGCCTGCCGCCATCGGCAATTGCAGGCCCAGTTCCGCCAGAGTGAGACGCTCAAAAGCATTTTCCAGCGTCTCATCCTTCTGCACGCGCCCGCCGGGCACGAACCAAAAGCCCTGTGCAGGACGGTTGGTTCGTTTTCCCAGCAAGAACTCGCCGCGTTCGTTTTCCACCACCAAATCAATTGAGATGAGCGGAGTGGAACGCACTACCGTGGCAAAATCTTCCTGACTTAAAAACATCATTACCCCCGGAAGCGGTGCTGGTTTTCAAGGAACCACTGGTAGGTGCTTGCCAGCCCCTGCTCCAGTGATACCTCGTGATACCAGCCCAGCTGATGCAGACGGGTCACGTCCAGCAGTTTGCGCGGCGTGCCGTCCGGTTTGGTGGCGTCAAAGACCACGCGGCCTTTGTAACCCACCACCTGCGCGATGGTTTGCGCCAGCTCACGAATGGTGCAATCCACGCCAGTACCGACGTTAATGTGCGACAGCATCGGTTCGGTGTTTTCCTGCCACACCTCACGATCCAGCTCCATTACGTGGATGCTGGCAGCCGCCATGTCATCCACATGCAGGAATTCACGCATTGGCGTCCCGCTGCCCCACACCACCACATCCGGTGCATTTTCGGCCGTTGCTTCGTGGAAACGACGCAGCAGCGCCGGGATCACGTGCGAATTGCTCGGGTGGAAGTTGTCATGCGGTCCGTACAGGTTGGTCGGCATCACCGAACGATAGTCGCGGTTATACTGACGGTTGTAGGATTCGCACAGCTTGATCCCGGCAATCTTGGCAATCGCATACGGCTCGTTGGTTGCTTCCAGCGTGCCCTGCAGCAGTTCGCTCTCAGCGATCGGCTGCTTCGCCATTTTCGGGTAGATACAGGATGAGCCGAGGAACAACAGCTTATTCACGTTGTGCAGATGCGCTGCGTGAATGATGTTGCTCTCAATCATCATGTTCTCGTAGATGAAATCCGCCGGATACGTGTTGTTGGCAACAATGCCGCCCACTTTCGCCGCCGCCAGATACACCTGGTCAATACGTTCACTGGCGAAGAAGTCCTGTACCGCTTTGCTGTCGAGCAGGTTCAGCTCGTCACGGGTACGGACAATCACGTCGACATCACCGCGCTGTTCAAGCTGGCGAACAATCGCGGAACCCACCATTCCGCGATGACCCGCGACAAAAATACGTTGTTTTGTCATTCTCAGGACTCCAGCGCGATGGCAACCTCGTAGCCATGAGACTTGAGCAGGGAGTGTTTTTTCGCTGCTTCAAGATCTTTGGCAACCATCTCGGAAACCATCTCCTGCAGAGTCGTTTCTGGTTTCCAGCCCAGTGTTTCGTGTGCTTTGGTTGGGTCGCCCAGCAGGGTTTCCACTTCAGCAGGACGGAAGTAACGTGGGTCAACCTGTACAATCACGTCGCCCGGTTTCACGCCCGGTGCGTCATGGCCCGTTACGGAAACCACGATGCCTTTCTCTTCCACGCCGGTACCTTCGAAGCGCAGTTTGATACCCAGCTGAGCGGCAGCCATCTCAACGAACTGACGTACGGAGTACTGCACGCCGGTTGCGATAACGAAGTCTTCTGGTTTTTCCTGCTGCAGCATCATCCACTGCATTTTTACGTAGTCTTTGGCATGGCCCCAGTCACGCAGGGAATCCATGTTGCCGAGGTGCAGGCAAGATTCCAGACCCTGTGCGATGTTAGCGATAGCGCGGGTGATTTTACGGGTAACGAAAGTTTCACCACGACGTGGGGATTCGTGGTTGAACAGAATGCCGTTACAGGCATACATGCCGTAGGATTCACGGTAGTTCACGGTGATCCAGTACGCGTACAGTTTCGCCACCGCGTACGGAGAACGTGGGTAGAACGGGGTAGTCTCTTTCTGAGGAATTTCCTGCACCAGACCGTACAGCTCAGAGGTGGATGCCTGGTAGAAACGGGTTTTCTTCTCAAGGCCGAGGAAGCGAATCGCTTCCAGCAGACGCAGCGTACCCATTGCGTCAACGTCAGCGGTGTATTCCGGAGATTCGAAGGAGACCGCAACGTGGCTCATCGCGCCCAGGTTGTACACTTCATCCGGCTGCACTTCCTGCAGAATACGGGTCAGGTTGGAAGTATCGGTCAGGTCGCCGTAGTGCAGATGGAATTTCGGGTTCGCCGCATGAGGATCCTGATAAATGTGATCCACACGTTCGGTGTTGAATGAAGAAGCACGACGCTTAATACCGTGTACTTCATAACCTTTTTCCAGCAGCAGTTCTGCCAGGTAAGAACCATCCTGTCCGGTAACGCCGGTGATGAGAGCGACTTTAGACATGTTTATATTCCTCTACTTATGAATTTAATCAGTTTCAACGCGTTCGCGTATCACCACTGCGGGGTTGCCACGGCAAATTTTATTTGCCGGTAGCGATTTAAAAACGCTGCTGCGGGCACCGACTACCGTGCCATCGCCAACAGAAACACCAGGTGCAACAAAAACATCTGTCGCCAGCCAGCATTTTTCGCCAATCACAATCGGAGTGGCGGTAATATCAAAATGCTGACTCATAAAATCGTGACTGCCGGTGCACAAATAACACTTCTGTGAAACCACTGAATTTGCGCCAATCGTAATATCGCCAAGGGTATATAACACCGCGTCATCCCCTACCCACGCATAATCCCCAAGCGTTAATTTCCACGGGTAGGTAATTTTTACCGACGGGCGAATGACTACGTTTTTTCCGATTTTTGCGCCAAACAGTCGCAATAAAAAAGCTCGCCAGCGGTACAGTATTTGCGGTGACCAGGCAAATAAGGTGGCCTGTACGGCCCACCACAACTGCACTTTAATACCGCTCCCGCCCCGAAAGCCTTTCGGCACGGAGAAACCTTTAAGATCCTGCATTACGTTTCCTTATATTCAGGCTTTGTTATATAAGGTTTTCGTTTTACCGGTGGTACGCAGACGTAATAAATAAGATAATTCCGCCCAGAACCCCGGCACGCCTAATATTTTACGCTGCACATTTCTGGCATCCTGGCACAGTTCCAGATTATTAGACGTTGACACGCCGCCCATTGAAAATTCAGATACCAGCCCTTTAATTCGACGGAACGGGTAACCTGATTTATACAGGCTGGCAGTCAGCGCATAATCTGAAGAAACTTTATACTGCAGATCGTAAGGCTGTTTTTTCAGACCTTTTACCGGGAAGAAAATGGCCTGATGGCTGGCAGGCAAACTGTGGTAGATATACCAGCCGGGTTTCGCACTGCGGCAAACTTTATGGCCATCGCCAAAATCGAGCAGCGCGTCGCCAATGTACATCGCATCCTCTTTCTGGCGCGCCAGCTGACGGGCAAATAACGCCACATCCTCATGGAATACGTCACCGGAATTCAGGAAGATGGCATAACGGCCTTGCGCCATGTCGATGCCTTTATTCATCGCATCGTAGATGCCTTTATCTTTCTCGCTGATGAAACGTAAGTTGAACTCACCGTTGAGTTTTTCCAGAAACTCCGCCGTACCATCGTTCGAGCCGCCATCGACCACAATCCACTCAAAGGTGAGGCTTGGATCGCGCGCCAGGTTACGCAGCGAGCGCCAGGTTTTTACCACCCCTTCGTAATTACGAAAAGCGACAGTAATGACGCTAAGAAACATAAATCACCTCATTTCGTCATACGTTCGTAATATTAAGCGCTTTGCGCAGAATAAACGGACAGACAATCAAGAAAGCATATTCCGGGCTAAATATTGACCCGGTAAAAAACAACGACACCGGTGTAAACAGATAAAGCTGCACGCGAAAGTTCTGGTTATCACCAAACGCGTTAATCATCATTTTGAAAACTTTAAACAGATACCACAGTGTCAACAGTACGGCGAACCACGAAAAATAGATAATTAACAGATACAGGCCATTGTCTATGGTTTTACCGACATCCGCACCGTTAAAGATTCCGAATGATGCAACATATTCGTAAAGTGAGCCGAATCTTACTACACCATCGATATGGGTTAAGGAATAACCCACCATCACCAGTGGACCAATGATACGATAATAGGATGACGAGCCTTCGGTTCCCAAATCTCCCAGGCGTTCTGAGATGTATGGGAAGGCAAATATCACGCCAACCATAAATACTGTCAGAGAGATAATCGCCAGCGGCAGTTTTTTCTTAATCGCATCTTTGTTCAGGTACTGGAACGCCCACTCCAGCAGGTAAAACAGGATAAATGTCATTACCCCTGAGAACGATCCTGACAGAACAATTCCTGCAAGAATCATAGCATCGGTCTTAGGGGTTTTGATACCAAACTGTTTGATGCTGAGCCAAATTGAGATTAGTGCCAGAGCAAAAAACGCCGGTTCAAAATAGAGGGCTGTCGTACGCTTTCCGCCAAACTTGATGAAGTTCAATACATAGCTGTTACTGTAAATGAGATATTTCGAAATTATCTCCATCAGGCTACTGCCACCGGTCAGAATAATTTGCGCCATTTCCAGTGCAGCAAGCATAACAATTAACGCAACGGCAATATAAAAGAACCTAAGGATTTTCCGATAATTGTGTGGCGAAATAACCTTGAAACGAATACTCCAGACCATGCCAATAATAATGACGATATAAACAAACAGCATGGTGGAGGTGACGTATTTACTGGCATCCAGAGACTGACCAAAGATGTAGTTAAATAGCGTCAGACCCACGCCCAGCCCTAAGGCCATCATCAGCTTCTTGAGGTTGATTTTGTCGACATACAGCAGAAGCAGAACGGGCAAGAAGGTCACTATGGTTATCGGGAAGCTTTCGCCAAGCTGGGCAATTTTGACGTTGACCAGCAGGTAAATCAGCGGCAGCAGCAGATAACTACAGACTCTGATAGAACGAGACATATTCCTCCAGCATCTGTTGTCCACTGTAGGCCTTGCGGCTGCGGTTGCGGAACGATTCCAGGTCGGTACCAAAAACGGCCTGCGCGATCTGCGCCTTCGGCAGTTGCACCAGAGGCAGCACCTCATGCTCCGCAAACGTGGTCCCGCCCGATTTTTCCAGCACTTCACGTGCCGCATCGCTGTGGGTGGCAATCACCGGCACACCGATGGAGAGCGCTTCGCACAGGATCAGCGGGTAGTTATCCACGCGCGAACTGAATACCAGCGCATCCATCCCATTGAGGGCGCTCATCAGTTTGCGCTTGTCTGTTTCAAACCCGTGATTCACCACGTTAGCCCCTTCGAACGGCGAGAACTTGCCGAAGGTGTGCAGTTCAATCTTGTCACCCAGCGCCATCATGTCGCGCACCAGCTGCTGATTGGTTTTGCCGTCGTAACGCAGGTCATGCGCAACGATAGCGATTTTTGGTTTACCCGGGGTTTCTGCAACCGGGGTAAGTTCGGCCAGAATCGCTTCCGTCGCCACGTCGATACCGTTATTGATGATCTGACAGCGCCCTGCCCCATACAGACTGTTAAAGGCATCGGCCACGTGCTGGCTTGGAGAGATAAACGTACAGCCGAGCGAGAGCATGTCGCGGAACAGCTGGCGCTTTCCGGCCACCAGCTGATGGGCACGATCCACTTTCACCGGCGGATAGTTGCTCAGCGTCGGGCACTTCTGGCAGTTGCTTTTCCAGCCTTCACACCCGTCGGTAAAGGCGCAGCGACCGGTCACGCTCCAGTGATCGTGCAGCGTCCAGACGAAGCGGGTATCCGGTTTGTGGGCCTGCACCTTCTGACAAAACGCCACCACCTCTTCCAGATTCAGCCAGTAGCTGTGAAGCACGTGGAAATGCAGCACAACCGGCCCCTGGGAGCGCGTCACGGTGCGATAAAGGGTATTAAGATTGCCAAACAGATCGCGGTTAAACAGGCGGAACAAGGCAATGTTGGCCACGGAAGTCAGGCGCGGCGTGTGCTTATGCACCTGCGGGTAGTTATCGTGGCTGACGCTTTTCTTACCGCCTTTGCCATAACCGTAAATAAAACGAGACTGAAGTCCTTTTTGCAGCGCGCGCTGGTGAAGATCCAGCGCCACACCGGCCGCCCCGCCCTCTGCGAGACGGACGTTAAATTGCAGAATGTTCATTTGATCACCTTCACGCGGGCTTTCTCACCCACCACCAGCGCGTTATCCGGAATACTGTCCAGCACCACGCTCCCTGCGCCTATCGTGACGTTGTTACCAATCGTGATGTCGCCAATGATGACCACGTTCGCGCCCAGCTCGACGTTATTGCCAATCACCGGGCAGGCCAGGCTGTCGGGCCCACGGTTACCGATGGTGACCGCATGGCGAATAGTGAAATCATCACCGGCTACAACGAATTTGTTGATCACCACGGCATAACCGTGATGAATGGTAAAACGGCGACCAATGGTGGCAGCGGCCTGAATTTCATAACCAAAAAAACATTCAGTAATGATGCGGTACAGCACCAGCACCGGTGCTGCCCAGAGATTGTTTAAAACATTTTTCTTGCGCCACACCGAGCAAAAATGCGCGATGCGGTACGCCAGAACCATGCAGCACGGGCGCAGGCTCCAGCTGTTAGCGCGGCAATCTTCCAGAAACATTATTTCCCCCGAAGTCCATCAGCCAGACGCTTGCCGTTACGCACGGACAACAACGTGAGCAGCGTGCGCCAGTTCATGCGCTTATTGCGGATCTGATAGAGGGTAAACAGCTGATACTTCCGGCTGGCACGGTCGAACTTGTCCTTGTGCTTGCGGTAAAAGTGGAAGTAACCAGAGAATTTCTTCGGCGACGAGGTGATTTGCATCTCCCCGTGATTGATATGCAGGATCTGCGTCGCCTCTTCCACCTTCCACGGCTCGCCATACTCCATCACCATGCGCAGGAAGATGTCGTAATCTTGCGCAGCCTTCAGCTCGGTATCGAACAGGCACTCCTTAAAGCGCCACGCCCAGGTAAAGACCTGATTACCAATGATGTTGCGTTTAAAGAACAGGCGGCGTGAGTAAGGCGATTTCGGGTACAACGGCAGGCTGGCAGGCTGCGAGTAAACTTCACCCTGACAGACATAGTCGTTGGCATACAAAAACGCATGCGTCACCAGCTGTGCTTTGTGCGACAGGAAGATCGACAGACGGTTCGGCGTCCATTCGTCATCGTCGTCGATGCCGGTCAGATACTGGCCTTTAGCCTGCATAATCGCCTGGTTACGCACCGCGCACGCACCGGAGTTAATCTCGTTGTGCGTGTAAACCACGCGCGGGTCGTTAAGGTCAGTCACAAACTTTTGCAGCTGTTCGTATGAGGAAGAACAGTCATCAACGATGATCAGTTCCCAGTTATCGTAATCCTGTCGCAGCACAGATTTTATTGCGCGGATCGCCAGCTGCTGACGATTCCATGTCGGCATATAAATAGAAACTAAAGGGCGTTGTGTAGTCATGGTCTTCCCCGAAAGCTAACGATTAGTGACTGTCAGACTTGTATTCGTACTCGTAGTAACCGTAGTCCTGGTAACCGGTCGCACGACGGAAGATGGAGTTCAGGATCACCCCTTTCACTTCAATTCCGTTTTGCTCGAAGCGGCTCAGGCTGGTTTCCACTTCCTTCAGCGTGTTCACCGCGTAACGCGCCACCATCAGCGTGGTGCCGGCATGGCGGCCCACAATGGCGGCATCGGTCACCGCCAGAATTGGTGGGGTATCAATCAACACCAGGTCATAGTTTTTGCTCGCCCACTCCACCAGCTCGCTAAAACGTTCACTCATCAGCAGCTCTGATGGATTTGGCGGCACCTGACCACGCGGAATAAGGTCAAACTTCGGCACCGTCGTCGGTTTTGCACTCTGGCTAATCTCACCTTTGCCCAGCAGGATTTCCGACAGCCCGTTGACGTTATTGGTACCCAGCAGTTCGTGGGTATAGCCCTTACGCATATCACAGTCGATCAGCAGCACCCGTTTATTGGTCTGGCTCACCACCGCCGCCAGGTTGGCACAGACAAAGGTCTTACCAATTGACGGGCTGACACCGGTCAGCATCAGGACGTTGTTTTTGGCCTGCATCATGGCGAAGTGCAGACTGGTACGCAGACTACGAATCGCTTCGATGGCCAGATCGGTTGGGTTACCCACGGCCAGCAGCTGGCTTTGTTTGTAACGCTTAACGCCTTTGGTGGTTTTGACGCTGTCACGCGATTTTTGCCACTCCGACAGCGGGATGCTGGCGTAGACGTTGATACCGCTCTCTTCCAGTGCCTGCGGGCTTTCGATTCCACGGTTGAACAGCGAGCGAAGCAGCACGCCAACGATGGAGAGGATAAGACCCAGAATAATGCTGCCGAGAATGATGAGGGCTTTCTTCGGCTTCAGCACCCCTGGCTGGGTGATGGCCGGGTCAACGATGCGCACATCACCAACGGTACTGGCTTCGGTAATTTTCAGCTCCTGCTGTTTATTCAGCAGCTGCATGTACACCTGCTGTCCGGATTCCACATCGCGGGTCAGACGTACGATTTCCTGCTGCGTTTTAGGCATCGCAGTGACGCGATCGTTGAGTTTCGCCTTCTCTTCTTCCAGCGTGCGGCGTTTCTCCAGCAGCGTACGGTAGGCCGGGTGACGCTTGGTATAAAGCTTGGAAATCTCCGCCTCTTTGAAGGTCAGCTCGTTAAGCTGGGCATCAATGTTAACCATCGAGTCGAGAACGGATTTCGCTTCCAGTGGCAGGTCGACAGAGTCTTTATCCTGACGATAGGCGTTCAGCTTGTTCTCGGCATCATCCAGACGGGCGCGGACTTCCGGAAGCTGTTTGGCGAGGAATGCCAGGCTTTTCGCTGCTTCAGCCGATTTACGCTCAACGTTCTGCTCAAGATAGTTACGGGTGATGCTGTTGAGGATGTCGCGGATCTGATCCTTATCTTCACCGGTAAAGGTCATGCTCAGGACACCGGTGTCCTTGCCGTTTTCGGTGACGGTCAGGTTGTTCTGCAGATTGTTAATCATTCCCAGCGTGGAGAATTTGGTCACGGTAAATTCACCGCCCTCCTGGGCGTGGATCGCGCTGACCATCATGCTGACACCCTCTTTCGTCAGCATCTGCCCCACTTCACCGCGCGCGCTAAAGCCCGCATCGCTGGTTAACTGGTACTGTTTTGGGCCTAACACCGTCAGGGTAAAGGTCTGATCCGCGCTTCCTTTTGGCAGCACAAAGTCAGTCACTTTGACCGTGTCGTTGCTGCGTCCCATCAGACGGTCCCAGCCGGCACCAAAGATCGGGAAGGTATTTTTGGTGACGGAGATATCAAGGCCGAGGTCGTGAACGGTTTTACCCAGAACCAGGCGCGACTGGATCAGCTGAATTTCCGCATCGGAGGCCGGCGGTTTGTTCGCCAGTGCGGAGCCAATGTCCTGCACCAGCGAGTTACCGGTATTCTGCTCAATCTGCACCAGCGCATCGGCACTGTAGATGGGCGTCGCAAACAGCGTATAGACGACGGCCGCCGCGGCAAACACGGCGGTGATCCCAAGCACCCACCACTTTGCCTCTACGACGGTGCCGACCAGGCGACCAATATCGATTTCATCACTGCCCGAAGTCGGGGCGGCAGAAGGTTTTGTTTTTTCTGTCATTGTTATCCCTGCTGAGCTTTCAGTGCCTGCGCCCACTGACGGGCAGACTGGTCAAGTAAGGTGTATACCGCCTCGAAGGCCTCATGGCTTTTGCGATATGGATCGGGGATTTCGCGTTCATTGTCCCAGTGACCAAACAGCATCACCTTGCCGCGCATCTCCGGTGCGATATCACACAGCGCATGGATATGGCGTTTTTCCATCGTCAGGATCAGGTCATACTCCCGGCACATACGGCCGGTGACCTGACGGGCGATGTGCCCGTCGAGCGAAAGGTTATGATCGCGGGCCACGCTCGTTGCGCGCTCATCGGCACCTTTACCGACCAGCGCACCCAGCCCTGCGGATTCAACGGTCAGTTCGGGCTGGTAGAGTTTCAGCAGCCGTTCAGCCGTGGGGGAACGGCAAATGTTCCCCACGCATACCACCAGAATTTTGTTAAACATCGCGGATTACCAGGTATGAATGTCGCGCGCCGTATCCGTCATGTAGCGAACGCCACTGATGGTTGGCAGCAACTGGTTGATCAGACGGTTCCAGCGGGCAACCGGTGCGGTGGTGACATACACCACATCGTATGGCTGGAGACGGAACTCCGTTGCCATCACCAGAGACGTCGCATCGGACATATCCAGCTGGTAGATGTTGGCAATCTTGCCTTTCGCACTGCCCTCACCTTTCAGCGGACGGATCACGAAGATACCGGTGGCGTTGGAGGTGGTCAGATCAATACCCTCTGCATTACCCAGCGCTTCGGTCAGGGTCATGCCGCTGAAGTCCATTTTGAGGGTGCTCTGTTTCTTAACTTCGCCCATCACGAACACTTTCAGATCGTCATTGCGCGGTACGTAAAGAATGTCGCCCGGATAGAGCAGACGGTTCTGAGTCAGGTCACCGTTTTGCATCAGCGCCTGCAGCGAAATGCGCTGCTCTTTGCCGTTGTGCGTCAGAACCACGTTGCGCCAGTCGGCACCGTCGGTTAAACCGCCGGCGGCGTTAATGGCATCCAGAACGGTCAGCGGTACGTTGGTGATGGCCTGTTGACCGGATTTATTCACCTGTCCGGAGATATAGGCTTTTTGCGAGCGGAATGCGGCGATATTAACGTCCACCTGCGGATCGGCGATGTACTGCGCTAAGCGGCCGGTAATATCACTGCGGATTTCGGCGAGCGTTTTCCCGGCAACGTGTACCTTGCCAATATAGGGATAGAACATGGTGCCGTCTGACTGTACCCAGTTACCGGTGTCGCTTGAGCTACGGTACTGGCCCGCTGGGGTGGTCAGTTCAGGGTGGTCCCAGACGGTGACGTTGATGACATCACCCGGCCCCACGCGGTACTGGTAGGAGGCAATCTCCTGATCCAGAGACATATTCGGCTGAGCAACATTCGGACGTGGGCGTAATTGTTCGACCAGACGTGGCGTGAGTGGATAAACATTCACCATTTTGTCGAGATCAAAATCGGCATCCTGCTGCTTGATCACATCCTTACCCATTGTTGACATATTGCTGCCGGGAAAGACCGTACAACCACTCATCAAGGTCACAGACACCAATAATGGCATCAATTTCATTTTGGATTTCATCATTGATTATTTATCACTTTGGCAGAGTAATTATCCTGTGCAATTTAAAATAAGCCGGGTCGTATTGGGTTTCAGCATGCAGTTAATCAAATAGAAATATAACTGGCATCAGTCCTAAAAAAAGCTTATTCATCCATTGGCTATTGACAGAATAATCGAGGCTGATTCACACGCTTTCAGGCACGCTACCGCCCTTGGCTTTCAGTTACCAATCCACTGACTAAACAATGTGTTATGGATAGACACCCTCTTGAACAAGGTCTTCTGGAAATATATCAGCCGCAAAAACGCCCGACGGATAATCAATAACCATTCCTGAAGACCGAAACAATAATAGCAACAAGGAGATTTAACATTTGATGCTGGAGGAATTGTTGCAGCTAACCTAATAGCAGGCAAGGAGACAACTGTCCTAATAACTGTTTTTAAGATTAATATTAAGAGCAAAGTTTTGACCTTTTAGGATTTTCTTTATATTGACAAAGCAACAATAAAAACCATTAATTGCGATATATCCTAAAATGTACTGTGCGTAATAAAATATACGTAATTACCTTATTTACAGCGCCAGCGTATTGCTCTCTTTTTGTTCGGCCTTATTAAGAGAAATCTCAGCCCGGCATTGCAATTTCCCGCCGCTTTATCCATGATCGAAGTGTGACATTCGTCATATAACAGAAGGTATTGCTATTACTATGGAATGGATTGCCGATCCATCAATCTGGGCCGGACTGGTGACGCTGGTTGTCATCGAATTGGTGCTCGGTATTGATAATCTGGTCTTTATCGCCATCCTCGCCGAAAAACTGCCCCCTTCTCAGCGTGACCGCGCTCGCGTAACGGGCCTGCTTTTGGCGATGGTGATGCGGTTGCTGCTGCTGGCCTCTATCTCCTGGCTGGTCACGCTCACACAGCCTCTGTTCTCCGTTCACGGCCTGAGCTTCAGCGCCCGTGACCTGATCATGCTCTTCGGTGGCTTGTTCCTGCTGTTTAAAGCGACGGTTGAACTTAATGAGCGGCTCGAAGGCAAAGACAGTGAAAACCCGACCCAGCGACGCGGGGCAAAATTCTGGCCTGTGGTGGCGCAAATCGTGGTGCTGGACGCCGTCTTCTCACTGGACTCGGTGATCACCGCCGTCGGGATGGTTGACCACCTGGCCGTGATGATGGCCGCAGTGATCATTGCCATTACGCTGATGGTGATGGCAAGTAAAGCCCTGACCCGGTTCGTTAACAGCCACCCGACCATTGTTATTCTCTGCCTGAGTTTCCTGCTGATGATTGGCTTTAGCCTGGTGGCAGACGGGTTTGGATTCCACATTCCGAAAGGCTATCTGTATGCCGCCATTGGTTTCTCAGTAATGATTGAAGCGCTGAACCAGCTGGCGATATTCAACCGTCGCCGCTTCCTCTCAGCGAATCAGACGTTACGTCAACGCACGGCCGACACGGTCATGCGCCTGCTGAGCGGGAAAAAAGAGGATGCAGAACTGGATGCGGAATCCGCCGCGATGCTTGCCGATCACAGTGACGGGCTGATCTTTAATCCGCAGGAGCGACTGATGATTGAGCGGGTGCTCAATCTTAATCAGCGGACGGTCAGCAGCATCATGACATCACGGCATGACATCGAGCATATCGACCTGACGGCACCGGAGGAGCACATTCGCGCCCTGCTGGATAAAAACCAGCACACCCGCGTGGTTGTCACCGGTGGTGAAGAGGAAGAGGAGTTGCTTGGCGTGGTGCACGTCATCGACCTGCTGCAACAGCAGCTGCACGGTGAAGCACTCAATCTGCGCGCCCTGGTGCGCCAGCCGCTGGTCTTCCCTGAAGGACTGCAGCTGCTTTCTGCCCTTGAGCAGTTCCGTAATGCACGCACTCACTTTGCCTTCGTGGTGGATGAATTCGGTTCCGTTGAAGGACTGGTCACGCTCAGCGACGTCATGGAAACCATCGCCGGTAATTTGCCCAACGAGGTGGATGAGATTGATGCGCGCCACGACATCCAGAAAAATGCCGACGGGTCGTGGACGGCGAACGGTCATATGCCGCTGGAAGACCTGGTGCAATATGTGCCGTTGCCGCTGGATGAAAAACGCGAGTATCACACTATTGCCGGTCTGCTGATGGAATATTTGCAGCGTATCCCGCAACCGGGAGAAGAGGTTCAGGTGGGCGACTATCTGCTTAAAACGTTGCAGGTTGAGAGCCACCGTGTACAGAAGGTGCAGCTCATTCCACTGCGGGATGAAGAAGAACTGGACTATGAGGTTTAGTGAGTTGTTTTGCCCGGTAGCATGTGCGCTACCGGGCGCTCGGGCATCAAAGCTTATCTAACAGCTTCTTCACATCCTTCCCTGACTGAGAATCTTTATTCCGATCCGCCCAGTCGTTCAGACGACGTTTCGCTTCGTCCTGCAGATGTTTGCGCAGGATCTGATCCACCTGAAGGCTGTAATTCAGCGCCTGCCATTTGCCATAGACAGTGAGTGGAACCGGCGTCTCTTTAAGGAAGTCGATCAGTTTACTTTCACCCTGCCAGCCGGAAAGTACCCGCACGTTAAATCGGGTATCCGCCGTCTCTTTCACCAGATCCAGCTTACCTTCACCGGTTAACGACAGGAGTGAAGAGGTTCCCTGCATTCCGTCGAGGGTGAGCTGCCCGTTATCCAGCGTCAGGTCAGTGGTAAAGCTGTCGAGGCGCGTTGCGCTGTCGTAGTTTTCCTGGGCTTTGACATCACTGCTGCGCTCCACCGCCTGCTGCACCAGCTGCTGGAAGTTAAGCCCTTCCATACGGGAATCTTTCAGATCAAGATGGGCCTGCCCCTGCCATTCGCGGCGGAAAGCCTCAGCATCAATCTTCGTCCCCGAGAAGTCACCCGCCAGCGTCAATTGGCCCGTTAAGGAGATTGGGTAATTAAAGGCTTTAAGGATGGTACCAATCTCAACGTTGTCGAGACGCGGCTGGAATTCGGCGCTGGCCGTCTCTTTACGCACGTCCAGCGTGCCCGGCAGAGAAAGATGTCCAGCGCCCATTTTGCCGCTCAGTTCGGAGATCACCAGCAAACCGTTATGGTTAAACATCTGGCTGCTCACGTCGGTAAAATCGATACCGCGCCAGCGCAGGCTGTTAGCTTTCAGTAAGATATCAGCCGTGAATCCGCGCAGACCGTTATAGTCTGGCTGATCAAGACTCGAGGAGATGACCGGACGCGGCTTGGACGGCTGGCTTTGCCCATTCTGAGCAGCGTTACCGTCGGTTGCACCTGCTGGCTGAGGCGGAAGTAAGTTCTCCAGATTGAGCTTGTCAAACTGCAGATTCATTACCCACTTCGGCTTCTCCTCAAGCGTGACGCTCGCCTGCCCTGTCAGACTGCTGTCGTTCGCCTGCAGGTTGAGATTATCCAGCTCAAGCTGTTTTTGTTCTTCGCGCCACACGGCCTGCAGCGTTCCCTGACCGGTGATCCCCTGGGCAGGAAGATCGGCTCCCGTCAGTTGCCAGTTCAGCTGCTGAATATCCGCCGTGAGCTGATGGGGGTAATCTGAGGCATTCACGTTGGCGTTCAGCGACAAATTGAGATCGCGCTGATCGCGGTTCAGCCTTCCGCTAAACTCCAGCGAGGCAATATGATGGGCGTCCTGCTCCATCTTCAGGTTGATGTTACGGACGGTTACCTGCTCGTCGGACTCATGCTGGAAAACCAGCACGCTGTCGGCGACTTTCAGTTTGGCTATATCAAATGACCAGCCCGTATCCGTCGGCTCGTCGGGCAGCGTATTTTCCCGCGGGGCGACCGGCGCATCCGAGTCACGCACGGCTTCAGTTTGCGGCGTCAGCTGAATCACCGCCCCTTTCAGCATCACCTGGTCGACCTGCAACTGGTGTGAAAAGAGCGGGATCAACGCCACATCAAGACGCATGTTATCGGCAGAGACCAGCGGCTGGGAGGCACCCGGCGCGGTTAACGACATGCGGCCTGAGAGAATGCTGAGTTGCGGCCAGACGTGCCAGCGCAGCGGCCCATCAAGCTTCAGTTGATAACCACTACGCGCTTCGACCTGCCGCACCATGTAAGCACGGAAATCATTAGGGTTAACAAGCAGGACTAACGCCGAAAGGCCAGCAACCAGAACCACCAGCAAAATCATCAGCGTTGTCAGAACTCTTCTCATAGCATCCTCAGTGGACTAACGATCAGTCTTTATCAATACGGCTCGCGACCGCACCCTGCTGGTCGCGATATTTAGCATCCTGACGGCGGTTATAAGGACGATCTGCCGGACCGGTTAGCGGTTCAAAACTCAGCGCACCGATCATCATCCCTGGACGCAGTGCCAGAGGCAGTTTACCGGCATTGAAGAACTCGAGCACGATACGGCCCGACCAGCCTGGATCAATACGGTGCGCGGTCACGTGAACCATCAGCCCCAGTCGCGCCAGAGAAGAACGGCCATCGAGCCAGCCGACCAGGTCCGCAGGCAGCGTCACGGACTCATAGGTCACCGCCAGCGCCAGTTCACCCGGATGCAGATAAAAGGCTTCGCCCTCGTCAATAACGATTTCATCACTCATCACGCGATCAAGCGCGGCGCTGACTTCATCCTTCGGCCCGCTAAGGTCGATGAACGGTGCGGTATGGCCGCTAAAAGTGCGGAATTTATTTCCCAGGCGCACATCAACAGTCACACCATTGATACGCTCCACGGGTGGACGTGGTGTAATAGACAGACGGCCTTCATCCAGCCAGGCTTCAATATCGCGATCACAAAGACGCATCGCACTTTCTCCTTTCATGCATCGTACCCTGAAGCCATAAAGACTCAGGGCAAAACCAGGTTATCCCTGAACGGTACACAATTCGCGCGGCTTATTCAAAAAACTGGCTGATTTTCGCTTTTAAGATATCAATGGCTATGCGGTTTTTACCGCCGCGAGGCACGATGATATCGGCGTATTGCTTGGATGGTTCAATGAATTGCAGGAACATCGGGCGGACAGTTTTCTGGTATTGCGCCATCACGGAGTCCATTGAACGTCCACGCTCATTCACGTCACGCTTAATGCGGCGCATCAGGCAGATATCCAGCGGCGTATCGACGAAAATCGAGAAGTTCATTGATTCACGCAGACGGGAGTCGGTCAGAAGCAAAATACCTTCAAGGATAATGACCTTCTTCGGTTCGATACGGATCGTTTCCTGCGTACGGGTATGTTCTACATAACTATAGACGGGAAGTTCAATTGCCTGGCTGCTTTTAAGTGCTTCTAAATGCTGGAACAGTAAGCTGTGATCCATCGCATTAGGATGGTCATAGTTAGTTTTTACGCGTTCTTCCATCGACAGATGGGATTGATCTTTGTAATAGCTGTCTTCGGGAATGACGCCGATATGCTCATCACCAACTTGTTCACGCAGTTCGCGGTAAAGCGTACTGGCAATAAGACTTTTACCTGAAGCCGATGCGCCGGCGATGCCTATAATGACGCACTGATGAGACTTATCAGTCATAAATTTAGCGACCTGATTAACCTGGATGTTAAGGAAGGACGACGCCGGAGCGTCAAACGCGGCAATTATAGGGATTTCGCGGGCATGATACCAGTCGAAAGCGCAGGTTCTGCGAGACAGGGTGAAAAGCGACGAAATGATCCCTTTGTGAAATTTAAACGCACGTTTTTTCAGCGTTTGCCGGGGATTTTTTACCGAGTAACTATTTAATAAGTCTATGATGTCAAATTATGAGCAGTCGCCATATGAATTGTAAATTGTTTGTACTAGCATAAACCAAATTATCAAATTCACTCGTCCGGACTTCTCTCCTGACGGCATGGCGTCTCTGGATAAAGCGGTAATGAATAAACAATACCAGCGGGTTTTGGTTACCACCCCACATCCTTTATTGCGACTTGTCTGTCTGGGCCTGGTCACCTTTATCTTTACCTTATTTTCGCTGGAGCTGACCCGCTTCGGCACCCTGCTCGCCCCGCTCTGGTTCCCTACCGCCATCATGATGGTGGCCTTCTACCGTCATGCGGGAAAGATGTGGCCGGGTATCGCTCTGGCCTGCTCGTTTGGCAATATCCTGGCCGCGTGGATGCTTTTCTCCTGGTCGTCGATCAACCCGACCTATACCGCTATCAACGTGGTTGAAGCCGTGATTGGCGCGGTGTTACTGCGTAAACTGCTCCCGTGGTATAACCCCCTGCAGAATCTGAATGACTGGATCCGTCTGTCCATCGGCAGTGCGCTGGTGCCACCGCTGGTTGGCGGGGTGCTGGTGTATCTTCTGGTGCCGGGTCCGGAGCCGCTGCGTAATTTCCTCGTCTGGGTGTTATCAGAAGCCATTGGCGCGCTGGCGCTGGTGCCGTTAGGGTTACTCTTTAAACCACATTATCTACTGCGTCACCGCAACCCAAAATTGCTGCTGGAAACGCTGGCCACCATGGCCGTGACGCTGGCTCTCAGTTGGATGGCGATTACCTGGCTGCCGTGGCCCTTCACCTGCGTTATCGTTCTGCTTATGTGGAGCGCCGTGCGCCTGCCGCGAATGGAGGCGTTTCTGGTGTTTCTGGTCACCGTGATGATGGTCTCGCTGATCATGACGCGTAACCCTGCATCCATGACGCCGCAAAACCTGCTGGTGACGCTAAACGCGCCCTGGCTGCCCTTTTTGATGATGCTGTTGCCGGCCAATATTATGACCATGGTGATGTATGCCTTTCGCGCCGAACGCAAACATATCACCGAAAGTGAAGCGCGTTTTCGTAACGCAATGGAGTATTCCGCCATCGGCATGGCGCTGGTCAGCATTGAGGGGCAGTGGCTTCAGGCCAATAAAGCCCTGTGTAACTTCCTGGGATACAGCCAGACGGAGCTTCAGGCCCTCACCTTCCAACAGTTAACCTGGCCGGAAGATTTGAATACCGATCTCGAACAGCTGGAGCAGCTGGTCAACGGCGACATCAACACCTACACCCTTGAGAAGCGTTACTACACCCGCAATGGTGAAGTGGTCTGGGCCCTGCTTGCCGTCTCCGTGGTGCGCCACACCGACGGTTCACCGCTCTATTTTATCGCCCAGATTGAAGATATTAACGACCTGAAGCAGACCGAGTGGGTCAATAAACGCCTGATGGAGCGCATCACCCTCGCCAACGAAGCGGGCGGTATCGGCATCTGGGAGTGGGATCTAGAGCCAGACATTATCAGCTGGGATAAGCGGATGTTTGAGCTGTATGAGATCCCACCGCACATCAAGCCCACCTGGCAGCTCTGGCACGAAACGATGCTCCCGGAAGACCGCGCTCACGCTGAAAAGGTGCTCCGGGATTCCCTCATTTCACGTTTGCCGTTTAAGCTTGAGTTCCGCATTCGTGTTAAAGAAGGCGTGCGCCATATACGCTCTCTGGCGAACCGGGTACTGAACAAACAGGGTGAAGTCGAACGCCTGCTCGGCATCAACATGGACATGACCGAGGTGAAGCAACTCAACGAAGCGCTGTTCCAGGAAAAAGAGCGTTTGCACATTACCCTCGATTCCATCGGCGAAGCGGTGTTGTGTACCGATATCGACATGAATGTCACCTTTATGAACCCGGTTGCCGAGAAGATGAGCGGCTGGCTGCAGACCGAGGCTATCGGGCAGCCTGTCCTGAAAGTGTTGCACATCACCTTTGGTGAAAAGGGACCGCTGATGGAGAATATTCACAGCGGCGATATGTCCCGTTCCGATATAGACCAGGACGTGGTGCTGAACTGCCGTACCGGCGGCAACTACGATATCCACTACAGCATCACCCCGCTCAGTACGCTGGACGGGCAAAACATTGGCTCCGTGATCGTGATTCAGGACGTGACGGAATCGCGCAAAATGCTGCGTCAGCTCAGTTACAGTGCCTCGCACGATGCCCTCACCCACCTCGCAAACCGGGTCAGTTTCGAAAATCACCTCAAACGGCTCTTACAGACTGTACAGGAGACACGCCAGCGTCATGCGCTGGTGTTTATCGATCTCGATCGTTTTAAAGCCGTCAACGACACCGCAGGCCATGCGGCGGGTGATGCTCTGCTGCGGGAGCTTTCGTCATTAATGTTGACTATGCTCCGCTCCAGCGACGTGCTGGCTCGTCTCGGCGGGGACGAATTCGGGTTGTTGCTCCCGGACTGCAATATCGAAAGCGCGCGTTATATTACCGGCCGCCTGATTAACACCATCAATGACTATCACTTTATGTGGGAAGGACGTCTGCACCGGATCGGCGCCAGCGCGGGTATCACTCTGATTGATGAAAATAACCATCAGGCTTCGGAAATCATGTCACAGGCGGATATCGCCTGTTACGCCTCGAAAAACAGCGGACGCGGCGTCGTCACGGTTTACGAACCCCAGCAGGAACGGGACCACGGCATGCGCAGCATGATGTCGCTTGATGAGCAGTGGCACATGATTAAAGACAATCACCTGATGATGATTGCCCGCAGCGTCGCGTCTCCACGGATACCGGAAAGCTGCAACTTCTGGCTGATTTCATTACGCCTGTGGACCAGCCAGGGCGAAGTGCAGGAAGAGCATGCGTTCCGCTCCGGACTTGCGGAGCCTGAACTGTTGCACGCCCTTGACAGACGTATCTTCAACGAGTTTTTCCGCACCTCCGCCGCACAGGTCGCCCACAAAGGCATGGGGGTCGCGCTTCCGCTTTCTGAAGCAGGTTTAGCAAGCGTCACGCTGGTTGATGAACTTGTCGACCTGCTGGAGAAGAGTCCCATGCCGGGCCGTCTGCTGCATCTGGTTATCGCTGCCGACGTGGTATGTAATCCGGATGAGAACCTGCAGCAGGGCCTGCAAAAGCTTCGCCATGCTGGCTGCCGTGTCGTGCTCAGCCAGGTGGGACGCGATATGAACGTCTTTAGCCACCTCAGCGCCAATATGGCCGATTATCTGATGCTTGATACGGAAATGGTGACGAATGTTTATGGCAACCTGATGGATGAGATGATGGTGACGATCGTTCAGGGGCACGCCCAGCGCCTGGGCATGAAAACCATCGCCGGTCCGTGTAACCAGCCCATCATGATGGACACGCTCTCCGGCATCGGCATTGATTTTATTTACGGCGACACCATCGCCGAGCCGCAGCCGTTGGATCTACTGCTTAATACCAGCTATTTCGCCATCAACTGATGGCGCCCAGCCATCGGTATACCAGATGTGCAGCAACGCATACGAACGCCAGGGCTGCCAGCGCTGGGCGTAGCGCCGAATTTGCGCAGGCGTCATCCCGGCAAAACGTTGCTTTATCAGATAATCATCCGGCAGAAAAACGTCCTTCGCCTGCCAGCCACGCAGGGCCAGGTAGTTTGCCGTCCAGCGTCCTATTCCGGGCCGCTGCTGTAAGGCCTTCATTCCCGCCTCAATATCCGCAGGAGGGGAAAGCGGAAACGTCCCGTCCACCACAGACTGAGCCAGATGAACGATCGACTCCGCCCGCTTTACCGGCATTCCAAGCGCTTTCAACGCCAGCGGGTCCGCTGCGGCCAGCGCGTGCGGGGTCGGGAAGCAGAGATAACCCGGGGCGTCTTCAACCGGCTCCCCGCACAGGGCGACAACGCGGGAAGCCAGCTTTGCCGCCATCGCCACGCTAACCAGTTGCCCGAGTATCGCCCGCACACCCTGCTCCCAGGCATCCATCGCCCCCGGCAACCGTAAGCCTGGCCGAGCGGCCCCCAGATCCCCCAGTGTCGAGCGGATCGCCTGAGGATCGCAGTCAAGATCGAAAAGTCGCCCGATACGCTCAAGACAGCTCTGCGCAACCGGAATCAAGCCCGGGCTGAGCGTCACGGTAAGCGTAGGGGTTTGGCTGTCCGGCGTAACGCGAAATATCCCCTGATGCCCCTCACAGGCGAAACTGCGCTCGTAATAGTGGTCCGTGACGGTCTCTACGCCCGCTACCGCACGTGCGCCAAGGAAACCAAACATCCATTGCCAGTCGTAAGGGGGTTGCCAGGTCAGGGTATACATCATCGCTCCTTTTTTGTTCCCCTCAGCATAAACCGAAAGGCCTTGTTTCGCCTTGCTTTCATATTCCTGTTGTCGCCAGGCAGACATTTCGCTAAAGTCTCGCCCCTTCTCACTGGCATGGGGACTAATCGTGTTTATTGGATTTGACTACGGTACGGCAAACTGTTCGGTTGCCATTATGCAAAACGGGCAACCACAGCTCCTGAAGATGGAAAACGAGAGCACGCTGCTGCCATCAATGCTCTGCGCACCCACTCGCGAAGCGGTCAGCGAATGGCTGTTCCGTCATCATCAGGTTCCCACTACCGCGGCGGAAACCCAGGCGCTGCTGCGCCGTGCGGTCAGTTTTAACCGCGACGAAGATATCGACGTGACCCCTTCCAGCGTGCAGTTTGGCCTCTCATCGCTGGGCCATTACATTGACGATCCGGAAGAGGTTTACTTCGTTAAATCACCGAAGTCGTTTCTGGGCGCCAGCGGGTTAAAACCACAGCAGGTGGCGATGTTCGAAGACCTGGTGTGCGCCATGATGCTGCACATCCGTAACCAGGCGCAGACCCAGGTACCCGATCCCATCACGCAGGCCGTTATTGGTCGTCCGATCAACTTCCAGGGTCTGGGCGGTGAAGAGGCTAACCAGCAAGCGCAGGGGATCCTCGAGCGCGCCGCACACCGAGCCGGTTTCCGTGACGTGGTCTTCCAGTATGAGCCGGTAGCGGCAGGACTGGATTTTGAAGCCACATTAACGCAAGAGCAACGCGTGCTCGTTGTGGATATCGGCGGGGGCACCACCGACTGCTCTTTACTGCTGATGGGGCCACAATGGCATCAGCGTCGTGACCGCGAAACCAGCCTGTTGGGCCACAGCGGCTGCCGCGTAGGCGGTAACGACCTGGACATTGCTCTGGCATTTAAAAGCCTGATGCCGCTGCTCGGCATGGGCGGACAAACCGAAAAAGGCATTGCCCTGCCAATTCTGCCCTGGTGGAACGCCATCGCCATCAACGACGTTCCGGCGCAGAGTGATTTTTACAGCACCGCGAACGGGCGCTTTCTGAACGATTTGGTACGCGACGCGCAGGACGCGGATAAAGTCGCCCTGCTCTATAAAGTGTGGCGTCAGCGTCTCAGCTATCGCGTAGTGCGTATCGCTGAAGAGAGCAAAATCGCCCTCTCTGACCGTGCTGAACACGCTGTCTCATTACCTTTTATCAGTGATGAGCTGGCGACCGCGATATCGCAGGAAGGGCTGGAAACGGCACTCGCCCAGCCGCTGCAGCGGATCCTCGAGCAGGTGCAACTGGCGCTGGAGAATGGTAAAGAGAAGCCGGATGTGATTTACCTGACCGGCGGTAGCGCCCGTTCACCGCTTATCAAGAAAGCGCTGGCGGAACAGCTTCCGGGTATTCCGATTGCCGGTGGCGATGACTTTGGCTCCGTAACGGCAGGTCTGGCCCGCTGGGCACAGGTGATGTTCCGTTAAGCCCCGACGGAAGCCCTCGAAATGCGCAGGGCTTCCGTCGTTTACAGCGCGTTAAAACGCACATTTTCCTTTTTACCTGGCAGCACGCTGCCCTTTTTGCATGCCGCTTCTCTTGTCGTCGGCTGGCTTTGCTCGACAAATCGCCGGAAATCAGCGAACGGCACCGGGGGCAGGAAATGATACCCCTGCAGGTAATCCACCTGTTTGCTGATAAGCCACTCTCGCTGATAAGCGTACTCCACCCCTTCCGCCACGGTACGCAGCCCCAGAATCATCGCCAGATTAATAATCGATTCCAGCATCGGCAGCGGTTGGTTATCAGCCTGGATAGCGTTGATAAAGGTCTTATCAATTTTTATGACATCCAGTTCGAGTTCATTCAGATAGCATAAATTCGCGTATCCTGTACCAAAGTCATCCAGAGCAAACATCACCCCGCGATTACGCAGTGAACGTATCAGTTCTTTTATTGCAGGCGTCACGGCCAGCGTTTGATTTTCGGTGATCTCAATCATGAGCTTCACCGGTAACGATTCTGTCAGCTCTAAAAAATTGAGGCACTCCCAATAAAACACCGGGTTACTTAACGTGGTTGGACTGACATTAAACGCCACAAACAGCGGTGTATTTAACCCGTTATTCTTTTGCTTTAAGTCACTGGCAACTTTATGCATTAAATAGCTGGTGAGTTCATTAATCAGGCCACAGCTTTCTGCCAGCGGAATAAATTCTCGCTGCGAAATCGTGTAATTATGCCCTAATGGCCAGCGGGCCAAAATCTCTATACCACACAGCTCACCACCTGCACCGACAACGGGTTGATAATAAGGTAAAATTTCATCATTTTTGAGTGCCAGACTCAGACGCCCCGCATCATTATTATCATAACTACGCCCGGTGGATTTGCGCATTAACGTACTGTTCTGCCCCACATCTCTTTCAGTCAGGAAACCATTGCGGATAAGAAAAATAATAGATTCAATAAAATTTTTAAAACCAAGCCTGTGCGTTATTTTATCCCGGTAGCGATACAGGGATTTTGTGGTCAATGAATTTGCCCGGCAGAATTCGGCCTGCCCCTCTTTCGTCATCATGGCATTAAGCATGTCTGCCTCAAATTCGGTTAACGCGAAAACGTCCAGCTCATCTGATTTTACGCGTGATTCCGGTTGCGGGGTGGTCATCAGTATACGCGTGAGTATATCGATGACGGTCGTATAATGCAGTGTTACATCAATTGAGGTACTGTATTCATAGCCTCGATTAATACACTCATTTTCGCTCAACCTGAGAACAACGCTGTTTACCATGATAAACTGGCTACTGTTACGATGTAGCCATTTCTTCACCAGGAAAAAGGGCATCCGGTTATCAACAATTAACAGACAGGAGTTGTATTGCTGAAAAGAAAGGTCTGACTCTGATATAAATGTCTGACTGTCGACCAGTACCAGATTAGGCAAAAAAGCCCTAAGCCCGGCGAAAAGATAAATGTCATAACTGAGCAGGAAGACCTTTTTCTTATTCATAATAATCACCATCACGTTTTCATTGTAAAACGCAGCCTTCCCGAACAGGAAAGTGTATTCACAATTGACCTGGTATTCACATAGACTTAAGGTAAAACAAATAAAATGCCTTTAGATTGCATAATGTGTAGTAGCTCATCCCCCTTGCAACAAAACTGAGCGCAGGGGAAATGATAAGAATATTCTTGCTGTATCGGTAGCGAATTCTGAGGTCCGAAATGAGTACAAACTTATGCGCTTATATTCACATTCAGACAAACTTTAGTGATAACAAACCCGATTCTAACAGAATAAAAAACCATAAGCACTGCGACATATAGGTTATTATTTCAGAATAAGACGATACCCTATTCTGAGGATTACGCTGCCCGACACACCAACAGGGTGCGTCGCAAATCGCGTATACCGTACACATTGTGCGCAATATGCATTATTTTATAATAGAAGTTGTGTTGCTTAGACATAATTAATCCCGTGATCTCATCAGGCAAATCATCATTATCATTTTTGATCACAGAAACCCGTTGGGTACGTATGTAGCCGTCACTATCATTACCTAAAAATTTAAGCATCGTGGAACGGTTAATGGCGTAACTTTTCCCATTAACATTAATCACGCCCACTTGTGACAATACCCCCTCTTCAGCAGATGATATCCTGAAAACCAGCAATACCTCCCCTTCGATGTGCATACCTGTTTTTTGCGTATTGAGCACAAGATGGTTCTTCGCTGAGCATACCAGCGCTGCCGGAACCTCATGACGTTTAAATAAAAACAAAAAAATGATAACAAGCGCTACGGCAAGACTAAAATACATAATTTTCGCACGCATGTGCAACTCCCCGGGAGCCTAACGTACAAATACTGAAAAATGATTCCTTTAGTTTATTACCTGCAGACAATCCATTGTCATCATAAAACACAATGACCTTATTTCTTCCCTTACAGATAGATTTGAATTGCTGCCATCGGGATGAATTCAAAAAAGTGGATATTTTCTCAACTGAATTATCATCTGTCGTAAATATTTCACAGGAACCGGATTTTTGTACATGCACGACACCATCGGTATCTCGTAATAATTTTGGCAGAAGGACAAAGCCAGATATCACCAGGCTGATGCCTAACATTCCGCCAACGATCGTTTTACCGTATCGCCTTAACCCGGGTTTGGTGGCGGAGGTTAATGCAGTGATGCTATGCGGCAACGCATCTTCTTTTACGTTTTCGATCTGCGCCTGAAAAACAAATCCTTCTCGGGGGATAGTTGCGATCAGATTATCCATTCCCAGTTCTGCTAACGTTTTGCGCAAAATACTGACATTTTTATTCAGACTGTGACCTGATGGGATCAACCCATACCTTCCCCACACTTCTTCTATAATCAGATCCCGATGTAATTGTTTGCGGTTATTCGCAATAAAGAGCTCCAGTAATCTTGCCGTTGCAGCGGACAGAACCACTCTTTCTCCCTGTACACTTAGCGCTCTGGTCTCTGAATCGTATACAATATGATCATTGATTATCTTTTTCATCCGGGAACTCTTTTATTATCGGCGGCAATGCCAGCACGCAGTACAGAATATATTCCCAGAGTTCAGTTAGCAATATAAGAACTGTTTCTTTAAACTTTAACTGTTATTTTTAAAACAACCATCGCCTATCGGTATATATTTTTTCAACGCAACGATGAATTTTTTATTTTTAGTGTTTAACGCGCTGCTTCGGTAGGTCTCTCCAGGCAGCAGGTAGCGCATCGTCGCCTCGTCATCGGTTGACTGGCATCCCTTGTGTACGATGATCCTGAAAAACGTATTGCCGGTATTTGTCAGCGCCCCTTTTTGCTCATCCAGAGTATAACCTAGCGTCAGCTTTCTGGGCCTGACCACCAGTATCGTATCCAATGCAATAGCGGGCACAGCTTCACTTGCTTTGCCTGAATGACGTTCAGCAAACAGCGTTACCGGCATCTCGCGAAACTGAATCCGGTAGTAACGCTCTTTGTCATCCTCGGGCCCGCGATAGAAGATCTTAAAATACTCCCCGGCGTCCGGGGCGAGCGAAAACGTGAGCGGTGTAAACAGCAACTCCCCGTCCTCTATTGGCAGACGCTTTTCCCCACCCGGTCCTGGACGGTCGATTTTAATCGCCGAAATGCTGTACACATTCTGTTTGTGGCTGTCGTTGTAAATACGTTTGCTAATGAACGACCGCTCTGCGGGGATATCATAGATCGTGGAGTCCAGATACAGCGCGTGGGCAGAAAGCGTGTAAAGCGCAATGCAGAGTCCCACCACACCCTCCGCGACCTTCCGCCAGCGCATCATTTTGTTACTCCCAGCCAGTTCGCGGTGACTTTGATTTCACCACTGGCGCTGACCACGCCTTCCCAGTCAGCACCAGCCACCGTCAGTGCTGAGCGGGAATCATTCATCGGGAACAGCAGCGTTAAGTTGGTGCTGAAAAAGCTGCCATCATCCGTGTTGTTGGCATCCCATGGCACCTGTTGCCATAACGCATCGTTCAGACTAATGGCATTTTCACTGCAGCTGTTCCTCACCTGAGTAGGGCTTCCCGACGCGGTGTTGTATTGCAGATAGGCAGGGACAGGCACGTTTATCCCCCCCTGGGCCGACGTAAACAGGCAGTAAGGGGTATCGTTGATTGTCGTGCTGTCCCCGATAACCTGGGCCGTAATACTGTCAGCCTGACGGGGTCCCGATACGGTGACGACGTAATCCATCTCGATCGGCGCGTCATCTCCGATGGTGCCGCTTCCACTGGCAGAGGCCGTATTATTCGATGAGACAATGCTAATCCCATACTCCTTCGGCACAATATTGAGCTGCAAAGAGGGGGTAAACTGGTAATAGCCTGACTCCGGGGTTAATGCATTCGTAAACGCAAACGTAAAGGGCTGGCTGTTGGTAATACTGACGCCTGCATCCACCAGATTCTTAAGGAATGTTTTCGACAAAAAGACATAGATATACTGGCCAGATGTCGAAAAGACATTGTAATACGCCGTCGAGGCGCTGAAGTTATACCATGTCGAGCCATTTCCCGAATATTTCACGGTGGTTGCGGAAGGGGTAAAACCCAGTGCAGCAGAATCGATATACGCTCTGAACGTCAACGATGCCGTCAAATTTTGCGTCTGCTCAAGGTTGTATTTGACCATTTTACAAATTACGCCATCAACGTTACTGACGACACCCAGCTCACAGGATCCGGAATCATTTGTGATGCTTGGGGTTCCATCACTGGCGATCCACAGCTCCTGAAAGGCACTTGTTGATTCCAGCGCCAGATGTCCCCGCTTGTTTAACGTGTAATTGATGTAATTCCAGCGACCTGTTGTCTGATCCTTACAGCGTTGTCCTGAGGCGTAATCATAGTTAACCGAGGTATAGCAGCGGTTAAAAACATAGGTTTCGCTGCCCCCCGTCGGCATATTACGGAAATACTCATAGGCTGAGTTGCTCAGCGAAGCAAAGCCATACGCTCCGCCAATAACCCCCGCCACGGATCCAACCTGCGCGTGGTAAAAACCATTGTTATCCACCCCCTGCCCGGCAATGTAGCCCGTCGTCGGACACTGCGAACCTCGGTAGCAGCGTATTCCGGTGAAAGGAGCATCAATGGGCGAATTATCAATCCACATATCCTGATAATTATTGGCCGGCGCAGTCCAAATGACATAACCCAGGTAACCGAGGCTGACCTGGGAGGTACCGTATTTAACCCAGGTATTTGACCCGCTGAAACGGGGATCTAACGCGGACGGCGTAATGAAATACTCACCGTCAATGTCGTTCTCGATAAATAAAAACGTGTTGTTGATCGCCCCTGACGATGAGGCGGTCAGTGCCCTTGCGGAGAAGGGAATTAACCCCGCCAAAAACAGGAGCGAAATAAAAACGGAAGCACTTTTTTTCATAGCATTATCTCTGCGCCATCGTGGTTTGTGGTGCACATTTAACATCCCCTACCCACGCAGCGCCCCTGGCTTTTTCCAGATCTAAATCCGCTTCGCAGATATTACCGTTGGCGGACACCAGGGTAATAACGGGATACTTCTTATCAATATCAATGGCGAACTCACCTTTCGCGTCGGTGCGCGTTTTGCCAATGTGGTTATGGATGTCCGTATTTGACGCCAGTTCACCATTGGGATATCGCACCCGGCCAAACACGGTCACCATGCTTTTCACCTCAGGTGACACCACGCCGACGTTACCGGGGTAAAGGTTAAGCGCCTGTTTACGGCCGGAGACAATGTCAAAACTGTCTTCAGAGTTTTTATCATTCATAATTTCCAGCTTGTATTGCGCGTAAGGCGGGAGTGCAATAAAGCTCGATTTGCCGCTAAGAATATAATTTCGGTTATTTATTTTTGCGGCCAGCTTTCCATCACCCACAAGATCGGTTTTCACAATAATGCCCGAGCGCTGTCGCTCTTTGCTCAGACCAAAATCCCCACCCGCCCAGGCAACGGAACCCTGAGAGGAGAAGTTCATATTGGTCGAGTTGTCCGCTGAACGGGTCACCGAAACCGTACCGCCGTTATAGCGGGTGTCATAACTCAGGTTGCCATTTACAGCGTAATTGTTGTCGTAGTTCTGCTCTCCACTCAGGCGCGTCGAGGCGGAAATGCCTGCAGACGTAATGACGCTATCCTCAAATTGTTTACGCGCGCTGATATTGCCCTGTGTTGCGCCGTAGCGATCGCGTGAAACCCCGACACTCATCCACGAGGCCAGCGGCAGCGATAAATCCAGGCTGACATAGCGTTCCTGACGTCCGTCATCATTCGTATTGTTGTAGTAATAGCGCTGTACCCCGGCCCGTAACCCCACTGTAGCGTACCGTCCCGCATAGAGGGTGGTACTGTAATCCAGGTTTCGGTAGGTATTACCGGAATAGCGGTTTTCGGTCTGGCTGACCGTTAACGTGCCACCGTGCGGAATAAACCGGCTCAGGTTCAATGTTGCGCCAACCGAATAGTTATCCCGCTCCTGCACCGGCAGACGGTTACCGATTTTGCTGTCTTCCCGCGACGCCCACAGCGATCCAAACCCGCCTGGAGCATTAAGACTGGCGCTGCTGACGTTGCGCCATGTTCCGTCGTTCGCCACCAGCGTTTGTGTCCCGACGCTGACATATTCGTTGACGTTAAGAGTAATGTCCGTTTCATTGACGGCATTGTCATCAAACCCATAACCTGTCGTTTTCAGGGTTAGCCCGGAGAGCATTGCCAGGGTTAACGAGGCCGCACCACCCGCAATCCAGGTCTGTTCACTGCCGGCATCACGGTAATGATTGCGTTTATAACTCACGCGGTCGTAATCAAGTGAACCGCCAAAAATTTGCCATGCGACTTCATGCAGGCCTGCGGCCTGCTGGCGGGCAAAAATTTTATTCACCCGACTGACGCGGGTGTTCACCGTCCGGCCATTTACCACGACATCCACCGTGACGTCATACACACCGTATGGGAACCGGCTGGTGTCAATTTCGTAGCTGCCCATGTTGAAGTTCTGAACGCTTAACAAGCGCCCATCACGAAACACATGCACTTCACCGGCAGACGGTAAAAATATGGTTATTGGGACCAAGGACAGGGAGGTGTTTTCAACCACCGTACTGCCTTTATTGCCGTAGCTGACGCCGTAGATCTTGCCGCCATTCAGCGCATTGAGGCTGGCGATCGACTGAACGTTCCAGGTGTCGAGCATGCCCAACGCCAGACGATAACCCTCATAATCGCGCTCATACATGGCACGATACAGTTTGCTGGAGCGGTTACTCTCGCCAATACCATAGACCGAGCCATTGATATTGAGGTGGTGCTCTCTCAACGAGGTGGTGTTATCCAGGGTTAAATAACTGCGAGAGCTGCTGCCATTGCGGTAGTCATTGTAATAGGTGCCAAAGTTGTAATTCAGCACAGTAGACAGTCGATCAACGCTGGACGGTCCCAGCAATGAACTGCGGGCGACCACCGCTTCAGTCAGGGCATCCCGGCTGACAATCATCTCCAGATGAAAAGAGGAGACGTTTAATTTCAGCCGTGCGTCTCGCGAAAGGGCAAGAGAGGTATTGTCGATAAATTTCGCATCGCCTATTTTTTCCACCATCTCGCGCGTTTTCTCTGAAAGCACCGCGTTATTGGGCAAATCGGCAATCATAATGGATTTTACAACGATATTTCCCTCAACCAGCGAGATGACCGCATCAGCAATTTTTTGTTGGCTTTTTGTATCCGTCTCCTGGTAGCGGATATAAACGGGGACCGTCATCCCCTGTTCAAGAGAACGCGCGAATGCCCCTGGAATAACATAATTACCAATCTTAACCGGTGCAGAATGCGCAACCCCTGATGTTAGCGCATAAGAGAGTAATAAACTCCCTCCTATAAGATATTTAAAAGACATACGCATCCTTACTTTTCGGTATTTTTATTACTGGTACCGGAAATGACGCCGTGTATTACTTCACTGTAATAAATTGCTTGCCATGCCAAATCCCAATGCGGGTGCGACTGTTTGACACATCGCTTTTCTGCAATCTTATTTTTGTACCTGGCATGACGTAATAACGCTCGCGACACCCGCGTCCCCGATCCTGTGACGCCTCTTTGCAGGCTCCGTAAGCAATGACCCGAAACGAGACGTTGCCTTTGTTGGTGATGACATCCCCGTCACGACCGTATTCAAATCGTTCCTTGCGTGGCGCCACGACCAGAATTGTCCCGATTTCTGCCGACGCCGTCGCAATCGCGGCTTTGCCAGCCTTAGTCGATGCGCTTTCGCTTACGGGTTCGTCAACCCACTGCAGCCGGTAATAACGTTCTTTGTCATCTTCAGGGCCCTTATAGAAAAAGCGAAAAACATCTTTCGCCTCACCGGGTAAAATAAGGCTCGCCGGTGTAGAAAGTAATTCTCCCGACGTTTCAAATTGCATTTCTGTTCCGTCAGGCAGCGGTGAAGAGAGCCTTTTTACGGTAACGCTCACATAGCGGGCGGAATCAGTGGTGTTGATAATTTCTTTTGATAACGCGTTTTGATCGGCCGTCATTATCGACGTGATATCACCCACATTAATCGCCAGACTGGAAAAGGATATAGCCATCCCTGCCAGCGCTGCGAGTGGCAAATATTTCTTCATCAGTGCATTCCTGAGAAATTCGGGAGAGAGCCTCTCCCGAATTAATATTCATTACGCTGGAGTGGTCCAGGTTGCATTGAACTGAACTTTTACGTCACCCGTCCAGTAACCATCCGGCAGCGCAGAATAGTCAGTTACAGCAGTCGAACCGTCTGAAGTCGCTGAAGCGATGGAGAATTTGAAGCTGGACTGATCGCTTACACGCTCAGCGCCGTTATAGGCGCCATCGGCCAGCAGGCTTTCCAGACCTGAAGTGGAAGCCGCATTCACCAGAACGGTTTCGGCAGAGTTAGACAGCGCCTGACCATTCCATGCCACGCCCACATTCAGGGTAGATGCATCACCGCTTGCATTGGTCAGCGTATTGCTGATGACCTGAGCAGTCAGTTCAAAATCGGTTGCACTTTCCTGTCCCTGAATCGTCACATCAAAAGCGCCATCCTGAGTGTTAAACCCATTCAGGCCCTCTGCATACTGGAACGTCAGCGAGTTCAATGGGGTCACGACCAGCAGGCTGGTTGTATCTTTCGTGGCCGTTGCATCCCATGATGCGGTGGCAGATGCCGTAACATCAGCCATAGCATTTGCAGCAGCAAATACAGAAACCAGAGAGGCCACCAGTAATAATTTTTTCATTTTCATCTCCTGAGAACAAACGTACTGCCAGGTGCCATTTAATAAATAACCTGGAAGCTCCATTTAAATGCGAACGGGATTTACCGCGCCAAAAAAGTATTATTTGAATTATGTTTCAGGACAACCAAGCGAATGACGAAAAAACCCTCCGCTGTTAGGATTTTTCTCATAATCATTCATGACGAGATCGCTTAAATAAAAACATAAAACCATTTAAATAACATTTTTAAAATAAAAATCTATAATTATCGCAATTTTAGGCAATTTGAACTGTTTTAGCTTTTTGATACAAATCAAAAGTGGTGCATTGAAGGGAATAACAAAAACATATTTCAAATCAAATAAATACGTCACATTGCAAAAAATCATTAGTTTGTTAATGATTTGATAACAAGATGAAAAATATTGGTATATCAGAGAATATTCCGATCCTTACATGATGAATAATGAAATTTTCCTAAAGACAAATTAAATAATAAAACCAATTGTTATCTTTCTCCGTTTCTCACCCGGCAGATAAATAATAAGAATATTTCAGGTGGCAGGGAATATTCCTGGTAAATTATGCACTGGCAATTGATCCGATTTGAAGGCCGTCTCACGCCGCGCCCCTCCCCCTGCCAATCAGACAAATCCAGACAGTCTTCCATATTTCCTCCATTTTTCTGCCGTGTTGCCTGACTAAACTAGTATCATTCCCCGAAGTATTCAGGCTGAGAACGTATAACGATGAAAGGCAGTAACAAATCCCGCTGGGCAATCGCCGCTGGCATCATTGTGGTGGCTCTTGCCGCCGCCTGGTTCTGGCACAATCACTCTTCTGACACTTCCGCAGGTGCCAGCAGCCCATCACAGCGTCCCGCGAGTGGCGGACGTCACGGCATGCGCGGCGGTGCGCTGGCTCCCGTTCAGGCGGCTACTGCGGTAAATAAAGCGGTGCCCCGTTATCTCTCCGGGCTGGGAACCATTACCGCCGCCAACACCGTTACGGTTCGCAGCCGTGTGGACGGGCAACTGATGGCGCTTCACTTCCAGGAAGGCCAGCAGGTTAAAGCCGGGGACTTACTGGCAGAAATTGACCCAAGCCAGTTTAAAGTCACCCTCGCGCAGGCGCAGGGCCAGCTCGCGAAAGACAAGGCCACGCTCGCGAACGCCCGACGCGATTTGGCACGCTACCAGCAACTGGTGAAAACCAACCTGGTATCGCGTCAGGAACTGGATACGCAGCAGTCTCTGGTCAGCGAAGCGCTGGGCACCCTTAAAGCTGACGAAGCCGCCGTGGCCAGCGCACAGTTACAGCTCGACTGGAGCCGCATCACCGCCCCGATTGACGGCCGCGTCGGTCTGAAGCAGGTTGATATTGGCAACCAGATTTCCAGCGGCGATACCACCGGTATCGTGGTCATCACCCAGACGCATCCTGTCGATTTAGTCTTTACCCTGCCGGAGAGCGACATCGCAACCGTGGTTCAGGCGCAAAAAGCCGGCAAAGGGCTGGTTGTGGAGGCCTGGGATCGCACCAACAAGCAAAAATTGAGCGAAGGCACCCTGCTCAGTCTGGATAACCAGATTGACACCACCACCGGCACCATCAAGTTAAAAGCCCGCTTTAACAATCAGGATGATGCGCTTTTCCCGAATCAGTTCGTGAATGCGCGGATGCTGGTCGCGACACAAGAAAATGCGGTCGTTATCCCGACGGCGGCGCTGCAGATGGGCAACGAAGGGAATTTTGTCTGGGTGCTTAACAGCGAGAATAACGTCAGCAAGCATCTGGTGAAAACCGGCATTCAGGACAGCCAGACGGTGGTGATCAGCGCCGGCCTTTCCGCAGGTGACCGCGTGGTTACCGACGGCATTGATCGTCTCACCGAGGGGGCGAAAGTCGAAGTGGTAGAAGGCCAGCAACAGCCTGCTAAGCAGGGAGCGACTTCCTGATGCAGGTTATGCCACCGAGCTCTACAGGTGGGCCTTCACGCCTGTTTATTCTGCGCCCTGTTGCCACCACGCTGTTAATGGTGGCAATCCTGCTGGCCGGGATTATTGGCTATCGCTTCCTGCCCGTCTCGGCGCTGCCGGAAGTGGATTATCCCACCATCCAGGTGGTCACACTTTATCCGGGTGCGAGCCCGGATGTGGTGACGTCGGCCATCACCGCGCCGCTGGAGCGCCAGTTTGGTCAGATGTCTGGCCTGAAGCAAATGTCCTCGCAAAGCTCCGGCGGAGCATCCGTGGTGACGCTGCAGTTCCAGCTTACGCTCTCACTCGACGTTGCCGAACAGGAAGTACAGGCCGCGATTAACGCAGCCACCAACCTGCTGCCATCGGACCTGCCCAATCCACCGGTCTACAGCAAAGTAAACCCGGCGGATCCGCCGATCATGACGCTCGCCGTCACCTCCTCCGCCATGCCGATGACTCAGGTCGAAGACATGGTCGAAACGCGCGTGGCACAGAAAATTTCACAGGTCTCTGGCGTGGGGCTGGTTACGCTTGCCGGGGGTCAACGTCCGGCGGTGCGCGTGAAGCTCAATGCCCAGGCCATTGCCGCGCTGGGCCTCACCAGCGAAACCATCCGCAGCGCCATCAGTAACGCCAACGTCAACTCGGCGAAAGGCTCGCTTGATGGCCCAACCCGGGCCGTGACCCTTTCGGCGAACGATCAAATGCAGTCCGCGGATGAATATCGACAGTTGATCGTCGCGTACCAGAACGGTGCGCCGGTGCGTCTGGGCGATGTGGCAACCGTTGAGCAAGGTGCGGAAAATAGCTGGCTCGGCGCCTGGGCCAACAAACAGCAGGCAATCGTGATGAACGTCCAGCGCCAGCCGGGTGCCAATATCATTGAAACCGCAGACAGCATTCGCACTATGCTGCCGCAGCTGATTGAAAGCCTGCCCAGGTCAGTTAGCGTGAAAGTGCTGTCTGACCGGACCACCAATATTCGCGCGTCCGTGACTGACACCCAGTTTGAACTGATGCTGGCGATTGCGCTGGTGGTAATGATCATCTACCTGTTCCTGCGTAACGTCCCGGCAACCCTCATTCCTGCCGTCGCCGTGCCGCTCTCACTGGTGGGAACATTTGCCGTCATGGTGTTCCTCGATTTTTCGATAAACAACCTGACGCTGATGGCCCTTACCATTGCCACCGGCTTTGTGGTCGATGACGCTATCGTTGTTATCGAGAACATCTCGCGCTATATCGAAAAAGGTGAAAAACCGTTAGCCGCGGCGCTGAAAGGGGCGGGCGAGATCGGCTTTACCATTATCTCCCTCACCTTCTCACTGATTGCGGTACTGATCCCACTGCTGTTTATGGGCGATATCGTCGGGCGTTTGTTCCGCGAATTTGCCGTGACGCTGGCCGTCGCCATTCTGATTTCCGCCGTGGTGTCACTGACCCTCACGCCAATGATGTGCGCCCGTATGCTGAGCCACGCCTCCCTGCGCAAGCAAAACCGCTTCTCGCGCGCCTCTGAGCGGATGTTCGAACGCATTATTGCCGCTTACGGACGGGTGCTGGCGAAAGTGCTTAACCATCCATGGGCAACCCTTGGCGTGGCGCTTGGTACGCTGGCGCTCAGCGTTATGCTGTGGATTTTCATCCCGAAAGGCTTCTTCCCGATTCAGGACAATGGCATTATCCAGGGCACGCTTCAGGCACCGCAGACGGTCTCCTTCGCTAACATGGCGCAGCGTCAGCAGCAGGTGTCAGAGATCATCATGAAAGATCCGGCAGTAGAGAGCCTGACCTCGTATGTCGGTGTCGATGGCACCAACCCGTCGCTGAACAGTGCCCGCCTGCAGATCAACCTTAAACCGCTTGACGATCGCGACGACCGCGTGCAGACGGTAATCGACCGCCTGCAAACTGCCGTAGCGCGCGTCCCGGGTATTGAGCTGTACCTCCAGCCGATTCAGGATTTAACCATCGATACCCAGGTGAGCCGTACCCAGTACCAGTTCACGCTGCAGGCCACCACCCTTGATGCGCTCACCACCTGGGTACCGCAACTGGTGGATAAACTCAACGCCCTGCCGCAGCTCTCGGACGTCAGCAGCGACTGGCAGGACAAAGGGCTGGCGGCGTATGTGAACGTCAACCGCGATACCGCCAGCCGGCTTGGGATCACCATGGCCGACGTGGATAATGCGCTGTATAACGCATTCGGTCAGCGTCTGATCTCCACCATCTATACCCAGGCGAATCAGTATCGCGTGGTGCTGGAACACAACACGGAAAACACGCCCGGCCTGGCCGCGCTCGATTCGGTGCGCCTGACCAGCAAAGACGGGGGCATCGTGCCCCTCAGCGCCATCGCGACGGTGGAAGAGCGCTACACACCGCTGTCGATTAACCATCTGGATCAGTTCCCGTCCACCACCATCTCGTTTAACGTACCGGACGGTTATTCGCTGGGCGAAGCGGTGGAGTCCATTCTGGCCGCAGAGAAGACGCTGAACTTCCCGTCCGATATTCAGACCCAGTTCCAGGGCAGCACGCTGGCGTTCCAGGCCGCGCTGGGCAACACCATCTGGCTGATTGTCGCGGCCGTGGTGGCGATGTATATCGTGCTCGGTGTGCTGTATGAAAGCTTTATTCACCCTATTACCATCCTCTCCACCCTGCCAACGGCGGGCGTGGGGGCACTGCTGGCATTGATGCTGGCGGGGAGCGAGCTGGACGTGATTGCCATCATTGGGATCATCCTGCTTATCGGGATCGTGAAGAAAAACGCCATCATGATGATCGACTTTGCCCTTGCCGCCGAGCGCGAGCAGGGGATGTCGCCGCGCGAGGCAATTTTCCAGGCCTGCCTGCTGCGTTTTCGCCCGATCCTGATGACCACGCTCGCCGCCCTGCTAGGTGCCCTGCCGCTGATGCTCAGTACCGGTGTTGGTGCCGAGCTGCGTCGTCCGCTGGGGATTGGTATGGTCGGTGGCCTGCTAGTTAGCCAGGTCCTGACCCTGTTCACCACGCCGGTCATTTATCTGCTGTTTGACCGTCTGGCGCTGTGGACGAAAAGCCGCTTCCCGAAACGTGAAGAGGAGGCGTAAATGAAGTTTTTCGCCCTCTTCATTTATCGCCCGGTGGCGACGATTTTACTCTCACTCGCCATCACCCTGTGCGGCGTCCTGGGCTTCCGGCTGCTGCCGGTGGCCCCGCTGCCGCAGGTGGATTTCCCGGTGATCATGGTCAGCGCCTCGCTGCCCGGTGCATCACCGGAAACCATGGCCTCGTCGGTTGCCACACCGCTGGAACGTTCACTCGGGCGAATTGCCGGGGTCAACGAGATGACCTCCAGCAGCTCGCTTGGCAGCACGCGTATCATTCTGGAATTCAGCTTCGACCGGGATATTAACGGCGCCGCGCGCGATGTGCAGGCGGCGATCAACGCCGCGCAGAACCTGCTACCGAGCGGGATGCCGGGCCGTCCGACATACCGTAAAGCGAACCCGTCCGATGCGCCGATCATGATCCTGACGCTTACCTCGGACACCTATTCGCAGGGGCAACTGTACGATTTCGCCTCCACCCAACTGGCGCAGACCCTCGCCCAGATTAACGGCGTGGGTGATGTCAGCGTTGGCGGAAGCTCTCTGCCCGCCGTGCGCGTGGGCTTAAACCCGCAGGCGCTGTTTAACCAGGGTGTTTCACTGGACGATGTGCGCTCCGCCATCAGCAATGCAAACGTGCGCAAACCGCAGGGGGCCATTGAGAACAGTAGCCACCGCTGGCAGATCCAGACTAACGATGAGCTGAAAACCGCTGCGGAATACCAGCCGTTGATCATTCACTACAACAACGGTGCGGCGGTGCGCCTGAGCGATGTCGCGAGCGTCACCGACTCGGTGCAGGACGTGCGTAACGCCGGGATGACCAACGCCAAACCGGCCATTTTGCTGATGATCCGCAAACTGCCGGAAGCCAACATTATTGAGACGGTGAACGGTATCCGCGCGAGATTGCCGGAACTCCAGCAGACCATCCCGGCGGCGATCGATCTGCAGATTGCCCAGGATCGTTCCCCCACCATTCGCGCCTCGCTTGAAGAGGTGGAGCAGACGCTTGTGATCTCCGTTGCGCTGGTGATTCTGGTGGTCTTCCTGTTTCTGCGTTCAGGCCGGGCCACGCTGATCCCCGCGGTGGCAGTGCCTGTCTCGCTGATAGGGACTTTCGCGGCGATGTACCTGTGCGGATTTAGCCTTAACAACCTGTCGCTGATGGCGCTGACGATTGCCACCGGCTTCGTCGTGGATGACGCCATTGTGGTGCTGGAGAACATCTCGCGCCATCTGGAGGCGGGGATGAAACCGCTGCAGGCCGCGCTGCAGGGAACGCGTGAAGTGGGCTTTACGGTACTGTCGATGAGCCTGTCGCTGGTGGCGGTGTTCCTGCCGTTACTGCTGATGGGCGGCCTCCCTGGCCGGCTGTTACGGGAATTTGCCGTCACGCTCTCGGTCGCCATCGGTATTTCATTGATCGTGTCCCTCACGCTCACGCCGATGATGTGCGGCTGGATGTTAAAACGCAGCAAGCCCCACTCTCAGCCGCGCCGTAAGGGGTTTGGTCGCTTCCTGCTGGCGATGCAGGAAAGCTATGGCAAGTCCCTGAAGTGGGTGCTGAGGCATACGCGCA
Source organism: Enterobacter sp. BIDMC 30 (assembly GCF_000534355.1). NCBI lineage: Bacteria > Pseudomonadati > Pseudomonadota > Gammaproteobacteria > Enterobacterales > Enterobacteriaceae > Enterobacter > Enterobacter sp. BIDMC 30. The sequence goes on along the minus strand of NZ_KI973169.1, from coordinate 1,858,664 downwards.
TCGTCGGCCTGGTGCTGATTGGCACCATCGTGCTCAACGTCTGGATGTACATTACTATCCCCAAAACCTTCTTCCCGGAGCAGGACACCGGGGTGCTGATGGGCGGGATCCAGGCAGACCAGAGTATTTCGTTTCAGGCCATGCGCGGCAAGCTGCAGGACTTTATGAAGATCATCCGCGAAGATAAAGCGGTAGATAACGTAACCGGCTTTACCGGCGGTTCGCGGGTGAACAGCGGGATGATGTTTATCACCCTGAAGCCGCGTGACGAGCGCAATGAAACCGCCCAGCAGGTTATCGACCGCCTGCGCGTGAAGCTCGCCAAAGAGCCGGGCGCTAATCTGTTTTTGATGGCCGTTCAGGATATCCGCGTCGGCGGGCGTCAGGCTAACGCCAGCTATCAGTACACGTTACTCTCTGACGATTTAGCCGCCCTGCGCGAGTGGGAGCCTAAGATCCGCAAGGCGCTGGCCGCCCTGCCACAGCTGGCGGACGTTAACTCCGATCAGCAGGACAACGGCGCAGAAATGGCGCTAACCTACAATCGTGAAACCATGTCACGTCTGGGGATTAACGTCGATGCCGCCAACAGCCTGCTGAACAATGCCTTCGGCCAGCGTGAGATTTCCACCATCTACCAGCCCATGAACCAATACAAGGTGGTGATGGAGGTGGACCCACGTTACACCCAGGACATCAGCGCGCTGGACAACATGTTTGTGATTAATAACGACGGTAAGGCGATCCCGCTCTCTTACTTTGCCAGCTGGCAGCCGGCGAACGCGCCGCTGTCGGTGAACCACCAGGGCCTTTCGGCGGCATCGACCCTCTCCTTTAACCTGCCAGCCGGTTCGTCCCTCTCTGAGGCCAGCGATGCGATCAACCGTGCGATGACCCAGCTTGGCGTGCCGTCCACGGTACGCGGCAGTTTTGCCGGTACCGCGCAGGTGTTCCAGGAGACGATGAATTCGCAGGTGATTTTGATTCTGGCCGCCATTGCGACGGTCTATATCGTGCTGGGCGTGCTTTATGAAAGCTACGTCCATCCGCTGACCATTCTCTCCACGCTGCCGTCGGCGGGCGTCGGGGCGCTGCTGGCGCTGGAGCTGTTCGGCGCACCCTTCAGCCTGATTGCGCTGATTGGTATCATGCTGTTAATTGGCATCGTGAAGAAAAACGCCATTATGATGGTGGACTTCGCGCTGGACGCCCAGCGAAATGGCAACCTGACGCCAGAAGAGGCCATATTCCAGGCCTGTCTGCTGCGTTTTCGCCCGATCATGATGACCACGCTGGCGGCGCTGTTTGGCGCGCTGCCGCTGGTGATTTCCGGCGGCGACGGCTCAGAATTGCGCCAGCCGCTGGGGATCACCATTGTCGGGGGGCTGGTGATGAGCCAGCTGCTGACGCTCTACACCACGCCGGTGGTCTATCTGTTCTTTGACCGCCTGCGGGTGCGTTTTTCGCGTAAAAACAGAACGACGGTAACCGAATAAATGACCGACCTCCCACGTCACGTGCGCTGGCAGCTGTGGATTGTCGCCTTCGGCTTCTTTATGCAGTCGCTGGATACAACCATCGTCAATACCGCCCTCCCCTCGATGGCAAAAAGCCTGGGGGAGAGTCCGCTGCATATGCATATGGTGATTGTCTCCTATGTATTAACGGTGGCCGTTATGCTTCCGGCCAGCGGCTGGCTGGCGGACAAAGTGGGCGTGCGGAATATCTTTTTCACCGCCATCGTGCTGTTTACCACAGGCTCGCTGTTTTGCGCCCAGGCGAATACGCTGGATCAACTGGTGATGGCCCGCGCGTTACAGGGCATTGGCGGGGCGATGATGGTGCCTGTCGGGCGGCTGACGGTGATGAAGATTGTGCCCCGCGAGCAGTATATGGCCGCGATGACCTTCGTCACCCTGCCCGGCCAGGTCGGCCCGCTGCTTGGCCCGGCGCTGGGTGGAGTGCTGGTGGAGTATGCCTCCTGGCACTGGATCTTCTTAATCAACCTGCCGGTGGGCATCATCGGCGCGATTGCCACCCTGATGCTGATGCCTAACTACACCATGCAGACCCGGCGCTTCGATTTCCTGGGCTTTATCCTGCTGGCAGCGGGGATGGCGATGCTCACCCTCGCGCTTGATGGCCAAAAAGGCCTCGGGATTTCCGCCCTGACGCTTGGCCTTCTGGTGGCGCTCGGCATTACCGCTATCCTGTGGTATCTCTGGCATGCCAGAGGTAACGAGAGCGCGTTGTTCACGCTCGATCTGTTTAAAAACCCCACCTATCGTCTGGGCCTGTTCGGGAGCTTTGCCGGGCGCGTCGGCAGCGGCATGTTGCCCTTTATGACGCCGGTCTTTTTGCAGATTGGAATGGGATTTTCACCGTTTCACGCCGGGTTGATGATGATCCCGATGGTACTTGGCAGCATGGGAATGAAACGTATCGTGGTGCAGGTGGTTAACCGTTTTGGTTATCGCCACGTTCTGGTTGCCGCGACGCTTGGGTTGGCCCTGGTGAGCCTGCTGTTTATGGCCGTGGCGCTGCTGGGCTGGTACTACGCGCTGCCGCTGGTGCTGTTCTGTCAGGGCATAATTAACTCTGTGCGCTTTTCGTCAATGAATACCCTGACGTTAAAAGCACTCCCGGATGACCTGGCGAGCAGCGGAAACAGCCTGCTGTCGATGATCATGCAGCTCTCCATGAGCGTAGGGGTGACCCTTGCCGGTTTACTGCTCGGCATGTACGGACAGCATCATCTCAGCGTCGACACGCCGGTCGCCCATCAGGTCTTTTTGTATACCTATCTCAGCATGGCGGTGATTATCGCCCTGCCCGCGTTCATCTTCGCCAGAGTGCCGGATGATACCCGTAAGAACGTCGTTATCCGACACGGCAAAAGGAGTGCACCATGAAATTCTGGCGTCCGGGCATTACCGGTAAACTCTTTGTGGCGATATTTGCCACCTGTATCGTGCTGCTGGTCACCATGCACTGGGCCGTGCGGGTCAGTTTCGAACGGGGTTTTATTGATTACATCAAGCATGGTAATGAACAGCGTTTACAGGGGCTGAGCGATGCGCTGAGCGATCAGTATGCCCTGCACGGTAACTGGCGTTTTCTGCGCAATAACGACCGCTTCGTATTCCAGATCCTGCGCTCGCTTGAGCATGATACCGGTGACGATCGCCCGGGGCCCGGGATGCCGCCGCACGGCTGGCGCACCCAGTTCTGGGTGATAGACCAGGATATGCGCGTACTGGTTGGCCCGCGCGCGCCCATTCCGCCAGATGGCACAAAGCGGGCGATCACAGTGAATAACGCCACCGTAGGCTGGGTGATCGCCTCGCCGGTTGAACGCCTGACGCGCAACACCGATATCAACTTTGATCGCCAGCAGCGCCGCACCAGCTGGTTGATTGTCGCGCTCTCCACCCTGCTGGCCGCGCTCGCGACCTTCCCGCTGGCCCGCGGTCTGCTCGCGCCGGTTAAACGGCTGGTGGAAGGGACGCATAAGCTGGCCGCCGGGGATTTCTCCACCCGCGTCGATACCCGTAGCCAGGACGAACTCGGCAAGCTGGCGCAGGACTTTAACCAGCTCGCCAGCACCCTGGAAAAAAACCAGCAGATGCGACGCGATTTTATGGCCGATATTTCCCATGAACTCCGCACGCCGCTGGCGGTGCTGCGCGGCGAGCTGGAAGCTATTCAGGACGGCGTGCGTCAGTTCACTCCCGAATCGGTGGCCTCGCTGCAGGCGGAAGTGGGCACGCTGACCAAACTGGTCGATGACCTCCACCAGCTCTCCATGTCGGACGAAGGCGCGCTGGCCTATCAGAAAGCACCCGTCGATGTGATAAACGTGCTGGAGGTGGTAAGCGGTGCCTTCCGCGAGCGTTTCGCCAGCCGCAACCTGAAAATCGATCTCTCACTGCCTGACAGCGCCGTGGTGTTTGGCGACAAAGACCGCCTGATGCAGCTGTTCAACAATCTGCTGGAAAATAGCCTGCGCTACACCGACAGCGGCGGTGGCCTGCATATTTCCGGCAAACAAGAAAACGTGCATTTTGCCCTGACCTTTGCGGATTCCGCCCCCGGCGTGCAGGATGCACAGCTGGAAAAACTGTTTGAGCGATTTTATCGCACCGAAGGCTCCCGCAATCGCGCCAGCGGCGGGTCCGGTCTGGGACTGGCGATTTGCGTAAACATCGTCGAGGCCCATAATGGCACGATCCGCGCCGCCCATTCGCCTTTTGGCGGGGTAAGCATTACAGTAGAGTTACCTCTGGAACGGGATTTATCGAGAGAAGCATGACCGAGTTACCGATTGACGAAAACACGCCACGCATTTTGATTGTCGAAGACGAGCCGAAGCTCGGGCAGTTACTGATCGACTATTTACGCGCGGCAAGCTATGCCCCCACGCTTATCAGCCATGGCGATCAGGTGCTGCCTTATGTGCGCCAGACGCCGCCGGACCTGATCCTGCTGGATCTGATGCTCCCCGGAACCGATGGCCTGACCCTGTGCCGGGAAATTCGTCGCTTCTCAGACGTGCCGGTGGTGATGGTGACGGCGAAAATCGAAGAGATCGACCGCCTGCTGGGCCTCGAAATTGGCGCGGATGATTACATCTGCAAGCCATACAGCCCGCGTGAAGTGGTCGCGCGCGTAAAAACCATTCTGCGCCGCTGTAAGCCCCATCGTGAACTGCAGGTACTGGACGCGGAAAGCCCACTTATCGTCGATGAAAGCCGTTTCCAGGCGAGCTGGCGCGGCAAGCTGCTGGATCTCACCCCCGCCGAATTCCGCCTGTTGAAAACCCTCTCCCACGAGCCGGGGAAGGTCTTCTCCCGCGAGCAACTGCTGAACCGTCTGTATGATGATTACCGCGTCGTGACTGACCGTACCATCGACAGCCATATTAAAAACCTGCGCCGCAAGCTGGAAGCGCTCGATGCGGAGCAGTCATTTATCCGCGCGGTGTATGGCGTGGGATACCGATGGGAAGCCGATGCCTGCAGGATAGCCTGAGCATTTAGTTTACCGAACCCGCCTGCTGGCGGGTTTTTCATTTCTGGAAAGCAACGAAGAATCAACCATACTCACATTACCGGTTCGCTTATTGATAACTGGTGCAGATAATTCCACTTCGTTCAAGGAGTTCCTATGTCTGGTTGGTTCGAGTTAAACAAAAGCAGTGATGGTCAGTTCAGGTTTGTTCTCAAAGCAGGAAACGGAGAAACGATCCTGACCAGTGAGCTTTACACCACCAAAAATTCCGCCGAAAACGGTATCGCCTCCGTTCGCACCAATAGCCCTTCTGATGAACGTTATGAGAAGAAAGTGGCCACCAACGGTAAATTCCACTTCAATCTGAAGGCCGGGAATCATCAGGTTATTGGCAGCAGCCAGATGTATGCCTCGGAACAGTCGCGAGATAAAGGCATCGCGTCGGTCAAAACTAACGGTTCAAGCCAGACGGTAAAAGACAATACCTGACGACACGCCTCCGGCCGGGTTAGCGATGGTACGACCCGGCGCTTTACCTCCCTGTCCCTCAGCGCTACAATGCCCGCCCTTAAAGTGGGGGATCTCCCCTTACCGCTGCACCTGGTGCATGCGGATCTGACCTGTCATCAGAACGAGAACAAACATGTTTAAACCGGAACTCCTTTCCCCGGCGGGAACGCTGCAAAATATGCGTTACGCTTTCGCCTATGGTGCTGACGCCGTCTATGCTGGCCAGCCGCGCTACTCACTGCGCGTGCGTAACAATGAATTCAACCACGAGAACCTGCAGCTCGGCATTAACGAAGCACATGCCCTGGGCAAAAAATTCTACGTGGTGGTCAACATTGCGCCGCATAACGCCAAGCTGAAAACGTTCATTCGCGATCTGAAGCCGGTGGTTGATATGGGACCGGACGCACTGATCATGTCGGACCCGGGTTTAATTATGCTGGTTCGGGAGAACTTCCCGGAGATGGATATTCACCTCTCCGTTCAGGCCAACGCCGTTAACTGGGCAACGGTGAAATTCTGGAAACAGATGGGGCTGACCCGCGTCATTCTGTCTCGTGAACTTTCGCTGGAAGAGATTGAAGAGATCCGCACGCAGGTGCCGGATATGGAAATCGAAATCTTCGTTCACGGCGCGCTGTGCATGGCCTACTCCGGTCGTTGCCTGCTCTCGGGATACATCAACAAGCGTGACCCGAACCAGGGTACCTGCACCAACGCCTGCCGCTGGGAATATAACGTTGAGGAAGGCAAAGAAGACGACATCGGCAATATCGTCCACAAACATGAGCCTATCCCGGTGACCAACGTGGAGCCAACCTTAGGCATCGGCGCGCCAACTGACAGCGTGTTCATGATTGAAGAGGCCAAACGTCCGGGTGAGTACATGACCGCCTTTGAAGACGAGCATGGCACTTACATCATGAACTCCAAAGACCTGCGTGCGATTGCGCACGTTGAGCGTCTGACGCAGATGGGCGTGCATTCCCTGAAAATTGAAGGCCGTACCAAGTCCTACTACTACTGCGCGCGTACTGCTCAGGTGTACCGTAAAGCCATCGACGATGCCGCTGCCGGCAAGCCGTTCGATACCAGCCTGCTGGAAACCCTGGAAGGCCTGGCGCATCGCGGTTATACCGAAGGCTTCCTGCGTCGTCACACCCATGACGATTACCAGAACTACGAACACGGCTATTCCGTTTCCGAGCGCCAGCAGTTTGTCGGTGATTTTACCGGTGAGCGCAAAGGTGCGCTGGCCGCCGTTGCGGTCAAGAACAAATTCACCAAAGGCGACAGCCTGGAGTTAATGACCCCGCAGGGCAACATGAACTTCACCCTGGAACATCTGGAAAACGGTAAAGGCGAAGCAATTGACGTGGCGCCAGGCAACGGCCATACCGTCTGGCTGCCGGTACCCGAAGAAGTGGAGCTGGAGTTTGCGCTGCTGATGCGTAATTTCAACGGTGAAAGTACCCGTAACCCGCACAGTAAATAATCAAGCAGGGAAATTTTTTCGCGCTGGGATAATTCTTAGAATCGGATCACATACCGCTTCGTTCAATACGGGTATTATCCCCCCGCTGAAAAACATAACCCATAAATGCTAGCTGTACCAGGAACCACCTCCTTAGCCTGCGTAATCTCCCTTACGCGGGCTTATTTTTTGCCTTTCATCCTGTTCTTACCCGCTTTTTTCCTCCCTGCTATACACTCTTACTAACGCTAAAAAAGGGAGCAGCGCGGATGGCAATCTATCCAGACAGTTTATTGATTCTCAATGGCAAAAGTGCGGGCAACGATTTGTTGCGCCAGGCAGTGACGGATTTGCGTGAAGACGGTGCACGTATACACGTACGAGTGACGTGGGAAAAAGGTGATGCGGCACGCTATATCGACGAAGGCCTGAAGCTCGGGGTCGAAACCATTATTTCTGGCGGGGGCGATGGCACCATTAATGAAATTGCTGGCGCTCTGATAGATCTTCCCGCAACCGACCGCCCGGTGATGGGCATTTTGCCGCTCGGTACGGCCAACGATTTCGCCACCAGCGCCGGCATCCCCGAAGAGCTGGGAAAAGCCTTGCAGCTGGCTATCCTCGGCAAAGCCACCGCCGTGGATATTGCTCAGGTGAATGAAAAAACCTGTTTTATTAATATGGCGACCGGTGGATTCGGGACGCGCATTACCAGCGAAACCCCTGAAAAACTGAAGGCAGCGCTGGGCGGCGTCTCGTATCTGATCCACGGCCTGATGCGCATGGATACCCTGAAGCCGGACCGCTGTGAGATTCACGGCGAGAACTTTCAGTGGCAGGGTGATGCGCTGGTGATTGGTATCGGCAATGGCCGTCAGGCCGGTGGCGGACAGCAGTTATGCCCGGAGGCGCTGATCAATGATGGTCAGTTACAGCTGCGTATTTTCACGGGTGATGGCCTGCTGCCTGCGCTGTTTACCACCCTGACCCAGCCAGAAGAGAGCCCGAATATTATTGCCGGTAAATCCGCGTGGTTTGAAGTGAATGCCCCACACGGCATGACGTTTAATCTTGACGGGGAGCCGCTGAGCGGGAAGCAGTTCCGCATTGAGGTGTTACCGGGCGCGCTACAGTGCCGGCTGCCACCGGACTGCCAGCTTCTGCGTTGACAGTGTGGCCGGGCGGCGGTAACGCCTGACCCGGCCAGCGTTTTACAAAAAGTCTTAAGCGATAGTCACTTTGCTGTCCAGGTACACATCCTGCACGGCATTGATCAGCTTCACGCCGTCCGCCATCGATTTTTTAAACGCCTTACGGCCCAGGATCAGCCCCATACCGCCCGCGCGCTTATTGATAACCGCCGTGCGCACCGCATCGGAGAGATCGGTGTCGCCACCCGCCGCACCACCGGAGTTAATTAACCCGGCACGTCCCATATAGCAGTTCGCCAGCTGATAACGCACCAGGTCGATAGGGTTTTCGCTGGTCAGTTTGCTGTAGACCCGGTCATCGGTGTAACCGAAGTTTACCGCTTTATAACCGCCGTTATTTTCCGCCATCTTCTGCTTCACGATATCCGCGCCAATGGTCGCCGCCAGATGGTTCGCCTGGCCGGTCAGGTCGGCAGAAACGTGGTAGTCCACTCCGTCTTTCTTGAATGCGGAGTTACGCAGATACGCCCACAGAACGGTGACCATACCCAGCTCATGCGCGCGTTCGAAGGCAGCAGAAATTTCTTCAATCTGGCGACGCGACTGCTCAGAACCAAAGTAGATCGTCGCCCCAACCGCGACCGCACCCATATTGAACGCCTGCTCTACGCTGGCGTAAAGCGTCTGATCGTATTCGGTCGGGTAGCTCAGGGTTTCGTTGTGATTCAGTTTGACGAGGAATGGAATACGGTGGGCATAGCGACGCGATACGGAGGCCAGTACGCCATAGGTGGACGCCACGCAGTTACAGCCCGCTTCTATCGCCAGTTCGACGATGTTCTTCGGATCGAAATACAGCGGGTTCGCCGCAAAGGAGGCGCCCGCGGAGTGCTCAACGCCCTGGTCAACCGGCAGAATAGAAAGATACCCGGTTCCCCCCAGTCGCCCGGTATTATAGAGGGTCTGCATATTTCGCAGTACCGCAGGCGGACGGTTGTTATCAACCATCACGCGGTCGACGTAATCATGGCCAGGCAGATAAAGCTGGTCGGCTGGAATGGTCATACAACGATGCTGTAAAAGGCTGTCGGCGTCTTTGCCAAGCAACTGCGCAATATCAGTCATGTGATGCTCCCGTAAGCCCGACGTAATGTCGGTGAGTGTTTATCCAGACCCATAGCGTTATGGGCAGACTAAGCCTGGTACTGACTTAACAGATTTTCCACCATTTGCATTTTTTTTCAGCACAATCTGCTGGCTCGATTCGTGTACAACAAAACTGTTACATTGATCAAACAATCACCGCAAAGGTATTTAAAAGGTATTATTAAGTGGTATGTTAAAGGCGTACCCTCTCTGACATGCAGGATTAAACAATGAAAACGAAAGTCCAACTGTCATTCATGATGTTTGTTGAATGGTTTATCTGGGGCGCGTGGTTTGTACCGCTGTGGCTGTGGCTGAGCAAAAGCGGTTTTACCGCCGGGGAAATTGGCTGGTCTTATGCCTGTACCGCGATTGCCGCGATCCTCTCCCCCATTCTGGTGGGTTCACTGACCGACCGCTTTTTCGCTGCGCAGAAAGTACTGGCCGTACTGATGTTCGCCGGTGCCATCGTGATGTACTTCGCCGCACAGCAAACCCAGTTCAGCACCTTTTTCCCGCTGCTGCTGATTTACTCCCTGACCTATATGCCGACCATTGCGCTGACCAACAGTATTGCCTTCGCCAATGTGGATGATGTGGAGGCTGATTTCCCGCGTATCCGCGTGATGGGCACCCTCGGCTGGATCGCCTCAGGACTGGCGTGCGGTTTCCTGCCGCAGATGATGGGCTATAACGACATTTCCGATACCAATATTCCGCTGCTGATGACGGCGGGCAGCTCCGCGCTGCTCGGTGTCTTTGCGCTGTTCCTGCCGAACACCCCGCCGAAGAGTACCGGCAAGATGGATTTCAAAGTCATGCTGGGGCTGGATGCGCTGATCCTGCTGCGCGATAAAAACTTCCTGGTGTTCTTCTTCTGCTCATTCCTGTTCGCGATGCCGCTGGCCTTCTATTACATCTTTGCTAACGGCTATCTCACCGAAGTGGGGATGAAAAACGCCACCGGCTGGATGACGCTCGGCCAGTTCTCCGAAATCTTCTTTATGCTGGCGCTGCCGTTCTTCACCAAACGCTTTGGTATTAAGAAGGTCTTGCTGCTGGGCCTGCTCACCGCCGCCATCCGCTATGGCTTCTTTGTTTACGGTGGTGCCGATCAGTACTTCACCTATGCCCTGCTGTTCCTCGGCATTCTGCTGCATGGCGTGAGCTACGACTTCTACTATGTGACCGCGTATATCTACGTGGATAAAAAAGCGCCGGTGCATATGCGCACCGCCGCACAAGGCCTGATTACGCTGTGCTGTCAGGGGTTTGGTAGCCTGTTAGGTTACCGCCTGGGCGGCGTGATGATGGAAAAAATGTTCGCATACAAAGAGCCGGTGAATGGGTTGACCTTCAACTGGGCCGGAATGTGGGCATTCGGAGGGATCATGATTGCCGTGATCGCCGTGCTGTTTATGCTGTTTTTCCGCGAATCGGACAAAGAGATCACCGCAATTGAGGTGGTTGAAGGCGATACCGCGCTGACACGAGGGGAAGTTAAATGAAACAAGAACGTGTTCTCGGTGCCCTTTACGGGCAAGCGTTAGGGGATGCGATGGGCATGCCGTCGGAGCTTTGGCCGAGAAAGCGCGTCAAAGCGCACTTCGGCTGGATCGACCGTTTTTTACCCGGACCGGCTGAAAATAACGCCGCCTGCTATTTTAAGCAGGCAGAATTCACCGACGATACGTCAATGGCGTTATGCCTGGCGGATGCGATTATCGAATGCGACGGGCAGGTCAACGCGGATGTTATCGGCAAACATATTCTGCACTGGGCGGAGTCGTTCGATGCGTTTAACAAGAATGTGTTAGGTCCGACATCGAAGATTGCGCTTAACGCCATTCGTGACGGCAAGCCGGTCAGTGAACTGGAAAACAACGGCGTCACCAACGGTGCGGCGATGCGCGCCTCTCCGCTGGGCTGCCTGCTGCCGGCCACGCGTCTGGAGCACTTTGTCGCAGAGGTGGCGCTGGCCTCAAGCCCGACCCATAAATCCGACCTCGCGATTGCCGGCGCGGTGGTGATAGCCTGGGCGGTGTCGCGTGCCATTGACGGTGAACGCTGGCAGAACATCGTCGATGCCCTGCCAGGCATTGCCCGCTACGCACAGGAAGCGAAAACAACCACCTTCAGCGCATCGCTGGCGGCACGGATTGAGCTCGCCCTTAAGACCGTGCGTGAAGCCAACGGCATCGATTCCGCCAGCGAGCAGGTTTACCAGCTTATTGGCGCGGGCACCAGCACGCTTGAGTCGGTTCCAGCGGCGATTGCGATGGTCGAACTGGCAGGCACCGACCCGAACCGCTGCGCCATTTTGTGCGCCAACCTCGGCGGTGATACGGACACCATCGGCGCGATGGCGACGGCAATCTGCGGTGCGCTTCACGGCGTACAGGCGATTGACCCGGCGTACAAGGAGGAACTCGACGCCGTAAACCGCCTCGACTTTAACCACTACTGTGAAAAACTGCTGCACTTCCGGGAGCAAAGGGAGGGCGTATGAGTGCTTTTGCTGCACGCCTTGAAACACTGCACGCCACTCGCCCGGTCACGGTGTTGGGTGCTGCGGTCATCGACGTGATCGCCGACGCCTATGCCCTGCCCTGGCGCGGGTGTGATATCGAACTCAAACAACAGGGTGTCAATATCGGCGGCTGTGCGCTGAATATTGCTATTGCGCTGAAACGGCTCGGGATCGCCGCGCAAAACGCGCTCCCTGTCGGTCACGGAGTGTGGGCAGACATCATCCGTAACGCCATGGCCAAACAGGATCTGCACAGCGTCATCGAAGTAGAAACGGGCGACAACGGCTGGTGTCTGGCGCTGGTCGAACCGGACGGTGAGCGGACCTTTATGTCGTTTAGCGGCGTGGAGAACCAGTGGCAACAGCGCTGGCTGGATGCGCTGCACGTGCCGTCTGAAAGCCTGGTCTACCTCTCAGGCTATCAGCTGGCGTCACCGTGCGGAGAGCGTCTGACGGCCTGGCTGGAAGGCCTGGAAAACATTACCGCGTTTATCGACTTTGGGCCGCGCATTGCCGATATTCCTGATGCGCTGATGGCGCGGATCATGGCCTGTAAGCCGATGGTATCGCTTAATCGCCAGGAAGCCGAGATGGCAGCGGGACGATTTGGCATGGAAGCTGAAACACTCGGCCCGCAGTGGCTACAGCGTTTTGGTTCTGCGCTGATTATTCGCCACGATAAAGACGGTGCCGCCTGGTATGAGGGTGATAAATCGGGCTACGTTCCGGCGTTTCCCGCAACCGTCGTCGACACGATCGGTGCGGGCGACAGCCACGCCGGTGGCACGCTTGCCGGGCTGGCGGCAGGATGGTCGCTGGCTGATGCCGTTACGCTTGGCAATGCAGTGGCAGCCTGGGTCGTTAGCCACCGCGGCGGCGACTGCGCGCCAGGGCGCGAGGCGTTACTCCTCGCACACAAAGACGTATAAATCGCTACGGCAGTAGCTGATGCTGAACTCAATGGGCCGGTTCTGCTGATCAAGTGCAACCTGCTTGATCACCAGCACCGGGATTTTGTCATCCATGCGGATATGCGTCTGAAACTCGCTGTCCGGCATGCGGGCACTGACGCGTGAGCGGGTGCGTTGCGGGAAGATATTCTGGCTACGGAAGTAGTCATACAGGGAAATCCCAATTGCATCCGGATCGTGAATCAACCCTACCGGCACCCAGGACTCCTCAATCGATACGGCGTCATCATCCACATAGCGGATGCGCTTAAGCAAAAAGACCTCGCTCTCCGGCGGTACTGACAGCTGGCTGGCCACCTCTTCCGGGCATTTCACCACCCGTTTATTCACCCACAGCGTGTTGGGCTTTTTGCCGCGCAGCACCACCTGCTGAGAAAAACCGCGCGCTTCCTTGAGCGAGTATTCAAAGATGTTATTGATTTGCGTCCCGTAGCCGCGGGCGCGCGTCACTACGCCCTCGGCTTCCAGAGCCTGCATCGCTTTGCGCACGGTAATGCGCGACACGCCGGTTAACTGACTGAGATCGCGCTCGCCGGGCAGTATATTCCCATGCTCCAGCACCCCGTTGCGTACCGCGTTTTTTACCGTTTCGGCAAATTTCAGATACAGCGGCGTGTTGTCCGGGGCGGCAATGCGTTCATTCAGTTGGTCGATTAACCGGGTATGCGCTTGTTCCATCTCTGTTTTTCTCAGGCCTGGTGTGTGTTGCCAGTATACGGCTTACCACCAGGCATGAAAATGGTGTACCGGACCAATACCGTGACCAACCTCGAGAGTATCGGCTTTTGCCAGCGCTTCAGAGAGCCAGATTTTAGCGTCGCGGACCGTATCCCCCCAGTTGTCACGACGGGGGCGCAAAGCCGCCAGCGCGGCAGAGAGTGTGCAGCCGGTCCCGTGGGTGTTTTTGGTCTGTACCCGCGGGGCCGTGAAACGCAGCGCACCGTCGTGGGTAAACAACCAGTCAGGGCTTTCTTCATCATCAAGATGACCACCTTTCATCAGCACGGCGCCGCAGCCCATCGCCAGGAGCGCATTCCCCTGCTCTTTCATTTCGCGCTCATTCTGCGCGTGCGACGCATCCAGCAGCGCAGCGGCTTCAGGCAGATTTGGCGTGATAAGCGCAACCTGCGGCAGCAGCTTATTTCGCAGCGTCTCGACGGCGGAGGCGGACAGCAGCGGGTCACCGCTTTTTGCCAGCATCACGGTATCCAGCACCACGTTTTGCACCTGGTAACGTTGAAGCCGTTCTGCCACCGCTTCAACAATGTCGGTCTCGGCCAGCATCCCAATCTTGGTGGTGTCGATTCGCACATCGCTGAAAACCGAATCCAGCTGTGCGGCGACAAAGTCCGGCTCAATGCGGTAAACCGACTGCACGCCACGCGTATTTTGCGCCACCAGCGCGGTAATCACCGAGCAGCCGTACGCCCCGAGTGCGGAGAAAGTTTTCAAATCAGCCTGAATGCCCGCGCCGCCGCTTGGGTCGGTACCGGCAATGGTAAGGGCGTTAATCCGTTTCATACCCGTTCCTCCAGAGTGTAGAGCGCGTCGAGGAACGCGCTGGCAAAACTGCCGGGACCACTAGACCGGGCGACGGCCGCCGTTCCGGCACGTTTCATCCATCCGCAAGCGGCGGCGATGTTATCCAGCCGGTCACCGGGAAGCGAGCAGCTCGCCGCCACGACTGCCGAGAGCGCGCATCCCGTTCCCACCACGCGGGTCATTATCGGGTCACCGCCCACTACCGTGCGGGTGCGCTGCCCGTCGGTGACGTAATCCCGTTCACCGGTGACCACCACAATGGCATTCGTCTGGCGAGCCAGCGCCTGCGCGGCAGGCAGCGCAGCCGCCGCCGTGTCGGTGGTATCGACGCCGCGCCCGCCCGCACTCATCCCGGCAAGGGCGAGAATTTCCGAGGCATTGCCGCGAATGGCCGCCGGTTTCAGGGCGAGGATTTGGTGGCAAAAACGGGTGCGGAACGTCAGCGCCCCTACGGCAACCGGGTCAAACGTCCAGGGTTTCCCTGCTGCCACTGCACTCTCAATCGCCCGGCGCATCGACTGGGCGCGCGGCGCCGTCAGCGTCCCGACGTTAATCAGCAGGGCATCTGCGAGCGCGGCAAACTGCTCGGCCTCTTCGGCTTCAATCACCATAGCCGGAGAAGCGCCAAGCGCCAGTAACACATTGGCCGTAAAGGTCTGTACCACATCGTTGGTCATACAGTGGGTAAGCGGGGAACGGGTTCGAAACTGATGTAAAACGTGTAAATCGAGCAGGTCAGGCTGCATGGTATCGCTCCTGCCGTGCGTGAAGAAGCGATGACCGGGAAGGCATCTGACTTCCCTACGCTGGCATTATCCAGATCAGGTAATACGGGTATTTCTCAGCCTTCACAAAGAAGGGCACCCCGAGTCAAATAAAAAAAATCAAAAGCTTGCGATTAATGCTCCTCATTAATCCCTGATCAGGATAGTAATGCCAGCGGGAAGTCTTGTAAACGGCAAAAGCGGCCCTTTTGGTCTATGTGTGACAGGTTGAGTGACACAATGTGTGCCATGTAGAATGCTCTTATGTCGTCAACTACCGCATAAAAAAAAGAGGTCGTGATGGATTTACAAGCATGGGATAACATTATCTCTATCGCTTCGAATGCTGTAACAGCGTTGAGTGTGGTTGGCGGCGTCATCTTCGGAGGGGTTAAACTTCAGGAGATTGTGAAGACGAGAAAAATGGAGCAAGCTTTCGCCTCTGCAATAGCGCTTAAAGATGAGATTGATGCTACGAGGGGCCGTTATAATCGTATGCGTTTTGACCTTACACGCATAATGACATTTATCGACACGCTCGCAAAGACTGGTCAAAAAGTAGATCAAGAAAGCTACTATCAGATTCAAGGTTCCTTGAGAGATATGGCGGAAAACACCTTTTGTATTGGTAGCTGTTTCGTCAAAGTTCGTCACTATAACGTTGCCATTAAACAACCAGCCTGGGAACCATTCAACGCTCTTCTACACTCTGCTGGTGAAACGCAAATAGCTATATCAAAATTAGTAAACCTCATCATGCAGGCCTTGCTTAAAGAGCAGATAACAGCGGAGGAATTCGAGACAATTCGTAATCTTTATGATGAACATGGTGAACGGATGAAAGGCGTTAATTACGCTATCGCCGGGATAGATATTATTAAGTTCGATGATTTGTTTGACTTCAGCAAAGTTAACAAAAAAAGCCGGGATTAACCCGGCTCTCATGTTTTATTCTTTCTCAATTTCAACAACGCTTCACTAATAGCCTTCTCAAGCCCGTTTTGTTCAACGTCCATCATGAATGAGGAGCGCGGAACCTTCAGGAACCGACACACGGCGCTAACGTTCAGAAAATCTAAAACGCGCTCGTCTGCAACTGTCAGCAACGGGAAGCCGTTGTTAGTCTGAAATTGAATTTTCATAGTAATCACCTCTTCTTTGCCTCGCCTTTTCAGGCCATTCTTCACGGTGGGGCCAAATAGTCAGCCCCAAAATCCGCTGTCTTATGCTGCGTCGTTCGTCAGTCGTGTAGTGAAATCCGGACGATACACCACAGGCAATGACCTGCCCCCTGTATTAGATACAACCTTCAGTTAGTAATGTCGGTTGATTTTTCTTCATGTTTTCCGTTTCGCCAGCCTGCTGCAAATTCAGATGGCGTCTGGTAATTCAGCGATGAATGAGGTCTGGACTCGTTATAGTCCTGTCGCCACTCATTAATGATTTTCCGGGCATGAAGAACATCGCTGAACCAGTGCTCATTCAGGCATTCATCCCGAAAGCGACCGTTTAAACTCTCAATAAATCCGTTCTGAGTTGGCTTGCCCGGCTGGATTAAGCGCAACTCAACACTATGTTCAAAGGCCCATTGATCCAGCGCGCGGCAGGTAAATTCCGGGCCCTGATCGGTTCTTATCGTCGCAGGATATCCTCGAAACAGCGCAATGCTGTCCAGAATACGCGCGACCTGAACACCTGAAATCCCGAAAGCGGCGGTGATCGTCAGACACTCCTTCGTAAAATCATCCACACAGGTCAGGCACTTAATCCGGCGGCCGCTGGCAAGTGCATCCATGACAAAATCCATCTACCAGGTCAGGTTCGGCGCATCCGGGCGAAGAAGCGGAAGCCGTTCAGTCGCCAGACCCTTACGGCGGCGCCTGCGTTTTACACCCAGACCGTTAAGGTGATAGATGCGGTAAACCTGCTTGTGGTTGACGTGAAGGCCCTCCCGTCGCAATAACTGCCAGATACGCCGGTAACCAAATCGCCTGCGTTCAAGTGCCAGTTCTGTGATGCGTAGAGACAGTTGCACGTCAGCAGCCGGACGCTGGGCCGGATAACGGCAGGTTGAAAGTGACAGACCGGCCAGCCTGCAGGCACGGCGTTGCGACAGACCCGTTGCCTCACACATGGCCTCCACGGCTTCCCGCTTCTGGTCTGTCGTCAGAACTTTCGGCCCAGAGCCACCTGAAGCGCCTCCTTATCCAGCATGGCTTCAGCGAGCAGCTTCTTGAGACGAGCGTTATCCTCTTCAAGCGACTTGAGCCGCTTCACCTCGGGGACCTCCATGCCGCCGAACTTCTTGCGCCAGGTGTAAAAGGTGGCGTCTGAAATGGCATGCTTGCGGCAGAGTTCCCGGGCTGAAACACCGGCTTCTGCCTCGCGGAGAATACTGATGATCTGTTCGTCGGAAAATCGCTTCTTCATAGGGATGTCCTCATGTGGCTTATGAAGACATTACTAACATCACGGTGTATTAATCAACGGGGAGCAGGTCAATTAGCCTCGCATTATAATAATTAATCACTCATCTTAGAAATAAGATAATTACTGAATGCACTACAGATGACTAACATATAACGAGCCTCTTCTAAGGTTGGCTCTTCACTTCCATCCATTAAAGCGTGACGTATTCCACCCTGGTCACTTGTATATCCGTATAGTTGTTGGAAGGCTCGTTTCATTGCTGGATGAATATGGCCTTTATCCTCAATGGTTTTAAGACAGTCCCCAAGTGTTCCTTTATCATTACCAGAGATTTTTTTGCAGAGGGATTCAATAGCAGAAATAGATTCTTTAATTGAGTTTCTAAAGTCAGGTTGTTCCCTGTTAGATAGTAACTCTAATGCACATTCGAAATGTTTTCTTGAAGAATCACTGCCAGTGTCAATCCCTTCTTGTATGCTTTCAACCTCAACAGGGGTGGACACAGGAACAACCATACCCTCAATAATGGAGTACGCTAATCCTTCAGATTTGAAAACAGAATTCAAATAGATTGATAAATCATCGAAGCTTGTCCCTTGAGTTTCATTAACAATAAACTCAATAAGGTCGTAAACATGATACCAAGGAGCGCTAATTATAGCCCTCTTAACCTCCCCTACTAAATCTGGGGCACCTACGGTAGATCGGTATATTGGTACTTTAGACGAATCATTTTTTAAAAAATTAATCCATACACTTCTAACAATATTTTCCACAGCATCGTTGCTCTGACTTTTATACCTCAATAGCTCCTCATGGATGCAGTTCCATATAACCATTCTGGAGTCTTTAGAAATACTCTCCAGCTGAATTACTTCTTCAACTTTAACGTGTCCATATCTTTGAGAGAACGGTCTAGCCATCGCTTATGTGCCTTATCGCTGTGTTAGTTATGAAGCGTTTAACGCCAGTCAAGTCCATCAATGATATGGCATACAACCGATAGAGGGAAGGTGTGGAGATATCGTCTTGTTATCCCCGTACCGGTTTTCTCATGACCTATGACCTGTTGAAGGTGAGTAATGTCATTCATCCAACCGGAGGCCACAGTGACAACGCTATGCCTGAAGCTGTGAACAATACGCCGTTGATTTTGGATATCCCTGTATGGGATGTGTAAAGCGTCCCTAATATCAGACAACACCTTACCAATCTTAGCCATGTTACTTCCTGCCACTTCCGGAAACAGCTTATCAGCTTTCCCCATAACAAATTCTAAGAACCCCAAATCAATTAGATGCTGATGCAAAGGAACCTGTCTCCCTGCGTTATCGGTCTTCCCTTCTTTGATTAGAAGATAGTGACGATTACTATCATCATCAATGCGCACTTGGGATGTGGTGAGGGTGGCTAGCTCTCCCCTTCTAGCTCCAGTGTATGCTAGCAATAAGATAATCCATTTAAGCCAATCCTGTTTAGCCTCTTCGATTTCATACCTAACCAAAGATTTCATTTCGCTATTGGTGTAAGCCCCATATCTCGCAGACGATGGAGGGGCTGTTACGCCGTCAGTAGGAGATACTGAAAGTACGCCTTTATCCTCGGTCAGGTGTGTTTTGAAAAGAGATTTGTAGATTTTAAGATGCTTATGGATTGCCTCAGTTCCTAGCAAATGCTCCTCGGGGATGTCATCACAGGATAAGAGTTGCTCTATTGTCATTGAGCGGTATGGCTGAACAACACGTTTGGGGAGGCCAGTAACAGCTTCCATAACATGTTTGATGTCTTGCCTTGTGATACTTCTTACTTCCCTCTCTGCGCCTAATACAGTTAACATCACCTCCATGTAACGCTCATTAGCGGAGTGAATTGCCGCAGTCCAAGACTTTCCCCTCTCCTTAACGTACCGCTCCCAAGCTTCCCCTA
The DNA here is from genome assembly GCF_000534355.1 of Enterobacter sp. BIDMC 30. NCBI lineage: Bacteria > Pseudomonadati > Pseudomonadota > Gammaproteobacteria > Enterobacterales > Enterobacteriaceae > Enterobacter > Enterobacter sp. BIDMC 30. Next base: position 1,839,210 of record NZ_KI973169.1, on the reverse strand, counting down.
AGGTGAGTACGCTTCTACCCACGGTAATTACATCCACATTATTGATTGGTGCGGTGATGGTGGGCTTTGTATACAAATCAGGTGAAACTCTTGCAGCCCTATAGAGCATTCTGGTCTGGGTGAGTTCTTCAATCCGGCTAGATAGATTTTCCGGGGGACACGTCCCCGCTTTAACATTAAGCACGGAAGGCATTAAAGCTATCATCAATGTATTAGCTTCCCTATGGCTATCCGTAGCAAGGGAACGTCTAAACATTTTACCGTCTGGTAAACAGAATTGGACGTAGTAAATGGAATCGCGGAGGAAGGTGTAACGAATGCGTTTAGTAATCAAAATCAACACAGCCTCTGTCTCAGTGATGAAAGTCAAGTAGACAGAAGAACATTTAACCGATTGAAATATATAAATAATTAACGCCATATGCTGGCATTATCCAGATCAGGTAATACGGGTATTTCTCAGCCTTCATTTAAGAAGGGCACCCCGAGTCATTGGTAAGAATTCACTTACATTTGGCAGATTAGGGGAAGAGTACCAGTGATGCAAGGCCTGTTGATTTCTCGCTTTCATGATTTTGTTATACCAATCAGATGTAATGAGAAGCCTGTAACCGCTATGTCCGGGAATAAAAACAACCTGTCGTGACCCCGGTATTTTGCAGGTAATGTCGAGATAATGCGCTTAAAGGGGCTATCTGCCCCCCTTAACGTCCCTCAATGGCACGATTTGTCACACACTTTCCTCTCTTTTTACAGTCCTGACAAAATACGCGTAACCGGCTGTTTTTGTTTGGCATAAAGCGCAATTTTCATTCTTAAAATGAGGATATTCCCTCCCCCGTACCGCATGTCATAAAACAGTAAACAAATTAACCATTGAGCCTCGTGACAAAAGGCTCTATATTGGCGGCGTTTTTTTCAGGCCCCCATCTGTTTTTTAACTTTTTATTCAATCGTTGCTCATAACGAAGCGGCGGTTGTAGGAGTGATATGATGACGGATAAAGTCCGTATTGACACCGTAGATGCCCACAAAAGCAACGAAACCTATCTGGCCCGTCAGGCCGAGTTTGAATCTAACGTCAGGAGTTATCCGCGCAAACTGCCTTTAGCAATCACTAAAGCAGAAGGCGTGTGGATCACCGATGCAGATAATAAAGAATACCTTGACTGTTTAGCAGGCGCAGGCACCCTTGCGCTTGGACATAACCATCCTGATGTGCTGAAAAGCATCCAAAATGTCATTACCAGCGGCTTGCCGTTACATACTCTGGATCTGACTACGCCTCTGAAAGACGCGTTCTCAGAATATCTGCTCTCTCTGCTGCCTGGTCAGGGCAAAGAGTACTGCCTGCAGTTCACCGGTCCATCCGGTGCTGATGCCGTTGAAGCAGCGCTGAAACTGGCGAAAAAAGTGACCGGTCGTAGCGGTATCATCAGCTTCTCTGGTGGTTACCACGGTATGACTCACGGCGCACTGGCCGTTACCGGCAACCTGTCTCCGAAAGAAGCGGTTAACGGTATGATGCCAGAAGTGCAGTTCATGCCTTACCCACACCAGTACCGTTGCCCACTGGGTATCGGCGGTGAAGCGGGTGTGAAAGCGCTGACCTACTATTTCGAAAACCTGATCAACGACGTTGAAAGCGGCGTGCGTAAACCTGCGGCAGTGATCCTTGAAGCCGTTCAGGGTGAAGGCGGCGTGAACCCGGCTCCGGTTGAGTGGCTGCAGCGCATCCGTAAAGTGACTCAGGAACACGGCATTCTGCTGATCCTCGACGAAGTTCAGGCTGGCTTTGCCCGTACCGGTAAATTCTTCGCCTTCGAACACGCGGGCATTGAGCCAGACATCATCGTGATGTCTAAAGCGGTTGGCGGCGGTCTGCCACTGGCGGTACTCGGCATCAAAAAACAGTTCGATGCGTGGGCACCAGGCCACCACACCGGTACCTTCCGCGGCAATCAGCTGGCAATGGCAACCGGTCTGACAACGCTGAAAATCCTGAAAGACCAGAACATCGCGGGCAAAGTGGCCGCACAGGGCGAATGGCTGAAAGGCCAGCTGAACGAGATGGCGAAACGCTATCCGGTTATCGGCCACGTTCGCGGCCTGGGCATGATGATCGGGATTGAGATCGTTAAACCACACGAAGCGGCAGACCACATGGGTTGCTACCCGGGTGATGGCGAGCTGTCTGCACTGATTCAGAAGAAGTGCTTCGAAGCCGGCCTGATTCTGGAGCGCGGTGGTCGCAACGGTATTGTTCTGCGTCTGCTGCCTTCCCTGCTGATCAGCGATGATGAGCTGAAAGTCTTCCTGGATAAATTCGAGCAGGCGCTGCTTGCTGCGGGCGTTCGCCCGGCGTAACCGGAGTTGTTGAACACGATGTCAGATTCAAACCCAATTTTGTTCTCCTCTGCACAGAGCATTGAAGCTTACCAGCAGGCGATTGAACAAAGCACTCAGGCTGTGATGCAGTGGCTGAAACAGCCTGAGATGTATCAGGGCAAAACGGTCGCGGAACTGCGCGACCGTATTAAGCTGGATTTCAACCCGAAAGGGCTGGGCAACGAAGCGGCGATTGAACGCGCCGTGGAGTTCTTCCTGAAAGACAGCCTGTCCGTTCATCACCCGCAGTGTGTGGCGCACCTGCACTGCCCAAGCCTGGTGGTTAGCCAGGCGGCGGAAGTGCTGATTAACGCCACTAACCAGAGCATGGACTCCTGGGATCAAAGCCCGTCCGCAACCATCATTGAGATCAAGCTGATCGAATGGCTGCGTACCCGCGTGGGTTATCAGGCTGGCGACGCCGGTGTGTTCACCAGCGGCGGCACGCAGAGCAACCTGATGGGTCTGATGCTGGCCCGTGATGCGTTCTTCGCGCGTCAGGGTCATTCCGTTCAGCAGGACGGCCTGGTTGGCGATCTGCGTAAAATCCGCGTGCTGTGCTCTGAAAACGCACACTTCTCCGTGCAGAAGAACATGGCGCTGATGGGTCTGGGCTACCAGTCCGTCGTGCAGGTGAAAACGGATGAATTTTCGCGCATGGATCTCAACGATCTGGCAGCGAAAATTGAGCAGTGCAATGCTAACGGCGAGCAGATCCTGGCGATTGTTGCCACTGCCGGTACTACCGATGCAGGTGCAATCGATCCGCTGCGTGCCATTGCTGAACTGGCGGCGAAACAGAATATCTGGGTACACGTGGATGCGGCCTGGGGCGGCGCACTGCTGATGTCTGAGCAGTATCGTCACTACCTGGACGGTATCGAGCTGGTGGATTCCGTTACTCTGGACTTCCACAAGCAGTTCTTCCAGACCATCAGCTGCGGTGCGTTCCTGCTCAAAGAAGCGCGCCACTATGAGCTGATGCGCTATCAGGCGGCCTATCTGAACTCTGAGTTCGATGAAGAAGCTGGCGTGCCTAACCTGGTGTCCAAATCTCTGCAGACGACCCGTCGTTTCGACGCGCTGAAGCTGTGGATGAGCCTGGAAGCGCTGGGTCAGGAACAATACGCGGCGATCATCGATCACGGTGTTACGCTGGCACAGCAGGTTGCGGCTTACGTGAAAGAGCAGCCTGCTCTGGAACTGGTTATGCAACCGCAGCTGGCAAGCGTACTGTTCCGCTTCCGTGGACAGGTACAGATGGACGACGCGGGTATCGCCCTGCTGAACCAGAAAATTGGTGATGCGCTGCTGGAATCCGGCCGTGCTAACGTCGGCGTGACCGAGCATAACGGCGTCACCTGCCTGAAGCTGACTCTGCTGAACCCAACCGTGACCCTGGAGGACATTAAAGTCCTGCTGTCGCTGGTTGAGCGTACCGCACAGGAAGTTCTGGCGAAGTAATATCCAGCCCCTCTTCCGCCGGAAGAGGGGCTCTCTTTACAGCCCTGCCCACCACAGTCTGAGCTTCATTCCCCAGTAACTTGTCCACCCCGTGGTGGTACTGACCACTTTCCCCTTCGACACGATCACCAGCGTCGGTGTTACGCTCACCTGCCACGCCTGTGACAGCGCACCGTTGGCATCGTTGACCACCGGCATGACCAGCTGTTTCTTGTCGACCCAGCGCGCCAGCTTTGCATCGTCGCCGGAACGCATGGCGATACTCACGACGTTGCCACCCTGTTCTGCCAGCGTATTGACCGAGGGCGTCGTAAACCGGCAGATGCTGCACCAGGTTGCCCATACGTATATCAGCAGCGGGCGTTCCTGGCTGAGTGCCGTTATATCGTGGATCTTTCCGTCGATGCTGTGCATCGGTGCAGCGCTAAAGCTGGCGGGGAGTGTGGGCTTGCGGTATTGATCCACGCCCCACATGACGGCCAGCGCGAGCAGAAAGAAGATGATCCCTTCCCGCGCCCAGCGGCGCAGTCGACTGAATTTGCGGTTTTCCATTGTGACCTCTTGATGAATCGACGGTCATCTTAGCGAGCAATGCGCCATCACGCTGTAAAGAAGTGTCGGGTCATTTCGTTCGCAACGTGTCGGCCATCAGCGTAAAGCAGGATTCGATAAGCGGAGGAAGCGGCTGCGGGGCACGCATTAACGCCACCGTGCGGGCCAGGGCCGGTTGTTGAAGATGTACCACCCTGAGCTGCGGGTCCTGGAGGTGCGTGGTATAGAGCTGCGGTAAAATCGCCACGGCGAGTTTCGAGCGCACCAGACCATACAACGTTTCGATGTAGTCCACCTGATAGCGTGTCGGCAACGACAAACGGTGGCTTTCCGCGAGCGCCGCAACCAGACGCTGAATATTGCCTTTTGAGAACACGGCGATATCTCGCCCTGCCAGTTGCTTCCAGGGCAGGTGCGCCGACGCGGCCAGCGGATCGTCGCTGTGAATGACCGCGACAAACGGATCATCCTGTAAGGGAAACACGTTCAGCTGGTCGGGAACAGAGTTATCGAGCGCACCAATGCCGAAATCAATCTGCCCTTTCAGCAGCTGGACCACCAGCGCATCGTTGGTTTGATCGTGAAATTCCACCCTGAGGCGGGGAAAAGCCTGCGCGAGCGTCCGGGGCAACAAGGGGAACAGCAGCGAACTCACGGAAGGGATCAGCCCGATACGCACCGTACCTTCTCCGCCCGCCTGAACAATGTGCTGCATGTCGTCAAACGCAAGCTGCGCCACGCTGAGCACCCGCTGCGCGTGCGGCAGGATGGCATTGCCAAGCTCCGTCAACGTCACGGCCGAGGCGGTCCGGTTAACCAGTTTGCCCCCAAGCACCGTCTCGATTTGCCGCAACGCACTGCTGAGCGCCGGCTGGCTGATAGCCAGTTTGCTGGCGGTATCAGTAAAATGACGCAGCTGCGCCAGAGTGACAAAATACTGTAGCTGTCGAAGAGAGAGCGCGGGCAAGCGCTGCCAGGGTTCCGTCATGATTATCCATTACACGCGTCACAGAATAACCCGGGGTTATCGGGCGATAAATTTTATCAGCTGGGCAAACGTTTGCCGTGTGCATAGAGTAGCGTCATTATTTTGATGCTGGAACTGTTAATTGCATGACTGCTGAAACCCGACGCCGCGCCGTTCAGGCTGCACGAGGCGAAATGCCCTTTGACCTGCTGCTCACCGATACCCGTATTGTGGATATGGTCACCGGTGAGATCCGCGAAGCGGATGTTGGTATCGTGGGCTCACTGATTGCCAGCGTCCATCCGCGCGGCAGCCGCAAGGACGCGTATGAGACCCACGCGCTGAACAACCAGTTTCTGTCGCCAGGGCTGATGGATACCCACGTCCACCTTGAAAGCTCCCATCTTATGCCCGCCCGCTACGCGGAGATTGTGCTTGCACAGGGCACCACGGCGGTCTTCTGGGATCCGCATGAACTGGCCAACGTGCTGGGCATTGACGGCGTCCGTTTTGCCATTGAGGCCAGCCGCAATCTGCCGCTGCAGGTGATGGTCGCCGCGCCTTCAAGCGTGCCCTCAACGCCCGGCCTGGAAATGTCCGGGGCGGATTTTGCCGGAGACGAGATGAACACCCTGCTCGGCTGGCCGGAAGTGCGCGGTGTGGCTGAAGTGATGGACATGCACGGGGTGCTTAATGGCAGCCAGCGTATGCTTGAAATTATGCAGGCCGGGCTCGACAGCGGAAAGCTGATTGAAGGCCATGCCCGCGGTCTCAGCGGTGCGGATTTACAGGCTTATCTGGCAGCAGGCGTGACTTCTGACCATGAGTTAACGTCAGCTGACGATGCGCTGGAAAAACTGCGTGCCGGGCTGACGCTGGAGATCCGCGGTTCGCACCCTTATCTGCTGCCCGATATTGTCAGCGCCCTGAAAACGCTCCCCCATCTTTCGTCTCACATCACGGTTTGTACCGATGATGTTCCGCCAGACATCCTCATGGAAAAAGGCGGGATCATCGCGCTGCTGAACCTGCTGATTGAACATGGATTAGCGGCCACCGACGCACTGCGTTTTGCAACGCTCAATGCGGCCATTCGCCTGCAGCGTAACGACCTTGGGCTGATTGCCGCCGGGCGTCGCGCGGATCTGGTGGTGTTTGACTCGCTGGATAAACTGACGGCGCGCCAGGTCTACGTCGCCGGAAAGCTGATTGCCCGGGACGGGGCAACGCTCGAACCTGTTGCTGATACGCCTCTTACGTTGCCGCGTGATACCGTACGGTTGTCTGCCCTGACCGCTGATGATTTTTACATGTGCATTGGCAACGCGAACCATGGCGTGGCTCGCTTGCGCCACATCTGCGGCGCGCGCTTTACCCGCTGGGGTGAAACAGATGTTCAGGTGCGCAACGGGTGCGTGCAGATCCCGGACGGCTTTAGCCTGATCTGGGTTCAGCATCGCCATGCCCGTCATGCAGCAAAACCGCAAATTGCCCTGCTTGAAGGCTGGGGGGAACTGCGCGGGGCGATTGCCACCAGCTACTCGCACGACTCTCACAACCTGGTGGTTCTGGGCCGCGATCCGAACGATATGGCACTGGCTGCCAATACGCTTATCAACAGCGGTGGTGGCATGGCGCTGGCGCAACAGGGTGACGTGATTGCCCACGTTGCCATGCCGATTGCGGGCATGCTGTCGGAACTGCCACCTGCCGAGCTGGCGCTGCAGTTCAGGACGCTGCGCGATCGCAGCAGTCTGATTGCCGACTGGGAACCGCCGTATCGGGTCTTTAAGGCCATCGAAGGAACCTGCCTTGCCTGTAATGCCGGGCCACATTTGACCGATCTTGGACTGACCGATGGCAGCACGCGCCAGATTGTCGATCCGCTGATTTCTTACCGGGAAACCCCGGACAACACACAATAATACCGAAGGAGAGCCGGATAATGGCCGACAATACCGTGAATTCGCCAGCACCAGGGCGCTGGCTTGAACGTCGTTTTGCACTCCGTGCACGCGGGAGCACCGTGCGCACCGAGTGCCTGGCGGGTATCACTGGTTTTCTCGCCGCCGCCTATTTGCTGGTGGTGATCCCGGGGCTGCTGGCCGTGGGAGGAATGGATAAAGGCGCCGCGACCACGGGCACCATTCTGGTCTTCGTTGCCGGGACGCTGCTGATGGCGTTTTACGCCAACCTGCCGTTTATCGTCGGGCCAGGAATTGGTGGCTCGGTGCTGGTCGGGGTGACGCTTGCGGGCAGTGAAAGCATTGGCTGGCAAATTGGTCTGGGTATCGCCTGCTGGTCGGGGATTTTATTCTTTCTGCTGACCCGGTTTGGCCTGCGTGAAGTGGTGACCCGCTCGGTGCCACAGTCCATCAAGCTGGGGCTGACGGCCTCCATCGGTCTGTTTGTCGCCGTACTCGGTTTCCGCAACGCCGGGCTGGTGCTGGCGAATGCCAAAACGAACGCACTGATGTTGGGAGATTTTTTGTCACCCGGTGCACTGGTGGCGTTACTCGGCCTGTTCCTGGCTATCGGCCTGCAGGCTCGTCGTATTCCGGGTGCGATCCTGTGGGCTATCCTGCTCGCGACCCTCGTGGGTATTCCGATGGGCGTCACGAAATTACCCGCCAGTTTTATCGATGTGCCCCACTCCATTGCTCCCGTCCTTGGGCATGTCGATATGCTGGGCGCGCTGAATATTGCTTTTCTGCCATTCCTGTTTGTCTTCTTCGCCTCCGAGTTTTTCTCCACCATGGGAACAACGCTGGCGGTGGGCGGGGAAGCAGGGCTGCTGGATGAAGAAGGCAATATGCCAAACATTAACCGCCCGTTTATGGTGGACTCCATTGCCGCCGCGATTGGCCCGTGGGTAGGCATTCCTGCCGCCACGGCGCTGATTGAATCGTCCGCAGCCGCGGAAGCCGGCGGCAAAACCGGCATGACCGCGCTGGCCGCGGCGGTAATGTTCCTGCTGATGCTGCTGTTTACCCCTGTGGCGCTGATGATCCCGAAAGAAGCCACGGCGCCCGCCCTGATCCTCATCGGGCTGAATATGTTTAGCGGTCTACGTAAGGTTGATTTGGCGAACTTCACCGACGGCTTGCCGGTGTTGATGATGGTGATGATTACGCTGATTGCCAACAGTTTCGGGACCGGTATTGCGGGCGGGCTGCTGTTTTATATCGTTATCAAAGCGATAGCCGGGAAATGGCGCGATATCCCCGTCGGTCTTTGGATCCTCGCCATTCCCCTGGTGTATTACTTCGCCACGCTGGTGAAGCACTAACCCTCACGCCTCTTTTCCTTCGGGGTATAGCCGTAGTCGAAATGGCTATACCCCGCGCTGTAATACAGCGCCGCAGATTTCACGATATCATTGAGAATGGCACCGTTCACCTGCACACCCATCTGCTGCAGACGCTTTACACAGTTTTCCGTCTCTTTCACGTTGGTTTTACCAAAGCGGGCAACCAATAACGTGGTTGCGGCCACTCTGGCAATCAGCACCGCATCGGTCACGGCCAGCACCGGCGGTGTATCAACGATAACAACGTCATAGTGTGCGTTCATCCCCGACATCACCTCCTGGAAGCGTTCTCCCATGAGCAGCTCCACGGGACGTAACGGCTGGGGACCACAGGTCAGAACATCAAAGCCCGCCTTATCAACGCGCTGGATCGCCTCCTGCCACGCCACATTTCCCTCAAGGACAGCGGATAATCCGTGATGGTTGTTCAGCTTAAAGAGATTATGCACATAGCCTTTACGCATATCCGCATCGATAAAGAGCACCCGCTTTCCGGCCTGAGCCGCTATTGATGCCAGTGACGTGCTGACCAGCGTTTTGCCGCAATTCTGTGTGGGGCCCGTAATCACCACGATCTGGTTTGAGGCGTCCATCATCGTGAAGTGCAGGCTGGTACGCAGTCCGCGCATCGCTTCAACAAACATATCCGCTGGCCGGTCTGTGGGCAGGAAGGGGATATCCGAAGTTTTGTGTTTCCCGTGGGGCGCCAAAAAGTGCTTTCGGCGCAAATGCGTTTTTTTCCACAGCCAGACCGAGCGCGGCAGCGTCGCCAGAACCGGCATCCCCTGCTCTTCTATTTGCTCTGACGAGGTGATCCCTCGCCGACAGGCAGTACGAACCAACACCCAACCCATGGAGACCATCAGCCCTAGCAGCACACCAGGCAGAATAATAAGCGCTTTACGGGGCTTTATTGGCTCAGGTTGCGTAACCGCGGTATCAATGATCCGCACGTTGCCGATAGCGCTGGAGCGTGAAATGTTCAGTTCCTGTTGGCGTGTCAGCAGCTGCAGGTAAATGGTACGCCCGGACTCGACATCACGGCTAAGGCGCAACACTTCCTGCTGGGTAGAAGGCATAGATGAAACCCGGCTGTTCAGGCGCGCGCGTCCCTCTTCGAGCGTTTGTCGCTTCTCCCGTAATGCGCGATAGGTCGGGTGATCCTTTTTGAAAAGCTGAGAAACCTCTGCCTCACGAAAAGTCAGTTCGTTGAGCTGATTTTCCACGTTAACGACCTGATCCAGTACGGACTTCGCCTCAAGGGATAAGTCGACGGAATCGCGCTTCGCCCGATAGGCATTCAGTCGTGCTTCGGCCTCATCCAGTTCGTGACGGACCTTAGGCAACTGCTCCTGTAAAAACGCCAGACTTCGGGAATCCTGTGCCTCCTGGCGCGCAATATTCTGGCTGAGATAATTTTCAGCAATCGTATTGAGCACCACCGCTATCCTGTCCGGGTCTTCACCCGTCAGCGTCAGGGTGATCATACCGCTCTGTTTACCGGATTCCGCGACAAAGAGTCTCTTCTGCAGCGCGTTAATTGCCTCAAGCCTGGTGAAGGCATGAAGGGTAAATTGGGTCCCCGGCTCCGCGCTGAGCGAGGTCACCAGAAGCGTGATCCCGTCTTTCACCAGCCGTTTGCCAACCCTACCGTCAGCCTTAAGCGTCTCCCCTTCCAGGCGATACCGGCCCTGCCCCAGCACGGTCAGGACAACCGCTTGCGGTTTCCCCTCCTGCTGGGGCAGGTTAAGCTCACCTATCGTCATGTTGCCCGGTTTGCTGCCTCCTAGACGTTCCCAGAGGCGCCCCACAACCGGGAGAACGCGCTGTTTTACCTGATATGTCAGCCCCAGATTATCAACGGTTCCCCCCAGGATCATGCGCGATTTAAGCAGCAACAGTTCAGGTTCAGCGTCGGGTGAAAGGTCAGACCCAAACTGGCTTAAGCTTTTAAGCAACGAGTTGTCCTGCTTTGCTTCTATCTGTACCAGGGCATCCGCCTGGTAGACCGGCGTGGCGCTAAACGCGTAGAGCCCCGCGCACACCGTAAACAGGAGCGTGACCAGCCCGATTAGCATGCGGTGATCAATCATCTCAGCAAGTAGCTGCATAAGATCGATTTCATTACTGTGCGGTGCGGCAGCACCGTATTTGTCTGATGTATGAGAAGACATTAACGCTTCATTCCTTTTTGACCCACACGACGAGCCCATTCCTGACTGGCTTTTACCAGCTGCCCGAAAACATATTCAAACGCTTCACGACTTTTGCGGTAAGGATCGGGAATGTCCCTGTTTTCCAGCCATTGGCCAAACAGCAGCGATTTTCCGCGACATTCGGGCGACACAGCGGCAATAAAACGCAGGTGCTCCGGCTCCATCACCAGAATCAAATCGGAGGTTTGCAACATGCTGCGCGTCATCTTGCGTGCCACGTGCCCCTCCAGCGAAACGCCGTAACACCGGGCCACCTCCCGTGCAGTTGCATCCGCCGGGCGTCCTTCAAATCCGTAAATCCCAGCCGATGTCACGAGTCTGCCGGGCAGCTGTTGTCGCAACAGCCGCTCCCCCATCGGCGAACGGCAAATATTGCCGGTGCAAACCACTAAGATTGAGTTAAACATTATTGCGGCCATGAACGAATGAAGCGGACGGTTTCGGTCAGGTCATGGACACCGCTGATGGTGGGTACCAGCTGCGTGATCACGCGATTCCAGCGTGACAAGGGCGCGGTGGTGACGTAGACAATGTCATACGGTTCAAGCTGGAATTCCGTCCCCAGTACCATCGCGGAGGCATCCTTCGCATTGAGCTGATAGATATTGGCAATTTTGTCCGTCGCCCCTTTTTTCGCTACCGAGCGAATAACAAAAATCCCGGTTGCATCGGCCATATTCTGATCCAGCCCGCCTGCATTCCCCAGGGCTTCCGCCAGGGTCATTCCGCTACGATCCATCTTCAACGTGCTCTGCTTCACCACCTCGCCCATCACGAACACTTTTAAGGCATCGTTACGCGGAACAAAGAGGATATCGCCCGGATACAGCAGCTTATTCTGGCTTAAATCACCATGCTGCATCAGCGCATAGAGCGAAAGGCGCGCGTCCTGGCCATTATGCGTGAGGACCACGTTACGCCAGTCGGCATCCGCGGAAAGCCCACCTGCGGCGTTGACCGCGTCCATTACCGTCAACGGAATATTGGTTATCGGTTGCTGGCCTGATTTTGCCACCTCTCCTGTCACATAGGCTTTTTGTGAGCGGAAAGACGCCACGCTGACATCCACCTGCGGGCTCTCAATGACCTTCTCCAGTTGCGCGGTGATTGCTTCACGCACCTGCGCGACCGTTTTGCCTGCAACATGCAGTTTTCCGACGTAGGGATAGAAGAGCGTTCCATCCGCATTCACCCAGTTACCCGCGTCACTCGCGGTACGATACTGCCCTGCGGGCGTGGTTAATTCCGGATGATCCCAGACGGTGACCGTCAGGATGTCGCCGGTGCCTATGCGGTATTCCCAGTTTTTGACCTGCTCATCCAGAGTAGGATTTGCCTGAGATTTGAGGACAGGCGGTCGCAATTTTTCAACGAGCGCCGGGGTCAGGGGATAAATTTCCACGTGTTGATCGAGCTGATAATTCGCTTCTCCGTCAGCCATGACTTTTTTCCCGGTAATGCTGAGATCCTGACCTGGCGAAAATACGCAACCAGTTAACTGGCCGACTGAAAGAAATAAAAGTGAAAATAGCGTTGTATTTTTCATTTATATAAAAAGTTCTTTTATTGTTGTGTTTGTTGTTAAACAGATAAAAAATAAATTCATTTACATTAAAATTTTCAACGGGTTATTGTTTTAGCGGACGTATTACAAAAAACAGACAACGTTTCCCTTCATGGCGATAAAAAAGCAAAATCGTTCCCATTCTTTTGAAAAAAATGGAAAGAGATTGATGTCATACGGAGGCGATATTAAATGTTCTTACGTGGGAAAGCATGCGTTGAACAGTCCATTTGCGAAGTGAGAAGGTATTTTCAGAATTGATTAATGAAATAATAAATATTGGAAATATCAAATTCGGGAGATATTGACTGTAGTGATACTGCGCGCGTCATTACGACTACACAAAACCGTCCACTTTTGTTACATTTTTTTTCAAACACACCATGCTTTGGTACTTAAAATGGACTGTCTGCCTCGCGTTCCATGAACCCGCAGACGAAAAGTATCTGTAACGATATCACTGGAGAAAAAATGGCTAAGCGTAAATTGCTGCTTCTGGGTGTATTACTGTCTCTGGCGGGTTCCGCGTTTTCTGCCCCGCAAACCGCCGCTGCGCCATCAGGCATTAAAGCCTATGAGGAACAAGAGTTCATCGCTGATTTCACCAAATTCAAGATTGGCGACACCGCACCGGCGCAGTATCAAACGCCTGAGTACACCATTAAACAGTACCAGCTGCGTAACCTGCCGGCCCCGGATGCGGGTACCCACTGGACCTATATGGGCGAGAACTACGTCCTGATTGGCGATGCAGATGGCAAAATCTACAAAGCCTACAATGGAGATATCTTCTATCACCGCTAATGACATTTTAATCCGGCCCTGGCAGGAGAGCGATCGCCCCTTTTTGCGAACACTCTATCTCCACGCGCGGCGCGAGGCCTGGCCATGGCTGGACGGTTCCGAGTGGCAGCTTGAAGACTTTGACGCGGCAACCCGCGACGAAGTGATTTGGGTGGCCGTTCAGGACGGGCATCGACTGGGTTTTGCTTCGGTGTGGACGAACGACAATTTCCTGCACAATCTGTTTGTCGATCCGCAGTATCAAGGTCTGGGCGTCGGTCATTCGCTCCTTGAACAGGTGCAAAACGCGTTCACCAGTACGGGTTCGCTGAAGTGTCTGGTAAAGAATGACCGGGCTGTTGCCTTTTACCAGCGCCATGGCTGGCATATTGAAGCGAAGGGTGACTCGCCGGAAGGTGAGTACTTTTTAATGCATTACGTACAGCGTTAAACGCGGGTGACGCTTCGCTGAGCCGGCCTACAACACGTTATTTCCGTAGGCCGGGTCAGGCGCAAACGCCGCCCGGCAATTCAGACTAAAGCACTCACACCGCGCGAAACGCAATTTCACTCGGGATGACTTCGCCCTGCCAGTAAAGCTGCGCCGCAACGCGCCCCGCCAGCTGTCGATACATCTCTGCAAATTCACTGTCCGGACGGCTGACGACCGTCGGCTTCCCGCTGTCCAGATCTTCACGCAGCGAGATGTGCAGCGGCATCTGCCCAAGCAGTTGGGTGTGATACTGCGCAGCCAGTTTTTCTGCCCCACCGGTGCCAAAGATAGGCTCATGGTGTCCGCAGTTGCTGCAGATATGCATACTCATGTTCTCGACAATACCCAGCACCGGCACGTCCACTTTCTCGAACATCACGATGCCTTTTTTGGCGTCGATCAGCGCGATATCCTGCGGGGTGGTCACCACGACCGCTCCCGTGACCGGAATGTTTTGCGCCAGCGTCAGCTGAATGTCACCGGTGCCCGGCGGCATATCCAGCACCAGATAATCCAGATCGGGCCACATTGTCTCCTGCAGCATCTGCATCAGCGCTTTGCTGGCCATCGGGCCACGCCACACCATGGCGTTATCGTCAGTCACCAGATAACCAATGGAGTTGGTTGCCAGACCGTGGGCCATGATCGGTGCCATGTGCGTGCCATCCGGCGAGGTTGGGCGCTGGTTTTCCGCGCCCAGCATGTTAGGCACAGACGGTCCGTAAATATCGGCGTCCAGAATACCGACTTTCGCCCCTTCGGCTGCCAGCGCGAGCGCCAGGTTTACCGCCGTGGAGGATTTACCCACCCCACCCTTGCCTGAACTGACGGCAATGATGTTTTTCACGCCGTTCACGCCCGGGTGGTTTTTCACACGCTTGAGGGTGGCGATGCTGTGGGTCAGCTTCCAGTCAATGGCTTTCGCGCCGGTAATGCGCAACAGCTCAGAGCTGGTTTGCTCTTTCAGCGCGTCAAACGCGCTGGTCCAGACGAAGGGCATCTGCAACTCGATGTGCAGCGTATCGTCCAGCCATGCGACATGGTGTAACGCTTTCAGCGTGGTGAGATTGTGCTTCAGGGTTGGATGCTGAAAGTTAGCCAGCGTCCCGGCGACCATTGCTCTTAAGGCTTCCGGTGATTTGGCCTGGGATTGAGAACTCATCCCGACTCCTTTGTTCTTGTGAATAAGACCTTAGATGAACAAGTTTACCTGAAAGGCCGTGGTTTGTGCTTACTTAATAATGCCCCTTTTGGTAATATCAAAAACCCTTTTCACAGTTAAAAGAAGTAATGCCTACTATGACTCAAGTCGCGAAGAAAATTCTGGTAACGTGCGCACTGCCGTACGCCAACGGCTCAATCCACCTCGGCCACATGCTGGAGCATATCCAGGCTGATGTCTGGGTCCGTTACCAGCGAATGCGCGGCCACGAGGTTAACTTCATCTGTGCGGACGATGCCCACGGCACGCCGATCATGCTGAAAGCGCAGCAGTTGGGGATCTCCCC
The DNA here is from genome assembly GCF_000534355.1 of Enterobacter sp. BIDMC 30. Taxonomy (NCBI): domain Bacteria; kingdom Pseudomonadati; phylum Pseudomonadota; class Gammaproteobacteria; order Enterobacterales; family Enterobacteriaceae; genus Enterobacter; species Enterobacter sp. BIDMC 30. The sequence goes on along the minus strand of NZ_KI973169.1, from coordinate 1,823,965 downwards.
AGAGCAGATGATTGCCGAAATGAGTCAGGAGCATCAGACCGATTTTGCGGGCTTTGACATCAGCTATGACAACTATCACTCCACGCACAGCGACGAAAACCGTGAGCTGTCGGAGCTGATCTACTCTCGCCTGAAAGAGAACGGTTTTATTAAAAACCGCACCATCTCTCAGCTGTACGATCCGGAAAAAGGCATGTTCCTGCCGGACCGCTTTGTCAAAGGTACCTGCCCGAAATGTAAATCACCGGATCAGTATGGCGATAACTGCGAAGTGTGCGGCGCAACCTACAGCCCGACCGAGCTTATCGATCCGAAATCTGTTGTTTCGGGTGCCACACCGGTAATGCGTGATTCCGAGCACTTCTTCTTCGACCTGCCGTCCTTCAGCGAAATGCTGCAGGCGTGGACCCGCAGCGGCGCGCTGCAGGAGCAAGTCGCGAATAAAATGCAGGAGTGGTTCGAATCCGGTCTGCAGCAGTGGGATATCTCCCGCGATGCACCGTACTTCGGTTTCGAAATTCCGAACGCACCGGGTAAATACTTCTACGTCTGGCTGGATGCGCCAATCGGGTACATGGGTTCCTTCAAGAACCTGTGCGACAAGCGCGGCGACACCGTCAGCTTTGACGAATACTGGAAGAAAGATTCCGACGCCGAGCTGTATCACTTTATCGGCAAAGACATTGTTTACTTCCACAGCCTGTTCTGGCCGGCGATGCTGGAAGGCAGTAACTTCCGTAAACCAACCAACCTGTTTGTGCACGGCTATGTGACGGTCAACGGCGCGAAGATGTCCAAATCTCGCGGTACGTTCATTAAAGCCAGCACCTGGCTGAACCACTTCGACGCGGACAGCCTGCGTTATTACTACACGGCGAAGCTCTCTTCCCGCATCGACGATATCGACCTGAACCTGGAAGATTTCGTGCAGCGCGTGAACGCCGACATCGTCAACAAAGTCGTGAACCTGGCTTCCCGTAACGCAGGCTTTATCGCCAAGCGTTTCGACGGCGTGCTGTCTGCCGAACTGGCCGATCCTGAGCTGTACAAAACCTTCACCGACGCCGCCGCGGCGGTTGGCGAAGCCTGGGAAAGCCGTGAGTTCGGTAAAGCAATTCGTGAAATCATGGCGCTGGCTGACGTGGCTAACCGCTACGTTGACGAGCAGGCTCCGTGGGTTGTCGCGAAACAGGAAGGCCGCGACGCCGACCTGCAGGCGATCTGCACCATGGGCCTGAACATGTTCCGCGTGCTGATGACCTGGCTGAAGCCGGTACTGCCACAGCTGGCCTCCCGCGCTGAAGCGTTCCTCAACACCGAGCTGACCTGGGATGCTATCCAGCAGCCGCTGCTCGGTCACAAGGTGAATACCTTCAAGGCGCTGTACAACCGCATCGAGATGAAGCAGGTAGAATCCCTGGTGGAAGCGTCTAAAGAAGAGGTGAAGGCTGCCGCTGCGCCGGTGACCGGCCCGCTGGCAGACGATCCGATTCAGGAGACCATTACCTTTGATGATTTCGCCAAGGTCGATCTGCGTGTCGCACTGATTGAAAACGCGGAATTTGTCGAAGGCTCGGACAAACTGCTGCGCCTGACGCTGGATCTGGGCGGTGAGAAGCGTAACGTCTTCTCCGGAATCCGTTCTGCCTATCCTGATCCGCAGGTGCTGATTGGCCGTCAGACCGTGATGGTCGCCAACCTGGCACCGCGCAAAATGCGCTTCGGCATCTCGGAAGGCATGGTGATGGCGGCAGGTCCTGGCGGGAAAGATATCTTCCTGTTAAGCCCTGATGAAGGCGCCAAACCAGGTCAGCAGGTGAAATAATAAAAAAGCCGGAGATAATCTCCGGCTTTTTTTTGCCTCTTCATCCTTCACGCCCCGGTACCACTCACGGCTTAGCGTGATGCACCCGGTGAGTCAGTCCGCGTAAAAAATAACGCAAAAACTGGTCGCCGCACTCGCGGTAGTTCTTATGGTCCGGCGCACGCATCATGGCGGTGATCTCCGGCATCGACACGCGGTGCTTCTGCTCTGTCATAATCGCCAGAATGTCGTCTGTTTTCAGTGAAAACGCGATACGCAGCTTTTTCAGCACCGTGTTGTTATTCACCCGACGCTCAAGCGCCAGTTCTGGTGCTGAGTCATCTTTCCCGCGCTTGTCGTAGATGAGGCCGTTCAGGAAGCCAGACAGGATAATGTCAGGGCAGCGAACAAACCCCTCTTCATCCTCTTTTGTCATCCAGGTGTCGAAACCGGCAGAGGTGGACTCCATGCCAGCAAGCGCAAGAATGCGCACCATATCGTTATTGTTTGCTTTCAGGGTGTAGCGCAGGCTACGGAGAATATCATTACTGAGCATGGGTGCCTTTAACTTAACTGTCGATGATGCAATGGGGCGCAGTGTACCAGTTTTACAGGCCGATCGCCTCTTTCAAACTCTTAAGGTAGCGGCGACTGACGGGGACGGTTTGCCCGGCACGCAGCACCAGCTCTGCCTGTCCGTTGTCTTCCAGCCGGATCTCTTTCAGGTGCGCCATGTTCACCAGATACTGGCGATGGCAACGAACGAGCGGCGTTCGGCTCTCCAGCGTCCGCAGCGTCAGCTCGGTAAAGCCTTCGTTCCCCTCCGCGCTGGTAACAAATACGCCGCTCAAACGGCTGCTGACAAACGCCACATCGTCCATCTGCAGAAGGTAAATCCGACTGTGGCCGGTGCACGGGATAAACTTCAGCGGCTGCTGGTTTTCCGGCAACAGCGTGACATCCTGCACGGTGCGCTCCTGGCGCAAACGGCTGAGGGTCTTTTCAAGACGCTTCTCTTCAATCGGTTTCAGTAAATAATCGAATGCGTGCTCCTCAAAGGCTTTGACGGCGTATTCATCGAAGGCGGTCAAAAACACAATGTAGGGGCGATGCTCCGGGTCGAGCATTCCGACCATCTCCAGGCCGCTAATTCGGGGCATCTGAATGTCGAGGAACAGCACGTCCGGGCGCAGTTTGTGCACGGCGCCAATGGCCTCAATGGCGTTTGCGCACTCCCCCACAATCTCAATGTCAGGCTGCTCCTGCAACAGAACGCGCAGGTTTTCCCGTGCTAACGGCTCATCATCCACAATCAGCACTCTTAGCATGCGTTTTCCTCCAGCGGCAGTCGTAACGTAATACGGGTGAATCGGTCGGGCTCGCAGGCCACGGTAATGCCACAGTCATCACCAAAGTGCGCGCGCAGGCGTTTATCCACCAGGCTCATCCCTAATCCGCCTGAGGTGGAAGGCACGTAAAGCCCGGCGTTATCTTCAATATCCAGCACCAGATGATGGTTAAAGCGGCTGGCGGAAATGGTGATCTCCCCAATCCCCAACAGCTGTGACGTACCGTGTTTTATGGCGTTTTCCACAATAGGCTGCAGGGTAAAGGCCGGAAGATGCTGATACGCCAGCTCATCCGGGACGGATAACGAGACCTGCAGACGAGTCTGGAAGCGAGCCTGCTCAATCTGCAGATAGGCATTAACGTGTTCTATTTCATCGGCCAGGGTCACAATCTCGGACGGACGTTTAAGGTTTTTGCGGAAAAACGTCGACAGGAACTGAACCAGCTGCGCGGCCTGATCGCTGTCGCGGCGGATCACCGCTTTGAGCGTATTAAGCGCATTGAACAGGAAATGCGGATTCACCTGAGCGTGCAGGAGTTTAATTTCGGATTGCGTCAGCAACGCTTTCTGACGCTCATACTGCCCGGCGAGGATCTGCGCGGAGAGTAGCTGAGCGATGCCCTCTCCCAGCGTACGGTTGATAGAGCTGAACAGACGGTTTTTCGCTTCATAAAGCTTGATGGTGCCCATTACCCGCTGGTTTTCCCCGCGCAGCGGAATGACCAGCGTGGAGCCCAGTTTACACTGCGGGTGCAGCGAACAGCGGTAAGGAACTTCGTTGCCGTCGGCATACACCACTTCGCCGGTTTCAATGGCGCGCAGCGTATAGGCGGAGGAGATCGATTTCCCGGGCAGATGGTGGTCGTCGCCCGTGCCGGTAAAAGCCAGCAACCGTTCACGGTCGGTTATCGCCACCGCGCCGATATCCAGCTCCTTATAAAGCACCTGCGCCACCTTCATGCTGTTCTCTTCGTTAAAGCCCTGACGCAGGATCCCCTCCGTCGAGGCGGCGACCTTCAGGGCCGTCGCGGAAAACGCCGAGGTGTACTTCTCAAACATGGCGCGCTTGTCGAGCAAAATACGCATAAACAGCGCAGCACCGACGGTATTCGTCACCATCATCGGGGCGGCGATATTGCTCACCAGATGGAGCGCATCGTCAAACGGCCGGGCAATCAGCAAGATGATGGCCATTTGCGCCATTTCAGCGACAAAGGTGATCGCCCCGGCGGTGAGCGGGCTAAAGACTTTATCCGGACGACCGCGCTTAATCATGTAGCTGTGAACCAGTCCGCCGAGCAGCCCTTCGACGATCGTTGAGATCATACAGCTTAGCGCCGTCATGCCGCCCATCGAATACCGATGCAGGCCACCGGTTAACCCGACCAGCCCACCGACCACAGGGCCGCCAAGCAGCCCTCCCATCACGGCACCGATGGCTCGCGTATTGGCAATGGAGTCTTCGATATGGAGACCAAAATAGGTTCCCATAATGCAGAAAATAGAGAAGGTCACGTAGCAGAGCAGCTTGTGCGGCAGGCGTACGGTAACTTGCATCAGCGGAATGAACAGACGCGTTTTACTCATCAACCAGGCGATGACAAGAAACACGCACATCTGCTGAAGCAACAGCAGCACCAGATTAAACTCGTACATACTCAAAACCGCACACCCTCAAAACGCGTAACATACACTGCTGGCGGTAAACTTTCTTTGAAGCGCGGCAAAAAAGCTGCAATTCGTGCCCGGCATCACACCTTTTGCCGAACCTAACGCCTGCTTCGCATTATTCGTGCAAAAAACAACCATTTCTTCCTGGTTCAGTAAACAGGGACTACAGTTAAGCTGGGGACGCGTAAGCCAGGGGGCGAATATGGCGCTTTACACAATCGGTGAAGTGGCACTCCTTTGTGATATCAATCCCGTCACGCTACGGGCATGGCAGCGACGGTATGGATTACTCAAACCGCAGAGAACGGACGGAGGCCATCGTCTCTTCAACGATGCCGATATCGACCGGATCCGCGAGATCAAAAGCTGGATCGATAACGGTGTGCAGGTTGGCAAAGTGAAATCCCTGCTCAGCCATGACGATCCTGACACGCAGCTTCTCTGGCGCGAACAACAGGAAACGTTGCTGCGCCTTCTGCAGGCGGGCAATCTGCAGCGCTTGCGTGCATGGATAAAAGAGCAAGGGCGCGATTATCCCGCGCAAACGCTGATCACGCATCTTTTCATCCCGCTCCGTCGACGCCTGCAGTGCCAGCAGACCACCCTGCAGGCGCTGCTGAGTATGCTCGACGGCGTCCTGATCAACTATATTGCCGTCTGCCTTGCCTCGGCGAAGAACAAGCACGGAAAAGACGCGCTGGTGGTCGGCTGGAACGTGCACGATACTACTCGTCTGTGGCTGGAGGCCTGGATTGCCACCCAGAATGGCTGGCGCGTTGACGTCCTTGTGCACTCGCTGGCGCAATTTCGCCCTGAATTGTTCGACGGCCAGACCCTGCTGGTCTGGTGCGGAGAAGTGCCTTCCGCCTCGCAGCAACAGCTGATGACGGAATGGCGTGAACATGGCTACCCGGTTTACTCGCTTGGCCCGGAAGAGCCGTAACGGCATTTAATGGTTCATTAACAGCTGCGCTTCACCGTATAATTGTTCCGTTAACAACAGGAGCACATGATGAAGGCAACCAAACTGGCCGTAATTACCCTTTTTGTTCTGATGGCCGTAAGCGGTATCGGTGGCGTGATGCTGGCCGGGTATTCGTTTATTGTTCGTGGCGGTGTCGGCTGAGATACTGCGCCAGACGCTCAAAAACGCGATCGACGACGATTGCCGCCAGCGCGACCAGCAACGCCCCCTGCACAATATAGGCCGTATTGAACCCGCTTAAGCCGATGATAATCGGCGTTCCCAGGGTATTGGCTCCCACCGTCGACGCAATGGTCGCCGTCCCGATATTGATGATCACCGACGTACGGATCCCCGCAAGGATGACCGGTGCCGCCAGGGGGAGTTCAACTTTGCGCAGCCGCTCTGCGCGACTCATCCCCATCCCTTCAGCAACGCTCAGTACCGACGCAGGTACCGCCGCAATACCGGCCAGTGTACCCTGCAGAATGGGCAACACACCGTATAAAATCAGCGCAATGATGGCAGGTTGCTGACCAAAGCCCATCACCGGCACTGCAATCGCCAGCACCGCCACCGGCGGAAACGTTTGGCCAATCGCCGCAATGGTCTCCACCAGCGGGCGAAACTCCCGGCCCGCGGGGCGCGTGACCGCGATGCCCGCCCCCACGCCCAGTACAATAGCGACGGCACTTGAGAGCACCACCAGCCAGAGATGGGCCAGGGCGAGATTAATAAAACTCTCCTGCTGATACACCGGGCGCGGCAAGTCGGGGAAGAGCGTGCTAAACAGCGCCGCGCTGTGCGGCATCAGAAACAGCAAAGCGACAAAGAGCACGACCAGCCAGAACAGCGGATCACGAAGTGCCTTCACGTGTCACCTCCCCTGCCAGCAGATCGCGAAAATGCAGGGTGCCACTTGGCGCGCCCCGGGCATCCGCAACGGGCAACACTTCACACTGACGGGCAACAAACGCCGAAAGCGCATCCCGCAAGCTCATCTGTTCCTGCAGAGGCTCGCCACGCACCGTCGCGTCCTGTCGACGCATATAGTCGCTGACCGTACGCAGCGAGAGCAGCCTGACGCCCAGCTCGCTGCGGCCAAAAAACTCACGCACAAAATCGTTTTTCGGCCAGGTCAGCAGCTCAAGCGGCGTCCCCTGCTGCACCACCTCGCCATGGTCCATCAGCACCAGATGGTCAGCCAGACGCAGCGCCTCATCGATATCGTGCGTCACAAGAATGATTGTTCGCCCCAGAATGCGATGAATGCGGGTCATTTCCGCCTGCAGTGCGGCGCGCGTGACCGGATCCAGCGCGCCGAAGGGTTCATCCATCAGTAACACCTGCGGATTGGCCGCCAGCGCACGCGCCACGCCCACCCGCTGCTGCTGGCCTCCGGAAAGCTGGTGCGGGTAGCGGTCACGCAGCGCAGGTTCTAACCCGAGCAGAGACATCAGTTCATCAACCCGGTCGGCAGTTTTTGCCCGCGACCATTTCTCCAGCTGTAGCACGGTGGCGATGTTCTGCGCGACCGTCCAGTGCGGAAACAGGCCGATAGACTGGATGGCATACCCCATACGACGACGCAGTTCCAGCACAGGCAGGCTGCGGATCTCCTCTCCGGCAAAGCGGATCAGACCGCTGTCGTGCTCAACCAGGCGGTTAATCATCTTCAGGGTGGTGGATTTTCCCGATCCCGATGTGCCAATCAGCACGGAAAATGCGCCCTCGGCAAAATTCAGGTTGAGATGGCTTGCCGCCGGACGACCCGCAAAGGTTTTACTGACATCGTGAAATTCAATCATTGGCTCTTCTCCTGAGCAGCGCGAGCCATAAGGCAAACAGCGCGTCGATGACAACCGCCAGCGCAATCGTGGGCACCACGCCCAATAACACCAGGTCCAGGGCGCTACTCAACAGCCCCTGGAAAACCAGCGCGCCAAAGCCGCCCGCGCCAATCAGCGCCGCAATCACCGCCATACCAACGGTTTGCACCGCCACCACCCGCAGGCTGCGCAGCAGCAGGGGCAAAGCCAGCGGCAGCTGGATCTTCCAGAAACATTGTCTCGCGCTCATCCCCATTGCATGGGCACTTTCCAGCACGTCCGGCGCGACCTGGCTCAGCCCGGCCACCACGCCGCGCACCAGCGGCAGCAGCGCATAGAGCACCAGCGCGATAAGGGCTGGCGTTAAACCGGTTCCGGCGATCCCCATCGTTCCCAGCACCGGGAACGACTTCACCAGCCCGGCCAGCGGAGCAATCAACAGGCCAAACAGAGCGACGGACGGGATGGTCTGAATCACATTCAGTACGGCAAACACCCCACCCTGACGTGAAGGGTGGCGATAGCACCACATACCCAGCGGTATGCCGAGCAGTAAGGCCGGGATCAGGGTGCCGAAGAGGATCGTGAGGTGTTGCGCCAGGGCGTCATTAAACACCTCCTGACGGTTGGCGTACTCTTTTAACAGCGAGAGATTATTCAGCTCACCGCTAAACAGCAGCAGCAATGGAATACACCATATCTGGGCATTGAGTATCCAGCGCCAGACGGATGTTGATATAAGACGGCGAATAGCATCGCTGCAGGCCAGCAGACACAGCGCCAGCCAGAGCCACAAACCGCTACCCACAGAAGTTCTTGCCAGCGGATTTTCCGCCGAGGTCATGTGCGTTGCTGCAAGTCCGCCTCCCCAGAATAAGACGATAAACAGCCCTTCACAAAGGAGCAGCGTCAGCCACTGGGCCGTGCGTCCTTGCCAGAGCGACAACGCAACCCATGCGCCCAGCGCCGCCACCAGCAACCACGGCGTAAATGACCAGACCTGCCAGAGCGAGCGACTCTCCCCCGACATCAGGCGATTCGGGGCCACATTCACAAACGGTAACGCGACCGCCGCGATGGCCACACAGGCCAACAGCAGCAGTACGCGGTTATGACATTTTATTGGCACAGCCCTGTCCTGTTACTTCACAAGCCCTTGTTGTTTCAGGAAATCGGCGGCCACTTTTTTGGCATCCAGTCCCTCAACGGCAATGCTGGCATTCAGCTGTTGCAGCGTTTTTGCATCCAGCTTTTCGAAGACCGGTTTGAGCCATTCAGCAATATCCGGGTACGCTTTAAGTACCGCTTCCCGCACGACAGGTGCCGGGGCGTAAATCGGCTGGACGCCTTTTGGATCGGTTAAGGTTTGCAGGCCAAGCGCCGCGACCGGGCCGTCGGTGCCGTAAGCCATCGCCGCATTAACGCCCGACGTTTGCTGCGCAGCGGCTTTGATGGTCACCGCGGTATCACCGCCCGCCAGAGAGAGCAGCTGGGCCTGATCCAGTTTGAAATCATAGGCTTTTTCAAACGCCGGCAGTGCATCCGGACGCTCAATAAACTCAGCGGAAGCCGCAAGCTTAAAGTCACCCTTCTCTTTCAGGTAGCGACTCAAATCCGCAAGCGAGGTCAGCTTTCCTTTCTCCGCCACGTCCTTGCGCACCGCGATGGTCCAGGTATTGTTGGCCGGCGCCGGCGTCAGCCAGACCAGCTTATTTTGCTCAGCGTCGAGTTTTTTGACTTTTTCATACCCGGCTTTGGCATTTTTCCACGCCGGATCGTTTTCATCTTTGAAGAAGAACGCGCCGTTGCCGGTGTATTCCGGGTAGATATCCAGCTCGCCGGAGGTAATCGCGCCGCGTACCACAGGCGTGGTTCCCAGCTGGACTTTATTGACGGTTTTAACACCGTGGCTTTCCAGTACCTGCAGAATAATGTTACCGAGCAACGCACCTTCGGTATCTATCTTGGAACCCACTTTTACCGGTTCTGCCGCCTGTAATGGCAGACTCAGCGCCGCCAGTAACACCGCTGAACCCAACATCCCCTTTGCAATCGTCATTCCACTGTCCTCATTTTTTTGCTGCCTTTTTCAGAGGCTTGAGAGAAAAGCGTAGCTTAAAACGGCGGAATTAACCGTCAAAATGCCTTTTTAACATAAGGTAAGACGCATCCCCCGCAAAGCGGGGGATGCAAGGGAGGGAAATGTCAGAGCAGCTCGAACTCGCCTTTATTAACGCGGGCGGAATCGACCCCGATAAAGACGTTAAACTTGCCGGGCTCCGCATCATATTTCATCTGCTGGTTCCAGAACTTCAGCGCATCCACGTCGATGGGGAAGCTGATGGTTTTGGTTTCGCCCGGCTTCAGGTTGACCTTCTCGAAGCCACGCAGCTGTTTCACCGGACGGCTCATGGAGGCGGTCACATCCTGGACGTACATCTGAATGACCGTTGCCCCTTCGCGTTTACCGGTGTTGCTCACCTCGACGCTTGCGGTAACTTTGCCGTCACGCTTCAGGGTCGGCGCAGACATTTTGACGTCAGAAACCTTGAAGGTGGTGTAGCTCAGACCGTAACCAAACGGATACAGCGGGCCGTTCGCTTCATCGAAGTAACGGGAGGTGTACTTATTCGGTTTGTCGGCGTTGTACGGACGGCCGGTATTCAGGTGGCTGTAGTAAACCGGGATCTGCCCGACCGAGCGCGGGAAGGACATTGGCAGCTTGCCTGACGGGTTGTAATCGCCAAACAGCACGTCGGCAATCGCGTTACCGCCTTCAGTACCGGCGAACCAGGTTTCCAGGATCGCGTCGGCCTGCTGGTCTTCTTTGACCAGCGCCAGCGGACGACCGTTCATCAGCACCAGCACCAGCGGCTTGCCGGTCGCCTTCAGAGCGGCAATCAGATCGCGCTGGCTTTGCGGAATGGTGATGTCGGTACGGCTGGAGGCCTCATGCGCCATCCCCTGCGCTTCACCCACTACCGCGACAACCACGTCAGATTGCTTAGCGGTGTTCACCGCTTCATCAATCATCTCTTTCGGCGAACGCGGATCGACCTTCACCGCCTCTTCGTACTGATTGAGGAAGGTGACAATGTCTTTATCGTTGGTGACGTTCGCCCCTTTGGCGTAAACCACTTTCGCGTTCTCACCCACGGCGTTCTTGATACCGGTCAGCACCGTGACGGACTGATCGGCCACCCCCGCTGCAGACCAGCTCCCCATCACGTCGCGCTTGCTGTCAGCCAGCGGGCCCACCACGGCAATGGTGCCGGATTTCTTCAGCGGCAGCGTGTCGAGGCGGTTTTTCAGCAGCACCAGGCTTTCGCGTGCCACATCGCGGGCCTCTTTGCGGTGCAGACGGCTTTCCGCGTTGGTGTCTACCGGGTCAGAATCTTTCGGCCCCAGGTGGCTGTACGGGTCGTTAAACAGCCCCATATCATATTTCACGTTCAGCACGTGGCGCGTGGCGTCATCCAGCTCCGCCATGGTCACCTTACCGCTCTTCACCAGCCCCGGCAGGTATTTACTGTAGTACTCGTCGCTCATGCTCATGTTGATGCCGGACTTGAGCGCCACGCGTACCGCATCTTCCGGATCGGAGGCGGTACCGTGCTTAATGAGCTCTTTAATGGCGCCGTGGTCAGAGACGGTGATGCCCTTAAAGCCCCACTGGTCACGCAGAACGTCTTTCAGCAGCCACGAATCGGAGGTCGCCGGCGTGCCGTTGAGGGAGTTCAGCGCCACCATCACCGCGCCGCTGCCGGCATCCAGCCCCGCTTTGTACGGTGGCATGTAGTCGTTGAACAGCCGCTGCGGGCTCATATCCACGGTGTTGTACTCTTTACCCCCTTCCACGGCGCCATAGGCCGCGAAGTGTTTGACGCTGGTCATCACCGCGTAGCGATCTGCCGGGCTCTTGCCCTGCATCGCTTCCACCATGGTTTTCCCCATCGTGGCTGTTAAATAGGTATCTTCACCGAACCCTTCTGAGCCGCGGCCCCAGCGCGGATCGCGGGAGACGTCCACCATCGGTGCCCAGGTCATATTCAGGCCATCATCCGCCGCTTCATAGGCAGAAACGCGCCCCACGGTTTTCACCGCATCAAGGTTAAAGGACGATGCCAGACCAAGGCTAATCGGGAAGACGGTACGCTGACCGTGCACCACGTCATAGGCGAAGAACAGCGGAATTTTCAGGCGGCTGAGTTCCATCACCTGATCCTGCATTTTGCGGATATCCGGGCGGGTGACGGTGTTAAAAATAGCCCCGACCTGCCCGTCTTTGATCATCTCGCGGATGGCCTCTTTCGGGTTATCCGGGCCGACGCTGATAAGACGCAACTGGCCAATTTTCTCATCGACCGTCATTTTCTTGAGCAATTCCGTGACAAACGCGTCCCGGGCTTCAGGCGTGAGCGGGTGATTGCCAAACAAATCCTCTGCCAGCGCAGGTTGCAGCGCCAGGCTGACGGCGACACCTACAGAACATAGCCATTTCATGTCGTTTTACTCTCTCATCAATAACCGCCGGAAGAACTCGGCCAGACCGTGCGAAAAGCGCAGTGTGCCACAAACCCTCAGATCGTTGCAGGGTTATTCTCTGATTTTTCTCGTGAATACTCGACCGCTTAACAGTTAATCGCGCTATGCTTTACAGCGAGAAATTTGCCCCACCACAAGGAGTGGAAGATGTCTTCTGTTCGAACTCACGATAACACGACGTTTATTAACGAACTGTCGCGCCTGGTTGGCTCCTCTCACCTGCTTACCGACCCGGCAAAAACCGCCCGCTACCGTAAGGGCTTTCGTTCCGGTCAGGGCGAGGCGCTGGCGGTGGTGTTTCCCGGCACGCTGCTTGAACTCTGGCGCGTCCTGAGCGCCTGCGTGGCCGCCGACAAAATTATTCTCATGCAGGCGGCTAACACGGGCCTGACTGAAGGCTCAACGCCGAACGGCAACGATTACGATCGTGACATCGTGATCATCAGCACCCTGCGTCTCGACAAACTGCATCTGCTGGATAAAGGCGAGCAGGTGCTCGCGTTCCCTGGCACGACGCTCTACTCCCTTGAAAAAGCGCTTAAGCCGCTGGGACGCGAACCGCATTCGGTCATTGGCTCATCCTGTATTGGCGCCTCCGTGATCGGCGGGATCTGCAATAACTCCGGCGGTTCGCTGGTGCAGCGCGGCCCGGCTTACACCGAGATGTCACTTTTTGCCCGTATCGACGAAAACGGCAAGCTGACCCTGGTCAACCATCTGGGCATTGATCTTGGCGTTACGCCGGAGCAGATCCTGAGTAAGCTCGACGACGATCGGGTGAAAGATGAAGACGTCCAGCACGACGGTCGTCATGCTCACGACCACGATTACATCACCCGCGTGCGGGACATCGAAGCGGATACCCCGGCACGTTACAACGCCGACCCTGACCGCCTGTTTGAATCTTCGGGCTGTGCGGGCAAGCTGGCTGTTTTTGCCGTGCGCCTCGACACCTTCCCGGCCGAGAAAAAACAGCAGGTGTTCTACATCGGCACCAATCAGCCGGACGTGCTGACCGAGATCCGTCGTCATATTCTGGGCGAGTTCGCTCACCTGCCGGTGGCGGGCGAGTACATGCACCGTGATATTTATGACATCGCGGAACGCTACGGCAAAGATACGTTCCTGATGATCGACAAGCTCGGCACCGATAAAATGCCGTTCTTCTTCACCATTAAGGGCCGTACCGACGCGATGCTGGAAAAAGTGCCGCTGTTTAAACCCCACTTTACCGACCGCTTTATGCAGAAACTGGGCAACGTCTTCCCGTCACATCTGCCGGAGCGGATGAAAACCTGGCGCGATAAGTACGAGCATCACCTGCTGCTGAAAATGGCCGGGGACGGAATTGCCGAAGCGCAAACCTGGCTTAGTGAATTCTTCAAAACTGCCGAAGGCGATTTCTTTGCCTGTACCCCTGAAGAGGGCAGCAAAGCCTTCCTGCACCGTTTCGCCGCTGCGGGTGCCGCCATTCGTTATCAGGCGGTGCATTCAGACGAGGTGGAAGACATTCTGGCGCTGGATATCGCCCTTCGCCGCAACGATACCGAGTGGTTTGAACACCTGCCGCCGGAAATCGACAGCAAGCTGGTCCACAAGCTCTATTACGGCCACTTTATGTGCTACGTCTTCCACCAGGATTACATCGTTAAGAAAGGGGTCGATGCGCACGCGCTGAAAGAGCAGATGCTCGCGCTGCTGCACGCGCGAGGCGCACAATATCCTGCGGAACATAACGTGGGGCATCTTTATAAGGCTCCTGACGCACTTAAGCAGTTTTATCGCGAGAATGACCCCACAAACAGCATGAACCCCGGCATTGGTAAAACAACGCGGAATAAATACTGGAAAGAGAGTCCTGACGCGGAGCAGCCCGTGACGCAAGCGTCTGATTAATTCCCACAGCCAAATTTGAGAGATTGTTAAGCGCGCCTTAATCGTACTAGAGTAGCGTTCTGTCGCCGGAGAAACGTTTCTCCGGCATCTGTTACGAGGAGCAGGCACATCATGTCGGCTGTTGATATTTTATCCGAAACCGAAGTGGAAGTGCGCGATGCCCTTCCCGACGATGTGCATGCTATCGCCGCTATCTACGCCTGGCATGTGCTTCACGGGCGCGCATCCTTTGAAGAAGTTCCCCCCACCATTGATGAAATGCGTCAGCGAATGAAAAGCGTAGACGAGAACGGCTTACCGTGGCTTGTCGCGCTGTATCGCGGCATCGTCGTAGGCTACTGCTACGCGACACCTTACCGTCCGCGCCATGCCTATCGTTACACTCTGGAAGAGTCGATTTACGTGGATGCGAGTACTACCGGTCGTGGTTTTGGCTCCGTCCTGATGGATGCGCTGATCGCCCGCTGCGAGCAAGGACCGTGGCGGCAGATGATTGCCGTTGTGGGGGATGGCAACAACAATGCCGGCTCGTTACGGCTGCATAAGAAATACGGCTTCGAAATCGTCGGTCAGTTACGCAGCGTCGGGTATAAGAAAGGTGACTGGCGGGATACGGTGATCATGCAGCGCTCACTCAATGACGGAGACTGGACGCTGCCGGAGTAAGGCGCAGCGAGGTCTGTTGCCCTCTCCCGCGGGAGAGGGCGAAAACACAGTCATTAGCAATCCGGCTCAGTCGTTCTGGGCGGTTGCCATCTGCTCTGCTTTCTGCTTTTTGTAGGTCAACGCCGCGGCCGGTACCGGCTGCACTTTCCCCGTCTCAATCCAGGTACGCAGTCGGCTTGCATCCGCGAAGTGGGTGTATTTACCAAAGGCATCCATCACCACCAGCGCCACCGGTTTACCGTTGAATACGGTACGCATCACCAGGCAGTGTCCCGCCGCGTTAGTAAACCCGGTTTTCGTTAACTGAATATTCCAGTTATCCCGGTACACCAGATGGTTAGTATTACGGAACGGCAGCGAATAGGCCGGGTTAGCAAAGGTCGCCATCTCTTCACGGGTCGTACTGAGCTGACCAATCAGCGGGTACTGTTTGCTGGCAATCAGCAGTTTTGTCAGGTCGCGGGCCGTGGAGACGTTGTGAATCGACAGGCCAGTCGGCTCGACGTAACGGGTATTGGTCATCCCCAGCGATTTGGCTTTTGCGTTCATCGCACGAATAAATGCGTCGTAGCCACCCGGATAGTGGTGGGCCAGGCTCGCCGCTGCGCGGTTTTCAGAAGACATCAGCGCCAGCAGCAGCATATTTTTACGGCTGATTTCGCTGTTCAGTCGCACGCGGGAGTAGATCCCTTTCATCTCCGGCGTATGGCTGATATCCACTTTCAGTTTTTCGTCCAGCGGCAGATGTGCATCAAGCACCACCATCGCGGTCATTAATTTGGTAATCGAAGCGATCGGGCGTACCAGATCCGGATGGCTGGCGTAAATCACCTTATTGGTGTTGAGATCAACAATCATCGCACTGCCGGAAGCGATTTGCGGCTGGGCAGCAGCGGTGGTCACGGCGGGCGTTTTGGCGATCGCTGGCGCGGCAGCGGACGCTCCCAGCAACAGGGCCAGGCTAAGTAAAGAGACTCGGAATTTCAGCATGGTGAGACTTCTGATAATTATTCACGCACGTTATGACGTACACCGCCTGTGTCGATGGAGAAACGCAGGCTGGCTTCGGCATCATAGCGGTCACCGGGCTTTGTCGCCAGAGGATAATCGTGAACAGATGCTGCATTGCTGGCATTTACGCCAGCAATGCAGTGAGCCTAGAAGAGACGGTATCCATAACCCCACAGAATAACCGTCAGAGCCAGTAGCGCTTCCAGCACCAGCACGCCGATGGCGAGCGTTGAACTGGAGAAGCTCAGGCCCTCTTCTTTATTGATATTAAGGAAGGTTGGTACCCCCAGATACAGCAGATAACCGGTGTAAAAGAGGGCAATAGTACCGATCAGCGCGCACAACCAGACCAGTGGGTACAGCGCCACAATACCGCTTAAGAACAGCGGCGTCGCGACATACCCGGCGAAAACCATACAGTGTGCCAGCGATGGACGTTGCGGATAGTTACGCGCCATCCAGTGAATGACACGCCCCATGACAGCCACACCCGCCAGCATCAGGCCATAAAAGAGAATGGCCAGTGAAAGACCAGTAAACCAGGAAAGCTGAACCACGGTGCCATCACCAAAGTTCCAGCCGATTTGTGTTGTGCCAATAAACGCGCAGATTACAGGCACCGCCGCCATCAGCAGCACATGATGCGTGTAATGATGCGAGACCGTTTCGTTCTCCGTTTTGATGACATGCATTTCACGATCGGGATGGGAGAAAAGTCCCCAGACATGGTTCATAACGCCCCCTTGTTGTCGGCCCGTCAGCGATATCTTAAGTATAATGCAGGCCTGAGATTATTTTATGTACAGTGGGAAATTTCCGTTGATTGCCCCGTTATTGATTCATGGGGTATATGATTAACCGAGGCATAATAAGGGAGATGACATTGACGTAATGGATATCAACAGTCTTATTGAACACTATGGATACGCTGCACTGGTCGTTGGCAGCGTGGCGGAAGGAGAAACCATCACGCTGCTCGGCGGGGTGGCCGCGCATCAGGGGTTACTCAAATTCCCACTCGTTGTTGCCGCAGTCGCACTCGGCGGGATGATTGGCGATCAGCTGCTCTACTTTCTGGGACTGCGCTTTGGCCCCACGCTTTTGAAGCGCTTTTCAAAGCACCGCAAGAAAATTCACCGTGCCCAACGGCTTATCCAGCGTCACCCTTACCTGTTCGTGATTGGCACCCGTTTTATGTACGGCTTTCGGATTATCGGCCCAATACTGATTGGCGCCAGCCATTTACCGCCGAAAATTTTCCTGCCGCTGAACATCCTTGGCGCGATTGCCTGGGCCCTGATCTTTACCACGCTCGGTTATGTGGGTGGAGAAGTGATTGGTCCGTGGCTGCATAATGTTGACCAGCATCTGAAGCACTGGGCATGGGTTATCCTGATTGTCGTGGTGGTAATTGCGGTCCGGCTGTGGCTGAAGCATCGGGAAAAGACGCGGGATGAAGAGTAAGTGCAATGGCGCCCTCTCGCACAAAGAGAGGGCGAAAAGTTTCTACCCGGCGGGCTTAAATTGCGGATTTGCCAGCATAAAACCGCCGTCGACAATAAATGATTGCCCGGTAGCATAGCTGGCGTCACCGTCACACAGCCACGCCACCAGGCTGGCAATCTCTTTGGTATGCCCCGGCCGCGCGAGCGGGATCGCGGGCATCGAACCGGCCTTCACTTCACTGTCGTCCATATCATTCATTGGCGTGGCAATGGCACCTGGCGCAACGGCATTCACCAGGATGTTATGCTCGACCAGCTCCAGCGCCATGGATTTGGTTAATCCGCCCAGGGCATGCTTGGCCGCCGTATACGCACTGGCATCCGGTAAAGGCGTGTGTTCATGCACCGAGGTAATGTTCACAATTCGCCCCCCTTCTCCCTGCTTCACCATCTGACGCGCAGCGATCTGTGAACAGAGAAACGCGCCATCCACGTCAACGGTAAAAATCCCCCGCCACTCCTCAAACGGCATGTCGAGAAACGGCGCTTTGGTCATCGCCCCGGCATTGTTGACCAGCACGTCCAGCCGACCAAAGCGCGTAATTAACGTTTCAATGGCCTGCGCCCCCTGCGGGAGAGTGCTTAAATCAAGTTGAACCGCCTCTGCACGCCGCCCCTTCGCCTCGACTTCGCGGCAGGTTTCCAGCGCACCTTTTTCGTCAGAATGCCAGGTGACGCCGATATCAAACCCTCGTTCAGCCAGCATCAAGGCCGTGGTTTTCCCAATCCCGGAATCCGATGCGGTAACAATCGCGACTTTGGTCATACTCACCTCCAGAAAAGCTGCAAAGAGGTAAGTATAGATAATCGCGCTTTTTAGCCCTGATGATAGCCGCCCCCCAGCGCCGAGGTCAGCTGCAGCGTGGCGTCAACGTACTGGCCTTTGAGCATCACCCCGGTGAGCTGCTCCCTGAGGGCCGGTATTCTGGCCTCACTCACGCGGGAGCCGGCGATAATGCCGGCGCGAAAGCGGGCCTGAGCCAGTGCAACAACGCGGGCAGCCTCTTTTTCGACACGCTGCTGGTGCTGGTTTTTGGCGGTCAGTGTTTCGACTTCGCTGGCCGTGCGCGCCACCTGATTCACCGCATCCACCACCGCTTTGTTATAACGCGCGACGGAGAGATTGTTCTGCGCCTGGGCAATATCCAGTTCGGCGTTTAGCCTGCCGCTGTCGAAAATGGGCAGCGTCAGACCGGCGGTAACGCCCATCTGCTGCGCAGAAGAGCGGAACAAATCGCTCAGGTGCAGGGCATCCTGCTGTAAGAAAGCCATCAGATTCACATCGGGATAGAAGGCTGCTCTGGCGGCCTCAACGTCACTCATGGAGGCCTCGATATACCAGCGAGCCTCCTGCAAATCCGGTCGACGTGCCAGCAGTTCATACCCCAGCGTAGCCGGGAGCGAGGCTTCTACCGTGGGTAAGGCGTGGCGTGTAAGCGTCACTGAGGGGGTGTTCGTCAGGGCGCTCAGACGCGCCTCAACGGCTTTCATTTTTCCGTTCACTTCTGCCAGTTGCTCGTCAGTTTTGCTGGCGTTGATGTCGGTCTCGACGCCCTCAACGGAAGAGGTGATCCCATGCTGATACAGTTCGCGGTCGGCTGCAATAATCGTGTCCTGCTGGTGTTTAATCTCCGTGAGAACATCCCCCACCGCAGCCTGGGTTTGCCACGCCCAGTAAAGACGCGCCACGCTGCTGGCAAGCAGTTGCCGGGTTTGCTCAAGCTCCGCTTTTTGCGCGTTTACCCGGCCAATTCGGGCTTCAACCCGTGCACGATTTTTCCCCCACAAATCGAGATCCCAGCCCGCGCTCAGACCAAAAGTACCGTTGGTGTACCACGGTCCGGTGGTTCCCGCCGCCGGATCGGTTATCGCAAAGGGCCCCATCAACCCTTCGGCCGACATTTTTTGCCGTTCAGCATCCGCTGAGAAATCAATTTCCGGCCCCCCGGCGGCCAGGGTGGCTTTTGCCTGCGCTTCCGCCAGCGTGATGCGCTGACGGGCAATTTGCATATCCGGCGCATCGTTCAGCGCCTTCGCAATCAGCGAATTGAGTTCAGGATCGTTATACGTTTTCCACCATGCATCTTTCGGCCACGCGGTATGGCTCAGCGTAGTATTCACCGCAGCCGTTGTTGATTGCATATTTACAGGGGAAACCGAGGCATGTTCCGGCGCGCAGGCCACCAGAATAAAAACCAGGGGAATACTCAGAGATAAAGGTTTCATTACGCCATTCACGCGAAAAATAAAGGCGCAACTTACGCCAGACGTCGCTCTTTTTTTTAGTAACGCGTGGCAACCCGTAATTTGTCATACATTTTCATATTCGGAAAATTATTCATCATAAGAATGAATTAAATGAGTGAATTCATCTTCATTATAAATTCACTGCTACACTTACTTTCGACAAACAGACGCAGGAGAAGCGAATGAAAATATTACTGTGGGTTATTTTAATTATATTTCTGATAGGGCTGCTGGTGGTGACCGGTGTATTCAAGATGATTTTCTGATTTCATTGCCCGGCTCAGCGCCGGGCACATTCCGTTACCTGGACTGAATCACCCGTGCAATATCAGCGGAAGTCTGCAGCGTGCGGATCTCCTGAAATAACCCCAGCGCTTCACTGTACTCTTTGCGTAAATAACTGAGCCACTGCTTAATTCGCGCGACGTGATATAACCCGGTATCACCCTGTTTTTCGAGGCGGCTGTATTTTTTCAGTAGCGTGACCACATCAGCCCACGGCATACGTGGTTCGTTATATTTAATCACCCGGCTGAGGTTTGGTACGTTAAGCGCGCCGCGGCCAATCATCACCGCATCGCAGCCAGTCTCTTTCAGGCACGCCTGCGCGCTTTCGTAATCCCAGATTTCCCCGTTGGCAATAACGGGAATGGTGAGTCTTTTGCGGATCTCGCCAATCGCCTGCCAGTTAATACGTTCGGCTTTATAGCCATCTTCTTTGGTGCGGCCATGCACCACCAGCTCAGTGGCCCCGGCCTGCTGCACGGCATCGGCAATCTCAAATTGCCGCGCGTCGCTGTCCCATCCCAGACGCACCTTTACCGTCACCGGCAGATGCGACGGTACAGCCTCACGCATGGCTTTTGCGCCACGGTAAATCAGCTCCGGATCTTTCAGCAAGGTGGCGCCGCCGCCGCTGCCATTCACCAGTTTTGATGGGCAACCGCAGTTGAGGTCAACCCCAAAGGAACCAAGCTCTACGGCACGGGCCGCGTTCTCCGCCAGCCATTCGGGATACTGACCCAGTAGCTGAATGCGCACCAGCGTGCCGGAAGAGGTGCGGCTTTGATGATGCAGTTCCGGGCAAAGGCGATAGAATGATTTTACTGGCAACAACATATCGACCACGCGCAAAAACTCCGTCACGCAGAGATCGTAGTCGTTCACCTCGGTCAGAAGCTCGCGCACGAGGGAGTCGAGCACGCCTTCCATTGGGGCCAGTAAAACACGCATAGCAGTACCTGTGAAAAAAGACGCGCTATAGTAGCCGCTCTCCCGGCATGAGGAAAGCCCGGTGGTTGACCCGGTGAGGTTATACCAGACGTTCCATTTCGGAATGTCTGGTATGCTCAAAATTCATGATGTGATCCGTGGCACATTTTTAGGTTTAATTGTATGATGAATGCGTTTCATCAAGGACTTTCACCATGAGAAAATCATTGAACATTATCTGGCAATATCTTCGCGCATTCGTCCTGATTTACGCCTGCCTGTATGCCGGAATCTTTATCGCATCCCTGCTTCCCATCACCATTCCCGGCAGCATCATCGGAATGTTGATCCTCTTTGTTTTGCTGGCATTGCAAATTCTGCCTGCCAGATGGGTTAACCCTGGCTGCTTTGTCCTTATTCGCTATATGGCGCTGCTGTTCGTGCCTATCGGCGTCGGGGTTATGCAGTATTTTGATTTGCTCCAGGCGCAGTTCGGACCCATTGTGGTCTCCTGCGCGGTCAGTACGCTGGTGGTTTTCCTGGTAGTAAGCTGGAGTTCGCATCTGGTGCATGGCGAACGTAAAGTGGTTGGGCAGAAAGGAACAAAACAATGATGGCCAATATCTGGTGGTCGCTGCCGTTAACGCTGGCAGTGTTCTTCGCCGCACGCAAACTCGCCGCGCGTTTCAAAATGCCGTTGCTTAATCCGCTGCTGGTGGCGATGGTGGTGATTATCCCGTTCCTTCTTCTCACCGGCATTCCTTATGAACGCTACTTTGCCGGCAGCAAAATTTTGAACGACCTTCTGCAGCCCGCCGTGGTGGCGCTGGCCTTTCCTTTATATGAGCAATTGCACCAGATCCGCGCCCGCTGGAAATCCATCATTACCATCTGTTTTGTCGGGAGCCTGGTAGCGATGATCACCGGCACCTCGGTGGCGCTGTTGATGGGCGCGTCTCCGCAAATTGCGGCCTCTATTCTGCCTAAGTCGGTCACCACGCCTATCGCGATGGCCGTGGGCGGCAGCCTGGGGGGGATTCCGGCCATCAGCGCCATGTGTGTGATATTCGTGGGGATCCTCGGCGCGGTCTTTGGACATACCCTGCTGAATGCGATGCGTATCCATACCAAAGCGGCACGAGGTCTGGCGATGGGTACCGCGTCGCACGCCCTGGGCACCGCGCGCTGCGCTGAACTGGATTATCAGGAAGGGGCGTTTAGCTCACTCGCACTGGTGATCTGCGGGATTATCACCTCCCTGCTCGCACCGTTTATTTTCCCGCTGATTGTGGCGGTCATGGGTTAAAATTTGCGATGCGTCGCGCAAATTTCATTTTGTTTTCATAAGTTGCATACATAATGAGAAGTGGATCACATATAAAGCCCCAGCGGCTCCGTAAACTACCGATCCATTAACCTTTATGAGGCAAACGCCATGCATCCACGTTTTCAAGCTGCTTTCGCCCAGCTTGCAGAGAATGTGCAATCAGCTCTGGCCCCGATTCTGGCGGATGAGCATTTCCCGGCCCTGCTGACGGCTGAACACGTCACGGCACTGAAAGAAGCCACAGGGCTGGACGACGACGCGCTGGCCTTCGCGCTGCTGCCGCTGGCGGCAGCCTGCGCCCGCGCCGATCTCTCTCATTTCAACGTCGGTGCGATTGCACGCGGCGTAAGTGGAACCTGGTACTTCGGTGGCAACATGGAGTTCCTGGGCGCGACCATGCAGCAGACCGTTCACGCGGAACAAAGCGCCATCAGCCACGCCTGGCTGCGCGGTGAACAAGCGCTGAGCGCCATTACCGTTAACTACACCCCTTGCGGCCACTGCCGCCAGTTCATGAACGAGCTGAACAGCGGGCTGGAGTTACGCATCAATCTGCCAGGCCGTGCGCCGCATACCCTCGGGGATTACCTGCCTGACGCGTTTGGTCCGAAAGATCTCGACATCAAAACGCTGCTGATGGATGAACAGGATCACGGTTTTGCCCTTTCCGGCGATGCGCTGAGCGAAGCCGCGATTCGTGCGGCGAACAAGAGTCACACGCCATACAGTCACTCCCCAAGCGGTGTGGCGCTGCAGTGTCGTGATGGTCGCATCTTCACCGGAAGCTATGCCGAAAACGCCGCCTTTAACCCGACGCTGCCACCGCTTCAGGGCGCCCTGAATTTGCTGAGCCTCAATGGCTATGACTACCCGGACATTCAGCGCGCTATTCTGGCAGAGAAAGCCGACGCGCCGTTGATCCAGTGGGATGCCACCGCCGCAACGCTGAAAGCGCTCGGCTGCTCAACTATTGACCGTGTTTTGCTTGCGTAATGCCTCCGGCGGGCAGAAATGCCCGCCGCTTTGCTGAAAAACCCCTCAGTTGATTCGCTGTTTCTTGCGCTAACCAGGCGGGTAAAGTAGCCTGAGTTAAATTTCACCTTCGGTACGAGCCATCTGCATGTTAAAGCGCGCTTTTTACAGCCTGTCTGTCCTGGTCGGCATACTGCTGTTGATCGTGCTGGGTCTTGATCGCTGGATGAGCTGGAAAACGGCTCCGTATATCTTTGACGACCTGCAGGACCTGCCCTATCGTCAGGTCGGCGTTGTGCTGGGTACCGCCAAGTATTACCGCACCGGGGTGATTAATCAGTATTACCGTTACCGCATTCAGGGCGCGCTGAACGCGTATAACAGCGGCAAAGTGAATTACCTGCTGCTGAGCGGCGATAATGCGCTGCAAAGCTATAACGAACCGGTCACCATGCGCAAAGACCTGATTGCCGCCGGCGTCGATCCGGCCGATATCGTGCTCGACTACGCCGGGTTCCGTACTCTGGATTCCATCGTGCGTACGCGCAAGGTGTTCGACACCAACGATTTCATCATCATCACCCAACGCTTCCACTGCGAACGGGCGCTGTTTATCGCGCTGCATATGGGTATTCAGGCGCAGTGCTACGCCGTGCCGTCGCCAAAAGATATGCTGAGCGTCCGCGTACGTGAGTTTGGCGCGCGTTTTGGCGCTCTGGCCGATCTGTACATCTTCAAACGTGAACCACGCTTTTTAGGCCCGCTGGTACCCATTCCGGCGATGCATGAAGTGCCAGAAGATGCGCAGGGCTACCCGGCCGTCACGCCAGAACAACTGCTTGATATGCAGAAAAAAGAGAAAAAATAGCCTCGCCTTTATACTTTCTTTATACCGGGCGTAACGCTTTTTATCCCGCCTTTACGCCGCCCCTTTTAAGCTGAGTTCACTGCCGCTACGGCTTCATTGAAGAATGACTATGAACTCAATAATGAATGCGTTTTTCCTGAAAAATATCCGCCCCTATTTTAACTTCCCGGGTTTATCACTCCCGACGGCACTCAATGCTGGCCTCTGGCTTGATGACAAACTTGATGCCATGCAGCACAACGTCTCGCTGGAAGTGGCGGATTACCTGGAACGTTACCCGCAGACAAAACATATTGACGTTTACCTGAACGACATCAATGGCATTATGCGCGGCAAGCGGCTCTCGGTGGAAAGCATGCTGAATCTGGAAAAAGGCTGTTACTTCCCCCTCTCCGTCTACTCCATGGACCAAAAAGGCAAAATAGCCGCCCCGCTTGATGATGAGCCCGACCGGCTCTGCGTTCCCGTCGGCGGTTCCCTGCGCCCCTGTTCGCAAGACCCTCAGCATAACGCGCAGATCCTGCTGACCATGAAAGAGAGCGACGGCAAACCGTGCCCGCTTGAGCCAAGGGTGATATTGCAAAACGTTCTGGCTCGTTTCCATCAGCACGGGCTCTTCCCGGTGATTGCCCCGGAAATTGAGTTTTACCTGACCGGACGCGGCACGCAGGATCCACAAAATCAGGGCTGCTTTCATATGGATACCTCAACGGCACACGCGGCGCTGTTTGACGAGCTGGAGCAGCTGGCGCACCTGCAGCGTATCCCCCTGACCGGGATCGTGGCCGAGGCCGAATCTGGCCAGTTCGAGTTAAACCTGAAGCATAGCCATCGCGTCGTTGAAGTCTGCGATAACGTGCTGGCCCTGCGACGCCTGACCCGCTACGTTGCGGAGAAACAGGGTCTGCAGGCCAGCTTTATGGCCAAACCGTTCAGCCAGCAGTCCGGCAGCGGTTTGCACTTCCATTTCAGCCTGAACGATATTCATGGCGAAAACGTATTCGCATCTCCGGTGGAAGCGCTGAACAGCATGATGCGCCTCTGCATCGCTGGCCAGCTGGCGCTGATGCCCGCCTCCATCGCCATTCTCGCCCCTGGCGTTAACGCATTCCGCCGCCTGCGTAAAAACCTCACGGAACCGCTATTTAACTCCTGGGGCTATAATACCCGCTCCGCCGCGCTGCGTATTCCCTGCTCCGATGACCATAACCGGCGTATTGAGTACCGGCTGGCCGGGGCTGATGCTAACCCGTATCTGGTGGCGGCAACGCTTCTGAGCGGAATGCTGTACGGGCTGGAAAATTTTGACGAGCAGGATTTACCTGAACCTCAGCAGGACGGGCCGGATCTGCCGCTGTTTCAGCAGGAGGCGATCGAGACATTTGCACGCTGTCAGTATCTTACCGACAGCCTGGGAGAGGCTTTTTCTCAACAGTGGGTTGCCTGCAAGCTCTCTGAGCTCGACTGGTTCGAGAGCATTGTCACCCGGGAGGAGTCGAGTCTGGCGTGAAGCACAAAAAAGCCCGCTCGATGAGCGGGCCAGGTAATGCCAGAGGCGATTATTTTTTACGCGCGTATTTGAGTGAATCCAGGGCGACCGCAAAGATGATGATGCCGCCTTTGATGATGTACTGCCAGTACGGGTTCACACCGATGTAGGTCAGACCGTAGTTGATTACGGTAAAGATGATGACACCGGTTACCACGCCGAACACGGTACCCACGCCGCCACTAAAGGAGACGCCGCCGACCACACAGGCTGCGATCGCATCCAGTTCGTACATGAAGCCCAGGTTGTTCGTTGCAGAGCCGATACGGCCCGCTTCCAGCATTCCACCAAAGGCGTAGAACACACCTGACAGGGCATAGATCATCAGCAGGTTCAGGGCAACGTTGACGCCGGACACTTTCGCCGCTTCCGGGTTACCGCCGATAGCGAAGATGTTTTTACCGAAGCGGGTTTTGTTCCACAGGATCCAGACAAAAGCGACGGCAATCAGGGCGTAGAAGGTAATGTACGACAGGCGGAAACTGCCCAGCGCGATAAACCCTTGCGTAAAGGTCGAGAACCCGCTGTCGAAGCCAGAGATTGGTGACGCCCCTACGAAGTCGTAGTACAGGGAGTTGATACCGTAAACGATGATCATCGTACCTAAGGTAGTGATAAATGGCGTCACGTTCAGGTAAGCGATAATGATGCCGTTAATCAGACCAATCACTGCGCCGATCGCACAGACAATCAGGATCACCACGAAAATGGGCATGGTCGCCATTTCCGGGAACACCTTGTTGGCGTTTTCCATCGACTGCAGCAGCGTTGCCGCGATAACCGCCGCGAGGCCAACCTGACGTCCCGCTGACAGGTCAGTCCCCTGCGTCACGATAAGTCCCGCCACGCCCAGCGCGATAATAATACGTACGGAGGACTGGGTCAGGATGTTACTGAGGTTCAACAGGCTTAAGAACGTAGGGTCCTGGAAAATGATGATAGCCAGCAGTACTAAAAGAACAACGTAAATACCGCCTTCTTTCAGGTAAGTGAGAAAACTTTTTTTATTTAACGCACTCATGAGGAGCCCCTGATCTTAAAGGTGCAAAGACGCAAGACGCAAAATTTCGTTTTGCGTTGTCGTTTTGGTGTCAACAATACCGGCAACGAGACCATTGCTCATAACCAGAATACGATCTGTGATCCCTAACAATTCCGGCATTTCGGAAGAAATAATAATGATCCCTTTATTCTTTTTCGCCAGCTCGGCAATCAGCTGATAAATCTCAAACTTCGCGCCGACGTCAATACCGCGGGTCGGTTCATCCAGCATCAGGATTTCTGGCTGGGTTAATAACCAACGCCCAATAATGACCTTCTGCTGGTTACCGCCTGACAGCGAACCAATTTGCGTGCGGTGACCTGGCGTTTTGACGCGCATGGAGTCAATCACCCACTGGGTATCGCTCTTCATGCGGGAGTTATCCAGCAGCCCGACTTTGTTTTTATAGTTGCGAATATTGGAAATTAACGAGTTAAAGTTAATATCCAGATACGCATAAATACCGGTCGAACGACGCTCTTCCGTGACCAGCGCAAAACCATTATTAATGGCTTCGTTAGCGCTGTGGTTATTGATTTTCTTACCGTGCAGCGTGATGGTGCCCGCGGCTTTCTCACGAATACCGAACAGGGTTTCGACAATATCAGTACGTTTTGCCCCGACCAGACCTGCGATACCGAGAATTTCGCCCTTATGCAGGTCAAAAGAGACGTCGCGAATAGACGGCTGACGCAGCGAGGTGAGATTGCGAACCTCAAGGATCACTTCACCCGGCTTGTTCTCTTTGTCCGGGAAGCGCTGGTTCAGAGAGCGCCCCACCATCATGGCGATGATCTTGTCCATATCCAGCCCTTCGAGAGGCTGGGTGGCAATCCACTGGCCATCGCGCAGGATGGTAATCTCATCACACAGCTGGAAGATCTCTTCCATTTTGTGAGAGATATAAACAATGCCGCAGCCGCGGTCTTTGAGCTTACGAATAATGGTAAAAAGGTGGTTAACCTCTTTTTCCGTTAATGACGATGTCGGTTCGTCCATGATGACGATTTTCGCATCATAGGAGAACGCTTTGGCAATTTCGATCATCTGCATTTGGGATACGGATAACGTTCCCACGCGGGCGCGCGGATCGATATCAATATCCAGTTCATCGAAAATCGCTTTGGTGTCGCGATACATTTTATCCTGATCGACAAAGACACCTTTGGTCGGATAACGGCCCAGCCACATGTTATCCATAACAGAACGCTGCAGCACCAGGTTTAATTCCTGGTGAACCATTGAGATACCGTTTTCCAGTGCTTCTTTTGCTGAATGGAAATCGATCTCTTTCCCCTGAAAAAGAATGCTGCCAGAATCTTTTTGATAGATCCCAAAAAGACATTTTAATAATGTTGATTTACCTGCGCCGTTCTCCCCCATTAATGCGTGAATAGAGTGAGGACGAACTTTTAAATTAACATTATCGAGTGCCTTAACCCCGGGAAATGACTTGTTGATAGCGCTCATTTCCAACAAGTATTCACCAGATGACTGAGTATTTGTGCTGACCATAATTATACCTTGTTGGCCTCGCATATCGCGTTATAAAAGGGCGCAACAAGTTGCGCCCAGTGAAGACAATTCAAATAACTTATTTACCGATAAACTCAGCCAGGTTGGACTGGTCTACGCCGACGTAAGGTACGCGAACGATTTTGTTTTCAATTTTCCAGGTCGTACCGTCTGCCGCACCTTTGCCATCGGCCAGGTTTTTCGCCAGATCGAAGGTTGCTTTCGCCTGGTTGTTGGCATCGTTCAGCACGGTACCGGCCATTGCACCGGATTTCACCAGGGCCAGAGCTTCTGGCAGTGCATCCACACCGAACACAGGAATGGCTGATTTGTTGTGCGCTTTCAGCGCTTCTACCGCACCCATAGCCATCGCATCGTTGTTGGCAATCACCACTTCGATTTTGTTAGCATTCGGGCCGGACAGCCACGCGTCCATCTTATCTTTCGCCTGAGCGGTATCCCACATCGCGGTATCTAATGCCAGCTGCTGGGTTTTCAGGCCCTTATCATTCAGCTCTTTGATAACGTAAGTGGTACGGGCTTCAGCATCCGGATGGCCTGGTTCGCCTTTCAGCAGCACGAACTGGATCTGGCCGTCTTTGTTCAGGTCCCAGTTCGGGTTCGCCGCCCAGTGTTTAGCGATCAGATCGCCCTGAATAATGCCGGACTCTTTGGAGTCAGTACCGACGTAAAACGCTTTGTCATAGCTGTCCAGCGCTTTACGGGAAGGTTCTTTGTTGAAGAAGACAATCGGCACATTCTGGCCGCGCGCTTTTTCAATGACCGTGCCTGCCGCAGCGGGGTCAACCAGGTTGATGGCCAGTGCCTTCACGCCTTTTGCCAGCAGAACGTCGATCTGGTCGTTCTGTTTGGACTGGTCGTTCTGGGAGTCATTCATCAGCAGCTGAACATCTGGCGCTGCTTTAGCATCTTTCTCGATAGCTTTACGGACAACAGACATGAAGTTGTCGTCGTATTTATAGATGGTCACACCAATACGGGTATCCGCAGCGTGCGCTGCTGCACCAAAAAGCATGCTTGCCATTACAGCAGACAGGGTCAACACCTTCTTATTCATGGTATCTCCGGTTTTTTTTATGCAGGGTAGTTCTTGTGAATAACGATCGGCAGGCAGGTGTTAATGAAACGTTACTGACAGCCGAAGTTCACTTATAAAATTTCTATCTTCCGTGTTCGGTAACGCTCCAGAAATGCGTTTTATTCGTTGTTTGCGGCACATTGGCTATGGTGAAAGTGATTAATCACTGTTACATAGCGTTTCAGCCCCTAAAACGCTGACATCATAGTCAGCGCCTTGTTAAGATACTGTGAATTTACTCACAGATTGAAAACGGTTACATCAGCTGATGTAATCAGTTAGTGATCGGAACCACAATTTGCCGGGCAGCGACAGAATGTCGACGCACTAAAGTCGGCATGAAACAGTGTGTTGCGCCCGGATCCAGCAGCCCTGCCGCCCCCTGTAACGCCAGCTCAGTGGCCAGTTTGGCCATAGAGGCAATGGGGTAACGCACGGTGGTCAGCTGCGGGTCGGTGTAACGGGCAATGGGAATATCATCAAAACCAATCAACGATAAATGCTGTGGCACCGCAATGCCGTTATCCTTCAGCGCAGTCAGCGCCCCGGCCGCCATGTTATCGTTATAGGCAAACACGGCAGACAGCTGCAGATTACGGCCCAGCAACTCCACCATCGCCGCCTCCCCGCCCTGCATATCCGGCGTTCCGGTTCCGACCCAGCTTTCAGACGGCGTAATACCCTGTTCTTTAAGGGCGTTTTGCCAGCCTTCGCGCCGCAGCTCATCATCTTCAATATGATGGCTGGAGGCCAAAAAACCGATCCGCTGATGCCCGTTGTTGATGAGCATTTTGGTGGCCATCATCGCCCCGCTGACGTTATCCAGCCCGACGCAGCGGTGGGCATACCCTGGCACAATACGGTTGATCAGCACCATGCCCGGGATTTGCTCCATAAACCCGGAAATCTCGTCATCGCTTAAGGCTTTTGAGTGCACAATCAGTGCGTTACAACGCTGGCGGATCAGCACTTCAATCGCATGACGTTCTTTTTCAGCCTCGTGATAGCTGTTGCCAATCAGCACGTATTTCTGATGCTGCTGAGCGACAACGTCTACCGCTTTAACCAGCGCACCGAAAAAGGCATCAGAGACATCCATCACCACCACGCCAATGGTATCGCTGACCTGCGTGGCAAGCGCCTGCGCATTGGCATTAGGGCGATAACCCAGCTGGGTCACGGCTTTCATTACGGTTTCGCGGGTGTCAGGGCTGACCAGCGCGCTGTTGTTCAGCACGCGTGAGACGGTAGCCACGGAAACACCCGCCTGACGGGCGACGTCACGAATGGTGATCATATTCACCATCCTTCAAAGGATTGCAGCAACTCACAGACACCCCCTGTGTTTAGCAAGGTGGCTATTTTGGCAGCGAGAGAAAGGGGACTACGTGAAGAAGCTCACACAGATGAAAACGTTTACATCCGTTTTGTTAATGATTGTGATCCAGATCGTTATCTGGATGTATTTCTCAATGATACCCCTGAAGCATGTGCGGTTAACTGACGCCACACCCACTCCAGCGGCCCCTGGCGGAAATAACGTAGCCAGAGAACAGAAAACGCCAGGTTAACCATCCAGACCGGGATAACAAACGCCAGCAGCGAAAGCCGGTCGAATTTCATAAACAGGCCAAACCGATAGAAAAGCGTGGTGCATATCAGCGTCTGCAGAATGTAATTGCTGAGGGCCATACGGCCTACGCAGGCAACGGCACTGACAATCCATGCGCGACACATTTGTGGCCAGAAGCCGTAAATGAGTGCCGCATAGCCAATCGTCTGGAAGGGCGCGCTCAGCTCGCGCGGGACCTGAAGCAGAAACGCACACCAGCGGTAGTTCCAGTGCAGATGCCACTGCATGATTACTGCCGGCAGATTAATCAGCACGCCGAGAAGAATTAACCCAGCTCCCGTCAGGCGATAGTGGCGAAGGGAAAACTCCCCTTTCAGCCAGCCGGTGCGCATCAGTGATGCCCCCATCAGCATCATCCCTGCCAGCTGCCAGCCATACTGCGCCCCCAGCGCCAGCAGGTTATCGCCAAGCATATCCGCACGGTTGCTTATCGCTTCCGTGCCTCCTTTCAGCTTCCAGTACTGCTCGTACTGAAGATTGGCGGCATCGGGGATCCATGAACGGTTTGCCGCATCACCGGAGATCATCCCCAGCAGTAACAGCACGCCAAGGCCCATGACGTAAAGCATCACGCCCGTGTTAAACAGGCTTTTTACGCTGTGCGCATCGCGAATGAGCCGCCAGCAAATCAGCCCGACTAAGCCATAGGCGAGAAGAATGTCGCCATCCCAGAAGAACAGCCCGTGGATAAAGCCGAGGATCACCAGCAATGTCAGACGCGACTGGATCCAGCGCGTGCCGCGCCTGAGCAGTAGCTGCAGGCCTGCGCCAAACAGCAGGGCAAACAGGGTGAGGAATTTGACCTGGGCAAAGAGATCGAGGATGGCCCACGTCCAGGCATCGCTGCGGGTGATGTCGCCATACCACGCAGGATTGAGATACGCCGCCTTCGGCAAGCCGAAGGCGCTGATGTTAAGCAGCAGGATACCGAGAATGGCGACGCCTCGAACAAAATCGAGCGTGACGTTTCGCTCCATGTAGCCTGCCCTGTCAGATTAGTTGTGGTGACGCACGGCGCGCAGAAACTCCTGGCGGGTGTTCTGGCTGGATTTAAACAGACCGCCCAGCGACGTCGTGGTGGTCGCACTGGTGGCATCACGCACGCCGCGCGCTTTCACACAGTAGTGAACGGCGTCGATAGATACTGCCACGTTATTGGTGCCCAGCAGCGTTTGCAGCGCGGTCAGGATCTGCTGCGTCAGACGCTCCTGCACCTGTGGACGCTGAGCAAAGAACTGCACGATGCGGTTGATCTTCGACAGACCAATCACCGTATCTTTAGGAATATAAGCCACGGTCGCTTTACCGTCGATGGTCACGAAGTGGTGTTCGCAGGTACTGGTTAACGTGATATCACGTACCGTTACCATCTCATCGACCTTCATCTTGTTTTCAATGACGGTGATTTTCGGGAAATTGGCGTAATCCAGGCCGGAGAAAATTTCGTCAACGTACATTTTTGCGATACGGTGCGGCGTCTCCATCAGACTGTCGTCGCTCAGATCGAGATTCAGCAGTTGCATGATCTCGGTCATATGCCCAGCAATCAGATGCTTACGGGTTTCATTGTCCAGTTCCTGAACGGGTGGACGCAGTGGCGTTTCAAGACCACGCGCAACCAGAGCTTCGTGAACCAGGGCTGCTTCTTTACTGAGTGATGGCATTCTTTTCTCCTGCAGGTGTGGCGTCTTTTGCCCTCGTTGTGGCAAAAGTGTGCGCTCATTGTGCGTGAGGCGGCGCACATAATCCAGTATTCACGACGATAATTATTGCAATTGCTGTTGCCTTTCGGCCTGACGATCCCAGACCAGTGCGCCGCCGATGAACAGCGCGACGCCCGCCAGCCCCAGCGCAGGCTCCAGTCGGTGCGTGAGCCACGTCGACAACGCCGACGTTACCGGGCCAATCAACTGACCGATGGCATAACCGGTAGTAAGCAGTCCCGCCATGTAGCGCGTATGGTCTGGTGCCAGCTCGCGCCCATAAAGTAAAGAGAGCTGAACGGCACACAAGAACCCGCCCCCAACGAGCAAACCGCCGGTCAGTAACCCGCCGATCCCCGGCAGCAGCCAGGCTGCCAGTACGCCGGCCCCCTGCAACCACAATACGATAGCCAGCCTGCGGTTTGAGGTTGAGGTGTGGCGTAAAACGATGCTGAGCGCAATGCCCGCCACGGCGGCAATACCGAATATCGGCCAGACAAACTGGGCAAACAGACTGCCGGGAAAACGCACGGCCGCCATTTGCGATAAAAAGGTCGCCGGAAGGATATAGCCAAACCCGGCCAGGCTGTAGCTCCAGACCAGGCGCTTTAAATTCTTCGTCAGGACGAGCGGTTCCGGTGCGCTGCCCGGCCGGTGAAGTTGCCCCGCACGCGGCAGATACCGGGCCACCAGTGCGATAAGCACCAGTGCCAGCACGCCGTAGATTTGCCATGCTGCGCCGGCGGAAAGCGCCTTAGCCTGGATATAGACGGCAAGCAGCCCGCTGAGCGCAATACCTGCACCCGGCCCGGCAAATACCGCGGCGCTGAGACCCGGTTTCCCCAGTTGTCCCAGCCGCTCGTTGGTCCAGGCGGCAATCAGCACCATCGACCAACCGCTCATGCAGCCAATCACAAAGCGCAGCAGGCCATGTACCACAGCGTTATCGGCCGCAGCGGAAAGCAGCGTCAGCGCAACCGCACCAAAAATACCCAACCAGAGGCGTGTTTCAACGAAGCGGTGCGCACGCATTGCATCCCATGCTCCCACCAGATAGCCCAGATAGTTCATCGCCGCCACCAGGCCCGCGCTGGTGAGCGTGAGTTGCCCGGCGGCAATCATTAGCGGCACCTGAGGGGTAAAAGCAAAGCGCCCTATCCCCATCGCTACCACCAGAACCACAAACCCACTGAGCGCGATACGCAGCGCCATGACCGCTCCAATTGTTAAAGAAAAGTTAATTTATGATGCCGCATCTTACCGTCCTGCGAAAGTGAAAGTTACTCACAGGTAAATGAAAACTCTGTATTATGGGCCGAGTGAATAGCAATTCGTATTAAGGAGCCCTGCATGGAACTGCTCGAAGAGCATCGTTGTTTTGAAGGTCGACAGCAGCGCTGGCGGCACGACTCCAGCGTACTGAACTGTGCCATGACGTTCAGCATTTTTTTGCCGCCAACTGAAACGGGCGTAAAGCCACCCGTGCTGTTCTGGCTGTCCGGTTTAACCTGTACCGACGAAAACTTCACCACCAAAGCGGGCGCACAGCGTATTGCGGCTGAACTGGGGATTGCGCTGGTCATGCCTGACACCAGCCCGCGTGGCGATGATGTCGCCGATGATGCCGGGTACGATCTGGGCAAAGGCGCCGGATTCTACCTGAACGCGACAGAGCAGCCCTGGGCACGTCATTACCGCATGTATGATTACATTCGTGACGAACTGCCTGCGCTGGTTCAGGCCGAATTTGAGGTAAGCGACCGCTGCGCCATTAGCGGACACTCCATGGGTGGACACGGCGCGTTGATAATGGCGCTGAAAAATCCGGGAAAATACACCAGCGTGTCGGCATTTGCTCCGATTGTGAACCCCATCCAGGTGCCATGGGGTCAGAAAGCCTTCACCCATTATCTGGGCAGTGACACGGATAAATGGCAGGCGTGGGACAGCTGTGCGCTGATGCTGGCCAGCAACACGGGGGACGCCATCCCGACGCTGATCGATCAGGGCGATGCGGATCAGTTCCTCGCCGGTCAGCTACAACCTGCGGTTCTGGCCGAAGCGGCACGCCAGAAGGACTGGCCGCTGACGCTGCGTATCCAGCCAGGGTATGACCACAGCTATTACTTTATGGCGTCATTTATTGAAGATCATCTCCGCTTCCATGCGGCGCATCTGTTTAAGTAAGTTCCTCCCTTCTTGCCCGGTGGCGCTCCGTCTGCCGGGTCTCAAAACCCTATCCCTTTGAATAAAAGCCAGTTTCATTAACCAACACCAAAACACAAATGATTTCGATTATCATTTGTGTTTACAATTTCACATTCTTTTGTACAATTCCAGGCTCTTCTCCATCACAAAGAGTTCTTACAAGACAAATACATACAATTCTCAGGGTTACCCGATGGAGTGTTTTTCTTTTTGATATGGAATGTTCAAATGACAATACCACGCGTTACGTTACTGGCTGTTGCCATCAGCGCCGCCATGCTCTCCCCTCTTGCTCACGCAGCCGACCCGGATACCGTGGTGGTGACCGCCACGGGTTTTGAGCAAAAAATCCAGAATGCCCCGGCCTCTATCTCCGTCATTTCAAAGCAGCAGATTGAAGACAAGGCTTACCGCGATGTGACCGATGCGCTAAAAGATGTCCCGGGCGTCGTCGTG
This sequence comes from Enterobacter sp. BIDMC 30, assembly GCF_000534355.1. Classification (NCBI taxonomy): domain Bacteria; kingdom Pseudomonadati; phylum Pseudomonadota; class Gammaproteobacteria; order Enterobacterales; family Enterobacteriaceae; genus Enterobacter; species Enterobacter sp. BIDMC 30. The sequence goes on along the minus strand of NZ_KI973169.1, from coordinate 1,788,892 downwards.
ACGGGCGGCGGAAGCAGCAGCGATATCAGCATTCGCGGCATGGCGTCCCAGTACACCTTGTTCCTGGTCAATGGTAAGCGCGTCAGCACACGCAGCACGCGTCCGAACAGCGATAACTCGGGCATTGAGCAAGGCTGGCTACCGCCGCTGGAGTCTATCGAGCGCATCGAAGTGATCCGCGGGCCCATGTCATCGCTCTATGGCTCAGATGCAATGGGCGGCGTAATCAACATCATTACCAAAAAAGTCTCGAATACCAAAGCCTGGACCGGATCTTTACACGGCGATGCCACGTTCCAGGAGAACCATGATTCCGGGGATATCTTCCAGACCAACGCCTACGCTTCCGGCCCGTTAATTGACGGACTGCTCGGTGCAAAAGTGACAGGCCTGCTCTCACGTCGCGCGGAAGATCAGATCCTGAACGGTTTCAATGAGCAGAAAATGCGTAACGGCGGGATCACGCTGAATTTTACCCCGGACGAGCAGAACGATTTTGACCTCGATTTTGCCCGCGAACTTCAGGACCGAAACAGCACGCCGGGCAAGTCGAAAGCGACTGAAACCTGCCGCGGGACAACCTGCACGCCAAACAGCAAAAGCGAAACCCGCTACGAACATACGACCTATTCCCTTACCCACAGCGGTTACTACAGCGACTTCAACACCACCAGCTACATCCAGCAGGAAGAGACCAATAACCCGGTTCGCGAAATGCGTTCGTATAACACCACTTTCAACAACCAGAACCAGATCTTCCTCGGCGACCATACCCTGACCCTCGGTGGTCAGTATCGCTATGAGAAGCTGCGTGACAACGGTAACCAGCTTGAGGCGGCGGACGGGCTCAACAAACTGACGCGCTGGAGCTGGGCGCTGTTTGCTGAAGATGAGTGGGCGATGACCGATAGCTTCACGGCGACCGGTGGTCTGCGTATGGATAAAGACCAGAACTATGGCACCAACTGGACGCCTCGCGGTTATGGGGTGTGGCACCTTGCAGAACAGTGGACGTTAAAAGGGGGCGTTTCTGCCGGCTACCGTGCACCGGATCTGCGTCAGTCCTCCGCCAGCTGGGGTCAGGCAACGGGCGGCGGTCGGCTGGATGGCATGATCGTGGGTAACCCGGACCTCAAGCCGGAGAAGAGCCTGAGCGAAGAGATCGCCCTGCTCTGGGATAACAATGACAGTCTTAACGCCGGCGTTACGCTGTTCAATACCGACTTCAAAAACAAAATCACTGAAGTACGTCGCTGTAACAGCAGTGCCGACCCTGCCTGTACGATTGGCGGTCATGCCTACGATTTTGTCAGCGACCGGGTCAACGTCGATAAAGCCAACATGCGCGGTGTGGAATCCACTTTCGGCTGGAAAATCACCCAGGATGTTAACTGGACGGCTAACTACACCTATACCGAATCCGAGCAGAAGAGCGGTCAGTTCTCTGGTAAGCCTCTGAATAAAATGCCTAAGCATATGTTCAACACCACGCTGGACTGGCAGGCCACGCAGGATGTGGGCTTCTGGAGCCGTCTGAACTTCCGCGGCAAATCTTCTGAGTATCTCAGCCGGACCTCAATGTCACAGGGCACACCGTCTTACACGCAGGTTGATGTGGGTCTGCGTTATAACGCCAACAAGAACCTGCTGGTAACCGCAGGCGTGTATAACGTGCTGGATAAACAGATTGATTACGAGACTTACGATACCGTACTTGATGGCCGCCGTTACACTGTCGGCATGACCTACAGCTTCTGATCGCCAATAAAAAAGCCCGCTCAACCGAGCGGGCTAAAAGAGAGGAAGTGCGGTTATTGTTTTACGCGTCCCGGAAATTCCATTTCACTGTAGCGAACAAAGCGCGTCCCCTTCGTCAGTTTGTAACCAAACCAGATTATCAGGAACAGCGGAATACCGATGTAGGTCGCCGTTACACCACCCCAGTCGATACGGTCCGCAAGGAACGCTTCATAGTTCTGTCCCAGCGTAATAATCAGGCACAGAATGAAGGCGAAAATAGGCCCCAGAGGGAAGAACCCTGAGCGATACGGCAGGTCATTGATGTCATGACCTTGCATAACGTAACCGCGACGGAAGCGATAGTGGCTGATAGCAATCCCGAGCCAGGCAATAAAGCCCGTCATACCGGACGTATTGAGCAGCCACAGATACACCGTCTGGTTACCAAACATGGAGGTCAGGAAGCACAGACCGGCAATTACCGTTGTGGCATACAAGGCGTTACGCGGTACGCCGCCACGGGACAGCTTAGAAAAGATGCGTGGCGCTTTGCCGTCGCATGCCAGGGTGTAGAGCATACGGGTAGACGCATACATGCCGGAGTTACCCGCTGAGAGCACGGCGGTCAGGATAACGGCGTTCATCACCGCCGCGGCGGAGAGCAGACCGGCATGCTGGAAGACCAGCGTGAACGGGCTAACGCTGATGTCTTTCACATCATTGCGCAGCAGGCTTGGATCGGTGTAAGGAATGATCAGGCTGATAATCAAAATCGCAAACACATAGAACAGCAGGATACGCCAGAATACCTGACGCACCGCGCGTGGAATGTTCTTCTCCGGGTTCTCGGATTCACCGGCAGCAATCCCGATCAGCTCGGTTCCCTGGAAGGAGAAGCCGACAATCATCGCCACGCCAATCATGGCCGAGAATCCACCCGCAAATGGCGCATCGCCAATGCTCCAGTTACTCCATCCTGCAGGTTGAGCGCCTTTGAAAATACCAACGATCATCGCCACACCGACGACGATAAAGATGATGACGGTTGCCACTTTGATCAAAGAGAACCAGTATTCCGCTTCGCCAAAACCACGCACGGAGATGTAGTTGAGCAGGAAGATCACCGCCAGGAACAGCGCACTCCAGATCCAGCCTGGCGTGTCCGGGAACCACCAGTTCATCACCAATTGTGCGGCGACCAGGTCAACGGCGATAGTAACGGCCCAGTTGTACCAGTAGTTCCAGCCCAGCGCAAAGCCGAAGCCTTCTTCAACGTATTTTTGACCGTAAGTCGAAAACGAACCGGATACCGGCATGTACGCCGCCAGTTCGCCCAGACTGGTCATCAGGAAGTACACCATCAGGCCAATCAGGATATAAGAGAAAAGTGCCCCACCCGGGCCGGCTGCCGAAATTGTTGCGCCAGAGGCAACAAAAAGACCTGTACCGATTGAACCGCCGATAGCGATCATCGTCAGGTGACGCGCCTTAAGTTCGCGACGTAGCGCGGGCGCTTCTGTGGTTTTAATTTCTGAAACCATGTGAAAATGCTGTCCCTTCAACAAATGAGGCGCGATTGTAGCAGACGATAGGCGTTCCTTCCGGCAGAAATGCTCAGTTATAAGAGAGCTTCATGACTCGGCCAGGATTATAAGTAAAGCACGCATCTGCATCTCCCCTCTCCCAACGGAGAGAGGAGCCGCATTGCGGGTTTACATGTCGCAATAGCGCAGAAAACGCTGCAGCGAGCTGGAAAGGTGTTTCTGACGATGATGAATGCACCACAGCGTGCGCACCAGTTTAGGCAACGGGAGCGGTATTTCGACCAGCGTACCGGCCTCAAGCTGTTCAGCAATCACCCGCCGGGAGAGACAGCTGATGCCCAGCCCATGACGGACCGCGTGTTTGATGGCTTCCGAGTTGCCCAGCTCCATACTCAGCCGGAAATGCGGCAGGTGGGAGAGCAGCAGGTAATCGACAATTTCACGGGTACCGGAGCCCTGTTCCCGGAGGATCCACTGCGCCTGAGCCAGCCGTTCCAGCGTCACTTCACCCTGTAATAAAGAAGAGGCTGGCGAGGCGAACACCACCAGCTCATCTTCCAGCCAGGGTTCAGCAATGATATCGACGTTGTGACACGGCCCTTCAATCAAACCGATGTCCACGCGGAAATCGATCACCGCATTGATGACATCCTGGCTATTGCCAACGCTCATCTCCAGCGGCAGGGTCGGGAAATCCCGGCGATAGCGGGCAATCACTTCCGGCAGAATGTAATTGCCGATCGTACTGCTGGCGTAAACGCGGATGGCCCCGTTCTCTTCGCGGAACAATTGTTCGATTTCTGTCGCCTGCTCCAGCAATGCCAGCGCGCGCGGGTACAGCAGGCGGCCATGTTCATTGACGACCAGCCGTTTCCCCACTCTGTCGAAAAGCTGAACCCCCAGTTGCCCTTCCAGATCGGTCAGGGCCGCGCTGACCGCGGACTGGGACAACGCCAGCATTTGCGAGGCCTGCGTCGTCGACCCGCTTTTCAGCACTTCGGCAAAAACTTCCAGCTGACGCAACGTAATGTGCATGGTCACTTACCACTTATATAGATTGATTATAAGTATATAATCAATTTTATTTTTAAGCCACAACGCCGTAACCTTTTAGCCAGATAAAGGAGAAGGTTATGTCAGAACACACCTTACAGCATCAACGTACATTGTGGCACTTCGTGCCGGGTCTTGCGCTCAGCGCGGTGGTAACTGGCGTAGCGTTATGGGGCGGCAGCATTCCGGCCGTCGCCGGGGCAGGTTTTAGTGCCTTAACGCTGGCAATATTGCTCGGCATGGTGGTGGGAAATACCGTTTACCCCCATATCTGGAAGTCCTGTGATGGCGGGGTTATTTTCGCCAAACAGCATCTGCTGCGCCTCGGGATTATCCTTTACGGCTTCCGCCTGACCTTTTCACAGATTGCGGATGTCGGCGTCAGCGGGATCGCTATAGACGTCCTGACCCTGACCAGCACCTTTTTACTGGCCTGCTTTATCGGCCAGAAAGTGTTTGGGCTGGATAAACAAACCAGCTGGCTGATTGGTGCCGGCAGCAGCATCTGCGGGGCCGCCGCGGTACTGGCAACCGAACCTGTCGTTAAGGCAGAATCCAGCAAAGTGACGGTTGCCGTCGCGACCGTGGTTATTTTCGGTACGCTGGCGATTTTCCTCTACCCGGCCATGTACCCGCTGGTTGCGCACTGGTTTAGCCCGGAGACCTACGGCATTTATATTGGTTCAACCATGCATGAAGTGGCTCAGGTGGTGGCGGCGGGTCACGCCATTAATCCGGATGCGGAAAATGCCGCGGTCATTGCCAAAATGCTGCGCGTCATGATGCTGGCTCCGTTCCTGATTATCCTGGCCGCTCGCGTAAAACAACTCGCGCCGGCAGGCAGCAGCCAGAAGAGTAAAATCACCATTCCGTGGTTTGCGATTCTTTTCATCGTGGTGGCGGTATTTAACTCCTTCCACCTGCTGCCGAAAGCCGTGGTGGATATGCTGGTCACGCTGGATACCGTCCTGCTGGCGATGGCGATGGCGGCGCTCGGGGTCACAACACACGTTAGCGCGCTGAAAAAAGCAGGTGCAAAACCGCTGCTGATGGCGCTGGTACTCTTCATCTGGCTGATCGTTGGCGGCGGTGCGATTAACCTCGCGGTACATAACCTGATGGTATAAACCACTTCATCCTTCTCCTGTTAACCCGCTATCATACGTATTTCGGGTTAACAGGAGTCCCTTTATGAAATATGTTGGAGCGCACGTCAGCGCTGCAGGTGGCCTTGCGAATGCCGCCATTCGCGCCGCCGAAATTGAGGCGACCGCTTTCGCCCTGTTCACCAAGAACCAGCGCCAGTGGCGCGCCGCCCCGCTCACCTCTGAAGTGATTGATGATTTCAAAGCCGCCTGTGAGAAATACCACTACGGGCCGGGTCAAATCCTTCCCCACGACAGCTATCTCATTAACCTCGGCCATCCCGTGCAGGAGGCGCTGGAGAAATCCCGCGAGGCTTTTCTTGATGAAGTGCAGCGCTGCGAGCAGCTTGGGCTGACGCTGTTGAACTTCCATCCGGGAAGTCATCTGATGCAGATTGACGAAGATGCCTGTCTGGCGCGCATTGCCGAATCCATCAACATCACGCTGGATAAAACCCAGGGCGTGACGGCGGTCATCGAGAACACCGCCGGCCAGGGCAGTAACCTCGGCTTTAAGTTCGAACATCTGGCGGCCATTATTGACGGCGTGGAGGATAAATCCCGCGTGGGCGTATGTATTGATACCTGCCATGCCTTTGCCGCGGGTTACGATCTGCGAACGCTTGATGAGACGAAAAAGACCTTCGATGAGTTTGAACGCATTGTGGGCTTCAAGTATCTGCGCGGAATGCATTTGAACGATGCGAAAAGCGCGTTTGGCAGCCGCGTGGACCGCCATCACAGCCTCGGTGAAGGCAATATCGGCCACGATGCGTTTCGCTTTATTATGCAGGATGCCCGTTTCGACGGTATCCCGATGGTGCTGGAAACCATTAATCCGGACATCTGGGCAGAAGAGATTGCCTGGCTGAAGGCACAGCAAACCGCTGAACAGGCGGCATAAAAAAAGCCGGGTCGCATAAGCACCCGGCTTTTTTATTGTTTTACCGCTTACGCCGCTTTCGCGACCCCTTCCGCTTCCGGACGTTTCAGCACCGCGTAAGAGAGACCTGCCACCAGCGTACCGGCCACAATCGCCAGCAGATAACCCAGCACTGGCGTGATTGCACCTGGGATCAGCAGCACGAACAGACCGCCATGTGGTGCCATCAGTTTCGCGCCAACCGCCATGGAGATAGCACCGGTTACCGCGCCCCCCACGATACAGCATGGCAGCACGCGCATTGGGTCACGCGCCGCGAACGGAATTGCCCCTTCGGTGATAAAGCACAGGCCAAGTACCAGGGCGGCTTTCCCCCCTTCCTGCTGCGCTTTGTCGAATTTACGACGTGCAATGATGGTTGCCAGGCCAAGAGCCAATGGTGGCACCATACCGGCCGCCATAATCGCTGCCATTGGCGCGTAGGTCTGGGTACTCAGCAGGCCAACACCGAATGCGTATGCTGCTTTGTTCACCGGGCCACCCATGTCGGTACACATCATGCCACCGAGAATAGCTCCCAGCAGTACCGCATTCGCGGTGCCCATGGTTTGCAGCCAGTGGGTCAGACCCGCCAGGATACCCGCTACAGGTTTACCGATGAGGTAAATCATCGCCAGGCCCACCACCAGGCTGGAAATCAACGGGATGATCAGAATCGGTTTCAGCGCTTCCATACTCTGCGGCAGTTTCAGCTTCGAGCTGATAAGCTTCGCAACGTAACCCGCCAGGAAACCGGCAATGATACCGCCGATAAAGCCAGAACCGGTGCTCACCGCCAGCATACCGCCGATAAGACCCGGCGTCAGGCCCGGACGGTCAGCGATGGAGAAGGCGATAAAGCCTGCCAGCACCGGCACCATCAGGGCAAACGCGGAACCACCACCAATCTGCATCAGGGCAGCAGCCAGCGTGCCTTCTTCTTTAAACGCGGTAATACCAAACGCGAACGAGAGGGCAATACACAGACCGCCCGCCACCACCATCGGCAGCATATAAGACACACCGGTCAGTAGATGGCGATAGGCGCCAGCTGACTCTTTCTTACCTTCCGTCGCAGTTTGCGTGGACCCCGTTGCCTGATACGGCTTCGCTTCCACCAGCGCTTTATCAAACTCCTGAGCGGTCTTTTTCAGCGCCAGGCCCGTTGACGTGCGGTACATCGGCTTACCGGCAAATTTCGCCAGGTCCACTTCGATGTCAGCCGCAACCATCACCAGATCGGCTTCAGCCACCTCTTCAGGGGTGATTGCGTTGCCCGCACCAACGGATCCACGTGTTTCAACTTTTACCCACCAGCCGCGTTTTTTCGCTTCGGTTTCAATGGCTTCAGCCGCCATAAAGGTATGAGCCACGCCCGTCGGGCAGGCCGTGATCGCCACGATACGTTTTGGTCCGGTCGCGGCAACCGGCGCCGCGACCGGTGCGCTGTAAACAGACGCATGACCTTTCGCTTCGCTCAGGAACAGTTCCGGGTGTGCCACCGCGCGATTGATGTCGCCCAGCCACACTTTTTTGCCATTCAGCGCACTGTCAGCGGGAATTTTATCACCCAGAACAATCACCATTTCGGCGTCGCCCGGGTTATCCGTCATCTCGAGATGTGCTTTGTTCGCCGCCGCTCCCAGCAAGGTCTTCGCCATATAGGCGCGAGCCTGTCCGAGACCGGAGTCAATGATCAGCAGCGTTTTCATTATTCCTCTCCTGCTGTTAGTTAAAAGGTTTTAAGTCAACGCGCGCCATCATCGCGGCTAACTGGGTACGATCGGTAATACCGACATTGCTCTGGCTAACGGCCAGGGCAGCAACGGCGGTGGCAAGACGTAAAGTATGTTCACTGGATTCACGCATCAGCAGGCCATAAATCAGACCGCCAACCATTGAATCCCCTGCGCCAACGGTGCTGACAACGTCAACCGATGGCGGTTTGGCGATCCATTCGCCAGAAGCGTTAACCCACAGCGCCCCTTCTGCACCAAGAGAGATAACCACGTGAGCGATACCCTGCTCGCGCAGCGCATGGGCAGCGTCAATCACATCTTTTAATTCTGGCAGCTTACGACCAGCCCAGATCTCCAGTTCGCGGCGATTCGGCTTCACCAGCCACGGCGAGGCTTTCAGGCCGGCGACCAGCGCGTCACGGCTGCTGTCAAAAATAATGCATGGGCACTGGCTTCGCAGACGCGTCATCCAGTCGGTGAACGCTTCCGGGCTCACGCCGGACGGCAGGCTGCCGCTGACGCAGACCATGTCGAACTGACCAAGCCAGGTCAGAGAGTCGTTCACGAAGCGCTCCCAGTCTGACGGAGTCACCTCGAAGCCTGAGAAGTTCAGATCGGTCACTTCGCCGTCTTTCTCCGTCAGCTTGACGTTGATACGGGTACGGCCCTGAACAACCTGAAAACGATTAGCAATCCCCAGTTCGCTGAACAGCTGCTGGAAACCATCCTGGTTATCTTTACCGAGGAATCCGCCCACGGTGACATCGATACCGAGATCCTTGAGCACTTTCGCGACGTTAATCCCTTTACCTGCAGCATGCAGGCCAGTGGTACGCACGAGGTTTACTTCGCCGCGCTCAATCTCCGGGCAAAACCCCACCAGGTCGTATGCCGGGTTCAGCGTAATAGTCGCAACACGTCTGCTCATTATGCGCCCTCCCCCAGACCTGCCGCGATGGCGTCGCCAATCGCTTTCAGCGCCTGTTCAGCATCAGCACCCTGTGCGGTAAAGCGCAGACGGTGACCTTTCTTCACGCCCAGCGCGACAACTTTCATCAGGCTACGGCCGTTGGCCGGTTTGCCCGTGCCATCAAGGTTAGTCACGGTAATCTCACTTTCGAATTGTTTAATGGTATTCACCAGCATGGTGCCAGGACGGGCATGCAGGCCGTGCTCGTTACGCACTACAAACTCAGCGGTCAGCACGTCATCAGTCAGCACATCATCGCTGGTCAGCAGCGCCAGCAGCGTGCTTGCGTCAGCGTTCAGCAGTTTTTCAGCCTTGTCATTCAGCAGCAGATCGCCAAGACGTTTTAGCGCGGAAACCGGCTGTTCATCGGTCATCGCGACGGTGACCAGCATCGCAGCGTGCGCGCCCTCAACGTCAAACGCGTTGGCCGCGCGGCTCACCGCGATAGCGCTACGCAGGTTGCCTTCAGCACTGTCGTTCAGCCAGATACCTTGTCCCAGGTTCAGCGGCTTCTCATTGATAACGCGCGTGATAAAGGACGCGTCTACCGCACCGGCTTCTTTCAGACGGCCTGCGTTCAGCGCCTGCAGCGTGACCAGATCGCTCGCCACAACATCCAGGGTCAATGTTTCATTATCCAGTTTCAGCGCTTCACTCTGTTTTTCGCCCATCAGCAACGCACGCAGCTCTTCCGCCGTCGTCGCGGACTTCAGCTGTTCAGCCACCGAATCATCGCTCAGCACATGCGTCAGCTGACGCAGCAGGCCCAGGTGCTCGTCACTGCTGGCAGCGATACCGATTGCCACGTAAGCAACCTGACCGTCGCCCCACACCACACCCTGAGGGAACTGATAAACCTGAACGCCGGTTTTCAGCACCTGATCGCGGGTGTCCGTTGTACCGTGCGGAATGGCGATGCCATTGCCGAGGAAAGTGGAGGTCTGCTGCTCGCGCGCCAGCATGCCGTTAACGTAGCCGTCCGCGACATTACCCGCCTGCACAAGGGCAGCGGCAACCTGGCGAATGGCCTCTTCTTTGTTCCCGGCCTGAGCGCCCGGGTGGATATCCTGAACAGATAACTGGAACATGGTTCTCCTCTCCTGCTGAACTTGAATCGTTTCAGCTTAAATGAGAAAAAATGCGCTAGCCTGCTCCGTTTGTTAAAACAAGATAGCGCTGAAACGTTTCAAAAAGTCTTGCGCTTTCTGCTTAACCTTGCAAGAAAAGTTACAAATGGCGATGCAGAATTTAGAGATACAGCACATTTCTTCTTCGCTCAGCTGAATCTTGCTGACGTTCAGCAAGTCAGTTTCAGCTAAGTTCAGCCCGCGACTGTTAATTGAAATGGCATTTTGATTTTTCGTGGCGAAATTGACCGCAGTACCTGTTTATTTTCTGACAAGCGTCGTACACTCCGCGTCTCTTTATGACTTGCTGATATTGAAAGTATGCATAACACCCCTGCCGCCGCCTCGCCAAAACCCTTTGATTTGACGTCCACGGCGTTTTTGATTGTTGCCTTCCTTACCGGCATTGCCGGGGCGTTACAGACGCCCACGCTGAGCCTGTTTCTGACCAATGAAGTCCACGCCCGTCCGGCAATGGTTGGCTTCTTTTTTACCGGCAGTGCCATCATCGGCATTCTGGTGAGTCAGTTTCTGGCGGGGCGTTCCGACAGAAAAGGCGATCGTAAAAGTCTGATCGTCTTTTGCTGCCTTCTCGGGGTGTTTGCCTGCGTGTTGTTTGCTTTTAACCGCAACTATTTCATCCTGCTGTTCGTGGGGGTGTTCCTGAGCAGCTTCGGTTCCACGGCGAACCCGCAGATGTTCGCCCTCGCCCGCGAGCACGCCGACCATACCGGTCGTGAAGCGGTGATGTTCAGCTCTATTCTGCGTGCCCAGGTGTCGCTGGCATGGGTCATTGGCCCGCCGCTGGCGTATGCCCTGGCGATGGGGTTTGGCTTTACGGTGATGTACCTGAGTGCGGCTGTCGCGTTTGTGGTGTGCGGCACCATGGTGTGGTTCTTCCTGCCGTCGATGCGCAAAGAGCCCAAAGTGGCTTCAGGCGTACTGGAAGCCCCGCGCCGTAACCGTCGTGATGCGCTGCTCCTGTTTGTTATCTGTACGTTGATGTGGGGAACAAACAGCCTTTATATTATCAACATGCCGCTGTTTATTATTGATGAGCTGCATCTCCCAGAGAAGCTGGCGGGCATTATGATGGGAACCGCGGCCGGGCTTGAGATCCCGACCATGCTGATCGCGGGCTATTACGCGAAGCGTTTCGGAAAGCGTTTTTTAATGCGCATTGCGGCTGTCGCAGGACTGCTGTTCTATATCGGTATGCTGACGGTGCACACGCCGGGGCTCTTACTGGCATTGCAGCTTCTCAACGCCATTTATATCGGCATACTCGCCGGGATTGGCATGCTCTATTTCCAGGACCTGATGCCAGGCCAGGCAGGTTCCGCTACCACCCTTTATACCAATACCACTCGCGTGGGCTGGATTATTGCAGGTTCAATGGCCGGCATCGTGGCCGAGATCTGGAGCTATCACACGGTATTCTGGATTGCGCTGGTGATGTGTACGCTGACAATAGCGTGTCTGGTGCGAATTAAGGACGTTTAAGGGGCGGTGAGCGCTTCCAGCTCAAGAAGGTAGGTGATCGCCTGCGTGCGCGTGCTGCCGCACATCTCCGCGGACGGCTGAAGGCCGGAACAGACTTTCGGGCGCAGCGGGGAACCAAAGATCATGCACAGGTTATTTTCAGCAAGCTGCACACAGCGGGTATTGGCAGGTTTGCCGTCCGGCATGCCAGGAATGGGGCTTGAAATGGACGGTGCGGTACAACACGCGCCACAATCGGGACGACAATCCATACAGGCTCTCTTTCGCTGAAGAACGCCCGCGCAGTCGGGCATTGCGCGCACAGTAACACCTTTTGTGTATTGATAGCAAAAGCCACGAATTCCGCTTGCCTGAAAGGCCGAGCACGAGTAATTTGGCGCGATATTTTTTACCACCCGTAAACAGGATTACTGCAATGCCAAGAGCGAACGAAATTAAGAAAGGTATGGTACTGAATTACAACGGCAAGCTGCTGATTGTGAAAGATATCGATATTCAGGCCCCGAGCGCCCGTGGTGCAGCAACGCTGTACAAAATGCGTTTCGCCGATGTGCGTACCGGTCTGAAAGTGGAAGAACGTTTTAAAGGTGACGATATCGTTGATACCGTGACCCTGACCCGCCGCTATGTTGATTTTTCCTACATTGATGGCAACGAATACGTGTTCATGGATAAAGAAGATTACACCCCGTATATCTTCACCAAAGATCAGATTGAAGAAGAACTCCTCTTTATTCCTGAAGGCGGGATGCCTGACATGCAGGTTCTGACCTGGGATGGCGTGCTGCTGGCGCTGGAACTGCCGCAGACCGTGGATCTGGAAATCGTGGAAACGGCTCCGGGCATCAAAGGTGCATCCGCAAGTGCCCGCAACAAACCAGCAACCCTGACGACCGGTCTGGTGGTGCAGGTGCCAGAATACCTCTCCGCGGGCGAGAAAATCCGCATCCATATTGAAGAAAAACGCTATATGGGTCGCGCAGACTAATGCGATATTCGCCCGGTGGCACAACGCCACCGGGCAACAGACGTTACAGCAGTTCCGGGTATTTCGTCATCTTCAGCGCCAGCTCAACGCCCCGCACTTCCGCCATGCCTTTCAGACGACCAATCGCCGAATAACCTGGGTTCGTTTTCTTACGCAGATCGTCCAGCATCTGGTGACCATGATCGGGACGGAACGGGATAGGACGAACGTCACCCGCGTGCTTACGACGTACCTCTTCCGCCAGAATCGCATCCACTACCGCGACCATATTCACATCGCCGCCCAGGTGCGCTGCTTCATGGAAGGTTTTTGGATTATCCTCACGACAGGTCGCACGCAGATGCGTGAAGTGAATACGATCGCCGAAGGTTTCAATCATCTGCACCAGATCGTTATCCGCACGCACGCCGTAAGAGCCGGTACACATGGTGAATCCGTTATAGATACTGTCCACGGTCTCTTTCAGCCACTGCATATCTTCAATCGTGGACACGATACGCGGTAAACCGAGAATAGGACGCGGAGGATCGTCCGGGTGCACGGCCAGGCGCACGCCCGCTTCTTCCGCTACCGGTACGATAGCGCGCAGGAAAAACGCCATGTTTTCACGCAGCTGGTTTTTATCGATATTCCCATATTCCGCCAGTCGCGCGCGGAACTGATCCAGCGTATAGCCCTCTTCAGCGCCCGGCAGGCCAGCAATAATATTGCGGGTCAGCTTTTCAATCTCGGCGTCACTGGCTGCGTTAAACCACGCGAGCGCCTGCTGCTGCTCTTCAGCCGTGTAATCGGCTTCTGCACCAGGGCGTTTCAGGATGTGCAGCTCAAATGCGGCAAAGGCAATCTGATCGAAACGTAATGCTTTTGAACCGTCCGGCAACGTGTACTCAAGATCGGTGCGCGTCCAGTCAAGAATGGGCATGAAGTTATAGCAAACAGTATCGATACCGCAGGCCGCCAGGTGACGAATGCTCTGCTGGTAGTTGGCAATCCAGGTCTGATAATCACCTGAATGGGTTTTGATATCTTCGTGAACCGGGATGCTTTCCACCACAGACCAGGTCAGGCCTTTTTCCGCCAGCAGCGCCTGACGCTTTTTGATTTCTTCAATCGGCCATACCTGACCATTAGGAATGTGATGCAGCGCCGTCACGACACCCGTTGCGCCAGCCTGACGCACATCATCAAGAGAAACCGGATCGTTCGGCCCGTACCAACGCCAGGTCTGTTCCATTGCCTCACCTCTAAAGTTGTTATACCAATATGGATGACTACGATGACGACTACCATACATGTTTACCGTAAAGGGTCAACACACCGCCACACATTGATTGATCAAACTCACACTTCACGGATATTTACGGCTCACCAATTTAATTTGCTGTCATATAACTTTACACTGGCGTTGTTAATTAATGGTTAATCAGGTGTGTATTTCATGAAGACAATTGCCTCCACCTCGCTTCCTGCCCATGTCCAGCTCCCTCGCTACGATCGTAAGCAGTTACGCTCTCGCATCGTCCATTTTGGCTTTGGCGCATTTCACCGCGCGCATCAGGCCTTGTTAACAAACCGGGTGCTGAATGAGAAAGGCGGCGACTGGGGTATTTGTGAGATTAGCCTCTTCAGCGGCGACGTGCTGATGAGCCAGTTGCGCGCACAGGATCATCTCTTCACCGTGCTGGAAAAAGGGGCGGAGGGAAACCAGCCGATTATCGTCGGTGCCGTCCATGAATGTCTGAACGCAAAACTGGATTCTCTGCCCGCCATCATTGAGAAATTTTGTGAACCTCAGGTCGCCATTGTGTCGCTCACCATCACAGAGAAAGGTTATTGCATCGATCCCGCCACCGGTAATCTGGATTTGCACAACTCCCGGATCGTTCACGATCTGGAGAACCCGTCTGAACCGCACTCCGCGCCCGGGATCCTGGTCGAGGCGCTTCACCGCCGCCGTGAACGCGGTTTGTCCGCTTTTACCGTCCTCTCCTGCGACAACATCCCTGATAACGGCCATGTGGTGAAAAACGCGGTACTGGGGATGGCCCAGAAACGCGACCCGGCGCTGGCAGAGTGGATTGATTCACATGTGAGCTTTCCGGGGACCATGGTCGATCGAATTGTCCCCGCCGCGACCGAGGCGTCGCTGGCAGAAATCACGCAGGAGCTTGGAGTAGAAGATCCTTGTGCTATCAGCTGCGAACCGTTTATTCAGTGGGTAGTGGAAGATAACTTTGTTGCCGGACGCCCGGCATGGGAAGTGGCTGGCGTACAAATGGTGCAGGACGTGCTGCCGTGGGAACAGATGAAATTGCGCATGCTCAACGGCAGCCACTCTTTCCTCGCGTATCTGGGCTACCTCGCCGGGTATGCGCACATTAACGAATGTATGGAAGACACCGCGTTTCGCGAAGCCGCACGTCGGTTAATGCTGAATGAGCAGGCTCCTACGCTGCGTATTAAGGATGTCGACCTCACGGCTTATGCCGACAGCCTGCTTGAACGCTTTGCCAATCCGGCACTGCAGCACCGGACCTGGCAAATTGCGATGGACGGAAGCCAGAAATTGCCGCAACGCATGCTGGATGGGATCCGCATCCATCTTGAACGTAAAACCGCGTGGTCGCTGCTGGCCCTGGGCGTTGCAGGCTGGATCCGCTACGTCAGCGGTACCGACGAGCGTGGCGACGCGATTGATGTGCGCGATCCGCTGAGCGATAAAATCCGCACCCTTGTTGTAGCCAGCAGCGACGCTGAGCGCGTCAACGCCTTGCTGGGGCTGAGTGAAATCTTTGGTCACGATCTCGCACAAAATAGCCTATTCGTGGAGGCCATCAGCCAGGCCTATCAGCGCATCGCCCGCCATGGCGCGCGTCAGGCTGTTATCGAAACGTTAAATATTTAGCGATTATTGCGCTTAAGGCGAACGGCGATTGCCTCCGTTCGCCCTCCCCCTTCTCATTGCGCCCGTTTTTCGCCAGGATGATGGATAATTGTTATAGCATCACAATTATCGACTGGAGCGCACGTGACCAAAACCAACCTCATTACCGGTTTTCTCGGCAGCGGTAAAACCACTTCAATTCTCCACCTGCTGGCCAATAAGGATCCGGCAGAAAAATGGGCCGTACTGGTCAATGAATTTGGCGAAGTGGGTATTGATGGCGCATTACTGGCAGACAGCGGCGCGATGATCAAAGAGATCCCCGGTGGCTGCATGTGCTGCGTAAATGGTCTGCCGATGCAGGTCGGGCTGAATACGCTGCTGCGTCAGGGCAAACCAGACCGTCTGCTGATTGAACCGACCGGGCTGGGTCATCCGAAGCAAATTCTCGATTTACTGACCGCGCCGGTCTACGAGCCGTGGATCGATCTGCGTGCCACGCTGTGCCTGCTGGACCCCCGTCAGCTGCTGGATGAAAAAGCCGTGACCAACGAGAACTTTCGCGACCAGCTCGCCTCGGCAGATATTATCGTCGCCAATAAAGAGGATCGCGCAACGGCGGAAAGCCAGTCCGCGCTGGAGACATGGTGGCAGCATTTTGGTGGCAACCGTCAGCGGGTGCAGACCACCCAGGGGAAAATTGATAACGCCCTGCTTGACCTGCCTCGCCTGAACCTGGCGGCGCTCCCGGCAAGCGCGGAACATGCCCACAGCCATCCGCAAAAACAGGGTCTGGCTGCCCTGAGTCTGCCGGAACACCAGCGCTGGCGTCGTAACCTTAACAGCGGCCAGGGCTATCAGGCCTGCGGATGGATTTTCGATGCGGATACCGTATTCGACACCATCGGCATACTCGAATGGGCCAGACTGGCTCCGGTCGATCGTGTTAAAGGGATCATGCGCACCCCGGACGGGCTGGTGCGGATCAACCGTCAGGGCGAAGATTTCTTTATCGAAACGCAAAATGTGGCGCCACCTGATAGCCGAATAGAGTTAATTAGTGCGGTTAATGCCGACTGGAATGCCCTGCAGTCCAGCCTGTTGAAGCTTCGTTTAAGTTTGGGCGGCTAACGTTGCCCCAGATTTCACTCTATGCTGAATGTTATGACGACTCGACTTCCCCTGATATTACTGCTTAATGTCGCCGGTCTGGCGCTCTTTTTCTCCTGGTATATCCCGGCGAATCATGGTGTCTGGTTTCCGCTGGATTCTGCCATTTTTCACTTCTTCAACCAGGAACTGGTGAAGAGCGAAGCCTTCCTGTGGCTGGTTGCTATCACGAATAACCGCGCCTTTGACGGCTGCTCGCTGCTGGCGATGGGCGGCCTGATGCTCTCTTTCTGGCTGAAAGAGGACAAAACAGGACGCCGCCGTATTCTGATTATTGGTTTGATGATGTTGCTGCTTGCGGTGGTAATTAACCAACTGGCAACGGCCATTATTCCGGTTAAGCGTTCCAGCCCAACGCTGTTCTTCCCCGATATTTATCGCGTCAGCGAGCTGCTGCATATTCCAACGAAAGATGCGTCGAAGGCCAGTTTCCCGGGCGATCACGGAATGATGCTGCTTATTTTTTCCGGCGTGATGCTCCGCTATTTCGGCCGAAAAGCCTTTGCGATAGCCCTGACTATTTTTGTGGTTTTTGCCTTCCCACGGGTAATGATTGGCGCTCACTGGTTCACTGATATTGCAGTCGGTTCGCTCTCTTCTGTGCTGGTTGCGCTGCCGTGGTGTCTGATGACACCGCTGAGCGACAAGATAATAGCCGTGTTCGATCGCTACCTCCCCGGCAAAACGCAACAAATCAGAAACCAATAATTAACCTTAATTAACACTATGCATCAGGGATCGTTTTGATCCTTGATGCATTTTTCTCCCCTTTCGTCCCCTCCCGTCATCATTTCGTCACAATATTCGTGATAAAAATGAATGTGTTGCACGGTTTTTAACCTCAATCGCGCACATTTTGAACAATTATCAATTTTTACTTTCTGTATCACAATTTCTTATAAAAAAAAGGCTTTTTTTGCTCGCAATACCCCAGGCAATCGGTTAATCTCGAACTCGTTTTGCCCCATAGAGATAATTATTTCGCTGGTGAATAAATTTGTGCGCTACGCCACAAATGTGATCAGAAAGAATTGTCTCATTGTGAACAGATAATTAGTCTCGTCACGTTTGGCATTTTTTATAACGATATTTGTCGTTAAGGACTTCAAGGGATAATAAACAAAATGGTCAAATCTCAACCGATTTTGAGATATATCTTACGGGGGATCCCGGCGATAGCAGTGGCGGTACTGTTATCTGCATGTAGTACATCGAACACCGCAAAGAATATGCATCCTGAGACGCGTGTTGTGGGAATGGAAGATTCCTCGTCACTGCAAGCCTCTCAGGATGAATTTGAAAATATGGTACGTAATCTGGACGTGAAGTCCCGTATTATGGACCAGTATGCTGACTGGAAAGGCGTGCGTTATCGTCTTGGCGGCAGCACCAAAAAAGGCATTGATTGTTCCGGTTTCGTACAGCGTACTTTCCGTGAGCAGTTTGGGTTAGATCTTCCGCGTTCAACTTACGAACAGCAGGAGATGGGCAAGTCGATTTCACGCACTAAACTGCGCACCGGGGATTTAGTCCTGTTCCGTGCGGGTTCGACAGGTCGACATGTTGGCATCTACATTGGCAATGACCAGTTTGTACATGCCTCCACCAGCAGCGGTGTGACCATTTCCAGCATGAACGAACCTTACTGGAAGAAGCGCTATAACGAAGCGCGCCGCGTACTGACCCGCAGTTAAAATAATCATTGTATCGTTGGTTATCCCTTGGCCGGCGATATGATAAAAAAAAGCACTGCTTCGGCGGTGTTTTTTTTTGCCCGTTACACTGAATACATTCAGCGGCAATCCAGGAACCACGACGTCTATGTTCACCCGCTACTTCTCCAGTAATCGCAAGATACTTTTCCTCAGCCTTATCACCGGCCTGATCACAGCCCTGCTCCTGGGTTCATTGCAATTTTTCTGGAGCTACCACAAGCGGGAAGTCAGATTCGACACCCTGATTGACGACGTGAGCATCTACATGGAAAGCTACTTCGATGAGTTAAAAAGCTCTATCGATCTCCTTCAGCCGCTCACGCTGAACAGTTGCCACGACGTCAACGCTGAGCTGACCTCTCGCGCGGCCTTTAGCCTTAACGTGCGCGCCTTTTTGCTGGTCAGGGATAAACTGGCGTACTGCTCTTCAGCCACCGGTCCGATGAACGTCCCGATGGAAGAGCTGATACCCGAGCTGCACATCGATAAACAGATTGATATGGCGTTACTGCCGGGTACACCAATGATGCCGCACAGACCCGCTATTGCCATCTGGTATCGAAATCCGCTGGTTAAGGACGGCGGCGTGTTTACTTCGGTAAACATCAACCTGACTCCGTACATGCTTTACACCGCACGCCAGAACGAGTTCGCGGGCATTGCCATCATCATTGGCGACAATGCGTTGTCGACAAGGTCCGCCACACTGGTGAAGGCACAGGATTTACATGAAACGCCGGCGCGTACCGCGACCCTAAAAGAGGTTCCGCTGACGATCAAACTGTACGCCGAAGAGTGGACGAGCGATGAAATCCTGTTCGCGGTGTTCTTTGGACTGGTCTGCGGGATCGCGGCCGGCTCGCTTAATTTCTATATCCTCACCACGCGTCTTAACCCAGGCAAAGAGATCCTGAGCGCCATTAAACGCGGCCAGTTTTATGTGGTGTATCAGCCTGTTGTGGATGCCGAGACGCTGCAAATGCGTGGTGTCGAAGTCCTGATGCGCTGGAAACACCCGACGATGGGGGAAATTCCGCCTGATGCCTTTATCAACTTCGCCGAAGCGCAGAAGCTGATTGTGCCGCTGACGCTGCATCTTTTTGACCTCATCATCCGCGACGCGCCGGTATTACAGACCCTTCTGCCACCGGGCGCAAAACTGGGCATTAACATTGCGCCGGGGCATCTGCATGCGGAAAGCTTCAAAGAGGATATGCGCACTTTCCTGGACTTAATGCCGCCGGATCATTTCCAGATCGTGCTGGAAATCACCGAGCGCGACATGGTTAACCATCGGGAAGCCAACAATCTTTTCGAATGGCTGCACAATGAAGGCTTTGAAATTGCGATTGATGATTTTGGTACCGGCCACAGTGCGCTGATTTACCTTGAGCGTTTCACCATGGATTACATCAAAATTGACCGGGGTTTTGTCAACGCGATTGGGACGGAAACCGTAACCTCCCCGGTGCTTGATGCCGTACTCACCCTGGCAAGGCGACTGAATATGTCGACCGTCGCCGAAGGGGTGGAAACGCCGGAGCAGGCAGCCTGGCTGCGCGAACATGGCGTTGTTTTCCTTCAGGGTTACTGGATTAGCCGCCCAATGCCGCTGGAGCAGTTCCGCCAATGGCAGCCTGAACGTTGAATGATTTCACATTGCCCGTGACGTCACTTATTATTCAGCTTAACTGAGCCGGTCAGTCGAAAGGGAGCCGCCGCGAGATGCTTATGCGCTTTATGTTGCTGCTGTTGGCATTAACGAGCCTGTCCAGCCAGGCGCAAACCATCAAAGAGAACATCGCGTTCTCCGTGATTGGTGAGCCAAAGTACGCGGTCAATTTTACGCACTTTGATTACGTCAATCCTGCCGCGCCAAAAGGCGGAAACGTGACCCTCTCCGCCACGGGGACGTTCGACAACTTCAACCGTTTCGCCCTGCGCGGCGTGGCGGCAGCGCGAACAGAATCGCTCTACGATACGCTGTTTGTTACGTCTGATGATGAACCCGGCAGTTACTACCCGCTGATTGCCGACAACGTGCGTTACGGGGATAACTTTGCGTGGGCGGAAATTTCGATTAACCCACGGGCGCGTTTTCACGATGGGACGCCGGTCAAAGCCAGCGACATTGCCTTCACATTTCACAAATTTATGACTGAGGGCGTTCCCCAGTTCCGCATTGTCTACAAAGGCGTGACGGTCAAAGCCATTGCCCCGCTCACGGTGCGTATTGAACTGAGTGAGCCAAATAAAGAGAACATGCTCAGCCTGTTCTCCCTACCCGTGATGCCTGAATCTTTCTGGAAAGATCACAAACTTAGTGACCCGCTCTCCACGCCCCCGCTGGCGGGTGGTCCATACCGTATAACTGACTGGCGCATGGGGCAGTATGTTGTCTATTCCCGGGTCAAAGACTACTGGGCGGCAAACCTACCGGTAAACCGGGGCCGCTGGAATTTCGATACCCTTCGCTACGATTACTACCTTGACGATAACGTCGCATTTGAAGCATTCAAAGCCGGTGCGTTCGATATGCGCGTGGAGAGCAGTGCTAAAAACTGGGCGACACGGTATATCGGCAAAAACTTCGCTAACGGGTATATCGTTAAAGACGAGCATAAAAACGCGTCCGCTCAGGATACGCGCTGGCTGGCGTTTAATATTCAGCGTCCGGTATTTACTGACCGCCGGGTGCGGGAAGCCATTACCCTGGCCTTTGATTTTGAATGGATGAACAAAGCGCTATTTTACGGCGCTTACAGCCGGGCCAATAGCTATTTCCAGAACACTGAATATGCCGCAGGCGATTACCCAAAAGCGGACGAACTTGTCCTGCTGGCACCGCTGAAAGCAGAACTGCCGCCGGAGGTGTTCACGACGGTATTTCAGCCTCCGGCGTCAAAGGGCGACGGCTACGATCGCGACAACCTGCTTAAAGCCAATAAACTGCTGGATGACGCAGGCTGGCCACTGAAGAATCAAAAACGCGTCGATTCCAGAACGGGCAAACCGTTAAGCTTTGAGCTGCTGCTCGCGTCCGGAAGCAACGATCAGTGGGTGCTGCCGTTTAAGCACAATCTTGAACGGCTGGGGATTACCATGAACATTCGCCAGGTCGACAACGCGCAGCTCACCAACCGCAAACGCAGCCGTGATTACGATATGATGCAAACCCTGTGGCCCGCGCAGCCGTGGCCCAGCTCAGATCTGCAAATCTCCTGGGCATCCAGCTATATCGACTCCTCCTACAATGCGCCGGGGGTGAAAAGCCCGGCGATTGATGCCTTGATTGCGAAAATTGTGGCGGCGCAGGGTGATAAAGAAAAACTCCTGCCGCTGGGACGCGCCCTCGACAGGGTCTTAACCTGGAATTACTACATGCTGCCAATGTGGTATATGGGCGAAGACCGGCTTGCGCGCTGGGACAAGTTCTCCGAGCCTGCCGTACGCCCTGTCTATTCACTGGGCTTCGACACCTGGTGGTATGACGTTAACAAAGCCGCCAGACTTCCCGCTGAGCGGCGATAAGGAATCATCATGGGTGCGTATCTGATCCGCCGTCTCCTGCTGATTATCCCGACCCTCTGGGCAATCATCACGATTAACTTTTTTATTGTGCAAATCGCGCCCGGCGGCCCGGTCGACCAGGCTATTGCAGCCATTGAATTTGGCAACAGCGGCGGCATGCCTGGTGGCGGTGGCGAAGGAATGGGCGCGAGCCATGCCCGCACCGGCCTGGGAAATATCAGTGAAAGCCATTATCGCGGCGGACGTGGCCTGGATCCGGAAGTCATCGCCGAGATCACCCATCGTTATGGCTTCGACAAACCGCTTCACGAGCGGTATTTCAACATGCTCTGGGACTACCTCCGCTTTGATTTTGGCGACAGCCTGTTTCGCAGCGCGTCAGTTTTAACATTGATTAAGCAAAGTCTGCCGGTGTCGATTACCCTTGGGCTGTGGGGAACGTTGATTATTTATCTCGTCTCTATTCCCCTGGGGATCCGTAAAGCGGTTCACAACGGCAGCCGCTTCGATGTCTGGAGCAGCACGTTTATCATCATCGGCTATGCCATTCCGGCGTTTCTGTTTGCCGTTCTGTTGATTGTCTTTTTTGCCGGTGGCAGCTATTTCGATATCTTTCCGCTGCGGGGGCTGGTGTCAGCGGATTTCAGCACCCTGCCCTGGTACAAGAAGATCACCGATTATTTCTGGCACATCACGCTGCCGGTGCTTGCGACCGTCATTGGCGGCTTTGCGGCCCTGACCATGTTGACCAAAAACGCCTTTCTCGATGAAATCCGTAAACAGTACGTTGTGACTGCCCGTGCGAAGGGCGTCGGCGAAAAGCAGATCATGTGGAAACATGTCTTTCGCAACGCCATGCTGCTGGTGATTGCCGGATTTCCTGCCACGTTCATCAGTATGTTTTTTACCGGCTCGCTGCTGATAGAGGTGATGTTCTCTCTCAACGGACTGGGCTTGCTGGGATATGAAGCCACCGTGTCGCGCGATTATCCGGTCATGTTTGGCACACTTTATATCTTCACCCTGATTGGCCTGCTGCTGAATATCATCAGCGATATCAGCTATACGCTGGTTGATCCCCGAATTGATTTTGAGGGCCGCTGATGCCGCGTTTAAGCCCCGTCAACCAGGCCCGATGGGCCCGTTTTCGCCACAACCGCCGCGGCTACTGGTCGCTGTGGATCTTTGCCGTCCTGTTTGTCTTAAGCATGTGTTCGGAACTGATTGCCAACGATAAACCGCTGCTGGTGCACTTTAACGACCGCTGGTATGTGCCTGTTCTCACCCAATACAGCGAAAGCGATTTTGGTGGCCCGTTTGCGACGCCCGCAGAATATCAGGATCCGTGGCTTCGCCAACAAATTGAACAGCACGGCTGGGCACTCTGGGCGCCGGTGCGTTTTGGCGCAAACAGCATTAACTTTGCGACCACCACCCCCTTCCCTTCCCCGCCTTCCGCGCAAAACTGGCTGGGAACGGATGCCAACGGTGGCGATGTGCTGGCACGCATCCTCTACGGCACGCGGATCTCGATCCTCTTTGGGCTGATGCTGACCGTCTTTTCCAGCGTGATGGGCGTGGTAGCAGGTGCCGTTCAGGGCTACTACGGCGGAAAAATCGACCTGTGGGGTCAACGTTTTATTGAAGTCTGGTCAGGCATGCCGACGCTGTTTCTGATCATTCTGCTTTCAAGCGTGGTACAGCCAAACTTCTGGTGGCTGTTAGGCATTACCGTCATCTTCGGCTGGATGGCGCTGGTAGGCGTGGTGCGGGCGGAATTCCTGCGCACCCGTAATTACGATTACATTCGCGCTGCCCAGGTGCTGGGGGTGAGCGACCGCGGGATCATTTTCCGCCATATGCTTCCTAACGCCGTGGTAGCGACCCTCACTTTCCTGCCGTTTATTCTGTGCAGTTCCATCACTACCCTCACCTCGCTTGATTTCCTTGGCTTCGGGCTCCCTCTCGGTTCCCCGTCGCTCGGCGAGCTACTGCTGCAGGGCAAGAACAACCTGCAGGCACCGTGGTTAGGCATCACCGCCTTTCTTGCCGTGGCCGTGCTGCTTTCACTGCTGATTTTTATTGGCGAAGCCGTGCGCGATGCTTTTGATCCCAACAAGGCGGTATAAGATGACGCAGCCCCTTCTCAGTATTGATAACCTGTCGATTGCCTTTTCAAAACAGGGTGAGGCGCGTACCGTGGTCACGGAGTTGTCGCTGCAGATCCAGCGCGGCGAAACGCTGGCGCTGGTAGGCGAGTCAGGCTCTGGCAAGAGCGTATCGGCACTGTCGATCCTGCGCCTGCTTCCGTCTCCGCCCGTCAGCTATCCGCAAGGCGACATTCTGTTTCACGGTCGCTCGCTGCTGCATGCCGACGAAAAAACCCTGCGCGGAATTCGCGGCAATAACATTGCCATGATTTTCCAGGAGCCGATGGTCTCCCTTAACCCGCTGCACACGCTGGAAAAACAGCTCTATGAAGTGCTGTCCCTGCACCGGGGCATGCGCAAAGAGGCGGCGCGGGGGGAGATTCTGGATTGTCTTGAACGAACCGGCATTCGCAATGCCGCAAAACGGCTGAACGATTTCCCCCATCAGCTTTCCGGCGGCGAACGTCAGCGGGTGATGATTGCAATGGCCCTGCTCACGCGACCCGAACTGTTGATTGCCGATGAGCCCACCACCGCGCTGGACGTGACGGTGCAGGCGCAAATTCTGCGGCTGCTGCGGGAGTTGCGTGACGAACTGAACATGAGCCTGCTGTTTATCACCCATAACCTCAGCATTGTGAGAAAGCTCGCCGACAGCGTCGCCGTGATGCAAAACGGACGCTGTGTCGAGCAGAACACCGCAGCCACCCTGCTGAAAGCGCCTCAGCACCCCTATACGCAGCGTCTGCTTGATAGCGAGCCCACGGGTGACCCGGTTCCCCTGCCGGCTGACAGCGCGCCGTTGCTGCGCGTTGAGGGGCTGGGCGTGTCGTTTCCTGTTCGCAAAGGGATTCTGCGGCGCATCGTCGACCAGAATCCGGTATTGAAAAATATCCATTTTGCCCTGCGTCCGGGCGAATCGCTGGGGCTGGTGGGCGAGTCCGGTTCGGGAAAAAGCACCACCGGCCTGGCACTGCTGCGCTTAATCGCCTCGCAGGGTGAGATCCTCTTTGACGGTATGCCGCTGCACAACTGGAACCGTCGCCAGATGTTGCCCGTTCGTCCCCGCATGCAGGTTGTGTTTCAGGATCCAAACTCCTCGCTTAACCCACGGCTGAACGTATTACAGATTGTCGAAGAGGGTCTGCGCGTTCATCAGCCGGCATTGACCGTCCGGCAGCGGGAAGAAGAAGTGATACGCGTTATGGCAGAAGTTGGCTTAGATCCGGATACCCGGCACCGCTACCCGGCTGAATTTTCCGGCGGTCAGCGCCAGCGTATCGCCATTGCCCGCGCGCTGATCCTCAAACCGGAGCTGATCATTCTGGATGAACCGACGTCGTCGCTGGACAGAACCGTTCAGGCTCAGATCCTGGCATTACTGAAAGGATTGCAGGAAAAGCACAGGCTGGCCTATATCTTTATCAGCCATGATTTACAGGTTGTGCGGGCGTTATGCCATCAGGTGATTGTGTTGCGACAGGGAGAAGTGGTCGAGCAGGGAGAGTGCCAGCGCGTATTTGCTGCGCCAACGCAGAGCTACACGCGCCAGCTGTTGTCCGCAGACTAGCGCTCAGAAAGGATACTGGCCCGAGAAAGGCTCAGCGATAGCAACACCAAAGTTTTTCAGACGGCAGGTCGCGGCAAATTCATCCTGACTTTTCACGAACAGGCAGGGTTCACCTTCACACTCCAGTACGGAGCTGTCCACTTCAATATCCGTCAGGGCCTCGCTGAGACGCTCCATGACTCGCCATGCATTTTCGTCGCTCGGGCTCAGCAACTTAAGTGCAACCAGACAATTCTCGCAACCCGCGACGCTTTGCGGAATCGGTTCAACTTTCGAACCTGCAAAACCCGCCGACCAGCGATAGCTCTGGGGCAAGCGATGGACTATGGAGAGTTGTAATGTATTCACGTTCGTTCCCCGGAAGCAAAATTTACTTCACAATTTATTTACATTTATAGTAACACATCATCGCCAGCCTGCACTATTCGGCGCTTTTTTATAGGTGTTCAGGCTCGCGTCGGCGCTATATGTACCCGTTTCTGCGATCTAACTCAACCTTTTTAAATACAATGATGTGACTTTTTACACAAATAGATTTTACATAAAAGAAACAAACACAGGGTAAACGAACGCAGCTTTGGTTGATGTGTGTCAACAAAAAAGGCCCTGACTGGGCCTTATTTGCGCGTTAGCTGGCCACCTTTCGCGGCCGACTGGCGTAGAGATAGAAAAGAATGGAGCTGGTTGCACAAAACGCCATCGCCCACAGCATCGGCCAGGCCGTATTAAACGTGGCCATCGACAGTAACGCCCCGACGATGGCACCGATGCCAAAGCGGAATGTTCCGGCCAGCGACGAGGCGGTGCCTGCCATATGCGGGAATTCGTCGAGGATCACCGCCATCGCATTGGAGGAAACCATCGACACGCAGCCGACGAAGGCCGCAACCCCCACCACCAGCGCCCAGAAGCCCACGCCTGTAAAAGCACTCAGCACCAGCCAGATAGCCATCACAAACTGGATCCAAAGCCCGGCGCGGAACATGTTCAACGCCCCGACTCGGCGGACAAAGCGGCTGTTAATGATGGTCATGATGAACAGGAAGACGATGTTGAGCGCAAAGTAATAACCGAAGTGCTGCGGAGAAACATGGTTCAGTTCGATATAGACAAACGGCCCGGCACTCAGGAATGAGAACATCCCGGCGAAGCTGAAACCGCTCGCCAGCATATAGCTCAGCACGCGCTTATGGCGAAACAGTGAGGCGAAATTCCCCATTGTGGTTCGGATGTGGAACTTCTGTCGGCGCTCCGCGGGTAGCGTTTCATCAATAAAGAAGAAGATCATTGCCGAGGCCAGCAGCGCGGCAAGCGCCAGGATCCAGAAAATCACATGCCAGCTGAACCATACCAGCACCGCACCGCCGGCCATAGGGGCCACCAGTGGTGCAATCGTCGTCACCAGCATCACAAACGACATCATCCGGGAGAACTCTTCTTTCGGGTAGATATCGCGCATCAGGGCATTGATCACCACGCTTGCCGCTGCCGCCGCCAGACCGTGGAAAAAGCGCATGACAATCAGTTGATCGATGGTTTGCGCCTGCGCACAGGCCACCGCTGCCCCTGCAAAAATCAGGGTCCCGCCAAGAATAACGGGCTTGCGGCCAAAACTGTCCGCCATCGGGCCATAAAACAGCTGACCGAGGGCAAAACCGAGAATATAGGTGCTGAGCGTCATCTGCGCGCTGCCTGCCGGTACGCCAAACTGCGCGGAAATAACCGGCAGCGCAGGCAGATACATATCAATAGACAGCGGCATCAGCATGGCCAGCAGGCCAAGAATGAAGACGATTTTGAACGACGAGTGTGGCCTGGTGGTCACAGAGTTCTCCTGAAATTAATGCGAAGGCAGACCAACGCTGGCGATCTCTTCTTCCGTCAACGGGCGATATTCGCCGGGCGCCAGCTCAGGATCGAGTTCAATTGCGCCAATACGTTCACGATGCAGACCGACAACGTGGTTACCCACCGCGGCAAACATACGCTTCACCTGATGGTAGCGCCCTTCACTGATGGTCAGACGAACCTCGGTAGGCGCGATCACTTCAAGCACGGCAGGCCGGGTCAGATCTTTTTCATTATGCAACTGAACGCCGTTGGCAAATTGTTCTGCCGTGTCATCCGCGACCGGAGACTCCAGCGTCACCCGATACGTCTTCTCGCAGTGATGACGGGGAGACGTGATACGGTGCGACCACTGCCCGTCGTCGGTCATCAGCACCAGCCCGGTGGTGTCGATATCGAGACGGCCAGCGGCATGCAGCTTGTGCGCGACCGGTTCGTCGAGGAAATAAAGCACCGTTGGATGATCCGGATCGTCCGTAGAACAGACATAGCCTTCCGGCTTATTGAGCATGAAATAGCGCGGCCCGTGCTGTTGGGTCAGCGGGTTGCCGTCATATTCAACCTGATGGTCAGGCTGGAGTTTGAACGCAGTGTCTTTCACAATGTCGCCATCCACGGTAACGCGGCTGGCGCGAATTTCACGCCCGGCAATAGCGCGGCTTACGCCGAGTTGCTGAGCGATAAACTTATCAAGTCGCATGAAATCTTTTTAGCCTTAATGGTGCTGGAAGTCGGACAACAGGTCCGAAAAAGAAGCAGTCTGGAATGGCTCAGTATAATGGTCTGGTTGCGCCACTCAAGGGAAAAAGTTTCGTGGCATACTATATGCGAAATAACTAAACCGAGACCCCATGACTTTTACACTTCGTCCTTATCAGCAGGAAGCCGTTGACGCTACTCTCGCCTGGTTTCGTAAACACCATGCACCGGCGGCCATTGTGCTTCCCACCGGTGCTGGCAAAAGCCTGGTGATCGCCGAACTGGCGCGTCTGGCACGCGGACGCGTGCTGGTGCTGGCCCACGTCAAAGAGCTGGTGGCACAAAACCATGCCAAGTATTGCGCGCTCGGGCTGGAAGCTGACATTTTCGCTGCCGGGCTAAAGCGTAAAGAGAGCCACGGCAAAGTGGTCTTTGGCAGCGTACAGTCGGTGGCCCGCAACCTTGATCTGTTTCGCAGTGAATTTTCGCTGCTGATTGTCGACGAGTGTCACCGCATCAGCGATGACGACGACAGCCAGTATCAGCAAATCCTCACTCACCTGAAAGAGGTAAACCCGCATCTTCGCCTGCTTGGCCTGACGGCGACCCCGTTTCGCCTGGGTAAAGGCTGGATCTATCGCTACCATTATCACGGCATGGTGCGCGGCGACGAGAAAGCGCTGTTCAGCGACTGTATCTATGAACTTCCTTTGCGCTACATGATCAAGCATGGCTACCTGACGCCGCCCGAGCGGCTGGACATGCCGGTGGTGCAGTACGATTTCAGCCGGTTACAGGCGCAGAGCAACGGGTTATTCAGCGAAGCGGAGTTGAACCAGGCGCTGAAAAAGCAAAAGCGCATTACCCCGCATATCATTAGCCAGATAGAAGAGTTCGCCGCGACGCGCAAAGGGGTCATGATCTTTGCCGCCACCGTGGAGCATGCGCGAGAAATTACCGGGCTGCTGCCCGCCGAGGACGCGGCCTTAATCACCGGCGAGACGCCCGGGCCGGAGCGCGACCGCCTGATCGACGCCTTCAAAGCGCAACAATTCCGCTATCTGGTGAACGTGTCGGTGTTAACCACCGGGTTTGATGCCCCGCATGTCGATCTGATTGCCATTTTACGTCCGACCGAATCGGTCAGTCTTTATCAGCAGATTGTGGGGCGCGGCCTGCGCCTGGCGCCCGGGAAAACCGACTGTCTTATTCTGGATTACGCCGGAAACCCGCACGATCTCTACTCTCCGGAAGTCGGCACGCCAAAAGGCAAAAGCGACAACGTCCCCGTTCAGGTCTTTTGCCCTGCCTGTGGTTTTGCCAATACCTTCTGGGGTAAAACCACCGCAGACGGCACGCTGATTGAACATTTTGGCCGCCGCTGTCAGGGCTGGTTTGAAGATGACGAAGGACATCGCGAACAGTGCGATTTCCGTTTCCGCTTTAAAAACTGCCCGCAGTGCAATGCGGAAAACGATATTGCCGCCCGTCGCTGTCGCGAATGCGATACGGTTCTGGTCGATCCTGATGACATGCTAAAAGCAGCGCTGAAGTTAAAAGATGCGCTGGTGCTGCGCTGTTCCGGTATGGCACTGCAACCCGGCGCGGATGACAAAGGCGAGTGGCTGAAAATCACCTATTACGATGAAGACGGCGCAGACGTCAGCGAGCGCTTCAGGGTACATACGCCTGCCCAGCGTATGGCCTTCGAACAACTCTTTATTCGCCCACACACCCGTACGCCCGGTGTACCGCTGCGCTGGATTACCGTGGCCGATATCGTGCGCCAGCAGGTGTTACTGCGCCACCCGGATTTTGTTGTGGCTCGTATGAAAGGACAGTTCTGGCAGGTTCGGGAAAAGGTGTTTGATTACGAAGGCCGTTTTCGTCGCGCCAACGAATTGCGCGGTTAAGGGGACTTTTCATTGATGTGAGGGGCATTTGAGTATAAAATGCCGCCCGCTTCATATCCGTGAAGCAGAACACTCACCTGCTGCTGGGTCGCCTGTAGTAGGGTTTAAAATACAGAGAGAAATCAATGTTTACTATCGAAGCAGAAGTACGTAACGTGCAGGGTAAGGGTGCGAGCCGCCGCCTGCGTAACGCTAACAAGTTCCCGGCTATCGTTTACGGTGGCGAAGCTGCTCCAGTTGCAATCGAACTGGATCACGACAAAGTGTGGAACCTGCAGAACAAACCTGAATTCTACAGCGAAGTTCTGACCATCGTTGTTGGCGGTAAAGAAGAAAAAGTGAAAGTTCAGGCTGTTCAGCGTCACGCGTTCAAGCCAAAAGTCACTCACATCGACTTCGTTCGCGCGTAATCGCAAACACGTCGAAAAAAAGCCCCGCTTCTGCGGGGCTTTTTTTATGCCTGTTATTTCCCACCAGAGGTGCGGCGCTGAAGCTGATCGCGCAGGTTCGGCGGCGTGCCTTTGATGGTCAGCGTATCGGTGGCCGGATCCCAGAAGATGCGTTCACCCAACAGCATGGCATCAAAGTTGATGGTCAACCCACCGCCGCTACCGGCAAATTTAGTGAGCTGTCGCAGCGTACTGCGATCCGCCGGGAAGCTCTCTTCGAGCTCATAGCCTTTATCAGCAGTAAATTCCTGGAAGCTGACTTCACTGACGCCCGCCAGCTCTTTTGACAGCGACTCCAGCTCAATCTCTTCTCCCGCCTGCAGCTGTTCGTTGCAGTAACTGTACACCTGCTGGCGCACGGTCTGACGCTCAGATTTATCGAGCTGCGCTTCAGCGGTAAAGTCGTCAACCGCCTGCAGCAGCCCTTTGTTCTGCGCTTTGGCGTTAAGACCTTCGCTGGCGCCGAGGAAGTCCATAAAGAAATCAGCCACTTTACGGCCGACGCGGCCTTTCAGGAAGGTCAGGTAGCGGGTCGATTCCGGGTTCGTTTCCCACTCGGTTAAATCGATACGCGCCACGATATCCGCATGGTTGATATCAAGATAATGGGTAGAGCTGATATCCAACTGCTCATTCACGCGCATGCTGCTTAAATTGTTCAGCACGGTGACCAGCAGATACTCTACTGCCAGGTAACGATAGTGACAGAACAGGACGATACCGCCGTCTGCGAACGGGTATTTTGCCAGTTCGTCACGCAGACGTCCGGTGGCGGCGCGGCTAAACGCCAGGAAATCCTCTTCGCCCTGACGCTGCAGACGAAGACTATCAGCCAGCTCGCTCTCTTCGCTGAACAGACCATAGGCTTTATTTTTAGCACTGTAGACGCGGTGCAACTCCGCCATCATTTCCACAACGGTCGCCGTGGGTTCCAGTAACGAATCGCGAAGCACCACTTCAAGGGTTTGCTCATCACGCTTGATAAGCTGGTGCAAGGCAATCTGGTTGATTTCCAGACTCATGATAAACTCTCCTTTTAGACCGGGCGGTATTCAACCACCACCAGGTCATGTGTGCAACAACAGATAAAAAAGGGGAAAAAAAGCTGTCGCTACGGTAATATGTTGCCCTTTCATCAACAAACTGATTTTGATTTATGCCACAACATTCCCGCTACAGTGATGAACACGTTGAACAACTGCTCAGTGAGCTGGTCAACGTACTGGAAAAACATAAAACGCCGACCGATCTCTCCCTGATGGTTTTGGGAAATATGGTCACCAACCTTATCAATACCAGCGTTGCTCCGGCTCAGCGTCAGGCGATCGCCAAATCTTTCGCCCAGGCGTTACAGTCCTCCGTCAGCGACGACCAGGCCCATTAAGGGAAACGAACAACAGTTTATGGTGACGAATCGTCAGCGCTACCGTGAAAAAGTCTCCCAGATGGTCAGCTGGGGACACTGGTTTGCCCTGTTCAACATTCTGTTAGCGTCGGTCATTGGCTGTCGTTATCTGTTTGTCGCAGACTGGCCGACAACGCTAACCGGGCGTATTTACTCCTGGATGAGCGTTGTGGGTCACTTTAGCTTTTTGGTTTTCGCCACCTATCTGCTGATCCTGTTCCCCCTGACGTTTATCGTCATGTCGCAGCGGCTCATGCGTTTCTTGTCCGCTATCCTCGCGACGGCGGGGATAACGCTGCTGCTTATCGACAGCGAAGTCTTTACCCGTTTTCACCTGCATCTCAACCCCATCGTCTGGGAACTGGTGATCAACCCGGATCAAAACGAAACGGCCCGTGACTGGCAGCTGATGTTTATCAGCGTTCCGGTGATCCTGCTTATTGAGATGCTGTTTGCCACCTGGAGCTGGCAAAAACTGCGCAGCCTGACCCGTCGGCGCCATTACGCGAAACCCGTTGCGACGCTCTTTTTCGTCTCCTTTATTAGCTCGCACATCATGTATATCTGGGCGGATGCGAACTTCTATCGCCCTATTACCATGCAGCGCGCTAACCTGCCGCTCTCTTATCCGATGACGGCCCGCCGTTTCCTCGAAAAACACGGCCTGCTGGATGCGCAGGAGTATCAGCGCCGTCTGGTCGAACAGGGTAATCCGGAAGCGGTCAGCGTTCAGTATCCGCTGAGCGAACTACGCTATCGCGATATGGGCCGCGGGCAAAACGTCCTGTTAATCACCGTCGATGGCCTGAATTATTCACGTTACGAGAAGCAGATGCCTGCTCTGGCTGATTTCGCCAGTAAGAACGTGACGTTTACACAGCATATGAGTTCCGGTAACTCGACCGACGCGGGTATCTTTGGTCTGTTCTACGGCATTTCAGCCGGATACATGGACGGCGTGCTGTCCGCCCGTATTCCTGCGGCACTGATCACCGGACTTAATCAGCAGGGTTATCAGTTAGGGCTATTCTCTTCGGATGGCTTTAACAGCGCGCTCTATCGCCAGGCGCTGCTGTCAGACTTCTCACTGCCGGCGGCACAGAGCCAGACAGATGAACAGACCGCCAGTCAGTGGATAAGCTGGCTGCAACGCTACGCCCAGGAAGATAACCGCTGGTTCTCGTGGGTTGCCTTAAACGGCACCAACCTTGAGGACACGAATCAGAAAGGCTTTGCGCGCCGCTACAGCCGCGCTGCCGGTGATGTTGATGCACAGATTGGCCGCGTGCTCGACGCGTTGCGCGAGTCTGGCAAGCTGGATAACACCGTCGTGATCGTCACGGCCGGTCATGGTATCCCGTTGGGTGACGAAACGAAGAGCATGGAGTGGTCTCGTCCAAATCTGCATGTTCCGCTGGTGATCCACTGGCCGGGAACGCCGGCGCAGCGCATCAATATGCTGACTGAACATAAAGATGTGATGACGACCCTGATGCAACGTCTGCTGCACGTCAGCACGCCAGCAAACGAGTATTCACAGGGGCAGGATCTCTTCAGTGCCACCCGCCGCCATAACTGGGTGACGGCTGCCGGAGAGAGCACGCTGGTGGTGACTACGCCAGCGCTGACGCTGGTGCTGAACAATAATGGGAAGTATCAGACGTATAATCTGCAGGGTGAGCGGTTGAAAGACCAAAAACCGCAGCTGAGCCTGCTGCTGCAGGTTCTGACGGATGAGAAGCGCTTTATCGCTAACTGATTAATTATAAACCAGTTAGCAACAGATTCCCTTGCATTCAAAACGGAATCGAGTAGTATTCTTTTTATGCGTCGGCACGTAGCGCAGCCTGGTAGCGCACCGTCATGGGGTGTCGGGGGTCGGAGGTTCAAATCCTCTCGTGCCGACCAAAAATACTCTTTAAAACCAGCCGGTTATGGCTGGTTTTTTTATTGCTTAATTTCTGATGGGAATCATTACCTGTAGTTTCAGCACCAACGGTCGACAACCCCCCTTAAAACACTCCGCCACGCTTGACGCTGTATATTTTTACAGTAAAAATACCTCCCCCACTTGAAGTTATTACGGAGGTTTTATGTTTGTTGAATTGGTTTACGATAAGCGAAATGTTCAGGGTCTGGATGGAGCCAGAGAAATTATATTGGCCGAGCTTACGAAGCGAGTGCATAACATCTTCCCTGATGCTGAAGTGAAGGTTAAGCCTATGCAGGCTAACGGACTCAATAGCGATGCCAGTAAAAGCGATCGTGAAAAGTTGAACCGCATGCTGGAGGATATGTTTGAAGAGTCTGATATGTGGCTTACAAATGAATAAATTTCTTTGAAGCCCTCATATCGAATGTACTGGCGCGGACTTTAGCTGATAATTTTCCTTTGTGTAACACAATAACATTGGACAATCGACTTAGTGCGATACACCAACGTCTGGAGCAGTGATGATGAAAACAGTCGAGATACTGCAATACAATTTACACAAAGGCACCGGAGCATTTTTTCATAACGTCATGGCAGAAATTAGCGTTCCCCTACATCAACGCCATGGCATCGATGTGGTGTCATTTGGTAACTCTCTGCACGATCTTGATTGCTACTATCTCATTCGAGCCTTTGAAAGTATTGAAAATATGAATACAGTGCTTAATTCTTTCTACGCGAGCGCAGACTGGCGCTGCGGGCCTCGTGAGTCCATCATTGACTGCATCGAAACAAGCATTAAGACAGTAATTGATCTGCCACGAGTAAGTGTGGATGGGCTACGAGTGTAAGTCCAAATCTGTTACGTCGCGATTGAGCGTTTACTGCCATATTAGGTTTGGTTCGGTGTATTGAAACTGCCAAAACAAGTCTGAGCTGATACATATCTAACCCTGCCCTGATCCCCATTGATTAACACACCGCGATGTTTGTAATGTCTTCATAAGCCACATGAGGACATCCCCAAGAAGCGTTTTTCCGACCAACATATTCTTGAAAACCAACCCTTCCGGGTTGTTTTTTTATTTCTGCAAAGAGAAATGGGTGTCATGTCACTCACTGGAAAAAAAGGGGCCCGTTTAGGCCCCCTGATGCGCTACTGTTTCACTTTGGCCTTTTCCTCATTGATGACGTTTAACGCTGCTGCGGTGCAATCACCCTGAGCGATCCTGAGCGTGCCCGCCTGTTGGCGTTGCTCCAACAATGCGGAAAGCGTGTTGTAAACTTTCGTTTCGTGGTGGGCCTGTGCATAGCCCAACGCCTCGCAGATTTGAAAATCTGACATTGCCGCAACACGTTTACCATTCCCCCCCATGAAAGGCCGGGTGCTTAATGCATCCGTTTCGGGTTGAGAAGCAATGCAACATCCTGTAGTAGTCACCGCTGCCAGAATGATTAATATCCACTGAGCCTTTTTCATCAGTAACGCTTTTTTTAAGGGTTTCACTTAAAATACTTCCCAAATTCGACATGTTGTCGCCTGATTTCTTTCAGGTTTGCCACTATTCCAGCCATACACCAGCCACTGACAACCCCCAAAAACCACCCCATCAAGAGATTGACTATCACCAGTGACCCACGTTTCTGGAGCCAGACTGAGCGCTACCACCACCAATATGATTGCCACCGCCTAAGCCGTGGGCGCTGTTGCTGTTGGCTGCATTGTTGCTGCCGTTCCCCGTTCCATGCTCATGTCGTGAGTTATTACGGCGATGATCGCTTCCCTGACGCTGAGAGACGATCAACGCGTCTACATGCGGAACTGCGATTTGCACATTCGGATCGACTTTGGCGATCTCCCCTGCGGTGGTGGTAGTGGTGACACCGTTAACCGTGATATTCACAGGCGTCCCCGGCTTCATACTGGACACAGCAACGTTAATCGAGCCCGTGTCTTTTGTTATGGCAACACTTGTAACGTTATCAGGGGCTTTCGTGGTGGCTGGAGTATGAGTAAGCGAGGACGCAGTAACCGCCGTGCCAGCGGGTAAGGCTGGTCCTGTTGTCGCTTGCTGCATAGACACCACTGCGGCGCGGTAAGTTGTGCCTGTGATTTGTGGCGCAGCCACTGCAGACGTTTTGGTGGCGTCAGGGGTGTTAACGGCAGTTCCTGCAGGTAAGGCTGGCCCTGTTGTGACTTGCTGCATTGAAATCACAGCGTTCCGGTAAGTCGTGCCCGTAATGTGTGGCGTTTTCTGCTGCAGGGGTTGCGGCGTTCTTTGTGTTACAGGTCGCGGCGCATCGGGAGCCGTTTCAGTTGCCTGTACTGCATTAATACGATCGCCTGCAGTGCGTAAGCTGTTTTCGATGTCCCCTAAACGGGCCATATTTTCAGGTGAACGGTCGGCATTGTAAGCCTTTAATGCAGCCTGCTTATCCTCCATGGCCTGATTGGCTTCATTGCGAATCGACTGAATAGCAGTGGCTTTTTCATCCATGGTCATGAAATTAGAAGCGAAGGCGTTCACACTTCCGCATGAAAGCGCAATTATTACGGATAAAGAAATGATAGAATGGCGGTTCATTACAATAATTACCTTTAATTTATGTTAAGGGAAAACAGAAACAACAATTAACTACCCCGGCACATGTCGGGGACTTTTTTCAACAAACGAAACAAGCACTTCAAACCGCGCATAATAACGACTGTAAACGATTACACATTTGATATTTATCAATATCCCTAATTCAAATCGTAGAAATAACAATCAACTCAGCCACTACATTTCCCTGTTAATTCGCTTCAAAACATCTCTATTGTTATCGCAACCAATCATTTTTTTAGTGAATAACACTTAGACGGTGAATTTTTCCGGTTCATTATCCTGCATAAAAAAAGTGAAATAATGTTTCAGTGCATGTGCATTAACGTAACAAAAGCATCCCTCCCCCTGGATAAAGCGCCCTGTCCCTGCATAGCTCGTGTGGCCCCAAGCCAGACACCGTCAGCAATACAGAGAGGGATACATACCCGGATTTCACGCGATAAGCGGTGTGATAATTGAACAACGTGGCGGTATAGCGGGGGGGCTAATTACAGAGGCAGGAATTTATTGCAATTGATGACAGGGCTGGTTGAATCAGCATGAATGCTGTCCAGCCCAGATTCTTACGACTAAAAAAAGAAAAGCATTTTAATAACCGTATTCTTACCGCACTTCGGCAGGCGTTTTACGCAGATAAAGCAGCGTCAGCAAACAAATCACCGCGCCGGCATAAAAGGTATATTCTGCGCCCCACAGTTCCCAGATAGCGCCGGCACCCACGCTGGCCATCAGTAACCCGACCCCGCTGACCAGACTGAAAAGACCAAACGCCGTACCGCGCAAATCCGCAGGTGCTGTTTTGGCCACCATAGCGGCCAGCAGCCCCTGAGTCATCCCCATATGCATGCCCCAGAGCGCAACGCCGACAATAATACCGGTCCAGTGGGTACTCAGGGCCAGAACGACATCAGCGGCAATCAAAACGACTAGCCCCCACTGCAGAAGCCGGGTATGGCTCATACCATCAGAGAGTTTGCCAAACGGATAGGCCGAGAAAGAATAGATCACGTTCATCACCACCATCACCAGCGGGATTAAGGCCAGGGGAACGCCAGACTGTTGCGCACGGAGGACAAGAAAAGCCTCGCTAAAACGTGCCAGTGTGAATACCGCCCCCAGGCCAATGACCCACCAGCACGATTTTCCCAGCCGCGTTAAATTCTCTCTTTTGATGGGATTAGTGCGTTTATGTTCGACAGGGGTTTTCGGCTCCTTCAGGCCGAAATACAGCAGCGCAACCGAAAGAAAGCCGGGGATCAGGGCTATCCAGAAAACCGCGCGAAAATCATTGTGTAGCAGCAGCATTAACCCCACGGCCAGTAGTGGCCCCAGAAATGCGCCGGTGGTATCCATAGACTGACGCAGGCCATATGCCGCCCCACGCAGTTCCGGCGGGGTGATATCTGCGACCAGTGCATCCCGTGGAGCACCGCGGATCCCCTTCCCCGCACGATCCATCAGGCGCGCGCCTAAAACCATCCCCGAAGAGGATGCGAGGGCGAAAAAGGGTTTGCTCAGCGCACCGAGGCCATACCCGAGTAGCGCCAGCCCTTTACGCTTGCCAAGATAGTCGCTAATCGCCCCCGAAAAGACTTTGATAAAGAGAGCGGTAGCCTCCGCGAGCCCTTCAATCAGGCCGATAACCAACACGCTCGTTCCAAGCGTAGTCACCATAAACAGTGGAAGCAGGCTGTGAATACTCTCTGACGAGATGTCCATCAACATACTGACGCCACCCACTACCCAGACCCCACGAGGGATCCGGCTGAGTACCGTAAATCTGGAAAGCATCTGTAACTCCTGCTCTGAAAATAGTGGCCTGACTGCTTACAGAATAGGATACGACGGATTAAAAACCTGAGGAAGAACAACGAGCCAATAAAAAAGCCAGCGCTCAGGCTGGCTTTTTTATCGCAGGAAAGGCGTTTAGTGTTTATCACGCCCACCCAGGAAGAAAATGCCCAGCGGAATGGCAAGCAGCACGGTGAACACCAGGCTATAAACAAAGATCATCGCTGATTGCAGGACATACATGCTGGTCGTCCAGGCAGAGAGAGGAATGTTGTACTGTTCAATAACGCCAACAATGGTTGCCCGCCCAACGCACGCGGCAGCAATCATAAACACAACCAGTAGCGCCAACAGGAACTTGCGGCCTTCAGGTGTTTTCAGTTTTGCACGTACCATCTCTCTCTTCCCTTCACAGATGAATAACATTATGTGGCGCTTAAAATAACACGATCTGCCGCCAGACTCCAATGCAGTACAAACAACCACTCATTGCGCATGAATAGAGTTTTATACGCTGCCAATATTGAAAATGTAAGTAAATTACACTAACCATTCACGAACATTATGTTAACCTGTGCCGGATAGTTTGACATAAAGGAATGACTGTGAAAAAAGCACCTAAATTTGCCATTGCCCTGATTGCCGCCGCATGCGTTAGCACCAGCGCTTTCGCCAGCGACACCCCTAAAGCGCAGCCTCTGGAAAAAGTAGCGCCTTATCCGCAAGCGGAAAAAGGGATGAAGCGTCAGGTCATTCAGTTACCCGCTCAGCAGGATGAAGCGAATTTCAAAGTGGAACTGTTAATTGGCCAGACGCTGGAAGTAGACTGCAACCAGCACCGTCTGGGCGGTCAGCTGGAAAGCAAAACCCTGGAAGGTTGGGGCTACGACTATTACGTCTTTGATAAAGTGACCTCTCCGGTTTCGACCATGATGGCCTGCCCGGATGGCAAGAAAGAGAAGAAATTTGTTACCGCGTATCTGGGTGACAACAGTCTGCTGCGCTATAACAGCAAGCTGCCAATCGTCGTTTATACGCCTGCAAACGTGGAAGTGAAATATCGCGTGTGGAAGGCGGAAGAAGAGACGGGCACCGCAGAAGTCCGTTAAGGATAAGCTGGGTGGCGACTTCGCCTGACCCGGCCATGATACTGTGCGGTTTAATAAGCCGGGTAAGCGCTAACGCTACCCGGCTTTTTCACATCAGAGTGCGATATCCGCGACCGGTTTGTTTTCCGCCTGAGGCTTCAGCTCTGCCTTCGGTGCTGCGTCAGCAGCAGCTTGCGGCTTCACATATTGCAGTTGCAGAACGCGGCTGGTGTATTCCAGTTCCTGTTCCGTCGCGTCAACGTTACCGTTCAGCTTAGTGCCGTAAGAAGGAATAATGGTTTTCAGTTTTGCCTGCCATTCCGGGCTGGCAACTTTGTCTTTAAACACTTTTTCCATCAGATGCAGCATGATTGGCGCAGCGGTAGAAGCCCCCGGTGACGCACCCAGCAGCGCAGCAACAGTGCCTTCTTTGTCACTGACCACTTCGGTACCCAGACGCAGTACACCGCCCTCTTTCGGATCGCGTTTGATGATCTGTACACGCTGACCCGCCTGCCACAAACGCCAGTCTTCTTTTTTCGCCTGCGGATAGTACTCTTTCAGCGCGTCAAAGCGTTCATCGTCAGAGAGCATCACCTGGCTAATCAGGTATTTCACCAGATCGAAGTTATCCAGACCGACGTCCATCATGGGCTTAACGTTAGAGGTGGTGGTCGCACTCAGCAGGTCCCACAGGGAACCGTTTTTCAGGAACTTCGTGGAGAAGGTCGCGAATGGCCCGAACAGCACCACACGTTTACCGTCAAGCACGCGGGTATCGATGTGCGGAACGGACATGGGTGGCGCACCAACGGAAGCCTGACCGTAGACTTTTGCCAGGTGACGATTCACCACTTCCGGGTTTTCAGACACCAGGAACTGACCGCCCACCGGGAAGCCTGCGTAATCGTCCGCTTCCGGAATACCGGTTTCCTGCAGCAGTTTCAGCGCCGCGCCGCCCGCACCAATAAAGACAAACTTCGCCTTGATGACGTGCTCTTCTTCATTGTGTTTCAGATCGGCAACGGTCACGCTCCAGCTGTTATCCGCATTGCGCTTGAAGCCACGCACTTCGGTGCTGAGCTGCAGATTAAAGTTCTCTTTTTTCTGCAGGGAACCTACCAGCTGGCGGGTAATTTCGCCGTAGTTCACGTCAGTACCAATTTCAGTACGGGTTGCGGCGACTTTCTGGTTCGGATCACGACCTTCCATGACCAGCGGAGCCCACTCTTTAATCTGCGCGTGATCTTCGGAGTATTTCATGCCGCGGAACAGCGTGCTCTGCTGCAGAGCCGCATAGCGCGCACGCAGGAAGTTAACGTTCTGCTCGCCCCACACAAAGCTCATGTGCGGCACGGTGTTGATGAAGGAGTGCGGATCGTGCATTACGCCGCTGTTCACCTGGTGAGACCAGAACTGGCGAGAAATCTGGAATGCTTCGTTGATCTCAACCGCCTTCTCGATACTAATGGAACCGTCCTTTTTCTGCGGTGTGTAGTTCAGTTCCATGAGTGCCGAATGGCCCGTACCGGCGTTGTTCCAGCCGTTCGAGCTCTCCTGCGCCACGCCATCGAGGCGCTCGACCATGGTCATAGACCAGTCCGGCTGCAGTTCTTGCAGATAGGTTCCCAGCGTGGCGCTCATAATACCGCCACCAATTAAAAGGACGTCCGTTTCCTGCTCTTTTGGCGTGTCAGCTTTTGCCGCCATTGAGACGGTATTCAGCCCCACGGCCAGAGACAAGAGCATGGCAGTCATTTTTTTCATAATTTATGCCTTAGTGTAAAAGTGCGTGATGCGTGGAAATTGCAGGTGAAAAAAGCTGCGCGGGAACGGTAACAACTTTTAAATGGTGTTTAAAGGTTAAGAAATTATTGTAATTGTGAAATTTAATGATGGATTGTTTGTGAGGGATTACCTATGCGGCTGGCAAAAGGCGGCTTTTCTGGCTAGTATGTTGCGTTTTGTGATCGCGCGCACGGAAGCCTGCCCTAACCTGCGAAGTGTTATGTCATTACCCGATTCTTCTTTACCCCATGAAGGCCATGTCGCCTCGGTATTACGCTCTCCCCGGCTGCTGATGCGTGAAACGCTGGCGGGCGTGATTACTGCCCTGGCGCTTATTCCTGAAGTGATTTCGTTTTCTGTCGTCGCAGGGGTTGATCCTAAAGTCAGCCTGATTGCTTCCGTGGTGCTGTGTCTTGCCCTGTCCGTGCTCGGCGGCCGCCCGGCAATGGTCACGGCGGCAGCGGGTTCCGTGGCGCTGGTGATTGGCCCGATGGTGCATCAGCATGGCGTGCAGTACATTTTGCCGGCCGTTCTGCTGGCCGGGGCGATCCAAATCCTCTTCGGCGTGCTCGGTATGGCGCGACTGATGCGCTTTATTCCGCAGTCGGTGATGACCGGGTTTGTTAACGCGCTCGGTATTTTGATTTTCTTCGCCCAGGTTCCTCATTTCTGGAGCCGAAGCCCGCTGATTGTGGGCCTGTTCGTGCTGACGCTGCTGATCGTCCTCTGGGTGCCCCGCTATATCAAAAGTATCCCCGCGCCGCTTATTGCCATTGTGGTGTTAACCCTGTTTACCGTGACCACCGGGCAAATCCTGCCGACCGTGGGTGACGAAGGCACCATGAGCGGTGGCCTGCCCGGGCTGACGCAGCTGCTTGTCCCGCTGAACACCGATACGCTGAGCATTATCTGGCCATGCGCATTAAGCATTGCGTTTGTGGGTCTGCTGGAGTCGCTGCTGACGGCAAAACTGGTGGATGAGCTGACGGCAACACCGTCCGGCAAGCGCCGCGAAAGCATTGGTCTGGGCATCGGTAACATTCTGGCCGGCTGGTATGGCGGTATCGCAGGCTGCGCCATGATTGGTCAAACCATCGTCAACGTGGAGATGGGCAAAGGCCGCAGCCGCATTTCCACTGTTGCGGCCGGTCTGGTGCTTCTGGTGCTGGTGACGGCGCTGAGTGAAGTGATGGCCCGCATCCCGATGGCCGTGCTGGCCGGGATTATGGCGATTGTCGCCGTCAAAACCTTCAGCTGGCATAGCCTGCAGCCCGCGACGGTGAAAAATGCCCCCCTTGCGGAAACGGTCGTGATGCTGGTGACCGTTGCAGCCACGGTATCAACCGGTAACCTGGCCATTGGCGTGCTGGGCGGGATTATCGTGATGGCACTCCTTCCCGCCCGAATTAAGCGTCGGGTTAAAGAAGAAAAAGCGTTGCCAGCCCAAGAAAAATAAAGAAGCCGCCCGTATCGGTGATGGCAGTTATCATCACGCTCGACCCCACTGCGGGGTCGCGCCCGAGTTTTGTCATCGTCAACGGGATGATGACGCCCATCATCGACGCAACCAGCAGGTTCAGCACCATCGCCAGCATCATCACGCCGCCTAATGCCATATCGTCGTACAGCCACCAGG
Organism: Enterobacter sp. BIDMC 30; assembly: GCF_000534355.1. Classification (NCBI taxonomy): domain Bacteria; kingdom Pseudomonadati; phylum Pseudomonadota; class Gammaproteobacteria; order Enterobacterales; family Enterobacteriaceae; genus Enterobacter; species Enterobacter sp. BIDMC 30. Next base: position 1,745,985 of record NZ_KI973169.1, on the reverse strand, counting down.
TAATGCCGCCCATAATTCCGCCCCACACCAGGCCATTAATCAGCGCCACGCCCATCTCTCTGAAGATCAGGAAGGCAAAGTTACCCGGCTGAATGTTCTCCAGCGCCAGCGCGCGAACAATCATGGTGATGGTCTGGTTGCCGGTGTTGCCGCCTATCCCGGCCACAATCGGCATCAGCGAGGCTAACGCGACCAGCTGCGAAATGGTGTGTTCAAAGCCATCAATCACGCGGGAGGCGATAAACGCGGTACAGAGGTTAATGGCAAGCCAGGCCCAGCGGGTTTTGACCGCCTTGCCCACGGAGGCATGGACGTCATCTTCGGCGCTGATCCCACCAAGCGCACGCAGATCGTTATCGGTCTCTTCGTAGACCACGTCAACGATCTCATCGATTGTCAGACGTCCCATCAGCTTGCCGACCGAGTCCACGACCGCCGCACTCACGAGGTCGTCACGTTCGAAGGTACGCGCGGCTTTTTCCGCGTCATCCTCCGGCGAGAAGACCATCGGCTCGTTTTCCATGACCTCGCTCACCCGCCGCTGAGTGCTGTTGAGCAGGATCGTTTTCAGCTCCAGCTCACCAAGCAAGGTTTTATCCCGCGAGGTCACGAACAGTTTATCGGTGTTGTCGGGCATACTGCCCAGGCGGCGTAAATAGCGCTGCACCGTGCCGAGCGTGACGTCCGGGCGCACCGTGATGACGCCAAACTCCATAATTGCGCCAACGCTGTGTTTATCGTAGTGCATCACCTGGCGCACGCGCGCCCGCTCATCGGCAGGCAGCGAGGCCAGCAGTCGGCCGGTCAGGTTACGCGGCAGGTGTTGAACAAGGTAAATCTGCTCGTCGATATCCAGCGTTTGCAGGGCATCAAGAATATCCCGGTCGCTCATCTCATCGATAAGGTCATCCCAGACGTTTTCCGACGCCTCCAGCAGCACCTGCCCGCGCTCGTGATCCTGCACCAGACGCCACAGGGCGTGACGCTCTTCCGAGGGAAGTGCTTCGAGGGTATCCGCCAGGTCGGGCGGAGGCAAATGGGCAACCAGTGCACCTACCTCAGCAATATCGTCGGCTAAAGTGCCGACATCATATTGCTCAGCCAGGGTCAGTTTTCCCAGTAACGCAGAAGTGACCGCTTTATCGGTCGTGAGAAGCCAGATGAGACGCGCACGTTCCTGGTCACGCTGCCGGGCGCTGTTTTTCTTTAATACCGACATCAATCATAAATCCATGAAATGAGATGGCATTAAGCATAGCGCGGGGATATGTAAATAAGAATAAACAACGGGACGGGATGCATAAAAAAGCGGCACATCGGCCGCGATTTTATCCCCTCTCCCGGTCGGAGAGGGTCAGACGAGACATCAGGCCGTGCGTGCTACCGCATCACGAGACGCCGCATCGCGCTCCTCGCCGGTCAACTCGCTGAGCTTGCCGTCGCGCATCTCCAGCAGACGGTCGGCATGAATGAAGTAGTGATCGTCATGGCTGATGGCGAAAATAGTTTTGCCCATCGCCTTCATCAACGGCAGTAACACCTGATAAAACTCGCGGCGGAAATGCGGGTCCTGGTCTGCCGCCCATTCATCAAGCAGGATGATGTCGCGCTCTTCAGCCAGTGCCAGCAGCAGCGCCACGCGCTTTTTCTGCCCCTTCGAGAGTTTCAGGTTCAGGATTTTACCGTCCTGAAGCTCAAGCTTATGGGACATCTGCAGTTGCCCAAGCCATTTTTCCACCAGCGCAGGGTTAGCCTGCTGCCCTTCCGGCCCCAGCAGGTGATCAAAGAGCCAGACATCGGTGAAGACCGCCGAGAAGAGCTTGCGATAATCCTCAGGTTTCTCCGCGCTCAGCGCTTTACCATCCAGCAAAATCTCGCCCGATTGCGGCTGATATAAACCGGTGAGCAGCATCGCCAGCGTGGATTTCCCGCTACCGTTACCGCCAATCAGGAACAGCAGTTCGCCGCGATGAATCGTCAGGTTTACCGGTCCGACGGAAAAAGCGTTGTCCTGATAGCGGAACATGACGTTACGCAGCTCCAGGGTTTGCCAGTTCGGGAAGGCCTGCGGGCGTGGGAATTCGGCTTTAAACGGTGCGAGATCGAATTTATTGAGCTTGTTAAACGCCACCTGAGCGCTCAGCAACGTTGGCAATGCGCCCACGGCGGAGAGGAGCGGTGTACGTAAAAACAGCAGCGTCAGTGAATAGGTCGCCGCGACGTTGGTATCCGCCCATCCCAGACTGTTCGCCATCCAGAAAACCAGACCAATGGCGCCCAACATCATAATGTTCGACCAGTTCACCGCGCTCAGGTGGAAGGTATCGGCGCGAATGATGTGATGCCGGTATTCGCGGGCATCGGGAATATAGAGATGGTTAAAGATATGCTCGGCACGCTCACGATTCAGGGTCAGCTCTTTACGCCCTTCCAGCACGGTCTGGTAATCGTTATAGAGCTTATCCTCGGTTTCACGCAGCACCGCCATGTGTTTATAGACGCGCGACACCAGCAGAAAACCGCCCCAGATGGTGATAACAATCCACAGCGCAGTGACCGCCAGCATTTTTGTGGAGAGCCAGGCGAGATACGCCGCCGAACCAAAGGTCAAAATAATGCCCTGCACCAGCTCCGGCAGACGAACGAAGGCAATGGTAATGGCGCGCACGTCGCTGGTCAGCCCTGCCAGCAGGGAGGCACTTCCAAGCTGCTCAACGCGTTCTACCTGCGTGTCCAGAATACGCTTGATAAATTCACTGCGCAGACGGAAAACGAAATGGTGTCCCAGCGCCGTCAGCGCCAGCTGCGAGCCGAGCGTCACCGCCATCAACAGCAGTAGCAGGCCAAGAAACTCCGGCAGGACGGCGAGTGAGGTATCGACCATTTCAATCAAGCGCACGTTAATAAACGCGATCAGGCCGATACCTAACGCGGCGCTGGCGAGGCTTAACGCCATGACGGCAATGAAGGGCCAGCGATACTGACGCCAGACGAGGAGAAGTAGTTGCATGCAGGCAATCCGGGCAATAAAAATCAGCCAGCAGTTTAAACTGCCGGACGGTTACATCAAGAATAATTCTTATTTTTATTGGCCACGGGATGCCTGCCGGAACGTCAGGTTAAGACGGAACTCGCCGGTCTGAGGATGTACTCCCGGTTTGAGGGGCTGAATGCCGTGATAAAAAAGCCGCGATTCCCTGCCCCAAACCACCACATCACCGTGCTCCAGCATGAGCCGTTTCAGCGGATCGTTACGGCGTAATCCGCCAAACTGGAAGACCGCGGGCAGGCCTAAGGATACCGAGACGATCGGCGCGCGCAGATCGGGTTCATCCTTGTCCTGATGCAGCGAGAGCTTTGCCCCCACGGCGTAGCGGTTAATCAGACAGGCATCCGGGCGAAAGTCGGCATAGCCCGCTTCAACGGCGGCGTCATGGCAGAGCGCCCGAAAAACGTCAGGCATCGGCGGCCATGGCTGGTCGGTTACAGGATCGCCCGGGGCATATACATAGCCCTGCGCGTTTGTCGCCCAGCCCAGTTCCCCGCAGTTCGTCATCGCCACCGACATGGTGTACCCCCCGGGCGTCACCATGTGTCGAAACGGCGAGACCGCCGCCACCTCATCGATGCCGGCAAGCAGCGCCGCCGCGCGGGAAAGCGCAAAGCGGCGCAGGATCACCGCGCCGGGCGCAAGGGGCTCCTGCCAGGGTTCCGCATCCGCAAAAAGATCGAGCATTATCCCTCCGGGTTCTTTGCCTCACGTTTCAGTAACAACGCCTTTCGTTCTGTCCCCCAGCGGTAGCCCGAAAGCGCACCGTCGTGACGAACAACGCGGTGGCAGGGGATGATAACGGCCAGTTTATTTGCGGCACAGGCTCCCGCCACCGCACGCACAGCGCCTGGGCTACCGATCGTCTGCGCCACCTGGCGATAACTTGCCGTTTCACCGCGGGGTATGTCACGAAGCGCCTGCCACACACGCTGCTGGAAAGAGGTGCCCCGAATATCCAGCGGAAGTGCCAGCGGCACGGTATGGTCATCGATAGCGCTAATCACCCGCTCAATACGCCGGGCGAATTCTCCTTCCAGCGTTTCTCGCTCTGCTTTTGGAAACAGCGTCAAAAGCTCCTCGGTTAATGTCGCATCGTCGTCACCCAGCAGAATCGCGCAGATCCCGCGCTCGCTTTCACCCACCAGGCAACGGCCTAACGAACACTCACCAATCGCATAACGCACCGCCACATCCCCTTTCCGGTACTGCTTCGCCGTCATGCCCAGCGCAGCGTTGGCTTGACGATAATAGCTGCTGCTGTCAGGAAACCCGGCGGCCAGCACGGCATCGGTAATTTTGTCCCCCTGCGCAAGCGCGGTACGCAGGCGTTGTACCCGCGCCGCCTGTTGCCAGGCTTTAGGCGTCATACCGGTAACGGACTTAAACAAGCGGTGGAAGTGGAAAGGACTCATGGCGACCTGCTGCGCCAGCATTTCCAGCGTTAACGCGGGATCGCGCTCCAGCAGACGGCAGGCATGTTCAACTTTTGCCAGCGTCTGTTCCTGCGGATCGCGTTTGTCCGGCTGACAGCGTTTACACGGGCGAAACCCTGCCTGAAGGGCATGATCTACATCGGGATAGAAGCGGACATTTTTACGTAACGCGTGGCGGGCACGGCAGGACGGACGACAGACGATCCCCGTCGTTTGCACGGCAAAGACAAACTGATCGTCAGCACGCGGATCGCGAGCCAGCACGGCCAGCCAGCGATCGTCATCGGTAGTAAAGGTCGGGTTTTTCATCATCAGCTCCTCTTACAAGCATACATACAGCGTGCCCGAGTGCCACTGATTAAAAACCCGCAACCTTGCTTTTTAATTCTTGTCACTTACCAGGAAGCTGTCGAACTGCGGCGAACTCCAGGTTTTGAAGCCATCAGCCTCTTTGGTGATCATATAGACAGCCAGTCCTTCCTGGCGGACCACCTCTTTGGCTTTCTCCGGACCGAGGACCATTAAACCGGTATCCCAGGCATCGGCTTCCAGCGCGGTGGGGGCAATGACCGTCACCGAGACCAGATTATGCGCGATAGGGCGACCGGTCTGCGGATCGATCACATGCGAAATCCGCTTCCCGTCGAGTTCATAATAGTTACGGTAGCTCCCGGAGGTGCTGATACCGTGACCGTTAATATCCACAATCGCCTGTACGGCGTTTTGCTGGTCGGTCGGTTTTTGAATCGCCACTCGCCACGGATTACCGCTGGCATTCATGCCGCGGCTGACTAACGCGCCGCCCACGGACACCAGGTAACGCGAAATACCTTCCTGGGCCATCAGCGCGGCCAGATGATCTGCCGCATACCCTTCCCCTACCGTCGACAGATCAACAAACAGATCGGGAATATCTTTTTGCAGGTACTGTTGTCCGTACTGGTTGATCACCGTCAGGTGCTGTAACCCTGTCCGGGCGCGGGCGTCATCTATCGCCGCCTGGTCAGGTGTGGTGACAGGTTGCTTGTTCGGGCCAAACCCCCACAGGTTAACCAGCGGCCCCACGGTCACGTCCATCGCGCCGTTGGTCTTGTAGCCCACGCGCATTGATTCGGTCACGATATCGGCCATTGCTTCGCTCACCGGCCACAGGGAAGTGCTGGTAGAGAGGTTAAAGCGCATCAGCGCAGAGTCATTTTTGTAGGTCGAAAGAAGCTGATCGTCGGCGTCCAGCTGCGACTGAATTTTGCTGCGAAGTTCGTCAGTGCGTGTCTTATCGAGATTCATCACGCTGACACGCCAGAATGTGCCCATCGTTTTGCCTTCCAGCACCGTCGCCGCGGGAGCATCCGTTTTGGCCACAGGCGTGGAAGAGTCACATGCTGTCAGGAAAAAAAGTATAGCCAGGAAGCTGGCGCGTAAAAAAGTCATGTCCATTCATTATTATCCTCATGCCAGGGCGGCAAGAGTACACCAAAAGGGTGAATTGTAAGAACCGAAAAGGCACGAAAAAGGGGCCATAAGGCCCCCTTTGTCACACGATGAAGCGATTAGAACTGGTAAACCAGACCCAGCGCTACGATATCATCAGTACCGATACCCGCCTGACGGGTGAATTCATTTTCATCAACCAGGTTGATTTTGTAATCAACGTAGGTGGACATGTTTTTGTTGAAGTAGTAAGTCGCGCCAACATCAACATATTTCAGCAGATCCTGATCGCCGTAACCTTCGATGTCTTTACCTTTGGACTGCAGGTAAGCCACGGATGGACGCAGACCGAAGTCGAACTGGTACTGAGCAACCACTTCGAAGTTCTGTGCTTTGTTAGCAAAGCCGTAAATGTCGCTGCTGCTCTGAGAGTTACCGAAACGGGTTGCGTTATAGGTCTGAGAGTACTGCGCCGCCAGGTAGATGTTGTTGGCGTCGTATTTCAGGCCACCAGAGTAAACTTCAGCACGATCGCCTTCGCCTTTCAGCGCCAGGTTAGTGGTGTCGTTCTGGTCAGCAGTACGTTTAGAAGAAGACATCGCACCACCGATGCTGAAGCCTTCGCCCAGGTTGTAGGTCACAGACGCGCCGTAACCGTCACCGTTCTGTTTCAGGGTGCTACGACCGGAATCGTTTTCACCGCTTACGCTGCCGTTTTTACCCTGATACTGCAGAGCAAAGTTCAGGCCATCAACCAGACCGAAGAAGTCCTGGTTACGGTAGGTTGCTACGCCGTTAGCACGGGATTGCAGGAAGTTGTCTGCACCGTAGGTGTCGCCGCCAAATTCTGGCAGAACGTCAGTCCAGGACGTTACGTCGTAGATCACACCGTAGTTACGACCATAATCGAAAGAACCCGCGTCAGCGAATTTCAGACCCGCGAACGCTACACGCGTCCAGGACTGGTTGTCGCTTTCAGAGGTGTTGCCCTGAATCTGGTATTCCCACTGGCCGTAACCGGTCAGCTGATCGTTAACCTGGGTTTCGCCTTTGAAGCCAAGACGCATGTAAGTCTGGTCGCCATCATTGCTCTTGTCGTCAGAGAAATAGTGCAGACCATCAACTTTGCCGTACAGATCTAATTTGTTGCCATCTTTGTTATAAATTTCAGCCGCATTTGCTGCGCCTGCCACCAGCAGAGCTGGTACCAGGAGGGACAGTACTTTAACTTTCATTTTATTAACCCTCTGTTATATGCCTTATAATTGCCACTGCTTACTGATTAACCCTCATTAACCAGTCGGCAATTTCATTCTCCGCAAAATTACAGAATAATCCAACGGGAATATGATACGAAAACTTTGAAAATGTTTCATTTCACGATAAACATGTTTCAAAATGTAAATACCAAGGAACTTTTACAAAGCACAGAGAGCTTAAGAATTTAGCACTTATCATCAAGCGAGAAGAAAAAACATTTAAATTCAGTAAACTACATTAAAAATATTTACAGCACTGAATGACAAAACAAGATCGGCCGTTATCTCTAAAATAACTCTCGCTATCATCATTAACTTTATTTATTACCGTCATTCAGATTTGAATGTCTGTTTATCCCTAATTCTACCGAATGCCTGGCATTCGGTTTTTTTTTACCTTTCTTTACGTAGCATGCGTTTTTTTGTGCTACCGCACTGAAATTGTAACGACTATTAACTAAATTCGTTTCCTCTCTCCTCGAGAACCGCGTCATTACTGAAAATCTCAATTTCTTGTTAATTCGTGCTATTTACCGGTATGTATCGTTTTTTATTTGTACACTCTCACTCGCTTTGTAGATGTTTCATGCAATGGCGTTCTCCGATATTGTCAGTCGAAAAAGTGGCGGGTTCAAAGAGCGTGACGCTGGAAATTCAGGTATTACCCTTTATACTGCCCTATCGCCATAGAGCACGACCATTACGGGTTAAAGATATCAATGAGTCAGACTGAAACTACCGCTCCGAGCAAATTCTCCCTCTTACCCGGGAGCATCACCCGTTTCTTTCTTCTTTTGATCGTTGTGCTGCTAGTCACAATGGGGGTTATGGTTCAGAGCGCGGTTAACGCCTGGCTGAAGGACAAGAGCTATCAGGTTGTTGATATCACCCACGCCGTCCACAAGCGCATTGATACCTGGCGCTATGCAACCTGGCAGATTTACGACAACATCGCGGCCGCGCCGGCAACCTCCTCCGGAGACGGGCTTCAGGAGACTCGCCTGAAGCAGGACGTCTATTATCTGGAAAAACCACAGCGCAAAACCGAAGCGCTGATCTTCGGCTCTCATGACAGCGCAACGCTTGAGATGACCCAGCGCATCTCAACCTATCTTGATACCCTTTGGGGTGCCGAGACGGTGCCGTGGTCGATGTACTATCTGAACGGTCAGGACAACAGCATGATCCTGATCTCAACCCTGCCGCTAAAAGATCTCTCTTCCGGTTTCAAAGAGACGACCGTGGGCAGCATTGTCGATTCCCGCCGGGCAGAAATGCTGCAGCAGGCGAACGCCCTTGATGAACGTGAGAGCTTCTCATCTCTGCGCCGCCTCGCCTGGCAGAATGGCCATTACTTTACGCTGCGTACCACCTTTAACCAGCCAGGCCATCTGGCGACGGTGGTGGCCTTCGATTTGCCCATCAATGACTTGATTCCACCGGATATGCCGCTCGACAGCTTCCGTCTGGAGCCGGACAGCAGCACTCAGAATATGCGAGCCGCATCGGACAAAGAGGCCGCAGAGAGCGTATCGATCTCCTTTAACGGCTCGAAAATCGAAATTGCCTCTTCGCTGAACTCAACCGGTATGCGTCTGGTGTGGCAAGTGCCGTTCGGCACCCTGCTGCTTGATACGCTGCAAAATATCCTCCTGCCCCTGCTGCTGAATATCGGCCTGCTGGCGCTGGCGCTGTTTGGCTACAGCACGTTCCGCTTCCAGTCAGGGCGTCAAAGCGATGCCGCCCCGGTCCCGGCAGGAACCAGTAACGAACTGCGCGTGTTGCGCGCGCTGAATGAAGAGATTATTTCCGTGCTGCCGCTTGGGGTGCTGGTTCACGATCAGGAAGCCAACCGTACGGTGATGAGCAATAAAATTGCTGATCACCTGCTGCCTCATCTCAATCTGCAGAACATCACCGCTATGGCGGATCAACATCAGGGCGTGATTCAGGCCACCATTAATAACGAGCTGTATGAGATCCGACAGTTCCGCAGCCAGATCGCCTCCCGCACGCAGATCTTCATCATCCGCGATCAGGATCGTGAAGTGCTGGTGAATAAAAAGCTCAAGCAGGCACAACGTCTGTATGAGAAAAACCAGCAGGGACGCGCTGCCTTTATGCAGAATATTGGTGATGCCTTCAAGAAGCCGTTAAAAATGCTGGCGACCCAGGCGGCGGCGCTGAATACATCTGAAAGCCATCAGCTTGCCTGCCAGGCCGACTCGCTGGTGCGCATGGTAGATGAGATCCAGCTGGCGAATATGCTCGAAAATGATTTCTGGAAAGGAACGCCGACCCTCTTCTCTATCCAGAATCTGATCGATGAAGTGGTGCCTGAGGTCCTGCCCGTAATTAAGCGCAAAGGGCTGCAGCTGCTGATCAATAACCATTTACCGGCGAATGATGAACGTCACGGCGATCGCGAAGCGCTGCGTCGCATTCTGCTGATGATTATTCAGTACGCCGTCACCACCACCCAGATCGGCAAGATCACCCTGGAAGTCAGTACCGACGAGTCGGCTGAAGATCGCCTGACGTTCCGTATCCTGGATACCGGGGAAGGCGTAACGACAAGCGAAATCGATAATCTGCATTTCCCGTTCCTGAATGACACCCAGAGCGATCATTACGGCAAGGCCAATGCCCTGACCTTCTGGCTGTGCGATCAGCTGGCACGTAAGCTCGGTGGCCATCTGAATATCAAGGCCCGCGAATCGCTTGGCACGCGTTACTCACTGCACGTTAAAATGGCGGCGAATCCACAGGAAGAAGACGAAGAACGCCTGCTGGATGATGTGGTCGTGATGGTGGATGTGACCTCGAACGAGATCCGTAATATTGTGGTTCGTCAGTTAGAAAACTGGGGCGCGGCCTGCATAACGCCGGATGAAAGACTCTCAAGTCAAGAATTTGATCTGTTTTTAACTGATAATCCGTCTAATCTTACTGCCTCCGGCTTGCTTTTAAGCGATGATGAGCCAGGCGTGCGAAAAATCGGCCCAGGCCAGCTGCGCGTCAACTTTAATATAAGCAATGCGATGCAGGAAGCTGTACTACAACTAATAGAAGAGCAACTGGCGCAGGAAGAGATAGCGGAATCACCGTTAGGCGGCAATGAAAATGCCGAGCTTCACGCCAGCGGATACTATTCACTCTTTGTTGATACAGTACCAGATGATGTTAAGCGGTTGTATACTGAGTCCGCTGCGAATGATTTTGCAGCGCTGGCACAGACAGCACACCGGCTTAAAGGGGTGTTTGCCATGCTTAATCTGGTTCCCGGCAAGCAGTTATGTGAAACGCTGGAACATCTAATTCGTGAGAAAGATGCCTCTGGCATTGAAAAATACATCAGCGACATTGACGCCTACGTCAAAAGCTTGCTGTAGCAAGGTAGCCTTATACATGAACAATATGAACGTAATTATTGCCGATGACCATCCGATTGTACTGTTCGGTATTCGCAAATCACTTGAACAGATCGAGTGGGTGAATGTAGTCGGTGAATTTGAAGACTCTACAGCACTGATCAATAACCTCCCAAAGCTTGATGCGCATGTGCTCATCACCGATCTCTCCATGCCTGGGGACAAATACGGTGATGGGATCACACTCATCAAATATATCAAACGTCACTTCCCGGACATCTCGATCATTGTTCTGACCATGAACAACAACCCGGCCATTCTCAGCGCCGTGCTGGATCTGGATATCGAAGGGATTGTGCTGAAACAGGGTGCGCCGACCGATCTGCCAAAAGCGCTCGCTGCGCTGCAGAAAGGCAAGAAGTTCACGCCTGAAAGCGTCTCTCGTTTGCTGGAAAAAATCAGCGCCGGTGGCTATGGCGACAAACGCCTGTCTCCGAAAGAGAGCGAAGTTCTGCGCCTGTTCGCCGAAGGTTTCCTGGTCACCGAGATTGCCAAGAAGCTGAACCGCAGTATTAAAACCATCAGTAGCCAGAAGAAATCAGCAATGATGAAACTGGGTGTGGATAACGATATTGCACTGCTGAACTATCTCTCCTCCGTTACGCTGAGCGCGTCGGATAAGGATTGATGTTGACCGGGTGTGCGGCCTGATGGCCTCACCTCCCCCTCCCGGCGTGTGAGGGAAACAACAAAAAAGGCCCTGACGGGCCTTTTTTTATACTCTCGCTTTTCTGACCCGTTCCGCATACACGGAAATCGTCTGTTTCAGGACGTCCAGCGTCACCGGTTTCGACAGACAACTGTCCATCCCTGACTCCAGACAGCGCTGTTTCTCTTCCGCCAGCGCATTCGCCGTCACGCCCACGACCGGCAACGTCAGGCCAAGCTGGCGTATACGCTGCGTCAGACGGTAGCCATCCATATTCGGCATGTTGACGTCGCTAAGAACGATATCAATGTGGTTTTTACTCAGCACGTTCAGCGCATCCACGCCGTCATTGGCGGTTTTGCACTGATAGCCAAGCGAACCCAGCTGGTCTGCCAGCAGGCGACGGTTAATCGGATGGTCATCCACCACCAGAATCATCATATCGTCATTCAGCGATGCCAGCGCATCCGGTGACGGCAACTCCGTCGCCCCGTCGCTATCTTCCAGCTGCACGCTGTAGATACGTGCCAGCAGGCTCATGAGCTCATGCGGCGTTGCCACGCTGTGCACCCATTCACCCGGAGCTCGTTCGACCGGAATACCGATATGGCGACGGCAGAAGTGAACCACCCCTCTGCCCTGCCAGGGTTGTTCCAGCACCTCGTCGGTGATCAGCACATCGTCGATATCCGGCGTTTGCCCTTCATAGCGGGACACGCGCACGCCGCTGTGGGTAAGAAGCGCCGTCAGGTAATCATTCAGTGAGGCATTGTGTACTGCCAGCCAGCAGCGCTTATCGCTCAGGCCGTCCACCACCGCTTTTGCCGGGTACTGGGCAGAATAGAGCGGAATGCGGATAGTAAACTGGCTGCCCATGCCTGGCTCGGTATCAACGGAGATATCGCCGTCCATCATGCTCACGAGCTTCTCACAGATCGCCAGACCCAGCCCGGTCCCCTGGAAGTTACGCTGTACGCCGGTACCGACCTGGAAGAACGGGTCAAACAGACGCACCACTTCTTTCGCCGGGATACCCACGCCGGTATCACGCACGCGAATACTCAGGTAGTCCCCTGCCCGGCACACGTGCAACACAATGCAGCCGATATCGGTAAATTTAATGGCGTTACTGAGCAGGTTAGAAATGACCTGCTGCAGACGCATCGGATCGCCATGCAGCGTCAGCGGCACGTCCGGCTCAATAAAGCAGTAGAGGCCCAGCTGTTTACGCACCACCAGCGGCAGATAGTTGGCGCTGATGTGGTTCATCACCTCGCGCGGAGAGAACTCCCGCGGCTCAATTTTCAGCTGCTCCGACTCAATTTTGGAGAAATCGAGAATATCGCTGATGATTTTCAGCAGCAGGCTGGAGGAGTTATTCATCGCCGTCACCAGGCGATCGACCCCTTTCGGCAGCTCTTTGGTCTGCAGAAGATCAAGGTTACCGATAATCCCGTACAGCGGGGTACGCAACTCGTGGCTGACGGTGGCAAGGAACATGGATTTCGACTGGCTGGCCTGCTCGGCGGCCTGCGCCATCTCCTGCAACGACTCTTCCATCTTCACACGCGCCGAGACGTCTACCAGGACGCAAATTGCCACGTTCTCATTACGATAGCGGGAGTGCACAAAGCTGATTTGCAGGTTCGTGTGCGTGCTGGTCAGCACGTCAACGAAGTTCACCTGCTGGCCACAGATAATCTGCGTCAGCCTCTGTCGGTCCTCATGCGTCAGCATGTTCAGGTAGTTATGCGCCAGCTCGTTACTGAGGATATTGGTCCCGTCCTGCGTGCGCAGGATGCAGATCCCCACCGGCGCCGAGGCGACAATCTTGCGGTTAAACTGCTCGTGCTCTTCCAGCCGCTGGGCGTCGCTTTCGGCGGGTATAAAGATTTTGCGCTCATACATTCGCGCCAGGGTAAACAGCGCCCCCCCGGCCAGCAGGTTCAGCAAAATCGCGTTCATGATAAGAATGCGGATCCGCTCAAGCACCATATCCACGGGCAGCGAATAGACAATACTCAGCGACGAAGGCGGCAAGCTCTTTTTAAGCACCAGCTCACGGAAGCCTGAGGTATAGCCAAACCACGACCGCTCCTGCATCCAGTGCGGATCGACGTTCAGTCGATTATCCGGACCGGCAAGTGAGATCAGGGTATGTCCGTTTTCATCCAGAATGGTCACGCCCATCGGCAGACTGCCCGGCGTGAAGAAGTTTTCCATGCGAATGGTCTGTTCAATCCCCAGCAGCGCCTGCAGACGATTGCCCAGATAGACCGGCGTGAGGGCGTAGAAATAGCCCACGCCCATGCGTGGCCCCTGGCTTATCCAGAAGATGTTATTCCCGCGCTCGTCCTGCGGCGCATTGCGATATTTCACAATACGTTCGTGCAGGCTTTTCAGCGCATCATCGCGCTCAACGGGCACATCGCGCAGGCCAAAGTCGGCCATGCAGAGATTTTCACTGCCAATCAGGAAGACGCGGTTCAGATCATAGGCGGCGGAAAAGTTGTCACGCCAGTAGCGCATAAACCAGGAGAGCGACTCCAGTGAACCACGCCAGGTGCTGCCCATCGCAGAGCAATCGGAATCCGGAAACAGCGGCTCGAAATTCGGTACTTCGGTTTTGTCATTACGCCCACGGATGGCAAGAATGCCGTTTTCCGCGGTCAGCCGATTCTCGGCAATGTACTTCAGCTCCTTCATCACGTCGGACGTTCGCTGAATATAGCGCTGGGCCTGATCGGAGCTTAAGTTAAACTCCTGGCGGATCTCCGCTTCTTTCTGATGAAGGGCGTTAACGATGTAAAACACCGACAATAATGCCACCAGCAACCAAAGCAAGAGCGCCAGCGCCCGAAACAGATAGCGAGAGACTTTCAGCGTGGTACGAAAGGAGACGAGGTATTTCAAAGGGGCGAGGCTCCGCCGTCGGGGTCAAAAAGAATGTGGTTAAGGTAGCGGTAAACGCGCCTTGTCGCAACGTTCACTTATCTGCTTGTGCAAAAGAAAAGGGCCGGAAACCGGCCCTTTTTGCATCAGGAGACATTACTCGTCAGCGTCATCCGCTGCATCATCTTCGGTATCGGCTTCTGGTGCGATTTCATCATCACCTTCTGCGACGCTACCGTCGATGGAGTCGAGCTCTTCGTCATCCACAGGCTCAGCTACACGCTGCAGACCCACGACGTTTTCATCTTCCGCGGTACGGATGAGGATCACACCCTGAGTATTACGGCCAACCACGCTGATCTCAGATACGCGTGTACGCACCAGCGTACCGGCATCCGTGATCATCATGATCTGGTCGGCATCGTCTACCTGTACCGCGCCCACAACGGATCCGTTGCGCTCGGTAACCTTGATAGAGATAACGCCCTGCGTGCCACGAGACTTCGTCGGATATTCGCTTTCGGCAGTACGTTTACCGTAGCCGTTCTGCGTGACGGTCAGAATAGCACCTTCACCGCGCGGAACGATCAGGGAAACGACGGTATCTTCACCGGCCAGTTTGATACCACGAACACCTGTTGCAGTACGGCCCATCGCACGAACCGCGTTCTCTTTGAAGCGCACCACTTTACCGGCGGCGGAGAACAGCATCACTTCATCGGAACCGGAGGTGAGGTCAACGCCAATCAGTTCGTCACCGTCGTTCAGGTTCACCGCGATGATACCGGCAGAACGTGGACGGCTGAATTCGGTCAACGCGGTTTTCTTCACGGTACCGCTGGCGGTCGCCATAAAGACGTTCACGCCTTCTTCGTACTCACGTACCGGCAGAATCGCGGTGATACGTTCGTTCGCTTCCAACGGCAGCAGGTTCACGATTGGACGACCACGCGCACCACGGCTCGCTTCTGGCAGCTGATAGACCTTCATCCAGTACAGACGACCACGGCTTGAGAAGCAGAGGATCGTGTCATGGGTGTTTGCCACCAGCAGACGGTCAATAAAGTCTTCTTCTTTAATACGTGCTGCCGATTTGCCTTTACCGCCACGACGCTGTGCTTCGTAGTCGGTCAGCGGCTGATACTTCACATAGCCCTGGTGAGACAGGGTGACCACCACATCTTCGCGGTTGATCAGATCTTCAATGTTGATATCAGAGCTGTTCGCCGTGATTTCGGTGCGACGCTCATCGCCGAACTGATCGCGGACCAGTTCGAGCTCTTCACGGATCACTTCCATCAGGCGCTCTGCGCTACCCAGGATATGCAGCAGCTCGGCAATCTGTTCCAGCAGTTCTTTGTATTCGTCGAGCAGTTTTTCGTGCTCAAGGCCGGTCAGTTTCTGCAGACGCAGATCCAGAATCGCCTGGGCCTGCTGTTCAGTCAGGTAGTACTGACCGTCACGCACGCCGAACTCAGGCTCCAGCCACTCAGGACGCGCAGCATCGTCGCCAGCGCGTTCCAGCATGGCGGCCACGTTGCCCAGATCCCACGGACGGGCAATCAGAGACGCTTTCGCTTCCGCAGGGGTTGGTGCACGGCGAATCAACTCAATGATTGGGTCGATGTTTGCCAGTGCAACGGCCAGCGCTTCAAGGATATGCGCACGGTCGCGGGCTTTACGCAGTTCGAAAATAGTACGGCGAGTCACCACTTCACGGCGGTGACGCACAAACGCGCTCAGAATATCTTTCAGGTTCATGATCTTCGGCTGACCATGGTGCAATGCAACCATGTTGATACCGAAGGAGACCTGGAGCTGAGTCTGGGAATACAGGTTGTTCAGTACAACCTCGCCTACCGCGTCGCGTTTGATTTCAATCACGATGCGCATGCCGTCTTTATCAGATTCGTCACGCAGCGCGCTGATGCCTTCAACACGTTTTTCTTTTACCAGCTCGGCGATTTTTTCAATCAGACGCGCTTTGTTCACCTGATACGGGATCTCGTGAACAATGATGGTTTCACGGCCGGTTTTGGCGTCCGCTTCCACTTCGGCGCGGGCACGGATATAAATCTTGCCACGTCCGGTGCGGTACGCTTCTTCAATACCACGACGACCGTTGATGATCGCCGCCGTCGGGAAGTCTGGACCCGGGATGTGTTCCATCAGCCCTTCAATGCTGATGTCTTCATCCTCAATATAGGCCAGGCAGCCGTTGATCACTTCCGTGATGTTATGCGGTGGAATGTTGGTTGCCATACCGACGGCGATACCGGACGAACCGTTCACCAGCAGGTTAGGGATTTTCGTTGGCATAACGTCCGGAATGCGTTCCGTGCCGTCATAGTTATCAACGAAATCAACCGTCTCTTTTTCCAGGTCAGCCATCAGCTCATGGGCAATTTTCGCCAGACGGATTTCCGTATAACGCATTGCCGCGGCGGAGTCGCCGTCGATAGAACCAAAGTTACCCTGACCATCTACCAGCATGTAACGCAGCGAGAATGGCTGCGCCATTCGGACGATAGTGTCGTACACCGCGGAATCACCATGGGGATGGTATTTACCGATTACGTCACCAACGACACGGGCAGATTTTTTGTAGGCTTTATTCCAGTCATTGCCCAATACGTTCATGGCGTATAGTACGCGACGGTGTACCGGCTTCAGGCCATCGCGGACGTCCGGCAGCGCACGGCCAACAATGACCGACATCGCATAGTCCAGATAGGAGCTCTTCAGCTCTTCCTCGATGTTAACCGGTGTAATTTCTCTCGCAAGGTCGCTCATCTAACCGCTATCCCTCTACTGTATCCCGGATTCAAAGGTCGCAAATTATAACACAGCCGCGGTGATTGAGGTAAACCAATAAGCTTTATTCAACCGCGCGGGCTGATATACTCCGAAGTCTTGCAAAATAAGGAGTAAAAGCGCCCATGAATGCCGAAAAATCCCCGGTAGCTCACAACGTTGACCATGAAGAGATTGCCAAATTCGAAGCGGTGGCATCCCGCTGGTGGGATCTCGAAGGTGAGTTTAAACCTCTGCACCGCATTAACCCGCTGCGTCTGGGCTATATCGCGGAGCGTTCCGGCGGCCTGTTCGGTAAGAAAGTGCTCGACGTCGGCTGCGGCGGCGGCATTCTGGCAGAAAGCATGGCGCGCGAAGGGGCCACCGTCACCGGTCTGGATATGGGCTTTGAACCGCTGCAGGTTGCCCGTCTTCATGCGCTGGAATCTGGAGTGCAGGTGGAATATGTGCAGGAAACCGTCGAAGAACATGCGGCGAAGCATGCCCATCAGTACGACGTGGTGACCTGTATGGAAATGCTGGAGCACGTTCCCGACCCCCAGTCCGTGGTTCACGCCTGTGCAAAACTGGTGAAACCGGGCGGCCAGGTCTTCTTCTCGACGATCAACCGAAACGGAAAAGCCTGGCTGATGGCGGTCGTCGGGGCGGAGTATGTGCTGCGTATGGTGCCAAAAGGCACGCACGACGTGAAGAAATTCATCAAGCCTGCTGAATTACTAAGCTGGGTTGATCAGACGTGGCTCAAGGAGCAGCACATCACCGGTCTGCATTACAATCCATTGACCGATAAATTCAAACTCGCACCGGGTGTAGATGTTAACTATATGTTGCATACAACCGCCAAAAACGACTGACGTCATCCATTATTCTTATAAAGATTGCGCGACATCATGTTGCGCAATTCTGACCTCCCGTTGAAGAAATCAGCACTCGATCAAATTTTGAATTTTTTTTCTTAATTATTGACATCTCTTCCAGGCCTTACGGTACGAGGACTTAGCCTTTTTTACCCTTTGACAACCTCAATTTAACGTCAAAATCAACCCTTGTGCTGAAAAGATTCGATACTAGAATACTCACCATATAGCGTTTTTCTTATCGCAAACCCCCTATATGTAGTATTTATCCACAGAGTTAGTCACAAGACGGATCTGTGGATAAGCGGGGGATATTTTTTATTTCACGGACAGGTAAAACCCACATGAATCAGAGTCTGCTGGTGACTAAGCGCGACGGTACCACCGAGCGTATCAATCTGGACAAAATCCATCGTGTTCTCGACTGGGCAGCAGAAGGACTGAATAACGTATCTATCTCCCAGGTTGAACTGCGCTCTCACATTCAGTTCTACGATGGCATCAAGACGTCTGATATCCACGAAACCATCATCAAGGCTGCGGCGGATCTCATTTCCCGTGAAGCCCCGGATTATCAGTACCTCGCTGCACGTCTGGCGATTTTCCACCTGCGTAAAAAAGCGTACGGCCAGTTTGAGCCGCCAAAGCTTTACGATCACGTGGTGAAAATGGTTGAGCTGGGCAAATACGACACGCATCTGCTGGAAGACTATACGGAAGAAGAGTTCGAGCAGATGAACGGGTTTATCGATCACTGGCGCGACATGAACTTCTCTTACGCGGCGGTGAAGCAGCTCGAAGGCAAATACCTGGTTCAGAACCGTGTGACCGGTGAGATCTACGAAAGCGCCCAGTTCCTCTATATTCTGGTGGCCGCCTGCCTGTTCTCTAACTACCCGCGTGACACCCGTCTGGAATACGTGAAGCGTTTCTACGATGCGGTTTCCACGTTCAAGATTTCTCTGCCTACGCCAATCATGTCTGGCGTGCGCACCCCAACCCGTCAGTTCAGCTCATGCGTCCTGATCGAGTGTGGTGACAGCCTGGATTCCATCAACGCGACCTCCAGCGCCATCGTGAAATATGTCTCCCAGCGTGCCGGTATCGGCATCAACGCCGGTCGCATCCGTGCACTGGGTAGCCCGATTCGCGGCGGTGAAGCGTTCCACACCGGCTGTATCCCGTTCTACAAACACTTCCAGACCGCGGTAAAATCCTGCTCTCAGGGCGGCGTACGCGGTGGTGCTGCCACCCTGTTCTACCCAATGTGGCACCTGGAAGTGGAAAGCCTGCTGGTACTGAAAAACAACCGTGGCGTTGAAGGCAACCGCGTTCGTCACATGGACTACGGCGTACAGATCAACAAGCTGATGTACACCCGTCTGCTGAAAGGTGAAGACATCACCCTGTTCAGCCCGTCCGACGTTCCGGGCCTGTATGACGCGTTCTTTGCCGATCAGGATGAGTTCGAGCGTCTGTACACCAAATACGAAAAAGACGACAGCATCCGTAAGCAGCGCGTTAAGGCGGTTGACCTGTTCTCCCTGATGATGCAGGAACGTGCCTCTACCGGCCGTATCTACATTCAGAACGTTGACCACTGCAACACCCATAGCCCGTTTGACCCGGTGGTTGCGCCAGTGCGCCAGTCTAACCTGTGCCTGGAAATCGCCCTGCCGACCAAACCGCTGGAAGATGTTAACGACGAAAACGGCGAAATCGCGCTCTGCACCCTCTCTGCTTTCAACCTGGGCGCTATCAAGAGCCTGGAAGAGCTGGAAGAGCTGGCGGTGCTGGCCGTGCGTGCGCTGGATGCCCTGCTGGATTACCAGGACTACCCAATCCCGGCGGCAAAACGTGGAGCAATGGGCCGTCGAACCCTCGGTATCGGCGTTATCAACTTTGCCTACTGGCTGGCGAAACACGGTAAGCGTTACTCCGACGGCAGCGCGAACAACCTGACCCACGAAACGTTCGAAGCGATTCAGTACTACCTGCTGAAAGCCTCCAACGAGCTGGCGAAAGAGCAAGGCGCGTGCCCGTGGTTCAACGAAACCACCTATGCGAAAGGCATTCTGCCGATCGATACCTATAAGAAAGACCTGGATGCGATCTCTAACGAACCGCTGCATCTGGACTGGGAAGCGCTGCGTGAATCCATCAAGACTCAAGGCCTGCGTAACTCCACGCTGTCTGCCCTGATGCCGTCTGAGACCTCTTCGCAGATCTCTAACGCCACCAACGGTATTGAACCACCGCGCGGCCACGTCAGCATTAAAGCGTCGAAAGACGGTATCCTGCGTCAGGTTGTGCCTGACTACGAGCTGCTGAAAGACAACTACGAGCTGCTGTGGGAAATGCCAAACAACGACGGTTACCTGCAGCTGGTGGGGATCATGCAGAAGTTTATCGACCAGTCGATTTCTGCTAACACCAACTACGACCCGACGCGCTTCCCGTCTGGCAAGGTACCGATGCAGCAACTGTTGAAAGACCTGCTCACCGCCTACAAATTTGGTGTGAAAACCCTGTACTATCACAACACCCGTGATGGTGCGGAAGACGCTCAGGATGACATGGCACCGTCAATTCAGGACGATGGCTGCGAAAGCGGCGCATGTAAGATCTAATGAAGGGCGGGGATATCCCCGCCTTTATTTCGTAAGACAGGACTCCAATTCATGGCATACACCACCTTTTCACAGACGAAAAACGACCAACTCAAAGAGCCGATGTTCTTCGGGCAACCGGTCAACGTGGCACGCTACGATCAGCAAAAATATGACATCTTCGAAAAGCTGATTGAAAAGCAACTCTCCTTCTTCTGGCGCCCGGAAGAAGTTGACGTCTCTCGCGATCGTATCGATTTCCAGGCGTTGCCGGAGCACGAAAAGCATATCTTCATCAGCAACCTGAAGTACCAGACGCTGCTGGACTCCATTCAGGGCCGTAGCCCGAACGTGGCGCTGCTGCCGCTGATCTCCATTCCGGAGCTGGAAACCTGGGTGGAAACCTGGGCGTTTTCTGAGACCATCCACTCCCGCTCTTACACCCACATTATCCGCAACATCGTTAACGATCCGGCGGTGGTGTTTGACGATATCGTCACTAACGAGCAGATCCAGAAACGTGCTGAAGGTATTGCGCACTACTACGACGAACTGATCGAGATGACCAGCTACTGGCATCTGCTGGGCGAAGGCACCCACACCGTGAACGGCAAAACCGTCACCGTGAGCCTGCGCGCGCTGAAGAAACAGCTTTACCTGTGCCTGATGAGCGTTAACGCACTGGAAGCCATCCGCTTCTACGTGAGCTTCGCCTGCTCCTTCGCTTTTGCGGAACGCAAGCTGATGGAAGGTAATGCCAAAATCATCCGTCTGATCGCCCGTGACGAAGCCCTACACCTGACCGGCACCCAGCATATGCTGAACCTGCTGCGCAGCGGTACAGACGATCCGGAGATGGCTGAGATTGCCGAAGAGTGCAAACAGGAGTGCTATGACCTGTTCGTGCTGGCCGCTCAGCAGGAGAAAGAGTGGGCAGACTACCTGTTCCGCGACGGCTCCATGATTGGCCTGAACAAAGACATCCTGTGCCAGTATGTTGAGTACATCACCAACATCCGTATGCAGGCGGTCGGGCTTGAGCTGCCGTTCAAAACCCGCTCTAACCCAATTCCGTGGATCAACACCTGGCTGGTATCCGATAACGTGCAGGTTGCGCCACAGGAAGTGGAAGTCAGTTCTTATCTGGTCGGGCAGATTGACTCTGAAGTTAATACCGACGACCTGAGCGACTTCCAGCTCTGATGAGCCGCGTAACGCTTAGCCTTTCCGGTACCGAAGTGCTGTGCCGGGAAGAACACCCTTCCCTGTTGATTGCGCTTGAGGCGCATCAGGTTGAAGTGGAGTATCAATGCCGCTCAGGCTATTGCGGCTCATGTCGCTGCCGTTTAGTCGCCGGACAAGTGGACTGGCTGACCGAACCGCTGGCCTTCATCAACGAAGGTGAAATTTTGCCCTGCTGCTGCCGGGCAAAAGGCGATATAGAGATTGAGATGTAAACCGCCCCTCCGGGCGACATAAAAAAGGGCCTTACGGCCCTTTTTTTTTACTTCAAAAACTGCACGGCTTTATCGGGGAAATCGGTGAACAGCCCGTCCACCCCGGCCTGGTTATACAGCACGTCGTACAGCTGGTTGACGTCCGTCGCATAAGCCGGTAGCTGGTCCGCACGCACCGTATACGGATGAACCTGCATATGACTGGCGTGCGCCTCTTTCACCATTGCCGTCAGCTTGACGTGGCCTGGCGTTGAGCCTTCCGCCACCAGCATATGGTAATCTGGTCCGATACCGTCGGCGTACTGCGCGATCTGTTTCATTGCGCCCGGCTTAAACATCCAGTCGTAGTTGTAATTCATCCACGTGCCGTCGGGCTGTTTCTCCTGAGTTTCATTCCAGTCGGTGTAGGCAATCAGCTGTACCAGATTGAGATCCATCCCTCTCTTTGGCGCCAGCTCGGTTTTGATGCGCTTCAGCTCAGCGGCGTCAAAACATTGCAGATAGACTTTGTCGCGCTTGCTGGTGTAGCCGTACTTTTTCAGCACGTCCAGCGTCTTCGCGGCAATGTCCTTCCCTTCCTGATGGTGGAACCACGGCGCTTTTATCTCCGGGTAGATGCCGATGTTTTTCCCGGTTGAGTGGTTCAGTCCCTGCACAAACTCAATCTCTTCTTCGAAGGTATGAATGCGAAAATCAGATTTACCCATCGGGAAACGTCCCGGATAGACCTGCACCTTCTTGCCGTTTTCAACCTCGAAGCCCTCGGTAAACTTCAGCGAACGAATCTCATCCAGCGTAAAGTCAATGGCGTAGTAGCGACCATCTTTGCGGGCGCGGGCCGGGAAACGCTCAGCCACGTCCGTCACGCGGTCAAGATAGTGGTCATGAAGGACGACCAGCTGATCGTCACGGGTCATCACCAGATCCTGCTCGAGATAATCTGCCCCCTGCGCATAGGCCATCGCTTTTGCCGGGAGCGTGTGCTCTGGCAGATAGCCGCTTGCGCCGCGATGGGCGATAACCATTTTCTCGTTAGCCAGCACTGAGCCTGTCATCAGGCCCGCCAGCAGCAGGCCCGTTGCTACGTAAGTTAATTTCATCAGCCTTCTCCTTATTGACGACGCGCCTGCATTTCGGCGTGATGACGTTTTTCACCAATCATCACCACAATCAACAGCAGCACCGCCAGCACGCTACCGCCAATCATCACCATAAAGCCGCCGTCCCAGCCGAAGAAGTCAACGGTGTAGCCCACAATGGCGCTCGCCGCGACCGAACCGCCCAGGTAACCGAACAGACCGGTAAAGCCGGCTGCCGTACCTGCCGCTTTCTTCGGTGCCAGCTCCAGGGCATGCAGACCAATCAGCATCACCGGGCCGTAAATCAGGAAGCCGATGACGATCATACAGGCCATATCGACTGACGGGTTACCCGGTGGGTTGAGCCAGTAAACCACGGTGGCAATGGTCACCAGCGTCATAAAGAAGACGCCCGTCGCACCACGGTTACCCCGGAACACTTTGTCCGACATCCAGCCGCAAATCAGCGTCCCCGGGATCCCGGCGTACTCATAGAGGAAGTAAGCCCAGGAGGATTTATCCAGCGCGAAATGCTTCACCTCTTTCAGATAGGTAGGTGACCAGTCGAGGATGCCGTAACGCAGCAGGTACACGAAGACGTTGGCCACCGCGATATACCACAGCAGTTTGTTGGGCAGGACGTACTTCATGAAGATCTGTTTGGCCGTCAGCTCTTCTTCATGCTGCTCGCTGTAATCATCCGGATAGTCGTTTTTGTACTCTTCAATCGGCGGCAGGCCACAGGACTGCGGAGTGTCACGCATCAGGGCGAAAGCGATAACCGCCACCAGAATGGCACCAAAGGCAGGCATATAAAGCGCGGCTTTCCAGTCGTTAAACCACGCCATCCCCAGCAGGAACAGCAGAGGTGGAATACCGCCACCGACGTTATGCGCGCAGTTCCACACCGACACGATGCCGCCACGCTCTTTCTGCGACCACCAGTGCACCATGGTGCGCCCGCAAGGCGGCCACCCCATTCCCTGGAACCAGCCACAGAGGAACAGCAGCACGAACATCACGGCGATGCTGGAGGTTGCCCATGGCACAAAGCCCATGAACAGCATCACCGCTGCCGCCAGGATCAGACCCGCAGGCAGGAACACGCGTGGATTCGAGCGATCGGACACTGAACCCATGATGAATTTGGAAAAACCGTAGGCGATAGAGATCCCCGACAGCGCGAACCCCAGATCGCCACGAGAAAAGCCCTGCTCCACCAGATACGGCATGGCGAGCGCAAAGTTTTTACGTACCAGGTAGTACGCCGCGTACCCGAAGAAGATCCCCAGGAAGATTTGCCAACGCAGACGACGGTATAGCGGATCAATTTCTGCCTCTGGCAGACGCGCCCGATGCGGCGCAGGTTTGAAGATACTGAGCATGACAGCCTCCGTGGCCAGGTATTGAATTTACAGGGGTTTAACTGCCCCACACTCCAGAGAGGCGGCGATGTTAAGAAATCACGGTGATTGTTACTGTGAATCAACGCACAAATTGTTACAGAAATATGACAATGTGCGCAGAAAAGCGCATGGAATCACGTTTCACTTTCGAATTTCGTTCGTTTATGTTCGAAATCAAACAAACCACAGTTTTGATGTGGCTAAATGGTAAAAAACGAACACAGAGGGATAACAATGACAATTCACGATCCTCGCTACAGCGATGTGATTATCATTGGCGGTGGCGCGACCGGCGCCGGCATCGCACGCGACTGCGCCCTGCGTGGGCTGAGCGTCACGCTTCTGGAGCGCCATGACATTGCGACGGGCGCAACCGGGCGCAATCATGGCCTGCTGCACAGTGGTGCCCGTTACGCGGTGACCGACCCCGAATCCGCGCGGGAATGCATTGCTGAAAACCAGATCCTCAGACGCATTGCCCGCCACTGCATTGAACCGACCAACGGTCTGTTCATTACGCTTCCCGAAGACGATCTCTCATTTCAGCCAACCTTTGTGACCGCCTGCCGCGCTGCAGGGATTGAGGCTGACGTCATCGACCCCGAACTCGCGCGTCGCCTGGAACCGTCTGTCAACCCGGCCCTTATCGGTGCGGTGAAGGTCCCGGACGGCACGGTTGACCCTTTCCGCCTGACCGCCGCGAACATGCTGGACGCCCGTGAACACGGCGCACAGGTTCTGACCGGGCAGGAAGTGATCGGGCTTATCCGGGAAGGGAACCGCGTCTGCGGCGTACGTGTTTTTGATACGCAGTATAAGGAGCATGGCGAACTGTACGCCGCCGTGGTGGTCAACGCGGCGGGGATCTGGGGGCAACGCATCGCGGAGTACGCCGAGCTGTCTGTGCGCATGTTCCCGGCAAAAGGCTCGCTGCTGATCCTCGACCACCGCATTAACAACCACGTGATCAACCGCTGCCGCAAACCTTCTGATGCCGACATCCTGGTGCCGGGCGATACCATTTCGCTTATCGGCACCACCTCAACCCACGTGGACTATAGCGAGATTGATTACAACCGCGTGACCGCCGACGAGGTGGATATCCTGCTGCGCGAAGGGGAAAAGCTGGCCCCTGTGATGGCGCAGACCCGAATTCTTCGTGCCTATGCCGGCGTGCGCCCTCTGGTGGCGAGCGATAACGACCCGAGCGGGCGCAACGTCAGCCGTGGCATCGTGCTGCTCGACCACGCCGCGCGCGATGGTCTGGACGGGTTTATCACCATCACCGGCGGCAAGCTGATGACCTACCGCCTGATGGCCGAGTGGGCAACCGATGCCGTCTGCCGCAAGCTGGGTAATAGCGAACGGTGTGTGACTGCAGAGCAACCTCTGCCCGGCTCGCGTCAGTCCACCGAGAAAACGCTGCAAAAAATCATCTCCCTTTCCGCCCCCCTGCGCGGTTCCGCCATCTATCGCCACGGAGACCGCACGCCGGTCTGGCTGGGGGAAGGACGGCTGAGCCGTAGCCTGGTGTGTGAATGCGAAGCCGTCACGGCGGGTGAAGTGCAATACGCCGTGGAGAATCTGACCGTCAACAGCCTGCTTGATTTACGTCGGCGCACCCGCGTGGGCATGGGCACCTGCCAGGGTGAGCTGTGCGCCTGCCGTGCCGCCGGGTTGTTACAACGTTTTCATACCACCACTGCCACCCAGTCGCTGGCACAACTCAGTGATTTCCTGAACGAACGCTGGAAAGGTATTCAGCCTGTCGCCTGGGGTGATGCCCTGCGTGAAAGCGAGTTTACCCGCTGGGTCTACCAGGGGCTGTGCGGTCTTGAGAAGGAGCAACAGGATGAAATTTGATACCGTGATTGTCGGTGGTGGGCTGGCGGGTCTGCTCTGTGGTATCAGGCTAACGAAGCAGGGGCTGCGCTGCGCCATCATCACCCGGGGCCAGAGCGCGCTGCACTTCTCGTCGGGTTCGCTGGATCTGCTGGATGAGGCGTATCGCGATGCCCTGCCGCCAGAGCATCCCTATAACCTGACGGGCAGAGACACCGTCGACCGCTTCGCCCATGAAGCCGAAACCCTTCTGGCCGAGTGTGGCGCACGGCTGCAGGGTAACGCCCGGAAAAATCATCATCGGGTTACCCCGCTCGGCACCCTGCGCTCTGCCTGGCTCAGCCCGGAAGAGGTGCCTGTTGCCCCCTTCAACGCAGGACGGGTCCTGGTCGTGGGTATTAGCGGTTTTCTTGATTTCCAGCCCCACCTCGCTGCGGCATCGCTCTGTCGCCAGGGCGTGAACGCACAAACGGCTGAGATAGAGCTTCCTGAGCTTGACGTCCTGCGCGACAACCCGAGCGAGTTTCGCGCGGTGAATATTGCCCGTTTTCTCGACAACGACGATAAATGGCCGCTGCTGTATGCCGCGATCCGGCCGCTTGCCGAAGGTTGCGATACGCTGTTTATGCCCGCCTGCTTTGGCTTAAGCGACAACCGGCTCTGGCGCTGGCTCTCGGATCGCCTGCCCTGCTCGCTTGGCCTGCTGCCGACGCTTCCCCCTTCTGTCCCCGGCATTCGCCTGCATACCCAGCTTCAGCGGCGGTTTATCGCTCAGGGTGGCGTGTGGATGGCGGGTGACGAGGTGAAAAAAATCACCCTGACGGATGGCTCGGTGAGCGAAGTCTGGACGCGTAATCACGCTGATATTCCGCTTCGCGCGCGTTATACAGTGCTGGCAAGCGGCAGTTTCTTCAGCAACGGGCTGCTGAGCCGTCGGGACGGCATCCAGGAGGCCATTATGGGACTGGATGTCCGGCAAACGCCCTCCCGCGCGGACTGGTATCAGAGTGATTTCTTCACCCCGCAACCCTGGCAGCAGTTCGGCGTGATTGTCGATAAGCAACTGCACCCGCAACTTTCTGGTCAGCCGGTCAGTAATCTCTATGCCATTGGCTCTCTTCTGGGGGGATACGATCCTATCGCTCAGGGTTGCGGCGGCGGGGTCTGCGCCATCACGGCGCTGTATGTGGCAGAGCAAATTGGCCAGCGCATGGAGGCTGAGCAATGAACGATACCCGGTTTGAAAGCTGCATCAAATGCACAGTTTGTACCACCGTCTGCCCGGTCAGCGGTGTGAATCCGCGCTACCCGGGCCCGAAACAGGCCGGGCCTGACGGCGAGCGCCTGCGTCTGAAAGACGGTGCGCTGTACGATGAGGCGCTGAAATACTGCATCAACTGTAAACGTTGCGAAGTGGCCTGTCCGTCGGACGTGAAGATCGGCGATATCATCCAGCGAGCCCGCGCGCGTTACAGCACGCAAAAGCCGTCCCTGCGCGATGCGATCCTGAGTCACACCGACCTGATGGGCAGTGTCTCCACGCCTTTTGCCCCGCTGGTGAATGCTGCAACGTCTCTCAAGCCGGTGCGAAAACTGCTGGATGCGACGCTGAAGATAGACCACCACCGCAGCCTGCCAAAATACTCTCACGGTACCTTCCGGCGCTGGTATACATCCGTGGCAGCGGAACAGGCGCAGTACACTGATCAGGTCGCGTTCTTCCACGGCTGCTATGTCAACTACAACCACCCGCAACTGGGAAAAGATCTGCTGAAGGTACTCAACGCGATGGGGACCGGCGTGCAGCTCCTGAATAAAGAGAAGTGCTGCGGTGTGCCGTTGATTGCCAACGGTTTTACCGATAAGGCGCGCAAACAAGCCAAAAGCAACGTCACGTCCCTGCGCGAGGCCATCGTTGATAAAGGAATTCCGGTGCTGGCCACCTCGTCCACCTGTACCTTCACCCTGCGTGATGAGTATCCGCACCTGCTGGACGTGGATAACACCGGTCTGCGCGAGCACATTGAGCTGGCGACGCGTTTCCTGTGGCGCAAACTGGACAGCGGGCAGACGCTGCCGCTGCGGGAACTACCGCTGAAAGTGGTGTATCACACACCGTGTCATATGGAGAAAATGGGCTGGTCGCTCTATACGCTTGAGCTGTTGCGGCTCATTCCGGGGCTGGAGCTGACGGTGCTGGACTCGCGCTGCTGCGGCATCGCGGGCACTTACGGCTTTAAGCGAGAAAACTACGAAACGTCACAGGCGATCGGCGCCCCGCTGTTTCGCCAGATTGAAGAGAGCGGCGCAGATATCGTGGTCACCGACTGCGAAACCTGTAAGTGGCAGATAGAGATGTCTACCAGCAAGCGCTGCGAGCATCCGATCACTCTGCTGGCGAAGGCGCTGGGCTAAACCGTGCCGGGGCAAAACGCCCCGGCAAAGGCATCACTCAACAAACAGCGATTCGACAACATTAATCCAGCCGTGCTCGCTGGCCACCTCTTTACCCTTCAGCCAGCGGCGCAGCATGTTCAGCGCCATCATGGCGCAGACCTCCTGACGTACCGCCAGACTGTGGCGGGTAATGCTCATTTTAACCCGCAAAGCATACGTGCCTTCCGGCGTCGCCAGCGCAAAGTTGAGATGTTCCTCATCCAGCCCCCCCACAAACAGCGCCAGGCCAGCAAAATGTTTCACTCTTCTTTCCGAAGCCCAGCGCGCGGTCTGCGCCAGCGTTTCCTGCTGGAACGGCACCACTTCACTGGCCAACAGCGGCGCACTGGCGCGCGACAGCTGTAGCGCCAGCAGGCCGCCGGTGAACTGTTCGCTTAAGGTCACGCTCAGCTGCCGAGACTGCAGATGTGACGCAATCTGCGCCGGCAGCCCCTCGGTGCCTTCAAAGATCAGGCTTTCACCGGCCACGCGCTGCACCTCCGGCCAGAGCGCCAGCATCGCCGCCTTCTCTGAGGCCGGCCCTGTCAGCTTGAGTTCAATGATAGGCATGGAGGAGCGGTAGCCCATTGAGACACCGGGTGGCAGGGAGAGATGATCAAGACTCTGGGCCAGATCGCTTTCGGAACGGCCAAACGTGGTCAGACGCAGGCAGAGCGGAGGCTCAGGCAGGGTAAAACGTTCGCGAAGGCGCGGCAGGATCTGCTGCTCGACCATCACTTTAAATTCTGACGGTACGCCCGGCGTGAAGAACATCAGGCAGCGGTTCAGCGTAATGGCAAACCCACACGCGGTACCCACGGGGTTATCGACCAGTTCGGCGCTGGCGGGAATTTCCGCCTGCTTGCGGTTGCTGGGAGCCATAACACGGCCACGTTCGGAGAAGAAACGCTCCATCTGTGCCAGCCACTCTTCATGCAGCACCAGCCCTTCACCTTTTGCGGTCGCGGCGGCCAGGGCGCTGAGATCGTCGCTGGTGGGACCGAGCCCGCCGTTCACAATCAACACGTCGGCGTGTTCGCTACGCTCACGCAGCACATTCACCAGTGACTCAAGATTGTCGCCCACCGTATTGCGGCGCGTTAACGGTAATCCTTGCTCAAAGAAAAGATCGGCAAGCCAGGCAGCATTGGTATCAATAATTTGTCCATGCAGCACTTCGTCGCCGGTGGATAACATCTCCACGTTAATCATTGTGTTCTCCCGCTTATATGGTCAAAACACTATAGCGCAAATGGATGTCGGGAGAAGAGTGAAACTGGCGCGACAGAATGCCGCGCCGGCGTGATTAGAACCCTGCGCTGACCCCCACGTACGGGCCGTCAGCCAGTGCGTTGTCGCGGTTGCCGTCTTTACCCGCCAGGTTCAGATAGCGATAGCCTGCTTCAATCGTAATCGGACGCATGATGGTCCAGCGCGCGCCCGCGTTGGCTTCTTCATAGCTGTCGATACCGCTGGAGAGCGAATCCGGTGAGTAGTAATACTCGCCGAACAGGCCGAAACTATCGCCAATTTTCCACTGCAGGCCGCCGCCTACCGCCGCCGCGTAACCTTCATCACCGTCGTTCGGGTTAGTGTAAATCCCCTTACCGCCCACGGTGGCCAGGAACGGGCCAAGCGGAATGTTCAGACCCAGACCGAGGCTTGCCGCATCGCCATCGTCATCGTTATGTGTCCAGCCGCCGGTCATCGCCAGACCGGAGGTCTCGGTCCCAAGGCCAAAGCCGAGGTGAGTATAATCCTGACCCGCCGAGCCGTTGAAGCTGATGGCGTTCGCCGCCGAAGAAACAACCATCAGGCCTAAGCCCACTAATGCCACTTTTTTCATTGTCGTGATCCCGCACAATTTTATAGAGAAGTCCCAAAACCGCGAGATTTTAACCTGAGTCGCCCGGGGATCAAGCACTCTGCGTGCGGCAGACAAGTAGTTTGTAACGATTTGATACCCGGTGTTTTTTTACGTGAGCAGCAGAAAACGCATTTTAACGCTCAGGCCACCCAGCGTTTCGCTGCGCGTCAGCTGCAAAGGACTTCTGTGCAGACGGGCAATATCAGCGGCCAGCGCCAGCCCGATCCCTGACCCGGCGGCATCTCCGACGTTATCCAGCCGGTGGAAAGGCAGCATCGCCTGCTGGATCTGGTCCTCTTCGATGCCCGGACCACTGTCCTCCACGCTCAGCTCAACGGCGCCCTGGTCTGTTCGCAGGAACACGGTCACTGTCCCTTCTGCAGGGGTATATTTGATCGCATTCTCCAGCAGGTTGGCGCACAACTCCCCCAGCAGCACGTCATCGCCTTCGATCATGACCGGCTGCTGCAGACCGTCATAGCCCAGGTCAATCGCTTTACTGCGCGCCTGCGCCAGCCGTGAGAAGCAGCAGTTTTGCACCACCTGAACCAAATCCACCGGCGCAAACTGGCCCTCCCCCTGCTCCTTACGCTTCACCGCGGAAAGCTGCAGCAGCCGTTCGGTCAGTACAATGGTGTCATCCAGGGTCGCATTCATTGCCCGCAGGCTCTCCTGCCAGAGGGCGGGATCCTGACGCGTCAGGGCAACGGAGACCTGGGTTTTCAGCACCGCCAGCGGGGTTTTGAGCTGATGCGAGGCATCCGCGTTGAAGCGTTCCTGACGCGACAGCACGCCGCGCAGCCTGTCGATATAGCGGTTGAACGCCACAATCAGCAGCCGGGTCTCAGACCAGGGCAACAACTCCGGCAGCGGCGCGAGCAGGCCAGGATCACGGCGCACCATCAGCGAAGAGAGCTGGCGCATTGGGCGCAGTACGCGACGCAACAACCACGCGGTCAATACCAGGGTCAGCAGCACCAGCAATCCCTGAGAGACCCATGATGAAAAGAGCAACTGACTGGCGAGATAGCGGCGGGACTGGAGCGTCTCCGCGACATAAATCTCCGCCATGCCGACGATATTCCCTTCATTGACGGGCTGCAGCAGACGCGCGACACGGATCGCCTGCCCGCGGTATTCGGTGTGATAAAACCAGGCCAGCGCCGGATAGAGCGTGGTACGGGATGTTGCCGGGGGCATCCGGGGGAGATCGTCATAGCCGGAGATCACCCGCCCGTCGGGATCGACCACTTTATAATAGAGCCGGTCGTTCATATTGAGTTCAAAGCTGTCGAGCACCACCCAGGGTACATTCACGCCCAGCCTGCCGTCGTGAACCTCCAGCCGCTCCGATATTGTTCGGGCAGAGGATAACAGCGTGCGGTCGTAAGCCTGCGTGGCCGCCTGCAATGCGCTGACATAGCTGTTAAATGCCGACAACCCCCACAGCAACAGCAACGGAAGCCCAAGAAACAGCAGCAGTTGCAGGTAAAGCGACTGCGGCTTAACCCACCTCATCGCCGCACTCCAGCACATAACCCAGTCCGCGAAGGGTGGTAACCCTCACGCCGCTACCGCTGAGCTTTTTGCGCAGACGATGAATATAGAGATCGATACTCTCCGGGCTAACGTCGTCATTCAGGCTAAACACCTGATCGAACAGCTGCTGTCGGGAAACGGGCCGGGTCCGGCGATGCATCAACACCTTCAGTAGCGACAGTTCACGCGGCGTGAGCGACAGAGGCTCGTCGCGCAGCAGGAAAAAGCCTTCGTCGTCATATTCCAGCTCCCCAAGGCGCTGACGCTCCTGCGTTCGCCCTTCGCTTCTGCGCAACAGGGCGCGCAGCCGCGCGTCAAGCTCCTCCAGCTCAAACGGTTTCGGCAGATAATCATCCGCCCCGGCGTTGAGCCCTTTCACCCGGTCCGCCACGTTGCTGCGCGCGGTGAGAAACAGGACGGGCAGCGTCTGACCGCGTTTACGCAGACGATGCACGACCTCCAGACCGTCAAAGCCGGGCATTCCGATGTCCAGGATGGCAACCGCATAGCTTTCTCCCTGCAGCAGATGGTCGGCGGCGCGCCCGTCAGAAACGCAGTCCACGGCAAAGCCCTCCTGCACCAGCGCTTTCTCCAGCCAGTGAGCCAGCTCACGATTATCTTCCGCGAGTAAGAGACGCATATCACATCCTGTAAAGTTGGTGTCGCATTGAAAGGGAAATGAAAGGTTATTGTTTTAACAATCACGCAACGGAACCGCTACAAGGTGGTTCACATAATCAGAAAAAAGACCCGTACCCGTACTCCCGGAACTCCGGCGTGAGGATAAACGATGAAAAAACAACTACTTTCGACTCTTGCTGCAAGCGTATTGATGATAAGTGCCTCTGTCGTTCAGGCGCAGGATGCCCCGTCCCGCACCGAGTGCATCGCGCCGGCGAAACCCGGCGGCGGTTTCGATCTCACCTGCAAACTCATTCAGGTCAGCATGCTGGAGACCGGCGCTATCGCAAAACCCATGCGCGTGACCTATATGCCCGGCGGTGTGGGTGCCGTTGCGTACAATGCGATTGTCGCGCAACGCCCTGCGGAAGCCGGCACGGTGGTGGCTTTCTCCGGTGGCTCGCTATTGAACTTGTCTCAGGGGAAGTTTGGCCGCTACGGCGTGGATGACGTGCGCTGGCTGGCAACCGTCGGTACCGACTACGGCATGATTGCCGTGCGCGCGGATTCACCCTGGAAATCCCTGAAAGACCTGCTGACCGCCATGGAAAAAGATCCGAACAGCGTGGTGATTGGTGCCGGTGCCTCCATCGGCAGCCAGGACTGGATGAAAGCCGCCCTGCTGGCACAGCAGGCGAAGGTTGATCCTCACAAGATGCGCTACGTGGCGTTTGAAGGGGGCGGCGAACCGGTGACGGCGCTGATGGGAAATCACGTTCAGGCGGTATCCGGCGATCTCAGTGAAATGGTGCCCTACCTGAACGGCGATAAAATCCGCGTGCTGGCGGTCTTCTCTGAGAACCGCCTGCCGGGCCAACTGGCGAACGTCCCTACCGCAAAAGAACAGGGTTATGACCTGGTCTGGCCGATTATCCGCGGTTTCTTCGTCGGGCCAAAAGTGACCGATGCCGAATATCAGTGGTGGGTCGAAACCTTCAATAAACTCCAGCAGACCGAAGCGTTTAAAAAGCAGCGCGATCTGCGCGGGCTGTTTGAGTTCAACCTGAGCGGCAAACCGCTGGATGAGTACGTCAAAAAACAGGTCAATGACTATCGCGAACAGGCGAAAGCCTTTGGTCTTGCCAAATAACCGGAGGCGGTATGAGCGATCGTATTTTTGCCGGGATTTGGCTGCTGCTCTGCGTCGGTGGGATGTTCGTCGCCTGGCAGATCCACAGCGAATACAGCTATGAACCGGTGGGGCCGCGCCCCTTCCCGATGGGCATTGTTGGACTGATGCTGCTCTGCTCGGTGGCCCTGCTGCTCCGTCATCCGGATACCGTAGAGTGGCCACCGCGCCGTATTCTGCAGCGTCTGCTGGTGATGGTCATCGTTCTGCTGATGTACGCCTGGGGTTTTGAGTGGCTCGGCTTTCCGGTGGCAACCGCCATCCTGACGATGGTGATCGGCATGCTGTTTAACGCCACCCTCCCGGCGGCGGGGATTTCCGGCGCGGTAATGGGGATCTTGCTGTGGTTTGCCTTTGACCGCCTGCTGGATGTGACCTTACCGCTCGGCGCATGGTTTAATTAACGGAGCACGCTATGGATACCTGGATTTATCTCTCGCAGGGGTT
The DNA here is from genome assembly GCF_000534355.1 of Enterobacter sp. BIDMC 30. Lineage (NCBI taxonomy): Bacteria > Pseudomonadati > Pseudomonadota > Gammaproteobacteria > Enterobacterales > Enterobacteriaceae > Enterobacter > Enterobacter sp. BIDMC 30. Next base: position 1,711,675 of record NZ_KI973169.1, on the reverse strand, counting down.
CGCCGTGGCGATGACCCCGGAAAACCTGGTGATAGCCCTGATCGGCTGCTTTGTCGGGACCATTGTGGGTCTGCTGCCCGGCCTTGGGCCGATTAACGGCGTTGCCATTTTACTCCCGCTGGCGTTTGCCCTGCATCTGCCTGCGGAATCGGCGCTGATCCTGCTGGCGACGGTGTATATCGGCTGTGAATATGGCGGGCGAATTTCCTCCATCCTGCTGAACGTGCCCGGCGATGCGGCGGCCATTATGACCGCGCTGGATGGCTACCCGATGGCACGGCAGGGTCGCGGTGGCGTGGCGCTGTCCATCTCCGCAGTCAGTTCGTTTTGTGGTTCGCTGATTGCCATCGGCGGTATCATTCTGTTTGCCCCTGCGCTGGCCCAGTGGTCGCTGGCGTTTGGTCCGGCAGAGTATTTTGCGCTGATGGTCTTTGCCATCGCCTGTCTCGGCAGCATGATGGCGCAGAATCCGCTGAAATCGTTTTTGTCCGCGCTGATTGGCTTAGGGTTAGCCACCGTCGGCGTGGATGCCAACACCGGGGTTTATCGCTTTACCTTTGACAGCGTGCACCTTTCCGACGGCGTGCAGTTTATCGTGGTCGTGATTGGCCTGTTCTCGGTCTCTGAAATTTTATTGATGCTGGAGCATACCAGCAGCGGACAGACGCTGGTGCGTAAAACGGGCCGCATGCTTTTCAGTGCCAAAGAGGGCGCACAGTGTATCGGCGCGACGCTGCGTTCGTCGGTGATTGGCTTCTTCGTCGGCATTCTGCCAGGGGCCGGGGCCACCATCGCCAGCGCCATCACTTACATGACCGAGAAAAAGCTCAGCGGCAACAGTGACAGCTTCGGCAAGGGCGACATTCGCGGGGTAGCGGCACCAGAGGCTGCGAATAACGCCTCGGCCTGCGGTTCGTTTATCCCGATGCTGACCCTTGGCGTGCCGGGCTCGGGCACCACGGCGGTGATGATGGGCGCGCTGACGCTCTATAACATTACGCCAGGACCGGCCATGTTTACCGAGCAGCCGGATATTGTCTGGGGGCTGATTGCAGCGCTGCTGATCGCCAACGTGATGCTGCTGGTCATGAACATTCCGCTGATTGGTCTGTTCACCCGGATGCTGACAATTCCCCTGTGGTTCCTGGTGCCGGCTATCGCGGCCGTCTCTGCGGTGGGGGTGTATGCGGTACACAGCACCACTTTCGATCTGGTGCTAATGGTGCTGCTTGGCGTACTGGGCTACATCCTGCGTAAGATGCACTTCCCGATGTCGCCGCTGATTTTAGGCTTTGTGCTGGGAGAGATGCTGGAGCAGAACCTGCGCCGCGCCTTGTCCATCAGCAACGGCAATATGTCTATTCTGTGGGACAGCAGCGTGACGAAGGTGCTGTTAGCGATGGCCATTCTGGTGATTGTGGTTCCGCCGGTATTGCGTCTGCTGCGTCGCCGCCAGCGCAAACCGGCACCGGATATCGGTTGATTATCCTTTCAACAGACGGGCGACCCACTGTTTTAATGCCTGGCGGGAGATCTTAATCCCGCCATTTTTAAGCTCTGCCGGCAGCATCAGCCAGTGCACTGGCTGCTCAAAGCGCGCCAGTTTACCCTGTACCCACGCCGGGAAGCCGGTGATATCGGTTCCCGGTTCACACTCCACCACCGCCACCGGACGCTGACCGAACTCGGCGTCATCGAGTGGGACGATAAACGCCTGGTTTATCTGCGGATGGCGGGCAATAACCCGCTCAAGGCTTTCCGGCTGGATCCCTTCGCCCCCGCTGAAAAAGAGGTTGTCCATTCGGCCAAGGATCGTCAGGCGCCCGTCATGCCATTCCCCGCGATCGCGGGTGGCAAACCAGCCCTGAGCATTGGTCAGCGGAATCAATGCACCGTCCCGCCAGTAACCTGCGGCCATACTTTGCGCTTTGATCCACACTTCACCGTCAACCACCCGCACCTCTCTGCCCGGCAACGCAGCGCCGACGTCCGGTTCACCGTCTGCCTCTTTGGCACAAACCGTTGAGGCAAACTCCGTCAGACCGTAGCCACAGAAAGTGCGGATCCCCCGCTGGCTCGCCTGCTGAGTCAGGTCAACGGGGATCGCGGCCCCGCCAAGCAGTACGGCTTTCAGCGCGACAGGCTGGTGTGCATTAAGCAGACGCCAGAGCTGCGTCGGTACCAGTGAGGCATGCGTACAGCCCTGCAGGGCCTGCGCCAGCGGCTGCTTCTCGCGGACGGTTAAGCGCGCGCCAGCCTGCAGCCAGCGCCACAAAATCCCCTGCCCGGAGACATGAAACAGCGGCAGGGAGAGCAGCCAGTCGTCTTCATCGCCGTAGGGCATCAGCGAAAGCACGCCGCGCGCACTGGCAAGATGGGCGGCACAGGTATGGACCGCCGCCTTGGGTAAACCGGTTGAACCGGATGTCAGCGTCATGGAAGCCAGCCGCGACGGTTGCCACGCCACGCGACACCCGCCCGGCGCCTCGCGCATACTGAGTGCCACCAGCCCGTCGTAGACGCCGTCCAGCACCAGGGCAAAGCGCAGCGTCATCTGCGGGAGCAACACGTCCAGCAGCGGATGCGGCAGCTGCGGGTTAACGGGAAGAATACGTGCCCCGCACTGAAGCAATGCCAGCCACGCCATCAGGGTTTGCGGGTGATTATGCGCCAGCAGCAGTACGCCGTCGCCCTCCTGCACACCCTGCAGCTGAAAGCCCGCGGCCAGTCTGTCGATGCGCGCACACAGCTGTTGCCAGCTGAGCGTCTCATCGTTCAGCCTCAGGGCCGGTTTATCAGCATACTGCGCGCACCAGTGTCGCCACGGCCAGTCGGTAAAACTCATAGCAACGGCTCCAGCCCCTCAACGTCAAGGAGCGGCAGCGTGCTGTCTGGCCACGGTCGGATAAGCTGATTTTGCATCAGGTTCAGCGTATCGAGACCGGGGACAGTGTCTGGCGTTAACCAGGCGGCAATGCGCGCCAGTTGGGTTAGCCCCAGGCTGGACTCAATCGAAGAGCTAATGACCGCCGTCAGCCCGGCGGCATGGGCCGCCGCGACCTGCTCACGTACCTTAGCAAGGCTGCCGGTCAACGTCGGTTTAATGACCGCCGCGCGGACACCCGGTTCGGCGACAAACGCAAAGCCGTCTTCACGCAGGCTTTCATCCCACGCGATGGCAATGCCGGTTTCACGGGCAAACGCCCGGGAATCGTCGCGGGTTTTACACGGCTCTTCCAGAAACGCGATGCGACTGCGGTACGCCGGGTTTACGTACTTCGCGAACTGCTGCGCCTTCAGCGGCGTCCAGGCGCGGTTAGCATCCAGACGCAGATGCAGGTCGGGCAATGCTTCCAGTAAGAGGTTAGCGACCATCCCATCGCGCACCGCTTCATAGAGACCGACTTTGATTTTCGCCACTTTCTCGCCCGGCATGGCGGCGAGCAGCGCAAACAGTTCATCCGGATCGCCCGTACAGAGCGGTGCCGCGCGGTAATTAGCCTCTGCAGGCAAGCTACCGTCCAGCTCCGCCAGCGCGCAGCTAATACCAAAAGCCGCGGAAGGCACCTCCGGCAACGCCGGGTTCGCGCCCTCACGCCACTCACTGGCCCACGCCAGCAATACCGCCTGCGCGTCATCCAGCGATTCAAGGCTAAAACCCGGCAGCGGCGAAATCTCGCCCCAGCCTTCCTGCTCCCCCTGCTGCAGATGCACCAGCATGCCATCACGGGTTTTTAACCGCCGTTCACGCAGCACCACGCCCGCGTCCATCGGTATCTGCCAGCGGTAAACCTGCGCGCGACGCATTACGGATTCCGTTTATATTTGCTGAAGTCAGGCTGGCGTTTTTCGTTAAAGGCGTTGCGACCTTCCTGCCCTTCTTCGGTCATGTAGAACAGCATGGTGGCGTTACCTGCCAGCTCCTGCAGACCTGCCTGACCGTCACAGTCGGCATTCAGGGCCGCTTTCAGGCAGCGCAGCGCCATTGGGCTGTTTTGCAGCATTTCACGACACCAGCGCACGGTCTCTTTCTCGAGGTCGGCAATTGGCACCACGGTGTTCACCAGGCCCATATCCAGCGCTTCCTGAGCAGTGTACTGACGGCACAGGAACCAGATTTCGCGGGCTTTTTTCTGACCGACAATGCGAGCCATGTAGGAAGCCCCCCAGCCACCATCGAACGACCCCACTTTCGGGCCCGTCTGGCCAAAGATGGCGTTCTCTGCGGCAATGGTCAGGTCACACATCATGTGAAGCACATGGCCGCCGCCGATGGAGTAGCCTGCCACCATCGCCACCACCGGTTTTGGACAGGTGCGGATCTGGCGCTGGAAATCGAGCACGTTCAGGTGGTGAACGCCAGAGTCATCCTGGTATCCGCCGTAATCGCCGCGCACTTTCTGATCGCCACCGGCACAGAATGCTTTTTCACCTTCGCCGGTCAGGACGATAACACCGATGTTGTCGTCATAGCGCGCGTCTGCCAGCGCCTGAATCATCTCTTTGACGGTCAGCGGACGGAACGCGTTACGCACCTGCGGGCGGTTGATGGTGATTTTGGCAATGCCGTCTGCGGATTTGTGGTAACGAATGTCGGAGTAACCTTCGGAGCAGTCTTGCCATTCAACCGGCGCATAGAGCATGTGTTCATCAGGATAGATCATAGAGAGTCCTTTATTCGAAGACGCAGTATCTGAGCCAGACTCGCAGCAACCGCAGCGGGGTTTTCCCGGTGGGCGTTGTGTCCGGCATGGGGAATCGCATGGCGTACGGCGTGCAGTTCAGCCGCAAGGGCTTTGAACTTCTCATCACGTTCACCATATAAATAATCAAAAGCGACGTTGCAGGCGCTCAGTGCCGGACGCAAATCAGGCTGCACGGCCAGCGAGGTGGCCTCGAGCATCATCGCCAGATTCGCGCCATTGTTCTGGCTACGCAGGCGAATAAGCGCCTGCCGCTGAACGTCCGTCAGGGAAGCAAATACGGGTTGTCGGTACCAGTCGGTGAAAACCACGTCGAGCGATTCGGTGCGAAAGCGCCGCGCCCAGCGGCGATCGGATGCCAGCCGCGCACTCCGCTCACCGGCATCCTGTAGCCCGGGATGGCCGCCTTCCACAATAATGCCCTTCAGCCCCTCTGGCTGCTGGCAGGCATGGAACATCGCAATGCGGCCGCCGAGGGAGTACCCCACCAGCCAGAAATTCAGTATGTTGTAACTAAGCAGGGTTCGGGTCAGCAAATCGCTCATCTCCTCGAACCCGGTCACGCCAGTATTGCCGGAACCACCGTGCCCCGGCAGGTCGAGATACAGCCGCGGGTAATCGCCCAGCGCCGCCCCGACCGTCTGCCACTCGCGGCAATCCCCGGAAAAACCGTGCAAAAAGACCAGCCAGGGATAACCTGGCTTTCCAGCCTGCTGCACGCCCGCGAGGATCACAGGTGGCTTACCTGGGCCAGCAGGCTTTGCAGTTTCTGCGCGCCGTCAGCATCGTTCACCACCAGTTCGATCAGCGTCGCACCGGGCTGTCGCCAGGCGCTGCTCAGGGCCGCATCAAGCGCTTCCCAGCTTTCCGGGCGATGGTATTTCAGGCTGAACATTGCCGCGGCGTGTTCAAACTGCACGTTCTGCGGCATCAGATAGAAACGCTCACGTTCGCTCTGCGGGGTGGGCAGCAGGGAGAAAATCTGTCCACCGTTGTTGTTAACCACAATCAGCACAAACGGTGCCGAAACCTGACGCAGCAGCGCCAGGGCATTGAGGTCGTACAGCGCGGAGAGATCGCCAACGATCGCCAGCGTAGACTTCGCGCTGGCACGCTGTACGCCCGCCGCCGTGGAGATCAACCCGTCAATGCCGCTGGCCCCCCGGTTACTGTAGACCGGGTAACCGGCTGGCAGCTTTGAAAAGGCATCTATCAGGCGAACCACCAGGCTGTTGCCGACAAACAGCTGCCCCTGCTCGGGCAGATACTGACGAATACGGTGTGCCAGCCCGGCCTCACTGAACGTTTCGCAGCTCGCCTGGGTTAACGCCCAGGCCTGTTCCGAAAGCGCCGGGATCGCAACGGCCCAGGGCTTGCGTTTTTCAGCTGGATGGAGCGCAAGCCAGGCATCAATCTCACTGACCAGACGACGACCACGATGGTGTGCCGGGTCGAGCCGCCCTTCCAGCGAGTCCACCAGCCAGTACTCTTCTGGATCACAGGTAGCCTGCCACTGCAGTAACCGTTTGCCGGTCAGGCTTGAGCCGAGCTGGACAATAATCTGCGCCTGCGCAAGCTCGGTGACCGCCTTCGCATTCCCCAGCCAGAGATCGGCACACGGCAGCGGCTGACCGGTCTGGGAAAGCACGTCGCCAATCAGCGGCCAGCCAAGGGTTTGCGCCCATTCCGCAACCAGCTTGCCTTGCGCGGCGCTCATGCGCCCGGCAACCACCACGCCACGCTTCTGCCGCCAGAAGAACCAGTCACGTTGTCTGGCGCTTTCAGGATGCGGTTGTGCACGCAGCCACGGCTTTTCACTTTGCCACCATTCCCCCAGGGTGCGCTGCCATTCAAGACCGGTGTCATCCATTTCGCCATACAGCGGTTCGGCAAACGGACAGTTAATATGCAGCGCCCCGCTGCGCAGTGTCCCGATGGCATGATCGATTGTCGAGACCAGCCAGCTTGCCGGAATATCCTGAGTAGGACGCGGTAGCGCGATTGCCTGTGAAGGGTGCGAGGCAAAGATGCCCGGCTGACGAATGGCCTGGTTGGCGCCACAGTCGATAAGCTCGGGGGGACGATCCGCGGTCAGCAGGATCAGTTTCTCCCCGGTTAATCCGGCTTCGATCAGCGCCGGATAGAGGTTTGCCACCGCGGTACCGGAGGTCACAATCACCGCCACAGGCTCGTTGCTGACTTTCGCCAGCCCCAGCGCCAGATGGCCAAGCCCGCGTTCATCAAAATGAGTGTGGTGAATAAATGCCCGGTTTTCAGCGGCCGCCAGCGTCAGCGGGGTTGAACGAGAACCCGGTGCAATACACACGTGCCTGACGCCATGGCGAGTCAGGGCTTCAAGGATCACCGCCGCCCAGCGTCGGTTAAAAGAACTTACTGACATGAGATTGTCCGGTATCAAGAATGCGACACAGTATAAATAATAGAAAAAATTGGAATTTTGATATGAATCGGGATTGCGCGAATCAGTCTTAATCCCTTAGGAGCAGAGAGCGCAGTCCGGCTGCTTTGTTTTCTATCTCCTGCCACTCCTGCTCCGGGTCAGAGCCGCTGACAATTCCTGCCCCGGCGTACAGCCGCAGGGCGTCTTCGTAAACACGGGCAGAACGCAACGCCACGCAGAACTCGCTTTGTTCAGGGGATAAATACCCGGCAGAACCTGCGTACCACTCGCGGTCGAACGGCTCGTTGTGGTAGATAAAGTCGCGCGCCGCCTGACGCGGCAGGCCGGCGACGGCCGCCGTGGGCTGCAGAACATGCAGGCATTGTGCATCGTCAGCGTGTTTGAGCTCGGTCCAGATACAGCGACGCAGATGCTGTACTTTACGCAGCCGTACAACCTGGGCGGGCAGCACCTCCAGCGTCTGGGTATGGTGCTGGAGCCGCTGGCAAATATCTTCCACCACCAGCATATTTTCTCGCTGATTTTTGTCGTCGTTCATCAGCCAGTCGCCCAGCCGTTCAGCCTGTTTATCATCGGTATGGCTGGCGACGGTGCCTGCCAGCGCTTCCGTGCGCAGCAGCTTGCCGCGTCTGCGCCACAGGCGCTCGGGGGTCGAGCCGAGAAACGCGTTGCTGGCATCGAACACCATGCAGAAATGGTAGCAGTTCAGGTTCAGGGCGCGGCTGGCAGCCATCAGTGCGACGGGGTTAACAGAGTGCTTAAACTGCAGGTCGGTTGCCCGGGCGAGCACCACCTTTTCAAAATCACCGCGTGCGATGGTCTGGGTTGCCTTGCGGATAAGGCGCAGCCATTCGGGTTGTTCCGGATGATGCTTTTCCTGCACAACCTCAACGGACAACGGACGAATGGGTCTCGCCTCACCGAGCTGCTGGAGAAAATCCAGCGCGGCGCGGGCATCATCGTGAAGTGAACTGTCGCTCCACAGCTGCAGGCGTAACGTGGCCTGTCCGGCGGTACGTCGCCACAGCAGACGCGGTAAAAACAGACTGCCCTGCTCGGGATTAAACGCATTCAGGCCGCAGATACGCGTGTCGCGGGCCGCATCATGCGCCTGCAAAAACTGTGAGGCACATGCCAGAGAGGAGAAATGCGCGACGGCACCAAGCGCAGCAAGTTCTTCATCACCGTTACGCTGTTGCCAGTAAAACTGAGGATAGCAATGCTGAACACCCAGCCAGGCCAGGGGATCGAAGGCGTCGTTTAACGGGAAAGAGACGTCGAAGTGATGTAAACCGGGTGCAGTGGGTAACGCTTGCGTAAGCTGGCTACGCAGATGCTCCAGCGCGGTGGAAATCGAATTCACGCGAACCTCTCCCTGTTAAAACCGCATATTATACGGGGTACTGACCATAAATAGCAGTACCCACGTATAGGGAGTGGTTAACCGTATAAGGAACGTTAACGTCGGGCTAAAAGCAGCCCCAGCACCAGTCCGACAGCTGCCCCTACCCCGATGCCTTGCCATGGTTTTTCATGGACGTAATCATCGGCACGGTATACCGCCTTTTTCGCGCGGTAGTAGTAATTGTCCGAAGCATGGCTGACGCGATTTTTAACAGCATCCAGCGCTTTTTCGGCACGGGCTTTCAGCTCAATATATTTCTGATCGGCAGGGTCGCCCGACGAACGTAACACCTCTTCCAGCGTTTCGCTCAGCAAGGCCAGGTCGTCATCGATACGGGTATCCCAGGATTGAAATGACATATTTTTCTCCATGTTAGTACACCAGTCCGCTAACTATAGCCAACGACTCGCCATTACGCCTGTTTCGCTTCCCGCGCCATGCCGATGTGTGGAATACCGTCCTCATCGTACACGTCCGTCACGGGGGTAAACCCAAAATGCCCATAGAACGGTTGCAGGTGCGCCTGCGCGCCCAGATATAACGCCTTGTCCGGCCACTGTTTTTGGCACGCTTCCAGCGTTTTTTCCATCAGCTGATAGCCCAGTTTTTCACCACGCGCGTTGCCGCTGATAATCACGCGACCAATCACGACAGGCTCAAAATCGTCTTCGCTTTTCAGAATCCTCGCATACGCCACCAGCGTGTTGTCCCGCCAGCCAAGAATATGGCGATTCTCGCCAATAAGATCATCGCCATCGATATCCTGATACGGGCAGGTTTGTTCAACAACAAACACTTCGCAACGCAGTTTAAGCAGCGCGTAAAGTGACGTTACCGTGAGCTCACTATGGTGTAAATCTTGCCACTGAATCATGTCAGTCTCCTTCCTGGGTTCATCACGTTATACTAAACCCCTCCCCGTTCGGCAAAGGGCTGATTACGTTATGGAACTGATTTTTCTCGGTACGTCCGCTGGAGTGCCAACCCGATCACGAAATGTGACCGCGATTCTGCTGGATTTGCAGCACCCGACGCGGGGTGGATTATGGCTTTTTGACTGCGGTGAAGGGACGCAGCATCAGCTGTTACATACCCCGTATCATCCCGGCAAACTGGATAACATTTTCATTACCCATCTGCATGGCGACCATCTGTTTGGCCTGCCTGGCCTGCTGTGCAGCCGCTCAATGGCGGGCAATGCCAACCCGCTGACGATTTACGGGCCTGCGGGTATTCGGGAATTTGTCGACACCACGCTGCGCCTGAGCGGCTCATGGACAGATTATCCCCTGGAGGTGGTGGAGATAACCGCCGGTCTGGTGCTGGATGACGGGGTTTATCGGGTGACAGCCCAACCCCTGAGCCATCCGGTGGAGTGCTATGGTTATCGCATTGAGGAGCAGGATAAACCCGGCGCGCTCAATGCGTCGGCGTTACTGGCCGACGGAATAAAACCCGGGCCGCTGTTCCAGCGCCTGAAGCAGGGCGAAACCGTGACGCTGGAAGACGGGCGCGTCATCAACGGGCAGGATTACCTCGCCGCCCCGCAGCCCGGGAAAAAACTGGCGATTTTTGGCGACACGGCCCCGTGCCCGGCGGCGTTGCTGCTGGCACAGGGTGTGGATCTCATGGTGCATGAAGCCACCCTCGAGGCGGCGATGGAAGAGAAAGCCAACAGCCGGGGCCATAGCTCTACGCACCAGGCGGCGCAGCTTGCGCATGACGCGGGCGTCGGGAAACTGATCGTCACCCATGTCAGCTCGCGCTACGATGCCCGGGGCTGTGAACGCCTGCTGGCAGAGTGCCGTGAACGGTTCCAGGAATGTGAGCTGGCCGAAGATTTCGCTAAGGTCAGCGTTTAGTCCTTCATTTTTCTCTCAGAGTGCCGATAACGATTAAAAGGTCAGCATTTCTCTCGAGGGTAGAATGGATAATTTCCAGAAAGATATTGATGACAGGGCGAATCTCACCCTGTCGAACCGTTTTGAACTGTTGCTGTTCCGTCTTGGCACCTCTCTGAACGCAAATAAATCCGAGCTGTTTGGCATTAACGTCTTTAAGCTGCGTGAAATTGTGCCGATGCCAGAGTTCACGAAACCCGCCGGGATGAAATCACCGCTGATGGGCATGGTGAATATTCGCGATCAGGTTATCCCGGTAATCGACCTGGCTGCCGTGGCGGGCTGTAAGCCAACCACCGGGCTGAACATCCTGCTGATCACGGAATATGCCCGCAGCGTGCAGGCTTTTGCGGTGGAATCCGTTGAGAACATCATGCGTCTTGACTGGAAGCAGGTGCACGCGGCGGAAACTGCCGTCAGCGGGCGGTACATCACCAGTATCGCTTGTCTGGATGAGAAGACCGATACCAATGAGCTGGCGATGGTGCTCGACGTTGAGCAGATCCTGTATGACATCACCCCGGCCAACCACGACCTGCATGCCACGGATCTGAAGACCACGAAATTCCACATCAAGCCCGGTGCCGTCGCGATTGTCGCCGAAGACTCTAAAGTGGCACGCTCGATGCTGGAAAAAGGTCTGCAGGCGATGGAGATCCCGGCGCAGCTGCATATCACCGGCAAAGACGCATGGGAGAAAATTAGCGTGCTGGCGGCGCAGGCTCAGGCTGAAGGTGTGCCGATTACCGATAAGATTGCACTGGTGCTGACCGACCTGGAAATGCCGGAGATGGACGGCTTTACTCTGACGCGTAAAATCAAAACCGACCCGCTGTTGAAAGATATTCCGGTGGTGATCCACTCTTCCCTCTCCGGCAATGCTAACGAAGATCATATTCGCAAGGTGAAAGCCGACGGTTACGTGGCAAAGTTTGAACTCAATGAACTGTCGTCAGTCATTGAAGAAGTTCTGGATCGGTCAATGAAGAAGATTGACGGTCCGCTGATTAGCCGTAAACAGCTGGCTTAACTTTCAGCAGGCTCACGCCTTCCCGACAGAGCAAGGGCGCAAGCCAACAAAAAACCCGCCGAGGCGGGTTTTTTTATTCACTGCGGTCAAACAGCAACGTGATTACATCAGCGGCATCGCGTGCTGCACGATGGTGATCAGCGGCTGTGGATAGATACCGAAGATCAGTACCAGCAGCGCGGAGATCAGTACCACGATACCACCGGCGCTGTACTGCCAGTTACGCGGCGCATCGCGGTTCAGCTGCTGAGGTGCACTCAGATACAGACTCACGGCCACACGCAGGTAGTAGTAGAGACCGATTGCAGAGCCGATAACCACGCCCGCCGTCAGCCACCACAGGTGTGCCTGCACACCCACTGCCAGCACGTAGAACTTACCGATAAAGCCCAGCGTCATCGGAATACCCGCCAGAGAGAGCATCATTACGGTCATAACGGCGGACAGAATCGGACGGTGCCAGAACAGACCACGGTAGGAGAACAGGGAATCTGCATCCGGACCACGGTACGGGCTGGACATCAGGCTCACCACGCCGAACGCGCCGAGGCTGCTGAACAGGTAACCGGCCAGGTAAACACCGACGGTCTCCATCGACATCTCACCGCTCTGCAGCGCAATCAGTGCCACCATCAGGTAGCCCAGATGGGAGATAGATGAGTAGCCCAGCAGACGTTTAATATTGGTCTGGCTCAGCGCCATCAGGTTACCGAAGATGATGGAAGCAAACGCGATGATGCCCAGCACCACGCGAACCGCTTCACTGTCACCCACCGGCGCATACAGGAACAGACGCATCACCACCCCGAAGATAGCGATTTTGCTCGCCGTCGCCAGGAAGGTTGAGACTGGAGCAGGCGCGCCCTGGTAGACGTCTGGCGTCCACAGGTGGAACGGAACCAGAGAGAGCTTAAAGCCAAGGCCAACAATCATCATGCCCAGACCCGCCAGCAGCAGCGGTTCGTGCAGCATACCGTCGCCGAGGCTCTTGCCGAGCGCCATGAAAGAGAGGTTTCCGGACTGTGCGTACAGCAGCGCGATACCAAACAGCAGGAAAGACGACGCGGCAGCAGACAGAATGGTGTACTTGATGCTCGCTTCCAGAGAACGTTTCTGACGGAAAGCGTAACCAATCAGACCGAACAGCGGCAGAGAGATAAGCTCAATACCGAGGAACAGCGCAGCCAGATGGTTCGCATTCGCCAGCAGAATACCGCCCAGCGCGGCAATCAGTACCAGCAGGTAAAACTCTTCTTTGTTGTCGTTGTAGCCTTCCAGCCATGGGTACGCAAACGTACAGGTTGCCAGGCTCGCCAGCAGAACCAGACCCGAGTACAGCATGGCATAGCCGTCAACGCGCATCAGTGGAGTGACGTCCATCGCCCCGCCCTGGCCAACAAACCAGAGAGAGACTAATGCGGCGTTCAGACCGATGACCGACAGCGTGGCATTCAGGAAGTGATTGCGTCGCCACGCAATGGAGAGCATCACAACCACCACCGTCAATCCGACGATCAGCAGCGGTAGCAGCGCGATCAGTTGTTGTGGAGTTATTGTCATGGCGAATTACGGCCTTGTAGTAGAAGCAGAATTAACAAACCACTGCTGGATATTCCCCATCGCGGAGTGCGAGGTATCCAGAATTGGCTGCGGGAAGAAGCCCAACAGCACCAGCAGTACGACCAGCAGCAGGATGATGAACAGCTCACGCAGCGACATCCCCGGCAGTTCTTTTGCAGCAATTTCGCTCTTCGCTTTACCGAAGTAAGCGCGATGCAGCATCGCCAGCGAGTAAACGGAAGCGAACACCAGACCAAAGGTGGAGATCACGGTAATGACCGGCACCACTTTGAAGCTGCCGAACAGAATCATAAATTCGCCGACGAAGTTACCGGTGCCTGGCATACCCAGCGTGGCCACCGCGAAGAACATAGAGAGCGCTGGCAGCCATTTAATTTTGCTCCACAGACCGCCCATCATACGCATGTCACGGGTGTGAAGACGTTCGTACAGCTGACCACACAGGATGAAGAGACCGGCTGCGGACAGACCGTGCGCAATCATCTGGATAACCGCCCCCTGGTAAGCCAGCTGGCTGCCGGTGTAGATGGCAATCAGTACAAAGCCCATGTGGGAAACGGAGGTGTACGCAATCAGACGTTTAATGTCGTACTGCGTGAAGGCCATCCAGGCACCGTAGAAGATACCGATCACACCAAGCCACATCGCAATTGGCGCGAATTCAGCGGACGCATTCGGGAACAGCGGCAGAGCGAAACGCAGCAGACCGTAGGCCGCGGTTTTCAGCAAGATCCCCGCCAGGTCAACGGAACCCGCCGTTGGCGCCTGTGAGTGCGCGTCTGGCAGCCAGCCGTGCAGGGGAACCACCGGCATTTTCACCGCGAAGGCAATGAAGAAGCCCAGCATCAGCAGGTATTCCACACCGTGAGACATCGGGGTCTTCAGCAGGTCTTCATAGTTGAAGGTCCAGATACCGGTCGCGGTGTGGTGAACAAACACCAGCGCCAGAATCGCAATCAACATCACCAGACCGCTCGCCTGGGTATAGATGAAGAACTTGGTTGCCGCCGTGATACGCGTTTTACCGTCGGACGCCTTATGGCCCCACAGCGCGATCAGGAAGTACATCGGCACCAGCATCATCTCCCAGAAGAAGAAGAACAGGAACATGTCGATGGCAAGGAATACGCCGATAACGCCGCCCAGGATCCACATCAGGTTCAGGTGGAAGAAGCCCTGGTATTTTTCAATTTCTCGCCAGGAGCAGAGTACCGCCAGAACGCCGAGCAGACCCGTCAGCACCACCATCAGCAGCGACAGACCGTCGATAGCCAGGTGAATGGTTATCCCAAAACGCGGGATCCACGGCAGAATAAATTCAGACTGCCACTGCGGAATCCCCGCAGACTGCGTCAGAGAGTAGCCACCCTGCAACCACAGTTGCAGACCAAGCGCGAGCGTCAATCCCATGGTGATCAGCGCGATCCAGCGCGGCATCTTCACGCCAAAGCGTTCAGTCTGCCAGCACAGGAAGCCGCCGATGAAGGGAATTAATATTAGCCAGGGTAGTAACATGGCGATTTACATTCCTTTTTAAGGCCCCCAGCAGGGGCCTGATTTTCAACGAATTCGAATAAAATTCACTTAACGATCAACGCAACACCATCAGCAGCGCCAGCACGACAACCGCACCGATGCTCATGGACGCCACATACCAGCGCAGGTAACCGTTCTCGCTGAACAGCAGGCCTTTACCTGCAAAGCGGGAAAGGATCGCCGGGATATTCATCAGGGAGTTCAGCGGATCGCGTTTCAGCAGCCACGCAATGCCCAGGAACGGCTTGACGAAGATCATGTCGTACAGCCAGTCGAAGCCCCACGCGTTGTACCACCAGGTCCCCAGCAGGCGGCCTGGCGCACTGTTGGCAACGGCAGTCACCAGCGTACGTTTGCCCAGCCACAGCCATGCTGCGATCAGGATGCCCGCGATAGCGACCACACCCGAGGTGATTTCAAGCGTCAGAACGCGACCGTGCTCAAGCTCGGTGGTGTCCGGCAGTACGCCCTGCAGCGGTGGCACAATCAGTGCGCCAACGAAGGTGGAGAGTACCAGCAGCACAATCAGCGGCAGGTGATGAGTAATCCCCTTCCCTGCGTGAGCGTGAATTTGTTCTTTACCGTGGAATACGATGAAAATCATACGGAAGGTATACAGGGAGGTCATGAACGCACCGACCAGACCCGCAACCATCAGATTGATATGACCATTCGCCATGGCACCGGCAAGGATTTCGTCCTTACTGAAGAAGCCCGCGGTAATCAGCGGCAGTGCCGCCAGCGCCGCGCCGCCCACCAGGAAGCAGACATAAACCAGCGGAATGGACTTACGCAGTCCGCCCATCTTGAAGATGTTCTGCTCGTGGTGGCAGGCCAGAATCACGGAACCGGATGAGAGGAACAGCAGCGCTTTAAAGAACGCGTGCGTCATCAGGTGGAAAATGGCTGCGTCCCATGCCTGAACACCCAGTGCCAGGAACATATAACCAATCTGGCTCATGGTGGAGTACGCGAGAACGCGTTTGATGTCGGTTTGCACCAGCGCGGCAAAGCCTGCCAGCACCAGCGTTACCGCACCAACGATACCCACCAGATGCAGAATTTCCGGCGTCATCAGGAACAGACCATGCGTACGCGCAATCAGGTAGACCCCAGCGGTAACCATGGTTGCGGCGTGGATCAGCGCGGAGACAGGCGTTGGACCTGCCATCGCGTCGGCCAGCCATGTCTGCAACGGCAGCTGCGCGGATTTACCCACGGCACCACCCAGCAGCATCAGCGTTGCCCACCACAGCATGTCATTGCCGGCAGCGAAGTGCGCTGGCGCCAGTTCCACCATTTCGCGGAAATTCAGCGTGCCCAGTTCGTTGTAGAGAATGAACAGCGCGAAGGCGAGGAAGACGTCACCCACACGGGTCACGACAAACGCTTTCATGGCCGCTGCGCCATTCTTCGGATCGGTATAGTAGAAGCCGATCAGCAGATAAGAGCAGAGACCCACGCCTTCCCAGCCGAGATACATCAACAGCAGGTTATCGGCCAGCACCAGAACAACCATGCTCGCGATAAACAGGTTGGTGTAGGCGAAGAAGCGGGAGTAACCCTCTTCACCGCGCATATACCAGGAGGCAAACATGTGGATCAGGAAGCCCACGCCGGTCACCACGGAGAGCATGGTCAGAGAGAGACCATCCAGCACCAGGTTGAAACCGATGTTGAAATCACCGACCGACATCCAGGTCCACAGCGGTACGCTGAAGGCCTGACGCCCGTTATTAAAGAAGTCGATACCCGCATACGCTGTCACCAGCGCAGCCAGACCCACAGAGCCCATGCCGACGGTGGCGGACAGATTCTCAGACCAGCGGCCACGAGAAAACGCCAGCAGCACGAAGCCAATCAGCGGAAAAATAATGGTTAAGGCAAGCATGTTCATCCACGCAACTCACTTACTGAATCGATGTTCAGGTTCTGGCGGCGACGATGGAGCTGCAGTAACAGCGCCAGGCCAATACTCGCTTCGGCAGCCGCGAGGCTGATGGCGAGAATGTACATCACCTGACCATCGGTCTGGCCCCAGTAGCTTCCGGCGACCACGAAGGCCAGCGCGGAGGCGTTAATCATGATTTCCAGACCGATCAGCATAAACAGCAGATTGCGGCGGATAACCAGACCGGTTAAGCCCAGAACGAATAAAATCGCAGCGAGGATCAGTCCATGTGTTAAGGGGATCATGCGCGTTCCTCCGTTTTTCTTTTCGCGCGGTCGTCAGTGCGGTTGCTCAGCAACTCACCAGCACGCTCTTCGCGGCCAACGTGGAAGGCAACAACCAGGCCCGCCAGCAGCAGCATAGAGGCCAGTTCAACCGCCAGGACGTATGGGCCAAACAGCGTAATACCCACCTCTTTAGCGCCGATTGGCGTGCCGTCGATGCCCTGATCATTCACGCCCAGAATGGCGTAAACAATGACCACCAGCATGATGGCCGACAGGATCGCCGGGCCAATCCAGACCTGCGGTTTTAACCACTGACGTTCCTGCTCAATTTCAGAGCCGCCCAGGTTCAGCATCATCACCACGAAGACGAACAGCACCATGATGGCCCCGGCGTAGACGATGATCTCCAGCGCACCAGCAAAGTGCGCGCCCAGCGCAAAGAACACCCCGGAAATAGCCAGCAGCGAGATAATTAAGTACAGCAGCGCATGCACCGGATTGGTGTGCGTAATCACTCGCAGCGTAGCCAGGATGGCGATAAGGCCACAGATATAAAAAGCGAATTCCATTGCCCTCTCCTTACGGTAACAGGCTCTTGACGTCGATAGGCTTAGCTTCGTTCTCTGCTTCGCCCTTATCTTTGCCGTCGATTGCCATACCCGCCATCCGGTAGAAGTTATATTCCGGGTATTTGCCCGGACCGGAAATCAGCAGATCCTCTTTCTCGTACACCAGGTCCTGACGCTTATACTCACCCAGTTCGAAGTCCGGGGTCAGCTGAATCGCCGTGGTTGGGCACGCTTCTTCACACAGACCGCAGAAAATGCAGCGTGAGAAGTTGATGCGGAAGAACTCAGGATACCAGCGGCCATCTACCGTCTCTGCTTTCTGCAGAGAGATACAGCCCACCGGACACGCTACCGCACACAGGTTACAGGCAACGCAGCGCTCTGAACCGTCCGGATCGCGCGTCAGCACGATACGGCCACGGTAGCGCGGCGGCAGATATACCGGCTCTTCCGGGTACATCCGGGTTTCGCGTTTGGCAAACGCGTGCAGGCCGATCATCCAGATACTGCGTACCTGAGTGCCGAAACCTACCAATAATTCTTTTAAGGTCATGGTCTATAGCCCCTTATGGCTGCTGCCAGAGAATGACAGCCGCCGTTACCAGCAAGTTGATGAGCGTCAGCGGCAGGCACACTTTCCAGCCGAAGGACATTACCTGGTCATAACGCGGACGCGGTAACGCTGCGCGAATCAAAATGAACATCATCATGAAGAACGCGGTTTTCAGCGCGAACCAGATGAACGGCGGTAAGAACGGGCCATGCCAGCCACCAAAGAACAGCGTTACCATCAACGCGGAAATGGTGACAATACCGATGTACTCGCCCACGAAGAACAGACCGAATTTCATACCGGAATATTCGATGTGGTAACCGTCGGCCAGTTCCTGTTCGGCTTCTGGCTGGTCAAACGGGTGACGGTGACACACCGCCACGCCCGCGATAGCAAAGGTAATAAAACCAAAGAACTGCGGGATAACGTTCCAGATGTCAGCCTGGTTGTTGACGATGTCGGTCATGTTGAATGAACCGGCTTGCGCCACCACACCCATCAGGGAAAGCCCCAGGAATACTTCGTAGCTCAGCGTCTGCGCAGAAGCACGCATCGCACCCAGCAGGGAGTATTTGTTGTTACTGGACCAGCCCGCGAACAGCACCGCATACACGGCGAGGCCTGCCATCATCAGGAAGAACAGAATGCCGATGTTCAGGTCAGCCACCACCCAGGTCGGGCTGACAGGAACAATCGCGAACGCCAGCAGCAGCGAGGTAAAGGCGATCATCGGTGCCAGAGTAAAGATCACACGGTCAGAGAAGCGCGGGATCCAGTCCTCTTTAAAGAACATCTTGATCATGTCCGCTACCAGCTGGAGTGAACCACCCCAGCCCACGCGGTTCGGTCCGTAACGGTTCTGGAACAGACCGAGCAGACGACGTTCACCAAAGCTCATGAACGCGCCGCAGGTGACGACCACCAGCAGGATAACTATCGCTTTCAGAATGCTCAGCAGGATGTCGATAAGATCCGGCGTTAACCAACTCATGCTTTTGCCTCCTGCAGATTATCAAGACGCGCACCCGCCAGTACCGGCGCGATGCCAGGCATACCCATCGGCAGACCCACCTGCCCTGCTGTCAGACTTTCAGAGATAATCAGCGGCAAGCTGATTGTCTGGCCATCGTAACTAAAGGCGATGTTCGCACCCGCGTTAACGCCAAGCTTCGCGGCATCTGCCGGGTTAAGCTTGATGTACGGCTGCGGCATGCGGCTCTGGAATACCGGAGAACGCTGAGACAGCTCATCACTGCCGAACAGATGGTAGTACGGCGCAATACGCCAGTTCCCTTCCTGCGCCTGGAAGCTCGCCGGCACGGTGGTGAAGAAGTCCAGACCGGTGTCGGAAGCTTCAATCAGACGCACGCCCGGGTCACCGTGGCGCAGAGAGCCGCCCACTTCAGCCTGGAATTTGTTCCATGCCTGCGGGGAGTTCCAGCCTGGTGCCCATGCGAACGGAACCTGAGAGCGCGGTGCAGACGGCTGGTTGTTCCCTTCCATTGAGAAGGCAAACATCGTGTCTTTATCCTGCGGCTGACGAGGTTCGTGAACGCTGATGTTGGCACGCATCGCGGTACGACCGCTGTAACGGTGCGGTTCACGCGCCAGTTTCTGGCCACGAATACGGAAGCTTGCGTCAGGAGCCGCATCTTTGATGCCAGCCAGCTGAGGCAGTTTTTCCACGACCGCGTCGATAACATGGTCGAGTTGCGTCCAGTCCACTTCACGGCTCTGAACGGTGCTGTGCAGAGAGTGCAGCCAGCGCCAGCTTTCCAGCATTATGGTGTTGCTGTCGTAGTACGCCGGGTCATACACCTGGAAGAAACGCTGTGCGCGGCCTTCGTTGTTGATAACCGTACCGTCGCTTTCCGCGAAGCTTGCCGCAGAGAGCACCAGGTGCGCTTTGTCCATAATCGCGGTGCGCTGATGGTCAATAACCATCACCAGCGGCGCTTTGGAGAGTGCTGCGTCAACGCGTGCGGCACAAGCATGGCGATGCAGGTCGTTTTCCAGCACCACAACGGCGTCAGCGACACCGGATTCCAGTTCGCTTAACGCAGCTTCCAGAGAGCCACCGCCAATCATTCCCAGACCGATGCTGTTCACCGCACGAGCAATCATGGTCACGCCAACGTCTGCACCACGGCCTTTCAGCGCTTTAGCCACGTTCGCGGCAGCCTGAATGATCTCTGCGCTACCGGCGTTAGTCCCGGAAACAATCAGGGGTTTCTTCGCACCCGCCAGGGCCTGAACAATCACATCAACCTTGTTCTGCAGGTCGCGATCGAGACCTTCAACGGCCGGAGAATTGCTGTCCAGCGCATGAGCAATCGCAAAGCCAAGACGGGCCTGGTCTTCAACCGGCGCGCAGTAGGTCCACGCCGCGATATCGTCCAGACGCGTGCTGTCGACGTTAGTCACAAACAGAGGATGCTTCGCACGCTGACCGATGTTGAGGATTGCCGCAATCTGCCAGTCAGCCACTTTCTGAGCCGCCGCCATTTCACGAGCTTTACCTTTGACCGCCTGACGAACCGCCAGGGCAGCGCGAGCGCCGGTCTGCGTCAAATCTTCACCCAGCACCAGAACCGCATCATAAGATTCAATTTCACGCAGCGCTGGGGTATGAATACCGCCTTCACGCAGCACTTTCAGTACCAGCTGCAGACGTTCCTGCTCGCCCTGAGCGATACCGGTGTAGAAGTTTTCCGCCCCAACCAGCTCACGCAGCGCGAAGTTACTTTCGATGCTGGCGCGCGGGGAGCCGATACCGATCACTTTCTTCGACTGGCGCAGAATATCTGC
Organism: Enterobacter sp. BIDMC 30; assembly: GCF_000534355.1. Taxonomy (NCBI): domain Bacteria; kingdom Pseudomonadati; phylum Pseudomonadota; class Gammaproteobacteria; order Enterobacterales; family Enterobacteriaceae; genus Enterobacter; species Enterobacter sp. BIDMC 30. The sequence continues at coordinate 1,690,989 of NZ_KI973169.1, read as the reverse complement.
CGCGCCCTGCATCGCCTGTTCAGCGTTCAGGGTGATGAAGTCATCACCACGGCGTTGAACGGGCTGACGTGGACGGTCTTTCAGGTTCACGTAGCCGTAGCCGAAACGACCGCGGTCGCACAGGAAGTAATGGTTAACGGTACCGTTATAACGGTTTTCAATACGACGCAGTTCGCCATAGCGCTCACCCGGGCTGGTGTTACAGCCCAGCGAACACTGCTGGCAGATGCTTGGTGCAAACTGCATGTCCCACTTACGGTTGTAACGCTCGGAGTGGGTTTTATCGGTGAAGACGCCGGTTGGACAAATCTCGACCAGGTTACCGGAGAATTCGCTTTCCAGCGTACCGTCTTCCGGACGACCGAAGTAGACGTTGTCATGCGCGCCATACACGCCCAGATCTTGTCCGTCTGCGTAATCTTTGTAGTAACGCACGCAGCGGTAGCAGGCGATGCAGCGGTTCATTTCGTGAGAGATGAACGGCCCCAGATCCTGGTTGCGGTGGGTACGTTTGGTAAAGCGATAGCGACGGAAGCTGTGACCGGTCATTACGGTCATATCCTGAAGGTGGCAGTTACCGCCCTCTTCACAGACCGGGCAATCGTGCGGGTGGTTGGTCATCAACCATTCCACAACGCTTTCACGGAACTGTTTGGCTTCTTCGTCATCAATCGAAATAAAAGTGCCTTCGGTGGCTGGCGTCATACAGGACATCACCAGGCGACCACGCGTGTCTTCCGCGTTTTGATATTGCTTCACCGCACACTGGCGGCAAGCACCGACGCTGCCCAGCGCCGGATGCCAGCAAAAATACGGAATATCAAGGCCGAGCGACAGACAAGCTTCCAGCAGGTTGTCCGCCCCGTTGACCTCATACTCTTTGCCGTCTACATGAATCGTAGCCATTAGCATGCTTCCAGTTGGCTCAGTCGTAACTGAGCGTTAATCAAAATTCTGTTTTACCAGCGCGCTTTCAGCAGGTTCGGCTGAATCCCATTGATGGCATGGGTATTGCTGAACGGCTGCTTGATGCCTGCTTCGAATTCGTCGCGGAAATATTTAATCGCGCTCTGCAGTGGCTCAACGGCGCCTGGTGCGTGGGCACAGAAGGTTTTCCCTGGGCCCAGGAATCGACACAGTTGCTCAAGTGTCTCGATATCGCCAGGCTGGCCTTCGCCACGTTCGATAGCACGCAGGATCTTCACGCTCCACGGCAGACCATCACGGCACGGTGTACACCAGCCGCAGGACTCGCGGGCAAAGAACTCTTCGAGGTTACGCACCAGCGATACCATGCCGATCTCGTGGTCGACGGCCATCGCCAGCGCCGTACCCAGACGGCTGCCTGCTTTACCAATGCTTTCGAATTCCATCGGCAGATCAAGATGGGCCTCGGTCAGGAAGTCGGTCCCTGCACCGCCTGGCTGCCAGGCTTTGAATTTCAGGCCATCACGCATGCCGCCAGCGTAGTCTTCAAGAATTTCACGTGCGGTGGTGCCAAACGGCAGTTCCCAGACGCCAGGGTTTTTCACGCGACCGGAGAAGCCCATCAGCTTGGTTCCAGCATCTTTACTGTTCGAGATGCCCTGATACCATTCCACGCCATTGGCGAGGATTGCCGGGACGTTACACAGGGTTTCGACGTTGTTTACACAGGTCGGTTTACCCCAGACGCCAGAGCTTGCCGGGAACGGTGGCTTGGAACGTGGGTTCGCACGGCGGCCTTCCAGGGAGTTAATCAGTGCGGTCTCTTCACCACAGATATAACGCCCTGCCCCGGTGTGCACGAACAGCTCGAAGTCAAAACCGGTGCCAAGGATGTTTTTACCCAGCAGGCCCGCTTCAGTGGCTTCGGCAATCGCGCGACGCAGGTTTTCAGCCGCTTCGATGTATTCACCGCGCAGGAAGATGTAACCCCGGTACGCTTTCAGCGCGAACGCGGAGATCAGCATGCCTTCCACCAGCAGGTGCGGCAACTGTTCCATCAGCAGGCGGTCTTTATAGGTGCCCGGCTCCATTTCATCAGCGTTACACAGCAGGTAACGGATGTTCATGGATTCGTCTTTTGGCATCAGGCTCCACTTCAGACCGGTGGAAAAGCCTGCGCCGCCGCGCCCTTTCAGGCCAGCGTCTTTGACCGCACTGACGATGTCGTCCGGCGCCATGCCGCCCAGGGCTTTACGCGCACCGGCATAGCCGTTTTTGCTCTGGTATTCGTCGAGCCATACCGGCTGTTTGTCATCACGCAGACGCCAGGTCAGTGGATGAGTTTCAGCAGTACGAATTACAGTTTTCATTTGTACTGCTCCAGCAGGTCAGGAATGGCTTCCGGCGTCAGATAACTGTGAGTATCCTCATCAATCATCATGGTCGGCCCCTTGTCGCAGTTCCCCAGGCAGCAGGTTGGCAGCAGCGTAAAGCGGCCATCGAACGTGGTCTGGCCTGGCTTAATATTGAGCTTTTTCTCAATCGCTGCCTGAATGCCCTGATAACCGGTAATGTGACAAACCACGCTGTCACAGTAGCGGATCACATGGCGACCCACCGGCTGACGGAAGATCTGGCTGTAGAACGTGGCTACGCCTTCTACGTCACTTGCCGGAATGCCCAGCACTTTTGCGATCTCATAGATCGCCCCATCCGGCACCCAACCACGCTGTTTCTGTACGATTTTCAGCGCTTCAATGGACGCCGCACGCGGGTCTTCGTAGTGGTGCATCTCGTGCTCAATGGCGGCACGTTCTGCTTCACTCAGCTCAAAAGCCTCGGTTTGTGGTTGTTGATTCTCGTGCATAATTAGCGGTCCACATCTGACATAACAAAATCGATACTACCCAGATACACAATCAGGTCGGAGACCAGACTGCCGCGGATGGCGGACGGGATCTGCTGCAGGTGCGCAAAGCTTGGTGTACGCACGCGGGTACGGTAGCTCATGGTGCTGCCGTCACTGGTCAGGTAGTAACTGTTAATACCCTTGGTCGCTTCAATCATCTGGAAGGATTCTTGCGCCGGCATGACCGGACCCCAGGAAACCTGCAGGAAGTGGGTGATCAGGGTTTCGATATGTTGCAGCGTGCGCTCTTTCGGCGGCGGCGTCGTCAGCGGGTGATCCGCCTTGAACGGGCCTTCCGGCATGTTGTTGAGGCACTGCTCAAGGATGCGCAGACTCTGGCGCAACTCTTCAACTTTCAGCATCACGCGGGTGTAGCAGTCGGAAACACCGCCGCCAACCGGGACTTCGAAGTCGAAGTTCTCATAGCCAGAGTAAGGACGGGCTTTACGCACGTCGAAATCAATACCGGTTGCGCGCAGACCCGCACCTGTCGTACCCCACTCCAGCGCTTCTTTCGCACCGTAGGCTGCAACGCCCTGGGAACGGCCTTTCAGGATGGTGTTACGCAGTGCGGCTTTCTCGTAAGAAGCCAGACGTTTTGGCATCCAGTCGAGGAATTCACGCAGCAGACGCTCCCAGCCGCGCGGCAGATCGTGTGCCACACCGCCGATACGGAACCAGGCCGGGTGCATACGGAAACCAGTGATGGCTTCTACCAGATCGTAGATTTTCTGACGATCGGTAAAGGCAAAGAAGACCGGGGTCATCGCGCCAACGTCCTGAATGAACGTGGAGATATACAGCAGGTGGCTGTTGATACGGAACAGTTCGGAGAGCATCACGCGGATAACGTTAACGCGATCCGGTACGGTGATACCTGCCAGTTTCTCAACGGCCAGCACGTATGGCATTTCGTTTACGCAACCGCCGAGGTACTCGATACGGTCGGTATACGGAATGTAGCTGTGCCAGGACTGACGCTCGCCCATCTTCTCAGCACCACGGTGGTGGTAACCGATGTCCGGTACGCAGTCGACAATCTCTTCGCCATCAAGCTGAAGAATAATACGGAAAGCACCGTGCGCAGAGGGGTGGTTTGGACCGAGGTTGAGGAACATGAAGTCCTCGTTTTCCGTCCCGCGTTTCATGCCCCAGTCTTCCGGCTTGAAGGTCAGCGCTTCCATCTCCAGATCCTGCTTGGCTTTCGTCAGCTCAAACGGGTCGAATTCAGTCGCACGTGCCGGGTAGTCTTTACGCAGCGGGTGGCCGGTCCACGTCTGCGGCATCATGATGCGCGTCAGATGCGGGTGGCCGTCGAAGGTCATCCCGAACATTTCCCAGGTTTCACGCTCATACCAGTTAGCGTTCGGGAAAAGTTTAGTGATCGTCGGCAGATGCATGTCGTTTTCAGACAATGCCACCTTGAGCATGATATCCGTATTACGGTCTATTGAGATCAGGTGGTAGAAAACGGAAAAATCCGCAGCAGGGAGACCCTGGCGGTGCGTACGCAGACGTTCATCCATGCCGTGTAAGTCAAACAGCATGACGTAAGGTTTTGGCAATTTCTTGAGGAAATCGACCACTTCCAGTAATTGCTCACGCTTCACCCAAACAACGGGTACCCCGGTGCGGGTCGCCTGAACAGTAAAGGCATCCGGCCCAAAACGGTTGCGCAGTTCGCCAATGACAGGGTCATCCAGATGATCCCGTGTTTGCCAGGCGGCTTCTTGCGCGGTTAAGTCGGTCATATTGTTCACCATTGCAAATGGTCCGTGGTGACTGTAGGGCGTGGCTTCGCGCTATTTGAGTAGTGATATGCGAAGGTTTACTCCATGCCCACAGGCGCAAATTAAATTTCGTCAGGCGTACGCAGATTGGTTACTGCAATACGTTCGCCGCGTTTACGCTCGCGCTCAGACTGCATGTTGGCGCGGTAAACACCCTGATCGCCAACCACCCAGGAGAGCGGACGACGTTCTTTACCGATAGACTCCTGCAGCAGCATCAGCGCCTGCATGTAAGCTTCCGGACGCGGCGGACAACCCGGGATGTAAACATCCACTGGAATAAACTTATCTACGCCCTGTACGACGGAATAAATGTCGTACATACCGCCAGAGTTTGCACATGCACCCATGGAAATAACCCATTTTGGCTCCAGCATCTGGTCATACAGACGCTGAATAACAGGTGCCATCTTGGTAAAGCATGTACCTGCCACCACCATCAGGTCAGCCTGACGTGGGGAAGCACGCAGTACCTCTGCCCCAAAACGCGCAACGTCATGCACCGCAGTGAATGACGTCACCATTTCAACGTAGCAGCAAGAAAGGCCAAAGTTGTAAGGCCAGATGGAGTTCTTACGACCCCAGTTGACCATATCGTGCATGGCATGCTCGAGTTTGCCCATGTACACGCTTTTATTGACTTCTTGCTCCAGGGGGTCGGTTACGATCTCCTGTTTTTGCAGGGGGTAACGGTCATTCTCACCGTTAGGATCTATGCGGGTGAGCGTATAATCCATCTTATTGCCTCGCTGTTACTGCTGACGATTAGAGATACTGTTTTCCGGGTTGATGTGTTCACGACGTGAACGCGCAGGCGTCCAGTCAAGCGCGCCAATACGCACCAGATAAACCAGACCGGCCAGTAACACTAAAATGAAAATTGCGGCCTCGACAAAGCCCACCCAACCACTTTCGCGGATGGAAGTTGACCATGCGAAAAGGTAAAGCGCTTCCACGTCAAAGATGACGAAGAACATGGCTACCAGATAAAACTTGGCAGACAGGCGTAAGCGAGCGGAACCTACTGAATCAATACCTGATTCGAAAGGTGTGTTCTTGTGCCTTGCACGGGCGCGACCGCCCAGGAACCAGCCGCCGACTAACATCAGGCAGCACAGGCCAATGGCTACAATAAGAAAGATTGCGAATGCCCAGTGATGAGCGATGACTTCTGTGGATGTTGACATACTCATTGCTTACTCATCAAAAGTGATACCTACGACACTGCTCTTGCTGGCAGATGGGCATCACATCGATTCATGGGGAGGAACGAAAAACCTTACACTAACTGTCAGAAATGAGACGTAGACAGCAAAATGATGGGGTTTTTTACTCCTTTCTATAACCTTTTGTCAACTTTAACAAAGGTTTCTTCACATTAAATTACATCGAGCGATTCTCATTAACATTTGGTGCCCTTTAACCCTGGTGGGTACCTGAGTTTACGTCAAATGCATGTTGTTGAATCGTGTCCGTTTTGGAAGTAAAAAAAATAACCCTCCTATTTTGACAGGATTTGCCAACGATTCCTCCCCCCAAAGAGGAGTATTTTCTTGATCTGAGACACGCTTTTGTTAATTCACCCAAAAAACCAGCAACATATTTCCTGTTTTATTAACATCGAGGCGAGCTGGAGGGAGACTGAACGGAAAACGCACAACATTTGAACAAAAGCATTTATCTCACTGATAAATAGACACTATCCTAAAAATCCACGCGGTGATCGCGGGTATTACTGCCAAAAAAAAGCCACTGCAGGCGAAAATCGCGTGAGTGGCTTTTTTTTACATTTACAAATTGTTACCAGAATTTTGAGCTGTCGATCACTCAAAGTCCCCTTCAACGATCAGGGAATCATCCCCCCCTTCGGAGGTAACATGTTCGAACTGCCATGGATTATGGTAGTTTTCCATCGCCTCGAACACGACTTTCGCCAGTTCGTTATTGCTGGACGTATTGTGGCAGAGCAGATACTCCGTATCAGGCAAAGCAGGAAGACCATCTGATTTACCCAGTACGCGCAGATCCGGGCTCATCATTTCTACCGGACGGGCCGTTACTCCAAGCCCCGCTTTCACGGCAGCACGTACCGCTGGCAATGTGGAAGCCACATAAGCCAGACGCCATGGAATATTGGCCTCATTGAGCGCCGCCAACACCATATCGCGGAACGGACTCGGATCATCCAGTAATACCAATGGAATTGGCTCACCTTTTTGCAGCACATATTCAGCGGCGCAATACCAATGCGTCGGAGACGTGCGCAACGTCAGGCAATTAAATTGCCCTGGACGGTGCGTGGTCACCACCAGATCGACCTTATTCTCATTTAACATCTCAATCATAAAAGCATTTCGTTTTACGCTAACGTCCAGCGCAAGCTTCGGATAAACCGAACTAATTCGATTGAGAAGAAATGGCAATATTGTGTCTGCTGACTCATCAGACGCACCTAACGTTAGCACCCCTTGCAGGTTGCTATACATTAATGACATACATGCTTCGTCATTAAAGCGAAGTATTTTCCTGGCATAACCCAGAAGCTGAATACCGTGTTCCGTTAAGAGCTTATTACGCCCGTGACGGGCAAAGAGCTCTTTACCAACCAGTTGTTCCAGCCGTTGCATTTGCTGGCTAACGGCGGACTGGGTTCGGCAAACGGCGGCAGCAGCAGCTGCAAAAGTGTTGAGATCGGCGACCGCAACAAACGTTCTCAGCAGATCGAGGTCGAGATTCATTATCGGACGATTTGCATTTATCATATCTTTTCACTTTCAGGTTGCTCGTGCGGAGCTGCCCGGGTTGAAGCTGTGTGTGTAACAGTTAAGCAATTCCCTCTGAAGGTTTTCCCTCGCATCCCGGCCCGGCAGACTGCCTGACAGATAGTTATTGTGCTGTTTTAATATCAACAGTCAGAAAGCACGTTTCATGACGTTATTTTTATTCTCTTAAACGTTCAGGATATTTAGATGTTTGCAGGTTTATGTAAATTCCATTAAGGGTGATACACCCTTTCTGCCATCTTTCTCGCAGTGCTGTCAACGTAGCAGGAGATGTTTAACCCATTCCGGCCAGAGATAACTCTAACAATAACAATCAATTAATTCAGAAAACCTGTTCCACAAATACAAAACATATGTATCTGTGCCCAGCTTTCCTGAAAGACATCTTAACCCAAATCCACTTTATTTATAAGTCTTATTGCAATATTGCGGATTTATGAGGGTTGTTAAGCTTCTCAACTAATTTTATTAAAATTAACTAAAGTTGCATTTTGTCGGTTAATAATAAATAAATTTTAATTTAGATTAAGGCCATTCATTAATAACACTTAACATTAATTTCACATGAGTAACTTTTAGCCAATGCACACTATTACAACGCCACGTAACGAAGCATTCAGGTTTTACGAAAGGTCACACAGCGTAACTGCCACGCAGGTTGCGGATATTATTTATTTTTATCAGAACAATATACAACATTTATATTATTTAACAGCACAATAAACCTACTTTCACACCATTAACCTTACTTTACGTCAGTTAAATTGTTCGCTGATAGCGAAAAAGATTCACTCCATTTTCATTCACTCCACAAAATCTTCTCCTGCCCGCCCTTCAAAACGAAGCGAGGGGGGAGTACATTATTCCGTGCTGACTTCCACGGCAGGGAGTGGCAACAATCGCGAAAAGGTTAAAGGTTCATGTCCCCTATCGAAAAATCCAGCAAGCTAGATAACGTCTGTTACGACATCCGTGGCCCGGTTCTGAAAGAGGCTAAACGCCTTGAAGAAGAAGGCAATAAGGTTCTGAAACTCAACATTGGTAACCCTGCGCCATTTGGTTTTGAAGCGCCGGATGAGATTCTGGTTGATGTGATCCGCAACCTGCCCACTGCGCAAGGCTATTGCGATTCAAAAGGACTTTACTCCGCACGAAAAGCCATCATGCAGCACTACCAGGCGCGCGATATGCGTGATGTTACCGTTGAAGATATCTATATCGGCAACGGCGTCTCTGAGCTGATCGTGCAGGCCATGCAGGCGCTGCTGAACAGCGGCGACGAAATGCTGGTTCCCGCGCCGGATTATCCGCTGTGGACGGCGGCCGTATCCCTGTCCAGCGGTAAAGCCGTGCACTATCTTTGCGATGAGTCCTCTGACTGGTTCCCGGATCTCGATGATATTCGTGCGAAAATTACCCCACGCACGCGCGGCATCGTCATTATTAACCCGAACAACCCAACGGGCGCGGTCTACTCAAAAGAGCTGCTGATGGAGATCGTGGAGATCGCCCGCCAGCACAACCTGATCATCTTTGCCGACGAAATTTACGACAAGATCCTGTATGACGCGGCGCAGCACCACTCTATCGCCGCACTGGCTCCGGACCTGCTGACCGTGACTTTTAACGGCCTGTCTAAAACCTACCGTGTGGCCGGTTTCCGTCAGGGCTGGATGGTCTTAAACGGCCCGAAAAAACATGCGAAAGGCTATATTGAAGGGCTGGAAATGCTCGCCTCTATGCGTTTATGTGCCAACGTGCCGGCGCAGCATGCTATCCAGACCGCACTCGGCGGCTATCAGAGCATCAGCGAGTTTATCGTGCCGGGCGGGCGTTTATATGAGCAGCGTAACCGCGCGTGGGAGCTTATCAACGATATTCCAGGCGTCTCCTGCGTGAAGCCGAACGGCGCGCTCTACATGTTCCCGAAAATCGACGCGAAACGCTTTAATATTCATGACGACCAGAAGATGGTGCTCGATTTCCTGCTGCAGGAAAAAGTGCTGCTGGTTCAGGGTACCGCCTTTAACTGGCCGTGGCCGGATCACGTGCGTATCGTTACCCTGCCGCGTGAAGATGACCTCGAGATGGCCATCAGCCGCTTTGGACGTTTCCTCTCAGGTTACCACCAGTAATCTTAAAATCAGGCTACTTCGGTAGCCTGATTTGCATCTTGCCTCCCCTCCCCGCACAATGAAGTCTGTCGCAGTGAAGACAAAAGGTAACCTATGAGTCAGAGTCATTTCTTTGCCCACCTCTCCCGCCTTAAACTGATCAACCGCTGGCCGCTGATGCGCAATGTCCGCACCGAGAATGTGTCGGAGCACAGTCTGCAGGTTGCGATGGTCGCTCACGCTCTGGCTGCCATTAAAAACCGGAAATTCAACGGGCAGGTTAACGCTGAACGTATTGCCCTGCTGGCGATGTATCACGATGCCTCGGAAGTGCTGACCGGGGATTTACCGACACCCGTGAAATATTTCAACTCGCAGATAGCCCAGGAATATAAGGCCATTGAGAAGATTGCTCAGCAGAAACTGATCGACATGGTGCCGGACGAGCTGCGCGATATTTTTGAGCCGTTGATTGATGAGCATCAGTACACGGAAGAGGAAAAATTGCTGGTTAAGCAGGCGGATGCGCTATGCGCTTACCTGAAATGTCTGGAAGAGCTGTCCGCGGGGAATAACGAATTTCTGCTGGCGAAAACGCGTCTGGAAAAAACGCTGGAATCACGCCGCAGCGAAGAGATGGATTATTTCATGCAGGTGTTTGTGCCGAGCTTCCATTTGTCGCTGGACGAGATCAGTCAGGACTCCCCTCTCTGACGGTATGCCGGGTCGCGACATCGCCACCCGGCATCAGGGTTTAAAACGGGAACAGCACGGGAATCAGTATCACGCACACCACCATCACCAGCACGGTGAAGGGCACGCCTATCTTCACAAAATCACTGAATTTGTAATTTCCCGGGCCAAGCACCAGCGTATTGACCGGTGACGAGACCGGAGTCATAAACGCTGCAGATGCCGCCATAGCGACGATCATGGCAAACGGGTACGGCGAAACCCCCATTGATTTCGCCATCGCCAGTGCAATGGGTGCCATCAGGACGGCCGTGGCCGTATTGGAGATAAACAGGCCTATCGTGGCGCACATGATAAACAGGCAGACCAGCATCATGTAAGGCCCGTATCCACCGCCTGCGTCCATGAGTCCCTTGACGATCAAATCCACCCCACCGGTTTTTTGTAACGCCAGGGCAAAGGGCATCATCCCGACAATCAGAATGATGCTCGGCCAGTGAATGGCTTTGTAGGCGCTTTCGGCATCAATACAGCGGAATTTCCCCATCAGAAGACAGGCGATAATGGCCGCAATAGGGTTTGGAATTTCGTCAGTCAGCATCAGTGCGACCATCAACACCAGGCAAAAAATCGCATGCGGTGCCTGGCTGTGCGCCGGAGAAGCATCGCTCTCTTCAACCGGCATATTAAGTACCACAAAGTCGCGGCCTTTCTGCCCGAGCTGACCGATCAGTTTCCAGTTGCCGACGACCAGGAAGATATCACCGAGCAGGATGGGCTCATCCACTACCGCCCCTTCCATCGCCACGCCATCACGCTTTAAGCCCACCACGTTTAGCCCATAGCGGGTCCTGAAGCCGATTTCGCGCACGGTTTTACCCAGTAATTCTGATTCCGGGATCAGCGACACTTCGGCCATGCCGACATCCAGCGCCTGGTCTGAGAAATACTCCCCACGTAGCACCATGGGTTCCAGCAACTGTTCACTGCAAAACTCGCGCAAATCGACATCGGCGGTGGACATATCAATCAGCAAAACGTCGCGTGCACGGAATTCCGACACCCCGTTGACGTTAACAATCACCCGCCGAAAACGACGCCAGCGCTCTACGCCGATCACGTTCGCGCCATAGCGCTCGCGCAGCTTCAGGTCGTCAAGACGCTGGCCAATGAGGGGCGAGCCGGGGCGGATAGCCAGACGGCGCGCTCGCCCGGTCAGACGATACTCTTTGATCAGATCGCGGAAGGTCCGTCGTTTCCAGCCGTCTTTGCTTTTATCCTGTTTTTCCCCCTTCAGGGCAAAACGGGTTAACAGCATGTAGACCACGCCCAGCACCAGAATCACCAGTCCAAGTGGGGTCACGCTGAAAAAGCTAAAGCCTTCAAACCCTTCGCGGATTAGCTCACTGTTGACGACCAGGTTCGGCGGGGTCGCCACCAGCGTCATCATCCCGCTGATAAGACCGGCAAAGCTCAGAGGCATCATCAGGCGCGACGGCGAGGTTTGCATCCGCATGGAGACGCTCAGCACCACCGGGATAAAGATGGCGACGACGCCCGTGGAGCTCATAAACGCCCCCAGCCCGGCAACCGTCAGCATCAGGTAGATCAACATTTTGGTTTCGCTGTTGCCGGCCACCTTGACCAGCCACGACCCCATAATGGTCGCCACGCCGGTGCGCACCAGCCCGTCGCCAATAATAAACAGGGCGGCAATCAGGATAACGTTGGGATCACTAAATCCGGAGAAAGCCTCCGGCAGCGTGAGCGTACCGCTCAGCACAAAGGCAACGATGACAAACAAGGCGATGGCATCCATGCGCACCTTGCCTGAGGCAAAGAGAAGGATGGCGATTAAAAGCAGGCTCAGGACCCAAATCAGTTCACCGTTCACAACATATCCTTGTCAGTGGAGGAGACAAAATTTTGCCATAAAAAAACCCCAACAATGTGGGGCTATATCATGGGATTACATTTTAAGCGAGACGGTTACAACTCCGTCCGGTGCCTTCGCAACGTTAATCGCCGTCAGCGTGTTAAGCACCAGATCCGCCTCGTTCAGGCGGGGTGAACCCGCCGGAACGTTAACGGCGATGACGTGGCTTCCGGCGTTCAACCCCGCCAGGACGCCTGCTGCCGCATCCTCCACCACCACGCAATCGGCTGGTGCCAGGCCAAGCAGTTCGGCACCGAGTAAAAAGGCATCCGGTTCAGGCTTGCCGCGCTTCACGCGCTCTGCCGTGATAAACACTTCGGGCGTCGGTAACCCTGCGGCCTTGTGGCGGGCATGGGCAACGGGCACCGAGCCGGAGGTGACGATCGCCCACGGGATTTGGGCTTCGTTCAGATGTTCAAGCAGTTCACGCGCCCCCGGCAGCGCTGTGATGCCATCCGTGTCGGTGGCTTCAATGTGCTCAAGATAGCTGAACTCCGCCTGAATCTCTTCCTCAGAACGTCCTGCTAAGAAGTACCGCAATGAGGTTATGGCCTGTTTGCCATGGATAAAATTCAGTACTTCCTGATGGTCAATGCCATGTCTGTCCGCCCAATGGCACCATGAACGCTCCACAACCGGCAGCGAATCAACCAGCGTACCGTCCAAATCAAACAGAAAACCTCTACACTGCACAAGCACCTCCGTCAGGCATTAATAATTTGTTGAATCTCATTGTTACTTAAATGGTACTGGCGCGGGCAGGCGTGCCAGACGCTCAGCATGCGCTGATATTTTTCCCACATTGGGGTCTGCGCATTGAAGCCGTGTGTGCCCGCGTCAAAATGGGTATAGCGCCCTTCCGTGTTCACCATAAAACGCACATAGCTCAGATAACGCGCTTCCGTTGCGGCATCAAAGCCCAGGAAGGTGACGCGACGTTCGTCAATGGACTGCTGATCTTTGAGATTGGTCCAGGAAACATGCAGGGCGTGATACATCTCCATAATGTCGATCACGGTGCGGCAGGTTTCTTCTTTCATCTCACCAAACTCGCGGTCCAGTTCACGCATCTGTAAACCGAAGCCACGTTCGACGATTGTCTGCAGGCGGCTGTAGCGCTCAGCGTTATCGGGATCAAGCATAGTCATCATTTTGTACTGGTTGGACAAAATCAGACGTTGAGCATGGGTCATTTCCATCTTTCGACTCCTGTAGCGCATTGCACTGTAAAAAAAAGACACGGTAACGGTGAGTTACTGTGCCTTCTTTTATTCGTCGTTTCGATGATCAATCACAAGTCATCGAGGAATGTTTTGTCGAGTTGCTTAAAAGCGCGCTTGAGCGTGTCAGCCAGCGCCTGGTAATCGGGCTTGCCTTCGACCGGGGCAAGCGCCTGCCCGGCTTCCTCCAGTTTCCCGCGAACTTCATAAAACCAGTGTAAAATAGAAGGCGGGAGTGGCGTGATAGAACGTTTACCTAACCACCACAGACCCTGCATCGGCAGACTTAACGCGAAAAGTGCCGTCGCAACGGCCGGGCCAAGCTGCCCGCCCAGCGCGATTTGCCAGCAGAGCGTAAAGATGGCGACAGGTGGCATAAAGCGAATCGCATAGCGCGTGGCGCGGATCGTGCGGTTCTCAATAAACATGGGCGCAAGGCGCTTTTCCATTGGCCACGTCTTTGCGTAATGCTGTCCCCGACGAAACAGACTGAAAAAATTCACGGACGGGTTCTCTGGTGTCGACATGGCTGTACCTCAACTTCACATATAAAAATTAAAATTTTCGTGCAAAACCACAACAGGCTATGACAACGTTCAAAATATTTTGTCATCAGCACCCCGTATCGGGTATTCTGTGCCAGCCTGATAGGCCCTTAGACGAGAACCATTAACTCGTCAAATTATCGCATATTATGCCATTGGCTGAAAAATGTTCAAAATGGCATAAAATCATATGTATTTCTTCCATCATGCCACAATGTTCGTTTGGCATGATGTTAATCATAAATGTCTGAGTCATTATGCGTTACGCTTTTAGACTCCCTGACGTTTTTTTAGCCACGTATCAATAATAGGTACTTCCATGTCGAGTAAGTTAGTACTGGTTCTGAACTGCGGTAGCTCCTCACTGAAATTCGCCATCATCGATGCGCTCAACGGTGACGAATACCTCTCTGGTTTGGCCGAATGTTTCCATCTGCCTGAAGCACGTATCAAGTGGAAGATGGACGGCAGCAAACAGGAAGCGGCTTTAGGTGCAGGCGCCGCTCACAGTGAAGCGCTGAACTTTATCGTTAACACTATTCTGGCACAAAAACCAGAACTGTCTGCTCAGCTGACTGCGATTGGTCACCGTATCGTCCACGGCGGCGAAAAATACACCAGTTCCGTCGTTATCGACGAAACGGTTATTCAGGGCATTAAAGACTCTGCCTCTTTCGCACCGCTGCACAACCCAGCTCACCTGATCGGTATCGCTGAAGCGCTGAAATCCTTCCCGCAGCTGAAAGACAAAAACGTGGCTGTGTTCGACACTGCGTTCCACCAGACCATGCCGGAAGAATCTTACCTCTATGCCCTGCCGTACAGCCTCTACAAAGAGCACGGCGTCCGTCGCTACGGCGCGCACGGCACCAGCCACTTCTATGTGACTCAGGAAGCCGCTAAACTGCTGAACAAGCCGGTTGAAGAAGTTAACATCATCACCTGCCACCTGGGCAACGGTGGTTCTGTTTCTGCTATCCGCAACGGTAAATGTGTTGATACATCCATGGGTCTGACCCCGCTGGAAGGTCTGGTGATGGGTACCCGTTCCGGTGACATCGACCCGGCTATCATCTTCCACCTGCACGACACCCTGGGCATGAGCGTTGATCAGATCAACAAAATGCTGACCAAAGAGTCCGGCCTGCTGGGTCTGACCGAAGTCACCAGCGACTGCCGTTATGTTGAAGACAACTACGCAGAAAAAGCAGACGCTAAACGTGCAATGGACGTTTACTGCCACCGTCTGGCGAAGTACATCGGCTCTTACACTGCGCTGATGGACGGTCGTCTGGACGCGGTTATCTTCACCGGTGGTATCGGTGAGAACGCGGCAATGGTTCGTGAACTGTCCCTGGGTAAACTGGGCGTTCTGGGCTTCGAAGTTGACCACGAGCGTAACCTGGCTGCCCGCTTCGGCAAGTCTGGCTTCATCAACAAAGAAGGCACCCGTCCGGCTATCGTTATCCCAACTAACGAAGAGCTGGTCATCGCGCAAGACGCGCACCGCCTGACTGCCTGATTCCACACCGCCAGCAATGCTGGCGGTGCTGTTTTGTAGCCCGCCCCCTGTCGGCGGTAACGAAAGAGGATAAACCGTGTCCCGTACTATTATGCTGATCCCTACCGGAACCAGCGTCGGTCTGACCAGCGTCAGCCTTGGCGTTATCCGTGCTATGGAACGCAAAGGCGTTCGTCTGAGCGTCTTTAAGCCTATCGCCCAGCCTCGTGCCGGTGGCGATGCGCCAGACCAGACCACCACCATCGTGCGTAAGAACTCCAATCTTCCAGCGGCTGAACCGCTGAAGATGAGCCACGTTGAATCTCTGCTCTCCAGCAATCAGAAAGACGTGCTGATGGAAGAGATCATCGCCAACTATCACGCTAACACGCAAGACGCGGAAGTGGTGCTGGTTGAAGGCCTGGTCCCGACCCGCAAACACCAGTTCGCTCAGTCTCTCAACTTCGAAATCGCGAAAACGCTGAATGCGGAAATCGTGTTCGTCATGTCCCAGGGTACCGATAACCAGGAACAGCTGAAAGAGCGTATCGAACTGACCCGCAGCAGCTTCGGCGGCGCGAAAAATACCAACATCACCGGCGTTATCGTTAACAAACTGAACGCACCGGTTGATGAACAAGGTCGTACCCGTCCTGACCTGTCCGAAATCTTCGATGACTCTTCTAAAGCGAAAGTGGTTAAAG
The DNA here is from genome assembly GCF_000534355.1 of Enterobacter sp. BIDMC 30. Lineage (NCBI taxonomy): Bacteria > Pseudomonadati > Pseudomonadota > Gammaproteobacteria > Enterobacterales > Enterobacteriaceae > Enterobacter > Enterobacter sp. BIDMC 30. The sequence continues at coordinate 1,674,867 of NZ_KI973169.1, read as the reverse complement.
TTGATCCGGCGACTCTGCAGGATTCCAGCCCGCTGCCAGTACTGGGCGTGGTGCCATGGAGCTTCGACCTGATTGCTACCCGTGCAATCGACATGGCGCGTCACCTGAACGCTACCGTGATTAACGAAGGCGACATCAACACCCGCCGCGTGAAGTCTGTGACCTTCTGTGCGCGTAGCATTCCGCACATGCTGGAACACTTCCGCGCAGGCTCCCTGCTCGTGACCTCCGCTGACCGTCCTGACGTGCTGGTTGCTGCGTGTCTGGCCGCGATGAACGGTGTGGAAATCGGTGCCATTCTGCTGACCGGTGCTTACGAGATGGATCCACGCGTAAGCAAGCTGTGCGAGCGTGCGTTCGCCACTGGCCTGCCAGTCTTTATGGTGAACACCAACACCTGGCAGACCTCTCTGAGCCTGCAGAGCTTCAACCTGGAAGTGCCGGTTGATGACCATGAGCGTATCGAGAAAGTGCAGGAATACGTTGCGGGCTACATCAACGCAGACTGGATTGAATCCCTGACGGCAACCTCCGAGCGCAGCCGTCGTCTGTCTCCTCCGGCCTTCCGTTACCAGTTGACCGAGCTGGCGCGTAAAGCGGGCAAACGTGTTGTTCTGCCAGAAGGCGACGAACCACGTACCGTTAAAGCGGCTGCCATCTGTGCAGAGCGCGGCATCGCGACCTGTGTGCTGCTGGGTAACCCGGATGAAATTAACCGCGTTGCTGCCTCTCAGGGCGTTGAGCTGGGTGCAGGTATTGAAATCGTCGACCCGGAAGTGGTTCGCGAAAGCTACGTTGCGCGCCTGGTTGAGCTGCGTAAGAGCAAGGGCATGACCGAAGCCGTTGCGCGTGAGCAGCTTGAAGACAACGTTGTGCTGGGCACGCTGATGCTGGAGCAGGACGAAGTTGACGGTCTGGTTTCCGGTGCGGTTCACACCACGGCGAACACCATCCGTCCACCGCTGCAGCTGATCAAAACGGCGCCAGGCAGTTCTCTGGTGTCTTCCGTGTTCTTCATGCTGCTGCCTGAACAGGTTTACGTTTACGGTGACTGTGCGATCAACCCGGATCCAACTGCAGAGCAGTTGGCTGAGATCGCTATTCAGTCTGCCGATTCCGCGATTGCCTTCGGTATTGAACCTCGCGTGGCAATGCTCTCCTACTCCACCGGTACTTCTGGTGCAGGTAGCGATGTAGAGAAAGTCCGTGAAGCGACGCGTCTGGCGCAGGAAAAACGTCCTGACCTGATGATCGACGGTCCACTGCAGTATGATGCCGCGGTTATGGCTGACGTTGCGAAATCCAAAGCACCGAACTCACCGGTTGCGGGTCGCGCTACCGTGTTCATCTTCCCGGATCTGAACACCGGTAACACCACCTACAAAGCGGTACAGCGTTCTGCAGACCTGATCTCCATCGGGCCAATGCTGCAGGGTATGCGCAAACCTGTGAACGACCTGTCCCGTGGCGCGCTGGTTGACGATATCGTCTACACCATCGCTCTGACCGCGATCCAGTCTTCACAACAGCAGTAATACGTTACTGACTAAAAAGGCGACCCGAAGGTCGCCTTTTTTATTTACAACAACTCCCTCGCCGCCGACACAATGTCGTGTGCCGTCAGGCCATACTCCTTCTGCAGGAAGTCCTGTGTCCCCACCTGGCCGTAACGCTCCTTCACGCCCACCCGACGCATCGGCACCGGACAGGTTTCCACCAGCACTTCCGCCACTGCCGATCCCAGCCCGTTATGAATGCTGTGGTTTTCGCAGGTTACGATACGTCCGGTTTTCTCGGCGTAGTTTTTCACCAGCATCCGGTCAATCGGCTTAAGGGTAAACATGTCGATCACCGCGGCGCTGACGCCCTCCTGTTCGAGCTGACGCGCCGCTTCAAGCGCTTCCGCCACCATAATGCCGTTGGCAATCAGGGTGATGTCACTGCCTTCGCGCAGTACGTTGCCCTTGCCAAGCGTAAATGTCGAACCCGGCGCATACACGCTCGGGGCCTGCTTACGGATGGTACGCACCCAGTAGAAACCTTCGAGGTCAATAAGCTGGCGCAGTACATCTTCAAACATCACCGCATCCGTTACCTCCAGCACCACCGAATGGGCAAGCCCCCGCACGATGCCCATATCTTCGAACGACATATGCGTGCCGCCGTTATGACAGGCCGTCACGCCGGCATCTGAGGCAATGACCTTCACATTGTTACGCTGGTAGTCCAGGGACATAAACAGCTGGTCGAAACAGCGACGGCTGGCGAAGGCGGTAAAGGTATGCACGAACGGCTTGCGTCCGGTCAGCGACAGCCCCGCCGCCGTCCCCATAACGTTAGCTTCCATGATGCCGCAGTTAATCACATGCTGCGGATAATCACGCGCCACGCCATCCATCGCCATTGAGCTCATCAGATCCGCCTCGAGGGCGATAATGTCGCTCCCGGCTTCAATCTGCTGTGCCACAAACCCCGCGTAGACTTTACGCATCTCAACGGCGTCTTTCTGACCTGCAGGTGCAACCTTAATCATGTGAAGCCTCCAGTTGGCGAATCGTCTCGTTGAGGGCCGCCTTGCTCTCGGCGGTTAATCGCAGATGGTGCGAGTTACTCAGTTGCTCCAGATACGGCACGCCCTGCCCTTTGATACTGTCGAGGATCACCACCAGCGGGCGAGCATCCGCCGCCGGAACCAGCGATGTCACCTCCAGCAGTGCCGGAATGTCATCACCTTTCACCGTCACCACGTCAAACCCGAAGGCACGGAATTTTCCTTCCAGATCGAACGCACAGATAATGTCGTCGAGTTCGCCATCAAGCTGCTGTTTGTTCCAGTCAACGAATACCGTCAGGTTATTCAGGCGATGGTGTGCAATAAACTGGAACGCTTCCCAGCACTGCCCTTCGTTCAGCTCGCCGTCGCCGACGATACAGAAAACCCGGTTGGGGCGTCCCGCCAGCTTATGCGACAGCGCCATTCCACCGGCGATGGAAATCCCCTGCCCCAGCGAGCCGGTGGTGGCATCCACGCCGCGCGTTTTTAGCCGGTCCGGATGGCTCGGCAGACGCGTACCGTTCTGGTTCAGCGTGCTCAGCTCTTCCATCGGGAAGTAGCCTTTGATCGCCAGGGTGCTGTACAGCGCGGGACCAGCATGTCCTTTTGACAAGACAAAGTAGTCACGCTCTGGCCAGTCCGGGTCGGCCGGGTCAATTTTCATCACTGCGCCGTACAATACGGCCAGGGTTTCAACAACCGACATACTGCCGCCGTAGTGACCAAAGCCCAGCTGGGTCAGCATTTTCAGCGTTTCAAGGCGGATCTGACGCGCCAGATGGGTTATCTCATTCTCATTCATGATTTGGCTCCGGTGTTTTCCTGCGCGTTATCGCCCGCAGATTTGTTTTTAGCGAACACGTTGTACGCCACCAGCAGTGCGAACAACGCCACAACAAGGCCGGTGATGGCAAGCGGCGACAGGAAGCGCGCCAGGTTACCCAGCACGATCCCGACAGCGCCAAAGTCAGCGTCTGAGAACGTGGTATTGGCAAATCCAATTGCCCCCAACACCGGCAGCAGCAGAACCGGCAGGAAGGTGATCAGCAGGCCGTTGGCAAACGCACCAATCATCGCTCCACGACGCCCCCCGGTGGCGTTACCAAACACGCCCGCGGTAGCGCCGGTGAAGAAGTGCGGCACCACGCCAGGCAGAATCAGCACCCAGCTGAATTGCCCACAGATAAACAGCCCCACCAGCCCGCCAAGGAAGCTGAACAGGAAGCCAATCAGCACCGCATTCGGCGCATACGGATAGACAACCGGGCAGTCCAGAGCCGGACGTGCATTCGGCACCAGTTTTTCAGAAAAGCCGGTAAAGGCCGGGACGATTTCCGCCAGAATCAGGCGCACACCCTGCAGGATGATGAACACCCCCGCGGCGAACGTGATGGCCATGATGATGGCATAGACCAGGTAGTTCTGACCGCCGCTGAAGGTCGCCTCAACGTAGTCACGCCCGGCGCTCACCGCCATGATCAGGTAGATGATCATCATGGTCAGCGAGATGGAGATAGAGCTGTCGCGCAGGAAGCTCAGGTTCTTCGGCAGGTTCATCTCTTCAGTCGAGCGAGAGCCTTTGCCGAACTTGCTGCCAATCCAGCCGGAGAGAACATAGCCCAGGGTACCGAAGTGACCAAAAGCGATGTCATCGTTGCCGGTAATGCGCTTCATGTAACGCTGCGCCAGCGCCGGGAAGAAGGCCATCACCAGACCGAGGATCAGCGACCCGGTAAAGACCAGTCCAACGCCCTCAAAGCCCGCCACGGTGAGGATGACCCCAATCATGCATGCCATGTAGAAGGTGTGATGCCCGGTCAGGAAGATATACTTCAGACGCGTAAAGCGGGCGACAATGATATTTGCCACCATACCGAATGCCATAATCAGCGCGGTAGAGGCACCGTATTTCTCCAGCGCAATGGAAACAATTGCCTCGTTATTGGGAATAATGCCCTGAATATTAAAGGCGTGTTCAAACATTCCGCCTAACGGATTTAATGACCCAACCAGCACCGTAGCCCCGCCGCCAAGCACAATAAAACCGAGTATGGTTTTAATGGTCCCTTTCACCACATCAGAAAAAGATTTCTTTTGAGCGACCAGGCCAATTAAGGCTATTAAGCCCACCAGAACCGACGGGACTTTTAATATATCAACAACGAAATTCAGCGTTTCAAGGATAAACATATCCACCTCGCCTTATCAGGATTATTGTCTGTCGAACCAGGCGCGGAGCTGCGCTTCGAGTTCGTTGATATCAATGATGTTGTTGATCACCACCAGCTGGCTTTCCGGCACGCTGGCACTGGCGGCAATGTCCTTCGCCATCACGAAAAGATCGGCGGCACCCGGCGTTGCCGAGGAGAGATCGGAGTGTTCAACGTCGGCGTCAATGGCCAGCTTCTTGAGCACCTTTTTAATATTCATTTCGACCATAAAACTACTGCCCAGGCCTGAACCGCAAATAGCCATAATTTTCATTGTTGTCCCCTTTTTTTGAGTAGAGCACGCCCCATCACGCTAAACGTAATGTTGTGATAAATCGGATGAGAGAATTAAATCAGAAGCGGTCAATAATCGTTTTAATGTCCTCCAGGGTATTCGCCTGATGCAATTCAGCCATATCGTCGTCGCTGGAAAATAATTCAGCGAGGGCAGAGATCATGTCGATATGGCTATGTTTATCCGGCGCCGCGAGCATAATAATAACATCCACGGGATCGAACTCACCGGCACCAAAAGAGACTCCCTTTTTCAGTTTTAATAATGAGAGGCCTAATCCTTTGGCCCCCTCTTCCGGCCGCGCATGCGGCATGGCCAGCCCTGGTGCCAGCACATAATAAGGTCCTAATGCATGATGCTGCTCAATGATGGCCGTCACGTATTCCGGGCCAATCACCTGCAGATCCAGCAACGGTTTCGCGCATATTTCCAGCGCCTGCGGCCAGCTTTCCACGCTCTCCTGCAGCGTGATGGTTGTATCATATATCCACTTTTTCAGCATTTCTCCGTCCCGCCACAATGCAAAAGATGAGCAAACTTTATTCAACACATCCCTTATTGACTGCGATCGGGATCACAAAGATAGCGCTACCAATCGCTAACATTCAGAAGTGTGATAGCGCTATCAAATTGTAATCATGGCGTGAATTCACAGCAAAAAAAGGGATTTAAGGCGTATACTGCGTTTCACGTGAAACGAAGGATGATAATAAAAACGCGTCTGGTCAGCAGGAAGGTGTATGTCTCTAACCCGAAAACGGCGCAGTACCGGTAAAGTGACACTCGCCGATGTCGCACAGCTTGCCGGGGTGGGCACGATGACCGTGTCCCGTGCACTCCGCACGCCTGAACAGGTTTCCGATAAACTGCGAGAAAAAATAGAAGCCGCTGTACAGGAATTGGGTTACATGCCTAATCTCGCTGCCAGCGCGCTGGCCTCGGCATCGTCATGGACGATTGCGATGGTCGTTCCTAATCTCTCCGAATCCGGTTGCTCGGAGATGTTCGCCGGGCTTCAGCAGGTGCTGCAGCCTGCCGGCTACCAGATCATGCTGGCCGAATCACAGCATCGACTCGAGCAGGAAGAAAAATTGCTGGAGACGCTGCTGGCGTCGAACATTGCCGCTGCGATTTTGCTCAGTGTTGAACACTCCGATACTGTCCGCCACTGGCTGAAAAACGCGTCCATTCCGGTCATGGAGATGGGGGCCATGCGCGCCGATCCTATTGATATGAATATCGGGATTGATAACGTCGCGGCGATGTACGAACTGACGGAGATGGTTATTAAGCGCGGCTACCAGAATATTGGCCTGCTGTGCGCTAACCAGGAGCAGTGGATTTTCCAGCAGCATTTACAGGGCTGGTACAAAGCGATGCTTCGCCACCATATGTCACCAAACCGGGTGATTAACGCCGCCATGCCACCGAGTTTTTCCACGGGTGCGGCGCAACTGCCGGAGTTCCTGCTGGCGTGGCCAGAGCTGGATGCACTGGTGTGCGTGTCGGATGAACTGGCCTGCGGGGCACTTTATGAATGCCAGCGTCGGCGTATAAAAGTACCGGACGATCTGGCCGTGGTGGGTTTTGGCGATAGCGACGTCAGCCGGGTCTGTCAGCCACCGCTGACGACCATGGCAGTGCCACATCGTAAGATTGGGATTGAAGCGGGACGCGCGTTACTGGAACGTCTGAATGATGGAGACTGGCGCGACCATAAACCCATCGCGTCCAGCCTGTGTCTGCGGGAGAGCTGTTGAGGCTTACTCCGCCTCTTCCTCTTTTTCCGCTTTCGTGGATTCGTTTTTAGCGTTGCGGGTCATCCACAGCGCCAGCGCTTTTAACGAATCCGGGGTGAACTCGTCGCAACGCGCGGTAATTTCTTCCGGCGTCATCCAGTTCACTTCGCTCACTTCTTCTTCCTGCAGGGCGAACGGGCCATGGGAAACGCAGCTAAACAGCCCGCCCCAGACGCGGCAATGTTCGTCCTCGAAATAGAACTGACCATGCTCGGCAAACGGCACGCCGGCAATCCCTAACTCTTCTTCCGCTTCACGACGCGCGGAGTCCAGCAGAACTTCATCCGCCTGAACAACGCCGCCTGCAGTTGCATCCAGCATACCAGGGAGAAAATCTTTGGTGTCCGTGCGGCGCTGAACCAGAATTTTGCCCATCCCGTCATGCACAACGATGTATGTCGCACGGTGACGCAGACGCTCCGCGCGCATTTGTTCGCGGCTGGCCTGTGCGATCACTTCATTCTCTTCGTTGACAATGTCAACCCACTCTGTACTTGCCAAATGACTCTGCTCCACCATCGGGAAACCTTCTCGTCTAAGCGCTCTTTCGGCGCGTTTGCAGTTGAGGTGTAACTTACGGATTAATCGCTATTTGCGCAATAACTTGCTGATCATTAAGTGCGATTACGCTTAACGTATTCTCATCGAGCATGCCATAGCTTGCTGGATTTCCACCTTTCGGTATGCTGACCGAACCGGGGTTAAAGTGATATATCTCGCCGCGTTTTTCTGCCACCGGAATATGAGTATGACCGTAAACCAGGACATCGCCAGCCGCCAGTGCCGGGAGATTTTCCGGGCTAAAAAGATGACCATGGGTCAGGAACAGACGGCTATTTTCCATCAGCACCTGTTGCCAGGGGGCCGTGATGGGAAAATCCAGCAACATCTGGTCCACTTCACTGTCGCAGTTACCGCGAACGGCGATAATGCGCGAAGCATACTGGTTGAGTTTTTCCGCTACCTGCGCCGGTGCATAGCCTTCCGGCAGCGCATTGCGCGGACCATGATTTAACACATCCCCCAGAATCACCAGCCATTGCGCCCCGCTTTGAGCAAACAGAGAAAGAACACGCTCGGTCGCGGGCAGCGAACCATGGATATCAGACGCAAACATCAGTTTCATCAGTCACTCCCTGGAAATCAGACTGCCCTATCATACCTGAAGCGTCAGGCTATATCAGCCCGCCCGCTTAGCGGAGAGTGCCACATAGCGCTGCACTGAGGCGCGTTGCCACTGAAACGCGGCATAATCCACCAGCAGCTGAGGCACCTCATCTCCATTGAGGATCAGACGGTTCAGCATCAGCGCCAGATCGGTATCGGCAATACACCACTCGCCGAATAAATTCGGATTACCATGAGCCAGCAGAGAAGTCGCGGTATCGATCAGCTTTTGGGCACTGGCCGCACCGTCTTTACTCAGTGCCGGTTTTTTCACCCCGGCAAACACCACATCCGTGGAGCGTTCCACGCGAATCGGCACCAGATCGCTGCGCAGCCACGCCTGGATCTGACGTGCGCGGGCACGTTTTTGCAGATCGTGAGGGTAGATGCGCTCCCACTCAGGTGGTGCGAACCGATCTTCCAGATACTCATCGATCGCCGACGATTCACTCAGCGCGAAGCCATCAATGTCCAGCACCGGCACGCGACGGGTCAGGGCGTAGCCCTGCCACTGTGGTTTCAGATGTTCACCGCCGCCCAGATCCACCGTCTTTAGCGTAAATGACAGTCCTTTTTCGGCCAGCGCCACGTACGCGCTCAGAACATAGGGAGAAAAGAAATCTGCATCGGACCATAACGTGATTACGGGCTGGTTCATAACATCCTCATCGGCTGATCGGTTTTCATTCAACATATAATCTCTTTGCCTCGCTGTCACTTGATGAAAACTCACGATTTACAACAACCACCTATACTCATTTTTCATGGCGTCACTATTTTCACTGACAGGAGTTGAGAATGATCGACCTTTATTATGCCCCCACCCCGAACGGCCATAAGATCACCCTCTTTCTTGAGGAAGCCGAACTGGATTACAGGATCATTCGCGTGGATATCAGCAAAGGCGATCAGTTCAGTCCTCTCTTTCTGGCTATATCGCCAAACAATAAAATCCCGGCCATTATTGATAACCATCCTGCCGATGGGGGCAAGCCGTTGAGCCTGTTTGAATCCGGAGAAATATTGCTCTATCTGGCAGAGAAGACAGGCAAATTGCTGAGCGGAGAGTTGCGCGAGCGTCACCACACGCTGCAGTGGCTTTTCTGGCAGACGAGCGGTCTGGGGCCAATGCTCGGACAAAACCACCATTTTACCGCCTACGCACCGCAGCCGATTCCTTATGCTATCGAACGCTATCAGGTGGAAACCCAGCGGTTATACGGCGTTCTGAACCGTCGGCTGGAGAAAGCACCGTGGCTCGGCGGGGATCATTACAGCATCGCCGACATTGCCTGCTGGCCCTGGGTGAATACCCATGAAAAGCACCGCATTGACCTGGCGTCTTACCCGGCGGTGAACAACTGGTTTGAACGAATCCGCACGCGTCCGGCCACCGAACGCGCCATGCAAAAAATCCAGCAAATTTAAGCCGGTGGCTGGTGTGTGCCGGAGAGGCTCTCATGTATTATGTGAAGGAAATTCTGACACGGAGAAGACCTGCAATGTCACAGCATGACGCTATTATTCGTATAAAAAATTTACGCCTACGCACCTTCATCGGTATCAAAGAGGAAGAGATCGCCAACCGTCAGGATATCGTGATTAATGTGGTTATCCACTACCCGGCTGATAAAGCGCGGGCCAGCGAAGATATTAATGATGCGCTGAACTACCGCACGATAACCAAAAAAATCATCCAGTACGTGGAAAACAACCGCTTCTCTTTACTGGAAAAATTAACTCAGGATGTGCTCGACATCGCACGCGATCATCACTGGGTCACTTATGCTGAAGTAGAGATCGATAAACTTCACGCCCTGCGTTACGCCGATTCCGTCTCGATGACGTTAAGCTGGCAACGCCAGGCGTAACCCTGGAGGTTGTATGAAGATTTTGCTGACCGGCGGTACCGGCCTGATTGGTCGCCATCTCATTGCGCGTCTGCAGGCGTTGCATCACGACATCACCGTGGTGACGCGCAGTCCAGAGAAAGCGCGCCAGGTACTGGGCGCAGGTATCGACATCTGGAGAAATCTGGCCGAGCAGCAGAATCTGGACGGGTTTGACGCCGTCATCAACCTGGCAGGCGAACCGATCGCCGATAAGCGCTGGACGGAAGAACAAAAACAGCTCCTGTGCAGCAGCCGGTGGACCCTTACCGAGAAGCTGGTTGAGCTTATCCGCAACAGTCATACCCCGCCGTCGGTTCTCATTTCGGGTTCTGCCGTAGGGTATTACGGCGATCTCGGCGAGGTGGTGGTAACGGAAGAAGAGCCGCCCCACAACGAGTTCACCCATAAACTTTGCGCCCAGTGGGAGCGTATCGCCTGTGCTGCGCAAGGCGATCATACCCGCGTCTGCCTGCTACGCACCGGTGTGGTCCTTGCCCCGAAAGGCGGCATTCTGGCGAAGATGCTCCCCCCTTTCAGGCTCGGTCTTGGCGGGCCAATCGGCAATGGCCGTCAGTATCTGGCGTGGATCCATATCGACGATATGGTCAACGGTATTCTCTGGCTGCTGGATAACGATCTGCGCGGGCCGTTTAATATGGTTGCGCCCTACCCGGTGCGAAATGAACAGTTTGCCCATGCTCTCGGACATGCCCTGCATCGCCCGGCGATTTTGCGCGTGCCTGCTACGGTGATCCGCCTGATGATGGGTGAAGCGTCCGTGCTGGTGTTAGGCGGGCAACGGGCCCTGCCAAAACGACTGGAAGCGGCCGGGTTTGCGTTCCGCTGGTATGACTTAGAAGAGGCGCTGGGGGATGTGGTGAGATAATGTTACAGTGATATGCCATGTTCCGACGAAATGGCATATCTATGGCAACCATTACCACTCCCCGGCTCCACCTCACGCCCTTCGAACCCACTGACTGGCCTTTTTTCCGTGCCCTGCGCGAGGATCGCGCCATCATGCAGTATATGGCCGCTATCGCCCCGGAAAAAGAGACCCGACGCCTGTTTGCCGCACGTCTGACGGCAGCGCATGTGTTCGTTATCCGCTTACGCGATGAAGAGACCCCGCTGGGCGATATCGGCCTGCAAATCAGCGCTGAAAATCGTGAAGAGGCGGATATTGGCTATACGGTCGTGCCTGCCGCGCAGGGCCAGGGCATCGCCAGTGAGGCACTGCGCGCGGTGTGTGACTACGCATTTAACCAGACGGGCGTAAAGGCGATTAACGCATATGTGCTGGCAGACAACGGCGGGTCAGTCCGGGTACTGGAGAAAGCGGGTTTTGTGCGCACGCAGGTGCTGGAAAAAGCGTATGAGATTAACGGTGTGCGGTATGACGACTGGGTGTATCGACTGGAGTGTGGTGCGGTCTGATGCCCACACTCCGGCCCTCTCCCACCGGGAGAGGGGAAAGGCAAAACCTACTTCAAAGACCCCTTCAGGAACTGCTGCAAACGCGGGCTTTGCGGGTTCGCTAACACCTCATCGGGATGCCCCTGCTCTTCGATTTTACCCTGATGCAGGAAGATGACGTGGTTAGAAACGTTCCGGGCAAAGCCCATCTCGTGCGTCACCACCACCATCGTTTTGCCCTCTTCGGCGAGCTTCTGCATGATGCGCAGCACTTCGCCAACGAGTTCTGGGTCCAGCGCGGAAGTCGGTTCGTCGAACAGCAAGACTTCCGGCTCCATCGCCAGCGCGCGGGCAATGGATACACGCTGCTGCTGCCCGCCGGACAGATGTACCGGATACTTCATCTGCTGGCGCTCATCAATACCCACTTTCGCCAGGTATTTCACCGCACGGTCGCGGGCGTCCTGTTTGCTGAGACCCAGCACCTGGATTGGCGCTTCCATTACGTTCTCCAGCACCGTCATATGGCTCCAGAGATTAAAGTGCTGGAAAACCATCGTCAGGCGCGTACGCAACAGACGTAGCTGATTTTTATCCGCCACCTTCAGCTGGCCGTCTTTGTCACGCACCAGATTGATGTTCTGCCCGCTCACCACAATTGAGCCTTCGCTCGGTTTTTCGAGGAAGTTAATGCAGCGCAGGAAAGTGCTTTTACCGGAGCCGGATGAGCCGATAATACTGATGACATCGCCCGCGTTTGCCTGCAGCGACACCCCTTTCAGCACTTCATGTTCGCCGTAGCGTTTGTGCAGATCAATAACGTTTAATTTGTTCTCAGCCATCATCATTCTCAGTGCGTCGAAGAAGGTTTTATATGCTGCAACCAGCGTTTTTCTGCCTTACGGAACAGGCTAATCAGGACGTATGAAATTATCAAATAAAGCACTGCCGCAATACCGAATGCGGTAAACGGCTGATAGGTTGCCGAGTTAATATCCCGGGCAATCTTCAGTAAGTCCGGCACCGTGGCGGTAAAGGCCAGCGCCGTGGAGTGCAGCATCAGAATCACTTCGTTACTGTACGCCGGTAACGCAATACGCAGCGCCGACGGCAGAATGATGCAACGGTAAAGCTTCACGGAGGAGAAGCCGTACGCACGCGCCGCTTCAATTTCACCGTACGGGACAGAGCGAATCGCCCCTGCGAAAATCTCGGTGGTATAGGCGCAGGTATTGAGCGTCAATGCCAGCACCGTACAGTTCAGACCGCTGCGGAAGAACGCATTGAGCATTTCAGTGCCTTTTACGATCTCAAGCGTGTACATCCCCGAATAGAACACCAGCAGCTGCACGTATAGCGGCGTACCGCGAAACACATAGGTAAACAACCAGATTGGGAACTGGATAAATTTATTGTTCGACACACGACCAATGGCAAGAAATACCGCCAGAATGCCGCCCATCACCACGGAGGAGATCAGAAGCCAGAGCGTAATGGCGACGCCGGTGAAGCGATAGCCATCTGTCCACAGCAGCGATTTCCAGTATTCCTGAATAATCTCAATCACAGATCAGCCCTCTTCACACCCACGGAGTAGCGACGTTCGAGCAGAAGCAGCACACCATTGGAGGCGGTCGTAAAGACCAGATAGATTACGCCACATACCACCGCAAAGTAGAACGGTTCCCAGGTGCTTTTGCCGGCAAGCTGGGTCGCTTTCACCACATCTTCCAGGCCAAGCAGAGAGACCAGCGCGGTTGCCTTAAGAATAACCTGCCAGTTGTTACCGATACCTGGAAGCGCATAGCGCATCATGGCCGGGAACATGATTCGACGAAACGTCTGTGAGGAGGTGAAACCGAATGCGGTTGCCGCTTCAATGTGGCCTTTCGGCACAGCCATATACGCGCCGCGGAAGGTTTCGGTGAAGTAGGCCCCGTAGATAAAACCGAGCGTAATAATACCGGCCACCATCGGGTCGATATCGATTTGTCCCATACCCATTGCGTCCGTCACGCTGTTAAGCGCAATCTGCAGACCGTAAAAGATCAGAAGCATCAGCACCAGATCGGGAACACCGCGAATCAGCGTCGTATAGCCTTCAAAAATCAGCGCCAGCGGCTTGTTAGCCGAAAGCTTCGCCCCTGCGCCCGCCAGACCTATCAGCACCGCCAGCACCACGGAGCTGAGAGCCAGCTCAAGGGTGACAAGCGCGCCCTGTAAAATAACGCCAGAAAATCCGTACAGCATACCGCGAGCCCTGTCGTATCGTGAGTGGTGGAACCGTGTCTTTTCCCCTCCCACAGTGGGAGGGGCTGCACGTTATTTGACGGGGCGATTAGCCGCCGTAAACATTGAAATCGAAGTATTTTTTCGCAATTTTCTCGTACGTGCCGTCAGCGCGCATTTCGGCAAACGCTTTGTTCAGCGCTTCACGCAGTTCGTTGTCTTCCTTGCGCAGGCCCATACCGGTGCCTACACCAAACAACTTCACATCCTTGATGGATGGACCGCCAAACTTATAGTCTTTGCCGACCGGCTGCTTCAGGAAGCCTTCGCTCGCCGCGACTTCATCCTGGAATGCTGCGTCAATGCGACCTGCCGTCAGGTCAGCGTAGATATTTTCCTGGCCCTGATAAGAGACGATTTCAATCCCTTTCGGTGCCCAGTGTTCGTTACCGTAGGTTTCCTGAGTGGTCCCCTGCAGCACGCCCACGCGTTTGCCTTTCAGCGACTCGAGAGTGGGCTGAATGTCGGAAGATTTGGCGACGACCAGACGTGAATCTGCCGCGTAGAGTTTGTCCGTGAAAGCAATCTCCTGCTGGCGTTTTTCAGTAATGGAGAGCGAGGACATAATCACGTCGATTTTTTTCGCTTTCAGCGACGGGATCAGCGCATCCAGTGGGTTCTCAACGTAGGTACACTGCGCTTTGATGCGTTTGCACAGTTCGTTGGCCAGATCGATGTCAAAACCAACCAATTCACCTTTAGAATTCTTCGATTCGAACGGTGCATAGGTAGGATCGGTACCGATTCGAATTTTCTGCGGAATTGCTGCGAATGCCGCGGTGGCGCTGGAAAAGGCCAGCACCAGAGAAAGTGACAATACTAGTTTTTTCATATCTGTCCTCAACAAACTGTCTACATACGGGATTTTTACGACGACGGGGTGGTGCTAATGTGCCATCAATCCCCTCCGTCAGGCAAAGAATAATGCCTTTGAGCCGGGATTTTTTGCATTATAAATGCGTAAGTATGCACACAGCGATCCAATACAGTGCATTAATTGCACCATATTGGATCATCCCGCCCGACAATGCACCTCAGCAGTGCATTGTCGTCAGGTATTAGTCACCGTAGACGTTGAAGTCGAAGTATTTCTTCGCCAGTTTGTCGTAGGTACCGTCTTTACGCAGCTCAGCAAACGCTTTGTCGAAGGCGGCTTTCAGCTCGGTATCATCCTTACGCAAGCCGATACCCGTACCGTCACCAAAGTACTTTTTGTCTTTCACGGACGGGCCAGCAAAAGCGTACTCTTTGCCCGCTGGCTGTTTCAGGAAGCCTTCGCTCGCGGCGACTTCATCCTGGAATGCCGCATCCAGACGGCCTGCCGCCAGGTCAGAGTAGATCAGATCCTGGTTCTGGTACGCCACCACGTCGACGCCCTTTTCACGCCAGTTCGCATTGGCAAACCCTTCCTGCGTTGAGCCCTGAAGCACGCCGACATGCTTGCCTTTCAGCGAGTCGATGGTGGGTTGAATCGGGGAGCCTTTAGCGGCAATCAGACGTGAATCTGCAGCGTAAAGCTTGTCAGAGAAGGCAATCTCCTGCTGACGTTTTTCGGTGATAGAGAGAGAAGAGATAATGGCGTCGATTTTCTTGGCTTTCAGCGACGGGATTAACGCATCAAAGTCGCTGCCCACCCATGTGCATTTCACCGCAATGCGTTTGCACATTTCATTTCCCAGATCGATATCAAACCCAACGAAATCGCCTTTCGCATCCTTGGAAGAGAATGGCGCGTAGGTTGCGTCTGTACCGATACGAACTGTCTGTGGAAGCGCTGCGTAGCTACCTGCTGCCGCACTTAACCCCACCAGCAAAGACAGAGCCA
Source organism: Enterobacter sp. BIDMC 30 (assembly GCF_000534355.1). Lineage (NCBI taxonomy): Bacteria > Pseudomonadati > Pseudomonadota > Gammaproteobacteria > Enterobacterales > Enterobacteriaceae > Enterobacter > Enterobacter sp. BIDMC 30. The sequence goes on along the minus strand of NZ_KI973169.1, from coordinate 1,659,420 downwards.
GAACCGTCTTCTTCATACATTTACCCTCAAGTACCGTGATTTTATTATGTATTGTGTTGTGTGTTGTGTTGCAGGCTTCTCTTGCAGGTCTTATGCCACATTGCCGTCTGGTGAAAAGTTCGACGTTAAATATGTTAATAAAACGTTGCGATATTGCCTTAATGGTGAAAGATAGCAGGTCTGCCGAACGAACCGGAAAGAGAAAAAGGGAAAAAGCGAATTAAATGTCGAGGATATGATCGCCGTTGCATAATTGCCCTGAAACAGGGCACGTTATCTTTTCATGCACGCTGTGGGTGCACAGATTCAGGCACCCTGCCAACGGGTGAAAAGGTCTTCAGGCAGGTCGATATCAAACTGATCGAGAACGCGGTTAACCGTCTGATTAATCACATCATCCAGTGAAACGGGTCGGTGATAGAACGCCGGTACCGGTGGCATGATCACCGCGCCGAGTTCAGCAGCCTGAGTCATTAAACGCAGATGTCCCAGGTGCAGCGGCGTTTCCCGCACGCAGAGAACCAGAGGACGGCGCTCCTTCAGCACCACGTCCGCGGCGCGGGTCACCAGCGTGTCGGTATAGCTGTTTACAATGCCGGAGAGCGTTTTAATGGAACAAGGCAGGATAACCATACCCGCCGTTTTAAACGAGCCAGAGGAGATGCTGGCGGCGATATCGCGGGCATCGTGAACCACATCCGCCAGCGCCTGGACATCACGCAGTGAGAGGTCGGTTTCAAGAGAGAGGGTCTGACGTGCCGCCTGGCTCATGACCAGATGCGTTTCCACTTCTGCCACGTCACGCAGCACCTGTAACAGACGTACGCCGTAAATCGCGCCACTGGCACCACTGAGCCCAACAATGAGTCGTTTCATGATTTTCGCCCTAACTGATTTCAGGGAAGACTGTGCAGGATTTTACGGGGAGTTGCAAGTGAGGGCAAATGCCCTCACTTGCACAGACATCAACCTTCGTTGTGCATCTCTAAACTTTCGAGATCGTTTTGCAGCTGGACGGCCTTCGCATCGTCGTTGCGCAGCGAATCAAGGTAGTCGAGGTACTGCTGGTCAACGTCTTTCGTCACGTAGACGCCATTAAACACAGAGCATTCGAACTGCTGAATATCCGGGTTCTCAGCGCGTACTGCGTCGATAAGATCGTTCAGATCCTGGAAAATCAGGCCGTCGGCACCGATGATCTGACGAATTTCGTCCACTTCACGACCGTGAGCGATCAGCTCGTTGGCGGTTGGCATATCGATGCCGTACACGTTCGGGAAACGAATTTCCGGTGCGGCTGAGGCCAGATACACTTTCTTCGCACCCGCTTCGCGCGCCATCTCAATAATCTGTTCTGAAGTGGTGCCACGAACGATGGAGTCATCCACCAGCAGTACGTTTTTATCGCGGAACTCAGCGCGGTTTGCGTTCAGTTTACGACGCACGGACTTACGGCGCAGCTGCTGACCCGGCATGATAAAGGTACGACCAACGTAGCGGTTTTTCACAAACCCCTGACGGTATGGCTTGTCCAGAATGCGGGCGATTTCCAGAGCGATATCGCAGGACGTTTCCGGAATAGGAATAACGACGTCGATATCCAGATCGTCCCATTCGCGGGCAATCTTCTCGCCAAGTTTTGTCCCCATGTTCACGCGCGCGCTGTAAACGGAAATCTTGTCGATAAACGAGTCCGGACGGGCGAAGTAAACATATTCAAACAGGCACGGATTGCTCACCGGGTTGTCAGCACACTGGCGGGTGAACAGCTGGCCCTTCTCAGTGATATAGACCGCTTCGCCAGGCGCAACATCACGCAGGAACTCGAAGCCCAGGGTATCCAGCGCCACGCTTTCAGAGGCAACCATGTATTCGGTACGACCATCACCGAGATCGCGCTTACCGAGTACCAGCGGGCGGATGCCGTTTGGATCGCGGAAGGCAACCATCCCGTGGCCGATAATCATCGCCACGCAGGCATACGCACCACGGATCTGGCGGTTAGTCGCGGCAACGGCGGCAAAAATGTTGTCTGCTTCCAGCGGGTAGTGACGGAAGTTATCCAGCTCGCTGGCAAAGATATTGAGCAGAATTTCAGAATCAGAGGTAGTGTTAATGTGGCGACGTTTCTCTTCGAACAACTTCTTACGCAGCTCGTGCGCGTTGGTCAGGTTGCCATTGTGGGCAAGCGTGATGCCATACGGTGAGTTGACGTAGAAAGGCTGAGCCTCAGAGGCGCTGGAACTGCCAGCAGTAGGATAACGAACGTGACCGATCCCCATATTACCTTGCAGACGCTGCATATGGCGGGCTTCAAACACATCATTTACCAGACCATTCGCCTTACGTAAACGGAAGCAGTTGTTTGCATCAATGGTGATGATACCCGCAGCATCCTGCCCACGGTGCTGAAGCACCGTTAACGCGTCATAAATCGACTGGTTTACCGGCATGAAACCGGCGATACCGACAATACCGCACATTCGTCTTTTCCTCGTTAAGCCACATCTCAGAGCGCATTACGCTCTGGGCAAGAAACTCGACGAGCTTTGCAGATAGTCAAAGAACCATCTGATGATGAAACTGAACTCTGGAATGAGCTGCGATTTTTGCCAGTCTTCACTTTTGGAGAACCCGGTAAAGGTATCCAGGAAGAACAGGATCGCGGCCACAATCAGCACGCCTCGTAGTGCGCCGAAACAGATCCCGAGTACCCTGTCTGTTCCTGACAGACCGGTTTTCTCGACCAGCTGACCTATCACGTAATTTACGATAGCGCCGACAATCAGCGTCGCGATAAACAGCACCGCGATAGCTATTCCATTTCGGACCAGTTCATCTTCAAAGCCCGTGAACCAGACAGACAGGTAAGTGTAGTAATGACTGGCAACAAAGAAAGCACAACCCCAGGTTACCAGCGATAACGCTTCACGAACAAAGCCACGGATCAGGCTAACCAGACAGGAAAAACCAATCACCGCAATGATGGCGTAATCAATCCAGACCATATGTGTCCCACGATTTAACGCCCTGTCATCCAGTTCGGGGCGAATTCTAACAGAAAAAGAAAACGTTTGCGTAGGGATTTCCTTCCCGCGCGTAAATAAAAAAGGCGCTGAAAAAATGTTCAACGCCGTGGCTTTTTACGTCTCTGTGGACGTCTGCCGTCACTCTTCCCCCTACCCTCTCCTCATAGAAAGGATAAGGGTGAGGGAGGGGTTAGTTCGCGCTGTAGCTCATCACCACACCGCTCAGGCCGGAGATCTGCTTCAGCTCACCCAGCGATCCTTTAAGCTTATCTTTGGACGCTTCTGGCCCCACGAGAATACGGGTAATTTTACCCTGTACCGGCGTGGAAGGTGAAGTGTAAACACGATATCCCGCACTGCGCAGTTTACCCACCACCTCATTGACCTTATCGGCATTTTTCAGCGCCCCCAGCTGCACGACGTAGGCTTTGCCCGTCGGAGCGGCTTCCTGCTGAGCCGGTTTCGCCGGAGGCGGTGTCTCAGTCGCTGCGGCAAGCTGTTCGCTCGTTTTATCACGCTGCGGTTTCGGCTGCGTTTTTTCGACCGGCTTCGGTTTCTCAGCCGGTTTAGGCTGCACGACCGGAACCGGTACAGGATCGATATCGTTGGTGTTGCTCGCCGCCAGACGAGACGGATCAAGAGACGGCGCAGCCGCATCACCCGCGCGAACCTCTTCCGCTGCGCCTTCCGGCGGCTGAGCAGGAAGGGCCTGTGTCGCCGCAGGCAGCATATCCGGCTCGTCGCGATCGCCCGGTTTCGGTACCAGTGGAATGGCTGCAAACTCATCCTGATAGTGCTTTTTCTGCCCGTCGAGCAGGCCCGGGAGAATAATGACTCCCAGCGCCACCAGCACTATTGTTCCTGCTAAACGGTTCTGAAACTTACTCGCCACCGGTTCTCCCCGCGTCCATCACTTCCATGACATGTGCCACCGTGTGGAACGAGCCACACACCAGCACGGTATCTTCTGGTTTAGCATCCGCCATCGCGGCATGCCAGGCCTGAGCCACGCTATTATAGATTGCGCCTTTGCCGAGATGTTCCATCAACTGCTCAGCGGTCGCCCCGCGTGGCCCCTCCAGAGGAGCACAATACCAGCTATCGACCACACTCTCCATGCAGGCCAGCGTACCGCCAATATCTTTATCATGAAGCATACCGATAACCGCCAGCACGCGCCCGGTTTTTGGTAACGAATTGAGACGTCCCGCGAGATACGCCGCGGCATGCGGGTTATGCGCCACATCGAGGATCAGGCGCGGTGACTCGCTGACAATCTGGAAACGCCCGGGCAGGATCGCCCGCTCAATGCCCTCGCGAATCGCCTGCTCGCTCACCGCCAGACCGCTTGCGCGCAGTGCCGCCAGCGCGGTTGCCGCGTTAGGCTGCGGCACCTGCGGCAATGGCAGGTTGTCCAGTGCGCCCTGCGCATCGCTTAAGCGCCAGCCGTCTGCCTGAACCTCATACTGCCAGTCTACGCCACGGCGCAGCAGACGCGCCCCCGTCTCATTCGCCACCTCTGCAATGGTGTGCGGCATATCCGGCTCGCCGACCACGGCAGGTTTATTCGCCCGGAAAATCCCGGCTTTCTCGCGACCAATGCTTTCGCGATCCGGCCCCAGCCAGTCGGTATGATCCAGCGCAATGCTGGTCACGACGGCCACATCCGCATCCACCATGTTGGTGGCATCAAGACGCCCGCCGAGGCCGACTTCCAAAATCACCACGTCCAGCTGCGCCTGCTTAAACAACCACAGTGCCGACAGGGTGCCGTATTCAAAATAGGTTAATGAAATTTCACCGCGCGCAGCTTCAATTTCCGCGAAAGAGGCGGTATGCGCTGATTCCGGCAGCTCGCGATTTTGCACACGCACCCGCTCGGTATACCGCACGAGGTGTGGAGAGCTGTAAACGCCAACCTTATAGCCTGCTGCCATCAGGACAGATTCCAGCGTACGGCACGTCGTGCCTTTACCGTTCGTTCCGGCAACGGTGAACACAAACGGCGCTGGTTTCAGTACGTCGAGACGCGCGGCAACCTGGCTTACGCGCTCAAGCCCCATATCGATGGTTTTACTGTGCAGGTTTTCCAGATAAGAAAGCCACGCGGCCAGGGGCGACGTGGCTTGGGGAATGCTTTTATTTTCCATGATGCCCGGTCATTAACAGTTGAGAAAGCAAAAGGGCAGCGCCATCCGGCCCTGCCCTTTTCAGTTATCAGGCCTCGGGTTCCTGATCCGGTACCACCACGCCTTCGCGCGGCTCATCCGGGTTCGGCGCTGGCAGATTCATCAGCTTCGCCAGGATGCTTGCCAGTTTCAGGCGCATCTCCGGACGGCGGACGATCATGTCGATAGCGCCTTTCTCGATGAGGAACTCACTGCGCTGGAAGCCCGGCGGCAGTTTTTCACGTACGGTCTGTTCGATGACGCGGGGACCCGCAAAACCGATCAGCGCTTTCGGCTCAGCGATGTTCAGATCGCCCAGCATGGCAAAGCTTGCGGAAACGCCACCCATCGTCGGGTCGGTCAGCACGGAGATGTACGGCAAACCGCGCTCCTGCATTTTCGCCAGCGCAGCAGAGGTTTTCGCCATCTGCATCAGCGACATCAGCGCTTCCTGCATACGTGCACCACCGGAAGCGGAGAAGCAGATCAGCGGGCAGTTGTCTTCCAGCGCCTGCTCAACGGCACGCACAAAGCGCGCACCCACGACAGAGCCCATTGAGCCACCCATAAAGGAGAACTCAAACGCGGCAGCCACCACCGGCATCGTGTGCAGGGTGCCTTTCATGACGATCAGCGCGTCTTTCTCGCCGGTCTCTTTCTGTGCAGAGGCCAGACGGTCTTTGTATTTTTTGGAATCACGGAACTTCAGCACGTCTTTTGGCTCAAGCTCGCTACCCAGTTCTACCAGAGAACCTTCGTCCAGCAGGCTATGCAGGCGATTACGCGCCGTCATACGCATGTGGTGGTCACACTTCGGACACACCTCAAGATTGCGTTCCAGCTCTGCGCGGTACAGAACCTGGCCGCAGCTATCACACTTCGTCCATACCCCTTCAGGAATGCTCGCTTTACGAGTCGGGGTTATGTTGCTTTTAATTCGTTCAATCCAGCTCATTGATAACCTTTCTGCCTGAACCTGGTCGTATGCCAGTTTTGCTATAAGAGGCGAATAATGCCATTTTTGCCTCCAACAGACCATGAATGTTGCACATTAAAACATAACAGCCCGAAACTTTGGATAAAAAAGTGGTCGAACCGCCAGTATGCATTTACTTCGCTTGCTTTGCTGCCGCACGTCGGTGACGAATAATCTCAATAACGCCAGGCAGTACCGAAAGCACAATAATCGCTACAATCAGCAACTTAAGGTTTTCCTGGACCACCGGGAGATCGCCAAACAGGTAGCCGGCATAGGTAAACAGCAACACCCACAGCAGCGCGCCAACAACGTTATATGCCGCAAAGTGACGATAGGACATATGCCCCATTCCCGCCACAAACGGTGCAAATGTACGCACAATAGGCACAAAACGGGCAAGGATAATGGTTTTGCCGCCATGGCGTTCATAGAACGCATGGGTTTTGTCGAGATAGCTGCGACGGAAAATTTTCGAGTCCGGATTGCTGAAAAGCCGCTCACCAAACACCCGTCCAATCGTGTAGTTCACCGCATCACCAATAATCGCGGCGATAACCATCAACACAACCATCAGATGCACATTCAAATCGTTAGTCGGTAACGCGGATAATGCGCCGGCCACGAACAGCAGTGAATCCCCCGGCAGGAACGGGGTGACAACCAGACCGGTTTCACAGAACAGAATGAGGAACAGAATAGCGTAAACCCAGACGCCGTACTGCGCGACCAGCTCCGCCAGGTGAACATCAATATGCAGGATGAAATCAATCAAAAAACGTATTACGTCCATTTTGTCTAAGCCTTAATTGCACCTTTGATTAGTCCGCTAAAAACAGCGGGCCCATTGGCGGTTTCGGCAGGTCAAACCGATCCGGATAGTCTACCGAGACCAGATACAGCCCTTCCGCTTTCGCCGTGGCTGCCGCAAGCGTTCTGTCCTTCGCTGCCAGCAGTTCTGCAATCCAGCTCTCCGGCTGGTGTCCGGCACCCACTTCCATCAGGCTGCCCACAATATTCCGCACCATATGATGTACAAAGGCATTGGCTTTGATATCCACCACCACATACGCGCCATAACGGCTGACGTTTATGTGCATGACATTACGCCACGGCGTACGGGACTGGCACTGCACCGCACGGAACGAGGTAAAGTCATTTTCACCAATCAGACACTGCGCCGCACGATGCATACGTTCAGCATCAAGCGGTTCATAAAAATGCGTCACGCCCTGGCTTAACACCGCCGGACGTAGACGCTGATTGTAGATGACATAGCGGTAACGGCGCGCGGTGGCGCTGAAACGCGCATGAAAATCATCGGGAACATCTTTAACCCAACGAACCGCAATGTCTCCAGGTAAATTCGCATTCACCCCCAGCGTCCATGCGGCGTCCTTTCGCACAGCGGTGGTTTCAAAATGAACCACCTGCCCCGTGCCGTGAACGCCGGCATCCGTACGCCCGGCACAGAAAACGACTATCGGTTCGTTCGCCACCTGAGAGAGCGCTTTTTCCAGTTTTTCCTGGACGCTGCGCACCTCATTTTGACGCTGCCAGCCATAATACTTACTGCCATCGTACTCAATACCGAGGGCAATTTTATGAACAGGCTTGTGATCCACGTCTGACATCAGTACAGGTACTCCTGCACGAGTTTCTCCGCAATTTTCACCGCCATCAGCGCGCCGCCAAAGCGAACGTTATCGGCAACTGACCAGAACTGGATCTGCTCAGGCATTCCGTAATCGTTACGCACGCAGCCAACAGACAGATGTGCACTACCGGTCGCATCACCAACCTGCGTCGGGAACTCACTCTCTTCGGAGAGGGCGATATCCTCACCGCGACCAAACGCGTCACGCGCTTCTTCTGCGGCGAGCGGGCGCAGCGCTTCAAAACCGACCATCTGCGCGTGGCCGTAGAAGACAGGAGACTGCACGCAGCTGGCAGAGATCATCAGGCCGTCATCCTGCAGGATTTTGCGGACTTCATCGACAATACGGCGCTCTTCGCGCACGCTGCCTTCGCGATCCGGCAGCAGTGGCAGCATGTTAAACGCCAGCTGGCGACCAAAATAGTCGTCTTCATCAATCGGAACGCCGCTCAGCAATTTCGCGCTCTGCCCGGCCAGCGCGTTAACCGCTTGCTTGCCGTTGGCAGACGCAGACAGCAGGCTGGTGACGAAGATACGCGACAGGCCGCCTTCATCGATCAGCGGTTTCAGCGCGGTAAGCAGCTGACTGGTCAGGCTGTTCGGTACGGCGATAACGTTGCGGTTACGGTAGTCTGCCAGCACAAACGGGTTCACATCCGGCACCACCAGCGGCACATCCGGCTCAAGCGCGAACAGACCGCTTAAATCAATCACCAGACAACCCGAGTTGGTGGCCTCTTCAATGTAAGACGCCGTAGCCTCAGCACCGGCTGCAAAAAACGCCAGCTGCGCCTGAGTCCAGTCGAACCCGGCCGCATCCTGAACCATGACAGATTTACCGCCAAAACGCAGATGTTCACCCGCGCTATCTGTACGCGCCAGCGCATAGATATCACCCACCGGGAACTGACGCTCAGCAAGGGTTTCGAGCAGGGCTTCACCCACGGCACCCGTGGCACCTAAAATGGCAATGTTCCAGCCTTCAGACATGGTGGTTTACTCCAGAAATAAAAAAGCGTCCCTGTCGGAGTATCCAACAGGGAGCATTAAGAAGACATTAATGTGCCGGGTGATGAACGGCGTTAAAACCCAGTTTATGCAGCTGCGTCGCAGCCGTTGCGTCGTCGCAAATCACATACAGGGAAGACCACTCGCGGCGCTCAACATAGTTCTTGCGCAGCTTATCAAACTCACCCGGAATACCCGCCACTTTACGCAGCAGCGCGTCATCGCGGCGCACATCATACACCAAATGGACCAGTCGTTTCAGCGTTGCCTGATCGAGTGGCCCGTGCAGGGTAATGCGGCCAAATTCAGGCGCAGGCAGTAAGGTATCCAGCGCCACCTGCTGTGGATGGCCGATAAAGGCGCTATAGGCCTCAAAGACCTGCGTCGTGCCGCGGGCTTTTCCTTCAAGGGTATAACCGGCTATATGCGCCGTTGCGACGTCCACCTTGTTAAGCAGCGCAACGTTAAGCTCAGGCTCCGGCTCCCAGACGTCCAGCACCACGCTAAGCGCTTGCCCCTCGTCCAGACATTTCAGCAGCGCAAGGTTATCGACCACCGGGCCCCGGCAGGCATTTATCAGAATAGTGCCAGGCTTCAGACGACGGATCAGGGCTTCGTCAGCAAGGTGCAGCGACTTATAAGGCCCCTCTTTAAACAGCGGCGTATGGAAAGTGATCACATCGCACTGTGCAACCAGTTCATCCAGCGAACGGAAGTCGCCTTCATCACCGTTGTCTTTGCGCGGCGGATCGCACAGCAGGGTGCGAATGCCTAACGCCTCGAGACGTTTATGCAGGCGCCCGCCCACGTTGCCCACACCAACAATCCCGACGGTACGGTCCTGCAACGCAAAACCGTCGCGCTCTGCCAGCATCAGCAGGGAGGAGAAGACATATTCCACGACCGCAATGGCGTTGCAGCCCGGCGCGGCTGAAAAACCGATCCCCGCCTGCTTAAGCCATTTATCATCCACATGATCCGTCCCTGCCGTTGCGGTCCCGACAAATTTCACCGCTTTGCCGGAGAGCAACGCCTCATTTACTTTGGTTACCGAGCGCACCATCAGCGCGTCTGCATCATCCAGCTCGTTTACCGGGATCGGCCGACCCGGGACAGCCTTAACGTTGCCGAGGCGGCTAAAGAGCTCGCGGGCATAAGGCATATTTTCATCAACGAGGATTTTCACGTCTGAGTACCTGTTTGAGAGGAAGAAAACCCATCAAGTGTGCCATAATCTGGCCGCCAGGCATATACGTCTGCCAGGTTTACGCTGAGTTTTGACTTTAAGGATTTTTTGACGATGCAGCCCATTTCAGGTACGCCGCCGCGCCCTCCGGGTGAAGGCCCTGTCACGCCAAACGTTGCAGGCGAACAACCGCTATCCACACAACAGCGCACCGTGCTGGAGCGACTGATCACGCGTCTGATCGCGCTGACGTCGCAGCAAAACGCGGAAGTCTGGGCTGGGGTAAAGCACGATTTAGGTGTCAGGAACGACGCACCTTTGCAGTCGCGCCATTTCCCTGCTGCCGAGCAAAACCTGAACCAGCGGATTGATACTGCACAGCAGAATCACAGCACACGCCAGATTGTCTCGCAGCTGACCGAGCTGTTGGGCCATGGAAATAACCGCCAGGCGGTGAGTGATTTTATTCGCCAGCAGTTTGGTCAGACCGCCCTGAGCCAGCTGACCCCGGAACAGCTCAAAACCGTACTGACGCTGCTGCAAACCAATCAGCTGTCAATTCCACAGCCTCAGCAACGCCCTGCGACCGAGCGTCCGCTGCTGCCTGCCGAGCACAACACGCTCAAGCAGATGGTGACCAAGCTGGCCGCCGCCACCGGCGAACCGACGAAGCTTATCTGGCAATCAATGCTGGAACTCTCCGGCGTAAAAGCGGGCGAGCTGATCCCGGCGAAACAGTTTACGCATCTGGTGACCTGGCTACAGGCGCGTCAGACGCTCAGCACCCAGACCGCTCCAACCCTGCACACGGTTCAGGCGGCACTTAAGCAGCCGCTGGAGCCCAACGAATTTGACGCCATTCGTGATTACGCCCAGCAGACCTGGCAGGCCACACCGCAAACGGTACTGACCACCGCGCAGGTGCAGGATGTGCTCAACCAGATTTTCGTTCGCCGCGCCGAACGCGAAGGAGGCGTGCCGGAGGCACGAAACATACAGCCAATCTACAATCCGCTGTTTGCGCCGGTGGTGGAAACGTTCAGAACCCTCTCTGCCCGTCCAGGGTTGATGTTTATTGCGTTAATGATTGCACTGGCGATTTTCTGGCTGGTCGCATAACGGTTTCGCCCGGTGGCGCTACGCCTGCCGGGCCGACAGCACACCGGGGAAGGCTTGCCGCCCCGGCACTTAACCGCTAAGACTGACGAAACGCCACCAGCGTCACCACAATGCCCACAACCGCTGCAACCGCGCCCGCCAGGAAAACAGACGGATACCCGAACGACGTTGCTAAAAGACCTGCCAGCGGCCCGGTTACCCCGTATGAGATATCCTGAAACGCCGCATAGCCGCCAAGCGCCGTGCCACGCACCTGTGGGGCGACACGTTTTACCACCTCCACGCCCAACGCCGGGAAAATAAGCGAACATCCGCAGCCGGTCAACGCCGCGCCTAACAACGCTACGGACGCAACGGGTGCACTCCACAGTAACAGCAAACCCAGGGTTTCAATCACCAGTGACGCCACTGCAACCTTCACGCCGCCAAAACGATCCGGCATCCAGCCGAACAGCACGCGCATTAAGACAAATGCGCCACCAAAGGCGGTCAGCGTAAAACCTGCCATCGCCCAGCCGCGGCTCATAAAGTAGAGCGAGACGAACGTACCGATTACCGCAAAACCGACGCCCTGCAGGGCCAGGCCAAGGCCCGGCTGCCAGATTTGGCCCACCACGCTCCACAAAGACGGGCGCACCCCTTTATGGGCAGGGACTTTACGTACCGGACCGTTGAATGCCCATGCCAGCAGCGGCAGCATCAGGGTGGTCGCTGCCAGCGCGGCAAAGCCAAAGTGGCTGTGGATAAGCAACCCGAGCGGGGCGCCTGCGGCAAGCGCGCCATAAATGGCCATGCCATTCCAGGACATGACTTTGCCGGAGCGCGCAGGCCCCACCAGCCCCATACCCCATGTCAGCGTACCGGTCAGGAGCTGGCTTTCACCAAAGCCCAGGATTAAACGCCCCACGATCAGCAGCGAAAATTTATACGCAGCGTCAACCGGCAGGAGAGCGGCCAGCAGCCATGCACCTCCCGCCAGACCACAGGCAAACATGCCCTGTAACGCCGAGCGTTTTGCTCCGTGCTGATCCGCCAGACGTCCGGCATAACCGCGGGTTAATACCGTAGCCAGGAACTGAATACCCACGGCGACGCCGACCATGGTGTTGCCATAGCCCAGCTCCTGATGAACAAACAGCGGGATCACCGGCAGCGGCAGGCCGACGGTCATATAGGTCAGGAACACCGCAAACGCGATGCGAAACAGCGAGACGTTCGCTGAAGAGGTTGTTTCTGTTTGAGTGACTGCAGTCATGCTTTACTCCGAAATGAAGAGTAAGGCGGGGAAAAACCACGCCCCCTCTTCCTGATAACCAGGATTTAGGTGCGTTGGTTGACGTTGAACGCTTACGCATTATCGTGAGGATAATGTTGAGGTAGGAAGTTTGCCTGCGAGATCAGCCGCTTGTCAATGCATAAAAAAAGGGAGCCGTCAGGCTCCCCTTTTGAATCAGTCAGAACTTATGCGTTGTACTTACGCATCACCAGCGTGGCGTTAGTACCGCCGAAACCGAAGCTGTTGGACATGACGGTAGTCAGTGTCGCTTCTTTTGGCTGGGTCACGATGTTCAGACCTGCGGCCTGCTCGTCCATCTCGTCAATGTTGATGCTTGGGGCGATAAAGCCATTTTCCAGCATCAGCAGAGAGTAGATCGCTTCCTGAACGCCAGCAGCACCCAGAGAGTGACCGGTCATGGCTTTTGTCGCGGAGATAGCCGGGCTGTTGTCGCCGAACACTTCACGGATCGCACCCAGCTCTTTCACGTCGCCTACCGGAGTAGAGGTACCGTGGGAGTTCAGGTAGTCGATTGGCGTGTCAACGCCGTGCATCGCCATCTTCATGCAGCGCACTGCGCCTTCACCGGATGGAGCCACCATGTCAGCGCCGTCAGACGTTGCACCGTAGCCCACGATCTCAGCGTAGATGTGTGCACCACGTGCCAGCGCGTGCTCCAGCTCTTCAACCACAACCATACCGCCGCCGCCTGCGATAACGAAACCGTCACGGTGCGCATCATAGGTACGGGATGCTTTATCCGGAGTTTCGTTATATTTGGTGGACAGTGCACCCATTGCGTCGAATTCACAGGCCATTTCCCAGCCCAGTTCTTCGCCGCCGCCAGCAAACACGATGTCCTGTTTACCCAGCTGGATCTGCTCAACCGCATTACCGATGCAGTGTGCGGAGGTCGCACAGGCAGAGCTGATGGAGTAGTTAACGCCGTGGATTTTGAACGGGGTCGCCAGGCAAGCGGAAACCGCTGAACCCATGGCTTTAGTCACAACATAAGGACCTACCGCTTTCAGACCACGTGGGCTACGCATTGCGTCGGCACCAAAAACCTGCGCTTTAGATGAGCCACCGGAACCGGCGATCAGACCTACGCGTGGGTTGTTCTGGTAAACTTCCGCGCTCAGACCCGCATCCGCAATCGCTTCCTGCATGGAGAGATAAGCATAAATAGAGGCATCGTTCATGAAACGAACCACTTTACGGTCAATCAAACCGGTGGTGTCCAGTTTGACGTTACCCCATACGTGGCTACGCATACCTGAATCTTTAAACTCTTCAGAGAAAGTGATCCCGGAGCGTCCTTCACGCAGAGATGCCAGGACTTCCTGCTGGTTATTACCGATGCTGGAAACGATGCCCAGGCCAGTAATCACTGCACGTTTCATTCAATACCTCTGTAAGTCGCACTATATTAAGTTTCGAGTCGCACAATAGCGTACACTTGTACGCCGAACAAGTCCGATCAGACATTTTCTGCGGAAATTTGCACCGATGGACGCACATCGTTAAGATCGTGTCACTGCCTGTCAGACGAGTAACTTACGTGAAACAAAACGCTATACAACCCGCCAACCTCGAATTCAACGCTGAGGGTACACCTGTTTCCCGAGATTTTGATGACGTCTACTTTTCTAATGATAACGGACTGGAAGAAACCCGCTATGTTTTCCTCGACGGAAACCAGTTAAACGCCCGTTTCCCCACGCATCCGCGCAGTCTGTTCGTGGTCGCCGAGAGCGGGTTTGGTACCGGTCTGAATTTTCTCACCCTCTGGCAGATGTTCGATCAGTTTCGCGCTGCTCACCCTGACGCTACACTGCAAAGATTACATTTCATCAGTTTTGAAAAATTTCCGCTCACCGCGCATGACCTTCGTCTGGCACATCAACACTGGCCGGAACTTGCGCCATGGGCGGAGCAGCTTCAGGCGCATTGGCCGCCGCACCTCGGCGGTTGCCATCGTCTGCTGCTGGACGGCGGGCGCGTCACGCTGGATCTGTGGCTCGGCGACATCAATGAACTGACCGATAAGCTTGATGATTCAATGAATCAGAAAGTGGACGCATGGTTCCTTGATGGTTTTGCCCCCGCCAAGAATCCGGACATGTGGAGCCAGCATCTGTTTAACGCAATGGCACGCCTGGCGCGTCCTGGCGCAACGCTCGCGACCTTCACCTCGGCAGGCTTTGTCCGCCGCGGATTGCAGGAGGCCGGCTTTACCATGCAAAAGACCAAAGGTTTTGGTCGCAAGCGCGACATGCTGGTCGGAAGAATGGATCAGACGCTGGAGATCCCCGCTCAGACGCCCTGGTTTTCACGCAGCGCCAGCACATCACGAGAGGTAGCAATTGTCGGCGGCGGGATTGCCAGCGCCCTGCTTTCGCTCGCGCTTTTACACCGTGGCTGGCAGGTAACGCTCTACTGCGCCGACGACGCGCCGGCAAAAGGCGCTTCCGGCAACCGCCAGGGGGCGCTCTACCCACTGTTAAGCGCTCACGATCCGGCGCTGAGCCAGTTTTTCCCGGCAGCCTTTACCTTTGCCCGGCGCCTGTATGATGCCCTGCCTGTGGCGTTTGACCACGACTGGTGTGGCGTTACGCAACTGGGCTGGGATGAGAAGAGCCAGCAAAAAATCGCGCACATGTTGTCGCTGGGTCTGCCGCTCGAAATTGCCCGGGCGGCGAATGCGCAGCAGATAACCGAAACCGCGGGGGTCGATACGGGCTGCGACGGTATCCACTATCCGCTCGGTGGCTGGCTGTGTCCGGCAGATCTGACCACGGCAGCCATTGCGCTGGCGCAGTCGCGCGGGTTGACGGTGCACTATTCCCGCCAGGTCGCCTCACTTCACCACATGGAGCACTGGAACCTGCATTTCACCACCGGCGAAGAGGCGCAGCATACCTGCGTAGTGCTGGCCAACGGTCACCCTATCAGCCAGTTCATCCAGACGGAAAAGCTGCCGCTTTACCCTGTCGGAGGCCAGGTCAGCCATATCCCCACCTCGCCAGCGCTGGAAAAACTGCAGCAGGTACTCTGCTACGACGGCTATCTGACGCCACAAAATCCATCCAACGGCCACCACTGCATTGGTGCCAGCTACCATCGCGGTGAGACCGACATGCGCTACAGCGAAGACGATCAGCAGCAAAATCGCCAGCGCCTGCTCAACTGCTTCCCGCAGGCCGACTGGGCAAAAGAGGTTGATATCAGCGCCGGTGACGCGCGCTGTGGCGTACGCTGCGCCACCCGGGACCATCTGCCGATGGCGGGAAATGTGCCTGACTATGAAGCAACGCTTGAGGCCTATCAGGATCTTGCTGAAAACCGTGATACCGCGGTGAGTGCGCCAGTTTATCCGCAGCTGTTTATGCTCGGGGGGCTCGGTTCACGGGGATTATGCTCAGCGCCGTTGCTGGCCGAAGTGCTGGCGGCACAGATGAGTGATGAGCCCGTTCCGCTGGACAGCGTTACGCTTGCGGGGCTCAATCCCAACCGTTTGTGGGTACGGAAGTTACTGAAAGGAAAAAGGGTGAAGTAACGTGCGGGCCGATGTCCTCCCTCTCCCACCGGGAAAGGGAGGAGAAATGACTACCTGGCTTTTGCCTGCTGGAACAGGGTGTCCCACATACCCAGCACTAATGACTGGTCACGCGGAGAGAGTTCCCCTGCCTGGATCGCTTTCTCCAGGCTGCGGCTCACTTCATCATGAATGGCCTCGGCAGAGTGATCGTCCCCTGCTTCCAGCTCAGCGACAGCCAGCGTCAGGTGACCACGCAGATAACCGCTGGCGAACAGCTCATCATCACTGGCGTGTTCCACCATGTCATCAATTAACGCCAGAATGCGTGATTCAAATTCTGCGATCATCTTCTTTCCTCTGTTAAAGATCTTCCGGCCAAGGGAAGCATTCCGCCGTGATCTCCGGCGTGTGGTAATAATTCTGTAAGGCCTCGATCAGACGTGCCGGACGTTCCGGGATGCCTTTCTCAAGATACTCCATCACCTGCGCATGAACGCGGCGCTGGAAGACAATACGGTCTGGCTCGACCTCTCCTTCGAGGTTGTCACAGCTGACGTTAAACGGGAAACCTGCCGCCACACAGAATAACCATTCCAGCGCCTGCGGTTTCACCTCCACATCTTCAAACTGGCTCTGCGTGGCGGCGTCACGGCCGTCCGGACAATACCAGTAGCCGAAGTCCACCTGCTCACGACGCGCTTTCCCCGCAATACACCAGTGCGAAATCTCGTGTAACCCGCTGGCGTAAAAGCCGTGCGCAAACACGATACGGTTATACGGCACGTCCGCATCAGCAGGAAGATAGATCGGTTCGTCGTCGCCTTTAATCAGACGGGTATTAAAATCATCAGCAAAACAGCCATCAAAAATCTCAATCAGCTGTTCGTATTTATGGGTTGTGTTCATTAATTCATTCCCAGCCAGGTGAGGATCTCTTGTCCATGGCTGTCATAAAGCAGTTTGGCACTCATGACCGCTGAGACGACAACAATCATCGGGCGAATGAGCTTCTGTCCTTTGCTTAATACCAGACGCGAGCCCGCACGTGCGCCTAAAAACTGCCCTGCCATCATCACAAATCCGGTTGCCCAGATAACTTTGCCACCAATGATAAACAGCAGCAGGCCGCCGACGTTTGACGTCGCATTGAGCACTTTGGCGTGGGCGGTGGATTTAGCGAGGTTAAAGCCGGCCAGCGTCACGAACGCAAGGGCATAGAACGAGCCTGCTCCGGGGCCAAAGAAGCCATCGTAAAACCCGACGCAGCCACCCGCGATAAGAGCGAACGGCAGGCCATGCAGACGACGCTGCCGGTCTTCTTCCCCGAGCTTTGGCATCAACAAAAAGTAGAGACCGATGCAGATAACCAGAATGGGGAGGATCTGGCGCAGAATATCGGACTGTACATGCTGAACCAGCAGTGCACCCGAGGTCGAACCAATAAAGGTCATCAGAATATTGAGCTTCTGGTCAGCCAGACTGACGACCTTACGGCGAATAAAATAGAGTGACGCGGAGAGCGAGCCACCGCAGGCCTGAAGCTTGTTAGTGGCGAGCGCCTGTGCCGGGCTCATGCCCGCGGCCAGCAGCGCCGGTACGGTTAACAAACCACCGCCGCCCGCCAGAGCATCAATAAACCCGGCCAGCATCGCCACAAAGAAAAGCACAACCAGCAGAAGCGGCGACACCATAAACAGTTCGACGAAATTATCCATTAAAGTACATGCTCATCCAGTAGCGCCTGGCAGGAAGGCGGCAACGGAGGCGGTGTCTTCTTCTCAGGCTTAGAGGTTCCAGGTTTTGCCGGCTCAAACCAGCTCTGCAGTTCCGCACCACAGCCATCGCCTGGCGGGGGTAACGGCTGATCTTCACATTCCAGGCTGTTTGCCGGGCAGCGCAGACGAACGTGCATATGTGCACGATGCTGGAACCACGGACGCACTTTACGCAGCCAGTCGCGATCGGTGCCGGCATCCAGGCAGAGCTGCTGCTTGATGGCCGGGTTCACGAAAATCCGCGTGACATCGTTATCTTTCGCCGCCAGCTTAATCATGCTGAAGACGTCCTGCGTCCACAACGATGGCACGACGTTTTTACCGTCACGCGCCACCAGATCCAGCGCCTGCGGTTTCAGCAACTGGGCTGAACTCCAGCGCGCTTTCGGCAGTTGCAGGAAGATATCGACATCGAGACCGGTCTGGTGACTGGCGTGTCCGCCGTTGAACCGACCGCCGGCAGGCATCCCCATATCGCCAATCAGCATCGTGCCCAGCCCCAGGTTATGCACCTGGTTTCCCAGACGCTGGATAAACAGCACCAGATCCGGGTGGCCAAAATAACGACGCTGGTCGGTACGCATCACCTGATAGGTATCGGACTGCAGCGGAAGTTCCTGTGCCCCAACGATACAGCCGTTCGAGAACGCGCCAATAGACTGCGCGCTGCCCGCCACAGGATGGGTAATTTTCTGCCATGGCGTCGCGGCCAGACTGGCTCCACTGGCAAGCAGTGCCAGCAGAGCAATGACGGTTTTTTTCATGTTTACCAGCGTGGAATGGTGGTCGTCACATCCGCATTCTGCGCGCGCTGGCGCAGGAAGTGATCCATCAGTACGATCGCCAGCATCGCTTCTGCGATCGGCACCGCACGGATCCCCACACAGGGATCGTGACGTCCTTTAGTGATCATCTCAACTTCTTCGCCAGAGCGGTTAATCGTGTGGCCTGGCACGGTAATGCTGGAGGTCGGTTTCAGCGCAATATTGGCAATAATCTGCTGACCGCTGCTGATACCGCCGAGGATGCCGCCCGCGTGGTTGCTCTGGAAACCGTCTTTGGTGATTTCGTCGCGGTTCTGGCTGCCCCGCAGCGCAACGACGTCAAAACCGTCACCAATTTCTACCCCCTTCACCGCGTTGATGCTCATCAGCGCGTGAGCGATGTCCGCATCAAGACGATCAAATACCGGTTCACCCCAGCCTGGCGGTACACCATCAGCCACGACGGTGACTTTGGCACCAATAGAGTCGCCCTCTTTTTTCAGGCCACGCATCAGTTCGTCCAGCGCTTCCAGCTTATCTGCATCGGCACAGAAGAACGGATTTTGCTCGACCAGATCCCAGTCTTTGATAGCCAGTGGAATATCGCCCATCTGGGTCAGACACCCGCGGATCGCAATGCCAAATTTCTGCTGCAGGTATTTTTTGGCGATAGCCCCTGCCGCAACGCGCATCGCGGTTTCACGGGCAGACGAACGTCCGCCGCCGCGATAATCACGGAAGCCATACTTTTGTTCGTAGGTGTAATCGGCGTGTCCGGGACGGAACACATCTTTGATGGCGCCGTAATCCTGCGAGCGCTGATCGGTATTTTCAATCAGCAACCCGATGCTGGTGCCGGTGGTGCGGCCTTCGAAAACGCCGGAAAGAATTTTGACCTGGTCCGGCTCGCGACGCTGCGTGGTGTAGCGAGAAGTCCCCGGACGACGACGGTCGAGGTCGTGCTGTAAATCGGCTTCGGTCAGTTCGATGCCTGGCGGTACGCCGTCAACGATACAGCCCAGTGCCAGCCCGTGCGATTCACCAAAGGTGGTCACCCGGAATAATTGTCCAATACTGTTTCCTG
Source organism: Enterobacter sp. BIDMC 30 (assembly GCF_000534355.1). NCBI lineage: Bacteria > Pseudomonadati > Pseudomonadota > Gammaproteobacteria > Enterobacterales > Enterobacteriaceae > Enterobacter > Enterobacter sp. BIDMC 30. The sequence continues at coordinate 1,639,837 of NZ_KI973169.1, read as the reverse complement.
CCATCACGGCTCCGATGTCGTTATTTGTGTTTGAGCGTTGTGAAACGGGCCGAAGCCCGCTGGATTAATCTTTGTAAATGCTGAAGTATTCGCGCGCGTCAAGCAGCTGCGCTTTGGTCAGCATAAAGACGCCGTCACCGCCGTTATCGAACTCAAGCCAGGTGAACGGCACATCCGGGTACTGCTCTATCAGATGTACCATGCTGTTGCCCACTTCACAAATCAGAACACCGTCGTCGGTCAGATAATCCGGCGCGCAGGCCAGAATGCGACGGGTAAGCTTCAGGCCATCAGAGCCTGACGCCAGACCCAGCTCCGGCTCGTGGCGATATTCGTTTGGCAGATCGGACATGTCTTCCGCATCAACATACGGCGGGTTGGTGACGATCAGATCGTACTGCAGCGTTGGCAGATCGCGGAACAGATCGGAGCGGATTGGCGTAACGTGATGGATCAGACCGTGCTCTTCAATATTGTGCTCGGTCACAGCCAGCGCATCGGTGGAGATATCCACGGCATCCACTTCCGCTTCCGGGAAGGCGTACGCACAGGCAATCGCGATACAGCCGCTGCCGGTACACATATCAAGAATATGCTCTGGCTGATGGTTAATCAGGCCTTCAAAGTGGTTGTTGATCAGTTCGCCAATCGGCGAGCGCGGCACCAGAACGCGTTCATCAACATAGAACTCGTGACCACAGAACCAGGCTTTGTTGGTCAGATAGGCAACCGGAATGCGCTCGTTAACGCGGCGGATAACACGCTCCACGATACGGTGCTTTTCGCTGGAGGTCAGGCGTGCGGTACGCATGTCTTCCGGAATATCGAGCGGCAGGTAGAGGGACGGCAGCACCAGTTGAACGGCCTCATCCCACGGGTTATCGGTACCGTGCCCGTACCAGATATTTGCGGCGCTGAAGCGGCTAACCGACCAGCGCAACATGTCCTGTATGGTATGCAGCTCGTTTACTGCTTCATCGACAAAAATTTTATCCACTCTTTCCTCCAGGGCATGCTCGCATAATTTTCGGCGGCTAGTTTGCCATGAAGACGGCGATAAATCAGCAATGACGCGTCGCGCTTGAGGTTAAAAAATGCGTTTAGTCGGGTACACTGTCGGAAATACGAGATGAGAATGACCCATGAAAAAGAAAACATCCCTTAGCGAGGAGGATCAGGCGCTCTTCCGTCAGCTGATGACCGGGACGCGTCAAATCAAGCAGGACATCATTGTCCACCGTCCGATGCGCAAAAAAATCACGGAAGTCCCGGTCAAGCGATTGCTCCAGGAGCAGGCGGATAATAGCCACTATTTTTCAGATGAATTTCAGCCGCTGCTCAATACGCAGGGCGCGGTGAAGTACGTACGGGAAGATGTCAGCCACTTTGAGCTGAAAAAATTACGCCGGGGGGATTACTCGCCCGAGCTGTTTCTTGATCTGCACGGTTTGACGCAGATGCAGGCGAAGCAGGAGCTGGGCGCGTTGATTGCCGCCTGTCGTCGCGAACATGTTTTCTGCGCCTGCGTGATGCACGGCCACGGCAAACATATCCTGAAGCAACAAACACCGCTGTGGCTGGCTCAGCATCCCCATGTGATGGCGTTTCATCAGGCACCCAAAGAGTACGGCGGAGATGCCGCATTACTGGTGTTGATTGAAGTAGAAGAGTGGCAGGCGCCAGAATTACCCTGACAGGACGGCGGGAGGCATGTTCTGCTCCCCGCCATATCGCACGTCACATCAGATAGCTTTTGCCATCTTCAGATTGCACGGACTCATTTGCCAGTTGAAGACTCCTTTGCCCGTTTCGTCGAGAGCGACGTTGGCAATGGCGGAAGTCGTGAACATCGGCGGCGTCTCGCCCGGGCACAGCTCAGATACCAGATAGCCAACCAGTGGCAGGTGGGAAATGACCAGCGCGGAAGCGACACCTTCATTGCACAGCGCCTGAAGATAAGCGCTGACAAGGCCGACATCACCGCACGGGGTGAGTTCCGGGAGAACATCCACACTGGCTGGCAGGTTCATACACTCCCCCACCACTTCCAGCGTCTGTTCTGCACGCAGGAACGGACTCACCAGAACGCGTTCGATGTCCACTTTTTGACCTTTAAGCCAGGTCGCCATCAGACGAGATTCGTCGCAGCCACAGACGGTCAAAGGACGTACTGAGTCACTGGCGGCATCGAGTGCCGCGTCGCCGTGACGCATGATAAAAACTTGCATATTGCACCGCTTTTGTTAACCAGAATCACCGGCGTTGACTACCCGCGATTACCGCTCCGAGGTAGAAAACCCGATGGTCGGGCATTGTGCCTGATCCATTCGGTGAATGAAACGCTGTTTTTTACCTCAATGGCGTAAGTATAGTCAATCTCTGTTTACAAAATCGCCAAAACAGGTTCATACACTTCAGGATTTACCCTTTTTTGACCTCAACTTACGAGGACAGTTTCCCTTGAAGGCCAAAATGTCTGGCCCCGTTCCGCCATCTGCAATAATTCGTCACACGGTGTAAACCGCGGACCGTATTGCGAGGCCAGACGTTGCAGGATTGCAACCACTTCACCCGCACCGAGAGTGTCCATGTAACGGAACGGGCCGCCGAGGAACGGCGGGAAACCAATGCCAAATACCGCACCGATGTCACCATCGCGCGCGCTTTTAATCACCTGCTCACCAAAGCAGCGTGCCGCTTCATTAAGCATCATCATCACACAGCGTTCAGCACACTGAACGGGTGACAGTTTCCCCTGACCGGTTGTCGGAATAAGCCCATAAACCGAAGGGTCGACCTGTTTCTTGCTTTTACGCCCTTTCGCGCCGTAAAGATAGAAACCGCGTTCATTTTTTCTGCCTTTGCGATCGTCCTTCAAAATTGCAGAAACAATGTTTGCAGGCGGGCTAAAACGATCTCCATAAGCATCTTCCAGCACAGGTATAATTTTAGTGCCGGTGTCAATTCCCACCTCATCCAAAAGTTGGATTGGGCCAACGGGGAACCCAAACTTCACCAGCGCCTCGTCGACGTGTTCGATCTTCTCCCCTTCCGTCAGAAGCCGCATCGCTTCATTTATATAAGGCGCCAGAATGCGGTTAACGTAAAAGCCGGCTTTGTCCGCCACCACTATCGGTGTCTTACCCTGCATTTTGGCCAGTTTAACCACGGTAGCAACGGTTTGCGGGCTGGTACTGGCGTGTGGGATAACCTCCACCAGCGGCATTTTTTCAACCGGACTGAAATAGTGCAGGCCAATCACCTGCTCCGGACGCTGGGCTCTGGCCGCAATATCGCCAATGGGCAATGACGAGGTGTTCGACGCAAAAATGGTATGGGGTGCGCAATGTTGCTCAACGTCAGCCACCATCTGCTGCTTAAGCGCCAGGTCTTCAAACACCGCTTCAATCACCAGATCGCGATGGGCAAAACCGCTGTAGTCTGTCGTGCCGGAGATCAGTGCCAGGGTTTTATCACGCTCATTGGCCTTGATATGGCGGCGTTTAACCTTTTGATCAAGGTTCTGCCAGCTGTACTGCAGCGCGTGATTGATTCCTTTCGCATTGATGTCTTTGATACGTACAGGCAATTTGCCTTTGCTGGCGGTAACAAAAGATATTCCGCCCCCCATCAGCCCGCCACCCAGTACGCCAATGGCATGCAGCGGGGCAGGTTGCGCCTCGCTGCCGGGGTCTTTTTTTACCTCTGTACTGGCAAAAAAGATGTTACGTAGCGCCTGAGACTGCGGCGTCATCGCCAGCTCACCAAAGGCTTTTGCTTCTGCGGCATAGCCGCTGCTGCTGCCCTGAGATAAGCCCACTTCAATAACCTCAAGGATACGTTTCGCCGCCGGGTAGTTGCCTTTAGTTTTTTGTTCGGTTTTCTTGCCCGCCATGCTGAACAGGAGTGTGCGGCCCAGTGGCCCGGCCAGCACGCGCTCACGCACCGGCAGAGGACGTTTTGCCTGCCGTCCTTTGAGCGCCAGCTCAACCGCCGCCTCAAGCAAAATGGCGTGAGGAACCACCTCGTCGACCAGGCCGGCTTTCAGCGCCTGACGGGCACGCAGTTGTTTGCCGGTTAATATCATTTCCAGCGCAGTGCTGACCCCAACCAGACGCGGCAGACGCTGCGTTCCGCCGGAGCCTGGCAGGAGGCCTAACTGCACTTCAGGCAGGCCCAGAACGGTTTTCGCATCGTCGGTACAAATGCGGCTGTGACAGGCCAACGCCAGCTCCAGCCCACCGCCCAGACAGGCACCGTGGATCGCCGCGATGACCGGGATAGACAGCGCATGGATCTCCGCCATGACCTGTTGCCCCTGACGCGCCAGCTCTTCGGCTTCCTGTGCGTTTTGCGCCCGGGCAATCATGTTGATATCGGCTCCGGCAATAAAGTTGTCCGGTTTCGCTGAGATAAACACCAGGCCGCGAATCGCTTTGTTCTCGCGGATCTGCTTTAGCATCGCGCGCACCTGAACGCCGAACTCGGCTTTCAGGGTGTTCATCTTCTCGTTGGGAACATCGACAGTAATAACGGCGACGTTATCGAGGCGTACCGTCAGATTAAATGCAGATGGCATATCCATTATTCAGCCTCCAGAACCATTGCCGCGCCCAGACCACCCGCTGCGCAGGCGGTTACGAGACCAAAACCACCGCCCCGGCGACGTAACTCATGTAATGTCTGAGTGATCATCCTCGCCCCCGTCGCCGCAAATGGATGACCGTAGGCGATGGAGCCACCCAGGACGTTAAATTTGCTCTGATCCACTTCGCCAGTGGCATGCGCCCGGCCAAGAACATCGCGCGCGAAACGTTCACTCGCCAGCAGTTGTATGTTTGCCAGGGTCTGTGCAGCAAAGGCTTCGTGCATATCAATGAGGGTTAAATCCGCGAGGGTCAGTCCCGCGCGTTCCAGCGCCAGCGGAGTGGACCACGCCGGCCCTAACAACATGTCCTGCCACACATCTATCGCCGTGAAGGCGTAGCTGCGCAGGTAGCCCAGCGGTTTTATGCCCAGCTCTTTGGCACGGGATTCCGTCATCAGGATCACCGCGGCGGCACCGTCCGTCAGCGGAGTACTGTTGGCAGCCGTGACGGTACCGTGTTTGCGGTCAAATGCCGGACGGAGCCTGGCGTAATCCGCCATCGTCGAGCTGCCGCGAATATTGTTATCTTCTGAGAGCGGTTCACGGTATGGCGGGATGTACGCCGTCATGACTTCATCAGCCAGTTTGCCTTCCGACCAGGCTTTCGCCGCCAGCTGATGTGAGCGATGAGCCAGCGCATCCTGCTGCTCACGGGTGATCCCGTAAGTTTTTGCCATCTGCTCGGCGGTATCGCCCATTCTCAGACCGGTGGAATACTCCGCCACTGCGGGCGGTACAGGCATAAGGTCACGCAGGCGTAAGCGTGAGAAAAGTTTGAGTTTCTGACCGACGGTACGGGCTTTGTTGGCGTCAACCAGGATCCGGGCCAGCTTTTTACTGACCCCAATCGGCAGAACCGAAGAGGAGTCCGCCCCGCCGGCGATCCCAGCGCGAATGGTACCTGCCATCAGGCTTTCAGCCACGTTAGCCACCGCCTGGAAACTGGTAGCACATGCCCGGCTGACGCTGTAAGCATCAGTATGGACATTCATCCCCGTACCGAGGACGATTTCGCGTGCAATATTGGGTGCTTCAGGCATCTGCACAACCTGGCCAAAAACCAGCTGCTCGATGACCTCAGGCGGAATTTCGCTGCGAGCCAGCATCTCCCCCACCACCATTTTCCCCAGATCGACAGCCGGTATGCCATGAAACGCTGTCGCCTGACGTGCAAATGGCGTACGTAATCCACTGACAATGGCAATGCGATCGCCCTGACGGGTAATAAGCGGTAACGCCTGACTCATAACCTTCCCCTGTAAAATTTTTTACTCAAACATAAAGTGGTCTGACCTGATAACAGTCTTAACCATTTTTTTACATTCAGCCAATCAGGGAAACGAAAAAGTGCGAGCTAAGGCACAGAGAAGAAAAAGAAAATGTCTCTGCGAAAACAAAAGCAAAACGGTAACCCGAAGGTTACCGTTTTAGTGTGCACCCTCTACTGAGAGAGAGGGGCCAGGATGAGGGCATTACGCCGTTGAGGTTAGCGCAGACCCAGCTGGAAAATCAGCGTTTCCGCCTCGCAGGCGAACACAAAGTCGATATCCAGCTTCACACCGCCGTCCACGTCAGTAAAGGTGGATTTGATTTCGCACGGATCGGATTCGACCTCACGTGCACGTTTGCTCAGCGCGGCCAGGGTTTCTTCCGCTTCGGCGCGGTTGCTGAATACACGGCTGTAAGAGGCGGTGCAATCGGAGTTGTCCATGATGGTACCAACATCCATACAGCAGCAAACCGGGGTTTCATCAGCACTGCATTTACTCATAGCTCAATTTCCTCTGTATTCGCGCAAGGCGCGAGATAAACACGATGCTGCTATTTTACGCCCCGGGGCTGGCTCTCTCCAGCCGTTAATGGCGCAAAAGCGGATAAGTGACCAATATCACACTAAAAAATGATCTAGAACAAAAATCACCCTTTCAGACGATTCGCAATGGTCACAATTTTGCCAACCAGATCTCGTTTCAAGAAACATGTTTGAAAATATTAATAAACAAACTTGCAACATTCTGGCTGGTCAGACCTATACTCTCGCCACTGGTCTGATTTGTATGTCATACCTCAGACCCTACACTTCGCGCTCCTGTTACGGTATGTAACAATTATTGAATAAAAATAACTCAATGAGGTTATGGTCATGAGCCAGAAAACCCTGTTCAAAAAGACTGCGCTGGCAGTCGCAGTGGCAATCGTCTCTACGTCCGCCTGGTCCGCGGGCTTTCAGTTAAACGAATTTTCTTCCTCTGGCCTTGGCCGTGCGTATTCCGGGGAAGGCGCAATTGCTGATGATGCGGGCAACGCGAGTCGTAACCCTGCACTGATCATGATGTTCGATCGTCCGACCTTCTCTGCTGGTGCAATCTTTGTTGATCCGGGTGTTGATATCTCGGGCCGCTCGCCAACAGGCGCCAGCCTGAAGGCAGACAACATCGCGCCAACAGCCTGGGTGCCAAACCTCCACTTCGTTGCGCCAATTAATGACCAGTTCGGCTGGGGCGCTTCCGTGACGTCTAACTACGGTCTGGCAACCGAGTTTAATAATAACTACGCCGCAGGGGCGTATGGCGGTAAAACCGACCTTGAAACCCTGAACCTGAACCTGAGCGGTGCTTACCGTCTGGATAACCACTGGAGCTTCGGCGTCGGCTTTGATGCGGTTTATGCTAAAGCGAAGATCGAGCGCTACGCGGGTGACCTGGGTAAAGTCGTTGCTGGCTCAGGCGCTCTGCCGCCGATTCCGGGTCTGGCACAGCAGGTTGCAGGTATTCCGGCAGATACCCAGATTGCTTACCTTAAGGGTGACGAATGGGGCTTTGGCTGGAACGCCGGTATCCTTTATGAAATCGATAAAAATAACCGCTATGGTTTAACCTACCGTTCCGAAGTGAAAATTGACTTCGATGGCGATTATAAGAGCAGCCTGCCTTCAGCCTATAACCAGATTCTGGGTAGCTTCGGCCTGCCAATGGGCACCGACGGCCGTACCACTGGCGGTTCTCTGAGCCTGCACTTGCCAGAAATGTGGGAGCTGTCGGGTTATAACAAAGTGGCGCCGCAGTGGGCGGTTCACTATAGCCTGACCTACACCAGCTGGAGTCAGTTCCAGGAGCTGAAAGCGACCAACAGCAATGGTGACACGCTCTTCTATAAAGATGAAAGCTTCCGTGATGCCTACCGTATCGCGCTGGGTACCACCTACTATATGGATGACAACTGGACATTCCGTACCGGTATTGCCTTCGATGATAGTCCTGTACCGGCTGACAAGCGTTCCATCTCCATTCCGGACCAGGACCGCTTCTGGCTGAGCGCAGGTGCAACCTATGCCTTCAATAAAGATGCTTCTATCGATGCGGGCATCTCTTACATGCACGGTCAAAAAGTTAACTTTAAGGAGGGGCCGTATGAGTTCTCTTCTGAAGGTAAAGCCTGGCTGTATGGCATGAACTTCAACTACGCGTTCTAATCGCGCAGGGATTAAAAAAGGTGAGCATGGCTCACCTTTTTTCTTTATTCCGGGTCGATATCTTTATTCCGAGTCGATATCTTTTAATTCGTTCTCGATTGCTTTCGCGTTCGGATTCTCTTCCGGCTTCAGCTTGCCGCCATTGGCAATAAAGTCGTGATTCTGGAAGTAAGCTTCGCGGACCATAATATACGGGTCAGAAGACTGACGCAGCAGACCGTCCGAATCAAGCAGTTGCGCACGCGTCTCGATCCCTTCCACCGTCCATTTCCCTACCGACAGCGGCCAGGTCAGCCACGACAGAACCGGATACAGCGTATCCACCATGTCGCCGCCGTCATCACGTACGGTGAAACTGCCGTAGAATGGCAGATGAACATACGGACCATAACCCACGCCATAATGCCCCATCGTACTGCCGAAACGGTGCGGCTGCTCACGCTGAAGTTTCGGGTTCGCCATACCGGCAACATCGATGAAGCCCCCCATCCCCAGCAATGAGTTCAGGAAGAAGCGGGTAAAGTGCACCATACCCTGATACGGATCGCCCTGCAGGAAGTAGTTCACCATCACCGCAGGTTCTTCCAGGTTACTGGTGAAGTTACTCAACCCGTTACGCGCAGGTTGTGGAACATAATCACGCCATGCAACTGCCACCGGGCGAACCACATACGGGTCCAGCACGTTGTAGTTGAAGCTGTACATTGAGCGGTTAAATCCTTCGAGAGGATCGGAGCGTCCCGTTTGCTCTCCAGAGCTGGCGCAGCCCACAAGCATCGTCGCGCCCAGCGCAAGCGCCGACAGCCGAAGTTTCATAAATATCTCCCTGTTCAGTATGGCTATCGTTGATTGCCATCCGTAACGGAGCATGGGTTGCTCCGCCTGTAAACGTGCAAGTGATTGTAACAGCACGTTTACCGATGTCTACGAGCACAATTACGGGCAGTAACCACCGTCACTCTGATCTCAGCATAGCCTGGCTTTTGGAATTCGTTTCGCTGGCAATTTTATAATGTCTTTTAATGAGATGTATCGCCTTTGTTGCCATTGCCGCCAATTTAAGAGCATCCCCACGGGCATTTCATTAAAAGCCGCTACGCTTTATAGAAAGATCATCGTGTTGGAGTGGCTATGAAAGAAGTGGGCGAAGAAAAAATTGGCGAGAGTAATGAGGAAATTGAAATTGAAAGCGAGGAAAAAGAGCGCGGTGAGGAGATAGAAATCAATGAAGATCGCCTTCCTTCCCGTGCGATGGCGATCCATGAACATATCCGACAGGATGGCGAAAAAGAGATGGAGCGTGATGCCATGGCTCTGTTTTGGTCGGCCATCGCGGCAGGCTTGTCGATGGGCGCCTCACTCCTCGCCAAGGGCATATTTCATGTGCAACTGGAAGGGGTACCCGGTGGATTTTTACTTGAAAATCTCGGCTACACCTTTGGCTTTGTGATTGTCATTATGGCGCGCCAGCAGCTGTTTACTGAAAACACCGTTACCGCCGTTCTCCCGGTGATGCAAAACCCTACCCTCGGTAATTTCGGTTTACTGATGCGTTTATGGAGCGTGGTGCTGCTGGGGAATATCATCGGTACAGGCGTGGCGGCATGGGCATTTGAATATATGCCGATATTCGATGAGCCCACCCGGGATGCCTTCGTGAAAATCGGTATGGACGTAATGAAAAACACGCCGTTCGAAATGTTCTCGAATGCCATCATCTCCGGCTGGATAATCGCGACCATGGTGTGGATGTTTCCTTCCGCGGGCAGTGCCAAAATTGTCGTGATCATATTAATGACCTGGCTGATAGCGCTGGCTGACACCACGCACATCGTGGTCGGAACCGTTGAAATCCTCTATCTGGTCTTTAATGGTACGCTTCACTGGAGCGATTTTTTCTGGCCGTTCGCCCTGCCGACGCTGGCAGGCAATATCTGCGGCGGAACGTTTATCTTCGCACTGTTAAGCCATGCGCAAATCCGTAACGACATGTCTAATAAGCGCAAGGCCGAACAGAAAGCGCGGGAAAACGATGATAAATCTGCAAAAAAATCGGCCTGAATGGTGACTCTTTGAGCAGTCAGGCGGCGATGAGCTTAACGCAAAGTGTAAATGAGGCTATACTCGTGCCGCCTTGTCCCCTTAGTTAAATGGATATAACGAGCCCCTCCTAAGGGCTAGTTGCAGGTTCGATTCCTGCAGGGGACACCATGCTCTCATCGGCGCACCGATACACCGGCACAAGGCGAGTGGTTCCGGTAAGATTATCAAATACCTGTTTTTCCGCAGTGGTAATTCTCATTCCGGCCTTTCTCAGACGCGACACCTCAGCAGCAATCCGCTGGATCCCAAACCAAAACAGCGCATCGAGTGCGGTTACCTCCAGACCACTTAACAGAGCACGCTTCAGACGTTCCGTGGGGGGCTTAATTTCTTTGGCTATCTGCAGAAAAGGTTCCGCGGTCAATTGTGTCGCTTCCATTCGCCGTATACGTGTGGACAGATGATATTGAAAAACGTCAGGTACATCGCTCAAATCGGACTTCACGCTCCAGACACAGCCAAACCGTTTCCCGTTAAAAATGACATTCTTCTGGCTGAGCTGCAGTTCATCACGCAAGCCGGCAATTAACTGAGGTGTCCGCACGAGCAGCAGGCGGAAAGGCAGCTCAAAGCTGGTAACGTAATCGACATTGGTCAGGGCAATACGCAGACGCGCCTCGGCCCCGGCCTGGATCGCCTTGCACTCGCTTAAAACGTCGGCCCACTGACGGGTAAGACGCGGAGGTTCATTCGCCTCGGTAAATCTGTATTTTTCAATCTGATAATCGATTTGCTCTGTCACCCGCTTTTCCCTGTCAGTCACGTTTTAGCCGCTAAAGAGAATTTAGCAGCACAGGTTATTATGCTCCAGAGGTGATGTGCAGTGATTGAACCCTCATTTATATGGGTTATGTTATTCCGTATTACAATTCCACTGCTTTACTCCACAGGCCCTCTTCTCTTTAGGCAACCATCATGAAACAAATCACGCTCTCCGATTTGAAGCAACAAAGTGAAGCGGCGGCTAACGCCCCGCGTTTACGCGCGCATCGTAACTTTCATTCTGAACTGAGCGACCCGGTTCAGCGGCTGGCCATCGCGATGGAACCTGGCACCTATGTTCGCCCTCATCGTCATCCGCATACCTTTGAGCTGTTACTTCCCCTTCGCGGGCGTTTTGTCGTGCTGAATTTTGACGACCAGGGCGTCGTCACCCGTCGCGTCGTATTAGGTGAAGCGTGTATGGCGCTGGAGATGGAGGCGGGAACCTGGCATGCCGTGCTGTCACTGGATCACGGCGGCGTTATTTTTGAAGTTAAACACGGTGGCTATCAACCGGTGGCTGATGAGGATTTCGTTACCTGGGCCCCCGCCGAGGGAGAGCCCGGTACAGCCGCGCTGATGGCATGGTATAAACAGGTACAGCCTGGCGATGCGGCCTGGAAAGCATAGCGACTGCTTTCAAAATATCCAAACAGATGCCGTCGCGCATCTGTTCTGGTTTATAAAAACAGAAAAATCAAAGACCTTTCGAATTGCCGCTTTTTTAATCAAGAACGAGTAATAGCACATACCGTATAAAGGGTGCTACATTATACCGCCCACCCAACGTCAGCAATGGCCAGGCAACGCCGTAAAGATCGGTAAAGCCTGCAACCATGACCTTGTACTACGGTCTAACAGGTACGTGGTTACGCAATGCGTGACTTTCACCGACTTTATATAGGTTCCCATTATTTTGTCACAATCCAAATTCAAACGCGCGTTTCTGCACCCGCGTTACTGGTTCACATGGTTTGGTCTTGGCGTGCTCTGGTTACTGGTTCAGCTTCCTTATCCCGTAATCCGCATTCTGGGCTCCAGGCTTGGCAGCGCATCGCGCCACTTCCTTAAACGTCGTGAGTCTATTGCGCGTAAAAATCTCGAACTTTGCTTTCCACAGTACAATGCGGAACAGCGCGAAAAACTGATTGCTGAAAACTTTAAATCTATCGGCATGGCTCTGCTTGAAACCGGTATGGCATGGTTCTGGTCTGATGAACGTGTTCGTAAATGGTTTGATGTGGAAGGCCTGGATAACCTGAAACGTGCCCAGATGCAAAACCGCGGCGTGATGGTGGTCGGCGTTCACTTTATGTCTCTGGAACTGGGGGGTCGCGTCATGGGGCTTTGCCAGCCGATGATGGCAACCTACCGTCCGCACAACAGCGCTGTGATGGAATGGGTGCAGACACGTGGTCGTATGCGCTCGAATAAGGCGATGATCAGCCGTAACAACCTGCGCGGCATGGTTGGCGCACTGAAAAAAGGTGAGGCCGTCTGGTTCGCACCGGACCAGGATTATGGGCGTAAAGGCAGTAGCTTCGCTCCGTTCTTTGCAGTGAAAGATGTCGCCACGACCAATGGTACCTTTGTGATTTCACGCCTTTCCGGTGCCTCCATGTTGACCGTCACGATGGTCAGAAAAGCGGATAAATCAGGCTATCGCCTGCATATCTCCCCTGAGATGGCTAACTATCCGGAAAACGAAGGCGAAGCCGCTACGTTCATCAATAAAGTTATCGAAATGGAAATCATGCGTGCGCCTGAGCAATATCTCTGGATGCATCGCCGTTTCAAAACACGCCCTCTTGGCGAAGCCTCGCTGTATATCTAAATTCCAGAAGGTTAGTTTCGTTAAGAAACTAACCTTTTCAATGACCTGTAATCACGCTGTGTACTGTCTTTCTTTGCGTCGCTCAAAGTGAATTTATTGCGTTCTGAAATCAAACTGTCGCCGTTCCACGACACCCGTAAGTGACGGAAATTATTTAAAAAAATCCCTCTTGTCACCCCCCATTTTTAGGCGTACATTAGCGCCGTCTGGCAACAGGAAAGTACAGAATTCTGAGCGGGAGTCGGCGGTATTACGGGAAAAATCTTATTTCCGCTATAAGCCAACTTCAGCTCTCTATAATCAGGTGGACTCTGTTTTTAAATGCGTACCACAAGATACGCGGAGCGATGAAACGTGAAATATTTCTTTATGGGCATTTCGGTGATTGTTTTAGTCTGGGCCGGAACGTTTGCCCTGATGATCTAGTGAAGAACATGCAGTCAAAAAAACAGGAGCCGATGGCTCCTGTTTTTTTATGTCATGATGACGCGTGAGGTTCGGTGACGCTTTTCGATGAGAGAAGTCCGTCGGCGCGGAACATACTCTTGATGCCCCTCACCGCCTGGCGGATGCGGTCACTGTTTTCAATCAGAGCGAATCGCACATGGGTGTCGCCATAATCACCAAAGCCAATGCCCGGCGAGACACATACCTTCGCGTCCTGCAGCAGCTTTTTGGCAAACTCCAGCGATCCCATTGCCGCATACGGCTCCGGAATTTTAGCCCAGACGTACATGGACGCTTTCGGCATGTCCACCATCCAGCCCGCTTCATGCAACCCTTTGACCAGCACATCACGGCGACGCTTATACTGCGCAGCAATCTCATGCACACACTGCTGATCGCCTTCCAGTGCTGCAATAGCTGCGACCTGAAGCGGGGTAAAGGTACCGTAGTCGTGATAACTCTTGATGCGCGCCAGGGCATTCACCAGCGTCTTGTTGCCCACCATAAAGCCGATGCGCCAGCCAGCCATGTTGTAGCTTTTCGACAGCGTAAAGAACTCAACCGCCACATCGCGTGCACCAGGAACCTGCATAATCGAAGGGGCTTTCCAGCCGTCATAGACAATATCGGCATAGGCTAAATCATGCACCACCAGCACGTCGTAACGTTTAGCCAGGGCGACCACTTTTTCAAAGAAATCGAGCTCTACGCACTGCGCCGTCGGGTTCGACGGAAAACCGAGGATCATCATCTTAGGTTTCGGATAGCTTTCGCGAATCGCACGTTCCAGTTCGTTAAAGAAATCGACCCCTTCCACCAGTGGTACGGAGCGAACCTGCGCTCCGGCAATCACTGCGCCATAAATGTGAATCGGGTAGCTCGGATTGGGCACCAGTACGGTATCACCATGATCCAGTGTCGCCAGCATCAGGTGCGCCAGCCCCTCTTTTGAGCCGATGGTGACAATCGCCTCGCTTTCAGGGTCGATATCGACCTGGTAGCGATCCTGATACCAGCGAGAAATTGCACGACGTAATCGAGGAATACCGCGAGAGGTGGAGTAGCCGTGCGTATCCGGACGCTGAGCAACCGTACATAATTTCTCAACAATATGCGGCGGTGTTGGGCCGTCAGGGTTACCCATGCTGAAATCAATAATGTCTTCGCCGCGCCGACGCGCAGCCATTTTCAGTTCAGCAGTGATGTTGAATACATAAGGGGGGAGACGATCGATACGCGTAAAACGGCGTTCAGGACTGAATTCAGCCATAGATTCCTCAGATTAACGTTAGCGCCCGGACCGTCCGAGCGACGCTGCCACCGATGTGGCATGTTTAGAAAATAACCTGAAAAAAATCATGCTGTCGAGAGGGAAATGAAAAAAAAGAGTGTGCGCTAAAATCGGAACCCTGCTGCATTGAAAAGCGGAAGCGTCCGAAGTGACAGCCTCTTTCTGATATCTGTTGTGTAACACGATGATATCAAAACCGTTACCTGCTCAGGCGTTATCACAAAAAAATCGGGAGACTTCAGCCCTCTCCTGATAATCCCCTTTGAAAAACAGGGTTTTTCCCCATTTGATAAACCTGACGGATAGCTGGTCAATACGCGCCAGGTTTTTTATCATGGTCCTTTCCCGTTTTCCCTGGTCTCCTCGTGCACGAAATATTCAATATGCTGCTGGCGGTTTTTGACCGTGCGGCATTAATGCTGATTTGCCTGTTTTTCCTCATCCGCATTCGCCTGTTCCGCGAGCTTTTGCACAAGTCTGCGCACTCGCCAAAAGAGCTGCTGGCCGTCACCGCGATCTTCTCGCTGTTCGCGTTGTTCAGCACCTGGTCCGGCGTGCCGGTCGAGGGATCGCTGGTTAACGTGCGTATCATTGCCGTCATGTCCGGCGGGATTTTGTTTGGCCCGTGGGTCGGCGTCATCACCGGACTGATTGCCGGTACGCACCGTTACCTGATTGATATCGGTGGCGTGACGGCAATTCCCTGTTTTATTACCAGTATTATTGCCGGGGTACTGTCAGGATGGATTAACCGCAAGATCCCGAAAAAGCAGCGCTGGCGCGCCGGGATCATCGCCGGCATGGTGTGCGAAACGCTGACCATGATCCTGGTGGTGGTGTGGGCCCCCACTATCGCACTGGGGCTGGATATCGTTTCGAAAATCGGTATTCCCATGATCCTCGGCAGCGTCTGCATCGGTTTTATCGTGCTGCTGGTACAAAGCGTTGAGGGAGAAAAAGAGGCCAGTGCCGCGCGTCAGGCGAAGCTGGCGCTGGATATCGCCAACAAAACGCTGCCACTCTTCCGCCATGTGAACGCGGAGTCGTTACGTCAGGTCTGCGATATAATCCGCCGCGATATTCATGCCGATGCGGTCGCCATTACCAATAACGACCACGTACTGGCTTACGTCGGCGTCGGGGAACACAATTACCGCGATAATGACGATACCATTAGCCCCACCACCCGACAGGCGATCAACTACGGTAAAATCATCATTAAGAACAATGATGAAGCTCACCGAACGCCGGAAATCCACTCCATGCTGGTGATTCCGCTGTGGGAAAAAGGCGTGGTAACGGGCACACTAAAAATCTACTACTGCCACGCGCACCAGATCACCTCCACGCTTCAGGAGATGGCCATCGGCCTGTCGCAAATTATCTCTACCCAGCTGGAAGTTTCCCGTGCAGAACAGCTGCGCGAGATGGCAAATAAGGCAGAGCTGCGCGCGCTTCAGAGCAAAATCAATCCTCATTTTCTGTTTAACGCGCTGAACGCCATCTCGTCCTCCATCCGGATGAATCCGGACACCGCGCGTCAGCTTATATTCAATCTGTCGCGCTACCTGCGCTACAACATTGAACTGAACGATGACGAGCAGATCGACATCAAAAAAGAGCTGTATCAGATCAAGGACTATATCGCGATTGAGCAGGCCCGTTTTGGCGACAAGCTCACGGTGATTTACGATATCGATGAAGAGGTCAACTGTGTGATCCCAAGCCTGCTGATCCAGCCGCTGGTGGAAAACGCGATTGTTCACGGCATTCAGCCGTGTAAAGGTAAAGGCGTGGTCACCATCAGCGTAACCGAAAGCGGTAACCGCGTGCGCATTGCCGTGCGCGATACCGGCCACGGCATTGATCCAAAAGTCATTGAGCGCGTGGAGTCTAACGAAATGCCGGGCAATAAAATTGGACTGCTGAACGTGCACCATCGGGTCAAGCTGTTGTTCGGCGACGGACTGCACATTCACCGTCTCGAACCCGGCACCGAAATTGCTTTTTACGTCCCGAATGAACGCTCCCCCGTTCATGCGGCGACATCACTGTTGCCATAGGCCGGAGTAATCAATGAAAGTCATCATCGTGGAAGATGAAATTCTGGCTCAACAGGAGCTGAGCTGGCTTATCAAAACGCACAGCCAGATGGAGATTGTGGGTACCTTTGAGGATGGTCTGGACGTGCTCAAGTTCTTGCAGCATAACCGGGTCGACGCCATTTTTCTGGATATCAACATTCCATCACTGGACGGTGTATTACTGGCGCAAAATATTAATCAGTTTGCTCATAAGCCTTTTATTGTTTTCGTCACCGCCTGGAAAGAGCACGCCGTAGAAGCCTTCGAACTGGAAGCGTTTGACTATATTCTGAAGCCTTACCAGGAATCGCGTATTGTCAGCATGCTGCAAAAGCTGGAAGCCGCATGGCAACAACAGGCCACGCCTGCTAACGCAAGCCCGGCGATACGTGAAAACGACACCATAAATCTGGTCAAGGATGAACGCATCATCGTGACGCCTATTGACGATATCTACTATGCCGAAGCGCACGAGAAGATGACATTTGTCTATACACGGCGTGAATCGTACGTGATGGCAATGAACATCACCGAGTTTTGCAACAAACTGCCGGCGGCACACTTTTTCCGCTGCCACCGTTCGTTTTGCGTCAATCTAAACAAGATCCGCGAGATCGAACCGTGGTTTAACAACACCTATATTTTGCGTCTGAAGGATCTTGATTTTCAGGTCCCGGTGAGTCGCAGCAAGGTGAAAGAGTTCCGCCAGCTGATGCATCTGTAAAAATCCCCTCTCCCGCAGGAGAGGGATAGTCGTCAGAGGATTTGACCCAGTACCTGACGCAGGTGCGCGCCCGAGCCAAGCAGGCCAGGGTTATCGTGCACAATCAGGTACACAGGAATGTCCTGCACATAGCTTCTGAAGCGACCTTTGTCTTCAAACGCACCGCGGAAGCCTGAGGCTGTAAAGAAGTCGAGGAAACGCGGTACGATCCCGCCCGCGATATAGACTCCCCCGAAGGTACCCAGCGTCAGCGCCAGGTTGCCGCCAAACCGTCCCATGATCACACAGAACAGCGACAGCGCACGGCGACAGTCGATGCAGCTGTCCGCCAGCGCGCGCTCGGTCACATCTTTTGGCTGCAGATTCTCCGGCAGACGGCCGTCTGATTTTACAATCGCCCGGTACAGATTCACCAGACCCGGACCGGAAAGCACGCGCTCGGCGGAGACATGGCCGATTTCAGCGCGCAGCTCTTCGAGGATAATGCCCTCTTCTTCGCTGTTGGGCGCAAAGTCCACGTGACCGCCCTCACCCGGCAGGCTTACCCAGCGCTGGTCGACGTGAACCAGATGTGAAACGCCAAGACCGGTACCGGCACCGTAGACCGCAATCGGCTTACCTTCTACTGGCTCTGTACCGCCAAACTGAATCAGATGCTCTGGCTTCAGCATCGGGATCGCCATGGACACGGCAGTAAAGTCATTGATGATTTCAAGATGCGAAAAACCCAGGTTTTTTTTCATCTCAGCGATGGAAAATGCCCAGACATGGTTGGTCATCGCCACCCAGTCACCGGTAATCGGGCAGGCAATGGCGATACATCCGTCTTCGATGCTCACCTGTTGCTCTTCAAGATAGACCCGAACAACGGCCTCAAGACTTGGATAATCCAGCCCTGAATAGGTTTTCGCCCGGGAAATTTCACCGCTATTTACATCGCATAGGGCAAGGCGAGCATTCGTGCCGCCCACATCGCCTACCAAAGCATACTTTGTCATTCTTCTACTGCTCCGCTAAAGTCAGAATAAATCTTTGGGACACTGTAAGTTCAAGGCGTGATAACAACAACGACCGGAAGGTGAATGCCCGTGGATTATCGATCTTCGTCACAGAATAACTTTACCGTTTCAGCACCTTTTGCACTATTGCCATAAAGCTGATTGTGCAAAGTAACGTAATAGCGTTTTGTACAAGGAAATCATCATGCTCCATCCGCGAGCCAGAACCATGCTCTTACTGGCAATACCGGCGCTGATCATTGGCGTTGCCTCAAGTCTGGTGCTCATTGTCGTGATGAAAGTCGCGTCGGTGTTGCAGGCGATGTTATGGACGGCGCTTCCTGCACAACTGGGCGTCAGCGTGGATTCGCCGGGATGGATCATGTTGATGCTGACGCTCACCGGCGTTGCGGTGGGTCTGGTGATCCGCTTTAGCCCCGGGCACGCCGGGCCGGACCCGGCGCTTGAGCCACTGATCGGTGCGCCCGTTCCCCCCTCGGCGCTGCCGGGGCTGATTATCGCGTTGATCCTGGGTCTGGCGGGCGGTGTCAGCCTTGGTCCTGAACATCCCATCATGGCGGTAAACATTGGTATGGCGGTCTTTCTCGGTTCGCGCATTTTACCCCGGGTCGGTGCGCTGGACTGGACCATCCTCGCCTCTGCAGGCACCATCGGGGCGCTTTTCGGCACGCCCGTTGCCGCCGCCCTTATTTTTTCTCAGACGCTTACCAGCAATAACGACGTCCCGCTCTGGGATAAACTCTTTGCGCCGCTGATGGCCGCTGCGGCTGGCGCGCTCACGACCAGTCTTTTTTTCCATCCTCATTTCTCACTCTCTCTGCCCCACTACGGTCAAATGCATATTGCCGATATTTTCAGCGGTGCCATCGTCGTCGCGATCGCCATTGCACTCGGGATGATTGCGGTATGGTGCCTTCCGCGCCTGCACCGTCTGATGCACCGGCTGAAGCACCCGGTGCTGATTCTGGGGGCGGGTGGTCTGATGCTGGGCGTATTAGGGGCTATCGGCGGAACGGTAACGCTGTTTAAAGGCCTTGATGAAATGCAGCAGTTGGCTTTCAGCCAGGTGTTCAGCGTGTCTGATTACCTGCTGTTTGCGCTGGTTAAACTGGCGGCGCTGGTGGTGGCTGCAGCATGTGGGTTCCGCGGTGGGCGTATCTTCCCGGCGGTGTTTATCGGCGTGGCGCTGGGGCTGATGCTGCATGAACATGTGGATGCGGTGCCGGCAGCGATAACGGTCTCTTGCTCAATTCTGGGGCTGGTGCTGGTGGTGACGCGCGATGCGTGGCTGAGCCTGTTTATGGCGGCGGTAGTGGTGCCGGATTCAACGCTCTTCCCCCTGCTCTGTATCGTGATGTTGCCCGCCTGGCTCCTGCTGGCGGGCAAACCGATGATGATGGCCTGGCGAAACGACAAGTAATCAGGCGTTATTACGCGCTTCCAGAGCTTTGGTAAGCGCCCCGAGCAGCGGCGGGATATCCGCTTTCGGGAGCATCACCTCAATCAACGAGAGCCGCTCGTGGTGCGCCACTTTTTCAAGTACGTCCGCCAGCTGTTCCGCTTCACTGACCCGCCAGCACTCAGACTGAGGATCGAGGCTCAACGCCTGTGGAATGTGCGTCCAGTTCCATAAAGCAATGTCGTTATACCGCTGCTCCGCCCCGTGGATAGCCCTTTCAACCGTGTAGCCTTCGTTGTTGAGCACCAGAATAATGGGGTGCTGTTTATCACGCAGCATCGAGCCTAGTTCCTGAATGGTGAGCTGGGCCGCGCCATCCCCCGTCAGCACAATCACGCGCCGGTTCGGGCATGCGGTTTGTGCACCAAACGCCGCCGCCAGCGTGTAACCAATCGAGCCCCACAGCGGCTGGACGATAAAGTTAACATCAGCCGGTAAACGCAGATCAATCGCACCGAAGGCCGATGTTCCCTGGTCGGCAAGGATAATGTCCCCCGGGCGAATAAAGGTTTGCAACGTTCTCCAGAAATTCTCCTGGGTAAGCGAACCGTCCGGCTGCGGGAACGGTATTGCGCCGGATGATGACGACATAAGGCCAGCATGCACATGCTGTTTGCAGAGTTCGACAAGCGTCTCAATCGCCTGGTTCATTGGGATGCCGGTAAACCAGACATCCCCGACGCGTGCGGCATGCGGCTGGACTTCAATGGTTTGCGCCGGGGTAAGCTGGTGCGTGAACCCGGCCGTCAGGGTATCGGTAAAACGCGTGCCAACACACAATACCGTGTCAGCCCCTTCAATCGCCTCTTTTACTGCGCCAGTGCTGGCTGAACCACTGTATGTGCCGTAAAAACCCGCCTGACGCTCGTCGAATATCCCTTTCCCCATCAGCATGGTGGCATGGGCCATCGGTACCTCTTTCACCCACTTCTGTAGCGCACGCTTCAGGCCATGGCGCAGAACAAGGAAGTCGGCCAGCAGCGCGGTACGTTTGCTCATCGCCAGTTTGTTCTCAGCAGCATCCCGGAACGCTTTCAGGCAGGCGCTATCGGCATGAGCCTGCTTATGAGTGAGAGCGTTTACAGGCGGCGTGGCGGCTTTTTTTGCCACATCGGCGGGTAACATCAGATAACCGGGGCGGCGTTCCCGAAGCATGGTTGTCAACACACGGTCGATTTCATAACAGGCATTTTGTTCGGTAAGGACCGCCTGTGCGACGGTGATCGGCTCGCTCATATGATAAAAGTGACGGAACTCCCCATCCCCCAACGTATGATGCAGCAACTCTCCCCTTTGCTGTGCCGCCGTACCCGGCGCCCCCACAATATGTAAAACCGGGACATGCTCGGCATAGCTGCCGGCAATGCCGTTCATGGCACTTAACTCCCCAACGCCGAATGTGGTCAGCAGCGCGGCAAAGCCCTTACATCGGGCGTATCCGTCAGCGGCATAGGATGCGTTCAGCTCATTGGCACAGCCCACCCAACAAATATCCGGGCTGTCTATTACGTGGTCGAGAAACTGCAGGTTATAGTCGCCCGGCACGCCAAACAGATGATCGGCACCACAATCTGTAAGACGGTCCAGCAGGTAATCGGCGACGCAGTATGGGGTTCGCATAACAGGTGTCCTTCTGACGTTGACCTCACTTTGAGTATTAAAGAAGCGTGATGGCTGTCCAGAATTGGTCGTAAGAAGGGCATGGAAAGAATGCTTTACAAAAAAGGCTGCGCTATGCTCTTTTTTTTCATGTAAATGTAAACGTATACACTGATTTTTCCTTTCAGCGCCAGAGGGCATCAGAATGGGTTACCAGCCGGACAAAAATCGTTATCAGACAATGCAGTATCGCCGCTGCGGGCAAAGCGGACTCAGGTTACCCGCTATCTCACTCGGGTTGTGGCACAATTTTGGCGACGCCACGCTTGTCGAAAACAGCCGTCAACTTTTACAACGCGCGTTCGATCTGGGTATTACGCATTTCGACCTTGCCAATAATTACGGTCCTCCTCCCGGCTCAGCCGAACGTAATTTCGGTCGCATTTTGCAGGAAGATTTCCTGCCATGGCGCGACGAGCTGATCATCTCGACCAAAGCGGGTTATACCATGTGGGATGGCCCCTACGGCGACTGGGGGTCACGCAAATATCTGGTTGCCAGCCTGGATCAAAGCCTGATGCGTATGGGGCTGGAATATGTGGATATCTTCTATCATCACCGTCCTGACCCACAAACGCCACTGCTGGAAACCATGAAAGCGCTTGACCATGTGGTGCGCCAGGGAAAAGCCCTTTACGTCGGGTTATCAAATTACCCTGCAGAACAGGCCCGCAAGGCTATCGATATCCTGAACGACCTTGGGACGCCGTGTCTGATCCACCAGCCGAAATATTCGATGTTTGAACGTGCGCCAGAGGAAGGCCTGCTGGACGTGCTGCAGGAAAAAGGCGTCGGCTGCATTCCCTTCTCGCCGCTGGCGGGGGGACAGCTGACTAACCGCTACCTGAACGGTATTCCTGCAGACTCGCGTGCGGCAAGCGGCAGTAAGTTCCTTAACCCCGATCAGATCACCGAAGAGAAGCTGGAGAAGGTTCGTCAACTGAACGCGCTGGCGGAAAACCGCGGCCAGAAACTGTCACAGATGGCGCTGGCGTGGATTTTACGCCACGAGTCGGTAACGTCAGTGCTGATTGGGGCCAGTAAAACTGCCCAGATTGACGATGCCGTGACCATGCTGGAAAACCGCCATTTCTCGGCGGAAGAACTGGCAATCATTGATGGGATCCTGAACAGCTCAAAATAAAATCACTTTTAGCAAAAAGTGCTCTCATTCATGAATTAGGAGTTGAGGCGATGAAACGAGCCTTTACCAACTCGTAATATTGCGTTAACAGGCCCCACAAAGGCCCCGATCGTGAAGGAGAAAGAGTATGTTCAGGTCACTGATTCTTGCAGCGGTATTACTGGCTTCGGCCCCGCTGATCGCCACTGCGGGCGAAATCACCCTGTTGCCATCAGTTAAATTACAAATTGGCGATCGTGACGACTACGGCAGATACTGGGACGGTGGCTACTGGCGCGACCGTGATTACTGGAACCGTCACTATGAGTGGCGCGGCGACCGCTGGCGCAGACATGATAATGGCCTGCATCGCGGCTGGTACAAAAACAACGCCTATGAGCGTGGTTACCGTGAAGGCTGGAACGATCGTGACGACCGCCGCGGTGGCTGGGGTCACGGTGGCAGAGGACACGGTGGTCACGGCCATCATCACTAATGCGTCATCAGTAATGCATCATCAGTAATGCAAAAAGGAGCCTCCCGGCTCCTTTTTCTTTGGTTCAACGCGACGCTATAACCCCAGAGCAGTGCCGACCAGGAGCCACAGATTCAACGACACCACTACCGCCACAATGACCCAGCCGGTTCGTTTCACCAGCGTGCTATTCACCAGTTCGCCCATCAGGCTTTTGTCACTGGTAAAGATCAGCAGCGGCACCAGTGCAAGCGCGATACCAAAACTCAGCAGTACCTGGCTCATGACCAGAATTCTCGTAGGATCCAGCCCCATCAGAATCACAACAAAGGAGGGCAGCATGGTCACGGAGCGACGAACCCAAAGCGGAATGTGGAAACGGACAAAGCCCTGCATCACCACCTGCCCTGCCAGCGTCCCCACAACCGTTGACGAGAGACCGGCCGCCACCAGGCTCAGCCCGAATATCGTGGCAGCAGCGTGGCTCAGTAACGGCTCCAGCGTAAGGTATGCCTGGTCGAGATCGGCAATACCGGTGTGACCGTTAAAATGGAAAGCGGCGGCAGCGGTCGCCATCATCGCCAGGTTCACAAAACCGGCAATGGTCATGGCGATCGCCACATCCCATTTCGTCGCAGAGTAACGCTCTTTGCGCGTCCCGCCGTGCAGGTGCTGAGTCAGCGAGGAATGCAGGTAAATGACATGCGGCATGATGGTTGCGCCCAGCACCCCGGCGGCCAGGAACACCGCTTCAGAGGTTGGCAGGCTCGGGATAATCATCCCTTTGCTGAGCTGTGCCAGATTCGGCTGAGAGAAAATCAGCTCGACGATATAGGCCGCCGCCACAAACAGCAGCAGCCCACCGATAACTTTTTCCAGCGGTTTTTGACCGCGACGCTGCAGCATCAGGATCAGGAAAGTGGCAATCCCGGTGAGCACCGCGCCCTGAAGCAGCGAGACGCCGAGGATCAATTTAAAACCAATCGCGGCCCCGATGAATTCGGCGAGGTCGGTTGCCATGGCGATAATTTCCGCCTGAACCCAGTAAAGCCATACCGCCGGACGCGGATAGTGATCGCGAATTTGTTCAGCCAGGTTTTTGCCCGTGGCAATCCCCAGCTTCGCGGACAGCATCTGAATCAACATGGCCATCAGGTTAGCCCACACGACCACCCAGAGCAGCTTATAGCCGAAGCTGGCCCCGGCCTGAATATTGGTCGCAAAGTTACCTGGATCGATATAGCCGATGGCAGCAATGAACGCAGGTCCCATTAACGCGAACCGCAACTTGCGCGCTGCTCTGCCACTGCTACCCTCTACACGACTGTTTGTCATTTCTGCCTCTGGAAATATAGCCTTTGCTATGTTTAATGCTATCAAAATGAGAATGATTATCAAGATCATTTAGTGAGTTTATAGTGATTTCTCTGATAGCTTTGAACAATAGACGGGCGGGTAAGGTGGGGCGATCTAACAAAACCTGCAATCGCGCACGCTTTTGTGAAGACTAGCACACAAACTTAACTTTTCACGCATTTACCTAACATAACAAAAATGTATTGTGGATCACTAATTTTGAGACTCGTCACAGGATGTAACTATAGTGTGTCCTTGATCTCGTTTTCTTTTCGCTTGTTACATAGAATGTGCACGAAAATTAAACCTGCCTCATATTTGGAGCAAATATGGACCGCGTCCTTCATTTTGTCCTGGCACTCGTTGTCGTTACTGCGCTTGCGTTACTGGTCAGCCATGACCGTAAAAAAATCCGCATCCGCTTTGTTGTTCAGCTTCTCGTTATTGAAGTTTTGCTCGCGTGGTTCTTCCTGAACTCCAACGTGGGGCTTGGCTTCGTAAAAGGCTTCTCCGAAATGTTCGAAAAACTGCTCGGATTCGCCAACGAAGGGACGAACTTTGTCTTCGGTAAAATGAACGACGAAGGTCTGGCGTTCTTCTTCCTGAAGGTACTGTGCCCTATCGTCTTCATCTCTGCGCTGATCGGTATTCTGCAACACATTCGTGTTCTGCCCGTTGTTATCCGCGCCATTGGTACCGTACTCTCCAAAGTTAACGGCATGGGTAAACTGGAATCGTTCAACGCCGTCAGCTCCCTGATCCTGGGTCAGTCTGAGAACTTCATCGCCTATAAAGATATCCTCGGTAAGATGTCCCGCAACCGCATGTACACCATGGCAGCCACCGCAATGTCTACCGTCTCCATGTCTATCGTGGGTGCGTATATGACGATGCTGGAACCTAAATACGTGGTTGCCGCGCTGGTCTTGAACATGTTCAGTACCTTTATCGTTCTCTCTCTGATCAACCCGTACCGTGTTGACGAAGGCGAAGAGAACCTGCAGATGGCAAATCTGCATGAAGGTCAGAGCTTCTTCGAAATGCTGGGTGAGTACATTCTGGCTGGTTTCAAAGTGGCGATTATCGTTGCGGCGATGCTGATCGGCTTTATTGCCCTGATTTCTGCCCTGAACGCCCTGTTCGCAGCGGTTCTGGGTATCTCCTTCCAGGGCATTCTGGGCTACATCTTCTACCCGGTTGCCTGGGTGATGGGTGTTCCTGCACATGAAGCGCTGCAGGTAGGCAGTATCATGGCGACTAAACTGGTCTCTAACGAATTCGTTGCGATGATGGATCTGCAGAAAATTGCCAGCACGCTCTCGCCACGCGCGGAAGGCATCCTGTCCGTGTTCCTGGTCTCCTTCGCTAACTTCTCTTCCATCGGTATTATCGCCGGTGCGATTAAAGGTCTGAATGAAGAACAGGGTAACGTGGTTTCTCGCTTCGGTCTGAAGCTGGTTTACGGTTCTACGCTGGTGAGCGTACTGTCTGCCTCTATTGCGGCACTGGTACTGTAACACCTGCAGCGAAATAAAAACCGGGAGCTCAGCTCCCGGTTTTTTTATGTCCGTAGTTCATTAAGCGGTTTGGGTTTACCAATCAGGTAACCCTGCAGATAGTCGACCCCGAAGTGAAGCAGCTTCTCCCGCTGTTCCGGCGTTTCAACATATTCGGCCACCACACTCAGTGATTTCGTCTTCGCCAGGTTGCAAATCGACTGCACGATCATCGCATCCATATCGTCGGTACAGATATCTTTTACAAAGCACCCGTCAATTTTGATGATGTCCGCCTGCAGACGTCTGAGACGTTCGTAGTTGGCATATCCGGTGCCGAAATCATCAATCGCGATCCGGAAACCGCAGTCCCGCAACTGCTGAATGTTTTTGATACTGCTGCCCGAATTAGAGAAAGCCTGCTCTTCGGTGATCTCAATCACCACCGCCTGTGGTGCAACCCCATAGCGTTCAAAGAGCGAGCAAATCTCGATGGCCACCTCTTTTTGCATCAACGTCAGGGGCATCAGATTGACAGAAAAACGCACACCGGCATGCGTCGCTGGATGATCGCGCAGCCACACCAGTAATTTTTCCATCACGCACATGTCGAAGCGGTGGCTCAGGTTAAACTGGGCAATCAGCGGTATAAAGCGGTCTGGGGTGATGATCTCGCCCTCGCTTTCCATGCGCGTCAGTATTTCGTAATACCCGCTACCATCTGCCTTCTGGATTGGCTGGGCGTATAAATGAAACTGTCCGGCATCCAGAGCATGTTTAATGCGCGCTAACATCAAAACCCGCTCGGTTGTTTGTCCTGATGCCACCTCGAGGCTATTGGTGAGCGCCAGTACATTATGCGCTCCGCAAGATTGCTCAGCCAGCCAGCTGAGCTGCCCCAGCGTATGGTGTAACTTCTCACCGTTCTCAACCATTCCCCAGGAAGCGCCAAATTCAATATCCAGCCCGGTGTTGTTCCAGACAATCTTACGGCTGTTCAGCTGATCGACCATATGCTGCAGGCGCTCAGCGGTTCCCGGCCCCAGCAATACCAGCACCAGTTCGCTGCCCGGGAGCTGGAAAAGCCGCTCATCTTTTTGCAAAAATGGCTGCAGCGAGGTGGTCACCATCCGTTTGCAATGTACCCGCATAAGAATGCCGTAGTGACGACTCAAGAACTCGAGGTTGTCCATTCGCAGACAGCACACTTTGGCATCAGGGTGGTCCTGCAAAAAATCTTCCAGTGCACGAATGTTCGGTAAACCGGTCAGCGGATCGGTTAGCGCCCTGTCCTGCCAGTCCTGCTTCAGCCACTCGCTGCGCTGATAAATCCGCGACATGTAGAGCAAACAGATGGCGAAAGAGATAAGGACAGACAAAATAAAGGAGAGCGAATGGCCTGACTCCACACCATTGAGGAAATTATAGTTATAGGTCAACAGCAGAAGTGCGGATGCCGCCCAGAAAAGAGAAATGAGCGCGTAGCTCAGGCGACTGATCCCTAACGTAAAGAGAATAAAAATCACTGGCATTAAATAGCCCGCAATAATAGGTGACTCAAAAGGAGCACATAAAATTGCGAGGATGACGATTAAAAGCATCAGCCAGACTAATATATATAGCGATTTCTTTTGAAAAAACACGGGTTTCACACTGCGTCGCCAGAAGGTGATGGCATAACGTGGATTAATTATCATTCTTAACGGGTAATAGAACATCATGGTAAATATCAACGCCGCGCAGATCAGACTTTGTATATCGACTACGTTATAAATTGCGGTACCTTCACCGAAGAAGGTTGAGATAGTAACCGGGAAATGGAACAAATAACCTGCCAGGTACATCGACACTTTTATGCCTATCGGTACCATAAAGCC
The DNA here is from genome assembly GCF_000534355.1 of Enterobacter sp. BIDMC 30. Classification (NCBI taxonomy): domain Bacteria; kingdom Pseudomonadati; phylum Pseudomonadota; class Gammaproteobacteria; order Enterobacterales; family Enterobacteriaceae; genus Enterobacter; species Enterobacter sp. BIDMC 30. The sequence goes on along the minus strand of NZ_KI973169.1, from coordinate 1,612,008 downwards.
GAGCCAAAATATCCGTAACCCAATATGCTTGTTCGGCACGCAGTAGCGCCAGCGCTTGCCCAGTATAATCCTGAGGATGCCGCACCCCGCAAACACCGAGAACGTCTGACAGAACAATAAAACTGAATATTGTAGCGGTGCTAAATCAATGCTGAATATATTAGTGATAGTAAAACTTAACAGAACAGGAATAACCGCCCGACGCCCAAATACCAGAATAACCGCCAGCATTACGCTTAAAGGCAGCCATGCTAAATATACGTCATGACCATTAACAACAGCGCGCGGAGAGATATAACGGGAGAATGGCACCGCAACCAGGCAAAGCGCCAGGGCAGTTATAAATATCTTTACATTATTGTAAGTTTTTCTATTCATTAAGTTAGATAATCTATTTTCCATTCGTATCATTGACCGGATGGATAATAGGTTTATTAATTGCGCGAATCAAGTTGAAGTCTATTTATAGACCGCTTTATTGATTTTGATTGAGGTGAGGTACAAAAATACCTCTATTTCAGCAACAAATTAGGGTGAAGAGTTTTACAAAAGCATAAAAAAACCCCCGTCTTTCGACGAGGGTTCAAATTTTGGTGGAGCTAAGCGGGATCGAACCGCTGACCTCTTGCATGCCATGCAAGCGCTCTCCCAGCTGAGCTATAGCCCCACATGTTGACTTTACTGACCGCACTCTGTTGGGTTCAGAGTGTGGTGGAGCTAAGCGGGATCGAACCGCTGACCTCTTGCATGCCATGCAAGCGCTCTCCCAGCTGAGCTATAGCCCCATCGTAAAGCTGTCATGTTGACGGGCGGCATAATATGAATTCCGCTGCGGAGTGTCAACGGCAAAATCAATGACGGCGGTTCAATCGCCGAAAAATCATGCAAATGAATCACTTTGCGAGTCTGCTCGCAGTCATGAGTTAAGCCTGTCACATTTTCCTCTAAAACGGTGCTATAAAATGAGCCGTTAATTAACCCCACGAATATTCAGGAAATTGCATGATCAAGGAACGAATGACGCCAGAAGAGTTAGCCCTGCTCACTGGCTATAGCCGCCAGACCATCAATAAATGGGTACGCAAAGAGGGTTGGATTACATCGCCAAAACCAGGAGTCCAGGGCGGCAAAGCGCGTCTGGTGCACGTTAATGAAAAAGTGCGTGAGTTTATCCGCAGCGCGCGCCGGGCAAGTGAAACGGCTGAGATACCAGAAAGTGCCAGCCATGATGGCTCGCTTCACTCCCTGCTCCTGACGCTGGCAAATGAAATGACGCCGGAAGAGCAAAGGCAGATGACATCACTGTTACTGCGGGAAGGGATTACCGGATTGTTGCAACGTTTAGGGATACGCGACCAGAACTGATATGAAAAGATTCCGTAGCAAAATGACCACCGAAGAGCTGGCAGAAAATTTGGGTGTTGCACGGCAAACGGTGAACCGCTGGATACGCCAGCAGGGATGGAAAACCGAGGGCGTCAATGGGGTGAAAGGCGGACGTGCACGGCTGATTCACATTGATGCCCGCGTGAAGGAGCACATCATGAGCCTCCCGGCTGTCCGTAACCGTCAGGCGGTGTACCATCTGGCGGAGGTGACATCGTTGTACAGTGACCCCTCCTCTACTTTGCGTCCTGGGATCATCGAGACGCTGGAGAATATGACGCACCTTGAGCAGGAGCGTCTGGATGCCTTACTAAAGCGTGAAGGGATACGCGGCTTTCTTGCACGTCTCGGCATTGCTGAATTTAATGCATAAAAAAACGGCAGGTTTCCCTGCCGTTTTTCATGGTTCAGGCGTTATTACTGCTGATTTTCGCGCTCAGTAATAAAATCCAGCGCCTTGTTAATGCGCGCTACGCTGCGTGATTTACCAATGGCATGAACGGTAACATCGAGTGCCGGAGACTGACCCGCACCGGTGACTGCCACACGCAGTGGCATACCCACTTTGCCCATACCAACTTCCAGCTCATCTGCCGTCGCCTGAATGGCATGATGCACATTCTCGGCAGTCCAGTCAGTCATCGCCGCCAGTTTGTCACGCACCACTTCGAGTGGCTGACGCGCAACCGGACGCAGGTGCTTCTTCGCCGCGTCCGCGTCGAACTCGTCAAACTCTTCATAGAAGTAGCGGCAGCTTTCAGCGATCTCTTTCAGCGTTTTGCAACGCTCGCCGAGCAGTTTCACCAGTTCCGCCAGTTCAGGGCCAGTACGAGTATCAATATTTGCCTGCTCGATGTGCCACTGCAGGTATGTCGCCACATATTCCGGCTGCATGGTATTGATGTAGTGGTGGTTCAGCCAGAGCAGCTTATCAGTGTTAAACGCGCTCGCAGATTTGCTCACCGCGCCCAGAGAGAACAGATTGATCATCTCTTCACGGCTAAAGATCTCCTGATCGCCGCTGGACCAGCCCAGACGCACCAGATAGTTCAGAAGCGCTTCCGGCAGATAGCCGTCGTCGCGGTACTGCATGACGCTGACCGCACCGTGGCGTTTAGACAGTTTTTTGCCGTCGTCGCCATTGATCATGGACACGTGCGCATAGACCGGAACAGGGGCGTTCAGCGCTTTCAGTATGTTGATTTGACGTGGGGTGTTGTTGATATGGTCTTCGCCACGGATAACATGCGTGATTTCCATATCCCAGTCGTCAACCACAACGCAGAAGTTATAGGTTGGGGAACCGTCGGTGCGGCGGATGATCAAATCGTCCAGCTCCTGGTTGCTGAATTCGATCGGGCCACGGATCTGGTCGTCAAAAATTACCGAGCCGTCCTGCGGGTTAGCAAAACGCACCACGCACGGTTCATCAGCAGCATGCTCGCTATGGTCATGGCGGCAGCGGCCGTCATAACGCGGTTTTTCACCCTTCGCCATCTGATCTTCACGCAGCGCATCAAGGCGTTCTTTGGAGCAATAGCATTTATACGCTGTACCCGCGACCAGCATCTCATCAATCACGGCGTTGTAGCGGTCAAAACGTTTGGTCTGGAAATACGGGCCTTCGTCCCACTCCAGATTCAGCCAGTTCATACCATCCATAATGGCTTCAATTGCTTCCGGCGTGGAGCGCTCAAGATCGGTGTCTTCAATACGCAGTACGAACTCACCTTTGTTGTGGCGTGCAAAAAGCCAGGAATAGAGAGCGGTACGTGCACCACCGACGTGCAGATAGCCTGTCGGGCTCGGCGCGAAGCGAGTTTTGATTTTCATGAAATGGCCTTACGTTATAAAGATGCCGGCAATCGGCAAATCCTGGGAAAAAAACAATGGGCAATATTCTATCACTGTGGGGGGATTCCTCAATGTTGATCCCTTTATCGTGAGGGAGTTTGCGATTTTTGTTTAGAAATCATGCGTCATCGCCCGTTTCGCGATCGTTTTGTTTAATTTTACGACGAACGAATAAAAACTTTAGAAAATGCGTTGACTCATTTTCAACTCTCCCTATAATGCGACTCCACACAGCGGGGGTGATTAGCTCAGTTGGTAGAGCATCTCCTTTACACGGAGGGGGTCGGCGGTTCGAGCCCGTCATCACCCACCATCTACTTAAGTAGACTCGCAGTGTAGATAAGTATTGAGATTGGGCGATTAGCTCAGTTGGTAGAGCATCTCCTTTACACGGAGGGGGTCGGCGGTTCGAGCCCGTCATCGCCCACCATTTCGGGTCGTTAGCTCAGTTGGTAGAGCAGTTGACTTTTAATCAATTGGTCGCAGGTTCGAATCCTGCACGACCCACCAATGTAAGAAAGCGCCCTAAAGGCGCTTTTTTGCTATCTGCGGTATAACATCACTCTTCCGTCAACGTTGCTATCAACGACTTAATCGCCGGTGTCGCCTGCTTCTCGTCATACACCACATACAAATCTGCCGGTATACGTACCTGTAATGGACGAAATACCACACCGGGCCACTGCATTTGCGCATAGCTGTCAGCAGCTAACGTAATCCCCATTCCCATGCTGATCATTGCCAGCACCGTCTGCGGTTCATCGGCTTCACGCACTATCATCGGTGAAATACCGGCCTGCTGACACACTCGCTGTAAGAACGACCAGTCAGAATGCGCAGACGGCATAGTAACAAAGTACTCATTCTGCAGTTCGGTGAGCGCAATTGCGCTTTCCCCCACCAGCCGGTGATCCTCCGGCAGCGCAACCAGAAATGCCGCATCCCGTAAGCGGATACTGGTAAATCCTGCGGTGGGCTCGGTTGCCATTCGCCAGATCCCGACATCCAGCTCCCGACGCTCCAGCAGCGCCATTTGCATTACCGGCGACTTTTCGCGAAAGACGACATCAACGTTCGGATGCTCTTTCAAAAATGTGCGCATGACCGTGCGCACTTCGCTCCACATGGCGGTACCGACAATGCCCAGCGCAATCCGCCCCGCCTCACCCCGTCCAATTTGTTCGACCCGCGCCAGTGCCTGGTTTGCGCTGGCAAGCAGTCGACGGGACTCTTCCATCAATACTTTACCCGCATGGGTCAAGGCGACGCTTCGTGAGTGGCGAATAAACAGTAAGGTACCGAGCTGACTTTCCAGCTCTTTTATATGCAGGCTCAACGGCGGCTGCGACATATTGAGACGGGCCGCAGCCCGTCCAAAATGAAGTTCCTCAGCGACGGCCAGAAAATAGCGCAGCAGCTTGAGGTCGGTTCGGTAGACGCGTTCCATCAACACATATCCTGGCGATAACACTTATGCTCCCACCTTAAAGCCTTTCACCGCCTGCCGGGAAAACTTTAATGCGCAACTGTGCGCAACTCGCTGTTTTTACTGGTGTGGCGATAGTTAAAGCTGAAATAAAACACTACGGCGAGCACCAACGCATACGCCGCAAATACCAGCCAGATGGTCTGCCAGTCTTTCACCCCATCCACGGAGAAATAATCTACCGCCGCGCCGCTCAATACCGATCCGAAATAAGCACCGATACCGTTAACGGTCGTCATAAACAGCCCTTGCGCGCTGGCGCGGATATCAGCGCTTACCTCCTGTTCGACAAACACCGAGCCGGAGATGTTGAAGAAGTCGAACGCGCAACCATAGACCAGCATTGACAGCATCAACAGCCCGACGCCTGTCGCGGAAGGATCGCCATACGCAAAGAGTCCAAACCGCAGCATCCAGGCCACCATGCTCATCAGCATCACGGTTTTTATGCCAAAACGTCGGAGGAAGAAAGGAATGGTCAGGATGAACAGCACCTCTGACATCTGCGAGACGGAGAGCAAAATAGAAGGATATTTAACGATAAAGCTTTCCGCATACGCCGGATTACGCGCAAAATCATGCAGAAAGGGGCTACCGAAAGTATTGGTGATTTGCAGCACGGCGCCCAGCAGCATCGCAAACAAAAAGAACACCGCCATTCGGGGCTGTTTAAACAGGACGAACGCATTCAGGCCAAGTTTGCTTGTCAGCGACGATGAGGTTTTATTCTTCACCACCGGAATGGCCGGTAACGTCAGTGAATAGAGCGCCAGTACCAGCGATGCGGCAGCAGCAATGTAGAGTTGAATGTTGGTTAACTCTGCACCCATCAGGCTTATGGCCCACATCGCCACAATGAAGCCTACCGTGCCATAGACCCGCACCGTTGGAAAATGGGTCACCGTGTCCAGCCCTGCCTGCTCAAGACAGGAGTAGGAAATGGTATTCGAAAGCGCAATGGTTGGCATAAAGGCCATGGCATTAACCAGCATGACCCAGAACATCAGCCCCGGTTCATTGACCTGCGCGGCATAGCAAAGCGCAACGGCACAGACGAGATGGCAAATCACATATGCACGATCTGCCCGCAGCCACTTATCGGCAATAATGCCCACCAGCGAGGGCATCACGATCGCGGCAAGCCCCTTCGAGCTGTAGACCATCCCCACGTCAGAGCCGGAAAAACCCAGGGTGTTAATCATGTAAGCGCCGAGAGTAACGAGCCAGCTTCCCCAGATAAAATATTGCATAAAGGACATCATCTTTAAGCGCGTCGTGATGTTCATACCCGATTCCTTATGGCAGAGTGGCCCTCACGGGCCACGATGTTGTTTCGCTCAGGCAAGCTGGCGCAGAAAACCGCAGATAAGATCGATGAAGTTCTGGCGAGAGAGTTCGGCGGCGGCAAGCGTTTGTTCATGCGACAGTTTTACATCGCTCAAACCTTCAGCAAGGTTGGTTATGGCCGAAACGGCGACCACCTTCAGGCCACAGTGGCGCGCCGAGATCACTTCCGGCACCACTGACATTCCCACCACATCTCCGCCGATGATCTGCATCATGCGGATCTCAGCCGCGGTTTCGAAGTTAGGGCCTGGATAAGAGACAAACACCCCTTCATGCAATGGAAAGCCCTTCTCGCTCGCCACGGTCTGCAGCAGGGCACGGCAATCTGCATCATAAGCATTGGCCAGCGAGAAAAAACGGTCGCCAAAACGGTCATCGTTCAGCCCGACCATCGGGGTACCCGGCAGGGTGTTGATGTGGTCGCTGAGGGCAACCAGGCTTCCCGGTTCAACCTCCGGACGTAATGAACCGGCGGCATTGGTACTGAACAGCAGTTCGCAGCCCAGCAGTTTGAAGGTGCGGATTGCATCGGTCATGACGGCGATGCCGCGGCCCTCATAGAAGTGACCGCGCCCTTTCATACAGGCGACCGGAACACCGGCAAGATGCCCCAACACCAGCTCACCGGCGTGACCGTGAACGGTGCTCACCGGGAAGCCCGGCAGTTTTTCATAGCTCAGTACCACAGCATCAACAATCTGCTCGGCGAGCGCACCAAGACCTGAGCCGAGAATAAACGCAACCCGCGGAGTGAAATCAGGTTTAGCGGCACGAATGATGTCGGCAGAGAACCAGGGATTATTCGAGAGGGTCATAAAAGCTCCTTGAGAATTAAGATCGCGATATCACCGATCGCATGACCTTAGTCTTATATCTGGAGCCTGCGGGTTACCTCCAATACACTTTCTCTGCACCATCAATACTGATTTGGTATCAATACCTTTCCCTGGCAGATATGGCAGTTTTGCTCAAGCTAATTGCGTTGGCGCCGATACCTCTGTTTTACAGCGAGAGGAAAAAGTATGACGACCATTCAGGCTACAACCCAGCCCATTCAAACCAGCGGTGGCGGGAGTCGTTCTTCCGGCGGCAACGATATCGCTGCCCAGATCAGCCGTATCACTGACAAGATAACCAAGCTGACTCAACAGTTAAAAGAGGTTGCGAACGGTTCCGGCAGTGCGGAAGAGAAGAAGAAACAGCAAGAGCTTATCCAGGTGCAAATCAAAGTGCTGCAGGCACAGCTCGCACAGCTGCAGCGCCAGCAGGCGGAAGAAGCTCAGAAGAAACAAGAGCAAAGTCTGGTCAACGTGGAAGACCCGAAGAACGCATCAGACAATCATCAAATAGACATCTACGTCTAACGCTCTGTTGAGTTAAACAGTGGATCGCGTATACGGGCCTCGGTTAATCGTTGCGCCTGGATACGCACCACTTCCCAGATAGCCTGCGCAGCCCCGGAGAGTGAACGGTTTTTTCGCCGTACCAGCATCAGTTTTCGCTCAATAGCAGGCGTCAGTCGCTTCACGACCAGACGGCTTCCCTGCGGCAAAGGGAGCGCCAGGGCGGGTAATACACTGATCCCTATGCCGGCCTCCACCATGGGAAACAGCGTTGCCGGGTGTCCAATCTCCTGCACAATGGTCGCCTTAACGCCCTGCGTCACCAGCGCAGAATCAATCAGCGGACGGCTGCCTGAGGCATAATCCTGTAATACCAGGTTCGCTCCCTGCAGCGCCTGCCAGTGAACAGACGGCTGCGCGGCTAGCGGATCGTCGTCCCGGCAAAGCAACAGAAATGGCTCAGACAGCACAATTTCACACTCCAGGTCACTCACCTGACCGGGATCGATAACAATACCAAAATCCACATCACCCTGACGGATGCTCTCCAGCACCCACTGCTGCGGCCTGTCATGCAAAACAAAATCGATATCCGGATAGCGATGATTACCCTCTGCAATACACTGCGGGATAAGGTGCGCGGATATCGTCTGGCTGGCCGCAACCCGCACGGTACCCGACAGCTGCTGTCCCAGTCGACCTACATCTCTGAGCGTACTGTTGAGTTCGTCCAGCAGCCGTTCAAGGCGCTGAGCCAACTGCTGTCCGGCTTCCGTGAGCACGACTTCACGCGTGGTGCGATCAAGCAGCCGGACACCCGTCTGGCTCTCCAGCTCTTTCACGCTGTGGCTTACCGCGGACTGGCTCAGGCCGATGATCTCCCCTGCCCGGCTGAAGCTGCGGGCATGGGCTACGGTGACGAAGATGCGAAGCTGGCGTAAGGAATAATTCATCTGTTTAATTCATGAATGAATGCAATAAATCAATTTTATTTCTCAAACAGAAAAAAGCACAATAGCGATATCTGTTTTCAGGAGTCATTATGAAACTATTTCGTATTCTTGATCCGTTTACGCTTACTCTGGTTGTCACGGTATTACTGGCCTCCTTCTTCCCTGCGCGGGGCGGGTTCGTTCCTTTTTTTGAAGGACTGACGACCGCGGCCATCGCGCTGTTGTTCTTTATGCACGGCGCAAAGCTCTCACGCGAAGCCATTATTGCGGGGGGGAGCCACTGGCGACTGCACCTGTGGGTGATGTGCAGCACGTTCATCCTCTTCCCTATACTCGGCGTACTGTTCGCATGGTGGGCGCCGGTGAATGTCGACCCGGCCCTTTATACCGGCTTCCTGTATCTGTGCATTCTGCCGGCCACCGTGCAGTCCGCTATCGCGTTTACCTCTCTGGCGGGCGGTAACGTCGCAGCCGCAGTCTGTTCAGCGTCGGCATCCAGCCTGTTAGGGATTTTCGTTTCGCCGCTGCTGGTGGGTCTGCTGATGAACATGCACGGCGCGGAAGGTAACCTGGAACAGGTAGGTAAAATCTGTCTGCAGCTGCTGTTACCGTTTGTGCTGGGTCATCTCTCTCGTCCGTGGACGGGCGCGTTTGTTGCAAAGCACAAAAAATGGATCTCAAAAACCGACCAGTCATCGATTCTGCTGGTGGTCTATTCAGCCTTCAGTGAAGCGGTTGTGAATGGCATCTGGCATAAGGTGGGCGCAGGCTCGCTGCTGTTTATCGTGGTGGTCAGCCTTGTTCTGCTGGCGATTGTGATTGGCGTAAACGTCTTTGTGGCCCGCAAGTGCGGCTTCAACAAAGCCGATGAAATTACCATTGTCTTCTGTGGCTCGAAGAAGAGCCTGGCGAACGGCATTCCTATGGCAAACATTCTCTTCCCGACCTCAATGATAGGGATGATGGTACTGCCACTGATGATTTTCCATCAGATCCAGCTGATGGTCTGCGCGGTGCTGGCGCGTCGTTACAAACGCCAGACGGAAAAACAGGCGCAGGAAGAGACCCGCGCCGCGAAAGCTTAAGGACGTTTCAGGGGCTGAACCAACTGCGTCAGCCCCTCGGTTTTAATCAGTAACGTGATAGCCATCAGCTCACCCAGTCGTCCGGCCGGGAACCCATCTTTGCGGGCAAACCACAGCAAATAATCTTCCGGTAAATCAATCAGCCTGCGGCCCTTATATTTACCGAATGGCATCTCCGTGTTGGCGATCTCAACGAGCTGCTCTTTCTCCACGTTACTCTCCTAACAGGCGCATCATTTCCGCTTCGTCGATAACCTCAATGCCCAGCTCCTGAGCTTTAGCAAGCTTCGAACCGGCGGCTTCCCCGGCAATAACCAGGTCGGTTTTCTTCGACACGCTGCCAGCCACTTTTGCGCCCAGCGCAACCAGTCGCGCTTTAGCATCATCACGTGAAAGCTGGCTCAGGCTGCCGGTCAGCACGACCGTTTTGCCGGCAAACGGGCTGTCGATCTCGTCAGCGTTGACCACGACCGGAGCCGGCCATCTGATGCCCTCTTCCAGCAGCTTGCCGATCACCTCGCGGTTGCTCTCTTCGGCAAAGAAGTTAAAGACATGCGTCGCGACGACAATCCCCACGTCCGGGACTCTCTGCAGTTCGTCAATACTCGCTTTTTCCAGAGCTTCCAGCGTACCGAAATACGCCGCCAGCCCCGCCGCCGTGGCTTCGCCCACTTCGCGAATACCGAGCGCATAAAGGAATCGGGCAAAAGTCGTCTCTTTGGCAGCATCCAGGGCATTAACCACATTCTGGGCCGACTTCGGTCCCATGCGATCAAGACCCGTGAGTTTACCCGCGGTCAGTTTGAAGAGATCTGCAGGCGTATGAACATATTCTTTCTCTACCAGCTGATCGATAATTTTGTCGCCCATTCCGTCGACGTCCATCGCCCGACGGGAAACGAAGTGCTTCAGTGACTCTTTACGTTGTGCCCCGCAGATTAAGCCACCCGTACAGCGAGCCACCGCTTCACCTTCAACGCGCTCAACGTCAGATCCGCATACCGGGCAATGCGTCGGGAACACGATGGCGCGCGTATCGTCAGGACGCTCTGACTCAACCACGTTCACCACCTGCGGGATAACATCGCCCGCGCGACGAATCACCACTTTGTCACCAATGCGCAGGCCGAGACGTTCAATTTCATCGGCGTTATGCAGCGTGGCGTTACTCACCAGCACGCCGGCAACCTGCACCGGCTCCAGACGGGCAACCGGGGTAATCGCGCCCGTACGGCCCACCTGGAACTCCACGTCACGGACAAAGGTCATCTGCTCCTGCGCCGGGAATTTAAACGCCACAGCCCAGCGTGGCGCGCGCGCCACAAAGCCTAACTGCTCCTGCAGCGCAAGTGAGTTAACCTTGATAACCACGCCATCAATATCAAAACCAAGCGTCGGGCGGTCTTCTTCCACTTTGTGGTAGAACGCCAGCACGGCTTCCGGGGAGTCGCACAGCTGAACGCGGTTACTCACCGGCAGGCCCCACGCTTTAAACTGCAATAAACGTCCAAGATGGGTATCCGGCAGTTCACCGCCTTCCAGAATCCCGACGCCATAGCAGAAGAAAGTAAGCGGTCGCTTCGCAGTGATACGGGGATCAAGCTGGCGCAGGGAGCCTGCCGCCGCATTACGCGGGTTAGCAAACACTTTCCCGCCGGTACGGCGCGCCTCTTCGTTGATTTTCTCAAAGCCCGCCTGCGGGAGGAATACCTCACCGCGCACTTCCAGTCGGGCTGGAATATTATCCCCTTGCAGCTTCAGCGGGATCGCACGGATGGTGCGTACGTTGGTGGTAATGTCTTCACCCGTCGTACCATCACCCCGCGTCGCGGCACGCACCAGCACACCGTTTTCATAGAGAAGGCTGACCGCCAGACCATCCAGCTTCAACTCGCAGCACCAGGTCAGGGAGTCGCTGCTTTTGAGGCGATCCTGCACGCGCTTGTTAAACGCGAGGAAGCTCTCTTCATCAAAGACGTTGTCCAGAGACAACATTGGCACTTCATGACGTACCTGACTGAAAGCACCCAGCGGCTCCGCACCCACGCGCTGCGTGGGTGAGTCGGGCGTAATCAATTCCGGGTGCTGCGCCTCTAGTTCGCGCAGCTCGCGCATCAGACGGTCATACTCCGCATCCGGCACTTCCGGCGCGTCCATAACATGATAGAGGTATTCATGATGGCGAAGCGTGGTTCGCAGTTCAGTGAGTTGTTGTTCGATTGAGTCCATATCACACCATCAATGAGAAAAAACCCCCGACATGCGGGGGTTGAGGAGGAGTCGATGTAAACGCGATGATTACGCGTTGGCTTCCTTAACTTCGCGGATGCGGTCCTGATACTCGCGCAGTTTCTGCGGCGTCATCATACGACGCTGATCGTCGAGCACCACACCACCGACTTCGTCAGCAATGTGCTGTGCGGACTGCAGCATCAGCTTAAAGTTTTGCAGTTCATCACCGTAGGACGGCACCTGCATGAAGATCGTGACACCCGGCGTCACGAAATCACCGGTCATTTCCGGGTCAAAGGTGCCAGGGTTGACCATATTGGCCAGGCTAAACAGCGCCGGACCGCTACCGTCAGGACTCAGGTGACGATGGAAAATATTCATGTCGCCAAACTTGAAACCTGCCTGTTGAATGCTGTTAAGCAGGACATCGCCATTCAGGTGGGTGCCATGATGCGCAGCCACGTTCATGATGATGACCGCTTCTTTACGCTGCGGTTTTTCAACAACCGGTTCTGGCTCAACCACGGGCTCTGGTTCAACGAGCGGGGCCGACGCAGGCTGAGGTGCAGGCTGCACGTGAACAGGCTGCTGCGGTTGGTGTACCGGCTGTGCAGGCTGTTGTGGCGCGGGTTGCTGCACAGGCTGTTGCTGAACCGGCTGTGGCGCAGCAGGCTGCTGAAGGACAGGCTGTTGCGGCGGCTGACGCACCGGCTCTTCTCCAGGCTGCGGCGCCTGCTGGCGCGGCTGTGCAGAAGCATACGGCGGTTGATACTGGTGCTGCGGAGGCTGACGAGGGGCTTCATGCTCCCCATGAGCCGCGCCGGGCGCAGTATTGACCCGATGAACACGAACTTCACCCACGCCGTCGTCGTCGCTTCCGTCGATGTCATTTTCACTGTCATCGTCATCACGACTGGACTTCATGCGCTTCAGTGGGCGATCGCGAAACATAGAGGAACGCTCTTTACGGCTGGTCCAGAAACCATGTACCAGTAAAGCGATTATGGCGATCGCGCCAACAATGATTAATATCAGACGCAAATCCTGCATCATTATATTCTCTGTTGTTCTAACACCTTGCCACCACGGCAAACATTTACTCACTAAGAGTATTTGCCGTTTACGTCAAGTGCAAGTGTGTGCAGAGCATTCACAGCATAAAGATGAACTAAATCGTGCTTTTTGCTGTTTTTTCGAACATTTCCGAACTGGTCATTGGTCCGTAAGTGGATAATATAGGCGGGCAATTCCACTGGTTGTGAAAAAAGGAGTACAGCCTGGTTATGGTTTCAACATCATCTTCTCCCCCGCGCAGCGGCGTCTGGTATTTTTCTCAGGGCTGGAAACTGGTCTCACTGCCGGGGATTCGTCGCTACGTCATTCTGCCGTTGCTGATTAACATTATCCTGATGGGCGGCGCGTTCTGGTGGCTGTTCACCAGACTGGAGAGCTGGATCCCTTCGCTGATGAGCCATGTGCCGGACTGGCTGCAGTGGCTGAACTACCTGCTCTGGCCGGTAGCGGTTATCTCCGTGCTCCTGGTGTTCGGCTACTTCTTCTCGACGATTGCAAACTGGATAGCTGCGCCGTTTAACGGCCTGCTGGCAGAACAGCTGGAAGCACGTCTTACCGGCGCAACGCCGCCGGATACGGGTATGCTGGGGATCATGAAAGATATCCCACGCATCATGAAGCGCGAATGGCAGAAGTTTGCCTGGTATCTTCCCCGCGCCATTGTGCTGCTTATCCTTTATTTTGTCCCTGGCGTCGGTCAGACGGTGGCCCCGGTGCTGTGGTTCCTGTTCAGCGCCTGGATGCTGGCAATCCAGTACTGCGATTATCCGTTCGATAACCACAAGGTGCCGTTCAAAACGATGCGCAGCGCCCTGCGCACGCAAAAAGTCGCGAATATGCAGTTCGGGGCGCTGACCAGTCTGTTCACCATGATCCCGGTGCTCAACCTGTTCATCATGCCGGTCGCCGTTTGCGGCGCAACGGCGATGTGGGTTGACTGCTACCGTGCTAAGCACGCGTTATGGAAGTAATGCAAAAATGTGTAAAAAGGGGGTGGCTTATGCCGCCCCTTATTCCATACTGATCCCCATTATTTCCTTGCAGTATATAGATATGCGAATTCCTTACTTCCCCCTACCTGTTCAACAGGTATGCTGGGACGGTATCCCAATTTCATACAGTTAAGGACAGGCCATGAGTAAGATTTATGAAGACAACTCGCTGACTATCGGTCATACGCCCCTGGTTCGACTGAACCGTATCGGTAATGGACGCATTCTGGCGAAGGTCGAATCACGTAACCCGAGCTTCAGCGTGAAGTGCCGTATCGGTGCAAATATGATTTGGGATGCTGAAAAACGTGGCGTGCTGAAGCCAGGCGTTGAGCTGGTTGAACCGACCAGCGGTAACACCGGTATCGCACTGGCCTATGTTGCGGCGGCACGCGGTTATAAACTGACGCTGACCATGCCTGAAACCATGAGCATCGAACGTCGCAAACTGCTGAAAGCGCTGGGCGCGAACCTGGTGCTGACCGAAGGTGCCAAAGGCATGAAGGGTGCGATTCAGAAAGCAGAAGAGATTGTTGCCAGCGATCCGGCGAAATATCTGCTGCTGCAGCAGTTCAGCAACCCGGCGAACCCGGAAATTCACGAAAAGACCACCGGCCCGGAAATTTGGGAAGATACCGACGGTCAGGTTGATGTATTTATCTCCGGTGTAGGCACCGGCGGAACCCTGACTGGCGTGTCGCGCTATATAAAAGGCACAAAAGGTAAAAAAGACCTGATTACCGTTGCCGTGGAACCAACCGACTCGCCGGTGATCACCCAGGCGCTGGCGGGCGAAGAGATTAAACCCGGCCCACATAAAATTCAGGGTATCGGTGCCGGCTTCATTCCGGGCAACCTGGATCTGAAGCTTATTGATAAAGTGGTGACCATCACCAACGAAGAAGCTATCTCTACCGCACGTCGTCTGATGGACGAGGAAGGTATTCTGGCGGGCATCTCTTCCGGTGCTGCTGTTGCGGCAGCGCTCAAACTTCAGGAAGATGAGGCCTTTACCAATAAGAATATTGTGGTTATCCTGCCTTCATCGGGTGAGCGTTACTTGAGCACCGCACTGTTTGCCGATCTGTTCACTGAAAAAGAACTGCAACAGTAATGCCAGCATGTTAATAACGCGTAAAAAAGCACCTTTTTGGGTGCTTTTTTGTGGCCTGCTTCAAAGTTTTACCCCTCCTGGCATTGATTCACCCCGTTGGGTCTGGTATTTAAACCAGCAATTATTTTGATGCGTGAAATTAATCAGTGAACGAAATAGCCTTGCTGAATCGATTTTATGATTTGGTTCAAGTCTTGCTTTCGCTGCATAATGTTTAATGACGATCGAAACGTCAGCGCTAACAATACAGGCTAAAGTTAAGTCGCCAGGCTAGACTTTAGTTCCACAACACTAAACCTATAAGTTGGGGAAATACAATGTTCCAGCAAGAAGTTACCATTACCGCTCCGAACGGTCTGCACACCCGCCCTGCTGCTCAGTTTGTTAAAGAAGCGAAAGGCTTCACTTCTGAAATCACTGTGACTTCCAACGGCAAAAGCGCCAGCGCAAAAAGCCTGTTCAAACTGCAGACTCTGGGTCTGACTCAGGGTACCGTTGTCACCATCTCTGCTGAAGGTGAAGACGAGCAGAAAGCAGTTGAGCATCTGGTAAAACTGATGGCTGAGCTCGAGTAAGTTTCCGGGTTCTTTTAAATATCAGTCACAAGTAAGGTAGGGTTATGATTTCAGGCATTTTAGCATCCCCGGGTATCGCTTTCGGCAAAGCACTGCTGCTGAAAGAAGACGAGATCGTCATCGACCGGAAAAAAATTTCTGCCGACAAGGTTGATCAGGAAGTTGAACGTTTTCTGAGCGGTCGTGCCAAGGCATCTGCGCAACTGGAAGCAATCAAGACTAAAGCTGGCGAAACTTTCGGTGAAGAAAAAGAAGCCATCTTCGAAGGGCACATCATGCTGCTCGAAGATGAGGAGCTGGAGCAGGAAATCATAGCCCTGATTAAAGATAAAAGCATGACGGCAGACGCTGCTGCGCATGAAGTTATCGAAGGTCAGGCAACTGCCCTGGAAGAACTGGATGATGAATACCTGAAAGAACGTGCGGCTGACGTACGTGACATCGGTAAGCGCCTGCTGCGCAACATCCTGGGTCTGGCCATTATCGACCTGAGCGCTATTCAGGATGAAGTCATCCTGGTTGCCGCCGATCTGACCCCGTCTGAAACCGCACAGTTGAACCTGAAAAAGGTCCTCGGTTTCATCACTGACGCGGGCGGCCGTACCTCCCACACCTCTATCATGGCGCGTTCTCTGGAACTGCCTGCCATTGTGGGTACCGGTAGCGTCACCTCTCAGGTTAAAAACGACGATTATCTGATTCTGGATGCCGTAAACAACGTGGTTTACGTCAACCCAACTAACGAAGAGATCGAAAAACTGCGCGCGGTTCAGGAGCAAGTTGCGACTGAAAAAGCGGAACTCGCTAAGCTGAAAGACCTGCCAGCCATCACTCTGGACGGTCATCAGGTTGAAGTGTGCGCAAACATCGGTACCGTACGTGACGTCGATGGCGCTGAGCGCAACGGCGCGGAAGGTGTGGGTCTCTATCGTACTGAATTCCTGTTCATGGACCGTGACGCGCTGCCAACTGAAGAAGAACAGTTTGCTGCGTACAAAGCTGTGGCTGAAGCGTGTGGCTCTCAGGCGGTTATCGTCCGTACCATGGATATCGGTGGCGACAAAGAGCTGCCGTACATGAACTTCCCGAAAGAAGAGAACCCGTTCCTGGGCTGGCGTGCGATTCGTATCGCGATGGATCGTAAAGAGATCCTGCGCGATCAGGTTCGCGCTATCCTGCGTGCGTCTGCTTTCGGTAAACTGCGCATCATGTTCCCGATGATCATCTCTGTTGAAGAAGTGCGTGCACTGAAGAAAGAGATCGAAATCTACAAACAGGAACTGCGCGACGAAGGTAAAGCATTTGACGAGTCAATTGAGATCGGCGTGATGGTGGAAACACCTGCGGCGGCGACCATTGCGCGTCATTTAGCCAAAGAAGTTGATTTCTTTAGTATCGGTACCAATGATTTAACGCAGTACACCCTGGCAGTTGACCGTGGTAATGATATGATTTCACATCTCTACCAGCCAATGTCACCGTCCGTACTGAACTTGATCAAGCAAGTTATTGATGCTTCTCATGCAGAAGGTAAATGGACTGGCATGTGTGGTGAGCTTGCAGGCGACGAACGTGCTACACTTCTGTTGCTGGGTATGGGTCTGGACGAATTCTCTATGAGCGCCATTTCCATCCCGCGCATTAAGAAGATTATCCGTAACACGAACTTCGAAGATGCGAAGGTGTTAGCAGAGCAGGCTCTTGCTCAACCGACAACGGACGAGTTAATGACGCTGGTTAACAAGTTCATTGAAGAAAAAACAATCTGCTAATCCACGAGATGCGGCCCAAATTACTGCTTAGGAGAAGATCATGGGTTTGTTCGATAAACTGAAATCTCTGGTTTCTGATGATAAGAAAGACTCCGGAACTATTGAGATTGTTGCTCCGCTCTCCGGCGAGATCGTCAACATCGAAGACGTGCCGGATGTAGTGTTTGCTGAGAAAATCGTTGGTGATGGCATTGCTATCAAACCAACTGGCAACAAAATGGTTGCTCCAGTTGACGGCACCATCGGTAAAATTTTTGAAACCAACCATGCGTTCTCTATCGAATCTGATAGCGGTATCGAACTGTTCGTTCACTTCGGTATCGACACCGTTGAACTGAAAGGCGAAGGCTTCAAACGTATCGCGGAAGAAGGCCAGCGTGTTAAAGTTGGCGACCCGGTCATTGAATTCGATCTGCCACTGCTGGAAGAAAAAGCCAAGTCTACCCTGACGCCGGTTGTTATCTCCAACATGGACGAAATCAAAGAACTGATCAAACTGTCTGGCAGCGTCACCGTGGGTGAAACCCCGGTTATCCGCATCAAGAAGTAATTCTTGCCGCACAGAAAAATGGCGCCTTCGGGCGCCATTTTTGTTTATGCGGGCAGGATAAGCTCGTCGTAGCCTTTCGACTGCGTATAAATCATCACATCTGTGACGCGGTCTCCGGCCATGCGAATCGCATCGGCAACGGTTTTGCCCTCAACGATCCCGCTTACCAGCTCCGAACAGAAGAGATCGCCCGTGCCTTTCAGGTCCGTTTCAACACGCGGATGCGCACTGACGGTCACACCGTCTCGGGTAACCAGCACCACGTGAATATTCTCCGGATCGTCCGCCACCGGCGCACTGGTAATGGCCACCCATTTCAGCGTGTCGGAAAGTAACCCCTGCGCTGCCGCTATGGCACTTTCAGGCGTACGACACGGTTTACCGCTTAACACTTCCAGCTCAAAGACGTTAGGCGTGATCCCCTGCGCCAGTGGCAGCAGGTACTCCCGATACGCCTCAGGGATATCAGGTTTCACATACATCCCACTGTCAATATCGCCAATAACGGGGTCAACCAACACCAGCAGGTCAGGATGCTGCGCTTTGATCGTGGTGAGCCACTGCGCCAGGCATTTTATCTGGCTGGCGCTGCCCATGTAGCCCGTGGTAACGGCTTTAAGCTCGCGCAGGATCTCGCGCTCTTCCAGCGCCTTAAGATACCCGCTGAACCACTCATCGGGGATCACGCCACCGTAAAAGGTGTCGTAATGCGGCGTGTTGCTGAACAGCACGGTCGGCACGGCGGTGACGGTCAGCCGGTGGGTACGAATGTTCGGCACCGCAATGCTGTTCCCCACGCTGCCGTAAACCACCTGCGACTGTACCGCGACAATATCGGTTTGCTGCGCCCGGGTGTTATCCCGGAATAAAATCATCTCCATGACGCTTAAATCCCCGCCCCCTGCGTATAACTCTCTTCACCAAAGACGCCGGTAGAAAGATAGCGATCGCCGCGGTCGCAGATAATCGCCACCACGACAGCCCCGGGATGTGCCTGCGCAACACGCAATGCTCCCGCTACCGCGCCACCCGAGCTGACCCCGCAGAAGATACCTTCACGCACGGCCAGTTCACGCATCGTATTCTCCGCCTCGCGTTGATGAATATCCAGCACCTGATCCACCAGTTGGGCGTTATAAATGCCCGGCATGTATTCCGCCGGCCAGCGGCGAATACCCGGTATGCTGCTCCCCTCTTCCGGCTGCAGACCCACAATCGTTACCGCCTTTTCCTGCTCGCGCAGAAAACGGGATACGCCGGTAATGGTCCCTGTCGTGCCCATGCTGGAGACGAAGTGAGTGATGCGCCCGTTGGTCTGCTGCCAGATTTCCGGACCGGTAGTGGTGTAGTGAGCGTACGGGTTATCCGGGTTATTAAACTGATCGAGCAGTTTGCCTTCACCGCGTTCGGCCATGGCTAGCGCCAGGTCGCGCGCCCCTTCCATCCCCTCTTCTTTAGAGACCAGAATCAGTTCAGCACCATAGGCGCGCATCGCCGCACGGCGCTCCTGGCTCATGTTATCGGGCATCAGCAACGTCATGCGATAGCCTTTCAGCGCGGCAATCATTGCCAGCGCAATACCGGTGTTACCGCTGGTGGCTTCAATCAGCACGTCGCCGGGCTGAATTTCACCGCGTTTCTCGGCCTGCACAATCATGGACAATGCAGCCCGGTCCTTCACCGAACCGGCAGGGTTATTGCCTTCGAGTTTGACCCAGATTTCGCTGCCGTTGTCCGGCCCCATGCGCTGAAGTTTGACCAGAGGGGTGTTGCCGATGGTGTGTTCTAATGTGTTCAAGATCGCTGTCCAATAAAAAGCCCGGTGGCGCGCAGCGCTCCGGGCATACGGAGATCATATTCCAGACCGGCTAAGCGCAGCGCCTCCGGCCAAACTACGTGTCATTAACCTATCAGGCTGACTCCGCCAGAGCAATATCCTCGCGCGTCTCTATGCGCTCATTGCCATGATAAATACGGGCATGCTGCAGCCCAACAAACAGGCGTTCGCCCCGGTACGGCGGCTCGTCATCACGCATCACCACCGTCAGCGGCTCGGTATACCAGCCCAGCGGTTGTACCACCAATTGGGTGTAGTGCCCTTTAGGGCTAGCTTCCAGCACCTGCACCGGCAACGGTGAATCCAGACTCGTCCGGCGGCTGACGTCCACTTCCCAGGGACGCAGGAACAGATCGACCGGCCCCTGATGTGCGGAGGTGTATCCCAGCGGCCAGCGGTGTGCACCCACGTGGAATTGCCCACCGCGGATGGTGCCCTGCAGCCGGTTAACTTCGCCCATAAACTCGAGGACAAATCGGGTCGCCGGTTCACGCCAGAGCTGCTCTGGCTCATCAACCTGCTCGATGTTCCCCTGGCTCATCACTACCACGCGGTCTGCGACTTCCATCGCCTCTTCCTGATCGTGGGTGACGAAGACGCTGGTGAACTTCAGCTCTTCATGCAGCTGACGCAGCCAGCGGCGTAACTCTTTACGCACCTGCGCATCCAGCGCGCCAAACGGCTCATCCAGCAGCAGAATTTGCGGCTCAACGGCCAGGGCCCGCGCCAGCGCGACGCGCTGCTTCTGGCCGCCGGAAAGCTGCGCCGGGAAGCGGTCAGCCAGATGCGCAAGCTGTACCATCTCCAGCAGTTTGGTCACTTTCGCTTTGATGGTGGCCGCATCCGGACGCTCGCGGCGAGGCAGGACGGTCAGACCGAAAGCGATGTTATCGAACACGGTCATATGGCGGAACAGCGCGTAATGCTGGAACACAAAGCCCACTTTACGGTCGCGGGCGTGCAAACGGCTTACGTCGGTACCGTGAAAACGAATATGTCCGCTGGTCTGATGCTCAAGCCCGGCGATAATGCGCAGCAGCGTGGTTTTACCCGAGCCAGACGGCCCGAGCAGTGCCACCATTTGTCCGGAAGGGATATCCAGCGAGATATCATTCAGCACCTGGGTGCGACCAAAAGACTTCTTAATATTGGCAATCTCAATGCTCATGATTTCCCTCCTGGTGCTGACGTTTTTCCTGGTTCTCTAAACGCCACTGCACCACACTCTTCAAAAACAGGGTCAAAATCGCCATCAGCGTCAGTAACGCTGCGGCAGTAAAGGAACCGACGGTGTTGTAGTCCTGTTCCAGTAATTCAATTTGTAACGGTAACGACAGCGTTTCGCCGCGGATGGAGCCCGAGACGACCGAAACTGCACCGAACTCGCCAATGGCGCGGGCATTGGTCAGCACGACGCCGTAGAGCAGCGCCCAGCGAATATTCGGCAGCGTCACGCGGCGGAACATCTGCCAGCCGGATGCGCCCAGCAGAATTGCCGCTTCGTCTTCATTGCTGCCCTGGCTTAACATCACCGGGACCAGTTCGCGCACCACAAACGGACAGGTTACAAACACCGTGACCAGCACCATGCCCGGCCAGGCAAACATGACCTGCAGGTTATGCTCATCCAGCCAGCCGCCCAGCGGGCCGTTAGAGCCGTAGAAGAGCAGATAAACCAGACCGGCCACTACCGGCGACACGGCAAACGGGATATCCAGCAGGGTCAGCAGCAGCTGACGTCCCGGGAAGTTAAAGCGCGTTACCAGCCAGGCCAGCAGCGTACCGAACACCAGGTTGACCGGCACCGTGATAAGCGCAATCAGGACGGTCAGCCAGATGGCGTGCAGCATATCCGGGTTCGCCAGGTTTTCCAGCGCGGGCATCAACCCCTTGCTGAACGCCTGAACAAAAATATAAATCGTCGGCACGACGAGAATGAAGGCGGACACCAGCACGCCCGTACCAATCAGAAACCATTTTCCCCAGTTGATACGGGGAGCATCGTATCGCTTCAATTGAGTAACTTCCGCCATCAGTGACCTACCACGCGTCGACCAAAGCGACTTTGCAGAGTGTTAATTGAGTAGAGCAGCAGCAGCGATGCGGCAAGAATGACCGAGGCAATCGCGCTCGCCGCCGGATAATCAAACTCCTGCAAGCGGATAAAAATCATCAGCGAGGTGACTTCGGTTTTCCACGCAATGTTCCCGGCAATGAAAATAACCGCGCCGAACTCACCGAGGCTACGGGTAAACGACAGCGCGATACCGGCCAGCAGCGCCGGAGAAAGCTCAGGCAGGACGACCTTGCGGAAGCTCTGCCAGCGCGTGGCACCCAGCGTTTCCGCCGCTTCTTCGTATTCAGGACCTAACTCTTCGAGCACTGGCTGCACGGTGCGTACAACAAAAGGAATGCTGGTAAACGCCATCGCGACCGCGATACCGAGCCAGGTATAGGTCACTTTGATATCAAGCTTCGCGAGCCACTCACCGTAAAACCCGTTCACGGAAAAGAGCGAGGCGAGGGTTAACCCCGCCACCGCCGTCGGCAGCGCAAACGGCAGGTCCATTAACGCGTCGAGCAGCGTACGGCCCGGGAAACGGTAGCGGGTTAAGATCCACGCCATCAGCAGGCCAAAGGCCCCGTTAAAAATGGACGCCACAAACGCCGACAGCAGCGTCACCTTATAGGCTGCGACGACCTGCGGGTTGGTTATCACTTCCCAGTACTGCGCCCAGCTCATTTGCGCAAGCTGCATTACCAGCGCGCTGAGCGGCAACAATAAGATCAGGCAGACGAACAGCAGGCTGGTCCCGAGGCTTAAGGTAAAGCCCGGCAGCACGCGTCTGGTAGAGACTGCAAACATTACTTACGCCCCGCCGCCAGCAATTTGTCTAACTCACCGCCGCTGGCAAAATGCGTTTTCATGACATCAGGCCAGGAGCCGAAATGGTCTTCCACACGGAACAGCTCGGTCTGCGGGAATTTATCCTTCAGTTTGTTCATCACATCCGGGTTATTCACGCGGTAGTAGTAATCGGTAATGATCGTCTGCGCCTGTGGGCTGTACAGGTAGTTGAGGTAAGCTTTTGCCGCTTTCTCTGTGCCGTTGGACTGCACGTTTTTATCTACCCACGCTACCGGGAACTCGGCGAGGATATTGGTTTTCGGGATAACGACCTCGAAACCCTGCGCCTCGTACTGTTTGCGGATATTATTCACTTCCGACTCAAAGCTGATCAGCACATCGCCCAGGCCGCGCTCTGCAAAGGTCGTGGTCGCGCCGCGACCGCCGGTATCAAACACCTCGACGTTTTTCAGGAACTGGGTCATGAACTGCTCGGTTTTCGCTTTATCGTTACCGTCAGCTTTGTCCGCCGCGCCCCACGCTGCCAGATAGGTATAGCGCGCGTTACCGGAGGTTTTTGGATTCGGGAAAATCAGCTTCACGTCGGAACGCACCAGGTCATTCCAGTCGTGGATATTTTTCGGGTTGCCCTTACGCACCAGGAAACCCATGGTGGAGTAGAACGGTGAGCTGTTGTTCGGCAAACGACTCTGCCAGTCAGCGGCGATCAGCTTGCCTTTGTCGTGCAGGATCTGCACGTCAGTGACCTGGTTATAGGTCACCACATCCGCTTTCAGCCCCTGGAGAATGGCCAGCGCCTGCTTGGACGACCCTGCGTGTGACTGTTTAATGGTCAGCTTGTCGCCGTTGTTGTCTTTCGCCCACTGCTGTTCAAACGGTGGGTTAAGGGCGGCAAACAGCTCGCGGGAAACATCATACGAACTGTTCAGCAGCTCAGTAGCCTGCGCCTGTGCCACCAGCAGCAAACCTGCCAGTGCCAGCGATCCTTTTTTCAGTACAGTAACGGCCATTGCGCACCCTTATAAATGTGATGACTATCTTATAGTCATAATATTTATAACGAGGACGAAAGGAGTAACGGTTTTATATACCGTTTGGTGATTTACAAGCAGAAAAGAGAATAAGGGTGCAGCCCGTTGTGGTCCGCACCCCAGCCCTCTCCGTGCGGGAGAGGGTGGAAAGCACTTACAGCGCCAGCAGACGCTCGACGGACGGGGCGAAGTAGTAGCCGCCGGTCACCGGTTTGGTGAAGCGCAGCATGGCGTCACGCTTGCCGTCGGTATCGCCAAACATGCTCAGCAGCTGCTGTTCGATGTTATGCAGGCGCGCGCAGTACGCACAGAAGTAAAGACCGTGGGTACCGCTTGCTGTGCCGTATGGCAGGCTCTGGCGAACAATCTTCAGACCTTTCCCGTCTTCCTTGAGGTCAACGCGGCTCAGGTGAGAGGTGATAGGACGGGCATCGCCGTCGATCTCTTCGTTGGCCTCTTTCGTACGGCCAATCATCATCTCCTGGTCATGCACGCTCATACGGTTCAGCTGCTTGAGGTTGTGCTCCCAGCGCTGGACGAACACATAGCTGCCGCCCGCGTCGACGCCGTCTTTGATCACTGCCACTTCACGACGCGTCTCTTCACCCGCCGGGTTTTCAGTTCCGTCAACGAAGCCGCTCAGGTCGCGTTCTTCCACCCAACGGAAACCGTGGATCTCTTCCTGAACGTCAATGCTGTCACCAAAAG
Organism: Enterobacter sp. BIDMC 30; assembly: GCF_000534355.1. Taxonomy (NCBI): domain Bacteria; kingdom Pseudomonadati; phylum Pseudomonadota; class Gammaproteobacteria; order Enterobacterales; family Enterobacteriaceae; genus Enterobacter; species Enterobacter sp. BIDMC 30. The sequence goes on along the minus strand of NZ_KI973169.1, from coordinate 1,587,800 downwards.
CCGCAACCGCCGCCTGGGCAACGGAGAAGTTCACATCATGACGCAGCGAGAGAATGTGGATCAGCACGTCGAACTGCGTTGCGGGTGCCAGGCCTTTACCGTAAGGGATAAAATCCTTCAGCTCTTCGGCACCTTCGCCACCGCTCAGTTGACGCCAGACGTTATGACCAAAGGCAACGACCGCGCCCAGATGGGCGTCCGGGAATTTGGCCTGGAAGGTGGCCAGCTTATCAACGAACGCTTTACTGGCCGCACGCAGGGCATCCACATCCCCTTTAACATTGGCTTCAATCCAAATCGCCGCGCGGCAATGTTCTGGCAAAATGCCACTCTGAACCTGAGACATCGCTCCTCCTGAAATAAAGATGCCACGTCAGCGTGGCATTGATGGCGGCTATTATACCCGCATTTCAGCGAGACGGTTTGTCCAGGCGCAAATTACTGCTTCCAGATAATTTTGCTCACTTTCCAGCTTTTCAGCGTGTCGTCAGACGGCATTAAACCTTCCGGACCACTCCAGGTACCGGTGAAGAGATAGCTGATGTGCTGGCTGCCCTGCGCTTTACATTCCACCGCCACGCCGTCGTCAGACGGGGCGCTGGTGCAGTTGCCGAAGGCCTGCTTATAGAGTTCGCTAAACGGGGTTCCCACTTTCACACCGCTTTCGGTTGGGATGTCGTCGTCCATCACAGCAATGCGGTTTACCGTGCCTTTATCACCGTTAATCACCAGCGCCAGCGTGTCACCCTTCAGCGCTTCGAAATAACGCACGATATTGCCGTTTTCTGTTTTCATGCCGCTGCGCAGGCGATAACCGCCACCCAGTGCATCCTGAAGAGCGTCCTGATCCAGCGCCGTCGCGGCGGTAATTTTCCCCACGCCCTGCTCGGTCACTTCCGTTGAAGAGCCAAACCAGTTCCACGGATAGGCCGCAGACCAGTTAATTGATGAGAGCGTTGAACAGCCGGTTAACGCCAGCGGGAGAGCGCATAAAAGTAAACGCAGCGATTTCATTGAAACGTCCTTACGAGTTAAATCAACGCTTGTTGGAGTGCGGTATCGGCAAAAAGTGCCAGGTTAATCTTCCTGATGCGTAAAACAGGCGCGAAGGCGGGGATTCGTCAGCAGCCACAGCAGCGCCACGATATCCGCTACGAGCAGCGCAATACCGATCCCCGTAAGCGGTTCACCGCCCCACCAGAGCACCGGTTGCCAGACGAGCAGCGCAAGCTGAGCGAGGATCAGCAGCCAGCGAAGCGCACCCCACAGGCGCGGGATCGTATGCCGTCGCCCGCTGCATAAAAACGCCACCACCGCCGGCACGCCCGGCAGCAAGCCGAGCCAGAAGGCATCGTGATCGGGATAAAAGAGCGTCAGAAGCGTATCGCCCTGCCCGCGCGACGCGGCGGCCATCACAAACAGCACCCAGGTACGGGCCTGCAGCAGCAAAACGCACCAGAACAAAAAGGGCAGCCTGACACGCCCTTGCGCATCATAATCTGCCGGATGGATCTCAGTACTCTTCATCTTCTATCAGGCGCTTACCTAAGCTCAGTACGTCCGCGTGTTCATAACCCAGGCGTTCATACATGCCCAGCACCACGTCGTTATCTTCCCGCACCATGATCTGAATCTTCGGGCAGCCGCGGGCAATGAGTTTCTTTTCCAGTCGATTGAGCAGCGCATTGGCGATGCCGCGCGCACGAAATTCCGGGTGCACGCCCAGATAATAGGCCGAGCCGCGATGGCCGTCGTACCCGCCCATCACTGTTCCCACCACCTCGCCGTTGACTTCTGCCACCAGAAACAGACTGACGTCGTGATTCAGCTTACGTTCAATATCCATTTCTGGATCGTTCCACGGACGCAGCAGATCGCAGCGCTCCCAAAGGGTGATCACCTCTTCGAAATCTTCCTGGCGAAAAACGCGTATCTCCATGGTATTAACCGCCTTTTCGGGTTTAAAAACAGTGATTATGGCGTGAACATCGCGTTTAGCCAATAACCGGGGAAAAACTCGCCAAAATTTGGCATAATGTCACTTTGTCACGTATTGAAATGAAAAGTAAAACAATTCTCAATAAGGACTGTCGTAACGCTAATCACGATACGATATAACACCAGGACCCCAATTTTTACAATTCAGGCCGCATGAGCACATTCAAACCATTAAAAGCACTCACATCGCGTCGTCAGGTTCTCAAAGCGGGGCTGGCGGCCTTAACGTTAACGGGCATCGCACAGCAGGCTCAGGCTAAAGAAGAGAGCACGCTCAAAACCAGTAACGGACACAGTAAACCGAAATCGAAAAAACCGGGCGCGAAGCGTCTGGTCATGCTGGACCCCGGTCACGGCGGAATTGATACCGGCGCTATTGGTAAAAACGGTGCGAAAGAAAAGCATGTCGTGTTAGCGATTGCAAAAAATGTGCGCGCAATTTTACGCAGCAATGGCATTGACGCCCGCCTGACGCGTTCTGGCGACACGTTTATTCCGCTGTACGACCGCGTAGAGATCGCCCACCAGCACGGTGCCGATCTGTTTATGTCGATTCACGCGGACGGTTTTACCAACCCGTCGGCGGCGGGGGCTTCGGTGTTCGCCCTCTCCAACCGTGGGGCGAGTAGCGCCATGGCGAAATATCTCTCCGATCGTGAAAACCGGGCGGATGAGGTTGCGGGGAAAAAAGCCACCGACAAAGACCATCTGTTACAGCAGGTGCTGTTTGACCTCGTTCAGACGGACACCATCAAAAACAGCCTGACGCTCGGCTCGCATATTCTGAAGAAGATTAAACCGGTGCATCGCCTGCACAGCAGGAGCACCGAACAGGCGGCGTTCGTGGTGCTTAAGTCGCCGTCAATTCCGTCCGTGCTGGTGGAGACGTCGTTCATCACCAACCCGGAGGAAGAGCGCCTGCTCGGCACCACCGCGTTTCGCCAGAAGATCGCCAACGCCATCGCCTCAGGCATAATCAGTTACTTCAACTGGTTCGATAACCAGAAAGCGCACTCCAGGAAACGTTGATGAAACCCAATGCACAGCTGGTAAAAACATTCCTGCTGCAGCTGCAGGATGAGATTTGCCAGAAACTGGCCGCCGCAGATGGCGGTGAATTTCAGGAAGATAGCTGGCAACGCGAAGCCGGTGGCGGCGGACGCAGCCGCGTGTTGCGTAACGGCGGCATCTTTGAGCAGGCTGGCGTCAATTTTTCCCACGTCCACGGAGACGCGATGCCCGCTTCCGCCACGGCCCATCGACCAGAACTGGCAGGCCGCAGCTTCGAAGCAATGGGCGTATCGCTGGTGGTTCATCCGCACAACCCGTATGTGCCGACCAGCCATGCCAACGTGCGCTTTTTCATTGCTGAAAAACCCGGGGCCGATCCGGTCTGGTGGTTTGGCGGCGGTTTTGACTTAACGCCCTACTACGGGTTTGAAGAAGATGCCGTGCACTGGCACACCACCGCACGCGATCTCTGTCAGCCGTTTGGGGACGACATCTACCCGAAATTTAAAAAATGGTGCGATGACTATTTTTATCTGAAGCACCGCGATGAGCAGCGCGGCATTGGCGGGCTGTTCTTTGACGATCTCAACACGCCAGATTTTGATACCGCGTTCAGCTTTATGCGGGCGGTAGGTGAAGGGTATACCGGGGCCTATCTGCCGATCGTGGCGCGACGTAAAGATACCGACTACGGCGTGCGCGAGCGCGAGTTCCAGCTTTACCGCCGTGGGCGCTACGTAGAGTTCAACCTGGTATGGGATCGCGGTACGCTGTTTGGCCTGCAGACCGGCGGGCGCACGGAGTCCATTTTGATGTCGATGCCGCCGCTGGTTCGCTGGGAGTACAGCTACGAGCCAAAAGAAGGCAGCCCGGAGGCTGCCCTGAAAGACTTTATTACGATTCGGGACTGGGTGTAATGCCGGCAGGCGCAGCGCTTACAGCGGCTGCGTCTGCGCTTCAACCACCGCCAGTGCCACCATATTCACGATACGACGCACCGAAGCAATCGGCGTCAACACGTGCACTGGCTTCGCCACGCCCATCAGCACCGGTCCTACGGTAACCCCTTCAGAGCTGGAAACACGCAGCAGGTTGTAACTGATACGGGCCGCTTCCACGTTCGGCATAATCAGCACGTTTGCAGAACCTTTCAGCGGGCTGTCCGGCATGCGTTCGTTACGAATGCTCTCCACCAGCGCAGCATCACCGTGCATCTCGCCGTCAATCATCAGTTCCGGCGCACGCTGGCGAACCAGCTCCAGCGTCTGGCGCATTTTGCACGCCGCCGCTGATTTCGACGAACCGAAGTTGGAGTGCGACAGCAGCGCTACCTTCGGTTCAATCCCAAAGCGACGCACGGTTTCTGCCGCCATCACGGTGATCTCCGCCAGCTCTTCCGGGCTCGGATCGTCGTTAACGTAGGTGTCGGCAATAAAGGTGTTGCCGCTTGGCAGCAGCAGCGCGTTCATCGCCCCGGCGGTGTGGACCCCTTCGCGATAGCCGAAGATCTCCTGCACCACGCTGAAGTGCTCGTGATAATCACCGATCGTGCCGCAGATCAACGCATCCGCTTCACCGCGGTGGACCATTATCGCCCCGATCACCGTGGTGTTGCTGATCACGGCCTTTTGCGCCTGCTCCTGGGTGATCCCGCGACGTTTCATGATCGCGTAGTATTCGTTCCAGTACTCTTTAAAGCGCGGATCGGATTCGTTATTAACGATCTCAAAATCCACACCCGCTTTGATCTGCAGCCCCAGCTTCTGAATACGCATCTCGATAACGCTCGGACGACCGATCAGGATTGGCTTCGCCAGACCTAAGGTGATCAGCTCCTGCGTGGCATGCAGAACGCGCGCCTCTTCCCCTTCCGCCAGCACCACGCGTTTCGCGTCGGCACGCGCCTGGGAGAAAATGGGCTTCATAAACAGGTTGGTTTTGTAGACAAACTCGGTGAGCTTATCGACGTAAGCATCGAAATCTTTGATGGGGCGCGTCGCCACGCCGGAGTCCATTGCCGCCTTAGCAACCGCCGGGGCGATTTTGACAATCAGACGTGGGTCGAATGGTTTTGGAATGATGTAGTCCGGGCCAAAGCTCAGATCCTGGTCACCATACGCCGAGGCGACCACTTCGCTCTGCTCGGCGTGCGCCAGTTCCGCAATGGCATGAACGGCCGCGAGCTTCATCTCTTCGTTGATCGCCGTCGCGCCCACGTCCAGCGCCCCGCGGAAGATGAACGGGAAGCAGAGAACGTTGTTCACCTGGTTCGGGTAATCGGAACGACCGGTACAGATAATGGCATCTTCACGCACGGCTTTTGCCAGCGGCGGCAGAATTTCCGGTTCCGGGTTTGCCAGCGCCAGAATCATTGGCGCACGCGCCATTTTCTTCACCATCTCCTGGGTCAGCACTTTCGGGCCTGAACAGCCAAGGAAGATATCCGCGCCGTCAATCACGTCCTCCAGCGTGCGTTTACCGTCGTCTTCTACCGCGTAGGCCGCTTTGGTTTCCGCCATGTTCGGCTCACGGTCCTTGTAGATAACGCCTTTGGAGTCGCAGACCACAATGTTGTGCTTCTGCATGCCCAGCGCCACCAGCAGGTTCATACAGGCGATTGCCGCCGCGCCTGCGCCGGAGACCACCATACGCACGTCAGAGAGATTTTTCTCAACCACACGCAGACCGTTCAGAATGGCCGCGGTGCTGATAATCGCGGTACCGTGCTGGTCATCATGGAACACGGGAATGTTCATACGCTCGCGCAGTTTCTGCTCGATATAGAAACATTCCGGCGCTTTGATGTCTTCGAGGTTGATCCCACCGAAGGTCGGTTCCAGCGCGGCAACCACGTTGATGAATTTATCAGGATCGAGCTCATCCACTTCGATATCGAACACGTCAATACCGGCAAATTTCTTGAACAGAACGCCCTTGCCTTCCATCACGGGCTTACCGGCCAGCGCACCAATATTGCCTAATCCCAGCACCGCCGTCCCGTTAGAGATCACGGCGACCAGGTTGCCACGCGCGGTGTATTTATAGGCTGCCAGCGGATCTTTTTCGATTTCGAGGCACGGCGCCGCGACGCCGGGTGAGTAGGCCAGCGCCAGATCGCGCTGAGTCGCCAGCGGTTTTGTCGGGGAGACCTGAATTTTACCTGGGACAGGGAACTCATGGAAATCGAGAGCACTCTGTTTTAACTGATCATCCATCTTATTTTTCCTTTCACGTATCGGTCAAAAGGGTGACGTTTGCGATCCTGAAGCACACCCTGGTGTGCCGCCTAGTATCGCCGCAGGCAGCCACATAAACTTTGAAGGCTGCCAAACTCTCACCATTGCAGAATAAAAATTGTTATCAATTTATAACAGCCATGTTACCCGTCTCAGAAAGCAATGCCTCCCCCGTCTGCTATGCTTTTTTGTTAAGTCCATCATGATTTTCGCAGAAGTGTGAACTAACGCACTCGAGTAACTCTTTTATTTCCAAGGAGTAATTATTTATGAACCAACTAGACGGCATCAAACAATTCACTACCGTGGTCGCCGACAGCGGTGATATCGAGTCGATTCGCCACTATCAGCCCGAAGATGCGACCACTAACCCTTCGCTGCTGCTCAAAGCGGCCGGTCTTGCTCATTTTAGTCATCTGATTGATGACGCTATCGACTACGGTAAACAGCGCGGTAAAACACAGGAGCAGCAGGTCGCCGAAGCGAGCGACAAGCTGGCCGTTAATTTCGGTGCGGAAATTCTGAAAAGTATCCCGGGACGCGTCTCTACCGAAGTGGACGCCCGTCTCTCCTTCGACCAGGAGAAGAGCATCACGAAAGCCCGCCGCCTGGTTGAGCTCTACCAGGAGCAGGGCATCGATAAATCGCGCATTCTGATTAAGCTGGCCTCAACCTGGGAAGGGATCCGCGCGGCGGAAGTTCTGGAAAAAGAGGGGATCCATTGCAACCTGACGCTGCTGTTCTCCTTTGCGCAGGCGCGCGCCTGTGCCGAAGCCGGCGTCTTCCTGGTGTCTCCGTTCGTCGGGCGAATCTATGACTGGTATCAGGCTAAACAGCCGATGGATCCGTACGTGGTGGATGAGGACCCGGGCGTGAAATCGGTGCGTAATATCTACGACTATTACAAACAGCACCGCTACGAAACCATCGTGATGGGTGCCAGCTTCCGCCGTACCGAGCAGATCCTCGCCCTGGCAGGCTGTGACCGCCTGACCATCTCCCCTAACCTGCTTAAAGAGCTGCAGGACAAAGAGGAGACGGTTATCCGCAAACTGGTGCCCACATCAACCGTCCTCCCCAAACCTAAAGCCATGACCGAAGCGGAATTCCGCTGGGAGCACAATCAGGACGCAATGGCCGTCGAAAAACTGGCGGAAGGCATCCGCCTGTTCGCCGTCGACCAGCGCAAACTTGAAGATCTTCTTGCCGCCAAACTTTAACCTTGCCACGGAGTGAATTATGTCCCGTAAAGAGCTAGCCAATGCCATTCGCGCCCTCAGCATGGATGCCGTGCAGAAGGCCAATTCCGGCCACCCTGGCGCCCCCATGGGCATGGCTGACATTGCCGAAGTGCTGTGGAATGATTTCCTCAAGCACAACCCGAACGACCCCAGCTGGTACGATCGCGACCGTTTTATTCTCTCTAACGGCCACGCCTCCATGCTGCTCTACAGCCTGCTGCACCTTTCCGGCTACGACCTGCCGCTATCCGAGTTAAAAAACTTCCGCCAGCTGCACTCAAAAACGCCGGGCCACCCGGAGATAGGCTATACGCCGGGTGTGGAGACCACCACCGGGCCGCTCGGCCAGGGGTTAGCCAACGCGGTCGGGCTGGCGATTGCCGAACGCACGCTGGCGGCGCAGTTTAACCAGCCAGACCACGAGATTGTCGATCACTACACTTATGTGTTTATGGGCGACGGCTGTCTGATGGAGGGGATTTCTCACGAAGTCTGTTCGCTGGCTGGCACGCTGGGGCTGGGCAAGCTGATCGGATTTTACGATCACAACGGTATCTCCATCGACGGGGAGACCAAAGGCTGGTTTACCGACGACACGGCAAAACGGTTTGAGGCCTACCACTGGCACGTAGTGCATGAAATTGACGGCCACGACCCAGAAGCGGTGAAAAAAGCGATTCAGGAAGCGCAAAGCGTGAAGGACAAACCGTCCCTGATCATCTGTCGCACCACCATCGGTTTCGGCTCACCGAACAAAGCGGGTAAAGAGGAAGCCCACGGCGCGGCGCTGGGTGAAGAAGAAGTGGCGCTGACCCGGCAGAAACTGGGCTGGAAATACCCGCCGTTTGAGATCCCGAAAGAGATCTACCGCGAGTGGGACGCCCGCGAAGAGGGTGAAAAAGCCCAGCACGCGTGGAATGAAAAATTTGCCGCCTATCAAAAAGCCCACCCGGAACTGGCCGCTGAATTCTCGCGCCGCATGAGCGGTGGCCTGCCGGAGGACTGGGAAGCGAAAACCCAGGCGCTGATTGAAAATCTGCAGTCTAACCCGGCGAAAATTGCCACCCGTAAGGCCTCGCAAAACACGCTGAACGCCATCGGCCCCCTCCTGCCCGAACTGCTGGGCGGCTCCGCAGATCTGGCTCCAAGTAACCTGACCATCTGGTCTGGCTCAAAATCGCTTAAAGAGGATATTGCCGGGAACTATATCCACTACGGGGTACGTGAGTTCGGGATGACCGCCATTGCCAATGGCATCGCCCATCACGGCGGGTTTGTGCCCTACACTGCTACCTTCCTGATGTTCGTTGAGTACGCCCGTAACGCGGCGCGTATGGCGGCATTAATGAAAGCGCGGCAGATCATGGTCTACACCCACGATTCGATTGGTCTGGGTGAAGACGGTCCCACGCACCAGGCCGTTGAGCAGCTGGCGAGCCTGCGTTTGACGCCAAACTTCAGCACCTGGCGTCCTTGCGATCAGGTCGAAGCGGCGGTTGGCTGGAAGCTGGCGGTTGAGCGCCACACGGGGCCAACGGCATTAATTCTGTCGCGGCAAAACCTGGCCCAGATTGAGCGCACGCCGGAGCAGGTAAAAAATATCGCCCGCGGCGGGTACATCCTCAAAGACAGCGGCGGCAAACCGGATGTCATCCTGATTGCTACCGGTTCTGAGGTGGAAATTACCGTGAAGGCCGCGGAAAAACTGACCGCCGAAGGTCATGCGGTACGCGTGGTCTCCCTGCCGTCCACCGACATTTTTGATGCTCAGGATGAGGCCTACCGTGAATCGGTCCTGCCCTCTAACGTCGCAGCCCGTGTGGCCGTCGAGGCGGGTATCGCCGACTACTGGTACAAATATGTCGGGCTGAAAGGTGCTATCGTCGGGATGCGTGGGTACGGCGAGTCGGCGCCTGCCGACAAGCTGTTCCCGTATTTTGGCTTTACCGTTGAGAATGTGGTTGAGAAGGCGCTGAGCGTAATTTAGCGCGTGATCCACAACGTGGGCCAGGCATCTGGCCCATTCCAGTTATCGCAGCTGGGCTCTTCTGCATAACGCACCAGGCGGAAACGCTGGCCGTCAAAACGCCAGCGCGTCTGGACCCCACAATCGCCAATACCGCGCCCCAGCGCGAGCGTAGTCAGCTCGCGCGTTTTCTCATCAAAGCGGGCATTCATCAATTCGATTTCACTGCTATCGTCCGCAGGAGTGAAAGGCAGACGCAGCCTTACGCTGTGGGAAGAAAACGGCTTTTTGCGCGATACCAGCCAGGCCAGATCGACCGTGTTATACGCCCCCGCCTCACAGCTAATAATCAGCAATGCTTTTTCATCGGTTAACGCTGTGACGCGCACTTCACGGCGGTTAGGATCGAGCGAGCACTGGCTGTTGTTCATCCGCCAGGTGCCATAATCCAGCAGGTCGTTCAATTCGGCGTGGGAGAGCGGCGTCGGCGTCGGATTGACTACCGCCACCTTTTTTAAGGCGGGTGCAGGCGGCACGCTTAACGGCGGATCGTCACCTTTTTTGATCCAGGCCGTTTCACTCCCGACACGTTTCTGCTGCGCGTCAATAAACAACAGCGCGGCTTTCAGACCGTTCAGGGAGATAACCTGGTCACCGCCGCGCAAGGTCAGGGCTTTTCCTTCCTGGATATTTTTCAGAAACGCCGTGATGGTGGCGGCATCATCACTTTTCAGATGCCAGGGGGTTAACTGCCAGTGCTGCCGATCCAGCTTGAGAGGAACCTTATCCAGCAACAACCGTGGCGCAATATCCGCTTCTTTCACGGCAGGGTCAGCAAGGCCGCCGAGATCGATACGCAGCGTAGCGTCGGTTTTCGCGCCGGCACTGCGGCTGAGCGTCATGACCAGCCCCCGGTGTTCACCGGTATTGCGTGCGAGGCAAAAATTCTGGTTATTGCAGGTCACCTGCCAGTCAGAAAACAATTGCTGCGCAGGCGCAGCCCACACCTGCGAGGAGGTGAGCACGCAAAACAGGCAGAGAAGAGAGACGCAATAGCGCATGAATGGCACAATCCCGGAACGAAAACGCTTAACTGGGCTGTATCTTCGTGTTCCCGCCCGGGTTGCTCAATCGGATTTATCGGATAGATTTATCCGAAATACAATCTATCACCGTTCGAAAGAGGCGTTCATCAGCCCGGTCGTTTGAAGATACTGTAGTAATATCACAGCTTTACCATCCCTGATTTCCCCGGCATGCATCATCTCCAGCGCCCGGGAAAACGGCAATTCCAGCACTTCAATATCTTCATCTTCCACGCCACCGCCGCGGTGAGTACGCTGCGCATCGCTGTATTCCGCGATGAAGAAGTGGACGATTTCCGTCACGCCGCCAGGAGACATAAACAGCTCGAAGACCTTTTTGACCTCTCCCACTTCAAAGCCAGTCTCTTCGACGGCCTCTTTGCGGATGCACACTTCCGGCTCGTCGTCATCAAGCAGGCCCGCACAGGTTTCAATCAACCTTCCGTCAGGGTTGCCATTGACCCATGTTGCTACCCTGAACTGACGGATCAGCACCACACTCTGCTTTTCACGGTTATAGAGCAAAATGGTGGCGCCATTGCCGCGGTCATAGACCTCGCGTTTATGGCGGATCACTTCACCGTTATTACGGGTTAAATCGTAAGTGATGTTACGCAGGACAAAGTAGTTTTCAGAAAGGATTTTGTCTTTGATAACGTCAATTTTCAGGGTCATACGGGCTCCACGACACAATGAGTCTTCCTATAGTACGCCGTGAAACCCGCTTTGTCGCCCGCCTGGTTTAGTGCATTTTCGGCACACTGACCTCAAGCCAGTCGAGGATCCCCCGCGCCGCATGACGCCCTTCCGCCATCGCCGTCACCACCAGATCAGCGCCGCGCACCGCATCACCGCCGGCGAAAATTTGCGGGTTAGACGTCTGGTAACGATAGCGGCTTTCCACCGAGGCAATGATTCGCCCCCAGCCATCGGTGTTGACGTCCTGACTCTCCAGCCAGGGCATGGCATGTGGGTTAAAGCCAAAAGCCATAATCACCGCATCGGCCGGCATGACAAACTCGCTGCCCTCCACCGGGACGGGTCGACGACGCCCCTGCGCATCCGGCTCTCCCATCCGGGTGCGCAGCATCCGGATGCCGTTAACCTTGCCGTCAGCAGCAAGGGTCAATTCAACGGGCTGGACGTTAAATTCAAATGCGGCTCCCTCTTCTTTCGCATTCTTCACCTCTTTTTTCGAGCCCGGCATATTGGCTTCATCCCGGCGATAGGCGCAGGTGACTTTTGCCGCGCCGTGACGTAACGCGGTGCGCACGCAGTCCATTGCGGTATCGCCCCCGCCCAGCACCACCACATTGAGTCCACGGGTGTCGATAAACGGTTCGTTGGCCGTCGCGTCCAGCCCCATGACGTGGCGCGTGTTCCCCACCAGGAACGGCAACGCATCGTAGACGCCCGGCGCATCTTCATGGGGGATGCCCGCTTTCATCGAACGATAGGTTCCCACGCCAATAAACAGGGCGTCGTAATCTGTTTGCAACTGAGACAACGACACATCGCTGCCCACGTCGCAGTTCAGCTCGAAGTGAACCCCCATCGCAGTAAAAATCTCTCTGCGTCGTGCGAGCAGGGATTTATCCAGCTTAAAGGCCGGAATGCCGAAGGTCAGCAAGCCGCCGATTTCGGGATGCCTGTCATAGACCGTCACGCTCACCCCGCTGCGCACCAGCACATCCGCGCATGCCAGTCCGGCAGGCCCCGCGCCGATAATCGCGACGCGTTTTCCCACCGAAGAAACGCCAGACATATCCGGTCGCCAGCCCAGCGCCAGCGCCTGGTCAGAGATGTAGCGCTCGAGGTTGCCAATGGTCACCGACCCTGACGCATCGCGCACGGTGCAGGCACCTTCACATAACCTGTCCTGCGGGCAGACCCGGCCGGTAATTTCAGGTAAACAGTTGGTCTGATGAGAAAGTTCGACCGCCCCGAGGATGTCACCGGCGTTAATCCGTTCAATCCACTGCGGAATGTGGTTGTGCAGCGGGCAGGTCCATTCACATATGCTGTGTTCCCCGCATTTCAGGCAGCGCGATGCCTCGCGTCTGGCCTGTTCGGTCCGAAACGGCAGGTATATTTCATTGAAATGGCCAACCCGCTCTTCGGCAGCCAGTTTGTCGGGCTCGCCGCGTGGTGGCGTGTTGTGCATCTGCTGCAGTTTGGTGGGTGCCGTCTCCTCGCTGACTGCCTCACTGTGCCAGGGCTGCGCCTCCAGCCTGGCGGTGCGCTGACGGCGCGATTTTGCCAGGTTATCCAGCACGTCTGGCGTCGCCAGCGTCAGCACATCTGCCGGGCAATTTTCGATACAGGCCGGGCCCAGCGGGCGGGTCAGGCAGAGATCGCATTTATACGCCGAGGCTTTTGCACTGCCGTTGTCGAGTGGCGTAACGATAATCTCCATTGTGCCGAAGGGACAGGCAACCACGCAGGCTTTACAACCGATGCATTTTTGTTGATTCACCTGTACGCTGTCATCGCGTTTGCTGATGGCGCCGTTCGGGCAACTGAGTGCACACGGGGCATTTTCACAGTGGTGACAGGTGACGGGGCTGTTCTGCGCGCCAGAGTTAAGGACCGTAATACGGGGATGGAAATGGCGCTCGCTCAGGACATGTTGCTCATCATTATGCGCCATTACGCAGGCAACTTCGCAGGCATGGCACCCAATACATTGCTGGCTGTTAGCCATAATAAAACGATTCATAACAACACCTGTTTTTGGTTCAATAACCTTATTCTTTGTATGAATATGGTATTTACTCATCACAGCGTCGTCAGGCAATGTTCAATTGCCCGGAATGCCAAACTATTTCCAGTGAACCTGTGGCAGATCAATTTTATTCAGGAAGCCGTTCTGTGACCGTTAAACGCCCTGTTTCCGCAAGCCTGGCCTGGGCTTTCTTTTCGATGATTGTGTTATCCGTTCTGACCAGCACCGTCGCGCTGCTGACGCTTGCCAGTAGCCAGCGTGACGCCGAAGCCATCAATATTGCGGGTTCACTGCGTATGCAGAGTTACCGGCTGGGCTATGAGATGCAGCGCAATAGCCCTTCCCTGACACAGCATCGCCAACACTGGCAACACACCCTGAGCGCACCTGCACTACAAAAGCTGAACCGCTGGTACGTGCCGGACGATGTCAAACAGCGCTACCAGCAGCTGCATCTGGCCTGGCAGGAGATGGATACGCACATCGCCCGCGGCGATCTCGCGTGGTATCAAACCCATATCGAAGATTTTGTTGGCCGTATTGATGCCTTTGTGCTCGCCCTTCAGCACTATACCGAACATAAAATTCAGACGGTGACCCTGCTCTCGCTGGCTGGCGCGCTGGGGATCCTGCTGCTGACGGTGTTTACCCTGCGACGCATCCGTCGTCAGGTGGTCTTGCCACTCAACAATCTGGTCGCCGCAAGCGAACGCGTTGAACGGGGACAATTTGATACCCCGGCACCGGATACCGCTTTGCCGAATGAACTCGGTCAGCTGTCCCGGGCCTTTAACCATATGTCGGCGGAGTTACACACCCTCTATCGCTCGCTTGAAGATTCAGTTGCGGAAAAGACCCGGCACCTGAACGAGGCGCACCAGCAGCTCGAAATGCTGTTCAAATGTTCGCAGGCGCTCAACACCGGACAGATAGACAGCCACTGTTTCCGGCATATATTGCAAATCGTCCATGAATACACCCGGATGAATTATCTGGAGTTACGGACCAGCGACGACTGGCGTCTGTGTGAAGGGAGTGAGGCAGCCGACATGCCGCTGCAAAACCTGCCGGTGCTGATGCAGGACACGCTCTACGGCGAGCTACGCTGGCAGAGCGAGACGGACAGCGTCCCGCTTCCGCTGATGAGAAGCGTGGCGACAATGCTCGGGCGCGGGCTTTACTTCAACCAGGCACAAAAGCATTACCAGCAGTTGCTGCTGATGGAAGAGCGCGCGACGATTGCCCGCGAACTGCATGATTCCCTCGCGCAGGTGTTGTCGTATCTGCGGATCCAGCTTGCGCTGCTTAAGCGTGCCGTACCGCAAGAGAATACCCCGGCGCAGACCATCATCACCGACTTCTCCCGCGAGCTTAACCATGCCTGGCATCAGCTTCGCGAGCTGCTCACCACCTTCCGCCTGACGCTCAACCACGCTAACCTGCCGGCGGCCCTTCAGGAGTCACTCGACGGCCTGCAGAGCCAGACGCAGGCAAAGCTGCATCTTGACTGTCGCCTCTCCTCGCTGGCCCTTGACGCACAAAAGCAGGTGCATCTGCTGCAGATCGTGCGTGAAGCGGTGTTGAACGCAATCAAGCACGCGCAGGCCAGCGAGATCACCGTAAGCTGTATCACCGCCGTGGACGGCACGCACAGCGTGAGCATTCGCGACAATGGCATCGGGATTGGCGAAGCCAGCGAGCCGCCGGGACATTACGGGCTGAATATTATGCGTGAACGCGCGGAACGGCTCGGCGGTACCCTGCACTTTTCGCAGCCACAAAATGGGGGAACGCAGGTGAGCGTGACATTCCCTTCGTCGCTGGCGTTAACAGGTAAATAACCGTAAAGGGGGCAGCGCAGAGAAACGCGCATGATAATTTACATTATCTCCTTTATTTCTCCACGTTTGGTCTTCGTCTTGCCGCTAAAGTGGTGCGGGCAATAAACAATAATGACGTGCAGCAAAACGAGGTCAATTTTTCATGGCGAATTTTTTCATCGATCGCCCCATTTTTGCCTGGGTACTTGCCATTCTGTTGTGTCTGACAGGTGTCCTGGCCATTACTTCACTTCCCGTTGAGCAATACCCCGATCTGGCACCCCCTAACGTGCGTGTCACAGCAAACTATCCCGGCGCCTCGGCACAGACGCTGGAAAATACCGTGACGCAGGTTATCGAGCAGAACATGACGGGTCTGGATAACCTGATGTACATGTCCTCACAAAGCAGCGCCACGGGCCAGGCGACGGTGACCCTGAGCTTTACGGCCGGGACTGACCCGGACGAAGCGGTGCAGCAGGTACAAAACCAGCTGCAGTCAGCCATGCGAAAACTGCCGCAGGCAGTGCAAAATCAGGGTGTTACCGTACGTAAAACGGGGGATACCAATATTTTGACCATCGCGTTTGTCTCCACCGATGGTTCCATGGATAAGCAGGATATTGCGGACTACGTTGCCAGTAACATTCAGGACCCGCTCAGCCGTATTAACGGCGTAGGGGATATCGACGCCTACGGGTCACAATATTCAATGCGCATCTGGCTCGATCCTGACAAGCTGAACAGCTTCCAGATGACGGCGACTGACGTGACGGACGCCATTAAATCGCAGAACGCCCAGATTGCCGTAGGGCAGTTGGGAGGAACGCCTTCCGTCGAAAAACAAGCCCTGAATGCCACCATTAACTCGCAATCGCTGCTTCAGACTCCGGAGCAGTTCCGCAACATCACCCTGCGCGTGAATCAGGACGGTTCAGAAGTGCGGCTGGGCGATGTCGCCACGGTGGAAATGGGCGCGGAAAAGTACGACTACCTGAGCCGCTTTAACGGTAATCCCGCCTCCGGCCTGGGGATTAAACTGGCCTCCGGCGCAAATGAAATGGCGACGGCGAAACTGGTGTTAGACCGCCTGGACGAGCTGTCGAACTATTTCCCTCACGGCCTTGAATACAAAGTCGCCTACGAAACCACCTCCTTCGTTAAAGCGTCGATTGAGGATGTGGTGAAGACCCTGCTGGAAGCCATCGCGCTGGTCTTCCTGGTCATGTACCTGTTCCTGCAAAACTTCCGGGCGACGCTGATCCCGACCATAGCCGTCCCCGTGGTCCTGCTGGGCACCTTCGCGGTGCTTTACGCGTTTGGTTACAGCATCAACACGCTGACGATGTTTGCAATGGTGCTGGCAATTGGCCTTCTGGTGGATGACGCCATCGTGGTGGTTGAAAACGTCGAGCGCATCATGAGCGAGGAAGGCCTTTCCCCGCGCCAGGCCACGCGTAAATCGATGGGGCAAATACAGGGCGCGTTAGTCGGCATCGCCATGGTGCTTTCGGCGGTCTTTATCCCGATGGCCTTCTTTGGCGGCACAACCGGCGCCATTTACCGCCAGTTCTCGATAACCATCGTCTCGGCAATGGTGCTTTCGGTACTGGTGGCGCTGATCCTGACCCCTGCGCTCTGCTCTACCCTTCTTAAGCCTTTGCACAAAGGCGAGCAGCATGGTCAGAAAGGGTTCTTCGGCTGGTTTAACCGCATGTTTAACCGCAATGCCGCGCGTTATGAATCCGCCGTCGGTAAAGTGCTGCACCGCAGCCTGCGCTGGATGCTGATTTACGTAGTGCTGCTGGGCGGAATGGTCTGGCTGTTCCTGCATCTGCCTACCTCGTTCCTGCCAATGGAGGACCGGGGAATGTTCACCACCTCCGTGCAACTTCCGAGCGGCGCGACGCAGCAGCAGACGCTGAAAGTGGTCGAAAAAGTCGAACAGTACTTCTTCACCCAGGAGAAAGATAATGTAGTGTCGGTCTTCTCCACCGTGGGCTCTGGCCCGGGCGGTAACGGGCAGAACGTTGCCCGTATGTTTGTACGCCTGAAGGACTGGGACGAGCGCGACACAAAAACGGGGACCGCGTCGGCCATCATTGAACGCGCCACCCACGCGTTTACGAAGATCAACGAAGCGCGCGTCTTTGCCAGCAGCCCACCGGCCATTAGCGGGCTGGGCAGTTCTGCCGGGTTTGACATGGAACTGCAGGATCACGCCGGTGCAGGCCACACGGCGCTGATGGCGGCGCGCGATAAGCTGTTAGCGCTGGCGGGCAAAGACGCTGACCTGACCCGCGTTCGTCATAACGGCCTGGATGACAGCCCGCAGCTGCAGGTGGATATTGATCAGCGTAAGGCGCAGGCTCTGGGTGTTTCCATCGACGACATTAACGACACCCTGCAGACGGCCTGGGGCTCAAGCTATGTGAATGACTTTATGGATCGTGGGCGTGTGAAAAAAGTGTATGTCCAGTCCGCCGCGCCGTTCCGTATGTTGCCGAATGATATTAACCGCTGGTTTGTTCGTAATAACGCAGGCGGGATGGTGCCGTTCTCGGCGTTCGCCTCGTCGCACTGGGAGAGTGGTTCGCCGCGTCTGGAACGCTATAACGGCTATTCGGCGGTAGAAATCGTCGGTGAAGCCGCGCCGGGCGTCAGTACCGGTACCGCCATGGACACCATGGAGAAACTGGTGCAACAGCTGCCTGCCGGATTTGGGCTGGAGTGGACGGCGATGTCTTATCAGGAGCGGCTCTCCGGGGCACAGGCGCCTGCGCTTTATGCGCTTTCCCTGCTGGTGGTCTTCCTCTGTCTTGCCGCGCTGTATGAAAGCTGGTCCGTTCCGTTCTCGGTCATGCTGGTGGTGCCGCTTGGCGTCATCGGTGCGCTGCTGGCGACCTGGATGCGCGGTCTGGAGAATGATGTGTACTTCCAGGTAGGGCTGCTCACCGTGATCGGCCTGTCGGCGAAAAACGCGATCCTGATTGTTGAGTTTGCCAACGAGATGAATGCCAAAGGCCACGAGCTGATGGCGGCCACACTGCACGCCTGCCGTCAGCGCTTGCGTCCGATCCTGATGACGTCGCTGGCATTTGTCTTTGGGGTATTACCGATGGCAACCAGCACCGGTGCGGGCTCCAGCAGCCAGCATGCGGTAGGTACAGGGGTGATGGGAGGCATGATTTCGGCAACCGTCCTGGCCATTTATTTTGTGCCGCTGTTCTTTGTGCTTGTGCGTCGCCGCTTCCCGCTGAAGGAACGTCCTGAATAACAGTACGTAATAAAAAAGGCGGCTCTCAGGGCCGCCTTTTAGGGTGTGTGATTAATTCACACTATGGTTATTTTACTTATTTAAGTGCTCTTGCAATTCTTACTGAATGTCATTTACGAAGCATGCCTTCGATAAAATCTTTCCAGTTCCCCAGTTCACGTTCAATCATAACTACCTCTCTTATTATTATGCGCATTCTACGAAAACGTATCATCATTGTGAAGACCGTCTAACCTATCGCTGTGATTGTACCCCGCTACTGTCAGGGATTTATGATAAATATGAACGCAGGGCCTTAAATTTTGTGTGACGCTCAGCAATATTTTGAAATAACCATACAGGCAGGTGAGATTTAAATTACCGCCTGAGTTCATTAGCATTTTCGGTCTTATGGACATCTATGCTTAAATGATGAAAGAATATTCAGCGTACAGTTGTGAGTTGAATTAAGAAGAAGTGTAAATCAAGACAATTCCTGAATGTGTTATATTCCACTTAAGGATATATCTTCGAAATTACTGAACATTTAATCATCATAAGAACAAAAGGATTCACCATGGTTGTGATGTACGGCATTAAAAATTGCGACACCATCAAAAAAGCACGCCGCTGGCTGGAAGCAAACAACGTGGAGTACCGTTTCCATGACTATCGCGTTGACGGGCTTGATGCAGAATTTCTGCATACCGCTATCAAGGAACTGGGTTGGGAGGCGCTGCTGAATACCCGTGGTACCACCTGGCGTAAACTGGATGAAGCCGTCCGGGCTGGCATCACCGACGCCGACAGTGCCGCCAAACTGATGCTCAAAATGCCGGCAATCATCAAACGCCCATTGCTCTGCGCGCCCGGGCAGCCTATGCTGCTGGGTTTCAGTGAAACCCTTTATTCCGACTTTTTTCGTTGAGGTGTAGTTTATGTCATGCCCGGTCATTGAGCTGACTCAGCAGCTTATTCGCCGTCCCTCCCTTAGCCCGGACGACGCAGGTTGTCAGGCATTAATGATTGAGCGCCTGCGTGCCATCGGTTTCACCGTTGAACGCATGGACGTTGGCGACACCCAGAACTTCTGGGCATGGCGCGGTCAGGGCGAAACGCTGGCCTTTGCCGGACATACCGACGTCGTTCCTGCAGGTGATGCGGATCGCTGGATCAACCCGCCGTTTGAACCGACCATCCGCGATGGCATGTTGTTCGGGCGCGGTGCGGCAGACATGAAAGGCTCGCTGGCGGCGATGGTCGTGGCGGCAGAGCGCTTCGTTGCCCAACATCCGAACCACAGAAACCGCCTCGCGTTTCTGATCACCTCTGATGAAGAAGCCAGCGCCCATAACGGCACCGTGAAGGTCGTTGAGGCGCTGATGGCCCGTAATGAGCGTCTCGACTACTGCCTGGTCGGCGAGCCGTCCAGTACGGAAGTGGTGGGAGACGTCGTCAAAAATGGTCGCCGTGGTTCGCTGACCTGCAATTTGACCCTTCATGGCGTTCAGGGGCACGTTGCCTATCCACACCTGGCCGATAACCCGGTCCATCGCGCGGCACCGATGCTGAACGAACTGGTGACCATCGAGTGGGATAAAGGCAATGAGTTCTTCCCGCCGACCAGCATGCAGATTGCAAACCTGAAGGCCGGTACCGGCAGCAACAACGTGATCCCGGGTGATTTCTTTGTCCAGTTTAACTTCCGCTTCAGCACTGAACTGACCGATGAGATGATCAAAGCGCGCGTTATCGCGCTGCTGGAAAATTATAATCTGCGTTACACCGTGGACTGGTGGCTTTCCGGCCAGCCGTTCCTGACCCAGCGTGGCAAACTGGTGGATGCGGTAGTGAACGCCATCGAGCACTATAATGAAATTAAGCCACAACTGCTGACGACAGGTGGCACCTCAGACGGACGTTTTATTGCCCGGATGGGGGCCCAGGTTGTCGAACTGGGGCCGGTGAACGCAACCATTCATAAAATCAATGAATGTGTGAATGCTGCTGATTTGCAGCTGCTGGCCCGTATGTATCAACGAATTATGGAGCAACTCGTCGCCTGACGAACGCTCTGAGAGGAATAGCGAATGGACTGGCTTTCAAAGTACTGGTGGATTCTGGTGTTAGTGTTTCTGGTCGGCGTGTTACTTAACGTCATTAAAGATCTTAAGCGCGTTGATCACAAAAAGTTTCTCGCCAACAAACCGGATCTTCCACCGCATCGTGATTTTAACGATAAGTGGGACGATGATGACGACTGGCCGAAGAAAGACCAGAAAAAGTGATTCTCTGTCCCCTCTCCTGTGGGAGAGGGGACTACATCACATAAACTCGACGATATCATCGTCATTTGGCTTGCCGCCGCTGAGCGCTTCATCAAAGTAGTGCTTCGGTACGGTATAACGCAGATGATCGAGCGCAAACTGCATGCTGCGGTCATCAATCGCGTGCCCCAGATCGTCTACAATATCCAGCGTCACATCCCCGCCTTCGCGGATCAGCGCTTCCTGCGCGGCAACCGCATGCGAAAGTTCAATCACGCGGTCTTCACCACCGTGGATCAGATGGATCGTGGTCTGCGTCGTCGCGCGTTGCGGTAACGTCGCAAAGCGACCGTTAAAAGCAATCACACGCGACACCAGGCCTGGCTGCGCTTTTACGCTCTCCAGGGACATGATAGACCCCTGCGAAAAGCCAATCAGCGCGGTCGCATCGGCACCAACGCCGCTCTGCTGCTGCCAGTAACGCACGGTGTCGATAAAGACAGGCATGACGGCGTCAATACGTGCCTGACGGTTCTCTTCCGTAACGCCCTGAACGGAGAACCACTGCCGTCCGTTCGGACCACACGGCTCCACCCCGCCAATACTGACAATCAGCGCCTGCGGAAATACCGGGGCAAACCAGCTGCCAATCTGGCCCATATTGACGGCATTATCGCCAACACCATGAAACAGAAGCAGTAACTGTTTAGCCGGTTTATCAGGGCTTTGAACAACAAAATGATCGTGTTTCATGGCGGTCTCCTTATTTGATGGCCTGGATTCTACGCCTCTCAGGAGGAATGACCATGCCACTTTACTGAAGAAGTCATTGAAAAAATTGCCATTGCAAAATGTCGTCTTTCAGCTGCTGACAGCGTGCAGGTTCAAGGCTTTCAAGCGCTTGCGCCGTTTCACTGCGAAGCCTGGCCAGTAACGCTTTTCGCCCCGAAAGAAGCAGTTCAGCGCTGAGCCGGGCGTCATCACTTCTCGCCTCCACTTTCCCGCGCAGGGCGGGCAGCGGCATGTCCACGCTTAGCAGCAACCGCGTTAACGCCGCGACGGAGGTAGAAAATGCGCGATGGGCAAAGGCAAACCCCGCCAGCTCCAGCCAGTCGTCACTATTAAGGGTAGCCTCCCAGCCATCGTCCACCGGGATCTTTTCACCGTTCAGGGCCGATAACACGCGCGCATCGCGGCGCAGTCGCTGATGCGCCTGCTCACACAGCTGTCGCCCCGCGTCGCTGAGCGGCAGCAAGGCCATTGCGGTATAACAGCCGCTGCTGGCTTCGCGATGGCTGCCCATGCGCACCAGCACAAAGCCGCATCGCTGCCAGAAACGCCACAGTTCATCGGTATAGCCAAAGCTCACCGACAGGTAATCCTCGCCGCTTGCGTTGCGGATCAGTGCCTGTCCGATGCCTTCCCGTTGACGACGAGGATGTACCGCTATTCGGGTCACCCGTCGGCCTTTGAGCGTTGCCGCCAGCGGGGAGCCGCCATGCGCGGCAAGGGACTGCGCCACCAGGTTCCCGCGAGGGCGGCGGAACCCCGCCCAGACGGCACGGCTGAGCTGCGCTGTTAATCCCCCCTCTTCCACCAGCCAGAGCGCCCCGGCAATGACAGAGTCCGTTTGGGCGACGGCGAAGTGCTGGCCGGGCGCGTCCATCATGCGGCGTAAATCAAGCGGTGAGGTGCGGTAATGTGCCGCACAAAGCAGCTCATACACACTCGCCGCCAGCGCCGGGTTGCTCGTCCAGGCTTCCGGGGCCAGAGAGGTCAACTGTATGGCGCCTGTTGGGCTGAGATCGATAAGCGTATCGTCAAACAGCAGTGCGCTGGCGACGACCCGCTCAAGAGGACATCCTGCAGCCCAGCGTACCGGGGTTGATAAGGTATACCGCTGCAACCCGCTGAACCGGCTACAGAACTTAAGCAGAAAGCCTCTTCCAGTTCCTTCGTAACCCTGCACCGTTGTGGTCAGCAGGACGCGCGGGAAACGGTCAACCAGCTTTTCAAGCAGCGGTCCGGGGATGGCGGCGGCTTCGTCGACAATCAGCCAGTCGGCCTGCTCCTCAGAGGCCAGCAGCGCGTCCGGGGCCATAAAGTGAAAACGTTCGCCGGCAAAACGGGCGATAACCTCCGTCGCCCCCTTTGATGGCGCGG
The DNA here is from genome assembly GCF_000534355.1 of Enterobacter sp. BIDMC 30. Taxonomy (NCBI): domain Bacteria; kingdom Pseudomonadati; phylum Pseudomonadota; class Gammaproteobacteria; order Enterobacterales; family Enterobacteriaceae; genus Enterobacter; species Enterobacter sp. BIDMC 30. The sequence goes on along the minus strand of NZ_KI973169.1, from coordinate 1,565,032 downwards.
TGACAATGGCACTGCCCTGCGTGCGGCTCAACAGCATGCCCGCCAGCGCAGACTTTCCGCGTCCGCGCGGGGCCGTAACGGCCACAACGCCGCGTTTCATGGCCAGGAGTGCTGCCAGGATCTCAGCCTGCTCGCGCTGCGGCGCACCGCTGGCGGGCTGCCAGTCAGGGGCGTCGGATCGTGCGGGAAGCGATAAAGGCTGATGCTGAAGCCAGACTATCGCCTCAGGATCCCCGGCAATCGTCCGGCAAAAGTGGTGAATAAAATTTGGTGTGGCGATGGGTTCGGCGCTGTCACTCCAGCGCAGGGAATCGCTGTCAGGTTGTTCCGCCCACACGTCAGGGGACGGTACCAGCAGCACCAGAAGGCTACCGGCACGCAGCGTCCCGCTCAGGGCCGCAAAGGCTGAGACGTCAAACCCGGCGCGGGCATCAAAAATTGCGTGCCGGAACTCGCGTCCCAGCAGCCCGCTGATGGCTCTGGACGCGTTATCCGCCAGCCACAGCCAGTCTCCGGGCAAGGCATCACGCAGGGCTGATGCCTGCGTGAATGTCCATTGCTCATCGCCGCTGAGCACCACCAGCTGACGATGACCTTTGTGCTCAAGCTCGCGAATCAGATGTTCAAACGCCACCATTACATGGCTTTGCCAAAGGTATTACACTGCGCCGGGTCACCACTGTCGAAACCGCGTTTGAACCAGCTGTATCGTTGTTGTGACGTGCCGTGAGTAAAGCTGTCCGGCACGACGCGGCCCTGGCTCTGCTGCTGAAGACGATCGTCACCGATAGCCTGCGCGGCATTGAGCGCCTCTTCCAGGTCACCGGATTCCAGCACGCCCTGCTGCTGCATGTTGTGCCCCCAGACGCCCGCAAAGCAGTCCGCCTGCAGTTCCATGCGTACGGAAAGACGGTTTACCTCAGCCTGAGAGGCGTTTTGCTGAAGCTGGCGTACTTTGGGTTCTATCCCAAGCAGTTTTTGCACATGGTGCCCGACTTCATGCGCAATGACGTAGCCCTGGGCAAAATCGCCGTCAGCGCCAAGCTTGCGTTTCATGTCATCATAGAAAGAGAGATCGATATAGACGGTGCTGTCTGCCGGACAGTAGAACGGCCCCATCACCGACTGTCCGGTGCCGCATCCGGTACGGGTTGCGCCACGGTACATCACCAGTTTGGGTTGCTGATAGGTACGCCCCATTTTCTCGAACAGCTGACCCCAGGTTTCTTCTGTGGTGGCGAGAATAACGGAGGTAAATTTGGCCGCTTCATCCTCGTTCGGGCTGATTGAGCGCTCAGAATGCTGCTGTTGCTGCAGAGGCTGGCCGGTCATTAAACCGGTCAGATCGACACCGTAGTACCCCGCGACCAGCACCACAATCAGCAGAATAATACCGCCCTTTCCGCTGGGTAACCGGAAACCAGGCCCACCCATTGAAGGACCGCCGCCGCTATCGCTGCGCCTGTCTTCTACATTGTCACTTTCACGACGCCCTTGCCAGCGCATAACCACCTCGAACTATTCCATTAATAATAGCTATGATCGTAGGCGGTTAACGGCAAGATTACCATAGGAAACAAGGGTAAGACGCCAAAGGATATACATATCCTTTGGCGATGAGGGAGTTAGTCGAGCTTAACGCCTAAACGGTGAGCAACCGCTTCGTACGCTTCAATCAGGCCACCCAGGCTCTGACGGAAACGGTCTTTGTCCATTTTATCCAGCGTTTCTTTATCCCACAGACGGCTGCCGTCCGGAGAGAACTCATCACCCAGAACCACTTCGCCTTTGAACAGGCCGAACTCCAGTTTGAAGTCGACGAGGATCAGACCCGCGTCATCAAACAGTTTTTTCAGCACGTCGTTGGCTTTGTAGGTCAGTTCTTTCATGCGCGCCAGGTTCTCTTTATTCACCCAGCCGAAGGTTTCGCAGTAAGAGTCATTGACCATCGGATCGTGCATGGCATCGTTTTTCAGGAACAGGTCAAAAAGCGGTGGATTCAGCTCAATACCTTCTTCAATACCAAGACGCTTCACCAGGGAGCCTGCTGCGCGGTTACGAATGACGCACTCAACCGGAACCATATCCAGTTTTTTCACCAGACATTCCGTATCGGACAACAGCGCTTCCATTTGGGTCGGGATACCCGCTTCGGCCAGTTTGGTCATAATGAAGTGGTTGAACTTGTTGTTCACCATGCCTTTACGATCGAACTGCTCAATGCGTGCGCCATCCCCTGCTGACGTATCATTGCGGAACTCGAGCACCAACAGATCCGGGTTTTCCGTGCTGTATACGGTCTTCGCTTTGCCACGATACAACTCAGCTTGCTTCTGCATCTTCATTACTCCTGGTGTGATGATTGGTGTTCAAAACTGGGGATATTATGCCACGCACACGTTTGCGTAGCACGAAAATAAAAAGGGCTGGATTAACCAGCCCTCGTATTTATTTGCTGAATGCAGCCTGGAACACGGCCACCAGCGCATCGTTCTGCGACTGGGTCAGCGTGTGGCCTTTCGGATCGATAAATTGCAGACTGCTGCGGTTATCGAGGTCACCTACCTGAATCTTGTAGTCGCCGGAAGCCAGCTGTGGATCGGTGGCGCCCAGTTCCTGCCATGCACTGTCAGACAGCGGCTTATAGGTTGCCGTCATGCTACCGGTTGAACGGGTGCTGTCGGTCACTTTCATGCCCACTTTTTCCAGCGTCGCTGGCAGGCGCTGCCAGGTCTGGTTAAACGGTGCACGCACAACCAGCATTGGCAGACCGGTGTCATCCGCACCGCTCTGAACGTCAAACGTCGCGCCGTTGCGGCTCTGCGCTGCGTTAGCGGCGTCGCTGGCGTTCTTATCCAGACCCGCGGCAATCACGTTCAGCATTTCAGTGCTGTAACGCTGCATTGATGCGGCATCCGCAACCGGTTTACCCGCCTGCTCCAGGTTCAACAGCTTAACGGTAACCGCCTGCTGATAACCCTGAGGTTTAACGGAGACTTGATAACGCCCACGGTACTGCTGATCTTCGTCCAGACGGTTCCACTCGATCCAGTCGGTGGTTAAGGTCTGGCTGGCATCATCGCGTTTATCGATGGTGTAGTTCTTCGCCTGAATGACGCTCACAACCTGCGGCCACAGGGTGGTACCGCGGGCGCTTTCAACCAGCAGCGACGCCGTATCACCGGTGAACTGGGTACGCGCCCCGCTCACCAGCGCCAGAGGCTGTGCTGGCGGACGAATATCGAGCGCTTTACCGACCAGGCCGCTGCCGTTGGTCACGGGAATATTGTAATCGCCGTTCTGAATCGGCAGGATCATACCAGCCGGTGCGTGAAGTTCAGCAAGCGGGGTCGCATCCAGATAGGATTCATCACCGCTCACCTGGCGCTTGTAGCGCGAGTCTGAACTACAGGCAGCGAGCAGCATAACAAGCGAAACACTCGCAACCTTCGCCAGGCGCGACTTCTGTACTGAATAAGCCATCAAATCTCCCTAAACTCTACAGCAAACCGGCATGCTTCAGCGCTGCTGTGACAATATCACGACCGTGGTCGGTAATCGGTGTCATTGGCAGACGCAGCGTATCGGTTGCTACAAGTCCCAACTCCTTACACGCCCATTTCACGGGGATAGGATTGGGTTCGACAAATAATTTATTATGCAAAGGCATCAGACGCTGATTAATCACGCGAGCTTCATCAAAGTGACCGGCAGCCGCCAGTTTGCACATTTCAGCCATATCGCGGGCCGCAACGTTCGCCGTTACGGAGATCACGCCATGGCCACCGAGCTGCATAAAGTCCAGTGCGGTCGCATCATCGCCGCTCAACAGGATAAAGTCGTCTGAAACCAGCTCTTTGATCTGATGAACGCGGCTTAAGTTCCCTGTCGCCTCTTTAATCCCGATAATATTTTTTACTTTCGAGAGACGACCAACGGTTTCCGGCAGCATATCGCAGCCAGTACGGGACGGCACATTATACAGAATTTGTGGCAAGTCAGTATGTTCTGCGATGGCTTTGAAATGCTGGAACAGACCTTCCTGAGTAGGACGGTTGTAATAAGGGGTCACCGTCAGACAGCCCACGATGCCGCTGTCGTTAAAACGTTTGGTCAAACTGATAGCTTCTGCCGTGGCGTTAGCGCCTGTCCCTGCGATGACCGGGATACGCCCGTCAGCCAGTTCCAGGGTCAGCATCACCACATCGCCGTGCTCTTCGTGGCTTAGCGTTGCAGATTCACCGGTAGTCCCTACCGAAACGATCGCCGAGGTTCCATTGGCGACATGGTAATCAATCAGCTTCTTCATGCTTGACCGGCAGACATTACCTTTTTCATCCATCGGTGTAACAAGCGCGACAATACTTCCCGTGAACATGAGCCATCCTCTGTGCGAACAAGAGCCTCAATGGTACGTTTGGAACTGTAATAAAAGCAAGCGACCTGAGGCCCTCAGGCGGTTGTATGCATGTTTTTTTTATGCTTTCCTTAGGAAGACTTAACCATGCAAAGGAAGAACAGGTTTGACAACCTCATCACAACATTACCTGGTTATCACTGCGCTGGGTGCTGACAGGCCGGGTATTGTGAACACCATCACCCGCCATGTGAGCAGCTGCGGCTGTAATATCGAGGACAGTCGTCTGGCTATGCTGGGCGAAGAGTTCACGTTTATTATGCTGCTGTCCGGGACATGGAATGCCATTACCCTTATCGAATCGACCCTGCCGCTCAAAGGTGCGGAGCTGGATTTGCTGATCGTGATGAAACGCACCACTGCTCGCCCACGTCCGGCCCTGCCCGCGACCGTCTGGGTGCAGGTTGAAGTCCCCGATTCACCCCATCTGATTGAGCGCTTCACCGCGTTATTTGACAGCCATCAGATGAATATTGCCGAACTCGTTTCCCGAACGCAGCCGGGTGACGGCAGCGCCATTCCCACCCTTTTTATTCAGATTACCGCGCACAGCCCTGCCTCGCAGGATGCGTCAAATATCGAGCAAGCGTTCAAAGCCCTCTGTACAGAATTAAACGCGCAAGGCAGTATAAGCGTCGTCAATTATTCGCAGCATGAACAGGATGGAGTTGAGTAATGAACCCACTGAAAGCCGGTGACATCGCACCGAAATTTAGCTTACCTGACCAGGATGGTGAGCAAGTAAATTTGACCGACTTCCAGGGACAGCGTGTTCTGGTCTATTTTTACCCGAAAGCCATGACCCCGGGCTGCACCGTACAGGCCTGCGGCTTACGCGACAACATGGACGAGTTGAAAAAAGTCGGCGTGGAAGTGCTGGGTATCAGCACCGATAAGCCAGAAAAGCTGTCACGATTTGCTGAAAAGGAGCTGCTTAACTTTACGCTGCTTTCTGACGAAGACCACCAGGTATGCGAGCAGTTTGGCGTCTGGGGCGAGAAGACCTTTATGGGCAAAACCTACGACGGCATTCACCGTATCAGCTTCCTGATTGACGCTGACGGTAAAGTTGAACATGTGTTTGATGACTTCAAAACCAGCAACCACCACGACGTGGTGCTGAACTGGCTCAAACAAAGCGCCTGATCGTTGGGCCGCGGCTTCGCCTGACCCGACCTACGCGGTAAATGCAATACGGTAACGCAGGTTACCGTTTTTGATATTTGCCCCTCTCCCCACGGGAGAGGGTATCAGGCCGCACAACTATCTACTTATCCTCAACCGCAGGCACATCCGGCCACGCGTGAACCACTGCTTTGATCAGCGTTGCCAGCGGAATGGCAAAGAACACACCCCAGAATCCCCACAGCCCGCCGAAAATCACCACGGATAAGATAATCACCAGCGGATGCAGGTTCACCGCTTCTGAGAACAGCACCGGCACCAGCAGGTTGCCATCCAGTCCCTGAATGATCAGGTACACCGCGAAGCAGCTCCAGAACTCGGTCCCCAGACCAAACTGGAACAGCGCAACGCCGACAACCGGAATGGTCACCACAAAGGCACCGATGTAGGGAATGAGCACCGACAGCCCCACCAGCACCGCCAGCAGCAGCGAGTAGTTAAGCCCGAAAATTAAAAAACCAATCCAGGTAGCCACACCCACCACAATCATCTCCAGCACTTTGCCGCGAATGTAGTTGGTGATCTGCTGGTTCATCTCTTCCCACACCTGCCCGGCCAGCCCGCGATTACGCGGCAGAATGCGCCGCACCGCGTTCAGCATCTGCTCTTTATCTTTGACGAGGAAGAAAACCATTAACGGAACGAGGACAAGGTAGACGGCCAGCGTGAGCAACCCTACCAGCGACGCCAGGGAATATTTCACCACGGAATCGCCCATTGTCATGATGCGGGCGCGCATGTTTTCGGCCATCGCATCAATGATCCCGGCATCCATCAGGGCGGGATATCGGCGCGGCAGCGTGGCGGCAAAATCAGAAAGCTTATTCAGCATGCCGGGCATATCGCGGATAAGGTAAATCCCCTGTTGCCAGGCCACAGGCATAACGACAAACGACATTAACAGCAGAATGCCGACAAACAGCACCAGGACGATACTGGTCGCCCAGCGACGGGAACAGCCTATATTTTCCAGACGCGCCGTTGGCCACTCCAGCAGGTACGCCAGCACAATCGCGACCAGCAGGGGGGCGAGAAGACCGCTGAAGAAGAACAGAATGCCGAACCCGGCGACGAGAATAACCAACAAAGCAATGGCTTCCGGGTCGCTAAACCGACGGCGGTACCACTGCATTAACATTTCGAGCATACAACCCTTCCCTGAATCGGATGGCGGGAGTGAGAACGTGAATTGTATCTAACTGTCACAAAAAAGACTTTCGCTTTTTGTCTCCCTGCCACGATCCGCAAAACCATGATGAATGGGATTTTCTTCATGCCTCAACACGGCTACACTCGCAGGGCAGTGGAGATGAACGATATGCCGGTTCATCGGTCAAATTAGCACATCCCAAATACAGGACAGTGGTTATGTTCAGGCAGTTGAGAAAAACACTGGTTGCGACACTGATTGCCGCACTGACGGTCGGTCAGGTGTTGCCAGCTTTCGCTGACTCGTCCGATTCATTGCCGGACATGGGCACTACAGCAGGAAGCACGCTCTCCATTGGGCAGGAAATGCAGATGGGGGATTATTACGTTCGTCAGCTGCGTGGCAGCGCGCCGCTGATTAACGACCCGTTGCTGGTTCAGTACATCAACGGGCTGGGCATGCGCCTGGTCGCGCACGCCAACTCGGTAAAAACCCCCTTCCACTTCTATTTAATCAATAATGACGAAATCAACGCCTTCGCCTTCTTTGGCGGCAACGTGGTGCTGCATTCGGCGTTATTCCGCTACTCTGATAACGAAAGTCAGCTGGCCTCGGTCATGGCGCACGAAATCTCTCACGTCACCCAGCGCCACCTTGCCCGTGCAATGGAAGACCAGAAGCGTAACGCTCCGCTGACCTGGGTTGGCGCATTGGGTTCCATCCTGCTGGCAATGGCCAGCCCACAGGCCGGGATGGCGGCGTTAACCGGTACGCTGGCGGGGACACGTCAGGGGATGATCAGTTTCACCCAGCAAAACGAACAGGAAGCGGATCGTATTGGCATTCAGGTGCTGCAACGTTCGGGCTTTGACCCGCAGGCCATGCCGAGCTTCCTCGAAAAACTGCTCGACCAGGCGCGCTACTCCTCCCGTCCGCCGGAAATTTTGCTGACGCACCCCTTACCAGAAAGCCGTCTGTCGGATGCGCGTAACCGTGCCAACCAGATGCGCCCGGTCGTGGTTCAGTCGTCGCAGGATTTCTACATGGCAAAAGTGCGAACGCTTGGCATGTACAATTCCGGGCGTAACCAACTGACCAGCGACCTACTGGATGCGCTGGCGAAAGGCAACGTGCGTGAGAAAAACGCGGCTCAGTATGGCCAGGCGTTACAGGCGATGGAAGCCAGCAAATATGACGAAGCGCGTAAAACGCTGCAGCCACTTCTCGCCGCCGATCCGAATAACCCGTGGTATCTCGATCTCGCCACGGATATCGATCTGGGGCAGAAAAAAGCCACCGATGCGATTAATCGCCTGAAAGGGGCAAAAGAGGTGCGGACTAACCCGGTGCTTCAGCTTAACCTGGCGAATGCTTACTTACAGGGTGGTCAGCCTGCTGAAGCGGCGAACATTCTGAACCGCTACACCTTTAACAATAAAGACGATCAGAACGGCTGGGATCTGCTTGCCCAGGCAGAAGCGCAGCTGGGCAACCGCGATCAGGAGCTTGCGGCACGCGCCGAAGGCTTTGCCCTGGCGGGACGTCTTGATCAGGCGATTTCCCTCCTGAGCAGTGCCAGTTCACAGGTTAAGCTCGGCAGTCTGCAGCAGGCCCGTTACGATGCGCGTATCGATCAGCTTCGCGGTCTGCAGCAGCGCTTTAAGCCGTACGAGAAGATGTAATAAAGGAGAATTCAGGTCATGACAGACGCGGTAAAAATCTACCACAACCCACGCTGCTCGAAGAGCCGCGACACCCTTAGCCTGCTGAAGTCGAACGGCATTGACCCGGAAGTGGTGCTGTATCTGGAGACACCGCCCGATGCACAGACGCTTCGTCAGCTGCTGCACATGCTGGGAATGGGCAGTGCCAGAGAGCTAATGCGCCAGAAAGAGGAGCTGTATACGTCGCTCAATCTGAATGACAATCGTCTAACCGAGGCTGAGCTGATTCAGGCGATGGTTGAAAATCCGAAACTGATTGAGCGCCCCATTGTGGTCGCAAACGGTCAGGCGCGTATTGGACGCCCGCCGGAAGAGGTGCTCGAGATTCTCTAATCCTTACGCCGCAGCGCTTCCAGAAAGGCCTGCGGCGTGCTCTCTCCCAGCTTTTTCTGCGCTTTACCCCGATTGTAAAACTCGCACATCTCGATCAACACCTGCCCTAACGGAACAGCATTCACTCGTGGAATGATGTCGCCGAGCGGTACCGCAACCTGCACGGCCTTGTGCCTGGTCGACTGTACTTTTACGACAGGTTCCCCCACGGGTAAGTCGGGTTCAAAACCGAAAGTCTCAACAGATTGGATATCAGCCGGACAGGCGTTCAGCAACTCACGCATCCAGTTGTTCAGCAGCTGTGATGAAATTCCCGCATAGAGCCGGGCATAACACCAGCCGCTCACCGGTTCGCGCCCCCACAGCAGATGCTGCTCCCCGCCATCATCCATATGCAGCGATAAAGGCTGGTGATGCACCAGTAGTTTTGTGGGTAAAACGCCTGCCTTTAGCGCTTTTTTCCCCTGAAGTTCAACGCCTTTGCGTTTCGCAGGAGCGGGACGGAGATAACGGTTCAGCGTCGCCCGCGAAACGGAAATCCCCAGCACCGCGTTAACCAGCAGCAGCAGTTCATCCAGCGGTGCACCCGTGATATCACGCAGCGCATTGACGAGGTCAACCTGCTCTTGTCTCATCGCTTTGTGTATCATTTTTGGGATCGTATGGTTGTCAGAAACCCGATCGCGATTGCGCCATCGCCGCACGGTCGTCACGGAAATACCCAGCTCCGTAGCCAGTTCTCTGTCGCTTTTATCGGATTGTTGCAGATAGCGACGGATCCGCGGCGTGGTGGTGGCATTGGCGTGCAATTTGATTTCCATCGCTGTAACTCCATAACCAATCTCATGAGATTTATAATATCTTAGCGAGTGCTTTGTGACTTGTTTCACCTTTCAGCCACCGCGCTTCACTGATAATCCACAGACATAACATAACAACACCCCTCAATCTTGTACGGAGTTCACAATGAACAATGTTCTGGGATTTCTTGAAGCAAAACTGATGCCGCTGGCGGCCAAAACCGCGCAACAGCGGCATCTGGGCGCCATACGCGGGGCCTATGTTTCCTTCATGCCGTTTATCATCGTCGGCTCGATTCTGCTGGTCATCTCCTCTTTTCCGAACCAAACCTATCAGCAGTTTATGTCTCAGGCATTTGGTGAAAGCTGGAGTGCCATCATTGAAATTCCGTTTAACGCGGTGTTCTCAACCATGTCGCTGTTTATCAGCTTCCTGGTGGCGTTTCGCCTGGCTGAACACTACGGCGAAGATCGCATTTCCTGCGGCATTCTGGCTCTGGTCGCCTTTTTAATCCTGACACCTTTTATCAAAGTGGCCGAAAACGGCGGTATCACGGTCATGCCGGTGGAGTGGATTGGCAGCAAAGGGCTGTTCGTGGCGATGATTGGCTCTCTGCTGTGGACGGAGCTGTTCTGCTGGCTGAAGCGCAAAAAGCTGGTCATCAGAATGCCTGATGGCGTGCCGCCGGCGGTGCAGGAGTCGTTCGCCGCGCTGATCCCGGCCCTGCTGGTAATGATTCTGGTGCTTATTATCCGCATCATTTTCGAAAATACCCACTACAACACCATTCACCAGTTTATTTACGAAGTGGTCGCCACGCCGGTTCGCCACTACGGGACCTCTTATTTCGGCGCGCTGATGACGGTGTTCAGCATCACCATTCTGTGGTCTGTGGGCATTAACTCCGGCTCAATGATCAACGGCATCATTCGCCCGCTGTGGATGGAGAACCAGACCGATAACATCGCCGCCATTCAGGCGGGTACGACGCCGCCGCACATTATCACCGAACAGTTTTTTGACATGATCTGGATGGGTGGCGCAGGGGCAACGCTCTCGCTGGTGATTGCGATGCTGATTTTTGCCCGCAGCAAAAACATGCGCGAGGTGGCGCGTCTCGGCGCGGGGGCCTCGGTGTTTAACATCAACGAGCCGATTCTGTTTGGCCTGCCGGTTATCATGAACCCCATCATGCTGATCCCGTTCAATCTGGTGCCGCTGGTCCTGGTTACCGTGCAATATGCTGCGATGAAAATGGGTGCCGTCGCTGTGACCACCGGGGTGTTTATCCCCTGGACGTTACCGCCGGTGATCAGCGGGTTTATCGTCACGGGGCATCTCAGCGGCAGTGTGATGCAGCTTATCAACCTGCTGATTGGCGCCATGCTGTATCTGCCTTTCATGCGTATCGTGGATAAACAATACCGCGCCGCGGAGATTGCCACCGTGACGCAAACCGACCCAACCCTTGCAAAACAGGAGTAAAGCATGTGGGGAATTATCGCAACCTGGCGAATGGCGCTTGAAGGGATCACGGAGTCTGCGTCCGCGCTGGCTGCGGGGAAACCGGTAGCAGAAGCGGTGGTCGATGCCGTTGCTGCCGTCGAGGACTTCCCGTTGTATAAATCCGTCGGCTACGGCGGGCTGCCAACCGAAAATGGCGAAGTCGAACTGGACGCGGCGTATATGGATGGCGATACGCTTGCGTTTGGGGCCGTGGGAGATCTGGTTGATATTGCGAACCCGGTACGTGTCGCCCATGCGCTAAGCCGCCAGCGCTATAACAGCCTGCTGGTCGGCCAGGGCGCGCGCGAATGGGCGCTGAGTCAGGGGTTTGCCGACAAAACCATGCTTACCGACCGCGCGATGCAGCATTACCGTAAGCGCTGCCGGGAGACGCTGGACAAAGGCTTAAGCCCGTACGATGGGCATGACACCGTCGGGATTATTGGCCTCGACAAAATGGGGTCGATGAGCGTGGCGACCTCCACCAGCGGTCTGTTTATGAAAAAGCGCGGCCGTATTGGCGACTCGCCGATTATCGGGTCCGGCTTTTACTGCGACAGTGAAACCGGTGCCGCCACCGCCACCGGCGTGGGGGAAGACCTGATGAAAGGCTGCACCAGCTACGAGATTGTTCGCCGCATGGCACAGGGCATGTCACCGCAGCAGGCGGCGGACTCGGTGGTCTTCGAACTGGAAGACAAACTGATGTCGCGCTTTGGCCGCGCGGGCGATCTCTCGGTGGTGTGCATGAATAATAAAGGCGAATTCGGCGCCGCAACCAACATCAAAACCTTCTCATTTGTGGTGGCAACGGCCCGCCAGCCTCTCACCGTATTTCGCGCCGAGCGCCTGCGGGAAAAAACGCACTATCAGCCCGTGGATGAGGAATGGATGCAGGCCTATGCCGCGCGGATCCGCGCGCCAGTTGAGGAGTCACAATGATTACCTTTAAGCTTATCACCGACCTTGCAGACGCAAAGCCCCAGAGTCATCTTATTGCCCGGGCCGCCTGCGCGTTACTGCCGGACACCGCACTCATCGCTGAAATGCATGAACAAAACGCCGTCGCAGATACCCGCTTTGGCTGTGCTCCGTTTGCCAGAATCACGCTGCTGCCGGATGCGCTCTGGCAGGACAGTCTGACAGAAGGGTTACTCGCCGCCCTCCGTCCACTACTGGCAGCGCCGGTCAGCGCCGATGTGGTACTGGATGTCACGGATATTGACGAGGTGGTGCTGACGCAGGTTCTGCGTTTTCTCTTTAACCAGGCGTATGACCTTCGCGATCTGCAGCTTAAGAAAACCGATGGCAAAAGCGTTCGCCTTCGCCATGTCACCGCCCTGTGTCATCCGCAACAGCGTGAAAGGCTGGACGCTCTCTTCCAGCAACAGCAGGCCATTGCCCGAGGAATGGTCGCCGCGCGACGTCTGGCGGATATGCCGTCCGATCGCTGTACGCCGCAGTATGTCGTCGACGAAGCGCAAAAGCTGTGCGCCGCCTTCCCCGCCCTGCGGTGTGAAGTGCTTGATGAAAAGCAAATTATTGAACAGGGTCTGGGGCTTCTGCATGCCGTCGGTAAAGGCGCGACCTGTCCACCGCGGCTGCTGGCCATTCACTATAACGGCATCGCTGATGGCCCGGTACGCTGTTACGTGGGCAAAGGCATAACGTTTGATACCGGTGGCCTGTGGCTGAAGGAAGGCGCGGGCATGTACACCATGAAATATGACATGTGCGGGGCAGCGAACGTGCTCGGGTTGATGCTGAGCGTGGCAGAACTCGGCCTGCCGGTTCGTATTATGGGCGTACTGGCGCTGGCGGAAAACGCCATAGGACCGGATGCGATGCAGCCGGGCACGGTGGCCAGCGCCTGTAACGGTATCACGATTGAAATCAACAATACCGATGCCGAAGGCCGGTTGGTACTGGCGGATGCGATCGCCTGGGCCAGCCAGCGTCATCCGCAGGCTCGCTATATTATTGATATGGCGACCTTAACCGGTGCCGTCGTGAAAGCGCTGGGGTACGAGCTGAGTGGGTTAATGACGCAGGACGAAGCGCTGCGTCAGGCGCTCACCCGCGCGGGGAAACGGAGCGGTGATGAGGTGTGGTCCCTGCCGCTGGATGCACGGTTAAAAAAACAGACCGACAGCGCCATTGCCGACCTGTGCAATACCCCACCCAATAATGCGGCGATCAGCGCATCGGCGGCCTGGCTGTTACACCATTTTTGCCCGCCGACCATTCCATGGGCCCATCTGGATATTAGCGGCACGGCGCTGTGGCGTGAGAACGGAAAAAGCGTGGCCTCGGGCAGACCCATTCCACTTCTGGTTGAGCATTTGCTGGAAGACAGGTGAGTTTTAGCCAGTGGCGCTGGTTCTCCCTCTGCGCCAGGCAGAGGGAGAAAAGCGCATCACAGCTTCAGAATATCTTTTACAAAAGGAATGGTCAGCTTGCGCTGCGCGGTAATCGAAGCGCGATCGAGCTGATCGAGCGTATCAAAGAGCGTGCGCATTTCCCGGTCCAGGCGCTTGAGCAGGAAACGCCCCACGTCTTCCGGGAGTTCAAAGCCGCGCAATCTTGCGCGCAGCTGTAACGCCTGAAGTTTGTCTTCATCCGACAGCGGCTGCAGCTTGTAGATTTGCCCCCAGTCCAGACGGGAAGCCAGATCCGGCAGCCCCAGATTCAGCTGGCGCGGCGGACGATCGCCGGTGATCAGCAGCCGGGTTTTCCCCGACTCCAGAATGCGGTTATAGAGGTTAAAGATCGCCATTTCCCACGGCTCATCCCCCGCCACACATTCGATATTATCGATGCAGACCAGTGAGAGATGTTCCATTCCCTCCATGACTTCAGGCACAAACCATGTACGTTTATCCAGCGGCACATAGCCTACCGCATCACCCCGCGCGGAAAGCTCCGCACAGGCGGCATGCAACAGGTGGCTGCGCCCCGCGCCTTCGCGTGACCAGATATAGATGTATCCGCTGTGTTCCTGACGCAGCACGTTTTGCAGTGCAGCCAGTAAAGAGGGGTTATCACCCGGCCAGAAACTCGCAAAAGTTTCGTCGTCAGGGAGATAAAGTGGCAGAGAGAGCTGTGCCGGTCCGTTCAGAAGTACCTCAACCAGATCTTACATAAAATCGGCGGTGAGTTTAGCACGGAACGTGCAAGGAGAGAACCGGGCGGATCGTCCGCCCGGTTTTACGATCAATGTGACGCTTTTTCGCTGTCTTCGGCATCCAGCACCACTTCTTCCGGGCGCAGGACGGAGATCAGTTTGAAGATCAGGCTCAGGCCCACACCCACGATGGTCGCGAGCGCCATGCCTTTCAGTTCAGCCGCACCGATGTGCACCTTCGCGCCGCTCACGCCGATGATCAGGATCACGGAGGTGAGGATCAGGTTTTGCGCTTTGCTGTAGTCCACTTTCGATTCAATCAGCACGCGAATACCGGACGCGCCGATCACACCGTACAGCAGCAGAGAGACGCCTCCCATTACCGGTACCGGAATGATCTGGATAGCCGCCGCCAGTTTGCCCACGCAGGAGAGCAGGATGGCGATGATTGCCGCGCCGCCAATAACCCAGGTACTGTAGACACGGGTAATCGCCATCACGCCGATGTTCTCACCGTAGGTGGTGTTAGGCGTAGAACCAAAGAAACCGGAGATAATGGTAGAGAGGCCATTAGCAAACATCGAGCGGTGCAGACCCGGGTCGCGGATCAGGTCACGTTTAACGATGTTTGCCGTCACCACCAGGTGACCTACGTGCTCAGCAATAACCACCAGCGCCGCGGGCAGGATCGTGAAAATGGCAAACCATTCAAAGCGTGGCGTATAGAAGGTTGGCAGTGCGAACCAGTGCGCTTCAGCAATGGGCGTGGTATCAACAACACCCATCACGAAGGAGAGCGCATACCCCGCCAGCACACCGATCAGGATCGGGATAATTGCCATAAAACCGCGGAACAGCACGGAACCAAATACCGTTACGCCCAGTGTCACCATCGAGATAATGATGGTTTTGGAATCCGGTGACTGCCCGTCAGCAGGCAGCAGGCCAGCCATATTGGCCGCCACGCCCGCCAGCTCCAGACCGATGACGGCGACAATGGCCCCCATTGCGGCTGGCGGGAACATAACGTCCAGCCAGCCGGTACCGGCCTTCTTCACAATGAAAGAGACCAGGCAGAAGAGGACGCCACACATAATGAAGCCGCCCAGCGCCACTTCATACCCCAGCGGCAGCAACAGCAGAACCGGTGAAATAAAGGCGAAGCTTGAGCCGAGATAGGCAGGGATTTTGCCTTTACAGATAAAGAGGTAAAGCAGCGTACCCACACCGTTGAACAACAGCACGGTAGCCGGGTTAATGTGAAACAGGATTGGCACCAGCACGGTTGCGCCAAACATGGCGAACAGGTGCTGCAGACTAAGCGGGATTGTCTGTAAAAGCGGCGGTCTTTCACTCACCCCGATAGCACGGCGCGTCATAGTGTTTTCCTCTGAGTAGTATTGTTGTTGGCGTTTTATTCAAAAAAAAGCCGACTATCAAAGTCGGCTTCATTATCGTTATTCGATTATTTAGTACCAAAAATCTTATCGCCGGCATCGCCAAGCCCCGGGATGATGTACCCGTGCTCATTCAGCCCCTGGTCGATAGACGCGGTATAGAGTTCGATGTCCGGGTGCGCTTTTTCCAGCGCCGCGATACCTTCTGGTGCAGCAACCAGCACCAGCACTTTGATGCTGCTGCAACCGGCTTTTTTCAGCAGGTCGATGGTGGCAATCATTGAACCGCCGGTCGCCAGCATCGGGTCAACCACCAGGGCCATACGCTCGTCGATGTTAGACACCAGCTTCTGGAAGTACGGTACCGGCTCCAGGGTCTCTTCGTCGCGGTAGACCCCGACCACGCTGATGCGCGCGCTTGGCACGTGCTCCAGCACGCCTTCCATCATGCCGAGGCCGGCACGCAGGATGGGCACAACGGTAATTTTCTTACCTTTGATCTGCTCAACCTGAACCGGGCCGTTCCAGCCCTCGATGGTCACTTTTTCCGTTTCCAGGTCAGAGGTCGCTTCATAGGTCAGCAGGCTGCCGACTTCAGAAGCCAGTTCGCGAAAACGCTTCGTGCTGATGTCATGCTCACGCATCAGGCCCAGCTTGTGTTTAACGAGTGGGTGCTTCACTTCCACAATCTTCATTCTCTTTCTCCTCTGAGGGGGCAACCGCAAAAAAATCGCGGGATTATACCGCTTTTTTCGGATTGCACCATACCCAACTTGCTTGACGTACATCAAGCAAAGTGTTTTAGAGGCAAAAAAGCCGGAGGGCAAGCTCCGGCTTTTTGCGTTTTTACTCTGCTGGAATTAAAGAGTGTCGCCGTTGCTGGCTATCACCTGCTTATACCAGTCAAACGACTTCTTCTTACTGCGGTTCAGGGTGCCGTTACCTTCATTGTCTTTGTCGACAAAGATAAAGCCGTAGCGTTTTTTCATTTCACCCGTTCCGGCAGACACCAGGTCGATACAGCCCCACGGGGTATACCCCATCAGATCAACACCATCTTCGACCACCGCTTTTTTCATTTCGCGGATGTGCGCGGCAAGGTAATCAATACGGTACTGGTCATTTACCGAACCGTCGCTCTCCTGCACGTCGATGGCGCCAAAGCCGTTCTCCACGATGAACAGGGGCAGCTGATAGTGATCCCAGAACCAGTTCAGGGAGTAACGCAGGCCCACCGGATCAATCTGCCAGCCCCAGTCAGATTTCTGCACGTACGGGTTGGAGACCAGGCTCTTGCTTTCGTCGTAATCCAGCTCCGGGTTATCCGCCGTCGCTTTGGTGGCGAAAGACATGTAATAGCTAAAGCCAATGTAATCGACACACCCCTGCGTCAGCGCCGCGTTATCTTCTTCTGTGATATCCAGCGTGAAACCGCGACGAGCAAAGTAGTTAAGCAGATGCTGTGGATACTTGCCGCGCACGTGGACATCGGTGAACCAGTAGCGACGGTGCATGGCATTCATCGCCATCATCATATCGTCCGGGGCACAGGTTAGCGGATAGATTGGACACATGGCAATCATGCAGCCGATCCGCAGCGACGGGTTAATGTCGCGCCCGGCCTTCACCGCCAGGGCGCTGGCCACCAGCTCATAGTGTGCCGCCTGGAACATTACCGGTTCGCGGTCTTCGCCCGGCTCGTACTTCAGACCGGAGTTGGTAAACGGTGCAAAGTCTTCGTGGAAGTTGGCCTGGTTATTGATCTCGTTAAAGGTCATCCAGTACTTCACTTTATGCTGGTAACGTCTGAACACAACCTCCGCAAAGCGAACAAAGAAGTCGATCAGCTTACGGTTACGCCAGCCACCGTATTCGGTGACAAGGTGGAACGGCATCTCGAAATGGGAAAGGGTAATAACCGGCTCGATGCCATACTTCAGGCACTCGTCAAACAGGTCGTCATAGAATTTCAGGCCAGCTTCGTTAGGCTCCAGCTCGTCCCCTTTCGGGAAGATACGCGTCCAGGCGATGGAGGTACGGAAGCATTTGAAGCCCATCTCGGCAAAGAGTTTGATGTCCTCTTTATAGCGATGGTAGAAATCGATGGCTTCATGGTTAGGGTAATTTTTCCCTGGCAGCACGCCGTTGGTGATTTCACGCGGCACGCCGTGCGCGCCGGCGGTCATCACATCGGCAACGCTGATCCCCTTACCGCCCTCGTTCCAGCCCCCTTCCAGCTGATGCGCTGCGACCGCACCACCCCACAGAAAATCTGCTTTGAATCCAGACATACACTTTCCCTCATTCTGCGTTATTTTCTGCAAAAACAATTACAGAAACCGGTTTCATCCTGATGATGTGCAAAGGGGCTTTCTGTTGCAAGGAGAAAACCGAAACCGGTTTCATTTTCGTGAACAGACTCAACTTTAGGCGCATTCGCAGGGCCTGCTGAAAAAAAAATCCTCTCGCCGAGAATAGGCTCGCAAACGTTTGCCTGGACTGTTAGAATTGCGCCGATTTTTCTTACTAGCTATGCAATCGCGTGGGGACTTGAGCCGTGACCAACAAAACTTCTCTCAGCTACAAAGATGCCGGTGTTGATATTGACGCAGGTAATGCGCTGGTTGACCGAATCAAAGGTGTGGTGAAAAAAACCCGCCGCCCGGAAGTGATGGGTGGTCTGGGTGGATTCGGCGCACTGTGCGCGCTGCCGCAAAAATATCGTGAACCTGTTCTGGTCTCGGGTACTGATGGTGTAGGGACGAAACTGCGCCTGGCGATGGATTTAAAACGTCACGACACGATCGGTATCGATCTGGTCGCGATGTGTGTTAACGACCTGGTGGTTCAGGGCGCAGAGCCGCTGTTCTTCCTGGATTACTACGCGACCGGAAAACTGGACGTGGATACCGCAGCAAGCGTCATTAACGGCATTGCCGAAGGGTGTCTGCAGTCTGGCTGTGCGCTGGTCGGTGGTGAAACCGCCGAAATGCCCGGTATGTATCACGGCGAAGATTATGACGTCGCAGGCTTCTGCGTTGGCGTAGTAGAAAAATCAGAAATTATCGACGGCAGTAAAGTGGCTGATGGTGATGTGCTGATCGCGTTGGCCTCCAGCGGCCCGCACTCGAACGGCTACTCTCTGGTGCGTAAAATCCTCGACGTGAGCGGCAGCGATCCACTGACCACCGAGCTTGATGGCAAGCCACTGGCTGACCATTTGCTGGCGCCGACCCGCATCTACGTGAAAAACGTGCTGGAGCTGATTGAGAAGGTTGACGTTCACGCTATTGCCCACCTGACCGGTGGCGGCTTCTGGGAAAACATTCCGCGCGTCCTGCCGGACAACACCCAGGCGGTGATTGACGAATCGTCCTGGCAGTGGCCGTCCGTCTTTAACTGGCTGCAGACTGCGGGCAACGTGAGTTCACACGAGATGTACCGCACCTTTAACTGTGGCGTGGGCATGGTTATCGCGCTGCCAGCAAGCGAAGCGGATAAGGCGATTACGCTGCTGACCGACAAAGGTGAAAACGCGTGGAAAATCGGTATTATCAAAGCATCCGATTCCGAACAGCGTGTGGTCATTGAATGAAAAACATTGTGGTGCTCATTTCCGGTAACGGAAGCAATTTGCAGGCGATAATTGACGCCTGCAAACAGAAGAAAATCAACGGCACCATTCGGGCAGTATTCAGCAATAAGGCCGACGCGTTCGGCCTTGAACGTGCCCGGGAAGAGAACATTCCCGCGCACGCGCTGGAAGCCAGCCAGTACTCCGGACGTGAAGCGTTTGACCGGGAACTGGTTCAGGAGATTGATGCCTACGCGCCTGACGTTGTCGTGCTGGCGGGGTATATGCGTATCCTGAGCCCGGCCTTTGTCGGGCACTACGCTGGACGTCTGCTGAATATCCACCCTTCCCTCCTGCCGAAGTATCCCGGCCTGCACACCCATCGTCAGGTTCTGGAAAACGGCGATGAAGAGCACGGTACCTCCGTGCATTTCGTTACCGACGAGCTGGACGGCGGGCCGGTGATCCTGCAGGCAAAAGTGCCGGTCTTTGAAGGTGACAGCGAAGACGATGTTACCGAACGCGTGCAGACGCAGGAACACGCCATTTATCCTCTGGTGGTAAGCTGGTTTGTTGACGGGCGTCTTCAGATGCGCGACGGTGCCGCCTGGCTGGACGGCGTCAGGCTCCCTGCACAGGGTTATGCCGCTGACGAGTAGTTTGTTTGATGTGCCCGGCGGCGCGACGCCTGCACGGGCCTGTGGTCTTCACTGTCGGGTGAGCACCGCGCTTCCCGACATGCCCTTCCCCCAACCCTCTAAAATCCCCCAGAAAAAAAATAACTGTCATACTTTTCTGGCACTGTTGGACATATCGTGGAAATGCTCGCCATAATAAGGACGAGACGGATTTACCACGTCCTGTGATTGAACTGGAGTGTGAGCTGTAATGGGTCAGGAAAAGTTATATATCGAGAAAGAGCTAAGCTGGTTAGCATTCAACGAACGTGTACTCCAGGAAGCGGCAGACAAAAGTAACCCGCTTATCGAGCGTATGCGTTTTCTGGGGATTTATTCCAACAACCTGGATGAGTTCTACAAGGTTCGCTTTGCCGAACTGAAACGGCGAATCATCATCAGCGAAGAACAGGGCTTAAACTCTCACTCGCGCCATCTGCTGGGCAAAATTCAGTCGCGCGTATTGAAAGCCGATCAGGAGTTTGACGGCCTGTATAACGAACTGCTGCTGGAAATGGCACGCAATCAAATCTTCCTGATTAACGAACGTCAGCTTTCTGTTAACCAACAAACCTGGCTGCGTCACTATTTCAAACATTACCTGCGCCAGCACATTACCCCTATTCTGATCAACCGCGAAACCGATCTGGTGCAGTTCCTGAAAGATGACTACACCTACCTCGCGGTGGAAATTATTCGTGGCGACACGATTCGTTACGCATTGCTTGAGATCCCGTCCGATAAGGTGCCGCGCTTTGTGAACCTGCCGCCGGAAACCCCGCGCAGACGCAAGCCAATGATCCTGCTCGATAACATCCTGCGTTACTGCCTGGACGACATCTTCAAGGGCTTCTTCGATTACGACGCGTTAAACGCCTACTCCATGAAGATGACCCGTGACGCCGAATACGATCTGGTGCACGAGATGGAAGCCAGCCTGATGGAGCTGATGTCATCCAGCCTGAAACAGCGCCTGACGGCGGAGCCGGTGCGCTTTGTTTATCAGCGTGATATGCCAGATGCCATGGTGGAAATGCTGCGCGACAAGCTGACCATTTCTCGCTATGACTCCATCGTGCCGGGCGGTCGTTACCATAACTTTAAAGACTTTATTGGCTTCCCGAACGTCGGCAAGGCCAATCTGGTGAACAAACCGCTGCCGCGTCTGCGCCATCTCTGGTTCGATAAATTCCGCAACGGTTTCGACGCCATTCGCGAGCGCGATGTCCTGCTCTACTATCCGTATCATACGTTTGAACACGTGCTGGAACTGCTGCGTCAGGCTTCGTTCGACCCGAACGTACTGGCGATCAAAATCAACATCTACCGTGTGGCAAAAGATTCCCGCATCATCGATGCGATGATCCATGCGGCGCACAACGGCAAAAAAGTGACCGTGGTGGTTGAGCTGCAGGCACGCTTCGACGAAGAGGCAAACATTCACTGGGCGCGCCGTCTGACGGAAGCCGGTGTCCACGTTATCTTCTCAGCACCTGGGCTGAAAATTCACGCCAAGCTGTTCCTCATCTCCCGTAAAGAGGGGGAGGACGTGGTGCGTTATGCCCACATCGGTACCGGGAACTTTAACGAAAAAACCGCGCGAATTTATACCGACTACTCGCTGCTGACTGCCGATGCACGCATCACTAACGAGGTTCGCCGGGTGTTCAACTTTATTGAGAACCCGTACCGCCCGGTCAGCTTCGATTATCTGCTGGTCTCGCCGCAGAACTCACGCCGCCTGCTGTACGACATGATCGATAAAGAGATCGCCAATGCCCAGAAAGGGCTGTCGTCGGGCATTACGCTGAAACTCAACAACCTGGTCGACAAAGGACTGGTGGATCGTCTGTATGCGGCGTCCAGCTCCGGCGTTCCGGTCAATCTGTTGATACGCGGTATGTGCTCACTGATCCCTGAACTCGAAGGCATTAGCGACAATATTCGCGTGATCAGCATTGTTGACCGCTACCTGGAACACGATCGGGTCTATATTTTCGATAATGCGGGTGATAAACAGGTCTATCTCTCTTCTGCAGACTGGATGACGCGCAATATTGACTACCGAATTGAAGTCGCGACACCGCTCCTGGATCCGCGGCTGAAACAGCAGATCCTCGATATCATCGAGATTCTGTTCAGCGATACGGTGAAAGCACGCTATATCGACAAAGAACTCAGTAACCGCTATGTACCGCGCGGCAATCGCCGTAAAGTGCGGTCGCAACTGGCGATTTACGACTATATCAAATCACTCGAGCAACCCGATTAACCTATGCCGATAAATGATAAGACCCCACGCCCGCAGGAATTCGCCGCGGTCGATCTTGGTTCTAACAGTTTCCACATGGTCATCGCCCGTGAGGTGGATGGCGCGTTGCAGATCATCGGTCGTCTGAAGCAGCGTGTACACCTGGCGGATGGTCTTGATGAGCGCAGCATGCTCAGCGAAGAGGCAATGGAGCGAGGCTTAAACTGCCTGTCGCTATTTGCTGAACGCCTGCAGGGCTTCTCGCCCTCCAGCGTATGCATTGTAGGCACCCACACGTTGCGCCAGGCGCTGAACGCGCCTGAATTCCTCAAGCGGGCCGAAAAAGTGATCCCCTACCCCATTGAGATCATCTCCGGTAACGAGGAAGCCCGTCTGATTTTCATGGGTGTTGAACACACACAGCCGGAAAAAGGACGCAAGCTGGTCATCGACATCGGCGGCGGCTCTACAGAACTGGTGATCGGCGAAGATTTTGAGCCGCGTCTGGTCGAAAGCCGTCGTATGGGCTGCGTCAGCTTTGCGCAGATGTATTTCCCGGGTGGCGCAATCAGCCGCGAAAACTTCCAGCGCGCGCGCATGGCCGCTATCCAGAAACTGGAGAACCTGGCCTGGCAGTACCGTATTCAGGGCTGGAACGTAGCGCTGGGCGCATCGGGCACCATCAAAGCGGCACATGAAGTGCTGTTGGCGATGGGTGAAAAAGATGGGTTTATCACCCCTGAGCGCCTGGCCTTGCTGACCGAAGAGGTGCTGAAACATAAAAGCTTTGACGCCTTAAGCCTGCCGGGTCTTTCCGACGAGCGCAAAGCGGTATTCGTACCGGGGCTGGCTATCCTGTGCGGCGTATTTGATGCGCTGGCAATTAAAGAGCTGCGTCTTTCCGACGGCGCGCTGCGTGAAGGTGTGCTGTATGAAATGGAAGGCCGTTTCCGCCATCAGGATATTCGTAGCCGCACCGCACAAAGCCTGGCAAACCAGTACAATATCGACCGCGAACAGGCGAAGCGCGTGCTGGAAACAACCGTTCAGATATACGACCAGTGGCAGGAGCAGAACCCTAAGCTGGCGCATCCGCAGCTTGCCGCCCTGCTGAAATGGGCAGCAATGCTGCACGAAGTGGGACTGAATATTAACCACAGCGGAATGCACCGCCACTCAGCCTATATCCTGCAAAACAGCGATCTGCCTGGCTTCAACCAGGAGCAGCAAACCATGATGGCGACCCTGGTGCGCTACCATCGTAAAGCCATCAAGCTTGACGATCTGCCGCGCTTCACGCTGTTTAAGAAGAAGCAATTCCTGCCGCTTATTCAGCTGCTGCGTCTCGGCGTGCTGCTCAATAACCAGCGTCAGGCCACCACCACCCCGCCCACGCTGAAGCTCAAAACGGATGACAACCACTGGACCCTGAGCTTCCCGCCAGACTGGTTTAGCCAGAATGCGCTGGTGCTGCTGGATCTGGAAAAAGAGCAGCAGTACTGGGAAGCGGTCACCGGCTGGCTACTCAAAATCGAAGAAGAGAGCTCAGACGTCGCGGCGTAACGGCTCAGGTCTCGACCGGCGACGCCTCTGCTTCCAGCAGTGACTCAAGCGCCACCGGTCTGCCAATCAGATAACCCTGCACATAATCGATACCTAGCGCGTGAACCGCGCTACGTATCTCTTCTGTTTCGACATACTCCGCGACCACCAGCATTTTCTTCATTCGCGCCAGATGGCAAATCGAGGCCACTATCTGATAGTCCAGACTGTTGTTGACGATATTACGGATAAAGCTTCCGTCTATCTTAAGGATATCGGCGTCCACGCTTTTCAGCCGCGCGTAGCTCGCATAGCCGGTACCGAAATCATCAATCGCAATGCGTACCCCCATTTTTTGCAACTGCCTGAGGGTATGTAACGCCTGCTCACCACTGCCGAAGGTGCTGCACTCGGTCACTTCAAATATCAGCTGCCAGGGTTCCACGGCGTATTTCGCCAGCAGACGACTCACCTCAGCCGGGAACTGCGCACGGCACACGGTGGAAGGGCCCAGATTAATGGCAAAACGCTGGCCGGGCAGATGTACCCGATGCTCTGCCAGGAAGCGTAGCGTGTTCTCCAGTACCCACAAATCAACCCGCGACGACAGGCCAAACTCCTGGGCGACGGGCAGGAATTGCAAGGGAGAGAGCAACGCCCCGTTTGCATCCGACATCCGCAGCAACACTTCGTGGTAGCAATCGCCCCGCACGCCGCAAACCGGCTGGACCAGCAGAGTAAACGCGTTACTGTCGAGCGCACTTTGCAGACGGCTCATCATCGCAACCTTGTCCTTCAGGCTACGCTGGAGATGGACAGCACCGCGCTGCTGCAGATTTTCCGGATGGTTGGTCGAAATCGACAGATCGGCAATCACCCCCAGTTCACCGAGGACCAGATAGAGGTGGGTCACCGGTGAGCGCACATAGCAGTAGCTCACGCCCACCTGAGGCTGCAGCGGCATCCCATCCCAGACAAAGCGGAACTGTTTAATATGCTCGTCCAGCGCCTCGATGCGTTGCTGGTGCGATTCCGCGTTAAGGCGAACCGCCAGGTCACAGCCGGTGAGCTGATAGACCCGCTCACTGGACTGCAAGGTGCCATTGACCCATTGCGCCAGCTGCTGTTTATACAGGATCCGCAACAACACCCCGTAATTTCGGCCCAGCACCTCCAGCTCCGGAATGCGCAGCAAACAGAGCGCCGACCACGGGTTTTTGGCAAGATCGCGCGACAAGGCCCGCAGGTTCGGCATATGGACAACCGGGTCGAGTAGCGCCAGCCTGCGGGAACGTTTATTCGCGGCGCGCTGGCAGGTAGCCAGCATCGACATGTAAATCACCACAAACGAAAAGACCAGATAGCTGGAAGAGGTAATTGCCAGCTGAATGTCATATCCGGACTGTTGAGGGATATAACGGTAAAAATAGTGGATAGACACCAGCAGCACCGGGGTCCAGATAAGCGACATCAGTTTATAGCCAAACCGCATCGCTCCCCAGAGCATCACCGGCATCAGCAACGACAGGGTGTAGTTGGTGGTGAAAATCGAGCTGTTTTCATTCATCGGGAGCAGCAGCAGGGTAAGCAGCCCGCCAAGCGCAATGGCCCACAGCAGAAATTCAATGACCGTCACCTTTTTGTCTATCTGCATTCGCACCTGCGAGACAAGACTTCTGATATACCGCGGATGGCGAATCAGACGGATCAGTAAATAGCTTAACGGCACGCCCGTCAGCCCACTGACCAGCAGCGCCTGATAGTTAATCAACGTGCGAATATTAAGCGGGGTCAACCCCTCCAGGCTCTGACGGCTCTCATACACACCCAGATAGAGGGCAAACTGGAATAGCACCAGAAACAGCGTCGCGGGGCAAAAGGCCTGCCAGAAGATACGCTGCGCCATCAGTCTGACATCCCCGTAAGCCGTCATGCTGCGTCTGGGCGCAAACACCCGATAACCCCCCCAGCTGAGCACAACAGGGACAATAAAATGAAAAATGCCGGCGATGGTTTCGAACAACCCAACCGACGGGTAGTAGCGGATGAACAGTGACAATACGATGCCGGGCAGCGCTTCCAGACCAAAAAACATCATCACTGAAAGCAGAAAGGAGAGAGGTAAATAATAGAGTGCCACCAGACCATCGCCCAATCGGGTAAAGGTATTGGCAACGCTTAATACAGGCAGTAAACCCACCGGTAAAATAAGCGGTAAAGCCCACCAGCGGTCTTTATTGTTTTTCAGGAAAGAAATAATGTTCATAGATGCCCGTTTAAACCCCTTTCGCTCCAGAGGGAAATGAAGACAGGCATCCAACCTGACGTACCTGCCGCCCGACAACGTGCGGGGCGAACAGCATGGAGGTGGGATTTTAAATACCAGGCCAGGGAAACCGTTGACTTAAATCAAACTAATTTACTCAAACGATCCTTTCTTACATTTTTTTTGAAATAGTTTTCTTCATATTATCAATATGGTAAATGCAATTATTAATTTCAATAACATTAATTAATGTAACTATTGACGGTTATTTACACATTTGCGAATTGACCCTCTCTTCCCGCTGTGCCTTAATATCCCTGTCGCCCAAAAGGGCATGCCCAGGAAAAACACAGTGAGTCAGGCCACGCGTATGCGAAAACGACATCAGTTCAACACCCGGATGACCCGCATCATACTGCTTATCAGCTTCCTGTTTTTCTTCGGCCGCTTCGTTTACTCCTCTATTGGCGCCTGGTATCACCATCAGGACAAGGCCCAGTCACAGCAATCCAGCCTGACCGTTGATTCAGCCGATCGCTAACGCGTCGAAGGATTTTGTAATATCCGAATTATCCCTGCTATTCCTTTGCTCAGGATTTTATCCTGGCGCATCACCACAGCCAGCTGTCGCTGCAGCACGGGCGTGAGCGACATCACGCATAGCCCTTCGCGGTCAGCCGCCAGGTCTACGGCCATACGCGGCACGATACTGTAGCCAAGCCCCGCACGTACCATCCGCTTGATCGCCTCGATGCTGCCCAGCTGCATCACCGGCGTGAGGATTCGCCCCTCGGCAGCAAACCAGCCGTCGATCAGCGCCCGGGTGCCGCTGCCTGATTCAAAAGCAATGAATGGCTGCGCGTGCAACGCAGCCGGCGTCAACGACTGAAAACCGTCCTGCTGGTCCAGCGACGCGATAAAAACAAACTCTTCGTCCATCACCGGCGTAACGTCGAGCGCTCTTCCGCTCACCGGTAACGTCACCAGCCCCATATCAAGTCGGTTTTCTTCAATTGCCCGGACGATGTCGAGCGTATTGCCGGTCGTCACGCCCACTCTGAGAAGCGGATAGTCACGCCCGAGCTGCTGCAACAGCGGCGGCAGAAGATGAATGCAGGCCGTTGCGCCCGTGCCAAGCGTAATGGTGCCACTCACGTCGTGGCTGAACTCACTCACGGACCGAATGGCTTCATCCACCGCCTGCTGAATACGCTCCCCGTGCACCAGCAACGCCTGCCCGGCAGCCGTGGGTTTGATACCCCGCCCGGTACGCTCTACCAGCCGGGTTTGCAGAAACTGCTCCAGCTGGCGGATTTGCAGGCTGACGGCCGGCTGGGAAATGCCCAGCAGGTCCGCCGCCGCGGAAAAACTGCCGCGCTGGATAACCAGACGGAACGTCGCGAGATAGCCCAGGTTGAGCGTTGTCATTCAAAGTTTCTCTTATCCAGCGCATAAGGTGGCTGACCTGCCAGCACAATAGCGCGCTCGCTATGCTCAGGACAACTGCATAACGGAATGAAAAACAATGAAAACACCTGCCCTTCCCCGTCACCTCGCCCTCCGGGCAGGTTGTCATCAGCTTATCAACTGGGGGATCTCGTTTTATATGCCCGGGACCTTTGCCCAGGCGATTGTGGCCGACCGGGGGTGGTCATCACCGCAGCTCTACCTCGGCCTGACGCTGGCGATGCTGGTAATGGCGATGGTCTCCCCTTTTGTCGCCCGACTGCTGGCGTACGCTGGCGGGCAGAACGTGGTGATGAGCGGAACGTTACTGATTGCCGCAAGCTGCGCGGGCATGGCATATACGCAGACGCTGTTCGGCTGGTACGGTGCCTGGCTGGTTGCCGGTATCGGGATGCGGCTGTCGCTGTATGATGCGCTGTTCGCCGCGCTGGTGAACCTGTACGGCCAGCAGGCACGCAGAACGATCTCGCGCATCACGCTCGCTGGCGGTCTGGCATCAGCGGTTTTTTGGCCGCTGGGTGATGGGCTGCTGAAAGTGATGAGCTGGCAACACGCATTGCAGATCTACGCCCTCTTTGGCCTGCTGAGCGCGGTGCTGATTCGCACGCTTCCCCACCAGCGGCTGGCGGCCCCCCCGCACGTTACCGCGCCGCCCGTGCGCGAGGAACGGCGTAACGGCTGGCGGTATGCCACGTTTATTGCCCTCATGACCTTTGTCTCTAACGGCACGTCCACCCATCTGCCAGAGTTTATTGCCAGTTTTGGCCTGCCGGTCGCCATCGGCATGCTGTGGGGCGTTGGCCAGACGGGCGCACGTGCCACGGAGGTGCTGGCGGGTGCACGCTTAACCCCGCTCAACCTGACGCTCCTGACCGCCCTCGCCATGCCGCTTTGCTTTGTTATCGGGTTAAGCAGCTCGCTGTTTGTCGGGTGTGCCGCCGGTTTTGTGCTGGGCTACGGCGCCATCAACGGGCTGATGACGATAGTAAAAGCCACCCTGCCGCTGACGCTTTTCAGCGCTGAAAGCTATGCCCGCCGCACCGGCATGCTGCTCATTCCCGCACAGCTTATGGCCGCGGCATCGCCGTTTGCCTATGCGTGGCTAAACAAAACGCTGGGGATCGCCGGCGCAATGTGGGTTTCCACCGCGCTGACGCTGGTGATTGCCGGGCTGGCGATAGCGATTGTGCGCAGTGCCGACCCCGCGCGGAATGATGAAATGTATCCCACTGTATCCGGAGCGCCACGCTGACAAGCCGGTACAAAACGCCGTTCCCCGCAAACATCCCGGATACATAAAAATGGTTTTCTGTGTCTGTCATTGTTTGAAACCGAATTTGAAACCGATTGAGGAGAGACTCAGATGATCCGTCGTTATTTACTGCTCCCTGCACTTGTTATGGCGTCAGCAACCTGCTCCTGGGCCGCACCGCTGGATAACCTCAGCGCTGCCGACGTCAACGGCCCTGCCGCGGTTGCCCCGCTGGAACGTCCACAGCCGGCCGCTAAGCTGATTGTCGATCCACCGCTTGCCGGCCCGCTGAGCAAGGGGGCGGTCTTTATTCAATACCGGGCTGAAAACCTGCGCATCGAGCCGGTATTCGGGCCCGATGCGCTGAAGGTCACGCCACGTATCGGCCATATCCATGTCGTGGTGGATGACGCCCCCTGGCACTGGGCCGATACCAGCGGAGAGCCAATCATTCTGGTTGGGTTACCCGCCGGGAAGCATAAAGTGACCATAATTCTGGCCGACCCCACGCATAAACCCATCGACCATAAAACCATTGAATTCACCGTACCGCCTCACGCAACGGTCCATCATTTTTAAGGAGCCAGACAATGAAAGCACGCTTTGTACTGACGGCGGGTCTGCTGGCGCTTTCGGCCAGCGCCTTTGCTGAGAGCAAAACCAGTGTGGTGCTGGTCCATGGCGCGTTTGCCGATGGCAGCAGCTGGAACAAGGTCATTACCCGGCTGCAAAAACAGCATACCGAGGTGATTGCCGTCCAGCTGCCGCTCACGTCGCTTAAAGATGACGTTGCCGCCACCCGGCGCGCCATTGCACGAGCGCAGGGCGATGTGGTGCTGGTAGGTCATTCCTGGGGCGGAACGGTGATCAGCGAAGCGGGCAACGATGCACGGGTAAAATCCCTGGTGTACGTAGCGGCCTTTGCGCCTGATTCCGGCCAGTCGACGGCGGACCTGGCGGGAAGTTACCCACCGCCAGCGGGGAGTGCGGATATCGCAAAAACGGCAGACGGGTATTTGTATCTCCCGCCAGAAGCCGTGATGAAAGACTTCGCACCGGATGCAGGCGCCGTTGAACAGCAGACCATTGCAGCCACTCAGGGGCCGATCAAGGCCGACGCGTTTGCGGAAAAAGTGAGCCATGCAGCCTGGCATGAAAAGCCAAGCTGGTTTGTGGTCAGCAAAAATGACCGGATGATTAACCCGGAACTTGAACGTGCGATGGCAAAAACGATCCACGCGAAAACCACGGAAGTGGCAGCAAGCCACGTGTCGATGGTGAGTCAGCCGGATGATATTGCCCGCACGATTGAGCAGGCAATCACAAACCATTAAGAATGACACAACAGCCCGCGTATCGCGGGCTTGCAGAGCGTCGGGTTACTTCACTTTCTGCACGTCAGTATCTTGCGCCTTCAGCGCCGTTCCATCCTGCGCTGCTGGCGCCATCAGGGGAACCGGCTTGCCGGTACGCCTGTCGATCAACAGCGAGTGGCGCTCCCCGCGTTCAAACAGATGCTGCTCTCCCCACTGGCGAAGCGCAACGACGATGGGAAACAGGCTTTCGCCTTTGTCCGTCAGGACATATTCCTGATACGACGTACCGTCCGACGCCCCCTGCATCGCGAGAATGCCCGCGTCGACCAGCTTGCGCAGTCGGTCAGCCAGAATGTTACGCGCAACCCCGAGATCCCGCTGAAAATCCCCGAAACGGCGCATGCCGTCAAAAGCATTACGCACAATCAGAAGCGACCAGCGATCGCCAATCAGATCGACGCTGCGGGCAACGGGACAAAATTCCTGTTCAATCGGTTTACGAGACGGCACAGCGTTACCCCGGCGGGTCAGTCAACAATAACTGGTTGCATTTTAAAACCGCATAGCCTAGCCTTCAACTGGTTTCTTTTTAAAACCACTTTACCCAGGGCGAGGATTTGAACATGTCACACGCGTCACCACTACCGTCAGATCGAAAAACCGGGCACGTCCGCTCAGGCGACATGCCGCGTAGCCTGGTGTGGCTGTTCGCCCTCGCCAGCGGCTTAAGCGTGGCCAACGTCTATTACGCACAGCCGTTGCTTGACGCGTTGTCCAGAGACGTTGGCATCAGCCATGGTGCCATTGGCGGCGTGGTCACCGCCACGCAGATTGGCTGTGCTCTGGCTCTGCTGTTCGTGGTTCCTCTGGGGGATAAAGTGGATCGCCGGCGCCTGATGGCGCTACAGCTTGTCGTACTGGTCGCCGCTCTGGTCGCGGTCGGCATGGCACAGACGTCAACGATGCTGCTGGCGGGTATGCTCGCCACCGGCTTGGCAGGAACGGCCATGACGCAAGGGCTAATCGCCTATGCGGCCAACGCCGCGTCGCCGCATGAGCAAGGCCGCGTTATTGGTGCGGCACAAGGCGGGGTATTTATGGGCCTGTTAGTGGCCCGCGTCGTCTCCGGAGGCATCAGCGATATCGCGGGCTGGCGTGGCGTGTATCTCTCTGCCGCCGGGCTGATGGTCATTATTGCGTTTCCGCTGTGGTGGAGGCTGCCTCGTTTGCCTGCGGTGCCTGAAACAATAAGTTACCCGCGCCTGATTCACTCAATGCTGACCCTGCTGCGGGAAGAAAAAGTCCTGCAGGTGCGCGGCGTACTGGCTTTACTGATGTTCGCTGCGTTCAATATTTTCTGGAGCGCTCTGGTGCTGCCGTTAAGTGCCCCACCCTATAACTTATCGCATACCGCCATTGGTGCTTTTGGCCTGGCCGGAATGGCAGGCGCGTTAGCGGCAACCCGGGCCGGAGAGTGGGCCGATCGAGGATATGCCCGGCGCACCAGCGCGGCTGCGCTGGTCTTGTTACTCCTGGCCTGGTGGCCGATTTCACTGATGGATCGTTCGCTCGGCATTTTGCTCATTGGCATCGTGCTGCTCGATTTGGGTGGGCAGGCGCTGCATGTCACCAACCAGAGCCTGATCTTTCGCGCCCGCCCCGAGGCACATAGCCGGCTGGTCGGGCTTTACATGCTGTTTTATGCCGTCGGCAGCGGTCTGGGCGCGCTGAGCACCACGATGACGTATGCCATCGCGGGCTGGCAGGGCGTCTGCCTGACTGGCGCAGCGGTGAGCCTGGTGGCGCTGGTGTTCTGGTGGGTAACGCGCAAGACAGGATAAGGGTGATAAAAAAGCCCGCGGGGTGCGGGCTTCTGCAACGTCAACGTGGATAGTCGCGGTTGATCCACGCGTGATCGTCTTCCCAGGTGAACATCCATTTTCGCACCGGACCGGCCATCACGTTGAGATAGTAGCTGTCATAACCAGCCAGCGTCGCCACCGGATGGTACCCCTTCGGCACCATCACCACGTCGCGGTTATAAACGGCCATACACTCATCCAGCGACTTGTCGTCGGTATAGACCCGCTGCATGCAGAACCCCTGCCCGGGATTGAGGCGATGATAGTAGGTCTCCTCCAGGTAGGTTTCCTGCGGTGGATTATCCGTATCGTGCTTATGGCTCGGGTATGAACTGGTGCAGCCTTCGTGGGTCCAGACCTCAACCACCAGCAGGCTGTCGGCGGGTTGATCTTCCGGCAGAATGTTGTGCACGTAGCGCTGGTTATGGCCTTTACCACGCGCCTGCGCGTCGATATCCTGCGGAGCGATAAGCCGTGTCGGGAAGGTCCCTTTGCCGGGTGCAGCGCAGACCGCCAGCTCCAGCGTCGTCAGCGCCTTAATCTGCACCGTCTCCTGCGGCGTGACGTAGACCGCCCAGGGCTTTATGCGCTCAAACGGGCTCATCCGCTCGCCGATGTCAGTAAACTGCGCGGTAGGTGTGCTGACAGAGGCCCGTCCGGCCACCAGCACCAGACAGCGCTCTTCGCTGACGGCGGGCAGCGTCAGCGTCTGCCCTTCCTGCAGTTCATACGCTTCAAAGCCAACGTATCCCCAGCCCGCGCGTTCCGGCGTGACGGACTGGGTACGGCCCTCCGCACTCGGCGGTTGCCAGCGTGATAACAGACGTGACATGTCACCTCCTCAGATAAGCCCGGCGTCGCGCGCCAGACGGCTCAGGTTGTTATACCCCAGACGGGCGTAGGTCAGCGGGTGAGCGATAGCAGGATCCTGCTCCGCCTCCACCACCAGCCAGCCGTGATAATCCTGCGCCTTCAGCAGCCGCATGATGGGCGGATAGTCCACGCAGCCGTCACCCGGTACGGTGAAGACCCCACTCAGCACCGCATCAAGGAAGCTGGTTTTGCGGTTTTTGACGTCCGCCAGCACGTCGGCGCGCACGTCTTTGCAGTGAACATGGTTAATGCGCGATGCCCAGCGCTGGGCCACCGCCAGCGGATCAGCCCCGGCAAAGGTCAGATGGCCCGTGTCCAGCAGCAGGCCCACCTCTTCACCGGTATGGGTCATCAGGTTATCGACATCTTCAGCGGACTCAATGACCGTTCCCATATGGTGATGGTAGGCAATCTGCACCCCCTGCTGCTGCGTGTAGCGGGCGAAAGCGGTCAGCTTCTCACCGTACTCTT
Source organism: Enterobacter sp. BIDMC 30 (assembly GCF_000534355.1). Lineage (NCBI taxonomy): Bacteria > Pseudomonadati > Pseudomonadota > Gammaproteobacteria > Enterobacterales > Enterobacteriaceae > Enterobacter > Enterobacter sp. BIDMC 30. The sequence goes on along the minus strand of NZ_KI973169.1, from coordinate 1,531,844 downwards.
GCCAGCGCGCGTGCGGGAAGCGCGGGCGAAGATGAACCGGCGTCTGTTGCTCGCCGTGAATACAGCCGCTCACTTCGGCGAATACCAGCACCTTTGCCCCCAGTTCGCGCAGCAGCGTCAGGTGGGACTGCACGGCGGCAATCTCCTCCTCCACGCTACGCTCCAGCAGACGCCCTGAATACCAGCCGGAGACCAGCTGCAGATCGTGGCGCTGCAAAATGGGGCCAAGCAGACGCGCCTCACGCGGGAATTTATTGCCCAGTTCGAAACCGGCAAAACCGGCCTCTTTCCCTTCGCTCAGACAGGTATCCAGCGGCGTCTCCGCGCCGAGTGAAGGCAGATCGTCGTTCGTCCATGTCAGCGGGTTAATGCCTAATTGCACACTCATTGTCGTCTCCTGAATTATGCGTGTCCGCGCTCGCGCCACCAGGCGATAAGCTGCAGGTAATTGTCCCGGATGCGTGCCACCAGCTGCGCATCGTCAATATCGTGTTTCAGCCATGCACGGGACGCATCGCCAAACAGCGTGCGTCCTACGGCAAAGCCCTTCACCAGCGCGTGTCCCGAGGCGGCTTTAAAATCAGCACGAAGCTGCTCAGCCGGGGCGTCCAGCCCGAGGATCACCACGCCACGACAGTGTGGATCCCGACGTTCAATAATCTCGCTCAGCGCCGTCCAGCCATCGGCAGAGAGCGGCGGCAGTTTCCACCAGTCGGGATAAATCCCCAGGTTGTAAAAACGCGAGATGGCGCGCAGGTAAAGCTCATCGCTGCGCGGCATGCTGGCAGGCAGGATCACCTCCAGCAGCAGTTCATGACCGGACTGGCAGCAGGCGTGGTAGACCTCTGCGATTTTCTGCTCCTGCTCCAGACGCAGGCCGTGCGCATCTTCCGGATGGAAAAAGACCAGGCATTTCACCACATGTTCCTGCGGCCAGCTGATGAGTTGCGTGCCGATGTTACCGTGCTCCATCTCCAGCGGCCGGGAGCCCGGCAGCTCAATAGGGCGGCCTATCCACCACCCTTCGCCGGTAATCGCGTTCAGGGCGTCCTGACCAAAAGTGCCGTCACACAGCAGGCCGGCTTTGCCCTCAAGCCCTGCGCTGCTGGCCGCCTCACGGCTGGCCTGCAGAATAAGCTGCTTGAGCGCCGGGATGCGCTTCAGGGATGCCCCGCACTGCAACGCCATATCTTCCAGCTGGCTGCGATGATCGAAGGCCATCACGCACAGCTCCGGCCACTCGCGGCGGCGGGTAGTGACGCGGTGCAGATGGTTCAGGCGCGCATCAAGATCGGGACGCGGCACCGACGCCGCACGCGACAGGTAGTCGTCCAGCTCAGCCTTGCTCGGCATCGCCGGGGCACAGCCGTGGCGGGAAACCACCAGCGCGCCACACGCGTTGGCATAGCGGCAGGCCTGCTCCCAGCCTTCGTCGTTAAGGTAGCCGCGCAGCAGGCCGGACATAAACGCGTCGCCCGCACCGAGCACGTTCAGCACCTCAACGCGCACGCCGGTCACCGTCAGCCCCTCATCCAGCCGGGGCGGTATAGCGTCGGTATACACCGAACAGCCAAGCGCTCCACGCTTGCAAACCAGCGTAGCGTTACTCACGGCGCGCACGCGACCCAGCGCCTGCAGGGTATCGGTACTGCCACCTGCAATGTGGAACTCTTCTTCGGTGCCGACAATGACGTCGAAAAGGTGCAGCACCTCCTGCAGTTCACGGGTCACGTTTTCCGCGGCAATAAAGCGCGTCTCCCCGTCCCCTAACGAGGTCAGCCCCCACAGCACCGGCCGGTAGTCGATATCCAGCACCGTGCGAACACCGTGACGGCGGGCATAGTTAAGCGCCGTCAGCACCGCGTCACGGGTCTGAGGGTGCGAGAGATGGGTCCCGGTGATGGCAAGGCACCGTGCGGAGGCAATGTAGCGTTCGTCCACATCGCTGGCCGTGATGGCCATATCCGCGCAGTTATCGCGATAAAAAATCAGTGGAAAGGTGTCCCGGTCTTTAATGCCGAGGAGCACCAGCGCCGTCAGGCGTTCTTTGTCGGTGATCAGATGGCTGGTATCGCAGCCCACCTGGTGTAATTCTTCTCGCAGGAAGCGTCCCATATGTTCATCACCGACGCGTGCCAGCATCGATGAGCGCAGCCCCTGACGCGCCGTCCCGTAGGCTACGTTGCCGGACGAGCCGCCGAGATATTTCGCGAAGCTCGACACATCTTCAAGACGGGCACCAATTTGCTGACTGTAGAGGTCTACCGCCACGCGGCCCATGCATATCACATCAAACTGCTTTTCCACGTTGATACCTCATCAGACAATGTCGTTCACGTTCAGCCAGCGGCCTTCCTGGTGCGAGAGTGCGATGGCGTCCAGCACCCGCGAAACCTTCCAGCCCTCTTCAAAGTCCGGCCACATCGGCACATCAGCGGCAATACCGTCGACCAGGTCGCGTACTTCCACCGTTTTTTGATCGTTAAAGCCGATACCATGGCCCGCCCCCATGCAAAACGCACCATAGTCCGGATGTGACGGACCCACGAGCAGCGTGCGGAATCCCTGGCGGTTTACCGGGTCGTCATGCAGATAGAGCTTCAGTTCCGCCATCCGCTCCTGGGTAAAACTGATGGCCCCTTTGGTGCCGGTTATCACATACGACAGTCCCATCTTGCGCCCGCAGGCGACGCGGGACGTTTCAATCACCCCTTGTGCTCCGCCGGCGAAACGGACCATCGCGTGCGCCTGATCTTCGTTTTCAACCGCAACGTTTTGCGACGAACCGGCCTGCGCCGGGCGTTCAGGCACAACAATTTTTAAATCACCGCAGACCTGCTGAATGTCCCCGACCAGATACTGCGCCATGTTGACGATATGCGCCGCCAGGTCCCCCAGTGCACCCAGCCCGGCGGTCTCTTTAAAACAGTGCCAGTGAATGGGAGAAAGCGGGTCGGCCATATAATCTTCGTTGTGGGTACCGTAGAAGTGGATCACCTCGCCAATCTCGCCGCGGGCGATGATCTCTTTCGCCAGCTGTGCCGTCGGGTTTTTCATGTAGTTAAAACCCACCAGCGTTTTCACCCCTGCCCGCTTCGCGGCGTCCACCATTTCACGTGCGTCATGGGCATTCAGCGCCAGCGGCTTTTCCGAGTAGACATGCTTACCGTGGCGAATGGCCTCCAGCGCCATCTCTTTATGCAGATGGTTGGGCGAGCATATATCCACGACATCAATCGCCGGGTCAGCCACCAGTGCCCGCCAGTCGCCGGTTGAGCGGTTGAAGCCAAAGGCCTGCGCCCGCTCTGCCGCCAGCGCGGGCGTCACTTCCGCCACCATCTCGCGCACCAGTTTGCCGCGCAGGGTAAATACCGTCGGCGCCTGGGCATAGGCGATGGCATGTGCCTTGCCGATATACCCGGTGCCAATCAATCCAATACGAACCTCTTTCATCCTGATCCTCACAATGCGCCGCGACGGCTCTTGGCATAGGTGTCGAATGCCACCGCCAGAACGATAATTAATCCGGTGATTATTTGCTGGTAATAGGCCGAGACGTTCATCAGCACCAGACCGTTAATCAGGATCCCCATAATGATGGAACCAATGATGGTGCCGCCGATGCGTCCATAGCCGCCCATCAGCGAAGTGCCGCCGATGACCACCGAGGCGATAACGCGCAGTTCAAAGGAGATCCCGGCGACCGCTTCCGCACTGCCAAGACGTGCGCTGAGAATGAAGCCCGCCAGTCCCGCCAGACAACCAATCAGCACATAGACACTCACCAGCACGCGCTTCACGTTGACCCCCGCCAGGCGCGCTGCCTCCGGGTTACCGCCGATGGCATAGACGAAGCGTCCCCAGCGGGTTTTATGCAGCGCCAGATACCCGCCAAGCGCCACGATGGCGAAAATCCAGATTGGAATGGAGATGCCAAGCAGCTCCCCGCGTCCCCACCAGCGGTAACCCGGGTCGAAACCTGCAATGGGCGCGCCGTCGTTGATCACCAGCGTCAGGCCACGCCAGATGGTCATCCCGCCGAGCGTGACGATAAACGGCGGCAGGCGCAGGCGGGTTACGCCCAGGCCGTGCAGGAAGCCAATCGCCGTGCCCATCGCCAGACAAATCCCCAGCCCAATCAGCCAGCTCATGCCGCCCCAGGCGTTCGGATCAACGGTGGTGAAGTTGTCGCCCTTAATCACGTATGCGGCGGTCATGGCGCAGACCGCCAGGATGGAGCCGACTGAAAGATCGATACCGGCAGTCAGAATGACGAAGGTCATCCCCACGGCCATGATCCCGTAGATGGACACCTCGGTCAGGATGTTGAAAATATTGCGTTCAGAGAAAAAATTGCTGTTCTGCGACTGAAAGAAAATCAGCAGCAGGATCATGAAAATCAGTACCCCGAAGCGCTCGAAGAAGGCGATGGGATCGAGGCGTCCGCTGCGTTTCACCGGAACCTGCGTTTTAGAAATCATCTGCGTCATGGAAAACTCCGTTATGCCGCGTTGAGGGCGTTGTGGTTGATGGCCATCATCGTCATCAGCCGCTCTTCGTTAGCGTCGTCGCCGTGGATCTCACCGGTCACCCGGCCTTCACTGAGCGTGATGATCCGATCGGATACCGCCATCACTTCAGGCAGATCGGAGGAGATCACGATCACCGCCACGCCCTGTTTGGCCATATCAAACAGCACCTGGTGCACTTCCGACTTGGTGCCCACGTCAATACCGCGCGTCGGCTCATCGACAATCAGCACCCGAGGGTTCAGCGCCATGCAGCGCGCCAGGATAACTTTCTGCTGGTTACCGCCGGAGAGCTTGCGCACCTCCTGCGCGCTGTTGACCATTTTGATCTGCAGCGCCTTGCGGTAGGACTCAATCAGATCGTCCTCTTTGCGGGTATTCACAAACCAGCGCCACTGCATCAGAGAAGAGAGACTGGAGAGCGACAGGTTGTCGCGAATCGATAACCCCAGCACCGCCCCCTCTTTCTTGCGATCTTCCGGGACCAGCGCGATGCCCTGCTCAAGGGCGTACATTGGGTCGCGCGGTTGATACGGGACGCCGTCCAGTTCAAAGCTGCCCGAGGTAAAGGCATCCGCCCCGAACAGGCAGCGCGCCACTTCGGTGCGCCCTGCCCCCACCAGGCCGGCAATGCCCAGTACTTCTCCGGCGTGGACATGGAAGCTGATGTCATGCAGGGCAATGCCGTGCGGATCCAGCGGCGGTTTTTCGCGGCTTAGCCCTTTTACTGCCAGACGGACCGGCTTGTTTTCATGATGGGTTTCGCTGGCGGGACGACGATTAAAGGCCACGTCACGCCCCACCATCAGACGGATCAGCTGCTCGACATTGGTTTGCGCCACGGCGCCACTGCCGGTGAAACGGCCGTCCTGGAAAACGGTAAAGCGATCGCAAAGCTGGAAAACTTCGTGCAGTCGGTGGGTAACGTAAATAATGCTCACCCCCCGGTTTTTCAGCTCGCGCACCACGCGGTGCAGGCTTTCCACCTCGCTGTCGCTCAGCGCCGCGGAGGGTTCATCCATGATGATCAGCCTGGCGTTCAGCGTCAGCGCCCGGGCAATCTCGACCATCTGCTGCTGGGCTACGCTCAGACGGGCGACAGGCGTGGTTGGCGCAACGTTCAACTGCAGATAATCGAGTATCACCTGCGCCTCCTGGTTCACCGCTTTTTCGTCGACAATCAGGTTACGTTTACGCGGCTCGCGCCCGAGAAACATGTTTTCCGCGACGGTCATATTGGGCAGCAGGTTAAATTCCTGATAGATAGTGATAATGCCCTTGTTCTGCCGCTCAACCGGTGAATCGTCCACCGGCAGCGTGTCGCCGTTGAACCAGATATCCCCGCGCGTTTGCGGCTGTGCGCCCGCCAGGGCTTTCAGCAGCGTGGATTTCCCCGCTCCGTTCTCACCCAGCAGCGCGTGGATCTCCCCGGCACCGACGGTGAGCTGTGCGCTGCTCAGCGCCCAGACGCCAGAAAAGCTTTTTGCCAGGTCGGTCACTTTCAGTAAGGGTTGCGACATCGGTCTGCTCCTCCTTAATAGTGAGCCGCCACCTGCGCGGCGGCTCCGGATAAATCAGTTACCGGCCTCACTGATGCGCTCAGCCTGCTGCAGATTTTCTTTGGTGATAAGCGTTGGCGGGTAGTCCGCGCCGGTGATGGCTTTCTTCTCACGCACGTTGGCCACCAGCTGGCTCATCGCCGTTTGTACCGCGAAGCCCGGGCGCTGATCCGCCGTGACCGCCAGCCAGCCGTCGCGCACGCGCGCCAGCGCCTCAGGGACCGCGTCAAATCCGGTCACCAGAATTTCGCCTGGCTTCACGCCCTGGCCCTGCAGCGCTTCAATTGCGCCCAGTGCCATGTCGTCATTGGCGGAGAGGATCACCTGTGGGCGTTTCGGCAGTGACGGCAGAACGCTTTCCACAATGCGCATCCCTTCAGAACGCATCCAGTTGCCGGTCTGATCGGCAACGATCTTGTACTTGTCCCCGCCCGCCTTCAGGCTGTCGCGGATCCCTTTGGTACGTTCAATGTTGGAGGAGGAACCTGGCTGGCCGGTGAGCAGAATAATGTCTGCCCCGTTGGGGAATTTGCTTTTAACGAAGTCGCCAATCGCCTGGCCGCCTTTGTAGTTGTTGGCACCAAAATGCGGCACCTTCTTCTGGCTGTCGACGGAGCGGTCAAGCGTCACAACGGGCAGATTCGCATCCTGAATTTCATCCACCGCGCTGGAGACGGCATTGACGTCATTCGGGGAGACGATGAACCCCTGCGCACCACGGGTGATGGCGTTTTCCAGGTCAGCGACCTGTTTCGGCGAGCTGCCCTGCCCGTCCAGTACCTGAAGCTTTACGCCCATCTCTTTTGCGGCTTTTACCGCGGTACGCTGCATGTGAACTTCAAACGGCATCGCCAGGTTTGGTGTACTGAAAACTATTTGCTCGTTTTCGGCCATTGCTGCCCCGGCGGTCATGGCGATGAGGGCGGCTAAGATCAGTTTTTTCATTATTATGTCTCTCTGTGTAGGGTGGTTGTGTTTAGAGGACGATCTCACGCTGGCTACGCAGGGATTCCAGCGCTTTATCCGCCAGGTACAGCGCACGTTCACCATCATCGCCGCTACAGTCAGGCGTCGCTTCGCCGCGCAGCACCGCAACAAAGTGTTCCCATTCCGCGGCGTAAGCGGATTTGTAGCGCTGCAGGAAGAAGTGTTCCGGCAGCGCGCCGGTGCAGCCCTGTTTGCCGTAGTGCTGCACCTGATTTTCAAGAATATTGCCCGCACACAGCAGGCCTTCTGAGCCGTGCAGCTCCAGGCGCTGGTCGTAGCCGTAAGAAGAGCGGCGGCTGTTGACGATGGTCGCCATCGCGCCGGAGGCATACTTCAGTACGATAAACGCGGTATCGATATCCCCCGCCTCGCCAATCGCCGGATCCACCAGATTGCTGCCCTGGGCATACACCGACACCGGCTCTTCGCCCATGATGAAGCGCGCCATATCAAAATCGTGAATGGTCATGTCGCGGAACATACCGCCGGAAACGCGCACATATTGCGCCGGTGGCGGGGACGGGTCGCGGGAGATAATCAGCAGCGATTCGGGCTTGCCGATCCGCCCGGCCTGCACCTCGGTTTTGACCCGGCGAAACTGCGGGTCAAAGCGGCGGTTAAAACCGATAAACAGCGGTACGTTGTACTCGTTAACCACTTTCAGGCAGTCGCGCACGCGGGCAAGATCCAGGTGTACCGGCTTTTCACAGAAGATCGCTTTGCCGTGGCGGGCGGCCATCTCAATCAGATCCGCGTGGGTATCCGTCGCAGACGCGATCAGCACGGCATGAACGTTTGGGTCGCTCATCGCGTCCTCCAGGCTCTGCAGACGAGCCTGATATTGCGTGGCGAGGCGGGTGGCAAATTCCTGATTCGGGTCGACCACAGACCAGAGCGTGGTCTCACTGTGGCTGGCGATGTTAGCTGCATGTACCTGGCCAATTCGGCCAGCGCCCAGTAAAGCAATGTTAAACATAACGGCTCCCGGTGTTGGTGAATGCTGTGAACTAACGACCCCTTAAATAAAACATTTATTTCATTTTTATAAATAGTGAAAATTATATTTTTGAGTGCAGGTTAACACTTTTGAGATGATTGAGATAAATTTTGTTATCAATATCACAACATTGCAGCCGCTCCGTGATGCACTTGCCACAGGAACACAGGAGACAAAATGGCGACAGGTGTGCCCTCTCCCGTGGCGGGAGAGGGTGAGAATGAAGGCAGTGAAAAATGAAATGAAAATTTCGTTATGGCGGGAAATACTTAATACTGGCGTGCTTTTTTCAGCTGCGCCTGGGTTTGCTCGGCGGCTTTGCGCACCGCAGACGATCCCGCGACCTGCGCATCACCGGTTCGCCACCATGACGCGTAATCATGGGTCATGGTTTTTGGCAGCACTTTGATATCCAGCAGCGTTGGGCCAGGATGCGCCCGCGACGCCTCCAGCGCCGCCAGCAGACTCTGCTCGTCGTGGACCCGCCACGCGCGACAGCCGTAGCTTTCCGCGTTCTGGGCGAAATCGACTTTTACCAGCGGCCCGTCAAGCCGGCCTGAATCTGGGTTTCGATGACGGTTTTCCGTACCGAAGCTCCCCATCCCGTGCCCCATCTGCAGGTTATTAATGCAGCCGAAGCTGGCGTTATCAAACAGCAAAACGGTGACGTTGATCCCCTCCTGCACCGCGGTTTGTAGCTCGGAGTGCAGCATCATGTAGGAGCCATCCCCCACCATGGCGTAAACCGGCTGATGCGGGCTGGCAAGCTTCGCGCCTATCGCCGCGGCAATCTCATACCCCATGCAGGAGTAGCCGTACTCCAGGTGGTAACTGTCCGGCGTCTTCACCTGCCAGAGGCGCTGTAAATCTCCGGGCAGCGATCCGGCCGCGCCCACGACGATGGCGTTATCTTCGATATGTTGATTGATAAGCCCCAGCACCCGCGTCTGGGTCAGACGGGTGTTGAGCGCCTCACCGTATTCCGCCAACTGCGCATCAAGGTGCCCTGCCACTTCAGGCGCATCGTCGGGATGCCACTGACGGCCCCATAAGCGCTGGCACTCCGCATGCCAGGCAGATTTCACCTGAGCAATCTCCTCTCCCCAGTGGCTTCGGTACGCCGGGAGCGCCTGCGTTAAAGCATGCAGCCCGGTTTGCGCATCGGCAATCAGCGCCGTGGCATCCAGTTTCAGGGCATCAAATTCGGCGACGTTCAAAAGCAGGAACTCGACGTCCGGATGGGAAAAGAGCGCTTTGGAGCCGGTGGTAAAGTCCGTCAGGCGCGTGCCGATGCCAATCACCAAATCCGCCCTGGGTGCAAGCTGGTTAGCGGCCATTCCGCCCGTCACACCGATCCCCCCCAGATTAAGGGGGTGATCGCTTACCAGCGCCCCCTTTCCGGCCTGGGTTTCGGCAAACGGCAGTTGCAGCGTCTCGACAAATTCCCGAAATGCCTCATGCGCGCCGGAATAACGCACGCCCCCGCCACACACCACCAGCGGACGGTGTTTACGGGCAATCAACGCCTGTGCCTGGGCCAGACGCTGGGGGTCAGGCGGACGGCGTTCAATGTGATGCACGCGACGCGCAAAGAAGCTCAGGGGATAATCCCAGGCTTCGCCCTGTACGTCCTGCGGCAGGCAAATGGTCACTGCCCCCGTCGCTGCGGGGTCAGTAAGCGTTCGCATCGCATTTAACATCGCGCTCATTAACTGTTCCGGACGGTTAATGCGGTCCCAGTAGCGTGAAACGGGACGGAAGCAGTCGTTGGTGCTGATACTGAGATCGTGGTACTGCTCGATTTGCTGCAAAACCGGATCGGGCTGGCGGCTGGCATAGATATCCCCTGGTAACAGCAGGAGCGGAATGCGGTTCGCGGTGGCGGTCGCCGCGGCCGTCACCATATTAGCCGCGCCGGGCCCGACGGATGAGGTGACGGCAAAAATGCGCCGACGGCGATGCTGTTTGGCGAATCCGGTCGCCATATGGGCGATGCCCTGTTCGTTACACCCCTGCATCACCTGCAGGTGGCCAGGATCCTGCTCCAGTGCCTGGCCGATACCCAGCACGTTGCCGTGACCAAAAATGGTCGCCACGCCCTCCACGAAGGGCGTTTCGTGTCCATCAATGGAGACATACTGTTGATTAAGGAATCTGACCAGGGCCTGAGCCATGGTCATACGTTCGGTTTGCATAAAACCTCCTGTCAGCCCAGCGTCGGCATGGAGAACGCAGCGCCAGTCTCCTGCTGCATTTCCGGCCAGCGTGCGGTGATGGTTTTCATTCGGGTGTAGAAACGCACGCCGTCGTTGCCGTGGACATTCAGCGCACCAAAGATCGAACGCTTCCAGCCACCAAAACTGTGGAACGCCATCGGCACCGGGATCGGCACGTTCACCCCAACCATCCCTGCCTGCACCTCTTCGCAGAAGCGGCGCGCGCAGCCACCGTCACGGGTAAATATTGCCGAGCCATTACCATATTCATGCCGGTTAATCAGGTCCACCGCGCTGCTGTAATCTGCAACACGCACCACAGAAAGTACCGGCCCGAAAATCTCTTCTTTATAAATGGTCATCTCCGGCGTGACGTTATCGAACAGCGTTGGTCCAACAAAATAGCCCTGCTCGTGGCCTTTCACGCTGAACCCACGGCCATCCACGCGCAGGCGGGCTCCCTGAGTTTCCCCGCTGTCGATATAGCCCAGCACTTTGTTACGGTGTGCCGAGGAGATAAGCGGCCCCATTTCGTTCTCTGGCGTCTGGTCCAGACCCGGTCCGACGCGCAGCGCGGCAATCTGTTTTTCCAGCCGGGAACAGAGTTCATCAGCGGTGTTATCCCCCACCGCCAGCACCACCGACAGCGCCATGCAACGTTCTCCCGCCGCGCCGAAGGCTGCGCCCATAATCGCGTTCGTCGCCATATCCATATCGGCATCCGGCATTAAGATGCAGTGGTTTTTTGCCCCGCCCAGCGCCTGACAGCGTTTACCGTGGGCGGAGGCGGTCTCGTAAATGTATTGGGCGATCGGCGTTGAACCGACAAAGCTCACAGCCTGCACGCGCGGGTCAGTCAGCAGCACGTCAACCGACTCTTTATCGCCCTGCACCACGTTAAACACGCCGTCAGGCAGGCCGGCGTCTTTCAGCAGTTTTGCCAGCGCGAGCGCCAGAGAGGGATCTTTTTCCGACGGTTTCAGCACGAACGTGTTGCCGGTGGCCAGCGCAATCGGGAACATCCACATCGGCACCATTGCAGGGAAATTAAACGGCGTAATCCCGGCACATACGCCGAGCGGCTGCATCAACGAGTGGCTGTCGACACCGGTGCCGACGTTAGCGGAGTGCTCACCTTTTTGCAGATGCGGGATGCCACAGGCAAACTCCACCACTTCCAGGCCGCGGGTCAGCTCGCCCACCGCGTCGGAGAAGACTTTGCCATGCTCTTCGCTGATGATGCGGGCCAGGCGCTCCATGTTCTCTTCCAGCAGCGCTTTGAAGCGGAACATCACGCGTGCGCGTTTAAGTGGAGAATGGCGCGCCCAGCCAGGAAAAGCCTGCTGTGCTGCGGCAATCGCCTGTTCGGTTTCCTGTGCCGTACTCATCACCACCTGGCGGATCTGCTCTCCGGTGGCCGGGTTGAAGATTGCCTGAACGCGCTGGCCTGAACCGGTGACACACTCGCCGTGAATAAAATTCGCTACCGTCTCCATCCTTAACCTCTCGCTGTTGATACGTGACTGTTACCTGAACACTATATATGAAACAAATATTCCATTTTAAGTTGAAATAAAATAAATGATGATTATTGTGATCAAGGATGGATTTTTATGTTAACAGCCACCATCACCGGTGCAGCCTGCGCTATTAAGGCATTTCAGGCGTTGAAATGCGTGAAGCTTCTGTTTCATTTTTGAGGCCAGATGGACGGCCGGCATTTAAAAGACGCGGTTTTGCGTTTAGAATCATAAAACTATGCATAGGGGGTAAAATGACCACAGCAACCAGCCTGAATGAGCTGCAGCAGCAAATCCGCGATCGCTACGATAGCCTGAGCAAGAGGCTGCAGCAGGTCTCCCGCTATGTGCTGGATAATACCAACAGCGTGGCCTTTGATACGGTCGCCGTCATTGCCGAGCGTGCCGATGTGCCGCCGTCAACGCTGATCCGTTTTGCCAATGCTTTTGACTTCACCGGTTTCAACGAGATGAAACAGCTGTTTCGCATGAACCTGGTGGAAGAGACCGCCAGCTACAGTGACCGCGCCCGGCTGTTTCGCGAAATGGAAAGTCAGGCCGTCCCGGAAACCCCGCTCGATATTCTGCAGGAGTTCGCCCGTTCAAATGCGCAGGCCCTCCAGCAGCTGGCCGCCCGCGCCGAGCCGGAGATGCTGGAACGCGCCGTGCAGTTGCTGGCCGAAGCCGACACAATCTATATCGCCGGGTTACGCCGCTCGTTTAGCGTCGCCGCCTATCTGACCTACGCCCTGAGCCACCTGGAGTGCCGCCCTATTCTGCTCGACGGAATGGGGGGGATGCTGCGTGAGCAGATCAACCGCATCAAGGCGCAGGACATCGTGGTATCGATCAGCTTCTCGCCGTATGCGGAAGAGACGGTGATGGTCAGCGAAACCGCCGCCAGCGTCGGCGCGCGGCAGATTGTGATCACCGACAGCCAGATAAGCCCGCTGGCCACCTTCAGCGATCTCTGTTTTGTGGTGAAAGAGGCGCAGGTTGACGCGTTTCGCTCGCAGTCGGCGACGCTGTGCCTCGTGCAGTCGCTGGTGGTAGCGCTGGCATATCGGCTGGGAAGTGGGAAGTAACGGAGAATAAAAAACCCCCTGCGCAAGCAGAGGGTTTGGGGTGATATCAGGGGAAAATCATTCCCACTCAATCGTAGCCGGTGGCTTACCGCTGATGTCATACACCACGCGGGAGATACCGTTCACTTCGTTGATAATGCGGTTAGAGACGCGACCCAGGAAGTCGTACGGCAGGTGCGCCCAGTGCGCGGTCATGAAGTCGATGGTTTCTACCGCACGCAGGGAAACAACCCAGTCGTACTTACGGCCATCGCCCATCACGCCGACAGAGCGCACCGGCAGGAACACGGTGAACGCCTGGCTCACTTTGTTGTACAGGTCAGCTTTGTGCAGCTCTTCAATGAAGATAGCGTCCGCACGACGCAGCAGGTCGCAGTACTCTTTCTTCACTTCGCCCAGCACACGCACGCCCAGACCAGGACCCGGGAACGGGTGACGGTAGAGCATGTCGTATGGCAGACCCAGTTCCAGGCCGATCTTACGTACTTCATCTTTGAACAGCTCACGCAGCGGTTCAACCAGGCCCATCTTCATCTCTTTCGGCAGGCCGCCCACGTTGTGGTGAGATTTGATAACGTGTGCTTTACCGGTTGCGGAAGCCGCAGATTCAATCACGTCAGGGTAGATGGTGCCCTGCGCCAGCCATTTAACGTCTTCCAGCTTCAGCGCTTCTTCATCGAACACTTCAACGAAGACGCGACCGATGATTTTACGTTTCGCTTCCGGATCGTTCTCGCCGGCCAGCGCGTCGAGGAAGCGCTTCTCGCCTTCCACGTGAATGATGTTCAGACCGAAGTGGTCGCCGAACATATCCATAACCTGCTGCGCTTCGTTCAGACGCAGCAGACCGTTGTCCACGAATACACAGGTCAGGTTTTTGCCAATTGCGCGGTGCAGCAGCATCGCGGTGACAGAGGAGTCAACACCGCCGGACAGGCCGAGGATCACTTTGTCATTGCCAACCTGCTGGCGGATACGCTCAACGGCGTCGTCGATGATTTTTGCTGGCGTCCACAGTGCTTCACACTGGCAGATATCACGCACGAAGCGTTCCAGCATGCGCATACCCTGACGGGTGTGGGTCACTTCCGGGTGGAACTGCACACCGTAGAAGCGTTTTTCTTCGTTCGCCATAATCGCAAACGGGCAGTTATCGGTGCTGGCAACGGTCACAAAGTCAGACGGGATGGCGGTGACTTTGTCGCCGTGGCTCATCCACACGTCCAGCAGCGGTTTGCCGTCTGCGGTCAGGGAGTCTTCGATACCGCGAACCAGCGCGCTGTCGGTGACGACTTCAACCTGCGCGTAGCCAAACTCACGCTCGTTAGACCCTTCTACGTGGCCGCCCAGCTGCATGGCCATGGTCTGCATACCGTAGCAAACGCCGAATACCGGCACGCCCGCTTCAAACACGTACTGCGGTGCGCGTGGGCTGTTCTCTTCGGTAGTGCTTTCCGGGCCGCCGGACAGGATGATGCCGCTTGGATTGAATTCGCGAATCTGTGCTTCCGTGACATCCCATGCCCACAGTTCACAGTAAACGCCCAGTTCACGCACGCGACGTGCCACCAGTTGAGTGTACTGAGAACCAAAGTCCAGGATGAGAATGCGATGTTTATGAATGTTTTCCGTCATTGACGCTAATTCCGAGGCAAGTGAAACAAATACAGAGCGCCCGGCATGAGCCGGGCGCGGAAATTTATCAGGAGCCCAGACGGTAGTTCGGGGACTCTTTGGTGATCGTCACGTCGTGAACGTGGCTCTCCTGGATACCCGCACCGCTGATGCGTACGAATTCCGCTTTAGTACGCAGCAGGTCGATGGTACCACAGCCGGTCAGACCCATACAGGAGCGCAGGCCGCCCATCTGCTGGTGAATGATCTCTTTCAGGCGGCCTTTATAGGCAACGCGGCCTTCGATACCTTCCGGTACCAGTTTGTCAGCGGCGTTATCGCTCTGGAAGTAACGGTCGGAAGAGCCTTTAGACATCGCGCCCAGGGAGCCCATACCACGGTATGATTTGTAAGAACGGCCCTGGTAGAGTTCGATTTCGCCCGGGGATTCTTCAGTACCGGCCAGCATGGAGCCAACCATGACGGCTGCAGCACCTGCAGCGATCGCTTTCGCGATGTCGCCAGAGAAGCGGATACCGCCGTCAGCGATAACCGGAATACCGGTGCCTTCCAGCGCTTCAACCGCGTCGGATACCGCGGTGATCTGCGGAACGCCTACGCCAGTCACGATACGGGTGGTACAAATAGAGCCAGGACCGATACCGACTTTCACCGCGCTGCAGCCTGCTTCAGCCAGTGCGCGAGCGCCTGCGCCCGTTGCAACGTTACCGCCGATGATCTGCAGGTCCGGGTATTTCGCACGGGTTTCACGAATACGTTGCAGAACGCCTTCGGAGTGGCCGTGAGAGGAGTCAATCAGCAGTACGTCAACGCCCGCAGCCACCAGCGCGTCAACACGCTCTTCGTTACCTGCACCCGCGCCAACGGCAGCACCTACGCGCAGACGGCCATGCTCGTCTTTACAGGCGTTAGGTTTACGTTCTGCTTTCTGGAAATCTTTAACGGTGATCATGCCCAGCAGGTGGAAGTTCGCGTCTACAACCAGTGCTTTCTCAACGCGCTTCTCGTGCATTTTAGCCAGCACGACGTCACGGGTTTCGCCTTCACGGACGGTTACCAGACGCTCTTTCGGGGTCATGTATACGCTGACAGGCTGGTTCAGGTCAGTCACGAAACGCACGTCACGGCCGGTGATGATGCCCACCAGTTCGTTATCTTCGGTGACAACCGGGTAACCGGCGAAACCGTTACGTTCGGTCAGGGCTTTCACTTCGTGCAGGGTGGTGGTTGGCAGAACGGTCTGTGGGTCAGACACGATGCCGGATTCATGTTTCTTCACGCGGCGAACTTCTTCAGCCTGACGCTCGATAGACATGTTTTTATGAATAAAGCCGATGCCACCTTCCTGTGCCAGGGCGATAGCCAGGCGCGCTTCAGTCACGGTGTCCATTGCCGCAGAGAGCATAGGAATGTTCAGGCGAATCGTTTTCGTCAACTGCGTGCTGAGATCGGCAGTATTCGGCAGAACGGTGGAATGAGCGGGAACGAGGAGGACGTCGTCAAACGTCAGTGCTTCTTTAGCGATACGTAGCATGGGCAATATCTCTGACCTGGTGGGTGGTTAAATATTGCCGTGGCATTATACAGAGCGTAACCGATTGCATCCACACTTTTTTATAAAAAAACCTTGCACTCCCCTCTCAGCAGGTTACTATCGACTGAATAACTTGCTGATTTAGAATTTGATCCCGCTCACATGTTATCCACTCAATCCCCCTCAATTTTTACTGTCAGCCGCCTTAATCAGACGGTTCGTTTGCTGCTTGAGCAGGAAATGGGGCAGGTCTGGATCAGCGGTGAAATCTCTAACTTCACGCAGCCTTCATCTGGTCACTGGTACTTCACATTAAAAGACGACACCGCTCAGGTGCGCTGTGCAATGTTCCGCAACAGCAACCGCCGCGTGACGTTTCGCCCTCAGCATGGTCAGCAGGTTCTGGTTCGTGCCAATATCACCCTGTATGAGCCGCGCGGCGATTACCAAATCATCGTCGAAAGTATGCAGCCTGCGGGCGAAGGTGTATTGCAGCAGAAGTACGAGCAGCTAAAAGACAAACTCTCGCAAGAGGGTCTGTTCGATCAGCAGTTCAAAAAACCGCTCCCCTCACCTGCCCACTGCGTTGGGGTGATTACGTCAAAAACCGGGGCGGCACTGCACGATATTCTTCATGTCCTCAAACGCCGCGACCCGTCCCTGCCCGTTATCATCTACCCGACCGCTGTTCAGGGTGATGACGCACCGGGTCAGATTGTCCGCGCCATTGAACTTGCAAACGCACGTCAGGAGTGCGACGTGCTGATTGTCGGGCGTGGCGGCGGTTCGCTGGAAGACCTGTGGAGCTTTAACGACGAACGTGTGGCACGGGCCATTTTCGCAAGCCAGATCCCGGTCGTCAGCGCCGTCGGCCACGAAACGGACGTAACGATAGCTGATTTTGTGGCGGATTTACGCGCGCCAACGCCCTCCGCAGCCGCGGAAGTGGTGAGCCGCAATCAACTGGAGCTGCTGCGTCAGCTGCAGAATGGTCAGCAGCGTCTGGAAATGGCGATGGACTATTTCCTGGCCAATCGGACGCGCCGGTTTACCCAGCTTCATCATCGCCTGCAACAGCAGCATCCGCAATTGCGGCTGGCCCGTCAGCAAACCGTGCTGGAGCGTCTGCGTCAGCGAATGAACGTCGCACTGGATATTCAGCTCAAGCGCGCGGTCTCGCGCCAGCAGCGTATTACTCAGCGCCTGAACCAGCAGAACCCACAGCCAAAGATTTATCGCGCGCAAACGCGTATCCAACAGCTTGAGTATCGACTGGCAGACACTATCCGCGCACGTCTTAGCACCACACGTGAACGCTTTGGCAACGCCGTGACCCACCTCGAGGCGGTCAGCCCGCTCTCGACGCTGGCACGAGGCTATAGCGTAACGACCGCCACCGACGGTAAAGTGCTGAAGCAAACGAAGCAGGTGAAAGCCGGAGATGTTCTCACCACCCGTCTGTCAGACGGCTGGGTGGAGAGCGAAGTGAAAGAGATTAAACCGGTGAAAAAAACGCGCCAGCGAAAAACCGGATAATTCTTCGTCGGTTACAAACTATACTGCTGCTATTCCCTTTTATCTGGCCTTGCCCGAACTAAGGAGAGCAGCATGTCTTATCTTCACAGCGTCATTCCCCCCTATATTCTTCGTCGCATTATCGAAAGTGGCTCTGAGCCGCAGCAGCGCTGCGCCCGTCAGACATTAACGCATGTGCAAACGCTCATGGCGCATATGCCGGGCAAACCCGCCGCGCCGCACGTCAATAAAGCCGGTCAACTGGAGCGTGATATTTACGATGCCAGACAGACGCAGGAGCTGCCGGGTACCCAGGTGCGTTATGAGGGCCAGCCGTCAAATGGCGATGTGGCCGTTGATGAAGCCTACAATTATTTGGGGGTCACCCATGATTTCTTCTGGAAAATGTATCAGCGCGATTCGCTTGATAATAAAGGCCTGATCCTGACCGGTACCGTGCACTATGGCCGGGAATATCAGAACGCCTTCTGGAATGGTCAGCAGATGGTCTTTGGTGATGGCGACGGCGAAATATTTAACCGCTTTACTATTGCCATTGACGTCGTGGCCCACGAGCTAAGCCACGGTGTCACCGAGACCGAAGCCGGGCTTATCTATTTTGAGCAGTCTGGCGCGCTAAATGAATCATTGTCAGATGTATTTGGCTCGCTGGTCAAACAGTACCACCTCAAACAGACCGCCGATGAAGCCGACTGGCTGATTGGTGAGGGGCTGCTGGCAGACGGTATTAACGGCAAAGGGCTGCGCTCCATGTCAGCGCCCGGCACCGCCTATGACGATCCTCTGCTCGGTAAAGACCCGCAGCCTGGGCACATGAAAGACTTTATCAAAACGCGCGAAGACAACGGCGGCGTACACCTGAATTCAGGTATTCCCAACCGGGCGTTTTATCTGGCCGCGAAGGCGATTGGGGGTCATGCCTGGGAAAAAGCGGGATATGCCTGGTACGACACAGTTTGCGACCGTCACCTGGCGCAAGATGCCGATTTTGAGGCCTTCGCAAAACTGACGGTTGCCCACGGCGAGAAACGGTCCGGTGGCGACGTGGCGGCTGCGATAAAACAAGCCTGGGAACAGGTGGGAGTGCTGTAAATGCAGGTTCCGGAACTCACAGATGACGCCGTCGTTGAGCTGGCCCGGGAAGGCGGCGTCGCTTTTATTCCTAAGCTAAGCGGCCAACGCACCATTACGCTTTCGTCACTCAACGAGGCCCAGCGTCAGCGCGTGGTAAACATCCTGGAGCAGGCATTTCCACGCGGCCAGCCGCCGGGTGAACCCACCTCGCCGGGGAGTGGCGATCAGCGTTATTTTCGCATCCAGATAATCTGGACTCAGCACAATCAGGCCCAGTACACCGATATGATTGTGCTGGTGCCTGAGCAGGAAGCCCCTGAGTCGCTGGTCGAGCTGTGGCAGAAAGGCGAAGGCTGCGTGTGTGATTAAGCCTCAGCCGGGACAAACTCCACGCGCTTTTTCGAAATCAGGCCGTGGCCGTTCTGGCAGAAATAATCCACCGCACCGCAGGCTTTTAAGACCTGGAGTGGCTGATGACACTCCGGGCAGCGGGCTTCGAGCGCGATATCCTTATCGCAGTGCTCACAGTGGGCGACGCCATTTTGCACTTCAAGCTCTGCGTGGCAATCCGGGCAGGTAATCGACATGATGACTCCTTTGCTGGGCATTCTGTAATACGTTGATATTAACACGCAGCACTCAGTGCGGGCCACGCAGCTGTTGCTGTAAGGTCAGCAGCAGTTCTACTTCCGCCATTCGACGGCGTGTCGTCCGGCTCACTTCTTCCGGGTCACATTCGAACAGACTTTTCTGCCCCAGAATGCGCTCTGCCAGGCAGTGCATATAAATCGTGCCTGGAATATGCCAGCGCTGAACCCGATCGCCGTCCGTCAGCACGAGCACATCTTCTGCTCCGTGACGATCGTGGCTTATGACGCGCCCGTCATGCAGATACAGCCGTAACCCTTTTTGCCCGCCTGACGGTCCCGCATATTTGTTGAGCCAAATCTCCACCGGAATGCCACTAAGCTGCCCGCGAAGATGAGCGCTGCCCTCTGCCGTGGTGAGATCGCCCTGTTTGATCTCACGCCCAAGCCGGTCAGTAGCGGCAACCACCTGCAGCGTCATATCATCCCCGCCCCCCAGATAACGCACCGTTTCACGCAGCATCGCCAGCACATGCGTGCCGATGTCCAGGATAACGCCGTCAGGATGGCGAAGCGTGCGGGTGTCCACTTCACCCGTGGCGAAGTTAAGCGCGACAGGTTCTCCTTTTGCGTTAAACCCGCTCGGTTCCTGCAAAAAACCGTCAATTCTGGCGATATCAGCAAAAGTCCCGATCAGCCCAAGCTGAACCGTTGCGAGGCGCGCCATCCAGTGGTCAAGTGCGAGCACACGGGACGCCGCACCGGGCAACGCCAGCAGCCTGTTCAGTTTTTCGAGCTGCGCGAGCGTAGCGACGATGGGTTTTTCAACCACGATCCGCGCCACAGGAGACGCCAGGGCGTGCTCCAGCACCTCAAGATGCTGCAGAGAAGCCGTGGTAATAAACAGGGTATCAAGAGGATGTGAGAGAAGTTCGGTGAGAGAGGCGCAGCGCGTTACGCCTTCAGGGTGTCTGCCAGGCTGAACATCAAACCCCAGGCAGTGCAGTGAATCGCCATACAGATTGTGTAATGCGGGTAAGTACGCGGTTTCCACCACCGCGCCAAGACCAACAAACCCTAACAGCATCTTCTACCTCGTCGAGTAAATTACCGGGGCAAACGCCTGCCCCGGTATTGACGAGCAAGGCGTTATCAGGCGTTAGCGGCCGGTTTAGTCTGCGCATTTTCCAGCATGCGACGTACCGGAACAATGAGGACGATCAGCACCGCGGCACAAATCAGCAGCGCGATGGAGCAACGTGCGAAGAGATCCGGCAGCATATCCAGCTGGTCGGCCTTCACGTGACCGCCAATCAGACCTGCCGCCAGGTTGCCCAGCGCACTTGCGCAGAACCACAGGCCCATCATCTGCCCACGCATTCTTTCCGGTGCCAGCAGCGTCATGGTCGCCAGACCAATCGGGCTCAGGCACAGTTCCCCCAGCGTCAGCATCAAAATGCTGCCCACCAGCCAGAATGGCGACACGCCCGCGCCACCGTTATTCAGTACGTTCTGCGCAGCCAGCATCATCAGACCAAAGCCTGCGGCGGCACACAAAATACCAATAACAAACTTGGTGATACTGCTCGGACGAATGTTCATGCTGGCAAGTTTCGGCCATGCCCAGCTGAATACCGGTGCCAGCAGGATGATGAACAGGGCGTTAATCGACTGGAACCATACCGCCGGGATTTCGAAATCACCGATCATGCGGTTAGTGTAGTCGTTGGCAAAGAGGTTGAATGACGTTGGCTTCTGCTCGAAGGCGGACCAGAAGAACGCGGCGGAGACCAGCAGAATAAAACAGACCAGAAGTCTGGCACGCTCTTTACGATTCAGGCCCGCAAAAAGGAACAGGTAGATAAAGTAGAGGGCAACGGACGCCGCAATCACGTAAACCAGCACGCTGGCTACCGCAACCGGGTTAATCACAATCACACCCTGCGCAATCAGCGTAACGATAACAGCTACACCCACAGCCAGCGCCAGCAACCATGCGCCTACGCCGTTTCTTTTCACCACCGGGCTGTTCCAGGTCGAGTCCAGCCCCACTTCGCTGTCATAGCGTTTCATTGCCGGAACGGCAAACACGCGGAAGATGATCAGGGCAACCAGCATCCCGATGCCACCAATGCCGAAGCCCCAGTGCCAGCCGTGAGATTTAATCAGCCAGCCGGAAATCAACGGCGCGATAAACGAGCCCATGTTGATGCCCATGTAGAACAGCGAGAAACCACCGTCACGACGCGCATCGCCTTTTTTGTACAGCGTCCCCACCATGACCGAGATACAGGTCTTAAACAGACCAGAACCGAGCACGATGAACATCAGGCCGATAAAGAACAGGTTATCGCCCATGATGGCCGAAAGCGCAATCGACAGGTGGCCGAGCGCAATCAGGATGGATCCGTACCAGACGGCTTTCTGCTGGCCGAGCCAGTTATCCGCCAGCCAGCCCCCCGGCAGTGCGGCCAGGTACATGGTGCCGGCAAAGATGCCCACAATTGCCGACGCGTTTTCACGTGCCAGCCCCATCCCGCCGTCATACACGGTGGCGGCCATAAACAGGATCAGTAATGGGCGAATGCCGTAAAACGAGAAACGTTCCCACATCTCGGTAAAGAACAGCGAACCGAGCGGATAAGGATGGCCGAAGAACGTTCGGCTTTCTTTTTGATTAACAGAGGATTGCATAATTCTCCCAGGAAGGTATGTGTCGTGCTTGTAAACACCAGCATGTACGCCGGCCAGTTACGTATCTGACCGATTTTTTACATGCGGCGAAAAGTTAGTTAACCATTTGATAACCAGTCGCTAGTTTTGTCTAGTACCGGACCCTGGACTTTAAGATGAAAATTCGATGATTGTCTACTTTCTTAGATTTAAACTTGGTTAAAAGTGAATAGTGATTGACATCACACAGAGAGGACTGGCGGTATGAGTGGGCGAAAAAAAGCCCGCGATCAACGCGGGCTTCAGAAAGAACGGCAACGCTTATTTGCTTTTCTTAATGTGCTTAATCAAACGCTTACGCTTACGCATCTGGTTTGGCGTCAGAGTATTGCGCTTGTTGGCGAACGGGTTCTCCCCTTCCTTGAACTGGATGCGGATTGGCGTGCCCATTACGTCCAGTGATTTACGGAAGTAGTTCATCAGATAGCGCTTGTAGGAATCCGGCAGGTCTTTAACCTGGTTGCCGTGAATCACCACGATTGGTGGGTTATAACCACCGGCGTGAGCATATTTCAGCTTCACGCGACGACCACGCACCAGCGGCGGCTGATGGTCTTCTGCTGCCATGTTCATGATACGGGTCAGCATGGCGGTGCTCTGACGACGGGTGGAGCTGTCGTACGCTTCACGCACGGACTCAAACAGATTACCTACACCACTGCCGTGTAACGCAGAGATAAAGTGCACGCGGGCAAAGTCGATAAAGCCCAGACGGAAGTCGAGCGTCTCTTTCACCTGCTCTCTCACCTCATTACTCAGGCCATCCCATTTGTTGACCACGATAACGAGTGAGCGCCCACTATTCAGAATGAAGCCGAGCAGAGAAAGGTCCTGATCGGAGATACCTTCACGCGCATCGATGACCAGCATGACCACGTTGGCATCTTCAATCGCCTGCAGGGTTTTGATAACGGAGAATTTTTCCACCACATCGGTGATTTTCCCGCGCTTACGTACGCCTGCGGTATCAATGAGCACATACTCACGCTCATCGCGCTGCATCGGGATATAAATACTGTCGCGGGTGGTGCCCGGCATGTCGTAAACGACCACACGCTCTTCGCCGAGGATACGGTTAGTAAGTGTAGACTTACCTACGTTTGGACGGCCCACGATAGCCAGTTTGATCGGCAGGTCCTGCGGGTTGAAGTCGTCTTCAGGCTCTTCCTCGCCCGCTTCGCCGTCTTCGAACTGCGCCCAATATTCGGCGTCTTCATCGATCTCTTCCGGCGGGTTAACTTCATCAACCCACGGCAGCAGAACGGTTTCCAGCAGGCTGGTCACGCCACGGCCATGAGATGCCGCGATCGGGTAGATTTCGCCCAGACCTAAGGACCAGAAATCCGCAACCGCCTGGTCTGCATCAATACCGTCAGTTTTGTTCGCCACCAGGAAAGTGGGTTTTTCACGCGAGCGCAGATGTTTCGCAATAGCGGAGTCCGCCGGCATCAGGCCTGCGCGAGCGTCCACCATAAACAGAACCACGTCAGCTTCTTCAATCGCCAGCAGCGACTGTTCCGCCATACGGGTTTCAACACCATCTTCTGTCCCGTCAATACCACCGGTATCAATACAGATGAACTCGCGTCCTTCTACTTCTGCACGACCGTACTTACGGTCACGCGTCAGCCCCGGGAAATCCGCAACCAGCGCATCACGGGTGCGTGTTAAACGGTTAAAAAGAGTGGATTTTCCAACGTTAGGGCGCCCGACAAGCGCGACCACAGGTACCATGTTTGAAGCCTCATAAAATTCAAATAAACGTCGCATTTGCGGCGTTTTTAAAAATGTCAAAACGGCTCCTGAGTGAACAGGAGCCGTTTAGTATACTACAACCGCTGGGTAATTAATGCGTGATCGCGTACAGCGTGCCGTCTTTTGCCTGAATCAGCAGTTTGCCGTCAGCCACGACCGGTTCCGTCAGGAAACCTGAGCTGTCGACTTTTTGCTGAGCAACAAAACGACCGTTGTCCGGGTCAATCCAGTGCATATACCCTTCGCTATCACCCACCACCAGGCTACCGTTATACAGTGCTGGTGCGGTCAGCAGGCGGTGCAGCAGATCGCTTTGCGTCCACAGCGTAACACCACCTTCGGTGCTGAGCGCCAGCAGACGGTCGTTCTGATCGACCATATAGATACGGTTGCCATCAACCACGAAATCATTTACTGAGCCCAGTTCACGTTTCCACATGACCTGGCCGCTGCGCAGATCCAGCGCGGTCAGGTTACCGTTATAGGCCAGTGCGTAAACCAC
Source organism: Enterobacter sp. BIDMC 30 (assembly GCF_000534355.1). Classification (NCBI taxonomy): domain Bacteria; kingdom Pseudomonadati; phylum Pseudomonadota; class Gammaproteobacteria; order Enterobacterales; family Enterobacteriaceae; genus Enterobacter; species Enterobacter sp. BIDMC 30. The sequence goes on along the minus strand of NZ_KI973169.1, from coordinate 1,507,595 downwards.
ACCGTCAACGATAACCGGGGTCGTGTCGACATCGCTCAGACGATCGATTTCCGTTGAGCCTGTCGCCTGAGAAATACGCTGCTGCCAGATCATCTGGCCTTGCTGCATCAGTACCGCGCTTACACGACCGTTGTCACCGCCAACAATGGCAGCACCAAAGGCGGTAGCCGGCGCAGATTCACCGCGCAGGGACAAGGAAGGCATATCCAGGTTCACGGTCCATTTCACCAGACCATCGGCTTCGTTCAGCGCCTGCAGCTGGCCGTTGCTGGTGTGGATCAGTACCATGCCGTCGCTCACGACCGGACGAGACAGAGACTCACCGGCCACGGAGGTTTGCCATGCAACAGAACCATCGCTGGTGTTGAGAGCATAGACCTGGGCTTTCTCGCTACCCACGTACACATGCCCACCGGCAACGGTCAGACCGCCAGAAAGCAGTGCCGGTTTACGAGAGAACCAGCCGTCTTTTTCCGCCAGGTTAACCGACCACACTTCTTTCCCGTCATCGGCGTTAACCGCCTTCACGGTACCTTTGCGGTCAGCCGCATAGATAACGCTGTCGGCAAAAGCCGGGTGCAGGTTGGAATAAAAATCACCAATACCATCGCCCACGGAGGTGCTCCACGCGGTGGACGGGGTAAACTGGTTTTCAACAGTCGGCAGTGGGGACATTTTCACAACGTCTTCTTCGCCACTGAACAGTGAACAGCCACTCAATAACGTAACAGAAAGCAGTCCTGGCAGAAGTAATTTACGCAATTGCATCGGGTCCCTCTCAGACGGACAAATTATTTATTTTCATCTGCATCATTTCGCTCAGCGCAGGTGAAGCTTTGCTCTCTACGCCAGCTTGCCACGCTTTACGCGCGCCCGCTTTGTCACCTTTGCTCAGCAGTGCTTCACCGCGCAGATCGGCAACAATGGCAGCAAAACCTTCGCCTTTGATGGTATCGAGCGTTTTCAGCGCATCGTCAGCTTTTTTCTGCTGAACCTGAATACGAGCCAGGCGCAGATTGATCACCGCTTTCAGATTTTCATCACTGGCGGCGGTTAGCCCTTGTGACAGCAGGCTAGCGGCTTTATCCAGTTCGTTCTTATCAACGTACTGCTGCGCCACTTCCAGTGCGGCCAGCGCACCGTAGGTGTTTTTGTTGTCAGCGGCAAATTTCTCTGCCGCCGTCAGCGTTTGCGGCTGATCGGCACGGATTGCGCTAACGGTATTTTCATACGACAGCGACGCGTCACGCGCGGAGTCCGCCTGATGACTGTTCCAGTAACGCCAGCCTACCAGCGCACCGACACCTAAAATAACCCCAACAACCAGCGCCTTGCCGTTTTCGACAAAGAAGCGTTTAATCGCGTCGACCTGATCGTGTTCGTTCTCGTAAATTTCCACGCAGTCCTTCTCCTTAGCCCAATAGAGTGCGCAAGTGCGCCGCAACGCCGTCCTGCGTTACCGTTGTCTGCTCACCAGAGCGCAGGTCTTTCACAACCACTTCGCCGTTAGCCACTTCGGACTCGCCCAGCACCAGTGCAATACTTGCGCCCCATTTATCGGCACGAGCAAACTGTTTTTTGAAGTTGCCGCCGCCATGGTTGGTCATCAGCTTCACGTCCGGCAGTGCATCACGCACGCGTTCCGCAAGCTGCATTGCCGCAGGCTGCGTTTCCGCGCCTGAGGCTACCAGGTATATATCGACAACGGAATCTGCTTTAAATTCCGGATTAACTGCCTGAACCAGCAAAACAAGTCGCTCAAGACCCATGGCGAAGCCTACGCCAGGGGCTGGACGGCCACCAAGCTGCTCAACCAGACCGTCATAACGACCGCCGGCACACACGGTGCCCTGGGAACCGAGGCTGGATGTCACCCACTCGAACACGGTGCGGTTGTAGTAGTCCAGACCGCGCACCAGACGCTGGTTCACGGTATAAGCAATGCCCGCAGCTTCCAGCAATTTGCACAGACCCGCAAAGTGCTCACGTGACGCTTCGTCCAGGTAGTCGCCCAATGCAGGTGCATCGTTCAACAGCGCCTGTACGTCAGGATTTTTGGAATCCAGCACGCGCAGTGGGTTGCTGTACATACGACGTTTGCAGTCTTCGTCCAGCTTCTCTTTGTGCTGCTCCAGGAACGCAACCAGTGCGTCACGGTAGTTCGCGCGTGCTTCCAGAGAACCGATGGAGTTCAGTTCCAGTGAGACATGCTCAGCAATGCCGAGCGCACGCCACCAGCGGGCAGTCAACATAATCAGTTCGGCGTCAATGTCCGGGCCCTGCAGGCCAAAGACTTCCACACCCAACTGGTTGAACTGGCGATAACGACCTTTCTGTGGACGTTCGTGGCGGAACATCGGGCCGATATACCACAGGCGCTGCTCCTGATTGTACAGGAGACCATGTTCGATGCCGGCGCGTACGCAGCCCGCCGTGCCTTCCGGACGCAGTGTCAGGCTGTCGCCGTTGCGGTCCTCGAAGGTGTACATCTCTTTTTCAACCACGTCGGTCACTTCGCCGATCGCGCGTTTGAATAACGGGGTCTGCTCTACAATCGGCAAACGGATTTCGCTGTAACCGTAGCTGCCGAGCACCTGTTTGAGTGTGCCTTCAATGCGCTGCCAGATGGCGGTTTCGCCAGGCAGATAATCGTTCATGCCGCGGATGGCTTGAATGTTTTTTGCCACGTTTATTCTCTTTCTATATACAAAAAAGAACCCAAAGAATGGGTTCAATCATACATGGGAAGCGCCACGCTTCCCATCACGTTATTTTTCAACCTGCTGAATGCTGATGCGCTGCGCTTCATCCATCATTGTTGCTTTGGCACGGATGCGGGCTTCAAGCTGGTCGATCATATCACTATTATCCAGACGATCTTTACGCACGCCATCTTCATAGAGACCACTTTTCTTGTTACCGCCGGTGACGCCGAGCGTTGACACCAGGGCTTCACCCGGACCGTTCACCACGCACCCGATGATGGAGACGTCCATCGGGGTGATGATATCTTCCAGACGTTGCTCAAGCGCATTCACCGTGCCAATCACGTCAAATTCCTGACGTGAACAGGTTGGGCAGGCAATGAAGTTGATCCCACGTGCTCGAATACGCAGTGATTTGAGGATATCGAAACCGACTTTGATCTCTTCTACCGGATCGGCCGCCAGCGAAACGCGCAGGGTGTCACCGATCCCTTCCGAGAGCAGCAGCCCCAGACCGATCGCCGATTTAACGGAACCGCTACGAAGGCCACCGGCTTCCGTAATCCCAAGGTGCAAAGGCTGATCGATCTGTTTTGCCAGCAGGCGATAAGACTCTACTGCCAGGAACACATCTGAGGCTTTTACGCTGACTTTGAACTGATCGAAGTTCAGACGATCAAGATGATCAACGTGACGCATCGCGGATTCAAGCAGCGCCTGCGGTGTTGGCTCACCGTACTTTTCCTGCAGATCTTTTTCCAGGGAACCGGCGTTGACGCCGATACGGATAGGAATATTTTTATCGCGGGCGCAATCCACCACCATGCGGATACGCTCTTCGTTACCGATGTTGCCCGGGTTAATACGCAGGCAGTCGACGCCATATTCAGCAACTTTCAGCGCAATGCGGTAATCGAAGTGGATATCAGCAACCAGCGGAACGCTGACCTGCTGTTTGATCAGTTTGAACGCCTCTGCGGCATCCATTGTCGGCACGGAGACGCGAACAATGTCCGCGCCTACACGTTCTAACGCTTTGATCTGGTTGACCGTTGCTTCCACGTCTGTGGTGCGCGTGTTGGTCATCGACTGGACGGCGATAGGAGCCCCATCGCCGATTGGCACATTACCAACGTAAATCCGTTTCGATTTTCTACGTTGAATCGGAGCCTGGTTATGCATGAAAAATCTCCCGCGTTGCCCGTCTGTTACTGTGCTGCTGATTGTTCGGCATTAACGGTAAGACGCGCAACCTGGTTAGTTCTGATAAAGCGGCTCAGGTCGACAGGTTTTCCTTGATACTGGATCTGTACTGCTGCCGGAGCGCCGATTTTAAGTTTATACGGTGCCTGGCCGGTTAGGTTTAACGTGCCATCTTTACGCTGCAGACCGCTGAACAGTTTTTTACCTGTTGCATCGGTCACTTCCAGCCAGCAGTCAGCAGAGAAGTTCATCACCAGCGCATTTGGGTCCGCCGCCGGCGCAGCCGTTCCGGCCGGGTTGGTTGGCAGTGACGCAGCACCGTTGTCCGCAGGCTGAGTGGCCGCTGGCGCGTTGGTCGCGGTATCCACGTTTGCCTGAGAAGGGGCAACCACCGCGTTTGGATCCTGAGCCTGAGGCGCAGGGGTATTAGCCGTTGCGGCGGGTGCCTGCCCGGCATCGGTTGCAGGCGCATCGGTCGCGGCAGTCTGCGGCTCGCTGGAGGTGGCAGCACCTTCGGTATTCAGCGGCACGCTCTGAGCGTTGTCATTGCCGGACTGATTGAGCTCGGCGGAGGATTGATCGGCCATGGTGGTGATCTCTTCCTGTTGCGCCTTGTGGTTTTGCCACCACCATGCGCCCGTCAGGCCGATCACCACAAACAGAACCAGCCAGGTAAAGCTCATCAGCCAGCCATCACGTTTTTTACGACGTTTTCCCAGGGAGAAGGTCTGCATCGGCGCAACTTTTGCTGCGCGGACCGGTGCCTGCTTCTCCATCATTGGCAGTAATTCTTCTTCAGGGATATGCACCAGTTTTGCATAAGAGCGGATGTAACCACGCAGAAATGTTGAAGCCAGATCGGCCGGAGCCTTATCTTCTTCAATATCGCGAACCGTGGAAACCTTCAGACATAAGCGTTCTGCAACGGCTTGCTGGCTGAGTCCGAGTTGTTCACGGGCGTTGCGAAGACGAACGCCAGTGGAGAGTGCTTCATGTTGGTCGTGAGTGGCTTCAGTATTCATTCGCTACAACTACTGGTACGTGAAAAAAAAGGGTTCAGGTGCCGGTAAGTCACAATGCCACCCGCACCGCGAAAGTTCTGATCAGTTAACCTTGAACAGACAGTATAAGACTGTCAGCCCGGAGATGACAGCACAGCCCTGCCCGTCAGGATAAACTGTTGTTACGTCGTTACATACTGCCCGAAAGTCGGATGAAACGCACCGTAATTATTGATCAGTCATCACGAATCTGACTGATTATTCAGTAAGATTATGCTTCACGGCGCAAATAATGCGCCGTGAGTGCATAAGAATCAAACAGCTTTGACCGCAATCGTCTCGCCCTGCATACGTTTACGCAGGGTACGTTTGGTACGGTCAATCACATCACCTGCCAGCTGTCCGCATGCAGCATCGATATCATCACCACGGGTTTTACGCACGATAGTGGTGAAACCATACTCCATCAGCACCTTGGAGAAACGGTCGATACGGCTGTTCGAGCTACGGCCATAAGGCGCGCCCGGGAACGGGTTCCATGGAATCAGGTTGATTTTGCACGGCGTATCTTTCAGCAGTTCAGCCAGCTGATGCGCATGCTCGGTACCGTCGTTTACGTGATCGAGCATGACATACTCGATCGTCACGCGGCCCTGGTTCGCGTTGGATTTCTCCAGGTAGCGACGCACGGCGGCGAGGAAAGTTTCGATATTGTACTTTTTGTTGATGGGTACAATTTCGTCACGGATTTCGTCGTTCGGTGCATGCAGGGAGATCGCCAGCGCAACGTCAATCATGTCGCCCAGCTTGTCCAGTGCAGGCACTACGCCTGACGTCGACAGCGTTACGCGACGCTTGGACAGACCAAAGCCGAAGTCATCCAGCATGATTTCCATCGCCGGAACGACGTTGGTCAGGTTCAGCAGTGGCTCGCCCATGCCCATCATCACTACGTTGGTGATTGGACGGGTCCCGGTCACTTTCGCCGCACCGACGATTTTCGCCGCACGCCACACCTGGCCGATAATTTCAGACACGCGCAGGTTACGGTTGAATCCTTGCTGAGCGGTTGAGCAGAACTTGCACTCCAGCGCACAGCCCACCTGAGAGGAGACGCACAGCGTGGCGCGGTCTTCTTCCGGGATGTAGACGGTTTCAACGCGCTGATCGCCAACGGCAATCGCCCACTTGATGGTGCCATCGGCAGAGCGCTGCTCCTCCACCACTTCTGGTGCACGGATTTCAGCCACTTCTTTGAGCTTATTGCGCAGCACTTTGTTGATGTCAGTCATGTCATCAAAGTTGTCGCTGCAATAGTGGTACATCCATTTCATGACCTGATCGGCACGAAACGGCTTCTCGCCCATCTCTTTAAAGAACTCGCGCATCTGCTGACGGTTCAGATCCAGCAGGTTAATTTTTCCATTTTTATTTGGAACCGCAGGAATGGCGACTTCGGAGGTATTCACTAATTCAGACATAATTTTTTCCGGCCTCGTTGTTACACGTTATGGCCCATGGAGGGTTGAAAAGAAACGCCCCGGAAAGCAGTCTGCTCGTCCGGGGCGTTGCATTGTACAAAGTCTGGCGCAGGGATGCCACGTCTGCACGCGGCATTTACGAAAATAATGTGTAAACGAAACCGTTAAATTAACGGGTACGTGGACACACTTCGCCTTCAGCGAAGAAGAACGCGATTTCACGAGCGGCAGATTCAACAGAATCGGAACCGTGGGTGCCGTTCTCGGTGAAGCTGTCTGCATAGTCAGCGCGCAGGGTACCAGCCAGTGCGTTATCCGGGTTGGTCGCACCCAGCAGGTCACGGTGACGCTGTACTGCGTTTTCGCCTTCCAGTACGGATACAACGATCGGGCCAGAAGTCATGAACTCAACCAGACCGTCGAAGAATGGACGACCTTCGTGCTCAGCGTAGAAACCGCGAGCCTGCTCAACGGTCAGGTGCAGCATTTTGGTGCCAACGATTTTGAACCCTGCTGATTCAAAGCGAGCAAAGATGCTGCCAATAACGTTTTTTGCCACCGCGTTTGGTTTGATGATGGAAAAAGTACGTTCAATAGCCATGGTAACCTCTGTAAATGTTCTGTTGTTTTTCATACCTGAGTATGGTGTGGCGCGGATTATAATGAGCAATAGCGCCATTGCCTATGGATTCAGGTAACATTTTTTTAAAATGAGACGAAGATTAGCAACAGCTCACAGCAGAAGAGACGTTTAACGCTACTGCAGCGTGAAATTCACCGTCGCCACCTGCCCCGCTTCATCCATCACCAGCACCTGATAATCGCCTGATTTATCAAGCTGCAAGGTGTAAACCCGGCTCTTCACCGCCAGCGGTTCGCCATTCAAAAACCACCAGCGTTCACCGCTATTGCCGGTGGCCTGTAGCGGTAACGAGACGCGGGATTCCCCCGGCAGACGCTTGATAACCGCGCCTTCACGCACGCCAGTCAACATCAGCGGTGCAGGTGAGTCCTGCGACAAGGGCGGACAGGTAGCCGATGGCGAAGGGATCCGTGCTGAGCGCCGCTCGGCTGCAGGCAGCCAGGGTTCCAGCGGCAGCGGCCAGACATCCAGAACTTTCTCGGTCGCATCCGGGCAGTCTGCCGCCACGCGTTTGCCCTCTTTATCCAGCCAGACCAGGAAACGGATCCCGCGAATACCTTCCTGTTCCGGTAGGAGCAATGTCGGCGGCTCGCTGCCGTCCAGCAGCCAGGTCGCCAGGCGACGACGGCAATTTTCGCTCCCTTCCGGCAGCGACTGGCCGCCCGGCCAACAGATGACGCCGCGTCCCACACCGTCAGGACGCGGGTCGCGTGGCAGACGCGCCTGATCGAGCGTTGAACCAGACTGCAGAACATTATTCACCTGGTTAAGCAGAGGTACCGCGCTCGCAAACCCAAACTGACCCGCCACAGGCGTGCCGTCCGGTCGTCCGGTCCAGATCCCAATAACGTAACGGGCATTCAGCCCTACCGCCCATGCGTCACGGTAGCCATAGCTGGTTCCCGTTTTCCATGCCAGAGGTACCACCTGAGGCAGCGCATTGTCCGGCAGCGGCTGCGCCTCATTGGCCAGAATACGGCGAATGATCCACGCCGCCCCCTGGGATAACAACGGCCGCTCTGACAGGGGATCGCCTGGCTGTAAGCGCAGCCGGCCCGCTTTACCGTGTCGGGCGAACGCGCTATAGGCCGCGGTGATATCGGCCAACCGCGCCCCTGCCCCGCCCAGGATCAGCGATAAATTCGGCTGTGCGCCAGCAGGTAAAATCAGCGGCAAACCTGCATTACTCAACATCGCAGCAAAACGTTTTGGTCCGTATGCCTCGAGCACCTGCACGGCGGGCAGATTAAGGGAACGTACCAGCGCTTCACTCATACTCACCGGCCCATGGAATCCACTGTCGAAATTACCCGGGCGATAATCCCCCGTTTTTCTTGGAACATCCTGGAGCAGCGATGCCGGGTGGATCAAACCGTCGTCCAGTGCCATACCGTAGATAAAGGGCTTGAGCACCGATCCCGGCGATCGGATCGCATTCACCATATCCACATGGCTAAACCGGGTGTCATCGTTAATGTCGACCGATCCCACCCAGCCACGCACTTTCATATCCGTGTGATCGACGACGATCATTGCCAGCGAACTGCGTGCTGGCAGGCGGGATTTCCAGTTCATCGCCAGTTCTTCAAGCTGCCGCTGCAGGGACGCATCCAGGGTAGTCACAATTTTAGTATCGCGACTTTTACTGAGCATCATGCGCGAAAAGAGCGGTGCCAGCTGCGGCATTTGCCGGGGCGCCAGCCATACCGCTTCTTCACGGGACTCCTTAACCTGGCTTGCCGACCAGACGCCCTGCGTCACCATCCGATCGAGCACTTTGTTGCGTGCCGCTTCTGCACGTTCCGGCCAGCGGTCTGGACGCAACCGGCTTGGCGCCTGCGGCAATACGGCGAGCAGCGCCGCTTCGGAATAGCTGAGCTGCGAAGGTGGTTTGCCGAGGTAGGTCCAGCTTGCCGCACCAATCCCCTGCAGCGTACCGCCAAACGGGGCGCGGTTAAGATAAAGCGTGAGGATGTCGCGCTTAGAGAGGTGCCACTCAAGCTGCATGGCTCGCCAGAGCTGACGAATTTTGCCACCAAAAGTACGCGGATGCGGATCCAGCAGGCGCGCCACCTGCATGGTGAGCGTGCTGCCGCCTGAGACAACCCTCCCGGAGGTAAGATCCTGCCAGGCGGCGCGCAGCACAGAGAACGGATTCACGCCTGGATGGTCCCAGAACCAGCGATCTTCATACTGGATCAAGGCTTCAAGATAGCGGGGAGAAACCTCTTCGAGAGTGACCGGATAGCGCCAGATCCCTTCGCTGTCGGCAAAACGCCAGAGCGGTGTGCCTTTTTCGTCCACCACCACCCGTGCGGGGTTGACCTCTTTCAGAGGCAACGGCCACAGGCGATCAGCGGCCAGGATCAGCCCCCATAAAACGAGAAGCGCTCCCGCCAGCCACAGCCAGCGGGAGCGTATCAGACGTACAAGCCGCATATTACGGTACAACAATCAGCGGGCCACTGGCCGCACCTGTTGCCCGCCACTGCGGAACATACATGGACTCCACCATCGGGACCGGCACCTCATAGGTTCCCGGCGTCACGGCGCGCGCCAGATAAACCAGCGTGACCGGCTGCCCTTCGTTAACCGGCACCGCCGCCACAAAGCGATCGTCGCGGAATTCCATATGCTGAATATCCGCCTGCTGCATCTGACTGAGCAGGTTCTGCACTTCACTGCCGCTATCCTGCAGGCTGGCGCTGCTGCTCGCCAGGTTCTGGTTTTCCAGTTCCAGTCCCGCCGGGAGGAGATCGACAACCAGCGCATCCGGCACGTTCTGGCTGGCCTTCACTTCAAGCCATACCAGCACCAGCTCGCCACTCTTCAGGGACGTGAGCGACTTTGTGCTGCCGTCGGTTGCCAGAATATGGCGCTCAATCTGCAGCACGTTAGACGATGGCTGAGGTGCAGACGCCGGATAACCGGTGCTATCAAGGCGTACCCACAGCGGTGTGCTACCGGTATTGGCCACCTGCAGCGCGCCAAGCTGGTCGCCGTTCACGTTCTGTACCAGAGCTTTATCACCGCCTGATGCGGTATTCGCCAGAGACGTTTGCGCCTGCCATGCGCCGGATAAAGTTTGCAGCGAGCGTCCGGCCAGGAACAGGGCGTTACTCTCCTGGGTCGAGAGCCAGCGCTGGCTGAAAGCTTGTTCCGACAAGGCGTTCAGCAGCGTATTTTGCGCATCCGGCAGAAGCTTGTACTCCTCAAGCAGAGAGAGCATCAGCGCATTATCACGAAGCGCACTGCCATAATCGGCCATCCAGTTTTTGCTGTCGTTACGCGGCGTTTTGATGGCCAGACCCAGTGCCTGCTGGCTGCGCGGTGCGTCACCCATCAATTTTAGCGCCATCCCCAGCTGCATCAGCGGCAGCCCGGAAGCGGCCTGTCCGTGACGTTCCCAGATTTCACGCAACGCACCAAGCGGGGCCTTTTGCTGGCGAGCCAGCACCAGCGCGGCATAGGCCTGCACCGCAAATTTACTGGCCTGGGTATCATCGCTGTAGCGGATGGACATCATGCCCGGGTCCTGCAGGTAACGCAGCAAGCGGCTGTTGGCGTTGTTAACCGCCTCAGCAGGCACGCTGTAGCCCTGCTCGCCTGCACGAACCAGGAAGTCAGTGACATAGGCGGTGAGCCAGTACTCCTCCGGACCGTTTTTATCCCAAAGCGCGAAACCTCCGTCATCACGCTGCATCTGCAGCAGACGGGAGATTCCGATATCAATGGCCGCACGGCGCTTGTCATCCGTATCCCCTTTGATGCCAAGCGCGGTCAACTGCGCCGCGTTGGTGTAGAGCGACGGGAACAGACCACTGGTGGTTTGCTCCAGACAGCCATACGGGTATGCCTGCAGCTCACGAATATAGCGCGCCAGATTCAGAGGCGGTTTCCCGCTCAGCAGCAATTGTCCCTGTAGCGTGGCAGGAGAGAAGCCATTAAGGTGCTGCGCCGGTGCACTCCACGACTCACCAGGATTCAGCATGGCACCGGTGTTAACGGTCTGCGCCGGGAATGCCGGACGAACGCCGATTTTCCAGCTCTTCTGTTGTGCAGCGAAAGTCTCGCCCGGCAGCTGCAGGCCGGTCACCTGAGCGGTCACTTCACCATCACCGTAGCCATCCAGCGCACGTACTGGGATAAACAGGGTGCTGCGCGCGCCTGGCGGTAACTTCACGGGCTGCGGCTGTGCGCCCTCAAGCGACAGCTTGCCGGTAGCGGTAAAGGCAACGTTCAGCGTTTGCGGCTGGTCCGTCAGGTTGGTCACATCCAGCGTCAGGCGTGAGGTATCTCCACTTGCCAGGAAGCGCGGCGTGTTCAGTTCGGTAATGATTGGTGCGGCGACAATCACTTTACCTTCGCTGCTGCCGAAATCATCTTCCGTCCAGGCCTGCGCCATCAGACGCAGCTCGCCGTTGAAGTCTCCAATGGGCAGCGTCACGGTCCCTTCACCGTTAGCATCGAGCTCGACCGGCTGCGCCTGCTGGGCAATGATAGTCACGTGGTTCACCGGTGGTTTACCGCCGCGCTTAAGCTCATCGCCGTCACCACCAAAGCGCAGTGCAGCCATGCGGCCCTGCCCTTCAATGACCTGACCGTAAATATCGTAGATATCCGCGCCGTAGCGCTTCTGACCGAAGAACGCTTCCCACGGATCCGGGGTAACGTAATCGGTGATGTTCAACACGCCGCTGTCCACTGCCGAGATCAGCACATTCACTTTCTGCGGAACGGCGCCTTCTTTGACGCTGGCCTTCACCTTCACGGACAGCGTCTGGTTTGGCCGCATTTTCTGCGGATTTTCCAGCGCGACATTCAGGCGGCGATTCTCATCGCCCATCGGCAGATGCAGTAACCCGACGGCACGTTTCGGCGTCGCTGATTTGGATTTATCGCCAGGGCGTACCACCAGCGTGCTGAGATAGAGATCGTGACGTTTCCAGGCCTTATCCACCGGGATTGAGAGATCGAGTCCGTTGGCCGGTACGTCGATCTCTTTCCACCACAGCGGCCCTTCGCTGGACTCGATCATCGCATAGCCTTTACCCGCCGCCGGAGCAGCGATATGCAGCTGGATGGTATCTCCCGGCTGATAGGAAGGCTTGTCCAGTTTCATGGTCACACGGTCAGGGCGAGCGGCACCGGTGCCGTCGCTATTATCCTGCCAGCTGTAGCCGGCCCAGAAGCGCACGCTGCTGACCATGTCGTCCGGCGCTTTGACCTCCAGACGGTACGAACCCCACTCCACCGGGAAGGTCACTTTACCGGTTTCATCGGCCTTGAGGGTCAGCTCCTGTTCGCCCTCCACCAGGTCTTTCTGATCAAACTGTGACTGCCAGCCATCGCTCTCTGACCAGTTCCAGTAGTAGTCACGGCGCTCACGGATCAGGCGAACCTGTAACCCGGAAACCGCCTTTTTTGCCCCGCTGGCATCGGCATAGACGATATCAAAGCTGGCATTGCCGTTTTCATCCACGATCGGCTGGTTGACGGTGGTGTCAGTGCGGTAGTCATAAACGGCCTTACTGGCAAACTGAGGACGGATACCCGGCAGCTCGGCCGCCGGCCAGATGGCCTGCTCAGCACGGCGCGTCACCGGGCGACCGCCCGATTCCAGAAGGCTGGCCTGCAGGATCAGCTGCAGCGGTGAATGCGCCTCTTTCCACTGGCTTTCGGTCGAGACCTGTCCGCGCCCCTGTTCATCAAGGGTTAGCTGAACTTCATCCAGGCTGCGGCTCAGGTTCTCTTCGGCGATATCACCGAACTGGAAGCCCGGCAGTGCAGCGACGGCTTCGCGCAGCGGTCGCAGGAAAAGCTGGCCTTGCAGGGAATTTCCGTTGGCAGGCGCGCCATACAGGTAATAACCCGCAATGTTAAAGTCGACGTTATCCTCGGTGGAAACCGGCGCTTTTTGTCCCGTCAGATTAAGCGCCATACGCTCCGGCATAAAATCTTCAACGTGGAAATCCCACAGGCGCTGTTGGTTATCGCCGGTATTGGCGCGGATATGCCACATACCGGTCTGCGCCCCGCCGTCCAGGGAATAATTGAAGCGATAGAGGCCGTTCTCAGGCTGGACGACAACCGTGCGCGCCACCTGTCCGTCCGGGCGCAGTACGTCGAGTTTAACCGGCTGGGCAGGAAGCGGTTTACCGTCGCTGTCGCGCAGCAAACCATTGAGGATCACCGTTTCGCCAGGGCGATAGAGATCGCGCGGGCCAAACATAAAGAATTGCTTGCTGTAGCCAGGGCTACCTGCGATATCAAACTCCGCCAGATCGAGGGCCGGAAGCTTGAGGTCAAGCAGCGTGGTCTGTCCGTCTTTGCTGGCCAGAATCAGCGCGGCTTCTTTGTCAGTCTCAAGCTTTGCGTGGCCGTCAGCATCGCTGTTCGCTTCGGCAAGCGTCTGCCCTTTATCATTCAACAGGGTGACGGTAACGCCGGATTGCGCCGCGCCATCTTCCAGGCTCTGGGTGAAAATATCCAGACGGTTATGATAACGGTGAGCGGACAACCCAATATCACTTAAGGTAAAGAGGGTTGCGGCATTGCTGTAGTTATAGTGCCCGGCCTGATTCATGACCGCAATGTACACGCCTGACTGCTGGAGCGGCTTAATATCCCGCAGCGGCAACAGCAGTTTTTCACGGGTGTTGCGTGCCGGATTGAGGTCAAACCGGCCGGTATACACCAGGTCCGCCATTTTGAGCAGATTATCGGACTCCCAGTTGGTCAGGGAGTTACGGTACTCCCACTGGCTGACAAAGGAGGCCAGGGATTCAGGCTTCACGCGGTAGAAATTCACGTCAACATTGTTGACGTTAAGCGCCATTACCGGCAGACCTTCCACCACCTTGCCCGGCAGCAGCGAGCCACGGCTGGCAAAACCGACCGTCGGTTCAACATCCCGGGTAGTCAGGGCTTTTTCGTAATCGATACCAAATGTCGCTTTGTTCAGCGCCTGCAGATCACGTTCAACGGTGACAACCAGATTGCGGTTGGGTTCCAGATGGCGCAGGCGTAGCTCTTTCAGGTTAGGTGCGAGTTCCCACGCCCCGTCAACCTTGCCGCTTTTTTTATCCACCACATGCACTGTTTTGGCGAAATCCTGATCGGGATTAAGCGGAACAGAGAAGGTCAGGACCAGCGTGGCCGCGCCATCAAGCTGCACCTCTGAAGTATCCAGCAGGGTGAGCGCTTTGCCCTGACTCTGTGCGGCCAGCGTTGCCAGCTTTTCAGCGTCCGGCTTTTCCGGTGCTTTCGGTGTCGTTGCAGTGGATGCTGCGGGAGCCGCAGCCTGAGAGTTATCGTCGCTGTTATCACAGCCGACAAGCGAAAATGTGGTAAGCAGCGCGAGAGAAATCGCGGCTAAGCGAAACGGTGTCATCCTTTGTCCCTGGCCCATGGAGCCTGTTGGTCGTCTTCCGGATAAGTATTATCCGCAAGTTTCATTAATACAAAAAGTCTAATTTTAGAATCTGGAAAGCACCTCGCAGAGCGACGACGCCTTTACTCAGGCACTGCTATGCCGATCACAGTCGCAAACGTCACATGTTACCTTTTACGTCATTTGTTTTTAAAACAAGAAGATAGCTGGATTACCTCGCCTTTAGCCTGCTAGCTTTAAGCTCAAGACGCACCCCGAGTGCGCGGTTCACTAAGAGAGACAGTCATGAAACGAGCCGTGAACGCCCTACAAAATTTCGGAAAATCGTTGTACGGACCGGTACTTATCTTACCGATCGTCGGTCTGTTTATCGCATTCGGTAACGTCCTGGGGAACGGTAACCTCGCAGAGTATGTGCCGTTTCTCGGCCATCCGCTGATTCAGCATGTTGGTCAGCTTATCGCGAAATCGGCCGTGTCAGTACTGGTTAACCTGGCACTGGTGTTTGCCGTCGGGATACCGATTGGCCTGGCCACGCGTGATAAAGGCTATGCGGCCCTGATTGGCCTGGTGACCTTTGTTGTTTTCATTAACGCGATGAACGTTACGCTGCAGCTCCAGGGCGAACTGGCCCCCGCTGACCAGATGAAAGCCGCCGGGCAAAGTATGGTGCTGGGCGTGCAGGTGCTGGAGATGGGCGTTTTCGCCGGGATCCTGACCGGGGCGCTGTCCGGATACTTGTACAACAAGTACTCCGGCGTACAGTTTAACGGCACGATGGCCATCTATTCCGGCCACTGTTTCGTCGCCATCGTCATGCTTCCTGTCTCAATGCTGCTCGGCGTCGTGATGAGCGAACTGTGGCCATTTGCCCAGCATGGCATCAGCGCACTGGCGCTGGCGATCAAAGGTTCCGGGCCTTTTGGGGTGGCCATTTACGGCTTCCTGGAACGCATTCTGGTGCCGACCGGCCTGCATCATCTGGTCTATACCCCCTTCCTGTATACCGAACTTGGGGGGACGCAAGAGGTATGCGGCACGGTTTATCAGGGCGCACGCAATATCTATTTCGCTGAAATGGCTTGTCCGGAAGTGAAGCAGTTGAGCAGCACGGTAGTGTGGGACGCGCGCGGCATCAGCAAAATGTTTGGCCTGCCCGCGGCGGCGCTGGCGATGTACATGACCGCCAGGCCGGAGCGCAAAGCGGCAGCCAAAGCCATCCTGATCCCGGCAGCGTTAACCTCTTTGCTGGTGGGCGTTACCGAGCCGATTGAGTTTTCGTTCCTGTTCGTCGCTCCGCTGCTGTTTGTGGTACATGCGGTGCTGACCGGCATCGGCATGATGCTTTTCTCCCTGTTCGGTGTTCATGCCATCGGCGCTAACGGAATTATCGATTTTATTCTTTATAACCTGCCGCTCGGCACGGAGAAGTCCAACTGGCCGATGTACATCGTGGTCGGGCTCATCATGTTCGCGCTCTATTTTGTGGTGTTCCGCTTCCTGATCCTGCGCTTCAACATGAAGACGCCGGGACGCGAGGATGACGATCAGGAGACGCGCCTGTACAGCAAACAGGAGTATCAGGCGAAGGGGAACAATGACGGGCTGGGTGAATCCATCGTGGTGGGACTGGGAGGCCGGGAAAACATTGAGGTAGTGGATAACTGCTACACCCGCTTACGCGTCACGGTGAAGGATGTCTCCATCATCGACGAGCCGCGCCTGAAAGCGACCGGCGCGAAAGGGATTATCAAACAAGGTAACAACGTTCAGGTGGTCTACGGGCTGCATGTCAAAAAAATGCGAGAAGCCGTTGAGACGTTTCTCTGAGAGGAGCTAAAGATGTTTACACCCCCTTTTATTCTGTCAATTGCCGGTGGCGGCAGCACCTATACGCCAGGTATCGTGAAAAGCCTGATGGTACGCCTGCAGGACTTCCCGCTGGCCGAGATTCGCCTCTACGATATCGACGAAGCACGCCAGAACACCATTGCACCGGTGGTGGAGAAGGTCATTCGCGACCATAGCCAGAGCATTACCTTCACCGTGACCACAGACCCGGAAGTCGCGTTCAGCGGGGCGCACTTTGTCTTCGCCCAGATGCGTGTCGGCCAGTACAGGATGCGTGAGCAGGATGAGAAGATCCCGCTGCGCCACGGCGTGGTGGGCCAGGAAACCTGCGGTCCTGGCGGGCTGGCATACGGCCTGCGCACGATCCTGCCGATGGTCGAGCTGATCGATCTGGTGGATCGCTACGCGCATGAAAAAGCCTGGATCGTGAACTATTCCAACCCGGCAGCGATCGTTGCGGAAGGGGTGCGCCGCCTGCGACCGGACGCCCGCGTGCTTAATATCTGCGATATGCCAGTGGCGGCGATGCGTAACATGGGGGCCATTTTGGGTGTGGACCGCCACAAGCTGGAGGTGGACTACTTTGGTCTGAACCACTTCGGCTGGTTTACCCACGTGCGGGTGGACGGCGAGGACAAGCTGCCGGAACTGCGTCGGCATATCGCGAGGTTCGGCCTGCTGACGGAAGATGCGGCCAAAACCGACCCGCAGCACTCGGATCCGTCGTGGGTGAAAACCTGGCGCAACATCAAGCCCATCATGGATAACTTCCCGGAATATCTGCCAAACCCCTATCTGCAGTACTACCTGATGCCAAACCAGATTGTGGAGCATCAGAACCCGGACTATACCCGCGCGAACGAAGTGATGAACGGGCGTGAGAAAAAGCTGTTTGCCGCCGCAGAAGAGTATAAGCGTACCGGGATTTTACCGGATGCCTTCCACGTGGGCGTCCACGGCGAGTTTATTGTCGATGTCGCCTGCTCGCTGGCATTTAACCTGCGTCAGCGCCATCTGGTAATGGTGGAAAACCGCGGGGCGATAACCAATCTGCCGTACGACGCGGTGGTGGAAGTCCCGGCCTACATCACCTCTGAAGGGCCAGAGCCTATCCGCGTGGGTCGGGTCCCGCTGTTCCATCAGACGCTGCTACAGCAGCAGCTCGCCTCTGAACAGTTGCTGGTGGAAGCGACCATTGAAGGCAGCTACGAAAAAGCACTGCAGGCGTTCACCCTGAACCGCACCGTGCCCACCATGGAGCACGCAAAAGCGATTCTCGATGACATGATTGACGCCAACCGTGACTACTGGCCTGCGCTGCAAAAAGCCTGGCAGAACGGTGAAGCGGCGAAAAAATAGGGTCGTGCTCGCGAGTTGAACGTGGTTTGCTTGTCGGTGTCAGAAAAAACACCGACAATCCTTTTTTACGGAAAAGAATGGAGGCAACCCATGTCCACCTCATATTTTGTCGCCGCCGACTGGCTGATTGAGCACGGTGACGATCCGGAAGTACAGATTATTGACGCGCGTATGGCACCTGCCGGGCAGGAACACCTTCGCGATATGGTCGCAGAATACCGCGCAGGGCATTTGCCGGGCGCGGTATTTTTTGATATTGAAGCCCTGTCCGACCATAACTCCCCTCTCCCGCATATGCTGCCGCGCCCGGAAGCGTTCTCCGTGGCGATGCGCGAACTTGGCGTTAATCGTGACAAACACCTCGTGGTTTATGATGAAGGTAATCTCTTCTCCGCACCGCGCGCCTGGTGGATGCTGAAAAACTTTGGCGTGGAGAAAGTCTCAATTCTTGCAGGCGGCCTCGCGGGCTGGAAGCGTGATGAACTGCCATTACAGCAGGGCGACGTGACGCTGCCGGAAGGCGAGTTCGACGCGACGTTTGATGCGCATCAGGTAAAACGTCTGACCGACGTGCTGGTGGTCAGCCATGAAAAAACGGCGCAAATTGTCGATGCCCGCCCTGCAGCGCGCTTTAACGCCCAGGCGGATGAACCGCGTCCGGGGCTGAAGCGCGGCCATATTCCCGGCGCGTTGAATGTGCCGTGGGGCGATCTGGTGTTTGAAGGTGAATTAAAAACGACCGATGAGCTGCGCGCTATTTTTGATCGTCAGGGCGTGGATTTGCATCGTCCCGTTATTGCCAGCTGCGGGTCCGGCGTCACGGCCTGCGTGGTGATTCTGGCGCTCGCCACACTCGGTGTAAACGACGTGACGCTCTATGATGGCGCCTGGAGTGAATGGGGTGCACGAGACGATTTGCCCGTTGAACCGGCCAAATAATGGATAACCGTCTGGCCACGCTGTTAACGCGCGGGGCGTCACTGACCCGCGCGGAATATCGCGTGCTGGCCCACCTCACAGAGCATCCTCTGCTGGTGGGCAATATTACGGTGCGCGAACTGGCGCAGGCGACGTTCGTCTCAACCGCTACCATTATGCGTTTGTGTCAGAAATTAGGCTTCAGCGGTTTCAGTGAATTTATCTGGCACTGCAAACAGCTGTTAACCGAGACGCCGTATATCGCCGCGCAGGCACAACAGCGCCCGGAACTGCCGGCGCTTTTCAGTCAATTTATCGCGAACTATCAACAAACCTTTCAGTGGGTAACGCAGGAGAAGCGCGCGCAATTTTCGACGTTACTGCGCCAGAAAGAGAGTTTCTTTCTTTATGGCGCCGGCTTCTCTTATCTCTTCGCCGAGTACCTCACCAAGAAATTGCAGGTGTTGGGCAAAACGGCGTTTATTTCCGGGCCGGGGGATAGCCGGAACATTTTCCTCAGCAACGCTGCGCGGTATCAGGTGTTTATCGCCGTCTCACGCAGCGGTGAAACCGAACAGGTGCTGGATAAAGCGCGGATCGCGAAAAACGTGGGGATGACGGTCGTGGCTTTTACGCGCGCTTCGGCCAATACGCTGGCGGGAATGGCAGATTTGCACTTTGCCTTATATGACGAGGCGGTACATTACGCCGCAGAAGCCGCTGGCGTGACGTCGTTTGAGTCGAATCTGGTCCTGCTGATGGATTTACTGCTACTGGAAGCGACGGGGTGAAAAATCACCCCGCGTAATCAGATAATGCGGGTGGTTTTGAGATCGCGCAGGAATCCGCCCCAGCGACGCTCGTAAAACGGCGTGATGTGCTCGGTAATAAAGTGGCTGATGCCCTTCTCATCCTTCTTCACCTGACAGATATCGATCGGCTCATCACCCGGCAGCGTATCGGTGGCAACACTGCCCGCAGCCTGAATAATCTCCTCGATATCGCCGTCTGCTTCAATGCCAATCAGCAGTACCGGCTGTTCATCCGTGCTCTCTTTAACAGAGCAGAGGAACGCGCGCCTCACGGGTTTGAGGGTTTTGAACAGCGTGGTCAGCGAATCAATCATCTGCGCAGGGGGGTCGGCTACTTCAGACAACAGCAACGTTTCGCCCCCTTCCAGCACTTCCTGCGTACTGAGCGGGTTGCCCTCCTCGCCAATCAGATGATTGATTTCACGCGGGGTGAACTCTTTCCCGGTTGGCAGTTTGGCATTGAGGAACAAGGTCTGGCCCAGCGTCATTTCGAAGAGAGTGCGCACCGGCATCACCACGAACGCCTGCTCGTCTTCAACGGCCTGCTGCAGCGCTTCCAGCGAGGTGAAGAACGGGATCACCGACGTGCCGTCGTCTTTCTCCCAGTGGAGCAGGTCCAGCGCGCTGTCTTCAACAACCTGTTCGCCTTCCGCTGCGGTACCCGGAACCCAGACGGTGGACTCCAGCAACGTGCGGAAAAATGCCGGACGGTGGGCGGGCTCGGTCGCCGCCTGTTCCAGCAGAGTTTCTAATTCGTTTTTCGTTTCAGACATAGTTTGGTTACTTCAACATAATGTCGGCTGGCGCAAGGCTAACAGGCCTACAAAACCGTAGGCCCGGACAAGCACAGCGCCGCCGGACAAAGACAATTACTCGGCAGTCAGCAGGTTCGCGATAGTACGCACGCCCAGTCCCGTTGCCCCTGCAGACCACTGCTCAACGGCCGCTTTACGGTAGGTTGCGGAGCAGTCGATGTGCAGCCAGCCCTCGTGATAGTTCTCAACGAAGTGAGACAGGAAGCCGGCCGCCGTGCTCGCACCCGCCGGATAGGCTGCGCTCGCGGTGTTGTTCAGTTCGGCGAAGTTAGACGGCAGCTGGCTGCGGTGGAATTCGGCCAGCGGCAGACGCCAGAACGGTTCGTTCTCCGCGGCCGCACTTGCCAGCAGGCGGGCTGCCAGTTTGTCGTCAAAGCTAAACAGCGCATGGTAGTCGTTGCCCAGCGCGGTTTTCGCCGCACCGGTCAGGGTCGCCATGTCGATAATCAGCTCTGGCTTCTGCGCAGACGCGTCGATGAGACCATCGGCCAGCACCAGACGACCTTCCGCATCGGTGTTCATCACTTCCACGTTTTTACCGTTACGGTAGCGAATGATGTCGCCGAGCTTAAAGGCATTACCGCTCACCATGTTGTCCGCACAGCACAGGTAAAGCTTCACGCGCTTGTTCAGACCGCGCGTAATGGCAAACGCCAGCGCGCCGGTGATGGTTGCCGCGCCGCCCATATCGGACTTCATGGAGTCCATGAACGCGCTCTGCTTCAGGCTGTAACCGCCGGTATCGAACGTGATGCCTTTCCCGACCAGGCAGGCAAATACCGGTGCTGCTTTATCACCGGTTGGGTTGTAATCCAGCGCCAGCAATACCGGAGGACGCTCGGAACCGCGACCCACGGTGTGGATCCCCATATAGTTCTGCTCGCGCAGGTCTTCACCTTTGGTGATGCGGTAAGACATTTTGTCGCCCGCCACGCCGCATAGCAGGTCAACGGCGCGCTGCGCAAGTTGTTCAGGACCCAGCTCTTCTGCCGGGGCGTTAATGGTATCGCGCACCCAGTCGATAATGGTCAGACGGCTTTCCAGCTCTTTCTGACCCGCTTCGTCGAGCGTCGCCCACTCGATTTTACGGCTGCCTTTCGGTCCTTTGTAACCCGCCCAGAATGCCCAGCTGCGGTCGATATCCCAGCCTTCGCCGTCCAGGGTGACATGTTTAATGCCCAGACCATCAATTTTGCGCGCCGCGCGCTGGATCAGACCTAAATCATCGTTGCCAGTCAGGTGCAGGGTAATACCGTCGTTGTTGATACTGTAGGTGGCTTTCTCGCCCCAGCGCGCGTCAGCAGGCTGATTCGAGATCGTAATCTTCATCGCTTCGGTCATTTTATTTATCCTTATTAGCAAACGGGCCGCCTGAAGGCAGCCCGTAAGGTGATTTATTCTGCTTCATCTAACCAGACTAACAGAATCGCCTCCAGAATTTTTTCATTGGATGCGTTTGGATCGTCGTCAAAATCGTCTAAATCGCAGATCCACTGATGCATATCGGTGAAGCGTACGGTTTTAGGATCGAGATCCGGGTTAGCGTCGTAGAGCGCTTCGCCGATTTCACGGCTGTCAGTCCACTTCAGTCCCATATCAGTGCTCGCGTGCATGGTTGATGGTGTAGCGTGGGAATTCCACGACCAGATCTTCATCGGTCACCAGAGCCTGGCAGCTCAAACGGCTGTCTGGCTCCAGACCCCATGCTTTATCCAGCATGTCGTCTTCATCTTCGGTGCTCTCGGCCAGAGAGTCAAAACCTTCACGCACGATGCAGTGGCAGGTTGTGCAGGCACAGGATTTTTCACAGGCGTGTTCCACTTCGATACCGTTACGCAGGGCAACATCGAGAATGGTCTCACCGGTCTTCGCTTCCAGAACAGCACCATCCGGACAGAGGTCCGCATGAGGCAAAATAACAATCTTTGGCATATTAAACCTCGTCCACGGACTGGCCTTTCAGCGCGACGCGGACAGATTTGTCCATGCGGCGAGCAGCAAAGTCCTGGGTTTGTTTATCAACGTTTTTAATGGCTTCTTCTATTGCATCAGCATCATTGCCTTCGGCCACTGCGCTTAAGCGCGCGGCAGCCTCGTCAATCACCTGACGCTCAGCGGCGCTTAACAGCGCGGCGTCGGCAGCGAGCGCACCGTTCAGACTTTCCAGCACGCGTGCGGCTTCAACTTTCTGTTCTGCCAGCATACGCGCCTTCACATCCTGTTCGGCGTAGCTCATTGAATCCTGAATCATGGAGGCGATCTCACCATCGGTCAGGCCGTAGGACGGCTTCACCTGGATAGACGACTCAACGCCGGTGGATTTCTCCATCGCCGTGACGCTCAGCAGGCCGTCCGCATCCACCTGGAAGGTAACGCGAATATGCGCACCGCCCGCAGGCAGCGCAGGAATACCGCGCAGCGCAAAGCGCGCCAGTGAACGACAGTCCTGCACCAGCTCGCGCTCGCCCTGCATCACATGGATGGACATCGCGGTCTGGCCGTCTTTGAAGGTGGTGAATTCCTGTGCACGCGCCACCGGAATGGTGGTGTTACGCGGAATGACTTTCTCCACCAGTCCCCCCATGGTTTCTAAACCCAGGGAGAGCGGAATAACATCCAGCAGCAACATCTCGCTGTCCGGCTTGTTGCCGACCAGAATATCCGCCTGGATAGCCGCGCCCACGGCAACCACTTTATCCGGGTCGATGGACGTCAGCGGCGTGCGGCCAAAGAATTCACCCACCCGTTCACGCACCAGCGGTACGCGCGTGGAGCCGCCAACCATGACCACTTCCAGCACCTCGTCAGCCTCAACGCTCGCATCTTTCAGTGCGCGACGGCAGGCCAGCAGAGTGCGTTTCACCAAAGGCGCGATCAGGTCGTTAAACTGTTCCCGGGTGATTTCCCCCTGCCAGCCCGCCACGTTGACGGTGACAGACTGCGCATCGCTCAGCGCGATTTTCGCGTCGATGGCCACGTCCAGCAGTTCACGCTGCACGCGTGCATCGCTGCGATCGGGAATACCCGCCTGCTCGCGAATGAAATCGGCCAGCAGATGGTCGAAGTCATCGCCACCCAGCGCAGAATCACCGCCGGTAGCCAGCACTTCAAACACCCCACGGCTTAAGCGCAGGATAGAAATATCAAAGGTCCCGCCACCCAGATCGTAAACCGCAATCACCCCTTCCTGACCGGAGTCCAGGCCGTAGGCAATGGCGGCCGCCGTCGGTTCGTTCAGCAGGCGCAGAACGTGCAGTCCCGCCAGACGCGCCGCGTCTTTGGTGCCCTGACGCTGTGCATCATCAAAGTAGGCCGGAACGGTAATGACCACGCCATCGAGATCGCCGCCGAGCGTTGCCGTAGCACGCGCCGCCAGCGCTTTGAGGATATCAGCAGAAACGCGGATCGGGTTCAGCAGCCCCGCTGCCGTGGCAATCATTGGCAGGCCGTTTTCACTGGCCTGCAGCTGATACGGCAAATGCGGATAACGGGTCTGAATATCGGCGAGGGAGCGGCCCATCATGCGTTTTACGGAACTGATGGTGTTCGCCGGATCGCGCGCGGCGTTCGCGCGTGCGTCGTAGCCAACCGCGTGGCCCTGCTGTTGGTAGTGGACCACGGAAGGCAGCAGATGACGGCCCTGCTCGTCAGCCAGCGTTTCCGCCTGGCCGCTTCGCACGGTCGCCACGAGAGAATTGGTGGTGCCCAGATCAATACCTACTGCCAGACGACGCTGGTGCGGTGCGGCACTTAAGCCAGGCTCACTAATTTGTAATAAGGCCATAATTGCTTCCGAAATTAAAAATCGAGCAGCTTTTCTTCGAGTTGTTCAGCACTGCTTCGCAGTTTATCGAGAAAACGGAGTTTGCGCACAGTGTCTGCCGCCACATCCCAGGTCTCGTTGTTCAGTTGCTCCACCATCAGTTGATGGCGGGTATCGAACATGCCTTTTACGCGCTTGATGAAGCTTTCCAGACGCGCTTCATCTTTCGCCTGTTCAATCTCATCCAGCTCTTCACGCAGTTCCAGCTGTTCCATCAAAAACGCCGTATCACGTACGGTGTGCTGTTCACTCGCCAGATCAAAGCCATGAAGCGAGAGCAGATACTCAGCGCGAGACAGTGGATGGCGCAGCGTCTGCCAGGCCTGATTTATGGTCGCAGATTGCGATACCGCAGCCAATTGCTCTGACTGAGTACCACTGGCGAATTTATCCGGATGATACTGACGCTGCAGATCCTGGAAGCGGATCGTCAGCGCCTGGAGATCAATCGGGTATTGAGCGGGTAGTCCGAAGAGAGTGAAGTAATCCATAACAATCTCAGGGGTAGCCTGTTAGAACAAACCCCACGCACAGGAGTCCTGCGGTGGGGTTTCGGATGACGCGCGGTTAAACGTGGAAGCTTTCGCCGCAACCACACTCGTCTTTGACGTTCGGGTTCGTGAATTTGAACCCTTCGTTCAGGCCTTCTTTTACAAAGTCCAGCTGAGTGCCATTGAGGAATTGCAGGCTTTTGCCATCGACCACCACCTTCACGCCCTTGTCTTCAAACACGGTGTCATCAGACGCCGGTTCGTCAACAAACTCCAGTACGTAAGCCATACCAGAACAGCCGGAGGTACGTACGCCCAGTCGCAGGCCAAAGCCTTTACCACGGTTCGCCAGAAAAGAGCTTACTCGCGCGGCAGCGCTGTCGCTAAGGGTAATCGACATACTCAAACCTCAATTATTTTGCTTCACGTTTGCTTTTGTAATCCGCAATGGCGGCTTTGATCGCGTCTTCTGCCAGGATAGAACAGTGAATTTTCACGGGTGGCAGTTCGAGTTCTTCAGCAATATCCGTGTTCTTGATTGCCTGTGCTTCGTCCAGAGACTTGCCCTTCACCCATTCGGTGACCAGGGAGCTGGAGGCGATAGCAGAACCGCAGCCGTAGGTCTTGAAGCGCGCGTCTTCAATGATACCTTCATTGTTGACTTTAATCTGCAGCTTCATCACGTCGCCACACGCTGGCGCACCGACCATACCGCTACCTACGCTTTCGTCGCTGTTGTCAAAAGAGCCGACGTTGCGCGGGTTCTCGTAATGATCAATAACTTTTTCGCTGTATGCCATGTTGAATTCTCCTTATGTACCGATTAGTGATGTGACCATTCAATGCTGTTCAGATCCACGCCCTGCTTGAACATTTCCCACAGTGGAGAAAGGTCACGCAGACGACCGATGGAGTTGCGAACCAGCTTGATGGTGTAGTCAATCTCTTCTTCGGTAGTGAAACGACCTAAAGAGAAACGGATAGAGCTGTGTGCCAGCTCGTCAGTCATGCCCAGTGCGCGCAGCACATAGGATGGCTCCAGGCTTGCAGACGTACAGGCAGAACCGGAAGAAACCGCCAGGTCTTTCAGCGCCATAATCAGCGATTCACCTTCAACATAGTTGAAGCTGACGTTGAGAATGTTTGGTGCGCCCTGTTCGAGATCGCCGTTCAGATACACTTCTTCCATATCTTTCACGCCATCCCACAGACGGTTACGCAGCGTGCGCAGGCGCGCCATCTCGGTTTCCATCTCTTCTTTCGCAATACGGTAAGCTTCGCCCATACCCACGATCTGGTGAACAGGCAGCGTACCGGAACGCATACCGCGCTCATGACCGCCACCGTGCATCTGTGCTTCGATGCGGATACGCGGTTTACGACGAACGTACAGTGCACCAATACCTTTCGGGCCATAGATTTTGTGGCCGGAGAAGGACATCAGGTCCACTTTCAGCTGGCTCAGATCGATAGGCAGTTTGCCCACGCTCTGGGTGGCGTCTACGTGGTAGATGATGCCGCGCGCACGGCACATTTCGCCGATGGTCGCGATATCTTGCACAACGCCGATTTCGTTGTTTACGTGCATGATGGAGACCAGGATGGTGTCATCACGCATGGCCGCTTCGAGCTCTTTCAGGTCGATGATACCGTTGCTCTGTGGTGCCAGGTAAGTCACGTCGAAACCTTCACGCTCGAGCTGACGGCAGGTGTCCAGCACGGCTTTGTGTTCGGTTTTGCTGGTGATGATGTGCTTGCCTTTTTTCTGATAAAAGTTGGCCGCACCTTTGATCGCCAGGTTATCGGATTCGGTCGCACCGGAGGTGAATACAATCTCACGCGGGTCGGCACCCACCAGGTCAGCAATCTGATTACGGGCGATATCTACCGCCTCTTCAGCATGCCAGCCAAAACGGTGTGAACGGGAAGCTGGGTTACCAAAGTTTCCGTCCAGGGTCAGACACTGCATCATTTTCTCGGCAACACGCGGGTCCACCGGCGTGGTTGCGGAGTAGTCGAGATAAATCGGTAATTTCATTGCTCTATAAACTCCGTACATCGCTTCAATGCAAGGAATCAGGCAACCGGCTGGATGTACGACCGAGTACACGGAGCGAGCGAACGCTCCGGCCTGATTCTGAAATACTTATCTTTTTATTACGCGCGTAATTTGACGTCGATCGCGTCCTGCCCGCGGGTGCTGCGTTGGGAGTCCTGGCTGTGCTGACGGCCTGAGACATCCAGAACTTCCTGGTTATTTACCAGTTCACCTAAGGTGATGTTGTTCAGGAAGCCGGTCAGACGATCGCTCAGGTCGCGCCACAGCGCGTGGGTCAGGCACTTATCGCCGCCCTGGCAGCCGCCTTTACCCTGGCAACGGGTCGCATCAACGGATTCGTCAACGGCACTGATCACTTCGCCAACTGCAATACTGCCCGCGTCTTTACCCAGCAGATAACCGCCGCCTGGGCCACGAACGCTGGAAACCAGTCCATTTTTACGCAGTCTGGAGAACAGCTGCTCCAGATAGGAGAGGGAGATCCCTTGTCGTTCAGAAATATCAGCCAACGGAACCGGGCCCGCTTCGGAGTTGAGCGCAACGTCCAGCATCGCGGTCACGGCATAACGCCCTTTAGATGTCAGTCTCATGTCTTACTTAACCTCAAACTCGCCCCTGCCCGGGGTTTTTTATAGTAAAATGGGGGTATTGCATAGCAGGGCCAAGTCTGACATTCCTGACTAAAATGGTCAACTATTTACTTGACTGTTTTAGTCAGGTATTTAACCTTCCGTGCCGTATCACCAGGATGGGCACTACTCTTTATTCTTTTGCTCAATCGACGCCAGAATCCCGCGCAGAATGTTCAGTTCCTGGCTTTCCGGACGTGCACGGGTAAACAGGCGGCGCAGCTTGTTCATTACCTGCCCCGGGTGACCTTCACGGATGAAACCGGTAGAGAGCAGGGTCTGCTCCAGGTGACCATAGAAGCGCTCCAGATCGTCCACCAGCGGGTAGACGGCCTCTTCCTGCGACTCTGCCGTTGCTTTTTCCTGCGTCGCCAGCCACGCCATACGCACTTCATAGGCAATCACCTGAACGGCCATTGCCAGGTTCAGGGAGCTGTATTCCGGGTTAGCAGCAATGGCCACGTGGTAATGGCACTTCTGCAGTTCATCGTTGGTCAGGCCCACGCGTTCACGGCCAAACACCAGCGCTACAGGAGCCTGTTCGGCTTCAGAGACGCTTTTCAGACCGCATTCACGCGGATCCAGCATCGGCCACGGCAGTGTACGGGAGCGGGCGCTGGTCCCGACCACCAGACTGCACCCTGCCAGGGCTTCGTCCAGGGTATCCACGATCTGCGCGTTACCAATGACATCGCTGGCGCCCGCAGCCAGAGCGATAGCCTGTGAGTCGGGTTTCACCAGTGGGTTAACCAGCCACAGGTTCGTTAAGCCCATGGTTTTCATAGCGCGGGCTACGGAGCCCATATTGCCAGTGTGCGATGTTTCGACCAGCACGATTCGAATGTTTTGCAGCATAGTTTTAATGTCTGGATTCTGTGTCTGAAGAATATTCGGCCATATTATCATAAACGAGAGACATATTCCGATCTCGCTGCTATACTCTGCGCCGATTTTCCCGTTCTTTAACATCCAGTGAGAGAGACCGATGCATCCGATGCTGACCATCGCCGTGCGCGCAGCGCGCAAGGCGGGTAATGTAATTGCCAAACACTACGAAACGCCAGATTCTGTTGAAACCAGCCAGAAAGGCAGCAATGATTTCGTAACCAACGTCGATAAAGCCGCTGAAGCGATTATTATCGATACCATCCGCAAATCTTACCCGCAGCACACCATCATCACCGAAGAAAGCGGTGAACTTGAAGGTACCGATCAGGATGTTCAATGGGTTATCGATCCGCTGGATGGCACCACCAACTTCGTCAAACGTCTGCCACACTTCTCCGTGTCTATCGCAGTACGCATTAAAGGCCGTACTGAAGTCGCCGTGGTTTACGATCCAATGCGTAACGAACTGTTCACCGCGACCCGCGGTCAGGGCGCGCAGCTGAACGGCTACCGTCTGCGCTGCAGCAATGCACGCGACCTCGACGGTACCATTCTGGCAACAGGCTTCCCGTTCAAGGCGAAGCAGCACGCAACCACTTACATGAATATCCTGGGCAAACTGTTCACCGAATGCGCGGACTTCCGTCGCACCGGTTCTGCCGCGCTGGACCTGGCCTATGTGGCTACCGGTCGCGTTGACGGTTACTTTGAGTTGTCACTGAAGCCATGGGATTTTGCAGCGGGCGAGCTGATCGCGCGTGAATCAGGCGCCATCGTTTGCGATTTCACCGGCGGCCACAACCATCTGACGACTGGCAACATCGTTGCAGGTAACCCACGTGTTGTTAAAGCCATGCTGGCAAACATGCGTGATGAGCTGAGCGACGCGCTGAAGCGTTAATCCAGCCTGCGGTGCCCTCTCCCGCCGGGAAAGGGCACCATGCTGTACCTGACTAAAACGGCCTTAATCCCCTTCCCACCGGCACCGCGCTCATCCACATCGTTACCGCAGCCACCAGCAGAATCATCCCGCCCGCCAGCGCGAGCGTTGTCCATCCGACCTGCCGCCACAGCACCGGCGTTTTATTGCCGCTGAGTTTGACCGCCAGTTGACGGAAACTGTGCACCAGCAGTGCCAGTGACGAAATCGTGAGTGACGTCCCGGCCGCCATGGCCAATGCCGAGAGCATTCCCCAGCCAAATACACCCATCACCTTACTGAACAACAGCACCATGATTGCCCCTGAACACGGACGCATGCCCATTGAGAGCACAACCATCAGCCGCGCTCGCCAGTCATCACCGTTCTTCAGCTGCGCCTGCGTCGGCAGATGCTGATGCCCACAGCCGCAGTACGCAGTGTGTTCATGGTGCGGCGTAAAAGCTCTGAACTGGGGTTTGTGCAGCAAAGTCCGCAGTTTTTTCAGTGCCCGCCAGCACAGGAGCAAGCCCAGCACACCGACCAGCGCGTAACTCCCCTTCTCCAGCCAGAAACTGCTGATATGCAGCTGACGAGCAGGAAGGCGTAATAACGACAGGACGACCACCACCAGCGCAATCGCCACGCCGCCCTGAAGCAGCGAAGATGCGAGGGTCAACCCAATGCTTGATTTGAGCCTGGAGGGATGGGTCGCAAGCCAGGTCGCGATCACGATTTTGCCGTGTCCCGGCCCCAGCGCATGCAGGACACCGTAGAGAAAGCTGAAGGCCAGAAGAGAACCGCCTGCCTTCGTCGGGTTCTCCGCCACCGCCTTCAGTAAGCCACTCATCTGCTGGTTGACCTCGCGCTGCCAGACAATGCTTTTCATCATCACCTGCGGCCAGGCGTGCCATAGCCACAACGCGCCGCACACGGCCAGCAGCAAAAAGAGCGCCAGCGGCCAGAGATGAAGCCAGCGGCGTGATTTTCGTACCGGAGATGCGATCACTGACATTGCAACGTCACCTGCTGTGCGAACTGTTTACCCAACTCCATGTCTTCGGGTGGTGCATCTTCTTTATCGAGAGAGACCGCAAAATTGAGCGTCTCTTCGCTCGGTTTTGGCGTGTGCATTGCCATCGTGCAGGTTTTTTGCAGGGCTGCCGGTAGCGTCACATCACTCTCCTCTGCGTAATGCATATCGACATAGTAAGTGGGATCAAAGGTGGAAAACGTATAGGTCTGCCCAGCCAGCGGCTGCGGATGCGCCAGCGGCAGGACAAACGTCAGTACCGCCTGATGTCCGTCGCGGGTCATGCCATATTCCGTCGGCCGATTCATAAATTTCACTTTTTGTCCGTTATGCCAGAACTCGGTGAAATAGTGCTGACCAAGCACGTTGGCCATCACTTCCGCCGCCAGCTTTTTCCAGATTTCATCCCCGGGTTTTGCATTCCCGGCATCGTACAGCAGGTCAGCCGAGGTGATTTCATCCATCGTCCAGCGCATTTTCAGGCCACTGAGCTGCGTTCCGTCCGTTACCAGCTCGGTTTTCAGGCTGATAAAACTGTGAGGATGCGCGACGACAGCAAAGGGGATCACCGTCAAAAATAACGCCATTGCGCTTTGTTTAACTGTTTGCATCAATTCCTCACGTCATAAATTCTGTGATGTTCGCCAGCAATCCTGAGTGAAAGGCCTGCCGGCGCGCTTTTCAGCGCCCATCCTTTAGCTATTCTTATCAAACATTCCCACTGGATACCCGACAGATGATGACGACGCTTGAAATTCCATCTGTGCTTTCCAGTTCGCAGCGCCGCTGCCAGGTGCTTTTAATGCTTTACCTGCCCGATGCTGCCGTTACCGCACAGAGCATTATCGCTGCCAATGGCGTGGACGACGCTATGGCACGGCAAGATATAGCCGAGACGCGCGATGAAATCCAGCGCTATCACCGGCTCGACATCGTCACGTACCATGACGGCAGCTACCGGATTGAAGGCTCAGCCCTGAATCAACGTTTATGCCTGTTGCACTGGCTGCGCAGGGCTATGCGGCTGTGTCCGCAATTCGTTTCGCATCAGTTTACCCCCGCGCTGAAAACCGCGCTTAAACAGCAGGGCATTGCCCGGCCTCTCTATGACGATACCAACCTGCGGGCGTTGATCAGCTTCTGCTCGCGCAAGCTTCAGCGCCCGTTTGATTGCCGGGACGTACAGTTTTTACAGCTCTATCTGCAGTATTGCCTGATGCAGCATCATCTGGGGAATACCCCGCAGTTTTCATCGGTGCAGCGTAACTGGACGCAATCAAGAGGGGAATATTTCACCGCTCAGGAGATTGTTCGTCACTGGAAACGCCGTGTGCCACAAGGGACCCACAGCGATGAACAACTTTTTCTCGCGCTGCTGTTTATGATGCTGCGCACTCCTGACCCTGTGCTTGATAAGCATCAGCAGGATCAGCGTCTGCGCCGGGCAATTGTGCGCATGGTCGCCCGTTTTCGGGCGCAAACCGGGATGAACTTCAGCGATGAACAGGGGCTGACCGATCAGCTTTATATTCATCTGGCCCAGGCGCTGGACCGTTCGCTGTTTGAGATAGGCATCGACAATAGCCTGCCGGAAGAGATCCATCGTCTCTACCCCCGCCTGTTACGCACCACCAAAGAGGCGTTGTTTGAGCTGGAAGCGGAATTCGGGCTGCGTTTTTCTGATGAAGAGATGAGCCTGGTGGCGGTCATTTTCGGCGCCTGGCTGATGCAGGAGACCGATCTGCATGAGAAGCAGGTGGTGTTATTGACGGGAGAGGATAAATCCTGTGAGGACGTGATAGAGCAGCAACTGCGCGAATTGACGTTGCTGCCGCTCAACATTCGATATCAGACGCTGCAGGCCTATCAGAAAGAGGGGGCACCGCGCGAAGCGGCGCTGGTCATCACCCCTTATCCGACCGCCCTGCCCCTGTTCTCACCACCGCTGATCCACGCCGTTGAGACGCTGAACACGCAGCAGCAAGAACATATTCGCGCCATGCTGGAATCGTAGCTAGGCGCGCGCGGCGACTTTAGGACGAACGAACATCGCCGGTAGGGCGACAAGCGCCATGACCCAGAAGACCCCGTGTCCCAGATGCTGGTAAAGGAAGCCCGCAAAGACCGTCATCACCGCAATGCTGCCGCCCATCGCCACCGCCGAATAAACCGACTGCAACCGAATGACATCCCCGCCTTCACGCGCGGCGATATAGCGCATGGCCGCCAGGTGACATACCGTGAAGGTGCCGCAGTGCAGAATTTGCGCCACGATCAGCCACGGCAGTTCCGTCGTCCAGCCCATAATGCCCCACCGTATAACACCACAGACTGCAGAAAGCAGGAGCAGATCGCGCGCGCCGAAGCGCCGGAACAGCTTTTTGCTCAGCGCGAAGATAATCACTTCAGCGACCACACCGAGCGACCACAGGTAACCCACTGCAGATGCGGAGTATCCTGCCCCCTGCCAGTAGATGGCGCTGAAACCATAGTACGCCGCGTGCGCGCCCTGCAGCAGACAGACGCAGGCCAGGAAACGCCAGCTTTGTGCCACCAGGCTTCGCCAGGCCGGCCAGCCGGCGCTTTCCTGATGACGGCTCTCACCTTGCGGCATTACCGATGGACGCAACAGCATCCCCAGCAGCATGGAGGCAATGCCGATACTCAGCAGCGCAAGGATCGCACGGTAATCGTAAAGGCTAACCAGTTTACCCACCAGTGCAGAGCCGATGACAAAGGCAATTGAGCCCCACAGCCGCACGCGGCCATAATCCATCGTTATCTGTTTTTGCCAGGTGTTTGCCAGGGCATCCGTCAGCGGAACCAGCGGCGAGAAAAAGAGGTTAAAACCGACCATCACCACCATCAGCCATGCAAACTGGTGGCTCACCCAGAAACAGGCGACAAAGACCAGCGTCAACAGCGCCAGAATGCGTACCGCCTTAATCAGCAAGGAGGGATCGCTGACGCGCGGTGCGATCAGCAGGCTTCCCAGGAAACGTGCCACCAGACCAGCGCCAAGCAGGATACCTATGGTCTCGGGCGTCAGGCCGATCCCCTTGAGCCAGACGCTCCAGAAAGGCAGAAAAATACCGTAGCTAAAGAAATAGGTGAAATAACTGAGCGCCAGCCAGCGCGTGGAATGCAAGACCATGAATCCCTCCCGAAATGGAGGCCATAGTCTGGCGAGAATACAAAAATTAAGCAAGTCGATAGCCTGCTATAAATTAACGAAAATTTAACATATTGTGCAGTCATCTGACTTATGGCAGGGAATGAAAATGTGTATTACGTTTAAATTACTCCACTTGCAGAGGTATTTCTGCCATGAACTCACTTCGCTATTTAGATTTCGGCCAGGCACGTCACCTGTTGCTGTTAATAGGTCGTATCGCGCTTGTCGTACTGTTTATTATCTTCGGCTATCCAAAACTGACGGGGTTTAGCGGGACCGTACAATATATGACGTCGCTGGGTACACCCATGCCCATGCTGGCGGCCATTATTGCGGTGGTAATGGAGGTGCCTGCCGCCATCCTGATCGTGCTGGGCTTTTTCACCCGCCCTGTTGCCGTACTCTTTGTATTTTACACGCTGGGTACCGCGATTATCGGCCACCACTACTGGGATATGACCGGTGATACCGTCATGCCGAATATGATTAACTTCTACAAGAATATCAGTATTGCCGGAGCGTTTATTTTACTGGCGATAGTGGGACCGGGAGCCCTCTCCCTTGACCGGCGTTAACCCATAAAAAAAGGCCGCAATCGCGGCCTTTTTTATTTCTGCAAAACAGAAAGATTATGCGTATACCGGGAAGCGTGCGCAGATTTCCAGAACTTTACCTTTAACGCGCTCGATAACCGCTTCGTCATTGATATTGTCCAGAACGTCACACATCCAGCCTGCCAGCTCTTTCACTTCCGCTTCTTTAAAGCCGCGGCGAGTAACAGCCGGAGAACCGATACGGATACCGGAGGTCACGAACGGGCTCTTCGGATCGTTTGGCACGCTGTTTTTGTTCACGGTGATGTTGGCGCGGCCAAGGGCAGCGTCAGCTTCTTTACCGGTCAGGTTTTTATCAACCAGGTCCAGCAGGAACAGGTGGTTCTCAGTACCACCGGAAACCACTTTGTAACCGCGGTTCAGGAAGACTTCCACCATCGCTTTGGCGTTTTTAGCAACCTGCTGCTGGTAAACTTTAAACTCTGGCTCCATCGCTTCTTTCAGCGCCACCGCTTTCGCCGCGATAACGTGCATCAGTGGGCCGCCCTGCGCGCTTGGGAATACGGCAGAGTTCAGCTTTTTGTACAGCTCTTCGTCGCCACCTTTCGCCAGGATCAAGCCACCGCGTGGGCCCGCCAGGGTTTTGTGCGTGGTGGTGGTCACAACGTGAGCATGCGGAACCGGGTTCGGATAAACGCCTGCAGCAATCAGGCCGGCAACGTGCGCCATGTCAACGAACAGGTAAGCACCGATGCTGTCTGCAATTTCACGCATTTTTGCCCAGTCAACGATACCGGAGTAAGCAGAGAAACCGCCGATAATCATCTTCGGTTTGTGGGTCTGCGCCTGCTTCGCCATGTCTTCGTAGTCAATTTTACCGGACTCATCAATGCCGTAAGGAATGATGTTGTACAGTTTGCCAGAGAAGTTAACCGGAGAGCCGTGAGTCAGGTGGCCGCCTTGCGCCAGGTTCATACCCAGAACGGTATCGCCCGGTTGCAGCAGCGCGGTGTAGACCGCGAAGTTAGCCTGAGAGCCAGAGTGTGGCTGTACGTTAGCGTAGTCGGCGCCAAACAGTTCTTTAGCGCGATCGATGGCCAGTTGCTCAACGATATCAACGTACTCGCAACCGCCGTAGTAGCGTTTGCCCGGGTAACCTTCAGCGTATTTGTTGGTCAGCTGAGAACCCTGCGCCTGCATTACGCGCGGGCTGGTGTAGTTTTCGGAGGCGATCAGTTCGATGTGCTCTTCCTGACGTACTTTTTCCTGCTCCATAGCCTGCCACAGTTCGGCATCATAATCGGCAATGTTCATTTCACGCTTTAACATCCGCATCTCCTGACTCAGCTAACAATAAAATTTTGGCCTGAAAAGGCAGTCCTGTTGGACGACGGGCAACAGTATAACTGATTAGTTCTGTGATAACAGGTCTTGACAAACGATTTTACGCAAACGTTTTCCTACCCGCCACGCAAGGGTTTGAGGAATAAAGCCCTCATCATTTTCAACGGATTTCTTTTCAGGTTTGTGATGCATATTTTTCACGTTGCAAAGAACCATTTACAACGCAGGGGTATTTTTTATAAGATGCATTTAAAATACATCATTAAAAACACCACTGAAGGACGCTGCTATGCTCGACGCTCAAACCATCGCCACAGTTAAAGCCACTATTCCCCTGCTGGTCGAAACCGGCCCGAAACTCACCGCCCATTTCTACGATCGTATGTTTACGCATAACCCGGAGTTGAAAGAGATTTTCAACATGAGCAACCAGCGTAACGGCGATCAGCGCGAAGCCCTGTTCAACGCCATCGCAGCCTACGCCAGCAATATCGAAAACCTGGCGGCGTTGCTGCCTGCCGTGGAAAAAATTGCGCAGAAGCACACCAGCTTCCAGATCAAACCAGAGCAGTACAATATCGTCGGCGGCCATCTGCTGGCCACACTGGATGAGATGTTTAGCCCGGGCCAGGAGGTGCTGGATGCGTGGGGGAAAGCCTACGGCGTGCTGGCAAATGTGTTCATTAACCGTGAAGCACAGATCTACAGCGAAAACGCCAGTAAGGCAGGCGGCTGGGAAGGTACCCGCGCTTTCCGCATCGTCGAGAAAACGCCGCGCAGCCAGCTCATCACCAGTTTTGAGTTCGAGCCGGTGGATGGCAAGCCGGTCGCTGATTATCAGCCGGGGCAGTATCTGGGCGTGTGGCTGAAGCCTGAAGGTTTCCCGCACCAGGAGATTCGCCAGTACTCCCTGACCCGCAAACCAGACGGTAAACGTTATCGCATTGCCGTAAAACGCGAAGATGGTGGCCAGGTATCAAACTGGCTGCATAACGAGGCTAACGTGGGTGATGTGGTTCATCTGGCCGCGCCTGCGGGCGATTTCTTTATGGCGGTTGAGGCGAATACGCCGGTCACCTTGATCTCAGCCGGGGTGGGCCAGACGCCAATGCTGGCGATGCTCGATACCCTCGCTAAATCAAACCACAGCGCGCAGATAAACTGGTTCCACGCCGCCGAGAACGGTGAAGTGCACGCGTTTGCCGATGAAGTGAATGCGCTGGCTTCCGGTCTGCCACGCTTTACCGCCCATACCTGGTATCGCCTGCCAACGGATGCCGACCGTGCAGCCGCACGCTTTGACAGCGAAGGTCTCATGAATTTGAGTCAGCACGAAGGGGCATTCAGCGCGCCGGAGATGCAGTTTTACGTCTGCGGACCGGTAGCGTTTATGCAGTATGCCACGAAGCAGCTGGTGGAGTTGGGTGTGAATAAAGACAACATTCATTACGAATGTTTCGGGCCGCATAAAGTACTGTAATCGCCCGATGGCGCTACACTTTCCCGGCCGGTGAGTTTTGCAGGCCGGGTAAGCATAGCGCCACCCGGCTGAATCAGGAATCAGGTACTGACGATTAAATCGCGGCGTCGTCTTCTTCACCGGTACGGATACGGATCACGCGTGCCACATCAAAGACGAAGATTTTACCGTCGCCAATTTTGCCGGTCTGCGCCGTACGGATAATGGTATCCACACAGGTATCCACGATATCGTCGCTCACCACGATTTCAATTTTCACTTTTGGCAGAAAGTCCACCATGTACTCTGCGCCACGGTAAAGTTCGGTGTGGCCCTTCTGGCGACCAAAACCTTTCACTTCCGTCACTGTCATCCCGGTGATGCCCACTTCCGCCAGCGCTTCACGCACATCATCCAGTTTGAAAGGTTTAATAATCGCATCAATCTTTTTCATGGTGGGTCCTTAAACTCTTGCCTGTAAGCTGCTTCGTAATCGGTTGCTCACAGTATCATACTCATTCAGATTTTGCGGTACTACTCTTTAAAATCGTTTGCTTCCAGCTCATGGCGGGAGAGCAGCTTGTAGAACTCAGTACGGTTGCGCCCGGCCATACGCGCCGCATGGGTTACGTTGCCTTTGGTTATCTGCAGGAGCTTGCGCAGATAGTTCATTTCGAACTGATTACGCGCTTCTGCAAACGTCGGCAGCGCGGTGTTTTCCCCTTCCAGCGCCTGCTCCACCAGCGCGTCGCTAATGACGGGTGACGAGGTCAGCGCCACGCACTGTTCAATAACGTTCACCAGCTGGCGCACGTTGCCCGGCCAGCTTGCAGCCATCAGCCGTTTCATCGCATCGGTGGAAAACGCCCGGACAAAAGGCTTATGCCGATCGGCCGCCTGGCGCAAAAGATGGTTTGCCAGCAGCGGAATATCTTCCGCCCGCTCGGCCAGTGCCGGAATTTTCAGGTTCACCACGTTCAGACGGTAGTAGAGATCTTCACGAAACTCGTTGCGCGCCATGACTTTTGGTAAATCGCGGTGCGTGGCCGAAATGATACGCACGTTAATATCGATATCGCGGTTACTGCCGAGGGGGCGCACTTTTCGCTCCTGCAAAACACGCAGCAATTTGACCTGCAGCGGTGCCGGCATATCGCCAATCTCGTCCAGAAAAAGTGTGCCGCCTTCTGCCGCCTGGAAAAGCCCTTCCCGGCTGCTCACCGCCCCGGTGAACGCCCCGCGGGCATGACCAAACAGTTCAGACTCAAGCAGTTGTTCAGGGAGCGCACCACAGTTAATCGCGATAAAGGCGTTTTTGCTGCGCGGGCTGGCGTTATGGATAGCCTGGGCAAGGATCTCTTTCCCGGTACCGCTCTGGCCGTTAATCAGCACGCTAACGTCTGACTGTGCCACCATCCGGGCCTGTTCGAGCAGACGCAGCATAATCGGGCTGCGGGTGACGATAGACTCCCGCCACGCTTCATCATTCGACGGAGCCGCGTGCTCAAGCGCGCTGTCGATAGCCTTATAGAGGGCATCTTTATCTACCGGCTTGGTGAGGAAGCTGAATACCCCCTGCTGCGTCGCGGCAACGGCATCCGGAATCGATCCGTGCGCCGTCAGGATGATCACCGGCATGCCAGGCTGCTGCTTCTGGATCTCCGCGAACAGCTGCAGGCCATCCATTTCATCCATTCGCAGGTCGCTAATCACCAGATCAACCTTCTCGCGGCTCAGGACTTTCAGCCCCTCCTGCCCGCTTTCCGCCGTCACCACGCTGTAGCCTTCACTGACCAGACGCATCCCCAGCAGCTTTAACAGCCCCGGATCGTCATCCACCAGTAAGAGATGGGCAGGTTTTCGGCTTGTCATGGCTTCACATCCTCTTGTTTCTGCGCATCACCGTCTGGCGTCGCGGCTGACCCTTTTGGCGCGTCAGGCAGATAATTTCCGGCCGGTTTACGCGTCGAGAGCTGCCTTTCGATGTCGGTCAGGTTTTCAAGCTTGCGCGTCGTGGTATCCAGTTGAGCACGCAAGTGCTGCTCCTGCTGGCGCAGCGTATCAAGCTCGCTGTCGGTGGATTGCTGTAATTTGCTGTAGCGAAAACGCTCTTCAGACAACTGCAGTTGTAACGCCTGACCATCACGCCAGAGCTGATACACCGGGCGCACCTGCGCCGGAAGATTTCCGACAAACGTGTCCAGCCGCGTGACGTTGGTGCGACGCTCGACGGGGGTGATTTTCGCATCCGCGAGTAAAATTCCACGCTTGAACGCGTCCTGCCAGGTATCGTCATTGAGCATCGCCGCTTGCGAGCGCGCCTCGACCGGCGCCAGACGCTGAGCGCAATCTATTCCACGTAGCCAGAACAGCGGATTGCTCTCGACGTCATGCCCCGACAGATTCCAGATGTCGTCACAGCGGGTCGACAGAAAATCTGCCAGCTGATTATCTGGCCATTTATCTTGTTGTTTATCGCTAATCGCACTTTGCGGCACATGGGAAACACAGCCCGCCAGAAATAAACAGGGCAGGCTCAGGCGAAACATATTGCTGGAAAACACCGCGCGCACGGCGCGGGAAAAGACGTGTGACATACTCACCAGGCATAGATTCATTTCATTGATTTTTCCGGCTCAGGGGCAGTTCAATACGGAAGCAAACATCTGACCGTTCGTCCGTGGCAATTTTCAGCTCACCCTGCATGCGTCGTATGCAGTCCCGGGCAATACTCAGGCCCAGCCCACTTCCTTTTACCGCCCCTTTCCGCTGATGACTTCCCTGGAAAAAGGGTTCAAAGATCATGGTTTTTTCGTCATCAGGGATTGGAGTGCCGGTGTTAGCGACGTCAATAAACACCCGTGAACCATTCGTATAACTTCGGATATAAATGTTACCGGATTCAGTACCATAGTGCACCGCATTGGAGTAAAGATTATCCAGAACGCTCATCAACAGCATCGGTTCCGCGAGGCAGGTTGGCTCACTGAGCTCCACCCCGGTATGCATCATTTTAGCTCTTGCTGGCAAGCTATGGGCGGAGATCACCATATCCACCAGCGGCTCGATATCAACGTTTTCCAGCACCACCGCGCCATCCGCCAGCTTGCGGTTGTAGTCCAGCAGTTGCTCAATCAGCTTTTGCAGATTACGGCTGCTGGCATCCAGGATGTCGACAATCTCTTTCTGTTCGGGCGTAAGCGGCCCCGCCACTTCATCTGCCAGCAGTTCCGTTCCTTCGCGCATGCTGGCAAGCGGCGTTTTAAGCTCATGGGAAATATGGCGCAAGAACTGATGGCGCTGGGATTCCAGCCATGCCAGACGTTCAGAAAGCCAGATAATGCGCTGGCCAACGGAGCGCAACTCGCGCGGGCCTTTAAAGGCGACCGTATCCCCGAGAGACTTCCCCTCGCCCAGGCGGTTAATCATGCGCTGGATACCCTTCACCGGGCCGATGATCATGCGGGTAAAGAGCAGAACCAGACCGAGGCTGACGAGGAACAGCACCAGCGCCTGCCAGCCAAAGAACTGGCCACGTTCCGCAATCTCCTGCTGCAGCTGTTGCCCGCGAGAGAAGATAACCGTGCGGGTAGACTGCACCATCTCGGTATTGGCATTCGCAAAGGCTTCCAGACGGGCAGCCGCTGCGGCATCCGGGCCACTGTTCTTACACTGCAGTTGCGCCAGATCGTTCAAATCCTGACGTAACGCCTGATAAAGCTTATCGTCCGGCAGCACCCCTGCATGGGCGTCCAGCATTTCACTGTAGCGTTTACGTTGATTCTGATAGACCTTTTCCAGAGTAGGATCGTCGAGCACGCAGTACTGGCGATAGCTGCGTTCCATCTCCAGCGCGGCGTTAGTCATCGCTTCACTGCGTCGGGCGTCGATCAGCGTCGTGCGGTTAGTCAGTGCCGCCTGCGCACTGAGCGCGTTGAGACTCTGCCACGCCTGCCATGCCAGGATCAGCAAAGGCAGCAGGATCAGCAGAAAGGCCATCATGACAAGCTGTCGCAGGGAACGAGGAAAAACGGGCCAGCGTTTCAACGCATTACTCTCTTTATCGGGGTTTAAGGAGAGCGTAACTGAGTCTGCCCTTCAGATACAACAAAGCCGGGTAAAAACCCGGCTTTGTCATGGAATGAGGCGGTGCCTAACTCGACGTTTCGCCCTGGCCTGATAAAGCAACGCTATGATCAGTAGTTGGACGGCAGGCACCTTTTTGTGCGTCATTCGAAGTTTATGTAGCACGTCCCGAAGGGGCTGACATAAGAAGGTGAATGAGCCACTGATTAATATTATGCAACACTCGTGCCATAATGCAAAACAATAAATTATCTTGTTGATATTTATGTATTTTATGCAATTATGCCGTTAATTGCCCGCTGAATGATTTCCAGGCTAAGTGTCGCTAAAAAGCAACACCTTAACGACAACCCACCACACCCTATACAATTCAATGAGTTAAATGTCTCCTTTTGGAGACACCACGAATAGCGGATTGTCGCGGTTTTGCGACAGGTACAAAAAAGCCCGGTGGCGTTTTCGCGCACCGGGCCTGCTGTGGGAGTAGCGGTACGCTTAACCTAGCTGTTTACGCGCATTTCGGAAGATACGCATCCACGGGCTGTCCTCGCCCCAGTTTTCCGGGTGCCAGGAGTTGCTCACGGTACGGAACACTCGTTCCGGGTGCGGCATCATAATGGTCGCACGACCGCTTTCGCTGGTCACCGCAGTGATACCGTTCACCGAACCGTTCGGGTTAGCCGGGTAGGATTCTGTCACCTTGCCGAAGTTATCGACAAAGCGCAGCGCCACCAGACCTTTGCTTTCAAGCTGAGCCAGATGAGCTGCATCGCGCACTTCAACCTGGCCTTCGCCATGGGAAACGGCGATTGGCATCTGCGACCCTACCATGCCCTGCAGCAGCAGAGACGGGCTTTGGGTCACTTCCACGAGGCTGAAACGCGCTTCAAAGCGGTCAGACTGGTTACGCACAAAGCGCGGCCAGGCTTCGCTACCGGGGATCAGCTCGCGCAGGTTGGACATCATCTGGCAACCATTACATACGCCCAGCGCCAGCGTTTGCGGACGGTGGAAGAAGGTTTCAAACTCGTCGCGGACACGGCTGTTGAAGAGGATGGACTTCGCCCAACCCTCACCTGCCCCCAGCACATCGCCGTAAGAGAAACCACCGCAGGCCACCAGCGCCTGGAAATCTTCCAGACCGGTACGCCCGGCCAGCAGGTCGCTCATGTGAACGTCGATGGCATCAAAGCCCGCACGGTAGAAGGCAGCAGCCATCTCAACGTGGGAGTTGACGCCCTGCTCACGCAGTACGGCCACTTTCGGACGCGCGCCGGTCGCAATGTACGGCGCGGCGATATCTTCGTTGAGGTCGAAGGAGAGCTTCACGTTCAGGCCAGGATCGTTGTCGTTAGCCTTCGCGTTGTGTTCCTGATCGGCACACTCCGGGTTGTCACGCAGGCGCTGCATCTGCCAGGTAGTTTCAGCCCACCACATACGCAGGGTAGAACGGCTCTCGCTGAACACCGCGTGGCCATCCGCTTCAATGACAAAGCGGTCGCCCTGCACGGCTTTACCCAGATAATGCACGCAGTCTGCCAGGCCGTGCTGAGCCAGTACGCTTTCAACCGCGTCACGATCTGCGGCACGCACCTGAATCACCGCGCCCAGCTCTTCGTTAAACAGCGCCGCCAGACGATCCTCGCCCAGCGTCGCGATGTTCGCTTCGACGCCGCAGTGGCCGGTGAAGGCCATCTCAGCCAGAGTAACCAGCAGGCCGCCGTCGGAACGGTCGTGGTAGGCCAGCAGTTTACGCTGTGCCACCAGGGCCTGGATGGCGTCGTAGAAACCTTTTAACTGCGCCACATCACGTACATCTGCCGGCTTATCACCCAGCTGACGATAAACCTGCGCCAGCGCGGTCGCTCCCAGTGCGTTATGGCCTTTACCCAGGTCAATCAGCAGCAGGGCGTTATCTTCAGTCACCAGCTGTGGCGTCACGGTATGGCGCACGTCTTCTACGCGGGCAAACGCGGAGATGATCAGCGACAGCGGAGAGGTCATCTCGCGCTGCTCGTTACCCTCCTGCCAGCGGGTCTTCATCGACATGGAGTCTTTACCCACCGGAATGGTCAGGCCAAGTGCCG
The DNA here is from genome assembly GCF_000534355.1 of Enterobacter sp. BIDMC 30. Classification (NCBI taxonomy): domain Bacteria; kingdom Pseudomonadati; phylum Pseudomonadota; class Gammaproteobacteria; order Enterobacterales; family Enterobacteriaceae; genus Enterobacter; species Enterobacter sp. BIDMC 30. Next base: position 1,464,867 of record NZ_KI973169.1, on the reverse strand, counting down.
GGCAGAGCTCTTCACCCACCGCCTTCACGGCTTCATACAGGCCCGCATCTTCGCCCGGGTGGCCCGCTGCGGCCATCCAGTTCGCGGAAAGTTTGATACGTTTAATGTCGCCAATCTGCGTTGCGGCAATGTTGGTCAGCGCTTCACCAACGGCAAGGCGAGCAGACGCGGCGAAGTCCAGCAGAGCGACCGGGGTACGTTCGCCCAGCGCCATCGCTTCACCGTAGTAGCTGTCGAGACTCGCGGTGGTGACGGCACAGTTAGCCACCGGGATCTGCCACGGGCCAACCATCTGATCGCGCGACACCATACCGGTCACGGTACGGTCGCCAATGGTGACCAGGAAGGTTTTCTCCGCCACGGCAGGCAGGTGCAGAACGCGATTGACCGCGTCAGCCACGGTAATGCCCTGACGATCCAGCGCTTTGCCAGCTGCTTTACGGGTCTCAACGTCGCGGGTCATCTTCGGCGTTTTGCCGAGCAGCACGTCCAGCGGCAGATCGATCGGCTGGTTGTCGAAATGGGTGTCGCTCAGGGACAGGTGCAGCGCTTCGGTCGCTTCACCGATGACGGCATACGGGGCACGCTCGCGGCGGCACAGCTCGTCAAACAGCGGCAGCTGATCGGCAGCGATGGCCAGAACATAACGTTCCTGGGATTCGTTACACCAGATTTCCAGCGGGCTCATGCCTGGCTCATCACTCAGGATGTCGCGCAGGTTGAAACGACCGCCACGACCACCGTCACTGACCAGCTCCGGCATGGCGTTGGACAGACCGCCCGCGCCTACGTCGTGAATAAAGAGGATGGGGTTGGCATCACCCAGCTGCCAGCAGCGGTCAATGACCTCCTGGCAACGGCGTTCCATCTCCGGGTTATCACGCTGTACGGATGCAAAATCGAGATCCGCATCAGACTGACCGGAGGTCATAGAGGAGGCAGCCCCGCCGCCCAGGCCGATGTTCATTGCCGGGCCACCCAGAACGATCAGCTTCGCACCAACTACGATCTCGCCTTTTTGCACGTGATCGGCGCGAATGTTACCGATCCCGCCAGCCAGCATGATCGGTTTGTGATAGCCGCGCAGCTCTTCGCCGTTGTGGCTCTCCACTTTCTCTTCGTAGGTACGGAAGTAACCGTTCAGCGCAGGACGTCCAAATTCATTGTTGAACGCCGCCCCGCCCAGTGGGCCTTCGGTCATGATATCCAGCGCGGTCACAATACGTTCCGGCTTGCCGAAATCCTCTTCCCACGGCTGTTCAAAGCCCGGGATGCGCAGGTTGGAGACGGAGAAACCGACCAGACCGGCTTTTGGTTTAGCACCCCGTCCGGTTGCGCCTTCGTCGCGGATTTCCCCGCCAGACCCGGTCGCCGCACCCGGCCACGGCGAGATCGCCGTCGGGTGGTTATGCGTTTCGACTTTCATCAGAATATGCGCCGGCTCCTGATGGAAATCATAGCGCCCTGCTTCGCGATCGGCGAAGAAGCGGCCCACGTCAGAACCTTCCATCACCGCGGCGTTGTCTTTGTAGGCAGACAGCACGTGGTCAGGCGTTTTTTCCATGGTGTTTTTGATCATTTTGAACAGCGACTTCGGCTGCTCTTCACCGTCGATAATCCAGTCGGCGTTGAAAATCTTGTGACGGCAGTGCTCAGAGTTTGCCTGAGCGAACATGTAAAGTTCGATGTCGTTCGGGTTGCGGTTCAGCTTAACAAACGCATCCTGCAGGTAGTCAATTTCGTCTTCTGCCAGTGCCAGACCGAGACGCAGGTTGGCGTCAATCAGTGCCTGACGGCCCTGCCCCAGCAAATCGACGCTCTGTACCGGCGCAGGCTGATGGTGGGAGAAGAGTTTCTGCGCATCGTCCAGAGAGGCAAAGACACTCTCCATCATGCGGTCGTGCAGCTCAGCGGCAACGGTTTGCCACTGCGCATCGGTCAGGGTAGAGGCTTCAACGTAGTACGCCACGCCGCGCTCCAGACGGTTAATCTGGTTCAGACCACAGTTGTGGGCGATGTCGGTGGCTTTGGAAGACCAGGGGGAGATGGTGCCTGGACGAGGCGTCGCAAGGATCAGTTTGCCGGTTGGCGTATGGCTGCTCAGGCTTGGACCATATTTGAGCAGGCGTTCCAGCTGTACTCGCTCCTCTGCATTCAGGGGTGCATTCAGGTCAGCAAAATGGACATACTCAGCGTAAATATTGCTTACCGGAAGGTCGGCTGCCTGAAAACGTGCCAGCAGTTTATTGATACGGAAGGCAGACAGTGCAGGCGAACCACGCAGAATTTCCATCATAAGTCTCTCGTCTTCGAAGCGCCGGGGCGCTTACAGTGTGCGCAAGGGGGGAAAACGGGCGTCATTATAGAGAATCCTGAGCGTCGACGAAACCGTTTGCGTCGAAATAAAATCAACGTTTACGTTTAACAATAGATGTGACCTCTCTCTCTAATTTGTTGCCAAGTGGCGTAACTTTACGCAAAATGCCGCTCATTCAATGGCAAACCTTATTCTTAACATGGCTACAGCATACTGAGGCACCCGGCGTCGCAGAGAATTAACTAATTGAAAAAATTAAAGATTAATTATCTGCTCATCGGCATTGTAACGTTGCTGCTGGCAGTGGCCCTCTGGCCTTCCATCCCCTGGTTCGGTAAAGCCGAAAACCGTATCGCCGCCATACAGGAGCGGGGGGAATTGCGCGTCAGTACTCTCAACTCGCCGCTGATTTACAGCGACATTAACGGCAAAACGATTGGCCTGGATTATGAACTGGCGCAACAGTTTGCCGACTATCTTGGCGTGAAGCTCAAAATTACCGTCCGTCAGAATATCAGCCAGCTGTTTGATGACCTGGATAACAACGATGCCGATATCCTTGCGGCCGGGCTGGTGTACAACAGCGAGCGCAGCAAGAACTATCAGCCAGGCCCAACCTACTACTCCGTTTCGCAACAGCTGGTCTACCGGGTCGGGAGCCTGCGCCCGCGAACGCTGGCCGCGATTAATGCACAACAGTTGACCATCGCCCCGGGTCACGTCGTGATTGACGATCTGCGTGAGCTCAAGGAGAAGAAATTCCCGGACCTGAGCTGGACGGTTGATCCTAAGCTCGGCACGACTGAGCTGCTGGACCAGGTAAAAGATAAAAAACTGCCCTACACCATCGCTGATTCGGTCGCGATCAGCCTTTTCCAGCGCGTGCACCCCGAAATCGCAGTGGCGCTGGACGTGACAGACGAACAGCCGGTGACCTGGTTTAGCCAGCTTGATGACGATCAGACCCTCTCTGCGGCGATGCTTGATTTCTTCAACACCATCAATGAAGACGGTACGCTGGCGCGTCTGGAAGAGAAATACCTCGGCCACGGTGACGATTTTGATTACGTCGACACCCGAAGCTTCTTGCGCGCGGTCGATAGCGTGCTACCAGACCTGCAGCCGTTATTTGAAAAGTATGCCCAGGAGATCGACTGGCGATTACTGGCAGCGATCTCTTATCAGGAATCCCACTGGGATACTCAGGCCACCTCGCCCACTGGCGTTCGCGGCTTAATGATGCTCACTAAAAATACCGCTCAGAGCCTTGGGCTGACCGACCGCACCGATGCAGAACAGAGCATCAGCGGCGGCGCACGGTATCTGCAGGATATGATGGGCAAAGTACCGGAGACGGTGCCTGAAGAGGAACGGATCTGGTTTGCGCTGGCAGCCTACAACATGGGTTACGCGCACATGCTTGACGCGCGCGCGCTGACGGCGAAAACGAAAGGTAACCCGGACAGCTGGTCAGACGTAAAACAGCGCCTGCCGCTGCTGAGCCAGAAGCCGTGGTACAACAAGCTGACTTACGGTTACGCGCGCGGGCATGAAGCCTACGCCTACGTGGAAAATATCCGTAAATATCAGATTAGCCTGGTGGGTTATCTGCTGGAGAAGGAAAAAGAGGCGGCAGAGGCAAATCAGCTGGCCCAGAGTTATCCGGTGGTGGCACCGGACGAACTTACTCGCCCGACAACTTCAATTCTGCCTTTTGTTGCTTTTTCTGCTGACGGCGCATTCGAAAGAAATCACTTAATAGCCCCGCACACTCTGGTGCAAGTACCCCACCGATAGTCTGCACCTGGTGGTTCATTCCCGGGTGTCCCAGTACGTCCATCAGCGAACCGGCCGCTCCGGTTTTTTCATCCCGCGCGCCAAAGACCAGCGTGCCGATACGGCTATGCACCATCGCGCCGGAACACATAACGCACGGCTCAAGCGTGACATACAGCGTGGTATCAAGCAGACGATAGTTTTGCAGCACCATCCCGCCCTGACGAAGGGCCATGATTTCAGCGTGCGCAGTCGGATCGTGACGGCCAATCGGGCGGTTCCACCCTTCCCCTATCACCTGGTTATTGTGGACAAGCACAGCACCCACGGGCACTTCCCCCTCGTCCCAGGCACGCTGGGCAAGCGTAAGCGCATGGCGCATCCAGTATTCATGATCGCGTTCAGGGTTGCACAACGGTTGATACTCCAGTCTAAAAGCGGGCGGCATTATACACACCCGCTATAGATAAGACTATTCGAGTTGCTGAAGTTCGCCTGCGGGCGTGACGCGCCAGCGATGCTGGCAAAAATAGAGCAGCGGGTTGTCCTGCTTGCTGTCGCTGTAGCCGCTGTAAAGACGCAGTGGCGTACCGATTCGCTTCTCCAGTTGCACCACCTTTTCATGCCCCAGGCAGCGCATGGTCAGTACCCATCCACCGTACCCGCGAGTAATTTGCGTGGCGATAAGATTCACCCGCGGCAGCCACGGGGTATCATAATAGACCTGTTCCACCAGCGCTTGCGGGGATCCGGTAATCAACCAGATGTCGGCATCGTTCGCGTCGAGATAGCTGGTGAGCCTTGCCTGAACAACCGGAAACGCGGTCACATGCCCGCGAAACCAGTGCACAAAGTCCTGCTGAAGCTGTTTAAGCCGCGCTTCGCTGCGTCCAAAGGTACAGCCCCAGAGCAACAGGCTCATTGGCCAGCGCGCTGCCCGACCTTTTAGCAGCAACGCAATGCCAATTACGGGTAAGAGAGGTAATACGAGCAGCGCATTCAAAGGCTGACGCCGCAGCAGGTAGCGCATAAACGTACCAAACATATCCTGCTGATGCAGCGTACCGTCCAGGTCGAAAAAAACAACGCGACGCTCGTGATTTGCCAAACCTTACTCCTCTGGATCGTTGAATCCTAACAGCCAGGTAAACAGGAACCCGGCGATCACCGCTACCAGATAGCCTAACAGATAGAGCATAACTTTTCCGGTCACGATGGTGAGCGCCAGCGGCAGCCCGGAGATCCCGAAGGTGATCACCGTTGCCACTTTCCAGTAGCTGATCAGCGCTCCGCCTACCGCCCCTCCCAGGCAGGCACCGAGGAACGGTTTCCCCAGCGGCAGCGTGACGCCGAAAATCAGCGGCTCGCCAATTCCGAGTAATCCGACCGGCAGCGCACCTTTGATCACTTTTTTCAGCCGCGCGTTGCGGGTTTTCATCAGTACGGCAATCGCCGCCCCGACCTGCCCCACGCCAGCCATCGACAGGATGGGCAGCAGCGCGTTGTAACCGTGCGCCTGTACCAGCTCGACGTGGATCGGCACCAGCCCCTGATGCAGACCGGTCAGTACCAGCGGCAAGAAGGTGCCTGACAGCACGGCACCCACTAACAGACCGCCGCGATCGATAGCCAGCGATGCGCCATGGGCGATGGCCTCAGAGATCCAGCCCCCCAGCGGTTGCAACGCCACAATAGCCACGCTGCCGGTGATTAACGTCGTTAACAGTGGATTGAGGATCAGCTCAATTGATCCAGGCAGGAGGGTGCGCAGTTTCTTCTCGATCCAGCACATCAGAATGACCACCAGCAGCACGGCAATCACCCCGCCGCGGCCAGGCTGGAGCGCCTCACCAAACAGGGTTATCTGCGCCAGTTGTGGGCTGGACAGAATACCTGCCATCACCCCGCCCATGGCCAGCGAGCCGCCAAAGACCTTCGCGGTGTTGACCCCCACCAGAATGTTCATGATGGCAAACACGGCGCTGCCGAAAATACCAAGAATGCCTAATAAATTAGGATACTGGGTCGCGAAGTCCCCTACGATATCCGGACGCTTAAGAATATTGATGATCCCGGTGATTAAGCCAGAGGCAATAAACGCCGGGATCAGCGGAATAAAGACGTTGGCCAGTTGTCGCAGCGCATCGCTCATGGGGGCTTTGTATCGGGCCTTTGCCTGCGCCTTCGTACGTTCGACGTCATCGATCGCCACGCTCTCGCCGCCGACCATCAGCGCACGCATCGCATCCACAACCTGCGCCGCCTTTCCCGGCCCGACAATCAGCTGGTGCTGTTGCCCCTGTTTAACGTAACCACTCACGCCGGAAAGCTGCTTCAGACGCGGCACATCAAGCTGCTCGTCGTTATGCACCTCGACGCGCACGCGCGTCATGCAGTTTTCCAGACGCTGAATATTTTTTTCCCCACCGATCCCCTGCAGGATATCGCTGGCGAGCGCTGCTGTTTTGTCCATACACGCCTCTGTTAGTTTTCTAATGCCGCCCGTAAGAACCCGTTATGGGCATTGAGCCTTGCTCTGGCGGCCGCAGCGTCCAGTCCGCTCAGGATCATCAGAATGGCCGGTTTAACATCGTGATCGGTTTGTTTCAGTACCGCTTCCGCCTCTTCGCGGCTTGCTCCCGTCGCCTCCATGACCATACGGCAAGCTCTGTCCACCAGCTTGACGTTGGTCGCTTGCATATCCACCATCAGGTTCTGATAAACCTTGCCAAACTTCACCATCGCGCCAGTGGAGATCATGTTGAGCACCAGCTTTTGCGCGGTGCCGGATTTCAGGCGCGTAGAGCCGGTTAACGCTTCCGGGCCGACAACCGGAGAGATAGCGATAGCAGCGACCTGCGCAATCGGCGAGCCAGGATTACAGGAAATCGCCACCGTGGTGCAGCCCGTCTTGTTGGCATACTCCAGACCGCCGATAACGTACGGCGTACGCCCGGAGGCCGCCAGCCCAACAACCAGATCCTGAGCGGTCAGATTTAGCCCCTTCAGGTCATCCTCACCGAGCTGTTTGTTGTCTTCCGCCCCTTCCACGGCTTTCAGCAGCGCGCCAGGGCCGCCAGCAATCAACCCGACCACCAGACCGTGCGGCACACCAAACGTTGGCGGGCATTCAGAGGCATCCAGCACACCAAGACGCCCGCTGGTTCCGGCGCCCATGTAGATAATGCGACCACCGGCCTTCAGTGCTTCCGCTGCCGCATCGACAGCTTTCGCCACCTCGGGTAATGTCTCTTTCACTGCCTGCGCGACCAGCGTATCCTGTTGATTAAAACGGTTAACCAGCTCCAGGGTGCTGAGCGCATCCAAATCCATGGTTTGTGGGTTACGCGTTTCAGAAACAAGTGAGCCAAGATTCATCTTTTGTACCTCAAGAATTTTTAATTCATAATAATCTCACTATAATGGAATATAAAATTCATTCAGGCGAGCAAAATTCGTATTTGCGCAGACAATCACAATTTCGCCAGGAGAACCTATGAACTGTTTAATTCGCATTCGCCAGCGTTATGCAGGCTTTGCTCAAAGCGACAAAAAGCTGGCGGATTTTCTGCTCTCTCAGCCCGACCATGCCCGCCATCTCAGCTCGCAGCAGCTGGCGAGTGAGGCCGGAGTGAGTCAGTCGAGCGTGGTGAAATTTGCCCAGAAGATTGGCTTTAAAGGCTTCCCGGCTCTCAAGCTGGCAATTAGCGAAGCCCTGGTGAGTAACCCCAACCCGCAGTCGATGCCGGTGCATAATCAGATTCGTGGCGATGACCCGATGCGTCTGGTGGGAGAGAAGCTCATCAAAGAGAATGTCGCGGCCATGCATGCCACCCTTGATGTGAATACCGAAGAAAAATTACTGGAAAGCGTGGCGATGCTGCGTGCAGCGCGACGTATTATTTTGACCGGGATAGGCGCGTCCGGACTGGTGGCACGTAACTTTGGCTGGAAGCTGACAAAAATAGGTTACAACGCCATTGTCGAGCAGGATATGCACGCCCTGCTGGCGACCGTGCAGGCGATGGATGCTAACGATCTGCTGCTGGCGATCTCCTATTCCGGCGAACGCCGCGAGATCAATATGGCTACCGATGAAGCCTTACGCGTAGGCGGTAAGATTCTGGCCATCACCGGGTTTACTCCCAACGCGCTGCAGCAGCGGGCTACGCGCTGTTTATATACTATCGCGGAAGAGCAGGCCACGCGCAGCGCGGCGATCTCCTCGACAAGTGCGCAAATGATGTTGACCGACCTGCTGTTTATGGCCCTGGTGCAACAGGATCTGGAGCATGCGCCAGAGCGTATCCGGCACAGTGAAGAGCTGGTAAAAAAACTGGTTTGAACAGGTAATGAGCGTATAATGCCCGCCCTGTTTGTGTTGTTTCTGAGAATTTCCTGATGGCGCTGTTAATCACCAAAAAATGCATCAATTGCGATATGTGCGAACCGGAATGCCCGAACCAGGCGATTTCGATGGGCGAGAGCATTTATGAGATTAACAGCGACCGCTGCACTGAATGCATCGGCCACTACGAAACGCCGACCTGTCAGAAAGTGTGCCCAATCCCCAATACCATCCTGAAGGATCCGGCACACGTCGAGAGCGAAGAGCAGCTTTGGGATAAGTTTGTCCTGCTGCATCACGCGGACAAACTTTAACTTTCGATAATCACCGTCGCGCAGGCGTAGTGGCGTTCATCGGCGAGCGTCACATGCATGTGATTTACGCCGAGTTTCTCTGCCAGCGTTTGCGCCTCACCCCATAAACGCAGGCGCGGTTTACCCAGCTCATCGTTAAACACTTCAAACTGATTAAACGCCAGACCGTTACGAATACCGGTGCCGAAGGCTTTGGCTGCCGCCTCTTTGACGGCAAAGCGCTTGGCCAGAAAACGTACCGGCTGCTGATGCGTCTCCCAGATGGCCCATTCGTTATCGCTCAACACGCGTCGTGCCAGGCGATCGCCGCTACGGGCGATCACCGCTTCAATGCGGGCTATTTCAACGATATCGGTGCCTAAGCCCAGAATAGCCATTACTGACGCGCTTCCAGCATCAGGCGTTTCATTTCTGAGACCGCCTCTTTCAGGCCACTCATTACCGCACGGCCAATAATAGCGTGGCCGATATTCAGCTCATGCATTTCTGGCAGGGCTGCAATAGCCTTGACGTTATGGTAGGTCAGGCCATGCCCGGCGTTAACTTTCAGACCCAGGCTCGCGGCATAGGTGGCCGCATTGGCGATACGCTCCAGCTCTTTGGCCTGCGTAGTTTCGTCTTTCGCATCAGCGTAACAGCCGGTATGAATTTCAATATAGGGCGCGCCCACTTCGGCAGCCGCTTTGATCTGTGCTACATCGGCGTCGATGAACAGAGAGACCAGGATACCTGCCTCAGCCAGACGCTTGCAGGCATCACGCATTTTGTCGCGTTGACCCGCCACGTCCAGGCCCCCTTCGGTGGTCACTTCCTGACGTTTTTCCGGTACCAGGCAGCAGAAATGCGGCTTCGTCTCGCAGGCAATCGTCAGCATCTCTTCCGTGACCGCCATCTCCAGGTTCATGCGGGTGTCCAGCGTCTGACGCAAAATGCGCACATCGCGGTCGGTAATATGACGGCGGTCTTCACGCAGGTGAACGGTAATGCCATCGGCGCCAGCCTGCTCAGCGATGAACGCCGCCTGAACCGGATCGGGATAAGCCGTGCCGCGTGCATTACGCAGCGTGGCGATGTGATCAATGTTGACGCCTAACAGTAATTCAGCCATGACAATCCTCGGTATTTTAGTTCGTGTCCCTGCCTCCCTCTCCCTCAATGAGAGGGCTGGAGCGAGGGTCTGATACGTTAACGTTTCGGCATAAACTGCCTGAACAATTCGCGGCTCTTTAAGGGCTTGCCGCCAAGATACGGCTTGAGCGCAATCCGGGTAAAGCGTTTTGCTGCGCGAAGGGTATCCTGATCGGGAAACTCGCGCGCATACAGCGCTCTAAGCTGTCGCCCGGTAAAGGTGCTGTTATCTATCACAACGCTGGCGATAAAGCCTTTTTCTTCACGGTAGCGATAGGTCATCGCATCCTCTACCTCGTCTCCGCTCCCTGCACAATGCAAAAAATCGACCCCATAGCCCAGGTGTCCAAGCAGCGCCAGTTCAAAACGACGCAGGGCAGGTTCGGGCGTACCGGTAGCGCCGGCTAGCGCCTGGATACAGTGCAGGTAATCAAAGAAAAGTTCAGAGAATCGAGTCTCATGCTCCAGAACACGTGAGATGAGTTCGTTGACATAGAGACCACTGTACAGCGTGATACCAGAAAGGGGGAGCGCCAGAGAGACGGCTTCGGCACTGCGCAGGGTTTTGACTTCCCCACGCCCGCCGAAGCGTACCAGCAGCGGAGTGAAAGGCTGTAAGGCGCCCTTCAGGCCGGAGCGTTTGGAACGTGCGCCTTTAGCAACAAGGCGCACACGGCCCGACTCTTCCGTGAAAACGTCCAGCATAAGGCTGGTCTCGCTCCACGGACGGCTATGGAGGACAAAGGCACGCTGCCATCCATCCACGATGTTCAGTCTTAGACGTCGTCGCCGTAACCGAGGCTGCGCAATGCACGCTCATCATCGGCCCAGCCTGATTTCACCTTCACCCACAGTTCAAGGTGAACCGGGGCTTCAAACATGTCCTGCATGTCTCTGCGCGCTTCAATGCCGATGGTTTTGATCTTGGCACCTTTGTTGCCGATCACCATCTTCTTCTGCCCTTCGCGCTCAACGAGGATCAGGCCGTTGATGTCATAGCCGCCGCGTTCGTTGGTCTGAAAACGTTCAATCTCAACCGTTACGGAGTACGGCAGTTCCGCGCCAAGGAAACGCATCAGTTTTTCACGGATGATCTCAGAGGCCATAAAGCGCTGAGAACGATCGGTGATGTAATCTTCCGGGAAGTGATGAATCGCTTCCGGCAGACGTTTGCGCACGATGCCTGCGATGGTATCGACGTTCAGACCGGTCTCGGCAGACAGCGGGACGATATCAAGGAAGTTCATCTGGCTTCCCAGCCACTGCAGGTGCGGCAGCAGATCGGCTTTTTCCTGCACGTTGTCCACTTTGTTGACCGCAAGGATCACCGGCGTTTTACCGTCGCGCAGTTTGTTCAGCACCATTTCGTCGTCAGGCGTCCAGCGGGTGCCTTCCACCACGAAAATCACCAGCTCTACGTCGCCAATCGAGCTGCTCGCCGCCTTGTTCATCAGGCGGTTGATGGCGCGCTTCTCTTCCATGTGCAGGCCCGGGGTATCAACGTAGATCGCCTGATAGGCGCCTTCCGTGTGGATACCGACGATGCGGTGACGCGTGGTCTGCGCCTTACGGGAAGTAATGGAAATTTTCTGCCCAAGCAGATTATTCAACAGGGTAGATTTGCCAACGTTCGGACGTCCGACGATGGCAATAAACCCGCAATACGTTTTTTCTTCGCTCATTCCAGCTCCAGCATTTTTAACGCCTGTTCGGCGGCAGCCTGTTCAGCCTTACGACGGCTAGAACCTGTGCCGACCACCGGTTCACTCAGGCCACTGACCTGGCAATGGATGGTAAATTCCTGATCGTGCGCTTCGCCCCGCACTTGCACCACCAGATAGGATGGCAGCGGGAGGTGGCGACCCTGCAAATATTCCTGCAGACGCGTTTTCGGATCTTTTTGTTTATCGCCCGGACTGATTTCGTCCAGACGGGTTTGATACCAGTTAAGGATCAGCTTTTCTACGGTCTGAATATCGCTGTCCAGGAACACACCACCAATTAATGCTTCGACCGTGTCGGCAAGAATAGATTCACGACGGAAGCCGCCGCTTTTCAGTTCACCCGGCCCAAGTCGCAGACATTCGCCCAGTTCAAATTCACGAGCGATTTCCGCCAGGGTATTACCCCGAACCAGCGTCGCGCGCATGCGGCTCATATCACCTTCGTCCACACGTGGGAAACGATGATAAAGCGCATTCGCGATCACGAAACTTAAAATAGAGTCACCCAGGAACTCGAGGCGCTCATTATGCTTGCTGCTGGCACTGCGGTGGGTTAATGCCTGTTGCAACAACTCCTGATGATGAAAAGTGTAGCCCAGCTTCCGTTGAAGCCGATTAATTACGATGGGGTTCATGCGATACCAGTAAATGAATGCGTCAAAAATGCAGCACACGAAACCGACCTGAGAAGACCAACGCGGTTTCGTGTGCCGTGGCACCCTTGCAGGGCCAACCTTAAACTTCGGGGGAATATTCTATACACAACGACAGGGGATGTCGTTAGTCCAAAGAGATTTATCGCTGAAATAATTCACGTAGCCGCTAATTAACGCGGCTACGCGTTCATTTAATGAGAATTAATGGATCCCGCCGATACGATTCAGGCGAACGCCGGTCGGCCATTCGCCTTCCTGCTTCTCAAAACTCATCCAGATAGCGGTCGCTTTACCTACCAGATTCGCTTCCGGCACAAAGCCCCAGTAACGGCTGTCCGCGGAATTATCGCGGTTATCACCCATCATGAAGTAGTGTCCCGGTGGTACGATCCAGCTGGCAAGCTGTTGGCCAGGCTGCCGGTAGTACATCCCCACTTGATCCTGCGCGATTGGCACGGTGAGGATACGGTGGGTCACATCACCCAGCGTCTCTTTACGTTCAACCAGGCGAATACCGTCCTCTTTGGTCTCGCCTTTGGGCACCTGGAAGAAACCGCTGGTCGCTTCACCGCCGTTACGGCGAGCAAAGGTCTGCACAAAATCACTTGGCTCAACGTTTGAGTAAGTGATTGGCAGCGCGTTTTCACACGCGGTGCCGGAGCTGCAGCCAGGCTGAACGGTAACTTCTTTCGCCACCGGATCGTAGGTGACTTTATCACCCGGCAGACCCACTGCACGCTTGATGTAATCCAGACGCGGATCTTCCGGGTATTTAAACACCACGATGTCGCCACGTTTTGGATGACCGGTTTCGATCAGCGTTTTCTGGTAGATCGGATCTTTAATCCCGTAGGCAAACTTCTCAACCAGAATAAAATCGCCAATCAGCAGCGTTGGCATCATTGAACCAGACGGGATCTGGAACGGCTCGTAAATAAACGAGCGGACAACCAGCACAATCGCCAGCACCGGAAATACCGATGCCCCGGTTTCCAGCCAGCCCGGTTTCGGGCCGACTTTCTTCAGGGTTTTCGCGTCCAGCCCATCGCCAGTGGCTGCCTGTGCGGCAGCCTGACGTTCATGGCGTTTTGGGGCGAAAATAAACTTATCCAGACACCACAACAAACCTGTCACCAGGGTAGCAATGACCAGAATCAGGGCAAACATGTTCGCCATGCCATCTCCTTAGGGTTATTTGCCGTCTTTACCAACATGAAGGATGGCAAGGAATGCTTCCTGCGGCAGTTCGACGTTACCGACCTGCTTCATACGCTTCTTACCTTCTTTCTGTTTCTGCAGCAGCTTTTTCTTACGGCTGACGTCACCGCCGTAGCATTTCGCCAGAACGTTTTTACGCAGCTGTTTCACAGTAGAACGGGCAATAATGTGGTTACCGATGGCGGCCTGAATCGCGATATCAAACTGCTGACGCGGGATCAGCTCTTTCATCTTCTCAACCAGCTCACGGCCACGGTATGGCGCATTGTCGTTGTGAGTGATGAGTGCCAGCGCATCCACACGCTCGCCGTTGATCAGCACGTCCACACGCACCATGTTAGACGCCTGGAAGCGTTTGAAGTTGTAATCCAGTGACGCATAGCCACGAGAGGTAGACTTCAGACGATCGAAGAAGTCGAGGACCACTTCCGCCATAGGGATTTCGTACGTCAGCGCAACCTGATTACCGTGGTAAACCATGTTGGTCTGTACGCCACGCTTCTCAATACACAGCGTAATAACGTTACCCAGGAACTCCTGCGGCAGCAGCATATGACACTCTGCAATGGGCTCGCGCAGTTCTTCGATATTGTTCAGCGGCGGCAGCTTGGACGGGCTATCGACGTAGACGATCTCTTTGTTGGTGGTCTGCACTTCGTACACAACGGTCGGTGCCGTGGTGATCAGATCCAGATCGTATTCACGCTCCAGACGCTCCTGGATGATCTCCATGTGCAGCAGACCAAGGAAGCCGCAGCGGAAGCCGAAGCCCAGCGCCGTGGAGCTTTCTGGTTCATAGAACAGGGAAGCATCGTTGAGGCTCAGCTTGCCGAGCGCATCACGGAAGTTTTCATAGTCGTCAGAGCTGACCGGGAACAGACCCGCGTAAACCTGCGGTTTAACCTTTTTAAAACCTGGCAGCGCTTTGTCTGCCGGGTTACGTGCACCGGTCAGGGTATCGCCCACTGGCGCGCCGAGGATGTCTTTAATGGCGCAGACCAGCCAGCCTACTTCGCCACATTTCAGCTCGGTACGGTCAACCTGTTTTGGCGTGAAGATACCCAGACGGTCAGCGTTGTAAACCTGGCCAGTACTCATTACCTTGATTTTGTCGCCTTTACGCATGGTGCCGTTTTTAATACGCACCAGCGAGACAACGCCCAGGTAGTTATCAAACCAGGAGTCGATGATCAGCGCCTGCAGCGGGGCATCCGGGTCACCTTCTGGTGCCGGGATATCACGCACCAGGCGTTCCAGCACGTCGGTAACGCCCACGCCCGTTTTAGCGGAACAGCGCACCGCATCGGTCGCGTCGATGCCGACAATATCTTCAATCTCTTCCGCTACGCGCTCAGGATCGGCAGCTGGCAGGTCAATTTTGTTCAGAACCGGCACAACCTCGAGATCCATTTCCATTGCGGTGTAGCAGTTTGCCAGGGTCTGGGCTTCAACGCCCTGCCCGGCATCCACAACCAGCAGCGCGCCTTCACAGGCCGCCAGCGAGCGTGAAACTTCATAGGAGAAGTCAACGTGGCCTGGGGTGTCGATAAAGTTCAGCTGGTAGATTTCGCCATCAGCCGCTTTGTAATCAAGCGTAACGCTCTGCGCTTTAATGGTGATACCGCGTTCGCGTTCCAGGTCCATGGAGTCCAGAACCTGGGCTTCCATTTCACGATCAGACAGGCCACCGCAAATCTGGATAATACGGTCAGACAGCGTCGACTTACCGTGGTCAATGTGAGCAATGATCGAAAAGTTACGTATGTTCTTCATATAGTTAAATAATTATGCCTTACGAATTCCTGGAGGCCGCTGTTCTTAGCCTGACGTTTTTCAGTGCGAAAACGCCGCATTCTACACTACATCCCCGTTACCTGGAAATGTACTTAGCGCCAGGTATAGCGTGAAGAAATGACGTTTTCTGTTTTAGGACGTAAAAAAGGACAAAGCCCGATGAATCACCGGGCCTCAGAAGAGAGCGTCTCAACACGAAGCTGGTCGGGTGCCAGCCCAACGCTGAGAATAACAGGCTGCCACTCTTCGCGTGCGGCAAGCTTCGGGGAGAGAGCTTTGGCCAGCCAGAATCCCCCTACGCCGCCCAATGCAGCACCGCACATGGCGGCCACATCGGTACCAAACAGCATCTGGAATACGCCGCCCATAACAAACAGCCCCACCAGCGGAGAGAGATAAACCAGCATAGCGGACGTGAGCAGGCTACCTTCTGCAATTCCCAGCTCCACCTTTTGCCCCACCATCAGCGGCCGATCGCTTGGCACGGAAATGGTATGCGAGGTTTGCGGCCCGAGCTTGTTCAGCACGCGGCTACCGCAACCGGCTCTGGAAGCACAGCTATTGCATGAGGCCTTAACATCACAGCTCACCAGCGCAATGCCATTCTGCCACGATACGACCGTAGCCCACTCTTTAATCATTGTGCAGTCCTGAATTTAATGCTGTCGGAAATACGCTTCGCCGTTTGTGGCGGTAATTCACCCACAATGGTGATCTCTGCATTATCGCGAACCGTGGTGCTGACCGTCCTACGTCCGGTACGAAGCATTTGTTCAGAACTGTTTGCCGATGCGCGGTTAATGTTCACCGAGAAACTGAACAAACCATCGGAATAAAGACGCGATTCAACCGGTGTTTCAATGGTTGGCAGTTGTCGACGGCTGCTGGAGACTTCGCTAAACCCTTGCGGGATCCAGGAAGGAACCCAGTTGAAGTTGACGGAATCACCCGCCGGTACCGAAAGCAGCGGCGGCAGGCTGGCTTTCGCCAGATTCTGCATACCATTACCCACCTGATTGTTCACACTAAAGGAGATAACGCGGAACTGTTCCAGCGTTTCACCATCACGGTCAAGCAGGTCTACACGCATTGGCAGCTTGGTTTCGGCGTCAATCCAGACGATATAGCTGTAGCGCGTTCCGTCACGGGCAACAACGCGGATTACTTCGCACAGTCTGTCCGCAATGCGCGTACGCCCTACCGAAATGAAATCATAGTAAGGCGCAAGACGTTTGAAGTCGGTGTAGATAAGCGATGGCAGAGAATCGACGATATAATCGCCATTCAGCGTGAAAGGCTCCAGACCGGGTTCGAAATAACTGATCTCGTTACCACGCTGGACAACTTCCCGACGCGGGCCATCCATCTGTAAAAGCTGGGCGAGCGGCTGGTTATCAAGACGGGCATGGCGGTATCGTAACGACTCGACGCCCTGCTTATTGATACTGATAAATGCCAACTCGTAATTGAGTGACTGGCTGGCCAGATTCATTTGCTGCAACAACGCCCCGGATGAAACATCAGCCGAGGCGTTGGCAGAGAAGAACAGGCTACCCGCCATCAGAGACATGGCGAACCAAAGTTGCTTCATTACTGCGATTGCGTTCCTAAAGTTTGGTTTCCGGGCACCTGCACAGCCGCTTGCTGGGTTTGTGCCTGCTCAAACTGAAGCTGTTCAGAGTGCAGACGACGCTGCAACTCGTAATCCTGCAACATCGCATTAATGCGACGGCGTTGCTCCTGAACCTGCTGTTGCTGGCCGCCGCTGGCGGATGCATCAGCCGGAACACCCAAACTTACCGGGCTGGCTTTGCCCATCATCGGCAGTGTGTTGAACACTGGCGCTTCTGGCTGCTGATTAGTTTCAGACTGAGTATTATAGTGCTGGACGCCAACGATAACTGCAAGCGATACGCATGCAGCCACACCCATTTGGGTGAGCTGGCTGGCCCACGGACGCACCTTGTGCCAGAACGGCATTTTCTGCCACTGGTGAGGCGCAGGTTGAGCTTCAGGAATCAGCGGAGTGGTCTGACGGACAGGCTCATTTTCAATGGCCGCCATCACGCGAGCTGAGATATCGAAATGGAGAACCTCGCCGGTGTCACCGCGAAGGGTGTCACGGATGAGATGGTAACTCTCCCAGGTCTCTTGCATTTCGGGAGAATGAGACAGCTCGTTGAGCAGCTCACTATCCAGCGTTTCACCATCCATTAAAGCGGAAAGTTTTTCTTTCTGCATGCCTAATACCTTTTCCAGTATCCCGCTATCGTCAACGCCTGATAAGCGGTTGAACTTTATTATCAATTGCTTCTCGCGCACGGAAAATACGTGAACGTACCGTGCCGACCGGACAATCCATGATGGCGGCTATCTCTTCATAGCTCAGACCATCCAACTCCCGTAACGTAATTGCCATGCGTAAATCTTCCGGGAGCGACTCGATCGTGCGAAAAACGATTTGTCTCAGTTCTTCTGACAACATTAAGTTCTCAGGGTTCGAAATTTCTTTCAGCGCACCGCCACTTTCGAAGTTTTCGGCGTCGATTGCGTCCACATCACTTGAAGGCGGACGGCGGCCCTGAGCGACCAAATAATTCTTTGCCGTATTGACCGCAATACGGTACAGCCAGGTATAAAAAGCACTATCTCCCCGGAATGAATCCAGCGCGCGATAGGCCTTAATAAAAGACTCTTGTACTACATCAGGCACATCGCCTGACGGTACATAGCGGGAAACCAGGCTCGCCACCTTATGCTGGTAGCGCACCACCAGTAAGTTAAAGGCTTTCTGATCTCCCTTCTGGACCCGTTCAACCAGGACCTGGTCCGTTAACTGCTCGCTCATCCGAGGTAATGTCTCCCCAAACCTAAATTCCACGCGTTATCGAAACGCCACTCTTAAAAAACCGCACTTTGAGCAAGCACCGGATTAGAGTGTCTGATCTTCAATAAGTTCCGTAACGCCTTTGTTTTTGTTCATCGCGCCGCAGACTGTTCATTTTCTCTCATTATAAGTCTGTTCACGATACGCACCACTTTATGACAAGAAACATCTCTTTTCCCGCCAGAAGAGTAACGCAACCCAGTCTTTATTTCACCACAAAATCTGACGCTAACGATCTGCTTCGCAAAATATTTTCTTTCTTTTACGTGGTTTTAATCCTCCGCCTCGAGTTTAGCGGTTACAACTCATATCAAAAAAAACGTGCGATATCTCGCATTCGGATGCTATTCTGACCAAACACTGTTTAGTAAATTAAACAAAAATCATGAACACAACACCTGAACTGCATTGTGATGTACTGATCATCGGTAGCGGCGCTGCCGGTCTCTCCCTGGCACTGCGTCTGGCCGAACATCAGAGCGTTATCGTTCTGAGCAAAGGGCCGATAAGTGAAGGTTCTACGTTTTATGCCCAGGGCGGTATTGCCGCCGTGTTTGATGAGACAGACAGCATTGCGTCGCATGTCGACGATACGCTGATTGCCGGGGCCGGGATCGTGGATGCACATGCCGCAGAGTTTGTGGCCAGTAATGCCCGTCATTGCGTGCAGTGGTTGATCGATCAGGGCGTATTATTTGATACACAGGTGCAGCCAAACGGTGAAGAGAGTTACCACCTGACCCGCGAAGGCGGGCATAGCCACCGCCGTATCCTGCATGCCGCAGACGCTACCGGTAAAGAAGTCGAAACCACACTGGTCAGCAAAGCCCTCAGCCATCCTAACATTCGGGTCCTTGAGCGCAGCAATGCCGTTGACCTGATTATTTCCGACAAGATTGGCCTTCCGGGTACGCGTCGTGTCGTGGGTGCCTGGGTCTGGAATCGCAATAAAGAGAAGGTTGAGACCTGTCAGGCGAAGGCCGTGGTGCTGGCGACTGGCGGTGCATCCAAAGTGTATCAGTATACCACCAACCCCGATATTGCCTCCGGAGACGGGATCGCCATGGCCTGGCGCGCCGGTTGTCGCGTGGCAAACCTTGAATTCAACCAGTTTCACCCGACCGCCCTGTTCCATCCTCAGGCGCGTAATTTCCTGTTGACGGAAGCCCTGCGCGGTGAAGGCGCATACCTGAAACGTCCTGACGGCTCCCGCTTTATGCCGGACTTTGACCCCAGGGGCGAGCTGGCACCGCGCGATATCGTTGCCCGCGCCATCGACCATGAAATGAAGCGTCTTGGCGTGGACTGCATGTATCTGGACATCAGCCATAAGCCGGCAGAGTTTATCCGCCAGCATTTCCCGATGATCTACGAAAAGCTGCTGGGTCTGGGGATTGATTTAACCCGCGATTCGGTGCCTATCGTGCCTGCCGCCCACTATACCTGCGGGGGCGTAATGGTTGACGATCACGGTCGCACCGACGTGGATGGCCTGTATGCTATCGGTGAAGTAAGTTATACCGGGCTTCATGGCGCGAACCGGATGGCGTCGAACTCATTGCTGGAGTGTCTGGTTTACGGCTGGTCTGCCGCGGAAGATATCACGAAGCGCATGCCTTACGCCCGTCAGACTGAAAACCTGCCTGCCTGGGATGAAAGCCGCGTGGAGAACCCGGATGAGCTGGTCGTTATTCAGCATAACTGGCACGAACTGCGGCTGTTTATGTGGGACTACGTCGGGATTGTGCGGACCACGAAACGTCTTGAACGCGCATTACGCCGTATCACGATGCTGCAGCAGGAAATCGATGAATATTATGCCAATTTCCGCGTATCCAATAATCTGCTGGAGCTGCGCAATCTGGTTCAGGTTGCCGAATTGATTGTTCGCTGCGCGATGATGCGCAAAGAGAGCCGCGGTTTGCACTATACCCTCGACTACCCCGATCAACTGGCCGAGTCCGGCCCGTCGATCCTCTCCCCGCAGGTTCACATAAACAGATAAAACGCCTGGGTCAGAGCGGTGTAATCTTCGGAATAACGCTGGTCTGGCCCACGGATCACCATTCGGTCGTTAAAGCATTCACCTTCTTTGGGTGAGAGCGCCAGCAGCACACGGTGCGGCAATCGCCCTTCGGTATCTGCAATATCGGTGCGTAAACGTAATTTCCAGCCAATCTCTTGCGCTATGCCAATAAACGCATTGCCGGTGCTTTCTGGCAGAACCACGCAGAAAAAACCCTCTTCTGAAATAAGTTCTGCGGCACTGATCAGCAGCGCCTTATGGTCGAGGGAGCCGGTATAACGGGCCTGTTCACGCTCAGGCGTTCCGCACTCAACACCGGGCGCGTAGTAGGGAGGATTACTGACAATCAGGTCGTAACGCGCGGTTTGCTCC
Source organism: Enterobacter sp. BIDMC 30 (assembly GCF_000534355.1). NCBI lineage: Bacteria > Pseudomonadati > Pseudomonadota > Gammaproteobacteria > Enterobacterales > Enterobacteriaceae > Enterobacter > Enterobacter sp. BIDMC 30. The sequence goes on along the minus strand of NZ_KI973169.1, from coordinate 1,444,307 downwards.
GGCGTCCAGTCGAGCACATCTGCACATTCTACGTTAATCCGGGCGGCCCACGGAGATTCAGCCGCATTTTCACTCGCCTGCTCCGCCGCCTGTGCATCAAGCTCCACCGCATCTATGGTGACATGCGCTTCGGTACGTTGCGCCAGCATCAGCGCCAACAGCCCGCTGCCCGTCCCAATATCCAGAATACGCTTTACACCTGCGACAGGTGCCCAGGCACCCAGTAAAATACCGTCTGTACCGACTTTCATGGCACAGCGATCGTGAGCGACAAAAAATTGTTTAAACGTAAAACCATCGCGGCGCAACTGCGCTTTGAGTTGAGACATGTCAGGGCAACCTTCTAAGTGAAACTGGAGTAGCATAGGGGAAAGCGAAGTGGCCGCAAAGCGATATCCATACAAACAGATGAAGATTACAGCCGTAACGTCTATAATCAGCGCCCCACACAGAGGTAGAACATGACTGTAACGACTTTTTCCGAACTTGAACTCGATGAAAGCCTGCTCAATGCACTTGAGAGCAAAGGCTTTACACGCCCGACCGCCATTCAGGCAGCGGCCATTCCGCCTGCGCTTGAGGGCCGCGATGTGCTCGGTTCTGCGCCAACCGGCACGGGGAAGACAGCAGCTTACTTGCTGCCTGTGTTGCAGCATCTGCTCGATTTTCCACGTAAAAAATCAGGCCCGCCGCGTATTTTGATCCTGACGCCGACGCGCGAGCTGGCGATGCAGGTTGCCGATCACGCCCGCGAGCTGGCGGCCAATACCCATCTGGATATCGCCACGATCACTGGCGGCGTTGCGTATATGAACCACGCCGAAGTGTTCAGCGAAAACCAGGACATCGTCGTTGCGACGACCGGTCGCCTGCTGCAGTATATTAAAGAAGAGAACTTCGACTGCCGCGCGGTAGAAACACTGATTCTGGATGAAGCTGACCGCATGCTGGACATGGGCTTCGCGCAGGATATCGAACATATCGCGGGTGAGACACGCTGGCGTAACCAGACGATGCTGTTCTCTGCCACCCTTGAAGGGGACGCGATCAAAGACTTCGCAGAGCGCCTGCTGGAAGATCCGGTGGAAGTTTCCGCGACGCCGTCCACGCGCGAACGCAAGAAGATCCACCAGTGGTATTACCGTGCAGATAACCTTGAACACAAGGTTGAGTTACTTAAGCACCTGCTGAAGCAGGACGATGCCACCCGTACCATCGTCTTTGTGCGTAAGCGCGAGCGTGTGCATGAACTGGCTGAAATGCTGCGTAATGCCGGAATCAATAACTGCTATCTCGAAGGCGAGATGGCGCAGGTTAAGCGTACCGAAGGAATTAAACGTCTGACTGATGGTCGCGTGAACGTGCTGGTCGCAACAGACGTTGCTGCACGCGGGATCGACATTCCGGACGTCAGTCACGTCATTAACTTCGATATGCCACGCAGCGGCGACACCTATCTGCACCGCATTGGCCGTACCGGCCGTGCCGGACGCAAAGGTATCGCGATCTCTCTGGTCGAAGCGCATGACTACCTGCTGCTGCAGAAAATTGGCCGCTACGTTGATGAGCCACTGAAAGCACGCGTTATTGATGAGCTTCGCCCGACCACACGTGCACCGAGTGAAAAAATGACGGGCAAACCGTCTAAAAAAGCGCTCGCAAAACGTGCTGAGAAAAAAGAGAAAGAAAAAGAGAAGCCGCGCGTGAAGCAGCGCCACCGCGATACCAAGAATATTGGTAAACGCCGTAAACCAAGCTCTGCCGCACCAGAGACGAAAACTGAAGAGTAAAAAAAAGCCGGGGAAAACCCCGGCTTTTTTATTCCACCCCCGAGACTGAAACCTTACAGGCTTTCAGTAAAGGTACGCGCAATAACGTCGCGCTGCTGTTCCGGGGTCAGAGAGTTAAAACGTACTGCATAACCTGATACACGAATGGTCAGCTGTGGGTATTTTTCCGGGTGCTTAACCGCATCTTCCAGCGTTTCACGACGCAGCACGTTCACGTTCAGGTGCTGACCACCTTCAACGCGCACTTCCGGTTTTACTTCCATTGGGATTTCACGGTATTCGATTTCGCCCAGTTTGTTCACCGGAACGATTTCATCTTCAGCAAAACCCGCTTTCGCTACTACACAGCGCGCTTCATTTTTCTCGCTGTCCAGCAGCCAGAAAGAGTTGAGCAGGTCGTCATTTGCAGCTTTAGTAATCTGGATACCTGTAATCATGTGTTGCCTCCCTTAGGCTACATTAACTGGTGTCGGCCTCGCGCGGCCAATTGGTAAAACCATTGTTTCTTGTGTGTATATATATCACTCGCACCCTGGTCATTTATTGATTTAAATCAACAAAAACACCAACCACACAAAGAGTGTGGTTTGATTTTATTGTTCCAGATCAATTTCATTGCTTCGCCAGCTCAACTCCTTTCGCATCTATTCAAAATAAATTGAGTGACTTACGGTGATTTTATGCCTGGGATTTTGCACCCCGGGTTTTAGCGGTTAAGCTAGGCGCAGAATGTGATTCGCAGGAGAGCGAGATGACGACACCGTTGACCTGGCACGATGTGCTGGCAGAAGAGAAACAGCAGCCCTATTTTATTAACACCCTCAGCACCGTTGCGGCAGAGCGGCAGTCTGGCCAGACGATTTATCCGCCACAAAAAGATGTTTTCAACGCGTTTCGCTATACCGAACTCAGCGATGTGAAAGTGGTTATCCTCGGCCAGGATCCTTACCACGGACCGGGACAGGCTCACGGGCTTGCTTTCTCTGTACGTCCTGGGGTTGCTATCCCCCCTTCGCTTCTGAACATGTACAAAGAACTCGAAAAGACCGTGCCCGGGTTTACCCGGCCCACTCATGGTTATCTGGAAAGCTGGGCGCGCCAGGGCGTGCTGTTACTGAATACGGTACTCACCGTACGTGCCGGTCAGGCACATTCTCACGCCAGCCTGGGCTGGGAAACCTTTACCGATAAAGTCATCAGCCTTATCAACGAGCATCGTGAAGGGGTGGTGTTTTTACTGTGGGGTTCCCACGCGCAGAAGAAAGGGGCGATTATCGACAGGCAGCGTCATCATGTCCTGAAGGCACCGCATCCATCACCGCTGTCAGCGCATCGTGGTTTCTTTGGTTGTAATCATTTTGTTCTGGCGAACGAGTGGCTGGAAAAACGTGGCGAAACGCCAATTGACTGGATGCCAGTGTTACCGGCTGAGAGTGAGTAACGCAGCGGATGTGCCCGTTTTTAGCGGGCACATCCGACGCACAGTATTATGCTTTATTCTGACGCCACCATTCCGCCAGCAGTACGCCAGTCGCAACGGAAACGTTCAGACTTTCAACATTGCCTGTACCGTCGATAGAGACGCTCAGATCCGCGCTGGAAAGCGCAGCATCCGACAGGCCATCACGCTCCTGACCCAGCACCAGCACCATTTTACGCGGCAGTGTTGCTTTAAACAGCGGCGTAGCGGCATGGCTGGAGGTCGTGACGATGGCATATCCCGCATTACGGAACTGCTCAATAGCATCCAGAACGCTGTCGCCGGTGATCGGCTGAACATGCTCTGCCCCGCCCTCTGCGGTACGGATCGCGGCACCCGATTCCAGCAGCGCGGCATCCTGTAACAGCACGCCTTTCACGCCAAAGTGCGCGCAGCTACGCATCATTGCACCCAGATTATGCGGGTTGCCCACATCTTCAAGCGCCAGCACGCAGTCATCGGCTTCCGCCTGGCTAACCCACTGCTGTACGGTAGTCCCGTTACGTTTTTTGATCAGGAAGCACACGCCACCGTGGTGTTCAGTGCCTGATGCTTTCGTCAGCTCAGCGTCATCCACCACATGGTAGGCTTTACGGTTTGCCGCCATCCAGCGCAGCGCTTCTTTAAAGCGCGGGGTTACGCTCTGGATAAACCATGCGCGAACGATGCACTCAGGACGGCTCTGGAACAGCGCCTGGCAGGCGTTCTCGCCATAGACTCGGGTCTCTTCTGCACGCTGACGGCGCAGCACTTCCGGGTCAATAAAGCTTTTCCCGCTGATACCGCCGTGATCGGCTTTTTCAGGCGCCTCATCACCAGGGGCGCGAGAAACGGTACGCCAGGGGGATGAACCCTCGCGCGAGAAATCATCGCGTTTGCGATCGTCACGCTTGCGGTCATCACGTTTGCGGTCATCACCGCGGTTATTTCTGTCATCGCGGGCGGGGCGACGGCCACCGTCTGCACGAGAAGACGCCGGACGCCCGCCACCTTTTCCGGTACGCGGATTTTGGGTGCGTTTATCAGAGTCATCATCACTGCGGACATACATCACTTTGACCTTGCCGCTTTTGTTTTTCATTTCGTCGTTCATGCTTTTCTCCACCAGCGCTGCGCGAAGCGCGCAGATTACCCGATGTGCAAGCTCATAGCCATAAATTCGTACAAAAGCCTGTGACTATTGTTCTCATTGAATAAAACGCATTGTCGTTTCAAACAGGCTGAATGATAATATGTAACATATTAGAAACATTATCGGCATTCTGCCGCTGTCCCACGGCTCTATCAGAGGTTAGTTATGAATACCGTATGTGCCAACTGTCAGGCTCTTAATCGCATTCCGGACGATCGGATTGAAGATGGTGCGAAATGCGGGCGTTGTGGCCATGAACTGTTTGATGGCGATGTTATCAACGCTACGGGTGCTACGCTGGACAAACTCCTCAAGGACGATCTTCCGGTGGTTGTCGATTTTTGGGCACCGTGGTGTGGTCCGTGCCGTAGCTTCGCGCCTGTCTTCGAGGATGTTGCCGAAGAACGCAGCGGCAAAATGCGTTTTGTTAAGGTCAATACCGAAGCAGAACGTGAGCTGAGCGCACGCTTTCGTATTCGCAGCATCCCAACCATCATGATTTTCAAAAATGGTGAAGTGATCGACATGCTTAACGGTGCTGTTCCTAAAGCACCGTTTGATAGCTGGTTAAACGAATCGCTGTAACATTAACGGGGCGCATCTTGTGCCCCGTTCCTTCCTCTGCGAAAATAGGGTTTTTCCTGCACTTCGCCCATGACTGATAACGCTGTTCTTCAACTGCGCGCCGCACGCCTGGCCCGCGCGACTCGCCCTTTTCTTGCCCGCGGCAATCGTATTCGCCGCTGTCAGCGTTGTCTGCTGCCGCTAAAAGTTTGTCTGTGCGAGACCCTTGCGCCGAGCACCGCGAAGAGTCGTTTTTGCCTGGTCATGTTCGATACCGAACCAATGAAACCCAGCAATACCGGACGCCTTATTGCCGACATTCTGCCGGATACCGCGGCATTTCAGTGGTCACGCACGGAACCGCCTCAAGCCCTGCTCGACTTAGTGGCAAACCCGGACTATCAGCCAATGGTCGTATTTCCGGCCTCGTATGCTGGCGAAGATCGCCAGGTACTTTCGGCACCGCCATCTGGTAAACCGCCGCTTTTTATTATGCTGGACGGAACCTGGACCGAAGCGCGAAAAATGTTCCGCAAAAGTCCTTATCTCGATTCATTGCCGGTGATTTCGGTCGACCTTTCCCGCGTCTCGGCCTACCGCCTGCGAGAAGCGCATGCTGACGGGCAGTACTGTACTGCTGAAGTGGCGATTGCCCTTCTGGATTTAGCGGGAGATACCGTCGCGGCAGGTGCGCTGGGGAGCCATTTCTCCCGCTTTCGTGAACGCTACCTGGCAGGAAAAACCGTTCATAAGGGCAGCGTCACAGCAACTGAGACAGAAAACGTTTAAAATCATCAGGTCGCTTGCATTCACAGGAGGCCTGCATGAGCCAGCGAGGGTTAGAAGCGCTACTTCGTCCTAAATCCATTGCCGTTATCGGCGCATCAATGAAACCGGACCGCGCAGGCTATCTGATGATGCGTAATCTGCTGGCCGGCGGATTTAATGGTCCTGTCATGCCCGTGACGCCTGCCTATAAGGCTGTTCAGGGGGTGCTGGCATGGCCGGACGTGCAGAGCCTGCCTTTCATACCGGACCTTGCCATCCTGTGTACAAATGCGAAACGTAATCCAGCCCTGCTGGAGTCGCTCGGCAGGAAAGGATGTAAAACCTGCATTATTCTCTCGTCTCCGCCCGAACAGCAGCCGGAGCTTCTGGCATGCGCCAGTCGCTACCAGATGCGCATTCTTGGGCCAAACAGTCTGGGCCTGCTCGCCCCGTGGCAGGGGCTGAATGCCAGCTTCTCCCCGGTCCCTATCCGCAAAGGCAAACTCGCTTTCATTTCGCAATCGGCTGCGGTATCGAACACGATCCTCGACTGGGCGCAACAGCGTGAGATGGGGTTTTCCTACTTCATTGCTCTGGGTGACAGCCTGGACATCGACGTTGATGAACTGCTCGATTTTCTGGCTCGCGACAGCAAAACCAGCGCCATTCTTCTTTATCTTGAGCACCTGAGCGACGCCCGTCGTTTTGTATCAGCTTCCCGTAGCGCGTCCCGTAACAAACCGATTCTGGTGATCAAAAGCGGGCGTAGCCCCGCCGCCCAGCGTCTGCTGCAGTCGCATTCCGGCATGGATCCCGCCTGGGATGCCGCGATTCAACGCGCAGGTTTGTTACGGGTTCAGGATACACACGAGCTTTTTTCCGCCGTCGAGACGTTAAGCCATATGCGTCCATTACGCGGTGAGAAGTTAATGATTGTCAGTAATGGCGCGGCCCCTGCCGCACTTGCACTGGATGAACTGTGGCTGCGCAATGGCAAGCTGGCCACCCTGGGTGAGGAGACGCTACAACGCCTGAAAGAGGCGCTGCCGGCAAGCGTTAGCCCAGGCAATCCCCTCGATTTGCGCGATGACGCAAGTAGCGATCACTATATCAGGGCGATCTCCCTTTTACTGGATAGCCAAGATTTCGACGCGCTGATGATTATTCACTCCCCCAGCGCGGTCGCTCCCGGGAGTGAAAGCGCGCGCGCACTGATTGACGCCGTCCGGAACCATCCTCGTGGTAAATATGTCACTCTGCTGACCAACTGGTGCGGTGAGTTCTCTTCCCAGGAGGCACGACGCCTGTTCAGTGAAGCCGGTCTGCCCACCTACCGCACTCCGGAAGGCACGATTACGGCGTTTATGCATATGGTGGAGTATCGCCGCAACCAGAAGCAGCTCCGTGAAACCCCGGCTTTACCGGGTAACCTGACGGCGAACACGGCCGATGTTCATCGGCTTTTACAGCAGGCTATCGAAGAGGGAGCCACCTCGCTTGATACGCACGAAGTGCAGCCGATTCTGGGCAGTTACGGGATGCAAACCCTGCCCACCTGGATTGCCGGCGACAGCGCCGAAGCCGTGCATATTGCCGAACAGATTGGCTATCCCGTTGCCCTCAAGCTTCGCTCACCGGACATCCCGCATAAGTCTGATGTCCAGGGGGTGATGTTATACCTGCGGACTGCGACCGAGGTACAGCAAGCCGCTGATGCCATATTCGACCGGGTCAAAATGGCCTGGCCTCAGGCGCGGATCCACGGGCTGCTGGTGCAAAGCATGGCTAATCGCGCTGGCGCTCAGGAGCTGCGCGTGGTGGTTGAATACGATCCTGTCTTTGGCCCGCTTATCATGCTGGGGGAAGGCGGCGTCGAGTGGCGTCCTGAGGAGCAGGCGGTCGTGGCTTTGCCACCACTGAACATGAACCTGGCGCGCTATCTGATCATTCAGGCCATCAAAAGCAAAAAAATCCGGGGCCGAAGCGCGCTGCGCCCTCTTGATATTGCCGGGTTGAGTCAGTTCCTGGTGCAGGTGTCTAATCTGATTGTTGATTGCGCGGAGATCCAGCGGCTGGACATCCACCCGCTGCTCGCCTCCGGCAGTGAGTTTACGGCCCTGGACGTCACACTGGATATCGCGCCTTTCGAGGGTGACAGAGAGAGCCGCCTTGCGATCCGCCCGTATCCTCTGCAGCTGGAGGAGTGGGTGGAGATGAAAAACGGGGAGCGCGCGTTGTTCCGCCCTATCCTGCCGGAAGATGAACCGCAGCTTCGCACGTTCATCTCTCAGGTAACGAAAGAGGATCTTTACTATCGCTATTTTAGCGAAATCAACGAATTTACCCACGATGATTTAGCCAATATGACCCAGATCGACTACGATCGAGAAATGGCATTTGTCGCCGTTCGTCGTTCCGATAAGGGCGATGAGATCCTCGGCGTTACGCGTGCTATTTCCGACCCGGATAATGTTGATGCGGAGTTTGCTGTGCTGGTGCGCTCCGATCTGAAAGGGTTGGGTCTGGGGCGACGGCTGCTGGAAAAACTCATCAGTTATACGCGAGATCACGGATTGTTACGCCTCAATGGCATTACTATGCCTAACAATCGCGGTATGGTGACCCTGGCGCGAAAACTTGGATTTGACGTTGATATTCAGCTGGACGAAGGTATTGTGGCCTTATCCCTGAGCCTGATATCAGCGGATAAAGCCGAGTAAGCTACTGGAAATGTTACCCACTTTGGACGGGACTGGTGGTATCATTGTCCGCTTATGTTGTTTGCATGGTACAGACAACCCTTCAATGAACAGAGAAGAAACGCACTGTGATGTTGTCAAAATTTAAGCGTAATAAACATCAACAACACCTTGCTCAACTACCGAAGATTTCTCAGTCAGTTGATGATGTAGAGTTCTTTTACGCTCCCGCCCATTTTCGGGAGACGCTTCTGGAAAAGATTGCCGGCGCTACGCGTCGCATTTGCATTGTGGCCCTGTATCTTGAACAAGATGAAGGTGGGCGCGCGATCTTAAATGCGCTCTATGAAGCCAAGCGTCAACGTCCGGAACTGGATGTTCGCGTGCTGGTCGACTGGCACCGCGCTCAGCGTGGCCGTATAGGCGCTGCTGCTTCAAACACCAATGCTGACTGGTATTGCCGCACGGCGCAGGAAAATCCTGGCGTCGATGTGCCCGTTTACGGCGTACCTGTAAATACCCGAGAAGCGCTCGGCGTCCTCCATTTCAAAGGGTTCATCATTGATGACAGCGTGCTGTACAGCGGCGCGAGCCTGAATGATGTTTACCTCCATCAGCTCGATAAATATCGATATGACCGTTACCATCTGGTTCGTAATCCGCAGATGGCGGATATCATGTTTAACTGGGTTGATAAGAACTTAGTGCAGGGTCGCGGCGTAAATCGTCTTGACGATCCACACCGTCCTAAAAGCCCGGAAATTAAAAATGATATCCGCGCGTTCCGCCAGGAACTGCGTGATGCGGTCTACCATTTCCAGGGCGATGCCAATAACGAAGAGCTATCCGTTACACCGCTGGTGGGGTTAGGCAAATCAAGCCTGCTGAACAAAACGATTTTCCACCTGATGCCGTGTGCGGAGCAGAAACTCATCATCTGCACCCCTTACTTCAACCTTCCCGCCGTGCTGGTGCGTAATATCATTCAGCTGCTGCGTGATGGTAAAAAAGTTGAAATTATCGTCGGTGACAAAACGGCTAACGACTTCTTTATTCCTGAAGATCAACCGTTCAAGATTATCGGTGCCCTCCCTTATCTCTATGAGATTAACCTGCGCCGTTTCCTGAGCCGTTTACAGTATTACGTTAACACTGACCAGCTGGTCGTGCGTCTGTGGAAAGATGAAGACAACAGTTATCATCTGAAAGGGATGTGGGTTGACGATGAATGGATGCTGCTTACGGGCAATAACCTCAACCCTCGCGCCTGGCGTCTGGATCTCGAAAATGCCATCCTGATCCATGACCCGAAACATGAGTTAGCGACCAGTCGTGAACGTGAGCTCGAGCTTATTCGCACGCATACCACTGTGGTTCAGCATTACCGTGCACTGCAGAGCATTGCCGATTACCCGGTGAAAGTCCGCAAGCTTATTCGTCGCCTGCGTCGAATCCGTATTGACAGACTTATCAGCCGTATTCTGTGATGTCCAGGCCCTGTCAGCGACAGGGCTTTTTTTTGGAGTCCGCTAATGCGTATTCTTCTCTTGCTGAGTGCTCTCTTTCTCAGTGGCTGTAGCCATATGGCTAACGATAGCTGGTCCGGGCAGGATAAAGCGCAACACTTTCTCGCCTCCGCGATGTTGTCCGCTGCCGGTAATGAGTATGCACAACATCAGGGGTACAGTCGGGATCGTAGTGCGGCAATCGGCCTGATGTTCTCTGTAAGCCTTGGGGCTTCAAAAGAACTGTGGGATAGCCGCCCCGCGGGGAGCGGCTGGAGCTGGAAAGACTTTGCCTGGGACGTAGCCGGTGCCACGACCGGCTATGCCGTGTGGCAGATGGCTCGCTATTAGAGACGAATACCTTTACCCTTTCGATGCAACATCAGGGAGACAATAAAGGCCAGTGCCCCCATCACCGTCACGTACCAGAAGAAAGTTGTTTCCGTTCCCCATGATTTAAGCGACAGCGCGACGTACTCCGCAGAGCCACCGAACAGCGCATTGGCGACCGCATAAGAAAGCCCTACCCCCAAAGCGCGTACCTGTGCCGGGAACATCTCAGCCTTCAGGATCCCACTGATCGATGTGTAAAAACTGACAATGACCATCGCCAGCATGACCAGACCAAAGGCGGCATACGGTGAGGAAACGTGCTGAAGCGCAGTTAAAATGGGAACAGTACATAACGCGGACATGCCGCCAAAGATCAGCATTGATGTGCGACGCCCTATTTTATCGGAGAGCGCGCCAATAAGTGGCTGAATCAGCATAAAGACGAACAACGCGGCGGTCATGATAGCGCTGGCGACGTTGGCGTGCATGCCCGTGGTGTTCACCAGATATTTTTGCATGTAGGTGGTGAAGGTGTAAAAGCTGAGAGAACCGCCCGCGGTGAACCCGAGAACCATCAGGAAAGCTTTGCGGTTACGCCACAGCCCTTTAAACGACCCCGCCTCCTTCAGCGCCCGGACCTCTTTTTGCGAGGTTTCATCCAACTGACGACGCAACCAGAGTGCGACGACCGCCAGTACAGCGCCCATCGCGAAAGGAATTCGCCATCCCCACTCATGAAGCTGGCTGTCGGTAAGGACCTGCTGCAGAATAACCACCACCAGAATGGCCAGAAGCTGGCCACCAATAAGCGTGACGTACTGGAAAGAGGCGTAAAACCCTTTCCGGCCCTCAAGGGCAATTTCACTCATGTAAGTGGCGCTGGTACCGTATTCTCCTCCAACAGAAAGCCCCTGGAACAGACGAGCCAGTAGCAAAAGAGCCGGCGCCCATGTCCCGATAGCGTCATAACCGGGGAGACAGGCGATCACCAGCGAGCCAAAGCACATCATGCAGACCGAAATCAGCATGGATGCCTTACGTCCTCGACGGTCTGCGATCCGTCCAAACAACCATCCACCAATGGGGCGCATTAAGAAGCCCGCAGCAAATACGCCCGCCGTTTGCAGAAGCTGTGTGGTGGTGTTACCGGACGGGAAGAAGATATGTGCGAAGTAAAGTGAACAGAATGAGTAGACGTAAAAGTCGAACCATTCCACCAGGTTCCCTGAAGAGGCACTGACGATTGCCCATACCCTTCTACGGGAATCACTGGCAGCCAGCGTCCCGTTCGATGTTATGCTTTCTGTCATTGTGATTATGCTCCTGCCATAAAAACGGCATGCTGAGTCCTGAGAACTCACGATCTTGTAAAGCAAATGTTATTATTTTGTTATAAATAACATTGAGAGTAAGATCACATTTTCTGTTAGCAAGGTAAGTTATAGGATAAAGACTAAGGGTCGTTGGCTGGTGTGGCGGTGTGCAGTCTGATGCCGTCTCCGGCGGCGGGAAAAACCCAAAGCAAAAAACCCCGCACCATACGGTACGGGGTTCTTTTAATTGATGCCTGGCAGTTCCCTACTCTCACATGGGGAGACCCCACACTACCATCGGCGCTACGGCGTTTCACTTCTGAGTTCGGCATGGGGTCAGGTGGGACCACCGCGCTAAAGCCGCCAGGCAAATTCTGTAATCTGTATCAGCTGAAAATCTCTCTCATCGCCAAAACATCTTCGGCGTTGTAAGGTTAAGCCTCACGGTTCATTAGTATCGGTTAGCTCAACGCATCGCTGCGCTTACACACCCGACCTATCAACGTCGTAGTCTTCAACGTTCCTTCAGGAGACTTAAAGTCTCAGGGAGAACTCATCTCGGGGCAAGTTTCGTGCTTAGATGCTTTCAGCACTTATCTCTTCCGCATTTAGCTACCGGGCAGTGCCATTGGCATGACAACCCGAACACCAGTGATGCGTCCACTCCGGTCCTCTCGTACTAGGAGCAGCCCCCCTCAATTCTCCAGCGCCCACGGCAGATAGGGACCGAACTGTCTCACGACGTTCTAAACCCAGCTCGCGTACCACTTTAAATGGCGAACAGCCATACCCTTGGGACCTACTTCAGCCCCAGGATGTGATGAGCCGACATCGAGGTGCCAAACACCGCCGTCGATATGAACTCTTGGGCGGTATCAGCCTGTTATCCCCGGAGTACCTTTTATCCGTTGAGCGATGGCCCTTCCATTCAGAACCACCGGATCACTATGACCTGCTTTCGCACCTGCTCGAGCCGTCACTCTCGCAGTCAAGCTAGCTTATGCCATTGCACTAACCTCCTGATGTCCGACCAGGATTAGCTAACCTTCGTGCTCCTCCGTTACTCTTTGGGAGGAGACCGCCCCAGTCAAACTACCCACCAGACACTGTCCGCAACCCGGATCACGGGTCTACGTTAGAACACCAGCCATTAAAGGGTGGTATTTCAAGGTTGGCTCCACGCAGACTGGCGTCCACGCTTCAAAGCCTCCCACCTATCCTACACATCAAGGACCAGTGTTCAGTGTCAAGCTATAGTAAAGGTTCACGGGGTCTTTCCGTCTTGCCGCGGGTACACTGCATCTTCACAGCGAGTTCAATTTCACTGAGTCTCGGGTGGAGACAGCCTGGCCATCATTACGCCATTCGTGCAGGTCGGAACTTACCCGACAAGGAATTTCGCTACCTTAGGACCGTTATAGTTACGGCCGCCGTTTACCGGGGCTTCGATCAAGAGCTTCGCGTTACCGCTAACCCCATCAATTAACCTTCCGGCACCGGGCAGGCGTCACACCGTATACGTCCACTTTCGTGTTTGCACAGTGCTGTGTTTTTAATAAACAGTTGCAGCCAGCTGGTATCTTCGACTGATTTCAGCTCCACCCGCAGGGGCTTCACCTACATATCAGCGTGCCTTCTCCCGAAGTTACGGCACCATTTTGCCTAGTTCCTTCACCCGAGTTCTCTCAAGCGCCTTGGTATTCTCTACCTGACCACCTGTGTCGGTTTGGGGTACGATTTCGTGTTACCTGATGCTTAGAGGCTTTTCCTGGAAGCAGGGCATTTGTTACTTCAGCACCGTAGTGCCTCGTCATCACACCTCAGCGTTAACAAGGAACCGGATTTACCTGGAACCTCCGCCTACATGCTTAAACCGGGACAACCGTCGCCCGGCTAACATAGCCTTCTCCGTCCCCCCTTCGCAGTAACACCAAGTACAGGAATATTAACCTGTTTCCCATCGACTACGCCTTTCGGCCTCGCCTTAGGGGTCGACTCACCCTGCCCCGATTAACGTTGGACAGGAACCCTTGGTCTTCCGGCGAGCGGGCTTTTCACCCGCTTTATCGTTACTTATGTCAGCATTCGCACTTCTGATACCTCCAGCACCCCTCACAGGACACCTTCAACGGCTTACAGAACGCTCCCCTACCCAACAACGCATAAGCGTCGCTGCCGCAGCTTCGGTGCATGGTTTAGCCCCGTTACATCTTCCGCGCAGGCCGACTCGACCAGTGAGCTATTACGCTTTCTTTAAATGATGGCTGCTTCTAAGCCAACATCCTGGCTGTCTGTGCCTTCCCACATCGTTTCCCACTTAACCATGACTTTGGGACCTTAGCTGGCGGTCTGGGTTGTTTCCCTCTTCACGACGGACGTTAGCACCCGCCGTGTGTCTCCCGTGATAACATTCTTCGGTATTCGTAGTTTGCATCGGGTTGGTAAGCCGGGATGGCCCCCTAGCCGAAACAGTGCTCTACCCCCGAAGATGAGTTCACGAGGCGCTACCTAAATAGCTTTCGGGGAGAACCAGCTATCTCCCGGTTTGATTGGCCTTTCACCCCCAGCCACAAGTCATCCGCTAATTTTTCAACATTAGTCGGTTCGGTCCTCCAGTTAGTGTTACCCAACCTTCAACCTGCCCATGGCTAGATCACCGGGTTTCGGGTCTATACCCTGCAACTTAACGCCCAGTTAAGACTCGGTTTCCCTTCGGCTCCCCTATACGGTTAACCTTGCTACAGAATATAAGTCGCTGACCCATTATACAAAAGGTACGCAGTCACCCCATAAAGAGGCTCCCACTGCTTGTACGTACACGGTTTCAGGTTCTTTTTCACTCCCCTCGCCGGGGTTCTTTTCGCCTTTCCCTCACGGTACTGGTTCACTATCGGTCAGTCAGGAGTATTTAGCCTTGGAGGATGGTCCCCCCATATTCAGACAGGATACCACGTGTCCCGCCCTACTCTTCGAGTTCACAGCCTGTGCATTTTCGTGTACGGGACTTTCACCCTGTACCGTGCGACTTTCCAGACGCTTCCACTAACACACAAGCTGATTCAGACTCTGGGCTGCTCCCCGTTCGCTCGCCGCTACTGGGGGAATCTCGGTTGATTTCTTTTCCTCGGGGTACTTAGATGTTTCAGTTCCCCCGGTTCGCCTCGTTAACCTATGTATTCAGTTAACGATAGTGTGTCGGAACACACTGGGTTTCCCCATTCGGACATCGCCGGGTCAAAGGTTCATATCACCTCGCCGGCGCTTTTCGCAGATTAGCACGTCCTTCATCGCCTCTGACTGCCAGGGCATCCACCGTGTACGCTTAGTCGCTTAACCTCACAACCCGAAGATGTTTCTTTCGATTCATCACCGGTTTGCGAAAATTTGAGAGACTCGAACACACATTAGCTGTGTGTCGTTTCAATTTTCAGCTTGATCCAGATTTTTAAAGAGCAAATATCTCAAACGTCACCCGAAGATGAGTTTTGAGATATGTCGGCAGGTGACTTTCACTCACGAACCAGCAAGTGGCGTCCCCTAGGGGATTCGAACCCCTGTTACCGCCGTGAAAGGGCGGTGTCCTGGGCCTCTAGACGAAGGGGACACTGAAGTCTCAATCGCAAGACGCCTTGCTATTTACTTTTCATCAGACAATCTGTGTGGACACTACAAAGGCAGGTTCTTTAAGGTAAGGAGGTGATCCAACCGCAGGTTCCCCTACGGTTACCTTGTTACGACTTCACCCCAGTCATGAATCACAAAGTGGTAAGCGCCCTCCCGAAGGTTAAGCTACCTACTTCTTTTGCAACCCACTCCCATGGTGTGACGGGCGGTGTGTACAAGGCCCGGGAACGTATTCACCGTAGCATTCTGATCTACGATTACTAGCGATTCCGACTTCATGGAGTCGAGTTGCAGACTCCAATCCGGACTACGACGCACTTTATGAGGTCCGCTTGCTCTCGCGAGTTCGCTTCTCTTTGTATGCGCCATTGTAGCACGTGTGTAGCCCTACTCGTAAGGGCCATGATGACTTGACGTCATCCCCACCTTCCTCCAGTTTATCACTGGCAGTCTCCTTTGAGTTCCCGGCCGGACCGCTGGCAACAAAGGATAAGGGTTGCGCTCGTTGCGGGACTTAACCCAACATTTCACAACACGAGCTGACGACAGCCATGCAGCACCTGTCTCAGAGTTCCCGAAGGCACCAATCCATCTCTGGAAAGTTCTCTGGATGTCAAGAGTAGGTAAGGTTCTTCGCGTTGCATCGAATTAAACCACATGCTCCACCGCTTGTGCGGGCCCCCGTCAATTCATTTGAGTTTTAACCTTGCGGCCGTACTCCCCAGGCGGTCGACTTAACGCGTTAGCTCCGGAAGCCACGCCTCAAGGGCACAACCTCCAAGTCGACATCGTTTACGGCGTGGACTACCAGGGTATCTAATCCTGTTTGCTCCCCACGCTTTCGCACCTGAGCGTCAGTCTTTGTCCAGGGGGCCGCCTTCGCCACCGGTATTCCTCCAGATCTCTACGCATTTCACCGCTACACCTGGAATTCTACCCCCCTCTACAAGACTCTAGCCTGCCAGTTTCGAATGCAGTTCCCAGGTTGAGCCCGGGGATTTCACATCCGACTTGACAGACCGCCTGCGTGCGCTTTACGCCCAGTAATTCCGATTAACGCTTGCACCCTCCGTATTACCGCGGCTGCTGGCACGGAGTTAGCCGGTGCTTCTTCTGCGGGTAACGTCAATTGCTGCGGTTATTAACCGCAACACCTTCCTCCCCGCTGAAAGTACTTTACAACCCGAAGGCCTTCTTCATACACGCGGCATGGCTGCATCAGGCTTGCGCCCATTGTGCAATATTCCCCACTGCTGCCTCCCGTAGGAGTCTGGACCGTGTCTCAGTTCCAGTGTGGCTGGTCATCCTCTCAGACCAGCTAGGGATCGTCGCCTAGGTGAGCCGTTACCCCACCTACTAGCTAATCCCATCTGGGCACATCTGATGGCAAGAGGCCCGAAGGTCCCCCTCTTTGGTCTTGCGACGTTATGCGGTATTAGCTACCGTTTCCAGTAGTTATCCCCCTCCATCAGGCAGTTTCCCAGACATTACTCACCCGTCCGCCACTCGTCACCCGAGAGCAAGCTCTCTGTGCTACCGTTCGACTTGCATGTGTTAGGCCTGCCGCCAGCGTTCAATCTGAGCCATGATCAAACTCTTCAATTTAAGTTTGATGCTCGTGAATTAAACTTCGTAATGAATTACGTATGTTCACTCAGAGACTTTGGTATTCATTTAGTGTCCGAAGACATTAAGAATCCATGTCACTTTGAGTGCCCACACAGATTGTCTGATAAATTGTTAAAGAGCAGTGCCGCTTCGTTTTCGCTGCGGCGCGGGGTGTGCATATTACGCTTTCCCGCTTCAGAGTCAAGCATTTATTTTCGCTTATCTCTGCTGACCCGGCGGCGTGTGTGCCGTTGTTCCGTGTCAGTGGAGGCGCATTATAGGGGGTAATTCTGAAGCTGCAAGGATAAAGTGAAAATTATTTACTGACTGCTCACTTTCCAGGCGATTTGCATCCCAGACCTCAATTCTGGCCTGGTTTTTAAACAAAAACGAGCCGCAAGCGGCCCGTTTTTGCGTTTTGTGACTTACTGCACTGCCACAATTTTGTCGTCGTTGGCTTCCAGACGGATAACTTTGCCCGGAATCAGCTCCCCGGAGAGTATCTGCTGCGCCAGTGGGTTTTCGATCTGTTGCTGGATTGCGCGTTTCAGCGGACGCGCCCCATAAACCGGATCGTACCCATTTGCGCTCAAGAGCTTCAGCGCATCATCGGAGATGTGAATTTCATATCCACGCTCTTCCAGACGTTTATACAGACGCTGCAGCTGAATCTGCGCAATCGACGCAATATGTTTCTCACCCAAAGGATGGAACACTACCACTTCATCAATACGGTTAATGAACTCTGGACGGAAGCTATGGCTTACCACGCCCATCACCAGATCCTTCATATGGCCGTAGTCCAGTTCACCGAAACGTTCCTGAATCAAATCGGAACCCAGGTTCGAGGTCATGATCACTACCGTGTTACGGAAGTCGACCGTTCTCCCCTGTCCGTCAGTCAGCCGTCCATCGTCAAGAACCTGCAGCAGAATGTTGAACACATCCGGATGCGCTTTTTCCACTTCATCCAGCAGGATGACGGAATAAGGACGACGGCGCACCGCTTCTGTCAGGTAGCCACCTTCTTCATAACCCACATATCCTGGAGGCGCACCAACCAGTCGCGAAACGGAGTGTTTCTCCATAAACTCGGACATATCGATACGCACCATCGCGTCATCGCTGTCAAACATGAAGTTAGCCAGCGCCTTACAGAGTTCGGTTTTACCGACCCCCGTAGGCCCCAGGAACAGGAACGAACCGATCGGACGATTAGGGTCAGACAACCCTGCACGGCTACGGCGAATCGCATTAGAGACCGCTTCAACCGCCTCGTTCTGACCAATCACGCGCTGATGCAGATCCTGCTCCATGCGCAGCAGTTTGTCGCGTTCGCTTTCCATCATGCGCGCAACCGGAATACCGGTCCAGCGAGCCAGCACTTCAGCGATCTCCTCATCCGTTACTTTGTTTCGTAACAGACGCATCGTTTTGCCTTCTGACTGTGTAGCGATCTCAAGCTGTTTCTCAAGCTCAGGAATTTTGCCGTACTGCAGTTCAGACATTCGCGCCAGGTCACCCACACGACGCGCTTGCTCAATGGCAATTTTCGCCTGTTCCAGTTCAGCTTTAATTGTCTGAGTACCCGAGAGTGAAGCTTTCTCCGCTTTCCACTCTTCTTCCAGCTCAGAGTACTGACGTTCTTTATCGTCCAGTTCTTCGTTGAGCATATCCAGCCGTTTCTTACTGGCTTCATCAGACTCTTTCTTCAGTGCCTGCTGTTCCAGTTTGAGCTGGATGATGCGACGGTCGAGCCTGTCCAGCTCTTCCGGTTTCGAGTCAATCTGCATACGAATGCTCGAGGCCGCTTCATCAATAAGGTCGATTGCTTTATCGGGCAACTGACGGTCAGCGATATAACGATGCGAAAGCGTGGCCGCTGCAACAATCGCCGGGTCAGTAATCTGCACATGGTGGTGCAGTTCATAACGTTCTTTCAGCCCACGCAAGATCGCGATGGTATCTTCAACGCTTGGCTCAGCAACAAACACTTTCTGGAAACGACGTTCCAGCGCAGCATCTTTTTCGATGTACTGACGATACTCATCCAGTGTGGTAGCCCCTACGCAGTGAAGCTCCCCACGAGCCAGGGCTGGTTTCAGCATGTTGCCGGCATCCATCGCGCCGTCCGCTTTACCCGCGCCGACCATGGTGTGCAGTTCGTCAATAAACAGAATGACGTTGCCTTCCTGTTTCGCCAGGTCGTTAAGCACGCCTTTCAGACGCTCTTCGAACTCACCGCGGTATTTCGCCCCGGCCACCAGCGCACCCATGTCGAGCGCCAGTACACGACGACCTTTCAGCCCTTCCGGCACTTCACCGTTCACAATGCGCTGCGCCAGACCTTCGACGATGGCGGTTTTACCGACCCCCGGCTCACCAATCAGCACCGGGTTGTTTTTGGTACGACGCTGCAGTACCTGGATAGTACGGCGAATCTCTTCATCACGGCCGATCACCGGGTCAAGCTTGCCCTGCTCGGCACGCTCGGTCAGGTCGACCGTAAATTTTTTCAAAGCCTGACGTTGGTCTTCGGCTCCCTGATCGTTCACGCTTTCACCTCCGCGCATTTTCTCAATCGCCTGAGTCACATTGGCGGTGGTTGCGCCGGCAGATTTCAGCAGGTCGGTCAAGGTACCGCGTGATTCAAGCGCCGCCAGAACGAAAAGTTCTGACGAAATAAAGTTGTCCCCACGTTTTTGCGCCAGCTTGTCGCAAAGATTCAGCACACGCACCAGATCCTGAGACGGCTGAACGTCGCCACCGGTACCTTCTACCTGGGGTAAACGGCTCAGAGCCTGATCGATGGCGGTGCGTAACTGGCCAGCATTAATGCCGGCAGACGTTAATAACGGACGCACCGATCCCCCTTCCTGATTCAGCAAGGCGCTCATTAAATGAAGAGGTTCGATGAATTGGTTGTCGTGCCCCAGTGCAAGGGACTGGGCATCGGCGAGAGCAAGCTGGAATTTATTAGTAAGACGATCCAGACGCATAACTCCTCCCATAACAGGTCAAATTTGCTACTGGAGATTAAATGAGGTCATCCCTCAATTATTCAAGGTTAATGACCTGAATTATGTGAAAAGAAAACGGCACGTTCCGGATCGTCTTGATTCTTTAGGTTATATCAGCCAAATAAAACTTGCCATACGACCTGTCGTCTTGTCGCGGCGATAAGAGAAAAAATCACCCTTTTCGGTGAAGGTACAGCGATCGCCGCCGAAGATCTGCGTCACGCCGACATTATTCAGGCGCTGGCGGGCCAACAGGTAAATATCGGCCAGATATTTTTCACCGGCAGGAAGGAAAGCATCCGCGGCTTGCAGATCTTTCTCCATAAAGGCTTCGCGGACCTCGGGTCCCACTTCAAACGCACGAGGACCAATGGCCGGGCCGAGCCAGGCCATGATATTCGCAGGGTCATCTTTAAAGCAGGCGACGGTCTCTTCGAGCACACCTTCACACAGACCACGCCAGCCCGCATGCGCTGCTGCCACCTCGGTACCGGCACGGTTACAGAACAGAACCGGCAGGCAATCGGCAGTCATTACCGCACATACCGTTCCCGGGGTATCACTGTAAGACGCATCGGCCCGTTTAGACGCATAGGGTTCGCCCGTTAACGGCAGTACCGTTTTACCGTGAACCTGTTCCAGCCAGACCGGTTTCGACGGTAAATTCCCGGCAGCAAACAGGCGTTTGCGGTTTTCTTCAACGTGCTCCAGGTTGTCACCACAGTGTGCGCCGAGATTCAAAGATTCCCACGCGCCCTGGCTCACACCGCCGATACGGGTTGAACTGCAGGCAGCCACGCCCTCAGGCAGTGGCCACTCCGGGACAATCAGTTTGGTCATAACCAGTCCACTTGATCTTTATGTTCTTCAAAATCAACACGCATGGCGTCAATAAGGTCGACCATATCCTGTGGGATCGGCGCGTGCCATTCCATCTGAATACCGGTGATAGGATGGTAAAGACGCAGCATCGTTGCGTGCAGCGCCTGGCGATCAAACTTACGCAGTACGCTAATGAACTCATCCGATGCACCTTTTGGCGGACGCGGACGACCACCGTAGACCTGATCGCCCACCAGCGGATGGGTAATGTGCGCCATATGAACACGGATCTGGTGAGTACGACCGGTTTCCAGACGCAGACGCAGACGCGTATGAATGCGGAAGTGTTCCATAATGCGGTAGTGCGTTACCGCAGGCTTACCCATCGGGTGCACCGACATATGGGTACGTTTGGTTGGGTGACGGCTGATAGGTTCTTCCACCGTGCCGCCAGCGGTCATATGACCAATGGCCACCGCTTCATATTCACGGGTGATTTCACGCAGCTGCAGAGATTCCACCAGACGTGTCTGAGCTGGAACGGTCTTTGCCACCACCATCAGACCCGTGGTGTCTTTATCCAGACGGTGAACGATGCCGGCGCGCGGAACATCCACGATAGGCGGGTAATAATGGAGAAGTGCGTTAAGCACCGTGCCATCAGGGTTCCCCGCGCCCGGATGAACAACCAGGTCACGTGGCTTGTTGATCACCAGGATGTCATCATCTTCATAGACGATGTTCAGCGGGATATCCTGCGGCTCGAAGCGGATATCCTCTTCGATTTCAGCATTGATGGCGACGGCTTCCCCACCTAACACTTTCTCTTTTGGTTTGTCCCAGATCTTGCCGTTTACCAGCACGCGCTGGTCAAGGATCCATTCTTTTATGCGTGAACGCGAATAATCAGGGAACAATTCGGCCAAAGCCTGATCTAAGCGTTGACCGAGCTGATTTTCGGAGACTGTTGCGGTGAGTTCTACTCGTTGTGCCATAAACTGCTTCTTCGTTTAACGTTGGGTTTTACGGCTTTGCCGTTTAATATAGTGTGCTATTGTAGCTGGTCTTAATCGGGAGCAGGAACAGAGTTTCTCCCGGACAAACATTTGAGGAAAGTCAAAACGTCATGACGCGCATGAAATATCTGGTGGCAGCGGCCACGTTGAGCCTGGCTTTGGTGGGCTGCTCCGGTTCAAATGAACAGGTCCCTGACAATCCGCCGAATGAAATCTATGCGACTGCACAACAAAAGTTGCAGGACGGTAACTGGAAACAGGCGATAACGCAACTGGAAGCGTTGGATAATCGCTATCCATTTGGTCCGTATTCGCAGCAGGTACAGTTAGATCTCATCTATGCCTACTATAAAAATGCCGATCTGCCGCTGGCTCAGGCAACCATCGATCGTTTCATGCGTCTGAACCCGACTCATCCTAACATCGATTACGTCATGTACATGCGCGGTCTTACCAACATGGCGCTGGACGACAGTGCCCTGCAAGGTTTCTTCGGTGTGGATCGTTCTGACCGTGACCCGCAGCATGCGCGTGATGCTTTCAACGACTTCTCCAAACTGGTGCGCGGCTACCCGAACAGCCAGTACGTCACTGACGCGACCAAACGTCTGGTGTTCCTGAAAGATCGTCTGGCGAAATACGAATACTCCGTTGCGGAATACTATACCCGCCGTGGCGCATGGGTTGCCGTGGTTAATCGTGTAGAAGGTATGCTGCGTGATTACCCGGATACACAGGCAACGCGTGATGGCCTGAAGCTGATGGAAAATGCTTACCGTCAGATGCAGATGACCGCACAGGCTGACAAAGTGGCGAAAATCATCGCCGCGAACAGCAGCAACACCTGATATTGCCTCAATGCAAAACGGCAGCCTTAGGGCTGCCGTTTTTTTTATGCGTTCAGAGATCAGCTGAAGCGGTTTAGCCTCAACACATCCTATCAACTATGACCGCAAATCGGGCCTTCCACAAGGTAAATATCACCTCTTCCTGCCCTGCCTCACAAAAAACATTCCCTGACAAAAACCGACAAAATAACGTGATCTAAATCACACATTTTGACATTAGGACAGGTATGCTGGAATCACCAAGACGGAAAGACAAGAGGTAAAATTTATGACAATGAACATTACCAGTAAACAAATGGAAATTACTCCGGCAATCCGCCAACACGTCGCAGACCGTCTCGCCAAACTGGATAAATGGCAAACACATTTGATTAACCCACATATCATCCTGTCCAAGGAGCCGCAAGGTTTCATCGCTGACGCAACTATCAATACTCCAAACGGCCATCTGGTCGCCAGCGCAAAACATGAGGATATGTACACCGCTATTAACGATTTGATCAACAAGCTGGAACGGCAGCTCAATAAAGTGCAACACAAAGGTGAAGCCCGTCGCGCCGCAACGTCGGTGAAAGACGCCAGCTTCGCGGAAGAAGTTGAAGAAGAGTAATCCTTTAAATTGAGTTTACCGCCAACGCGCCTTCGGGCGCGTTTTTTATTGACAGCGTGAAAACAGTACGGGTACTTTAACGGTATCAACGACAGGATGATTTCATGAAACACACACCGTTTTTCTTCGCATTCTTTTTTACCTTCCCCTGATTGGGAGGCGTTTCGTCGTGTGATAAAGAATGCGAAGACGAACAACAAGGCCTCCCACACCGGGAGGCCTTTTTTATTAATAACGATAAACGAGACAGGCAACACTATGACACCGGAAAACCCGTTACTGGACCTGCGAGTGAAAATCAGCGCACTGGACGAAAAATTACTGGCCCTGCTAGCAGAACGTCGCACACTCGCCATCGAAGTGGGAAAAGCCAAGCTGGACTCCCATCGGCCGGTGCGTGATATCGACCGTGAACGCGACCTGCTGGAACACCTGATTCAGCTTGGCAAAGCGCACCACCTCGACGCCCATTACATCACCCGTTTGTTCCAGCTCATCATCGAAGACTCCGTTCTGACCCAGCAAGCGCTACTCCAGCAGCATCTGAATAAAACGAACCCGCACTCTGCACGTGTCGCCTTCCTCGGCCCTAAAGGCTCTTATTCTCACCTTGCCGCGCGCCAGTACGCAGCACGTCATTTCGAAGAGTTTATTGAAAGCGGCTGCGCAAAATTTGCTGATATTTTCAATCAGGTCGAAACCGGACAGGCGGATTACGCCGTCGTACCGATTGAAAACACCAGCTCAGGCGCCATTAACGACGTGTACGATCTTCTGCAGCACACTACGCTGTCGCTGGTTGGCGAGATGACCATCCCTATCGATCACTGCGTACTGGTCTCTGGCTCAACCGACCTGAGCCAAATCGAGACGGTGTACAGTCACCCACAACCGTTCCAGCAGTGCAGTCAATTCCTCAACCGTTATCCGAACTGGAAAATTGAGTACACCGAAAGCACTTCTGCGGCGATGGAAAAAGTGATGCAGGCCAATTCCCCGGCGGTGGCCGCGCTTGGCAGCGAGGCGGGCGGAGCGCTGTATGGCCTGCAGGTACTGGAACGCAACCTGGCGAACCAGACGCAAAATATCACCCGCTTCGTGGTACTGGCCCGTAAAGCCATCAATGTCTCTGAGCAGGTTCCGGCTAAAACGACGCTGCTGATGGCGACCGGGCAGCAGGCGGGTGCGCTGGTTGAGGCCCTGCTGGTACTGCGTAACCACAACCTTATCATGACGAAGCTGGAATCTCGCCCGATTCATGGTAATCCGTGGGAAGAGATGTTTTATCTGGATATCCAGGCCAACCTGGAATCTGCATCCATGCAGAAAGCCCTGCGTGAACTGGGAGAAATCACCCGCTCAATGAAAGTGCTGGGCTGCTATCCGAGCGAAAACGTCGTGCCGGTTGACCCCGCTTAACGTTCGATAAAGCGGCTTTTCTTCATCCCTGCCACGCTAACGGGCAGGGTGAAGATGGCGCCGGAGAGCGGATACTGCGCCACTTCATCCGCATCCATATTTTCCCGCGTGGTCGTGATAAACAGGGTCTTCATATCCTCGCCGCCAAAGCAGACCATCGTCGGACAACGAACCGGCATGCGATACTCTTCCAGTTGCTCCCCCTGCGGTGAAAAGCGCGCAATACGCCAGCCATCAAACATTGCGCTCCAGTAGCAGCCTTCTTCATCCATCGCAGCACCGTCGGGTATGCCCTCCCCCTCTTTAAAGCGGCGGAATATCTCGCGTTTCCCCGGCTCACCTTGCTCATCAAGCGGCGTGCGGTAGATAACGCCATTTGGCGTGTCAGAGGTGAACATCCACTGTTTGTCCGGGCTGAATGCCAGACCGTTGTGCCCGTGAATATCACACTGGATCACTTTCGGCGTCAGGTCATTATCGATACGCATCAGCATGGCGCCGTCGTAATCCCCCGGCCCCCAGAAGGTTCCCGCATAGAACCGTCCATGATGATCGGTACCTCCATCATTAAAACGCGCCAGTTGCGGGTTAGAGGGGTTATCACACACCTTGCGCTGAAGCAGACCGTGCTTGTCAGCAAGCCAGATGCCATTGCGCATCGCGACGATAAAGCCGCCACGCTCACGCAGAGCGAAACAGCCTACTTCTTCATGGAAAGAGAGTACCGTGTGTTCCGCGGTGGGCAGATGATAACGGTGGATCTCCCCCTCCAGAATATCTGCCCAGTAGAGCGCATGCTCTTCGGCACTCCACGTCGGACATTCGGGCAGATGCCCGGTGTAATTCAACAGCGGCTGCGGTTCGGCCATAACAGTTCCCCAAAATGAAAAAAGCCAGCATTGCTGGCTTTTAGTATATACATCATCGCATTACTGGCGACTGTCATTTGCCTGACGCAAAAGCGTGCGGCTCTCACTCTGAAAACGTTGCGCATAATCGCCAAACCAGTGCTCGACTTTACGGAAGCTGTCGATAAACGCCTGTTTATCGCCATGCTCCAGTAAGGTGATCGCTTCACCAAACCGCTGGTAGTAACGTTTGATAAGCGCCAGGTTGTTCTCAGAGGACATAATAATGTCGGCGTAAAGCTGTGGATCCTGAGCGAACAAACGCCCGACCATCGCCAGTTCCAGGCGATAGATCGGTGAAGAGAGCGCCAGCAGCTGTTCAAGCTGCACATTCTCTTCCGCCAGATGCAAACCGTAGGCAAAGGTCGCAAAGTGGCGCAGCGCCTGAATGAACGCCATGTTCTGATCGTGCTCTACCGCGCTGATCCGGTGCAACCTGGCACCCCATACCTGAATCTGTTCCAGGAACCACTGATAGGCCTCCGGCTGACGACCATCGCAGTACACCACAACCTGCTTCGCCAGGCTGCCACTGTCCGGACCAAACATCGGGTGCAGGCCAAGCACCGGGCCAGTATGCGCCGCCAGCATCGCCTGCAGGGGGCCATTTTTGACCGATGCAAGGTCAACCAGGATGCAATCTTTCGGCAACGGTGGAAGCTTGCCGATGATCTGCTCCGTCACGTGGATAGGCACGCTGACGATAACCATCCCCGCATCGGCCATCAGCGCTGGCGCGTGTTCCCAGTCCTCTTTTTCCAGAATGCGAACCTGATAACCAGAAAGCGTCAGCATTTTTTCAAACAGACGCCCCATCTGGCCCGCACCACCCACAATAACCACCGGGCGCAGGGACGGACAGAGGGTTTTGAAGCCCTTATCGTTTTCGCTGGAATAGGATTCCCGCATTACGCGACGCAAGACATCCTCAATCAGATCCGGCGAGACGCCCAGCGCCTGGGCCTCTTTGCGCCGCGAAGCCAGCATGGATGCCTCACGCTCCGGGACATAAATCGGCAGGCCGTATTTGCTTTTTACCTCACCCACTTCGGCAACCAGAGCCATACGGCGCGCCAGCAGGTCCAGCAACGCCTTATCCACTTCATCAATTTGATCGCGTAACGCGGTCAATTCAGCAACCATAACTACCCTCTTAAGCCAGACGCGTCGCCAGCTGGCCGCTTACATCTTTATGGATCTCACGCAGCAGCGCGTCGGTGGTTTCCCAGCTGATGCAGGCATCCGTGACGGATACGCCGTGCTTCATTGCGCTGCGCGGTTGTTCAGATGACTGATTGCCTTCATGAATATTGCTCTCAATCATCAGACCGATAATAGAACGGTTGCCGTCTTTTATCTGTGCCACCACAGATTCCGCAACCGCAGGCTGACGACGGTAATCTTTATTCGAATTACCATGACTGCAATCTACCATCAGTGCCGGGCGCAGTCCCGCCTGCTCCATCTCTTTTTCACAC
Source organism: Enterobacter sp. BIDMC 30 (assembly GCF_000534355.1). NCBI lineage: Bacteria > Pseudomonadati > Pseudomonadota > Gammaproteobacteria > Enterobacterales > Enterobacteriaceae > Enterobacter > Enterobacter sp. BIDMC 30. The sequence goes on along the minus strand of NZ_KI973169.1, from coordinate 1,417,370 downwards.
TGTGCCACATCTGCCGGGCTGTAGTTCGGTGCTTTACCACCGCGCAGGATCACGTGACCATCCGGATTACCCTGCGTTTGCAGGAGGCAAACCTGCCCCGCCTGGTTAATGCCAACAAAACGGTGCGGCATTGCCGCGGCACGCATGGCGTTAATTGCGGTGGCCAGGCTGCCATCGGTACCGTTTTTAAAACCAACCGGCATCGACAGGCCAGACGCCATCTCGCGGTGGGTTTGTGATTCCGTGGTACGTGCCCCAATGGCAGACCAGCTAAACAGGTCGCCCAGGTACTGCGGGCTGTTCGGATCCAGCGCTTCAGTGGCCAGAGGCAGCCCCATGCTGACCAGCTCCACCAGCAGGCGACGCGCAATTTTCAGCCCTGCTTCCACATCAAACGAGCCATCCATGTGCGGATCGTTAATCAACCCTTTCCAGCCAACGGTGGTACGTGGCTTCTCAAAATAGACGCGCATTACCAGATAGAGGCTATCGCTGACCTCCTCCGCTAATGTTTTAAATCGACGAGCGTACTCAATGGCGGCTTCAGGATCGTGAATAGAACAAGGACCACATACCACCAGCAGGCGCGGATCGCGGCCAGCGATAATGTCTGAAATGGTCTGACGCGAGTGCTCAATTTGAGCCTCCTGCGCGACGCTCAGCGGGAATTCCGCTTTCAGTTGATCCGGAGTAATCAAAATCTGTTCGTCAGTGATATGTACGTTGTTCAGCGCGTCTTTTTGCATGATTGCGATCCTGTAAAGCTCGTTTGCGATAGTTGTTTTCCTCGAAGAGGTGAAACAACGATACCATAACAAGTAAAGATTTCAATCCAAAATACGTACACTTTTCTTTACGAATGCCAATTTATTGCAAAAATCAGCCGCCATAGCCGTAAACTTTAAATTACATCCTTACTTTCCGTTACCAGGCTATGCTGAAGAAAAAAGGAGAATGGCTATGCGTTCAATTGCTCTGGTGCTGTTGTCGCTCATTTTATCGGGTTGCCAAATCAATCCTTATACCTTCCACCCGGACTGGACCAGCCCCAGCTGGTTTGATGCAGGTAAAGAAGACGCCATGAATGGTCTGCCGGTTAAAGATAACCAGACGCTGGCCGATAATTTTAATGATCCACAAGTTGATCGTAGTGAATATCTCCGGGGATATGCAGACGGACAGAAGAAAGTGTGTGAAGAAGGTTTTCTCCACGCCTGGGGATTAGCGGGCAAATCTTTTCCTGCCAGCTGCGATACTGCTGAAAATGCAGCAAAACTGCACGAGTCATGGCAAAAAGGCATGGATGAAAGCATGCGCTCCAGCAGACTTAATTAAGCCTCTTTTTATTCACCGGAATATAACAAAGTGTAGGATTTAGCTTAGGTCGAGGCAGGGAAAATTCTGACATAATGACGGCTTTGGTAAACAATGGTATTCTGCCCACAACTCTTAAGGACATCTATTTCCGGAGCGAAGTGGCGGATTCTGGTGAGAAATTTATCCTTGATCTCTTTTTTCCGACTCACTCTGGTGCTAATGCTGTTCCTTATGGTGGGCGCAGCGGCGGCAGGCACGTTCACCGAAACCGATAAATCGGTACGTTCGATCGTTTCAGGTATTGTGAGCTACACCCGATGGCCGTCACTTTCCGGCCAGCCAAAACTCTGTGTTTATGCTTCTTCTCACTACACGCATGCACTCACCAGCAAGGACGGGCAAAGCGAATTACCTTATACCCCCGTTATTGTGCGTAACGATCAGGAAGCCCTGTCCGCGACGTGTGATGCTATTTATTTCGGGGCGGAATCCCCCGTAAAACAACGTGAATTAATAAGTCAGTATCAGGGCAGAGCATTGCTATTAATCTCAGAGCAAAATCCGGAATGTATTATTGGCAGCGCCTTTTGCCTGATAATTGATCGCAACCATGTCCGGTTTTCCGTCAATCTGGATGCGCTGACTCGCAGTGGCGTGAGAGTCAATCCGGATGTATTAATGCTCGCACGGAATAAGCAGCATGGATAAAGATTTCACTTCAGCGCCACGTCCGACGTTTAAAAGAACACTCAGACGAATCAGCATGATAAGCGTCATCATCACGATGACATTAATATGGCTGCTCCTCTGTTTTGCCTCCGTCGTGACATTAAAGCAATACGCACAAAAGAATCTCGAATTAACCGGCGCCACCATGAGCCACAGCCTTGAAGCCTCCCTGGTGTTCAACGATTCAGTGGCAGCCAATGAAACGCTTGCCGCCCTTGGCAAACAGGGCCAGTTTGCCGTGGCTGAAGTCCTCAACGTGCACAAAAAACGCTTTGCGTACTGGTCGTGGAACCCGGCGGATAACAACGACACCCTGGGCGCACTGGTCAGCCGCTGGCTTTTCCCCGAGCCGATTTCCCAGCCTGTATTCCATAACGGCTCAACGATTGGCGAAATACGCCTTACCGCGCGTGACAGCCTGATAAGCCACTTCATCTGGATGTCGTTTGCCGTTCTCACCGGCTGTATTTTGTTTGCGACGGTGGTCGCACTGACCATTACGCAATCCTTGCATCACGGCATGGTTACAGCGCTGCAAAACATTACTGACGTCGTTCATGACGTACGCACTAACCGTAACTTCTCCCGACGGGTGAAAGACGGGCGGATTGAAGAGTTTCACCAGTTTGGCGAGGACTTCAACAGCCTTCTGGATGAAATGGAGGAGTGGCAGCTTAAACTGCAGGCGAAAAACGCCCAGCTATTACGCACCGCCATGCACGACCCGCTGACGGGTCTTGCCAACCGTGCGGCGTTTCGTAACAGCATCGCGGCATTAATGAATGACCCCTCAGCAAAAACAAACTCGGCCCTGCTCTTCCTCGACGGTGATAATTTTAAGTTTATTAATGACACCTGGGGACACGCGGCAGGAGACTGTGTGCTGATTGAAGTCGCCAGAAGAATGGTCGAGTTCGGTGATAAGCGCCATCAGTCATACCGCCTTGGCGGCGACGAGTTTGCCATGGTGCTGTACGACGTCCATTCAGAGCCTGAGGTTCAACATCTTTGTGCTGCCTTATCGCAGCAGTTTATCCGCCCGTTCGAATTGCATAACGGGCAAAAAGCATCAATGTCACTCAGTATTGGCTTTGCTCTGGCGTGGGAAAATGGTTCTGTGGAAGCATTACTGGAGAAAGCCGACCGCAATATGTACCTGGTTAAAAACCAGCGTACAAAAACGATAAATTAGAAGGGAAACGATATGTTAAAGCGATACTTCGCGCCGTTGTTATTAGCCTCAGTCGTGCTGGCAGGTTGCCAGTCACCGCCGCAAGGCAAGTTCACTCCTGAGCAGATTGCGGCGATGAAGTCTTACGGTTTTAACGAACTGAACGGCGACTGGTCTCTTGGCCTGTCAGATACCATCCTGTTTGATAAAAACGACGCCAGGCTGCGTGCGGAAAGTGAAACGCAGATCAAGACCATGGCCTCTCGCCTCGCGGCAACCGGCCTGAACCACGCGCGTATGGACGGTCACACGGACAACTACGGCGAAGAGCGCTACAACGAAGCGCTGTCATTGAAACGTGCAAATGCGGTAGCCGACGCCTGGGCGAAGGGAGCCAATATCCCGCGCAGCAACCTCACCACGCAGGGGTTAGGCAAAAAATACCCTGTTGCGAGCAACAGTACTGCAAAAGGGCGCGCTGAAAACCGCCGGGTTGCGGTGGTTATCAGCACGCCATAAGGTTATTTAACCGATGATTCTGCGAGCGACACGCCTGTTGCCGCTCGCCAGCGCAGCCAGTCGACCAGCACAAACAGGGCCAGACTCACACCCATCACCGGCATCACCAGCCCCAGCAGGACACTCACCATCGCCGTGACGGCTCTTCCCCAGCCCGATAGCGCCAGCCAGCTCTGACAGAGCGTCTGAACCGGGTTCACGACCGATTGCGCCGGACGACGCATCCACCACATCCGGTATCCCCAGACGATCAGCACGCACAGGGCAATACCGAACGCGATCAGCAACAGCTGATTGGCCAGCCCAAACAAGATCCCCATGTGGAAATCCACGCCCCAGCGGGTCAGTTTTGCCATTAACGGGAAATCTTCAAACCGGGTTCTGTCCAAAATGTGCAGGGAGTGCGGATCGACCGACACCGCGTCGACCTGAGTAGGCCAGCTGCGATCGATTTCCGTCACGGTCCAGGCCTGTTCAGCCGTTTTCGCCGGGCGGATTTCGAGCTTGCTGGCATCTATACCCGCCGTGCGGGCGGTATGCAGGACGTCATCAAAAAGCGTCGGATCCATCACCATCCCGGGCATCATCATCCCGCTATGATGCCCCCGGTGCTCAGCGTGCTCGTCCATGATGGCAGGCACACCGGAGAGCGTAGTATTGACCTGCGGCGTAAGCCAGTTCATCCGGGCACGCAGTGTATCCACGTTACCGCCCGCCCACTGAGACCACGTCAGGCCTGTCGCTGAGAACAATAACATTCCCCCCAGCAACACCCAGCCCAGTGCCACATGCACACGACGGCGGTTCTGGAAACGGTTGTTCATCCGACGTTTTGGTCGGGTGTAAAACCACAGGGCGATTCCCCCCAGCGCGGCAACCCACATCCAGGAGGCGGCCAGCTCGCTATAGAGACGCCCGACATCGCCAAGCATCAACGAGGTGTGCAGATAATCGATGGTCTGGCGCAACGGCAGAATGCCACTCGTGCCGTACACCGTCATATCGCCCCGCACCTCAAGGCTCACGGGATCCACAAAGATAGCGCGGTTCTCCGACGGGCCAAGCGCAGGGTCAGCGAACATCACGCGGGTAGTATCACCGTCAACCAGCCCCGGACGAACGGCATGCAGGCGCAGATCTGAACCCACGGCGTTTTCCGCCACGGCAATCTGCTCGGCCAGAGGCCGTGCCTCTCCCACCGAATCCGTGTGCAACGCGTGCCGGTAGAGCGTGTTTTCCAGCTGCGGCGTCGCCACATACAGCGTACCGGTCAGCGCGGCGAAGAAGATAAACGGGCCAACAAACAGCCCGACATAGAAATGGAGTCGACGCAGCAGGTTTCCCCATGCCGCGCGCGGAGTGCAGGTAATCATACTTTTCCTTTTTAAGGCAAAAAGTTATCGATTTTTTTTAAAGGGAAAAAGCAGACTGCCGCGGCGGCGCGCGGGTATCAGGAAAGAGCCAAGGGAAAAAGTGCCAGTGGCTGACCGGCGGTTGCGGCGGTGTAACGCGGCTCCTTTGCAGTACGACACTGAGCAGTACAATCAGCGCCAGCATCACGCCCGGCACATGCGCTAACAGTACACAGTAGCCACACGCTTCCGCATGGTCGACGGGCATCGAGTGCGGCATATCGCCATGGTGCTCATCCATCGACATCATGCTCATGTCATGATGCATTCCCGGCATGGCGCTCATGGGATCTTTTTGCAGCGAGATGGAGATAAGCGGCGCAACCACGATCAGCAGGATCGCAAACAGCGCGGTCAAAGCCGCTGCGCGTTTCCAGTTATGCCGATGCAGTACGTTATCCACTTTCCCTCCCGTTAAGAGGCCAGCATTGTAAATGATTTATGACGAAAGGGTTAATACGAGAGGTGCGATGGAATAAAAAAGGGCCAGCCTTTCGGCCAGCCCTTTTTAACAGGATGTCGCTTAAGCGAATCTTAGTTCAGACGCTCTTTAATACGAGCAGACTTACCAGTACGCTCACGCAGGTAGTACAGTTTAGCTTTACGTACAGCACCACGACGTTTAACAGCAATGCTGTCAACTACCGGAGAGTGAGTCTGGAAGACACGCTCAACGCCTTCGCCGTTGGAAATTTTACGAACAGTGAATGCAGAGTGCAGACCGCGGTTACGAATAGCGATAACCACGCCCTCGAATGCCTGCAGACGTTTTTTGGAACCTTCAACAACCCATACTTTCACTTCCACGGTGTCACCTGGACGGAAGGAAGGTACGTCCTGCTTCATCTGCTCTTGTTCAAGTTGCTTAATAATGTTGCTCATAATTTAATCTCTTATCCTGGGTAAACTGATATTCGGGAGCGTATTACGCATTCCCATCATGTTCATGCTGCTGTTGCGCGTGTTCTTTTTTGAACTCGGCCAGCAACTTTGCTTGCTCTTCAGTCAGAGCCAGGTTTTCCAGAAGTTCAGGTCTTCTAAGCCAGGTTCGGCCCAGCGACTGCTTCAAACGCCAGCGACGTATCTCAGCATGGTTTCCTGACAGTAACACTGCCGGTACTTCCATCCCTTCTAACACTTCAGGACGAGTATAGTGTGGACAGTCCAGCAACCCATCAGCAAAGGAATCTTCCGTTGCCGAAGCTTCATGGCCCAGTACACCCGGAATGAACCGGGCAACGGAGTCAATCAGCGTCATCGCTGGTAACTCACCACCGCTGAGTACGTAATCGCCGATAGACCATTCTTCGTCAATCTCGGTTTGAATTACGCGCTCATCTATTCCTTCGTAGCGACCACAGACCAGAATCAATTTTTGATTCGTCGCCAGTTCGCTGACGCCCGCTTGATCAAGCTTGCGTCCCTGAGGTGACAGATAAATCACCTTCGCGCCTTCACCTGCCGCGGCTTTTGCTGTGTGAATGGCGTCCCGTAAGGGTTGCACCATCATTAACATCCCCGGTCCGCCGCCGTAAGGACGATCGTCCACGGTACGGTGCCGGTCATGCGTAAAGTCACGAGGACTCCAGCTCTGGATGTTCAGCAGGCCATTCTTTACTGCCCGGCCAGTTACCCCGTAATCGGTAATCGCGCGGAACATTTCAGGAAACAGGCTAATTATGCCAATCCACATAGCGCCGTCTTTTACCGTTTATCCGGAGAATTTAAAAACCAGGATCCCAATCTACTTCAATCGTTTGAGTAGCGAGATCGACTTTCTTGATAACCTGTCCATCGAGGAACGGAACCAACCGCTCCTTGATGCCAAATGCATCTTTCAGGTTTGCCCTAATGACGAGAACGTCATTTGACCCGGTTTCCATCATGTCGATGACTTTCCCCAGGCTATAACCTTCAGTGGTAACCACCTGGCAACCCATAAGGTCTTTCCAGTAGTAGTCGCCCTCTTCCAGCTGCGGCAACTGCGACGAATCCACGATAATTTCACAATTAGTCAGTGCATTCGCGGCATCACGATCGTCAATGCCTTTCAGCTTGATGATGATGTCCTGATTGTGGTGACGCCAGCTTTCCAGCTCGACCTCTTCCCACTTACCGGCTTTCTGGATAAACCAGGGCTGGTAATTAAAAATGCTATCAGCGTCTTCAGTGGAGGAAAACACTCTGAGCCAACCACGAATACCGTAGCAAGAACCCATTTTGCCCAATACAATCGGTTCAACAGGTGCTTTATTGCTCATCATGACCACCGTGACAGATTAAGCTGCTTTGTTTGCTGCTTTGATCAGCGTAGCAACGCGATCGGAAACAGTAGCGCCCTGGCCAACCCAGTGAGCGATACGATCCAGATCCAGACGGGTTTCTTCTTCAGAACCAGAAGCGATCGGGTTGAAGAAACCAACGCGCTCAATGAAGCGACCGTTGCGTGCATTACGGCTGTCAGTAACAACAACCTGGTAGAACGGACGCTTTTTAGCGCCGTGACGTGCTAAACGAATAGTTACCATAACATCCTCTTGTGTGAATAAAACAACCGGGCCCCATCGAGGAACGGAGCCCGGGTGTCATATTAAAAGCCCGAAAATTTTACTGATTTCTGGGGAAAATGCAATCAGCAGTTAAAACTCTGCTGCAAAACACGGCCAGGGTGCGCTTTTCGGGCACACCCCGGCATCAAAATAGCCAACAGCCAGGCGATTAACGGCCAGGGAATCCTGGTGGCATCATGCCCTTCATGCCACGCATCATCTTCGCCATGCCGCCTTTCTTCATTTTCTTCATCATGCGCTGCATGTCGTCGAACTGTTTCAGAAGGCGGTTTACGTCCTGCACCTGCATGCCGCAACCGGCTGCGATACGGCGTTTGCGGGACCCTTTGATGATGTCCGGGTTAGCACGTTCCTTGAGGGTCATCGAGTTGATGATCGCCTCCATACGCACCAGCACCTTGTCATCCATCTGCGCTTTTACGTTGTCAGGGATCTGGCCCATGCCCGGCAGTTTGCCCATCAGGCTTGCCATGCCGCCCATGTTTTTCATCTGACGCAGCTGCTCAAGGAAATCGGTCAGGTCAAAACCGTCGCCTTTTTTCAGCTTGCTGGCCAGCTTCTCAGCCTGGGCGCGGTCAACCTTGCTCTCGATATCTTCGATAAGCGACAGCACGTCGCCCATGCCGAGGATACGGGAGGCGATACGGTCCGGGTGGAACGGCTCCAGCGCTTCGGTTTTCTCACCCACACCGAGGAATTTAATCGGCTTGCCGGTGATATGACGAATCGAAAGCGCCGCACCACCGCGGGCGTCACCGTCCACTTTGGTCAGCACTACGCCGGTTAACGGCAGCGCTTCGTTAAACGCTTTCGCGGTGTTCGCCGCATCCTGACCGGTCATGGCGTCAACAACAAACAGGGTCTCTACCGGATTGATAGCGGCATGCACCTGTTTGATCTCATCCATCATCGCTTCGTCAACGTGCAGACGACCGGCGGTATCCACCAGCAGCACGTCGTAGAATTTCAGCTTCGCCTCTTTCAGCGCCGCGTTAACGATGTCGACAGGCTTCTGGGCAACGTCAGACGGGAAGAAATCCACGCTGACCTGCTGCGCCAGGGTTTCCAGCTGTTTAATCGCCGCCGGGCGATAGACGTCCGCAGAAACGACCAGCACTTTTTTCTTGTGCTTTTCTCGCAGGAATTTACCCAGCTTACCCACGCTGGTGGTTTTACCCGCACCCTGCAGGCCCGCCATCAGCACAACTGCCGGTGGCTGTGCCGCCAGGTTAAGCACCTGGTTCTCTTCGCCCATCGCCGAAACCAGTTCGTTACGGACGATTTTGACGAACTCCTGACCCGGGGTCAGGCTCTTGTTAACTTCATGACCAACCGCCTTCTCTTTAACGCGGTTGATAAAATCACGAACAACCGGCAACGCGACGTCTGCTTCCAGCAGCGCCATGCGCACTTCGCGCAGCGTTTCCTTGATGTTGTCTTCGGTAAGGCGTCCGCGGCCGCTGATGTTGCGCAGCGTGCGCGACAAACGATCGGTTAAATTATCAAACATTGTCTCTCGCCTGAGTAGAAACGTTGGGTCGCTGGCAGCGACACATACACAGAATTTTGCCGGAGTATAACATGAAGGCGGCTTTGTTGTTATGCAACGGTTGGAGCAGGCGTCACGTAACGTTATACTGCTTCTCTTTCTTATTAAGACAACTGTCGATGCCTATATGCCTGTTTTCGCACTGATCGCCCTTGTTGCCTACTCTGTCAGCCTCGCGCTGATCATTCCTGGACTGCTGCAAAAAAACAGCGGCTGGCGACGCATGGCTATTCTTTCGGCGGTGATCGCACTGATAAGCCATGCGTTCGCGCTGGAATCGCGCATTATCCCCGGCGATGGCAGCGTACAGAACCTGAGCGTGCTCAACGTCGGCTCGCTGGTCAGCCTGATGATCTGTACGGTGATGACCATTGTCGCCTCTAAAAACCGTGGCTGGCTGCTACTGCCGATTGTGTATGCCTTCGCGCTGATCAACCTGGCCCTGGCCACGTTTATGCCCAATGAGTTTATTACGCATCTGGAAGCGACGCCGGGAATGCTGGTGCATATCGGCCTGTCACTCTTCGCTTATGCAACGCTCATTATCGCCGCGCTCTATGCCATGCAGCTCGCCTGGATTGACTACCAGCTGAAAAACAAAAAGCTGGCCTTTAACCATGAGATGCCGCCGCTGATGGTGATTGAGCGTAAGATGTTCCACATCACGCAGGTCGGTGTCGTGCTGCTGACGTTAACGCTGTGCACGGGCTTGTTTTATATGAAGAACCTGTTCAGCGTAGAGAATATCGATAAAGCGGTCCTCTCCATCATCGCGTGGTTTGTCTATATTGTCCTGTTATGGGGCCATTATCATGAAGGCTGGCGCGGTCGTCGCGTGGTCTGGTTCAACGTCGCGGGCGCGGGCATTCTCACCCTTGCCTATTTTGGCAGCCGCTTCATACAGCAATTTGCTGGCTAAGTAACAAAGGAGTTCCCCCTGGAACACATCTCTACCACCACGCTGATCATTACCCTGATCGTCATGGTGGTCATCTCCGCCTATTTCTCCGGCTCGGAAACCGGCATGATGACCTTAAACCGCTACCGGTTACGTCATCGTGCTAAGCAGGGTAACCGTGCCGCCCGTCGCGTCGAAAAACTGCTGCGTCAACCGGATCGTCTGATCAGTCTGGTGCTTATCGGTAACAACCTCGTCAACATTCTTGCCTCTGCGCTCGGTACCATCGTTGGGATGCGCCTGTACGGCAACGCCGGCGTCGCCATTGCCACCGGTGTGCTGACGTTTGTAGTGCTGGTGTTTGCAGAAGTGTTGCCTAAAACCATCGCCGCGCTCTACCCGGAAAAAGTGGCCTACCCCAGCAGCTTCCTGCTCGCGCCACTGCTGATCCTGATGATGCCGCTGGTCTGGTTACTGAACATGGTGACGCGTGTCCTGATGCGGATGATCGGTATCAAAGCAGACGTCACCATCAGCAGCGCGCTCAGCAAAGAAGAGCTGCGCACCATCGTGCATGAATCGCGCTCGCAGATCTCCCGGCGTAATCAGGACATGCTGCTGTCGGTACTGGATCTGGAAAAGGTCAGCGTTAACGACATCATGGTGCCGCGTAACGAGATCGTCGGCATTGATATCAATGACGACTGGAAAGCCATCGTCCGCCAGCTGACCCACTCCCCGCACGGGCGTATCGTGCTGTACCGCGACTCTCTGGACGATGCCATCAGCATGCTGCGCGTGCGTGAAGCTTATCGTCTTATGACCGAGAAAAAAGAGTTCACCAAAGAGGTGATGCTCCGCGCCGCCGACGAAATTTATTACGTGCCGGAAGGAACGCCGCTCAGCACCCAGCTGGTGAAGTTCCAGCGTAACAAGAAGAAGGTCGGCCTGGTGGTCAATGAGTACGGGGATATCCAGGGGCTGGTGACGGTTGAAGATATTCTGGAAGAGATTGTCGGGGACTTTACCACCTCAATGTCCCCTTCCCTTGCGGAAGAAGTCACCCCGCAAAACGACGGCTCGGTGCTGATCGACGGTAGCGCGAACATTCGCGAACTCAATAAAGCCTTTAACTGGCATTTACCGGAAGATGAAGCGCGCACCATAAACGGGATGATTCTGGAAGCACTGGAAGAGATCCCGGCGGCGGGCACGCGGGTGCGCATTGAGCAATACGATATTGATATCCTGGACGTGCAGGACAATATGATTAAGCAGGTGAAAGTCCTGCCGGTAAAACCGATTCGGGAAAGTATTGCTGAGTAGAGAGTAGGCCGGGTACGGCGCAAGCCGCCACCCGGCACTACAGATGGCAAATTACGCTTTCGCTTTCGCCACGGTAACCATTGCAGCACGAATGGTACGACCGTTCAGGGTATAACCTTTCTGCATCACGCCAAGCACTTTACCGGCTTCAACGTCTTCTGATTCCACCATCGCAATCGCCTGGTGTACGTTTGGATCCAGCGGAACGTTGGTATCGCCAACCACTTCCACGCCAAACTTACGTACCACATCCAGCATGGATTTCAGCGTCAGTTCGATACCTTCGATCATCGCGGTGTTGTCCGGGTTTGCTTTATCAGCCACTTCCAGTGCGCGATCCAGGCTATCAATCACCGGCAGCAGTTCGTTGATGAATTTCTCCAGCGCAAATTTATGCGCCTTCTCAACGTCCTGCTCGGTACGACGGCGCAGGTTTTCCATTTCCGCCTTGATGCGCAGAACACTGTCGCGTTCGCGATTCTGTGCTTCTACCAGCTGAGCTTCCAGATTCGCAATTTTTTCATCGCGCGGGTCCACCTGCTCAGCAGATGCGTCCGGCTCTACAGCCTCAACATCATCGTGCTGTTCCGTGATAATTTCTTCAGGGGCTTGCCCCTCAGGCGTTTTCTGTTCTTTACTACTCATGAATTTCTCCGCGTTTTTCTGCATTCATATCGCTAACTTCGCTTATTATGGGGATCAGTTTCCGGGATTCAAGGGAACAAGACAGATTGTCATCATTCATCAGGCACAAGGACCTCCAGAAAATGAATAATCATTTCAGGTGTATTGGGATCGTCGGGCATCCGCGTCACCCTACCGCATTGACGACACATGAAATGTTGTATCGCTGGCTGTGTAGCAAAGGCTATGAAGTGATGGTCGAGCAGCAGATTGCCCAGGAGCTGCAGCTGAAGAGCGTCAAAACCGGCACGCTGGCGGAAATTGGCCAGCAGGCGGATCTCGCCGTGGTGGTCGGTGGCGACGGCAATATGCTCGGCGCGGCCCGAACGCTCGCGCGTTATGACATCAAGGTCATCGGTATCAACCGCGGCAATCTCGGCTTTCTGACCGACCTCGATCCGGACAACGCCCAGCAGCAGCTGGCCGACGTGCTGGAAGGTCATTATATCAGCGAGAAACGCTTTTTGCTGGAAGCGCAGGTGTGTCAGCAGGACTGCCAGAAGCGCATCAGCACCGCGATTAACGAAGTGGTGCTCCACCCCGGCAAAGTGGCGCACATGATTGAGTTCGAAGTCTATATCGACGAAATCTTCGCCTTCTCGCAGCGTTCTGACGGGCTGATTATCTCCACGCCGACAGGGTCGACTGCCTACTCGCTCTCTGCGGGTGGTCCGATCCTCACCCCTTCACTGGATGCCATCACCCTGGTACCGATGTTCCCGCACACGCTCTCGGCGCGTCCGCTGGTGATCAACAGCAGCAGCACCATTCGTCTGCGTTTCTCGCACCGCCGTAACGATCTGGAGATCAGCTGCGACAGCCAGATTGCGCTGCCTATTCAGGAAGGTGAAGATGTTCTCATTCGTCGGTGTGATTACCACCTGAATCTTATTCACCCGAAAGATTACAGCTATTTCAATACATTAAGCTCGAAGCTTGGCTGGTCAAAAAAATTGTTCTGATTTTGCATCCAGTACTTTACTGTATATAAAACCAGTTTATACTGTATGAAAACACAGTTATGGTTTTTCATACAGGAAAACAATTATGCTGGCACAACTGACCATCAGCAACTTTGCCATAGTTCGTGAGCTTGAGATCGATTTCCACAGCGGCATGACGGCGATCACCGGGGAAACCGGAGCGGGTAAATCCATTGCCATAGATGCCCTCGGCTTGTGCCTCGGCGGCCGTGCAGAAGGTGACATGGTGCGCAGGGGCGCAAACCGTGCCGATCTCTGCGCTCGCTTCTCCCTGAAAGATACCCCTGCTGCCCTGCGCTGGTTGGAAGAGAACCAGCTGGAAGACGGACGTGAGTGTTTACTTCGTCGCGTTATCAGCAGCGATGGTCGTTCCCGCGGCTTTATCAACGGCACTGCAGTCCCGCTTTCCCAGCTTCGCGAGCTCGGCCAGTTACTCATTCAGATCCACGGCCAGCACGCGCACCAGCAACTCATTAAACCGGAGCAGCAGAAAGCGCTGCTTGATGGCTATGCTGGTGAGTACGCACTTACTCAGCGCATGGCGGAGCACTATCGCCAGTGGCATCAAAGCTGCCGTGAGCTTGCCCAGCACCAGCAGCAAAGCCAGGAGCGTGCCGCCCGCGCTGAGCTTCTGGAATACCAGCTTAAAGAACTCAACGAATTTAGCCCGCAGGCGGGTGAATTTGAGCTTATCGACGAAGAGTACAAGCGCCTGGCTAACAGCGGTCACCTGCTCTCAACCAGCCAGAATGCCCTTAACATGCTGGCTGACGGTGAAGACGTGAACCTGCAGAGCCAGCTGTATAATGTTCGTCAGCTCATCACCGAGCTGGCCGGCATGGACAGCAAACTCTCTGGCGTACTGGATATGCTGGAAGAGGCCGCGATTCAGATTTCAGAAGCCAGTGACGAACTTCGCCACTACTGTGAACGTCTGGATCTCGACCCGAACCGTCTGTTTGAGCTGGAGCAACGCATCTCCCGTCAGATCTCGCTGGCGCGCAAGCACCACGTTATGCCAGAAGAGCTGCCTGGCTATTATCAGTCCCTGCTTGATGAACAGCAGCAGCTTGACGATCAGGCTGACTCGCTGGAAACCCTGTCACTGGCGGTGAACCTGCACCATGAACAGGCGCTGACGACGGCGAAACAGCTGCATGAGATCCGTCAACATTACGCCCAGGAACTGAGTCAGCACATCACCGACAGCATGCACACGCTGGCGATGCCGCACGGCGTATTCACCATCGATGTCCGTTTCGAAGAGAACCATCTGACGGCGGAAGGTGCGGACCGTATCGAATTCCGCGTCACCACCAACCCGGGGCAGCCGTTGCAGCCCATCTCTAAAGTGGCTTCCGGCGGTGAACTGTCGCGTATCGCGCTGGCGATTCAGGTGATTACCGCACGTAAAATGGAAACCCCGGCGCTGATTTTCGATGAAGTGGATGTGGGGATCAGCGGCCCAACAGCGGCAGTCGTCGGCAAACTGTTGCGCCAGTTGGGTGAATCAACGCAGGTCATGTGTGTTACCCACCTGCCGCAGGTGGCCGGGTGTGGTCATCATCACTTTATCGTCAGCAAAGAAACTGACGGTGAAATGACGGAAACGCACATGAAGCCACTGGATAAACGCGCACGTCTGCAGGAGCTGGCACGCCTGCTGGGCGGCAGTGAAGTCACGCGAAATACGCTCGCGAACGCGAAAGAACTGCTGGCGGCATAAACTTTTTCGGGATCTCAGGGTCATAGAGAACAACAAAAACGCCGCCAGACCGGTTTCAAAGTGGGGCAAGGTCTATTATCATCGGCATATAACATATGAGCCGCGTTCTGCTCGGGCCCGAAAAGGAATCAAATCACTATGCGTTGTAAAATGCTGACCGCTGCCGCAGCGGTTCTTCTGATGTTGACCGCAGGCTGTTCCACTCTGGAGAAAGTGGTTTACCGTCCTGACATCAACCAGGGGAACTACCTTACCCCTAACGATGTGTCCAAAATCCGTGTGGGGATGACACAACAGCAGGTCGCTTATGCACTTGGAACCCCAATGATGTCCGATCCGTTCGGCACAAACACCTGGTTCTATGTATTCCGTCAGCAGCCGGGCCATGAAGACGCGTCCCAGCAGACGCTGACGCTGACCTTCAGCAGCGCCGGTGTGTTGACCAACATCGACAACAAGCCTGCCCTGACCAAATAATCAGGTGTCAGAGATGCAAAAAGGTGCTCAATGAGCACCTTTTTTGTCTTCCTTCATCACCCTCGCCCCTTTGAGAACAGGCTTAAGGTGAGGAGCGAACTACTTACCCGATTTCTCCGCACGCTGGCGACGCAGCTCTTTCGGGTCGGCAATCAGCGGGCGATAAATTTCGACCCTGTCACCCTCATTCACCACATCAGCCAGTTTGACCGGACGGCTGTAAATGCCGACTTTATTTTTCGCCAGGTCGATGTCACGACGAAGCTCAAGGATGCCAGAAGCGCGAATAGCCGCCTCAACGGTCGCACCTTCTTCCAGCATCACACGCTGCAGATATTGCTTCTCCGGCAGCGCATACACCACCTCGACAGCTATCTTATGCGACACTGTAAACCTCTTTGGCGCGGGTCGTGAACGCCTGAACCATATTCGAGGCCAGCTCTTTAAAGATGCGGCCAAACGCCAGCTCAATCAGTTTATTGGTAAACTCAAAGTCCAGCTGGAACTCGATGCGACAGGCATCAGCGCTGAGGGGGGTAAACTTCCAGCCCCCCATCAGGGTTTTAAAAGGACCATCTACCAGATGCATCAAAATACTCTGATTGCTCGTCAGCGTATTGCGGGTGGTGAACGTCTTGCTGATCCCCGCTTTGGAGACATCGACCGCCGCCGTCATCTGCGTCGGGCCAGACTCCAGCACTCGGCTCCCGGTACATCCCGGAATAAACTCTGGATAAGACTGAACGTCGTTCACTAACTGATACATTTGTTCCGCGCTGTATGGAACAAGCGCAGTACGGCTAATCTGAGGCATAGCATTTCCCATGGTCACACAACCGACAAATAATAACATTTATCACCTGTTAAAAAAACGCTAAGCCTCATCTCGTGCTAATATAGCGCGTTAGACCTCACAGGACGCAATGAGGTGACTTTTTGAAATCAGATTACCGATGGCTTTACGATACTTATGACGAAGAAAAAAGCACATAAACCAGGCTCGGCGACCATTGCGCTCAACAAGCGTGCTCGCCACGAGTATTTTATTGAAGAAGAATTCGAAGCTGGCCTTGCATTGCAGGGCTGGGAAGTAAAATCGCTGCGCGCCGGGAAAGCCAACATCGGTGATAGCTACGTGATCCTGAAAGATGGCGAAGCCTTCCTGTTCGGTGCCAACTTCACGCCGCTGACCGTCGCCTCGTCACACTACGTGTGTGACCCAACGCGTACCCGTAAGCTGCTGCTGAACAAGCGTGAACTGGAGTCCCTTTATGGGCGCATTAACCGTGAAGGCTTCACCGTGGTTGCCCTGTCGCTGTACTGGAAAAATGCCTGGTGCAAAGTGAAAGTTGGCGTCGCGAAAGGTAAAAAACAGCACGACAAACGTACCGATCTGAAAGAGCGCGAATGGCAGCTCGACAAAGCACGTATTATGAAAAACGCAGGACGTTGATTCTGCGCACTTATTGTACTATTCAATAAGTTAGCGTTCCGGGCTGGTATCCAGGATCTAAAATCTGGTATACTCAGTTCAACACTATTGGGGCTGATTCTGGATTCGACGGGATTTGCGAAACCCAAGGTGCATGCCGAGGGGCGGTTTGCCTCGTAAAAAGCCGCAAAAAAATAGTCGCAAACGACGAAAACTACGCTTTAGCAGCTTAATAACCTGCTCTGAGCCCTCTCTCCCTAGCTTCCGCTCTTAAGACGGGGATTCAAGAGAGGTCAAACCCAAAAGAGATCGCGTGGAAGCCCTGCCTGGGGTTGAAGCGTTAAAACTAATCAGGCTAGTACGTTAGTGGCGTGTTTGTTCGCAGCTGGCGTGCGAATGTAAAGACAAACTAAGCATGTAGTACCGAGGATGTAGAAATTTCGGACGCGGGTTCAACTCCCGCCAGCTCCACCAAAATTCTCCATCGGTGATTACCAGAGTCATCCGATGAAGTCCTAAGAGCCCGCACGGCGCAAGCCCTGCGGGCTTTTTTGTGCCCTCAATTTGTCCCGCGAAGTCCGAAGAGAACTAATTAAATCCGAACCTTTTAGGCCCATTGATAGGCCCAACGAAAAGCTTTATTGTTTTCGTTGGGCCTAAACGCAGGGAGACTCCCCATGGCAAGAAAAACCAAGCCGTTAACCGATACGGAAATCAGAGCCGCCAAACCTAAAGATGCCGATTACCAGCTGTATGATGGTGACGGGCTTACTCTGTTAATCAAGTCCAGCGGTAGTAAGCTCTGGCAGTTCCGTTACTATCGGCCTCTGACCAAACAACGAACCAAACAGAGCTTCGGTGCCTACCCTGCCGTCTCACTTTCTGATGCACGTAAACTCAGAGCCGAATCTCAAGTTTTATTGGCGAAAGACATTGATCCTCTGGAACATCAGAAAGAACAGGTGAGAAATTCTCAAGAGGCCAAAACCAACACTTTCCTGTTAGTTGCCGAGCGTTGGTGGAATGTGAAGAAAGCCAGCGTAACAGAGGACTATGCCGACGATATCTGGCGCTCGCTTGAGAGAGATGTTTTCCCAGCAATCGGTGATATCAGCGTCACTGAGATTAAGGCTCATACTCTGGTTAAAGCAGTTCAGCCGGTTCAGGCCAGAGGTGCATTAGAGACCGTCCGACGCCTTTGTCAGCGAATTAACGAAGTCATGATTTATGCGCAGAACACGGGCCTGATTGATGCGGTTCCCAGCGTAAACATCGGGAAAGCATTCGAGAAACCGCAGAAGAAAAACATGCCTAGTATCCGCCCGGATCAACTTCCACAATTAATGCAGACTATGCGCACGGCAAGTATCAGTGTGTCCACGCGGTGTCTGTTCATGTGGCAGCTTCTGACCATTACCCGCCCTGCCGAAGCTGCAGAGGCTCGATGGGATGAGATCGATTTCAATGCTAGCGAATGGAAAATTCCTGCAACCCGAATGAAGATGAACCGGGACCATACGGTTCCACTATCCGATGAGGCTCTCTCTATTCTGGAAATGATGAAGTCACTCAGTGGTGACCGAGAGTTTATCTTTCCCAGTCGCATCAAACCAACCCAGCCGATGAACAGTCAGACAGTGAATGCAGCCCTCAAGCGTGCAGGCTTAGGAGGTGTACTTGTTTCACACGGCTTGCGTTCTATCGCCAGTACGGCACTCAATGAGGAAGGATTTTCACCTGATGTCATTGAAGCAGCATTGGCTCATGTAGACAAAAATGAGGTACGTCGTGCCTATAATCGTAGCGATTATCTTGAGCAACGTCGTCCGATGATGCAATGGTGGGCTGATTTTGTGATAAATGCGGATCGTGGAAATGTAGTTGATCGTGGAGTAAAAGGTCTCAGGTTAGTCGGTTAGCTAAAACTCGATGAAAAGTGCTCCCCTCGATGAGGGGGGCTCTCTGCACGGTATCTTCTTTGACCTAGCTTGTTGTTAAAACTTGATAGTTTAGTCAGCAGCTAATCATCATTACGCAAAAAATATTTCTCTTTATCTTTAATTTTTCTCATATTTAAGGGTTATTATCTGGCTCAATTGAATCCATCGTAGAGCCCGACCATGATACGTTGCCATCTCGCTCGCAGGATGGGAGAGTGAAAAATGAAGATCTCTGACGTTTTGCGTCAAACCGGTCTTAGCCGTAATAGCGTAACTTTAATGTACAAGGAAACGACATCTAAGATTGAACTCGGGGCGTTGGATAGCGGCCAGAAAAAAACCAAGGCAGCAAAGCTACCCGGGCTGAAAAACTACCAGACGCTGAACAATTGGATGGGAAAAAACAGTATTTTCCAGTAATTACATAATGTTGGCACGGTCATTGCTGAAACTTGCTTATGTGGGACGTGGGCCGGTTGGGGTATAAAATTATTATGAAATCATTTAACTTTGAATTCTTACGACCTGAGAATGATTTGCTCGCCAACCTCGGTGGTCTGGCCGAAGCGGTACTGCATGTTGATCCAGGCAGCGCCCTCACCCGCCTGCGTAGTTTTGCTGAAGAACTGACCAAGGCTATTTACAAGCACGAACTGCTGCCACGCATGCCACAATCCAGCTTCTATGAGCTGATCAAGAGCCCGGTTTTTAAAGACTGCGTCAGCAAATCGCTGGTTCATCAGATCAATTTTTTGCGTATACAAGGTAACGATACAGCGCACGGAGCCGAAGGCGAAATACGTAATGCACAAATGGCACTGGAGACTGCACATCAGTTGGCCATGTACATGGGAATTAAGTACTACAACAAAAAAAAGGATCAAATTCCCTCTTTTGTCGATGTAAAAGACCCAACGGCAACTCTGAATCAACTTCAAAAATCAGTTTCTAGTTACGAAAAAGAACTGCAAAAACAGCAGGAAGAGCTCGAAAGAGTGATGGCACAGGTGGAGCTTGAACGAACTCGAAATATCGATAAGCTTGAGCCTATCGTCAAGTCCGATCAACATAAACGCCAGCAACAGAGCCAAAAAGTGGCTGATAGCCTGCAATGGAACGAAGCTAAAACCCGTGCATTGTTGGTCGATGCCATGCTGTTGCAAGCCGGTTGGGATACTAAGAACCCCGATCAGGTTGGTCAGGAATTTGAAGTTCTCTTTCCCAACAATCCCTCAGGTAAAGGCCGGGTGGATTATGTTCTATGGGGCGATAACGGTCAGCCGCTGGCCGTTATCGAAGCGAAAAAATCTGGTAATACTAATCTTCAAGCAGGTCGTGAGCAGGCTCGCTTTTATGCCGATGCCTTTGAGCATATGGGTTATCAGCGCCCGGTAATTTTTTATTCCAACGGCTACGAAACTTTCATTTGGGACGATCACCAATACAATACCTATCGTCCGGTGTATGGCTTCTACAGTAAAGACAGCCTGGACTATCTGATCTATCAACGCCATTACCGTGCCGCTGAATTGGAAAAATTCAACCCAGAACTTAGTATTGCTGATCGCCCTTACCAGATTGAAGCCATCAAAACAGTTGCGGCCCATTTCCAAAATCAGCGCCGCAAGGCATTGATTATTCAGGCAACCGGTACAGGAAAAACCCGCGTTGCCATTGCACTAGCTGAATTACTGCTTCGCACTGGTTGGGCCAAACGTGCTCTTTTTTTGTGTGACCGCAAAGAGTTGCGGGTGCAGGCCGATGATGCGTTTAAGCAAAATCTACCATCTGAGCCGCGATGTGTGATCGGTGAAACCAATAAGATTGATCAAAGTGCACGTATCTATATTGCTACTTATCCCGGCATGATGAACCGTTTCGCTCAATTGGATGTGGGCTTCTTTGATCTGATCATTGCTGATGAGTCTCATCGCACGATCTACAACAAATACCGCGACCTGTTTGAATACTTCGATGCCCTTCAAGTGGGCCTGACAGCGACTCCCGTGAAATTTATCAGTCGCAATACGTTTGATATATTCGACTGCGAAACTACTGACCCTACATTTGAATTTGGGCTGGACGCAGCGATTAACAATGAGCCATCATATTTGGTACCGTTTCGGGTAAAAGATCTTACAACCGACTTTCTGCGTGATGGTATTCACTACAATGACCTTACTGAAACACAGAAATTCCAACTCGAAGAAGACTTAGGTAAGGAAGAAGCCCGGAACACCACCATTGCGGGTAAAGACATTGGCCGCAAGATCTTCAGTGAAGATACTGACCGCATTATTCTGGAAAATCTGATCAACAATGGCATTAAAGATGAAACCGGTTCTCTAATCGGTAAAACCATCATCTTTGCCCAACGTCAGGAACACGCTGAGCACCTTGAAAAAATCTTCTGCGAGTTGTACCCGCAGTACGGTACCAAAGTATGCAAGGTCATCCACAATGACATTCCCCATGTCGGAAGCCTAATCAAGGAATTCAAAAAGGCAGACAATGAATTTCGAATCGCTATTTCGGTCGACATGCTCGATACGGGCATCGATGTACCCGAAGTGGTTAACCTGGTATTTGCCAAGCCTGTTAAAAGTTGGGTAAAGTTCTGGCAGATGATTGGCCGAGGCACGCGCCTGAGGCCTGATCTTTTCGGGCCAGGCAAGCACAAAACTGAATTTCTGATTTTTGACCATTATGGCAACTTCGATTTCTTTGAAGAAGAATACCAAGAGCCTGAAGACACCGGTGGCAAGTCCTTACTGCAAACCACATTCGAAGCCCGGTTTGAACTTGCACAGGCAGCCTTACGACAAAATCATGCTGCCGCCTTTGATGCCGCTATTGAGTTATTGCGTGCAGATATTAACGACTTGCCTGATACCAGTATTGCAGTAAAACGTGAATTGCGGGTTGTACACCAGTTACAGCAAACCGATTTATTAAAGCGCTTTGATGCTAAAACCCAACATTTGCTGGTCAATAATATCGCTCCATTAATGTCAGCCCGTGTGTTACGCGACAAACACGCTATTCAACTGGATAAGCTCATAGCCATCATAGAGCGTAACCTGGTGGAGCAAGCAAGCGGTTTTGACGATGGTCGAGCTCAACTGTTAACTGAGCTTGATACACTGGCGGTTAACATTCAGACCGTACGCCATAAAGATGCCATCATAGCGGAAGTGCGCAGTGCAGACTTCTGGCGAAACACCACTATTGATAAGTTGGAAGAGGCTCGCAGAGAACTGCGCGGCATTATGAAATATCGACAAACTAATAGTGGCGGTGTGTACTCCATGCCAACAACAAAAACAAGTGACTCTGGCTTACATGCTAAAGACCGCGAGATAATAATCGCAGGTGCCAACGAGGCGATGCTCTACCGCCGCAGACTCAAAAATATTCTGGATCAAATGATCTCGAACAATCCTACTTTGCAGAAAATCCACAAAGGCGAATCTATTACCGAGCAAGAACTGAAAACTTTGACCTCTACCATTCTCACCAGCAATCCCGGTGTGAGTTTGGAAGTTCTCAATGAATTCTACGGTCGCACAGCTAACCAACTGTACCTAACTCTGCGTGAAATAATAGGATTGGACCCTCAAGCCATCGAAGACCACTTTAAAGGCTTTTTGCACACCCATCCTACACTTACAGCAAAGCAGGTGAGCTTCATGAACTTACTGAAAAATTACATCGCCCAGCACGGTTCTATAGTGATCGACACTCTATATGACAAGCCTTTCGTTTCAGTTTCGCACGAGGGCGTTGACGGCATATTTCCCCCCGATGACGTTGGCGAGCTGATAGCTGTGTTGGGGCCTTTTTTGAAGCAGGAAGATTCCCGTAATTTAGTTAACGAATGAAAACGATAAATGTAACGTTATTCGGATTAAGTATTTTTGATTGGATAAGTGGCGAAGCAGCTTATCTGACACTTTTTAATGAACAGAGAAAAACATGCTAACTGGCCAAATACGTAACGATATCGACAAACTTTGGGAAAAATTCTGGACTGGTGGTATCACCAACCCTCTAACAGTTATAGAGCAGATCAGCTACCTGATGTTTGCCCGTATGCTCGATATGCAAGAGGACATGGCTGAGCGCAAAGCGAACCGCACGGGCAAAAATTTTGACCGACTATTCCCCACCACACCTGCAGGGCAACTACTACGCTGGAAAAATTTTAAAAACATTTATGGTAAAGAACTGCACAAGCACCTAAAGCAAAATGTTTTCCCTTACTTCGCAAAACTCGGCAAGAAGTCCGACGAGCATGATGGTTTGGGCAATGAAGGTAGCGCTATCGAAGCCTTGGGTCATATCGGTGTATATATGCAGGATGCCGATCTTGAAATCAAAAATGAATCGGTACTGGTCAGCGCTGTGGAGATGGTGGATGGACTACCTCTGACCAACAGCGACGTCAAAGGCGATATTTATGAATATCTACTCAGCAAACTTACCACCGCCGGTATCAATGGCCAGTTCCGCACCCCACGACATATTATCGACGCCATGATCGAACTGGCTGCTCCCCAGCCTACTGAAACTATTTGCGACCCGGCTTGTGGCACCGCCGGATTCCTCACTCGCACCATGGAATACCTAAACCGTGTGCATTCCAGTAAAGCTGGTATTTTTGAAGACGAGGAAGGTAACAAACATTACTCTGGCGACCTGTTAGAGCCTTACCGCAATCATATCAACAAACACATGTTCTGGGGCTTCGATTTCGACACAACAATGCTGCGTGTCAGCAGTATGAACATGGCTTTACACGGGGTGAATGGAGCCAAGATTCTCTATCAGGACAGCCTCAGTAAATCCATTAAAGAAAACTTCCCACAGCAGGAAGAAAACTTCTTCGATGTCATCCTCGCTAACCCGCCATTCAAAGGAAGTCTGGACGAGAGTAACACTAATCCTGATGTGTTAGGTTTAGTTAAAACTAAAAAGACAGAGTTACTATTTGTTGCCCATATTCTGCGAGCACTTAAGCTCGGTGGTCGTGCCGCGGTGATCGTGCCCGATGGGGTTTTATTCGGTTCGTCCAAAGCCCACCAGCAACTGCGCCAGGAGTTGATAGAAAATAATCAACTTGAAGGTATCGTGAGCCTACCTAGTGGTGTGTTTAAACCTTATGCCGGTGTAAGCACCGCCATTTTGATGTTTACCAAAGGTGGCAGCACAGAGCATGTGTGGTTCTATGATCTGCAAGCCGACGGTTATTCATTGGATGATAAGCGAACCCCGCTAAAAGGAGAAGGCAGTAACGACCTGCCCGATGCCATCACTAAGTGGAAGCAATATTGTTCTTTGGTACAGAAGAATGCTTCAGCGGGAGAGATCAACAACGCGTTTGGGGACAAAACCCAGAAAGCCTTTGTTGTAGATGCAAAAGATATTGTCGCCAATAAATTCGACCTATCTATAAACCGCTACAAGAAAGTGGTGTATGAAGAAGAATTTTTTGAGGACCCGAAAACTATTATTAAAAAGCTGAAAGTTCTGGAAAGCGAGATTATGGCTGATCTGAATGATTTGGAGGAGATGCTATGAGTTGGCCATTAGTTGCTATCAAAGATGTCGCTAAAGTTATAACAGGTAAAACACCTTCAAAATTGGAGGATGATAACTTTGGTGGAGAAATTCCATTCATAACTCCCTCAGAACTGAGCGGCAGCATTTATGTGAGTGATAGCCCCCAAACTATTACTGAAAAGGGCGCTTCGAAGTTAAAGCTTGTTCCAAGAGATGCTGTTATGGTTTGTTGTATCGGCTCTTTAGGGAAGCTTGCGATTGCTGCACGAGAAGTAGCGACAAACCAGCAAATTAACTCTGTTATTTTCGATAAAGATAAAGTTTATCCAAAATATGGATACTACTGCCTCTCTCGATTAAAACCGATTATGGAGTCTTTGGCTTCATCGACAACGATAGCAATTATAAATAAAAGCAATTTTGAATCATTAGAGATTCCTCTTCCATCGCTAACCCAGCAAAAACGCATCGCCGACATTCTAGACAAGGCTGATGCAATACGTCATAAACGCCAGCAAGTTCTCAGGATCACCGACGAATTACTTCACGCTGTATTTTTGGATATGTTTGGTAATCCGGTGACCAATTCGAAAGGATGGATGATAGTAAGTTTGGGGGATGTTCTCGAATCAATTGAGAGCGGAAAAAGTCCTAGATGTGAAACCAGACGGGCAGCGCAAGATGAGTGGGGAGTACTGAAATTGGGAGCGGTAACAAAATGTAATTACCTCGCTGGTGAAAATAAAGCAGTACTCCCTGATTTTGTTCCAGATCCGAGATATGAAGTTAAGAAGAATGATTTACTCTTTACCAGAAAAAATACTTATGAATTGGTAGCGGCTGTTGCATTAGTCGAAGATACCAGAAGTAAATTATTATTGCCTGATTTAATTTTTAGGCTCAATACTAACAATCGCGTTGATAAGTATTTTTTATGGAAATTACTTTCAAATAGGTCCATGAGGTCTAAAGTGCAATCTCTAGCATCTGGTGCAGCAGGATCTATGCCAAATATTTCACAAGCAAATCTGAAAAAATTAAATATCATTTTGCCTCCTATAGAGAAGCAGAGACAGTTTCAGAATATATGTAGGAATGGGGCTTTGCTAAAAAATAGAGTTGAGAAATTTGTGAACGATCAATCAGATTTGTTTGCTTCTCTCAATCAGCAAGCTTTTTCAGGCCGACTCTAAGGAGAGAGTATGCTAAACGAAATCCAAATAAATGCACCTATAGCTACCTATCTGAATCCGACAAGACTCACTGATCTTCGTCGTATCAATTACATTTTTGGTGCGAATGGTACAGGTAAAACAACCATAAGCCGTGTTATTGCCCAACAGCAAGGGCACAATCATTGTCCATTAGTATGGCATGGTGGAACAGAGCTTGAACGGATGGTGTATAACCGGGATTTCGTCGATCGAAACTTTAATCAGGACGGCCCCCTGCAGGGTGTTTTTACCTTAGGTGAGAATCAGGTTGAAGCCGAAAAAGAAATCGCTCGTTTACAGCCTGAAATAACTAAGATAAATGATCAAATATCAAGTATAAATATCCAATTGGATGGTTCAGAAGAACAAATAGGCAAACGTAAAGAGCTTCAAGACCTCGAACCTGTACTGCGGGAAAAGTGTTGGAAGCAGAAACAACTTCATGACACCTACTTTCAGGCTGCATTTTCTGGCGTAAGAAATAATTCCGAAAATTTTAAAAGCCGCGTGTTAAGTGAGCACACATCAAATACGGCTGATTTGCTCACTCTGGAAGTTCTGAAACTCAGAGCACAAACTGTTTTTTCAAGAAACATTGAGCGTGCAACGGTACTTGGAAATATGCTAGCCGACGATCTTATCGCTATCGAGATAAATGCATTACTGCAAAAAGTGATTATCGGTAATCAAGATGTTGATATCGCAGCTCTCATAAACTATTTGGATAACAGCGACTGGGTAAAGCAAGGCCGTAAGTATCACGAACAGAATCCTGAGACATGTCCTTTCTGCCAACAGCCTACGGACGATAATATCTCTAACAATCTTGCGGCATTCTTTAGCGAAGCCTATGACAACGACATCCAATTGCTAAGAGAATTGCAAGCAGGCTACCAAATGGCTAGCGATCAACTGACAGCATCCATACAACGCAATGCGGACATTAATAACCCATTCCTGAATGTTGATCTATTTAATACAACAGCCTTGACTCTTGTTGAACGTCTGAAATCCAATCAAACTAAATTGACAAATAAGATCAATGAACCAAGTCGAAAAGTGGAAATGGAGTCAGTCCAACCTCTGATTTCCCAGCTGCAAAACTTAGTAATAGAAGCCAATGAAGCAACAACACGTCATAACCAAACCGTGGATAATATTGCCAATGAGAAGCAGACATTAACTTCACAAGTCTGGCGCTATGTATTAAATGAATTAGCAGATGACTTGCTTCTGTATCAGCAAAATAAAAACCGCTATACAAGCACCATTAATGGCATGGAGAAGTCGCTGACAGATAAAAATACTCAGATCAACAGTCTGAAAGATCAAATTAAAGAGTTAGAAAGGCAAACAACATCTATTCTACCAACTATTACAGCTATTAATGACCTGCTACTGAAATTCGGTTTTAATTCCTTCTCGGTCGGTCAAACCGATGAAGGTCGTCACTATCGAATAATCCGCGCGAATGGTGAAGATGCTAGTGGTTCACTGAGTGAAGGTGAAAAAACATTTATCACCTTTTTGTATTTTTACTATCTAATTAAAGGATCCCAATCCTCTTCAGGAATCACAGCGAATCGGGTGGTCGTTTTTGATGACCCAATATCTTCGTTAGATAGCGATATTCTTTACATTGTCAGTAGCCTTATTAAAGAGTTGATGGAAGAGGCGGCAAGCCAGAATTCAAATATAAAACAGATATTTATACTGACACATAATATCTATTTTCACAAAGAGATAAGTTTCAATAGAAGAAGGTCCTCTGATGGTGTACTCAGTGAGGAAAGTTTCTGGCTGGTAAAAAAATTACAAAATGGTTCGGTTGTTGAGCGCTGTGACAAAAATCCAATCCGATCAGCCTATGAACTGCTATGGGAAGATGTGAAATCAGAAAATATTTCCAGTATCAGCCTTCAAAATACATTACGCCGAATACTTGAAAACTACTTCACTATGTGGGGCGGAATGAGCAAAGACGAAATCTGCTCCTTATTCGAAGGGCGTGACAAGTTGATTTGTCAGTCTCTTTTTTCCTGGGTTAACGATGGTTCTCACTCGATTCATGACGATCTTTATATTAATCATGGTGAGCAAACTAATGAAGCGTATCTTCGTGTATTTCGCACCATTTTTAATAAAGCGGGTCAGCGTGGCCATTACAATATGATGACAGGTTCTGTCATCGAAGAACTGAATGTTCACTTTGGTGATCAATCGGTGGTTATTGGATCAAAATTGGAATCAGTAAAATGAGAATAACTAAAATATCACTGACGAACTTCCGCTCGTTTAAACACACTCAAACAATCGATATTGCACCAGTGACACTTTTATTTGGACCGAATAGTGTCGGTAAGAGCTCTGTGCTAATGGCACTCGCTTATGTGCAGCAAATTTTGAAACATGGCCATTGTAATCCCCAAAAGCTAGATTCCTTGGGTAATAAAACGATAGGTGGTTTTCGTGCACTTGTTTATGGCCAAGATCTAAAAAATACAATTAGAATTCGACTGGATTATTCGCCGGATAAAACGCCGTTTGTCTACTATGGTGCTAATGTCGACGAAATGACAAACCATGTTCAAAGCGTCAGCTATGTTTTGATGAATGACTTTGGTGGCAGTACCGAATCTGGAGCGGTGGAGTTTGAAATTGCATGGTCAGAGCGTTTTAAGCGGGCTTATGTAAAGAATTACCGCGTCTGGACTAACGATATCTACGTCGGTTGTATTAGTTCTTCTGAAGATCAAAGAAATAGCGTGATTCGAGAGATCAATACCCAACACCCTCTGCTCATACCCTACAATAATGATGATTGGCTTGAGAGGGAATATGGGGAAGTAGAACAAAGAGAACCTCTTGAGCTGGACGAATATCATACCGAATTTGAGCAGGTTCTGAATCATTTGAATCCTAATCCGGCGGCCACAGCTGCTATAGCGGATAAAGACAATTCAGGAGCTGACTTTGTTAATCGTATTGCTCCTGTTGCTTTGGCTTGTAGAAGTGGTGCGGTCCCTTTGCTTGGAGTCCCTGTTATGACCAATTTGGTTGGGCAGGATTTTGATGAGTTAGAGGAGCACTTTAACTTTCTGGTCGTACAGGAAGTGCTGAGTCAAGCTTTCGTCTTACCACTGGATAAGCTACTGGAATATTTGGATAAAAGCGTTCAGATTGGCCCACTTCGTCTGGTGCCGGATAACGATTATGTGCCGAATCCTCATCCCGAGCAAATTGACTGGGTAGATGGTTCAGCGGCATGGGATTTACTTTACAAAGACCCAAACAGTAGTGGTTCCATCGAAAAGCTCATCAGAAACACAAGTGACTGGTTTGCATCTAGCGACAAACTCAATGCAGGTTATGAGATCATCAACCAGTCGATCGCTGAGATAGCAAATATCGATAGCGATGATGAACATATGGGGTTGCTCAGAAAGAGGCATGTTTTCTTTAGAGAGCTACGTAGCAATATTCTGCTGTCAGCAAATCAGCTGGGCACGGGTATTTCTCAAGTTCTTCCTATAGTTGTTGCAGCAAATCATGATGACATTGCACTCATAAGCGTTGAGCAGCCGGAGCTACATGTCCATCCTCGCTTTCAAGTAGAGATTGCAGATGTCTTTCTCCAGACAAAAGATAAACACTCGTTTTTGATCGAGACGCACAGCGAACACTTGATTCTTCGGCTTCTAAAAAGAATAAGGCAGACCACAGATAATCAGCTACCTAATGATTCTAAGCCTGTGCATGGGGAAGATGTTTCAATTGTTTACCTGGAGCCTACAGAGAACGGTGTGGTGACGAAGCGAATTCGTGTGGATGAAGATGGCGAATTTGTTGAACGTTGGCCTCACGGCTTCTTTGTTGAACGTCGAGAGGAGCTTTTGTCATGATATACGAATATGCACTTGATCCTGTCGTTTTATCTACATGGGCGTCCAATGAGCGTGACTACGCCGAGTTTCTTAGGGAATACGGCTTGGGCACTCCTCGCATGATCAGTAGTTTCCCCAAGAAAAAAAAATCTAAACTTCGTAGCTACTTGCTCACGTTTTGTCCTGAGGTAAGCCAATCATTAGCTGCTCAGAGATATACCGAAATGGTTGTCAAACTCGTGGATTCATTAGTTATCCGGGAGATTCAGGAACCTGAGGTAGTTAATTGGCAGGAAAACGCTGTTATTGAGAATCACAGAATTCCTTTTGGCGTTATTTTGTCATCAATGGCGATTGCAGAGGATAATAACATAACTCCACATTCAATGTATTCGCATGACAGTATCTGGAATCATCCTGATCAGTTGGTTGTTTCCCGCACGAATGCAGGTCTCTTCTCTATCATCTCAAATTTAGTATCTCTTGCTGAAAGCAAAATTGTCATTATTGATCCTTACGGTTGGACAGCGGAGTCAGTGAGTTTTATCCGATTTATGCTTCAATCCATCCCTCGCAATCGAGTTAGTGGTAATTTTCCAGCAATAATTCTGTTTTACAAGGAAAAACGGGGTAGCGAGAATGGCGGTAGAGGAAGTCCTTCTGCTGATCACGTCAGGAATCAGATTCTAGAGGGATTAACAGGTGATTTGTCGAATCTACAGGTTCAGGTTTATGAGCTCAGGGAGAGAGGCGATGCTGACGTTTTTCATAACCGCTGCATCTTGACCGAGCATGGGGGGATCATTACTGGTCATGGTTTCGGAGTATCTGGTTCACAAGAGCATACAGATGATGCAGTATTAATGAGATTAACTATGTATCAGAAAAAGTGGGATCAATTTGTAGAGCGAAATGGTTACGAGGTAGTTTCTGAGGCCTAAAATGTATTAGTCACAACTTGATCTAACACATGGCCTTGAAGGGTTGAGAGTTACCGGTTTTGGTATGGGTGTCGATTTCATTTTTAAAGATCGAACAGCTTAAATGTGGAGTGCTTACATTCACCGTGAAAAAATTAAACACAATTCCAAGTAGCACTTCATATACAAACGTCTAAAACGCGTCGGGGCATTTATTGAATAAATATTCTCTACTAATTGGATCATTACCTTATTTCAGAACTATCAAACCCCAGAGCCATGTCGTAACAACTATTGTCATTAAGATACCAAGGGAAGATGCATGGCTGATTCAATAAAAGGACATAATAATATCGAATTTTAGAGTAACTATTTTTTCTTACCGTTTTATGCCGCAAATACAAATTTCTGGCTGATACACTAAAACCAAACCCCATAAACTTAGATTTAATTTTTTCTGAAATTGTAAGACTATTATTACCCTCGTAATAAATCGCCAACTCTGGTTCTACCCAACGGCTAACCTCAATATCAAATGCTCCAAGCGTTCCCAGCCAGCTTCCCTGCGTACCATCAAACATACGTTTATGAAAATAAAATCTGCTCATATTTTTAAGAAGTATTTTAACATCTAAATCCGAAACATCGCTGTTACACTGAAAAACCACAAAGGAACTAGGCTTATTTTCCAGCAACCAAACATCAACAAGCCTTTTATAGTAATCAGAAATGTTCTTTCGCTCTGTAAAGGACATTCGGAGATCTGCAGCGGGTAAAACAAGAGTACCATTTTTATTGAGGGAGGTTATCACCTGCACTGCTCTTTGCAGCATCTTAAACTCAAAAAGTATGCCTGCACGAATGAACAAAAGTGATAATTCTGAATCAGACTTCTTCACAAACTGGTCACGATGACGTGAGTATTTTCCACATAAAACAATACCCAGACTCACCAGCTCCCGATAAAAAAAGAGAGGAGCATCAGGATATTCCAGTGCATAGCAACATTCGGTAAGACGATATCTGATAAAACGCGGCATGGTAGATAATATCTTATCATTAAATAACTCTTCTGTTGCCTGAAAAAAGAACCCTCTGTCAACACCATTAAAATCAGCAATATTGCAAAGTAAAGCGACACTATAATTTCGGTTGTGTTCAACAAATTGCTCGAGAAGTTCTCTGTTATAAGGTGCATCACCATCAACACCTTTATTATTGTGCTCAACTGTATCCGAAAAATAGTTGCTATCAATAGACAAGTAGATTTCAAGAGCACCCAGCAAATAATGCTTTGCTATCTGAGCCTGTTTTCCGGTTATCCCTGCATTCTGAAGTATGCTGTTGATTCTGCCAAAAATACGGCCATACCACTCTTCTGCAACGGGGTCTGCGCATATGAGACTCATCATCACCTGGCTGAAGTGAAGACTGTCGATAGCATCAAAAGCGGCTTTCTGTACGGATGTTGTGGCTGGCATAAGTTAGTGTCAAAAAAAGTAAGTAGTAATTGCCAATTTTAGACACTATTCGACTTCATTACCATCCATCGTATACCAGCCAGTCGGCTCAGGTATTGAATAACGGAGAACCGTTATTCAACAAATAACTTACATCCATACAGTTCAATGAGATAGAAAGATGACCACCTACACCCAGACGGTAAAAATCCTGCGCATGCGAGCAGTTGCGGCCAAACTCGGCATCGCTCGTTCCACCATCTACGACTGGCTTAATGCCAAATCCCCACGTCACGATCCGGCGTTCCCGAAGCCTTATCCTCTCGGCAAGCAATCTGTTGGCTGGCTCGAATCCGAGCTGGATGAATGGGTTCTCCAGCGCAGAGCTGCATAGACCCCACCTCTCGTTTCGCAAGGCGAGGTGTTTTCACCGACGCCCCCATAATCCACCTCAACTATATGCCCTAATCCTGCGGGATAAGGGCATCAGTGGTGTTTCACGACATAAACTCAGGATAAGCAATATGACGTACAACCCAATTACGACTCTCTCGCAGCTGGTAAGCCAGTCAGAGGAATCGTCCTTTCCAATCACTGCCTTCCCGCAAGCCTTACAAGATGTTATTCGCTATCTTCAGGATGGCAGTAAGTATTCAGCCGTGTTAGCAGCCAGCACGGTATTAGCTGCCGTCTCAAACTGCTGCCAGTCACTGATTGAAGTTTTCAATAATAATCACGGCTCATCAGAGCCGACAGCGCTTTACTGTATGACACTTGGTGAATCGGGTTCAGGAAAAACAACCCTCAGCAAACTGGTGATGAAACCGTATGATGCATTGAAGGCTGAACTGGCGCAGGAATACCTGGAGAGACTGGCCACCTATGGACGTGATTTTGCCGTCTGGAAACCAGAATTGCAGGCTCTGGAAAGCAAACTCCGCACCGCAATCAAAAAGGATGACAATCCTGAGGAAATCCAGGCGAGGTTACAGCAACATATCGCTCGCAAACCCGTTCAACCGATTATGCCAATCCTTGTATACAACGATACCTCGCTTGCGGCTCTGCTTGATGGATTGAGCGTATATCCGAGCGCTTTTTTACGGTCTGAAGAAGGAAGTCGCTTTTTCGAGCATTGCAATATCGCTCAGCAGGCATTCTATAACGAGGCATGGGATGGAGGGGTTTATGATTATAAGCGCAGCAATCGCGAGCCCTGTAGTTTCAAACCAACACTGACGGTATCGCTCATGTTGCAGCCATCTCTTTTTCTCAGTTATATGAAAAAACATGGTGCTGAAGCATTAGACAGTGGTTTCTTATCTCGCTTCCTGTTTGCCTGCATTCCATCCAACAATCATTATCCTTCCGGAGATATGAGCTATCGTTACCGCCAAGATACATTTTCCCGTGATGAGGAGGCTTTACGCGCTTTTCATAACCGGATTACTGCATTGCTGGCAAAACAAAAAGAACTTATTTGGTCCGCGGAAGTAAAGAAGAAAACACTCAAACTCTCACCTGATGCGGTTGCATATTGGGAAGGTAAACACGATGAGTGGATTTCAAGAACAATGGCTGACTCGTCATGGTCATTCATTAAGCCGATGGTAATGAAAGCGAATGGGAATACTTTGCGCATCGCTGCATCGCTTCATTACTTCGTTAATCAGGATGATGAGACTATTTCTCTGGATTCTCTTCATCGAGCAGCGGCTATCATGGAATGGTATCTCAGTCATACTGCAGAGTGGTTTTATCAGTTCACTCCACACTACAAATTCCTGCAAGACGTACAGGAACTCACCCAATGGATCCGTCATAAATTCGCATCCAACAATGGTTTGCCGTTCAAAAAGAATGACGTTATTAAATATGGACCGAACAAGTTTCGCCGAAGTGATAAGCTGGAGCCACTTTTGAATTACATTATGAACACCGGTGAATTTATCTACATCCACAAATCTCCGCCGCATTCGGCGGTATATATCACCTGGCGTATGCCCAATGGGCACTATGCCCCTATTGCAGAACATAATGTACATCACTATTTACCTCCACAACAAGATACTGACCAGATTAGCTAGCAGTTCTCAATCGTACTGCTGACGCTGATTCTCATTGTTTCGCAATGATGCGTAATTGTTATCAATAACTCGTATTCAAGGGCTCGTGATCCTCTAGTATCAACGAGCCTTTTTCTTTTGAAAAAGTTTCCGGTGGTCAGTTTTAGCTCCGCTACAATCGCTACAGTAGCGAGTTGTAGCGGCATTTTGAAAGATATCCGCAGTGAAAACACACCAAATTGCTTAATTATCACCCATCACTGGCCAGGACATTTAAATCGCTACAGGCCTGCTACAACAGATTGCAACGTACGCATGTTAACATTTTGCTACGAATAAAACCGCTACAACGTGGCTACAGCCTCTTTCAAATCACAAACTATCAATGCCAGAAATAATCAGGACTGACTACAACCAAAATTACGCATCCCATCAGAACTGTCTTTGGTGGCGAGTTTCGTTAAATACGACAAACTGCGCTCCAACTGGCTGTAATAGTACTCAAAGTTTTTACCCTTCTTATCCAGCCTAAAATCCCCTTCCCTAACAAAATGCACCAGTGGGTAATACTTTTGATAGTCAGGCGTGATATTGAGACACAGCGTTCTCATCCAGGCTTCCATAATCATCAATGCCAGATTATGGATATACAGACCTTGTATGGGATAGTAGGTGCCCGCATTACAGTACACATCGTTATTCAGCATCAATGCCACATGATAATGCTTCTTCCCTTTTTCTTCACCAAACTCTCTCGACCAGGCATATCGAACATTACAGGAGCGAATACGTTTACCCTGGGAAGCTTTACGTTTCTGCGTATGCTCAATCTGAGATTTCAATGACTCAATAAACCGGGTTATCAATGTAGGGTCTGCCTTGTAATGCTCATAATTCTCATCAGGCAATCTTAGTATGATATTTAACACAAACGTTCTTGGGTATTCCTGTAAAGACTTATCAAGTGTTTCACGAATACGGTCCATATGATGCCGATTACTCACTCCAAAAGGACTGATGAATGTTTTCACGTTTAGCTCCTGATATTAATCATCTCAATACGATGGACTGGATATGTAATTTATCACTGCTATTTATATTTGCATTATTGTGATGGGGGTGTGGTAATACTAAATACAATACTTCTTTATTATTATAATACCAATCAGCCACATATATCCTTCTGCATGTTAAATTTTCAATAGAAGAAGGAAACATCTAAAAACGTCAATTCACTTACATAATATAGTCCGTATTTGGTCCGAAGTTAAATCATCTGAATAAACTAATAACAACCTGCATCAAAGCGATTTATTAATAATGCATCGATAAAAACATATCGCAAAAAATTTCATACCTATATCACTCAAACGAACCAGGACTGCTCTCTATTTCCGGACTGCATCTTGTTGATCTGCGACACCGATCGATACTCAAACCATGATAGCCACAAGCTATCGTTTTATGTTTATTGATCGTTTTAATGATAGATAATGACGATCAATTTCAGCAAACCGATCTGTATTAACGATTATCCCATCCCCTGCCAAATGCATACGATTGGATGGCCTCAGACAAAGCTCAAAGGCCATTTTTGTCTTATAAAACACTTAGTAAGGATTTTTATGTTGAAGATAACCTCTGTACTGCTCTTGAGTGCCATGCTGTTCAGCACTGCTTCGCACGCCATGGGCCGGGAACAGCAATGGGGTAGCTGGTTTGGCACTATCAATGTGATGGAGTTTGAACTTAACACCGAAAACAGCGCAGGCGAACGCATGACTCTGACCTGCCGAGACAATCAGCTGGTTGTGGGTTACAGCGCACCAGATAAAGCTCATGCAGAATCTCCCGACGAAGGACAAAAAACGGTGGGACTGAATATCAACGCAGTGCATTACCAGCCTGGCGAGGCGGCCTTTATGGCGCTTAAAAATACAAATGATGATGGTCGAATTGAAGTCACCCAGATGAACGAGCCTTTATCTCACCCCTTTAAAGCCGCTGGACTGCATGACGCATTACAGGACCTGACCTGGAAAGACTGCATTAGCCATTAATCTCCTCCCCCACTACAAACTCACCCGTATCGTTAACAATAATGAATAAGGATGTCTTTATGTCGACATTACTCTCACGCCTGGTTTTACTCCCGATCCTTTTGTTCCCGGCACTTAGCTTTGCCATCACTATCCAGGGGCATATTCACCCTGAGCGGTACACCTTCTTTCTTACGGAGAACGGCGGTGAAATGCTGCGTGATATGAACAATGAGGCAGTCAGC
Organism: Enterobacter sp. BIDMC 30; assembly: GCF_000534355.1. Taxonomy (NCBI): domain Bacteria; kingdom Pseudomonadati; phylum Pseudomonadota; class Gammaproteobacteria; order Enterobacterales; family Enterobacteriaceae; genus Enterobacter; species Enterobacter sp. BIDMC 30. The sequence goes on along the minus strand of NZ_KI973169.1, from coordinate 1,381,247 downwards.
GTCAAACTCAACAATAGAGCCGGTTTCAACGCTGAGGCACAAAGCAAGGCTGCGGCGGCAAATATATCTCCCTTACTGTATGCCGCCTCACCGCTTGAAGAGAACTTTATCCGCTACGACGGAAAGCCTGTAAAAGTCCTGACCTGCCTCATCACCACCCGCAACATGCCGGGCCAGAACAAAAATTATGCATGGGAGGAAACCTACTGCCTGGATGAAACTGGTGCGGCCTACATTGGCACTAAAGGCTGGCCGTCTCGCACTATTTTCAGTAAGAGCTGTGCCGTGGGCGCTGCTGATTGCCCTGTTTACCTGAGCATGAACAACGACCCACAAACCCTGCGTAACGACACTGTTCAATATGTTCCTTACAACCGCGAGCGCGTGAATGGGCAGAAAGAACATAATCATGAGCCAAAACCAACGCCTGCAGAAACCGTTGCAGAGCAGGACGGTTATGTGGTGAGTTTTGTAAAAGCCAGCAACTGCGCAGACAACAAGCTCATTGTGAAGAACACAAGCTCGGGGAAAAGCGCGGTAATTGCAGGACTAAACGGGTGCACGTTTGATCCAAAGACCAATGCAGTCATCATCTTTACCCAAAATGAATACGTCGGCGTTTACAGTGGCCCCACTAACGCTTCTCAGGAAATAGCCTCCGCAGACCTTCCCTAATCACTCACCCTGTCCGGTATAGGCTTCCTGCGATGCCGGACGTTTTATGGACTTACCAATGAAAAACGCAAAATCGCCAGGCGATGCCGTGCCAGAAGAGCAACCGCAGGATCTGACCTGGCCCGTTGTTTTCAGTGTCGCCGGACTCACGCTGCTGCGAAGCAAATCGGTTGTATGCCAGACGCTCGGCGCAACCCTGACGACGCTGAGCCTGATAAGGCTTATAAAAAAACTCGCCACCCTTGCCTAAAAAGTTCGTTGTCAGGCAAGCGGTCTATACCTGCGTCTAAAACTCACTCGCTCAGGAAATATCGACGCTGGCTGCAACGCACCGCTATCAACGGACTCTCCGTCGTTGCAGAGGACAGACTCAATGATGACATTTTTATGTTATCCGTCTCCAGCAAAGTCTACCGGAGCTTGCCGCTGCCCATCAGGAGGTTCGTTAAGCGTGAATGGTGTCTTCGATGTCTGCATTACGGAAAGCCCATGATTCTGAGGCGATTGCAGCATCTTCGGACCCACAGAGACAATTCGTCTGCGTTACCTGACGATAAAGCCGCAGAACAGCACGAACAAACCCCGCACCAGCACTGAATACTTTCCCTCAATCCAGAACCACTCTTCGGAGTGGTTTTTTTATGCCCAATTCAAAGGAGATACCCATGCGATTAGCCAGCCGCTTTGGCCGTATAAACCAGATACGCCGTGACCGGCCTCTGACCCACGAAGAGCTGATGAGTCATGTCCCCAGCGTGTTCGGGAGTGACAAGCATGAATCTCGTTCAGACCGTTATACCTACATCCCTACCATCACCATCCTCGAAAGCCTGCAGCGTGAAGGCTTTGAGCCGTTCTTTGCCTGCCAGACGAAGGTTCGGGACCAGAGCAAGCGGGAGCTCACCAAACACATGCTTCGCCTGCGTCGTGCCGGACAACTGACCGGGCATCAGGTGCCGGAAATCATTCTCCTCAACAGCCATGACGGCTCATCAAGCTACCAGATGCTGCCGGGGCTGTTTCGTGGCGTTTGTACTAACGGTCTGGTCTGCGGCCAGTCATTCGGAGAAGTGCGCGTACCGCATAAAGGCAATGTCGTCGAGAAGGTGATTGAAGGGGCTTACGAAGTGCTCGGGGTCTTTGACCGGGTGGAGGAGAAGCGCGATGCAATGCAGTCGCTGGAGCTACCAGCCCCGGCCCGTCACACGCTGGCAAATGCCGCGTTGGAATATCGCTTTGGTGAGGACCACCAGCCGGTCACGGTATCGCAGTTGCTGACCCCACGTCGCCGGGAGGACTACAGCGATGACCTGTGGACCGTCTACCAGCGCATGCAGGAGAACCTGATGAAAGGAGGTCTGTCGGGGCGAACCGCTCAGGGGAAAAGCAGTCGCACCCGTGCTGTTACCGGCATTGATGGTGATGTGAAGCTCAATCGCGCCCTGTGGGTTATGGCAGAAAACATGCTCGCGTTTTTCGGGCGTTAAACAACAGTTCCGGCATAAGGAGATAGTTTGATGGATACACAAAACCTTCAGTTCACTGAGCAAACAGCAACCACGGCCTCAGTGGTCCCTGACGAGTTACACATCGGCTTCTGGCCGCAGCACTTTGGCTCCATCCCACAATGGATAACCCTTGAACCTCGTATTTTCGCCTGGATGGACCGGCTGTGTGTAGATTATCACGGCGGTATTTGGCGCTTTTCGACGCTCAGCAACGGCGGCGCTTTTATGGCTCCCGAGTCAGCGCAAAATGAGAAGGGGGCATTGTTCAACAGCATGAACGGCAACGGCGCGGAACTTACTGGCGAAGCGGCAGGGATCGTCGCCTGCCTGATGACATACAGCCACCATGCCTGTCGTACGGAATGTGACGCGATGACTGAGCACTATTATCGCTTACGTGACTTTGCGCTGAACCATCCAGAGCGCAGCGCCATTATGTATCTAATCGACTGAGGAATCCCTGACATGAATACTGCATTATCCCCGGTGTCAGCACAGCCCGAACTCTTTCCGCTGACGGTTATGAGCCAGCATGGTTGCCTGCTTCCCGCGACATCCGGATTGACACCTTATGCCCAACGGACCATTCGCCGCGCTATCAATCTGCTGGATAAATTTCTGCGCCAGCCCGGTATAGCCTTTACCTCAAGCACTGCTGCCCGTGACTGGCTTCGGTTACAACTGGCAGGACAAGAACGGGAAATGTTTATGGTGCTCTATCTCGATAACCAACACCGTTTACTGGAGAGCGAAACGCTATTTGCCGGTTCGGTTAACCATGTCCAGGTCCATCCTCGTGAGATAGTGAAGTCAGCGCTTCGATTCAATGCGGCAGCTGTTGTATTGGCGCATAACCACCCATCCGGCGATCCGGAGCCCAGCCAATGCGACCGCAACATTACGGGCAGGCTTAAAGAAGTGTTAGCACTAATTGATGTGAAAACGCTCGATCATCTGGTTGTCGGCCAGGATGGTATTGTGTCGTTTGCGGAGCGAGGGTGGATATGAAAATCATCAGTAAACGCCAGGCAATGGCCTTGTACCGACAGCATCCAGGCTCCCGGCTGTTTCGCTTCTGTACCGGCAAATATAAATGGTCTGGCAGTATCTGCCATTATGCTGGCCGGGAAGTTCAGGACATACGTGGCGTTCTGGCCGTGTTTGCTGAACGTCGTCAGGACCGCAATGGTCCCTATGTGATTCTTCGTAGCGTCACTCTCAATTAATCCTTCCCTTTTATCAGGAAAAATAATGAACAATCATTCAGAATCCGGTACCAAGCCGGAGAGTCCCGCCTGCCAGCTGTGGGGACTCAAACGTGCTATTACCCCCTGTTTTGGGGCTCGTCTGGTACAGGAAGGCAACCGGGTGCATTTTCTCGCTGACCGCACCGGGTTTAACGGTGCTTTCAGTGACAACGATGCATTGCGCCTCGACCAGGCCTTTCCGTTGATACTCAAACAACTGGAGTTGATGCTGATTAGCAGCGAGCTCAATCCCCGCTATCAGCACTGCGTCACGCTTTACCACAACGGACTCACCTGCGAAGCCGACACACTCGGCTCCTGTGGCTATGTCTACATTACTATCTATCCTGAGCAGACTGAGCCGCAGTAAATCCCCGCTTATTCCCTGAACATCACAGAGTAAACATCATGCAAACCTTATCATCACACCCGACACGGGCGACTCAGCCCAATCTGTCACCCGTTGAAACCTGGCAACGGCTGCTGACTCATCTGTTATCGCAGCACTATGGCCTCACGCTGAATGACACACCGTTCAGTAATGAAACCACCATCCGTGAACATATAGATGCCGGAGTATCGCTCAGCGATGCGGTGAACTTTCTTGTCGAAAAATACGGGCTTGTCCGTATCGACCGAAAGGGATTTTCGTGGCAAGAACAAACCCCGTATATTTCCGTAGTGGATATTCTGCGAGCAAGGCGCTCTACCGGCTTGCTAAAAACTAATGTGAAATAAACGCTTAAATACAGAGCAGACTGAAGGAAAGCAAAATGCTAATCTCACAGACGAAGAGACTCCCGCTGTAACCTCCCCTCCCCCGAAAAAACCTGACATTTTCTTTTAGGACCAACAATGGGACCAAAATGAAAATTGAACTGAAGGTTATCAGCTATTAAACAACAAGTTACACAACCAATTCAGACTCCGCCAGCCCAAAATTCTCCATCGGTGATTACCAGAGTCATCCGATGAAGTCCTAAGAGCCCGCACGGCGCAAGCCCAGCGGGCTTTTTTGTGTCTGTCGTTGTCCGAGGGCAACCAGCTTAATCCAGAGAAATTGAGGCAGCTCTCGCGTTTAGGAAAAGGGCTCGTCGTGCCCTCGATTGCAATTTCTGTTTACGAAATTTATACCGCTGAGGATAAGATCTCAGAATCGGAGCGGCAAATAGCGATAAACGCCGCAGGCTGCGCAATAGTGGGATTGATGTGTGGGCCAGATTCATCTGTTTGTGTACTTATTGGTGGTTTTGTCAGCGGTGCTCTTGCAGTATGGGAGATGGGGAGTGTGTGGAATTGATTATGCAACAGGTTAATTCAATATCTCTGGTAAAGGGTCAGGAAGCGACAGATTTATCCCAGGCGCAGCCTAACGTAGTGATCAATGGCAATAGCACAGACATTATTGTACCAGGGCAAATACTGGAAACAGCTGTTCAGGTTAATGATCATCGCTATATCTTTTTTTAACGGATGACATTATTTTCGAGGAGTCACTGACAATTGCTCTTATCGATGTTAAGGATGGCGTTAAAGAAATCGTCCGTTTGGGTAACGAGTATTCGATGGGGAGTTTTGAAGTATTATCCGTTACAGTAGCTAGTATCAATTTCAGATTCATTGGTAATTTTCTCTCGACAGTGAACAACGTCGACTCCCCGCGCTTAAGGCTTCCTTTTGGTTCAGACCCCAAGGTGTAAAACGAGAGGCTGGCCTGAAAAAATACATGACGATTTCAGCCACTCCTGCGCCAGAGAAAGTTCGTTGATGCGACTTTCTGCAAAGCGCAACGTCAGTACGTTAACATTGTAAAGGCAACGACAAGACCTCTTATTATGTAGCTCGTAAAGCTACATTCTCCTGGAGGTGCCAGTATCTATTCACACGCTCAATTTATCCAGGCATAAGTCTGGAAAAACTCAGTAAATCAACATCCTTAACAGAATCTACAGTTCCGAAATTACGCCACCCGCGTATACTGCATTCACGCCACCGAAAAACACCTGAACGCAAAAGGATTCGCACCCATGACAGCGTCCTCAAACCGCATAGCAAGCCAGGCTATCGTGGCTCTCACGTTATTGCTCAGCGGCTGCGTTTACCATGATTATCCCTCCCCTCGTATTGAGGGCACATTGAATAACGCAGGAAGACCGCTGCCCCGGGTAACCGTTTCGTTAGTGGAATTCGACCGACACATTGCCACGACACAAACGGATAATAACGGGTATTTTTCTTTCGTACCGCAGGGAGACTGGCATGTTTTTATACCCGTCGGACCGCAAGATCGCCTGAGTAGCTGGACACTGACAACAATCGACCCTCAGGGACAAAAACGCGATATTTACACCTCCCAACGCTTTGGCGGGCCTTTTTCAGGCTATTCCAGGAGCGACAGCGTGAAACTGTTCTGCGAACTCTCCCCAACAAGCGGGGAGAGTCAAAATATATTTTGCGAAGCTCAGTGAGTTAATTAACTTTACTCATGGCCAAAAGCCACCAGTAATATGTATATACACGCCCCAGGTACACGGCATTGAACCTGAAAGTAATTAATTCCTCTGCGTAACTAAATACGCTTCACGGTATAACGCCAAAATAACATTACAGTTTTTTCCTAAAGCCACGCCGCTTCGTCTGTGCCATGCTGAATCACGCTCATAACCGATAACGTTAAATGAGGATATTATGAAAAAAACAATTATTGCATTATCTGCCGTTCTGCTGGCTTCCCCAGTATTTGCTGCGACCACACATGCAACTGACGATACCGTCGCTGCGGCGAAGGCAAACGCCAACGACGCGAAGCAAAAACTGCACGAAGAGCAGAATAAAGGCGAAGAGCTGAAGCTGAAACAGAAGCATGCTGCAGAGGGTAAAACCGAAAACTTAGGCAGCAAGGTCAGCGAAGATTCCCAGAAAGCCTGGCATAAAACCAAAGAAGGTACCGAGAAAGGGTGGGATGCCACCAAAGAAGGTGCTGAGAAAGGCTGGAATAAAACCAAAGAAGGTGCCAGCGAGCTGGAAAAGAAAGTCACTGAGTAATCCCTTCGAAAGGCCGCAGACGCGGCCTTTTTTATTCCCTCCTGCCCTGCTTCCTGCAGACTAAACTTGTCTCAGGGGGACTCCATCATGAACAGCGAACACACCGCACCTGAAACCCAGGGCGTTACCGTTGAATTACTCTCCGTCGTCGATCTGGGTCCGGAAATAGCGGGCATGGCCGGGCGCCAGCTTCGCATGCGCAGAGTCACTCTCGCTCCCGGCGCGGTCTTTGGTCCGGTGCATAATCATATCGACAGGCCCGGCACTGTGTTTATCCTTGAAGGTACCATCACCGATCATCGTCACGGTATTGCGACTGATTACGGTCCCGGTGTCGGCTGGCCGGAAGATCACAACACGGTCCACTGGCTGGAAAACCGGGGTCCGGTAACCGCCGTCGAGATCTCGGTGGATATTATTAAGACGTCCTGACGCCTAAAAGCCGAATAGATCCCCGGGGTTGCGCGTTAACGCCTTGCCACCCCTAAAGAGATCCTGAGATGTTGCGACGCCTGGTTATTCTGTTCGTGTTGCTCTGTCCGCTGGCGCAGGCCGCCCTGCAGAGCTATACCATTGATACTGAAAACACCGCCATACGGTTATCCTGGCACGCCTTCGGGGGGATCCTCTCCTGGGCCAGATTCAGTGGCGTCACGGGTTCCGTAACGCTTAACCCGGATAAGGATATCGATGACCATATTCATGTCACCCTTCCCGTGGCCACCCTGGTTGCCTCAAACAGCCTGCTCACCTGGCAACTGAAAAGCGACATGTTTTTTGAATCTGAACGTTATCCTGTTATCGAATTTATCAGCTCACGCGTGGTCGCTCAGGGTTCAGGAACGTTCAGGGTGTTCGGAACATTGACCGTACGCGACATTGCCCGCCCGGTCATTCTGGACGCCGTCGTGAAAGATCCGCACGCGCCGGTCCTCACGCTGGATGCGACGACGACCATTTCGCGCGCGGCCTACGGCATGGATAAATTTGCGCTGGTCGTTGATGACAGGATTGCCATCACCATTGCGATTCAGGCTAACGGCATCCCGTCATCCTGAAATCAGGCTTTGCAGCTGCTCTGCACTGCCCCGCAACTGTGGGAGCGGGTTGCGGCCGATCAACACAAACTGATATCCCGCTTTCTGCCACCACACCAGGTTCATGTCGTGCCGCTGTTCCTGTTGAGCGGCTGTCGTTGTCTGCTCTGTCGGGGAGATACACAGCGCCATCGGGCCGTAGTCGGCATTTATCCAGGCTATTTGCGCAATAGAGGTGGTTTCATAGCGCAGCATGCGGACCATTTTAAGCTCTGCTCCATGCAGGATAAGCTGTGACGCCTGAAGTTGCAGGCCGATATCCTGCGCTGCCCGTTCCAGCCCACGCTGCAGAACATGCGGCGCACTGTCCATATCCAGCAATGTCTCGACGCTGTAAAGCGACATGTATTGCGCTTCGAGGTCACGAATATGGGCGTTTTCATCAGAAGGTGCGAAAGCGGGTCGCAACCCATATCCCACGCCGGAACCGACCACCAGGAAACTGACCGACGCGGCAATGAGTGCGCGCCGGCTTACGCCAGCCAGGCTAGCGGGCTTCGGATCGGGCAGTTCCGCCAGCCGGGCCTGCATCTTCTCCAGAGGAGCATCATCCAGCATAGCGGCAAACGCGCCGGGGTAATCCGCATTGCTTTTCATTAACTCGGCGGTCCGCCCGGAGAGGCGCTCGTCACGTCTCAACTCTTCTTCAAATTTTTGCGCGTCGGCATGACACATCTCGCCATCTATCCATGCCACGATAGCCTCATCGTTATAGGGCGCTGTAAAACGGTGCGCGTTCAAGAGCGTTTCTCCTTAACCGGGGGCAAGGCATCGGCAGACGCTGCCAGCGTTGCCCGTGCCGTCGCCAGTCGGCTCATTACGGTACCGATCGGCACCGCCAGGGTGTTCGCGGCTTCCTGATAGGTAAAGCCTTCGACATACACCAAAAAAACCGTGTTGCGCTGGGCTTCCGGGAGCGCGTTGACGCGCTGCATCACCTTCAGGTAATGCAGGTGCGTCTCATCCTGTTCACGGGTATCCGGTGCCAGAAGCTCGTCGCTGGCGACAAACCCCTGCCCCTGACGAACATGGCGTGCCCGAAGCTCAGAGATCCAGATGGAGTGCAATATCGCAAACAGCCACCTGTCGATACGCGTACCGGGCATGTACTGACTGCTTTTTTCAAGCGCGCGGACGCAGGTGGACTGAACCAGCTCTTCGGCGACATCCCTGTTTCGCGACAACACCAGCCCATAACGCCAGAGACGTGAGAGGTGTGCGGCTAACTGTTGGCGAACCTCACGGGTAGCGATGTGTTTTCCCTCCACGAGAAAATCAGGATTCCGGATGTCCGTTAATGGCAGCCTGCAGGTCACGGTACTCTTCACAGGACTGGCCGCAAATACCGGCAATCACTTTCAGTTGCTCTTTGGCCAGATCCGGACGTCCCTTGACCATCCACGCCTCGCCCAGATATTCACGGGCTTTGGCATAATCCGGGGCGATAGCCAGCGCACGCTGATAGTAACCGATACCTTCATCCGTACGACCCAGTTTGCGGGTGGCATACCCGCGATAGTTCCATGCTTCAGCCGTGTTGTTATTTTTTAGCGAATCAAGAAGGTTCAGCGCCGCCTGGTACTCGCCTTTTTTAGCAAGGTGATAGGCATAGTTGGTTTTGTCCTGATCGCTAAGGCTGCTGCTCTTATCGGGCACACATTTCTGAGTTGCACTGTCATACACCTGTCCGGACGGACAGTCGGGAGTTTTGCTCTCGGTACTATTATCGCCCATCGCCAGCGCGAGAGGAGACAACAGGGAAAAAATCAGCACCGGGATCAAACGCACAGAGGTGGTGTTCATAAAAGGCTCCAGGGTGAATGGGAATGACGTCAGTAAACGCGTGAGCGATGCATTTTATTCATTCCCGGGCCCCTCTTTTTTTCTCAGAATCATGTTGACGTCGTATCCCCATTAAATGTTGACCGGGATATTTTATCTTTACTCCCTGTTAGTTATTATTTTTCTCTCAGTAGCAGAATCCCGGCACCGCACAAGAATATATTTTTAATTAATTGCCAACATAATATATGTTATATCAAAAACGTTACCCTAACTTAAACGCACATTAAGCTGGCATAAACAATAGCGTTTAACGCCATCCTATATAAAGTCCCCTGCTAAATATTTATTCATGCCAAATGATAAAACACCGCAATTCACAAACAAATAAAAATACAATAAATACAACAAGTTATATTTTTTAAATTATAATAGCCAGCTATGAATTAATGCCCCCTTCAACGCTTCACACAGTGTTTACAGATGCTTAATTTGCACATTCAGACTTTTCTGGCTATATCATTTTTATATCGTCAAAACCAATACCTCTATTAATTACAGGGTTTTATACAACACAAAAATACAAATAAACGACATTCTCTCTCATGAGTAATTAGATTCGCTCTGATGTTGCCACTCTGGATTATGGCGGGCATCGTTCGCTCTAAAAAAATAACGGTGAGTGCTGCGTAAATAACAGCAACTCCGCCGGGGGCGTGCTTTACCTTCCGCAGAGATGGCGCATCTTGCACGCCGTTCACGACAACTCTGCTGGAGTAATACCTAAATGAGCCAAATCTCTGTTATATCGAAACTCACTGGCGTGGAAACTACCACGGAAGGCACACAGGTTACGCTGAGCCATTCCTCTATCGTTGAGCTTCATGTAGAGCGAGCCGATGTCTCCCACTTCGCCCGCAGTGGTAACGATCTGGTGGTCACGCTGCACTCTGGCGAGGTCATTACCCTGAAGAATTTCTACGTCACCGACGCGGAGGGGGTGAGTCAGCTGGTCCTGGAAGAGAGTGACGGTGCGCTGTGGTGGATTGAAGATCCTACCGGGGCTGCTACCTACGAATCTATCGCCTCCACGGACGTATTACTGGCGGCCTCAGGCGGTGATACCGGTGGCGCAGCCATCTGGCCATGGGTACTCGGTGGTCTTGCTGTCGCAGGCGGGATCGCTGTCGCGGCAAGCAGCGGCGGCGGAGGGGGTGGCGACGATGATGATGACAATACGAACCCCGGCACGCCGGGCAATCCTTCCGATCCGGATACCACACCGCCAAATGCGCCTTCCAACCTTCAATTCTCCTCAGATGGTAAAACTGTCACAGGTACTGCCGAACCCGGCAGTACGATTACGCTGAAAGACGCGGACGGCAATCTGGTCGGCACGGGTAAAACCGGTAGCGACGGCAAATTCACCATTGTTCTGGGCACACCGCTGACGAATGGCGAGCAACTTACCGCCACAGCAACCGACTCATCAGGCAATACCAGCCAGGCCGGCCATGTTACAGCACCGGATACCACCGCACCCGATGCGCCCGATATCGTAATTGTGAATGACGACGTTGGCGGAGAAACCGGACCGCTGACTAACGGTCAGCGTACCGATGATGCCCGCCCCACCTTCAGCGGCATCGGCGAAGCAGGCAGTACCATCACCCTGTACGATAATGGTCAGCCGATTGGCACGACCAAGGTTGATGCCAGCGGAAACTGGACCTTTACCCCGGGTACAAATCTCGCTAACGGAAGCCATTCCATTACTACCACCGCGACCGACGCGGCAGGTAACACCAGCCCAGCCTCCGGCGCCGTGACCTTTGTGGTGGATACCGTCGCCCCCACAGCGCCGGCCATCACGCTCGTGTCAGACGATACCAATCCGGTCACCGGCTCGGTCAGTAACGGTGGTAGCACCAACGATCAGCGACCACAGCTTACCGGCACCGCGGAATCCGGATCTACGGTCACCATTTATGATGGCGGGATCGCGATTGGCGCCGCTGTCGTTGCCAGCAACGGCACCTGGACGTTTACCCCTTCGATCAATCTCAGCGAAAGCACGCATCAGCTCACCGTCCGGGCAACCGACGCCGCCGGTAACACCGGACCGGCTTCCCCGGTGTTCACCGTTACCGTCGATCTCACCGCACCAACTGCGCCAACCGCCATCGTGCTGAACGATGACACGGGTGCCATCAAAGGCGCAATTACCTCCGGCCTGTTCACTGATGCCGCTAAACCTGTTCTTGCAGGGAGAGGAGAGCCCGGTGGGACAATTACGATTTTTGATAACGGCGTGCCCATTGCGACCGTTAAAGTTCAGCCCAACGGCACCTGGAGCATCACACCGGACAAACCGCTTTCGGAGGGGGCTCACTCAATAACGGTGCAGGTCACCGACGCTGCCGGGAATCAGAGTGGGTTGTCGCAGCCAATCAACTTCATTGTCGATACCACGCCACCTGACACGCCCGACATCACGCTTAATCCGGCAGGCACGCAGATTACCGGCACTGCCGAGCCAAACAGCAGCATTGTCATCACCAGCAGCGACGGCACCATAATTGGCCGGACGACAACGGACGGCAACGGCAACTTCGTTGCCACGTTAACGCCGGCGCAAACTAACGGCCAGCAGATCTCCGTGGTGGCGTCTGATGCTGCAGGTAACCAGAGCACACCTGCGACCGTCACGGCTACGGACACAACCCCTCCTGTCGCCCCCGGCAACCTTCAGGTGGCAGAAAACGGCCAGAGCGTCAGCGGCACGGCGGAGCCAGGCAGCACCGTCACCATTAAAGATCCTAACGGCGCGGTCATCGGTGAAACCATCGCCAACAGCGATGGCACCTTTACGGCGGTTATTAGTCCTGCACAGACCAACGGTGAAGTGCTGACGGTCGTGGCAACCGACGGCAGCGGTAACGCCAGCCTGCCCGCTACAGCCGATGCACCAGATACCACGGCGCCACTGGCTCCGGATAACGTTGTTGTCTCAGATGACGGTACCAAAGTGACAGGTACCGCAGAGCCGGGCAGCACCGTGACCATCCGTGAAAATGGCGTCACGGTTGGCGAGGCGAAAGCCAATGACGACGGCAGCTTCACCGTCACGCTGACCCCACCAAAAGCCAACGGTGAAACCCTGACCGCAGATGCCACCGATCCCGCCGGCAATACCGGGCCAACAACCCCTGCCATTGCGCCGGATATTACCGCCGCGCAAACGCCGGTTATCGTTTCAGTGGACGACGATGCCTCTGCCACTACGGGCCCTGTCGCCCAGAACGGGCTCACTAATGACCGGACGCCAACCATAAACGGAACGGGCGAGCCTGGCACAACCATCACGCTCTCCAGCGGCGGCACGGTCATCGGCACGGTACTCGTTCCGGCATCTGGCGTATGGAGCATCACGCCATCCTCACCGCTTGCTGATGGCGGCCACGTGCTGACGGCAACGGCAGTTGACGCCGCCGGTAACCCAAGCGGGCCATCAAATGCCTGGAGTATCACTGTCGACGGTACCGCACCCGAAGTACCGGTAATTTCGCAAGTGGTGGACGATGTTCAGGGAAGTACAGGCGCGCTCACCGCTGGTGCCATCACGAACGATCCAACCCCGACACTCAACGGCACTGCCGAACCGGGCTCAACGGTCACCATTCGTCTGGACGGTGTTGATATCGGCACCGCGCTGGTCGGTAGCGGCGGCGCGTGGACATTTACGCCAGGCACACCGATTGGTAACGGTGAGCATACCCTGACTGCCGTCACCACCGACGCGGCAGGTAACATCAGCCTGCCGTCAGGCGGCTTCACCTTTACGGTCGATATCACCCCGCCACCGGCGGCGACCATCACAACCGTAACCGATGACGTCGGTGACGTTCAGGGCCCGCTCACCAGCGGCGACACCACGGATGACACGCAACCGTTGCTGCAGGGCAGCGCGCCGGCGGGTACGGTTATTACGCTTTATGATGGCAATACCCTGCTCGGTACCGCCACACTCGACGGTACCGGCGGCTGGAGCTTCACCCCTACCACCCCGCTCACCAACGGCTCGCACTCTCTGACAGTTCATGCGACCGATACCGCCGGGAATACGACCGTCTCCAGCCCGTTTGTGCTGGTGGTCGATACCGTGGCACCCGCCACGCCGGAGACGCCAGAAATCACCGTGAACCCTGACGGCGGCACAACAGAAACCCCGCTGAACCCGGGAGAAACCACCCGCGATACCACGCCGACGCTGAGCGGCACCGGCAATCCGGGCGATACCGTGACTATCTACAACGGCACCGACAAAATTGGTGACGCCGAGGTGGACAGCAACGGTAACTGGACATGGACACCGGATACCCCACTGGCCAACGGTACCTACGACATCACCCTGACCGTCACCAACAAGGACGGCGCGGGCAACGAAAGCGCCCCGTCCCAGCCGGTGACCATCACCATTGACACCGACCCGCCAGCTACGCCAGCAGCACCGGTGATTACGGACAGCGTCAGCCAGATAACCGGACCGGTTGCCGACGGGGAAACCACGAACGATCCGCGTCCGGTCCTGAGCGGCACCGGCACAGCGAACGATGTGGTTATTATTTATGACAGCATTAATGGTCAGCCTGCTACCGAAGTGGGTCGCGTCACCGTAGACAGCAACGGCAACTGGAGCTGGCGCCCTGACGCCAGCATTGATGAGGGAAGCCACGAATTTACCGCCACCGCCACCGACGAAGCCGGTAATGTTTCGGCGGCGTCACCGGGGATCACTATCACCGTTGATACCGTGGCACCTGATACGCCTGTCATTAGCGCCGTTGGCGGTAAGCCAGACGGTGGTGTTACCACGGATACTACCCCCGGTGTGGGCGGTACCGGCCCTGCGGGCGAAACGGTCATCGTTTATAACAATGGCGTTGAACTAGGACGCGTCGAAATCGGCAGCAATGGCGAGTGGTCTCTCGATCTTCCGACCCAGACTGATGGCCCACTCAACATCACCGTTGCGGCAGTCGATGCTGCGGGTAACGTCAGCGGCCTCAGCCCGGTCTTCACCGTCACCGTTGATACCACTGCGCCAGAAATCCCGCTGATTAATACGGTGTCTGACAGCCAGCTCACAAGTAATGTGCTTTATACCCGTGACGGCACGCCGACCCTCACGGGCACCGGCGAACCGGGTACCACCGTTATCGTCTCCGTAGACGGTACAGCATCCACAGTGCCGGTAACGGTACAGTCGGACGGCAACTGGAGCTGGACCGCCGACAGCACGCTGGCGGAAGGCCCGCATACCTTCACCGTCTCCGCGGTCGATCCGGCCGGCAATACGTCCGGTAGCTCTGCACCGCTTAGCGTTAACGTCGATACTCTGGATCCGGCTGCTCCCGCGGTTACTGGCATAGCCGCTCAAGGTACTCCATTGACCGGCACCGCCGAAGCGGGGGCTACCATCACTGTAACCGATAACAATGGTAATGTTCTCGGTACAGGCGTAGCCACCGGTGGCACCTTCTCCATCGCCCTCAGCCCAGCCCAAACGGATGGCGCTGTGCTGACGGTGACCGCGACCGATGCCGCGGGCAACCTCAGTCCTGAGGCATCCTACACCGTCACCGGTACGCTGCCGAATCTTCCGGATGTGCCCATCATTACGGCGATTAACGATGATGAAACGCCTGTCACCGGCGACGTGAAAGACAAAACCACCAACGACATCACCCCGACACTCGTGGGTACGGCCGAAGCGGGCAGCATTATCACCATCTACCAGGACGGCATCGCGGTTCCGCTGATCAACGTGATTGCTGATGCGGACGGTAACTGGAGCTATACCCCACTGATTGCGCTGGGTGAAGGGCTGCACACCTTTGAAGTGACCGCGACGGTCGGGCTCTCGACCAGCGGCCGCTCGCCGGTTGCAACCGTCACCGTTGACCTCACCGCACCGGACACGCCAACCATTGGCTCAGTGATTGATGATGTCGGCCCTGGCACTGGTCAACTCACCAACGGGCAGACCACCAACGACAACCAGCCTACCCTTACCGGCTCCGGCACGGTGGGCGATATCATCTCCGTTTACAGCAACGGAAACCTGCTGGGTACCGCAGAGGTCGGCAATACGGGGACCTGGGTCTTCACACCGCCTGCGCTGGCGGAGGGCAATAACGTTCTGACCATCCGCGAGACCGATCCCGCGGGCAATGAAAGTGGTCTGTCGACAGGCTTCACCATCGTCGTTGATACGGTTTCCACCACGCCAGCGATCACCAACGTAACGGATAATGTGGGCAATGCTGCCACCACGATTGTGAGCGGCGATCCGACTAATGACGCGACGCCAACCCTTTCGGGGACGGCGGAAGCGAACAGCGTGGTGAAAATTTTCGACGGCGGTACCCAGATTGCCGTGGTCACGGCTGACGGCACCGGTGCCTGGACGTTCACCCCTGACACCGCGCTCAGCGAAGGACCTCACGCCTTCACCGTTACCGCCACCGACCCACAGGGCAACGTCAGCCAGGTGTCTAACGGCTGGAACGTCGTGGTTGACCTGACGGCGCCAACGGTTCCAACGCTGGATACGGTTAACGACAATGCCCCTGGCGGCGTGACCGGCAACCTCACCAGCGGGCAAGTCACCAACGACACCACCCCGACGATCGGCGGCACCGGACAACCGGGTAGTACAATCCATATCATGAATAACGGTACGCAAATTGGCCTTGCGACCGTCGACGGAAGTGGTAACTGGACCTTTACCCCGAGCACGCCGCTGGGCGACGGCAACTATCTCCTTCGCGCCTACGCTACCGATGCGACAGGCAATGCGTCAGCAAACTCGTCGGTCTTTGCCTTTACCGTGGATGCAGCAGGCCCTGCTGCGCCACTGGTCAGCAGTGTGATTGACAACGTCGGCCCGGTCACCGGTACGCTCACTACCGGCAACAGCACCAACGACGCGCGTCCGACCTTCAACGGTACGGGCGAAGTGGGTGCCACTGTGCATATCATTGTGGATGGCAACGAGATTGGCACCGCGGTGGTTAATGCCCAGGGGAACTGGACCTACACGCCTGACACCGCCCTGAGTGACGGGCCTCATGCCATCACCTTCAATGCCACCGATGCGGCTGGCAACACCGGCAGCACGACGGCACCGTTTAACCTGACAGTGGATACGGCACCACCGGCGGCACCGGCCATCACGACCGCGGGAGACAACGCAGGCAGCATACAGACGCCGCTGACTTCCGGGCAAAGTACCGACGACACCACGCCAACGTTGACGGGCACCGCGGCAGCCAACGCCACGGTGACCATCTATGAGAACGGACAGCCGGTCGGCACCGCGCTGGCGGATGGCACCGGAGCATGGAGCTTTACGCCGTCATCAGCGCTGAGCAATGGCAGCCATACCTGGACCGCGACCGCGACCGACGCGGCGGGGAACGTCAGCCCGGCTTCGCCTGGCTTTACGCTGGTTGTTGATACCAGCGCCCCTAATGCGCCGGTTATCAGCCAGGCCGTTGACGATGCGGGCAGCATCACCGGCCCGCTCAGTTCAGGACAGACGACCGACGACACCGTGCCACGGCTTGTCGGGACCAGTGAGCCGTTTGCGACTGTGAATATCTACGAAGGCACAACGCTTGTCGGAACGGGCACCGCGGATGCCAGTGGCAACTGGAGTATCTTGCTCACGACCACCTTAGCCACGGGCGCGCATAGCTTCACGGCGCAGGCCACGGATGCAGCGGGTAATACCAGCGTTTCGTCAGCGGCCTTTAGCCTGACTATCGACACGACACCGCCTGCCCTGCCGGTGCTGAGCAGCATTGTGGATGATGTGGGCAATGCGGCTACGCCGATTGCCAATGGCGGATTGACTAACGACGCGCAGCCTACCCTCACGGGTACGGCGGAAGCGGGCGCCACGGTGAAAATTTTCGATAACGGCGTCCAGATTGGTAGCGCGGTCGCGACCGGCGGGGCATGGAGCTTTACCCCTTCTCCGGCGCTGAGCAACGGGTCACACAGCCTGACCTTTACCGCCACCGATGCCGCGGGCAATACCAGCGCCCCGACCACCGCCTATGTGATCAACGTGGATGCCGCCGCGCCAGCTGCGCCGGTCATCAGTGCGGTTGTCGATGATGTCGGCAGCATCACCGGACCGGTAACCGGCAATAACCCGACTAATGACGCGCGTCCAGCGCTGAACGGGACCGCCGAAGCCAACGCGACGGTGCGCATCTATGACGGCACGACGCTTGTCGGCACGGTCACCGCCGATGCGAACGGCAACTGGACGCTACCGCAAACCACCACCACACTGACGGAAGGCACGCATAACTTCACCGCCACCGCCACCGATGCCGCGGGCAACACCAGTACGCCATCGGCCACCACCACCATTACCGTGGATCTGACTGCACCGAACGTGCCGGCAAGCCTTGCCGTGATCACCAACGGTACGCACGTCACCGGGACCGCCGAAGCGGGTAGCACCGTTACCATCACCACCAGTACCGGAACAGTGCTCGGTACCGCGACGGCTGACGGCAGCGGAAACTTTAACGCGACAATCACGCCGGCCCAAACCAACGGTGAATCACTGCTGGTCTATGCCACCGATAAGGCGGGTAACGCCGGTGTCAGCACGTCGGTGATTGCCCCTGCGACGCCGGTGCCGAACGCACCGCTTATCACCACCATCAACGATAACGTCGGCACCGTCACCGGTAACCTGACCAACGGTAAAACCACTGACGACACCACGCCAACCCTGAGTGGTACGGCCCTGCCAGGCACCACCGTCACGCTGTATAACAACGGCGTGTCGATGGGAACGGCAGTGGCAGATAGTTCAGGCAACTGGACCTTCACCACCCCGGCGTTAAGCGAAGGCTCTCACGCCTTTACCGCCACGGCGACGAACAGTTCGGGCACCAGCCCGGTCTCTTCCGCCACCAGCGTGATTGTCGATCTGACGGCGCCAACGGCCCCAACCGGAACCTTTAACGCTGACGGTAGCGTATTGACCGGTAACGCGGAGGCAGGCAGCACCGTCTCTATCCGTCTTGGCGATGGCAGCACGGTGACCACAATCGCGGGCAGCAACGGCACCTACAGCTATACCTTCCTCAATAAACAGACGGAAGGTCAGACGCTGCAGATCACCGCCACCGATGCCGCAGGTAATACGTCGCAGCCAGGCTCAGCCCTCGCACCGGTCGTCCCGCTCTCCGCCAGCAATAACGTCGAAGAGCTGGATATCAGCACCACGGCCACCGTCACCAACAGCCAGTACAGTGATTATGGCTTCCTGCTGGTGGGTGCCGTAGGCAATGTTCTCACGTTGTTGGGTAATGATACTGCCCAGGTGGACTTCACGGTGGGCAGCGGCGGCAATGCGGATATTGTGGTGAACGCCAATGCCACGGGTGCGGTGCTTTCCCTGCTCAATACCCTTGAGCTGGTGGTACAGCGCTGGGACAGCGTCAACGGTACCTGGACTACCGTCGTGGATACCGGACAACCCCAGTTTGCCGATCTGCTGACCCTCGGGGCCACCGGCGTATCGCTGAACCTGACCGGGCTGGCGAACGGCGACTACCGGGTGCTGAGCTATAACACTAACCTGCTGGCGACCGGCTCCTACACCAGCCTTGATGTGGCGGTGAAAGAAACCAGCGCCGGTACCGTGACGGGCGACACCAGCCTGAACGGTAACGTAATTCTCGACGCCGACCCGACCGCGGGCAGCGACAACGCCCCGGCAGGGACCACGATCTCTGCTGTCACCAACGCACTGGGTGTCACCACCAGCGTGAACGCCGACGGCACGGTTGTTCAGGGCCAGTACGGTACGCTGACCATTAACCGCGATGGCAGCTACACCTACAACCTGACCGACACCAGCGCCTCGGTCGTAGGCCGGACGGAGAGTTTCACCTACACCATTACCCATAACGGCGTCAGCGCGTCGGCGAACCTGGTTCTGTCGCTGGGTGCCGGTACTACCGCTAACGGTATTGTGGCGGTAGATGACACGGCCTCGCTGACCTTTGACACCTCGGTCCATGAAATCAATAACGGCACCTCGTCGCAGGGCGGCTTTACCGTGGTGGGGATCAATCTCGGCAACACGCTGGGGCTGAACCTGCTGGACGATCTGAGCAATCCGATCATCTATAACGTGGAGGAAGGTACCACCCGCACCATGACCATTCAGGCTTCCGTGGGCGGTGTGGCGCTGGCGTCGGTATTCGACCTGTATGTCTACAAGTTCAATAACGCGACGCAGACCTTCGAGCAGATGCGCGTCGAACCGGGCTGGCTGCGTGCGCCGTTGCTGGGCGGTACCTCGTCTCAGCTGACGCTGAACCTGCCTGCCGGGGAGTACCTCTTCCTGCTGAATACGGCTGCAGGGATCACCGCCCTGACCGCCTACACGCTGAACGTGCTGGAAGATCATGTCTACAGCGTGTCGAGCGTGGGCGAGACCACCACCGGAGATGTGCTGGATAACGATGTCGCAACCGGCGCGGTGGTATCAGAAGTGAACGGCGTGGCGGTGAACAGCAGCGGCCTGACCGACATCCAGGGGGAATACGGCACGCTGAGCATCAATGCGTCCGGACAGTACACCTACACCCTGAAAGCCGGTGTGGGTGCTGACGCGATCAGTACGCCGGATACGTTTGTCTATACCATCACCGGACCAAACGGGGCGAAGGATACGGCATCGCTCAACATCACCCCAACCGCGCGGGCGATGGATGCGGTCAACGATGTCAGTACCGCGATGGACGTCACCTCGGTACATCACACGACGACCTACTCGGATACCACCGTCGGGACGGCCAGCTGGACAACCGCGCTGCTGTCATCAACCCAGGGCAGCGGGAGTGGAACCTTCGTGGTGGATCCGAACACCGCGCTGCATAACGTGTCGCTGCACTTTAACGTGGCATCGCTGCTGGCATTGGGCGGCCTGACGGTGAACTGGTCAATCAGTGACGGTTCGAATGTTGTTCGCAGCGGCTCCTTCAGCGGCGGTTCGCTGTTGGGTGGCAATATCGACATCGCGCTCTCCGGGCTGGACCTGAATGCCGGAACCTATACGCTGAGCTATACCGGTAGCGTACCGGGGCTCAGCGTGGGGAACATTACCATTACCCCAAGCGTGAACGGTACCACCTACTCGCTGACCCAGTTCGACTCTACCAGCGGCCACACCGTTGACGGCAACATCTTCGATGGCACCGACTCTGCCGGGGCGATGGATCAGTTGCATTCGGTGGATACCCGCCTCAGCGTGACCGGCTACAACGGCGTGACCACCACGCTGGATCCGTACACCGGCAGCGCAACGGTCAACGTCGTCGGCCATTACGGCACGCTGGCAATTGCTGCGGACGGCCACTACACCTACACCCTTAACACCGGGGTGTCGCTCTCAACCATCACCTCGAAGGAGACCTTCAACTACACCCTGACCGATGCCGACGGGAAAACAGACAGTGCCACGCTGACCATCAATATGGCGCCGCAGTTCATCAGTTCGGAACATAACGACGTCATTACCGGCACCGCCTACGGCGACACCCTGATTTACCAGGTGCTGAACGCCACCGCAGGCAACGCAACCGCGGGCAACGTCAGTAGCACTGCCGGCGATCACTGGACCAACTTCTCGCTCACGCAGGGGGACAAAATCGATATCGGCGATCTGCTGGTGGGCTGGAACGGGAGCAGCTCAACGCTCGGTAATTATCTGCATGTTACTAATAGTAATGGCAATACCGTGATCTCCATCGACCGTGATGGTTCAGGGAGCACCTACACTAATACGACGCTCGTGACGCTGGATAACGTCCAGACCACCTACGACGAGTTAGTGAACCAGCAACACATCGTTACCTGATAGCACCTGCACAAATGACCCGGGCGCACAGCGCCCGGGCATAAACAATAAAGCAGTACATTTTTATTAGGGATAAGACATGGGAATGAAGATGCCTTACTGGTGGCTCTCGTGCTGCCTGATATCTGTGCCCGCCCTCTCCGCGACGCCGGCGGCGATGATCAATACCGGACAACTCCGTGAAACGCAGGAACTCCCCTCTCTGAATGGCCGCGTGGCACCTGTCGTCGGCAAGGCTGCCCCCGGCACGCTGCAGCTTGGCGAAGCCGTCAACCGCGCCGTCACCTGGCACCCGGCCATCAGTGAAGCCGTGGGGAAACTCTACCAACAAAGCGAAGAGGTGGACGTCGCCAAATCGAAATACTATCCGCAAATTAATGCCGGCATGGATAACGGTTATACCCATGACGGCGACGATAATGGCTTTACCCCGTCGCTGGTACTCTCCCTCTCACAAATGCTGTACGACTTTGGCAAGGTGGCAAGCCAGGTGCGTGCAGAAAGTGCCGGCGTCGCCCAGCAGCAGGCCAACGTGCTGGTCAGCATCGACACCATCGCTCACGATACCGCCATCGCGATGGTGCAGGTGCAAACCTGGCAGCAAATGGTCGACACCGCCAAAGAGCAGCTTGAGGCGCTCTCTTCGATTGGTACCCTCACCCGCCAGCGTAATGACGAAGGCGCCACCTCACTCTCTGACGTGGTGCAGACCGATGCACGTATCGAAGGCGCGCGCGCCCAGTTGATGCAGTACCAGGCCAGCCTCGACAGCGCCCGTGCTACTTTGATGAGCTTCCTTGGCTGGAACACCCTCAACACGATCAGCAACGATTTTCCACAAAAGCTGGCCCGCAGCTGCGACATTGCCGAGCCGGACGATCGCCTGGTCCCGGCAGTATTAGCCGCCTGGGCGCAGGCTAACGTTGCCCAGGCCAATCTCGACTACGCCGACGCCCAGATGACACCGACCGTCTCGCTGGAGCCGGAGGTGCGCCACTACCTGAACGAACGCTATGCGGGTAATGAAACGCGGGATCGCACCCAATACTCCGCATGGGTGAAAGTGCAGATGCCGCTCTATCAGGGTGGCGGCCTCACCGCCCGGCGTAACGCCGCAGGCCACGCGGTAGAAGCCGCACAGTCCACCATTCAGCGTACCCGCCTCGAGGTACGCCAGAAGCTGCTGGAGTCGCGCAGCCAGGTATTAAGCCTGCTGAGCACGCTGCAGATTCAGGGCCGTCAGGAGGCGCTCAGCGCCCGCACCCGTGAACTCTATCAGCAGCAATATCTCGATCTGGGTTCACGCCCGCTGCTCGATGTGCTTAACGCCGAGCAGGAGGTCTATCAGGCGCGTTTTACCCAGCAGCAGACCCTCGGACAGTTGCACCAATTGCAGCTCAACTGCCTCTATAACACCGGGCAATTGCGTCACGCGTTCGATCTTGATAACCGCACCATCCAGACCGTGGAGATCCAGCCATGAAGCAACGCGATATCCCGCAAGGTGAGACCATGACGGATGAGGCCCTGGCGCAGTGGGCGCAGGCCTTTGGTTTTGTCGCCACGCGCTACCGCGTCGCCTGCTCCCCCGGTGCGCTGGTCGCGGGTGCGCCGTGGCTAAAAGGCAAACCGATGGTGCCCGCACTGACTCAACTGGCCCGTGAAGCAGGGCTGTCGTTTCAGCTGCTGACGGCGGATCAGCAAGCGATCAACAGCTGGCGTCTGCCGGTCGTGGCGGCAATGAACGACGGCAGGATCGGCGTGATCGAACATTTCGATGGCGACGATACGCTGGAGGTCAGCTTTTTCGACGATCAGACCTACACCAACCGGCTTTCGATGACCGCCATGCTGCCCGCCATCCGCCACGTCATTGCCCTGCGTCCACTGGCCGCGCTGAAAGACAGCCGCGTGGATGCCTATATTTCGAAATACCGTCCGGACTGGCTTTACCGGCTGGTGATGCGCGACTTGCGCCCCTACAGCTGGGTGATGCTCGCCGCGCTGTTCATTAACGTCCTGTCCCTGTCGGGGATTGTCTTTTCCATGCAGGTGTATGACCGGGTGATCCCCGCGCAGTCCTACCCGACGCTGTATGTCCTGACCATCGGCGTGCTGATCGCCACCCTGTTTGGCTTTGTGCTGCGCGTGGCACGCGGGCACATTATGGATCTGCTGGGCAAACGCTCCGATCTGCGCGTATCGGATCGGGTCTTCGGTCACGCCCTGCGGCTGCGCAACAGCGCCATCCCTCGCTCGACCGGCAGCTTTATCTCCCAGCTACGCGAGCTGGAGCAGATCCGCGAGATGGTCACCTCCTCCACCATCTCCACAATTGTCGATCTGCCCTTCTTTTTCCTGTTCGTGGTGGTGCTGGCGATCATCGCTCCCCAACTGGCGTGGATCGCACCGGTCGCCGCGGTGATCATGGTCCTGCCCGGTCTGCTGCTGCAGAAAAAGCTGGCAGAGCTCGCGAAGCAGTCGGCGCACGAATCCACCCTGCGCAACGCCGTGCTGGTGGAGAGCGTGCAGGGGCTGGAGGACATAAAGCTGATGCAGGCGGAAAACCGCTTTTTGCAGCAGTGGAACAGCTACATCCAGATCACCGCTGAATCTGGCTTGCGCACCCGTGAACTGACCCAGAACCTGATCAGCTGGGGAATGACTATTCAGAGCCTGGTCTATGCCGGGGTGATCGTGGTCGGTGCGCCGATGGTGATCGACGGTACGCTGACGACCGGTTCGGTGGTCGCCGCCTCGATGCTGGCCTCGCGCATGATCGCTCCGATGGCCACGCTGTGCGGCGTGCTGGCGCGCTGGCAGCAGGTCAAAGCGGCGAAAGAGGGACTGGACAGCATCATGCAACTCCCCACAGAAAACCAGCGTGAGGAGACGCCGATCCGCCAGGATGTACTGCGCGGTCACTATCTTTTCGAGCAGGCACAGTTTCGCTATCACCCGGAAGATCCGCGCATGGCCCTGCGCATTAACCGTCTGGAGATTAAGCCAGGTGAAAAAGTGGCGATCCTCGGGCGTAACGGCGCCGGAAAATCGACCCTGCTGCAGGCGATGGCGGGCGGAATGGATCTTGCCGGCGGTGAATTGCGGCTCGATAACTTCAGCCTCCCGCACCTCGATGTCGCCGATGTCCGGCGTAACGTCGGCTTTATGACCCAGAACGCCCGGCTCTTTTATGGCACCCTGCGCGAAAACATCACCCTCGGCATGCCGCGCGCCACCGATGAGGAGATTTTCGAGGTGCTGGAGTTAACCGGCGCTGCGGGCTTTGTGCAGAAACTGCCGAAGGGTCTGGACTACCCAATTATGGAGAACGGCGTGGGGTTATCCGGCGGCCAGCGGCAATCCATTCTGCTGGCGCGCATGCTGCTTCGCGACCCCAATATTGTGCTGATGGATGAACCGACTGCGTCGCTCGATGAGCACACCGAGCGGGAATTTATCCAGCGTCTGAGCGCCTGGCTTGGCAACCGCACCCTGATTGTCGCCACGCATCGCGTGCCGGTGCTGGAACTGGTGGAGCGCGTCGTGGTGCTCAAAGAGGGAATGCTGGTGATGGACGCGCCGAAAGCGCAGGCGCTGAACAACAGCCGCATGCAGCAACAGCAGCAGCAGGCAGCAACAGGACGGGAGTGGAAAAATGAAAATCAGTCAGCGTGACGTCGCCGCAATGGACGACCTGGACAATGCGCTCGACTCCGAAAGCGGCTACACCGGTGCGCGGCGGATTGTTATCTTCTCTTTACTGATGTTCGTGGTACTTGGCGTCTGGGCGTGGTTTGGCGTGCTGGATGAAGTCTCAACCGGCACGGGCAAAGTGATCCCCAGTTCGCGCGAGCAGGTTTTACAGTCGCTCGACGGGGGGATCCTTACCGAGCTGAACGTCCATGAGGGTGACCAGGTGCAGGCCGGACAAGTGCTGGCGCGGCTCGATCCCACGCGTTCAGAATCTAACGTTGGTGAAAGCGCGGCGCGCTACCGTGCCTCGCTGGCCTCCAGCGTGCGACTGTACGCCGAGGTAAACGATCTGCCGCTGAAATTTCCCCCTTCGCTGGCGAAGTGGACCGATCTGACCGCCGCCGAAACCCGGCTCTATAACTCACGCCGTGCGCAGCTGGAAGATACCCAGCGGGAGCTGCGTGCGGCATTGGATCTTGCGAATAAGGAGCTGGCGATCACTCAGCGTCTGGTGAAAACCGGCGCCGCCAGCCACGTGGAAGTACTGCGCCTGCAGCGGCAGAAAAGCGATCTGGAGCTGAAACTCACCGACGTGCGATCTCAGTACTATGTTCAGGCCCGCGAGGCGTTATCCAAGGCCAACGCTGAAGTGGATATGGTCTCGGCGATCCTCAAAGGCCGCGAGGATTCAGTGACCCGCTTAACGGTGAAATCTCCGGTGCGCGGGATCGTGAAAAACATCAAAGTCACCACCATCGGTGGCGTCATCCCGCCTAACGGCGAGCTGATGGAGATTGTGCCGGTGGACGATCACCTGCTGATCGAAACCCGTCTCTCCCCGCGCGATATCGCCTTTATCCACCCGAATCAGGAAGCGCTGGTAAAAATCACCGCCTACGATTACGCCATTTATGGCGGGCTGCACGGCGTGGTTGAAACCATTTCGCCGGACACCATTCAGGACGAAGCCAAGCCGGAGGTGTTCTATTACCGGGTATTTATCCGCACCAGCCAGGATTACCTGGTGAATAAAGCAGGCAGGCACTTCTCAATCGTGCCGGGGATGATCGCGACGGTGGACATTAAAACCGGTGAGAAAACGGTGCTGGATTACATGATCAAGCCGTTCAACCGGGCGAAAGAGGCGCTGCGAGAGCGCTAATCACTGGCTGTTTGTTTCTCCGGCCCTCTCCTCGTGGAAGAGGGCCGGAGTCATGGCATCCATAACCCGCAACAATACCGCTTAAGCCAGCGGCAAAAGTCTGACCTCGTTTACCTTTTCCCTTTCCGCCTTCTGTTAAAATAGCCCAAACTCATTTTTCAGGAAGAAACCATGCGTCAACGAACTATTGTCTGCCCCATCATTCAGAACGACGGGGCGTATCTGCTGTGCAAAATGGCCGATGACCGCGGCGTATTTCCCGGCCAGTGGGCATTATCGGGCGGCGGGATGGAGCCGGGAGAAACCATGGAGCAGGCGCTGCGCCGTGAAATTCGCGAAGAGCTGGGCGACGCGCTGGAGATCACGGAGGTCAAACCCTGGGCGTTTCGCGACGACATTCGGGTGAAAACCTATGCCGATGGCACCACGGAAGAGATTTATATGATTTACCTGATTTTCGACTGCATCAGCGCAAATCGGCAGGTGACGTTTAACGACGAGTTTCAGGAGGTTGCCTGGGTTCGCCCGGAAGCGATCAAAGCACTGGATCTGAACGAAGCCACACGCATTACCTTCGCACAGAAGGGGCTTCTTTAAGCGCCCACTGCCCGGGCGTTTTGCCGGTAAAGGCCCTGAAAACCTCAATAAACGCGCTGATACTGTTGTAGCCGCACGACAGCGCGATCCAGCCAACCGGTTTACCTGCTGCCAGCCACTCCATTGCCCGCATTACGCGGGCAAGTTGCCGCCAGTTAACAACGTTCATTCCCGTTTCCGCGCTAAACCGACGGTGGAATGTCCGCACGCTCATTCCCGCAAGGGAGGCATAGTGCTCAACCGTCTGGTTGTCGTCCACACGTAGCATCAGATGGCTGGCTACCTTCTTTAATCGGGGATCGGCTGGCATGGGCAGCAGATAGCGCACCTGACGGCCCCGCGCCAGTTCATCCAGCAGCAGGGTGAGCTTTCGCGTATCGTACCCGCTTCCTTCAGCGTTTAAGCGTGAAAACAGCGCGCTGGTGAGCTCGTCGGGTTCGAAAAGCGTCGTTTCACCGGGCAGCGCTTCACACCCTGCGGGATCCAGATAGATCGCATGACCGTCAATCGCACTTCCGGAAAAGGCAGCATGCTCCTGACCAGGCGGGATCCAGCCGATATGTTGCGCCGGTACAACCGAACGCCCAGACGCTGTTTCGACAACCAGCAGACCCGTCGTAATCCGCCAGAGCTGACCGGCCTGATGGCTATGCCACGGCGTATGGTATCCACCTGGATGCAAAAGTGTCTCAAAGCTGACCACGTTATTTGGCCGAAAATCGGTATTCATTGGCTTATTACAGAAACTACGTCTCTGTCTGTCAAGGATAATGGCGGCTCAACGCAACGAGGAGTCATCATGAACATCATCACCCGCCTGCTTACCCAGTCTGACAATGCTATTTTGCGTGAGGAAATGTCCCGTTTGCTGACCGGCCTGTTTAAAGGCGAGATTGATCCGAAAGACGTTTTTTCGCCAGCGTATCAGCAGATCACGGACGGTCATTTGCTTGATTATTCTGGCTTTATTCAGCACCTGGCGCACGTGCGTTCGCAGATCCGCGATATCGCCTTCCGCGTGGAACAGATAGGGTGTCATGACACACTGCTGGCTGACCGGCATATCGTGACCGTCACGTATCCCGAAGGCCATCAGGCTGAAATAGAGGTTTATATGTTTGCCACGCTATGCGCAGGAAAAATCTGCCGGATCCACGAAGTCACGCGAGTAGCCAACGGTGAAGCTTCTGCTCGCGCGCTGGCCCATGCAACGGGCTAACGTTACTCAGCCGGTTGCGGTGCGCTGCTGAGATATACCCCTACATAGCGCGTAAACTTCCCGATAAAGACCCCGGCAAATACCCCGCCGGAGACTATCGCCAGCGCGCTCATGGCGGGCTGTTGCAACGCCTGGGGAGAGAGGGCGTTCATCACCCCCAGCACGTATTTCACCCCAAATGCCAGCATCATAAACGGCAGTGCCGTGTAGTCAGGCTGGCGATAAAGGGTGCGCGGCGCGTCGGTGCGGGTGATGACCGTCTGCTTAATCAGCACATACCCCAGCGCCGCGCCCGCCACAATCCCCGCAACCCAAAGGGCCACCGTCGCGAGAGTAAGATCGCGATAGACCACCAGATCGTAGATATCCCAGATAAGAAAGATGGCAGGAATGATGGCCAGCCTTTCCAGCGTAACGGTGGCAGGCTTACGGGCATTGAGGCCGCGTGAGATAAGAAAGATAAACAGAACCCACACCCAGACGGGGGTGTGCGTGAGGATACCGATCAGAAATTCAAACATGGGATTCACCATGAACGCTTGCGGCGCTGGCCGCACTGCACAAGTAATGCGCATAACAGCACAGGTGCCATTATGCGCAGGTCTGTTACAGCGATTTTTTCAGGCGACGAACCGCCTCTTTCAGCTCTTCATCGGTTGGCGTGACAAACGACATGCGCAGCGTCGTATGGTCTGGCTCATTGCAATAGAAGAACTCACCCGGCACAAAAACCACGCCGTTGCTTAACGTTTTTTCCAGCCAGCGCGTGGTGTTGATGCCATTGTTCATTTTGGCCCACAGGAACATTCCGCCCTTCGGCTTATGGAACGACATGACATCACCCAGTTCCGCCTCCAGCTCATTTGCAAAGGTCTGGTATTTCTGGCGGTAGGCTTCACGGATCATTTTAATCTGATCGGCCAGACGACCGGTTTTCAGGTACTCGTAGGTCATCAGCTGTGACAGCGTGCTGGTGTGCAGATCGGTGGTTTGCTTGAGATTAACCACCGCGCGTTTCAGCCACTCCGGTACCAGCACCCAGCCCACACGAGTGCCCGGCGCGAGGATTTTGGAGAAGGTCGAGGTATAGACGACGTTCTCTTCATTGCCGATATCTTTGGCATGGGCAATTAACGGGCGGAACACTTCATCGGTATAATTAATTTCGCTGTACGGATCGTCTTCGATAATAACGAAGTCATAGCGCTTCGATAATTCCACCAGCTGTTTACGACGCACTTCAGAAAGCGTTACCCCACCCGGGTTACCAAATGTCGGAACAATATAAACCGCCTTGATGGCTTTATTCGCCACCAGCGCTTCAAGTTCATCCACTTTCATTCCGTCGCCATCGGTGCCCACGGATTCAAATTTGGCCTGTGCCAGACCAAATACCTGCAGTGCCGCGAGATACGTTGGACGTTCGACGACGACGGTATCGCCCGGGTTAATTAACGCCCGCGCCAGCACGTCGAGAGATTGTTGCGAACCGGACGTAATGACCACGTCATCGGCCTTGCAGGAGATCCCGCGGCCTTCACAGATGAGCTTAATTTCTTCACGCAGCCCCGGGATGCCTTCGGTCAGACCGTACTGAAAAGCTTCACCAAAATGCTGTGATAATACGGCATCAGCGGCAATTTTCAGGCCTTCATGATCGAACAGTGCAGGGTTAGGAATACCGCCACCCAGCGAAATCACCCCGGCCATTTTGCTATGTTTTAATAATTCACGGATGGCAGATGATTGCAGGCCCTGTGCGCTGCTGGCGAGTTTATTCACAGACATTCTTTGCTTACCTTCTTTTTTATAATGTGCCTAATCTTAGTAGCATAAGTCTGCGGCTTTGATAATTACTTTTCTTCAACTGCATGGCCGAAATATTCCGCGCCCTGCAGAATATGCGCGACAAATTGCGTGAGCTTGGGTAGCGGACGTAAATCCTGGCGCCACAGCAAATGTACCGGTCGTGGCGCAGGCGTGTAGTTCTCCAGCACCTGCACCAGCCTGCCGCTCGCCAGCTCTTCTGCCACCAGCACTTCGGGTTGCAGTAATAATCCCGCCCCCGCTCTCGCTGCCATCCGTAGCCCATAGCCATCGTTGCAGCGCAGAATGGCATCGCGCTTCCAGCGCATCTCGCCTTCAACCCCCGGCAGCCGCCATTCGTTACGTGCGGTCCACACCGTGTGTGACAGGCAGAGATGATCCGCCAGATCGGCAGGCGTTCGCGGCATGCCGTAACGCGCCAGATACGCCGGGGCCGCGCAGATCACCATTCGGTACGGGCAGAGGTATTTCGCCACCAGATCGTCGTTATGAATGTCACCAATTCGAATGGCCAGATCGACCCCTTCATCCACCAGATCCACCATCCGGTTGGTCAGATCCAGCTCCACGCGCACGTCCGGGTAGCGCTGCAAAAAGGTCGCCGTGAGGGGGGCTATCACACAACCGCCAAACGAGGTGGGCGCCGTGACCCGCAAAGTCCCGGCTGGGGCGGCACGCAGTCGCTCAACCGCGCTTTCGGCGATAGAGACCTGCTCCAGCACCCGCTTTGCCTCGTCGAAATAGACCCGCCCGGCGTCCGTCAGACTTTGACGCCGCGTGTTTCGCTCCAGCAGCCGGGTGCCGAGCTGAGACTCCAGCAACGCAATGTACTTCCCCACCATCACCGCCGACATCTCCAGCCGGCCTGCCGCGCCGGTAAAACTGCCGCTCTCAACGACAGCAATGAAGGTCTCCATGCTGCGAAGCTTATCCATATTCCAAACCCCTGGTTAGCAATCCTCTAACTTTAGCCCAGTTTATCTGAGTTTTGATTTATTAAAGAATGAAGGCTCACAACCTAAGGAGTCAGCTATGAAAATCGTGATTATTGGTGCCAGCGGTACGGTCGGTCGTGCGGTAACAGAAGCGCTGAGCCGTCGCCACGACGTGATCCGCGTGGGTCGTACCCAGGGCGACTACCAGGTAGATATCACCTCTCAGGCCAGCGTGCAGGCATTGTTTGAAAACATCGGTGCGGTGGATGCGATTGTCTCTGCCAGTGGCGGCCTGCACTTCGGCCCGCTCGCGACCATGAAAGACAGCGATTTCAACCAGGGCTTGCAGGATAAGCTGCTGGGACAGGTTCGTCTGGCATTGACCGGCCAGCATTATCTCAACGAAGGCGGCTCCATCACCCTGATAAGCGGGATCGTGGCGCATGAGCCTATCGCTCAGGGGGTGAATGCCACCACGGTGAACGCCGCCCTGGAAGGGTTTGTCCGCGCCGCGGCCTGTGAACTGCCGCGCGGGATCCGCATCAACCTGATTAGCCCGACGGTACTTACCGAATCAGCGGAAGCGTACGAAGGCTTCTTCCCGGGCTTTGAAAGTGTTCCCGCCGCAACGGTGGCGCAGGCCTATCGTCGCAGCGTGGAAGGAGTGCAGAATGGACGAGTGTATAAAGTGGGTTACTGAGCCTTAGCGGCAGAAATCAGGACCAGCATCGGACGTTCCGCCTCTTCGGCCAGCGCGGGCCATGCATCAATTTGTGCCTGCGTTGGTCCCCATTCGTTCACTTCCGTTATTGTCAGCCCCGCCTTAATAAGCGCATTGAGCGTGGTACCGAGCGTACGGTGGTATTTGATCACCCCGTCTGCCAGCCAGTTGCTGACGCGCTCGCCCTCATCCTGATAGCGATTAACGCCCCAGAAACGCTCGCCGTTGTCGTCGGTCAGCCAGCCCTGACGTGAGGCGCAGGTGTAAATCGGATGTTCCATTGAAAAGACGAGGCTGCCACCGGGTTTAAGCGCCCGCCGGATTTTCTCAAACAGGGTCTCCAGCGCCGGCAGGTAGTGCAGCGCCAGTGAACTGTAGATCAAATCAACGCTGTGCTCAGGTAACGCCAGAGATGCCAGATCGCTGCGCTGATAGTGTATTTGCACGTCGTCCGTCAGTTCAGCCGCCCGGGCGAGCATCTTTTCGGAGAGATCAACGCCGGTCACTTCTGCCGCCCCCAGCGCGCGTGCAGCGCGACAGAACCAGCCGTAACCGCAGCCAAGATCGATAACTGACTTGCCGGATAACGGTGGCAGCATGCTTTTCAGCGCAGGCCATTCCGGTGCGCCGTCCAGACCCTGCACCGAACGCGGTAGCCGGGCATAGCCTTCAAAAAACGCCGGGTTGTCGTAGATGTTTTGTGCCATGACGGACTCCTTTATCGCAACAGAGGCGAGGGTAAAACACCCCTCGCCCGTTGACAACATACCCGTCTGAAAATCAGAGCCTGCGCCGGATCTTCTCCACCATGGCGGCAGTCGAAATCCCGTAACGCGCGTGAAGGGTCGGTAGCGCACCCGCATCAAGGAAAGCATCCGGCAACGCAACGGTGTCAAAGTCGACGTTAACGCGATGGCGCATCAACAGCGACGCCACGGCTTCACAAAGCCCGCCAACGCTACTGTGGTTTTCAGCCACAATAACCAGACGTCCGGGTTTCGCGGCTTGCGCCAGAATGGTCGCTTCATCCAGGGGCTTAATCGTGGGTGAGTGAAGTACCGCCACGCTGACATTATCCTTGCGCAACTGCTTTGCCGCCTCCAGTGCGCGCATGGTCATCAGCCCTGAGGCGATAATCAGCACATCACTGCCCTCTTCCAGCAGCGCGGCTTTGCCTATTTCAAACCGATAATTGTACTGATCCAGCACCACCGGAACCTTACCGCGTAACAAACGCATATAAACCGGCCCTTCGTGGCTGGCAATGGCAGGCACCGCCTGTTCGGTGTCAATCGCATCGCAAGGATCGATAATGGTCATGCCCGGAATGCCGCGCATGATCGCAATATCTTCCGTTGCCTGATGGCTTGGCCCGTAGCCGGTGGTCAACCCCGGCAGCGCGGCGCAAATCTTGACGTTGAGGTGTTCCTCAGCAATGACCTGATGAATAAAATCGTAGGCACGGCGGGTGGCGAACACGGCATAGGTGGTGGCAAAGGGAATAAAGCCCTCTTTGGCCATCCCACCTGCCGCCCCCATTAACAGCTGTTCCGCCATTCCCATCTGGAAGAAACGGTCAGGGTATGCCTGGGCAAAGATATGCAGGTCGGTATATTTCGACAAATCTGCCGTCATGCCGACAATGTTCTGACGCTGAGCCGCCAGTTTCACCAGCGCGTGGCCAAACGGCGCGGCCCGGGTTTCCTGCCCTTCCTCTGCAATCGAGGCAATCATGGCGGAGGTGGTTAAACGCGGTTTATTTTCGACGGGCTGGCTCATTACAGGACTCCTTCTGGTTTATTCGCATCGAGCACGGCGAGCGCCTGTTGCCACTCATCGGCATCCACGCGAATAAAATGGTTCTTGTCACGCTGCTCGAGGAAAGGCACGCCCTTGCCCATCAGCGTGTCGCACAAGATGACGCGCGGCTGTTGTTCGGGATAGCGTCTGGCATTATCAAACGCCGACACCAGCGCGGGGATATCGTTACCGTTAACGCGTTGTACATACCAGCCAAAGGAGGTCCACTTATCTTCCAGCGGCTCAAAACCGAGGATGTTATGTGAATTACCGTCCGCCTGTTGCCGGTTAATGTCCACCAGCACAATCAGATTCGAGAGCCCATGATGCGCGGCTGACATGGCGGCTTCCCAGGTTGAACCTTCGTCCAGCTCACCGTCAGACATGGAGTTAATTACCCACGCCGTGCTCTGTTTGTGTTTCAGCCCCAGCGCCATTCCCACACCAATGCTGAGTCCCTGCCCCAGAGAACCGCCGGAGATCTCCATGCCGGGTGTATACGTTGCCATGCCGGACATCGGCAGGCGGCTGTCATCCGAGCCGTAGGTTTCAAGTTCCTCTTCAGGAACGATCCCCGCCTCGATCAGCGCCGCATAATACGCAATGGCGTAATGTCCGTGGGAGAGCAGGAAGCGGTCGCGGCCTTCCCACTCCGGCTCCTGAGCCCTGAAGGTCATACCGTGCGCAAACGCAGTTGCCAGCACGTCGGCATAGCCCAGCGCCTGACCGATATAGCCCTGACCTTGTACTTCGCCCATTCGCAGCGCGTAGCGGCGAATGCGCCACGCGGCCGCGGCAACCTGTTGAACTGTCGTATTCGTCATTCTCGTCTCCCCTTAATGGATCAGCATGCCGCCGTTCACGTCGAGCGTGATACCGGTGGAATAAGAAGAGAGATCGCTGCCCAGGAACAGCGCGGCACGGGCAACATCCTGTGCATCACCAAGACGGTTGAGCGGAATACCCGCCAGAATGGCGGTTTTCATCTCATCGCTCAGCTTGCCAGCGGTGATGTCCGTCTGGATAAGCCCCGGGGTGATGCAGTTCACGCGCACGTTATCCGGCCCAAGCTCACGGGCCATGGCTTTGGCCAGCCCCAGCACGCCAGCTTTTGCAGCGCTGTAGTGCGGGCCGCCAAAAATACCGCCGCCGCGCTGTGCCGAAACTGAAGAGATACAGACAATGCTGCCGGACTTCTGCGCGCGCAGAGTGGGAATCACCGCCTGGGACATCAGCAGCGTACCGCGCAGGCTGACATCCAGTACGGCATCGTAATTGTCGCGCTTAATATCCATCAGTTTGAGCGGCTGGGTTATCCCGGCGTTATTCACCAGAATGTCGATGCGCCCATATTGACCCAGAACCTGCTCAATGGCTGCGTTCACCTGCAACTCGTTGCTGACGTTTGCCGCAAGCCCCAGATGCCCTTCACCCAGACATGCAGCCGCACGCTGGCTGGCCTCGGTATCTAAATCAATAATGACCACTTTCGCGCCCTGCTCGGCATATAATTTTGCCGTGGCGAAACCCAAACCGCGCACAGAAGCCGCGCCGGTAATCACGGCGACTTTATCTTTCAGAAGCATATATTTACTCCAGTATTGTAAGAGAGGTTTTATTTATTACTTCGGTTCTTCCAGCAAGATAATCATGACTAATCCAATTGCTGCGCAAATACCGAAATAAATAAAGACAGAATTAAAGCTTCCAGTTTTATCCAGCAGATAACCTGCCAGCATCGGCGAAACAAATCCGCCGAGATTACCGCCGCTATTAATAATTGATGCGGCGATGGGATACGTTTTGCTGTCCGCGACGGCCATTCCATAAGCGGTGAAGGCGGGCCAGCCTATATTCAGACAGAGACCAACAAAAAAGAGGCCGACACAAACCGCAACGGTGCTTTGCGGGATATTCAGCATGATGACCATCATCAGTACGGTGCTGATGGCTGTAAACATCATGGTCGGTTTACGCCTGCGCCCGAGCCATTTATCGGAGACATAGCCGCCAAAAATCGCGCCGATAAAACCGCCGATACACGGCATACTCGCGACGAGGCCCATGCTCATGAACGTAAAGCCTTTTTCTTTCACCAGATAAAGCGGTATCCAGGTCAACAGGCCATACAGCACGCTGACCATCATGAAGTAGGCCACACAGTCACCGAGAATATTTTTCGATGTGAACAGACCTTTTACCGTGCTGATGGGCGACAGATCCCGTACGCGGATCAGACGGTCAAGGCGGGAGAAGCCGGGGGAAATCACGATATTTTCCCGTCTGGCATCCGGTGTCGCCTGACCTGCGGTGATGGTCTCCAGTTCGGCCTTTGACACGAAAGGGCTCTCGGAAGGCCGGGTACGTACCAGTAAATACCACAGGACAGCAATGACCAGTCCCGGAATAGCAAAAGAGAAAAAGACCCAGCGCCAGCCCCATGTCATGGCAATCCACACTGCCAGCGGCGGCACCAGGATGGGGGCAAACATGGTGGCAGCAATATAGACGCCGGTCGCCGTGGCCTTCTCTTTTGGTGGAAACCAGTTATTGATCGTTGATGCCAACCCCACCGGGCATGGTCCCTCGGTTAACCCCAGCCCCAGGCGGATAAACTTCAGGCCCAGCACTGAGGTCGCAGTCCCCATCAACCAGGTAAACGCCGAGAAGCCAAATATCGACAGCGCCACCATCCCGCGAATGCCCTTTTTGGCGATAAAAAAGCCCGCCGGTATTTGGCTCAGGGCGTATCCCAAAAAGAACATACTGGCGATCGCACCGGCTTCGAAATTATTGATATGAAACTCGTCGATGATAAAAGGAAGTACAGCACCAATATTTGTTCGGTCGGCATAGTTAATGGCATACACAATAAATATTAATGCCAGCACAACGAAACGGTAATTGGTTTTCTTTGTCGCTATGTAGGGGGCAACTTGTTCTATACGAGACATGTTTTACCTCATTATTCGAACAACGTGAGTCGTTTTATTTATGCGTTCAACGTCAATATATCGGCTATCGAACGAAACACCATTCAATAAAACTCATTTATTGCTGAGATAAATTTGATACGCGATGCAGGTCATAAAAATAAAATGTAACTCTCATCAATATTCATCGATAAAACACTGTGAACAGGATCATGTTTAATCCATTCAGCCGGGTAAAAATTGCTGACGCGATGCCGCAATGTTATGTTTTTTAAAATTGTCTCGTTTAAAAGGAGTGAGCCATGCCCGCGCAGGATCGCCAGACCCTCCCCATACCCTCGCTGCGAAATATTCAGTCCTTTATCGCCGTGGCCAACTCTCTCAGTATCCATCTGGCAGCCGAACAGCTTAACGTCACCGCGTCAGCCGTCAGTCATCAGATCGCCTCGCTGGAATCCTGGATGGGGAAGAAGTTATTTATCCGCAGCGGCAAAGGCGTGACCTTGACCCCGACGGGGGAAAAATATCTGCGCGACGTCTCCGCAGCGATGAGCGCCATCGGCCGTGCAACCGAACAGGTGATGAAAGAGGCCGATAATCCGGTATTGCGCGTTCACTCTTCACCAACGTTTGGCCTGACGTGGTTATTGCGCCGGCTCGGCAAATTTCGCAGTGAATACCCGGATATTACGGTCAATCTTTCCTGCTCCTACGAGAACCTGCAGTTTGCACGCGATAACATCGATATTGATATTCGCCACGGCATCCCGGACTGGGACGCTTACAGGGTCATGACCATTAAAAACGATGCGCTGGTGGTGCTGGCCTCACCGGCATATCTGCACGCACATCCCGTCAACACGCCGCAGGACCTGCTTTCACAGGCGCTTATCTCGTCGACCAGCACCCTCGTCAACTGGGAAAAATGGTTTGCCTGGCACAATATCGACCGCCCCTGGCTCAACTTCAGCCTGAGTTTTGATCGTTCCTACATGAGCTTTGAAGCCGCGCGTATGGGGCTGGGATTTATTCTGGAAAGCAAGATGATGGCCACCGATCACCTGAACGATGGCTCCCTGGTGCAGGTGCTACCAGATGAAACGGGGATCGCCATTAATGCGCATCATCTGGTGATGCCGCACATGAACGAGCGCACCTGGAAGATCCAGCAGTTTGTTGAGTGGATTGATCGCGAGCTGCGTCTGTCGGGGTATCACCTGTAGCAATACCCCGACGTGGCGTCAGGAGACGGTGCCCCACACAAGATGGCCCTTATGGAAGGTCGCGGTACGCGGTGAAATCCGCGCCACGGCCTCGGCGGAACAGGAAGCGTCCACCAGCACAAAGCTGGCATCGTCCTGCGCTTTGGGCCACACGCGCTCGCCTTTGTCGTTCAACGGCAGCACATCACCGGTAGCGATACCCAGCGCGCGGGAGAGCGTCTGTTCATTCGGGCGAATATAGAGCTGGGCGTAAAGATTGGCTTTTTCCAGCATATCGCCCAGTCCATACGGCGACCAGTGGTCAATGACGCTGTCGGTGCCGGTCATGACGAACACCCCCTTGTCACGGAGTTGCTTCAGCGGCATATGCAGGGTGCCAATCGGCACCGTAGAGGCAATGGTCACCTGCTGCGCCGCCATGCGGGTGGCGATTTCATCGACCTGCTGCTCGTTGAGCGTGGCCAGCGCGAAGGCGTGGCTGATGGTCAGTTTCCCCTTCAGCGCGGGCGTTTTCTCCACGGTCTCTACCATGTAGTTCACCGCCGCGACGCCTGCCGGGCTGGTTTCATGCAGGTGGATGTCCACCCCTTTGTCATAATCCAGCGCAATCTGGAACATCGTGTCGAGGGATTTTTCCATCGCACCGTCCATGTTAGTCGGATCCAGACCGCCCACGTAGTGTGCGCCAGCCTGCATGGCCTCGCGCATCAGCGTTTCGGAGTGCGACAACAGCAAGCCGTGCTGCGGGAAGGCGACAATTTCACAGTCAAACCCCGGCTTGCGGCGCGCTAAGACGGCCTGGAGATTTTCCAGATTCTTCAGGCCGGATGTCGGCTCAATATTGCAGTGGCTGCGGGCGAGGGTGGAGCCTTTCGACTGGATCAGATCGATAAGCTTTTCCGCACGCTCCTGCGTGTAGGGCTGTAACTCTGGCAGCAATTTTTGTTCAAGACGGATCATGTCCTGAATGGTCGTGCCCGCCGGGCGGTTAAGGGAATGCCAGGGACCACCGTAAAAGGTTTTATCCAGGTGGATATGCATGTCGCGCATCGCCGGCAGCATCAGCTTACTGCCTGCATCATAGTGTGGCAGCGTGGCATCGGCATGGCTTTTGTTATCACGCAGGGCGACAATTTTGCCGTCATTAATTTCGAGTGTTTTCAGCTCGGTGCGGGTGCTTGTCGCCACGCCGCCGTCAACGTTGAACCCAGCCTCCAGCAGCACGTTATCCAGGTAGTAGTGTCTGGCGGTAATGTTCATGGGTTTGCCTGTCTCACAACGTGGTTTCGCGGTCTCTGCAGCATACGCGACGGATCCGGTGGTGCCAAACAGGGCGCAGGCGGTAACCATTTTGCCGCTCTGGCTAATAAACTCGCGTCGGCTTTTATTCTCACTCATCTTCTCTTCCTTTTACTTACGCATTCACAATGTGGGTACCGGTCTCACCGCGCAGCGCCGCTGGCAGGCAGTCCGGCGAGGTGATGATCACGCGCTTGCCGCCGTCGTTCAGAAACGCCAGCGAGGCGACGATTTTCGGCAGCATGCTGCCCGCCGGGAAGTGCCCCTCCGCCACGTAGCGTTTCATCTGCGCCACATTCACCGTATCCAGCGCCTGCTGGTCCGGCTTACCAAAGTTGATGCACACTTTCTCCACCCCGGTGGTGATCACCAGCACGTCGGCACGGATCTCGCGGGCCAGCAGCGCGGTCGAGAGATCTTTATCAATCACCGCATCGACGCTCTGGTAATCTCCCTGCGCTGTGCGCACCACCGGAATACCACCACCGCCCGCCCCGATCACCACAAAGCCTTTTTGCGTCAGGGTCTTGATAGCCTCCGCTTCAACGATACGCAGCGGCTGCGGTGAGGCCACCACCCGGCGATAACCGCGCCCGGCGTCTTCAACAAAATGCCAGTCAGGATGGGCGTGCTGGAGCGCATCACGCTGCGTCTCACTGAAAAACGCGCCGATAGGTTTGGTGGGATGGGCGAAACCTGGATCGTGTTTATCCACTTCCACCTGCGTGACGACCGTGACCGCTTTTTGCTCGCCGTGGGCGGCCATGCGGTTATTGAGTGCCTGCTGGATCAAATAGCCGATACCGCCCTGGGTATCCGCCACGCAGTTTGCCAGCGGCGTGAGGGGTAGCCCTTCCCGCTCGTGAGCAATTTCAGCGCGGCGCAGATCCAGCCCCACCTGGGGGCCATTACCGTGAGTGAGCACGATGTCATAGTCAGACGCCAGCATCTCCAGCACTGACTCTGCAACCAATTTCACGGCCTGTGACTGGTGTTCAATGGACTGACTGGCGTTATCTTTGATAATGCTGTTGCCGCCAATGGCGACGACCATGAGCTCTTTCATAGTGTTTCCTTTGAAATGGTGCGGGGTGAGGACATCAGCCATTATCAGGACTCCGAAACCGGCGCTGCCGCGCTCACCGCGTCGCGGCTATCAAGAAAATGCTTCACCACAAACATGCTCCCCATCATCAGGTAGGCCGTGACAAACATCAGCGAACTGCCTTCGGCAAAGCCAACCACTGGCGCGTGGATCACGCCGAACAGCGCCAGCAGCGCTCCAACGGCGGCGGCCACGGCTCCGCGCAGCGGTTTGTTAATGATGGCGAAGATAGCGATGCAGCCCCACAGCATGCTGGCGAGCGGTGCGCCGTTACCCAGATGCACCAGTCCCTGGTAGTAGATACCTTTGCTGTGCAGCACGTCGGTGCCAATTTTCGCCGCACTGGTCCCCGCCGCGCCCATCACGCTGTTCATCATGGTCAGCGCCCAGTTGG
Organism: Enterobacter sp. BIDMC 30; assembly: GCF_000534355.1. NCBI lineage: Bacteria > Pseudomonadati > Pseudomonadota > Gammaproteobacteria > Enterobacterales > Enterobacteriaceae > Enterobacter > Enterobacter sp. BIDMC 30. The sequence continues at coordinate 1,341,020 of NZ_KI973169.1, read as the reverse complement.
CGATCCACGGGAACAGGCAGATGAAGATCACGGGGACCTCCACTTTGGGCGTTTCCCTTACTACCTGGTTGGCGGTCACCACCCCGATAAACACCAGAATCGGCACGATGGCGGTCATCGGTATGATGGCGAGCATAAACGCCCCCAGCCCGAACAGCGGCACGATAAACATGGTCACACCGGAGGCCAGCGTGTAGCCAATGCTAGCCCCCATCGCTTTCCAGCCCGCGTGACCGACGTAAACCGTCACCGGGAACGGGTTACCCATCAGACACCCGAGCATGGAGGCCAGCCCGTTTGCCAGCATCACCTTGCGGGTCGGGTACTCATCCCCCGCCGCGTGGGCGCTTTCGATATTTTCCAGGTCAAAAATGTAGTTCGCCAGACCCAGCGGGACGGCAGAGGCCAGGTACGGTAATGCGTGTGGCAGTCCCTGCATAAAGCTGTCGACATGCACTTCCGGCGGGTTAAAGCCAAACGACGACATCGAGGCTTTGATGGCCTCCGGGCTCTGCAGACCGGAGATCCACGCCAGCGCGGTACCGGCAATCAGCAAGAGCAGGCCGGTCGGGATTTTGGCGAAGATCGGCTTTTTACCAAACCAGTTAATAAAGATCAGCAGCAGCACGATGAACGACACGGTAGGTGCCTCAAACGCCTGCAGCATCGGGTTCATCGCCAGCAGCAGCAGTCCCAGCCCGGACAGGCACGACAGCAGGACGGTGCGCGGGATCATCTTGCGGATGGTTTCCCCCAGGAACGAACCGCCCGCCAGAATCATCGCCTCCACGAAGCACCACACCAGACCAATCTGGATAGCGAAATCCGCATCACCGGTTTGCTGGTAGACCGGCATCAGCACCAGAAAGGTCACGGTGAAAATTGACGGCGCGCTTGGGCCAGACGGCAGCGCGGTGACATCCGTACGCCCGGACTGGCGCGCCATCTGCAGGCCAAACCACGCGTAGCAGACGCTCGCGACCAGCACCGCCAGCCCGAAGGCTGGCGCAATGCGTCCATAAACAATCTCCTTCGGGATGCCGACGACAAAAATGAGCAGCCCCATCATGGTCAGCAAATTGGTCAGGTTGTTGGTCATCAACCCGAAATACGCCGCCCAGTCACCTCTTTTCCACTCCAGTTTCATGTTTTTCATGGATGCATGCCTTATAAAAAGTAGCGATCGCGGAAGGTCAACAGCGCCTTTTCAAAACAGCTAAACGGCGGGTGAACGATGCCCGCCCCAATCATGCCAATGCCTGCATCTTTGTGAGCAATGGCGGTATTAATGACCGGCAGAATGCCGCTGCCCGCGACTTTTGTGATGTCGATGGCGGTTGGAATGCCCATAAACGAGAGCAGCGGAATGGTGACGTTCGGGTTTTCACCGAGGGTGATCTCGCGCATCTGACGGGAGAAATCGATGGCTTCATCCACCGTGCCACCCACCAGTGCGACGATCGCAGGGGCTGTGGCCATCGCAAAACCACCGATACCGTAGGTTTCGGTAATGGCGCTGTCGCCAATATCCAGCCCAGAGTCTTCCGGCCTGTAGCCCGCGAACATGGGCCCTATCACCTGCTGCGCCGGGCCGGTGAACCACTGCCCCGGCAGCCCGGAGATGCGCAGGCCGAACTCGTAGCCGTTACGCGCCATGGTGGTGACCACGGTGCTGTACTCAATACCGTGTGCGGCATCCATGGCGGCTTTACACATCGCCATCCACGTCGGGCCGGAGAAGTAGTCGCTGCTGGCGACGAACTCAAACACCTCACGCTGCTGTGCCACCGGATACCCTGCCTGAATCAGCCCCGGCGTCAGCGCCTGGATCAGCAGCGTGGTGCCGGCGTTGTTGCGGTTATGACACTCGTCGCCCATGTGCAGCGCCTGGGCCAGCATCAGGCGCAGGTCGATTTCACCTATGATTTTCATGGCATCGCGCAGCATCGGGCCGAGCACGTCACGCATCCAGTTCAGGCGGTCAATAACGCTCTGGTCGTTGGCGCCCATGCGCAGGATCTTCGCCATCTGCTCGCTAAGGTTAGTGAACGCCCGGTTGCCGTAGGTTTTGTTCTCAACGATGTGCATAAACATCGATGCCGAAGTGACGCCCGCCATTGAGCCTACGCAGTCGTGCTCGTGGCAGGGCGAGAAGGTGATCGCCCCTGACGCCGCCACGCGCTCCGCGTCGTCGATATCGCGTGCCAGCCCTTCAAACACCAGCGCCCCGGTCACGGCCCCTTTCATTGCGCCACACATGTTTTCCCAGCTGACGGGCGGACCGGCGTGCAGAATGGTGGTGCGGGTCATGCCCGGCACAACGTTGATCGCCTGGTCGTAGCCCACCAGCACCGGATGGGACTGGATAATGCGCTCAAGGGCAATCTTATTGGCGGCGGCGATTTTGTCAGCCAGTGGCGCAAGGGCCAGCTGATCCAGCGCCTCTACAACCTGCAAATTCCCCTGCCCCGGCGGCGTCCAGTCGAGCTGGGTCACGGGGATATGCTGCTTTTTGAGATCCGCACTGAACAGCGCGATACCGACGTTAATCACGTTCAACGGCTGGTTAAATAAGGTCGTCATCAGGCAGTCTCCCCTTTAAAGACAAATTCACGTGCCAGTAATCCGGTGTTGGTGCTGCTGCTCGCCCAGATCACCCCTGCCTCGGTCAGAAGCTGACACTGCTGTGCCAGGGACGGCGAGTCCTGGTCGGTTCCGAGCACATAGCCGAGAATTGCCAGCGGACGGTTATCGGCTTTCGCCGTCGCCTGCGCCTCTTTTATGGCCTCAAGCATCACGCCGACCGGATCCTCGTGCGCGCCAAAACCCAGTACAAAGTCCATCACGATCACCCCCACCTCGGGGTCACGCGCCTCCTGCAACAGGCGGCTGATGCGGTTGGTCGGATCGATCATCGGGTGCGGTTTGCCGTGGGTGAAATCGTCATCTCCAAAATCAAGGAAGGTGTGGGCTTTACTGACGTTGATATCGTCCAGCCGTTTCGCCGGATCGGGTTGAATGTTGCTGTAGACGTCGTCGAATTTTTCCAGCGCGGCGAACATGGCCTCATCGCACAGGGTGCCGCCGCAGAACAGACCGCGGATGTATTTCTGCTGGGGTGTCAGCCGGGCACGCACCTCTTCGATCAGTGGCCAGTTTAGCGGATGCAGGTCGAGAGACTCTTTTTTCACCCCCGTTAACAGCACGGCCTTCAGCGCCGCCTCTTTGGTACCACGGGCGAACTGCAGGTTGCCTTCATCAGCCGGCGGCTGATGACGACCGAGGAAACAGACCACCACCGGTTTGCGGCAGGTGCGGGCGCGGGCCAGCACCTTTTCTGCCACCGACGGCGCAGGCGGTTTAGAGATGAGGGTAATCACCTGGGTGGCGTCGTCAGCGTCCAGCATCGCGATGGCATCCAGCATCATCAGGCCACCAATCTTTTCGCTCAGATCGCGCCCGCCGGTGCCAATCAGCTGCGACACGCCGCCGCCGAATTCATGGATCCGCACGCTCAGCTCCTGGCTGCCGGTCCCGGACGCCCCGATAATACCGATCGGTCCGCGGCGCACCGCATTGGCGAAGCACAGCCCGGTACCGTTGATAATGGCCGTGCCGCAGTCCGGCCCCATCATCAGCAGCCCTTTCTGGTGTGCCAGCTGCTTCAGCGCCAGCTCGTCATCAAGGCTGACGTTGTCGGAGAAGAGCATGACGTTGAGATCGTTTTCCAGCGCCTGACGTGCTTCGCGGGCGGCAAACGTGCCGTTTACCGAAATCACCGCCAGGTTGCTCTCAGGACGATGGGTTTTCGCACTGGCAAGGGTGGCATAACGCGCTTCATGGCTCCCGCCGCTCTCCTTGCGGGTGAAAAGCGCTTCGATGGCTGCCAGCGTTTCGTCATTCGCCGCCTCGCCTTTAATCACGATCATTAAGTCGCCGTTTTTGGCATCCGCTAATTCCGGCGTTAATAGCCCGAGATTTTTTAATACGCCTTTGTTCATTTCTGTCGCCATAGCCACAAAAGCCTGCTCAACGCCCGGCAATTTATTGGCCTTCGTGGAAACCGACATCAATGACACCGAGTCAAAATAAGTATTCTTTTTTATGACGATTTTGGTGGGCATTATTTTCTCCTGAATGAGGATAAAAGGGGGCCGCCGTCGTGCAATAGGCACGTCGGTAAAATACTGTCTGAATGAGCGACCAGCCGGAAAAGGCTGGCCGAAGGAATTACGCGCCTGCAGCCAGCAGCAGGTCTGCTATCTGGTGGTAGCCTTTTTCCCGCGCCAGTTCGAGCGGGGTTTTGCCGTATTTATCGGTCATGTGCGGGTTTGCGCCGTTATCCAGTAACAGCTTTACAATTTCCTGCTGTTTCGCGCCGCCATCGTTGAGGACAATCGCTTCCAGTAGCGGCGTCCAGCCCACGAAGTTGGTGTGGTTGACGTTAATATCGGTTTTCTCCAGCAGCTCGCGCACAATCTCAACGTGCCCTTTCTCGCTGGCAGGCGTAATGCCGACGCCACCGAAGCGGGTCAGGCGATCAAGATCCGGGTTGGCGGGTAAGACTATTCGCAGCAGGGTTAAATCATTTGTCAGGCAGCTAATCAGGAAGGGGTTAAAACAGGTCTGATCCTGTTGATCAATATCTGCTCCGGCGGCAATTAAAAATGCCACGCAGTCATAATGCTTTTTCAGACTGGCAATAATAACGGCCGTTCTTTTCTGGCGTTGAGTGGCATTAATATCGACACCTTTTTCAAGGCAGGCTTTTAGCCCGTCAATATTGCCCTGCTCTGCCGCCAGCAAAAATTCAGTAACGAGTTCGTTCGCAGACATATTCAGACTCCCCATGATGTATTGCTCATGACCTGAGAATAGCAACAGCCTGGTGAGAAAAGAATCCGCTTAAAAATCATTCATCGACAGTCAATTCATTATTGAGTTAAATTCAACAATTCAGCCAAAATGTGCGGCCGTGCAATCTTTTACTTATGTTTTAGCGCTTTTATTCGCCTCAGACAGCATTCTGCTTATGCCTGATGAAGCCTGACATGACGCGGCTCGACGCGAATAATCAGAACTGTGACCGCCGTCATATGCGTTGTAACAGCGCTGTTAAAATATGTTCAAAACTGATGGCTAACAGGAGCCGTAATATGAATTCCATCTTTACTGAAGAGAACCTGCTGGCCTTCACCACGGCGGCACGCTTTGGCAGCTTCAGCAAAGCCGCCACCGAGCTTGGCGTAACCACCTCTGCCATCAGTTACACCATCAAGCGAATGGAGACCGGGCTGGATGTGGTGCTGTTTGTACGCAATACGCGCAGCATTGAGCTGACCGAGTCGGGGTTTTACTTTTACCGTAAAGCGACCGACCTGCTGAATGATTTTCATGCCATTAAGCGCGGGATAGACACCATTTCGCAGGGCATTGAGGCGCGGGTCCGCATCTGCATCAACCAGCTTTTGTACACCCCACGCCATACGGCGCGGCTGCTGCAGGTGCTGAAAAAACAGTTTCCTACCTGCCAGATCACCGTTACGACCGAGGTCTACAACGGCGTCTGGGACTCCATTATCAACAACCAGGCCAATATCGCGATTGGCGCACCGGACACGCTGCTCGACGGCGGCGGCATTGATTACACCGAGATCGGTGCCATCCGTTGGGTATTCGCCATCGCGCCGGAACACCCGCTGGCCTTCGTGCCGGAGCCGATAGCCGAAAGCCAACTGCGGCTGTACCCCAACATCATGGTGGAAGACACGGCGCACACCATAAACAAGAAGGTCGGCTGGCTGCTGCACGGCCAGGAGGCGATTCTGGTGCCCGACTTCAACACCAAATGCCAGTGTCAGATCCTTGGGGACGGGATTGGTTTTTTACCGGAATATATGGCCCGCGAGGCGGTGGAGGACGGGCTGCTGGTCACGCGGCGAATTAATAATCCGCGTCAGGATTCACGCATGCTGCTTGCCACGCAGCATGCGGCGACCGGCCAGGTCACGCGCTGGATCAAACAGCAGTTTGGTCCACAGGGCGTGCTGACCGGGATATACAGCGATCTACTGTGGCGCGCTTAGTTTTTGCTTTGCACCCAAAACGCGTGAATAAGACCAGGGATGTAGCCCAGTAAGGTCAGAACGATGTTAATGATAAACGCCCAGCCAAACCCTTTGCCGAGCAGCACGCCCAGCGGTGGCAGGATAATAGTAAAGACAATACGCCAAAAACCCATAACGACTCCGTGCAAGCTAACCAATTGAAAATAAAAAAGAGAACATTCTCTAAGCGTAGCCAGTTTAACGGCCTGCGCCATCTCTTTATCGCCCTTTTACCCTCTTTTACGCTTTTGACACTGGCTTAATCCTCCCTATTAGTTTAGTCTTTACTTAATTAAGTAAAGACTAAACTAATATGACTGAACTCGAACAACTTCAGGCCAGCGCCGGACAGGCCGCAGCCCTGTTAAAAGCGATGAGCAATCCGCGTCGGTTGCTGATCCTCTGCATGCTGTGCGGTACACCGGGTACCAGCGCGGGCGATCTGGCGCGGGCGACGGGGCTTAGCCCATCCGCCACGTCACAACATCTGGCGCGTATGCGTGAAGAGGGGCTTATCGACAGCATCCGTGAAGCGCAGCGCATTCTGTATTTCATTAAAAACGATGCGGTGCATCAGCTGATCAGCACCCTGAAAAGCCTCTATTGCCCGTAAGGAGCCACCATGTCACTACCGCTCATTTCACCCCAGCAGGCCAATGCGCTCGTTGCTGAAGGTGCAAAACTGATCGATATTCGCGATCCCGACGAATATGCCCGCGAGCATATTCCCGCCGCCCGGTCCGTGCCGCTGGACACCTTACCCGGCGGGCTTGAGACGCACGCGGGCGAAACGGTGATTTTTCACTGCCAGTCTGGCGCCCGGACATCCTCGAACGCAGCCCGCCTTGCTCAGGCTGCCACGCCTGCTCAGGCATTTATCGTTGAAGGCGGAATTCAGAGGTGGAAGCAGGCCGGGTTGATCACGCAGGAAGACACGTCACAGCCGCTGCCGTTGATGCGCCAGGTACAAATTGCCGCCGGGCTGCTCACCCTGTGCGGGGTCGTGCTGGGCTTTACGCTCTCCAGCGGCTTTTTCCTGCTGAGCGGCTTTGTGGGTGCCGGGCTGCTGTTTGCCGGGCTGACCGGGTTTTGCGGAATGGCGAGACTGCTGAAAGTGATGCCCTGGAACCGGCGTACCTCGTAAGCAGTAATCGGTGAAATACGCTGTACCCGGCATCAGACGTGGGCTAAGGTGAAGATCATTGAAACGATGAGGAGGTAGTATGTTTTCTGTCGGTGATTATGTGCAACCGCGTAAAGGCGGCCCAAAACTGAAAGTACTCGAAGTGAACGGCGATAGCGTTGTGGCGGTTCAGGCCAGCAATGAGCAAGGCGAGAAATTTACCCTGAAGGCCGCAGACCTGGCCCTGTATACCGAAGAGGGTGATTTCGGCGTCTGCTAAACAGGCAACCGGGCGGAGTCCTCCGCCCGGCTCATGGATTAAATCAGAAAATCATCCAGTGATTTACCCTTTGCCAGTGCATTGGCAATAGGCTTTGGCGTACGCCCCTGACCGGTCCATGTTTTCTCTTCACCGTTGAGATCAATAAAGCGATATTTCGCTTCACGCGGTTTACGTTTTTTCGCTGGCTTACCGGCCTGCGCCAAATCTGAACCGAGGAGATCGGACGGTGAAATACCATCAGCTTTCATCAGTTCCAGCAGGGCATTAATTTTTTCCTGCTGCTCAGCGCGTTGTTGCTCTAATTCCGCCAGCTCACTCCGTTTCTCTTCAGCAACGACCCTGACTTTTTCCAGCATTTCTTCAAGAACGTCCAGGGATAATTCACGCGCCATCGCACGCAGAGTTCGGATATTATTAAGATTCTGTAACGTCAAAGACATATATTTGAAAACCTTTTCTTTAGGGTAAATCGAAAAATCGACAAGAGAATAATTCATTTCGCCTGGAATATCTACCCGCGGGCACGTCTTGCTAAAAATGTAAATGTTTTAAAATATCGCGTTTAATAATATCGGCGGATAACTGTCGATACCGCCGGATTCAATCTTTATCTCAGTATAAACGGTTAGATTTAATCCAAATCAAAGCATGCCGCACTGTCGTCGTTCGGGCAGAACGTTCGCTTCGGCACGCTCAAGATCAACAGATTGATTTACATACAAAAACTGACGGCAGGGACAGATTATAACGAACCGAACAAAAAACACGCAATCTTAGAGAATTTTGTGGACAAAACGCGACTAAATAAAAATTAATAACTAGTTGTTAGTTCAAAGGCAGAGATATACGCTATACACGACTGACAAACCAACCTAAAGCACTAACCGCTGAGGGAAAATCGTTTCTATTGTGTTCTTCTCAAGGAGTTCAGACATGTTCTCACCGCAATCTCGCCTGCGCCATGCGGTAGCGGATACCTTCGCGATGGTTGTTTACTGTTCCGTCGTGAACATGCTGATCGAAATTTTCCTCTCCGGAATGTCCTTTGAGCAGTCACTTTCTTCTCGTCTGGTGGCAATTCCGGTCAACATTATTATTGCGTGGCCTTACGGATTATACCGCGATGCGGTCATGCGCTTTGCGCGTCGTATTAGCCCGTCAGGGTGGGTGAAAAACCTCGCCGACGTTCTGGCATACGTGACGTTCCAGTCGCCGGTTTACGTGGCTATTCTGCTGACAGTGGGCGCAGACTGGCATCAAATCGTCGCAGCGGTCAGTTCAAATATCGTGATTTCAATGCTGATGGGTGCGGTGTATGGCTATTTTCTCGACTACTGTCGCCGCCTGTTTAAGGTCAGCCAGTACAGCCAGGCCAAAGCATGATGTGAGGCGACTGGCGAATGCCAGTCGCAGATTTACTGTACGTCGCCAAACAGTCCCTTCAAAAACCGCTCCAGTGCCATACGCGAACTGAAGCCATGCGGAATACCATAATGTTCATGCGTTTCACCACCTAAATACAGTGGGAATTGCTGATAATGATCGCAGGTTTTAATATCCGAGGCAGGCTCAGCAAATGACAAACTTCTGTCTTTCAGCGTCGGGTGAATAATGAGAGCGGTACGTCCCATTCTTGCTTCACGATTAACGTAAACATAATTCTCGCCACGGCGATATCCATACGCTTTTGATGTCACCTCATCCATGGTGAATCCCTCTTTTTCAAGAACGCGCGCCACCTCATCAGGTCGTAAATACATATCTTTTCCTCGTTATCTTTTCCTGCCCGGCAACCTTACAGTATTCAGCATTAGCAGGGCTTTCAGAATATTCCATAAACTGCCAGATAACGCGTGACGCGCTTCAGATATTAAATTTCTGGACTAAACTAAACGGGAACGCAAAATTACGGAGGATCGTATGTTTAACAGACCGAACCGAAACGATATTAACGACGACACACAGGATATTCGTAACGATGTCAGCCAATTAGCGGACTCGCTGGAAGAAGTGCTGAAATCCTGGGGTTCCGGTGCGAAGGACGAAGCGGATGCCGCAAAACGTAAGGCTCAGTCTTTGCTACGTGAAACCCGCGCCCGCATGAATGGGCGTTCGCGCACCACGCAGGCTGCCTGCGATGCCATTAGCTGCGCCAATACCTTCGTTCGCGAAAAACCCCTCTGTACGCTTGGTACGGTAGCCGCGGTGGGTATCTTCGTGGGGGCGCTGCTTAGCCTGCGCAAATAGTCGTCTCAGCCTGTCCGTATCCGCCCCGGTCGCGTCAGCCCCCGGGGCTTTTCTTTGCCTGCGCGCCTGAAAAAGCCGTACAGCCCGCCCTGCCCCGCTGTGCTCATCATCGGGGCCATATTAATCTGAAATTCCCATATCTTGTATGGTTGAATCTTAAGACAACTACATCTAGTATTCCCTTTAGCAAGATACACACAACCTGACGCGATGATTCGCGCCGCTCTCTCATTTTAAATGGAAATACGAATCATGAGCATTATTATTTACACTCGTAACGATTGTGTTCAATGCCACGCGACAAAACGTGCAATGGAAAGCCGTGGAGTGGCCTTTGAGATGGTGAACATAGACCTGCAGCCCGAAGCTGCCGATACCCTGCGGGCGCAAGGTTTTCGCCAGCTGCCGGTCGTCGTCGCCGGGGAGACCAGCTGGTCCGGCTTTCGCCCCGACATGATTAACCGCCTCGCCGCCCAGGCCGCCAGGGCATGACTGGGCTGGTCTACTTCTCCAGCAGCTCGGAAAACACGCTCCGCTTTATTGAGCGCGTCGGGCTGCCTGCGATACGTATCCCGCTTAATGAGCGGGAACGGATCCGGGTAGACGAACCCTACATTCTGGTGGTCCCGAGCTATGGTGGAGGTGGCACCGCGGGGGCCGTGCCTCGCCAGGTGATCCGCTTTCTCAACGATCCCCACAACCGACAGCTTATTCGCGGCGTTATCGCGGCGGGCAATCGCAATTTCGGCGATGCCTTTGGCCGTGCCGGGGATGTCATTTCTCAAAAATGCGGCGTGCCGTATCTCTATCGTTTTGAACTGATGGGGACACAGCAGGACGTAGAGAACGTGCGTAAAGGAGTGAACGAATTTTGGCAACGACAACCGCAGAACGTGTAATTCAGGCGACACCGGATTACCACGCATTAAACGCAATGCTGAACCTCTATGACCGTGAGGGGCACATTCAGTTTGGCAAAGATCATGAAGCGGTGGAGGCGTTTATCGCCACCCACGTCAGCCCCAACAGCATGACCTTTGCAAGCCAGAATGAACGTCTCGATTATCTGGTCAAGGAAGGCTATTACGAAGAGCGCGTGCTGGCCCGGTACGATCGTGCCTTCGTGGAGACGCTGTTCGGGCAGGCCCATAGCCGCGGTTTTCGTTTCCAGACGTTTCTTGGCGCATGGAAGTTTTACACCAGCTATACCCTGAAAACGTTCGACGGCAAACGCTATCTTGAAAGCTTCGAGGACCGCGTGGTGATGGTTGCCCTGACGCTCGCGCAGGGCGATGAAACGCTGGCAGAACGCCTGATGGATGAGATGCTCTCCGGCCGTTTCCAGCCCGCCACACCGACCTTTCTCAATTGCGGAAAAGCCCAGCGCGGCGAGCTGGTCTCCTGCTTCCTGCTGCGCATCGAAGACAATATGGAGTCGATCGGTCGCGCGGTGAATTCGGCGCTGCAGCTCTCTAAACGCGGCGGCGGTGTGGCGTTTCTGCTGTCGAACCTGCGTGAAGCCGGTGCGCCAATTAAGCGCATCGAAAACCAGTCCTCCGGCGTAATTCCGGTCATGAAAATGCTGGAAGATGCTTTCTCGTATGCCAACCAGCTAGGGGCGCGTCAGGGCGCGGGGGCGGTCTATCTGCACGCGCACCATCCGGATATCCTGCGCTTCCTGGATACCAAACGTGAAAACGCCGATGAAAAAATCCGCATTAAGACCCTGTCGCTTGGGGTGGTGATTCCGGATATCACCTTTGCACTCGCCAAAGAAAATGCCGAGATGGCGCTCTTCTCGCCATACGACATTGAGCGTATTTACGGGAAAGCGTTTGGTGATGTGGCGATAAGCGCCCTGTATCACGATCTGGTGGCCGACGATCGCATTCGTAAGAAGTACATTAATGCCCGCGATTTCTTCCAGACGCTGGCCGAAATTCAGTTTGAGTCCGGCTATCCGTACATCATGTATGAAGATACGGTCAACCGTGCGAACCCGATTGCCGGGCGAATCAATATGAGCAACCTCTGCTCCGAGATATTGCAGGTGAACAGCGCATCTACGTATGACGAAAATCTGGACTACGCCGACATCGGCAAAGACATCTCCTGTAACCTCGGGTCGCTGAATATTGCCCACACCATGGATTCCCCCGATTTTGGCCGCACGGTGGAGACCGCCATTCGCGGGCTGACCGCGGTGTCAGACATGAGCCACATCCGCAGCGTGCCGTCCATTGAAGCCGGTAATGCCGCCTCGCACGCCATCGGCCTTGGGCAGATGAACCTCCACGGCTATCTGGCGCGGGAAGGTATCGCCTACGGTAGCCCGGAAGGACTGGATTTCACCAACCTCTATTTTTACACCATTACCTGGCATGCGCTGCATACCTCAATGATGCTGGCGCGCGAGCGTAACCAGCGCTTTGCGGGCTTTGAACAGTCGCGTTACGCCAGCGGTGAGTACTTCAGGCCATATCTGGAAGGAGACTGGCAGCCGAAAACCGACAAAGTGCGCCAGCTGTTTGCTGATGCCGGGGTTCTCCTGCCTACCCGCGAGATGTGGCAGCAGCTGCGGGACGATGTGATGCGTTACGGCATCTATAACCAGAATCTGCAGGCCGTACCACCAACCGGATCAATCTCTTACATTAACCACGCCACGTCGAGTATCCACCCGATTGTGTCGAAGATTGAGATCCGCAAGGAAGGTAAGACCGGGCGCGTTTACTACCCTGCCCCGTTTATGACCAACGACAATCTGGCCCTGTATCAGGACGCGTATGAGATTGGCCCTGAGAAAATTATTGATACCTACGCCGAGGCGACAAAACACGTGGATCAGGGGCTGTCGCTGACGCTCTTCTTCCCGGACACCGCCACCACGCGCGACATCAACCGGGCGCAGATTTACGCCTGGAAGAGAGGGATCAAAACCCTCTACTACATTCGCCTGCGCCAGCGTGCGCTAGAAGGTACCGAAATTGAAGGCTGCGTGTCCTGCGCGCTGTAAGGAGAAAGGATGAAACTGTCACGCGTGAGTGCCGTTAACTGGAATAAAATTCAGGATGATAAAGACCTGGAGGTGTGGAACCGCCTGACCAGCAACTTCTGGCTGCCGGAAAAAGTCCCGCTTTCAAACGATATTCCGGCCTGGCAAACCCTCAGCCACGCCGAACAGCAGCTGACGATCCGTGTGTTCACCGGTCTGACGCTGCTGGACACCATTCAAAATACCGTCGGTGCCCCTGCGCTGATGGCCGACGCGCTGACACCTCACGAAGAGGCGGTGATGTCGAACATCAGCTTTATGGAGGCGGTCCATGCCCGCTCCTACAGCTCGATTTTTTCGACGCTGTGCCAGACCAAAGATGTGGACGCGGCGTACACCTGGAGCGAAGAAAGCGAGTCATTGCAGCGAAAGGCCAGCCTGGTGCTGGAGTATTATCAGGCCGACGAACCGCTGAAGAAAAAAATTGCCAGCGTGTTTCTCGAATCCTTCCTGTTCTATTCGGGCTTCTGGTTACCGATGTACTGGTCGAGCCGCGGCAAGCTGACCAACACCGCCGATTTAATTCGCCTCATCATTCGTGATGAAGCCGTACACGGGTACTACATCGGCTATAAATATCAGAAAGGGCTGGAGAACGTCAGCGAAGAAAAGCGCGAAGCGTTAAAAGGTTTTGCCCTCGATTTGCTGATGGATTTGTACGAGAACGAACTGAGTTATACCGAAGAATTGTACGCCGGTACCGGTTGGGAGGAGGAGGTAAAAGCGTTTCTTTGCTACAACGCCAATAAAGCGCTGATGAATCTCGGCTACGAAGCGCTTTTCCCGCCGGAAATGGCCGACGTGAACCCGGCGATCCTGGCGGCACTGTCACCCAACGCCGATGAAAACCACGATTTCTTCTCCGGGTCTGGTTCGTCGTATGTGATGGGCAAAGCGGTGGAGACCGAAGATGAGGACTGGGATTTTTAATGCGCGGGTTAACGTTCATTAATTTAATATAATTCTAACAATTTCCTCCCTAATATTTCACGGGCAACTACACTGTAATTCCCCGCTCATATTCGCCTGAATCACTCCGATTCAGGCGAAATTTCGCTGCGCAAAAGCAAAAAATTCAGAAAAATTCTAACCACGCTCAGCCCTTTACTCATGGGAAATTCAGCCGTTTCGCTTACGGTAAAATTCCTGCCATAAGCAAACCCAGGGTTGTCTCAGATTCTCAGTATGTTAGGGTAATGCCAGTTAACTATTTACCATGGTAATGATATCGACATAAACAAATAACAGGACACTCTCTATTGCATGGCAATTAAATTAGAAGTGAAAAATCTTTATAAAGTATTTGGCGAGCATCCTCAGCGCGCATTCAAATATATTGAGAAAGGCCTTTCAAAAGAGCAAATTCTGGAAAAAACCGGGCTGTCGCTTGGCGTTAAAGACGCCAGTCTGGCCATTGAAGAAGGCGAGATTTTTGTCATCATGGGGTTATCCGGTTCGGGTAAATCCACTATGGTTCGCCTTCTCAATCGCCTGATTGAACCCACCCGTGGACAGGTGCTGATAGATGGCGTTGATATCGCCAGAATATCAGAGGCTGAACTTCGCGAGGTGCGCAGAAAGAAGATTGCAATGGTGTTCCAGTCATTCGCGCTGATGCCGCATATGACGGTTCTGGATAATGCCGCCTTTGGCATGGAATTAGCGGGCGTTACCGCTAATGAACGTCAGGAAAAAGCGCTGGATGCATTACGTCAGGTAGGCCTCGAGAATTATGCGCATGCCTACCCGGATGAGCTTTCCGGCGGGATGCGCCAGCGTGTCGGATTAGCCCGCGCATTAGCCATTAACCCAGACATTTTATTAATGGATGAAGCCTTCTCGGCACTCGATCCATTAATTCGCACCGAGATGCAGGATGAGCTGGTAAAATTACAGGCTAAACATCAACGTACCATTGTTTTTATTTCCCACGATCTTGATGAAGCCATGCGTATTGGTGACCGTATTGCCATTATGCAAAATGGTGAAGTGGTGCAGGTCGGCACGCCGGATGAAATTCTGAATAATCCGGCCAATGATTATGTGCGCACCTTCTTCCGCGGCGTGGATATTAGCCAGGTCTTTAGTGCGAAAGATATCGCCCGTCGTTCACCGAACGGTCTTATCCGCAAAACACCGGGCTTTGGTCCGCGCTCTGCACTGAAACTGTTGCAGGATGAAGATCGGGAATACGGTTATCTGATCGAACGCGGTAATAAATTTGTTGGCATTGTTTCCATCGACTCCCTGAAAACCGCACTCAGCGAAAATCAGGGCATTGATGCGGCGGTTATCGACTCCCCGCTTGCCGTGGACGCCGAAACGCCGCTCAGCGAGCTGCTCTCTCACGTTGGTCAGGCCCCGTGTGCCGTACCGGTAGTCAGTGAGGAACAACAGTACGTCGGCATCATCTCAAAACGCATGTTGCTGCAGGCTTTAGATCGCGAGGGGACAAACAATGGCTGATCAATCTAACCCGTGGGGAACCACCGAGGCGGCGGACAGCGCTGCTCAATCTGCCGATGCGTGGGGGTCTTCCACGCCTGCGCCAACCGATGGCGGCGCGGCGGACTGGCTCAACAGTGCACCGGCCCCTGCGCCAGAGCACTTCAATATTATGGATCCGTTTCATAAGACGCTGATCCCGCTGGATAGCTGGGTCACGGAGGGGATCGACTGGGTAGTGACTCACTTCCGTCCGGTCTTCCAGGGGATCCGCGTACCGGTGGATTACATCCTGAACGGTTTCCAGCAGCTGATGCTCGGCATGCCCGCGCCGGTCGCTATTGTGCTCTTCTCCCTGATTGCCTGGCAGTTTGGCAGCGCCGGCATGGGTGTCGCCACGCTGATCTCACTGATTGCCATCGGCGCGATTGGCGCCTGGTCGCAGGCAATGATCACCTTAGCGCTGGTGCTCACCGCCCTGCTCTTCTGCGTCGCTATCGGCCTGCCGATGGGGATCTGGCTGGCGCGCAGTCCGCGGGCGGCGAAGATTATTCGTCCGCTGCTGGATGCGATGCAGACCACCCCCGCGTTTGTCTACCTGGTGCCGATCGTGATGCTGTTTGGTATCGGCAACGTGCCGGGCGTCGTGGTGACCATTATCTTCGCCCTGCCGCCGGTCATTCGTCTGACGATACTCGGGATTAACCAGGTACCGGCCGATCTTATCGAGGCGTCGCGTTCATTTGGTGCCAGCCCGCGCCAGATGCTGTTCAAAGTTCAGCTTCCGCTGGCGATGCCAACCATCATGGCGGGTGTCAACCAGACGCTGATGCTGGCCCTCTCCATGGTGGTGATTGCCTCAATGATCGCCGTCGGCGGGCTGGGTCAGATGGTGCTGCGCGGCATTGGTCGTCTTGATATGGGACTGGCCACCGTGGGCGGCGTCGGCATTGTGATCCTCGCCATCATCCTTGACCGCCTGACGCAGGCTGTCGGTCGTGATTCACGCAGTCGCGGCAACCGTCGCTGGTATAGCACCGGCCCTGTCGGGTTAATCACCCGCCCATTCAGAAAATAAGGAACAACGATGCGACATCGCGTACTTTTTGCCACAGCGTTTGCCACCCTTGTCTCCACCAGCACGTTTGCAGCAGACCTGCCGGGCAAAGGCATTACCGTGCAACCGGTGCAGAGCACCATTTCAGAAGAGACCTTCCAGACGCTGTTAGTCAGCCGCGCGCTGGAAAAACTGGGCTATACGGTCAACACCCCAAGTGAAGTGGATTACAACGTGGGCTACACCTCGATTGCCTCCGGTGATGCCACCTTTACCGCCGTCAACTGGCAGCCGCTGCACGACGATATGTATGCCGCCGCCGGCGGGGATAAGAAATTCTACCGCGAAGGCACCTTCGTGACCGGTGCGGCGCAGGGATACCTGATCGACAAGAAAACAGCCGACCAGTACCACATCACCAATATCGAGCAGCTGAAGGATCCGAAGATTGCCAAACTGTTCGACACCAACGGTGACGGCAAAGCTGACATGATGGGCTGCTCGCCGGGCTGGGGCTGTGAGGCGGTGATTAATCACCAGAACAAAGCCTTTGACCTGGCGAAAACGGTCGACGTCAGCCACGGTAACTACTCGGCGATGATGGCCGACACCATTGCCCGCTTCAAAGAGGGTAAACCGGTTATCTATTACACCTGGACACCGTACTGGGTGAGCGACGTGCTGAAGCCGGGGAAAGACGTGGTGTGGCTGCAGGTGCCCTTCTCTTCCCTGCCGGGCGAGCAGAAAGATATCGACACCAAACTGCCAAACGGCATGAACTATGGCTTCCCGGTAAACACGATGCATATCGTTGCTAACAAAGCCTGGGCTGAGAAAAACCCGGCGGCAGCGAAGCTGTTCTCGGTGATGAAACTGCCTCTGGCGGACATCAACGCCCAGAACGCGATGATGCACGCGGGGAAATCCTCCGAAGCTGACATCAAAGGCCACGTGGATGGCTGGATCAAAGCCCACCAGCAGCAGTTTGATGGCTGGGTAAAAGAAGCGATGGACGCGCAGAAGTCATAAGAGCCCTTCAGACCTGCCCTCTCCCCACGGGAGAGGGTTAACTCCCCTAAACCGCACGATCCAGCACGTAACAATCCCACCACATTCACAATCATTCGCTATTATGGTTCACGGAAAAATAATCACTTAACTCACGATTCCTGAACCTGATGACTAAAACAACTCAAGGGCTTAGCCCGGCACTCATCCTTTTAATGTCCGTGGCAACGGGTCTGGCAGTCGCCAGTAACTACTACGCGCAGCCACTGCTCGATACTATCGCCCGCGCATTTAACCTTTCTGCCAGCTCCGCTGGCTTTATTGTCACCGCCGCGCAGCTTGGCTATGCCGCCGGGCTGCTTTTCCTCGTGCCGCTGGGCGATATGTTTGAACGTCGGATGCTGATTGTCTCCATGACCTTGCTGGCCGCTGGCGGGATGCTGATCACCGCCAGCAGCCACTCGTTAACGATGATGATTATCGGCACCGCGTTAACGGGTCTGTTCTCCGTCGTGGCGCAGATTCTGGTTCCGCTCGCCGCCACTCTCGCATCACCGGAAAAGCGCGGCAAGGTGGTGGGAACAATCATGAGCGGCCTGTTGCTGGGGATTTTGCTGGCGCGGACCGTCGCCGGGCTGCTGGCGAGTCTTGGTGGCTGGCGTACCGTGTATTGGGTGGCGAGCGTACTGATGGCCGTGATGGCGCTTGCCCTGTGGCGCGGGTTGCCAAAGGTGAAGCAGGAAAATCACCTTAATTATCCGCAGCTTCTCGCCTCCGTTTTCAGCCTCTTCACACACGATAAACTGCTGCGTACGCGTGCGTTGCTGGGCTGTTTGACCTTCGCCAACTTCAGCATCTTATGGACCTCAATGGCGTTTCTGCTGGCCGCGCCACCGTTCAATTATTCCGAAGCGGTGATTGGTCTGTTTGGTCTGGCGGGCGCTGCGGGAGCCCTGGGCGCGCGTCCGGCGGGCGGACTGGCGGATAAAGGCAAATCCCATCTGACGACCTCTGCCGGACTGGTTCTGCTCCTGCTCTCCTGGGCAGCCATCTGGTATGGCCATACCTCTGTGCTGGCGCTGATCGTCGGTATTCTCGTACTCGACCTCACCGTGCAGGGCGTGCATATCACTAACCAGACCGTCATCTACCGCGTGAAGCCAGAGGCGCGTAACCGCCTCACGGCCGGATACATGACCAGCTATTTTATTGGCGGCGCAGCGGGTTCGTTAATTTCAGCCTCGGCGTGGCAGCATGCCGGTTGGTCAGGCGTGTGCGGGATAGGGGCAATCGTCGCCGCGCTGAATCTGCTAGTATGGTGGCGTGGGTACCATCGCCAGGACGTAATTAACTAAGTTTTACATTGCTTTGGGCCTCTTAGGGTGTAAAGGGGCCCTGCAGTCTGTTAATGTAAACGTAATCATTTATCCCAGAAATTTTAATGTGGGTGACATATTTTCTACCGGCATGAATAGTTCAGACCCCCGTCCTCACATCCTCTCTTCCGCGGGTTCACTCCCAACGCTCTCTGTGCTCACCGGGTCACGGACTTACCCGGCGCTTTCTGATGGTGACATAAGTTTGGCGGATATAACCGCACAAATAATTCATTTACATTATTTGTCACTATCGTTACTATATCGGCTGTAATTAATGAGGTTATGCCCAAATGGATAGTTCGTTTACGCCCATTGAACAAATGCTTAAATTCCGCGCCAGTCGTCATGAGGACTTCCCGTATCAGGAGATCCTGCTGACCCGCCTGTGCATGCACATGCAGGGTAAGCTACTGGAAAATCGTAATAAAATGCTGAAAGCTCAAGGGATTAACGAGACGTTGTTTATGGCGTTAATTACGCTGGAGTCTCAGGAAAATCACAGCATTCAGCCGTCAGAGCTGAGCTGCGCGCTGGGTTCATCCCGTACTAATGCCACCCGTATTGCCGATGAACTGGAAAAACGCGGCTGGATTGAACGCCGTGAAAGCGATAACGATCGCCGCTGCCTGCATCTGCAGCTGACCGACAAAGGTCACCAATTCCTGCGTGAGGTGCTGCCACCTCAGCATAATTGCCTGCATCAACTGTGGTCTGCCCTCAGCACCACCGAGCGCGACCAGCTTGAGCACATTACTCGCAAGCTGCTGACCCGTCTGGACCAGATGGATGAAGACGGCGCTGTTCTAGAGGCGCTGCGCTAACGCGACAACACGCTCAACAATCCCAGACTCATAAGAAAACCGACAGGCCAGCACGTCACACTGCTGGCCTTTCTGACAACAGCTCGGCTCAGCCGATGTGAAAATAAGAAGATCGTGGAGAACAACAATGAGCGCAAATGCGGAGAGCACTACCCCGCAGCAACCGGTCAATAAAAAGGGCAAACGCAAAAGCGCCCTTATTGTACTGACATTGCTCTTTATTATTATTGCCGTGGCATATGGGATCTATTGGTTTTTAGTATTGCGTCATGCTGAAGAGACAGACGATGCATACGTGGCAGGGAACCAGGTACAAATTATGGCGCAGGTATCGGGCAGCGTGACGAAAGTCTGGGCTGATAACACCGATTTTGTGCAAAAAGGGGATGTATTGGTCACGCTCGATCCGACCGACGCCCAACAGGCTTTTGAAAAAGCCCAGACCGCGCTGGCCTCCAGCGTCCGTCAGACCCGCCAGCTGATGATCAACAGCAAGCAGCTGCAGGCCAACATCGACGTGCAGAAAACCGCACTGGCGCAGGCGCAAAGCGACCTGAACCGTCGCGTTCCCCTCGGCACTGCCAACCTGATTGGCCGTGAAGAGCTGCAGCACGCGCGTGATGCCGTTGCCAGCGCACAGGCGCAGCTGGACGTGGCGATTCAACAGTACAACGCCAACCAGGCGATGGTGCTGGGCACCAGCCTGGAAAACCAGCCCGCCGTGCAACAGGCTGCCACCGACGTGCGCAACGCGTGGCTTGCCCTGCAGCGTACTAAAATTGTCAGCCCGATGACCGGCTACGTCTCTCGGCGTTCCGTCCAGCCTGGCGCCCAAATTAGCCCAACCACGCCGCTGATGGCGGTCGTTCCGGCGGACAACCTGTGGGTTGATGCGAACTTTAAAGAGACGCAGCTTGCCCATATGCGTATCGGCCAGACCGCGACGGTGATCAGCGATATTTACGGTGATGACGTGAAGTACACCGGGAAAGTGGTCGGCCTGGATATGGGGACCGGCAGTGCCTTCTCCCTGTTGCCAGCGCAAAACGCCACCGGGAACTGGATCAAAGTGGTTCAGCGCTTGCCTGTACGTATTGAACTGGATGCAAAACAGCTGGCGGACCATCCGCTGCGTATTGGCCTCTCTACGCTGGTAACGGTTGATACCGCCAACCGCGATGGTCAGATCCTGGCAAGTCAGGTGCGCAGCACCCCGGCTTATGAAAGTAACGCCCGTGAAATTAGCCTCGATCCGGTCAATAAACTGATCGATGACATCGTGAAGGCAAACGCCGGTTAATCCGAAGGTGAGCGTTATGCAACAGCAAAAGCCGCAAAAACCGCTGGAGGGGGCGCAACTGGTTATCATGACCATTGCGCTGTCGCTGGCGACATTCATGCAGGTGCTGGACTCTACCATCGCAAACGTGGCGATCCCGACCATCGCCGGTAACCTTGGCTCGTCACTGAGCCAGGGGACCTGGGTCATTACCTCGTTTGGGGTGGCAAACGCCATCTCCATCCCTATCACCGGCTGGCTGGCGAAGCGCGTCGGTGAAGTGAAGCTGTTCCTGTGGTCAACGGTATTGTTCGTGCTCGCCTCCTGGGCGTGCGGCATGTCCAACAGCCTGACGATGCTGATCATCTTCCGCGTCATTCAGGGGATTGTGGCCGGGCCGCTGATTCCGCTGTCGCAGAGTTTGCTGCTGAACAACTATCCGCCCGCTAAGCGCTCTATCGCGCTGGCGCTGTGGTCAATGACGGTGATTGTCGCACCGATTTGCGGGCCTATCCTCGGCGGCTATATCAGCGACAACTACCACTGGGGCTGGATCTTCTTCATCAACGTGCCGATTGGTGCGCTGGTGGTGATGCTGACCCTGCAAACGCTGCGCGGTCGCGAAACCCGAACAGAGCAGCGGCGAATTGACGCCATTGGCCTGGCGCTGCTGGTGGTCGGGATCGGTAGCCTGCAGGTGATGCTCGATCAGGGTAAAGAGCTGGACTGGTTTAATTCGACAGAGATTATCATCCTGACCGTTGTCGCGGTGATATCGCTGAGCTTCCTGATCGTCTGGGAGCTGACGGACGATAACCCGATCGTCGATCTCTCGCTGTTTAAGTCGCGAAACTTCACCATCGGCTGCCTGTGTATCAGCCTGGCCTACATGCTCTACTTCGGCGCAATCGTTCTGCTGCCGCAGCTGTTGCAGGAGGTATATGGCTACACCGCAACCTGGGCAGGTTTGGCTTCTGCGCCAGTGGGGTTAATTCCGGTCCTGCTGTCGCCGATTATCGGCCGCTTCGCTCACAAGCTCGACATGCGCAGGCTGGTGACCTTCAGCTTTATTATGTACGCGGTGTGCTTCTACTGGCGCGCGTATACGTTCGAGCCGGGCATGGACTTTGGCGCGTCCGCGTGGCCGCAGTTCATTCAGGGCTTCGCCGTGGCGTGCTTCTTTATGCCGCTGACGACCATTACGCTTTCCGGCTTGCCGCCTGAGCGCATGGCGGCGGCATCAAGCCTGTCGAACTTTACGCGTACGCTGGCAGGCTCCATCGGGACGTCGATCACCACGACCCTTTGGACCAACCGCGAGTCGATGCACCATGCGCAATTGACCGAAGCGGTGAACCCGTTCAACCCTAACTCGCAGCAGATGTACAGTCAGCTTCAGGGAATGGGAATGACGGAGCAGCAGGCGTCCGGCTGGATCGCTCAGCAGATCACCAACCAGGGCCTGATTATCTCGGCAAACGAGATATTCTGGATATCGGCGGGGATCTTTATCATCCTGCTGGGACTGGTATGGTTTGCCCGACCACCGTTTGGCGCCGGAGGCGGCGGCGGCGGTGCGCACTAACGTGCGGTGTCCAGATCGCGACAGCGATTGTCAGTAACGATAAAGCAGCGCTCCTGAAATCGATTCACGATAGTGAAAAGACAACAGGAGCGCACCATGCTGAAAACACCTTCCGACAAATACCAACCTCAACCTGCTATTTCCCTGCCCGATCGCCGCTGGCCTGAGCAACGCCTCACGCAGGCGCCGCGCTGGCTTTCCACCGATTTACGCGACGGTAATCAGGCCCTTGCCGAGCCGATGGACAGCAACCGCAAACTGCAGTTCTGGGCGTTGTTACTGCGTTGCGGATTCAAAGAAATCGAAGTCGCTTTCCCCTCTGCCTCGCAGACGGATTTCAATTTTGTGCGTCAGTTGATCGACGAAAACCGCATTCCGGATGACGTCACCATTCAGGTATTAACCCAGGCGCGTGAAGACCTTATCCTGCGCACCTTTGCGTCGCTGCGCGGGGCGAAGCAGGCCACGGTACACCTGTATAACGCCACCGCCCCGCTGTTCCGCCGCCTGGTGTTCGGCATGGAGAAAGCGCAAATCGTTGAGCTGGCGACCCGTTCCACGCGTCTTATCCGCACGCTGTGCGAAGAGAATCCCGCCACCCGCTGGCAATACGAATACTCTCCGGAAACTTTCTGCTTTACCGAGCCGGAATTTGCGCTGGAGATTTGCGAAGCCGTGGCGGACATCTGGCAGCCGTGCGCCGAACGCCCGATGGTGATCAACTTACCGGCCACCGTTGAGGTCAGTACACCGAATGTCTATGCCGATCAGATTGAGTATTTCTGCCGTCATTTCAGCCGCCGCAGCGATGTCTGCATCAGCGTCCATCCGCATAACGACCGCGGCACCGGTGTCGCCAGCGCGGAGCTGGCCCTGATGGCCGGTGCAGACCGTGTCGAAGGGTGTCTGTTTGGTAACGGCGAACGAACCGGTAACATCTGCCTGGTCACGCTGGCGATGAACCTCTACAGCCAGGGGATTAGCCCGAATCTGGACTTTAGCGACATGAATCACGTGGTGGAGGTGGTAGAAACCTGCAACCAGCTGCCGGTGCATCCGCGCCATCCGTGGGCAGGACGGCTGGCGTATACCGCATTTTCAGGTTCGCATCAGGATGCCATCAAGAAAGGCTTTGATGCCCGCAAGCCTGACGAACGCTGGGAGATGCCCTATCTGCCGGTTGACCCACAGGATATTGGTTGCACCTACGAAGCGGTGATCCGGGTTAACAGCCAGTCAGGAAAAAGCGGCAGCGCGTGGCTTATTGAACAAAATCATGGTCTGAAATTACCCCGCGCCCTGCAGCAGGACTTTAGCCAGCACGTACAGCAGGAAACCGACCAGCACGGTAAAGAGATGACGCAGCATGCGCTGTGGCTACTGTTCCGCACCCGTTATGGGCTGGTAGAGACGCCGGGCTTTGCCCTGCACGCTTACCGTAGCGACAGCCAGCAGGACGGGCAGTTACATCTGACGGCAAGCGTCACGACGCAGGGCGGGATGCGCCAGCTGGAGGGGCAAGGCAACGGGCTGTTATCCGCGGCGGCCAATGGTCTAAGCCGCTGGGTCACGACCCCGTTTGTCATTAAGGACTATCACGAACATACGCTTGGGGAGCGCAGCGACAGCCGCTCGGTGGCGTATATCCGCTGTCTGTTTCAGGATGGTAGCAGCCGCTGGGGCGTGGGCATTGACAGCGACGTGGCCCGCGCGTCTCTTCAGGCCCTGTTCAATGCTGTCAGCTAGCTGTCTTTGAAATAATCGCTGGGTGATATCCCCATCACCCGGCGAAACATCGCCGTAAAGGCACTGTGGCTGCCGTAGCCCAGATCCAGCGCCACGCGTAGCACTGGCTGACCTTGTCCCAGGCGCAGCAGCGCTTCCAGCAGGCGCGCCCTTCTTAGCCACTCACCGTAGCTTAACCCCGTCTGCTGCTTGAAATGGCGGTTCATCGTGCGTTCACTCATACCAAGCGTGTTTGCGGCCTGCATGCTGCCCCAGCTTTCCCCCGGCAACAGCCGGATCTGCTGGCAAAGGGTACGCAACGGCTCGCTTTCCGGCTCAGGCAGGTGAAACGGCAGCACCCGCATCGTGCGGATTTCATCCAGAATGAGCTCATATACGCGCTCATCACGACTGCCCGGCGAGTAGGACGCCTCAAGCGTCAGCGAGGTGAGGATAAGTTCGCGTAACAGACCGGAGATCTGGACTATCTGACAGGTTGCCGGAAGATCGGCTCGCGCGAGGGGATCGATAAACAGCGTGCGCGCCGCAACGTTGCCGGTAATACGCAAAGAGTGCGGAGTGCCCGCGGGTAGCCAGACGCCGCGTCCGGGCGGCACCACCCAACAACCTGATGCGGTATCGACTCTCACCACCCCACTCAGGGTATGCAGCAATTGCGCGCAGTCGTGCTGATGCCACGGCTCGCTGTCGCCATGAAGGTAATCATGGGCATAAGGAACAAGTGGGCGATGGGTAAAGGAGAAGGTTGAGGTTGTGGTCATGAGGTTAAACGCCCCTCACCCTACCCTCTCCCTGAGGGAGAGGGAAAAGGTGCACTAGATGTGCAGTTCCTGCAGTTTTTCTTTTGGCAGCGCCAGCGCTTCATTGCTGTTTACGCGAACGTCACGCTCGATGATATGACGCGCGATCTCCTGGGCTTCTTCCAGAGAGTGCATCTGGTAAGTTCCGCACTGATATACGTTCAGCTCAGGGATCTGGTTCTGCTCTTTCACCTTCAGCACATCTTCCATTGCCGCTTTCCAGGCATCCGCGACGCGTTTCTCTTCAGGCTGGCCAATCAGGCTCATGTAGAAACCGGTACGGCAACCCATCGGAGAGATATCGATGATCTCCACGCCATTACCGTTCAGGTGGTCGCGCATAAACCCGGCAAACAGGTGCTCCAGGGTGTGAATGCCTTTCTCTGGCATCACTTCTTTGTTAGGCACGCAGAAACGCAGATCGAATACGGTGATCGTGTCGCCGTGCGGGGTGTGCATGGTCTTCGCCACACGTACTGCAGGTGCTTCCATACGGGTATGGTCGACAGTAAAGCTATCTAATAACGGCATACGTCACCTCCGATAGTGATTTTTTTTAAAATAAACTGAACTCTTCTACAAAATGCACGTCTGAGTATATGAAAGACGCGCATTTGTTATCATCATCCCTGAATTCAGAGATGTATATTTTGGCCACAGCGATGTGGCCTTTTTCTTTTCTGTTAAGCCTGTTTCGCCAGAAACGCCTCAAACGACTCCGTATCCGCCGCTTCAACCTCTTTCTGACGCACGACAGAGGCGTCTCGTTCTGCCACAAAATCGGCTTCACTCAGAATCTCTAACGGCTCCTGCTTCAGCATCTCGCGGTATTCCGCAGAGAGCGAACGCCCGGTGCCGCCAATACCCTGATCAATCATAGAACGCAGAATACGCGCTGAGAACGTCAGTTCCGGGTTATCAAACGATTCAACCAGCTGGTCGCACACGTTCTGATAGGCTTCCCCACCGTCAATGCTGTCCATGGTCCGGGCAACACGCTTCAGGTCGCGGAACAGATCCTTACCCACTTTCGTCAGTGGGAACTGCGCTGTCTCGCAGCCAATACCCAGCGTCAGACCCGGCTTGCGCCCTTCCAGAATCACGCGGTTCCAGTTGGTACGGGTACAGAGCAGTTCCTCTGAACTCATTTCCGGCGCATCCGCCAGTACGCACCAGACCATAAACAGATCCAGGAAGCGAACCTGCTGCTCATCAACGCCGATGGGTGAGAACGGGTTGATATCCAGCGAGCGCACTTCTATGTATTCAATCCCGCCGCGCTGCAGTGCATCCGACGGGGTTTCACCGCTGCGCGTAACGCGCTTCGGACGAATAGGCGCGTACAGTTCATTTTCAATCTGCAACACGTTGCTGTTGATCTGCAGGCGCTTACCGTCTTTTTCGAGGCCGATTTTCTCGTACTCTTCCGACGGCGTTTTGATCGCCCGCTTCAATCCTGCCACATATTCGTGCAATTCGTTAAACGTAATACCGAGATTGCTTTGCGACTTATTGGTATAACCCAGATCGCTAAGACGCAGGGAGGTGGCGTACGGGAGATAGTACATTCCACACTCTGTCTTCTCGAACGGCAGCGTGGTCGGTTTCCCCTGCAGGAATGACGAGCATATCGCAGGCGATGCCCCAAACAGATACGGAATGACCCAGCCAAAACGATAGTAGTTGCGGATCAGGCGAAAATAACCCGCGGAGATCGCGTCTTTATCCGTTTCGCCGCACTTCGCCTGCCAGAACGCCATGGGTAAAGAGAAATTGTAATGCACGCCAGAAATGGTCTGCATCAACGCACCGTAGCGGTTTTTCAGCCCCTCACGATAGAGCGTTTTCAGCTGACCGATATTTGACGTGCCGTATTGCGCCAGTTCAATCTCCTGGCCTTGTTCGATATAGCACGGCATGCTGAGCGGCCACATACGCTCATCACCCAGATTGCGGGCAGTGTAGCGATGGATGTCGCGCAGAATCGTTAGCATATGATCAATATCACCATCCACTGGCGTGATGAATTCCAGCAGCGCTTCAGCGAAATCGGTTGTGATCCATTTATGTGTCAGCGCCGAGCCTAACGCCTTCGGGTGACCCGTTGTCGCTAAGCTACCGTCCGCGTTAACGCGCAGCGTTTCACGCTCAAGACCACGCTGAATACCCTTCAGTGCCTGAGGGTGATTTTCCAGCCAGGCCAGCGCCTGAGATACGTCCGGGATCAAATTGACCTCCCGCCTGTCAAAGTATTGTTACTCAGCATAATTGTAATGGTTGACGATTGAAGGTCGCGTATTCATTCCACCAATTAGTGCCACCACGTCATACCCTGTAGTGTTGCCCATGCCACGAGAACATAGCGCAACGCCTTGCCAAGGCACAAAAAAAAGAGCACTGGCCCCCAGGAGATGCGCATCCATCCCGCCAGCAGGCACAGTAAATCACCTATTACAGGCATCCAGCTTAATAACAGCGTGGCAGCGCCATAGCGTTTTAGCCAGCCGACTGCCTTTTCCTGCCAGCGCGATTTTTCACGCAGCGGAAAGAAACGCCCAAGAATAACGTTAGTCAGCCCTCCAAAGCTATTACCCATTGTTGCTATTAACACGAGCAACCAGGGCTGACTCACGCCAGACAACAGCATCGCTACCAGCACCACTTCCGAATTTCCCGGCAAGAGCGTGGCGCTTAAAAAACTGCTGGCGAATAATGATAAAAGTGACAGCGCGTCACTCACAGTAAGCGGACGTCCACAACATCCATCCCGGCATCGCGCGCGGCCTGAATACCAAAATCAGCATCTTCGAACACAACACATTTCACCGCAGGCACACCCATCAATTCTGCACAACGCAGGAAGGTGTCCGGTGCGGGCTTGTGATTTTGAACATGATCGGCGGCAACCACCGCAGAGAAATAATGGCGCAGGCCAAGATGGGTGAGCAGCGCTTCCGCAATAGCGCTTTCACTGCCCGTGCCAACGGACATAGGACGACGCCCGTGCCATGCTTTTACGACGTCAATTAACGGTAACGGGCGCACGGTATCTAAAAGCATCGCTTTTACCGCATCGGTTTTTTCACGGGCCAGAAGGTGCGGGTCGAGATCGGCATGATTACGTTCAATCACGGCCTGCGCTATACGCCAGGTTGGGGCTCCGTTGAGGGCGATCATCGCCTGAAGATCGAAACGCATACCGTAACGAGCAAGGACATCAGTCCAGGCTTGACGATGCGTGGGTTCGGTATCCAGGAGAGTGCCATCCATATCGAAGATCAAACCGTCATACTGTGCGTACATCGTGCTCTCGCTAAACGATTAACAAAGCATTACTTTATCGTAAACGGTGGTTTTTGTCGCTCAAAGAGAAATGATTGCTGACGGAACGTCGAAGGAATAACCAGGGAGAAAGAGAGTGGTACAGAAAAGAAGATGGTGCATCCGGGAGGATTACTCGGCTACGCCTCGCCCTTCGGGCCGTTGCTAAGCAACGTTATCTTCCCTGGTGCTTGCGGCTAACCCGCAGACCTTGAAACAACAGCCTTGCTGTTATCTCGGAGAAGATGGTGCATCCGGGAGGATTCGAACCTCCGACCGCTCGGTTCGTAGCCGAGTACTCTATCCAGCTGAGCTACGGATGCA
>NZ_KI973169.1:724782-1311969 GCF_000534355.1 Enterobacter sp. BIDMC 30 | reverse complement strand
CCTTGCTGTTATCTCGGAGAAGATGGTGCATCCGGGAGGATTCGAACCTCCGACCGCTCGGTTCGTAGCCGAGTACTCTATCCAGCTGAGCTACGGATGCAAAATGGCGGTGAGGCGGGGATTCGAACCCCGGATGCAGCTTTTGACCGCATACTCCCTTAGCAGGGGAGCGCCTTCAGCCTCTCGGCCACCTCACCACACAACGCCTCTTTCGAGTGCTCCGAGTAACTCATTAAGAGCTTCTCGTCGCTGCGTGGCGCATATATTACTTTCTGGGACTTATAAGTCAAACAATTTTCCAAAAGCTTTTATCGTTTGCACAAATCACACGCAATTCGCATGCAAAAGCTGCAAAGAGGGTGTTTTATAAGCGGATTTTGCAGGCATCTTCTCAGAAAACTGATGACAGAATAGTGATGTTAAGGCGAGTTAAAGGTAAGAGAGTGGTTAAAAACAGAGCGATTGAAATTAAACGGTAACTTTAAGCAGGAAAAATGGCGGGAGAGGTTGCGTCTCGCCCGACAGCGAGACGCGACAATATCAGTAACTGGACTGCTGGGATTTTTCAGCCTGGATACGCTGGTAGATCTCTTCACGGTGGACAGATACTTCTTTAGGAGCGTTTACACCAATACGTACCTGGTTACCCTTTACCCCTAAAACTGTCACGGTGACCTCATCCCCAATCATGAGGGTCTCACCAACTCGACGAGTCAGAATCAGCATTCTTTGCTCCTTGAAAGATTAAAAGAGTCGGGTCTCTTGTATCCCGGCATTATCCATCATATAACGCCAAAAAGTAAGCGATGACAAACACGTAAAGTGTAAGCAGTCACGGCATCACATTCTGTTAAACGTAAGTTTAGCCGATATACACAAACTCAACCTGACTTTATCGTTATCGATAGCGCAGTGAACAAGACGCCATAACGTTACCGCTATGGCGTCTGCTTGTGCTTTGTAGTTATTACAGTTTCGCGCTCACCCAGCTTTCAACACTGGCCAATGCCGCAGGAAGTGCCGCCGCATCCGTACCACCGGCTTGCGCCATGTCCGGACGACCGCCACCCTTACCGCCCACCTGCTGGGCGACCATACCAATCAGTTCCCCTGCTTTTACGCGGTCGGTCACATCCTTAGAGACGCCCGCAATCAGAGAAACCTTACCTTCTGCCACTGTCGCCAGCACGATAACTGTGGAACCGAGCTGGTTCTTCAGATCGTCGACCATAGTACGCAGCATCTTAGGCTCAACGCCCGCCAGATCGCTGACCAGCAGTTTGACACCCTTAATGTCTACAGCTTTGCTGGAGAGGTTTGCACTCTCCTGCGCCGCAGCCTGCTCTTTCAGCTGCTGCAGCTCTTTTTCCAGCTGACGCGTACGATCCAGCGCAACGCGCACTTTCTCGCCCAGGTTCTGGCTATCACCTTTCAACAACTGCGCGATGTCGTGCAGCTGATCGCTCTGCGCATGCAGGCTGGCAATCGCGCCTTCACCGGTAACCGCTTCAATACGACGCACGCCCGCCGCCGTTCCTGATTCGGAAACAATGCGGAACAGACCAATGTCGCCGGTACGGGAGGCATGCGTCCCGCCGCAGAGCTCAGTCGAGAAGTCGCCCATGCTCAGCACGCGAACGCGGTCGTCATATTTCTCGCCAAACAGTGCCATCGCGCCTTTCTTCTTCGCCGCCTCGAGATCCATGATATGGGTTTCGATTGGCAGGTTACGACGGATCTGCGCATTCACCAGATCTTCCACCGCGCGGATTTCTGACGGCTTCATCGCTTCAAAATGAGAGAAGTCGAAGCGCAGCACTTTATCGTTAACCAGAGAACCTTTCTGTGCAACGTGCGTTCCCAGAACTTCACGCAGGGCAGCGTGCATCAGGTGCGTAGCTGAGTGGTTCAGACGAATGCGCGCACGACGAGCTTCATCAACGTTCGCCTGGACACCCTCGCCCACCTTCAGAGAACCGGCAGTCAGTTTGCCCTGATGGCCAATCGCCTGACCGTATTTCTGCGTGTCGCTTACGCTGAAGCTGAAACCGTTGCCTTTCAGTTCGCCTTTATCGCCAACCTGGCCGCCGGATTCTGCGTAGAACGGCGTTTTGTCCAGAATGACAACCGCATCCTGACCCGCGTTGATGCTGTCTACGGCTTTACCGTCAACAAACAGGGCGGTCACTTTGCCAGTCAGTTCCAGATTTTCGTAGCCTTTGAATTCTGATGCGCCATCAACGCGGATCATCGCGTTGTAGTCAGCACCAAAACCGCTGGACTCGCGCGCACGGCGGCGCTGCTCTTCCATTGCGGCTTCAAAGCCTGCTTCGTCTACTTTGATGTTACGCTCACGGCAAACGTCCGCCGTCAGGTCAACCGGGAAACCGTAGGTGTCGTACAGGCGGAAAGCGGTTTCGCCGTCCAGCGTATCGCCCTTAAGTTTCGCCAGCTCTTCATCCAGCAGCGCCAGTCCGCGCTCCAGAGTACGAGCAAACTGCTCTTCTTCCGTTTTCAGAACCTGCTCAACCTGCGCCTGCTGACGTTTCAGCTCATCACCGGCTGCGCCCATCACGCCAATCAGTGGCCCAACGAGTTTATAGAAGAAGGTGTCCTTCGCGCCCAGCATGTTGCCGTGACGGATAGCACGACGAATGATACGACGCAGCACATAGCCACGGTTTTCATTCGACGGGATCACGCCGTCGGCAATCAGGAACGCGCAGGAACGGATGTGGTCTGCAATAACGCGCAGCGATTTGTTGTTCAGATCGGTTGCACCCGTCACTTGCGCAACGGCTTTAATCAGGGTGCTGAACAGGTCAATTTCGTAGTTGGAGTTAACGTGCTGCAGAACAGCCGCGATACGCTCCAGACCCATACCGGTATCAACGGACGGTTTCGGCAGCGGCTCCATCGTACCGTCAGCCTGACGGTTGAACTGCATGAAGACGATGTTCCAGATCTCAATGTAGCGATCGCCGTCTTCTTCCGGGCTACCTGGAGGACCACCCCAGATATGGTCGCCGTGATCGTAGAAGATCTCGGTGCACGGACCGCAAGGGCCGGTATCGCCCATCTGCCAGAAGTTGTCAGACGCATAAGGTGCGCCTTTGTTATCACCGATGCGAATAATACGCTCGCGCGGGATACCAACCTCTTTTTCCCAGATTTCGTAGGCTTCGTCATCGGTTTCATAGACGGTAACCCACAGACGATCTTTCGGCAGGTTGAACCAGTTTTCACCGGTCAGCAGTTCCCACGCATATTGAATGGCATCGTGTTTGAAATAGTCGCCGAAGCTGAAGTTACCCAGCATTTCGAAGAACGTGTGGTGACGCGCGGTGTAACCGACGTTTTCCAGGTCGTTGTGTTTACCGCCCGCACGCACGCAACGCTGTGAGGTTGTGGCGCGGGAATAATTACGTTTGTCGAGACCAAGGAACACATCCTTGAACTGGTTCATCCCGGCGTTGGTAAACAGCAGAGTCGGATCGTTGTTCGGTACCAGGGAGCTGCTGGCAACTACCTGATGTCCCTTACTATGGAAAAAATCGAGAAACGCCTGACGGATCTCAGCGGTGCTCTTGCTCATAATTATCCTGAAATCAAGCTAACGAAATGTCGTAGCAAGCCTGTATCGGTAAAACGTTGGACAGACCAGCTACTGGAAAAAGTGGGAATAAGATAAGTTTTCTTTAGTGGGAAGTAAAATCCCGCATGCGTTCAATCCGCAAAATTACGCCAGATATCCTGAATATCTTCCATCAGAAAGCCGCGGTAGAGCAAAAAGCGCTGGATTTTAACTTTTTCTGAAAATTCACGTGGCAAGGGTTCGCCGTACTTGCGAATGGCCTGTTCTTTTGCCAGCGCGCACCAGTCTGTGTCGCATTCGCGCATGGCCTTTTCAATGGTTTCACGGGCGACCCCTTTCTGGTTCAGCTCCTGGCGGATACGCGCGGGGCCATATCCTTTGCGGCCACGGCTGGCAAGAAACCGGGAAGCGAAACGCTCGTCATCCAGATAGCGGTGCTCATAGCACCAGGCAATGACGCGGTCGTAATCTTCCGCAGTCGCATCAATCTCTTCCGGCCCGTTTTTACTCATGACGGGGGCCGACAGTTTTCGCCGCAACTCCTGTTCGCTGTGGTCACGGACGGCAAGAATGCGCACCGCACGGTCCAGTAAGCGTGCATAGGCAGGACGGCGTGAAGTCGATTCACTCATAAAAAACCTGCTGATTCAGAAATGCAAAAAGGGCCGCATTAGCAGCCCTTCATCTTTAAACGAGAGAATTAGAAATCTTCGTTGGTTTCTTCAGCACCCGCGTTATCCACCACGAAATCAGGCGTACCGTCCTGGTTGTTCAGCAGAAGCTCACGCACTTTCTTCTCAATTTCTTTCGCCGCAGCCGGGTTCTCTTTCAGCCAGGAGATTGCATTTGCTTTACCCTGACCAATCTTGTCGCCGTTGTAGCTGTACCATGCGCCCGCTTTTTCAATCAGCTTCTCTTTCACGCCCAGGTCAACCAGTTCGCCGTAGAAGTTGATACCTTCACCGTAGAGGATCTGGAATTCAGCCTGTTTGAACGGCGCTGCGATTTTGTTCTTCACAACCTTCACGCGGGTTTCGCTACCCACCACGTTTTCACCCTCTTTCACCGCGCCGATACGGCGGATATCCAGACGGACAGAAGCGTAGAATTTCAGCGCGTTACCACCGGTAGTGGTTTCCGGGTTACCGAACATCACACCAATTTTCATACGGATCTGGTTGATGAAGATCAGCAGCGTGTTGGACTGCTTCAGGTTACCGGCCAGCTTACGCATTGCCTGGCTCATCATACGTGCCGCGAGGCCCATGTGAGAGTCACCAATTTCGCCTTCGATTTCAGCTTTTGGCGTCAGAGCGGCAACGGAGTCGACCACGATAACGTCAACCGCACCGGAACGTGCCAGCGCGTCACAAATTTCCAGCGCCTGCTCACCGGTGTCCGGCTGAGAACACAGCAGGTTGTCGATATCAACGCCCAGCTTACGAGCATAAACAGGGTCCAGCGCGTGCTCGGCATCGATAAACGCACAGGTTTTACCTTCACGCTGTGCCGCAGCGATAACCTGCAGCGTCAGGGTTGTTTTACCTGAGGACTCGGGCCCGTAGATTTCTACGATACGGCCCATTGGCAGGCCGCCAGCGCCCAGCGCGATATCCAGAGAAAGCGAACCGGTGGAGATAGTTTCCACATCCATGGAACGGTCTTCACCCAGGCGCATGATGGAGCCTTTACCGAATTGCTTTTCGATCTGGCCCAGTGCTGCCGCCAACGCTTTCTGTTTGTTTTCGTCGATAGCCATTATTACTCCTGTCATGCCGGGAGAAGCGACTGTGCTTCACCGTGGATTTCTGTTCTGTTGGTGCAATTATACTGTATGGTCATACAGTATCAAGTATTTTGTAGAAATTGTTGCCAGAGCGTTTTTAACGCATAAACGGTTGCCTGACGACGCACGCTTTCGCGATCGCCGCTAAAGCACTCCCGGCGGGTGATCCCTTCACCTCTGGCGGTAGCAAAACCAAACCAGACGGTGCCGACAGGCTTCACGTCACTGCCCCCGTCCGGGCCCGCGATGCCGCTAATCGATATTGCATAATCCGCGCGCGCCTCTTTGAGCGCACCAATAGCCATCTCAATCACCACCGGCTCGCTGACCGCGCCATGCTGTTCGAGCGTAGATTCCCGCACGCCGATCATTTGCGCTTTAGCTTCATTACTGTAGGTCACAAAACCACGTTCAAACCAGGCGGAACTGCCGGCAATATCGGTAATCGCTTTCGCCACCCAGCCGCCGGTGCAGGACTCCGCGGTGGTGAGGGTCGCCCCGCGTTGCTTAAGCGCCAGCCCTACCACTTCGCTAAGCTGCATCAATTCATGGTCAGTCATTCTCGCTCCAGGCCTTAGAAAAACATGCAGCACAAGATAGCACTTTCTCGTCAGATATGGGGATGCGCTGCAGGATTTACGAGGGGGCTTCAGAAAAAAGCCGATGCGAGCGCACCGGCGGTGGCGAGGATTATTTCATGCTGTCAGCGAGGGTATCAACATTGTGGCGGAACGCCTTAATGTAGGTCTCTGCCACGCCCCCTTTTGCCGAGAGCGCTTCCGGGTAAAGCTCGCCTCCCGGCTGCGCGCCGGTAGCTGTAGCAATCTGTTTAACCAGCCGCGGGTCGAGCTGGTTTTCCATAAACCAGGTTTTCACGCCGTCCGCTTTAATCTGATTAATGATCTCAGCGACCTGTGCCGCGCTGGCCTCGCTCTCTGATGACAACCCCTGGGGCGCCATAAACGTCACCCCGTAGGCGCGGCTGAAATAGCCGAACGCGTCATGGCTGGTCAGCACTTTACGTTTCACCAGCGGGATCTGGCTAAAACGCGTTTTGGCCCAGCTATCCAGCTGCTTAAGCTGCGCGATGTACGGTTTTCCGGTCGCTTCCAGCGCGGTTTTATCTTCTGGGTCGGCTTTCACCAGCCCGTTGAGAATATTTTGCGCGTACAGCGCCCCGTTCGCCGCGCTGTTCCAGGCGTGCGGGTCAGTGACGGTTTTGCCCTCTTCTTCGAGGGTATGCGTCTGCACACCACGCGACGCCACCACCAGCTGGCCTTTGAACCCGGAGGCTTTCACCAGGCGATCCAGCCACCCTTCCAGTCCCAGACCATTGACCACCACAACATCTGCCTTGCTTAGCGCCGCGCTATCTTTTGGCGAGGGCTCGAAGGTATGCGGATCGCCGTCCGGCCCCACCAGCGTTGTGACGTTCACATGGTCACCGCCCACCTCCCGGGTCATATCCCCCAGAATGGAAAAGCTGGTCACCACATTGAGCGTTTTCGCCATCACCGTTTGCGACATCATCCCCAGCGCGAGCGCCACTACGAATCCCGTACGTTTCATCGTTTCCCCTTGCGTTAAAAAAGCGCACGCAGGCTGCCAGCCAGCCTGCTGCGCGTGCCAAATAAAATGGAAATAAAGAACAGCGCGCTGGCGGTAAGCACGATGGATGGCCCCGCGGGCAGGCTGGCGGCCCAGGAGAGACTGAGTCCGAGCCACGCGCAGAAAATACCGCTGATACCCGCCATCAATAGCAGTCCGGGTAAGGTGCGTGCCCAGCAGCGTGCCGCTACCGCAGGGAGCATCATCAGCCCGACCGCCATCAACGTGCCAAGCACCTGAAAACCGGCAACGAGGTTAAGCACCAGCAGCGCCAGAAACAGGCCGTGTAATAAGCCGGGAACATGGCGGGCGTTTACCTGCAGCCAGGCGGTGTCAAAGGCCTCGGTCACCAGCCCACGGTAGAAAATCGCCAGCGTGATAAGGGTGAACATGCAAACGCCTGCCACAAACAGCGCGGCATCGTTATCCACCGCCAGGATGGAGCCAAACAGCAGGTGCAGAAGATCGACGCTCGAACCGCGCAGTGATACCAGCGTGACGCCCAGCGCCAGCGAGCCAAGATAGAACCCGGCAAAACTGGCGTCCTCTTTAAGCGGCGTTCGACGGCTGACCAGCCCGGCCACCAGCGCCACGGTAATACCGGCAATAAAGCCTCCCACGCTCATGGCCAGCAGCGACATACCGCTGAGCAAATACCCCACGGCGACGCCGGGCAAAATGGCGTGAGAGAGGGCATCGCCCATCAGACTCATCCGGCGCAGCTGAAGGAAAACGCCCAGAGCAGTGGTACTGACGGACAACGCCAGGCAAACCACCAGCGCGCGGCGCATAAAGCCATACTCAATAAAAGGCTGAAAAAAGATATGCCAGATCATGCCACCCTCACCCGCTCGGTTTTCCACTGGGGAATGTCAGCGTCCAGCCGTAACGTCTGCGGGAAGTGGCGCGATACACGCTCGCTGTCGTGCAGCACCGCAAGCACCGTTTGCCCCTGCATATACATTTCCAGCATCAGGTCCATCAGCACATTGCAGGTGGCTTCATCAACGCCGGTAAAGGGCTCATCGAGCATGACCAGCGGCGCCTGCTGCACTAATACCCGCGCGAACAGCATGCGCTGAAACTGACCGCCTGAGAGCTCATCAATGGTCGTTAGCGCCATCGTTCCAAGCCCCACCCGCTCAAGCGCACCGGCAATGCGCAGCCGCATTTCACGGCGAAGGCCAGAAAAAAGCGACGCTTCAGGCCAGCAGCCCATGCTGACCACATCCTGCACGGTTAGCGGAAATTGCGCCTCCAGGGCATGACGCTGTGCCAGCCAGCCCATTACGGGGCGTTTTTTCTGCCAGTGAAAACGGCCGCTTACCGGCGGGATAAACCCGGCGAGGGTTTTCAGAAGCGTTGATTTACCGCAGCCGTTGGCCCCGAGGATGGCGGTCATGCTCCCGCATTCAATCACCCCGGACAGAGGACGCGTGACCGGCTCGCGATCGTAACCCGCCGTAAGTTGGTTCATTACAATCATGGCAATGCCACCGCCCAGCACACGGCCAGTCCGATAAAGACAATCAGCGCCAGCGCCATCAGAAGCCGGACCGCCGCAGACAGAGAAAAAAAGGAAGTAGACATCTCATCACCACATCAAATGTTATAACATAACAATAATGAAAGATAATGCGGATGTAAATGAGCGAAGATTAACGGGAGTGTGGCGAAATGTTTCTGGATATCAGCCCAACCCTCTCCCGGCGGAAGAGGGTCGAACATCAAGCGTTACTGACTAAACGGCGACGCGGCAGGCACGCGCGCCTGTGACACCGCCAGCCCCAGTTGCCATACGGCCATCGCATAGTGGGTGCTGTGGTTATAGCGGGTGATGGTGTAGAAGTTAG
Organism: Enterobacter sp. BIDMC 30; assembly: GCF_000534355.1. Classification (NCBI taxonomy): domain Bacteria; kingdom Pseudomonadati; phylum Pseudomonadota; class Gammaproteobacteria; order Enterobacterales; family Enterobacteriaceae; genus Enterobacter; species Enterobacter sp. BIDMC 30. Next base: position 1,303,127 of record NZ_KI973169.1, on the reverse strand, counting down.
GCAGCCCGTACCAGTACTGATAACCCGTACCGACATCCAGACGCAGCAGGCTCGCCTGTTGCGTATTTCCCAGCGGCTGCGTTGGCGTTAAGCCTGCAGCGGCCAGCTGCGAAACGCTGTAGTTGGTTTTAAAGCCGTTCTCAAGCCCTGGTGCCTGGCCGTTAGCCTGCACCGCCACCTGACCGCCCGGCACCCAGCCGTGCGCTTTAAAGTAGTTCGCCACGCTGCCGATGGCATCCACCGGATCCCACAGGTTGATATGACCATCTCCGTTAAAGTCGACGGCATACTGCTTATAGGAGGACGGCATAAACTGGCCGTAGCCCATCGCACCGGCAAACGAGCCTTTGAGATCTAACGGGTCATCTTGTTCATTACGCGCCATCAGCAGGAAGGTTTCCAGTTCAGACGAGAAATATTCAGCGCGACGCGGGTAGTTAAAGGAGAGCGTCGCCAGCGCATCGAGGATACGGGTTTTGCCCATCACGCGGCCCCAGCGGGTTTCCACGCCGATAATCCCGACGATGATTTCAGGCGGTACGCCATACACCTGCCACGCACGGTTCAGCGCATCTTCATATTGGTTCCAGAAGACCACGCCATTTTGCACGTTATCCGGCGTAATGAACTGTTTGCGATAACGCAGCCATGCGCCATTTGGCCCGGTCGGTACCTGAGCCGTCGGTGCCTGGCGATCCATCAAACGCAGAACATAATCCAGTCGCTTCGCCTGCGACAGAATTTCATGCAGTTGCTGGCGGTCAAAACCGTGTTTGCTCACCATTTTATCGATGAACTGCTCGGCCGCCGGGTTATTCGCAAAGTCGCCGCCCATCTGCATCATATTATGCTGCGGCTCCAGCAGGAATCCTCCGGAAGGCGCGCCAGCCGTTTGCTGCACGGCTTCGGTCTTGGGTTTGCTACTACAGGCAGACAGCAGAATAAGCGCAGGTAACAACGCTGCATAACGACGCTTGAACATGTGACATCCATTTAACGGGTTCGATAAGAACCCAGTATGGTAAAGCATCCGCAACACCTCAAGGAAGTGGTACGCACCTCCCCCACCAAATCTTTACGCTCCCCATCGCAAATCTGTGCAATTTTCGTCCACCCAAGACTCCCACTGGCAATTAACTTTCAAAATAATCCATTTTTCTTTCATTGTGAGATCTAATTAACACTTTAAAACCTTTCAAAGTGATTATTATTAGCCTCAGTTATACAAAAACAAAAAAGCCCCACAGGAGAGAAGAATGATAGAAACCATCACCCACGGCGCCGAGTGGTTCATCGGGCTGTTTCAGAAAGGCGGAGAAGTGTTCACCGGCATGGTGACCGGGATCCTGCCCCTGCTGATTAGCCTGCTGGTCATCATGAACGCGCTGATTAACTTTATCGGCCAGCAACGCATTGAACGCTTTGCCCAGCGCTGCGCCGGCAATCCGCTGTCCCGTTACCTGGTTCTGCCCTTCATCGGTACGTTTGTTTTTTGCAACCCGATGACGCTGAGCCTCGGCCGCTTTATGCCTGAAAAGTACAAACCAAGCTATTACGCCGCAGCCTCCTACAGCTGCCACTCCATGAATGGCCTGTTCCCGCATATCAACCCCGGCGAGCTGTTTGTCTATCTGGGCATTGCCAGCGGCCTGACCACGCTTGGCCTGCCGCTCGGTCCGCTGGCGGTGAGTTATCTGCTGGTCGGTCTGGTCACCAACTTTTTCCGCGGCTGGGTCACGGACCTCACCACCGCCATTTTCGAGAAGAAAATGGGTATCCAGCTTGAACAGAAAGTCCATCTTTCAGGAGCCGCAGCATGAGCCGTATTCGCATTGAAAAAGGAACGGGTGGCTGGGGCGGCCCGCTGGAATTCGACGCCACTGAAGGCAAAAAAATCGTCTATATCACCGCAGGCACACGTCCGGCCATTGTCGACAAACTGCGTGAGCTGACCGGCTGGGAAGCGGTCGACGGCTTCAAAGAGGGCGAACCGCCTGAAGCGGAAATTGGCGTGGCGGTGATCGACTGCGGCGGCACGCTGCGCTGCGGCATCTACCCCAAGCGGCGTATTCCTACCGTGAATATCCATTCCACCGGTAAATCAGGTCCGCTGGCGCAGTACATCCTGGAGGACATTTATGTCTCCGGCGTGAAGGAGGAAAACATTCACCTGGCACAAGGGTCTGCTGCTCCTCAGAAAGCGGCCCCGCGTGATTACGACACGAGTAAAAAAATCACCGAACAGAGTGACGGCCTGCTGGCAAAAGTCGGAATGGGGATGGGCTCTGCCGTGGCCGTGCTGTTCCAGTCCGGGCGCGACACCATCGACACGGTGCTGAAAACCATTCTGCCGTTTATGGCATTCGTTTCGGCGCTGATCGGCATCATCATGGCCTCGGGTCTGGGCGACTGGATTGCCCACGGCCTCGCCCCGCTGGCGAGCCACCCGCTCGGGTTGGTGACGCTGGCGCTGATCTGCTCCTTCCCGCTGCTGTCGCCGTTTCTCGGCCCAGGCGCGGTCATTGCGCAGGTTATCGGCGTGCTGATTGGCGTGCAGATTGGCCTTGGCAACATTCCCCCGCATCTGGCTCTGCCCGCCCTGTTTGCCATTAACGCCCAGGCGGCGTGTGATTTCATTCCTGTCGGGCTGTCGCTGGCAGAAGCGCGCCAGGACACCGTGCGCGTTGGCGTGCCGTCTGTACTGGTCAGCCGTTTCCTGACCGGCGCACCGACGGTGCTGATTGCCTGGTTTGTCTCCGGCTTTATTTACCAATAAGAGGTTCCTGTGATGACCGTAATTTACCAGACCACCATCACCCGCATTGGCCAGAGCGCGGCCGATGCGCTCAGCGACAAGATGCTGATTACCTTCCGCGAAGGTGCGCCCGCGGATATCGAAGAGTTTTGCTTTATCCACTGTCACGGCGAGATGAACGGTGAGCTGAAGGCCGGGAGCCAGCTGGAGTTGGGCGACGCGCGCTACGCCGTGACCGCCGTCGGCGACGTGGCCGGACAAAACCTGCGGGAGCTCGGCCATATCACTTTGCGTTTTGATGGCCAGCCGCAGGCGGAATATCCCGGTACGGTTCATGTGGATGGCCCGGTTCCGCAGGCTGTCACCCCAGGCTGCACGTTGAAGTTTGTTGCGTAATTTAAGGAGAAAGATATGAGTCAGGTTGCCGTTGTCATTGGTGGGGGACAAACCTTAGGCGAGTTCCTCTGCCGTGGGCTTGCTGCAGAGGGTTACCGCGTGGCGGTAGTGGATATTCAGAGTGAAAAAGCCGCACGCGTGGCGGACACCATCAACACCGAATTGGGTGAAGGGATGGCCTACGGATTTGGTGCTGATGCCACCAGCGAGCAGAGCGTGATGGCGCTGGCCCGCGGCGTGGACGAGATTTTTGGCCGTACCGACCTGCTGGTATACAGCGCAGGAATAGCCAAAGCGGCCTTTATCAGCGATTTCGAACTGGGGGACTTCGACCGCTCCCTGCAGGTTAACCTGGTGGGCTATTTCCTCTGCGCACGCGAGTTTTCCCGTCTGATGATCCGCGATGGCATTCAGGGGCGCATCATCCAGATCAACTCGAAATCGGGCAAAGTGGGCAGCAAACACAACTCCGGTTACAGCGCGGCGAAATTTGGCGGCGTTGGGCTGACGCAATCTCTGGCCCTCGATCTGGCCGAATATGGCATTACCGTTCACTCGCTGATGCTGGGCAACCTGCTGAAATCGCCGATGTTCCAGTCCCTGCTGCCGCAATATGCCACCAAGCTCGGGCTGAAAGAGGAGGAAGTGGAGCAGTATTACATCGACAAAGTGCCGCTGAAGCGCGGCTGCGATTATCAGGACGTGCTGAACATGCTGCTGTTTTATGCCAGCCCCAAAGCCTCTTACTGCACCGGGCAGTCCATTAATGTCACCGGCGGGCAGGTGATGTTCTGATCGAACACGCTGATGCCCGTATCCCCCTCTCCTTCGGGAGAGGGAACAACAAGGAGCTCGTATGGTTACCGCATTCATTACCGTCGCCGCCATCGCCTGGATGTGTCAGCTGATCTTTGGCGGCTGGCAAATCCGCCAGTTTAACCGCGCGTTTGATGCCCTGTGTCAGAAAGGGCGCGTGGGCGTCGGGCGTTCCGGCGGGCGTTTCAAACCGCGCGTGGTGGTTGCCATTGCGCTGGACGAACACAATAGGGTCTGCGATTCCCTCATCATGCGCGGGATGACCGTTTTTGCCCGCCCGGCGAAAATCCAGGCGATTAACGGGATATCGCTGCAGGAATTACAACCCGATGTGATCTTTCCCCATGATTCGCTCTGTCAGAATGCTCTATCATTAGCGCTTAATCTGAAACATGGATAATTTCGTTGTGAACGCGATAAGCTTGCGAAATTATCATTTCGCAACCTAAGGAATTGAGCGCCTATGAAACCACGTCAGCGTCAGGCGGCCATTCTGGAGCATCTGCAAAAGCAGGGAAAATGCTCGGTAGAAGAACTGGCCCACTACTTTGACACCACCGGCACGACAATACGAAAGGATCTGGTATTGCTCGAAAACTCTGGTGCAGTCATCCGAACCTACGGCGGCGTGATGCTCAACAAAGATGAAGCCGACCCGCCTATCGATCACAAAACGCTGATCAATACTCACCAGAAAGCGCTGATTGCCGAGGCCGCCGTAAAATTTATCCATGATGGCGACTCCATTATCCTTGATGCAGGCAGCACCGTGCTGCAGATGATCCCGATGCTCAGCCGCTTTAACAACATCACGGTGATGACCAACAGTCTGCACATCGTTAACGCCCTGTCGGAGTTCGACAGCGAGCAAACCATTCTGATGCCCGGCGGGACGTTCCGTAAAAAATCTGCGTCGTTTCACGGTCAACTGGCGGAAAACGCCTTTGAACACTTCAGCTTTGATAAACTCTTTATGGGCACGGACGGTATCGATTTGAACGCCGGCGTGACGACCTTTAACGAGGTGTTCAGCGTCAGCAAAGCGATGTGCAACGCCGCGCGCGAAGTGATTTTGATGGCAGACTCGTCGAAGTTTGGCCGTAAAAGTCCCAACATTGTCTGCAGCCTTGAAAGCGTCGATAAGCTCATTACCGACGCAGGTATCGACCCGGCGTTCAAAAAAGCGCTGGAAGAGAAAGGGATCGACGTGATTGTAACCGGAGAGAGAGATGAGTGATTTTCTGTTAAACGCAGGCCGCCAGACCCTGATGCTGGAGCTGCAGGAAGCCAGCCGCCTGCCGGAACGTCTGGGCGAGGATTTTGTGCGCGCGGCAAACACCATTATCCAGTGCGAAGGTAAAGTGGTGGTCTCCGGGATCGGCAAGTCCGGTCATATCGGCAAAAAGATTGCCGCTACGCTTGCCAGCACCGGCACACCGGCGTTCTTCGTGCATCCGGCTGAAGCGCTGCACGGCGATCTGGGGATGATTGAAAGCCGCGACGTGATGCTGTTTATCTCCTACTCCGGTTCGGCCAAAGAGCTGGATCTCATCATCCCGCGTCTGCAGGAAAAATCGGTCGCGCTGCTGGCGATGACCGGTAAATCCCGCTCACCGCTGGCACTGGCGGCCAAGGCCACGCTTGATATCTCCGTTGAGCGCGAAGCCTGCCCGATGCACCTCGCCCCCACCTCCAGCACCGTAAATACGCTGATGATGGGCGACGCGCTGGCAATGGCGGTAATGCAGGCACGCGGCTTTAACGAAGAAGATTTTGCCCGCTCGCACCCGGCGGGCGCGCTCGGTGCGCGACTGCTCAATAAAGTTCATCATCTGATGCGGACCGACGAGGCCATTCCGCAGGTCAAACTCAACACCAGCGTAATGGATGCGATGCTGGAACTGAGCCGCACCGGGCTGGGTCTGGTAGCGGTGTGCGATGAAACCGGTAGCGTTAAAGGCGTGTTTACCGACGGCGACCTGCGCCGCTGGCTGGTGGGCGGCGGCAAGCTGGAATCCCAGGTTTCGGAAGCGATGACCCGGGGCGGGTTGACCCTGAACGCCGAGAGCCGCGCCATCGAAGCCAAAGAGGTGCTGATGAAACGCAAAATCACCGCCGCGCCGGTGGTGGATGAGCACGGCACGCTGTGCGGCGCCATCAACCTGCAGGATTTCTACCAGGCCGGGATTATTTAACCTTTGAGTCCCAGACGTTTCGCCAGCCGGTGCAGGTTGGCGACGTCCATTTCCAGCGCTCGCGCGCACGCCGCCCAGCTGCGGTTATTCTGCTCCAGCGCGCGGGCGATCGTCTGACGCTGAAACGCTTCTGTTGCTTCCCGCAGGTTCTCATGGGCCATTTCCGGCGCGGCAGGCGTAACGAACGAAGCGGTGTCATCGTGCAATGCGAAATGCCGCGCGTGGATCACCACCTCATCTCCCGAACGTGTCGCCCGCGCCAGCACCACGGCGCGGTGAATCGCATGTTCCAGTTCGCGTACGTTACCCGGCCAGCCGTAGCGCATCAGATGGGCTCGCGCGCCGGGGCTTAATACCACGCGGGAAAGGCCCATTCGTAACCGACATTGCTCGCAGAAAAAACCCGCCAGCAGCACCACATCGTCACCGCGCTCGCGTAGCGGCGGCACGGTAAGCGGAAACACGCTCAGACGATGGTACAGGTCAGCGCGAAAATTCCCGGCCAACACCTCTTCGCGCAGGTCGCGGTTGGTTGCCGCCAGCACACGCACGTTGACTCTCAGGCTGCGATCGTCGCCGACGCGCTGAATATCGCCGTACTGCAGGACGCGCAGCAGTTTGGCCTGAAGTGACAGTGACAGTTCGCCAATTTCATCAAGGAACAACGTGCCGTTATCCGCCATTTCGAATTTGCCGCTGCGGTTGCTGATCGCCCCGGTAAACGCCCCTTTGACGTGACCAAACAGTTCACTTTCCGCCACGCTTTCCGGCAGCGCGGCGCAGTTGAGGTACACCAGCGGGTTGACCGCGCGCGGCGAGGCTTCGTGGATGCCCTTCGCCACCAGCTCTTTACCGGTGCCGGTTTCCCCGAAAATCAGCACGTTTAAATCCGAGGCCGCCACGATATCGATCTCTTTTTTTAGCTGCACCATCCCCGGTGACAGCCCAATCATCTCCGTGTGTGCCACCGGTTCAAACGCCGACGGGCTGCCGGGAAGGATGTTCTGGCTCTCCAGCTGTTCGATCAGCAGCGCGTTATTCAGCGCACCGGCGGCCAGCGCGGCAATCAGCCGCAGCTCTTCATCGCTAAAGGTGTCGAACTGATCCGGCGACAGGCCGTCGAGGGTTAATGCCCCAATCAGGTTTTGTCCGGCAAACAGCGGCAGACCGATACAGGCATGAACTTTCAGGCTCTCCTGCCCCGGGATCAGCCCGTCGTAAGGGTCGGGCAAATCACTGTCCGCCGGAAAGCGCACCACGTCACCGGCCCGGGCGATGGTTTCCAGACGCGGATGGCCTTCCAGGGAGAAGCGTCGCCCAAGAACGTCCTGCGCCAGCCCGTCGATAGCCAGCGGAATAAACTGCCGGGCGTCGTAGCGCAGCAGTGCCGACGCATCGCACGCCAGCACCTGGCGCAGCGTCGAAATCAGCCGCTGAAAACGGTCCTGATGACCGATACCGGTTTGCAGTTCAATGGCAATTTTTGCCAGTACGTCCACGGAAAAGCTCATCTGCGCCTCACTGTCATTTTGACCATTCATATTGTCACAATGACCATAAATCAGATAGTCATATTGACTACCCATTACGGATGATAAAATTAAAAAACCATAAAAAACAGCAATATGAAAACTGGCACGCAACTTGATAAAGGCTAGACATCTTATTTGAAAAACGCCGTATTAATTGAGGTTGCTATGTCTATTCTGGTTAAAAATAACATTCATTGGGTTGGTCAACGTGACTGGGAAGTGCGTGACTTCCACGGAACGGAGTACAAAACGCTGCGCGGCAGCAGCTACAACAGCTATCTCATCCGTGAAGGCAAAAACGTGCTCATCGATACCGTCGATCACAAATTCAGCCGGGAGTTCGTGCAAAATCTGCGCAGTGAAATCGATCTTGCGGATATCGACTACATCATCATTAACCATGCGGAAGAGGATCATGCCGGGGCACTGACCGAGTTAATGTCCTGCATTCCCGACACCCCGATTTACTGCACCACCAACGCCATCGACTCGATTAACGGCCACCATCACCACCCGGAGTGGAATTTCCACACCGTCAAAACCGGCGACACGCTGGATATCGGCAACGGCAAACAGCTGATCTTCGTTGAAACCCCGATGCTGCACTGGCCCGACAGTATGATGACCTACATGACCGGCGATGCGGTGCTTTTCAGCAACGATGCCTTCGGCCAGCACTATTGTGACGAGCGCCTGTTTAACGACGAAGTGGATCAAACTGAGCTATTCGAACAGTGTCAGCGCTACTACGCCAATATCCTGACGCCGTTCAGCCGTCTGGTGACGCCAAAAATCACCGAAATCCTCGGCTTTAACCTGCCCGTGGATATGATAGCCACCTCTCACGGCGTGGTGTGGCGCGAAAACCCCACCCAGATCGTGGAGCTGTACCTCAAATGGGCCGCGGATTATCAGGAAGACCGTATCACGCTTTTCTACGACACCATGTCTAATAACACCCGCATGATGGCGGACGCCATTGCGCAGGGTATTAACGAAGTCGATCCGAACGTGGCGGTGAAAATCTTCAACGTGGCGCGTAGCGATAAAAACGAGATCCTGACCAACGTCTTCCGCTCCAAGGGCGTGCTGGTGGGCACCTCCACGATGAACAACGTGATGATGCCGAAAATTGCGGGCCTTGTGGAAGAGATGACCGGCCTGCGCTTTCGTAATAAACGGGCCAGTGCATTTGGCTCCCACGGCTGGAGCGGCGGCGCAGTAGACCGGCTCTCCACGCGTTTGCAGGATGCCGGTTTTGAGATGTCCATGAGCCTGAAGGCGAAATGGCGTCCGGACATCGACGCGCTTGAATTGTGCCGCCAGCATGGCCGTGACACTGCGCGTCAGTGGGCGCTCGCGCCGCTCCCGACATGAACGCCAAAAACCCCGCGCCGCAACAAGCCTGCGCCGCAGCGGTCGCTGACGTTGGCCCTCGCATGCAGTGCAGCGTCTGCCAGTGGATTTACGACCCGGCACAGGGCGAGCCGCTACAGGATGTTGCCCCCGGTACCCCCTGGTGCGACGTGCCGGACAATTTCCTCTGCCCGGAATGTTCCCTGGGAAAAGAGGTCTTTGACGAACTGGCGACGGAGGCACAATGAACCACGGTATCGTTATCATCGGCTCGGGCTTTGCCGCCCGCCAGCTGGTGAAAAACATTCGCAAACAAGACGCCAGCGTGCCGTTGACGCTCATTGCCGCCGACAGCATGGACGAGTACAACAAGCCTGATTTAAGCCACGTTATCAGCCAGAATCAGCGAGCCGAAGACCTCACCCGCCAGACCGCGGGGGCGTTCGCGGAACAGTTTAGTCTGCGGTTATTTCCGCACACCTGGATAACCGACATCGACGCCGCCGCCCATGTGGTGAAAGCAAAAGACAAAACCTGGCAATACGACAAGCTGGTACTGGCGACAGGGGCGTCTGCTTTTGTACCTCCGGTGGAAGGCCGGGAACTGATGATCACCCTCAACAGCCAGCAGGCGTATCAGGCCAGTGAAACCCTGCTGCGTGACGCGAAGCGGGTGATGATTGTCGGCGCAGGGTTGATTGGCACAGAGCTGGCGATGGATTTTAGCCGGGCGGGTAAATCCGTCACCCTGGTCGACCATGCGGCAAGCATTTTGTCGGCGCTGATGCCAGCAGAAGTAAGTAGTCGCTTACAGCATCGTCTGACCGATATGGGCGTACATCTGCTGCTGAAATCCCAGCTGCAAAGCCTGAAGAAAACCGGGAGTGGGATTCATGCAACGCTCGACCGCAGCCGCAGCGTTGAGGTGGATGTGGTGGTTGCCGCCACGGGCCTGCGTCCGGAAACGGCGCTGGCGCATCGCGCCGGCGCGGAAACAGGTCGTGGCGTGAAGGTAGACAGCTACCTGCAAACCACGCAGCCCGATATTTACGCCCTGGGTGACTGCGCTGAAATTAACGGACAGGTCCTGCCCTTCCTGCAGCCCATTCAACTGAGCGCCATGTACCTGGCGAAAAACCTGTCTGGCGGCAGTGCGCCACTGAAATTACCCGCCATGCTGGTAAAAGTAAAAACGCCGGCACTCCCGCTGCACCTGGCAGGCGAAACCGAGCGTCCGGACCTGCACTGGCAACTCACCATTGAACCTCAGGGAATGGTGGCTCGTGGGTGCGACAGCGAAGGACAGATGCGCGCCTTTGTGGTGAGCGAAGACCGGATGAAGGAGGCTTTCGCTCTGCTGAAATCATTACCCGCTTAACGCTGATTCGCCTGCCACGCTAACGTAACCTTTGGATTTTATGGTCCACAGCCCCGATGTCCCGGGGCTTTTTTTTCAACGTCGTTTATCCAGATAACGACAATGATGTTCAGACGCCGCGTCAGGAACGTACGACAAGCGCATCGTAGCCGCGCCAGCGATAGTTGATCATGGAAATCAGCCAGCAGGCAACGAACAGCCCGACCACCACGAACCCGGCGTTACCGAGGTTGTCATTAACTGCGCCAATGCGATCCCAGAGGCCTCCGCTGAGGGCAAACTTATCCATCAACAGACCCAGAGCTTCCAGCCCGCCGATAAACAGCGCCACCACCACAGAGGTACCGGTGATGGTCATGTTGTAGTAAAGCTTGCGCTGCGGCTTATTAAACGCCCAGCCGTAAGCACCGACCATCAGCAGATTGTCGAGGGTATCGACCAGCGCCATACCGCTGGCAAACAGCGCCGGGAAGATCATGATGGACCAGACTGACATCCCGTTTGACGCGCTGGCGGCTGAAATCCCAAGCACACCGATTTCCGTCGCGGTATCAAACCCCAGACCAAACAGGAAACCGACCAGGTACATCTGCCAGCTCTTGTTCACCAGGCGGAACGTTGCGCCAAACAGCCAGTTCATGACTCCGCCTGATGCCGGAAGCGTGATGTCGTCACGCGTGACCTGACCGTTCTTCAGCGCCTGAAAATTACGCCACACGCCGCGCAAAATCACCAGATTGACCAGCGCCATCGCCAGCAGAAACGTTGCAGAAACGGCGGTGCCAATCAGGCTGCCGGTTTCATGAAACCATGCCATATTCTTCTGAAACGCCGTGGCGGTGGCCGCAATGGCAATGGAGGCCAGCACCACAATGGTGGAGTGTCCCAGAGAGAACCACGCCCCCACGCCGGAAGGGCGTTTACCCTGCTGCATCATCTTACGCGTGACGGTATCAATGGCCGCGATGTGGTCGGCATCCACCGCATGACGGAGTCCATAACACCAGGCCAGCAGGCTGGCGGCCATCAGCGCCGTACTGCCGCTGAAGGTTTGCCATGCCCAGCCCCATGCCAGAAGATTAGCCACTACCAGAGCCAGCAGCAGAAACGCCGCGCGGGGTTCATTGCGTAAGAGTCGTAACATTTTACATCCTTTGTGAACATGACCGGGCGGCAGCAACCACCGCCTGCCCGAAGGAGATAGCGCCGTCACCTGACGGCAGATGATGAGGAAAAAGCAGCGTGAAGTCTGAGAGGTAATGGCGCAGTCGCGCGCGCAGCAGACGGTTATGTAACACGCCGCCGCTGAAGCATACGGTGGAAAGCCCCAGTCGCCGGGTATGGGAGGTGACAAGCTCCGCCAGCCCTTTCGCCAGCGCATCGTGAAACGCCCATGCCCGCTCGCAGGGTTCCGCCTGCCAGTTCAGCCACTGTTGCCAGAAGCGCGTAAGGTTTTCGGCCTGAAGCGTAACCGGATGTTGAACGTCGTGGCACTGCGCGGCCAGCGCTTCAAGCCGGCAGGCGGCCTCACCTTCATAGCTCTGGGTTTCTGACGTGATGCCGAGCGCGCAGGCCACCGCGTCGAACAGACGTCCGCAGGATGAGGCCAGCGGCGCGTTTAAACCGCGCTGAATGGCCGTAGCCAGCAGCGGCCAGTTTTGCCGCTGAACGTCACGCGTTTCCGGGTACTGCTGCCAGTCCGGCACAAACGCCAGGCAGTGGGCGAGTAAATTGCGCCACGGCTGCATGGCAGCCCTGTCCCCGCCCGGCAGCGCAACCGCAGGCAGACCGCCCAGACGTTCGCAGTCGAGATAGCTTACCCGCAGGCACTCCCCGCCCCACAGCGCGCCGTTTTCGCCCATGCCGATCCCATCCAGCGTCAGGGCAATGACATCTCCGCCCTCAAGCGGCCAGCCGTTTTCTGCCATGCATGCCGCCGCGTGAGCGTGGTGGTGAAGCACGGTGTCGATCGGCAAAGCCTGGGCTTGCGCCCACTGTCGGGCGTGATAGCCCGGATGGGCGTCGCATACCACGCGCTGCGGCTGAAACGCATAGATCTGCTGCATCATCGACAGCGCAGAACGCCACTGGGCCTCGACACCGTCGTCACTCAAATCGCCAAAGTGCTGACTCAGTACCGCCTGGTTACCGCGCACCAGACAGAAGGTATTTTTCGTATCAGCACCGGTGCACACCATCGCCGGGACAGCGCTGAAACCGGCGGGCAGCGTGATGGCATCCGGCACAAAACCGCGCGCGCGACGCAGCATCATACCGTCCTGATCCATCACGGAATCATCCATACGCTGCAGGATGTCGCGGTTGTGCAGCAGGAATCCGTCAGCGATGTCGCCCAGTTCATCCAGTGCCTGCTGGCAGGTGATGGCCGGCGGACGCCCGCTGAGGTTGCCGGAGGTCATCACCAGTGCGCGCTGACAGTCCATCATCAGCACATGCTGTAGCGGGTTAGCGGGCAGCATCAGTCCAACGGTGTCCAGCCCTGGCGCGATCGCGTCAGGAAGCGGAGGACACCATGCTTTTGGCGTGAGCACGATGGGCGCTGCAGGCGAGCGCAGCAGCGTTTGCACTGATTCCGGCAGTCCCTCCGCCTGCGGGATCATGACCGCCAGTGGCTTCATCGGGCGCTGTTTGCGCGCCCGCAGGGTTGCCACCGCCTGCGCGTTGGATGCGTCACAGGCAAGGTGAAAACCGCCCAGCCCTTTGATGGCGACAATCCCGCCATTTTTGAGCATGTGGACCGCCGCACTCAGCGCAGACTCGCGGGTGGCAACGGTCTCGCCCGCGCGCCATTCCAGCTCGGGTCCACAATCCGGACAGGCTACCGGCTGCGCGTGAAAACGGCGGTCAGCGGGATTGCGGTACTCGGTTTCACACGGCTCACAGAGGGGAAATGCCGCCATTGACGTGGCCGGGCGGTCATAGGGCATGGCGCGAATGATGGTAAAACGTGGACCGCAATGGGTACAGTTGATAAACGGATAGCGATAACGGCGCGCTCGGGGATCGCGCATTTCAGCCAGGCACGCCGGGCAGGTAGCGGCATCCGGCACAATCTGGGTGTCCATCGCTCCGCCCGCGCTATGGCGAATGGTGAATGCCTGTGGCACCGTTGCCCAGGTGAACGGCTGGCTGTCGACAGCATCGATACGAGCCAGCGGTGGGCAGTCCTGATGCAGCCTCGCGGTAAAGGCCCCCCCATTACCCGCGAGACGCACCAGCACGCCCTCTCCGTCATTACAAACGTCACCCGTCAGCTGTAGCTGATGCGCCAGCTGCCAGACGAAGGGACGAAACCCTACCCCCTGCACCTTGCCGCGCACCCGCAACTGTACGCCGTTATCGCCCATCGCGACTTAAAACAGCAGTGACGATGATGTGTCGAACGCGGCACGACGACGTTTTTCCGCGCTCATCTGCTCAAGCTTGTCACGATCCACGCAGACCAGGGCGTGCGTCGGGCAGGCTTCCATACAGGCCGGGCCGGCGTCACGGTGGTAGCAGAGGTCGCATTTATTGGCTTCCGCTTTTTCCGCGCGCACGCTCAGCCCCATGCCGCTGTTGCGCACAACCGGACGCACCACGACTTCCATCGCACCGTACGGGCAGGCAACCACACAGGTTTTGCAGCCGATGCAGCGCTCCTGCATCACATGCACGAATCCTTTCTCACGTTTGATGGCCCCGTTTGGGCAGACGTTAGCGCACGGCGCATCCTCACACTGGCGACAGATAGCGGCCGTGGAGATATTCACGCCTTTAATGACGTGGATCCGCGGTAAAAAGGTATCAGGGGTGAGCGATGCGCAATCCTGCTCCGCCTGATGGGAAACCACACACGCCACTTCACAGGTACGGCAGCCAATGCATTTACTGGCATCGGCCATAATAAAACGGTTCATCTGCTTCTCCAGCATTACAGTCCTGCGCGGAGATATACATAAACCGTGCCAATTATTAACCTGTTGATTTTATGCAGTTTATAAAATGACAGTAGGGCTGTCATCGTCACTTCTGACGATGACAGCTGTCGACATCAGCGGTGAGGCCCGTCAATGACCGAGTCACGCAGGATAAGCTCGCCGGAGAAGGTTTGCTGGTACTTAAACTCACCGCCATCCAGCAGGAAGATCAGGCGGCTAATGGTCTCTTTGATCATCTCCGTCACCGGAATGCGCACGCTGGAGAGCGAGGGGACGATGTAGGGGGCGATGGCCACATCGTCAAAGCCAATCACCGACACGGCATCCGGGGTGGCGATCCCGCGCTCATGCAGCTGTTTCATGGCACCAATCGCCATATCGTCATTACTCGCCACCAGCGCCGAGAAGGTTTCACCGCGCGAAAGCAGGTCAGACACCGCTGCCGCACCGCTGGCCGGGTTCCATTTCCCCTGCGCAATCAGCGACGGGCGCAGCGGGATCTGGTGTTGTGCCAGGGCGTCTTTGTAGCCCGAGAGACGCTCAACGCCCGTGGGGGAATCCAGCGAACCGGTGATAAACGCAATCTCCCGGTGCCCTTTCTGAATCAGCTGCGACACGGCGTCCTGGCAGGAGGCTTTATGATCTGACCAGACGCTGTGACTGCTGTTTTTTCGTAAGCGGCGGTTAAGGACCATAATCGGCTGTTCGCATTTCTCAACGATATCGTCCATCTCATCCACGCTCAGGAAACGCGGGTAAATGATCACCGCGTCACAGCGCATATCGAGCAAATACTGAATGGCCTCGCGCTCTTCATCCGCACTGTGCTTACCGTCCGCCAGGATCAGCTGCCGCCCTTTCTCTTCCGTCATGCGGGCGGCGTGAAAGAGCAGTTCGCTAAAATAGACGCCGTGATAAAGGGTGTTGGTGACCACCAGACCCAGCGTCTGGGTACGTTTGGTCGCCAGATTTCGTGCCAGCAAATTCGGGCGATAGCCGCTCTCTTCAATCGCCTGAAACACCCGGTCTTTGGTCTCCTGGCTGACGTAGCCATTGCCCGACAATACCCTGGAAACCGTCGCTTTCGAAACGCCTGCCCGCTTCGCGACTTCAAGCATCGTGGTCATCGTAATCTTCCGTTTGAAACTACCAGGGCGCAGTGTACTGCACTGCAGAAAAATTGTCGCAGCGGCGATATCACGCTTTTTACCCCTCCAGGTGATCATCATCACGAAATGAAAAAATGTACAAAATGTGATCTTGTTTCATTCAAAGAAACTATTGATGATTATGTGGAACCGGTTTCCTACATTTCTCACAACGATAACAGGATTACATCCGATGGCCAAAAATTACGCTGCGCTGGCGAATGACGTTGTCAGCGCGCTCGGCGGCAGAGACAACATCGTCGCCGTCACCCACTGCATGACGCGACTGCGTTTCGTCCTCAAAGACGAAAGCCTCACCGATGCCCCACGCCTGAAAAGCATTAACGGCGTGCTCGGCGTGGTCCGCAACGACAACCAGTGCCAGGTGATCATTGGCAACACCGTGTCTCAGGCCTACCGCGAAGTGGTGAGCCTGCTGCCCACCGACCTGCAGCCTGCCGTACCGGAAGGCCCGCAAAAAATGACCCTGCGCCGCATCGGTGCCGGGATCCTCGATGCGCTGATCGGCACCATGTCACCGTTGATCCCGGCAATCATCGGCGGTTCAATGGTCAAACTGCTGGCAATGATCCTGGAGATGACCGGCGCGCTGGAAAAAGGGGCACCGACGCTCACCCTTCTGACGCTGATTGGCGATGGCGCGTTCTTCTTCCTGCCGCTGATGGTCGCCGCCTCTGCCGCAGTGAAATTCAAAACCAACATGTCGCTGGCGATTGCCATCGCGGGCGTGCTGGTACACCCGGGCTTTATCGAACTGATGGCGAAAGCCGCACAGGGCGAGCACGTTGAATTCGCCTTTATTCCGGTGACGGCAGTGAAATACACCTACACGGTCATCCCGGCGCTGGTGATGACCTGGTGCCTGTCGTACATCGAACGCTGGGTTGATCGTATTACGCCGGCGGTCACGAAAAACTTCCTTAAACCGATGCTGATCGTTCTGATTGCCGCCCCGCTCGCCATTGTGCTGATAGGGCCGCTCGGGATCTGGATCGGGAGCGCGATTTCAGCGCTGGTCTACACTATTCACGGCTATCTGGGCTGGCTCTCCGTGGCCATTATGGGCGCCCTCTGGCCGCTGCTGGTGATGACCGGGATGCACCGCGTATTTACGCCGACGATCATTCAGACCATTGCCGAGACGGGCAAAGAGGGAATGGTTATGCCGTCGGAAATCGGAGCCAACCTGTCGCTCGGCGGTTCATCGCTGGCGGTGGCGTGGAAAACGAAAAACCCGGAACTGCGCCAGACGGCGCTGGCGGCAGCGGCTTCTGCCATCATGGCAGGCATTTCAGAACCTGCCCTCTATGGTGTGGCGGTACGTCTGAAACGCCCGCTGATTGCGAGCCTTATCAGCGGCTTCATCTGCGGGGCAGTGGCTGGCATAGCCGGTCTTGCCAGCCATTCAATGGCGGCGCCGGGGCTGTTTACCAGCGTACAGTTCTTCGATCCGGCCAACCCAATGACCATCGTCTGGGTATTCGGGGTCATGGCGCTGGCGGTTGTGCTCTCGTTTGTTCTGACCCTGATTTTAGGTTTTGAAGATATCCCGGTCGAAGACGAGGCTGAGAAAGCACGCGCCCTGCAGAGCGCTCCGGTTCAGGCCAAAGCAGCACAAGTCTAAATTTATAGCGAGGTAAAGATGTCTGTTTTTCCACAAGGATTTTTATGGGGCGGCGCGCTTGCCGCCAACCAGAGTGAAGGGGCTTACCGTGAAGGCGGCAAAGGACTGACGACGGTCGATATGATCCCCCACGGCGCGAATCGTCTGGCGGTGAAGGTCGGTAAGGAAAAACGTTTTACGTTGCGTGACGACGAGTTTTACCCGAGCCACGAGGCGATTGATTTTTACCATCGCTACAAAGAAGACATCGCCCTGATGGCGGAGATGGGCTTTACGGTATTTCGTACCTCGATTGCCTGGAGCCGCCTCTACCCGAACGGCGATGAGCCGCTTCCCAATAAAGAGGGGATTGCCTTCTACCGCGCAGTGTTCGAAGAGTGCAAAAAATACAACATCGAACCGTTGGTCACCCTGTGTCATTTCGACGTACCGATGCACCTGGTCACGGAGTATGGATCCTGGCGCAACCGCAAGATGGTCGATTTCTTTGCCCGCTATGCCCGTACCTGTTTCGAAGAATTTAACGGTCTGGTGAAATACTGGCTCACCTTCAACGAAATCAACATCATGCTACACAGCCCGTTCTCCGGCGCGGGGCTGGTGTTTGAAGAGGGTGAGAACGAAGATCAGGTAAAATATCAGGCCGCGCATCACGAACTGGTGGCAAGCGCCCTGGCGACCAAAATCGCCCATGAGGTGAACCCGGAAAACCAGGTCGGCTGTATGCTGGCCGGCGGCAACTTCTACCCCTACTCCTGCAAACCGGAAGACGTGTGGATGGCGCTGGAGAAAGACCGCGAAAACCTGTTCTTTATCGACGTGCAGGCGCGCGGCAGCTACCCGGCCTATTCTGCCCGCGTGTTCCGCGAAAAAGGGGTGGTGATTGTCAAAGACCCTGGCGACGATGAACTGCTGAAAAACACCGTCGATTTTGTGTCGTTCAGCTATTACGCCTCGCGCTGCGCGTCGGCGGACATGAACGCCAGTAATACCAATGCGGCGAATATCGTGAAATCCCTGCGCAACCCGCACATCCAGGTCAGCGAATGGGGCTGGGGGATCGACCCACTGGGGCTGCGCATCACCATGAACATGATGTACGACCGCTATCAGAAGCCGCTGTTCCTGGTGGAAAACGGCCTCGGCGCGAAAGACGTCATGGATGAACACGGTGAGATTAATGACGACTACCGTATCAGCTACCTGCGCGAACATATTCGTGCGATGGGCGATGCCATAGAAGACGGTGTGCCGCTGATGGGCTACACCACCTGGGGCTGTATTGACCTGGTGGCCGCATCCACGGGCGAGATGAGCAAACGCTACGGGTTTGTCTATGTTGACCGCGATGACGCGGGCAACGGTACGCTGAACAGAACGCGTAAGAAATCGTTCTGGTGGTATAAGAAGGTCATTGCAAGTAACGGCGCGGATCTGGCGTAGGCTGTTGCTCTCTCCTCCGCCCTCTCCCACAAGATGCGGGCGAGGAGGTGTCCAGGCCGGGTGGAAGCTACCACCACCCGGCACTGCTCACAGTCGGGAAAAACCGCCGTCCCCACGCCATCCGGCAAGCCGGGAGTAAACCTCTTCGACGGCCTCTTTCACCGGCGGCGTCATCGGATAATAAAACCCAACGATGTCCGGCTGAATGCCCAGAAACAATATCTCCCCCACATCGTCTTTAATCTGATCGACCAGATAGTTCAGCGGCATATTGTGGGTGGTCATCATAAACATCTCGGCGATGTCATCCGGATCAATCAGGCGAGTTTCCCCCGGATTAAGTCCCATATCGGTTGCATCCACAATCAGCAGCCTGTCCGGGTGCAGCTCACGGATCGCCACCACATCGTTTTCCGGTGCGCTGCCGCCGTCAATAACCACCCATTCACCCTGCGGATGCGCGGCACACATTTGTGCAAGCAGCGGGCCCGCGCCGTCGTCGCCCATCATGCTGTTGCCGACACACAGTAAAACATCAGTCACGTAATCTCCTCACCATCAGGTAGATGGCACTCTCCTGATGAATATCATGCAGCATGCTGAGCAAAATTTTGCTCCAGGTCTGCTGCTGCGGGGTTTGCACGCTCAGCGCGGCGTCGAAAGCACTGGCGAGCATCGCAATGTGGTTGGCGTCGATAACGATCTCACCGTACTTCGGCACGCCTTCCATTTTGCGGCGCGCCGTACTGCCCTCCGCCAGCGTGGCGATCCACGCCAGATAGTCAGGCCACGGGCAGCTTAATGCCGTTTCGAGACAATCTATCACCCCGAGGTGATGCCCAATGGCCAGGCTGTAATAGACCACCTGCTGCGCCGCATCCGGCGTGGCATCGTTCTCATCAATAAACTTACGGCTCAGCTGACTGAACACCACCGTTTCACTCATCGGATACGCGCCTCTTCCACCACCTGATTCAGGTTCGCGACGATCTCATTAAGACGAGGATCGTTTTCCGCCTCCAGCCAGCGCGTGACCTGATGATCGCCCTGGCTCAGCAGACGCAGATAATCGTCGGCAATCTGGCGACCATAGCGATACCCCGCGAGCCGGCGCGCCGTGCGATCGACCTTCACGCGCAGCGGCTGCACCATATCCGGGTGCAGAATTGCGGCAGCCTGGTTGTCGCGTTCACCCGGTTCACGGGCATGTATTTTCTGCTCCAGCAGCCCGAGCGCCATGGCAAAACCGTACAGCGTGGCCGCAGGCGTTGGCGGACAACCGGGAATGTAGACATCCACCGGAACAATTTTATCGGTGCCACCCCAGACGCAGTACAGGTCATGGAAGATGCCGCCGCTGTTGCCGCAAGCACCGTAAGAGATACAGATTTTTGGATCCGGTGCGGACTGCCAGGCACGTAATGCTGGCGATCTCATGGCACGGGTAACGGCACCGGTAAACAGCAAAATGTCCGCATGACGCGGCGAAGGCACCACTTTAATACCGAAGCGTTCGGCGTCGAACAGGGGCGACAGCGTGGCAAAGATCTCAATCTCACAGCCGTTGCAGCCGCCGCAGTCCACGCGGTACACATAGGCCGAACGTTTAATGTTTTTCAGCAGCGAGGCCTTCATGCTGGCGATGGATTCCTCCACCGTCATCGGCACCGGAATGCCGTTAGCGTCGCGTGGGCCGATCAGGTTTTCCATCAGCTGGCCTCTCTCATATGACGGGTAATATCGATGCGGTCCGACGGCAGCAGGCATTTCTGCCGTTTGCAGTCCGGGCAGGTTTCAAAGCTTTCGCGATGATGCTCCGCGCGGGCATCACCGTTGTGCTGCAACAGCGCGATGGCGTAGTCGATCTCTTTTTGTACGGCAAACGGGCGTTTGCAGACACGGCAGTTGCAGAGCGCGAAACGCGACTGCTGCAGAAAATCCTCTTTCTTCCAGACCGCCAGCTCGTACTCCTGCGAAAGACGGATCGCCACAGTCGGGCAAACCTCCTCGCAACGGCCGCAGAAAATGCAGCGCCCGAGGTTGAACTGCCAGGCCAGCTCGCCCGTTTTCAGATCGGTTTCCACCGTCAGGGCATTTGACGGGCAGGCGTTAACGCAGGCAGCACAGCCGATGCACTGTTGCGGGTTGTGCTCCGGCTTGCCGCGAAAGTTTTTATCGACCGGCATCGGCTCCAGCGGATAGCGGCTGGTCACCGTACCGGTTTTGATCACTTTTTTGATGAAGGTAAACATGTTGACTCCTGCTTATGTGCTGCCTGAGCTCCGCACCCCGGATCTCTCATCAAAAAGAGGGTCAGGGTGAGGGCATCAGCCTGCACAAAATCCCCTATTTCAGCGGCGAGTTCTTACGCTCGATGCTGTAGCGCTCCAGCTCTTTGTACGGCACCACCTGGCTTTTCTTCTTGCGCACATCCACCACCGTCATGCGGTCGGTGCAGGAGTAGCACGGATCGAGGCTGCCAATGATCAGCGGCGCATCGGATACCGTATTGCCGCGCAGCATGTAGCGCAGGGTTGGCCAGTTGGCGTAGGTTGCCGCACGGCAGCGCCAGCGGTAGAGCTTCTGGTTGTCACCGGTCATGCTCCAGTGGATATCGTCTCCACGCGGGGCTTCGGCAAACCCCAGCGCGAAGCGGTTTGGAATGTAGGTGAAGCCCTCGACCATCAGCGGACCGCCCGGCAGATTATCCAGACCGAAGTCGATCATGTTCAGCGCGGTGAAGACCTCGTTGATACGCACCTTCAGACGCGAAATAACGTCGCAGCCCTGCTCGCTGTGCACGGTCATAGGCAGCAGGCCATAGCCGACGAATGGATGATCGGCGCGGGTATCGCGGGCGTGGCCGCTGGCACGAACCATGGGGCCAACGTTACTGAAATCGCGGGCGATTTGCGGATCCAGCCGGCCAATACCGACGGTACGCTGCTCAATGTTCGGCGTGCTGAGCAGCATATCCACCAGCTCCTGAACGTCGCGACGCATCTGCTGCGCCAGCTGGCGGGTCTGGATCATGTCATCTTTCAGCAGATCGCGACGAATCCCGCCGATCAAGTTCAGACCGTATGTTTTACGCGCCCCGGTCAGGATCTCCGCCATCTTCATGGAGGCTTCACGTACGCGGAAAAACTGCATAAAGCCGGAGTCAAAACCGACAAAGTGACAGGCCAGACCGAGGTTCAGCAGGTGCGAGTGCAGACGCTCCACCTCCAGCAGGATGGCGCGGATCATCTGCGCGCGTTCCGGCACCACAATCCCCATGCCGTTCTCCACCGAGGTGGTGTAGGCGGTACTGTGGGCAAACCCGCAGATGCCGCACACGCGGTCAGAGAGGAACGTCACTTCGTTATATCCCATCCGGGTTTCCGCCAGCTTTTCCATCCCGCGATGGACGTAGAACAGGCGGTAGTCGGCATCAATAATATTCTCGCCGTCGACAAACAGGCGGAAGTGGCCCGGCTCGTCAGACGTGACGTGCAGCGGGCCTATCGGCACCACGTTGTTCTTTTTGCTGCCGAGTTCATTGATGAACGCGTAAGTCTCGCTGTCGGTGGTCGGGGCCGGACGCTGACGGTAATCCATGCTGTCTTTGCGCAGGGGATAGAGTTCGTCTGGCCAGTCGTCCGGCAGCACCAGACGGCGCTCATCCGGAAGCCCAACCGGGACCAGACCATACATATCGCGCACTTCACGCTCGCCCCAGACGGCGGCGGGCACGCGCGGGGTGACAGACGGGTATTCCGGTTTGTTGGGATCCACTTCGACACGCACGGTGAGCCAGCACTTCTCGCCCTGCTCCATCGACATCACGTAGTAAACCGCATAGTTTCCGCACAGCTGACGCTCGTCGTTGCCGAACAACACTGACAGCCAGCCACCCTGCTGGTAGTAGAGAAACTCCACCACTTCCGGCAGGTAGTTCACTTTCACGGTCACCGTTATCTGGTCTTTGGTTTGCCAGGACTCCTCCAGCACCACGCCCGGGAAGGCCTGGTGCAACGCGGCGAGATACTGCTGACCTTTCTTTTCTTCAGACATAAAAACTCTCTTTAATCACGCCACCAGCAAGGAGACGAACGCTAAAAATGCAAAACCAAAACCGGCCCAGGTGATGCGCGACGTCGCCACAAAACGCAGACGCGCCATGCTGTTCTCAAACAGGGCAATCACCAGCACGCCGACAAGTAGCTTGAGCGCGGCAACGACCATCGCCAGCACCAGGCCGGCTACGGAAAAGTGCGTCATCTGCCCCCACGGGAAGAAGACACCGACAAACATCTGCAGCACCACCAGCTGTTTGAGGCTGATGCCCCATTTCAGTACCGCAAAGCCGTAACCGCTGTACTCGGTCAACGGACCTTCCTGCAGCTCCTGCTCCGCTTCCGCGAGGTCGAACGGCAGTTTGCCCATCTCGATAAACGTCGCGAATGCGCAGGCGCAGAGCGCCAAAAGCAACGGAAGGGAACGGTCCACGGGCCAGTGATACACGGTATGAGTGATAAAGCTGATATGGGTTGACCCCGCGACCTGCGCAGCGACCCACAGGCCGAGCAGCAGGATCGGCTCAACCAGCACGCCGAGCATGGCCTCGCGGCTGGCACCAATCCCGGTAAAGGGGCTGCCGGTATCGAGGCCGGCAATCGCGAAGAAGAAGCGCGCGATGGCGAAGAGGTAGATAAGCGTAATGAGATCACCCAGCACCGGCAGCGGCGACCCGACGGTGACGACCGGTAACGCCGTGGCGATGGTGAGCATGACGCCAGCCAGCACAAACGGTGTCAGGCGAAAGACCCACCCTGCCGCGTCCGGGGAAACGCTCTGACGTCCCATCAGCTTGAATAAATCACGGTACTCCTGGAGTACACCAGGCCCGCGACGGTTATGCATCCGGGCACGCGCCACGCGGCTCACCCCGGAGAGCAACGGCGCCATGGCAAATAGCACCAGCGCCTGAAGTATTGCCAGTAACAGACTCATGTCAGGCTCCTCGTGAAATCACAATCACAACCAGTACCGCCAGCTCGATCAACGCCAGTCGGCGGAACAGCACGGGCACGGCAGCGCTCTGCCAGCCCGGCACCCACCCCACCGGGTTAAGCCAGTCCCGCAGTTTCAGCACCGCGGCAAAGTTCTCTTTGACCGGCATGGCAAAGCCGTGCGCTGTGATCACCATGGATTGCTCGTGTGCGTAACCGCAAGCCCAGGCGGTACCGCGTGCTCGAGAGGAGAGGCGGTCGCGTCTGAAGAACAGCATCAGCACGAACGGCAGCAGCGGCGCGGCAATCAGCAGCAGCGCAATCATCGGCTGGGACACCGCGGTATGCGCCGTGGTGAGCGGCAGAGGAATGGCGTTACCCAACAGCGGCAGAAGCCACGGGGCGGCCACCCCGCCCGCGATGCAGCACAGCGCCAGCGCGACAACGCTCGCCCCCATCAATGCCGGCGCACAGCAGGCGTTTTCGGCCTCACGCGTGCGCGGTGCACCCAGGAAGGTCACGCCGTAGACTTTAGCCATACACATCACCGCCAGCGCACCGGTTATCGCCAGCCCAACCGCCAGCAGCGGGCCGAGCAACCGGGCGATAAACACCTCGCTCTGGCCGAGTGCGAAGAAGGACTGATAGATAACCCACTCGCCGGCAAAGCCGTTCAGCGGCGGCAGCGCAGCCATTGCCATCAGCCCCACCAGCATGCACAGAGAGATAACGGGCATTTTTTTGCCGATGCCGCCGAGTTTTTCGATATCGCGATGACCGGTGCGGAACCAGACGCTACCTGCCCCGAGGAACAGGGTGCTTTTAAACAGGCTGTGGTTGATCAGGTGATACAGGCCGCCGATAAAGCCGGCCGCAATCAGCGCCGGTTGATTGAGCGCCAGCCCGGTAACGCCTGCGCCAATACCCAGCAGGATGATGCCGATGTTCTCAAGGGTGTGGTACGCCAGCAGTCGCTGGATATTGTGCTCCATCAGGGCGTACAGGCCGCCGACGAAGGCGGTGATCATCCCGGCTACCAGCAGTACAACGCCCCACCACAGCGGTGGCTGCCCACCGGTGAGCGTTATCGTCAGAATGCCGAACAGACCAACCTTCATGACAACCGTCGAGAAGAGCGCTGCGGCAGGCGCGGAGGCATGTGCATGTGCCTGTGGCACCCAGCCGTGCAGCGGGATAATCCCGGCCAGCAGGCCAAAGCCGATCACGCCAAGGAGCCAGACATCATTCCCCAGCGACTGACCGTTAAGGGCGGAGAAGTCCAGCGTGCCGAAGCGCTGCCACACCAGCCAGCAGGCCAGTGCCAGCAGCAACGTGCCAAGACGCCCCAGCGCAAACCACAGTTTGCCGGAGGTGCTACAGCCCGTAAGGAATACGCCGCACAGCGCCATGATCTCGGCCATCACCACCAGCGCGCCGAGGTTGCTGGCAGTCACGGTACAGACCGCCGCGGCCATCAGCAGATTGACCAGCAGACCGTTGGGCTGAGTGTGCTGATGGCGGTGCCAGTCAATATTAAACAGGCTGATAAACACGCCGCACAGACCAAAGGTCACCAGCCAGATGGCATTCAGCGGCGTAATTTCAACGGTGTGCCGTATCAGCGGCATCACCGCTTCGACAGATTGTCCGCCTGTTAACACGAGGCCACCGGCCACCAGCGTCATCACGCTGCCAACCGCCCCGCCGATACCGGCTATCCAGCCGCTCAGGGTTTTATGGAAAGAGAAGATCAAGGCCAACACAGCGGCGGCGGCAAAATAGGCCACCGCGCTGGTAATCATCATCACCGCGTTCATTTCGCCCCCTCGTTCAGCGCCTGAAGCAGAGAAAGATCGCCGAAATCACTGTTAATGGTCAGCTCACGCTTACGTTTACTGGTGCGAACGATGTCGCGAATATTGACCAGAATCAGCGCCTTCGTCGGGCAGGTGCGCACACAGGCTGGCCCTTGTTCATCAAAGCTGCACAGGTCGCATTTGACCGCAACGGCACGCACGCCGGGAACCCAGTCAAGCAGCGTGCTCACCTTCGCCGGCGCAGGTGGCGCTGGCGGCGCTTTCGGGGAGTTGGCATTCGCCGGGATATGCAGCGGACGGCTGCCGGAAAATTCAATCGCGCCGAACGGGCAGGCAATGCCGCACAGTTTGCAGCTCACGCACAGACTTTCATTCAGCTGCACCGCCCCCTCGACACGGGTGATGGCATTAACAGGACAGACTCCCGCGCAGGGAGCATCTTCACAGTGGTGGCAGAGCTGCGGCGCAGACTCTTTTTCATTACGCATGACGCGCAGGCGCGGCATGGACTGTAGCCCGTGCTGACGGTGCGTTTCCGAACAGGCCGCCTCACAGGTTCGACAGCCAATACAGACCGTCGAGTCAGCAATTACAAAACGGTTCACCGGGTCATCCTCTGGTGATAGTCATTTTTGACGAAAAACTGTCTTGTCGACACTTCTCGACACGCAATGGTCAGGCCACGTTCGCTGAGGGATTTCCATCCATCAGCTGTTTCAGGTTGACCGGGAGATCGTGTTCAACAGCGGCGTACAGGCCGTTATAAACCGGCGCGATTTTTTCCAGATAGTGCTCCAGCACCTGCTGGCGATCGCGGTTACTGACGTGACCATCGACCATCCCGTCGGCCATCAGCTGCGCCTTCGCAATACACTGTTTTTCACCTTCTTTTGTTTCGACGTAGTACTCGATGGTGTGGCTGTTGAAGGTGTCTGCCAGGGTGACGTTTATCGTGAAATGGCCGAAGAGCACAAAGCGCATATCCCCCTGCGCTGCACAGCTCATGGCGTGGTGAAGACGGGCTTTTGACAGGGTGATGCCCTGAACCAGAGAGTTGCAGTAAAGGTGCCACTGCTCCTGTAACTGCTGATGGCGCTGCGCAATGTAATCCGCTTTTTCGCTAATTTCCCAAATAGTCATAAAAGGTATCCGGTTAATGGAGATAGCGGCTGTTAAGCAGATTCCATGCCAGTTTTTAACAGATTGATTTTTAACTCTTTTAATCAAAAGAAGCGTGTCAATCGCGCCGTGTCGACGTGTCATTTCGACAGCATTGACATCGTCACGCCTTAACAAAAATCAAGCTGGCACCGTTATTGCATTATCGGGGCAATTCATTGAGGAGACGTCATGCACGAAATCACCCTCTGCCAGCGGGCCGTCGAGTTAATTGAACAGCAGGCGCGGGCAAACAATGCAAAACGCGTCACCGGCGTCTGGCTACAGGTCGGGGCCTTTTCCTGCGTTGAAACCAGCGCCCTGACCTTCTGCTTTGAGCTGGTGTGCCGCGGCACGCTGGCGGAAGGCTGTGAACTTCATATTGAAGAACAGCAGGCGGAGTGCTGGTGCGCGCAGTGCCAGCAATACGTCACTCTGCTTTCATCGAAGGTTCAGCGCTGTCCGCAGTGCCAGAGCAGCGAGCTTCGCATCGTGGCGGATGACGGCATGCAGATCCAACGTCTCGAAATCGAGAAGGAGTAAAATATGTGTAGTACCTGCGGTTGCGCTGAAGGCAACCTGTATATAGAAGGGGATGAACACCGTCCTCACGCCGCGTTTCGCTCCGCACCCTTTTCACCTGCCCCTCGTCCTGCAGCGGCATTAACCGGTATCACCTTCGCCCCCCGACACTCCGCTGCGGGCGACCTGCATTACGGGCATGGCGTCGCCGGTACCCACGCGCCGGGGCTCAGCCAGCGTCAGATGCTGGAGGTGGAAATCAACGTTCTGGATAAAAACAACCAGATTGCAGCACGCAACCGCGCCCGCTTTGCCACGCGTAAACAGCTGGTCCTGAACCTGGTCTCCAGCCCCGGCTCCGGCAAAACCACGCTGCTGACAC
This sequence comes from Enterobacter sp. BIDMC 30, assembly GCF_000534355.1. Lineage (NCBI taxonomy): Bacteria > Pseudomonadati > Pseudomonadota > Gammaproteobacteria > Enterobacterales > Enterobacteriaceae > Enterobacter > Enterobacter sp. BIDMC 30. Next base: position 1,275,649 of record NZ_KI973169.1, on the reverse strand, counting down.
AAACGCTCCACCGCCTGAACGGGCGAATCTCCTGCGCGGTCATCGAAGGTGATCAGCAGACGGTGAACGACGCCGCGCGTATACGCGAAACCGGCACGCCCGCCATTCAGGTTAATACGGGTAAAGGCTGCCATCTGGATGCACAAATGATTGCCGACGCCACGCCGCGCTTGCCGCTGGCGGACAACGGCATCCTGTTTATTGAGAACGTGGGCAACCTGGTCTGTCCGGCCAGCTTCGATCTCGGTGAGCGACATAAGGTCGCGGTGCTCTCGGTGACCGAAGGTGAAGACAAGCCGCTTAAATATCCGCATATGTTTGCCGCCGCTTCGCTGATGTTGCTGAACAAAGTTGACCTGCTGCCGTACCTGAATTTCGACGTGGATAAATGCATGGCCTATGCCCGTGAAGTGAACCCGGAGATTGACATCATGCTGGTGTCCGCCACCCGCGGCGACGGGATGGACGCCTGGCTGAACTGGCTGGAGAGCGAACGATGTGCATAGGCGTCCCCGGACAAATTCACGCCATTGACGGGAATCAGGCCCGCGTTGAGGTGTGTGGCATATTGCGCGACGTCGACCTGACGCTTGTCGGCAGCACCGACGAAACCGGCGCCTCACGCCTCGGTCAGTGGGTGCTGGTGCACGTGGGGTTTGCCATGAGCATCATCAACGAAGCGGAGGCCCGCGACACGCTCGATGCCCTTCAGAATATGTTCGACGTGGAGCCGGACGTCGGGGCATTGCTGTACGGCGAGGAGCGGTAAACCATGCGCTACGTTGATGAATATCGCGCGCCTGAGCAGGTGATGCAGCTGATTGAACATCTGAAAATACGGGCGACACGGCTGAGCTATACCGCCGAAAAGCCGCTGCGTATTATGGAAGTCTGCGGCGGGCATACGCATGCCATCTTTAAATTTGGCCTCGACCAGCTTCTGCCGGAAAACATCGAGTTTATCCATGGCCCCGGCTGCCCGGTGTGCGTTCTGCCGATGGGACGCATCGACGCCTGCCTTGAGATAGCCCACCAGCCTGACGTGATTTTCTGTACCTTTGGCGATGCGATGCGCGTGCCAGGCAAAAACGGCTCGCTGCTGCAGGCAAAAGCCCGGGGCGCGGATATCAGGATCGTGTACTCGCCGATGGATGCCCTGACGCTGGCCACCCATAACCCCGGCCGCAAGGTCGTCTTTTTCGGGCTTGGTTTTGAAACCACCATGCCCGCCACGGCCATCACGCTGCAGCAGGCCAAAGCCCGCAACCTTGATAACTTTTTCTTTTTTTGCCAGCACATTACGCTCATCCCGACGTTACGCAGCCTGCTTGAAGAGCCGGACAACGGAATTGACGCTTTTCTGGCGCCGGGCCATGTCAGCATGGTTATCGGGACGGCGGCCTACGGCTTTATCGCTGAACAGTTCGAACGGCCTTTAGTGGTGGCTGGTTTCGAACCTCTTGATCTACTGCAAGGCGTGACCATGCTGGTTGAGCAGAAAATAGCAGCCCAGAGTGCAGTAGAAAATCAGTACCGCCGTGTCGTCCCCGACAGTGGAAATGTGGTGGCCCAGCAGGCGATAGCCGAGGTATTTAGCGTCGAGGGCGACAGCGAATGGCGTGGTCTGGGGCTGATTGCAGAGTCCGGCGTGCGCCTGACGCCGGCCTACCGGTCGTTCGACGCCGAAGCCCACTTCCGCCCGCAGCCGCAACAGGTGTGTGACGACCCGCGGGCCCGCTGTGGCGAAGTGCTCACCGGCAAATGCAAACCCCATCACTGCCCGTTATTTGGCAACACCTGTAACCCGCAAACGGCTTTTGGCGCGCTGATGGTCTCTTCCGAAGGGGCGTGTGCCGCGTGGTATCAGTATCGCAATCAGGAGTCTGAAGCATGAATACGGTTGAAATGGCACACGGCAGCGGCGGCCTGGCGATGCAGCAGCTGATTAACCGTCTGTTTATGGACGCGTTTGATAACCCCTGGCTGGCGGAGCAGGAGGATCAGGCCCGCATTGACCTCTCCACCCTGACCGCGCAGGGCGACAGGCTGGCCTTTTCCACCGACAGCTACGTGATTGACCCGCTGTTCTTCCCGGGCGGCGATATCGGCAAGCTCGCGGTCTGCGGCACGGCAAACGACGTGGCCGTCAGCGGCGCTGTTCCGCGCTTTCTCTCCTGCGGCTTTATCCTTGAAGAGGGGCTGCCGATGGAGACGCTCTCTGCGGTCGTCAGCAGCATGGCGCACACGGCACGCGAGGCGGGTATCGCCATCGTCACCGGCGACACCAAAGTGGTCCAGCGTGGCGCAGCCGACAAACTGTTCATCAATACCGCCGGCATGGGGGCGATCCCTGCCGACATTCACTGGGGCGCGCAGCAGCTTGCCGTCGGCGACGTGCTGATCGTCAGCGGATCGCTGGGCTGCCACGGGGCGACGATCCTGAACCTGCGTGAAGGCCTGGGGCTGGACGGAGAATTACGCAGTGATTGCGCGGTACTGACCCCGCTTATCCAGACCCTGCGTTCCCTTCCAGGCGTGAAAGCCCTGCGCGATGCGACCCGCGGCGGGGTTAACGCCGTGGTACATGAGTTCGCGGCGCGCTGCGGTCTGGGTATCGAACTCACTGAACGCGCGCTGCCCGTTAAGCCTGCCGTTCGCGGCTTGTGCGAACTCCTCGGGCTCGACCCGCTAAACTTTGCAAATGAAGGCAAGCTGGTCATTGGCGTGGAGCGCGCGGCGGCCGAATCCGTACTTGAACAGCTGCGGACACATCCTTTCGGTAAAGAGGCTGCGCTGATTGGTGAAGTGGTTGAGCGCAAAGGGGTGCGCCTGACCGGGCTGTATGGCGTCAAGCGGACGCTGGATCTGCCGCACGCGGAACCTTTACCCCGCATTTGCTAGAACCGCGCCAAAAGCGGTCAGCACTGACTTTCTCTTTTTTGCCAGTTTCTATTGGAAAGCAATATGCCGTATACACCGATGAGCGATCTTGGACAGCAGGGCCTGTTTGACATTACGCGCACACTTTTACAGCAGCCCGATCTTGGCGCGCTGAGCGATGCCCTGACGCGGCTGGTCAGGCAATCAGCGCTGGCAGACAGCGCCGCAATTGTGCTCTGGCATAGCGCAAGCCATCGCGCGAGCTACTATTCAACGCGCGACAATGGCAAAGCGTTTGAGTACGAGGATGAAACCTACCTCGCTCATGGTCCTGTCCGGCGTATTCTTTCCCGCCCGGAGGCGCTGCACTGCAATTTTGAGGAATTTCGCGAGGCGTGGCCGATGCTGGCGCAGAGTCAGTTATACCCGCCTTTCGGCCATTACAGCCTGCTGCCACTGGCGGTGGAAGGGCATATCTTCGGCGGCTGCGAGTTTATTCGTCACACCGACCAGCCGTGGAGCGAGGCGGAATACGAGCGTCTGCACACCTTTACCCAGATTGTGGCCGTGGTCGCGGAGCAAATTCAAAGCCGCGTCACCAATAATGTGGATTATGACCTGCTGAGCCGCGAACGTGACAATTTCCGGATCCTGGTGGCTATCACCAACGCGGTGCTTTCGCGCCTCGATATGGATGAGCTGGTCAGCGAAGTCTCAAAAGAGATCCACCACTATTTCAAAATCGACGCCATCAGTATTGCGCTCCGGGGGCACCGGAAAGGCAAGCTGAACATCTACTCCACCCACTATCTTGATGAGGCAAACCCCGCCCACGAACAGAGTGAAGTGGATGAGGCGGGCACGCTCTCTGAGCGGGTATTTAAAAGCAAAGAGATCCTGCTGCTCAATCTCAACGAGCAGGATGCGCTCGCGCCTTATGAGCGGATGCTGTTTAACACCTGGGGGAATAAAATCCAGACGCTGTGCCTGCTGCCGCTGATGTCCGGCAATACTATGCTTGGTGTCCTGAAGCTGGCGCAGTGTGAAGAGGGCGTCTTTACCACCGCCAACCTGAAACTGTTGCGCCAGATTGCCGAGCGTATCTCCATCGCACTGGATAACGCGCTGGCCTATCAGGAGATCCACCGTCTGAAAGAACGGCTGGTGGATGAAAACCTGGCGCTGACGGAACAGCTCAACAACGTGGACAGCGAGTTTGGCGAAATCATCGGCCGCAGCGATGCCATGTACAGCGTGCTGAAACAGGTGGAGATGGTGGCGCAAAGTGACAGTACGGTGCTGATCCTCGGTGAAACCGGCACCGGTAAAGAGCTGATTGCCCGTGCGATCCACAACCTCAGCAACCGTAACAGCCGCCGCATGGTGAAGATGAACTGCGCCGCTATGCCCGCAGGCCTGCTGGAAAGCGATCTCTTTGGCCACGAACGCGGCGCGTTTACCGGTGCCAGCAGCCAGCGTCTGGGCCGTTTCGAGCTGGCGGACAAAAGCTCGTTGTTCCTTGATGAAGTGGGTGACATGCCTCTGGAGCTGCAGCCCAAACTGCTTCGCGTCCTGCAGGAGCAGGAGTTTGAACGTCTTGGCAGTAACAAACTTATCCAGACAGACGTCCGGCTCATTGCCGCCACCAACCGCGACCTGAAAAAAATGGTCGCCGACCGTGAGTTTCGAAGCGACCTCTATTATCGCCTGAACGTCTTCCCAATCTGCCTGCCGCCCCTGCGTGAACGGCCGGAAGATATCCCTCTGCTGGTCAAAGCGTTTACCGCCAAAATAGCCCGCCGGATGGGCCGCAACATCGACAGTATCCCCGCCGAGACGCTACGTACCCTCTCCTCAATGGAGTGGCCGGGTAACGTCCGTGAACTGGAAAACGTCATTGAGCGCGCGGTATTGCTGACGCGCGGTAACGTACTGCAACTCTCCCTGCCCGAAGTTTCCCTGCCTGAAACACCGGTTACAGCCACCGACGTGGCGCAGGAAGGTGAAGACGAATATCAGCTGATCATGCGCGTGCTGAAAGAGACTAACGGTGTCGTGGCCGGTCCGAAAGGTGCCGCCCAGCGACTGGGGCTAAAACGCACCACGCTGCTGTCGCGCATGAAACGTCTCGGGATTGATAAAGAGAGCCTGGTGTAGCGTCATTCTGGCTGAGATCCCGCATGCAGGCGTTGGGATACGGTTGTCAGCGAAGCGCCTGAACGGTTACTTTTTCGGGCGATACTTTTCCGGTAATTCCGGCACCGGGCGACGGTCATCCATCAGGTGGCGTACCGTCAGGATGGGATGACGCCATAACATACGTGAGCCAGCCCAGCGCATCACCTGCTTCATCTCTTCGCGCCTGGCAGGCTGATAGCAGTGAACGGGGCACTGTTTACAGGCGGGTTTTTCCTCACCAAAAACGCATTTATCCAGGCGCTTATTGGCATACGCTTTCAGCGCCTGATAATGCCCCTCTTCCTGCGAAGCCTGAGGACTCTGTGTTTCATACAGCGCGATCATTTTCGCGATCGTCTCTTTCTCACGTGCAATGCGTTTTCCGGACATAACGGCTCACCAGACAATAAAGTGCATTTATAATACGCCTTTCAGATACTGATTTCAGGTGTTGCATTCTGTTTTCTGAAGGCTGATTCCAGTATTAAGCCCACGCCTGCAGTAAATTACTGGTATTTTATACAGCATCAGGAATGACCCTTGTCCACGTTGTCCGGAGGCCGTATGCACGAGATCGCTATCACCAAATCCTATCGTCATTTGAAAGTGGGGTATTTCAGAAAGCGTCATGAAGACCGTAACACCAAGATACCCAAACGCTACAGCGTGCATGCGGCGCTGAGCTTAAAGGGCGACTGGCTTGAAAAAGCGGGGTTTACCACCCATTCGCAGGTCAGAGTGGGGGTTGAGCATGGAAAAATTGTCATTGAGTTAGTGCAGGAAGGCGCCTCGTAAAGCCGCGACATTTTTCTGCGCCGTACCTTTTTTTCATGCGACAATAGAAGGAACTAACGGCCACTGAGCCGCCCAAAGCGTATTATTTTCAAAGAAATGGACATCATAACTCCATGAGCACAATCGACAATTTCGACGCACATACGCCGATGATGCAGCAGTATCTGAAGCTGAAAGCACAGCATCCGGAAATCTTGCTGTTCTACCGTATGGGCGATTTTTACGAGCTATTTTATGACGATGCCAGACGTGCGTCGCAGTTGCTCGACATCTCGCTGACCCGGCGTGGCGCATCTGCAGGCGAGCCCATTCCCATGGCCGGTATTCCGCATCACGCGGTAGAAAACTACCTTGCGAAACTGGTGAATCAGGGTGAGTCAGTCGCCATCTGCGAACAGATCGGCGATCCGGCAACGTCAAAAGGGCCGGTTGAGCGCAAAGTCGTGCGCATCGTCACGCCTGGTACGATCAGCGACGAAGCCCTGCTGCAGGAGCGTCAGGATAACCTGCTGGCAGCACTGTGGCAGGACGGCAAAGGTTTCGGTTATGCGACGCTGGATATCAGCTCCGGACGTTTTCGTCTGAGCGAACCGGCAGATCGTGAAACGATGGCGGCTGAATTGCAGCGCACGAACCCGGCAGAACTGCTCTATGCCGAAGATTTTGCCGAGATGGCGCTGATTGAAGGCCGCCGCGGTTTGCGCCGTCGTCCGCTGTGGGAGTTCGAAATTGATACCGCGCGCCAGCAGTTGAATCTGCAGTTTGGCACCCGCGATCTGATTGGCTTTGGTGTGGAAAACGCCCCGCGCGGACTGTGTGCCGCGGGTTGCCTGCTGCAGTACGTCAAAGATACCCAGCGCACCACCCTGCCGCATATCCGCTCGATCACGATGGAGCGGCAGCAGGACAGCATCATTATGGATGCCGCGACGCGTCGTAATCTGGAGATCACCCAGAATCTGGCCGGAAGCATGGAAAACACCCTCGCTTCCGTCCTCGACAGCACGGTGACGCCGATGGGCAGCCGTATGTTAAAACGCTGGCTGCATATGCCCATTCGCGATACCGACACGCTTACCTGTCGTCAGCAGACGATTGCCGCGTTGCAGGATCGCTACAGTGAACTGCAGCCCGTGCTGCGCCAGGTCGGCGATCTGGAGCGTATTCTTGCGCGTCTGGCGCTGCGTACGGCGCGTCCGCGCGACCTCGCCCGCATGCGTCACGCCTTCCAGCAGTTGCCGGAATTGCGCAGCTTGCTCGCCGATGTGGATAGCGCGCCGGTGCAGAAACTGCGTGAAACCATGGGTGAATTTAGCGAGCTGCGCGAGCTGCTCGAACGCGCCATTATTGACGCCCCTCCGGTTCTGGTGCGTGACGGCGGCGTAATTGCCCCGGGCTACAACGAAGAGCTGGATGAATGGCGTGCGCTGGCCGACGGTGCCACGGACTACCTGGATAAGCTGGAAATTCGCGAGCGCGAACGCCTTGGGCTCGATACCCTCAAAGTGGGCTATAACGCGGTTCACGGTTACTACATTCAGATCAGCCGTGGACAAAGCCATCTGGCCCCCATCCACTACGTGCGCCGTCAGACGCTGAAAAACGCTGAGCGTTACATTATCCCTGAACTGAAAGAGTATGAGGACAAAGTTCTCACCTCGAAAGGCAAGGCGCTGGCGCTGGAGAAACAGCTGTATGAAGAGCTGTTCGACATGCTGATGCCGCACCTTGCAGACCTGCAGTCAAGCGCCAGTGCGCTGGCAGAGCTGGACGTGCTGGTCAACCTGGCAGAACGCGCTGAAACGCTGAACTACACCTGCCCGACCTTTACCGATAAACCCGGTATTCGCATCACCGAAGGCCGTCATCCGGTTGTGGAACGGGTGCTGAACGAACCGTTCATCGCCAACCCGCTAAGCCTGTCGCCGCAGAGAAGAATGCTGATCATTACCGGTCCAAACATGGGCGGTAAAAGTACCTATATGCGCCAGACAGCGCTTATTGCCCTGCTCGCCTATATCGGCAGCTACGTTCCTGCGCAAAAAGTGGAGATTGGCCCTATCGACCGTATCTTTACCCGTGTCGGGGCAGCGGACGATCTGGCCAGCGGCCGCTCAACCTTTATGGTGGAGATGACCGAAACCGCCAATATTCTGCATAACGCGACCGAATACAGCCTGGTATTGATGGATGAAGTCGGGCGCGGAACATCAACCTATGATGGTCTGTCACTGGCATGGGCCTGCGCTGAAAACCTTGCCAATAAGATCAAGGCAATGACGCTGTTCGCAACCCACTATTTCGAGCTGACACAGTTGCCAGAAAAGATGGAAGGCGTGGCAAACGTCCACCTCGATGCGCTGGAACACGGCGATACCATCGCCTTTATGCACACCGTACAGGATGGTGCCGCGAGCAAGAGCTATGGCCTGGCCGTGGCCGCGCTGGCGGGGGTTCCAAAAGAGGTGATCAAACGTGCGCGCCAGAAATTGCGTGAGCTGGAGAGCCTGTCACCGAATGCCGCGGCCACGCAGATTGATGGCACGCAAATGTCGTTGCTAGCCCCGGCAGAAGAGACGTCACCGGCCGTTGAGGCGCTGGAAAATCTCGATCCGGACTCGCTCACGCCGCGTCAGGCGCTGGAGTGGATTTATCGCCTGAAAAGCCTGGTGTAGTCTGCACCCGGTGGCGCAATGCTTACCGGGCCTGCCGGGAAGTAGCGGTATCTTAAACATACAGGCCGGGTAAGGCGAAACCGCCTCCCGGCTTTTTTTAGCGCTTATCGTCGGCCAGTAACGGCGGGATCGTCGGCACCTGTGGTGCGTCATCGATATCCTTCTGCGTCATGCGAAACGCTTGCGGATAATGATCGCGGTGGGTCCGGCGTAGCGGTTCCGTGTCTCGCCAGGTATACAGACAATGCTGGCACTGATAGACAGTCCAGACCCCTTTCACCGGTGATGTTGCCATCACCTCAATATGCTCATCAGCACAACGTGGACATATCATCTTTTCCTCCTTATTGGCGTGCAGCCAGCATCGCAGTCAGTTTTTCGGCCCAGGCTTTGGTTTCAGGTAAATCCTGTACCGGCTGGCTGAAGTGGCCCCGGTTGTCGGGTGCAACAGGCGTGGTGGCATCAATAATCAGTTTGTCGGTAATGCCTGCCGGGCTGGAGCCCGGGTCCAGTTCAAGCACCGACATATTCGACAACTGCACCAGATCGCCCGCCGGGTTCACCTTCGAGGACAGCGCCCACATCACCTGCGGCAGGTTGAACGGGTCAACGTCTTCATCCACCATAATCACCATCTTCACGTAGCCCAGGCCGTGCGGCGTGGTCATAGCACGTAAGCCGACTGCGCGGGCAAAGCCACCGTAGCGTTTTTTGGTGGAGATAATCGCCAGCAAACCGTGGGTATACATGGCATTGACCGCCTGCACTTCCGGAAATTCTGCTTTCAGCTGCTGGTAGAGCGGTACACAGGTAGCCGGGCCCATCAGGTAGTCAATTTCGGTCCACGGCATGCCGAGGTAGAGGGATTCAAAAATGGGTTTTGTGCGGTAAGACACTTTATCAATACGCACCACCGTCATGTTACGGCCACCAGAGTAGTGCCCGGTAAACTCACCAAAGGGTCCTTCGATTTCGCGCTTGCGGCCTTCAATCACCCCTTCCAGAATGACTTCAGATCCCCACGGTACATCAAAGCCGGTCAGCGGTGCCGTCGCAATGGGATAGGGGCTTTCGCGCAGCGCACCGGCCATCTCATACTCAGATTGATCGTATTTCAGCGGCGTCGCGCCCATAAGTGTAATAATCGGATCATTGCCAAGCGTAATCGCGACCGGCAGATCTTCACCGCGCTCTTCCGCTTTATGCAAATGCAGGGCGATATCGTGCATCGGAACCGGTTGCAGACCCAGCTTGCGTTTTCCCTTCACTTCCATGCGATAGATACCGACGTTCTGCTTGCCGAAGTTATCCGCATCAAGCGGATCGCGCGAAACGACGCACGCTTTGTCGAGGTAAAAACCGCCGTCACCGTCGTTCAGACGGAACAGCGGCAGGATGTCGAAAAGGTTAATGTCTTCACCCTCCACCGTATTTTGAGCCCAGGCGGGATCTGCACGGCGCTCTGGCGTGACGGGGAATTTATCCCAGCGGCGAATAAACTCATCAATCTGTTTTTTGACGGGGGTGTTCGCGGGCAGTCCCATAGAAATGGCGTGATTCTGCCATGAACCAATGGTGTTCATTACCACCCGGGCATCGGTAAACCCGCGAATATTATCGAACCACAGCGCCGGTGCGCCGTCACCAATACGGCCTGTGGCATTGGCTGCCGCGGCCAGGTCCGGTTCTGCATTCACCTCTTCTTCAATTTTCAGCAGTTGCCCTTGCTCATCGAGCGCCTGCAGGAAGCTTCTCAAATCATCAAATGCCATCTTTATTCTCCTGTGAAAAATGTTTTGCTTCCCGCAACCCGTTCCAGCGGCGCGCTTTTTTGTGCTCCAGACCAAACTGGTCGAGCACGCGGGTCACAATGTGATGGGTGATATCGTCGGCGGTCTGCGGGTGGTTGTAATACGCGGGCATCGGCGGCACCATTGCCACGCCCATACGGGACAGTGCGAGCATATTCTCGAGATGAATGGTGCTGAGCGGGGTTTCACGAGGAACCAGCACCAGTTTGCGCCCCTCTTTCAGCACCACATCTGCCGCACGGCCCACCAGTCCTTCGGCGTAGCCTGCGCGAATGCCTGCCAGGGTTTTCATACTGCAGGGAATGACGATCATGCCGTCGGTGCGAAACGAGCCGGATGAGATAGTGGCAGCCTGATCGGCCGGGCTATGGACAACATCGGCCAGCGCAGCCACATCCTGTGCGGTGTAGGGTGTCTCCAGCTCAATGGTGGTTTTTGCCCATTTCGACATGACCAGATGGGTCTCCACCTCCGGCATGTCACGTAATGCCTGCAGCAACGCTACGCCCAGCGGCGCGCCCGTTGCGCCCGTCATTCCAACTATCAATCTCATTCAGCACCTCAATTAATTCGTTCGCATACGAACATATTAAATACGTTACTCCCGGATCCTGTTTCTGACAATATTGTTCGTACACGATCACATTAATTGCTAAAAATTGCCGCGTTAAAATCCTGGGCAAGAGCGGCTATCATAGGGAGAGAATTTTTCGTCGGAGTGTTCATGGAACTGAGACAAGAGGCGTTTCACCTGTTACGCCAGCTTTTTCAACAGCATACTGCCCGTTGGCAACATGCATTGCCGGAACTGACCAAACCGCAGTACGCGGTATTGCGGTCTATTGCCGAAAATCCGGGGATTGAGCAAGTTGCTCTGACAGAAGTGGCGGTCAGCACAAAGGCGACGCTCGCGGAGATGCTGAGCCGCATGGAGGCGCGTGGACTGGTAAAACGCGAGCACGATCCGGCGGACAAGCGCCGTCGTTTCGTCTTTCTGACGCCGGAAGGTGAAGCGCTGCTTGCCAGCTGTAAACCGCTCGGCAATGACGTGGATGAGGCGTTTTTAGGGCGGCTGAGCAACGACGAGCGGGCGCAATTCTCCGCACTCGTCAAAAAAATGATGCGCGACTAGTTAACCCGGGTGCGCATAAAGTCGATAAAGGTGCGCACTTTCGCAGGCACATGCGGGGCATCGGGATAAACCGCATAGATGCCCTGCCGCGCAAAGGTATATTCCGGTAAAACCGACACCAGCGTGCCGTCATCAAGCGCATGGCGCACCAGCCACGCCGGCAACAGCGCCACGCCACATCCCGCGAGCGCAAAGGCCATCAGCGCCTGAGCACTGTCCGCAAACAAACGCGGTGCTTTTTTAATTTCCAGCGTGGCAGGCTCACCGCTGGCATCGTTCACCTGCCAGCGCAGCGGCGAGGCTAAGCGCTCATGAATAATCCAGTCAGCTTTCGCCAGCTGTTCAAGCGATTCTACAGGATGGTTACGCAGCCAGCCGGGCGTCGCTACGGGGAAAATAGTGAACTGCGTTATCAATGCCGCGTGATAGCGTGAATCTGCAAGGGTTCCCAGCCGGATGGCGACATCAAAGCGCTCTGAAATCAGATCGGCATGCAGTGAAGACGAAACGTGACGCACGCGAAGGTCCGGGTGTTGCTGGCTAAACTCAGCCAGTAACGGGACCACAACCTGCGAGCCGTACTCCGGTGTGGTGGTGATCCGCAACTCCCCCGTGAGACCTGCATGGTTTGCACGGACGTCGTCCTTCAGGCGTTCCGCGTCCTTTAAAAGCGCGACGCTCCGTTGATGGAAAAGCCTCCCTGCCTCGGTTAACGTCAGTCGACGGGTGGAACGCAGCAACAGCGTGACACCCAGTTCATCTTCCAGCTGGCGGATATTGAAGCTGACCACCGCTTTTGTCAGCCCCATTGCCTCTGCTGCGGCGGTGAAACTCCCGCTATCCGCGACGGCGACAAACATCGCGGTACGCTGCAAATTAATCATTGTCAGCCCTATTACTGTCAAAAATTTTTTGACAGTATATCGCGCTTTATAACGTTTATCCGTACCTCCCTGCCCGATACGATACGCCCCTCACTGGAGGTGCCGCCATGTCGTATCGCAGCAAAGTCGCCGTTGTCTATCTGCTGGGCTTTTTTCTTGATTTAATTAATATGTTTATCGCCAGCGTCGCTTTCCCGGCAATGGCTCAGGCGTTCAGCGCCACGCCCTCATCGCTTGCCTGGGTCAGTAACGGCTATATTGCCGGTCTGACACTCGTCATCCCCTTCAGCACCCTGCTGACGCGCAGGCTCGGGCCGAAGCATGTCATTCTGCTTTCGCTTTTTCTCTTTAGCGCCGCCTCCGTTGCGGCAGGTTTGTCGTCCTCACTTGAGAGCCTGATTGCCTGGCGAGTGCTGCAGGGCATGGGAGGGGGGTTACTGATCCCGGTCGGACAAGCGCTGACCTGGCAACAGTTTAAACCCCATGAGCGTGCCAGGCTCTCTTCTGCGGTCATGCTGGTTGCATTGCTTGCGCCTGCATGCTCACCCGCCGTAGGGGGAATGCTGGTTCAGGCACTCAGCTGGCGATGGATATTTTTTGCCACAACGCCTGTCGCCGCCGTAACGTTTTTCCTGGCCTGCGTGTGGCTTAAGAATGAGAGGGCCCCCGTGAAAGCGAGCAGGCTGTTAAACCTGCCCCTGCTGGCCGACCCGCTGCTGCGTTTTTCGATGCTTGTCTATTTGTGCGTACCCGGCATGTTTATTGGGGTGAACGTCACGGGGATGTATTATCTTCAGAGCGAGGCGCACATGACACCTGCCGCAACGGGGATGCTGATGCTGCCATGGTCTCTGGCCTCGTTTATGGCGATCACCGCGACCGGACGTTATTTTAACCGCGTGGGTCCCCGGCCTCTCATTGTCGTGGGTTGCCTGTTACAGGCGCTGGGCGTTTTACTGCTGCTTAACGTCAGCCCGACTACCACAGTGTTGTTACCTGCCGTCGCGTTTACGTTAATGGGCGCGGGCGGCAGTCTTTGCAGCAGTACGGCGCAAAGCAGCGCATTTTTAACGACGGCGCGCGACGATATGCCTGACGCCAGCGCGCTATGGAATCTTAATCGTCAGATCAGTTTTTTTGCCGGGGCATTCCTGCTCTCGCAGATGCTGAACCTGACACTGGCGTTTTTCACGCCGCTCACCGCATGGCACTGGATGTTTAGTGTTGCTGCGGCCATCACATTACTGCCCGTCGTGTACGTCTTTCGTCTTAACAACACGCAGGTGCTTTCAGAGGTGCAACAGGAGAAACCATGACCCATTTCGAACAGGACATTATCGACGTTCACGTTATGCTGGAGAACTGGTTGGGTAAGGGCGAAGGGGATGTTGACGCCCTGCTCGCCCACTTTCAGCCGGATTTTATGATGCTCACCCCAGGTGGCGTCCATTTTGACTATAACGCGCTTGTCGGTTTCCTGGACCTTCAGCGCGGCAGCCGTCCTGGTCTGGAGATTGTTCTTGATGAGATAACGACGCTACAGACGTGGGCCAACGGCGCGGTGCTTCACTACCGGGAAACGCAAACTCGCCCGGATCAGCCCGTCAATGTGCGCTGGTCAACCGCCGTGCTCAATCAGAAGGATGGCAAGATAACGTGGCGTTTGCTGCACGAAACGGCACAACCGTAACGCAAAAGAAAAAGGCCCGTCTCACGACGGGCCTTTTTTGATGAAAGATTGCTTATTCGCGGAACAGCGCTTCGATATTCAGACCTTGTCCCTGCAGGATTTCACGCAGGCGACGCAGACCTTCAACCTGAATCTGACGAACACGTTCACGGGTCAGGCCAATTTCGCGGCCGACGTCTTCCAGTGTTGCAGCTTCATACCCCAGTAAACCGAAACGACGTGCCAGCACTTCACGCTGTTTGGCGTTCAGTTCGAACAGCCATTTGACGATGCTCTGTTTCATGTCATCGTCCTGCGTGGTGTCTTCCGGACCGTTGTCTTTTTCATCGGCCAGGATGTCCAGCAGCGCTTTTTCGGAGTCGCCACCCAACGGGGTGTCAACGGAGGTAATGCGCTCGTTGAGACGCAGCATACGGCTTACGTCATCAACCGGTTTATCAAGTTGTTCGGCGATCTCTTCCGCGCTTGGCTCGTGGTCCAGTTTATGGGACAACTCGCGCGCAGTACGCAGATAGACGTTCAACTCTTTGACGATGTGAATCGGCAGGCGAATCGTACGGGTTTGGTTCATAATCGCCCGTTCGATGGTCTGACGAATCCACCAGGTCGCGTAGGTTGAGAAACGGAACCCGCGTTCCGGGTCAAACTTCTCAACTGCGCGGATGAGACCTAAGTTGCCCTCTTCAATCAGGTCCAGCAGAGCCAGACCTCGATTGCCGTAACGACGGGCAATTTTCACGACCAGACGCAAGTTACTTTCAATCATGCGACGGCGCGAGGCAACATCACCACGCAAAGCACGACGTGCGAAATAGACTTCTTCTTCGGCCGTTAACAGTGGGGAGTAACCAATCTCCCCAAGGTAAAGCTGAGTCGCGTCCAGTACACGCTGTGTGGCGCCCTGCGATAACAGCTCTTCTTCAGCCAAATCGTTATCACTGGGTTCCTCTTCTACTAAGGCTTTTTCATCAAAAGCCTCTGCTCCGTTCTCATCAAATTCCGCATCTTCATTTAAATCATGAACTTTCAGCGTATTCTGACTCATAAGGTGGCTCCTACCCGTGATCCCTGAACGAGACACCCTGGCTGGCATGCCCCGTCAACTTATCGCTGCGGCAAATACTGCAGCGGGTTTACGGATTTCCCCTTGTAACGAATTTCAAAATGCAAGCGTGTAGAACTGGTGCCGGTGCTACCCATGGTAGCGATTTTTTGCCCCGCCTTAACTTCTTGTTGTTCCCGGACCAGCATTGTGTCGTTATGGGCGTAGGCACTCAGGTAATCATCGTTATGTTTGATGATAATAAGATTACCGTAACCGCGCAGAGCGTTACCGGCATATACAACACGACCGTCTGCGGTCGCGATAATAGCCTGTCCCTTATTCCCTGCGATATCGATCCCTTTATTTCCTCCCTCGGAGGAAGAGAAGTTTTCGATAACCTTGCCGTCAGTTGGCCAGCGCCATGCAGAAATTGGCGAACTGGAGGTCATACTGCTGGCAGTCGGTTCAGTAGAGCTAACCACAGGTGCCGTAGTCGGTGCTGTGACAACAGTCGCAGTCCCTTTATTATTCGGCAACATTTTGTTAGCAGTCTGATCACCTGAATCCTCAGAATACGTAATTACCGGTTGTGAAGCAACCACCGTGGTGGATTTTTGTGCAGGCTTAACGCTGTTATTTTGCGCAGTGACATCGGCCGCTGAAACGGTGTTGCCAGGCGTGAGCGGCGTACCCGTCGCATTGCCCACCTGGAGCGTCTGGCCGACTTCCAGACCATACGGGGCCTGGACGTTATTACGCTGCGCCAGGTCACGGAAATCGTTCCCGGTGATCCACGCAATATAGAACAGCGTGTCGCCGCGTTTTACGGTATAGGTGCTCCCACCGGTATAGCTACCTTTCGGAATGTTCCCATACTGGCGGTTATACACTATGCGGCCATTTTGAGTCTGCACAGGGTGTTCCACTGGCTGAACCTGTGTTGGCTGCGTAACAGGAGGCTGCATTGGCTGAATGGGCGGATTTTGTTGTGCCGCAGCAGTGCCCATTTTAGGCGGAGGGGTGATCAACATTCCGCTGGACGTGTTACCCGAGCTGCTGGATCCCCCCACGGAACTGACGGGCGCAGGTGCATTATTAGAACTTGTACAGCCTGCCAGCCAGAGCGAAACCAGTGATAATGCCGCAACACGGCTGATGGTGAATTTAGGGCTTCCCGCGCTCATTTATCCCCCAGGAATGTGTTAACTACCAGTGACTTAAAATTTACCGTGATGACACGAATCTTTCGCGCCACACCATACGCTGAATTTGCCTTAATAACCCTGGATAATTCTGAGTCTCAGGCCAACTCCCCCTTTACCAGAGGAACAAAGCGCACGGCTTCCACGGTATCGATAATAAACTCGCCGCCACGCCGACGAACGCGCTTCAGGAGCTGTTGCTCGTCCCCGACAGGCAGAACAAGAATGCCGCCTTCATCCAGCTGCGATAACAGAGCAGCGGGAATTTCAGGTGGAGCAGCCGTCACGATGATCGCGTCAAACGGGGCGCGTGCCTGCCAACCCTGCCATCCATCACCGTGTCGTGTCGAAACGTTATGTAAATCAAGTTGTTTCAGGCGACGACGCGCCTGCCACTGCAAACCTTTAATACGCTCAACGGAGCAAACATGGTGCACCAGATGCGCCAGGATCGCGGTTTGGTACCCCGACCCGGTGCCAATTTCCAGCACGCGCGAATGGGGCGTGAGCTCCAGCAGCTCCGTCATACGCGCCACCATGTAAGGCTGTGAAATCGTCTGACCCTGCCCAATAGGCAGCGCCACGTTTTCCCACGCTTTGTGTTCAAACGCCTCGTCTACAAATTTCTCACGCGGCACCTGGGCGAGCGCGTCGAGCACATGCTCGTCGCGGATCCCCTGAGCGCGTAGCTGTTCCAGAAGAGTTTGTACACGTTTGCTTACCATTGCGCGTTCACTCCTGCGCGATCCAGCCAACCCGACACCACATCATGCGCACTATACGCGGTTAAATCTACATGCAGCGGCGTAACCGAGACATATCCTTCATCAACGGCGGCAAAGTCGGTATCCGGTCCGGCGTCACACTTGTCGCCAGGAGGACCAATCCAGTAAAGCGTATTGCCACGCGGATCCTGCTGCGGGATCACCTGGTCAGCCGGGTGTCGGCTTCCGCAACGTGTTACACGAATGCCTTTGATTTCACTCAACGGCAGATCCGGCACGTTAATATTGAGGATGCGCCCGGTACGCAGCGGCTCGCGATTGAGCGCCCGCAGGAGAGAACAGGTCACCGCTGCCGCCGTGTCGTAGTGCGTGTGGCCGTTTAACGAAACGGCCAGCGCAGGGAACCCCAGATGGCGCCCTTCCATGGCAGCGGCCACGGTTCCGGAGTAAATCACATCGTCGCCAAGATTGGGCCCGGCGTTAATACCGGAGACGACGATGTCCGGGCGCGGGCGCATCAGCGCGTTCACGCCCAGAAAAACGCAGTCGGTCGGCGTGCCCATCTGGACGGCGATATCACCATTTTCAAAGGTAAAGGTGCGAAGCGACGACTCCAGCGTCAGAGAGTTAGACGCTCCACTGCGGTTACGATCGGGTGCCACGACCTGCACTTCCGCAAATTCGCGAAGGTGTTTCGCCAGGGTCTGTATACCCGGCGCATGGATCCCGTCATCGTTACTCAGCAATATTCGCATAATCACCCGACGTGTTGATAAGTTCCCTGACAACACTGGTGGCAAAGCTACCTGCCGGCAGCCAGAAGCGTAACTCGACGGTTACGTCGTCCCACCAGTTCCAGCTCAACTGTTGCGGATAGAGCAGCATCGCACGGCGTGCCGCCTCGACTTTTTCCCGCACCAGCAATGTTTGTAATGCCTGCATATCAGCGACGGCAGACTGCTCAGCAGCCAGCGCATCGCCCTGCGTACCCCAGTCGCCCGTGCCGGGCAAGGCTGCGGTAATCATCAGCGTTTGAGTATCCACGCGCGACTGCACATCGGCCATTTCTTCAGCCGTTGCCACAAACCAGCTCCCGCGTCCCGCTAATTGTAGCGCATCGCCGACAACAACTTGATTCGCGTCCGGTTTTTTCAGCCGTTCGCTCACAATCTGATTAAACAACGCACTGCGGGCCGCCGACAACCAAAAACTGCGTTTATTCCTGTCGCGGACCGGGGCATCGCTTTGCGCCCAGCGCAGTGCGCCGAGCAGGTTGCTGCCGCCGATACCAAAGCGCTGTGCGCCAAAATAGTTTGGTACGCCGCACGCGTTGATAGCGTTCAGGCGTTTTTCCACATCATCACGGTCCGAAATCTCGCGCAGTACCAGCGTAAAATGGTTGCCCTTCAACGCGCCCAGACGCAGTTTGCGCTTATGGCGCGCGTATTCCAGTACCTTACAGCCCTCAAGCTCAAATTTGCTTAAATCAGGCATCTTATTACCCGGCACGCGCGCGCAGAGCCACTGTTCGGTGACGGCGTGTTTATCTTTCTGCCCGGCAAAGCTCACTTCGCGGGCATGAATTTTGAGAAATTTTGCCAGCGCATCGGCCACAAAACGGGTATTGCAGCCATTTTTCAGAATGCGTACCAGGATATGTTCGCCTTCGCCATCCGGTGCGAATCCCAGGTCTTCCACCACAACAAAATCTTCAGGGCTGGCTTTCAGCAGCCCGTTCCCCTGCGGTTTACCGTGCAGCCAGGTCAGGTTGTCGAAGTCCGTCATTGGCTTGCCTTCACCAGCAGCGCCACGGCCTCACAGGCAATCCCTTCACCACGACCGGTAAAGCCCAGTTTCTCTGTCGTCGTCGCTTTGACGTTAACATCATCCATGTGGCAACCCAGATCTTCTGCAATGAACACACGCATCTGCGGGATATGCGGCAGCATTTTGGGGGCCTGAGCGATGATCGTCACATCCACGTTGCCGAGGGTGTAGCCTTTCGCCTGAATACGACGCCAGGCTTCACGCAGCAGCGCACGGCTGTCCGCACCTTTGAAGGCCGGGTCAGTGTCCGGGAACAGCTTACCGATATCGCCCAGTGCCGCAGCACCCAGCAATGCATCGGTCAGGGCATGTAAAGCTACGTCGCCATCAGAATGCGCAAGCAGCCCTTTTTCATAAGGAATGCGTACGCCGCCAATGATAATTGGGCCTTCTCCGCCAAAGGCGTGTACATCAAAACCGTGTCCAATTCGCATTATGCCTTCTCCTGATGGGTCGAACGGGTAAGATAAAATTCCGCGAGCTGTAAATCTTCCGGACGCGTCACTTTTATATTATCAGCGCGTCCTTCAACCAGCTCAGGATGGAAACCGCAATACTCCAGCGCCGAGGCTTCGTCCGTGATGGTCGCACCTTCTTTAAGCGCACGCATTAAGCAGTCGTGGAGTAATTCTCGGGGGAAAAATTGGGGGGTCAGCGCGTGCCATAAATCGACGCGCTCAACGGTGTGCGCGATAGCCTGCTTGCCCGGCTCAGCGCGCTTCATGGTGTCGCGTACCGGGGCGGCAAGAATACCACCTACCCGGCTGGTTTCGCTAAGCGCCAGCAGGCGCGCAAGGTCATCCTGATGCAGGCACGGACGGGCAGCGTCATGGACCAGAACCCATGGTGCCTCACCGGCGGCCTGAATGCCCGCCAGCACGGAATCGGCACGCTCGGCGCCGCCGTCAACAACGGTAATCTGCGGATGATTTGCCAGCGGTAACTGCGCGAAACGCGCATCACCCGGGCTGATAGCGATAATCACGCGCGTCACCCGCGGATGCGCCAGCAGCGCCGCCACGGAGTGTTCGAGGATCGTTTTATCGCCAATAGAGAGGTATTGCTTGGGACATTCTGTCTGCATGCGCCGGCCAAAACCCGCAGCCGGCACCACGGCGCATACGTCCGAAAAAGTTACTGCCATGTCGTAATCCTGGGCCTGATTATCGATTGTTTTGTGCTGAGCCCTGATTGCGTTTAGACGCATCCGGAACCAGACGATAAAAAGTTTCGCCCGGCTTAGTCATACTGAGTTCATTGCGTGCGCGTTCCTCAATCGCCTCTTGCCCGCCATTGAGGTCATCAATTTCAGCAAAGAGTTGATCGTTTCGCGCCTTAAGTTTGGCGTTTGTTGCCTGCTGAGCCGCGACGTCATCGCTTACCCGGCTATAGTCGTGCAGTCCGTTTTTACCGAACCACAGCGAATATTGCAGCCAGATCAGCAAAGCCAGCAACAGCAGCGTTAGTTTACCCATCCTGCCCCCTGAAAAACGGCATCATCATCCCAAAACGCCCCCAGATCTCTTTGCCGGGGTAACAGAGATGCCGCAACATCGCGGGCAAATGTACCACATTTTTTCCGCAGAATCGCCTTGCTCAATATCGTCACACAGTTGTTTACGGTTTGAATTATGGCTGAAGTTAGCCCATGAGCCACAAAAATAACAGACCAAACATCAGAACCACCGTCACAATCGTGACCACGGTACTGTAAAGAAGTTTGCCGTTAAGCAGCGAGTGCAGCGCAATACCGACGACAACTGCCACAGGCATCAGCGCCAGGAAGAAAGGCCAGGTATAGAGAAAGAAGAACAGCGTATTACCGCCGTAGATAAGAAAAGGGATGCCCAGGGCCAACAACCACGAGACGAAGCCGACTATGGCCCCAGGAAAGGACCAGGTCGTCTCGTCGTCGGTCGCTAACGGCTCCGACCCGGTGGTAATAATGTAGTTCTCACTGTTGCGCATAGCTGATCCTGTGACCGTGACTCATCGTTCGGGAAGACAGCTCCCGAACGATACCGTCTCAGGATCTGATAATATCGTCCCGTCTGAGCAGGTCTAATAATTGGCTTACTAAATTTGTTACCAATTGTTGACCTTCCAGGTGAATTTCAGGCGATTCAGGCGCTTCGTACACCGAGTCAATGCCGGTGAAGTTTCGCAGCTCTCCCGCACGCGCTTTCTTATACAGCCCTTTGGGATCGCGCGCTTCGCAAATTTCCAGCGGCGTATCGACAAACACTTCGATAAAGCGATCCTGCCCGACGCGCTCGCGCACCATCTGGCGTTCGGCACGATGCGGTGAGATAAACGCGGTCAGTACCACTAACCCGGCATCCGCCATCAGGCTGGCCACTTCCCCCACCCTGCGAATATTCTCTTTACGATCGTCGTCGCTGAAGCCCAAATCGCTGCACAGGCCGTGGCGCACATTGTCGCCATCCAGCAGGTAGGTACTAACCCCCTGCTGGTGTAGCGCCTCTTCCAGCGCGCCCGCTACTGTGGATTTACCAGAGCCGGATAGCCCGGTAAACCACAGTACCACACCACGATGACCGTGAAGTTTCTCGCGCTGCGCGACGGTGACCGGATGAGGATGCCAGACGACGTTCTCATCATGGGCGGCCATTACTTGCCTCCCAGCAGATCGCGCGCACCCCAGTGCGGGAAGTGCTTACGCACCAGCGCATTCAGC
This sequence comes from Enterobacter sp. BIDMC 30, assembly GCF_000534355.1. Taxonomy (NCBI): domain Bacteria; kingdom Pseudomonadati; phylum Pseudomonadota; class Gammaproteobacteria; order Enterobacterales; family Enterobacteriaceae; genus Enterobacter; species Enterobacter sp. BIDMC 30. The sequence continues at coordinate 1,254,107 of NZ_KI973169.1, read as the reverse complement.
TCCAGCTCAAAAGCGCTGAACTCAGAGGCTACCGTAGCCTGTTCATTTGGCTCACGCACCATACCGGCACCCACGGTCACGTTGGAGAGGCGATCGATAAAGATCAGCCCACCCGTTACCGGGTTCTGCTGGTAGGGATCCAGCACCAGCGGCTCGTCAAAGGTCACGTCGACCAGACCAATGCCATTCAGCGGCAGTTCGGTGACGTCGCGCTGGGTCAGGTTATTGATGTCCACCTGGAACTGGATACCGTCCACGCGGGCTCGGGTTTTCTTACCCGCGATTTTAATGTCGTAGCTCTGACCGGCGGTCAGCGGTTGTTCAGCCATCCACACCACATCAACGGAAGCCCCCTGCACCGCTGCCAGCGTCTCCTGAGCGTCCACCAGCAGATCGCCGCGGCTGATATCAATTTCATCTTTCAATACCAGCGTGACCGCTTCACCCGCGCCGGCTTGCGGCAGATCGCCATCAAAGGTGACGATACGGCTGATGGTGGATTCCACACCAGACGGCAGAACTTTAACGCGCTGCCCGACCGCCACGGTGCCCGACGCGAGAGTGCCGGAGAAACCGCGGAAATCAAGGTTAGGACGGTTAACGTACTGAACCGGGAAGCGCATCGGCTGGGTGTCGACCACGCGCTGGATCTCCACGGTTTCCAGCACTTCGAGCAGCGTCGGGCCGCTATACCACGGCATGTTGGCGCTCTGGGAAGCCACGTTGTCGCCTTCCAGCGCAGAGAGCGGCACAAAGCGAATATCCAGGTTACCCGGCAGCTGTTCAGCAAACGTCAGGTAACTCTGGCGGATCTCATCAAACTTCTCTTCGCTGAAGTTCACCAGATCCATTTTGTTGACCGCCACCACCAGGTGTTTGATCCCCAGCAACGTGGAGATAAAGCTGTGGCGACGAGTCTGATCCAGTACCCCTTTACGGGCGTCAATCAGCAGGATCGCCAGTTCACAGGTAGACGCACCGGTCGCCATGTTACGGGTGTACTGCTCGTGCCCCGGGGTGTCGGCAATAATAAATTTGCGCTTCTCGGTGGAGAAATAGCGATACGCCACATCAATGGTGATGCCCTGCTCGCGCTCGGCCTGCAGGCCGTCCACCAGCAGCGCCAGGTCGAGTTTCTCGCCCTGGGTACCATGACGTTTACTGTCATTGTGCAGGGAAGAGAGCTGATCTTCGTAAATCTGTCGCGTATCGTGCAGCAGACGGCCGATCAGCGTGCTTTTCCCGTCATCGACGCTGCCGCAGGTCAGAAAGCGCAGCAGGCTTTTGTGTTGTTGCGCGTGCAGATAAGCTTCTACGCCGCCTTCATTGGCAATTTGTTGAGCAATGGTCGTGTTCATGGCGGCTCCTTAGAAATAACCCTGACGTTTCTTCAGCTCCATGGAGCCTGCCTGGTCGCGGTCAATCACGCGGCCCTGTCGCTCACTGGTGGTCGACACCAGCATCTCTTCAATGATCTCCGGCAGCGTCTGCGCACTGGACTCCACGGCACCGGTCAATGGCCAGCAGCCGAGGGTACGGAAACGCACCATCTGTTTTTTGATCACTTCGCCTGGCTGCAGGTTGATGCGATCGTCATCGATCATCATCAGCATGCCGTCACGCTCCAGCACCGGACGTTCAGCGGCCAGGTACAGCGGCACGATCTCGATATTTTCCAGATAGATGTACTGCCAGATATCCAGCTCGGTCCAGTTGGAGAGCGGGAACACGCGAATGCTTTCGCCCTTGTTGATCTGGCCGTTGTAGTTATGCCACAGCTCCGGACGCTGGTTTTTTGGATCCCAGCGGTGGAAGCGGTCGCGGAAAGAGTAGATACGCTCTTTCGCACGGGATTTTTCTTCATCACGGCGTGCGCCGCCGAAGGCCGCGTCAAAACCGTATTTGTTCAGCGCCTGCTTCAGCCCTTCGGTTTTCATGATGTCCGTGTGTTTGGCACTACCGTGCACGAACGGGTTAATGCCCATCGCCACCCCTTCCGGGTTTTTATGCACCAGCAGTTCGCAGCCGTAGGCTTTTGCCGTACGGTCGCGGAATTCATACATTTCACGGAATTTCCAGCCGGTATCAACGTGCAGCAGCGGGAACGGCAGCGTACCCGGGTAAAACGCTTTACGCGCCAGGTGTAGCATCACGCTGGAATCTTTACCGATGGAATACATCATCACCGGGTTAGAGAATTCGGCTGCCACTTCGCGGATAATATGGATACTTTCCGCTTCGAGCTGCCGCAGGTGAGTAAGTCGTTTTTGGTCCATAACCGTTCCTTAAGCCAGATTCACCACAGAGGAGCCAAACCCCTCTGAGTCTGTTGTATGTTGAAACCAGGCGAGTGTGCTGTGCAGGTGCACCACTTCCCCTACCACGATAAGCGCGGGCATAGGGGCCTCTTTCGCCAGGGTGGCAAGATCCTGTAGCGTACCGATAGCCACATGCTGATCGACGCGCGTGCCGCGAGAAATTACGGCGACCGGCGTGGTTGCCTCTCGACCGTGTTGAATAAGTTGTTCACTGATGTCCGCCGCCTTCATCGTGCCCATATAGATAGCCAGCGTCTGACGACTCTGGGCCAGATGCGACCAGTCAAACGGGGTGCTGTCCGCCTTGTAATGGCCCGTGACAAAGGTCACGCTCTGGGCATAATCGCGGTGAGTAAGCGGTATACCGGCGTAGGCCGTCACTGCGGAAGCCGCCGTGATACCCGGGACGACCTGGAACGGCACGCCCGCTTCAGCCGCCGCCTGCAGCTCTTCCCCGCCGCGACCAAAGATAAACGGGTCGCCACCTTTAAGCCGCACCACCGTTTTGCCCGCTTTTGCCGCCGCCACCAGCATCTGGTTGGTGTCATGCTGCGGTACAGAGTGCTCGCCCGCCCGTTTGCCAACGCAGATTTGTTCTGCGTCACGGCGAATCAATTCGCGCACCCCGTCGGTGACCAGATGGTCGTAGAACACCACATCGGCATCCTGAAGCACCTGCAGGCCGCGCAGGGTCAGCAGCCCGGCATCACCCGGCCCCGCACCGACCAGAATGATCTCGCCGCCGCTACTGCCAGGGTTATCCAGCTCATCTTCGAGGATCTGCTGCGCCGCCGTTTCATTTCCGGCATGCATCAGGCTGGCAAATCGGCCGCGGAACACGCGCTCCCAGAAGCGACGGCGTTCCGTCACGCTGTTCAGGCGCGTTTTCAGATGGTTGCGCCAGAAGCTCGCTTTCTCCGCCATCCGCCCAAGGCTGGTAGGCAAAAGCGCTTCGATTTTTTCCCGCAGCACGCGTGCCAGCACCGGCGCGGTCCCGCCGGAGGAGATGGCCACCAGCAATGGCGAACGGTCAACAATCGACGGGAAGATAAACGAACACAGCGGCCGATCGTCCACCACGTTCACCAGACGGTGACGGGCCTGAGCCGCCTCTGAAATACGGCGGTTGAGCTCGCGGTTGTCGGTTGCCGCAATCACCAGCACCACGGTGTCGATTTGCGACTCGTCGAAATCCGCCTCGTCGACTATCCGTACCTGCGCCCCCGCTCGCTGCAGAAACACGATTTTGCGATCGGCAACCTCACCGGTGCCGACTACCAGCACAGGTCTGTCTTTTATCGCGGCAAAAAGGGGCAGATAGTCCACAAGCTACAACTCACTAACAACAAGGAATAGTGGGACTATAGGGGGCGGCTTAGATCGAATGAAATTACGAATTGGAATGAGTAGTTACTCAATGGAATAACGCCGTGGAAAAGCAAAGATCAAAAAGTGCTTAACACGCGAATTTTCGGGCATTTAAGAGCAATTCAAATTGTGTATGGTCGATCACAGTTTCATACTAGGCGGGTTAAAATTTTGCTCTGTTTTTAAGGACTCACTATGTTTTCCGCAACGCGCCACCGTATCGCTGCCCTGGCGCTCGGCGTTTGCTTTATCCTTCCGGCCCAGGCAAAAAATCAGCCCTATGGTGAAATCGCGAATATGCAGGCGCGGCATATTGCGACCGTCTTTCCGGGTCGTATGACCGGCACGCCAGCGGAAATGCTTTCCGCCGATTATATTCGCCAGCAATTTGCTGACATGGGTTACCAGAGCGATATTCGATCGTTTCACAGCCGCTACGTCTATACCTCGCGCAATAAAACAAAAAACTGGCACAACGTGACCGGCAGTACGGTCATTGCGGCGCATGAAGGTAGCGCGGCGGAACAGATCATTATCATGGCGCACCTGGACACCTACGCGCCAATGAGCGACGCCGATACCGACAATAATCTCGGCGGGCTGACGTTACAGGGGCTGGACGATAACGCGGCGGGTCTGGGTGTGATGCTCGAACTGGCAGAGCGAATGAAAGACATTCCAACCCAATACGGGATCCGTTTCGTTGCCACCAGCGGTGAAGAAGAGGGAAAACTTGGCGCGGAGAATCTCCTGAAACGCATGAGTGCCGAGGAGAGGAAAAATACGCTGCTGGTGATTAACCTCGATAACCTGATCGTCGGCGATAAGCTCTATTTCAACAGCGGACAGAGTACGCCGGGTACCGTGCGTAAACTGACGCGCGACCGCGCGCTGGCGATTGCCCGCAGCCATGGGGTGTATGCCACCAGCAACCCGGGCGGGAATCCCGACTATCCTCGCGGAACCGGCTGCTGTAACGATGGTGAAGTGTTCGATAAAGCGGGCATTCCTGTTCTGTACGTGGAAGCCACTAACTGGATGCTGGGTAAGAAAGACGGTTATCAGCAGCGGGTGAAATCGAAGGCTTTCCCGGACGGGACGAGCTGGCATAACGTGCTGCTGGATAATCAGCAGCATATTGATAGCGCACTGCCGCAGCGGATTGAACACCGCAGTCGGGATGTGGTTAAAGTGATGCTGCCGCTGGTGAAAGAGCTGGCAAAAGCAGGGAAAGCGTAGAACAGAACATGTCCCTCACCCTTTGTAAGAGGGTGAGGGAAAAGGGAACAGAATTTACCCTTCGTGCAATCCGCACTCGCGCTTGAGTCCAAAGAATCGCGTCTCTTCTTCCGCCATGCCCGGTTCCCATTTACGCGTGGTATGGGTATCGCCCACTGACAGATAACCCTGGTCCCAGAGCGGGTGGTATTTCAGTCCGTGTTTTTGCAGGTACTGGTAAACCGTACGGTTATCCCAGTCGATGATCGGCAGCACTTTAAACACCCCGCGCTGAACCGCCAGCACCGGGAGCGTGGCGCGGCTTCCGGACTGCTCGCGGCGTAACCCCGCAAACCAGGTCTGCGCGTTAAGCTCTTTCAGCGCCCGGTTCATCGGCTCGACCTTGTTGATCTCATTGTATTTCTCAATGCCCTCAACACCCTGTTCCCACAGCTTGCCATACCGCGCCTCCTGCCAGGCCGCGCTTTGCTCCGCGCGGTAGACTTTCAGGTTCAGCCCGAGCTTGTCCGTCAGCTCATCGATAAACTGGTAGGTTTCCGGGAACAGGTAGCCGGTATCGGTCAGGATCACCGGAATGTCCGGACGAATCTGGTTCACCAGATGCAAACTCACCGCAGCCTGAATACCAAAACTTGACGAGAGCACATAATCACCCGGCAGGTTTTCCAGGGCCCATGCCACGCGGCCTTCGGCGTCGAGCTTTTCAAGCTGCGCATTGGTTTCTGCCAGCGCCAGAATGCGATCGACTTTTGGCAGTTCATTTAGGGCGTTTAGATCGAGTACGGACATAATTACCTCTCGTGTTTACTCCCAGAAATCCCTTGCGGGATCGAGCACCGGGCGAATAATGCCCGCACGCACCGTAAAGTCGCCGAAGCCTTCACCCGCTTCGCGCTCTTTCGCCCAGCGCCCGACAAGCTCGTCGATAGAATCAAGAATTTCCGGCTCGGTGATGTTCTCACGGAACATGCGCGGAATACGCGTTCCGATACGGTTACCGCCGAGGTGCAGGTTATAGCGACCCGGCGCTTTACCCACCAGACCCAGCTCGGCCAGCATCGCACGGCCACAGCCGTTCGGGCAGCCGGTGACACGCATAACAATATGCTCGTCCGGAATACCGTGTTTTTCCAGAATCGCTTCCACCTTATCGGTGAATGACGGCAGGAAACGCTCTGCTTCCGCCATCGCCAGCGGGCAGGTCGGGAACGACACGCAGGCCATGGAGTTTTCACGCTGAGGCTTCACCGCGTCCATCAACCCATGGTCGCGCGCCAGTTTCTCAATCTTCGCTTTCTGGCTTTCCGGCACGCCGGCAACGATCAGGTTCTGGTTAGCGGTGATACGGAATTCACCTTTATGGATCTTCGCAATTTCCAGCAGACCGGTTTTCAGCGGGCGGCCCGGATAATCAAGAATACGGCCGTTTTCAATAAACAGCGTCAGGTGCCATTTATTGTCGATGCCTTTAACCCAGCCAATACGATCGCCACGTCCCGTAAATTCATACGGACGGATCGGCTCAAACTTAATCCCCGCGCGACGCTCCACTTCCGCTTTGAACGTCTCTACGCCCACGCGCTCCAGGGTGTATTTGGTTTTCGCGTTTTTACGGTCCGTACGGTTACCCCAGTCGCGCTGCGTGGTGACAACCGCTTCAGCCACGGCCAGCGTGTGCTCCAGCGGCAGGAAACCAAACTCGCTTGCGGTACGGGCATAGGTTTTCTTGTTACCGTGTTCGATGGAGAGACCGCCGCCCACCAGCAGGTTAAAGCCCACCAGCTTGCCATTTTCGGCAATCGCCACGAAGTTCATGTCGTTGGCGTGCAGATCGATATCGTTCTGCGGCGGGATCACCACGGTGGTTTTGAACTTACGCGGCAGATAGGTCTGGCCGAGGATCGGTTCTTCGTCGGTGGTGGCCACTTTTTCCTGATCGAGCCAGATCTCCGCATAGGCGCGGGTGCGTGGCAGCAGGTGCTCAGAGATCTTCTTCGCCCACTCATAGGCTTCGGCGTGCAGCTCGGACTCGTACGGGTTCGAGGTGCAGAGCACGTTACGGTTCATGTCGTTGGCCGTGGCCAGCGCGTCCAGCCCGACAGAGTGCAGCATCTGGTGTACCGGCTTCACGTTCTTCTTCAGAATGCCGTGGAACTGGAAGGTCTGACGGTTGGTCAGACGGATGCTGCCATAAAGGGTATTTTCACCCGCAAACTTATCGATCGCCTGCCACTGTTTCGTGGTGATCACCCCGCCCGGAAGACGGCAGCGCAGCAGCATCGCATGACGCGGCTCCAGCTTCTGTTCTGCACGTTCGGCGCGGATATCACGGTCATCCTGCTGATACATACCGTGGAAACGGATCAGCAGAAAGTTGTCGCCTTTAAAGCCGCCGGTGAGACCGTCATTCAGATCTTCAGCAATGGTGCCGCGCAGATAGTTGCTTTCCAGCTTCATGCGCTCGGCGTCTGTCAGTTTACCTTCGACCACCAGTGGCCCTGGATGTTTTTCGCTCATTAGTAGACATCTCGCTGATAACGGCGCTCAACGCGCAGCTCACTTAAAAATTCATCCGCCGTTTCGGCATCCATACCGCCGAATTCGGCAATCACTTCCAGCAATGCCTGCTCAACGTCTTTCGCCATGCGATTGGCGTCGCCGCAGACATAAATGTGGGCACCGTCATTGATCCAGCGCCACAGCTCTGCGCCCTGTTCGCGCAGTTTGTCTTGTACGTATACTTTTTCTTGCTGATCGCGGGACCAGGCCAGGTCGATGCGCGTCAGGACGCCTTCTTTGACGTAACGCTGCCACTCAACCTGGTAGAGGAAATCTTCCGTAAAGTGCGGGTTGCCGAAGAACAACCAGTTTTTACCCGGCGCCTCATCTGCAGCGCGCTGCTGCATAAAGGCGCGGAATGGTGCAATACCGGTACCCGGCCCAATCATGATGACCGGTGTTTCCGGGTTCGCAGGCAGACGGAAGTTGTCGTTGTGCTCGATAAACACGCGCACTTCACCGTCTTCCTCCACGCGATCGGCCAGGAAGCTTGATGCCCCGCCCGCACGGGCACGGCCTTCGATGTCATAACGCACCACGCCCACGGTGATATGCACTTCGCTCTCCACTTCGGCCTGCGAAGAGGCAATGGAGTAGAGGCGCGGCGTCAGCGGACGCAGCAGGCCAATGAGCGCATCCGCATCCAGCTGTGCCGGAGAGAAACGCACCATATCGACAATCGGCGTCGTCGCGGCGTAATGCTGCAGCTTCGCCTTATCCCCCACCAGAGGCAGCAGCGATTCACTGCGCGTTAAGGTGGCGTAATTTTCAACGATGTTTGGCGTGTTGACCGTCAGCTCGAAATGCCACTGCAGCGCCTCAGAGAGCGGCTGCGTGTTACCGTCGACGGTGACAGGCTCATCCCCTTTCAGCCACAGCAGTTCGACCAGTTCTTTAACCAGCGCCGGATCGTTCTGGTACCAGATCCCAAGTGCATCGCCCGGCTGGTAACGCAGACCGGAATCACCGAGATCGATTTCAATATGCCGCACGTCTTTCTCAGAGGCGCGACCGGTAATTTTCTGATTAACCGCCAGGCTCGCTGCCAGCGGTGCCTCTTTGGTAAACGGGCTGGTGTGAATATCATTGACTGCACCCGCCGCGGTGACGGCAGCCTGCGCTGGCGTCTCTTTTGGCACGCGCGCTTTCAGCACGTCAACGATGCGCGCACGCCATTCAGCGGCTGCGGTCTGGTATTCCACATCCGCATCAACGCGGTCCAGCAGGCGCTCAGCGCCCAGTTCCGCCAGTTTGCTGTCGAAATCTTTACCGGACTGGCAGAAAAATTCGTAGGAGGTGTCACCCAGGCCAAACACGGCAAACGCCGTCCCGTTCAGTTTTGGGGCTTTTTTCGAGAACAGGAACTTATGCAGGGCTACCGCTTCTTCAGCCGGCTCACCCTCACCCTGGGTTGAAGCCACCACCACCAGCAGTTTTTCGGACGCGATCTGTTTGAATTTATAGTCCCCGGCGTTCACCAGGTTCACGTTCAGTTTGGCGGCCAGCAGGTCGTCGCGCAGCGCTTCGGCCACACGGCGAGCATTGCCCGTCTGCGAGGCAGAAATAAGCGTAATCGCCGGAATTTCTACCGCAGTTGCCGGTGCAGCAGCCACAGCGCCCGGTTGCTGGTTAAGCATTCCCCAGAAATAGCCGGAGACCCAGGCAAGCTGGGTGGGAGAAAAATCAGAGGTGGCAGCCTGAAGGCGCGCCAGTTGCTCCGGGTTCAGGGGAAGCAAATTTGAAGGTGGGGCCTGTGTTGTCATGCGTCGTTATGTTCCAGTAGCCAAGCGGACTTTAAGCGAATAAATCCAAACTGAAGATAAGGTTAACGGCGAGGATAATAACAATTAAAGAAGGGATGGAAATAATAAATAACCAAATGGACTAACCTGTTTTAGTTATCGTTCTTAACGATAAAAACGATTAACCAAACCATTGAAATTTAAGCATAAAACAGTTGTCTTTTCTCGTATGCACCACGTTGCAGCAACAGAGCCGTTTTAGTTAATGATAAAAATTGTGCTTTCCGGTACTATGCGGCGGTTTTTTCCGCATTACTGAGAGCAATAATGTCCACCACACTGTTTAAAGATTTCACCTTCGAAGCCGCCCACCACCTTCCGCATGTTCCTGAAGGGCATAAATGTGGCCGTCTGCACGGGCACTCGTTTATGGTGCGTCTTGAGATAACCGGTGACGTCGATCCGCATACCGGTTGGATCATGGACTTTGCCGAGCTGAAGGCGGCATTCAAACCGACCTACGATCGTCTGGATCACTACTATCTGAATGATATCCCGGGCCTTGAAAACCCGACCAGTGAAGTGCTGGCTAAATGGATTTGGGATCAGATGAAACCGCAGGTGCCTCTGCTGAGCGCGGTGATGATCAAAGAGACCTGCACCGCGGGCTGTATCTATCGTGGTGAGTAAAAAAAGCCCGGAATATCCGGGCTTTTTTTTAGGCGATGTTCAGGTACTTGTGCGTCTGCATCGACAGCCGCCAGTTGCGGGCAATACAGGTTTCAATACACAGGCGCGTGGCATCCTCTTTCTGGCTGATAGGCTGCAGCGCGATGATCCGCTGCTTTTCATCCGTCAGCGTGGCGAGCAGTTCATCCAGCGCTTCGATATCACGCACGCGGCCAACCGGGTGTTTAATCTCATCAGCACGCTCCAGCGCCTGAGAGAGAACATCGTAACCGCCGCGCATGTTAACTTTCGGCGAAACCGTCACCCAGGTGGTGTGAGAACAGCGCACTTCATGCGTGCCGCTGGTTTCAATCTGACAGCTGTAGCCGTTCTTTTCGAGCAGCTCGGTCAGCGGCGTCAGGTCGTGGATGCAGGGTTCACCCCCGGTAATCACCACATGGCGCGCCGTCCAGCCCTGACGGCCAATGATCGCCAGCAGATCTTCTGCACTTCCCGCGCCCCACTTATCGCTCTCTTTGGTTTTAGCCAGAATGCTAAACAGCGACACTTCCCGATCTGCGAGTTTATCCCACGTATGTTTGGTATCACACCAGGCACAGCCAACCGGGCATCCCTGTAATCGAATAAAGATGGCGGGAACGCCGGTAAAGTAACCCTCGCCTTGCAGGGTCTGGAACATCTCGTTAATCGGGTACTGCATAGTCATCTCAGTTAAGGGGATAAACGATAAGTATCGCAGATCCCCGTCAGATGGTCATGCTCCATCGGTGCTTTGAGCGCCAATCGCTGCCATAAACCGCGCAGTAATTTGCTGTGGACGGGTGATGGCCCCGCCGACAACGACCATAAAGGCACCAAGTTCCAGGCACCTCGCCGCCCGTTCAGGTGTGTCAACATTGCCTTCGGCCACCACGGGGATGTCGACGGCAGCCAGCACCTCTTTCAGAAACGCGCAGTCATTGTCCGGTAGCGCATGGCCTGCGGTTTCTGCCGTATAACCGTAAAGCGTGGTCCCCACACAATCAAAACCCAGCGCCTGCGCCGTCACGGCCTCTTCTGTTGTGGAAATATCCGCCATCAGGCGTACCGACGGGTACCGTGTGCGGATATGCGCGACCAGCGTCGCCAGGTCTTCGCCGCCAGGGCGCTGTCGCGCAGTCGCATCCAGGGCAATGATTTCCGGAGAAACCGTCATCAGCTCATCCACCTCTTTCATCGTGGCGGTGATAAACACCTCACTATCCGGATAATCGCGTTTGATGATGCCGATAACCGGCAGAACTACCTGCTGCTTGATGGCTTCGATATCCACCACGCTATTGGCACGGATCGCTGCCGCACCACCCTGCGCGGCGGCCAGCGCCATTCGTGACATAATAAACGCGCTATGCAGAGGTTCATTCTCCAGCGCCTGGCAGGAGACGACCAGTTTTCCCTTCAGGTTATCCAGTACAGTTTTCATTACGATAAGATCTCTTCCACTTCGTTTTTAATAATCGTCACATGCGGCCCATAAATGACCTGAACACCGTTGCCGCGGACGATAACGCCGCGCGCGCCGGTCGCTTTCAGCGCCGATTCATTCACTTTGCTGCCATCCTTCACCGTGACGCGAAGACGCGTCGCGCAGCAGTCCACCTCTTCGAGATTGTCTTTGCCACCTAACCCGGCGATCACCGCAACGGCACGCTCGCTCTGCGAAAAGGTCACTTCATCCGCCATTGCCTCTTTCTCACGCCCCGGCGTGGCAAAATCAAAGCGATTAATCAGATAGCGGAACGTAAAGTAGTAGAGGAAGAACCACGGCACCCCTACCAGCGGCACGAACATCCAGTGGGTTTTGGCCTCGCCCTGGAGAATGCCGAACAGCACGAAGTCGATAAAACCGCCTGAGAAAGTTTGCCCGATAGTGATATGTAAAATATGGGCGAGCATAAACGCCAGCCCGTCAAACAGGGCGTGAATGACGTACAGCACAGGTGCAACAAAAAGGAATGAGAACTCAATAGGTTCAGTAATCCCCGTCAGGAACGAGGTCAATGCCGCCGAAAGTAACAGCCCCGCGACGCGTTTTTTGTTCTCCGGCTTTGCCGTGTGGTACATCGCGAGGCAGGCACCCAGCAGACCAAACATCATCGTGATGAAGCGTCCGGACATGAAGCGCGACGTGCCTTCATAAAACTGGCGTGTTGTCGGGTCAGCAAGCTGGGCGAAGAAGATCCGCTGTGTACCTTCGACAAGCTGACCGTTAACGATCTCGCTGCCGCCAAGCGCTGTCGTCCAGAAGGGAAGATAGAAGATGTGGTGTAAACCAAACGGCCCGAGCATGCGCAAAATGAAACCGTACAGCATCGTCCCCAGATAACCGGTGGCATCCACAAGCCCGCCCAGACCGAAGATCAGCTTCTGGAAATGCGGCCAGATGACGGTCATTAATGCCCCGACAAGTATTGCCGCCAGCGAGCTGACGATCGGTACAAAACGTGAACCGCCAAAGAAACCCAGGAACTGCGGAAGCGCGATTTTATTGAACCGATGATGTAACGCGCAGGTCACGAGCCCGATGACGACGCCACCAAATACGCCGGTTTCCAGCGTCTGGATCCCCAGCGTCATTCCCTGCCCTACGGCACCCGGGTTCTCAAGCGCCAGTTTTCCGGTCAGGATCAGCAGCGCATTGATGGTGGCATTCATCACCAGAAAAGCGAGCAATGCCGCCAGCCCTGCGGTTCCTTTGTCATTTTTTGCCAGCCCGACGGCGACCCCGACAGCAAACAGCACCGAGAGGTTGGCGAACACAATCGAACCGGCACTGCTCATAATGGTAAAGATGGCCTGTAGCCACGCGACATCTAAAAACGGGTAGGCCGTGAGGGTATTGGGGTTTGATAACGCGCCTCCAATCCCCAGCAACAAACCCGCCGCGGGCAAGACGGCGATGGGCAACATAAATGATTTGCCAAAGCGCTGCGCTTTCTCAAACCATCCGCCAGAAGAAGCCCCACTGAACATTTGCATCATTTTTTCATCCCCTCGTGTATAGATGAAAATTTTTACCACATTAATTATTAATAGTGAAAATTATCATCAATAACCAGGATGACGATCATACTTTTTCGAAATGACTGGCATCTTTCCCCCGCTTTCCGCCACACTAGTCGACAGAAGAATGCATTAAGGATCTCGCATGTCAGACCATGAAAACCTGCTGCTGAAGCTACGCCAGGAGGCTTCCGGGTACAGCCCAACGCAACGAAAACTGGGTGAGTTTGTCCTCAACGATCCTGCCCGGGTGCTTTACCTGACGATCACTGAGCTGGCGCGCGAAAGTCATACCAGCGAGGCCAGCGTGACGCGTCTTTGCCGCACACTGGGCTGTAAGGGGTACACGGAATTCAAAATGGCGCTTGCGCTGGACATTCAGCAGGGTCAGCCAGAGCGTCAGGCCGGCGATGAAATTGATAGCGTAGTGGAAGAGTCTGTACAGGCTCTGCAGGATACCGCCAGACTGCTCGACAGAGCACTGCTGGAAAAGGCGGCACAGGCGCTGCATCAGGCGCAGTCAGTCCAGATTTATGGGGTCGCTGCCAGTGCGATCCTCGGCGAGTATCTGCATTATAAGCTGTTGCGCCTGGGCAAACCTGTGCAGCTCTTCAGCGATATGCACCGTGCAGCCATGAATGCGACCACCCTCTCTAAAGCGTCGCTGGTGGTAGCCATCTCCAGTTCAGGCTCAACACGGGATTTACTTCACGTCGTAAAACTTGCGCGCAAACGTGGCGTCCCCGTGCTGGCGCTCAGCAATACGCCGCGTAGCCCGCTGGCGTCCCTTAGCGATATGCTACTGGTTGCAGCCAAACCCGAGGGGCCGCTTAGCGCAGGCGCACTCAATGCCAAAGTGGGTGTTATGCTGCTGGTCGAGTTGCTTACCCACTCCCTTATTGCAATAGACGGTCATTACGGCGAGGTCAGCCAACAAACCGCCAGCGCAACGCTTCCTCTGTTGCTGTAAAAAACCTTCGCAGGCTATATATCAATAGCCTGCGAGTTCGTTATTTTAAGTGTACTTAAGCATCCGTTAAATTATTTACCGCATCAATGAATGATGTTACAAAGTATTTTTATAATTACATTTTGACTTAATATCCCCACGACACAGGAAGCACGTTTATAATATACAAATCAGTAAGTTAAAATAAATATCTTGATAAATTGAATTTTCTTCCCTCCTGCAATGTCCAATCTCATCCCCTGAATTCCTTACCTTAAAATAAGCTTAAGAAACGGTAAGGCTGGCCATTTTTTTATTTAAACGCCGTTTACTTTCGCCCGCCTACAATCCGCCTCATCAATCATAATGAGACGGTATCAATGAAAACCTTACTGATTACAGGCGTGACCGGATTTCTGGGTGGTGCAGTACTTGAAAAAATCCTGACCGGCGAGAGCGCCGTAAATTTACTTCTGCTTGCGCGCGCCAGCGACCCGCAAGGTGGGCTGGCGCGAGTGCAGGAGAATATGCGTAAGTTCAACGTGCCTGAGCATGCACTGGCCTCGCTGAGCGTGGAGAATATCCTCATTGGCGATCTCAGCCAGCCGGAAGCCTTCCTGAACGATCCGCGTCTTGAACAGGTGACGCATGTCGTTAACTGCGCGGCCGTCGCGTCGTTTGGCAACAACCCGCTTATCTGGAAGGTGAACGTCGAGGGAACCCTGGCGCTGGCGCGCCGCATGAAACGGGTGTCGACCCTACAGCGCTTCCTGCACGTTGGCACGGCGATGTCCTGTACGCCGGAGCAGGATTCGCTGGTCGCCGAAAGTGCAGAATTCAGAGAGAACGCCGAGCATCTGGTGGAATATACCTATTCGAAATCCACCATTGAACAGCTGATGCGCCAGCACTGTCCTGACCTGCCGCTGCTCATCGCCCGCCCGTCTATCGTCGTCGGCCATACCCGTCACGGTTGCACGCCTTCAAGCAGTATTTTCTGGGTCTTTAGCATGGGGTTAATGCTGCAAAAATTCATGTGTTCGATGGAAGACAAAATCGATGTCGTTCCGGTGGATTATTGTGCCGACGCGCTGTTAATGCTGCTTACCAGTGATGCACGTTCAGGGGAAGTGGTACATATTTCTGCCGGGGAAGAGAACAGCGTTCGCTTTGCTGATATTGATAAGGCAATGGCGCAGGCGCTGGAGAAAGCCCCTGTCGGAGATCGATACGCTCAGGTGAGTTACGAAACGCTGGTCAGAATGCGCCGCGAACTGAAGGATATTTTTGGGCCGTGCAACGAGCGCCTGATGCTGAAAGCAATGCGTTTATACGGTGCTTTTGCCACACTCAACGTGCGCTTCAGCAATGATAAGCTGCTTAGCATGGGCATGCCTAAGCCACCCCGCTTTACGGACTATATTGCCCGCTGCGTGCAAACCACTCAGGGGCTGACCATTCCGGAACAAATGGCGGTCGATTTTAAATAGCCAAAAAAAATGCCAGTCTTACGACTGGCATTTTCATTTTAAGGCTTAGCGATTATGCCTGGCCTTTGATCTCTTTACGACCGTTGTATGGTGCTTTTTCGCCCAGTGCTTCTTCGATACGAATCAGCTGGTTGTATTTAGCAACACGGTCAGAACGGCTCATAGAACCGGTCTTGATCTGGCCAGCCGCGGTACCAACAGCCAGGTCAGCGATGGTAGCGTCTTCAGTTTCGCCAGAACGGTGAGAGATAACAGCGGTGTAGCCAGCGTCTTTCGCCATTTTGATCGCAGCCAGCGTTTCGGTCAGAGAACCGATCTGGTTGAATTTGATCAGGATGGAGTTAACGATGCCTTTCTCGATGCCTTCTTTCAGGATCTTGGTGTTGGTTACGAACAGGTCGTCACCCACCAGCTGGATTTTGTCGCCCAGTACTTTAGTCTGGTATGCGAAGCCATCCCAGTCAGACTCGTCCAGACCGTCTTCGATAGAAACGATTGGGTACTGTTTAGTCAGGTCTTCCAGGAAGTGAGTGAACTCTTCAGAGGTGAACGCTTTGTTGCCTTCGCCAGCCAGAACGTATTTACCGTCTTTGTAGAATTCAGACGCTGCACAGTCCATCGCCAGAGTGATGTCTTTGCCCAGCTCGTAGCCTGCTGCTTTAACCGCTTCAGCGATAACAGCCAGTGCTTCTGCGTTAGAACCCAGGTTTGGCGCATAGCCACCTTCGTCACCAACAGCCGTGTTCATACCTTTAGCTTTCAGAACTTTAGCCAGGTTGTGGAACACTTCAGAACCCATACGTACTGCTTCTTTCAGGGATTTCGCGCCAACTGGCTGAATCATAAATTCCTGAATATCAACGTTGTTGTCTGCGTGCTCACCACCGTTGATGATGTTCATCATCGGTACAGGCATGGAGTATTTGCCTGGAGTGCCGTTCAGTTCAGCGATGTGTTCGAATAGTGGCATACCTTTAGCAGCCGCTGCAGCTTTGGCGTTCGCCAGGGAAACGGCCAGGATTGCGTTAGCACCGAAGTTAGATTTGTTTTCAGTACCGTCCAGATCGATCATGATCTTGTCGATGCCAGCCTGGTCTTTAGCGTCTTTGCCAATGATTGCCTGAGCAATAGGGCCGTTTACGGCGCCAACAGCTTTCAGTACGCCTTTGCCCATGAAACGGGATTTGTCGCCATCGCGCAGTTCCAGCGCTTCGCGGGAACCAGTAGAAGCACCTGACGGAGCAGCTGCCATACCGACGAAACCACCTTCCAGGTGAACTTCGGCTTCAACGGTCGGGTTACCACGGGAGTCGATGATTTCACGACCGATGACTTTAACGATTTTGGACATTAGATTTTCCTCAGTACAAGTTAAACTAAAACTCCAGACAAACAACGCGTACCAGGGGTACGCGTTGCCGTTCTAACTTTTTTTTACTTCGCCTGACGCTTCTGGTAATCGCTGGCGGCTTTCACAAAGCCTGCAAACAGCGGATGCCCGTCACGTGGCGTTGAAGTAAATTCCGGGTGGAACTGGCAGGCGACAAACCACGGATGGTTTGGCACTTCGATGATCTCGACTAACTGATCATCCCCGGAGCGGCCCGCAACACGCAGACCCGCAGCTTCAATTTGTTTCAACAACATGTTGTTGACTTCATAGCGGTGACGGTGACGTTCGGTGATAACCGGCTCGCCATACAGCTTGCGAACGACGCTATCGTCGGACAGTTGGCAGGCCTGTGCGCCAAGACGCATCGTGCCACCCAGGTCGCTCTTCTCGGTACGGACTTCGACGTTACCTTCTTCGTCGCGCCATTCAGTGATAAGCGCCACGACAGGGTACTTACAGTCTGGCACAAATTCCGTAGAGTTCGCGTTTTCCATTCCCGCTACGTTGCGCGCAAATTCGATCAGCGCAACCTGCATACCCAGGCAGATACCGAGGTATGGAATATTGTTTTCACGCGCATAGCGTGCGGTGGCGATCTTGCCTTCTACACCACGGTAGCCGAAGCCGCCAGGGATAAGGATTGCATCCAGATCTTTCAGAATTTCAACGCCACGCGTTTCAACATCCTGCGAATCAATCAGCTTGATGTTAACGGAGACGCGGTTCTTCAGACCACCGTGTTTCAGCGCTTCGATAACTGACTTATAGGCATCTGGCAGTTCAATGTACTTGCCAACCATGCCGATAGTCACTTCGCCAGCCGGATTCGCTTCTTCGTAAATAACCTGTTCCCATTCAGACAGGTTAGCTTCCGGACAGTTCAAGCTGAATCGTTTACAAATATAATCGTCCAGGCCCTGTGATTTCAACAGGCCCGGGATTTTATAAATGGAATCGACATCTTTCATTGAAATAACGGCTTTTTCCGGCACGTTACAGAACAATGCAATTTTCGCGCGTTCGTTCGCCGGAACCGCGCGATCGGAACGGCAAACCAGGATGTCTGGCTGAATACCGATGGAGAGCAACTCTTTAACGGAGTGCTGAGTAGGTTTGGTTTTCACTTCACCTGCGGCTGCCATATAAGGCACCAGCGTCAGGTGCATGAACAGCGCGTTTTCACGGCCAATATCAACCGCCAGCTGACGAATCGCTTCCAGGAATGGCAGGGATTCGATATCACCCACGGTACCGCCGATTTCAACCAGCACCACGTCGTGGCCTTCGCCGCCCGCAATAATGCGTTCTTTGATAGCGTTAGTGATGTGTGGGATAACCTGAACGGTAGCACCAAGATAATCACCACGGCGCTCTTTACGCAGAACGTCGGAGTAGATGCGGCCTGTCGTGAAGTTGTTACGACGGGTCATTTTAGTGCGGATGAAACGCTCGTAGTGGCCAAGATCCAGATCGGTTTCAGCGCCGTCTTCAGTAACGAACACTTCCCCGTGTTGGATTGGACTCATGGTACCCGGATCAACGTTGATGTACGGATCCAGTTTCATCATGGTCACATTGAGGCCACGGGCTTCAAGAATGGCTGCGAGGGAGGCTGCGGCAATGCCTTTACCCAGAGAGGATACGACCCCGCCGGTCACAAAAATATAGTTCGTTGTCATGCTGAACCTGAGAAGTTAGGGTGAAACGATGGAATAACCAGGACGGGAAAGTAGTATACCCGAACACGGCGAGCGCCACAAACTTTCATTCTCCGTCTCCTGTCCAGCCAATGACAAACATAAGGAGTGAGAAAATAGCCCCTTTTGGGTAAATGTTTTTGACGCAAATCAAGCGCTTGTCATTTAAAAAATCACACAAATTGCGCTTGATCGCAAAATTTCGTTAGAGATCAGTTTCCTGGCGTTTTACTTCTTGCCAGACTTCTTCCATCGCATCGAGGTCAATTCCGCTCATTTCCAGGCCGCGCGAGGCCACAATCCGCTCAACTTCGCGAAAGCGTCGTTCGAACTTAATGTTGGCTTTTTGCAGGGCGGTTTCCGCTTTTACACCCAGATGGCGAGAAAGGTTGACGGTCGCGAACAGCAAATCGCCCATCTCTTCTTCAAGCTTTGCTTCATCTACCACAGCCTGTTGCGCTTCGTGCATCACTTCGTCGATCTCTTCATGCACTTTTTCCAGCACCGGGCCAAGAGACGTCCAGTCAAAGCCAACCGCGGAGCAGCGTTTCTGAATTTTATGCGCCCGCATCAGCGCAGGCAGGTTCAGGGGAATGTCATCCAGTGCCGAGTGCTGGGATTTCTCCGCGCGCTCGGCGCTTTTAATCTGTTCCCAGCGCGCCAGCACTTCCGCGCTATCGCCTGCGGTGGCATCGCTAAAGATATGCGGATGACGGCGTTCCAGTTTGTCGCTGATGGCAGCGCAGATGTCGTCGAAGTTAAAACGCCCCTCTTCCTGCGCCATTTGCGCATAGAACACCACCTGGAACAGCAGGTCACCCAGCTCACCACGCAGGTCGTCAAAATCCTCGCGTGAAATGGCGTCCAGCACTTCATAGGTCTCTTCGAGGGTGTACGGGGCGATGGTGGCGAAAGTCTGCTCTTTGTCCCACGGGCAGCCGTTTTCCGGATCGCGCAGGCGTTTCATGATGCCAAGCAGGCGGTCAATTTGGGTCATAATTCTGTCCTGATTAAAAATAAATGCCGGGTAAAGGCTACGCCTTACCCGGCTTACAGAAAGGTGGGCTTACCCGCCGTGCAGACGACGTGCGTCAATCACATCCGGGACCTGGTTCAGTTTGCCAAGCACGCGGCCCAGCACCTGCAGGTTGTAGATTTCGATGGTCATATCGATGGTGGCAAGCTGCTCGCGCGTATCGCTGCGGCTGGCCACGCCCAGCACGTTGACCTTCTCATTCGCGAGAATGGTCGTAATATCACGCAGCAGGCCGCTACGGTCGTTTGCGGTGACGCGAACCACCAGCGAGTACCCCGCCGAGTAGCTCTCGCCCCAGACAGCTTCCACAATACGTTCCGGTGCATGCGACTGCAGCTCAGCAAGCTGGTCGCAGTCTGAACGGTGAATGGAAATCCCGCGTCCCTGAGTGATAAAGCCAACGATATCATCACCCGGGATTGGCTGGCAGCAGCGGGCAATGTGGTGCATCAGATTACCCACCCCTTCCACCACAACGCGGCCATTGTCTTTGCTGCGCTGCTGTGGCGCATAGGTTTTCTGCTGCAGCTGCTTCAGCGCCGCCGCATCCTGCTCCGCCGCGCTTGGCTTGTTGAACTGCGCCTGCAGGAAGTTCACCATCTGATTAAGACGGATATCACCGCCGCCAATCGCCGCCAGCAGTTCATCCAGCTCGTTGAAGTTGTAGCGCGGCAGCAGGAATTTCTCGGCCTCTTTCAGGCTTATGCCGATATGTTCCAGCTCGTCGTCGAGGATCTGGCGACCGGCCAGAATATTCTTGTCACGATCCTGCTTACGGAACCAGGCGTGAATTTTTGAGCGCCCGCGGCTGGTGGTGACATAGCCCAGGTTCGGGTTAAGCCAGTCACGGCTCGGGTTAGGCTGCTTCTGCGTGATGATTTCAATCTGGTCGCCCATCTGCAGCTGATAGGTAAACGGTACGATACGCCCGCCGATTTTCGCCCCGATGCAGCGGTGCCCCACATCACTGTGGATGTGATAGGCAAAGTCCAGCGGCGTGGAGCCTGCTGGCAGGTCGACCACGTCACCTTTCGGCGTAAAGACGTAGACCCGGTCGTCAAAGACCTGGCTTCGCACTTCATCCAGCATTTCGCCGGAATCCGCCATCTCTTCCTGCCACGCAATCAGCTTACGCAGCCAGGCAATGCGGTCTTCATGACCAGAGCGCACGCCACCTGACGTCCCCTCTTTGTATTTCCAGTGCGCCGCGACGCCAAGCTCAGCGTCCTCGTGCATCTGTTTGGTACGAATTTGAATCTCGACCGTTTTGCCGCCAGGCCCCAGCACCACGGTATGAATAGACTGATAGCCGTTAGGTTTCGGGTTCGCAACATAGTCATCGAACTCATCCGGAAGATGGCGGAAGTGAGTATGTACTATCCCTAACGCGGCGTAGCAATCCTGCAGACGCTCTGCAACGATGCGCACGGCGCGCACGTCAAACAGCTCATCAAAGGCGAGATGTTTCTTCTGCATTTTGCGCCAGATGCTGTAGATGTGCTTGGGTCGACCATAGACTTCGGCCCGCACATTCTCTTCTTTCATCGACTGGCGCAATCCGCTGACGAATTCCTCAATATAGTGCTCGCGGTCAATGCGGCGCTCGTGCAGGAGTTTTGCAATCCGCTTATATTCTGCCGGGTGCAGGTAACGGAAGCAGTAATCCTCCAGCTCCCATTTCAGTTGACCAATCCCTAAGCGGTTCGCCAGCGGTGCATAGATGTTCGTACACTCTTTCGCGGCCAGTACGCGCTCGTCTTCCGGCGCATCTTTTACTTCGCGCAGGTGGGCAACGCGTTCAGCGAGCTTGATGACCACGCAGCGGAAATCGTCCACCATGGCCAGCAGCATCCGGCGAACGTTATCAACTTGCTCCGAGGAGACGGAATCGGTATGTGCGGCTTTGAGCTGGCGGATTGCCGCCATATCCCGTACGCCGTGGATCAACGCCACGACGGATTGCCCGACGCTGTCGCGCAGCACGTCTTCAGTGACGACATCCGCATCGGCAAGAGGGAACAAAAGCGCGGCCTGCAGCGTTTCGATATCCATATTCAGCATGGATAAGATTTCAACCATCTCCACGCCGCGCCACAATAACAGTTCGGCGTCAGGATGCCCCAGAGTGGTGCGCTGACAGTAGGCCCAGGTTTCGGTTAAGCGTTCACACGACTGCTGGCTGGAAATCCCCAGACTTGCTATCCATTTTTGTGGGTCAAACTCCCCAGCTTTATTAAGATGTGCACTTCTTACCGCAACCATTGTCCTCTCCTTTAGGGACCAGGGCCTGTCGAAGTCGACAAGCCAAACTAATTAGATGTGCTCAAACAACACCATCGATTCCAGATGCCCAGTGTGCGGGAACATGTCCAGCATTGCCAGACGCTGAATCTGGTAACCCGCACGGATTAATGCCTCACTGTCTCGGGCAAGCGTTGCCGGGTTACAGGAAACATAGACCACGCGCCTGGGCGCGAGTTTAATTATATGTTGCATTACACCCGGTGCACCTGCGCGCGCCGGGTCGAGAAGAATTTTGTCAAACCCCTGCATCGCCCACGGCTGCTGCGTTACATCTTCCTCAAGATTTTGGTGAAAGAATGTCACATTTTGCAAGCCGTTCTGTCGTGCGTTCTCCTGCCCTTTAGCCACCAGCGCCTCAACGCCTTCGACGCCCACAACGCTTGCCGCCTGCCGGGCCAAAGGCAGCGTGAAATTGCCCATTCCGCAGAACAGGTCAAGTACCCGATCGCTCTTCTGCACATCGAGCCATATCAGCGCTTTCTCAATCATTTGCTGATTGACGCCATCATTTACCTGAATGAAATCGCGCGGACTGAACGTTAAGCGTAGCCCGTTTGACGCATACCAGGGCGCTTCACCTGTCAGTTGCTCAAGTATCTCGCTTTGGGGGGCAAGGAAAAGCGCCAGCTCGTGGGAATGCGAAAAGCGTTCCAGTTTTTCGCGATCTTTTTTCGACAGCGGCGCGGTGTGGCGCAGCACCATCAGCGGGCCATTGTTGGCCATGACCAGTTCGACGTGCCCGAGGTGGCGAACGCCGTCCAGTCCGCAGAGGCAGGCGTGCACGTCAGGAAGCAATGCCTCAAGACGGGGCACCAAAATGGGGCACTGCCTGATATCGACGATATCGCTGGAGCTGGCTTTGCGAAACCCCATCTCCAGCCGCTCAGTTTTTGGCTGATAGTTCAGGCTCAAACGCGCGCGACGACGATAGCCCCAGGGCTGGTCGGCGATGATCTCGTTGACGTCGTGCTTAAGCAGGCGGGCCAGGGCGCTGCTTTTACTTTTTTGCTGTAATTCTGTGCTGACATGCTGTTGCTGGCAGCCACCGCAGACGCCAAAATGCGGGCAGCGAGGCTTCACGCGGTCCGGGCTATCGTTATGACGCTGCTTAACCTGCCCGCGTGCAAACTGGCGTTTATCTTCCGTCAGCGTAATTTCTGCTCGTTCTGTTGGCAGTAAACCTGTTATAAACAGTGTCTTACCATTATGACGCGCAACCCCCTGGCCAAAGGGATCGAGGTCAGTGGCTTCAACAGTTATGATCTGACGCGTCGTCACGCGTCGCTTTGCAGAGTAGAATTGCGCCATCGCCGAGATTTTTCTCACATAAACATAATTATCCTAATTGTCCCATAACGGAACGCCATGACCAACTACAGCCTGCGCGCGCGCATGATGATTTTGATCCTCGCCCCCACCGTTCTCATCGGTTTGCTGCTGAGTATCTTTTTTGTGGTGCACCGCTATAACGATTTGCAGCGGCAACTGGAAGATGCCGGTGCCAGCATTATCGAACCGCTGGCCGTCTCCAGTGAGTATGGGATGAACCTGCAAAACCGCGAATCGATAGGTCAGTTAATCAGCGTGCTGCACCGCCGTCATTCGGATATCGTGCGTGCCATCTCCGTTTACGACGAGCATAACCGCCTCTTTGTCACCTCGAATTTTCATCTGGATCCAGCGGCCCTGAAAATTCCTGACGGTACGCCCTTCCCGCGCCACCTCACCGTGCTGCGACGCGGCGATATCATGATCCTGCGCACCCCGATTATTTCGGAAAGCTATTCACCCGATGAATCCGCCCAGTCTGATGCCAAATCCAGCGACAATATGCTCGGATATGTGGCGCTGGAGCTGGATCTCAAGTCGGTGCGTCTGCAGCAGTACAAAGAAATTTTCATCTCCGGCGTTATGATGCTGTTCTGTATCGGGATAGCACTTATCTTCGGCTGGCGCCTGATGCGTGACGTGACGGGGCCCATTCGCAACATGGTTAACACCGTCGACCGCATTCGCCGGGGCCAGCTCGACAGCCGGGTGGAAGGGTTTATGCTGGGCGAGCTCGATATGCTCAAAAACGGCATTAACTCGATGGCGATGTCGCTGGCAGCGTATCACGAAGAGATGCAGCACAATGTCGACCAGGCGACCTCTGACCTGCGCGAAACCCTGGAGCAGATGGAGATTCAGAACGTTGAGCTGGATCTGGCGAAAAAACGCGCGCAGGAAGCCGCACGTATCAAATCCGAGTTCCTCGCGAATATGTCCCACGAGCTGCGTACGCCGCTCAATGGCGTGATTGGCTTTACCCGTCTGACGCTAAAAAGCGAGCTGAACCCAACCCAGCGCGATCATCTGCACACCATTGAGCGCTCGGCCAACAACCTGCTGGCGATCATTAACGACGTGCTGGACTTCTCCAAGCTGGAGGCCGGTAAGCTGATCCTGGAGAGCATCCCATTCCCGCTGCGCAGCACGCTCGATGAAGTGGTGACGCTGCTCGCACACTCGTCGCACGATAAAGGCCTGGACCTGACGCTCAACATTAAAAATGACGTGCCGGATAACGTCATTGGCGACCCGCTGCGCCTGCAGCAGGTGATTACAAACCTTGTCGGTAACGCCATCAAATTCACCGAAAGCGGCAACATTGATATTCTGGTGGAAAAGCGCTCCATCAGTAATAACAAGGTTCAGATTGAAGTTCAGATCCGCGATACCGGCATCGGTATTCCGGAGCGGGATCAGTCCCGTCTGTTCCAGGCGTTTCGTCAGGCCGATGCAAGTATTTCCAGACGTCATGGCGGCACGGGGCTGGGTCTGGTTATCACACAGAAACTGGTTAAGGAGATGGGGGGAGATATCTCTTTCCACAGCCAGCCAAACCGGGGCTCCACGTTCTGGTTCCATATCAATCTGGACCTTAACCCGAACGTGTTGACCGACGGTCCGGTAACCAATTGCCTGAAAGGAATGCGCCTTGCCTACGTTGAGCCGAACGCCGCAGCGGCGCAGTGTACGCTTGATATCTTAAGCACCACGCCGCTGGAGGTGATCTACAGTCCTACCTTCTCAGCGCTTGCCGTGGAGCATTACGACATCCTGCTGTTGGGGATCCCGGTCACCTTTACCGGCGAGCTCACCATGCAACAGGAACGGCTGGCGAAAGCCGCATCGATGACCGACTACCTGCTGCTGGCCCTGCCGTGTCATGCCCAGATCAATGCAGAAGAGTTAAAAAATGACGGGGCCGCCGCCTGCCTGCTTAAGCCACTTACCGCGACCCGCCTGCTGCCAGCACTGACGGAATACTGTCGTCTGAGCCAGCACGCTCTGCCGCTGATTGACGATGAGCAAAAATTGCCGATGAGCGTAATGGCGGTGGATGATAATCCGGCCAACCTGAAGCTGATTGGCGTGTTGCTTGAAGATCAGGTTCAGCACGTAGAGCTGTGTACCAGCGGTGCGCAGGCGGTTGAGCATGCGAAACAGATGCAGTTCGATTTAATTCTGATGGATATTCAGATGCCCGGCATGGATGGCATTCGTGCCTGCGAGCTGATCCGTCAGCTCCCGCATCAGCAGCAAACGCCGGTGATTGCGGTCACCGCCCACGCGATGGCCGGTCAGAAAGAGAAGCTGCTGAGCGCCGGAATGAATGATTATCTGGCCAAACCTATCGACGAAGAGAAGCTGCACAGCCTGCTGTTACGCTATAAGCCGGGGCATATCGGCGGAACGTACACGGTATCGTCCGAACCGGTGGAAATCAGCGTCAATCAAAACGCCACCTTTGACTGGCAGCTTGCGCTGCGCCAGGCGGCGGGTAAGCCTGATTTGGCCCGCGATATGCTGCAAATGCTGGTCGCGTTTCTGCCGGAAATTCGTAATAAGGTCGAAGAGCAGCTGGTGGGTGAAAACCCGGAAGATCTGCTGGAAGCCATTCATAAGCTGCACGGTAGCTGCGGCTACAGCGGTGTGCCGCGGCTGAAGAATCTCTGCCAGCTGCTGGAGCAACAGCTTCGCGCGGGCACGCCGGAAACAGATCTTGAACCGGAATTTCTGGAGCTGCTGGACGAGATGGATAATGTGACGCGGGAAGCCATGAAGGTGTTAGGTAACTAGCGTTGCCCTCTCCCGCCGGGAGAGGGCAAACAGGATTGCCCGCCGTTCAGAGCCTGAACGCCTGCCCCACTTTCAGCACTGCAGCGATATTGCGTGCGGCCATCCGCACATTGTCGCTGGCATTTTCCAGCGCGTCCTCCAGCGAACAGATGGTATAAATCACGCTGAATACCGCGTCGATGCCGTGATTATGTACCACCCCGACATCCGCCGTCAGGCTACCCGCAATACCGATGACCGGTTTATTAAAGCGTTTAGCCACCTTCGCGACGCCCACCGGCACTTTGCCGTGGATCGTCTGACTGTCGATGCGCCCTTCTCCCGTAATCACCAGATCGGCGTTAGCCACCTGCTCTGCCAGATGCAGCGCATCGGTGACAATCTCAATCCCCTGACGAAGCTGCGCACCGCAGAAAGCGTAGAGTGCCGCCCCCATCCCACCCGCCGCACCGCCGCCGGCAAGGTTGATGACGTCGATATCCAGATCCCGGGCAATGACCTGCGCGTAATGCGCCAGGGCATTATCCAGGGTCACAATCATCTCCGGCGTGGCGCCTTTTTGCGGGCCAAAGACCGCGGATGCCCCTTCGTCGCCGGTGAGCGGATTAGTGACGTCACAGGCGACTTCAATCCGGCACTCCGCCAGACGTTTATCCAGCCCGCTCAGGTCGATACGGGCCAGTTTTGCCAGCTCGCCGCCCCCCTGTCCAAGGGGCTGCTCGTTGGTATCCAGCAGCTTTACCCCCAGTGCCTGCACCATGCCGGCACCGCCGTCATTGGTGGCACTGCCGCCAATACCAATAATAATATGCTTAACGCCCGCATCCAGCGCGTGCCGGATAAGCTCGCCGGTCCCCCAGGAGGTGGTAAGAAGGGGATTGCGTTGCGAAGGCGCGACGAGCTCCAGACCGCTTGCCGCCGCCATTTCAATAAACGCGCTCTGTTCGTCACCGGAGATGCCATAGAACCCGTCCACAGGCTCACCCAGCGGGCCTGAGACAGAGGCATGGACAATGCGCCCCTGCGTCGCCGCCACCATAGCTTCTACGGTACCTTCTCCACCATCGGCGACCGGCAATTTCACAAAGTCGGCCGCGGGGAAAATCTCGCGAAAACCCTGCTCAATCGCGGTGGCTACCTCAAGGGCGCTCAGGCTTTCCTTATACGAATCCGGTGCGATAACAATCTTCATAAGCCATCCTTACGCATAGTCATTACGTTAAGCATACACCACGTAAACGACCGCTCATGGGAGCGGTCCCAATGCGTTTATCGTACCATGCACGGACGTTTATTGTCGAATTTCCAGTCAGGTATCAAATATTGCATGGTCATCGCATCGTCGCGTGCCCCCAGACCATGTTTTTGATACAGCTCGTGGGCTTTCATCACCTGATCCATATCCAGCTCAATGCCCAGACCCGGCGTGGTTGGCACCTGCACCATGCCTCCTTTGATCTCAAACGGCTCTCTGGTCAGACGCTGATTACCTTCCTGCCAGATCCAGTGGGTATCGATAGCGGTGATCGTGCCCGGTGCGGCAGCGGCCACGTGGGTGAACATCGCCAGCGAGACATCAAAGTGGTTATTGGAGTGCGAGCCCCAGGTCAGGCCAAATTCATGGCACATCTGTGCCACACGCACCGACCCCTGCATCGTCCAGAAGTGGGGGTCTGCCAGCGGAATATCGACAGACTGTAACGACAGGGTGTGCCCCATCTGACGCCAGTCTGTGGCAATCATATTGGTCGCGGTGGGTAAACCGGTGGCGCGACGGAATTCCGCCATCACTTCACGGCCCGAGAAGCCCTGCTCAGCCCCGCACGGATCTTCCGCGTACGCCAGCACGCCTTTCAGTTGTTTACCAATGCGGATAGCTTCATCCAGAGACCAGGCACCGTTCGGGTCGAGCGTGACGCGCGCCTGCGGGAAACGTTTTGCCAGTGCGGTAATGGCTTCCGCCTCCTGTTCACCCGCAAGCACGCCGCCCTTCAGTTTGAAATCGTTGAAGCCATATTTTTCGTACGCGGCTTCCGCCAGGCGCACCACCGCATCCGGGGTCATCGCGTCTTCGTGGCGGAGTCGGTACCAGTCACATTTTTCATCCGCCTGGTTCTGGTACGGCAGCGGCGTCAGCGTGCGGTCGCCAACGAAGAATAGATAGCCCAGCATTTCCACTTCACTGCGCTGCTGGCCTTCGCCCAGCAGCGACGCAACGTTAACGCCCAGGTGTTGGCCCAGCAGATCCAGCATCGCGGCTTCGATACCGGTGACCACGTGAATGGTGGTTCGCAGGTCGAAGGTTTGCAGACCACGACCACCGGCATCACGGTCAGCGAAGGTGCTTCGCACGGTATTGAGGATATTTTTATATTCGCCCAGCGTTTTTCCCACCACCAGCGGAGCGGCCTCTTCCAGCGTTTTGCGGATCTTCTCACCACCGGGGATTTCACCCACGCCGGTATGCCCGGAGTTATCGTTGATAATGACAATATTGCGGGTGAAAAACGGCGCATGCGCTCCGCTCAGGTTCATCAACATGCTGTCATGGCCGGCGACCGGAATGATCTGCATGGCAGTGACTACAGGGGTAGTAAAAGTACTCATCGTTCAATCCTTTTATCAGTGACGTCCAAAAACAGGGCGCTTACGATCAAATGTCCAGCCGGGGATCAGGTACTGCATCGGCCCCGCGTCGTTACGCGCGCCGCCTGGCAGTTTTTTATACGCCTCATGCGCGTGATGAACCTGATCCCAGTCAAGCTCAACGCCCAGCCCCGGTGCATCTGGTACGGCAATCTTGCCATTTTTGATTACCAGCGGTTCTTTTGTCAGGCGGGCTTCTCCCTCCTGCCAAATCCAGTGGGTATCAATGGCGGTCGGGTTGCCCGGAGCCGCCGCGCCAACGTGCGTAAACATCGCCAGCGAAATGTCGAAATGGTTGTTGGAGTGACAACCCCAGGTCAGTCCCCATTCGTCGCAGAGCTGTGCGACGCGAACGGCACCTGAGAGTGTCCAGAAATGCGGGTCCGCCAGCGGAATATCGACCGCGTTCAGCATCACCGCGTGGCCCATTTCACGCCAGTTGGTGGCGATCATATTGGTGGCCACCGGCAGACCGGTGGCACGCCGGAATTCCGCCATCACTTCACGACCGGAGAAGCCCTGCTCGGCCCCGCACGGGTCCTCCGCGTAGGTCAACACGTCGTCCAGCCCTTTGCATAAGGCAATGGCCTCATCCAGCAGCCATGCACCGTTCGGATCCACCGTGATGCGCGCATCCGGGAAGCGTTTTTTGAGCGCGCGGGCAGTTTCAATCTCCTGCTCGCCGGGCAATACGCCGCCTTTCAGCTTGAAATCTTTAAATCCGTAGCGATCCTGCGCGGCTTCCGCCAGCCGAACCACCGCCTCACCGGAAAGCGCCTCCTGGTGACGCAGGTGATACCACTCGTGGTCGCCAGGGGAATGCGCCAGATAAGGCAGGTCGGTTTTGTTGCGATCGCCAACGTAAAACAGATAACCGAGCACCGTCACCGCGTCGCGCTGTTTTCCTGGCCCCAGCAGTTCGCAGACCGGGACCTTCAGCGCCTTACCCAGTAAATCAAGCAGCGCAGCCTCTAGCGCGGCGACAGCGTTGACGCGCAGTTCGAACGTCCAGGCGCCTTTACCGAACGTGTCAAAGTCTGCCGACTGATTGCCCTTATGCACCCGCTGCACCACGTTATTGAGGCGAGCGACCTCCTTCCCGACGACCAGCGGAATGGCGTCTACCAGCGTCTGGTGGATAACCTCGCCACCCGGCGCTTCCCCAACGCCGGTGTGGCCCGCGGAGTCCGTCAGCACCACGATATTACGGGTAAACCAGGCGTTATGTGCGCCACCGATGTTGAGCAGCATACTGTCCTGTCCGGCCACCGGTATGACCTTCATGTCGGTAATCACCGGGCTTGATTGAGTCGTCATCAGCCGCGCTCCACTACAGATTTAAGTTCCACGCGCTTGATATCACCCACCAGAACCAGGTAGCTCAGGACCGCCACCAGCGCGTGTACGCCAACGTAAATCAGCGCGCCGTTGAAGGAGCCGGTAGTTCCCACGATGTAGCCGATGGCAATGGGGGTCACAATCCCGGAGATGTTGCCAAACATGTTGAACAGTCCACCGCTCAGGCCGCTGATCTCTTTCGGTGCGGTATCCGCCATGACCGCCCAGCCGAGGGCACCGATCCCTTTACCGAAGAAGGCCATCGCCATAAAGCCAATAATCATCCACTCAGCGCTGACGTAGTTACAGAACACCATGGTCATGGAGAGCAGCATGCCGAGCACAATCGGCGTTTTACGCGCGATATTCAAAGAGCCTGTACGACGCATCAGCCAGTCGGAAATCACGCCCCCCAGCACACCCCCTACAAAACCGCAGATAGCCGGGACTGACGCCACAAAGCCCGCTTTCAGGATCGACATCCCGCGCGCCTGCACCAGGTAAACCGGGAACCAGGTGATGAAGAAGTAAGTTAAGGCGTTAATGCAATACTGGCCCAGATAGATGCCGATCATCATGCGCGAGCCGACGAGCTGTTTGATCTGCGCCCATTTCTGGCTGAACGGCACTTTTGCTTTTGCCGATTTCTGATCCATGTTGATCAGCGCCCCGCCTTCAGCAATGTATTCCAGCTCTTTTTTATTCACGCCGGGATGCTGGTTCGGTTCGTGGATCACTTTCAGCCAGACGAAGCTAATGATGATCCCAAGCCCACCCATAAAGAAGAAGACATGTGACCAGCCCACTTCATGCGTCAGCCAGCCCATAATCGGTGCAAAGATCACCGTAGCAAAGTATTGCGCAGAGTTAAAAATTGCTACCGCCGTTCCCCTCTCCTGCGCCGGGAACCACGCCGCCACAATACGGCTGTTACCGGGGAAGGAAGGTGCTTCGGCTAAGCCCACCAGGAATCGCAGGATGAAGAGCGCAACGATGATGCCAAATCCGTTGAACACATCGACGAAGCCCTGCAACAGGGTAAATGCCGACCAGATGAAGATGGACCAGAAATAGACGCGTTTGGAGCCAAAACGATCAAGCAGCCAGCCGCCAGGAATTTGGCCGATAACGTAGGCCCATGAAAATGCGGAGAAAACGTAGCCCATGCCAACCGGATCAAGACCAATGTCTTTTGCCATTTCAGAACCGGCAATCGACAGCGTGGCACGGTCACCATAGTTAAAGGATGTGACGATAAACAGCATCACCACTATCCAGTAGCGCGCATTTGTGCGCTTCTCAGCGCTGCTCGCCGCGTGGCTTAATGTACTCATTGTTGCACTCCTGAATCCAGGCTCTCGCCAGTTCATTCTGTACAGCACCGGTAGGGTAACCAGAATGAGGGTTAGTATTTGGCAGTTTTGGTACGGCTTGATGCCGTTTTATAGTGCGCACTGCCTTTTTGATGACTGACCGGAAAAGTATAGGGAGAAGTGCCTCTGTCCCTCACCGTGCATGAACACAACATTGAGGGGTCAATGAGAAGTTGTTTGGGGCATAAGCCCAAAGCAGTGGAAGGTAGTTCACGGAATTCGCCGGAAGGCGGGAGAAAAGCAAAACGGTAACCGACGTTACCGTTTTGTGTTTGCGCTCGCGCCACGTGGGCGCGGGGGCCGGGTATGCGAAGGGCTGCCCGGCCAGAGGGTTATTTAAGCAGCGTTGCCCAGTGTTCAACCCACGGGTTCGATTCACTCTCTGGCTCAGGGTGTTCACCTGCATCAATCAGCAACATCTCACCGACGCGTTGCGCGCTCTGTTCCTGCAAAAGCGCATCGAACTGCTTACCACCGCCGCAGAAATTGGCGTAAGAACTGTCGCCCAGAGCAATGATGCCGTAGTGAACATCCGGCTGATAGCCAAGCTGATCCTTGATTGCCTGGAAAAGCGGCACGATGCTGTCCGGCAGATCGCCCTGCCCGGTAGTGGAGGTAACCACCAGAATGTATTTATCTTTGTACTTTTCCCAGTCTGCCAGTTCCGGGTCTTCATAGACCGTGGCTTTATGGCCCTGACCTGCGAGTATCGCCTCAGCCTCTTCTGCTACCAGCAGCGAGTTGCCGTACATTGTGCCGACAAAAATGCCCACTTCAGCCATGATGTATTTCCTTGATTATTGCGCTTGCTGTTCATCCTGGACGTTGCCCGATACAAACTCAACCCTTTCATTTTCGGGGAGTTGCCCCAGCCAGCCAAACTGTGACAGCGCCTGCATCCAGACGTTGTCCAGCCCCGCATGGAGAGTCAGCGGTTCGCCGGTAAACGGGTGCGTCAGGCTCAGTTCACTGGCATGTAGCATCAGGCGGTCGCAGCCAAAATGTTCGGCAGCACTGCGGTTCTGGCGCAAATCGCCGTGCTTGCTGTCACCGATAATCGGATGACGCAGGTGTTTCAGGTGACGGCGGAGCTGGTGTTTGCGCCCGGTTTTGGGCAACAGCTCAACCAGACTGTAGCGGGTGGTCGGAAACTTGCTGATTGCCACCGGCATTTCCGTGGTCGCCATGCCGCGGTAATCCGTCACGGCAGGCTGCGGGCCTTTGTCATCGCGGGCAAATTTATCGGCAATCTTGTCCAGCTCTTCCACCAGCGGATAATCGAGCGTGGCGCTCTCCGTCAGCCAGCCACGAACGATCGCGTGGTAGCGTTTCTGGATCTGGTGCTGTTCAAACTGCTGCGACAGCAGGCGGCCCGCTTCGCTGGAAAGCCCCATCAGCAATACACCGGAGGTTGGCCTGTCGAGACGATGAGCCGTAAAGACGTGCTGACCAATCTGGTCGCGCACGGTTTGCATCACCACCACTTTTTCATCGCGGTCCAGCCAGCTTCGGTGCACCAGCCAGCCAGACGGTTTGTTTACCGCGACCAGCCACT
Source organism: Enterobacter sp. BIDMC 30 (assembly GCF_000534355.1). Classification (NCBI taxonomy): domain Bacteria; kingdom Pseudomonadati; phylum Pseudomonadota; class Gammaproteobacteria; order Enterobacterales; family Enterobacteriaceae; genus Enterobacter; species Enterobacter sp. BIDMC 30. The sequence continues at coordinate 1,221,243 of NZ_KI973169.1, read as the reverse complement.
CATCCTGATAGAGGATCTCAAGCGTCATGCATCTTCACCGGCAAACACAGCATCCAGCTTTTCCAGCTCAATCAGCATGACATCGCGCGCAGGGTGGGTCGCGTCCAGCGCCATTTCATAATAAGGCGCAACAGCGAACGCCTGCGGCAGCGGGTGGCCACCGTCGAGCAGCGCGTGCATGCGCGGAATTAATACCCACTGGAGCCATTCGAACGGTGCCAGCGTATCCAGACAGAACGGCTGAGTGCTTGCGAAGGCTTCTGGCTGCGGCGCGGTCTCCTGCCACAGCTGATGTTGGCGCAATAATGCCTCGATGGCGTGCAACCGGGCACGAACGCTATCGTGTTGCGTCATAGTAACCTCAACTGAAAAAGTGAACGGCGCGCAGCATAGCATTGCAGGAGACAGAAATAAAAAAAGGGAGCACTGTAAAAACAGTGCTCCCGGTTCGTTCCGCAGCAATCCAGCTACAATTCGTGCTCCCTGCTCATCCGTGACAACTTTTCCTGAAGCCCGAAGGCCTGGTCATCCTTCACCTTGTGCATCCTGCTCACATCGTCCTGATGTGTTTGTTTCATCCTGAAACGTCCTGGCCATCCTGACCCACCGACCATCCTGACCGGCTCTCATTCTCCCTTCCTGGAGGTGTCCCTTACGCATCCTGCGCGATCCTTTTGCTTCATCCTGAAGCCTTCCTGCAGCGTCATCCTGACGTGTTCCTGGTGAGAAACGCCATCATCCTGATGTTCGTTTCTCGTGTCGGCGTCCTGTCGACACAACTAGAATCCGCTATTCTGCTTCGTCTTACAACCCATGCTGGCAGCGCTGTAAGCCGTCCCGTGCCCCCCTGGACGCGGCGATAGCTCATTAACATATTGAAAAATAGAGTAATGTTAATCTTAATTAATTAAGGCAATACTGAATGATCCAGCGATCTCTCACAACTCTGTAAGAGATCTCTCACACGCGCGATGGCATCGTGGATTACAGAAGTGGCTCAAGTCGGGTGAGGAATTCCGCAAGTGAGGGGGAGAGAGTCTCGCGATTGCGGGTACCGATGGTCTCTTTAACCACTTCACCAGACAGGTTGCAGACTGAGACAACGTCCAGTTCACTGTCCAGCGTGGCAATAAAGAGCGTCGGAGAAAGCTTAAGGCGTTTTTGCGTGACCAGATGACCAATCAGGTTTTCCTGAACACGCTGCAGATCGTCTTCACTCCAGGTCTGCAACAGCGTCAGCGTGATACCAGCAAATCGCGCAGGCATATCCCCTGCAAATTGCGTGGTATAAAACGCGTGAACCGCTGGTTGTACCACAATGTCCATTGCACGTTCAACCGCATTTACATTTTGCTCACCCGTCGGGGGTTGCGGTTGCCAGATAACGTAATCATCCGGAGAAGAGATAATACATGGCGAAGGTACACCATATAAGTCAGTGCTTTGCGGCCATGTGCCGTGCGTTTCATGCCATGCATCGCAATAGCGGGTCGTGAAGGCAGTGAGGGCATTTGCAGTTTCGATGTCCACCGATTTCTCTCTTCTTGTAAGACAGGATAAACTCAGCCCATAAGTGTACCTGTAAAGTGGCTATGAAACATGTCTTACGAAAATCATCAGGCGTTAACGGGCTTAACGCTGGGTAAATCGACCGATTACCGCGACACCTACGATGCAAGCCTGCTGCAGGGCGTACCGCGCAGTTTGAATCGCGATCCTCTGGGCCTGCGCGCTGACGCGCTGCCGTTTGTTGGCGGTGATATCTGGACGCTCTACGAGCTTTCCTGGCTCAACGCCCGCGGTCTGCCGCAGGTTGCTGTGGGCCATGTTGAACTGGATTATGCCAGCCAAAACCTGGTGGAATCCAAAAGCTTTAAGCTCTATCTCAACAGCTTTAACCAGACCAAATTCGACAGTCAGGAAGAGGTTCAGCATACCCTGGAGCGGGATTTAAGCGCCTGCGCACAGGGTAAGGTGAGCGTGTCACTCTATCGTCTGAATGAGCTGGAAGGGCAGCCGGTTGCCCACTTCAACGGCACCTGCATCGACGATCAGGATATCGCAGTGGATAATTACGAATTCAGTACCGATTACCTCGAAAATGCGGCGAGCGGAAAGATCGTTGAAGAGACGCTGGTAAGTCATTTATTGAAATCCAACTGCCTGATCACCCATCAGCCGGACTGGGGCTCCGTGCAGATCCAGTATCGCGGTCCGAAGATTGACCGGGAAAAACTGCTGCGCTACCTGGTGTCGTTCCGCCATCACAACGAATTCCACGAGCAGTGCGTGGAGCGCATCTTTAATGATATTCAGCGTTTCTGTCATCCCGAAACGTTAAGCGTTTATGCGCGCTACACCCGCCGCGGTGGTCTGGATATCAATCCATGGCGCACCAACACAGACTTTGTGCCTGCCACCGGCCGTCTTGTACGCCAGTAACCTAAATATTTTCGCAATATGCGCGGTCTATTCCGCGCTTTAGGTTGTGAAACGTCGTAAGCCAGGGCTATTGTAATCAACAGGGAAAGACGATAATCGTCCCGTAAGGAGCTCACTTGATTACACATATTAGCCCTCTTGGCTCAATGGATATGTTGTCGCAGCTGGAAGTGGACATGCTTAAACGCACGGCCAGCAGCGATCTTTATCAATTGTTTCGTAACTGTTCACTTGCCGTACTGAACTCCGGAAGCCTGACCGACAACAGTAAAGAGCTGCTGTCCCGCTTCGAAAACTTTGATATCAACGTGCTGCGCCGCGAGCGTGGCGTGAAACTTGAAGTGATCAACCCGCCGGAAGAGGCCTTTGTGGACGGACGCATCATTCGCTCCCTTCAGGCCAACCTGTTTGCCGTGCTGCGTGACATCCTGTTTGTTAACGGGCAGATCCACAACGCAGGCCGCTTCCAGCATCTTGACCTGGAAAGCTCGGTACATATCACCAATCTGGTGTTCTCCATTTTACGTAACGCCCGCGCCCTGCACGTGGGCGAAGCCCCTAATATGGTCGTCTGCTGGGGTGGTCACTCGATTAACGAAACCGAATATCTCTATGCCCGTCGGGTGGGTAACCAACTCGGCCTGCGTGAGCTGAATATCTGTACCGGCTGCGGTCCCGGGGCGATGGAAGCGCCAATGAAAGGCGCGGCAGTGGGACACGCTCAGCAGCGTTACAAAGAAGGGCGCTTTATCGGCATGACCGAGCCGTCGATCATCGCCGCTGAGCCACCTAACCCGCTGGTTAACGAACTGATTATTATGCCGGATATCGAGAAGCGCCTTGAGGCGTTCGTCCGTATCGCCCACGGGATAATCATCTTCCCGGGCGGCGTGGGAACCGCAGAAGAGCTGCTCTACCTGCTGGGTATTCTGATGAACCCGGCTAACAAAGATCAGGTTCTGCCGTTGATCCTGACCGGGCCGAAAGAGAGCGCTGACTACTTCCGCGTACTGGACGAGTTTATCGTGCATACGCTGGGGGAAACCGCGCGTCGTCACTATCGCATCATCATTGACGATGCGGCAGAAGTGGCGCGTCAGATGAAAAAAGCGATGCCGCTGGTTAAAGAGAACCGTCGCGACACCGGAGATGCCTACAGCTTTAACTGGTCAATCCGCATCGCGCCGGACCTGCAGATCCCGTTCGAACCCTCGCACGAAAACATGGCCAACCTGAAACTGTACCCGGACCAGCCGGTAGAAGTCCTGGCTGCCGACCTGCGACGCGCCTTCTCCGGCATCGTGGCGGGTAACGTGAAAGAGATGGGTATCCGTGCTATCGAGAAGTATGGTCCGTATAAGATCCATGGCGATCGCGAAATGATGCGCCGCATGGATGACATGCTGCAGGGCTTTGTTGCCCAGCACCGCATGAAGCTACCCGGGTCAGCGTACATTCCTTGCTACGAAATCTGCACGTAACATTTTCACTCTCCTGATAAAAGCCGGGCCACGATGCTGTGGGGCCCGGCTTTTTTATTACCGAAACAACTCATAGATATTGCTTATACCTTTTACAAACTCTGACACCACGCAAACGATTACCTCGTTTTTACAACCGTAAATTATCAGCCTTAAACTAAATTACCTGCCAGAAAATCCTAAAAACCCATTTCTTTACAGCGTAAGACACCTATCTTCGCGGGTGCTCTTTTAGCTCACATGTTGTTGATGGTAGCCTTCGCGCCCGTAAATCCTATTCGATGTTTTTTTAATAGATAAATGGTCTAAAGATGCCCACATCAAAAGTGGATTATTGCAATTGGGATCGGGATCACTGATAGATTCATAACGAGAATGTATCTTTCCGCCCGCCAATAGTTACGGGCGAAAATTATTAAAAAACCGTCACTGAACGAATTTCATATTACCGTCAGGCATTTTTTCATCGGATTTGACTACAAACCTGACAATTTGCTTCCTCCAGGAGATACAGATGGAAACCACTCAAACCAGCACCGTTGCTTCGATTGAATCCCGAAGTGGTTGGCGCAAATCAGATACCATGTGGATGCTTGGCCTTTACGGCACAGCTATCGGCGCTGGTGTATTGTTCCTTCCTATTAACGCAGGCGTCGGCGGTCTGATTCCGCTGATCATCATGGCTATCATTGCCTTCCCGATGACCTACTTTGCGCACCGCGGCCTGACCCGCTTCGTGCTGTCCGGTAAAAATCCTGGCGAAGACATTACTGAAGTCGTTGAAGAACATTTCGGCGTGGGCGCAGGTAAACTGATTACCCTGCTCTACTTCTTCGCGATTTACCCTATTTTGCTGGTTTACAGCGTTGCAATCACTAACACCGTTGAAAGCTTCATGCTGCACCAGCTGCACATGACGCCACCACCGCGTGCCATTCTGTCTCTGATCCTGATTGTGGGCATGATGACCATTGTCCGTTTCGGTGAGCAGATGATCGTGAAAGCGATGAGCATCCTGGTGTTCCCGTTTGTGGCTGCACTGATGGTACTGGCGCTGTATCTGATTCCACAGTGGCACGGTGCCGCGCTGGAAACGCTCTCCCTGAGCAGCGCATCTGCGACCGGTAACGGCCTGCTGATGACCCTGTGGCTGGCGATCCCGGTGATGGTATTCTCCTTTAACCACTCACCGATCATCTCCTCCTTCGCAGTGGCGAAGCGTGAAGAGTACGGCGACGGTGCAGAGAAGAAGTGCTCCAGCATCCTGGCGCGTGCACACATCATGATGGTGCTGACCGTTATGTTCTTCGTCTTCAGCTGCGTACTGAGCCTCTCCCCGGCGGATCTGGCAGCAGCGAAAGAGCAGAACATCACCATTCTGTCTTACCTGGCGAACCACTTTAACGCACCGGTCATCGCGTGGATGGCACCTATCATCGCGATCATCGCCATTACCAAATCCTTCCTCGGCCACTACCTGGGCGCACGTGAAGGCTTCAACGGTATGGTGATTAAATCTCTGCGCGGTAAAGGCAAGAGCATTGAAGTCAACAAACTGAACAAGATGACCGCGCTGTTCATGCTGGTCACCACCTGGGCAGTTGCCACGCTGAACCCAAGCATCCTGGGCATGATTGAAACCCTGGGCGGCCCGGTTATCGCGATGATTCTGTTCCTGATGCCGATGTACGCGATTCAGAAAGTACCTGCAATGCGCAAGTACAGCGGTCAGATTAGCAATATCTTCGTGGTTATCATGGGGCTTATCGCTATCTCCGCAATCTTCTACTCCCTGTACACCATGTTCTGATTATCACCCGCGCCGTCTCAGGACGGCGCACTCCTCCCCCTCTGACTGAAAGCAATGGACGCATCATGATTAGCGTATTCGATATTTTCAAAATCGGTATTGGTCCTTCCAGCTCTCACACCGTCGGACCAATGAAAGCCGGTAAGCAGTTCACGGATGACTTGATTGCGCGCGGCATTTTGCACGACGTAACCCGCGTGGTTGTCGATGTGTACGGCTCTCTCTCCCTGACAGGTAAGGGCCACCATACTGATATCGCCATTATCATGGGCCTGGCAGGAAACCTGCCGGATACCGTTGATATTGATGCGATCCCTGGTTTCATCCAGGACGTCAATACCCACGGTCGCCTGCTGCTGGCAAATGGCGAACATGAAGTGGAATTCCCGGTTGATCATTGCATGAATTTCCATGCTGACAACCTGTCACTGCACGAAAACGGAATGCGTATTACCGCGCTGGCAGGTGACAAAGCGGTATACAGCCAGACTTACTACTCTATCGGCGGCGGGTTTATCGTCGACGAAGACCACTTTGGTGAAACCAGCACATCCTCCGTTGACGTGCCTTATCCGTACAAAACCGCGGCGGATCTTCAGCGTCACTGCCAGGAAACGGGTCTCTCCCTTTCCGGCCTGATGATGAAAAACGAGCTGGCCCTGCACAGCAAAGCGGAACTGGAACAGCACTTCACCAACGTCTGGGAAGTCATGCGCGGCGGTATCGAACGTGGGATCACTACCGAAGGCGTTCTGCCCGGTAAGCTTCGCGTACCACGCCGTGCGGCAGCGCTGCGTCGTATGCTCGTGAGCACCGACAAAACGACCACGGACCCTATGGCGGTCGTTGACTGGATCAATATGTTCGCGCTGGCGGTAAACGAAGAGAACGCTGCGGGTGGCCGCGTGGTGACAGCACCGACTAACGGCGCCTGCGGTATCGTTCCGGCAGTACTGGCGTACTACGACAAGTTTATCCGCGAAGTGAACGCCAACTCGCTGGCACGCTACCTGCTGGTCGCCAGTGCGATTGGTTCACTGTACAAGATGAACGCCTCCATTTCCGGTGCAGAAGTAGGCTGTCAGGGTGAAGTTGGCGTCGCCTGCTCCATGGCTGCGGCGGGTCTGGCAGAACTGCTGGGCGCAAGCCCGACACAGGTCTGTATTGCGGCTGAAATCGGCATGGAACATAACCTGGGCTTGACCTGCGACCCGGTTGCCGGACAGGTACAGGTGCCTTGCATCGAGCGTAACGCCATCGCCTCCGTGAAGGCGGTCAACGCCGCACGTATGGCGCTGCGTCGTACCAGTGAACCGCGCGTTTGCCTCGATAAAGTTATCGAAACCATGTACGAAACAGGTAAAGATATGAACGCCAAATACCGCGAAACATCTCGCGGCGGCCTGGCGATGAAGATCGTGACCTGCGATTAAGCCTTTCAGGAAGCCTCGTTTTGCGAGGCTTCTTCCTGTTTTCCCCACCGCACATAGTTTCCCACCGCTGACAATGTTACCCTTCCCCCATTAAACAGAAGGGAGATTATCTGTGGCTGTTCATTTGCTTATCGTCGATGCGCTCAACCTCATTCGCCGGATCCATGCGGTGCAAGGTACGCCCTGTAAGGACACGTGTCTGCACGCGCTGGAGCAACTTATCCGCCATAGCGAACCGACCCATGTGGTTGCCGTTTTTGATGACGAAGCGCGTAACAGCGGCTGGCGACACCAGCGCCTTCCCGACTACAAGGCCGGGCGCGCACCAATGCCTGACGATTTGCATGCCGAAATGCCGGCCATTCGCGCCGCCTTTGAACAGCGCGGCGTTCCCTGCTGGGGAGCCCATGGCAATGAAGCCGATGATCTGGCTGCCACGTTAGCCGTCAAGGTCGCGAGCGCCGGACATCAGGCCACCATCGTCTCAACCGATAAAGGCTACTGCCAGCTGCTTTCGCCCACCGTCCGCATTCGCGATTACTTCCAGAAGCGCTGGCTTGATGCCCCCTTTATCGCCAGTGAGTTTGGCGTCTCGCCGGAACAACTTCCTGACTACTGGGGGCTGGCCGGAATAAGCAGCTCGAAGGTTCCGGGAGTGGCAGGCATCGGGCCGAAAAGTGCCGCCCAACTGCTGACAGATTTTCAGAGTCTGGAAGGGATTTACGCCAGGCTGGACGAGGTCCCCGAAAAATGGCGCAAAAAGCTGGAGGCGCATAAAGAGATGGCCTTTATCTGCCGGGATGTGGCGACGTTACAGACGGATTTACAGCTGGACGGGAACTTGCAGCAGTTGCGCTTAGAACGTTAAATCGTTTTCAGATGAATCGCCCGGCAAGCAAAACGCCACCGGGCAATGTAACGCGTATTATCGCTCGTCGCGACGTCCGCCGACAGCAGCCCACCAGCGACGAATGTGCACCGTCACTTCTTCGCGGTCGTGATACAGCTGGCGCGCCTGAATCTCCACGTTAATGCCGTGCTCATCCATTTGCGCCTGGATATAGGCCAGGTTTTGCGAGACTTCCTCATAGCGCTTTTTCATCGGCAGCTTGAGGTTAAAGATAGTCTCACGGCACCAGCCGTTCACCAGCCAGGAGGCCATCAGCGCGGCCACTTTTGCTGGCTTCTCAACCATATCGCACACCATCCAGGAGATGTTGTTGCGGGTGGGACGATAGCGGAAACCATCTTCACGCAGCCAGGTGACCTGTCCGGTATCCATCAGGCTCTGGGCCATCGGGCCGTTATCAACCGAAGAGACCCACATGTTGCGTTTCACCAGTTGATAGGTCCAGCCGCCCGGACACGCGCCGAGATCGACCGCGTACATGCCGTTCGCCAGACGCTCATCCCACTCATCCGCCGGGATAAACACGTGGAACGCCTCTTCCAGCTTCAGGGTAGAACGGCTTGGCGCATCTGAAGGGAATTTCAGACGCGGAATGCCCATGAAGAAGGGAGAGTTGTTATTGGTGTAGGAGTAACCCGTGTAACAGCAGCCGGGGGCGATAAAGAATATATGCACCACCGGACGTTTTGGCGTTTCGTAGTTTGTCAGCACGCCTGCGTCACGCAGTGCAGCGCGCAGCGGTACGGTGAACTTACGGCAGAACTTCATCAGCTCTTTGCTTTCGTTGGTGTCCGCGACTTCAACACGCAGCTCGCCACCCTTTTCCACGACGCCCTGCAGCATACCCACAACCGGCGTGATGCGGTCTTCCGGCGGAAGATCTTTTAACAGTTCACCTGCGACAAACATCTGGCGAGCGAAGATCAGTGAGCTGAACGGCAGCTCACGCGCGAGTTTATCCGCATCCTCAGGCTGATAGCACTCGAATACGACGTAGCCGGCATTATCTTTAACGCGTGCAAAGCCAAAGACTTCGCGCTTCGCCGCTTTATCAGTAATTTCCGCGGCGCACTCTTTCTCAAACCCCGGGCGACAATATAAAACAACCTTATTCATGAACAACGCCCTTGCGTTTCAGACGGATGGCTCCGATAAACATTAATACCCAACCTGCCAGGAAGCTGACGCCGCCGACAGGTGTAACAAACGCCCACAGGCGTAAATGCGAAAGCGCCAGGCAGTACAGACTACCGCTGAACAACACGGTGCCTAACGCCAGGAATACGCTGCTCCAGTAAAACCAGATGCTGATGCGGCGCTGCATTGCCACCGCCAGCCCAAAAATCGCCAGCGTGTGGAATGCCTGGTATTCAAGGCCGGTCTGGATCCAGCCCATTTCTACCGCCCCCAACGACTTGCTTAATACATGTGCGCCAAAGGCGCCCAGTGCAACAAAAATAAAGCCACTCACCGCGGCAAAAATCAGCATGAATCGGCTGGTCATGTTTAAATCCTAAAGTGATGCGTGCCCGGCACACAAAAGTTACTGTTCATACCTGAAGCGGAATTTTTCTTGCTCACTCGCCGCTTTCGCCAGAATCCACTGTCGGAAAGCGGCTATTTTACCCAGTTCTGCCTGACTGTCATGACAAACCAGATAAAACGCGTTCTTGCTGACCAGCACATCATTAAATGGACAAACCAGACGGCCTGCCTCAATTTCGGACTGCGCCATGACGTTATTCGCCAACGCCACGCCTTGCCCGTGAATGGCAGCCTGTAACACCATTGCGCTGTGGCTAAAAATGGGGCCCTGCTGCACGTTTATATGATTAAGACCTAATTGACGGGTATAAGTTTGCCAGTCACGGCGAGAAGCATCATGTAAAAGCGTATGTCGCGCCAGGTCAGCGGGGGTCTTCAGAGCCTTTTCGCCCGTTAAGAGCAGCGGTGAACAGACCGGCAGCAGATATTCTGCGTATAATTTTTCCACACGCAAGCCTGGCCAGTTACCGCGGCCATAAAAAATGGCGACGTCCACATCATCGGCCAGCTTGTCTTCCTGACGGTCCACCGCCTGGATTCGAACGTCGATTCCCGGATAAGCTGAGTTAAAGCTTGTGAGTCTTGGCACCAGCCACTGAATGGCAAAACTGGGTAATAAACTTACCGTCAGCGCGCCTTTTGCACTGCGGGCCTGCAGCTTGCGCGTGGCTTCCGTGAGCTGGGAAAAAATCTCTTTAATATCCTGAAAATAGCTCTGCCCCTCTTCGGTCAACAGTAATGAACGGTTGCGCCGACGGAACAGCTTAAGGCCCAGGAAATCCTCCAGAGACTTGATTTGGTGACTTACTGCGGCCTGTGTCACAAAAAGCTCATCGGCTGCGCGCGTGAAACTCAGGTGACGTGCTGCTGCATCAAAAACACGTAATGCATTTAGGGGTGGCAATCGCTTCGACATGGTTATCTGGCTTAGATGTTAACGAGATTTAACAAACAGGAAACAATGTTTAACCTATTAGTTTTTTTTATCTGAGCCATTATAATTTGTCCGTTGAGGAACTACCAGCAAATACCTATAGTGGCGGCACTTCCTGAGCCGGAACGAAGAGCTTTTTTCGGAATGCGTGTTCTGAAGGGCTTTTGGCTTACGGTTGTGATGTTGTGTTGTTGTGTTTGCAATTGGTCTGCGATTCAGACCACGGTAGCAACGCTACCAATTTTTCACTTCCTGTACATTTACCCTGTCTGTCCATAGTGATTAATGTAGCACCGCCAATTTGCGGTGCTTTTTTTTCGCCTGCGATCGATTAATGCTCGATTTCTTTCATTTCCTTCACGTCAGTGCGATTAATCTGCTGCTTATTCCCGTTCGCATCTTTATACGAAATCATACCGGTGTCGTTATCGGTTGTCGGTTTCCCTTCAGAGACGATAGAACGGCCATCGTTAGTATGCATTACGTAGTTGTTACCGGAACAGGCGCTCAGGGCAAAGGTCAACGCACAGGCAGAGATAATGGCGGCTGTCTTTTTCATGCTTATTCTCCTTTAGCAATTAATGCTATTCAAACATCGATTTATAACAGGCTTAAACATTCACCTAACCTTATTTAGCATAACCTGCTTTTTCAGAGTCGCCAGGATAAGTAAGGATTAGCAGACAAATCTGATAGATATCAACCTCCTTGCCCTGCCGATGAAATTGCGCGACGATCTCACTATTGAGATGAGGAATTCCATGAACGCTTTCAGTCCCGCGCAGTTTCGCGCACAGTTCCCGGCGCTGGCCGATGCCGGTATTTACCTTGATAGCGCTGCCACCGCCCTTAAGCCTCAGGCAGTCATTGAGGCGACGCAGCAGTTCTACAGCCTGAGCGCCGGGAACGTGCACCGTAGCCAGTTTGCCGAAGCACAGCGATTAACCGCGCGCTATGAAGCCGCGCGCGATCAGGTCGCACGCCTGATCAACGCCGAAAGCGGGAAAAACATCGTCTGGACGCGAGGCACAACTGAAGCCATTAACATGGTGGCCCAGTGCTATGCGCGCCCGCGGCTAAAGCCCGGCGATGAAATTATTGTCAGCGAGGCAGAACACCACGCCAACCTGGTTCCGTGGCTGATGGTGGCTGAGCAAACGGGCGCGCGCATTGTGAAACTGCCGCTGGGTGCAGATCTTCTGCCAGACGTAGCGCGCTTATCTGAGTTCATTACCCCCCGCAGCCGCATTCTGGCTCTCGGACAAATGTCGAACGTCACAGGGGGTTGCCCGGATCTGGCTCTGGCCATCGACGTGGCCCACGCCAACGACATGGTGGTGATGGTCGACGGTGCCCAGGGCGTGGTGCATTTCCCCGCTGATGTACAAAAGCTGGATATTGATTTTTATGCCTTCTCAGGACATAAGCTGTACGGCCCAACCGGGATCGGAGTGCTGTACGGAAAACCGGCTCTGCTGGCGCAAATGACGCCGTGGCTTGGGGGAGGCAAAATGATCACCGAGGTGACCTTTGAGGGCTTTAAAACTCAGGATGTCCCTTACCGTCTGGAAGCCGGAACGCCGAACGTCGCAGGCGTCATCGGCCTGAGTGCCGCGCTTGAATGGCTGGCTGAAACGGATATCGCTCAGGCAGAACGCTGGAGCCGGGGTCTGGCGACGCTTGCAGAAGAAGCGCTGCAGAAACGTCCGGGTTTTCGATCGTTCCGCGTGCAGGACTCAAGCCTGCTGGCCTTTGATTTTGCCGGCGTTCATCATAGCGATATGGTTACGCTGCTTGCCGGGTATGGCATTGCCCTGCGTGCCGGCCAGCACTGCGCGCAACCATTACTGGCCGCATTGGGTGTTAGCGGTACGCTGCGTGCGTCGTTTGCGCCGTATAATACGCAAAGCGATGTGGATGCGCTGGTTGATGCCGTTGACCGCGCCCTTGAAATACTGGTGGATTAATGACGAGTTCAGCGTTAGCCGAGCATCCGTTTGGCACGGTTATCACAGAAGAGACCTTAAAACAGACTTTCGCCCCGCTGTTGCAATGGGAAGATAAATATCGCCAGCTGATCCTGCTCAGCAAGCAGTTGCCGGCGCTGTCAGACGAACGCAAAGCGCAGGCGAAAGAGATTTCCGGCTGCGAGAACCGTGTCTGGCTGGGATGCACGGTATCCGGTGAAAAACTGCATTTCTTTGGCGACAGCGAAGGGCGTATCGTTCGCGGACTGCTGGCGGTACTGTTAACCGCCGTGGAAGGGAAAAGCGCGGCGGAGCTGCTGACGCACTCGCCGCTGGCATTGTTCGATGAGCTGGGGCTACGGGCGCAGCTCAGCGCCTCACGCGGTCAGGGCCTGGTCGCACTCAGTGAGGCGGTACAGGATGCCGCGCGTCAGGCTCAGGCCTGACGTTCCGCCTTCGCCATCATTTTCTTCAGGGCGTGAGAGACGGCTACAAAGCCGAAAGAGGCGGTCACCATGGTGGCCGCGCCAAAGCCTGAGGCACAATCCATCCTTTTTGGCCCTTCCGCCGTGCTTTTCATCGCACACACCGAACCGTCAGCCTGCGGGTAGACCAGGGCTTCCGTCGAAAAGACACAGTCAATGCCCAGCTTGCCTTTGCTGTTTTTCACGACGTTAAAATCGCTTTTTAAGCGCTCGCGCAGCTTGGCCGCCAGCGGGTCCTGAATCGTCTTTGCCAAATCGGCCACCTGAATCTGCGTGGGATCGATTTGCCCGCCAGCCCCCCCGGTGGTAACCAGAGGAACCTTGTAACGCCGACAGTAGGCAATCAACGCCGCTTTTGGACGCACGCTGTCGATCGCGTCGATGACATAGCTGTAGCCTTTACTCATGTATTCGGCGACGTTATCTGCCGTCACAAAGTCATCGATCACCGTCACGCGGCATTCCGGGTTAATCAGGCGAATACGCTCCGCCATCACCTCAGATTTCGCCAGCCCGACGTTATCGCGCAGGGCATGGATTTGACGGTTGGTGTTGGTGACGCAAACGTCATCCATATCAATCAGCGTGATCGCGCCAATGCCGGTTCTCGCCAGCGCTTCCGCCGCCCAGGAGCCAACTCCGCCAATTCCCACGACGCAGACATGCGCATCCGCAAACAGCTGCAGGGCTTTTTCACCATATAGACGTGCCGTGCCGCCAAAACGCTGACGCCAGGCATCGCTGATTACTACAGACATAAAACCTCAGATGTCAAAAGGGTGAGGTTATTCCTCACCCTTCTCTGTTAATTCAGTACGACTCAGAATACCACAATCAGCCGCTGAATACGTTACCGCTGCCAGGGGCTGCCTTGAGCACCCATACGCGCCCATAGTGGTTATACCAGCCTGCACGGTGCCCCGCATCCGGGCCAATGCCCTGATAAATATCGAAGTGCTGACCTTTAATCGCACCGCCGACATCCAGCGCGACCATCAGACGTAGCTCGTACTGACCGTTAAATTTGCCGTTGTTATCCAGCAGAGGCACTTCCGCCAGCAGCGTGGTGCCCGCAGGAATAATAGAACGATCCGAAGCTACCGAGGCGCGGCCAATCAGTGGAACGGCACTCGCCCCTTTCACTGGCGCAAAGTTTTGCGGTTTAAAGAAGACAAACGACGGGTTCTGTTCCAGCAGCTCACGCACTTCGGCTTCGCTGTGTTTTTCACCCCACTCGCGGATCGCCTGCATCGACATGTCTTCTTTTTTCACTTCGCCTCTGTCGATCAGCACTTTACCAATGCTGCGATAGGCATGACCGTTTTTACCGGAATAACTGAAGAAGTTCAGGGGGGAGCCATCGCCAAAGTCGATATAGCCGCTGCCCTGAACATCCATGATGAAGTTGTCCATCAGCGAGTTGCTGTAGGCCAGAACGTAGTTTTCGCTCAGCGCACCGGAGTAGATCTCAGCGCGGGACGGCAGACGACCGCGTTTAGGCGGCATTCGGTAAATGGGATACTGGAACTCGCCCTGACGCGTGTGCCGCGCCTGGATAACCGGGGTGTAGTAGCCGGTAAACTGGACGTTGCCATAGTTATCCGCCCCTTCCATCTGCCAGGCGTCGATACCAAACTGGCGAATATTGCGCGTATCACCGCCCGCGCGCAGCCAGTCCTGTACCGCGTTATAAACGCTGCTCTGTGAGCCATACAGACGTGGCGACGCGTTGCGGATCTGGTAAACCTGCTCGGAAAAGTCTCCGGCGTTGATCGGTGCGCCAACGGCATCAGGTTGATTAACTAAAGAGAAAGGCTGGGATAGCTTCCCGTCTTTATACTGTTGACCGCGATCGGTCGGTTTAGAAGAGCAGGCCGCAAGAATGGCTACCATTGCCCCTGTCATTAGATACTTCGCCCAACGTCCTTTCATTATATCTCGTCTTAAAGTTGCCCATTACCGCGTGATGAAGATAACAAACCCACTGTTCTAAAGAAACGGAATCACATGCCCTTTGGCAAATTCTGAGCAAAAAATAGTCCAAATATCGCAACGCCGTTCAATTTACATACAAAGTTAATGATTTATGTGAAAAAGGGGTTGCATCACAAACCTAACCGAGTATAGTGCGCTTCCACGGACGCGGGGTGGAGCAGCTTGGTAGCTCGTCGGGCTCATAACCCGAAGGTCGTCGGTTCAAATCCGGCCCCCGCAACCAATTAAAATTTGATGAAGTATCTTCTACGACAGTAGGAAGACGGACGCGGGGTGGAGCAGCCTGGTAGCTCGTCGGGCTCATAACCCGAAGGTCGTCGGTTCAAATCCGGCCCCCGCAACCAATCAAATTTGAAGAAGTAAGTTTCTACAAGAGTAGAAAGACGGACGCGGGGTGGAGCAGCCTGGTAGCTCGTCGGGCTCATAACCCGAAGGTCGTCGGTTCAAATCCGGCCCCCGCAACCAACACTTCTAAAACAATAAACACCCTTCAGGGTGTTTTTTTGTATCTGCGGTGTGTGAAACTGCCGGGCGTTTACCCGGCGCACTCAACTACCCAAGCCTTGCCAGCGTCGCCCCATCTGAGAAATACGCCCGGATCCCTGCCAGAATCGACTCTGCCACTTCCTGCTGGAATTTTGCCGTCCTAAGCTTACGCTCCTCTTCCACGTTACTGATAAACGCGGTCTCGACCAGAATCGACGGAATATCCGGGGCCTTCAGCACCGCGAACCCGGCCTGTTCAACGCTGTTTTTGTGCAGCTTATTAACATTGCCTAGCTTGCCCAGCACCGCTTTACCAAATTTCAGGCTGTCGGTGATGGTCAGCGACTGCACCATATCAAACATGGTGTGGTCGACATAGCGGTCGCCACTTTTGCTCACGCCGCCAATCAGGTCCGAGGCGTTCTGAGAGTCAGCCAGGAATCTTGCGGCGGTGCTGGTTGCCCCTTTAGTCGAGAGCGCAAACACCGACGAACCGCTCGGCTGGCGGCTGGTAAACGCATCGGCATGGATCGAGACGAACAAGTCTGCACGCTGCTTCTGGGCTTTCGCCACGCGGACTTTCAGTGGAATAAAGACATCTTCGTTTCGCGTCATGTAGGCGCGCATATTGCCTTCTTTATCGATCAACGCCTTCAGCCGGCGGGCGATTTGCAGCACCACATCTTTTTCCCGGGTACGATATTTCCCCACTGCGCCCGAGTCTTCGCCGCCATGGCCAGGATCTAGCATGATCACAATCGGGCGATCGCGCCCTGCTTTTCCGGGCTGCGGACCGCTCTGGGCCGGTGGCACCTGCTTCTCCAGGTTGCCCTGGTTGTAGTCTTCCAGTAATGCCAGCAGCGGATCCTGAATATCCGTCGCATTCGCCGGATAGAGATCCATGACCAGACGCTCTTTAAACGTCGCAACAGGCGCCAGGGCAAACAGCTGCGGTTTAACGTTTTGCTTCAGCTCAAACACCATGCGCACGGTTTGCGGATCAAACTGACCCACTCGCGCCGATTTGATAAACGGATCGTCGCCGCGGATCTGCGCCGCCATTCCCTTAAGCACAGAGTTGAGGTTAACACCTTCGAGATCCACCACCACACGTTCAGGATTGCTGAGAGCAAATTGCTTATATTTCAGCACCCGATTGGATTCTACCGTAACGCGTGTATAGGTCGACGACGGCCAGACGCGCACCGCCACCACCTGACTGGTGGCGGCAAGACCCACCTGGCTGACGCTAAGCAACCACATCGCCCCTGCCCCTTTTAACAACCGGCGACGGCTTATTGCTGAATTGGATCCCGACATGCTTCTCCCGAGCAAGAAAAGTGATTGATTTACAAAATCGCTAAATTGACCGAAAACTTTAACGAATGACGCATAAACTGTCATCTATAAAAGGGTAAACATTCATACGCTAACGCACGGATTACTTATCAATTTCTGTGGGTCGCAGAAAATTTAGGCTTGCACACACGGCCACAATCGAATAAAAATACGGAAATTACGAATAAACATTCATTAAGGGTTGTGTCATGGTGAAGGAACGTAGAACCGAACTGGTCCAGGGATTCCGCCATTCTGTTCCCTATATCAACGCCCATCGGGGAAAAACGTTTGTCATCATGCTCGGCGGCGAAGCCATTGAGCATGAAAACTTTTCCAGCATCGTCAATGACATTGGCCTGCTGCACAGCCTCGGGATCCGCCTGGTTGTGGTGTATGGCGCGCGCCCGCAGATTGATGCCAACCTGGCCGCGCATCACCACGAGCCGATTTACCATAAACATACCCGCGTCACGGATGCGAAAACCCTTGAGCTGGTGAAACAGGCGGCGGGTCTGCTGCAGCTGGATATCACCGCTCGCCTGTCGATGAGCCTTAACAACACACCGCTGCAGGGCGCGCACATCAACGTTGTGAGCGGCAATTTTATCATCGCTCAGCCTCTCGGCGTGGACGATGGCGTGGACTATTGCCATAGCGGACGTATTCGTCGTATCGATGAAGAGGCCATTCACCGCCAGCTGGACAGCGGTGCCATCGTGCTGATGGGGCCTGTAGCAGTGTCCGTGACCGGTGAAAGCTTTAACCTCACCTCAGAAGAGATTGCCACTCAGTTGGCCATCAAGCTGAAGGCGGAGAAAATGATTGGGTTTTGCTCTTCCCAGGGCGTCGTGAATGATGAAGGGGTGATTGTGCCAGAGCTCTTCCCGAATGAGGCCCAGGCTCGCGTGGAAGCGCTGGAAGCCGAAGGGGATTACCACTCGGGTACCGTGCGTTTTTTGCGCGGTGCCGTGAAGGCCTGCCGCAGCGGCGTACGCCGTAGCCACCTGATCAGCTATCAGGAAGACGGTGCCCTGCTGCAGGAACTGTTCTCCCGCGATGGTATCGGCACCCAGATTGTGATGGAGAGCGCGGAGCAGATCCGTCGCGCCACCATCAATGATATCGGCGGAATTCTGGAGCTGATTCGCCCACTGGAACAGCAGGGCATTCTGGTTCGGCGCTCCCGCGAACAGCTGGAGATGGAGATCGACAAATTCACCATTATTCAGCGCGATAACCTGACCATTGCCTGCGCCGCTCTCTACCCGTTCCCGGAAGAGCAGATCGGAGAAATGGCCTGCGTGGCGGTGCATCCTGACTACCGGAGCTCTTCACGGGGTGAAATGCTGCTTGAGCGCGTGGCGGCTCAGGCGCGTCAGATGGGGCTGAACAAGCTGTTCGTGTTGACTACACGCAGCATTCACTGGTTCCAGGAGCGCGGATTTACACCGGTGGACATTGAATCACTGCCGGAGAGTAAGAAAGAGATGTACAACTATCAGCGCCGGTCAAAAGTGCTGATGGCCGATCTGGGATAATACGAAGCCCTCACCACCCGGTGGGGGCTATCGCTTAAAGGGATTCAAATATCGCGCTCAGGCCGCTTCGACGTTCCGTGCGGGTGGCAATCGCCTGTAGCAGTACGCGCTCATCGGCATACAGTGACAGGCGCTGACGCGCGCGCGTAATGGCGGTATAAATCAGTTCGCGGGTAATGACGGGCGAAAGCTGAGTCGGCAGGATCAGCGCCGCATGGTTGAACTCGGAGCCCTGAGACTTATGCACCGTCATTGCCCAGGCCGTTTCATGTTCAGGCAGACGGCTGGGCTGAACGGATTTCACGCTTCCATCCGGCATCTGGAACCAGACGCGCAGCCCCAGTCCACGATCGAGGGCAATCCCGATATCCCCGTTAAACAGCCCCAGCGCGCTATCGTTGCGGGCGATCATCACCGGGCGTCCCTCATACCAGCGCGAGTGCGGGGTGCGGTGGATTTTGCGTTTCTGGCCCAGGAGCTGTTCGAACCTGTCGTTCAGACCGCTTACGCCAAATGGCCCTTCCCTCAGTGCGCACAGTAGCTGATACTCGCCAAAGGCGGCGAGCGCCTGTGCCGGCGTGCATTGCTGTTGTACACCCGTCAGGAAATGCTGATACCCCTGCAGGGCGTCATCAAGCATCGCCTGATACTCTTCCCCGGTTTGCAGCGATTTTTTCTCGATATCGGTGAATTGACCGTCAAATACCGCACAGGTCGTGTGCCGGTCGCCTCTGTTCACAGCCGAAGCCAGCTGGCCGATGCCCGAGTCGCTGCCGAAACGGTAGCTTTTTTGCAGCAGGCACAGGCTGTCGCGCAGCGCCCCCGCAAGGGAATGGTTTTCACTGGCGAGCGAACAGCCGGTCAGACGGGACAGCTCCTCAGCGCGTTCAGCGGTATATCCCAGGCTTGCATAAGTGCAGATATCTCCCAGCACCGCCCCGGCTTCCACCGAGGCAAGCTGGTCGCGATCGCCCAGGAAAATGACGCGGGCGTGCGCTGGCAGAGCATCAATCAACCGCGCCATCATCGTCAGGTCGATCATCGACGCCTCATCCACCACCAGCACATCCAGGTGCAACGGGTTACCGGCGTGATAGCGCAGACGCTGGCTTCCCGGCTGAGCGCCCAGCAGCCGGTGCAGCGTGCTGGCTTCGTTTGGGAAAAGGGCAAGCTGCTCCCCGGTGAGTGGCAACTTCTGCAGCGCACCACCTAACGACTCGGTCAGGCGCGCCGCCGCTTTGCCGGTAGGGGCCGCCAGACGAATACGGCACTTTTGCTCACCTGATAACTGAATCAGGGCGGCAAGCAGTTTGGCCACGGTGGTGGTTTTACCGGTTCCCGGGCCGCCAGAGATGACGGAGATCCGCCGTGTTAAGGCCACGGCCGCCGCCACTTTCTGCCAGTCAGTCGCCTCAACAGAGGTAAACAAGGTATCCAGCGTTTGCCGCAGTTGGGCTTCATCGCAGGGAAGAGGCGCATTGGTCTCGCTGAAAAAACGCGCGACCGCCAGTTCATTACGCCACAGTCGGTTGAGATACAAACGATCGCCCGTCAGGATCATGGGTGTCTGGCTATCGGCTGCGCTGACGGCAGGCGAACGGTGCAACACCGTCGGCCAGTCCACGGATTCTCCCAGCAGAGCAAAGCAGGACTGCAGGGCCGCGGGCATTTTCTCATCCATCGCCAGACGCGAAAGCGGCAGGCAAACGTGCCCTTCCCCTGCGTCTTTACTCAGGATGGCAGCGGCGAGCATCACGGCAGGCTCATCACCTGACACCATCATGGCGAACTGTACGTCCAGGTGGCGCAGTAGTCGCTGTTCTACCGCTTCCAGCAACAATTCCTGCATCGTCATGCCACTTCCTCCGTGTTAGCTGCAAATAAGTTATCCATTTTCTCGATCAGTGCCGCATGTGGGCGTGTGCTAAAGATGCCTGAACGCGGGTCAGCCGCATCCACACCGCGCAGGAAAAGGTAAATCACCCCACCAAAGTGCTCTTCGTAACGGTAGTCAGCAATGCGGTGGCGCAGATAACGATGCAGCGCCAGAGTATAGAGCTGGTACTGCAGATCGTAGCGATGCATTTGCATGGCGGATGCCATCGCCTGCTGGGTGTAGGCTTCGCTGTTCTCACCCAGCCAGTTTGATTTGTAATCCAGCAGGTAGTAGCGCCCTTCGTGACGGAAAACCAGGTCGATAAAGCCTTTTAACATCCCCTGTACCTGGCGGAAGTTCAGCGGCGGGCAACCGGCGGACAACGGGTCATACTCGCGGATCACCGCATCAAGCGCGTCAGCCCGCAGCGGGCTGGCGATGGGAAGGTAAAACTCCATCTCCACCTGTTTATCTTTGGCGGTCAACTGGCTGAGAGAGAGGCCCTCGGCCGTGAGCGGGGCGTGCAGAATAGCGCGGATCCACTCGGTGAGGACCGGCTGCCATTGTGCATCATAGCCCCCACTCTGTAACATCTTCAGGACCCATTCGTCAGAGACAGGCTGGGTAAAATCCAGCTCTTCGAACAGGCTATGCAAAAAAGTTCCCGGTGACGCGCCGCGTGGAAATTGATGCGGCGTAAGCGCAGGCTCAACCGGCACGCTACCGGCTCCGGCGGCATCAATATCCAGCTTTGGCATCAGGTCCTGCGCAATGCTCTGCCCGTGCTGCTGTAACCCGGAGTAGCTGGTAACGCGCCAGTCGTCGGCAATGGTGCGCAGAATCTGCCGGGCTTCCAGTTTAGATTCCCGCCAGTCCGGCATCTGCCAGCGGCTGTTATCGGGTGGCGACGGAATGTGCAGGGCAACATGCTCGCCGCACAGCGACTCGATGCACTGGCGCAGCCCGGCAGCATCTTTGGGCTCGCCGAGCTGAATGAGTCGCCCCAGCGCGCTCAGGTGGAAATCGCTCTCCCCCGACTTGTCGCCACGACGGCGGAACAGCGGCGCCACGCCCAGGCTGCAGTGCCAGACCGAACGGGTCAATGCCACGTAGAGCAGGCGTAAATCTTCCGCCAGACGTTCGGCCTCGGCCAGCTCAACGCTGGACTCCGCTTTACTGAGATCGAGCACCGCGTCGAACGATTCGCGATCGTGGTAAAAGGCCTGATCCTGCACGCGGTAATTGGCGATAAACGGCAGCCAGACCAGCGGATACTCCAGTCCTTTCGACTTGTGAATCGTGACGATCTGTACCAGATGTTTATCACTCTCAAGACGCATCTGCTGGCTGGAGGCGTTGCTGTTTGGGTCGGCAATCTGTTGCGCCAGCCAGCGCACCAGAGCATGTTCGCTTTCAAGCTGCGTGCCCGCCTCCTGCAACAGCTCACTGATATGTAAAATGTCGGTCAGACGGCGTTCACCGCCTGCTGTCGCGAGCATATTCTCCGCAAGGTGTCGCTTCGCCATGAGCTCGCGCACCATCGCCATCACACCGCGCTTCTGCCATCGCTCACGGTAGTGAACGAACTCTTCGACGACCGCATCCCATGCGGCTTCGTCATTATTGAGTGCATCAATGTCACGGGCGTTCAGACCGAGCATTGCGCTGGCTAGTGCGCTGCGAAGCGTACTTTCGCGCTCCGGGGACAGCACGGCCTGAAGCAGCCACAGCATTTCCTGTGCTTCCAGAGTTTCAAAAACGCTGTCACGGTTTGAGAGGTACACGGACGGGATGTTCAGCAGGGTAAGCGCATCGCGGATCAGCGACGCCTCCTGACGACTGCGCACCAACACCGTGATATCAGACGCCTTCACGGGGGCTGACTCATTTTCCTTCCACAACAGCGCCTCGCCACGCGCACCAGCGCTGAGCCAGTCACGGATCTGCGCGGCACAATGCTGGGCCATGGCATTTTGATAGTCCGCGACGCCACAGCCTTCACCGTCCAGCAGCCAGAAGTTCATGGCGGGCTGCGTCACCCCGTTGAATTCAAAACGCAGCGAGCGGTTTTTTGCGGCAAACTTTACCGGCTGAAAGGGGATCTCACGGAACATAAACGCCGTATCCATGCGGCTAAACAGCGCATTGACGCTTTGCACCATGCCCGGGGAAGAGCGCCAGTTGGTATCCAGCGTATAGTGCGCCTCTACCTCACTGCGGGCCTTCATGTAGGTGAAAATATCCGCACCGCGGAAGGCGTAAATGGCCTGTTTCGGATCGCCGATTAACAACAGCGCGGTGTCGGGCTGTTGTCGCCAGATGCGGCGGAAAATACGGTACTGCTGAGGGTCCGTATCCTGAAATTCGTCAATCATCGCTACCGGGAAGCGGGTACGGATCGCGCAGGCAAGGGCTTCGCCGTTTTCACTGCACAGCGCCGCATCAAGGCGGCTCAACATATCGTCAAAACCCAGTTCGCCACGGCGACGTTTCTCACGTGATACGGCTTCGCGAATTTCCGTCATGGCGCGGGTGATCATCAGGTCATTGAGCGTGAGTGGCTCAGCGAGCAGCGATTCAATCGCAACAAACAGAGGATGCTCAGGCACAATGCCGTCGGCTTTAGTCCGCTCAATCAAAAAACGCTGCGAGAATTTCTCCAGTGCATCCGGAAGCTGATAACCGCGCGTCTCTTCCTGCGCCCAGGCGCTGATCTTCTCGATCCATTTACCCTGGTTGCCGCGGTTAAATTTACGTCGGTCAATCCCGGAGTTTTCGATGATCGCCTCAATCTCACCGACAGACTCATTCCATTTTTGCTTGAGCGCAGCAATTTTTCCGACAATCTTTTCATGCCGTGAAGCCAGCGTTTCGTCAGCAGGTGGCGGAGATTTGATAACCGGCGCTTCGCCCTGAAGATAACGGTCGATAGCGCGAAGAAGCTCTTCGGGACCTTTCCACAACGCATGGACCGCTTCAGCGATATCGCGCGATAAAGGGTAGCAGTGGCGACGCCAGAAATCCGCACAGGCCTGATAGCGAAGCACTGATTCATCTTCAATGAGCTGCTGTTCAAACAGCATTCCGGATTCAAACGCATTCAGGCTCAGCATGCGCTGACAAAAACCATGAATGGTGAAAACGGACGCTTCGTCCATCTGCCGTTCCGCCAACAGCAGCCACTGGGCGGCCTGTTGCTTATCTGCAATCTCTTCAAGAAGGCTGGCGTAGAGAGGGTTATCCGTGGTCTGGCGCAGGCAGGCGATGCGCAGCTCATGAATATTGGCACGAATACGACCGCGCAGCTCAGCGGTAGCGGCCTCGGTGAAGGTGACCACCAGCAGCTCTTCCACGCTTAACGGACGTGGAAAAGCGGCGTTACCACCAAGCCCTAACAGAAGACGCAGATAGAGCGCGGCAATGGTGAAGGTTTTTCCCGTTCCCGCTGAGGCTTCAATCAATCGTTCACCCTGTAGAGGTAAACGTAAGGGATTAAGGGGCTCAGCGGTATCGGTCATTCTTTCTTACTCCAGGGCATAGATTGCTGCAGCGCGCTGACGCTCTTCCAGATCGTCCAGCCTTTCGGGTTAACGTAGTCCGTTTTCCCGTTCTGACTACCGGAAACCTGCGACAGAATCGCCATTCCCTGCGGTTTAACCACCGCCTGGTGGAAGAAATCAGCAACCTTCTGCGGCGTCAGCTGTTTTATCTCGGCCACTACTTTATCACGCGAATCAAATTTCAGATTACCGCGATCAAAATCTTTGCTCAGTTGTGATGCTTCTTCACCCAGCGTCTGCGGCGGCTGCATCACCTGCGCGATGACGGCCTGCTGAATCTGAGCAAACTCCTCCGGCTTCATCGCCCGCAGCTTCGCTTCCGCCTGTGGGAAAAATGCCTGATAACGCTGCCAGAGATAAGCAGGCTGTTTATCACTGCTTTGCAGCAGGAAGCCCAGCCCCCACTGGCGACCTACGTTCATGGAGAAGGCAAAGACCGCGTAACCAAGCTGCTCTTCTGTACGCAGCTGGTTGTAGAACCACGGCTGAATAATCTGCCCCAGCACCGCACTCTGCGCGGTACTGGTGAATTCATCATAACCCGTGGGTACAAACACAGCGGCCAGGGCAGAATCCGTGCTGTTACCCGCCTTTTCAAAAATCACATTCTGTTTTTTCTCAACCAGTACGTCCTGATTGCGGCACCACTCATCGCCCTTCGAACCAAGCTGCGTACGGACATTTTCTGCCAGTGTTTTAGCCTGTACGTCACTCATGTTTCCGACGATAAGGAACTCCGGTCGCGTGTTCGTTTTCAGCGCATCACGATACACCAGCACATCTTTTAAGGTGATAAAGGGCAGCAGCGCCCGGCGATCTTCGCGCTGGAAATAGGGAATTTGCGAAAGCATTTGCGTCGGCATGAGCGCCAGGTCATACGCTTTACCCTTCTCGGCAGAATCCATCATCTGCGCATACCAGGATTTGGCCTGCTCAAGTTGCTCTTCCGTCGGGGTATAGCTGAAATAACCTTCCAGTAACGCCTGGAACAGCTGCGGCAGACGCTGGGTGTAGCCGTTGGCATTGACCATCAGACCGTTATTGGCGTTGGTCGAGAAGCTTATCCCGCCGACGGCCGCCTGATTGCTAAGCTGATCGAGTGCGATACCGGCAAGATAGTCATTGAGCGCAAACATCACCTGATTTTTAGCGCTGTTCATTGCTTTTGGGTTACGCAGAACCACGCTCACATCGGCTTTCGGTTCACTCGCGAAATAGCGGCTTGGCGTATACACCACGCGCAGCGTCGGCTCATCAACGATAAGTTCCGGGTGCGGATAGGCTTTCGTGGTTTTAATCAGCGAGAAATCATCCGGAATGTAGGGGTTCAGCTCCGGCAATTTAAGCGCGATCTCACCGGCCTTTTTCTGCCAGTCGGCGAAGGTCTGGTCACTGATTTTATCCACCTGATAAGGGGCATCGACAAAATAGGCCATTTTGTTATGCGGTTCGTTCGGGCTGATATACCAGACGCGGGCATTCTGCGGCGTCATCATCGCCAGGCGGGCTTTTACCGCGTCGGCGTCATACTGGTCGGCAATATTGACCGCGTCGAGGGTATGTTCCACCGGCACACGGATCATGGTATCCGCCAGCCACTCAACGTAATCCATGTCGCGGGTAATAGACGGATAACGGAAATCGAGATCCAGCACGTGCGCCAGTTCATCAAAGTAGCGTTTATCGACGCCTTTATCGCACAGCAAAGAGAGGTAGCTGAAGATAGCCGCCACGACGTCATCACGGTGAGCCAGACCTTTGTCAGTCAGGGTGGCGGAGATCGCCAGCACGCCGCTGTTGCCGTTCACAACCGGATCGGAGTCGGCACGAATACCTTCCACCAGCCCTTGTTTTTGCAGCCAGTCAGAAAGTGTACCCGGGCTACGGTTGCCAATCAGGTAGGTGACCAGTTCATCGGTTTTGCTGCGAAACTGCGCCGTATTGTTATCAATGCGGAACTCAACGCGTAACACTTTACGCGGCAGTGCAGGAACGTAGTGGATAACGATCCCTTTTTGCGCGTCCGTGACCACAGGAACGTTTATCTGCGGCAGGTCGATATTTTTATTCGGTACCCGGCCAAACGTCTGTGCCGCCATGCTTGCCAGCTCAGGCAACGGTTTGTTGCTGTAGATGACCGCTTTCATCAGATTGGCGGAGTAGTATTTATCGCGAAAGGCATGCAGGGCATCCAGCACCGGGCTGTTCGGTTTATCGCTCAGCGTCTCCAGGTTACCACCGGAAAAACGCGATCCGGGGTGCGCCGGGTTAATGGTTTCTGCACTCACCTGCGCCATGCGCATCCCGTCTCGCGTACGGGCAAGGGTCAGTTCAGCATTAACGGCATTGCGTTCGCGGTCAGCGTATTTTTTATCCAGCAGGGGAGCCGCGATAGAATCCGCCAGACGATCCACTGCACCTCCCAGCGCATCATTCTCTACTTCGAGATAGAAGGCTGTACGGTACGGCGCCGTGCTGGCGTTGTGGCTGCCGCCATGCATTTTGAGAAATTCGGACAGGCTATCTGGCTGTGGGTATTTTTTGGAACCCATAAGCGTCATATGTTCCAGATAGTGTGCAAGCCCAGGGTGGGCTTCCGGATCTTCCAGCGACCCAACCGGCACCACCAGTGCCGACAGGGATTTTACCGCCTGCGGATCGGAAACCAGCAGCACAGTCATCCCGTTATCAAGGCGAATAGCCTGATACTGACGGGTATCTTTTTCGCTCTTACGGATAGTTTCCTGAATGGGTTGCCAACCGGAGCCTGCCTGAGTGAAAGGTGCCCAAAGGGCGACAAACAAAACAAACGCTTTGAACAAGGTGCTGCCTGGCATTACGACCTCTTTATCACGGCTACATCATTAACAAACTGCGTGCTGGACTCACCAACATCTCTTTCTTTGGGTACATCAGTCCGTGATAAGAAGTGCATCATAAATGAACACCCCATGCTGCGCAATTTTTATACAGCGTTCAGGACTGATTAAATTTGAACAACGGTAACAGGTAGCGTTGTGCTTCTTCCGTGATAGCCTCGAAGTATTCAGGCTCAAGCGTTCGCCATAAACGTTGATACCAGACATCCTCACCTTCGCCGCGCACCATCATGTTACCTTCATACGCCTGCATGAATTTACTCCGTGCTTTCTGCAGTGAAGCGTCATCCGTTAACATGGCATCATTCTGTGCGTCATAACAAGCTTTTATCCAGGCGCCACCGCTCTCGGGCAGTAGCAGGAGCGGTTTATTCATTCCCCGCAGATAGCCTTCAACGTACAAGGATAAATAACGTAACGCCTGCTCTGCGTCCATCGGCGGAAAGCGCCATTCGCCCTCTTTGCGGACAAAAATACGGCTTTCGCCTTTATGGCCGCCAGCACTGTAGACAAGATGTTCGAGCCAGAGTTGCAAACCTTGTGAAACGCTAAGCATGGAAGGACGCCAGCGCAGGAGCCCATCCGGCTGTACCTGAGTTAGCCAGCCCGTGAGCTGCACACCCTGGCAGTTGAGATCGATTTCAAGACTGGTTCCGGGTTGCCGGCATTCCCTCACGCGTTCTGCCAGAGATTCCATCTCCTGGCGCTGCGCCTCCCAGACAATTTCTCCGAACGCCCCGTAGGGTAACTGCCCCGCAGCACGGTAGCGGCGGTAAAGCTTGTCGGCATCTTCCTCTTCAACCAGCGCGTTCAGCAGCTGCAGGTTTAACTGATACCGCTCCAGCCCTTCCAGCGTAAACGGCTCTGCATCAGGAATTTCACTCTCTTCAGAACGGAAATTGACCTGCAACCGTTGCTGGAAGAAAGCGCGTACCGGATGCCCCCAAAACCGCTGAAGCTGTTCAAAGGTCAGGGTGTCTATCGGGCGAGGATCAAGCTCCTGAATGAAATCGGTATGCGCTCTCCCCTCTTTTTTCGCCGCAGGCAGCCATTCGTGGGCATAGCTCTGATGATCGCTGACCACGTAGTTCACCGGGTCAAACGGCATGCGGCTATGGAAGCGGGTGATATGCGCTTTCACTCGCTGCGCACTTTCATCACAGTTACGGGCTTCATCCCCCGCCAGATAGTGGCTCTGCCCGATATAATCCACCAGTTCCTGCACCAGAACAGAAGGAAAGCGCTCGCTGTTGTCCTGGATAGAGCGGCCGATATAGCTGATATACAGCTGACGTTGAGCCGAAATGAGCGCCTCAAGGAAGAGATAGCGGTCATCGTCACGACGGCTACGATCGCCCCGCTTTGGATTCGCACTCATCAGATCAAAACCCAGCGGCGCCAGGGCGCGTGGATAAATACCGTCATTCATTCCGAGCAGGCACACCACTTTGAACGGGATAGAACGCATTGGCATCAGGGTGCAAATATTGATTGGGCCTGCCAGGAAACGCTGGCTAATTCGCTCCTGATCGAGCCGTTGCGTCAGCTCATCGCGCAGCAATGACAACGGGATAGCCTCGTTATAGTGGGAACTCACGCCCTCTTCGACGATTGCCTGCCACTGCGTTTCAATGAGCGCCATAGCGGCTTCGGTATCACTGTCCGGCAGGAAGAAATCATTGAGCAACGCCCTGCATACCGGGAGCCACGCATCCAGTGGACGCGGCTGCATCAACTCGAGCCGCCAGCGGTTAAGTTGCATCAGCAGGGAAGCTAAATGACCGACCAGCTCAGCGATCAACCCGCTGGACTCATCGTAGGGCAGGACTTCATTCCACTCGCCCTGGCTGCTTTCCATCGCATAGCCCAGCAGCATACGCGTCAGGCCAAACCGCCAGGTGTGCTGGCCGGTAGGAGGAAGCTCGAACGCCTGAACGTTGTCATCATCAATGCCCCAGCGTACGCCGGACTCGTTAACCCACTGGCGAAGGTAGCGCAGCCCCTCTTCATTGATATAGAAACGTGCGGCCAGGACTGGGACATCCAGTAATGCCAGGACATCTTCGGAGATAAACCGGCTATCCGGTAATGAAAGCAAAGTAATAAAGGCCTGCAAGGCCGGATGAGACTGGCGGGCCCGTCGGTCAGAAATGGCGTACGGCAGGTAGCGTTCACCTGTCGCACTCCCAAAAACAGCCTGAATAAAAGGACTGTAACTGTCGATATCCGCCACCATCACCACAATGTCACGTGGCGTCAGCTCAGGATCGTCCTGCAGCATCGCCAGCAGTTGATCGTGAAGCACTTCAACCTCGCGCTGCGGGCTGTGGCAAACGTGGATCGTGACGCTGCGATCGTCGCCATCCAGCTTGCGCTTACTGTCGCTGCGTTCAAATTCTTTCGCCGTAACGCCCATGACGGCGCGGTTTTCGAGATCCAGAATGTCGAGCTGGATATTATGCAGCAGGCTATCCGGAGCGATCTCGACGAAGGCATCCACATCCCCTTCGCCTGACGACGTGATGTCTGAGAGCATATGAATGTAGTCACGGCCCAGCTTTCCCCAAGAGGCAAGCAGCGGGTTCGGCAGATTTTGAATGCCGTGCTCATCAAAGAGCTGTGCGGCAGACGCGCTGTCTTTAAACAGTGGCACGGTACGCTCTTCAAACAGGCGTCGTCTCTGGCGAGACACCAGCCGCGAAAGCCAGCGTTCATCCTGAATGTCGCCCCAGTACTGGCGACACGGATTGGTAAAGAGGATATGTATGTCGATGTGTTTACCCAGCGCACTCAGCGCCTGCAAATACACCGGTGGCAGCGCCGAGATGCCGCAGATAAACACGCGAGAGGGCAGCCGGGCTGGTCGCTCAGCGCTGTTTTCCAGTATGGAGATAAACCGCTGGTAGAGGTTTGCACGGTGCCACTTCGGCTGGCCAAGTTTCTCAGTGTGTTCCACCAGCGCTTTCCAGAGCGGCGCCTGCCAGACTTGCGCCTCCGGTAACCCGTCGACCCGCTCGCCCGCTTCCCAGCGAGTCAGCCATTCCGGGCGATACACCAGATACTGGTCATAGAGATCGGCGGTGCGTGATGCCAGCTGGAACAGCTTGCGTTTATCGGTGTCGTCATTGAGGTAGTGGCGCAGCATGATGAATTCATCATGCTGCAGCATGTCCGGCAGCAATGCCATCAGCTTCCAGCTCATGCTTTGCTTGTTGAAGGCACTCTGCTCCGGGATATCCGGCAACACGCGGACAAACATCTCCCAGATAAAACTCGCGGGCAGCGGGAAATCGATATTTGCGGCAATGCCGAATTTACGCGAAAGCGACATCTGCAGCCACTGTGCCATACCGGTGCTCTGCACCAGCACCATTTCTGGCTCAAAAGGATCGTCAAGCCGCTCGCGCTCAACGATAAATTCCATCAGCGCTTCCAGCACATCCAGACGATTTGAGTGATAGACCCTTAACATAGACGCTCCCGACTACTGGCTAACCGGGCAATGCAGACGCGTCATCTCGCCGCGCCGCCCCAGAGGAGAAATAAGTGTAACCGTGATGCTGACACATCCAGAGAGTGTTGTCTGCCCCCGACTGACCTGCCAGCCTGCCGGGAGAGCAATTGTTGAAAGCTGAGACTGATTCCAGGCATGGTGCCAGAGCTGACGATACTGATTAAACATAGAGAACCGCGTCGCCAGTGCCCGCTGATAACCCGACAGTGCCGTGACAATCATCACCAGCAGCATCATCGCCAGAAGTACCTCAACCATGCTAAAGCCTTTTTCTCTGCTCACGGCAGCTGGCATAACGCACTCTCCTTAAGCGGACAAAAATCACTCCAGCCGTGTGGCGAGAAATGAATCTTGCCGTCGATGATTTCGCCTCTGCGCCATAGCAGCAGGTCATCACTCCCGGCGATAAGCAGCACACGCGTTTCATTCAGTAGCCGCAGGCAAACTCGCCATGCCGATCCCTTTTTGCACTGGATCTCAGGCTCAGATAACCAGCTCTGAACGCGTCCCCATTCAAGCGCTGACTGCACGGATGCCTGCTGTTGAACCGAGCGGCTCTCACCGCCCACCAGTGCGCTAAACGTGGTCAGCTGCTGATTGAGGCCGGTGAGGATCAGCGTGCCCAACACCAGTAAAAGTAACACCAGCGCCAGCGAGGACATCCCGCGCTGCCGGTTCACAGGTTGTACCCCGTGACGCCATAAAAAGCCTGACAGGGGGCCCCCTGCTCGCCCTGACGAAGGGCGGTCATTTCAATATTCAGCTGGGGGGCAAACCCCGCATGCTCAACTTGACTCACCACAAAGTGCTGGATGAGAAGCCTGTTGGGGTCAGTGAGTTTCTCCCATCCTTTACCCTCACACGAGGTCGCCCCATGCAGGGTCTCCAGTGCACCTGATTCCAGACGAAAACCTGTGCTGTCGTTTTCCGAAGACGAGCTATCCCAGTTACCGTTACTGTTTGCATCCCATCGTACAATGACACAGCGACCTTGTCTGCCGATCGTCAGTCCCTGCCCCGCACAGTTTCCGGCGCAATACCCCGCACGCTGAAGCTGTTTGCCGAGGGAAAAAAGGCGTTGCCACACCTCCTCCTCAAGCTCCCGCTGACCGGATTGCTGTAAAACAGCCCGCTGCAAGCCCGGTAAAAAGCGCGAGGCGCTTATCAGTAACAGACTGCTGATCGCCGTGGCAATCAGAACTTCCATCAGTGAGAAACCCTGCTGGTTTAGGGACATGAACCTTCTCCTGTGACATTGCACATCCTGATTCGCCCTCCATTCGAGACAATGACGAGCCATTCTCCTGCACGACTTTGCAGGCGTATTCGCCCTGCCCATGCCGTATCCCTGAGTCCATAGAAGCCAAATAACGGCGTTATTTCACTTACCGTGACCTCCGGCCACAGGGGAATAAATACAAACGGACTGCCTTTATCACAGCCCTGCACGAATGCGCTCATCAGACAGGTGACGCCCCTGTCGCGTCGCAGTGTGACCTGGTGGTCACGGTTGTGCCGGTTTGCGTCATTACGCAGAAAGACCAGGTAATCACGCACCTGCCCGGCGGTTTGCCAGAGCCGTTGCTGCCGTTGCCAGTTGTCCCAGCCATATAGCCCGGAGGCGCTGAGAATGACCACCAGCGAGATAGCCACCAGGGTTTCGATAAGCGTAAAACCGTTCTCTTTTTTCATGCCGGGAGTGTGGCGAAATGGCCTGGAATTGACGAGCAACGGATGACCGTTTTACGAGCCCTTATCAAGGAAAGTTAAGCGGTTGCAGTGCGTTGCATACATTCTGGATAACGCGTCGGAAAGCGGGAAGAAGGCGAAAAAAAACCGGCGCTAAACAGCACCGGTTATGTCAGGATTGACAGCCTCAGATAGCGACGGGCGCTTTGATGCCTGGATGAGGGTCATAACCCTCAATCTCAAAATCGTCAAAGCGGTAATCAAAAATGGATTCCGGTTTGCGTTTGATAATCAGCTTAGGCAAGGCGCACGGTTCGCGGGTCAACTGGAGATGCGTCTGTTCCATATGGTTGCTGTAGAGATGGGTATCCCCACCGGTCCAGACGAAATCGCCCACTTCCAGATCGCACTGCTGCGCCATCATATGCACTAACAGCGCATAGCTGGCAATGTTGAACGGCAGGCCGAGGAACACGTCGCAGGAGCGCTGATAGAGCTGGCAGGAGAGCTTGCCGTCTGCCACATAGAACTGGAAGAACGCATGGCACGGTGCCAGAGCCATTTTATCCAGCTCGCCGACGTTCCAGGCGGAAACGATAATACGGCGCGAGTCCGGATCGTTTTTCAGCTGGTTCATCACGGTGGTGATCTGGTCAATATGGCGGCCATCCGGCGTAGGCCATGCGCGCCACTGCTTACCGTACACCGGGCCCAGGTTGCCGTTTTCATCTGCCCATTCGTCCCAGATAGAGACGTTGTTATCATGCAGATACGCAACGTTGGTATCGCCTTGCAGGAACCAGAGCAGTTCATGAATGATCGAGCGCAGGTGGCAGCGCTTTGTCGTCACCAGCGGAAAACCTTCCTGCAGATTGAAGCGCATCTGGTGGCCAAAAATGGAGAGCGTGCCGGTACCGGTACGGTCATTTTTCGGCGTGCCCTCATCGAGCACTTTTTTCATCAGTTCAAGATACTGTTTCATGGTTCCTCAGGAAAGTTGTTGCTGTGGACGACGACGATACGCCCAAATCATCATAATGACACCCGCGACAATCATCGGAATGGAGAGGATCTGCCCCATGCTGATGTACTGTACCCATTCGCCGGTGAACTGTGCATCCGGCTGGCGGAAGAACTCGACGATGATACGGAATGCACCGTAGCCAATCAGGAACAGACCGGAGACAGACCCCATCGGACGCGGTTTACGGATAAACAGATTCAGGATGATAAACAGCACCACACCTTCCAGCGCCAGCTCGTAAAGCTGAGACATGTGGCGCGGCAGAACACCGTAAGTATCGAACAGGGATTGCCACTCAGGATGAGACGGCAGCAGCGCCATGTCCTCTGCACGCGAGCCCGGGAATAGCATGGTAAAGGAGACACTCGGGTCGACACGCCCCCAGAGCTCACCATTGATAAAGTTGCCCAGACGTCCTGCTCCCAGACCAAACGGGATCAGTGGCGCGATAAAATCTGACACCTGGAAGAAGTTGCGCTTGGTGCGTTTGGCAAAAATCACCATCACCAGGATCACACCAATCAGCCCGCCGTGGAAGGACATGCCGCCATCCCAGACGCGGAACAGGTAGAGTGGATCGTTCAGGAATACCGGGAGGTTATAGAACAGAACATACCCAATACGGCCGCCCAGGAACACGCCAAGGAAGCCTGCATACAGCAGGTTCTCGACCTCGTTTTTGGTCCAGCCACTGCCGGGACGACTGGCGCGACGGCCAGCAAGCCACATGGCAAAAATGAAGCCGACCAGGTACATCAGACCGTACCAGTGAAGCGAAACAGGTCCTATTGAGAAAATGACCGGATCAAATTCCGGAAAATGCAGATAACCACTGTTCATCTGTCACCACAAGATGTTGTTATTCCGCTGAAAGTGGACAGCGGTAGAAATGCGATTCTGCTGTTAGCAGAGGCTCCAAAGTTGCGAATCATAGCATAAGGCGGACGCGGAGGATGCGCCAGAGATGTAAAAGATGTGTATAGAGGAGTGTGTTATATCCTCACCTCCGCCCTGTCACAAAGGACGAGGACGGAGTGAGGAGAAAAGTACGTATTAGCGACCGCCGCGAATCAGGCCGCCCATACCGCGTCGTTCCATGAAGGCAGCCACCTGATGACGCACTTCGGCGGCCAGCTGCGCTTCAAGACTGCGTTCAGCCAGCTCGCGGGCATCCTCAATATCGATATGCCGCAGCAGGTACTTCACGCGGGCAACCGCACGGCCGTTCATGGAGAGGTGGCGGTACCCCAGCCCAATCAGGATTGCAACGCACATCGAATCCCCGGCCATTTCACCACACAGGCGCAAATCAATATCGTGCTGTTCGGCTTCTCGCGCGATCATCGCTAACGCCCGGATCATCGCAGGGTGCAGGCTGTCATAGATGCTGGCAACACGCGTGTTGTTACGGTCGACGGCCAGAATATACTGCGTCAGGTCATTGGTACCGACCGAGATAAAGTCGACACGGTTAGCCAGCTGCGGCAGCATAAAGACCATTGACGGCACTTCAAGCATCACCCCAATTCGTGGTTTGGGGATCGCATAGCCAATCATCTCTTCGACTTCACGACCGGCACGCTCAATCAGACGCCGCGCCTCGTCAATCTCATCAATGCTGGTGACCATCGGCAGTAAAATGCTGAGGTTACCCGTCGCCGCATTCGCGCGCAGCATGGCACGCACCTGGATCAGGAAGATCTCAGGCTGATCGAGCGTAATGCGTATCCCACGCCAGCCCAGGCACGGGTTTTCCTCACTGATCGGCATGTACGGCAGCTGTTTATCTGCCCCGACATCAAGGGTGCGCAGGGTGACCGGTTTGTCGTTAAACATCTGCAGCATGCCCTGATACTGCGCGACCTGCTCCTCTTCAGAGGGAAAGCCACTTTGCAGCATGAACGGGATTTCGGTGCGGTATAAGCCGATACCGTCGATGCGGCTGCCGAGCTTCTCTTCATGCTCGGGGCTTAAACCTGCGTTGAGCATGACTTTGATTCGCTCGCCGCTTTTGAGCTGCGCGGGCAGATTAACGTCATCCTCTGCCAGCTTGCTTAATTCATTCTCTTCGCTGATAAGGCGCTGGTATTCCTGAAGCAGAACCGGCTCAGGATCAACCAACAGCTCACCGCGATAACCGTCGACCACCAGGGTGCGTCGGTGCAGCACCGATGGCTGGATATCCGCCCCCATAACGGTGGGAATTCCCAGCGCGCGCACCATAATGGCCGCGTGCGAGTTCGCCGCGCCATCACGTACCACCACGCCCGCCAGGCGGTCATGAGGCAGTTCAGCCAGCGTTGTCGCGGAGAGTTCATCGGCAACCAGCACAAAACGTTTTGGCCAGGCATTCGCGCCCTGAATAGTGTCATCAAGATGGAACAGTAAACGCTGCCCCAGGGCGCGTAAATCACCGGCCCGCTCTTTCAGGTAACCGTCGGTCAGTGCCGCAAACTGCTCGGCAAATTTTTCGATGACCTTTTTAACCGCCCACTCCGCAACCGCACCTTTGTCGACTTCGTCAAAAAGCTCGCGGCGCAGACGTGCATCGGAGAGAAGGTGCGAGTAAAGGTCAAAAATGGCCGCCGTCTCTTTTTGCGCCCCAGCGGCAAAGCGCTTGCTGTAGCGACGAAACTCATTCGACGCCTCTTCCAGCGCGGCGGTGAGACGCTCACGCTCAAGCGCTTCATCAAGCGTTGAGGCTTCGTACACTTGCTCCATCAACGGCAGAGTGGCATCCATCCAGCCTTCGGCGATAGCGACGCCCGGCGACGCCGGAAGCGCGCGAATACGCGTATGGCGGTACTGACCAAACAGTGCCGTCAACTGGGACTGGGAGAGGATCGCGGCCATCTGCGTGGCCAGTGTGACGAGGAAAGACTCTTCGCTTTCATCGTACTGACGCAACTCACGCTGCTGTACCACCAGCACACCAAGCAGCTGACGGCGCTGAATAATCGGCACACCCAGGAAGGCGCGGAAACGATCTTCTTTTACGGAGGGGATATATTTAAAGCTGGGGTGTTTTTGCGCGTCGGCAAGGTTGATAGGTTCGGCGAGTCGCCCAACCAGACCAACGATACCTTCATCAAACGCGAGCGTTACGGTGCGTCCACGTGGCTTTTTCAAACCACGGGTCGCCATCAGGTAATAGCAACGCCGATCGTGGTCGGCCAGATACACCGAACAGACTTCGGTCTCCATCGCAAGACAGATGTCGGTAACCAGAATGTTCAGCGCCTCATTCAGACGCGGCGCACTGGCCACCTTCTCGACTATTTCTCGCAAGCGGGTGAGCATGATTTGCGTAGCTTAACCTCTTTTACGTCGCCAGGCAGGTGCGCTCTGCGGCTTAGGCGGGATCTCCTGAAGCTGCATGACAACACTTGCGAACTCTTTCATCACCCTACGGTAAACATCGCGTTTAAATGACACGACCTGACGAACAGGATACCAATAGCTCACCCAACGCCAGCCATCAAATTCCGGCGTACTGCTGGTTTGCATATTGATATCTGAATCGTTGCCCACCAACTGCAGTAGAAACCATTTTTGTTTCTGGCCGATACAAACCGGCTTTGTGTCCCAACGCACCAAACGTTTCGGTAACTTGTAACGCAACCAGTTGCGGGTCGAAGCCAGGATGCGAACATCTTTTCGGCTTAAACCAACCTCTTCAAACAGCTCCCGGTACATCGCTTGTTCTGGGGACTCTCCCGGGTTGATCCCGCCTTGCGGGAACTGCCAGGAGTGCTGACCATATCGACGGGCCCACATCACCTGGCCCTGACGATTACAAATTACTATTCCTACGTTCGGGCGGTAGCCATCGTCATCAATCACCGGACTACCCCAAACTAAACCTTATATATGAATGATTGTTTCACACTACAGGGAGGCGGTAAACCACTCTCTTACAGGGCTGCAACCTAATAACATTTGAATAACTCACAAATACAGGCAGAGTTATAAACAGATGAGCAGCTCTGAGGGGAATTTTATTCACCTTTTCTGTGGATATAGTTGTGAAGAAGTGTCTGATTACCGATGAACAACCTCAGCCGCCGTCAATCTCCCTCCATTACCAATAAAAAATAAAATCATTATTTTCATAAAGTTAATCGTCATAAAACCGACCCACACCGCTTAAGCGTGACGATCATCACATCAGGGATCGTTGTGCTGATGAAAGATCGAACAGCGTCGGTTTTATCCACAGATTGTGCCAATAAGTTAGGCACAATTTGTTTGAAAATTGGATTTTCGTCCCACGTCAAGGCTGTAAATTGAAACAGTAGTCAGGGTTATGCCCAGTTATCCCACTTTTCTGTGGATAACATGGTGTAAGATCCTGTTCATTGTCAGTGACCAGAATTGAACAACCGAATTTTTGTCCTTCGCCATCCATTTTTAGCGTACTAAAAAAACCTATAAATCATACACATGGCATATTCGTACAGAAAAAGTTAAACTCTATCCACAGGGGACAATTTCTTAGTGTATTTTTTAATCAAAAGGTTACCTTCATGCATTCGCTTTTACCCTTGCTTTCACCGCCGTCCAGCGAAACCCAGTTGCTACAGCAGGCGCAGCGTCTGGCTGGCTTTTCGCTTGGCGAGCTGGCGGCAATGGCTGGCCTGCCGATCCCTCAGGATCTGAAGCGGGATAAAGGCTGGATCGGCATGCTGCTGGAGCTGTGGTTGGGTGCAAGCGCAGGGAGTAAACCGGAGCAGGATTTCGCCGCCCTGGGCGTAGAGTTAAAAACCATTCCCATCGATAGCCTTGGGAAGCCCCTGGAAACGACATTTGTCTGCGTTGCACCGTTAACCGGGAATACCGGTGTGACGTGGGAAACCAGTCACGTTCGCCATAAACTGAAGCGCGTGCTTTGGGTTCCCGTAGAAGGAGAACGTCAGATCCCGCTGGCTGAACGCCGGGTTGGCGCACCGCTGTTGTGGAGTCCGGATGAAGATGAAGAGCATCAGCTGCGTCTGGACTGGGAAGAGCTGATGGATATGATTGTCCTCGGTCAGGTTGAGCGCATCACCGCCCGACACGGAGAGGTGTTACAGCTGCGGCCAAAGGCGGCGAACAGTAAAGCGCTCACGGAAGCAATCGGTGCCCGGGGCGAGCCGATACTGACATTGCCACGCGGTTTTTATCTCAAAAAGAACTTTACCGGGGCGCTCCTTGCTCGCCATTTCTTACTCAAAACGTAGTTTTTTACTTATTTTGAGAGCTCTCAAACATAATCACCTGGTTTTTAAGATTTTACCGCTTCCTCCTGTCGAAATATCGGGTTATTACTACACTATGATTTGATACGAGCCAGGTGAGGACGATAACGATGAAAAAATGGGCAGTGTTAATTTCAGCAGTCGGATTAGCGTTTGCAGTATCGGGCTGTAGCAGCGATTACGTGATGGCGACAAAAGATGGCCGGATGATCCTGACAGACGGCAAGCCGGAAGTCGATGATGACACCGGCCTGGTCAGCTATCGCGATCAGTCCGGGAATAAAATGCAGATCAATCGCGACGAAGTCTCGCAAATTATCGAGCGATAAACAGAGAGAGGTCAGTACCTTGCTGGCCTTTTTGATTTTTTTCTTCCCCTTTTGCTTCCCCTCTGCCATGTTTATATTCCTTTGTCGGGAGGTTCCTGACGCGGTCTACATGTCTATTGAAGGAAGCCGGCTATGCATTATCACCGTATCCCCCACAGCTCTCTGGAGATAAGCCAACTGGGGTTGGGCACGATGACATTTGGTGAACAAAACAGCGAAGCCGATGCCCATGCACAACTCGATTATGCCGTCAGCCAGGGCATTAACCTGATTGATGTCGCAGAGATGTACCCTGTTCCTCCACGCCCGGAAACGCAGGGGCTTACCGAAACCTACGTCGGCAACTGGCTGGCAAAACGCGGCAATCGCGAAAAACTGGTTGTCGCCTCGAAAGTCAGCGGCCCTGCGCGTAACAGCGATGCCGGGATCCGCCCAAACCAGATCCTCGATCGCAAGAATATCCGTGCCGCGCTGGATGCCAGCCTGAAGCGTCTGCAAACCGATTATCTTGATCTCTACCAGGTACACTGGCCGCAGCGTCCAACCAACTGCTTTGGTAAGCTCGGCTACAGCTGGAACGAAAGCGCTCCCGCCGTTACGCTGCTTGAAACGCTGGAAGCGCTGACCGAATGCCAGCGAGCGGGCAAAATCCGCTACATCGGTGTGTCTAACGAAACGGCTTTTGGCGTTATGCGCTACCTGCACCTGGCTGATAAACACGATCTGCCGCGCATTGTCACCATCCAGAACCCCTACAGCCTGCTCAACCGCAGTTACGAAGTGGGTCTGGCCGAAGTGACGCAATATGAAGAGGTTGAGCTGCTTGCCTATTCCTGCCTGGGCTTTGGTACGCTGACGGGTAAATACCTGAACGGTGCGAAGCCAGCCGGCGCGCGTAATACGCTCTTCAGCCGCTTTACCCGCTATAGCGGCGAGCAGACTCAGAAAGCCGTCGCGGCCTACGTTGATATTGCGAAGCGTCACGGGCTCGATCCTGCCCAGATGGCACTGGCCTTCGTACGCCGTCAGCCGTTTGTGGCCAGCACCCTACTGGGCGCAACGACGATGGAACAGTTGAAAACCAACATTGAGAGTTTCCATCTGGACCTGAGCGAGGACGTGCTGGCGGAGATTGAAGCGGTGCATCAGGTTTATACCTATCCGGCACCGTAAAAAAAACAAAACGGCAACCTCTGTTGCCGTTTTTAATGTTTGCACCCGCTTGTGAAAAGGCGCTGAAGACGATCCGAATCAGCGGCGGCGCTGCCAGACCCACAAGCCGGCAATCGCCAGCGCGAACAGTCCACCGAACCCGACGCCAATCCCCACCACCGGCGCGCCGGCTTTAACCGCCAGCGAATACAGGCCCAGCATCAGCAGCATCGCCAGGTTTTCACCGAGGTTTTGTACCGCAATAGCATTGCCCGCCCCGACCGTCTGCTTGCCACGCTCCTGTAATAGCGCATTCAGCGGCACCACGAAGAAGCCCCCCAGAATACCAATCAGGATCAGCAGTACGTAGGCTGGCAATAACGCGTGTTGCAGCGCGAAAAAAAGCACCGCAACGCCAATCAGGATCCCTGCCGGCATGCAGCGAGCAACGGTGTCGAGCGTCACCAGTTTTGCCGCTGCCCCCGCGCCCACCACAATCCCGATCGCCACCATCGCATTAAGGTAGGTTGGCGTCGCGTTGTCCGTGATCCCCAGCGCCACCGGCACCCACAATACCAGCAGGAAGCGCAGCGTAACGC
Source organism: Enterobacter sp. BIDMC 30 (assembly GCF_000534355.1). Classification (NCBI taxonomy): domain Bacteria; kingdom Pseudomonadati; phylum Pseudomonadota; class Gammaproteobacteria; order Enterobacterales; family Enterobacteriaceae; genus Enterobacter; species Enterobacter sp. BIDMC 30. The sequence continues at coordinate 1,181,017 of NZ_KI973169.1, read as the reverse complement.
CGGCGCCCCAGAACATACTGGTGCCCATCAAAGAGAATCGTGTTTCACCGTTACGCCACAGCACGCGGCAGGCATCGAAGAAGCTGCCGGTCATCGGCTTAAAGCGCCACGATTGCCCCGGACGCGCCACCGGCAGTTTCGGAATAAACAGGTTAGCGACTACCGCGCCACCGTACACCACGGCACACACGCCGAGAGCCGCCAGCACGTGCCAGTCAGCGAGGACACCGCCTGCGACGGAGCCAAGCAGGATTGCCGCAATGGTGGAGGACTCCATCAGCCCATTGGCTTTCACCAGCTTATCACCGGTGGTCAGCTCCCCGAGGATGCCATACTTCGCCGGGGAGTAGGCTGCCGCGCCAATGCCGACCAGCGTATAGCCAATAAACGGATTGAAACCAAAACAAATGCTGGCGGCTCCCAGCAATTTCAGGCCGTTGGCAAACATCATTACCCGGCCTTTCGGGAAGCTGTCCGCAACCTGTCCGACAAACGGTGCAAAGATAATGTAAGCGCCCACAAACACCATCTGCAGAACCGGCTGACTCCAGTCGGGGTAAAACTCAGCCTTGAGCAGTGCCAGCGTGGCAAAAAGCAGCGCGTTATCGCCAAAGGCGGAAAGGAACTGGGCGGCAATCACCGCCATCATGCCTTTTGAGCGCAGAGAGGTGTTAGTGTGTACTGACTCACGCATTATGTTGTTCCGCCTGTTCAACCATGCCCTTGAGGGTCACGAAGTCGGGCTTACCGCTGCCGAGCACCGGAAGCTGTTTCAGGTAGCGAATATCACGAGGTACCGCCAGCTCCGGGATGCCGTGCTCGCGGGCATAGCTCAGTAACTGGTCGCGCTTAAGCTCGCTGTCGGTGGTGAACAGCACCAGCGCCTCGCCTTTACTTGCATCACTCTTCACAACCGTGGCATGCATCTTGTCGGCGGAGACGCCCGATGCCAGCTGTTCAACCATCTCAAGAGAGACCATTTCACCCGCAATCTTGGCAAAGCGTTTTGCACGCCCCTGGATCTGCACAAAGCCTTGCTCATCGAAACGTACAATATCGCCGGTGTCGTACCAGCCCGTTTCAATCTCGCCATTAACGTTTTCTGCGGTCGGTGCTTCCAGCACACCGGGGTTTTCCACGCGCAGATAGCCGTTCATCACGTTTGGCCCTTTCAGCTGCAGACGGCCGCCGTCTTCAATACCAGGCACCGCCAGCAGACGAGCATCCAGCCCAGGCAGAATTCGGCCTACTGTCCCCGGCTTCGCCGCCATTGGCACGTTGATAGAGACCACCGGCGCACACTCTGTCACGCCATACCCCTCGAGGATGCGCAGACCAAATTTGTCCTGCCAGATCTGTCGCGTGCTCTCCTGCAGTTTTTCCGCGCCAGCAACCACGTAGCGCACGCGGAAGAAGTCATACGGATTGGCGAAACGCGCGTAGTTCCCGAGGAAGGTTGAGGTTCCAAACAACACGGTACAGTTACGGTCATACACCAGCTCCGGCACAATGCGGTAATGCAACGGGCTTGGATAAAGGAAGACTTCGGCACCGGTCAGCAGCGGCGTGAAAAGCCCCACCGTCAGACCAAAAGAGTGGAACAGCGGCAGCGCTGACATAAACCGGTCTTTCGCGGTAAAGTCGGCAATGCTTTTGATCTGCTCAACGTTCGCCAGAATACTCTTGTGACTGTGGACGACGCCTTTCGGGTTGCCTTCAGAGCCAGAGGTGAAGAGGATAATCGCGTCGTCTTCCGGCTGCTGTTTCACCTGGGCCAGACGCGGCATCAGCAGATGAGCAAAAATCCACAGTTTGTCGCCTGTCGTCACGTCCGCTTTAAGATCTTCCAGGAAGACCCAGCGTACCTGGGTAAGCTGTTCAGGAAGATGCCACAGTTTGCCTTTGTCGAGGAACTGGCGGGAGGTAAAGACGGTTTTGATTTGCGCTGCCGTGATGGCACTGGTCAGCCCTTTCACGCCCGCCGTGTAGTTCATCATCGCCGGAATACGGCCACGGGAAACGGCACCAAAAATCACCGCCGCACTGATGCCTGCGTTGGGCAGCATCAGGCCAATCTTTTCGCCCTGCTGACTGTACTTCTCAAGAATACGGCCCACGAACAATGTTTTGGTCAGCAGCTTGCGATAGGTATCCGGGGTAAAGTTGATGTCTTCGATGCAGTTTTTCTTCGCGCCGTAGCGGTGCTGTGCCGACAGCAGGGATTCATACAGCGTCTCGCGCGGGCGGACCGCCATACGCGCTTCCATCATAATCTGGTGCAGCATCTCCCCGGCAATTTTACGGCGATCGCGTGCACGGGGTGCGTCAGGCATCGGTAACGACGTTGGCGGCAGGATATGCAACGTAATTTTTGGGAACATGCGCTGCTTTACCAGCCCTTTCAGACGGCTGAAATAGGAGCGCTCCGCCCCTTCAATACGCAGTGGCACCACGGTTGCTTTTGACTTCGCCGCGACAAACCCGGCGCCGTCGTAGATTTTCATCAGTGAACCGGTCACCGAGATGCGCCCTTCCGGGAAAATAACCACCGGACGCCCCTGCTCTACCAGACGCACCAGATGTTTAATCATCATCGGTTTGGTCGGGTCGAGCGGCACAAAATCAATCAGCGGCGTGAGCCAGCGCATGTACCACTGCTGGCTGATGGAGGTATAAACCGCAAACACCGGACGCACGGGCAGAAATAGCGCCAGCAGAATGCCGTCGATAAAGGAAACATGGTTTGGTGTGATAAGAACGCGTTCGCCGCGAAGCGCCTGAGCATCGCCAGTGACGCGAATGCGGAAGAGAATACGGAAGAGTGTACGGAAGAACCCAAAAAGCATCTCAACTCCCTTTGCCAGCCAGTGTGAAGGGTTGATAGTAAATGGTGGCAGATTACACGAGAAGTGATACGGGAGCGACTGCAAAGTTGAGGCGAAAAAAAACCTGCGCATCCGCGCAGGTTGGTGCAAGAGAAGAGTACGAAACCGTACTAAGAATTCTCACCAATCAATACCTCTGGGATCTCGACTCTATCAATCTCCCCCTCATCCTCGCCATCGGACAATCGCAACAGCCTGAGGCAAAGTGTAACTAAAGGTTCAGATTGACATTATTCAGACATGACTGCCCGTGTAACGATTACACGGCCAGGGTTGTGCTGCGTCACGTTTGTGGAGGGCGAACCCCCGCGCCCCTTGAATGCACGGCGCTTTTCCGCAACACTATTTCGTGTGTAAACGCTTACCCCCACTAAGAAGGTATGTAATGGCGACAATAAAGGATGTGGCCCGTCTGGCTGGTGTTTCCGTGGCGACCGTCTCGCGCGTGATTAACGACTCCCCTAAAGCCAGTGACGCATCACGCCAGGCGGTGCAAAACGCCATGGAATCATTGAATTACCATCCGAATGCCAACGCCCGCGCCCTTGCCCAACAGTCTACTGAAACCATCGGACTGGTGGTGGGCGATGTGTCTGACCCGTTTTTCGGCGCCATGGTAAAAGCGGTTGAACAGGTTTCTTATCAGACCGGCAATTTTCTGCTGATCGGCAATGGCTATCACAACGAACAAAAAGAACGCCAGGCTATCGAACAGCTGATGCGCCACCGCTGCGCTGCGCTGGTTGTTCACGCCAAAATGATCCCCGATGCTGAACTCATTCATCTGATGAAGCAGATCCCCGGCATGGTGATCATCAATCGAATTATTCCCGGTTTTGAGAAACGCTGCGTGGCACTCGACGACCGCTACGGCGCCTGGCTTGCTACCCGCCATTTGATTCAGCAGGGCCATACCCGCATTGGTTATCTCTGCTCCAATCACCCGATTTCCGATGCCGAAGATCGCCTGCAGGGCTACTACGATGCCCTGCGCGAAAACGGTTTGCCGTGTAATGACCGGCTGGTGGCCTACGGCGAGCCAGATGAGAGTGGCGGCGAACAGGCAATGACAGAGCTGCTGGGGCGTGGACGGAATTTCACGGCGGTTGCCAGCTATAACGACTCGATGGCCGCCGGGGCAATGGGGGTGTTAAATGACAACGGAATCGAAGTGCCGGGAGAAATTTCACTCATTGGCTTTGATGATGTGCTGGTGTCCCGCTACGTGCGTCCCCGCCTGACCACGGTACGTTACCCGATTATCACAATGGCAACGCAGGCTGCGGAGCTGGCACTGGCGCTGGCCGAACAACGCCAGCCACCGGATATCACCCACCTGTTCAGCCCCACCTTAGTCCGCCGTCACTCTGTAGGTTCGCCAGCAGAAGCGGGAGAGGAATAGCGATACAGATGTACCGTTTTGTTCGGGTATTCGAGCGCATCGCCAATGTACTGCCAGCCGTAACGTTCGTAGAAGCCGCGGCAGGCAGACCACAGATGCAGTTCGTGATACCCGGCCTGTGCGGCATAGGCGATAACATGCTGCTGCAGTTTTCCCGCCAGTCCGTTACCACGCGCCGCTTCATCAACGTACAGCGCAGCCAGCCACGGACAAAGATCCTGTCGGGTGATTAAATCGCAGCGCCAGATCCCGACCGTACCCAGAAGCTGTTCGCCCTCCAGAGCAATAAAGGTCAACGGTAACGCGCCCGGCGTCTGGCTATGTTCAATGATGCTCTGGAAAAACGCCCGCGTAAGCCCGTCACCGAACGCCTGCCAGATCCAGTCAGTTACCTGTTCCGCATACTGAGGCGCGGCATAGAGAGGCAGAATAGTCACACCAGCTTCCCCTGAAACACGGGCACAGATTCAAAAAGATAACCGTCAAAATCCGGCGCATCTTCATCGGAGAGTTCAAGTAAACTCTTTTTCACATTTTCCAGATGCTGGAACATCGCCTGCCAGGCGCCCATCACGTCACGACGACGAAGCGCCGCGAGGATAGTTTGCCTGTCGCCCAGCCATTTCAGGCGGTATGCACGGCTGGCGATATGCCCATTGAATTGCTGCCACAGCGGGCTGCTGTCCATGTGGTGCCAGATACTCTCTACCGTTGCCAGCAGCATCTGGTTTTGCGTTGCCCCCGCCAGCACCAGGTGAAACATTTTATTGTTGTCCTGGCTGTTATCGTTGGCGGCAATGGCGCGCTGCTCCTGCTCAATAATACGGCGCAGATTGTCGATGTCTGCGCGTGTCGCCATTTTGGCAGCAAACGCGGCGATGTTGCTTTCGAGGAGCTGGCGCGCCTGCAGGATCTCAAAGGGGCCGACGTCGCTGTTCAGAAAACGTTCTTCTTCGTTTTCGTGTTCTTCAGGAATGCGCATCACATAAACGCCAGACCCCTGGCGGATATCCACCGTGCCCTGCAGCTCCAGCATCAGCAATGCCTCACGCACGATGGTACGGCTTACGCCGTACTTCTCAGCAATATTTCGCTCGGGCGGCAGACGGGAACCTACGGGATAGTGCCCCTGGATAATTTGCGCCCGTAAATCCTCGCCAATTTCCTGGTACTGTTTTTTTTCCGGCAGGATGACAGCCTTATCCACGTTTTCACCTGTTTTTTCAGTTAATGCGCAGGCCGGGCGTCCTCCCGGCCAGTTTGTGCGCTATTTTACCAGAACCAGCATGGTTTTCGCTTACTTCCATTCATCATCGACCGGGAGCGTGAGCGCGCGCGCATCGCGCAGCTGCCGGAACCAGCTCGCCGACCTTTTCGCCCGCCTGGCGCGATTGTTATCGAGATCGATCTCAATCAGCCCGTAGCGATTTTTGAAGGCGTTCATCGGCGATACGTTGTCCGTGAAGGCCCACAGCATATAGCCATGACAGTTTGCCCCCTCCTCCCGCGCCAGCAGCGTGTAATAGAGGTGCTCGCGAATGAACGCAATGCGGTACTCGTCGTCAATGACCCCGTCACTGTTGCGAAACTGCGCTTCGTTCTCCACGCCCATCCCGCTCTCCGCCACGAACCAGTCGATGTTGCGGTAGTCATTTTTTATCCGCATCGCCATATCGTAGATAATGCGGGGGTAGATTTCCCAGCCGCGGGATTTATTCATTCGCCGTCCTGGCAGTTCGAACGGTTCGTAGTAGTACGCCGGGTGGAACGGTGTCTCCGGGTGCCAGGCACGAGACGGCGCTTTCACCCGATGCGGGTAATAGAGGTTTATCCCCAACTCATCGACGGTGTTCTGCGCAATCAATTCCAGCTCTTCTGCGGTGTAGTCCCACGCCACCTGATGCTGTTCCAGCAGCGTAAACAGTTCTGGCGGGTAGCGCCCGTGCACCAGCGGATCGAGAAATACGCGGTTATAGAACAGATCGTACTTCTCTGCGGCGTTAACATCGTGCGGCGCGCACGAGCGAGGATAGGTGACTTCGGGGTTGAGAATACAGCCAACCGAGCCAGGGTACCCTTTGGCGCGAAACAGCTGTACAACCTTTGCCGTCGCCAGAACCTTATGGTGGTTCCACTGCATCCATTTACCGGTATTCTGCTCGTAGGGCCAGCGCAGCGCATCGAGATAAACGCGGGTCTGTACCACGATCGGTTCATTGAAGGTAAACCAGCGGGTGACTTTACCGTGGTAGCGTTCAAAGACTTTTTCCGCATAGCGGACAAACAGGTCGACAACCTGCTTTGAAGCCCAGCCGCCGTAAGTGTCAAGCAGCACGCCCGGCAGCTCGTAATGCTCGAGGCAGATCATCGGCTCAATACCCTGACGGTGCATCTCATCGAACAACGCGTCGTAATAGGCGGCGTACTCCTCGTCCACCGTCACTTTTTCATAGTCGGTTAAAAAACGTGACCAGTTAATCGAGGTTCGGTAGTGCGTCAGCCCCGCCTGCTTCATCAGCGCCACATCCTCACGAAAGCGGTTGATAAAGTCGGTCGCCACCGCCGGGCCATAGCCGTTGTGCCAGACGTGACGATCGTTTTTGTACCAGAGATCGATCCACGAATCCTGCCCCGCCTTTTTGCCGCACCAGCCTTCGGTTTGCCAGGCTGACGCGGCCGCGCCCAGAATGAAATCCTGCGGAATGGTTATCTGTTTTGTCGTCATCACATCCTCATGCATTGTCGGTCGCCTGTTGCAGTGCGGCCTGTTCGGCACGTCGTGAAGCAATCTTCACAAACGGCAGGTAGATAATGACGGCAGTCACAATGCAGATAAGCTGAGTGATGACCGCCCCCATCGATCCGGCGGTGGAGAGCCAGGCGTTGATCAGCGGCGGCGTGGTCCACGGCACCATTACCACGGCTTTACCGGCAAAGCCGGTCACAGTGGCAAAGTAACCGATAGAGCCGGTCACCAGCGGCGTGATAATGAAAGGAATGGCGAGGATCGGGTTAAGCATGATTGGCATGCCGAAGATCACCGGCTCGTTGATATTAAAGAGCCCCGGACCAATGGAAAGCTTGGCGATCTCTTTCATCTCTTTGCGTTTGGTGGCAATCATGACCGCGATCAGCAGGCCGATGGTCAGCCCCGACCCGCCGATGCTCATGTACACATCCCAGAACGGCATGGTGATGATATTCGGCACCTCTTTGCCCTGCTCAAAGGCGCTCATATTAACGGTGATGGCGCCTAACAGCAGCGGCTCGCGGATCGGTTTGATCATCTGGTTGCCGTGAATACCAATCACCCAGAAAAGCTGTGCGACAAACATCAGCAGCAGAATGCCCGGCAGGCTTTGCACCACGCGCTCCAGCGGCTGTTGCACCACCTGATAGACCGCGTCATAGAGATACATGCCGGTGAGTTGATGGAAGACGAAACCCAAAGTGGCAATCGCGGTAGTGGTGATGATCGCCGGGATCAGCGCGGAGAACGATGCCGCCACGTTTGGCGGTACGGTGTCCGGCATCCTGATCTTCAGCCCCTTGCGGTTTTCCAGCCAGCAGTAAATTTCTACCGACAGAATCGCGATAAACATGCCGAGGAACAGGCTGCGGGTATCAGAGAACTGACGCAGCAGCACGTCTTTCACCACGTGCATTTCACCATCCACCAGCATCTCGACGGTGGTCGGCGTCACGCAGATAAAGCAGATCACCGCCAGCAGGCCAGGGAATAAGGATTTGATCCCGTTGATGCGGCCCAGTTCGATGCCGATTAAGAACACCGCGCCAATGTTAAGGAAATTCAGGGTGGCGTAATTGAGCGCGCTGGTGATGGGTTTTAGCGTGGCGAGAAAAGAGAGGGACTGGAAGCTCGCCAGGCCATTTTTCGGATCCAGTACCATATTGGAGATCAAGACAGAGAATGCCCCAACGATGATGACCGGCATTAAGGTAATAAAGGCAGACTTGATCGCCATGATATAGCGATAACTGTTGAATTTTGTGGCAAAACTGCCCAGAGCGTCGATCAGTTTTTCCTGTAATGCCATAGGGTAATACCTCAGTAAAAGGGCTTTTATTGGATAAGGTGTACAGCCGGATACTATTGGCATACCAAAAATAGCTTCATGTCTGGTTTTGTTCTGTGATTAAGCTCTCAACGACGTAACAGGTATTCCAAAATGCGGTTTATATCGATTTTGGCATACCACTTAAAACCCGGTATTTCGAACTGACCGATCGTTACCTAAAAGCGTGATCGTGCTGGAAGTTTTGCCCTTTCCGCATCGCTTATGCACCGGATGGTCTGTGTTAAACTGCAGATCGTTACGTGGAATCAGGAATGTCTAATGGCAACAATGCTGGATGTCTCATTGCGCGCGGGCGTGTCGAAAGCCACGGTATCGCGCGTGCTGAACGGCACAGGTCAGGTTAAAGAGAGTACGCGTCAGCAGGTGTTTAATGCGATGGAAGAGCTGGGCTACCGCCCAAATTTTCTCGCGCGTTCGCTGGCGAACCAGACCAGCAACAGCATTGGTCTGGTGGTCTCTACCTTTGATGGTTTTTACTTTGGTCGTCTTCTTCAGCAGGCCTCCCGGCAGACGGAAACCCACGGCAAACAGCTGATCGTCACGGATGGTCACGACGCCCCGGAGCAGGAAGAGCAGGCGGTACAAATGCTGGCCGATCGCAAATGCGATGCCATCGTGCTTTACACCCGCTACATGAGCGAAAAAGCGATCATGAAGCTGATCCATTCGGTGCAAACCCCGCTGGTGGTCATCAACCGTGAAGTCAGCCAGGCGCCCGATCGCTGCGTGTTCTTCGAACAGCAGGATGCCGCCTTTAAGGCCGTGGATTACCTGATCAACCAGGGCCACCGGGAGATCGCCTGTATCACCGTCCCGATCCACACGCCAACCGGTAAAGCGAGGCTGATGGGCTATCGTAAAGCGCTGGAAAAGCACGGCATTCGTCTGGACGAGCGGCGGATTAAGTATGGCGATGCGGGAATGACGCGAGGATATGAGCTCTGCAAAGAGCTGATTGCCGACGGTATAGCGTTTAGCGCTCTGTTTGCCTGTAACGATGATATGGCGCTGGGTGCGTCCAAGGCGCTACACCAGGCGGGGCTGCGGATCCCACAGGATATTTCCCTGTTTGGCTTTGACGATGCCCCATGCGCGAAATGGCTGGAGCCAGCGCTCTCGTCGGTTTATCTGCCTATCGACAATATGATCGTTACGGCTATCGATCAGGCGATCCGGCTGGCAAAAAACCAACCGGTCGACGCGATCCCGCCGTTCACCGGTACGCTGGTATTACGCGACTCGGTCACGACGGGGCCGTATTTCACTCAGACGAGTTCCAGCGCCAGCAGCTCCTGAATGGTCTGGCGGCGGCGGATCAGCCGCGCCTTGCCGTTATCAAACAACACTTCTGGCAGCAGCGGGCGGCTGTTGTAGTTTGAGGACATTGACGCCCCGTACGCACCGGTATCGTGCAGCACCAGATAGTCGCCTGGTTTGACTTCCGGCAGCGCGCGGGTTTCCACTTTCCCCCCTTCCTGCTGGGTAAAGACATCACCAGACTCACACAGCGGGCCCGCGACAACCGTCTCGATACGCGGCGCGTGAGTTAAATCGCGGCCATCGGCAGCCAGAGCCGAAATGTGGTGATAGCTGCCGTACATTGACGGGCGCATCAGATCGTTAAAGCCGGCGTCAATCAGCACAAAGTGGCGCGAGCCCATCTCTTTCACGCTGCGAACCTGCGCCACCAACACCCCGGATTCAGCCACCAGGAAACGACCCGGCTCAATTTCCAGCTTAACGGCATGACCAAGATGCGCGGCGACCTGGTCACGCGCGGCGCTCCACAGGCCGTAATAGTGATCGGTATCGATCGCCTCTTCCCCTTCACGGTATGGAATGGAAAGACCGCCCCCGGCGGAGATCGCCTCCAGATCCTGACCAGACTCGATCACCTGGCGCACCATTGCGCCACAAACCTGCTCAAGGTGCGCGTAATCCACACCGGAGCCGATGTGCATATGAATGCCCACCAGCTTCAGATTGTAACGCTGCAGTACGTCCAGGGCAGCGGGCATATCGGCATACCAGATACCGTGCTTGCTGTTTTCGCCGCCGGTATTGGTTTTTTGGCTATGACCGTGACCAAAGCCAGGGTTCACGCGCAGCCAGACGCGGTGGCCCGGAGAAACCTGCCCAAGCTGTTCCAGCATATCCACGGACCCGGCGTTTACCGGCACCTGTAGCTCATGGACGCGAGCAAGCGTGGCGTCGTCGATCACATCGGCGGTAAACACAATCGCGTCAGGATCGGTTTTCGGATCAAACCCGGCCGCCAGCGCGCGCTCAATCTCCCCCAGGGAGACGGAGTCGACCTTCACACCCTGCTCACGCATCAGACGCAGAATGTGGATATTGGAGCACGCCTTCTGGGCAAAACGCACCACGTCAAACTGATGCAGGGCAGCAATCTTCTCGCGAACAATCTGCGCGTCGTAGACCCACACCGGACAGCCAAACTCGGCAGGCAGGCGTAGCAGGTTTTCGGCATTCAAATCAGTATCAGTCTGGTTAAGCGGGCGTGGCATGGTCTTTCTCCGGGGTGATATTTTTTTATGATTACGCCACAGCAGGAAGAGAATAAAAAATATCGTTTTATCGCGAGTCTATGCAAAAATGATATGGACAGTTCTTTGTATTCAGGTGACCTATGCCCGCCGTCAATTTACGCCATATCGAGATTTTTCACGCCGTGATGACCACGGGCAACCTCACCGAGGCTGCGCAGATGCTCCATACCTCGCAGCCAACGGTCAGCCGCGAGCTGGCGCGATTCGAGAAAGTGCTGGGACTGAAGCTGTTCGAACGCACCCGGGGAAGGCTTCACCCGACGGTACAGGGGCTGCGCCTGTTCGAGGAAGTGCAGCGCTCATGGTACGGGCTGGACCGCATTGTCAGTGCGGCGGAAAGCCTGCGCGAGTTTCGGCAGGGCGAGCTATCGATTGTCTGCCTGCCCGTCTTTTCACAGTCTTTTTTGCCGACGCTGCTCCAGCCTTTTCTGGCCCGATATCCGGAGGTGAATCTCACGATTGTCCCGCAGGAGTCACCGCTGCTCGAGGAGTGGCTCTCCGCACAGCGCCATGATTTAGGCCTGACCGAAACCCTCTCTACGCCCGCGGGAACGGAACGCACGGAACTGCTCTCTTTAGATGAGGTGTGCGTGCTGCCAGCCGGGCACCCGCTTGCCCGCAAGCAGATTCTGACGCCAGCGGATTTTCACGGTGAAAACTACATTAGCCTGTCACAAACCGACAGCTACCGGCAGCTGCTGGATTCACTTTTTGCCGAGCATCAGGTGAAGCGCAGGATGGTGGTCGAGACCCACAGTGCGGCCTCCATTTGCGCCATGGTGCGCGCCGGGGTGGGCGTTTCGGTGGTGAATCCACTGACGGCGCTGGATTACGCCGGGCGCGATATTGTCATCCGCCCGTTTAGCCTGTCAGTCCCGTTCACCGTGAGCCTGATCCGCCCCCTCCATCGCCCGGTCTCAGCGCTGGTGGAGGCGTTTACGGAGCACCTGATAGCCCATGCCCGTCAGGTGGCGCTTCGTTTATCCGATCGGCAAAGTTTATGACAGCATAAACTCCACGGCATCGGCGGCATGAATCGCGGCGGTATCGAAGACCGGAATCGGGCTTTGCTCAACCGGCACCAGTAAACCGATTTCCGTACAGCCAAAGATCACCCCTTCCGCCCCCTGCTGCGCGAGTTTTTCAATCACGCTGACGTAATATGCCCGGGATGATTCGCTAAAGGTGCCGAGGCAGAGTTCATCAAAGATAATCTGGTTGATGCGGGCCCGGTCTGCCTCATCCGGGATCAGGCTTTCAATGCCAAACTGGCTGCTCAACCGACCGCGGTAAAAATCCTGCTCCATGGTGTAGCGCGTTCCCAGCAGCGCCACACGACGTAATCCGGTTGCGGTGATAGCCCGCCCGGTTGCATCAGCAATGTGCAGGAAGGGCAGCGAACAGCGCGCTTCGATATGGGACGCGACTTTATGCATGGTGTTGGTACAGAGCAAAATCCCCTCTGCTCCCGCACGCTCCAGCCCCAGCGCGGCCTCGGCCAGTATTTCACCGGCTTTATCCCATTCACCGCTCGACTGGCAGGCTTCGATTTCATGGAAATCTACGCTGTGCAGCAGCAGGCTGGCAGAATGCAGGCCCCCCAGACGTTGCTTCACCCCTTCATTAATCAGGCGGTAATAGGGGATTGTCGATTCCCAGCTCATCCCCCCTAACAGGCCGATCGTTTTCATCATCCCTCCTTATGTGTTTGTCCCAGTGAAGCAAACTTGTGATCGTGTTTCCAGTTCTTTGTCACGTCGTTTCTTTTTAACCCATGATGATATAAATTAAATGAAACATTGTTTTAATACACTCCGGGGTGACGATATGTTTATTTTCCACAACGAGACCACGCTTGACGATCTGGGGAACGGCGTGACGCGCCGTATTCTTGCCCATGGCGGTAAAATGATGGCGGTGGAGGTGAATTTTGAACAGGGCGCGACAGGCCCACTGCATAACCATCCTCATGAACAGTTAACCTATGTGCTGTCCGGCGAGTTTGAGTTCACGATTGGAGATGAAAAACATGTGGTGACGGCCGGGGATACCCTCTACAAAAAGCCACATGTGATGCACGGCTGCGTGTGTCTTAAACCCGGCACGCTGCTGGATACCTTCACGCCGGTACGTGAGGATTTTTTGAAATAAAAAAAGGGCGCTGATGACAGCGCCCTTCTCGTCTGCGTTTTTTATTCCGTTACAGGCTCGACCAGAGGATTGCGGCTGAGCATGGCCTCACGCAGTAATACGCTGCCACAGGCAAACAGCCCGCCCAGCAGTCCCGCCAGGATCACAATCAGGGCTTTGCCCGGACCGTCTTTTTTCACCGGCATGGATGGAGAGAGCTGATACTTGAACGGTTCAAGTTTGACGTCTTCGACAGACAGCTTTTTCAGCTGCGCCAGGTAGTATTCCCGGTTCTGGAAGTCTGCGTTCAGCTCAGCGATGTCCTTGAGATTTTTTTCAATCTGCAGTTTTTGCGCGATACCGTCGGCACCGAGCGCGACGGAGTAATCCGGATCGTCTTTAACCGCCTGACCGTTGCTGTAGACCGGCTTTTTGATACCCGCCGCGTTGGCCACTTCCAGAGAATAGTTAAGACGCTGCAGATTGGTGTTGTGCACATTCGTCAGACGTACCCGATCCAGCTCCAGCTGTTGCTCCACCACTTTGGTTTTCAGGGTGATCTGGTTACGGATATTCTCCATGGTTTCCTGCTCAACAATCTGCGAGATGTAATCCACGTAACCTTTAAGAACCGTTTGCGCATCCCCCGCCGTCGGCGCGGTGAAGCTCAATGTCCACGAGACGTACGGCGCTTTATCCGCGTCTTTTGCCAGGGTGTTATCTACCGCTTTCATCTTTTCGGAGATATTGACCACCGCACGATGCAGCTCAAGCGGATCCACGTCAGTGCCTTCCAGCTGTGCCATCACGTAAGGTGAGGATTTCATGTACTCCTCAAGCAACGACTGCGACTGGAACTTTTTAATAAACTGGTTAAACACGTCCGGACGGGTAATTTTCACGTCCACGTCGAGCACCTGCAGGGCCACCATCATCTGGCGCAGCGGGTTCCACTGCGTCTGTTCCGCCGGTGTGATCACCGCTTTACTGGTCCATTTTTGTGGCAGTAAGAACGCGATGGCCAGTCCAACCAGTGCGAATGCGAAGGCAATCACGACGATACGTTTTTTTGCCGCCAGAAGAACTTCTAACAGTCCCAGAAGGTCAATTTCTTTGGAACTGACTGCCGGGGCCGCGTAATGGGGGAAGTCGAGATCCGTATTTTTTTTGAAATCCATTGCTGACATAGCCATTCTTCTTTTGAGGGTGCAGACCATTTCTGCCTGATTGGTTACAGTGGTCCGATGATACAAGAAAGTAAGAATTATCTGAACGAAAGAATGATCCAGCTGTAGACCTGCTATCAGAATTAGTAGTTAGTTTCTCCACGGTATTGTCTTTATTAATCATCCGGTTCTTTCCGCCCGACCTCCTCTCTCTTCTTTGAACGCCTGAAATAGCGCAAAAATGCCATCCTCATCACCTTATTGAAACACCGTTTCGACTTTGATCACATTTCCGCTATTAAGCGAATGACGCAGAAACAAATAGCAATAATATAAAATAAAACGGCGTTTTATTATCCAGGAACACGAGTTCTACCGTATTGAAACCCAGGCGTTTGGCTCAACGATGAAATAGAAAAAAGTCTTATAAAACAAAGTTAAATGAAGTAACCGTGACACGTATTACCCAGAACATCGCCGTTCAGGCTCGGTTTCGACAGCCTGAAAGGTTGTTACAGATGCAGATTCCGTTTTAAACCATTGATTACCAGGTAGGTAAGTATGAATGAAAACAAGCTGCTGGGGCTCGCGTGGATATCACCCTACATCATTGGGTTGATACTCTTTACGGCTTTCCCCTTCGTCTCATCGTTTTTCCTGAGTTTTACGGATTATGACCTGATGAGCCCGCCGGTATTTAACGGCATTGAAAATTATCGCTACATGTTTACGGAAGACACGCTCTTCTGGACATCAATGGGAGTGACGTTTGCGTATGTATTTCTGACTATCCCCCTGAAGCTCGCCTTTGCATTAGGGATTGCGTTTGTTCTGAACTTTAAATTACGCGGTATTGGATTCTTCCGTACCGCCTACTATATTCCGTCGATCCTCGGCAGCTCCGTGGCCATTGCTGTTTTGTGGCGCGCGCTCTTTGCCATTGATGGTCTGCTGAACAGCTTTATTGGCGTATTTGGTTTTGACCCGGTGAACTGGCTGGGTGAGCCCTCGCTGGCCCTGATGTCGGTCACCCTGCTGCGCGTCTGGCAGTTCGGTTCCGCGATGGTCATCTTCCTGGCCGCGCTGCAAAACGTACCGCAGTCGCAGTATGAAGCGGCGATGATCGATGGGGCATCCAAATGGCAGATGTTCACGAAAGTGACCGTGCCGCTGATCACGCCGGTGATTTTCTTCAACTTCATTATGCAGACCACCCAAGCGTTCCAGGAATTTACTGGACCGTATGTCATTACCGGCGGCGGGCCAACGTATTCCACTTACCTGTTCTCACTCTACATCTACGACACCGCGTTTAAATACTTTGACATGGGTTACGGCGCAGCACTGGCGTGGATCCTGTTCCTGGTGGTGGCCATTTTTGCCGGTATCGCCTTTAAGTCATCGAAATATTGGGTGTTCTACTCCGCCGATAAAGGAGGCAAAAATGGCTGATATCCAACAACTTTCCACGGCGAGGACGATTGCCGAGCGTGAAGTCGCCCGCACGCTGCGCAGAGAGAAAATTAACGCCGCTGTGCGCTACGTGATCCTGCTGTTTGTCGGCCTGCTGATGCTTTATCCGCTGGTGTGGATGTTCTCGGCGTCGTTCAAACCGAACCACGAGATTTTCACCACTCTCAGCCTGTGGCCTGCCCATGCGACCTGGGACGGTTTTGTGAATGGCTGGAAAACCGGTACCGAATACAACTTCGGCCATTACATGCTGAACACCTTTAAGTATGTGATCCCGAAAGTGATCCTGACCATTATCTCCTCCACCATCGTGGCGTACGGCTTTGCGCGCTTTGAAATCCCGTGGAAGAAATTCTGGTTCGCCACCCTCATCACCACCATGCTGCTCCCCAGCACCGTGCTGCTGATCCCGCAGTACCTGATGTTCCGTGAAATGGGCATGCTCAATAGCTATATGCCGCTGTACCTGCCGCTGGCCTTCGCCACCCAGGGGTTCTTCGTCTTCATGCTTATCCAGTTCCTGCGCGGCGTGCCGCGTGACATGGAGGAGGCGGCGCAAATTGACGGCTGTAACTCGCTTCAGGTGCTGTGGTACGTGGTGGTGCCGATCCTGAAACCGGCCATTATCTCCGTCGCCCTGTTCCAGTTCATGTGGTCAATGAACGACTTTATCGGGCCGCTGATTTATGTCTACAGCGTGGATAAATACCCGATAGCACTGGCGCTGAAAATGTCCATCGACGTCACCGAAGGGGCGCCGTGGAACGAAATTCTGGCAATGGCGAGCATCTCCATTCTGCCATCCATCATTGTCTTCTTCCTGGCACAGCGCTACTTCGTCCAGGGCGTCACCAGCAGCGGAATTAAAGGTTAAGAGGGAAATATTATGGCTGAAGTTATCTTCAACAAACTGGAAAAGGTCTACTCCAACGGCTTTAAAGCGGTACATGCCATTGACCTGAAAATCGCTGAAGGAGAGTTCATGGTGATCGTCGGCCCCTCCGGCT
This sequence comes from Enterobacter sp. BIDMC 30, assembly GCF_000534355.1. Lineage (NCBI taxonomy): Bacteria > Pseudomonadati > Pseudomonadota > Gammaproteobacteria > Enterobacterales > Enterobacteriaceae > Enterobacter > Enterobacter sp. BIDMC 30. The sequence goes on along the minus strand of NZ_KI973169.1, from coordinate 1,164,284 downwards.
GCGCCAAATCCACCACCCTGCGCATGCTGGCCGGCCTGGAAACCATCAGCGGGGGTGAAGTCCGCATCGGCGATAAGATTGTGAACAACCTCGCGCCAAAAGAGCGCGGGATTGCGATGGTGTTCCAGAACTACGCGCTCTATCCCCACATGACGGTGCGCGAAAACCTGGCCTTTGGTCTGAAGCTGAGCAAACTGCCAAAAGATCAGATTGAATCTCAGGTCAACGAAGCGGCCAAAATCCTTGAGCTGGAAGAGTTACTCGACCGCCTGCCACGCCAGCTTTCCGGCGGCCAGGCACAGCGCGTGGCGGTAGGCCGTGCGATTGTGAAAAAGCCGGATGTATTCCTGTTCGACGAACCGCTGTCAAACCTCGACGCCAAACTACGCGCCTCAATGCGCATTCGTATTTCCGATCTGCACAAGCAGTTGAAGAAATCCGGTAAACCGGCGACCACCGTCTACGTCACCCACGACCAGACCGAAGCGATGACCATGGGCGACCGCATCTGCGTGATGAAGCTCGGCCACATCATGCAGGTTGATACCCCGGACAACCTCTACCACAAGCCGAAAAACATGTTCGTGGCAGGCTTTATCGGCGCGCCGGAGATGAACATTCGTCAAAGCCTGCTGGTGGAAAGCGCCGGGAAACTGCACATCGCCATCGGCAATGAAACCATGCCGCTGAACGCCGGGATGCAGGAGAAAGTCTCCGCTTATGCCGGGCAGGCCATTTACTACGGCGTACGTCCGGAATTCGTTTCCCTCTCCGACGCACCATTCGTTGACGGGGGCTGCAGTGGCGAAATGGTTCGCGTGGAAAACATGGGCCACGAATTCTTCGTCTATCTGAAGGTTGCGGACTACGAACTGACCGCCAGAATTCCATCCGATGAAGCTAAGCCAATGATTGATAAAGGCCTTCATCGCAAGGTGTATTTCAAATTTGATATGAATAAATGTCATATTTTTGACGCAAAAACTGAACAGAACCTCTCTCTCTGATGGAGTTTATAAAAATGAAAAAAGTGCTTTTAAGCGCAGCAATCTCCGCGACGCTGGGCCTTACCGCTTTGCCATCGATGGCGCAAGATGTCGAATTACGCATGTCCTGGTGGGGCGGTAATGGCCGCCATCAGGTGACGTTGAAAGCGCTGGAGGAATTCCATAATCAGAACCCGGATATCAACGTTAAAGCAGAGTACACCGGCTGGGATGGGCACCTCTCCCGCCTGACCACCCAAATTGCGGGCGGCACCGAGCCGGATGTGATGCAGACCAACTGGAACTGGCTGCCAATCTTCTCGAAAACCGGCGACGGGTTCTACGACCTGAACAAAATGAAAGACGTGATCGACCTGACCCAGTTCGATCCCAAAGAACTTCAGTCCACCACCATCAACGGCAAGCTGAACGGCATTCCGATCTCCGTCACCGCACGCGTGTTCTACTTCAACGACGAGACCTGGAAAAAAGCCGGTATTGCATACCCGAAAACCTGGGACGAGCTGATGGCGGCGGGTAAAACCTTCGAGAGTAAACTCGGCAAGCAGTACTACCCGGTCGTGCTGGAGCATCAGGACACGCTGGCGTTGCTGAACTCGTACATGATTCAGAAGTACAACATCCCTGCCGTGGACGAGAAAACCAAGAAGTTCGCCTACAGCAAAGCGCAGTGGGTGGAATTCTTCCAGACCTACAAAACGCTGGTGGATAGCCACGTCATGCCGGACACCAAATACTATGCGTCGTTTGGTAAGAGCAACATGTATGAGATGAAGCCGTGGATCCAGGGGGAATGGGCGGGAACCTACATGTGGAACTCCACCATCAACAAGTATTCCGACAACCTGAAGCCACCGGCAAAACTGGTGCTGGGCAGTTACCCGATGCTGCCGGGCGCAACCGATGCGGGCCTTTTCTTCAAACCGGCGCAGATGCTCTCGATTGGTAAATCCACCAAAAACCCGGAAGCGGCGGCGAAACTGATTAACTTCCTGCTGAACAGCAAAGAGGGAGTAGATACGCTGGGTCTGGAGCGTGGCGTGCCGCTGAGTAAAGCCGCGGTGCAGTTCCTGACCGAAGACGGCACCATCAAAGAGAGCGATCCGTCGGTTGCGGGGCTGCGTCTGGCGCAGTCTCTGCCGGCCAAACTTTCCGTGTCACCTTACTTTGACGATCCGCAGATTGTGGCCCAGTTCGGCACCTCTCTGCAGTACATCGATTATGGACAGAAATCCGTGGAAGAGACCGCCGCTGACTTCCAGCGTCAGGCTGAACGTATTCTGAAACGCGCGATGCGCTAACGAAAAGCCGGGTGGCCTCTTCGCCACCCGGCAACAGATTACACGCCAATATTACGCAGCTTCTCGCCGGACATCAGCCTGCGCTCGATATGCTCCAGCGTGACGCCTTTGGTTTCAGGGATCAGCCAGAACGTGACCCCGATAAACGCGACGTTGAGAACCGTATAGAGCCAGAAGGTTCCTGCCGCGCCAATTGAATCCAGCAGCGTCAGGAAGGTCGCGCCGATGATCATGTTCGACACCCAGTTGGTGGTCGTGGAACAGGTGATGCCAAAGTCACGGCATTTGAGCGGCTGAATTTCGGAACACAGGATCCACACGACCGGCGCAGCGCTCATCGCATATCCGGCAATACACATCATGGTCATGCCAACAGAGAGCCAGGAAAGACCGCTTGAGGCCGTGCCGTTATCAAACTGCATCAGGCAGTAGCCAAGGATCAGCGTACCGAGCGCCATGACGCTAAAGCCAATCTTGAGTGCCGGTTTACGTCCGGCTTTATCCACGGTGAACACCGCGATAAAGGTGGCGAACATAAAGGTCAGCCCCACCACCAGCGTGGCAACCATTTGTTGTTCCGTGGTGGTGAACCCCGCCATTTTGAAGATACGTGGCGCGTAGTACATGATGATGTTCATCCCGGTGAACTGCTGCATCGCCTGCAGCAACATGCCGAGGAACACCGCGCGACGTACGTTGCGGTTGATCTTAAACAGCGCCCAGCCCCCCTGCTTCAGCTTCAGGCTTTCGCGGATCTCATTCAGCTCTTCACGTGCTTTTTCTGAGGTATCACGCAGCATCCGCAGCACCTCTTCCGCTTCCACATGACGGCCCTTTTGCGCCAGCCAGCGCGGACTGTTTGGCAGGAAAACCACCAGAACAATCAGCACCAGCGCCGGGAGCGCCAGCACGCCCAGCATCGCACGCCAGTTGCCGCTGTAGCTGAAATAAGTGTCAGACAGAAACGCCAGCACGATGCCCAGCGTCACCATCAGCTGGTACATACTGATCATCTTGCCGCGCACGTTCTCGCTCGCCATTTCGGAGAGGTACAACGGCGCAGTGTAAGAGGCAATCCCCACCGCCACGCCGAGCAGCACGCGGGAGAGCAGCAGCATTTCCACGTTCGTGGCAAATGCTGACCCAATAGAGCCGGCGACAAACAGAATCGCCCCCACCATCAGGCTGTATTTTCGCCCGAGGCGGAACGAAAGCCAGCCGTTAAACAGCGCGCCGATGGCCGCACCCAGCATCATGCTGCTGACCACCCACTCCTGCAGGCGGTTACTCAACGTAAAGTGATCGGTGATAAAGGGCAGCGCCCCGGCGATCACGCCAATATCCAGACCGAACAGTAAACCGGCCACTGCAGCCGCGATGGAGACAAACTGATTCATGCGTCGGGTATCACGCAACGCGGCGGGCATAAGGGTAGAGTCATTTATAGATGTCATATTTTCCTGCCTGAACAGCGAAATTCGTTAACTGAAATTACGAGATAGCGCGGAAAAGTGTCAGGCCGTAATTCGCGAAGATATGGATTATTTCGCTGTGGCATAGCGATCTGTGATGGACATTACAATTTCAACTAACGATGAATTACCGCCAGTTTTTATTAATCATTTAATTTTTAAGCAATAAAACTGTGATGCATATCATTTATGATTTTTTAGTATGGATTTTTCGTCTTGAGCCATATGGATAATGGCAATTTTTGAGCAAAAAAAACCTCCACCCACCGGCAGAGGTTTAAGACGGAATACGCAATTAACGCGCCAGCCAGCCGCCATCGACCGCCACGGTATAGCCGTTGATGTAATCGGATGCCGGAGAGGCCAGGAACACGATCGGCCCCTTAAGATCGTCCGGAAGGCCCCAGCGGCCCGCCGGGATACGGTCGAGGATTTCCGCGCTACGCTGTTCGTCAGCACGCAACTGCTGAGTATTATTCGTCGCCATGTACCCCGGCGCAATCGCGTTGACGTTGATGTTGTGCTTCGCCCACTCGTTTGCCAGCAGACGGGTAACGCCCATCACCGCGCTCTTGGATGCGGTATAAGACGGCACGCGGATACCGCCCTGGAAGGAGAGCATAGAGGCGATATTAATGATCTTGCCGCCTTTCCCCTGGGCAATAAAGTGTTTCGCCGCCGCCTGGGACATAAAGAACACGCTCTTAATGTTCAGGTTCATCACGTCGTCCCAGTCGCGCTCGCTGAAATTAATCGCGTCTTCACGGCGAATCAGTCCGGCATTGTTCACCAGAATGTCGATATGGCCGAATTCCGCCACCGCGCGATCCAGCAGTTCAGGGATGGCGTCAATTTTACGCAGATCGGCGGTCAGGCTCAGAAAACGACGACCCAGCGCGGTGACGCGCTCGATGGTTTCAGTAGGCTCAACAATGTTAATCCCGACGATATGGCAGCCCGCTTCCGCCAGCCCTAACGCCATACCCTGGCCCAGTCCGGTGTCACAACCGGACACCACAGCCACTTTACCCTGCAGAGAAAATGCATCCAGAATCATGTTTGTTCCTTAATCTTTCAGCGCCTGTCACCAACAGGCAGGTTTATGCTTAACTGCCTGCGGCTAGCGCAGATCGTTAACCGCGACGTGGTCCATGTCATCAAAGACCTGGTTTTCACCGACCATACCCCAGATGAAGGTGTACGCTTTCGTGCCTACGCCCGAATGAATAGACCAGCTCGGCGAAATCACCGCCTGCTCGTTATGCATCACGATATGGCGCGTTTCCTGCGGTTGCCCCATCATGTGGAACACGCAGGCGTCCTCGTCCATGTTGAAGTAGAAATACACTTCCATACGGCGCTCGTGGGTATGGCACGGCATGGTGTTCCACAGGTTGCCCGGAGCAAGCTCGGTCAGCCCCATGCTGAGCTGGCAGGTTTCCAGCACATCCGGAACAAAGTATTTATTGATGGTGCGACGGTTGCTGGTGAGGTTGTCACCCAGCGTCACCGGGGCGACATCCGCCGGGGTCACTTTTTTGGTGGGATACGGGGTATGTGCGGGCGCACAGTTGTAGTAAAACTTCGCCGGTTTACCGCTGTCGATGCTGGCGAACACGACCTCTTTCGCCCCTTTACCGACATACAACGCGTCGCGATGACCTATCTCATAGCACTGTCCGTCTACGGTAATGGTGCCGGGGCCCCCGATGTTAATCACGCCCAGCTCGCGACGCTCAAGGAAATAGCTCACACCAAGCTGTTTACCCACTTCACCGCCCACGGAGACGGTCTGCGTCACCGGCATAATCCCGCCAATGATAATACGGTCGATATGGCTGTAGACCATGGTGTACTTATCGGCCTCGAACACCTGCTCGACTAAAAACTCATTGCGCAGCCCCTGAGTATCCAGCGTTTTGGCGTGCGCACTGTGGATGCTTTGTCTGACGTCCACCGTAACCTCCAGAAATGATCGTGCCCGCAGGCAGAAAATTAACGAAACGACGTTCCGTTTTCATGATGAGCACAGTCTAGCCCCAGAGAAGGGGGTTTTCAATTACATTTAAAACAACGTTTCATTTTTTCTGTTTGTTTATACCAGAAATGGCGTTCGGATCACGATAAAGAGAGCCAGACATTAATCTCGCCAATGAAACAGACAAAGTGCGCCATCAGTCACACATAATGAAACATTGTTTTGATAATTTAATACTTACTTTTTAATCTACTTTTATCGTTCAAAGGAGTGCATTATGGCTAAAGGTATGCGGGTCAAGCTGAACTACGAGGTCAGCCACGATCCGGATACAGGCGTGGAAGTCACCCGCCTGACCCCACCCGACGTGACCTGTCACCGCAACTACTTCTACCAGAAGTGCTTCTTTAATGATGGCAGCCACCTGCTGTTCGCTGGGGCGTTTGACGGTCACTGGAACTACTACCTGCTGGATCTGCAGAAGGCCGAAGCGGTACAGCTGACGGAAGGCGCGGGGGATAATACCTTTGGCGGGTTCCTCTCTCCGGATGATAAATCCTTCTACTATGTGAAGAACGACCGCACGCTGCTGGAGGTGGATCTCCATACCCTGGTAGAACGCGAGGTGTACCGTGTCCCCGATGACTGGGTCGGTTACGGTACCTGGGTCGCCAACAGCGACTGCACCAAACTGGTTGGGATAGAAATCGCCCGACGTGACTGGACGCCGCTCAACGACTGGAAAATTTTCCACGACTTCTTCCATAAGGGGCCGCACTGTCGACTGCTGCGGGTGGATCTGAAAACCGGTTTAAGCACCACAATCCACGAAGAGAAAAACTGGCTTGGCCACCCTATCTATCGTCCGTTCGATGACAACACGGTGGCGTTTTGCCATGAAGGGCCCCACGACCTGGTCGACGCCCGCATGTGGCTGGTCAACGAAGATGGTACGCACGTGCGCAAAGTGAAAACGCATGCGGAAGGCGAAAGCTGTACCCATGAATTCTGGGTGCCGAACGGTTCTGCCCTTGTGTATGTCTCTTATCTGAAGGGCCAAAAGGGCCGCACCATCTGCAGCTTCAATCCGGATACGGGCGTCAATGACGCAGTCATGCCAATGCCCGCCTGTTCCCATCTGATGAGCAACGTTGACGGCTCCCTGCTGGTGGGCGACGGTTCAGGCACGCCGGTTGATGTGAAGGATACGCACGGTTACACCATTGATAACGATCCTTATCTGTACGCCTTTGACGTGGCAAAAAAAAGCTACTTCCGCATTGCCCGTCACGACACCTCCTGGGCAACGGTGGCAAATAGCCGCCAGGTCACCCACCCGCATCCCTCCTTTACTCCGGATGAGAAAGCGGTGCTGTTCAGTTCCGATAAAGACGGTCAACCCGCCCTCTATATCGCGAAACTTCCTGAGCAACCTGAAATGTTGCATGCATGATTTGAGTTTGTGTTTCTGTAACTGGCCTTGCCCTCCGTTTCGGAGGGCTTTTTTTTCAGTGGGCTTTTGCCCGTTGGGCGGCGCTTATCAGACATGGGTAAGCCGGGTAGGCACTGGCGCTACCCGGCAATGTTCAGCGGAATAACGTGATATCAGAAAGAATAGGCCACGCCTAAACGAAGGCGGGTCTGACGTTCATCGGTGTCTTTCACGCCGATGTTACCCACTTCAACATACGGTGCCCAGTTTTTATCCCATTTATACGCCAGCTTGGCGTTATATTCGTTGGAATAATCTTTGTTATTATTACGAACCATACCTTCAGAACTCTTCGCATAAACATAATTGAGTTCGGTACGCCAGTCACCCATTACCCAGCCAACCCAGGCATCACCACGGTTAACTTTGTCGTCATCTTTATTCGAGCTTGACGGGTAGCGGGTATATTCATAACGATAACGCGCGGCAACGTAGAAGCCGTTGTCGAAACTATATTGCAGATGCAGATTCGGTTTATATATTGTGCGGCTGTCGTTACTTTCAAGGGTAAACGCCGGCGTCAGTGCAATATTATCAGTCGCTTTCCAGCGCCAGCTAATTTGATCTTCATGCCCGTTACCCACCACATCCGCAAACGGCTGGTCGGCTTTATCACCGCCGGATTTCCATTTAGCTTCTACAGAAAAACCGACCCCGTTAGCAAAGCGATGTGAGACCGAGACACGGTCAGCATTGGCACCACTGTCGATATATTCATGGCGCAGATCGACGGTAACGGCCTGAGCCATGAAGGACGTACCGATAAGGGAAGTAAGGACCAGAGATTTCTTAAACATGAAAAAACCCTCAACTGAAATAATGTTTCTTATTTATGAAACTGCAGTTTATTTTTTAAAGAACATTATTTTAGTGACAAAGATCGTAATTATTTGTTTCATTTTTTTTGGCAAAGATGGACGTGACACCCATCAACAAACAGGGTGTATTAGCGTGAAATTATCGGAGGGGGATCACACTAAGACATTAACAACGATAATAATTAAGGCCGTAATTATTCAATAACAGAGTGAGAATGTGCTAATAACGGTTAATTCGTCATACGTTATGTAAAAAAAAACCTCCTGAAGGGAGGCTCTTTTATGCGGGCGGGATTTTAGCGTTCAATGGCGAGGGCGACACCTTGTCCACCACCGATACAGAGCGTCGCAATGCCTTTGCGGGCATTGCGCTTTTTCATCTCATGCACCAGCGATACCAGAATTCGACAACCGGACGCGCCGATAGGATGACCCAGTGCGATTGCCCCACCGTTCACGTTTACCCGCAGGGGATCCCATTCCAGCATTTTGCCAACCGAGATTGCCTGTGCGGCAAAGGCCTCGTTGACTTCAATCAGATCCACATCAGAGAGTTGCCACCCTGCGCGTTCCAGGCAGCGACGGGTGGCATAAACCGGGGCGATACCCATTAACGCAGGATCAACACCCACGCTGGCAAATGCCTTAATGCGGGCCAGAACGGGCAGATCCAGCTCGAGGGCTTTGCTTTCACTCATCATCATCACGGCCGCAGCGCCATCATTAATGGAGGAGGCGTTTCCCGCCGTCACTGAGCCCTGAGTTTCAAACGCAGGATTGAGCCTCGCCAGCCCTTCAGCGCTGGCGTCGGTGCGCGGCTGCTCATCGGTATCCACCACGGCAACCTCACCGTTCTGACGCTGCGTGCTGACCGGGACGATTTCATCCCGAAAGCGCCCGGCATCAATCGCCGCGCGCGCTTTTTGCTGCGAGCTTAACGCGTAAGCGTCCTGCAACTCACGGCTGATACCATACTCACGTGCCAGATTTTCCGCCGTCACGCCCATATGATAGTCATTGAACGCATCCCACAGACCGTCATGCACCAGACTGTCGAGCAACTGGCTGTTGCCCAGCTGCGCGCCGGTACGGCTGTCGGTCAGCACGTGTGGTGCCCGGCTCATATTTTCTTGTCCGCCGGCAATCACGACATCCGCTTCACCACACTGAATGGCCTGCGTCGCCAGATGCAGCGCTTTTAACCCTGAGCCACAGACGTCGTTGATGGTGATAGCGGAGACGGTATTGGGCAGGCCACCCTTGAGCGCCGCCTGACGGGCAGGGTTTTGCCCGGCACCGGCGGTCAGCACCTGTCCCAGGATCACCTCATCAATTTCATGTGCTGCAATCCCGCTGCGTTCCACCAGCGCTTTCACCACTACGCTGCCCAAATCAACAGCCGAGTGGCGTGAAAGCGCCCCCTGAAAACAGCCGATAGCCGTACGCAACGCACCCACTATAACGACATCTTTCATCACAACCTCTGTGTTAAATGACATGACGATAGTAGTGGATTGTTATTGGCAATTATCTTAATTGTTTAAAAATAGTGAGTTTAATCACAAGGATTAGCGCGCATCCTGCAGATACTGCCGCAGCCAGCTTCCGGCAACGCCGGGCGGGGATCGTTTATTCCAGAGCAGATCGATACCGATCGCCCGTGGCCAGCCGGGGACATTCAGCTGCACCAGCGATTTCGCGGCGGCAAATTCATCCACCAGCGCGCACGGCAGCACGCACCAGCCAAATCCCTGCACGGCCATACTCAGCAGTAACAGGTAGTTGGGTGCCGACCAGACGGGTCCGCGTGCGAGCGTTGCCTCCCGCTCCAGATAGGTGCTGAGCCGCAATTCCCGCCAGCCGTGCAGCTCTTCGGCCTGGATTTCTTGCTGCCCGGCCAGAGGATGGTTGGTCGCGACATAGATTGCCATCCGGGTCTGTATCGGCAACCGGGTAAACCCAATATCGGTCGGATAACTGTCACGCGCTTCCGTGAGACCAACCTGCGCACGCGACTTCTGCAGCAGATCGATAACGTCCTCTTCCTCGCCAATCAGGCATTCAAATTCGGTATGGGGAAAGCGCTGGTCGAACTGGTTCATCAGGTCTTCCAGGACGTCCGGGTTGAGGGTATCGGAAAGAACAAACGTCAGGCGCGCCTCCGTTTGTGCCGTTAACGACACCGCCAGCTCGTCAAGCCGCGTGCTGGCCGCGAGGATCGCCTGCACATAACCCAGTACCTGTTCGCCCTGGGCGGTTAACACCGGCTGACGGGCCGAACGGTCAAACAGATCGAAGCCCAGATCGGCTTCAAGATTGGCGATGGATGTGCTCACGGTCGACTGGCTTTTACGTAACCGACGCGCGGCGGCAGAAAAAGAGCCCGCCGCGACGGTCTCAACGAATGCGGTAAGGGCTTCAGGAGAATAACGCATGCACTATCTACTTTATCGATGGATACCATCTTTAATATATCACCTTTAGCGATAACAATAGGCCGCATCAACGCCAAAATGCGTATTCACGAGGTCTAAAACTATGCAACATCAGGATGCACTCCAACGTAAACTGCCGGAGCGGATCTTTCATGCCGTCTGTTTCGAAGGGATTGCCACGGCGATCCTCGCCCCGACGGCGGCGTGGCTTATGCAACGTTCCGTGGTGGAGATGGGTGGGTTGACCATTATCCTGGCAACCACCGCCATGCTCTGGAACATTATCTATAACGTCGGCTTCGACCGTTTCTGGCCGGTTCACCGCATCACACGCACGGCAAAAATCCGCGCACTGCATGCGCTGGGATTCGAGTGCGGGTTTATTGTGATCGGCGTGTCGATAGTCGCCGCGGTGCTGGGCGTCACGCTGCTGCAGGCATTCACACTGGAAATTGGTTTCTTCCTGTTCTTCCTGCCGTACACCATGTTCTATAACTGGGCTTACGATACGCTGCGCGAGAAATTCCTTAAACGTCGCCAGCAGCGACGCGCCCTCGCAGGCTAATTCCCTCTGGCCGGACGCCCGCTCCGGCCAAACTCCTTCGAAGCAACTGCGCTCTCAACCCATAATTATGGTAAATTGCGCTCCATTCTGTTGGTTTGATAGTTGATACGTTGCTCTAATGTCGAAAATTTGGTCAAAAGATGAGACTCTCTGGAGTTTCGCTCTCTATGGCACGGCCGTGGGCGCAGGAACGCTGTTCTTGCCCATACAGCTGGGCTCCGCAGGCGCTATCGTCCTATTTATCACTGCCCTTGTGGCCTACCCATTAACCTACTGGCCGCACCGCGCGCTGGCACAATTCATCCTGTCGTCGAAAACAAAAGGCAATGAAGGGATCACTGGCGCCGTCTCCCATTATTACGGCAGGAAGATAGGCAACCTGATCACCACGCTCTATTTCATCGCCTTCTTCGTGGTGGTGCAGATTTATGCAGTGGCCATCACCAACTCGTTAACTGAGCAGCTGGCAAAACACATGACGGTGGATACCGCCGTTCGCGTGCTGGTCAGTTTTGGCGTGGTGCTGGTGTTAAATCTGATCTTCCTGATGGGACGGCATATCACCATAAAAGTGATGGGCTTCCTGGTGTTTCCGCTGATCGCCTACTTTCTGTTTGTCTCGCTCTATCTGACCGGAAGCTGGCAACCCGCGCTGCTCACAAGCCAGATGGCATTTGACCGCCATACGCTGCATCAGGTCTGGATTTCGATCCCGGTGATGGTATTCGCTTTCAGCCATACGCCGATTATCTCGACGTTTGCCGTTGACCGCCGTGAGAAGTTTGGCGACGCCGCCATGGACAAGTGCAAGAAAATCATGAAGGTGGCGTACCTGATTATCTGCCTGAGCGTGCTGTTCTTCGTGTTCAGCTGCCTGCTCTCTATTCCACCGTCCTATATCGTTTCGGCAAAACAGGAAGGGGTAACCATTCTGTCGGCGCTGTCGATGATGCCCTCTTCTCCGGCATGGCTGGGGATTTCCGGGATTATTGTGGCGATTATCGCCATGTCGAAATCGTTCCTCGGCACCTATTTTGGGGTGATCGAAGGGGCGACGGAGATTGTGAAGTCATCGCTGAACCAGGTGGGCGTGAAAAAGAGCCGCGCCTTTAACCGCGCGATCTCCATCATGGGGGTGTCGTTAATCACCTTTGCGGTGTGCTGCATTAACCCGAATGCCATTTCGATGATTTATGCCATCAGCGGTCCGCTTATCGCCATGATCCTGTTTATCATGCCGACGCTGTCGACGTACCTGATCCCGTCCCTGAAACCGTACCGATCTGTCGGCAACCTGCTGACGCTGATCGTTGGCGTACTGTGCGTGTCAGTGATGTTTGTAGGCTAAACGCCCCTGCGCCCGGCGTTCTGCCGGGCGCGTTATTCGTCACGCCCTGAGATGTCGAGCGGAAACGGCCTGTCCTGCACGACCGTTTTCATGACCAGCGTTGAGCGAAGATGCTGAACGCCGGGCATCGCAGAGAGCTTCTCATCATAGAGTTTCTGAAAAGCCGGCAGGTCGCGGGTCACGACGTGCATCAGATAATCAGGATCGCCAAACAAACGCTGCGCCAGCACAATTTGCGGGATCTCTTCCACCGCCTCCTCAAAGGCGCTCACCGCCTTTCTGTCGCCCTCTTTTAGCGTCGCAAACACGATCGCCAGAAAGTTAAACCCCATTTTGGCGGGATCGAGACTGGCCCGGTATCCCGTAATGGCCCCGCTCTGCTCCAGTGCCCGCACGCGCCGGTGACACGGCGAGAGGCTCAGGTTCACCCGTTCAGCCAGCTCCGTAAGAGATAAACGGCCATCCGCCTGCAACTGCGAAAGAATTTTTCGATCGATGCTGTCCATGTGGAAGATTTTGTCAATTTCACCGTCTTTTGAGCATAACATTGAAAACTCATTTCGTCCGGATACCGATATGCTTTCTCTCTGTTGACGGGTGAAATTCTGGAGTTTTACAGACGATGGAAATGAGTATTGTGGCTGGGTTTTGGGTGGTGTCTTTCCTGCTCATCATGACGCCGGGCGCCGACTGGGCTTACGCCATTAGCGCCGGCATCCACGGGCGGCGCGTGGTACCCGCAGTGATGGGCCTCATGTCCGGGCATCTGCTGGCGACACTGATTGTGGTCGCGGGCGTGGGCGTCATGATGGCGCAACATCCGCTGGCATTATCCGGGCTGACGATAGCGGGAGCGCTTTACTTGCTGTGGCTTGGTATCTCACTGTTACGCGCTCCTGGCGCACCGGAAAGCGCCACAACCTCGGCGGCAAACTGGAAACAGTGGGCGGTGAAGGGATTATGTATCAGCGGCCTTAACCCGAAAGTTTTTTTGCTGTTCCTGGCCCTGCTTCCACAATTTACTGACCCGAAGGGAAGCTGGTCGGTTGCGATGCAGATGTCCGCGCTGGGCTTGCTACATCTCATCACCTGTACGCTGGTCTATCTGCTGGTGGGATACGGTTCAAAAGCCATCCTGGCCACCCGCCCGCAGGCCGCGCGTCTGGTGAGCAGAGCATCAGGGGGAATGATGGTAGTGATTGCGGTGGTGCTGCTGTTTGAACAGATCAGATAAAAAAACACCGGCCATCGCCGGTGTGTTTCTACGCCCGAATATCGTCATATTCCCGCGTATTATCAAACTCATGTTTGGCAAACGGGCATAGCGGGATAATTTTTCGATTTTCACCGCGCATCTTTGCGACCACTTTTGCCACCAGCTGTTTACCCACACCTTGCCCTTTCAGGCTTGGATCCACATCGGTGTGCTCGATAATGCTCAGATGTTCACCGGTCGGTACGAAGACAATCTCTGCAACCTGGTTACCGTCAGCATCGTTGACGTAAAACTTGTTATGGCCTTCCAGAATATCCATGGTTCCTCGCTTATTTTTGGCGATACTTCAGCGCACCGCTCGGGCAGGTATCAATCACATGTATAACCGTTTCGACGTCCACTTCATCCGGTATAATCCACGGTTTACGTTTCAGGTTGAAGAGCTTAGCGCTCCCGCGCACGCAATTGCCTGAGTGTTTGCAGATCGCGGTGTTGAAGTAAACGTCAATTTTCTCTCCGGTATAGGCCCGGTAGCCTGCATCCAGTAGCGCTTTATCCACGACATTGCCTCTGTAATTATTCGGGTGCTGAATGAAGCATAGCCTTACGCGATCCTGATAGCTATAACCCCCAAAACGAAAAGCCAGGTCACAACTCTGTTTTCGCCAGATTGCATCCCCCATTTCCTCATGTCAGTCTGCGCAGACCGCTCTAATCAGACTCCCCGCGTCAGGTCGTATGAAACGCAGACTCTCTTTTCAGGTAAAACTTTTTTTAGCGCTGGTGTGCTTCTCCTGCCTGCTGTTAGTTCTGCTGGGAACCATCCTGTTTCATTTTATTGACCGGCAATTGCATCACGATCTCGGCCAGCGCGCCCGGGTTCAGGCCAGCGAAATCGCGTTGATGCCGGGTCTGGCGGAAAACGTCGCGGCCAGAAATATCCCCGCCATCGCCCGTTTAATTCAGCCTATACGGGCCGAAAGTGATGCCAGTTATATTGTCATTGGCGATACCCGGGAACAGCATCTCTATCATTCAGAATCACCGGAACGCATCAATTTACCGATGATCGGCGGGGATAATGCGGAGGTATTACAAGGTAAAACGATTATTTCGGTGCGTAAGGGTGGGATTGGGGTTTCACTGCGCAGCAAAGCACCCATCTTTAATGCGCAGCATCAGGTGATTGGGATTGTCTCGGTCGGTTATTTGACGTCGTACATTGCGAATATCAATGCGCGTATTCTCTGGCAGTCCGGGTTATACGGTATGGGTCTGTTGCTGTTACTGTTTATTTTTTCCTGGTTGTTTACCCGCAACCTTAAAAAGCAGATGTTCCGCCTTGAGCCAAAAGATATTGCGCAACTGGTCTTACAGCAACGCGCGCTGCTGGAAGCAATGTATGAAGGGGTATTTGCCGTCAATGAAGAAAAGCAGCTGATTTTAATTAACCGTGCCGCCAGAGAGATGCTGGATATTCATCAAAGTGAGAAAGCGCTTATCGGCAAACCGCTGGAAGACGTTCTGCAAACGTCCCCCGGTTTTTTATCGCAGCGCTACACCTCGGTTAGCCGCGGCAGCCACGACCAGATTGCGGTGCTTAACCAGCGCGAGGTGATTGTTAACCGCGTGGCGATTGAGGTTGAACCTGGTGTTGAAAGCGGTTGGGTTTATAGCTTTCGCGACAAGAATGATATCAACACTCTCAGCAGCCAGCTAAGCCAGATTAAACGCTATGCGGATAACCTGCGCATTATGCGTCATGAACAGCTGAACTGGACCGCCACGCTGGTGGGGTTGCTGCAGATGAAACACTATGACGAGGCGATCCGTTACATCCAGGCACAGTCAGAAGGGGCGCAGCGCGTGCTGGACTTCGTCTCAGCCCATTTTGTCTCGCCGGCCCTGTGCGGATTGCTGCTAGGGAAATATGTCAGCGCCCGGGAAAAGGGCGTTGAACTGCAGTTTGATCCCGCCTGCCAGCTCACCCGCATGCCTGCCAGCATCACGGAAATGGAGCTGGTGTCGGTAATTGGCAACCTGCTGGATAACGCCGTTGACGCCACCCTGAAAGCCCCGGTTCCCGCAGCTGTAGAGCTTTACATTTCCGATCGCAACCAGGAGTTGCTGATAGAGGTGGCCGATCGGGGTTGCGGGGTGGATGAGGCGATGAAACCGCATCTCTTTCGCCAGGGATTCAGCAGCAAGCCGGAAAGCGAGAACGACATTGTGGGCACAGAGCACGGTATTGGCCTGTTTCTGGTGGCAGGCTATATCAACAAGGCGGGCGGCAGCATTGAGATAACGGATAACGCTCCTCAAGGCACGATATTCTCTGTGTTTATTCCCAATCCACTCCCCGTTCGACAGGGCTAACGCATGACAACGACCCGAGCACTTGATGTTGTGATTGTTGAGGATGAGCCGCACCTGGCGGAACTGCATCGCGAGTATATCGAGCAAAATTTCCATTTGCGCGTGGTGGGCATTGCCGCGTCGATTGAGCAGGCGTGTAACCTGATACGCCAGTATCAGCCGAGGCTGATACTGCTGGACAATTATCTCCCGGACGGTAAAGGCGTGGCGTTAATCGATAACCCGCTCCTGAAAAGCTATGAATGCTCGGTGATCTTTATCACCGCAGCCAGCGATATGCAGACCTGTAGCCATGCCATGCGCAGCGGCGCGTTTGACTACCTGATTAAGCCCGTTTTTTTCCAGCGTCTGCACGCCTCGCTGGAGCGTTTTATGCGTTTCATCCACACCGTGCAGCAGGTGAAGGTTGTCGACCAGCATGCGCTGGATCGCCTGTTTAACCTCCCCGCCGCGGACGCCTCGCAGACCCCGTCCACAAAGGGTATTGAACCCCACACCCTGGACCGTATTAAGCGTTTATTTGCGGAACACCCCGAAAAAACAATGTCGGTGGAAGAGGTGGTGGAATACGTCGGGATCAGCAAAACCACGGGCCGCCGTTATCTGGAATACTGCGTGGAAAGTGGGTTAATCAGCATCGAAATGCTGTATGGCAATATCGGACATCCCAGAAGGCTTTACCGCAAAGCGGCAGAGAAAACGTAATCCGTAACCGTTCGTTTGCTAAGCGTCGCGGATTTTATGGTGTTAATTGCTGAAACGACGCTGACAATCACACTTCGGAACCGCAACCCGCGCCCCCCTATTGTCGGCGCGGAGCTATGCGCTATGTTGACAATTAGTTCCTCAAATGTAACTAAAAGGTTAACTATAATGTCGAACATTTTCCGAATTTCTCTGATTACCGCTACCGTACTGTGTTCTGCTTCCGCACTGTCTGCTTTGCCGCAGGGCTACCCTGCTGACTATCAAAAAATGGTCGATGCCGCGACCAAAGAGGGCAAAGTGGTGATCTACTCCACCACCGACACCAAAGCTGCCGGGCCGCTGATTGAGGGCTTCGAAAAAACCTATCCGGGCATCAAAGTTGAATATAACGACATGAACAGCACCGAGCTGTACAACCGTTTTATCAGCGAACAGGCCTCGGGTGGCGGTAGCGGCGATGTGGTCTGGAGCTCCTCCATGGACACCGGGCTAAAGCTCGCTACCGACTACGCCATGGAGTACAAATCACCGGAGCAAAGTCAGCTGCCGAAATGGGCGGTCTGGAAAGATAAAGCCTACGGCACCACCTATGAGCCCGTCGTGTTTATCTACAACAAACGGCTGATCCCGGCGGGCGACGTGCCTGATTCCCATGCGGCGCTGGCTAAGCTTATTGCCAGCCAGACGGATAAATTCAAGAGCAAAGTCACCACCTACGACATCGAAAAATCGGGTCTGGGCTTTATGCTCTCGGTGCAGGATCACAAGGCCGATCCTAACTACTTCAAAACCCTGGCCGATATCGCCAAAGGGGGCTTAGCCGTTCAGTCTTCAACCGGCACCATGATGGAGAGGGTGTCATCAGGGGAAAACCTGATCGGTTTTAATATCCTCGGATCCTACGCGGAAGCGCGCGCGAAGAACGATCCGTCGCTGGGCATCGCCTATCCAAAAGATTACACCCTGGTGTTATCACGCGTGTCGTTCATCAGCCAGCAGGCGCAAAACAGCAATGCCGCGAAACTGTGGCTGGACTACGTCCTGTCTGAAAAAGGACAAAGTATTCTGGCAAGCCAGGCGGATATCCCGTCCATTCGTAACGATATCGACGGCAAAAATGATATCGACGGCCTGACGAAAGTGCTCGGCAATGCGCTGAAACCTATTCCGGTTGATGAAAGCCTGCTGGAGTATCTGCAGCCGAAAAAACGCCTGGAGTACATCAAACAGTGGCGTACCGCCGCCGCCAAATAAGCGTCTGAGCGCGACGCGGGCCGTCGCGCTCCTGTTACCTGAGTTCGTTTTGCTGGGCTGCAACACCAGGGATACCCCATGAATACATTACGCAGAAAGTGGCAAAGCCTGCCGCGCGGTATTGTCGTGTTGATAACCGCCCTGGTTATCTACACGCCGCTGTCGTTTATCGTGATACAGAGCTTCTTGTCCGCCCCGTTCTTTTCACCGGCAAAAGAGTGGAGCCTTGAATCATTTGGTTTTATCTTCACCGACCCTGATTTCTATAAGGCGCTGAAAAGCGGTTTTATTCTGGCTTTCGGGCTGGTCATCATCGCCATTCCGTTAGGGGGCGTGCTGGCCTTTCTGATGGTGCGTACCGACCTGCCCGGCCGCCGTCTGATTGAACCGCTGATCCTCGTGCCGGTTTTCGTGTCGCCAATGGTGCTGGGATTCGGCTACGTGGTGGCCGCCGGTCCGGTGGGCTTTTTATCCCTCTGGGCGCAGGCGCTGATTGGTTTCGTACCGTGGAATATCTACGACATGTCGAGCATCGTGGTCATTGCTGGCCTGACGCATGTTCCGCATGCCTATCTCTATATTTCGTCCGCGCTGCGAAGCGTCGGTTCCGATGTGGAAGAGGCCGCACGTACCGCGGGCGCGTCGCCGTTACAGGTGATGACCTCGGTCAGCCTGCCGATGGTGCGCCCGTCCATTTTGTACGCCATCGTTCTGCTGTTCTTCCTCGGTCTTGAAGTGTTTGGTCTGATGCTGGTCCTCGGCGATCCGGAGGGCAACATGGTGCTGGCAACCTACCTGTACCAGCTGACCAACAAGCTTGGTACCCCTTCCTACCACCTGATGGCGGCGGTTGCGGTGGTGCTTATCTGTATCACCATTCCGCTGGTCATGCTGCAGCGTCGCCTGATGCGCACCGCCAACCGTTTCGTGACCATGAAAGGCAAAGCATCCCAGGCCCGGGCCTTACCTCTGGGTAAATGGCGCTGGGTGGCGGGCGCGGTGGTCGCCTTCTGGCTTACCGTCACGATCGGCGTTCCCCTGCTCGGCGTGGTATTGCGCGCGTTTATCTCAAACTGGGGCGTGGGCGTTTCGCTGTGGGACGAGCTTTCCCTCAGTACTTTTCGCACGATATGGGCGCAGCCGAACCTGCTGCGCGCCATCGTCAACTCCATGTCCATTGGGGTCATTGGCGGCGCGCTGGCCGTGGCGTGCTACCTGTTTGTCGGTATCGCCATGCACCGCAAACCGGACAATACCACGCGTTTCCTGGATTACAGCGTCCTGGTGCCGCGCGCCGTGCCTGGCCTGCTCGCGGGTCTGGCCTTTCTCTGGGTGTTCCTGTTCCTGCCCATGTGGCTGGATAACTCGCTGAAATCGGGCTGGCTTTCCGGGTTCGCCTGGAGCGACTGGATGCGTGAAAACCTGATTGTCTGGCTACGTTCGCTGCGCAGCACCATTTTCAGCGTCTGGCTGGCCTATACGGTGGTCTGGATGGCGTACGGGCTGAGACTCATCTCGTCCACCCTGCTGCAGGTCGCGCCGGAGCTTGAAGAGGCCGCCCGCAGTACGGGGGCTACGCGTGGCCAGATCACCCGCCATGTCACGATCCCGCTCTCCCGCTACGGTCTTATCGGTTCGTGGCTGCTGATGTTCCTGATTTTTGAACGCGAATATTCAACGGGTGTATACCTGCTTTCACCCGGCACGGAAACCATCGGCTCGATGCTGGTATCCCTCTGGGCCGCGGGAGCCATTGATATTGTGGCGGCGCTCTCTTTTATTAACATCCTGCTGGTGGTGGTAGGTCTGGGCATTGCCCTTCGTTTCGGAGTGAAAATACATGATTGAATTAGCGGTTAACGATCTGCACCTGACCTACGGCGACAATCCTGTTTTAAAAGGGGTCTCCATGAACCTCAACCGCGGCGAAGTGGTTTCCCTGCTGGGGCCATCCGGCAGCGGGAAAACCACCCTGCTGCGTGCGGTGGCGGGCCTGGAAAAACCGACTCAGGGCTCGATTATCATTGGCAAAAACAAAGTCTATGACGGCACGCCGCGCAGTGAGATCCCGGCGGAAGAGCGTAACCTGGGCCTGGTGTTTCAGTCGTATGCGCTGTGGCCGCACAAAACCGTTTTTGAAAACGTGGCCTATCCGCTCAAGCTGCGCAAGGTTCCGGCCAAAGAGATCCAGCAGCGCGTACAGGACGTGCTGGACCAGCTCGGGCTGGGCCATCTGGGCAAACGCCACCCGCACCAACTCTCCGGTGGACAACAGCAGCGCGTGGCAATTGGCCGGGCGCTGGTCTACAACCCGCCGGTCATTTTACTGGATGAACCGCTCTCTAACCTCGACGCTAAGCTGCGTGAAGAGGCTCGCGTATTCCTGCGTGAGCTGATTATCAAGCTGGGCTTATCCGCATTGATGGTAACGCACGACCAGAATGAGGCGATGTCGATTTCCGACCGTATCCTGCTGCTTAACAACGGTAAAATCGAGCAACAGGGCACACCGCAGGAGATGTACGGCTCGCCGAAAACGCTGTTTACCGCTGAGTTTATGGGCAGCAATAATCGCCTGCACGGCAAGGTAACGGAAGTACGCGACGGTAAAGCGCGTATCGAAGGCAAAGGCTGGGTGCTGTGGGGCCAGGCCGGTGAAGGGGTACGAAGCGGTGAAGACGCCACCGCGGTGATCCGCGTCGAGCGCGTGGCGGTGGTTGAGGGGCCGGGGGAAAACCAGCTGGCGCTCCCGTTACTGACCAGCATGTATCTCGGTGACCGTTGGGAATACCTGTTCCGCACGCCGGGGGATGATTTTGTCATTCGCGCCTATGGTCACGAGGCCCGGGACCCGCTGCACTGCCACCTTTCGCTGCCTGAAAAGCACGTATGGATCTTCCCGAAAAACTAAATGTAAAAAGGCTGCGATAAGCAGCCTTTTTTATGCCCGACATACTGCCTGCACACGGCAGTGAAAGCCTTACGTCATCAGCTTACCAGGCAAGACTGCCCGCGCTGAGTCAACGTCCATAAGGTTGTGACCGCCGGGATGAACGCAGACTGACCGGCGTTCAACGTCATGGTGGCACCCTCGGCGTGGCTGAGCGTGGCACTCCCCTTCAGCACCAGCAGAATTTGCGCACGGTCTGTCCGGATGCTTTGCTGCTCGCAATGTTCAATGACGCTAAAGCGAAAATCCGTTACCGGGATCGGGTATTGCTGCATCCCCTCTTCCCGCTGCGGATGCATCCTGAGGCGGTCGGCTGGGGTTTCGTCAAACACCGTACAGCGCACCAATTCTGCCACGTTGATGTTCTTGGGGGTTAAGCCCGCACGCAGCACGTTGTCAGAACTGGCCATGACCTCTACCGCCGTACCGTTCACATAGGCATGTAGCGTACCGTCGCGCAGGAACATCGCCTCACCCGGCGCAAGCGTAATGCAGTGCAGATACAGCGGGGCCAGAGCCCCGATGTCCCCCAGGTAATCTCGCAGTAGCCGTTCGATAAAGGGCGCTACCGGAGCAAACACCCCGCATGCAAGTCGCGCTTCCAGACACGTCAGCACGCCCTCTTTTTCCGCCGGCTCAAGCGCCATCAGACGCGTAAAAAAGGCCTTAAGCCCTTCAGCATGCAGGTTGTTGCGAAACAGCGACAGCGCGGACGTCAGGGCCGGGGCATCCAGACGCAAAAAGTGATTAGCAATCTCCTGATACGGCCGGAAGCCGTTCATGGCCATAAAAGGCGTCAGGGCAAAAACCAGCTCGGGCTTATGGTTCGCATCGGTGTAATCCTCTCCGGGCAGGTTGCCCTGACGGGCGAACCCGTCTTCTGCCTGGCGCTTATTGGGATGTACCTGCAGCGACAGTGCGCGCTCCGCTGACAGCAACTTCAGCAGGTAAGGCAACTGCCCCGCAGTTTCTCCCGCGCACGCGCCCAACATCTCTGCCGGCCTCTGTGAAATAAGATCCTGTAAAGAGCGTAACCCCGTATCGGTTTCAATCTCTGAGCAGCCTGCGGGGTGGCTTCCCATCCAGACCTCGGCCTGGGGTTGATCGTCAGGGTTGAGCAGGCCAAAAAGATGATTAAGCGCTACGCGACTGCCCCAGGCGTAATTTTTGATGCCGTTACGCATCCGGTAAAAAGGCTGACTCATTGCGTATCCTGTTCACATTCGCCAGGGGTGAAGCCATTTTCAGCCGCCAGCTGCGCAAACCACAATGCGTTACGTTTGATTTGTCGCTCCCCGCTGGCTAAATCCAGACGCCAGAAGCCATATCGCCGCTTGAAGCTGTTGATCCAGGACCAGTTATCAATGAAGGTCCACTGATGAACACCAAAACAGTTGGCGCCGTCAGCGATACCACGATGCAGCTGAGCCAGATGCTCCTCCATCAGAGCGATACGGAAGGTGTCATCTATCACGCCATCGGCCTGCACCGGCCCTTCGGACTGCAGATCCATCGCGATGCCAATTTCCGCCAGATACCATTTGATGTTGCCGTAGTTATCGCGAATATTGCAGGCAATGTCATAGATAGCTTCCGGGTGGATCTCGTTATTGTCGCGATAAGGGTTAAACCGTCCCTGAGGATCGACGTAATTTTCGAAATAGACTTCCGGCGTGAAGTAATCGAGCGCGTAAACGCTTTCCCGCGCTTTCACCCTTCTCGGCACATAATAATTCACCCCCAGAAAATCAATTCTCGACTGCAGGATCGTCTCCACATCCTGCCGTGAAACCTCTGGTAAGCAGCCGTTTGCGGTTAAGATTTCGCACAGTTCTTTGGGGAATTCATGTTTAACCAGCGGGTCGAGGAAGCTGCGGTTAAACAGCAGGTCGGCATACCAGGCCGCTTTTTTATCGGCCTCGCTGTCGCTGCGGGTATAAGAAGGCGTGAGGTTGAGCACGACACCAATCTCACCCGGCAAGCCCATTTCACGGTAGACATTCACCGCCCTGGCGTGCGCCAGCATAATATTAAAGGCGACCTGAGCCGCCAGTTTGCCATCTTTTTTACACGGATAATGGAAGTCATATAAATAACCGCCTTCCACCGGTACGATCGGCTCATTAAAGGTTATCCAGTATTTCACCTTATGGCCAAACAGCTCGAACGCGGTGCGGGCGAAGCGGGCAAAAAGCTCGGTTACGTAGGATGACTCAAATCCGCCATATGCTTTTTGCAGCGCCTCGGGCATATCAAAATGGTAAAGATTGATGATGGGCTCGATGCCGTTGGCAATCATTTCATCGAAGTAATCATTATAGAAGCGGACGGCGTCGCGGTTTGGCTGTCCGGTTTTGAAATCATCGATCAGACGCGACCACTGAATAGAGGTTCGAAACGAGTTAAACCCCGTTTGCTTCATCAGGGCTACGTCTTCTTTATATTTACTGTAGGTTTCACAAACGTGCTGCGGACCAATCTGCTGAAAAAAACGCTCCGGTTGTTCGGCAAACCAGCTGTCCCAGACAGAACGGTGCGGCTTATTGGCTATGCCTTCCGTCTGCGGACCTGATGCCGCTGCGCCCCAAAAAAAACCTTCCGGGAATTGATACCGGTTCATAACGCCTCCTGAATGAAAAAAAAGGCTGCCCCGAACAGGGCAGCCAAATAACTACTCTGCAGTGACTTCAATTGATTTGATGAATATATATCCCCAGTCGCCAGAGAACTTGCCAAAGCTAATGGTGTTGTCCCCTGCCCTGAGCGTGACCGGTACGATCATCGTCTGGCCTTTCTCATCCGTTTGCGGGAATTCAATGCTCACCGGCGTTCCGCCGTTCACAATGAACGAGTTTTTCTTACTCCCCCATTTGCCGTTAAATTTCACGTGCAGGGCAAACTTACCGTCCCAGGGGGCGTTAACCTGCCAGGTCACGCTGTCTCCGTCATTGGCAAAAGGGCCAAGGAAACCGTCTTCACCAATCGCTAACGTATCTTTATCGCTCTTGGTGATGTTCAGTTTCCCCTTGCTGACGTCCAGCGTTCCGCCGCCAAAATGACAGTAGTCCGCCGGCACGGGTCCCGCCGCGGCCTTCACGCTAACGTTTACCGTCTTGCTGCTTTTCAGCAGTCCATCGTCAGCGGTAAAGGTCAACGCATAGTCACCGGGAGCCGAGAACCAGGCACGGGTTTCCGCTTTGGTGCTGTCACAAAAGTGGACGTTATCCTTGCCTTCGTGATGCCATGCCACGCTGACCTTCGGCTCCGGCAGATTGTCATCCTGCCAGGCCGCGGTGAGCTGAACGCCTTTATCCACGGTGGTAGAGAGCGCATCCTGCAGAGTGATGACCGGCGGCAGGTTTTTCTGCGTATGCTCAAGGCGAATCACGTTTGAAGGCGCAGACTGACCGCTTTCGTTCTTTGCGATCACCCGGTAGTAGTAAGTCTGGCCCAGCGTCAGGCTGCGATAGTCATCACGGAAGAGATCCATTTTTGCCGGATCCCACTCATTTTTGCCGTCAGAGATATCCTGACCAACGCGGGTCCACGGGCCGTGTGGCTGAGTCGCTCTCTCCACATCGTAATAACGCCCGACGGGAGACCCCATCCAGTTAATGGCAAACGGTGAGTTGCTCTCGCGCAGCTTAGGCGCTTCCGGGACCGGCAGAGCCGGCGCCTTGCTCAGCCCCGCCATTTGCGCCGAGGCGGTTCGCACCAGATTGACGACCTCCATCTCCTGGTTTGCTTTGCCCTCGACCGGGAAGCCAGGCAGATGGTAGCTGTAGTGCCCGGTAAACTCTTTGTGCCAGTAAAAACCACCATCATGGCGATGACCACGGAAGCCCCAGATAAAGCCCCCCGCCGCCTGTGCGCCGTTGACCTCGGTATGCACAATGGCCTGCATGATAGTGTTAAGGTCTTTTTGATCGAGCAGACCAAATTCGCCAACCAGATAGACCTTTTTGCCGCCAATCGCCTCCAGATCGTTGCGAACCTGCTCGGGGTGGTTGTTCTGGGCGTTGGTGTAATAGTGGTTACTGATGATGTCGACGTTCGGATCGTTGAGCGCGAAATCATTCACCTTTTTATAGGTACCATCGACGACAAGCTGATGGGGCGCCCACTTGCGGATCCAGGCCGACGTTTTCTGCAGGAAATCAGCATTGGTGTTTTCCAGCTCATTACCCGTTTCCCAGGCCATGATCGCCTTTTCATCGTAGTAATGGCGTCCCGTAATGGTGTTGGTACGGGTAATCACCTGACGGATCACGTCCTGATAAGCACGGTAGGTTTTACTGTCGGTTTGATAAAAATCTTCCGGCTTTTCATGATAAAACGCGGCCAGCTGTTCGCGTCCCCCCCACCACCACCAGTGGTCAATAAACGGCAGAATCAGGCGCAGCCCCTGCTTATCTGCCTCGGCAATCATGTTGTCATACACTTTCATGGCCGTTTCATTCAGCCGCGGCATGCCGTCCGGCGTTGCCGGTGCCAGAATATGTGTCTCACGTCCGCAGGCAGCATCATTTTCCTGCTGCACGGAAAGCACATATACACGCTGTGCTTTAGCACCGGTTTGCACCAGCGCTTTGATCCAGTTCTCCTGCTCTTCAGCAGTCGGCCATCTAAAGTATTGCCCCCAGCCGCGCGGATCCGCCTTACAGGTTCCGCGCGCGTCATCTTCTATACGATGCAGCTCCGGGGCGTGGATCCCGGCGAAGCGAAAGACGCGATCGCCATCTTTTAACGCTGCGCCATCGCGAGTAATAAAGTGTTCAAAATGGGATTGCTCGGCCGCCAGAGCCCCCGCGCTTCCCAGCGCGGAGAGTAAGGAGACGAGAAGCAGTTTTCGAATCGGGAAAGCCATCTCTTTTCTCCTCAGAACCAGACTTCAGCCTGCACACCAAAATTCAGCGTATCGGTATCGCCGCTACGTGAATATCCCCCCGGACTCAGGGTGCCAGTGCTCCAGTCGTAATTTCTGTCCATCGCATCCGAGACGCCTTTATCCCATTTTGCGTAGGTGGCAAAGAAGCGCAGCTGCGGACGGCTCCAGAAACCTGAATCAAAGGTCAGGGTCGGCGCAATGGTCACCTTGGTCAGGCCACCTTTCCCTTTACCGTTTACGCCCATGTAGTTTTTATCATCCAGATATTCGTAGCCCACCTCATATTGCATGGCGAAGTTTTTGGTTATCTGATGATACGGACGGATACCCGCGACCCACATGGAACGTCCCCAGCCGTCATCGTCGTTGGTCCACCAGCGGTAGTTTTTGTCTTTCTGATAAAACGCAAAGGTCGATACCTCCACGTCACCCAGGTTGGCCATGCTGTCCAGCACGACGCGCCAGGATTGCGTATCCTCAAGGTTTGCCCAGCCCCAGCCGTTTTTACCCAGCGAATCCGCGGCGGCCAGGCCTTTGCCATACTGGAAAGCGATGCGGGAGTATCCGTTGGTCAGGCCGTAGAAGCTGTCAAAGTTGTACAGCGCGGTCACGCCGTACCCCTTCTCAGCCGAGGTAGGATGGTTTTCATTGCGGTTCATGTGGTGGCCGATAAGTTCGACATCGAGCCCGGTGCCGCCGATCTTTTTAAACCACAGGTTAAGCGAATAGTCGTCCGGATAGCCCTGATCCCCCAGATCTACCGGATAAGCTTTGGCTTCGTCGGTGGTCGAGAAGGCATACACACCCGCATCAAAGCGCGCAAAGCCTAAGTCCAGGTTATCGAACCCGCCCCCGGTTCCGTTGTACTGAATGTACTCCCAGTCGAACTGGTGGCTGGAAAGGTTGGAGCTGCTGTAGCGTTTACCGGCCCAGAAGGTCATGTCCGGGGCAAAATCGAGATTCGTTAATTCAGCAAACCCTTCGCGGAACTGGGTCTCTTTGCCGTCATCGTCAGTACAGTTCCAGTCGGCGGTACATTTGGTCTGGTGCGTCAGGTTGGCCTGAATACGTGCGACTGCGCCTGAATCCGACTTCAGCGTTACCGTCGGGATCAGCTCAATTTTGGTATCTTCTTCGTTACCCAGACGCCATTTCCCGTCAGGCATCAGCCCCACCGAATCGACCCGGTTGCCATCGCTATTGGCAAGAATACCCGAGCGTAAATAGCCGTGGAGGGCGAAATCATATTTCTCATCGGCGCTGGCATAACCGCTGATGACAGTAAGAGCAATCAAGGACAGAGGTATTGATTTCATTAACGTTTGCATAGGTTCCCTTTGAATTTTTATTTTCACGGTTAAACGTGCAGGGGAAATGTAAGGATCAAATCTGGAAATGTACATCCACAAACGGAAAGCGCTTTCCATGTTTGCCGGATTGAATCACAAATTTAAGATCAAAGAGAAAATTTTTGTGAAGAATGTCACGAAATAATCTTCTGCCCATCAGGAACGGGCAGAAGCAGGGAGGCGGGGATTATTTTTCCAGCTGCATCAACTGGCGTTCATGAACCTTGAAGAAGGGGCGATAGAGCATCCATGCATTAAAAAAGGCGAACAGGCACATGCACATATTTTTCCAGCTGCCGTTCGCCGACCAGGCTGCGCCCAGCGGTGAAGGCATAGACCAGGGCAGCATGGCGACGGCTCTGTCGAGCACGCCAAGCTGGGTTAAATACCAAGCTATACAGGCATTTATCAGCGGTACAAACACAAAGGGCAGTAAAAAAACCGGGTTCATGATGACGGGGAAACCAAACAATATCGGCTCGTTAATGTTGAACAGCGACGGCAGAAGGCCAATTTTCCCGACGCTCTTCAACTGCCGGGATCGGCTTCGCATCGCCATAAAGACCAGCGGCAGCGTAGAGCCGATACCGCCAATCAGCAGATAAAAATCCCAGAATCCCTGCAGATAAATATGGGGCAGCACGGCTTCCCCGGCGGCCAGGGCCCGCTGGTTTTCAAACAGATAGGTGAGCCAGAACGGGTTCATGATGCCCGTAATGATCAGGGCGCCATGAATACCGACGAACCATAAAAGATTACATAGAAACAAGGAGATAAGCACAGCCGTAAGGGTATCGGATGCCACGATAAGCGGGCGTAACGCCTCGCCAATCAGCTGCGGCAAAATTTGTCCGGTCGTCTGCAGCATCACGGCATTCATTACGCTAATGGAGAGCATGATCACCAGCAGCGGCATCAGCAGCTGGAAACCATTTCGCGTCATCACCGGTACCTCCTCCGGTAGACGAATGCACCACCCTCTTTTGTAGAAAAACCTTATTATTTCAATAGAGTAAGCGCTTGAAATGAGCGCAGTAAAAAGCCCCATCCCGCCCAGAAAAATATTCGTTGCACCGTTATCCCGAAAGCCAATGAACAGCAAAAAGGAGAGGCAGCCGGTGAGTCCACACAGCCGTTCCGGGAGTTGATACTGCTTGGCCAGACTGGCGCTGGCACCAAACGCGACAATCAGCGCCACCAGTCCGAGCGTCAGCTCAAAGGTTGGCAACAGCATCGGACGCAGCAGCAGATAGACGTGCCCGAGGCGCGATGCACTTGAAATGGCGAACGGTGGAAACAGCAGCGGCACCATCAGGCTTCCCACAATCACAAAAGGCATGGCGAGGGAAAAGCCGTCCCGCATCGCGGTAATATGTTGATTTCTGGTGATTATATTGGCTGCTGGCGTGAGACGTTGCTCAATCAAATCCACAGCAACATTCATCAAATGAATGTTCATAACTCGACCTTAATAGTTCGTGAATAGCCGCGATGATCTCGCACATCCGGACAAAGTGAAAGATTCCCTCAGGTGATCGCGGTCACAATTACCTTATCCACCAATGGAAAGCGCTTTCCGTTTTGTTCCATGATGACTATATTCCAGCCATAAGTTCAAAGGAGACGTTATGAAAAAAATCATGTTGTGTTGTTCTGCCGGGATGTCCACCAGCCTGCTGGTGAAAAAAATGGTCGACGAAGCGCAAAAGCGTGGCCTGGAAGCGGAGATCAAAGCGTTTGGCGTGGCCGAATTCGCCGAGCAGGTCGGTCACTATCAGGTGGTGCTGCTTGGACCGCAGGTGAAGTACATGCAAAGCGATCTTCAGAAACAAGCTGATAAATACGGGATCCGTGTTGAGCCTATCAACATGATGGATTACGGCATGCAAAAAGGGGGCGCCGTTCTCGATTTCGCCCTCTCCCTGATAGATAACAAATAACGAAGGGAAAACCCATGAGCTCTCTGTACGCGAAACTTATCCAGGTCATTGAACAGAAAATTACCCCGATGGCAGGCGCCGTCGGGCAGCAGAAGTATGTGACCTCGATTCGTGACGGCTTTATCACCGCTCTGCCGTTCATGATCGTCGGTTCCTTTATGCTGGTGTTTATTTTCCCGCCCTTCTCACCCGACACGTCCTGGGGTTTCGCCCGGGCATGGCTGCAATTCTCCTTGGATCACCGTCAAGCCCTGATGCTGCCGTTCAACTTCAGCATGGGGATCATGACGATCTTCATTTCAGTCGGGATCGCCGCGAGCCTGGCCAAACATCACGATCTGGATGCCCTTACCGCCGGCATGCTGTCGCTGATGGCATTTCTGCTGGTGGCTGCGCCGTTAAAAGACGGGCAGATTTCTACCGCCTATTTCTCCGGGCAAGGGATCTTCACGGCCATTCTGGTGGCTATCTACTCTACCGAGCTGTATGCCTTCCTGAAGCGTCACAATATTACCATCCGCCTGCCACCAGAAGTGCCTACGGGCGTTGCGCGTTCGTTCGAAATTCTGATCCCGGTGCTGGCAATTGTTGTCACTCTGCACCCGCTCAACCTCTTCATTGAGGCTCAGCTCGGCATGATTATTCCGGAAGCGATTATGTCGCTGGTGAAACCGCTGGTTGCCGCCTCCGATACGCTGCCTGCCATTCTGCTCTCGGTGCTGGTGTGCCAGGTTCTGTGGTTTGCGGGCATCCACGGCGCGCTGATTGTCACCGGAATTATGAACCCGTTCTGGATGGCGAACTTGTCGGTTAACCAGGCAGCAATGGCTGCCGGTCAGGCGATCCCGCACATTTATGTTCAGGGATTCTGGGATCACTACCTGCTGATTGGCGGGGTCGGCTCCACGCTGCCGCTGGCGTTACTGCTGCTGCGCAGCAAAGCGGTGCATCTGCGTACCATTGGGCGTATGGGTGTGGTGCCGGGGATGTTTAATATCAACGAACCGATTTTATTCGGTGCCCCTATCATCATGAATCCGCTCTTTTTCCTGCCGTTCGTGCTGGTTCCGATGGTCAACGCCACCCTCGCCTACTTTGCCCTTGATTTCGACCTGGTCAGTCGCGTGGTCTCGATGACACCGTGGACAACGCCTGCCCCTATCGGCGCATCCTGGGCGGCCAACTGGAGCTTTAGCCCGGTGATCCTCTGCCTGCTGTGCATGGTGACCTCAGCGGCCATGTACTTCCCGTTCCTCAAAGCGTACGAGAAGCAGCTGCTGGAACAAGAGCATGAAAATGCGGTTGAACAATCTGAAGAAGCGGCACAGTCCGCCTGATAGTAAAAACACAGAGGTTACGGATGGAATTAGAAGAACAGGTCATGGGCATTATTATCAATGCCGGTCAGTCACGCAGTCTCTGCTACGAAGCGCTTGGCTTCGCAAAAAAAGGTGACTTTGCCTCAGCCGACGCGCGAATGAAAGAGGCGGCGCACTTCGCCCGTGAAGCGCATCTGGTACAAACCCAACTGATCGAAGCTGACGAAGGGGAAGGCAAAACCAAAATGACGCTGGTGATGGTGCACGCTCAGGATCATTTGATGACCTCGATTCTGGCGAAAGAACTGGTGACGGAGCTGATCGAGCTGTACCGCACTCGTCAGGCATAACCATTCAGGAGAGGCGCTGGCCTCTCCTTTTCGAGGAACGTATGCACTATCTTGGACTCGATATTGGCGGCACAAAAATGGAAGCCGTCCTGCTTTCGCCTCAGGGCGAATGCCTTTGGCGTGAGCGTCGTCCGACGCAAAAAGAGAGTTATGACGCCTTTATGCACCATCTGCTGGCGTTTATCGGCGAAGCGCGCGCGGTAAGTGAGGTGCCATTCAGTATCGGTATTGGCCTGCCGGGGGCCATCGACCCACAAAGCGGGCTGATTAAAAACTGCAACTGCCTGGTGCTCAACGGTCACGACCTGAAGCATGATTTAGCAAATCAGCTCAATCAGCCCGTGTGGATAGCCAATGACGCGGACTGCTTCACGCTGTCTGAAGCGGTTGATGGCGCAGGCGCGGAAGCAGATACCGTCTTTGGCGTAATTGTCGGTACCGGATGCGGCGGTGGCGTGGCGGTACATAAGCGTCTGCTTCAGGGGCCAAACGCCATCGCTGGCGAATGGGGACATAACCCGTTGCCTGGCTATGCCCCCGAGACGGATGGTCCGGCGCAGCCCTGCTATTGCGGGAAACATAACTGTATCGAAACCTTTATCTCTGGCACCGGCTTTGCCCGCCGTTATCCCAGCGAACTGAGCGCGCAGGCCATCATTGAAGCGGCGGCCCAGGGAGACCTGACCGCGCGGGCCCACTGGCGACACTTTATCGACGCCTTTGCCCGCAGTCTGGCCTCGGTGATCAATATTCTTGATCCGCAGGTTATTGTCTTGGGCGGTGGGTTATCAAATGTCAGCCAGCTGTACGACGAACTTCCGGCCGCCATCAGGCCCTACATCTTCTCGGAAAGCTGCCGTACCCGTATCGTCCCGGCCCGTTACGGCGACGCCAGTGGCGTGCGTGGCGCGGCGTGGCTACCGGGTTTGCACGCCGCGCAGACGTGAAACCGCCTGTGGGGGGCGCTAAGATTCTTAAGGTGGGTTATGTTAAGATAACCAAAACCCACCACGCAGAAAATGCTATGCCAACGATTGACGATGTATCACGATTAGCCAATGTCTCACGAGCAACCGTCTCACGCGTGTTGACGGGGACGCGCGGCGTGCGCGAAGAGAGCCGTGAAGCCGTGCTGCGCGCCGTAGAAGAGCTTAATTATCGCCCAAGCTTTGCCGCGCAAAACCTGGCAAGTCAGTCATCAAGCTACGTTGGTCTGGTTCTCTCTGCGAAGGATGAAAGCAGCGGAGCACGTTTGCTGCCTGCGCTCTCCCGCGCCATGAAAGCGTTGAATAAAACGCTCATCGTAGAGTACGTAAACGATCCTGTTGAGCAGGCTGTCACCGTCGATGATCTTCAGCGCCAGTGCGTTGCTGTCGTAGTCTTTGGGCCGGTTGCGGCCGGTAGCGCAGAGAATGTCATCTCCTTCGATCGTCCCGTGGTGGATGCGAAACCTCAGGGATATGACTTTGCCTTTGCGACGGAAAGCGCCTGTCGCTACATGACGGGCAAGGGCCATCGCAATATCGCACTGGTGATTGACAGCGAACACGATGACAACAGTAAAAAGATGGTGGAAGGCTATCGCAACGTCCTGCAAAACTACTCTTTGCCGTTTAATCGCCAGCTGGTGTTAACGGCGAATGAAGATGTTGAACAGGCGCTGCTGACGCTTATCAACAGCCTGAGCAAATTTTCCGCCATTGTGGTTAAACGTGATGCCTATGCCGCTGAAGCGATGCGTCTGTTCCGGGAATTTGGCATTTCCGTTCCGCAGGAAGTGTCGCTGCTAAGTCTGGAAGATTCACCTCTGGCAACCCAGCTCTATCCACAGCTGACCTGTATCTCGTGGCCAATGGATCAGTTGCTCACTCAGTGCGTTGAGCGCATTAAAAGCCTGGTGGATGGCCGACCTGTTCGCACGTCAGAGCTCTCCCCCGTGATTGGTAAACTCACACCTCGCCAGTCGGTGATGGAAAAAAGCTAGCGGGTACGCAGCGATTGCCGGCTTAAGGGTGTGATAACACAGTAAACGTTATCCCTGTTCTGGAGCGAGATGATGAAAACCTTTCTGTTCATAAGTGCCCTCACCCTTTTCCCGGCGCTCTCCTGCTATGCCATCGCCCAGGAAACGCCCCTGCCGCTGAAAGAGCAAATTCATACCGATGAAGGTACGTTATGCGTGTATGGCGATGCTTCGCGCAGTGAAAAGGTTGTGATGCAGGGCGGCAACGATTGCCCACAGAGTAAAGCGGCAAAACAGTCCTGATTGTTTTGAGGGGGTGGAGTTATTACCAGGCGGTAAGAATGTACACCCCTTATTTTTGATTAAAAGTCAGTCCTGCGACAAATTAAGATGGAGTCTGGTCATTAAGCGATAAATGAGGTCTGTACTCGTTATAGCCCTGCCGCAAGCCATTTATGATTTTCCGGGCATGGAAATATCGCTGAATCCGTGCTCACTCAGACATAACGCCCACGGCTTCCCGCTTCACTTCGGGTACTTCCATACCGCCAGACTTCTTGCATAAGTTCCAGAAGATGGCGTCTTAAATAGCATCCTTAAGACAGCGTTTCAATGCAAAACCCCGGTTCGTCCTGGCGGAGGATACAGATGATGTATTTGTCAAAAAACACTTTTTTAAGGGGACGTTCTCATGTGGTTTATACAGATATAACTTACATTGTGATGTGTTAATGAATGGGGAGCAGGTCACGGCGGTTATACCTGAGTTTGTTCTCAACCATCCTCAAGCGGATGTATGGAAACAATAGTCACAATGGAATATCAATATACTGGTGACTTGAAGAAGTAAGATCTTGGGGGCATTCAGCCCCCTTATCCTTTGGGATACGAAAATTCTGCGGTGACTAAATGCGATTCTGACTTATCAGATTGGACGTCATACGCGAAGTTATATCGTTTTCCAGATGTAAACTTAAATCCAAATACTGGAAGACACTCACCCTTCGGTACATAAACAGGCTTGTCATCGAAAATCTTGTGAAGAGAGTCGCTATTATCGCTATTGATTTGAATAGCAGTGATCCGTTCCTGCGGCTCCAGTGGTGACACCACACAAACTTGATTATCTTTGATTAATGCCGTTGTAGATTCGCGATCTACCATTCGATCACCAGGCCCAGGGCATCCCGTTAAGAGGAATACAACACCCAGCAATATTTTATTCTTCATGTTTAACGTCCCTTCCCTGTTACGATTTTCTGATAAAGCGAGGGGACATCCTGCAACATATCAACGCCCCTGTACATCCCCATGCGCCCTGGTCTCTGATAGTAAGACCACTTACTGATACCATAAACCAGCAGTAACCAGTAATCAGCCAAAATAGAGGCTTGCTGTTCAAGAGAGTAATCAGTGAGCTTTTCTTTATCCAGCTTGTAGGTATATTCAGCAGCCCAGCTAAAAGCCCCCCTCACTCTCACCCATTGCCCATGTTGGTGTTGCCACACATGCCCCAGTTCATGGATGAAAACGTATTTATCTTCGATAAAAACAGAGTTTGCGGAAAAATCTTCTCTGTACATCGACTTTCTGTACCATAACTCTCCGTTGGGAGTCATCGCATAGTTTTGTTTCTGTAGTCCGAAGGGTAAATAGCTGTCGCAATGAATCCAGACACGGCTATAAACTATTGAATCTCCGAACACCCTACGAGCCATTGCAATCTCGCCTAACGTCATCCGGCGTAATGTACCTTCCTCCGCCTGCGCGCTCATAAACTGCCCTCCTTGTATGATTTATCTACATCGTAAAATCATAATTCGAAATAGTCTATACGCGAACTTTAGCCATTCATCAAACGCAGTGACGGTGCAAACACTACTCCCCGTTGCTTTTATCCCCCTCCTCTTGCCGCATAGATTCTATAAACTCTCGTTGCTCTTGTGTGAGTTCAAGCTCATCCAGCAAGCGATCTAACTCTTCTTCAGGTGATTCCTTTTGGTTCTGTCTCTTCCCGATAGCCATGCTCACCCTTGAGTTAATAGGATTAATCTCAGGGTATCCAGGGTGCATAAAATGCGCAACTAACAGATTTTGGACAATAGAAGCCATAAAGCCCCGTTAGTGGTACAAGTAACAAGCGGAGCGTAACGACGTCATCAGATTGTCTGAGGGATCACACCTTATCAGGGTGCTCGTATATCTGTCGAAGCGCTGGAAGAGCCTGTATATCGGGCTTTAATGCGAGTGATCAGTCTGTCGATGCCATAACAATGCCAGGATAGGTTTTTTTCACGTTTTACTATCGCGGTGTGAGGATGCAACTGCCGCCAACGCTGAGTTATCCTGTCATCTCACCGTGTAACTTAGCGTGACAGTTACCAGGGGCGGATCATAGTGGTAGAACCCATAGGCGACTAAAACAGGTAACTATTTAATTTGCTGATAGAGAAGGATTTAAAGGGCTTCTTCAGAAAGGGAGAGACTGGAGCGGGCGAAGGGAATCGAACCCTCGTATAGAGCTTGGGAAGCTCTCGTTCTACCATTGAACTACGCCCGCTTTGAGGTGCGTAAGGCATTATAGACCTTACGCCTCTTCATACAAGCCTCTTTGCAACTAAATGGCGATTATATAATCACTTAGCACTTTGGCTTACTGCCTGGCACCGGAAGATAACGCTGCGGATCGATGGCTGTGGCGCGATAGCGGATCTGGAAGTGTAACTTCACCGAGTCCGTGCCGGTACTGCCCATGGTGGCAATCTTCTGCCCAGCCTTCACATTCTGCCCGTTGTTCACCAGCATCGTATCGTTGTGGGCATAGGCAGTGATGTAATCTTCCCCATGTTTAATCATGATCAGGTTACCGTAACCGCGCAGCTGGTTGCCGACGTAGACCACCTTCCCTGCCCCTGATGCATAGACTGGCGTGCCGCGCGCAGCAGCGATATCAATGCCTTTATTGCCCCCCTCAGACAAGGAGTAAGGCAACACGACCTTGCCGCTGGCAGGCCAGACCCAGCAACGCTGGCCGACCGGAGGCCATGAAGACTGCGGCACCGCGTAAGACGGCGTCACTTTAGCTGTTTTGCCTTTAGAGGATTTCTTCGTTGAAGACGCGCCACCGTTAACCTTCAGTTTCTGCCCCACCTCGATGGTGTAGGGTGGAGAGATGTTATTCAGACGCGCCAGATCCTTCACGCTGGTCCCCGTTGCGCGCGAAATCCGATACAGCGTATCCCCGCGCTTAACGGTATAAACCGCACCGGAATAGCTGCCCATATCCGACGACTTGCTTCCTGAACAGCCTGCCAGTAATAGCGTCAGCGTCAGACAAAAAACGGCGGTAATGGGATTTCTCGTCAGGCTTCCTGCAAACAAAACAGATCCTCGGTCAGCGTGAATGGCGCACTATGATACCAGCCCAGACTGATATGGGTCAGCCCTTTTCCGCTCTTGAGAGCAAACGGCGCATGGAGGAATGCAGTATAATGCAACTGCTGATGGTGCAGAGCCATCCGCATCGTTGGCACTGGAGCATCAATGAGTATTCAAGAACACGTTATTTTGGTAAATGACCAGGGAATGGTGATTGGCACTCAGGAAAAGTACGCCGCGCACACCGCCCACACCCCGCTGCACCTGGCTTTCTCATCGTGGCTTTTTAACGCCAGAGGTGAGTGTCTGGTTACCCGACGCGCCTTAAGCAAAAAAGCCTGGCCAGGTGTCTGGACCAACTCCGTTTGCGGACATCCTCAGTCCGGTGAAAAGACGGAACAGGCTATCATCCGCCGTTGCCGCTTTGAGGTTGGCGCGGAGATCGCCAATATTACCCCCATTGCCGCTGAATTCCGTTACCGTGAAGCCGATCCTTCGGGGATCGTGGAGAACGAGATTTGCCCGGTATTCGCAGCACGCATCACCAGCGAACTGCATATTAATCACGATGAAGTGATGGAGTATGAATGGGTCGAGCTGGAAGCGTTGTTCCGCGCACTGGACGCTGCCCCCTGGAGCTTTAGCCCGTGGATGGTGCAGGAAGCGACGGTCGCCCGCGACGCGCTCAGGGCCTTCGCGGCGCAATAAAAAAGCCCCTTTCGGGGCTTTTTTTACTGTCTTAACGGCTTACTTCACCGGGCGCATCGCCGGGAACAGGATCACATCACGGATGGTGTGGCTGTTAGTGAACAGCATAACCATACGGTCGATACCAATCCCCAGACCTGCGGTTGGTGGCAGACCGTGCTCCAGCGCAGTCACATAGTCTTCGTCGAAGAACATCGCTTCGTCATCGCCCGCCGCTTTCGCGTTAACCTGATCCTGGAAGCGCTGAGCCTGATCTTCTGCATCGTTCAGCTCGCTAAAGCCGTTGCCGATTTCGCGGCCACCGATGAAGAACTCAAAGCGGTCAGTGATTTCCGGGTTCACATCATTACGACGTGCCAGCGGAGAAACTTCTGCCGGGTATTCGGTGATGAAGGTCGGCTGAATCAGGTGCGCTTCGGCCACTTCTTCGAAGATCTCGGTCACGATACGGCCCAGACCCCAGCTCTTCTCAACGTTGATACCGATGCTTTCCGCGATCGCTTTCGCAGAGTCGAAGTTATCCAGATCGGCCATGTTGGTTTCTGGACGGTATTTCATGATCGCTTCGCGCATGGTCAGTTTTTCGAACGGCTTGCCGAAGTCGAAGACTTCTTCACCGTAAGG
The DNA here is from genome assembly GCF_000534355.1 of Enterobacter sp. BIDMC 30. NCBI lineage: Bacteria > Pseudomonadati > Pseudomonadota > Gammaproteobacteria > Enterobacterales > Enterobacteriaceae > Enterobacter > Enterobacter sp. BIDMC 30. The sequence continues at coordinate 1,126,845 of NZ_KI973169.1, read as the reverse complement.
CACTTTAGTGGTGCCCAGAATGTCCTGCGCCAGGGTACGGAACAGTGATTCGGTCAGCTCGATCAGATCTTTATAATCCGCATACGCCATATAGAGTTCCATCATGGTGAACTCTGGGTTATGACGCACGGAGATGCCTTCGTTACGGAAGTTACGGTTGATTTCGAACACGCGGTCAAAACCACCGACGACCAGACGTTTCAGGTACAGTTCCGGCGCGATACGCAGGTACATGTCCAGATCGAGGGCGTTGTGATGGGTGATGAACGGACGTGCAGACGCGCCGCCCGGGATCACCTGCATCATTGGGGTTTCCACTTCCATAAAGTCGCGGTTAACCATGAACTGGCGGATACCGGCCATGATCTGAGAGCGAATCTTGAAGGTCTTACGGGATTCATCGTTGGAGATGAGATCCAGGTAACGCTGACGGTAGCGCGCTTCCTGATCCTGCAGGCCATGGAATTTGTCCGGCAACGGGCGCAGGGCTTTGGTCAGCAGACGCAGTTCGGTGCAGTGGATAGACAGCTCACCGGTCTTGGTTTTGAACAGCTTACCTTTCGCCCCCAGGATATCGCCCAAGTCCCACTTCTTGAACTGCTCGTTGTAGATGCCTTCCGGCAGGTCGTCACGGGAGACGTACAGCTGAATACGGCCGCCAACGTCCTGCAGCGTCACAAAGGAGGCTTTACCCATGATACGACGGGTCATCATGCGGCCAGCAACGGCCACTTCGATGTTCAGCGCTTCCAGCTCTTCGTTCTCTTTATCGTCGAAGTCAGCGTGCAGTTGGTCTGAGGTATGGTCACGACGAAAATCGTTCGGGAACGGCACGCCCTGCTCGCGCAGTGCTGCCAGCTTCTCGCGGCGGGTTTTCAGTTCGTTATTAAGATCGACTACCGCGTCAGCGCCCTGTGCTTGTTGTTCAGACATGTTGGTTCCTCATAACCCTGCTTTCAAACTTGCTTCGATAAATTGGTCCAGGCTGCCGTCCAGCACCGCCTGCGTGTTACGGGTTTCAACCCCGGTACGCAGGTCTTTGATGCGGGAGTCATCAAGGACGTAAGAACGGATCTGGCTGCCCCAACCGATGTCAGATTTGTTATCTTCCATCGCCTGTTTCTCAGCATTTTTCTTCTGCATCTCCAGCTCATAAAGCTTCGCTTTCATCTGCTTCATGGCCTGGTCTTTGTTCTTATGCTGGGAACGGTCGTTCTGGCATTGCGTCACCAGCCCGGTTGGAATGTGGGTGATACGCACCGCAGATTCCGTACGGTTAACGTGCTGACCACCCGCGCCGGATGCGCGGTAAACGTCGATACGCAGATCCGCCGGGTTGATGTCGATATCGATATCTTCGTCAACTTCCGGATAGACAAATGCGGAGCTGAAGGAGGTGTGACGACGGCCGCCGGAGTCGAACGGGCTCTTACGCACCAGGCGGTGAACCCCCGTCTCGGTACGCAGCCAGCCGTAGGCGTAATCGCCAATAATCTTGATGGTGACAGATTTAATACCGGCCACTTCACCTTCAGACTCTTCGATGATTTCGGTTTTGAAGCCGCGGGCTTCCGCCCAGCGCAGATACATGCGCATCAGCATGCTGGCCCAGTCCTGGGCTTCGGTACCGCCAGAACCTGCCTGAATATCGAGATAGCAGTCAGCGTTATCGTATTCACCGGAGAACATGCGACGGAATTCAAGCTGTGCCAGCTTCTCTTCGAGCACGTCGAGTTCAGCCACGGCTTCGTTAAAGGTTTCTTCGTCGTCAGCTTCGACGGCCAGCTCCAGTAAACCGGAAACATCTTCCAGCCCCTGAGCCATTTGATCCAGCGTATCTACGATAGCTTCGAGAGAGGAACGCTCTTTACCCAGCGCCTGCGCGCGTTCAGGTTCGTTCCAGACGTCCGGCTGTTCCAGCTCGGCGTTTACTTCTTCAAGACGCTCTTTCTTGGCATCGTAGTCAAAGATACCCCCTAAGAACGTCAGAGCGCTCCGTGAGGTCCTGAATACGGTTTTTTACCGGATTAATTTCAAACATGGTCTGTTTTCTTTTATGGACTTGTCAAAATGCGGTGATAAGAGCGGGATTGTACCGAATCCACGCCCTTTTTTATAGAGATTACTGCCGCTAAATTGGCCAGATATTGTCGATGATGATCTGAAGGGTGCGGTTACCGCGGAACTCGTTTATATCCAGTTTGTATGCCAGCTCAACTTCGCGCACGCCGTTGTCCGGCCAGACAGCGGTATCGACGTTAAAGGCAATACCGTCCAGCAGCGGGCCACCGCCTACAGGCTCGACCATCACTTTCAGATGGCGCTCACCAACAATGCGCTGTTGCAGCAGACGGAAGCGGCCATCGAACAGGGGTTCCGGGAACATCTGCCCCCACGGCCCTGCATCCCGGAGCATCTGTGCCACTTCCATCGTCATCTCAACCGGCGTGAGTTCGCCGTCGGAAACCACTTCGCCCTGCAGCAGGGCCGGGTCAATCCAGTCGGTGACCAGCTCGCCGAACAGACGCTGGAACTCGTCGAACTTCGCCTCTTCCAGCGACAAACCTGCCGCCATGGCATGACCGCCAAACTTGAGCATCAGACCCGGGTAGAGGGTATCCAGACGCTCCAGCGCATCGCGCATGTGCAGCCCCTGAATCGAACGCCCGGAGCCTTTGAGGGTGCCATCACCAGCCGGTGCAAACGCAATGACCGGGCGGTGGAAACGCTCTTTAATACGCGAAGCCAGAATGCCCACCACGCCCTGATGCCACTCAGGGTGATACATCGCCAGGCCGCCCGGCAGCGTATCGCCGCTGCGTTCCAGCTTTTCGCACAGGGTCAGCGCTTCAACCTGCATTCCCTGTTCAATTTCTTTACGGGTCTGGTTCAGGGCGTCCAGCTCATTAGCCAGCACGCGCGCTTCACCAATGTTGTCGCACAGCAGCAACGCGACGCCAACGGACATGTCGTCCAGTCTGCCGGCCGCGTTCAGGCGAGGCCCCAGAGCGAAGCCCAGATCGCTTGCCGCCAGCTTGAGCGGATCGCGGTTAGCAATCTCAAGCAGCGCTTTGATACCGGGACGGCATTTGCCCGCCCGGATGCGGCTTAAGCCCTGCCAGGTCAGAATACGGTTATTGGTATCGAGCGGCACCACGTCTGCGACGGTCCCCAGTGCGACCAGGTCGAGATACTCGGCCAGGTTCGGCACGGCAATACCGCGGGCGTCGAACCAGCCCTTATCACGCAGCAGCGTGCGTAACGCTAGCATCAGATAAAATGCCACGCCGACGCCTGCGAGTGATTTCGACGGGAAATCGCAGTCGCGCAGATTCGGGTTGATGATCGCTTCCGCGGCAGGCAGCGTTTCACCCGGCAGGTGGTGATCGGTAACCAGCACCGGGATCCCCAACTGATGCGCATGATCGACGCCCGCATGGGAAGAGATCCCGTTGTCTACGGTCAGGATCAGCTGTGCGCCGCGGGCATGGGCCTGATCGACCACTTCCGGGCTGAGGCCGTAACCATCTTCAAACCGGTTCGGCACCAGATATGTCACATTGTCGCAGCCCAGCGCGCGCAGGCTCAGCACGCTCAGCGCGGTACTGGTTGCGCCATCAGCATCAAAATCCCCCACCACCACAATGCGCGTACCTTCATACAGCGCGTTGTAAAGTATTTCTGTGGCTTTTTCGATGCCGTTTAACTGCTGCCATGGCAACATCCCTTTAACGCTGCGCTCAAGGTCGGCGGCGGTACGCACGCCACGGCTGGCGTATAGCCGCTTTAGCAGCGGCGGGAGGTCGTCAGGCAAATCAGCATGTTCAACCGCCTCGCGGCGGCGCAGTTTTATTGGGGCTTTCACGCGAATTATTTACCACCAAACTGTTTCTGATGCGCGTCGAGGAACTCTTTCATCTCTTTAGGTCCCTGATAACCCGGAACAACATAGCCGTTGCTCAGGACAATCGCTGGCGTACCGTTCACGCCAAACTGCACACCCAGCGCGTAGTGGTTAGCGATATCAATGTCGCAGGATGCAGGCTGCACGCCTTTGCCATTCATCGCGTCATCAAAGGCTTTGTTGCGGTCTTTCGCACACCAGATAGCTTTCATATCCTGCTCTGGCTTGCTCTCAACGCCCGCGCGCGGGAAGGCCAGATAACGCACGGTGATCCCCAGCGCGTTGTAATCTTTCATCTCTTCATGCAGCTTATGGCAGTAGCCACAGGTGATGTCGGTGAAGACGGTAATGACGTGTTTTTCCTGCGCCGCTTTATAAACGATCATCTCTTTTTCGAGCGCGTTCAGGTTTTTCATCAGCAGCTGGTTGGTTACGTTGACCGGCTGTGCACCGCTCACGTCGTACATTGGCCCCTGAATAATGTGTTTTCCGTCTTCGGTCACGTACAGCACGCCGCTGTTCGTCAGAACCGTTTTCATGCCGGCAACCGGTGCAGACTGGATATCACTGCTGGTGACGCCAAGCTTCGCCAGAGACTGTTTGATAGCGGCGTCATCCGCATGGGCAAAACCGGTAAATGAGGCTGCCAGCAGGGTGAACAGCGCGAAAGACTTTTTCATATAAGATCCTAATTCGTCGGCACTCACGCTCGCGGGTGGTGCTGTTGGTGTAGCTGCCGCAGCCGTTCCGTCGCGACATGGGTATAAATTTGGGTCGTGGAAAGATCGCTGTGTCCCAGCAGCATCTGCACCACGCGCAGGTCGGCGCCGTGGTTCAGCAGATGCGTCGCAAAGGCATGACGCAAAACGTGTGGCGAAAGCTTTTCACTGTCGATACCCGCCAGTGTGGCGTAATGTTTGATGCGATGCCAGAACGTTTGCCGCGTCATCTGTTGTGCGCGCTGGCTGGGGAACAAGACGTCGATTGAAGCGCCATTAAGCAACCATGGACGACCGTGCTCCAGATACGTTTCCAGCCAGTACACCGCCTCTTCACCCAGCGGCACCAGCCTTTCCTTGTTTCCTTTACCGATTACGCGAACCACGCCCTGACGAAGGCTAATGTCGCTCATCGTCAGGCCGACCAGTTCAGAAACACGCAAACCGGTAGCATACAATAGCTCAAGCATGGCTTTATCGCGTAACTCCAGCGGCAGGTCAACTGCGGGTGACTGTAATAATCTCTCAACTTGTGCTTCGCTGAGATCTTTCGGCAGCCGCTGCGGGAGTTTCGGGGAGGCCAGGAGCGCGCTGGGATCGTCTTCGCGAATTTTTTCACGGTTGAGGTGCTGGAACAGCCGACGCATTGCGCTGAGCAAACGTGCGGAACTGGTGGCCTTGTAGCCCCCTTCCATCCGCTCGCCCAGCAGCGCCTGCAGGTCGTCGCTTTGTGCGTTCGCCAGCGACAGCCCGCGGTGCGCCAGCCACTCCACCAGCATGGTGAGATCGCGCCGGTAGGCACTGAGCGTATTCTCGGCCAGGTTCTTCTCCAGCCACAGTGCATCGAGAAACTGTTCGATGAGTGCGAGATCCTTTTCCACATCAGCCCCTTTGATTCTGCAGTCAGGCCATTATGCCTGATTGCTACCGGTTTCTGGTACACTACGCGCAAAGTCAAAGCAAGAATTGAGATAGTCACGCGATGAATATTGGTCTGTTCTATGGTTCCAGCACCTGCTACACCGAAATGGCGGCAGAGAAAATTCGGGACATCATTGGCCCGGAACTGGTGACGTTGCATAACCTGAAAGATGACGCGCTTACGCTGATGGAGCAGTACGACGTGCTGATCCTCGGCATCCCGACCTGGGATTTTGGCGAAATACAGGAAGACTGGGAAGCCATCTGGGACCAGCTTGATACGCTTAACCTCGACGGCAAAATCATTGCCATGTACGGCATGGGAGATCAGCTGGGTTACGGTGAGTGGTTCCTGGACGCACTCGGCATGCTGCACGACAAACTGGCACCGAAGGGCGTCACGTTTATCGGTTACTGGCCAACCGAAGGGTACGAGTTCACCAGTAAGAAACCGATTATTGCCGATGGGCAGCTGTTTGTCGGGCTGGCACTGGATGAAACCAACCAGTACGATCTCAGCGATGAGCGCCTGCAAAGCTGGTGTGAGCAGATTCTGGGCGAAATGGCAGAAAAGTTCAGCTAAAGCGAATTACTCCTGCGTCAGCTGCTGTAATAACATCCGACGCAGGTCCCGCCACTCAGCGCTATCCATACTGTCCGCGGCCAGCCACAGATGCTGGCGACGCCCGCTGTCCACGCTACGTAGCCGCAGCATCATGCCGGAAGCGATCATCCAGGGCATACCGAGAATTTCCCACTCTTTTCCCTGCCAGCGCAGGCGGGAATCCATCAGTAATTTGATCTCCCCCTGACGGGCATGAATGCGGCGCTGGCTGCGCACGCTGTCAAACACCACAAACGACAGCAACAGCAGCCACAGAGGCGTATAGCTAAGCGGCCACGGCATCAGTAACACAAAGGCCGCGACCAGGCCGTGGAGCAACAACGACATCCACTGCGAGCGCCACGAGACGCGAAGGTCAGATTGCCACAGGACCACGTTCCTGATTCCGTGTTTGAATTAATTGCACCATCCGTTGCAACTCGGTGTCGGCGGGTTTGCCGTGATTCATCAGCCAGTTAAATAAATCAGGATCGTCAGACTCAAGCAGGCGAACAAACAGACGCTTATCATCATCGCTTAAGCTGTCATACTCATATTCGAAGAAAGGCATGATGGAAATATCAAGTTCACGCATGCCGCGACGGCACGCCCAGTGAATACGGGCCTTGTTGTTAATATCCATGTTCTGTTTCCTGCATTACGTTTGGCACAGTCGGCACCCCGTCCAGTGTTCTTGATTTCTCTGCGGGGACACCAGCTAGTGTAACGTGTTTTTGACCGTTTCTTTACTGGAATATTGCGAACCACGAGCGCGCTTCCACAATAAACCCTATAAAGACAGCGGATTACACTATTTTGCGTGGCACTACGCATAACCGGGTTATGGCACAAATGGCCTGTTGAAAGCGCTTGCAATGCCAGCAGGCTCTTTTACCATTAGGCATTATCAAAGCGTTAAGCAATTCAGGATATCGTTATGGCCTTTACACCATTTTCTCCTCGCCAGCCCGCCGCCTCTGCGCGTCTGCCGCTGACGCTTATTACTCTTGATGACTGGGCGCTGGCGACACTCACCGGTGCAGACAGCGAAAAATACCTGCAGGGCCAGGTAACCGCCGACGTCAGCCAGATGGACGAACATCAGCATCTGCTGGTCGCACACTGCGATCCAAAAGGGAAGATGTGGAGCAACCTGCGCCTGTTCCGTCGTCAGGAGGGTTTTGCCTTTATTGAGCGCCGCAGCCTGCGGGACGCGCAGCTCACCGAGCTGAAAAAATACGCGGTCTTCTCAAAAGTCACTATCGCCGCGGATGATGAACACGTTCTGCTGGGCGTGGCAGGCTTCCAGGCCCGTGCGGCGCTGAAAAATCTGTTCAGTGAACTCCCGGATGCCCAGAAACAGGTCGTCAGCGAAGGCGCAACGTCTATCCTGTGGTTTGAACACCCGGCGGAACGCTTTCTGTTAGTCACGGATACCGCGACCGCCGAACGCGTCACCGAGGCGCTGCGTGGTGAAGCCCAGTTTAATAACAGCCAACAGTGGCTGGCGCTGAACATTGAAGCCGGGCTGCCGGTGATTGACGCCGCAAACAGCGGGCAGTTCATTCCTCAGGCCACCAACCTGCAGGCGCTGGGTGGCATTAGCTTTAAGAAAGGGTGCTATACCGGCCAGGAGATGGTGGCACGCGCCAAATTCCGCGGAGCCAACAAACGCGCACTGTGGACCCTCGCGGGCCACGCCAGCCGCGTGCCTGACGCTGGTGAAGATTTAGAGCTGAAGATGGGCGAGAACTGGCGCCGTACCGGCACGGTGTTAGCCGCAGTTCAACTGGATGATGGCCGCCTTCTGGTTCAGGCCGTCATGAACAACGATATGGAAGCCGACAGCGTGTTCCGCGTGCGTGACGATGCCAATACACTGAGCATTGAGCCACTGCCGTATTCGCTGGAAGAGTAAGGCGTCATTGCCCGGCGACGAGATAAAAAAACGGTAACCTGACGGTTACCGTTTTTTTTTGCTTACTCTCACGAAGAGAGGGCGGAGGCAAGAAGATCAACGTTCTGAAATTAAACCTGCCCCACATAGAGATAAATCGCTAAAAAGTGGCACACGCTACCGCCCAGCACAAACCCATGCCAGATAGCATGATTGTACGGGATACGCTTGCAGACATAGAAAATGACGCCCAGCGAGTAGACGATGCCCCCAACGGCCAGAAGCGTCACGCCCCCTACCGCCAGCTTGATCGCCAGTTGATAAACCACAATCAGCGAAAGCCAGCCCATCGTGAGATAGGTCACCAGCGACAGCACCTTAAACCGGTGCGCAATGGTCAGCTTAAACAGGATCCCCAGCAGCGCCAGGCTCCAGATAACAATCATCAGGCCACGCGACAGCGGCGAGTTAAGACCCACCAGCAGGAAAGGCGTGTAGGTCCCTGCAATAAGAAGATAGATAGCGCAGTGGTCGAATTTCTTGAGCCAGATCTTGGCCCGTTGATGCGGGATAGCGTGGTACAGCGTCGACGCCAGGAACAGCAGGATCATACTCCCGCCATACAGACTGTAGCTGGTAATGGCCATTGCGCTGGCATTCGTATCCACCGCCTGTACCAGCAATAACACTAAACCGACAATCCCAAAAACCAGGCCAATACCGTGGCTAATACTGTTGGCTATTTCCTCAGCCAGCGAATATCCCTGTGCAATTAATGGTCTGCTCACCATACAAAACTCCGGGAAAACTAACGATGAATATTCATCACCTGTCTATGCTAACTGAGAATGATTCCAGTGAACACCTGTTAGCTAAAATAATTTCACAAACATAATTTTTATCTATAAATCATGAACATAAACAAATTATTCACCTAACGTTTGTTCACATTAAAATTTAATCATTAAGAATCAAGGGCATAAAATTGGATCCTGCCGACTTGCTGCATGTTATGATGGATAAATGATGTCTGAATGAGAGTTTCGCCATTGTGAGTATGTTCACCCACGCCGCCATTGCCAGTCTCAATAATCTGGAAATGATGGTCTACAACTATGTCATTAAAAATCGTGACAAAGTCATGTACATGACCATCCGCGAGCTGGCGGATGCGGCTGGCGTCTCAACGACCACTATCCTGCGCTTTTGCCGCAAACTCAACTGCGAAGGCTACTCTGAATTCCGCGTGCGCTTTAAGCTCTATTTAGAGCAGAACGAACCTCAGCAGGCAAATTTTGGTGCCAGTGAAATTATCAGCTTCTTTAAAGGCGTTAATAACGAAGAGTTCGATGCTTTATTAGATGAGGCGGTCGATATTATTTTATCTTCCGAACGTATTATATTTGTCGGTGCGGGCACGTCTGGCTCGCTGGCAAAATATGGCGCACGCTTCTTTTCGAATATCGGTAAATTCAGCAACCACATCGACGATCCTTATTTCCCGGTCACCAATGATATGGCTAAAAACGCGCTGGCGATTGTGCTGTCGGTATCCGGTGAAACCGAAGAGATCCTGCGCTTTGCCAGCCAGTTTAGCCTGCATCGCTGCAAAGTGCTCTCCATAACCAGCCACGAGCACTCGCGCCTGGCAAAGCTCGCGGACTTTAACCTCTCCTGGCATGTCCCTCAGATGCGGATAGGCGGCGTGTACGATATCACCACACAAATACCCGTCATCTATATTCTCGAATCGCTTGGCCGGAAACTGGCGAAGAAACTGACAGAATAAAACACCCTGTTTTTTCGATGTGACAAATTACATTTTCAGCGAATTGTTATATCGTGACATTTAATTCCGCTTTGCTAGACTCGAACGCAATATGTCATTTACTGAGAATAGCAGCGATGAAAAAACTTACCCTACCAAAAGACTTTTTATGGGGCGGCGCAGTGGCCGCTCACCAGGTTGAAGGCGGCTGGAACAAAGGCGGTAAAGGGCCGAGTATCTGCGATGTCTTAACGGGCGGTGCGCACGGCGTGCCGCGCGAAATCACGCAGGAAGTCGTGCCGGGGAAATACTATCCTAACCACGAAGCTATCGACTTCCATGGCCATTACAAAGAAGACATCAAGCTGTTTGCTGAGATGGGCTTCAAATGTTTCCGCACCTCTATCGCCTGGACGCGTATCTTCCCGAAAGGGGATGAAACACAGCCGAATGAAGAAGGCCTGAAGTTCTACGACGACATGTTCGATGAGCTGCTGAAATACAATATTGAACCGGTCATTACCCTCTCCCACTTCGAAATGCCGCTCCACCTGGTGCAGGAGTACGGCGGCTGGACCAACCGTAAAGTGGTGGATTTCTTTGTGCGCTTCGCGGAAGTGGTGTTTGAGCGCTACAAAAATAAGGTCAAATACTGGATGACCTTTAACGAGATCAACAACCAGCGTAACTGGCGTGCGCCACTGTTTGGCTACTGCTGCTCAGGCGTGGTTTATACCGAGCATGACAATCCGGAAGAGACCATGTACCAGGTGCTGCACCACCAGTTCGTTGCCAGCGCGCTGGCGGTGAAAGCGGCGCGTCGCATTAACCCGGAAATGAAAGTCGGTTGTATGCTGGCAATGGTGGCGCTCTACCCGTTCTCCTGTAAACCAGAGGACGTGATGTTTGCACAGGAATCCATGCGTGAACGCTATGTCTTTACCGATGTCCAGCTGCGCGGTTACTACCCATCCTATGTGCTTAATGAATGGGAACGCCGTGGCTTCACCATCCATATGGAAGCGGGTGACGAGGAGATCCTGCGTGAAGGCACCTGTGACTATCTGGGCTTCAGCTATTACATGACCAACGCCGTGAAAGCGGAAGGCGGTACTGGCGATGCTATCTCAGGCTTTGAAGGCAGCGTACCGAACCCGCATGTGAAAGCCTCTGACTGGGGCTGGCAGATTGACCCGGTGGGTCTGCGCTATTCCCTGTGCGAATTGTACGAGCGTTATCAGAAACCGCTGTTTATCGTGGAAAACGGCTTTGGCGCCTACGACAAAGTAGAAGAAGACGGCAGCATCAATGATGACTACCGCATCGACTACCTGCGTGCGCACGTGGAAGAGATGATGAAAGCCGTCACGTATGATGGTGTGGATCTGATGGGTTATACCCCGTGGGGCTGCATCGACTGCGTGTCGTTCACTACCGGCCAGTACAGTAAGCGCTACGGCTTTATTTATGTGAACAAGCACGACGACGGTACCGGCGATATGTCACGCTCGCGGAAAAAGAGCTTTAACTGGTACAAAGACGTGATTGCCAGCAACGGCGAGACGCTTTAACGCTTTTCTCCTCTCCCCGATGGGGAGAGGAGACGTTTATTTCCCACCCGCCAGTTCAATAAAACTTCCCGTCACATACGAGGCTTTCTCGCTCAGCAGCCAGACAATCGCCTGCGCCACCTCTTCCGGCTGACCGCCACGCTGCATAGGCAGCATGGATTTGACCCTATCCACCCGGCCCGGCTCACCGCCAGATGCATGAATCTCGGTGTAAATCAGCCCGGGACGCACGCAGTTTACGCGGATCCCTTGCGCTGCCACTTCCAGCGATAATCCCGTCGTCAACGAATCGACAGCACCTTTGGACGCGGCGTAATCCACATATTCACCCGGAGCACCGAGGCGCGATGCCGCGGATGACACGTTCACGATCGCGCCGCCTTTGCCACCATGTCTGAACGACATGCGTTTTACCGCTTCGCGGCAGCAGAGGAAATAACCGGTCACGTTCGTGGCTAACACGCGGTTGATCCGTTCAGCAGAGAGGTGTTCAATCGTGGATTGTTCAAACAGGATCCCGGCGTTGTTCACCAGTGCGGTAAGCGGTCCGGCTTCACGATCGATACTGTCGAACATTGCCAGCACCTGAGCTTCATCACTGATATCTGCACGCACGGCAAACGCGTTACCCCCCGCGTCGGTAATCATCGTGATCACATCCGTCGCGGCTTTAATGTTGTGGTGATAGTTCACCGCCACGGTGTAGCCTTCGCGCGCCAGCTGCAGCGCGGTAGCTTTACCAATACCGCGGCTGGCGCCGGTGACCAGTGCAATTGCCATCTATGTCTCCTTATAAAAAAAGCCGGGTAGCGTTAACGCTGACCCGGCCTGTAACACGTTATAACCGCGGAACGATTACTGGTATTCGCTCATTGGCACACACGAGCAGAACAGATTACGGTCACCGTAGACGTCATCGAGACGTTTCACGGTCGGCCAGTATTTGTTTGCTATGCCAGCCGGGAACACCGCCTGCTCACGGGTATAACCGTGCTCCCACCCGGAGACCAGCTCATTCTGGGTGTGCGGTGCGTTAACCAGCGGGTTATCAGCCAGCGTCCACTCGCCGGCTTTCACGCGGTCGATTTCAGCGCGGATAGCCAGCATCGCGTCAATAAAGCGGTCCAGCTCAACTTTGCTTTCAGACTCGGTGGGTTCAACCATCAGCGTACCCGCCACCGGGAACGACATGGTTGGCGCATGGAATCCGTAGTCAATCAGACGCTTAGCAATATCCAGCTCGCTGATACCTGTCTCTTCTTTCAAAGGACGGATATCGAGGATGCACTCGTGCGCCACACGACCATCACGGCCCGTGTAGAGCACCGGATACGCTTCTTTCAGACGCGTTGCGATGTAGTTAGCATTGAGGATAGCCACCTGGCTTGCCTGCTTCAGCCCTTCCGCGCCCATCATGCGGATATACATCCAGCTGATGGGCAGGATTGAGGCGCTACCGAACGGTGCCGCAGAGACCGCGCCCTGACGGGTCAACATGCCTTCAATCTGCACTACGCTGTGGCCTGGGACAAACGGCGCCAGGTGTGCTTTCACACCGATTGGGCCCATACCCGGACCACCACCGCCGTGTGGAATACAGAAAGTTTTATGCAGGTTCAGGTGCGACACATCCGCGCCGATAAAGCCCGGAGAGGTAATGCCAACCTGTGCGTTCATGTTCGCACCGTCGAGATAAACCTGACCGCCAAACTGATGGACCACTTCACACACTTCACGGATGGTCTCTTCGTACACACCGTGGGTGGATGGGTAGGTCACCATGATGCAGGAGAGTTTTTCGCCCGCCTGCTCGGCTTTCGCACGCAGATCGGCCAGGTCAATGTTGCCATTCTTGTCGCAGGCCACCACCACCACTTCCATACCCGCCATCTGGGCAGACGCCGGGTTGGTGCCATGCGCAGAACTCGGGATCAGGCAGATATCGCGATGCCCTTCATTGCGGCTTTCGTGATAGTGACGAATTGCCAGCAGGCCCGCGTATTCCCCCTGCGCCCCGGAGTTTGGCTGCATGCAGAGTGCATCGTAACCGGTCAGCTTCACCAGCCAGTCGGAGAGCTGGTTGATCATCAGATGGTAACCTTCCGCCTGCTCTGGTGGGCAGAACGGGTGCAGCTCGGAAAATTCAGGCCAGGTGATTGGGATCATCTCTGCCGCAGCGTTCAGCTTCATGGTGCAGGAGCCCAGCGGGATCATCGCCTGGTTCAGCGCCAGGTCTTTGCGCTCCAGAGAGTGCATATAGCGCATCATCTCGGTTTCGCTGTGGTAGCGATTGAACACCGGGTGAGTCAGGATCGCATCATCACGCAGCATGCTTTCCTGGATAGAGCGGCTGTCGAGCGCGACATCTTTATCGAGCGTATCAATATCCAGGCCGTGCGCATCGCCCAGCAAGACGTTAAACAGGTTAACGATATCTTCGCGGGTAGTGCTTTCATCCAGGGTAATGCCTACCGCGTTATGGATGTCGCTACGCAGGTTGATCTCTGCCGCGTCAGCACGAGCCAGCACCGCGGCTTTGTCAGCCACTTCAACGCACAGCGTGTCAAAGTAATGGGCGTGGCGCAGTTTCAGGCCTTTCTGCTGCAGACCACAGGCCAGAATATCCGCCAGACGGTGAATACGGCTGGCAATGCGTTTCAGGCCAACCGGACCGTGGAAGACAGCGTACAGGCTGGCGATATTGGCCAGCAGGACCTGCGAGGTACAGATGTTGGAGTTCGCTTTCTCGCGACGAATATGCTGCTCGCGAGTCTGCATTGCCATGCGCAGCGCGGTGTTACCGGCGGCATCTTTTGAAACGCCGATGATACGGCCAGGCATGGAGCGTTTGAATTCATCTTTTGCGGCAAAGAACGCCGCATGTGGGCCACCGTAGCCCATCGGGACACCAAAGCGTTGTGCAGAACCGAAAACAATGTCCGCGCCCTGTTTACCTGGAGCCGTCAGCAGGACCAGCGCCATAAAATCAGCCGCGACGCTGACAACCACTTTGCGGGCTTTCAGCTCAGCAATCAGTGCGCTGTAGTCGTGAACGTCGCCGGTGGTGCCGACCTGTTGCAGCAGCACGCCAAACACATCCTGATGATCGAGGACTTTGTCGGCGTCGTCGACAATCACGTCAAAACCAAAGGTTTCGGCACGGGTACGAACCACATCAAGCGTTTGCGGATGCACGTCCGCTGCCACGAAGAAGCGGTTGGCATTTTTCAGTTTGCTCACGCGCTTCGCCATTGCCATTGCTTCGGCGGCGGCGGTGGCTTCATCCAGCAGTGAAGCGGACGCGATATCCAGGCCGGTCAAATCCAGCGTAACCTGCTGGAAGTTCAGCAGCGCTTCCAGACGGCCCTGAGAAACTTCTGGCTGATACGGGGTGTAGGCGGTGTACCAGCCCGGGTTTTCCAGCATATTACGCAGAATAACCGGGGGTAACTGCACGTTGGTGTAGCCCATGCCAATGTAAGACTTATAGCGCTTGTTCAGGCCGGCAATTGCCTTCAGCTCCGCCAGAGCGGCGAATTCAGTGGTGGCTTCACCCACCTGAGGCGGCGTGGCAAGCTGGATGTCTTTTGGCACAATCTGGCCGATCAGTGCATTTAATGAATCCGCGCCAACTGTCTTCAGCATCTCCTGCTGTTGCTGAGCATCCGGCCCAATGTGACGTTCAATGAAGGCGCCACGGTTTTCAAGCTGGCTTAAAGTCTGTGTCATGAGCGATGGTTCCTGAAACGTGCAGTGAATGTGTTTTCTCCCTCACCCTGAGGGAGAGGGCTGGGGTGAGGGTGTCGTCTGTTCCCCTCACCCTACCCTCCCCCAAAGGGGAGAGGGTTAAGGCTTACTCGTTTTCTAACAGCGCTTCGTACGCGGTGGCATCCAGCAGCGCGGTGACCTGCGATTCGTCGCTGGCTTTGATCTTGAAGATCCAGCCGCCTTCATAAGGCTCGCTGTTCACCAGCTCCGGGGAGTCGCTCAGGGCGTCGTTCACGGCAACAATTTCACCGCTTACCGGGGCGTAGATATCAGAAGCCGCTTTAACGGACTCGGCCACGGCGCAGTCATCGCCAGCTTCCACGGATGCGCCGACTTCAGGCAGGTCAACAAACACCATGTCGCCCAGCAGCTCCTGCGCATGCTCGGTGATCCCTACGGTGTAAGTGCCGTCCGCCTCTTTGCGCAGCCACTCGTGTTCTTTGCTGTATTTCAGTTCTGCTGGCACATTGCTCATTGAAGTTCTCCTGATAAAAATGATTAGGCGACCGGCTTACCGGCGCGAACAAAAATCGGTTTGGTCACGTTGACCGGCATTTCACGGTTGCGGATTTGCACCACTGCCGTTTCGCGAATGCCCGCCGGAACACGCGCCAGTGCAATACTGTAGCCCAGCGTCGGGGAGAAGGTACCGCTGGTGATCACGCCTTCACGCGGGTTGCCGTCAGCATCTGTAAAACGCACCGGCAGCTCGCCGCGCAGCACGCCTTTCTCGGTCATCACCAGGCCTACCAGTTGTTCAGTGCCCTTTTCACGCTGCATTTCCAGCGCTTCACGGCCAATAAACTCACGGTCAGCCGGTTCCCAGGCGATGGTCCAGCCCATGTTGGCCGCCAGCGGTGACACGCCTTCATCCATCTCTTGCCCGTAGAGGTTCATACCGGCTTCCAGACGCAGCGTATCGCGCGCGCCCAGACCTGCCGGCTTAACGCCGGCTTCCACCAGCGCACGCCAGAAATCGGCGGCTTTCTCATTCGGCATGGCAATTTCATAGCCCGCTTCACCGGTGTAGCCGGTGGTCGCGATAAACAGATCGCCCGCCTGTACGCCGAAGAACGGCTTCATGCCATCGGTGGCTTTACGCTGCTCATCGGTGAACAGAGAGGCGGCTTTAGACTGCGCGTTCGGCCCCTGTACGGCGATCAGCGACAGATCATCGCGGACGGTGATGTCGATGGCGTAAGGTTCAGCGTGTTGGGTAATCCAGGAGAGGTCTTTTTCGCGGGTGGCGGAGTTTACAACGAGGCGGAAGAAATCTTCAGAGAAGTAATAGACGATGAGGTCATCAATTACGCCGCCGGAGGCATTTAGCATGCCGGTGTAGAGCGCTTTGCCTGGCGTCTTCAATTTGGCGACGTCGTTTGCCAGCAGATAACGTAAAAACTCCCGGGTGCGGCTGCCATGCAGGTCGACAATCGTCATGTGTGACACGTCGAACATACCGGCATCGGTGCGCACCGCGTGGTGCTCATCAATCTGCGAGCCGTAGTGCAGCGGCATCATCCAGCCATGGAAGTCCACCATGCGTGCGCCGCATAACACGTGTTGTTCGTACAAAGGAGTCTGTTGAGCCATCTTTTCCTCGTTGAATAAGCAGGGCTGTCTTGCGTTTCGCACACCTGAACAGTGCCACGAAACCCGGCGCCGCGATCGCTTTCTGGACCCCGACGCAAACGTTCTCTTTTACCTGAACTTACCACCGAAACCGGCGATTAACCATAAGGTAAAACGGGTCATCACATTAGCTTATGACCTAAAAACACGAAAAAGCTTACAGAGTTATTCACTGGCAAACTGCGATTAAACCCGCATAAAATTAACATTGCTCTAACAGGATTTAGCATATGGTGATATTTCATGCGGAAAAACGGGCGGAATTTCCGTAACATAAAAATAGTAAGATTAGATTTTCTAATGCGAAAAATGCGGTGAAATTAGATTATTTCAAACGAGTGAATTTCCCCGGCGCAGAGGCCGGGAAAACAAAGTGTGACGGGGGTCTATATTAGCGCAGCCAGTCCGGCAGGTCGTTAAGACCCATCGCCTGGCGAAGGAGTTGAGGTTTTACGCCCGGAAGGGTATCGGCAAGTTTAAGGCCGAGGTCGCGCAGCAGTTTTTTCGCTGGATTCGCGCCGGCAAACAGCTCACGGAAACCCTGCATGCCTGCCAGCATCACCGCTGCACTGTGCTTACGGCTACGTTCGTAGCGACGCAGATAGAGATGCTGGCCGATATCTTTGCCTTCGCGATGCAGGCGACGCAACTCTTCTACCAGCTCTGCCGCGTCCATAAAGCCAAGGTTCACGCCCTGCCCGGCCAGCGGATGGATCGTATGCGCCGCGTCACCCACCAGCGCCAGACGGTGCGCCGCAAACTGACGCGCATAGCGTCCGGTTAACGGGAACACCAGCCGCTCGCTCTCAAGGGTGCATAGCCCAAGACGGTTATCAAACGCGACGCACAGCGCCTGGTTGAATGCCTCGGGAGTCGCCTCCTGCATCTGTTGCGCTTTATCAGGAACCAGAGACCAGACAATCGAACACAGGTGCGGATCGCTCAACGGCAGGAATGCCAGAATGCCGTCATTGTGGAAGATTTGGCGCGCCACCCCACCGTGCGGCTCTTCAGTGCGAATCGTTGCCACCAGAGCATGATGGCGATAGTCCCAGAACGTCAGCGGAATATCCGCCTTGTTACGCAGCCAGGAGTTGGCACCGTCAGCGCCCACGACCAGTCGCGCGGTCAGCATGTCACCGCTTTGCAGGGTGATAAACGCGTCGTTTTCTCCCCAGGCGACCTGCTGGATTTGCGCCGGTGCCAGCAGCGTGACATCGCTGCAGGACTGCGCTTTTTGCCACAGAGCATGGTGGATAACGGCATTTTCGATGATGTGTCCCAGATGGCTGTAGCCCATGCTTTCATCATCAAACGCGATATGACCAAAGCTGTCTTTGTCCCACACTTCCATGCCGTGATAACAGCTGGCACGCTGCGCCACGATCTCTGACCAGACGCCAAGGTGCGTCAGCAACTTTTCACTGGCCGCATTGATTGCCGAGACGCGCAGTTCCGGCGGCGCGTCCTGCGCGACGGGCTGAGGCACGTTTTGCTCCAGTACCGCAACGCGCAGGCCGCTGCCCTGTAAACCACAGGCCAGCGCCAGTCCTACCATTCCGCCGCCAACGATGGCGACATCAACATTTTGCACGGTGATAACTCCTTAACGCGCGACCCAACCAAGAGTCCGCTGCGCCAGCACGTCACGTGCCGGAATGAATAATTCCATCGCCATTAGCCCAAGATTGCGGCCTGCAACCAGGGGTGCCCAGCGATTGGCAAACAGGTGCACCAGACCATCCGTCACACCAATCGTCGCCTCTTTATCTGCCCGGCGTCGCTTCTGGTAATGGCTGAGCACCGACCAGGCACCACAGTCTTTTTGCTCGCTCCACGCCTGTGAAAGCGTTTCTGCCAGGCTCATCACGTCGCGAAGCCCGAGGTTAAACCCCTGCCCGGCGATGGGATGCAATGTCTGCGCGGCATTGCCGACCAGCGCCATGCGATGGGAGATAGACTGCGAGGCGGTGGTCAGCGACAACGGGTATACGCTCCGCTTTCCCGCGTGGGTAATACGTCCCAGCCGCCAGCCAAAGGCTTTTTGCAGCTCGGTACAAAAACGTTCGTCAGACCAGGTCTGTATCTCAGCCGCGTTGTCCTGCGGATGGCACCACACCAGCGAACTGCGATCGTGGGACATGGGCAGCATCGCCAGCGGGCCATGCTGGGTGAAACGCTCAAAAGCGCGGCCGTTGTGAGCGCCCGCTGTCGAAACGTTAGCAATGACGGCCACCTGCCCGTAGGGCTGTTGTCGCCACTCCACGCCGCACTGCGTGCCGAGCGAAGAGCGCGAACCGTTTGCCGCTACCAGAAGCTGGCCTTCAAGGACGGTACCGTTATCCAGCACCACGTTGACCGACGCGTCACTGCGGCTAAAGCTGGCCACACGCGCCGGGCAATGCAGGGTCACGCCTGGCGCATCCTTAAGCAGGCGGAACAGGCGTAACCCGACGTCGTGCAGCTCCACAACCCGGCCCAGCGCATCTATACGGTAATCATGCGCATCCAGGGTAACGAAACCGGCATGACCGCGATCGCTGACGTGAACGGTTTTAATCGCCGTCGCACAGTCGGCTATCGCCTGCCAGATGCCAATGCGTGAGAGTTGCTGACAGGTACCCTGCGCCAGTGCAATGGCGCGGGCATCAAAACCGGGGTGATCAGAGGCCTCTGGCGCAACGGCCTCCACCAGATGCACCGGCAGTTTTCCCTGCGTAAAATGCGAGATGGCCAGTGCCAGCGTGGCTCCGGTCATCCCGCCGCCAACGATAATCACGCTCATACGCGTGCCGCTGCCATCAGCGCCTCGATATCGTCAGCATTTTTCACGACGCTGGCGGTCAGGTTTTCGTTGCCGGTTTCGGTAATGACGATGTCGTCTTCGATACGAATGCCAATCCCACGGTATGCTTCCGGCACGTCGGCATCCGGCGCGATATACAGCCCCGGCTCAACGGTTAATACCATGCCTGGCTCAAGCACGCGGGAACGATCGGCACCGTATGCTCCCACGTCATGCACATCCAGCCCCAGCCAGTGGCTCAGGCCGTGCATAAAATACGGACGATGCGCGTTCTCGGTAATCAGGGTATCCACGTCGCCTTTCAGGATACCGAGCTTCACCAGGCCGGTGATCATGATGCGCACCACTTCGCCAGTCACTTCCTGAATAGACGTGCCTGGACGGTACAGCCTGAGCGCCGTCTCGAGCGATTCGAGGACGATGTCATACACCGCGCGCTGTGCGGGGGTGAATTTACCGTTCACCGGGAACGTACGGGTAATATCGCCCGCATACCCCTGGAATTCGCATCCGGCGTCAATCAGCACCAGATCGCCGTCGCGCAGCGCACTTTCGTTTTCGGTGTAGTGCAGAATGCAGCCGTTTTCACCGCCACCGACAATGGTGTTGTAAGAAGGATAACGCGCGCCGTGGCGGTTAAATTCGTGATGAATCTCCCCTTCCAGCTGGTATTCAAACATTCCCGGGCGGCATTTCTCCATGGCACGGGTGTGTGCCAGCGCACTGATTTCACCCGCGCGGCGCATCACGTCCAGCTCTTCCGGGGATTTGAACAGACGCATCTCATGCACCACCGGACGCCAGTCCGTCAGGGTGGCTGGCGCGGACAGATTCTGCCTCGAACCTTTGCGCAGCTTATCCAGAGCGGTAAAGACAATCTCATCGGCATACGCATACTCGCCCTGCGCGTGGTAAAGCACATCCAGGCCATTGAGCAGTTGATAGAGCTGCTGGTTGATTTCACTGAATGCCAGCGCCCGATCCACCCCCAGCTTCTCTGGCGCAGCCTCTTGCCCTAAGCGGCGGCCGAACCAGATTTCGGCAGTGAGATCGCGTACGCGGTTAAAAATCACGCTGTGGTTGTGGGTGTCATTACTCTTAATCAGCACCAGTACCGCTTCCGGCTCGTTGAAGCCGGTGAAGTACCAGAAATCGCTGCTCTGGCGATAGGGGTATTCGCTGTCGGCGCTGCGCGTCACTTCTGGCGCAGCAAAAATCAGCGCGGCGCTGCCCGGCTGCATATTGGCCAGCAGCGCCTGACGACGGCGCGAATACTCTTGATTTGAGATAACCATGACACCCTCCTGTGCGTTATTTTTCTTAATGTAAGGTTGGCTTGCGGACTTCCGGCGCGGTCGGCTGCGAACGCGTAAAGTGGTCGTGGCACAGCAAAGCAGCAACGCGAACGTATTCGATGATCTCTTCGAGAGACATTTCCAGCTCTTCCTGGTCTTCGTCTTCATCGTAGCCCAACTGCGCAATGTTACGCAGATCGTCGATCGCCTCACCCGCTTCGCCGGTCACTTTATCGAGTTTCGGCTGCGTGACGCCCAGCCCCAACAGGTAGTGGTTGACCCAACCTGCGAGCGCATCGGCACGATCGAAGACGCTGACGCCATCACCTTCAGGCAGATAAAGCTGAAAAAGGAAGCCATCGTCTTCCAGCGAATCGCTGATCGCGGAGTGCATTTTACGCACGGCTTCCGCCAGCTCGTGACCAAACGCCAGCCCTTCGTTCGTCAGGTCGTGGATCAGCGGCTGCCATGAGCTGTCGCTGTTTCCGCCGCACAGCATGCCACTGATCAGACCGTGCATTTCCGCAGAGGTTAAACCGACTCCCTGCTGGTTCAGTAACTGGTTTAAATCCTTGTAACCAGGCATTTCGTTCTGTATAGACATGCGCATTCGTCATCGTTGGGAGGAATATTCATGATATGCTACCACTTTGGACCCTGGTGATACCAGAAAAGGGCTTGTATCTTCACATCAGGGTAGCTATAGTGTCGCCCCTTCGCAGCCCCCGGGGCAGTAAGCGAAGGCAGCGCAGTCAATCAGCAGGAAGGTGGCATGTCTGCACAACCCGTCGATCTCCAGATTTTTGGCCGTTCACTGCGAGTGAATTGTCCGCCTGAACAAAGGGATGCCTTGAATCAGGCTGCGGACGATTTGAATCAGCGGTTGCAAGATCTCAAAGAACGCACTAGAGTCACAAATACTGAGCAGCTGGTTTTCATCGCCGCGTTGAACATCAGTTATGAACTGACTCAGGAAAAAGCGAAGACCCGCGATTACGCGGCAAGCATGGAGCAGCGCATTAAAATGCTCCAGCAGACCATTGAACAAGCATTGCTTGATCAAGGTCGCAATCCCGAAAGACCGGGGCCAAAGTTTGAATAACACTTCTCAGTTGACTATGGTAGAGTAACTGTGAAGACAAAATTTCTCTGAGATGTTCGCAAGCGGGCCAGTCCCCTGAGCCGATATTTCATACCACAAGAATGTGGCGCTCCATGGTTGGTGAGCATGCTCGGTTCGTCCGAGAAGCCTTAAAACTATGACGACACATTCACCTTGAACCAAGGGTTCAAGGGTTACAGCCTGCGGCGGCATCTCGGAGATTCCCTCTCTTTTTCTTCTACCGACTACCATGACCCAACTCCCTGAAGTCTCTTCCTCACGCCAGGGCATCCGTCAGCTCATGCGTCAACGCCGTCGTGCGTTAACTCCCGAACAGCAAGCACAGTTTGCCCAGCAAGGCGCAGCCCGTATGATGGCCTATCCCCCTGTTGTGATGGCGCGTACCGTCGCCCTGTTCCTCTCGTTTGATGGCGAGCTGGATACTCAACCGCTGATAGAACAACTGTGGCGCGCCGGGAAAAGAGTGTACCTGCCGGTGCTGCATCCGTTTAGCCAGGGAAATCTGCTGTTTTTACACTACCATCCGCACAGCGAACTGGTGGTGAATCGTCTGAAAATCACCGAACCAAAACTCGACGTCCGCGACGTCCTCCCCCTCTCAGAACTGGATGTACTGATCACGCCGCTGGTGGCGTTTGATGAGCAGGGTCAGCGCTTAGGGATGGGTGGCGGTTTTTATGACAGGACGCTGCAAAACTGGCAGCAGTATCATTTACAGCCTGTGGGATACGCACATGACTGTCAGGGCGTGGAAGCCTTGCCGGTAGAGAAGTGGGATATTCCGCTGCCTGCGGTAGTGACGCCGGGCAAAACGTGGCGCTGGTAAAATAAAGCCGGGTAGCGACCCGGCTTTATGCTCACAGAAACAGAATCAGTACAGCAGACGGGCGCGAATGGTACCCGGAATAGCCTTCATGCTCTGCAGCGCTTTTTCCGCTACATCTTCGTCCGCTTCAATATCAATTACCACGTAACCCATCTGAGAGTTCGTTTGCAGATACTGCGCGGCAATGTTGACGCTCTGCTCGGCAAAGATCTGGTTGATCGCAGTCAGCACGCCCGGACGGTTTTCATGGATGTGCAGCAGACGACGGCCACCGTGCAACGGCAGAGACACTTCCGGGAAGTTCACGGCAGAGAGCGTAGAACCGTTGTCGGAGTATTTGCTCAGCTTGCCCGCGACTTCCAGACCGATATTTTCCTGCGCTTCCTGCGTCGAGCCGCCGATGTGCGGCGTCAGGATCACGTTGTCGAATTCGCACAGCGGAGAGGTGAACGGATCGCTGTTGGTAGCAGGCTCAGTCGGGAAGACGTCGATTGCCGCCCCCGCCAGATGCTTACGCTTCAGCGCATCGCACAGCGCCGGAATATCGACAACCGTACCGCGCGCGGCGTTGATCAGCAGTGACCCCGGCTTCATCAGCGCCAGTTCCTCAGCACCCATCATGTTCTTCGTCGACGCATTTTCCGGCACATGCAGGCTGACCACGTCGCTCATGTTCAGCAGGTCAGAGAGGTGTTGAACCTGAGTGGCGTTGCCCAACGGCAGTTTGCTTTCGATATCATAAAAATAGACATGCATCCCCAGGGATTCAGCCAGGATCCCCAGCTGAGTACCGATGTGACCATAGCCGATGATACCGAGTTTTTTACCACGGGCTTCGTATGAACCCGCAGCCAGTTTGTTCCACACGCCGCGGTGCGCTTTGGCGTTAGCTTCCGGAATACCACGCAGCAACAGCAGCAACTCGCCAATCACTAACTCCGCCACGGAACGGGTGTTGGAGAACGGGGCGTTAAAGACAGGCACACCGCGTTTTGCGGCGGCATTCAGGTCAACCTGGTTGGTACCGATGCAGAAACAGCCGATGGCAACCAACTTTTCCGCCGCGGCAATCACGTCTTCAGTCAGTTGGGTACGGGATCGCAGGCCAATGAAATGGGCATCACGGATGGACGCTTTCAGCTCTTCGGTGTCCAGCGCGCCTTTGTGAAATTCGATGTTGGTGTAACCTGCTGCACGAAGGCTATCAAGCGCTTTCTGATGCACGCCCTCAACCAGCAGGAATTTAATCTTGTCTTTCTCCAGTGATACCTTTGCCATTTACCTTACCCGACCCTGTTTTTGTCTGAACTGATGTTGTGCTGGATTTAAATCCGCTGTAGCCAACATATCAAAAAAAACTATTGCAGCAATATGAACGTTTGCGTCGGCACTCTGAAGAAAAGTCATACAGAGCAAAATGACAGAGGAAAATGCTGTAGAAATTTGCGAATGCGGCAGGATCGGCAAACGAGAGGTAAAAAGCGTGACACAAGTCACCGAATTTAGCTTTTCAAAATTTTTTTAGCGGGGGGAGGGCTCCCCCCATCAGATCATTTTACGATGGTTTGCACGCCATCTGCCGTGCCGATCAGCGCGACATCCGCGCCACGGTTGGCGAATAACCCTACAGTCACTACGCCTGGAATACCGTTAATGGCATTTTCCAGCGCAATGGCGTCGAGAATTTCCAGACCGTGAACGTCGAGGATCACGTTGCCGTTATCAGTGATGACGCCCTGACGATATTCCGGGCGTCCACCCAGTCTCACCAGTTCACGCGCCACAGCGCTCCGCGCCATTGGGATCACTTCTACCGGCAGCGGGAATTTACCCAGGATATCAACCTGCTTTGACGCATCGGCGATACAGATGAATTTATCCGCCACGGAGGCGATGATTTTTTCACGCGTCAGCGCCGCACCGCCGCCTTTGATCATCTGCATATGGCCGTTGATTTCATCCGCGCCATCAACGTAGATACCAAGACGGTCAACTTCATTCAGATCGAAAACGGTGATGCCAAGGCTTTTCAGCTTTTCCGTGGAAGCGTCGGAGCTGGAAACTGCGCCCTCGATCTGCCCTTTCATCGTGCCCAGCGCATCGATAAAGTGTGCCGCCGTCGAGCCCGTACCAACACCGACAATGGTACCCGGTTGCACATACTGGAGAGCGGCCCATCCTACTGCTTTTTTCAGTTCATCCTGCGTCATGATCGTTTAGCCTGTGGTGTGAAAACGTAGGCCGCATTATAGAACACGTCGGGTGGATTTCGTCTGCCACGAAGGGAAAATTGTGTCATAGTGCAGATTAAGCAAAATTAAGGAGTCAGCCAGAGCAATGAAACGTCCGGACTACAGAACACTACAGGCACTTGATGCAGTTATTCGTGAACGCGGTTTTGAGCGCGCAGCGCAAAAGCTTTGTATCACTCAGTCCGCCGTATCACAACGCATCAAGCAGCTGGAAAACATGTTCGGGCAGCCTCTGCTGGTACGTACTGTTCCACCGCGTCCAACGGAGCAAGGGCAAAAGCTCCTCGCCCTGCTGCGCCAGGTTGAACTGCTCGAAGATGAGTGGCTGGGTGACGAACAGACCGGCTCAACGCCGCTGCTGCTCTCGCTGGCGGTGAACGCCGACAGTCTGGCAACCTGGCTGTTGCCGGCCCTTGCGCCGGTGTTAGCGGACTCCCCGATTCGCCTGAATCTGCAGGTTGAAGATGAAACCCGTACACAGGAGCGCCTGCGACGCGGTGAAGTGGTTGGGGCGGTCAGTATCCAGCCTCAGGCGCTGCCGAGCTGTCTTGTCGATCAGCTGGGCGCACTGGACTACCTGTTTGTCGGCTCAAAAGCGTTTGCCGAGCGCTACTTCCCGAACGGCGTCACCCGCGCCGCGCTGCTGAAAGCCCCTGCGGTAGCGTTCGACCATCTGGACGATATGCATCAGGCCTTCCTGCAGCAAAACTTCGATCTGCCGCCGGGCAGCGTGCCATGTCATATCGTGAACTCGTCTGAAGCGTTTGTGCAGCTCGCGCGTCAGGGCACCACCTGCTGTATGATCCCGCACCTGCAGATAGAGAAAGAGTTGAAAAGCGGTGAGCTGATTGACTTAACACCGGGGCTGTATCAGCGCCGGATGCTCTACTGGCACCGTTTTGCGCCAGAAAGCCGCATGATGCGCAACGTCACCGACGCGCTGCTGGCGTATGGGCATAAGGTGTTGAGACAGGATTAAGGAACAATCCCCCTCTCCTGACGGGAGAGGGGGAAAGTGAAGACAGATTACTGCGCTTTTGCCGGCTCAGTCTGCTGACTTTGGGTCGGCTGCAGCTGGAACACCACATCAACCTGATCGTCGAACTGAATCGTCGGCTGCTCATAAGTTTCCTGAGCAGACACCGGTGCCGCGTCGGCCTTCATCATCCGCACCATCGGGCTTGGCTGATAATTTGAGACGTGGTAACGCACGCTGTATACCGGACCGAGCTTACTGTTGAACCCGGACGCCAGCTGTTGCGCCTGATGGATTGCATCATCAATGGCGGCTTTACGCGCCTGGTCTTTGTATTTTTCCGGTTGCGCAACGCCCAGTGAGACGGAACGAATTTCGTTCAGACCCGCTTTCAGCGCGCCATCCAGCAGCGAGTTCAGTTTATCGAGCTGACGCACGGTCACTTCAACGGTGCGCACGGCACGGTAGCCTTTCAGGATGCTTTTACCGTTCTGGTAGTCGTAATCAGGCTGGGTACGCAGGTTGGCAGAGCTGATGTCTTTTTTAGCGACACCGTTCTGCTCCAGGAAAGAGAGATATTGCGCAACACGATCGTCAGCCTGCTTCTTGGCAGAAGCGGCATCTTTCGCGGCCACGTTCACTTCAATTGCCAGCGTTGCAACATCGGGTACCGCATCCACGCTTGCGGTGCCTGAAGTGACGATGTGCGGGCCATCAGGCAATTCACTTGCCTGCACCGACACCGCACCTAAACTCACTAATGCCGCCAGGGCCATCACTTTAAACTTCACTGTCATTCCTCCATGTTGCGAAGAGTGCCCAACAACAGGGCGCATGCCAGCAAGCTTAGCGGCTCTCGCTCAGTTGTCCATAAGACAACGCTTAGTTGAGCAATTCCTGAACATGATGAATCCCCTCTTTTGCCAGCTGAAAGGCGATAAACCACATCACCACGCCCACCAGCGTATTGATGATCCGCTGGGCTTTAGCGGTACGCAGACGCGGGGCCAGCCATGCCGCCAGAATCGCGAGACCGAAGAACCACAGGAATGAGGCGCTGACGGTACCCAGGGCAAACCAGCGTTTTGGCTCAACGTCGAGCTGCCCACCCAGGCTGCCCAGCACCACAAAGGTATCCAGATAAACGTGCGGGTTGAGCCAGGTGACCGCCAGCATGGTGACGATAATCTTCCAGCGGCCCTGCTTCATGACCTCGGCGCTCGCCAGTTCGAGATTGCTGCTCATTGCCGTTTTCAGCGCGCCAAACCCATACCACAGCAGGAACGCTACCCCACCCCAGGTCACCAGCGCCAGCAGCCAGGGAGACTGCATCAGCAGCGCACTGCCGCCAAAGATTCCGGCGCAGATCAGCAGCAAATCGCTCACCGCGCACAGTAGGGCAATCATAAGATGATACTGACGGCGAATGCCCTGGTTCATCACGAACGCGTTCTGCGGGCCAAGGGGAAGGATCATGGCCGCACCTAATGCAAGACCTTGAAAATAATAAGATAACATGAATAAATTCTCAGCAAGTTGTCCTGGGAGCTGACTATACTGCGAGAATCTTATTAGAGGAAATTGATAATATTAATTGGTGATTAGTATTGCTAATAAAAGGCCCGGTGGCGTTGCCGCTCACCGGGCCTCCTGAGGAAGAGGATTACTCGGCTTCTTTCTCGCGTTTAAGGTTCACGTCCATCTGTGGATACGGGAAGCTGATCCCGTTGGCATCAAAATCACGTTTGATACGTTCCAGAACATCCCAGTAAACGTTTTGCAGATCGCTGCTTTTGCTCCAGATGCGCACAACAAAGTTGATGGACGATGCCCCCAACTCGTTCAGGCGAACGGTCTGCTCTTTATCTTTCAGAATACGATCGTCGGAGGCAATGATATTGGCGATCAGCGATTTCACCTGATCGATATCAGAGTCATAAGCCACGCTGATAATCAGCTCGTTACGACGCACCGGCTCGCGGGAGAAGTTAATGATGTTGCCCGCGATGATTTTCCCGTTCGGTACCACCACGATACGGCCATCAACAGTTCGCAGGGTGGTTGAGAAAATCTGCACCTGCAGTACGGTGCCGGCAATACCGCCCAGGTCAACGTACTCGCCAGAGCGGAACGGACGGAAGGTTACCAGCAACACACCCGCAGCCAGGTTCGAGAGCGACCCCTGCAGCGCCAGACCAATGGCCAGACCGGCGGCACCGAGAACAGCAATCACCGAGGCAGTCTGTACGCCAACACGCCCCAGTGCAGCAATCAGCGTAAAGGCAATAATACCGTAGCGCACCAGTGCAGAGAGGAAGTCAGCCACAGTGGCGTCAATGTGACGCGCCAGCATCACGCGGTTTACGGCGTTTGATACGATACGTGCCACGATCATCCCGACGATGATGATGGCAATCGCCGCGACGATGTTAACGGCATAGCTCAGCAGCAGCGCCTGGTTGCGCACCAGCCAGTTACCGGCATTATTGATGCTGTCTACAACATCGAGTTGTTCCATTTAGTCTTCCTTTTGTTATCCCAAAAACACAAAATCCATCCCCCATGGAGACAGGCAGGTCAGTAAAGGGTAAACAAAAAGGACCGGTTTTGCCAAACAGATCACATAAACGGACCGGGCAGACCATTGAAAAAGCATAAAAAAAGGCCCGCATTCGCGGGCCTTCTGATGCTATGAGGAGCTTAAATTACAGAACGTCAACCGCGTTCAGTTCTTTGAAAGCCTGCTCCAGACGCGCCACCATGGAAGTCTGCGCAGCACGCAGCCATACACGTGGATCGTAGTATTTCTTGTTCGGCTGGTCTTCGCCTTTCGGGTTGCCCAGCTGGCCCTGCAGGTAAGCTTCGTTCGTTTTGTAGTACTGCAGGATACCGTCCCATGTTGCCCACTGGGTGTCGGTATCGATGTTCATTTTCACTACGCCGTAGCTTACGGAGTCTTTGATTTCCTGAGCAGAAGAACCGGAACCGCCGTGGAAGACGAAGTTCAGGCTGTTGTGCGGCAGGTTGTGTTTCTTAGAAACGTATTCCTGAGAATCACGCAGGATAGTTGGGGTCAGAACCACGTTACCTGGTTTGTAAACGCCGTGTACGTTACCGAAGGACGCTGCGATGGTGAAGCGTGGGCTGATTTTGCTCAGCTCGGTGTAAGCGTAATCAACGTCTTCTGGCTGGGTGTACAGTGCAGAAGCGTCCATGTGGCTGTTGTCCACGCCGTCTTCTTCACCACCGGTGCAACCCAGTTCGATTTCCAGGGTCATGTCCATTTTGGCCATGCGCGCCAGGTACTTAGAGCAGATTTCGATGTTTTCGTGCAGGGACTCTTCAGACAGGTCGATCATGTGAGAAGAGAACAGTGGCTTACCGGTCGCTGCGAAGTGTTTTTCACCCGCGTCCAGTAGACCGTCGATCCACGGCAGCAGTTTCTTCGCGCAGTGGTCAGTGTGCAGGATAACCGGAACACCGTAGTGTTCAGCCATCTGGTGTACATGGTGCGCACCAGAGATTGCGCCCAGGATTGCCGCGCCCTGAGGAACGTCAGTTTTCACGCCTTTACCAGCGATGAATGCTGCGCCACCGTTAGAGAACTGAACGATAACCGGTGCTTTAACTTTTGCAGCAGCTTCCAGTACGGCGTTAATGGAGTCGGTACCAACGCAGTTAACTGCTGGCAGAGCGAAGTTGTTTTCTTTAGCTACCTGGAACACTTTCTGAACGTCATCACCAGTGATCACGCCAGGTTTTACGAAATCAAAAATTTTAGACATGTTGCTTAGTCCTGTATCTTCGGCCGTTAGAAAAGGTGCGAGCTCTTAAAGCGCGCTGAAAATTGGGCAGGTTTCCCTGCCCTTGAATGGCTTACTTCTTAGCGCGCTCTTCGAGCATTGCTACTGCTGGCAGTACTTTGCCTTCCACGAACTCGAGGAATGCGCCGCCACCAGTGGAGATGTAGGAGATCTTGTCAGAAATACCGAACAGGTCGATTGCTGCCAGCGTATCACCGCCGCCTGCGATAGAGAACGCTTCGCTGTCTGCGATAGCGTTAGCAACGATTTCAGTACCTTTGCGGAAGTTCGGGAATTCGAACACGCCAACAGGACCATTCCACAGGATAGTTTTCGCGTTTTTCAGGATTTCAGCCAGTTTCTGTGCAGAAACGTCGCCCAGGTCCAGAATCTGCTCATCATCTTTGATGTCGTTAACAGATTTCAGGGTCGCAGTCGCTGTTTCAGAGAACTCAGTCGCGACGCGAACATCCGTTGGAACCGGGATATCGCAGGTGGTCAGCAGACGTTTTGCTTCGTCAACCAGATCCGCTTCGTACAGGGATTTACCGACGTTATGGCCTTGTGCCGCCACGAAGGTGTTCGCGATACCACCGCCAACGATCAACTGGTCAGCGATTTTAGACAGGGAATCCAGTACGGTCAGTTTGGTAGAAACTTTAGAACCACCAACGATTGCAACCATTGGACGAGCAGGTTCTTTCAGCGCTTTACCCAGTGCGTCCAGCTCAGCAGCCAGCAGAGGACCGGCACACGCGACGTCTGCGAATTTACCGATACCGTGGGTTGAAGCCTGCGCACGGTGAGCAGTACCGAAGGCGTCCATCACGAATACGTCACACAGTGCAGCGTATTTTTTGGACAGCGCTTCGTCGTCTTTCTTTTCGCCTTTGTTGAAGCGAACGTTTTCCAGAACAACCAGTTCACCGGCAGCGATGTCTACGCCGTCCAGGTAATCTTTTACCAGGCGAACCGGGTTGGACAGTTTGTCTTTCAGGTAATTAACAACTGGCAGCAGAGAGAACTCTTCATTGTACTCGCCTTCAGTTGGACGACCCAGGTGGGAGGTCACCATCACTTTAGCGCCCTGCTTCAGAGCCAGTTCGATGGTTGGCAGAGATGCACGGATACGCGCGTCGCTGGTCACTTTGCCATCTTTAACCGGTACGTTCAGATCAGCACGGATGAAAACGCGTTTACCAGCCAGATCCAGATCGGTCATCTTAATTACAGACATGGTGAATCCTCTCGTTGATTCTTAAAGTTTTGCAGACGCACGATGCGTCTTACCTGAAACCTTGAGCGGCCATTGCTAACGTGGTGTCGAGCATTCGGTTAGCAAAGCCCCATTCGTTATCACACCAGACCAGCGTCTTGATAAGGTGTGCGCCACTGACGCGCGTTTGAGTGCCATCGACAATGGCGCTGTGCGGGTCGTGGTTAAAATCTACTGAGACCAACGGTAATTCCGTATAGTCAACTATACCATGAAATGCCCCCTGTGCCGCTTTTTGCAGCAACAGGTTGACTTCACAGGCTTTTACCGGTTTTTTCACCGTCACGCTCAGGTCAATTGCGGTGACGTTAATCGTCGGTACACGTACGGCAATTGCTTCAAAACGATCATTAAACTGCGGGAAAAAACGGGTGATACCTGCCGCCAGTTTTGTGTCCACCGGAATGATTGACTGGCTCGCGGCTCGCGTGCGTCGTAAGTCCGGATGGTAGGCGTCAATCACCTGCTGATCGTGCATCGCTGAATGAATCGTGGTTACGGTGCCGGATTCAATGCCATACGCATCGTCTAACAGTTTGATGACCGGAATAATGCAGTTGGTGGTGCAGGAGGCGTTGGAAACAATGCGGTGTTCGGCTTGCAGCTCATGCTGATTCACGCCAAATACGACGGTCGCGTCGAGGTCGTTGCTGCCAGGATGGGAAAACAGGACTTTTTTCGCACCTGCTGTCAGATGCGCTTCGCCATGCTCGCGGTTACCGTATACGCCAGTACAGTCAAGTACGATATCCACACCCAGTTCACGCCACGGTAGCCCGGCAATACTGCTCTCATGCAGCACGCGGATAGCATCGTCGCCGACAAACAGCTGATCTCTTTCCTGGCGAACATCCCAGGCAAAGCGTCCGTGGCTGGTGTCATATTTCAACAAATGCGCCATGCCCGCAGCATCCGCCAGTTCGTTGATAGCCACCACGGTTATTTCCGCCCGACGCCCGGATTCATATAAAGCACGAACCACGTTACGCCCGATGCGACCGAAGCCATTAATCGCTACGCGTACGGTCATAGATCTCCTGCAAAGCTATCCCTGAGTTTGAGGTGGCTGAAAGAGTAATCCAGCTACGCCCGAAGGGGAATCCTTGCTGTCACAAACTGCGATTGATTGGTCAATTGTCGAACATTTAATCGACTGAAACGCTTCAGCTAGAATAAGCGAATCAGGGAATAAAAGGAATGTCTGTCCAGAGCAATAAGCGCGCTATATGACTTACGTCACATTTTGGATGGAATAATTCACAGGAACGTTACATGTTTGAGGAATAGTGGACATATAAGGCGGATAGCGTGAAAAAACAAAACGGTAACCCAAAGGTTACCGTTTAGGGTGTTTGCGCCCTCTTCTCAGTGAGAGCATGGACAGGGGCTCGCGCCCCTCCCCTACAAACGATTACAGCAGTTCTTTTGCTTTCGCGACAACGTTTTCAACGGTGAAGCCGAACTCTTCGAACAGCAGCTCTGCCGGAGCAGATTCACCGAAGGTGGTCATGCCGACGATTGCGCCGTTCAGGCCCACATATTTGAACCAGTAGTCAGCGATACCTGCTTCTACTGCCACGCGCGCGGTAACGGCTTTAGGCAGTACGGATTCGCGGTAGGCGGCATCCTGCTTGTCGAACGCATCGGTAGACGGCATGGAAACCACGCGCGCTTTAACGCCTTCGGCAGACAGTTTTTCCCATGCGGCAACAGCCAGCTCAACTTCAGAACCGGTCGCGATGAAGATCAGCTCTGGCTGACCCGCGCAATCTTTCAGCACGTAACCACCACGAGCGATGTTCGCCAGCTGCTCTGGAGTACGCTCCTGCTGTGCCAGGTTCTGACGGGAGAGGATCAGTGCGGTTGGACCGTCCTGACGCTCAACACCGTATTTCCACGCCACGGCGGACTCAACCTGGTCACATGGACGCCATGTGCTCATGTTTGGCGTCACGCGCAGGGAAGCCACCTGCTCTACCGGCTGGTGAGTTGGACCATCTTCGCCCAGACCGATGGAGTCGTGGGTGTAGACCATCACCTGACGCTGTTTCATCAGCGCAGCCATACGCACGGCGTTACGCGCGTACTCGACAAACATCAGGAAAGTAGAGGTGTACGGCAGGAAACCACCGTGCAGGGAGATACCGTTCGCAATCGCGGTCATACCGAATTCACGCACACCGTAGTGGATGTAGTTACCGGCAGTGTCTTCGTTGATTGCTTTAGAACCAGACCAGATTGTCAGGTTAGATGGCGCCAGGTCAGCGGAGCCGCCCAGGAATTCTGGCAGCAGCGGACCGAACGCTTCAATCGCATTCTGAGAGGCTTTACGGCTGGCGATTTTGGATGGGTTCGCCTGCAGTTTAGCAATGAACTCGTTCGCTTTGGCGTCGAAGTCAGACGGCATGTCACCCTTCATACGACGGGTAAATTCAGCCGCTTCCTGTGGGAAGGCTTTCGCATAGGCAGCGAACTTCTCATTCCATGCGGATTCTTTCGCCTGGCCCACTTCTTTAGCATCCCACTGCGCGTAAATTTCAGATGGGATTTCGAAAGCAGGATATTTCCAGCCCAGCGCTTCGCGCGTCAGTGCGATTTCCGCGTCGCCCAGTGGCGCACCGTGAGAATCGTGGGTACCCGCTTTGTTCGGGGAACCGAAACCAATGATGGTTTTGCACATCAGCAGTGACGGCTTGTCCGTCACAGCGCGCGCTTCTTCTACTGCACGTTTAATCGAGTCAGCATCGTGACCGTCAACGCCACGCACAACGTGCCAGCCGTAAGCTTCGAAACGCTTCGCGGTGTCGTCAGTGAACCAGCCTTCAACGTGACCGTCGATGGAGATGCCGTTGTCGTCATAGAACGCAACCAGTTTGCCCAGCTTCAGGGTACCTGCCAGGGAGCACACTTCGTGAGAAATGCCTTCCATCATGCAGCCGTCGCCCATGAATGCGTAGGTGAAGTGGTCAACAATGTCATGGCCTGGACGGTTGAACTGCGCGGCCAGGGTTTTCTCGGCAATCGCCATACCCACCGCGTTAGCAATACCCTGACCCAGCGGGCCGGTGGTGGTTTCTACACCTGCGGTGTAACCCACTTCCGGGTGACCTGGCGTTTTGGAGTGCAGCTGGCGGAAGTTTTTCAGCTCTTCAATTGGCAGATCGTAGCCAGTGAGGTGCAGCAGGCTATAGATCAGCATTGAGCCGTGGCCATTAGACAGCACGAAACGGTCGCGGTCAGCCCAGGAAGGGTTCTGCGGGTTGTGGTTCAGGAAATCGCGCCACAGGACTTCGGCGATATCAGCCATCCCCATAGGGGCGCCCGGGTGGCCGGATTTGGCTTTCTGTACTGCGTCCATGCTCAGCGCACGAATAGCATTAGCAAGCTCTTTACGTGAGGACATTTTAACTCCAGATCGGACTGTTAAAGGCCATGCCCTTGACGACAGCGCGTTTTGGGCTACGCCGGAAAAAAGTGCCAACAATGTAACCCAAGCGGCATGTCATGTACATGGAGCATTCTTTTGCAGCTTAAGAAATCTCTGGATCATGCTCGCATGTTGCGCAATCTGCTCGCCCGGCCCCGTAGATATTCCTTATACTTAGCCCGACCCCGGCTTCGTTGCCGGTGCACTTTTCAGATTTTATTCAGATTAACGAGTACGGAAGCGACATCATGAAAATGCGTGCAATAGTGCTGGCCCTGGGTACAACGCTCCTGCTGAGCGGCTGTCAGAATATGGATTCTAACGGCCTGATGTCCTCAGGCGCAGAAGCCTTTCAGGCCTACTCCCTGAGCGACGCACAGGTTAAAGCGCTGAGCGACCAGGCCTGTAAAGATATGGACGGAAAAGCCACGCTTGCCCCGGCCAATAGTACCTACACGCAGCGTCTGAATAAGATAGCCTCCGCGCTGGGTGATAACATTAACGGCCAGCCGGTGAACTATAAGGTGTACATGGCCAAAGATGTAAACGCCTTCGCGATGGCGAACGGCTGCATCCGCGTTTACAGCGGGCTGATGGATATGATGACCGACAACGAAGTTGAAGCGGTTATCGGCCATGAAATGGGCCACGTTGCACTTGGCCACGTGAAGAAAGGCATGCAGGTTGCGTTAGGCACTAACGCCATCCGCGCCGCGGCGGCGTCTACGGGCGGTATCGTCGGCAGCCTGTCACAGTCGCAGCTTGGCGATGTGGGTGAAAAACTGGTTAACTCTCAGTTCTCGCAGCGTCAGGAATCCGAAGCGGATGACTACTCCTACGATCTGTTGCGCAAACGCGGCATTAATCCATCAGGTTTAGCCACCAGCTTCGAAAAACTGGCCAAACTGGAAGCCGGTCGCCAGAGCTCTATGTTTGATGACCACCCGGCGTCAGAAGAGCGCGCACAGCATATTCGCGACCGTATGGCCGCAGACGGAATTAAATAATTCGAAAGGAGGCATATTTGCCTCCTTTTTATTTCGCATGAATTGTTAATTTAACCGCACATATCGGTAATAGCGCTTGAGTACCTTTCTAAGCCGCGCAAACACTGGCTTATTGCCCTGAAACGTCTCGTCACATAATTATTGCAATCATTTACCATTCGGGTAATTATCGAGCTCGCAGTAATTCAATTTACAATATTAAGACAGAGACGTTCCCTCCGTGAAAAAAGAATTTTCATTAATTGCGTTAAGTTTATTCGCCGCATTACCCGCCGTTGCAAGCCAGCAATCCGACAGCAAAGGGTTTGTTGACGACAGCCATTTAGATCTGTTTTTACGCAATGCGTATATCAGTCGTGATTATCATCAGGGCCAGCAGGACAAAGCCGAATGGGGTCAGGGTATCGTTGCCACGTTCGAATCCGGCTATACCGAAGGGCTGGTTGGCTTTGGTGTGGACGGCATTGCCCAGTATGGCGTGCGTCTGGACGGCGGTCGTGGAAAGAGCGGCGCGGGCGGCATTGACTTCTTTAAACAGGAAGACGATGGCCGGGCTAAATCCGATCTGGCGAAATTTGGCGCCACAGCAAAAATGCGTATTTCCAATACCGTGCTGAGCTACGGTAACCAGCGTCCGGAATTACCGATTGTGAATGCCGACAATTCCCGTCTGCTGTTTGAAAGCTTTACCGGCACCATGCTGACCTCAAAAGAGATCGCGGGCCTGGAAGTGAACGCCGGTTACTTCACCGATGAGCAGCGCAAAAGTGACGACCGCCACGACAGCGGCCTGAAGAGCCTCTCCTTCGGCGGTGCGAGCTACCAGTTCAACGACCAGTTCAGCGGTGCGCTGTATGCCTCTCATGTGGAAGAGGTGATGAACAAGCAGTACCTGGGAATGAACTTCAAACAGCCGTTCAGCACCGGGCAACAGCTGGTGCTCGATTTCAACGGCTATAACTCACGCCTGGATCAGCGCTACGCAGACAGCCTTGATACCGGACGCAGCAATAGCATCTGGAGCCTGGCGGCAAGCTACATCTGGGATATTCATACCTTCAAGGTGGCGTATCAGCAGAGCAGCGGCAGCACCGGCTATCACTATGGCAGCTATCGCGATCAGGGTGGCGTAGGTGACGGCGGCAATACCATCTGGCTGGCGAACTCCTACTGGTCTGATTTCAACGGCGAAGACGAGCGCTCCTGGCAGGCTTCTTACGCGCTGGACTTCGGCGGTCTGGGCTTACCAGGCCTGAGCTGGACCACAGCTTACGTGCGTGGCGACAACATCAAGACCTCTGAAACCAGCAACGGTAAAGAGCATGAGTGGTTTAACCAGATCCAGTATCAGGTGCAGGACGGCCCGGCTAAAGATCTGAAACTGAAACTCCGTTACTCCGTCCTGCGCGTGTCCAGCAACGCCAGCGACTATAACGTGGGCGGGGATGAGATCCGCGCGTACGTGGAATACCCGTTTAACGTGTTCTGATTAAACCCCTCACCCGCCCTTCTCCCTAAGGGAGAGGGCTGGAGTGAGGGTAAACACGCTTAGTACAACGTCTTCTGCGGCGGCCCGGCAAACTTCAGCGCGCCAATCTGTCCCATCCGCACTTCCACTACCGACGGTCCTGGCATGGCAAGCGCTTCGGTCATCACCGCGTCAAAATCCTCAGCCCGTTCGACGCTCCACGCCTGTAACCCCATCGCATGCGCCAGCTGCGTAAAGTCCGGGGTATGCAGCTCGTTATAATACTGACGCCCGCCGAAATACTTATCCTGAATGCCGCGCATGACGCCGTAACCGCCGTCGTTCATCACCAGCAGCGTCACGTTGGCCTTCTCCTGCGCCAGCGTTGCCATCTCGCCCAGATTCAGGCTTACGCCACCATCGCCCACCAGCCCCACCACTTTGCGTTGCGGGTTGGCAATCGCCGTGCCAATCGCCATCGGTAGCCCCATGCCGATGGCGCCTGCCAGCGAGTGAATGTTCATCAGCGGTCCGTTGGCGCGGAACAAACGGCTGCCCCACAGGCTTCCGGATACGGTGATATCACGGACCAGCAGGCCATCTTGCGGCAGCGCGTTCTCGATGGCGTCGTTGAGCTTCGCATAAGCACCGCACTGCTCACGCAGTCCCGCAACGGCTTTCGCCAGCGCCTGCTGCACCTGTGTATCCCACTGTGCATCGCCCCATTCACGCCCCTGCGCTTTAGCCGCCAGCGCGGTTAACAGCGCCGCGCAGTCGGCCACAAGGGTTGTGTCCATCAGATAGTTGCGGCTCGCCGCCGCGGGGTCGATATCAATCTGGACGCGGGGATGCGGTAATTCAAGCGTCCACGAGCGGGTTTCGTTGCTGCGCAGGCGTGAGCCAGCGACCAGCGTAAAGTCGCACTGGGCGATCAACGCCTCAACTGACGGCGAGTTATGAAACGCCCGCAGGCTGGCGCGATGGCTGTCCGGCAGCACGCCGCGTGCGTGGGTGCTGGAGATAACCGTCACTCCCGCATCCGCCAGTTTTTTTACCGCATCAGCGCTACCAAGCGCTCCGCCCCCCAGCCACAGCAGCGGCTGTCTGGCCTGTTTAAGCTGCGCCCACAGCGTGTCGACCACTGCCGTATCAACCGCGGAAACCGACGTCGGTTTCACCGGAGCGGTGATCAGCGACACGGGGATTTTCGCCCCCTGAATATCAATCGGGATCTCCACGGAAACCGGCCCGCACGGCGGAGTTTGCGCCTCCTGAATGGCCTTGTGAAGGATCGCTATCGCCTGGTTCGCGTTGCTGATGCGGTATGCCCGTTTTGAGCTGGCCTTCAGGAAGGTCAGCTGGTCGCGGGTTTCGTGGATAAAGCCGGTGTCGGCATCCAGCCAGGCTTTTTCCACCTGGCCCGTGATATGCAGCAGCGGCGTGCAGGCATTCATGGCTTCCACCAGCGCGCCGACGGCGTTACCCGCCCCGGCGCCGGTACTGGTCAGCGCCACGCCGAGCCCGGAAAAACGGCCGTGGGCATCGGCCATGGTGACCGACCCCGCTTCGCCACGTGCGGGTACAAAGCGAATATTCCCGCGCTGCCCTACCGCATCGGCGATGGGTAAATTGTGGATGGAGATGACGCCGTAGATGGCCTCAACCTGATACTGCTCCAGCGTTCTGGCGATGGCGTCGCCGACGGTTATCATTTCGCTCATTACTCACCCTTTCTCAGTCGCACCAGTGGTTGACGCTGTTACCCGTCGCCAGATAAATGCTCTTTTGCTGCATCCAGGCTTTCAGCCCCTGAATGCCCTTTTCGCGGCCCAGACCGCTCTCTTTAAAGCCCCCGAACGGGGTCGAAATTGCAAACACTTTGTAGGTGTTTATCCACACCGTGCCCGCTTCAAGCTGCTCGCTCAGGCGCAGGGCGCGCCCGGTATCCCGCGTCCAGATCCCGGCGGCAAGGCCATAAACGGAGTCATTCGCCTCACGGATCAACGCGGCTTCATCGCTAAAGGGCATCGCCACCAGCACCGGGCCGAAGATCTCCTCCTGACAGGCGCGCGCGCTGTTGGTCACGCCTTCGATGATGGTGGGCTGGAAGTAACTGCCGTTTGCCAGCAGTGGATCGGCAGGGATCTCCCCGCCACACAGCACGCGGCCCCCTTCACGCTTTGCCAGTTCAACGTAAGCCTGCACGCTCTTGCGGTGCGCGTCGTTAATCAGCGGCCCCACATGGGTGCCGTCGGTAAAGGGATGTCCGACCCGCAGGCCGCGCGTTAACTCGAGCAGCCTCGCCATCAGTGGGGCGTAAAGGCGCTCATGGATAAAGAGCCGCGAACCGGCAATACAGGCCTGACCTGCCGAGCTGAAAATGCCGTAGCAGATCCCGCGCGCAGCCAGCTCAACGTCGGCATCTTCCAGCACGATGGTCGGGGATTTACCGCCCAGTTCCAGCGAGGCCGGGATCAATTTTTCCGCCGCCACGTGCGCCAGATGACGGCCCGTGGTGGTGCCACCGGTAAAGGAGATTTTTCGCACTTTCGGGTGACGCGCCAGCGCATCGCCAATCACCGAGCCTTTGCCCGGCAGCACGCTCAGCAGCCCGGCGGGTAAGCCTGCCTGCTCAAAAATACGCGCCAGCTCCAGCGCCATCAGCGGGGTGGCTTCGGCTGGTTTGAGAACCACCGCGTTACCGGCAGCAATGGCCGGCGCCACTTTCTGCATTTCGCTGGCAATGGGGGAATTCCAGGGCGTGATAGCCGCCACCACGCCGAGCGGTTCATATCGGCTGAGGGTAAGCACATCAGGCTGGCGTGGGGTCGGCAGTTCACCTTCCAGCAGCTCGCAGGCGGCGGCAAAATAACGCGCCGTGCCTGCCGCGCTCATCACCAGCCCTCGCGCTTCCTCCAGCGGTTTACCGTTGTCGCGACTCTGCATGCGGGCCAGTTCATCGACGCGGGATTCGATCAGATCCGCCACCTTATGCAGGATCTTCGCACGCGCATGCGGCAGGCTGTTACGCCAGGCAGGATCGCGCCACGCGCGCTCTCCTGCGTCGATAGCCTCCTGCAGATCCTCCAGGCTTGCCGCGTGGAGCGTGGCGTTCACCGCACCGTCTGCCGGAAAATGGCTCTGCATCAGGTTACCGCCGCCACGCCGCCAGTTGCCGCCAATGAAAATGTTAAGATCGTCCATCGTCGCTCCTCAGCGCTGCGTCAGTTCACGGCAGGCGCGAACCGCGCTGAGTGCCGCCAGGGTGGAGGTTTTGGGGTTGCTGGCAAGCGGTAGCCCGCTCAGCTCCAGATGGAACTCGCCAAACATTCCTTCGACGTGCAGCGTGTGGGTATTACGTTGAGTGGCCGGGTCGACCATCAGTTGCACGCGGGTGTCGTCCATCCCCACGCCGCCAAGTGCCACGGTCGCCGCCACGTTGGCGTTGGCCGGAAACAGTCGTGCCGCTTCGCGTGCGCTGCCTTCAAAGAAGATCTGCGCCTCGGACACGGCGTTAAGATCGATAAGTTGCTCGGCATAGCTGCCGCGCCAGCTGGCCGGGCTTTTACGCGACTGGTAGGTCACCTTCTCAAGCCCGCCCTCTTTTGCCGCCGCCAGGCCATCAATGCCCGCCACCGCCCCGGAGAGCAGCGTCAGCTTTCCGCCTGCGTTAAGCAGACGCTGTTCCAGCGCGCTGTCAGCCAGCGCGCCGGTGGAGATCACCGCCAGATGCCATCCACGGCGTAAAATCGCTTCCCCGTACTGCGCCACCGCCTGCTGGCTGGCACATTCCAGCACCAGATCGGGAGTATCCGTACATAATGCGGGCGAGGTCAGTGCCACCACCGCATCGCCAAACTGCTGGCGAATCGCGGCATGATGCGTCTCGCGCGCCACGATCCAGCCGATGGCCACCTGCTCGGGCAGACGCTCAATGACCGCCTGCGCCATGGCACCGTAGCCGATTAACATGATTTTTTTCATGATGTGTCCTTACAGATGACGGCAGAAGCCGCCGGAAACGTCCAGCGCCGCACCGGTGGTAAACGAAGCCAGCGGCGAAGCGAGGAACAGCAGAGCCTGCGCAGGCTCCTGTGGCTTACCGAGACGCGCCATCGGAATGCCGCGTTTGCGGGCGATATCCGCCGTCCACTGCGGCCAGCTCTGACTTTTATCCGCCCGGTTCTCAAAGCGACGCCGCCACTGGCCGGATTCCACCATGCCAAGCAAAATGGAATTCACGCGGATGCCCTTACTCACCAGCTCTTTCGAGAGCGTGAGCGTCATGTTGAGCAGCGCGGCACGTGCTGCGGAGGTGGCAATCATGTGTTCCTCTGGCTGCAGCGCCAGCAGCGAGTTCACGCAGGT
This sequence comes from Enterobacter sp. BIDMC 30, assembly GCF_000534355.1. Lineage (NCBI taxonomy): Bacteria > Pseudomonadati > Pseudomonadota > Gammaproteobacteria > Enterobacterales > Enterobacteriaceae > Enterobacter > Enterobacter sp. BIDMC 30. The sequence goes on along the minus strand of NZ_KI973169.1, from coordinate 1,085,434 downwards.
AATGGAGGCAATGTCCGATTGCTCCAGCTGCGGCTGAAAAGCCTGCACGGGGTTAATCACCCCAAACAGTTTCAGTTCGGCTTCATGCAGCCAGGCCTCGCGCGGGGTGTCATTGAAGTGCGCCACATACCCCTGTCCGGCGTTATTAATCAGCAAGTCTGCCCCGCCAAAGCGGGACTTAACGGCCTGGGCGAAGATCTGAACCTGGTCTGCATCCAGCACGTCGCAGCGGTGAGAGAAAATCTCGCCATCAGGGAATTCGTTTTGCAGCGACGCATGCGCGCTGGCAAGCCGGTCCGGGTCGCGGCCACAGAACGCCACTTTTGCCCCCTCGCCCAGCAGCAAGCGCAGTGTTTCAAAACCAATGCCAGAAGAACCGCCGGTGACTACCGCTACGCGCCCGTCAATTTGTGCATTCATCGCGCACCTCTTCGTTGATACGTAAAAGCTGTTGATTAAAAAACGCGTCGTTATCGAGATAGCTGGCGTGCCCGGCCAGGGGAATCGCGGTAAACGGCATGCCGTAACGTAACGCCAGCCCCTGAACCAGCTCAGGCTGGGTAATGGCGTCCTGCTCGCCGCACCAGACTTCAAAGTCACCGGCGTAACGCTTCAGCCAGCCGTGAATATCGTCATGTGCCAGCATCCATGCGGCAGCAAGGTAGCCTTCCGGGCGCAGTTTGCGCATGCCCGCCGCAACGGTGGCAATATCGTCCTCACGCGCGCCCGGGCGTAATAATTTAGCGGCCCGGGTTTGCGCCAGGATCTCGCCCCCAAGCGCCATCTGCTGCTCCCGGTTACGCCAGACCTGCTCGCGCTGCGCCGGCTCGGCCTGGCCGTAACCCTGCGCGGCATCGGCCAGCACCAGATGCAGCACGCGTTCGGGATACTTCGCCGCAAAGGCGCTTGCCACCAGGGCCCCAAGCGAATGCCCGACCAGAACGACCTGCCAGACGCCCGCGCGGTCCAACATGGCCGCCAGCGCGTCGGCGTAATCCCCCGCGTTGGCGCGCTCAACCGCCAGCATCGGGCTTTCGCCATAACCGGGCATGTCCCACGCCAGCACGCGAAAACCGTTCAGCGCCATCTGTTTATGCCAGGAGGCAGCACCGGAGCTGATGCCGTGGAGCAGCATCAGCGGGATGCCGCTTCCCTGTTCACGAAAGCCCGTCATCGCGCCCCCTTAGTTCCGCTTCACTTTCGACAGCGGGTGATCGGCCGGATAGGTCGGGATTTCCGGCTTGTTGGTGCCGAGCATCACGCACATCAGCGCCTCTTCTTCACCATGATTGAACAGACCGCGATAGATGCCCGGCGGAACGGAGATCAGATCGCGTTCGCGCAGCACGGTTTCGGTGTAGTGATCGCCGTCCTGGATCATCAGCGTGATCTGCCCTTTAAGCATGAAGAACACCTCTTCCACGTCGTCATGCAGATGCAATGGTCCCTCGCACTTCGACGGCAGCACCATGGTGGAGAAGGTAAAGTGCTCAGCCGGCACGGTATTGGTATCGCTTGCCACGCCCGTCGCCCCGGTACCGATGTAGCGCATCTGCGCACGGCGGTATTTAGGATCGAAATCGGCCTGGAACTTCAGCGCGTTCCAGTCATATTTACGCCCTTCAAAGCGCGCAATGCGCGACTCGACCCACTCTTCCATGGTCAGATGGTCAGGTTTAATGCCTGGTTTTGCAGTTACGGTTGAATCAGTCATGACACTCTCCTCAGTAACGTCTCAGCAGCGGCAGTAACAGGACGCAGCCCACCGCCGCCATCACCGCCAGAAAAATCAGCCCGGAATCCATGCTGTGGGTGAAGGCGATCAACGCGCCCATCACCGCCGGCGACAGCGCGCCCGCAAAGTTTCCCAGCCCGTTGAAAATACCGCCCGCCGTCGCGCTCACCCGGGGATGGGTCGCCTTCGCCAGCAGTGCGAAAATGTTCGGCGCACCGGTGCCCCACATAAAGGTGCTAAAGCTCATCGCCGCGATAACGGCCAGCGGGGTATCAAGATGCATGACCGCCGTCAGGCCTAATCCCGCGCCAGCCATCGAGATAAAGCAGGCCACCGCGCGTTTATCGACCCGGTCAGAAAGCCATGCGCCAATCACCTCACCCGCCAGCATGGCAATAAACGGCATCGACGACAGCCAGCCCGCGTGTTCAAGATGAATGCCTTTCCCTTTAATCAGGTAACCCGGCAGCCAGCCATTGATTCCCCACAGGTAGGTGAGAAACGCGATGTTAAAGATGCAGATAATCCAGAAGTGCGGGCTGACAAACAGCTCGCGCCGCGCGGCACGTCGTTCATCCTGTGATTCGCGATCCGCAGCCGGTTTGGCACCCAGATGGATCCCGCGCAGACCGATGCGCACGAACACCAGCACCGGCACGGTGAGCATCGCCATCACAAAGAAGGTGCTCTGCCAGCCGAAGGCATTCAGCAGCCAGATAGAGAGAGGGAAACCAATCGCCGCGCCTACCGGGGTACCCAGCAGCCACAACATGGTGGCTCGCGCCTGCAGATGCTGCGGGAAGTTATGCCGCACAATGGCAAACGCCAGCGGAAACAGCGGCCCTTCTGCCACGCCCAGCAAAATGCGCAGGACGATCATGACCGTGTAGTTATGGGTAAACCCCATGGCCACCATCAGCACGCACCACACCACCATCATGCCGGTGAGCAGGCGAAGCGGCGCAATCTTGTCCCCCAGTCCGCTTAAAAAGACCGATGAGAAGCCGTAGCTCAGCAGGAAGGCGCTCATCAGAATGCCGAGGCGCGTGGTGTCAAAATCAATGCCCATCGCCTGCTGGAAATGGCTGTCGGAAAAGAGCGCCGCAATGCTGATTTTGTCGAAAAATGCCAGCAGCACGCAGGCCAGCAATGACAGCGGGATGGCCCAGCGCACCGCTTTTTCGGGCGTGCGGGTGCCCTCACCGCTTGCCTCAACCGGCGCGGTGTTAGTCTCAAATGTGGTCATGTCTCCCCCTACGGGTGCGGGTTAGCTATCGCAATGACATCAGTGAAAAAGTCGGGTCAGCCAGCGGCACCGCGGACAGATCCCTTCCGGCAGCCATCCAGCGCTTCGCCAGCTTGACGGTACGCGCATCGTTGAACGCCACCAGCTGGGTCAGCCGTCCGTTTTCATCCAGTGAGAAAAACAGCGCATTATCCCGGGCAAGGGTTGTGCAGCCGGCTTGCGGAATACCGAGGATCTGAATGTTGTGCTGGTATTGATCCGACCACAGCCACGGCGCGTCGTCATAGCCGGGGGCATCGGGATTGAGCATCGCCTTTGCCGTGGCAACCGCCTGATTCTGGGCAAAGGCCCACGACTGAATGCACAGCCCATAGTGATGGTGCTGGGCCACATCACCGGCAGCAAAAATAAACGGATCCGACGTTCGCCCCTGAGCATCCACCACGATCCCGCGCTCAGTCTGCAGACCCGCATCGCGTGCAAGCTCGAGATTGAGATCAACACCGATCCCGACGACCACGGCATCAAAGGTTTCACGCTGGCCGTCACAGTGAATGACCGGCAGACCATTGTTATCTTCCAGCTCCAGCGTTCCGCAGCCGATGCGGATATCCACGCCCTGTTCGCGGTGAAGTGTTTCCAGCTGCTGCGATACCTCGGCACTCACCGAACGCATGCACAGCGCGGGCTGCTGCTCAAACAGCGTCACGTCGACGCCACATTTACGCGCGGAGGCCGCAATCTCCAGGCCAATCCAGCCTCCGCCGATAATCGCCAGGTTTTGACTCTCTGCCAGGCGCGCCTTCAGCCGCTGTGCGTCCTGCCAGTGGCGCAGGGTATAGACCTGCGGGTGGGCCGCCCACGCGTCGCCCGGCAGACGCGCCCGACCACCGGTAGCGATTAAAAGAATGTTGTAACTAAGGTATTCACCGTTGCTTAAGCGCACCGTTTTCGCGTGACGATCGAGAGATTCCGCGCGCACCGGCCGGCACCATGTCAGGTTCAATGCCTGTTGCGCCGCTTCAGGAAAGAGACGCGGTAGCGGCGCGTCCGGCTCCAGTAACGCAGCCTTGGACAGCGGCGGGCGTTCGTAGAAATCCCACGCCTCTTCCGCCACGACACAAATCTCGCCGTCGAAGCCTTCGTCACGCAGGGTTTTCGCCGCCCAGCCACCTGCCTGACCGCCGCCAATAATGACAATGCGCGAGGTCATACCGCCTCCGGCTTTTTCTGCTGACGGCGCGTGTCGTGGTCAATCCCACCCTCTACCGCCCACTCGGTGAATGACACCAGCGAATGTTCCAGCTCGCGCGGCTGCCAGTTTTCGGTGAGGTAATCATCGTTGGTGTAGTATTCAAACGCCCCGCCGGTTGGGCTGTTGACGTACCAGAAATAGGCCGAGGAGACCGGATGACGCCCCGGGCCAATAAAGGTGCTCCAGGCGTTTTTGTTCATCGCTATCCCACCGCCGATCACCTCGTGAATGTCGCGTACGGTAAAGGCCACGTGGTTCAGACCCCGCTTACGGTTAGGCAGCTGAAGAAGGAACAGGTTGTGATGCCCGCCGCGCACGCCGCAGCGCAGGAACACCGCACGGTTGATGTAGCGGTCAGACACCTGGAACCCAAGCACCTCACGGTAGAACGTCTCCACCGCCGCCAGCTCCTCCACGAAGAACACCACGTGGCCCACGTTAATAGGCTGGGCGCGATCGTAGACCGGGCTTGGCGTGTCGATACGACGGGCATCGCCCCACTGGTTAATCGGCTCGACGTTCAGCTCCACCGGCACCTGATGGCTAACCTGTACGCGCAGGGTCATGCCGTTCGGATCGCGGCACTCCAGCGCGTCGCCCACCTCACAAAAACCGGTCTGCTTCGCAAGCTTCGGGCGCAGCGCCTCCAGATCGTCCCGGGTGGCGACTGCCCAGGTCATCCGGCGCAACGTATTTCCTGCTTCAAACGCTGGCGGCAGGTCAGGGCTGTCGACAGGATTAAGCTCCACGCGCGCGCCGCTCAGGGTAGTAAAACGCTGGCCGCTGGCATCGCCCGTCAGGCCAAAATCACGCATAAATTTGGCGCAGTGCGTCAGGTTCTCGACGCCAAATTCCAGCTTTTCAATTCCGGTTATACACATCGTTCGTTGCCTCGTCTGGCCCAGATTGGGCGTAAAACATGCCCGACGCAATGAAGCGCCTGGCGTTAACCTGATGATTTAACTGGCCTGTGACAAATACCCTAAGAAGCCAGAAATTTTATCCGCCGCCATGCGGACATCGTTTTGCAGGCGCTCGCGATCGGTCTGCGGGATCTCCTCCGAAGGCACCAGAATGCTCACCACGGCTGCCACCCTTCCGCTGCGGTCATACACCGGATAAACGATGGAGGAGATGCCATGACGGAAGAAGGATTCGCCGATCACATAGCCGCGTGCTTTGTCCTGCTGCACCATCTGCCACAACGCTTCACGGTCGTGGATCTGGCCCGGCGTGTTGCCCGGCAGACGCTCGTGCGGGAACAGCTGTTCGAAATCGGCTCGCGAAATATCGGTCAGCAGCATGCGCCCCAGCGACGTGCAGTGCACCGGCAAACGGGTACCAATGCTCACCTGATTGATGCGAGAACCGGCGGCGCTGACGCGGGCGATATAGATGATGTCGCGCCCGTCGCGGATCGCCAGATGACTGCTGCACTGGCTGACGTCACGCAGCTGCTCGATGACCGGCTGACCGACCTGCGCCACATCCAGTGAGGCGATGTATTCAAAGCCCAGACGCAGGACGTTCATGCCAAGCGAGAAGGTATTGGTTCGCGTGTTGCGCTCCAGAAAACCCATGTATTCCAGCGTTTGTACCACGCGGTAGGCGGTGGCTTTCGGCATATCGACCAGCCTGTGCAGCTCGGCAAAGGTCAGTTCACGGTGCTGCTCGCCAAAGGCCAGCAGCAGCTGTAAGCCTCGCTCCAGCCCGGGCACCAGGTACTTCACTTCGTGATCGCTTGCCATATTTGCTTTACCTCAGTTAAAGACAAAACCGCCGTTGACCGGAATCAGCTGGCCGGTGATAAACCGCGACAGATCGCTTAACAGCCAGACCACGCTGCCGGTGACGTCTTCCGGCTGCTGCGCCCCGGTGAGCGCCCGGCCGTTTTCGTAAAGCTGATGCCGCTCTGCAGGAACATATTCCGTCGCTTCGACGCGGGTTAAGCCCGGGGCGATGGCGTTAATACGAATGCGTTTTTCACCCAGCTCACGTGCCATTGAACGGGTCATGGCAATCACGGCGCCCTTGCTGGCCACGTAGGCCATCAGACGCGGCGCGCCCCACAGCGCGGTATCGGAAGCCACATTGACAATGGCTGCCCCTTCGCGCAGCAGCGGTACCGCATCCCGGGTAACCAGCCAGGTGCCTTTGACGTTAACGCTCATCACCCGGTCCCACAGATCCGGATCGTAATCAAGCATGTCCTTACCGCCGACCCCGGTCGCCATCGCCGCGTTATTGACCAGACCGTCGATCGGTCCCTGTTCGCCAATAGCGCTGAACACCCGCGAAATGGAGAGCGGATCGGCCAGATCGATAACGTGTGATTCAATCGCATAGCCCTTCTCACTTAAGCCATGCGCGCTTTCAGCCAGTTCGCCCTGAAGGATGTCGCACATCACCACCGCCGCGCCCTGCTCTGCGCAGGCTTTCGCGAAATGAAAGCCCAGCCCACGCGCGGCACCGGTCACCACGATGCGTTTCCCGTTCAGCAGCCCATTCATCAGGCGGCTCCCTGCTGAGCTTCACGCGCCGCCAGCTGCTCTTTCGCCGCTTTTTGCATCATGCGGCGCAGGCGCGAAAGGCCCACATCATGCTGGTAAAGGTATTCGTGTTCCCGTGCATCTGGCGCCATGCTCTCCAGCACCACGCGGTCCTGCTCAAGAACTTCCCAGTGCAGTTTTTCCAGACGGTTACGGTACATAAAACGCCACATATCGCGCTGCCAGCCCTGCACGCGGCGGATACGCCAGAAGAAGACGCGGCAGTTATCGTTATCTTCCGGCACCACCATGCCAACAATGAAGAAGTGACCGCCCGGCCCGAAACGATTCTTATAAGGAATGGACAAACGCATCCAGTAGGTGCCGCTGTTGCCCAGCTCAACCCAGTCGAAGTTGACGCCGCTCTGGCCTTTTTTCTCGAAGATAAACCCGGTTTTCGTTGGCTGCAGAACCATATCCGCTTTGCGATCCCCTTCCGCCATGGAGTGCGACGAAGAGTGCAGATAGGTGCCGTGCATCGGGTCCATCACGTTTTCCAGTGCGTACTGGTAATTGCATTTCCACGCGGCGGTGCAGAGGAAATTGCTGTAGGCGTCGGTGTCAGCCAGTTCGTCCGGGAAGCTCAGTTCGTCGGGTTGCTGATCGGCGGTAACGCCAAACCAAAGGAAGATGGCCCCGTGCACTTCCTGCACGTTGTAGCTGCGCACACACTGCTGGCCGACCAGCGGACATTTGTCCACTGCAGGCACATCCTTCACTTCGCCGTTGCCCGCAACTTCCACGCCGTGATACCAGCAGGCGATACGATCGCCCAGATTCCAGCCCATCGACAGACGCGCGCCACGGTGCGGACAGCGATCTTCCAGCGCCTGCACCTGGCCATCTTTGTTGCGCCAGACCACAATCTGTTCGCCCAGACGGGTGATCCCCACGGGCGCAGACTGAACTTCCCAACTGGCCAGCACCGGGTACCAGAGGCCGCGCAGACCTTTATCAAGATAGTTTTGTACGGTAGTCGTCATCGCATTGCCCTCAGTAGCCGTTAACCTGTAAGAAAGCCTGGAAGCTGGCATCGCTCCATGGCTCGCCCTGCTGATCGTGCATACGTACCGCGTTCAGCCCGTTGACCAGTTCCGGCACGGTTTCAGCCCCCTGTTCGAAAAGGTCTTCCAGCGTGGAAATAAGCGTGATTTCCCAGTTTTCCGGTACGCGGCTGCGGGTCTGCCAGATCAGGTTCTGGTAATCACCGGGCTTATGGATGGCGCCGTTACCGCCCTCAGCCGGAGGGGTAAACTGACGGCTTTCCGGCAGCGCCGGGTTGAAGTTCAGACTTTCGCTCATGCCACTGTCTCCTCGACGAAGGTAATCTGGATCTGGTTTTCAAATACCCGAACCGGGTAACGATTGAGGTTACGTCCGCCGGGGCCGTGCAGGCACTGGCCGGTTTTGACATCGAAAACCGCCTCATGCAGCGGACATTCCACTTTACCGTCCTCGACGAAACCCTGACTCAGCAGCGCGTAAGCGTGCGGGCATACGTCTTCCAGCGCGTAATATTCGCCATCAATCAAATAAACGCCGATCTCTTTGCCCTCGACGTTACCGCTAAAAGGGAAATCTTCCTGTACTTGTTCTGCGTCACATACGCCTATCCAGCTCATCACGATCCTCCAGGCTTTTGTTTCATATATGAAACTCTGTTTCTTATTTAATACGGTCAATATAAAAGCGATGAATGTTTCGTCAAGCGCGAATGTGACGAATTTGTTAATCAGTCGAGGTTTAATTAGCTAAGTGTGCAAGCGATCACGAAAAAATGCAGCGATATGAAATTTTCATTATTAAGGCGTGAATGAATACATTTTTTTGATGATGTTTTATTTTTTAGAATAGAGATTGACTTCTTTTCTTTTTATTCCTTAAAAATTATATACGCGCATACCTATGGCGTTTCACCTGTGAAACTTTTATTTAATTTATCTCATTAAAACAAAGAGTTTCACAGGTGAATCATTTTAGTTACGTGACAATAACGTTCATAAAAAATATAAACAGACAGCACGATTAAGGCGGGTTAAATGACGGCAAGATGGCAAGGCACGGTGGCACTTCTGGTGCTCATTATTATTTCCTACGTTGACCGAGTAAATATCTCGGTGATGATTTTAAACCCTGAATTTGCCGAACATTTTCAGCTAAATGAAAACAGAATGTTACAGGGAATGCTCATGACCTGCTTTTTGCTGGGTTATGGTTTTTCCGCTTTACTATTGACCCCAGTTATCGAAAGCAAATTACATTATCGACAGGGATTGTTAACCAGCATTGCGATATGGGCCGTGGTTTGCGCCATCTCGCCACTGCTGGGGTCGCTGATGGGCATGCTCATCGCCCGCCTGATTTTGGGCATTGCCGAAGGCCCACTCTTTTCACTGAAAACACGCTTTATCAGCGATAACTTTAGCGCCGGGGAGATTGGCAAGCCCAACGCCGTTACCGCGCTGGGCGTTTCACTGGGGCTGGCAGTAGGCTTTCCGCTGATCACCTGGCTGATGGCACACCTTGGCTGGGCGGGCTCATTTTATGCCCTCGCGGCGATCAATCTGGCGCTGGGTGGGGGGTTAATCTGGCGTTTCCTGCCGGCCCCTCAACATTCGGAAAAGCGCCGAACGTCCGGGTTTGTGCAGACCTTTACGCTTGCCTGGCAGACGCCGCTTCTGGGCTGGATCCTGCTGGTTGAAATCGCCACGCTGAGTTATCTCTGGGGCAGCAGCGCCTGGCTTCCGGCCTGGCTGCGCGATGAACACCACTTCTCCCTGCACGCGACCGGCTTTCTCGCGGCTATCCCCTTCCTGCTGAGTCTTGGCTCAAAGTTTCTGGGCGGTGTGCTGCTCGACAAAATGCGCCCGGACCAGGCACCGCTGCTGTTTGTGGTGGGCGGGATCTTAACGGCGAGTTCCGTCGTCATGCTGATGCTGAGCCACCAGCCCGGCTGGCTGGCGCTATTTATGCTCTCGGCCAATATTTTCTGGGGACTTCAGGGGGCAGCCATTCCGGCGGTTATCCAGCATCATGCGGCGCGGGAAGCCGTTGGCAGTGCCTACGGGATCATCAACGGGATTGGGAATATTTGCGCGGCGTTTATTCCGCTGCTGATGGGGATGGTCATGAAATCGGTGGGTTCAGTCAGCTCAGGGTTTTCGGTGCTGGTCGTCTCGCAGGTTATCACCCTGCTGGCAGGAGGCATGTTGCTGCTGCGCATGCGTCGCGCAGCAGCAATCCGGGCGTAAGGCTTATTCGCCTTTTTTCGCGGCCTGGATGTAGAGCATTTCCAGCGCGAGGGTGGCCGCTGCCAGAGCAGTGATCTCTGACTGGTCGTAAGCCGGAGCCACTTCCACCACGTCCATACCCACGATGTTCAGATCCTTCAGGCCGCGTACCAGTTTGATGGCGCGGTCAGAGGTCAGGCCGCCGATCACCGGCGTGCCGGTGCCCGGGGCAAACGCCGGATCCAGGCAGTCGATATCGAAGGTCAGGTAAACCGGCATATCGCCGACAATCTGTTTTACCTGAGCGATGATGTCATCCACGCCGCGATCGTTCACCTGGCCGGCATCCAGCACGGTGAAGCCGTTGTCTTTATCAAACTCGGTACGGATACCGATCTGCACAGAGTGGTTTGGATCGATCAGACCTTCGTTTGGCGCGGTGAAGAACATGGTGCCATGGTCGAATTCACAGCCGTTCGCGTAGGTGTCGGTATGGGCATCAAAATGCACCAGCGCCATCTTACCGAAGTGCTTCGCGTGAGCACGCAGCAGCGGCAGCGTGACGAAGTGGTCACCCCCGAAGGAGAGCATGCGTTTACCGGCAGCCAGCAGTTTTTCGGCATGGGCCTGCAGTTTTTCACTCATCTCGCGCGCGTCGCCAAAGGCGTACACCAGGTCACCGCAGTCAACCACGTTCAGGCGCTCGCGCATGTCGAAGTTCCACGGGAAGCGGTTGTGCTCCCAGGCCAGGTTAGTGGAGACCTGACGAATAGCTGCCGGACCATGACGGCCACCAGCACGGCCTGACGTGGCCATATCAAACGGCACGCCGGTGATCACCCAGTCAGCGTCACTGTCGTACGGCTGGAAGTTCATCGGGAGACGTAAAAAACCAAACGCGTTAGATACCAGAGAGTTATCGTACTGATGGCCTAAAGTGCTCATGTCCTGACCTCTTTAAAGTCGATACATTAAAAACAGATGAAAAAAATCCCCTCCGCGTCGTTAAACCCGACGAGGAAGGGATTGATTTGTAAATCGCTTATTGGGGCGAATTATCGCCGCTAATTCATACGGGTTCAAGTGAGTATAGGCGAGGGTATTGCCCCTTGCCCTCACGCCGCCCCTCTCCAACAGAGAGAGGCAGGTTTACTTACTCGTCTTCCAGATAGGTGTATCCGTAAAGACCCGCTTCAAACTCTTCCAGGAACTGCTGCTGCAGCGCATCGTCCAGACCGGTATTTTTCACCTGGTCACGGAACTGGGTCAGCAGCTTTTTCGGATCCAGCTGAACGTATTCGAGCATATCCGCCACGGTGTCCCCCTCGTCGGACAGCTCAACTTCCACGCTGCCGTCAGGGAAGACAAACACGTCAACCGCTTCGGTATCACCGAACAGGTTATGCATGTTGCCGAGGATCTCCTGATAGGCACCAACCATGAAGAAGCCCAGCATCGGCGGGTTCTCCGGATCGTACTCTGGCATAGGCATCGTGGTCGCGATACCGTCGCCGTCGACGTAGTGATCGATAGCACCGTCGGAGTCGCAGGTGATGTCCAGCAGCACCGCACGACGTTCCGGGGCGTGGTTCAGCCCTTCCAGCGGCAGAACCGGGAACAGCTGATCGATACCCCAGGCATCCGGCATCGACTGGAACAGCGAGAAGTTGACGTACATTTTGTCCGCCATGCGCTCCTGCAGTTCGTCAATAATCGGACGGTGGGCACGGTTGCTCGGGTCCAGCTGCTGCTGTACGTCGTGGCACATGTTCAGATAAAGCTGCTCTGCCCATGCGCGTTCCTGCAGGCTGAACGTGCCCGATGAATACCCCACATGAATATCATGCAGGTCCATCTGGCTGTCGTGCAGCCACTCGCGCAGCGAACGGCGGGTACCCGGCTCGTGCATCTCCTGCCAGGTCTCCCACATGCTTTGCAGCGCACGAGGCGCGTCCTCAGCCGGCGGGGTTACCTCGGAAATTTCACTGCGCTCAACGCCGATAATGTTCGATACCAGCACGGTGTGGTGTGCGGTAACCGCGCGACCAGACTCGGTGATCACAGTTGGGTGCGGCAGGCCGTGCTCTTCACAGGCATCGCCAATCGCCCAGATGATGTTATTGGCATATTCGTTCAGGCCGTAGTTCACGGAACAGTCGGACTGCGAGCGGGTACCTTCATAATCCACGCCCAGACCACCGCCCACGTCGAAGCACTGAATGTTTACGCCAAGCTTGTGCAGCTCAACGTAAAAACGTGCTGATTCGCGTACGCCGGTGGCGATGTCGCGAATGTTGGCCATCTGCGAGCCGAGGTGGAAGTGCAACAGCTGAATGCTGTCCAGACGACCACGCTCACGCAGAATCTCAACCAGCTGCAGAACCTGGGTCGCCGCGAGACCAAATTTGGATTTTTCGCCGCCTGAGGACTGCCATTTACCGGAACCCTGCGACGCCAGACGCGCACGCACGCCCAGACGCGGGATAACGTTCAGACGCTCTGCCTCTTCCAGCACGATAGCGATCTCTGTCATCTTCTCGATAACCAGATAGACTTTGTGGCCCATCTTTTCGCCAATCAGCGCCAGACGAATGTATTCACGGTCTTTATAACCGTTACAGACGATCACCGAACGGGTCATGCCAGCATGTGCCAGCACGGCCATCAGCTCCGCTTTGGAACCCGCTTCCAGGCCCAGCGGTTCACCGGAGTGGATCAATGATTCAATCACGCGGCGGTGCTGGTTCACCTTGATAGGGTAAACCAGGAAGTAATCGCCTTTATAGCCGTAAGATTCACGCGCGCGTTTAAACGCGGCGTTAATGGAACGCAGACGATGTTGCAGGATCTGCGGGAAGCAGAACAGTGCAGGCAAACGCTGGCCCTGCGCCTCGCGTGCTTTCACCAGTTTGGCGAGATCCACGCGCGCTTCAGGAACGTCAGGATCCGGGCAAACGCTGATATGGCCCAGTTCGTTGACGTCGTAGTAGTTATTGCCCCACCAGGCAATATTGTAAGTGCGCAGCATCTTGCTGGCTTCCTGGGAGCTCATCGCAACCTCCTGCATGGAACGTAGTACACCCTGTTCGCCCGCTGACGAAGGCGAAAGCGAAGACATGTCGTCAGACATAGCGAACCTCAACTCTTTGTATTAAGTGTAAAACAGTTGACTACTATCGCAGCGTTATACGGCGATAACAACCCATAAACGGATCCATTTCCCAGCAGACTATGCTGAAAACCAGACCGTGCGACCGGTTTCATATTCATATCATTGTAAACACGTGTCCGAACTTAATTATGACAACGTTCGGCGAAACCACGAGAAAACTCTTGTCTTAACAAGAGCGCCCTTGTTCAGTTTTCACAAAGCGTGACCGGCCCTGGAATCCTGAGAAGCCCCGAGATGGGTATAACATCGGCAGGTTTGCAGATTAGAAATGCGGGTTGCGGGAATCAAATACGCGCCAGAACGGCTGCGCTGAATTAGCGGAAAACACTGGTTCATTATCTCGTATCACCTCCACGGCCGCTCCTGCTGAAACGGACCACAAGCCAAAGCTAAAAGTTCACTGCTTAACCCGGCTGGAAGTGGCGACACGATGAGTTCATCGAGCGCTTATTGGTATGAGCCGCGCGCCGCGTTTTATACCGAGAACAGGGGTAAATTGCAAAAGATAAATGCGCGGGTTGCCAGCGCCGTCAGGAAAAATTTCCAGCAGCGAATTCAACTCAGTGAGAGGTTAGTCAAAAAAAACTGGAAATCGGGCGAAGAACTGACCTAAAATAGCCATCCAGATGTTAATCCATCCATACTGATTAACACTCAGACTGCCAGTGTCATTAACCTGCAGGCCTTGGTAGAATTATCTCCTTTGGCTATTCCACACAGCAGCTTGAGCTAAACAAATTCCTTTTAGGTGAAATAAAACATGGCAAAACACCTGTTTACGTCCGAGTCCGTATCAGAAGGACATCCAGATAAAATTGCTGACCAAATCTCCGATGCGGTGCTTGATGCGATCCTGACGCAGGATCCAAAAGCGCGCGTCGCGTGTGAAACCTACGTCAAAACCGGCATGGTTCTGGTTGGCGGTGAGATCACCACCAGCGCATGGGTGGATATCGAAGAGATCACCCGTAACACGGTTCGTGAGATCGGTTATGTCCATTCTGATATGGGCTTTGATGCCAACTCTTGCGCGGTACTGAGCGCAATTGGCAAACAGTCTCCGGACATCAACCAGGGCGTTGACCGTGCCGATCCGCTGGAACAGGGCGCGGGCGACCAGGGCCTGATGTTTGGTTATGCAACCAACGAAACTGACGTGCTGATGCCAGCGCCAGTGACCTACGCACACCGTCTGGTGCAGCGTCAGGCTGAAGTGCGCAAGAATGGCACCCTGCCATGGCTGCGTCCTGATGCGAAAAGCCAGGTGACCTTCCAGTACGACGACGGCAAAATCGTCGGTATTGACGCGGTCGTTCTGTCTACTCAGCATTCCGAAGAGATCGACCAGAAATCCCTGCAGGAAGCAGTGATGGAAGAGATCATCAAGCCGGTTCTGCCAACTGAATGGCTGAGCTCCGCAACCAAATACTTCATCAACCCAACCGGACGCTTTGTGATCGGCGGCCCAATGGGTGACTGCGGTCTGACCGGCCGTAAAATCATCGTTGATACCTACGGCGGCATGGCACGTCACGGTGGCGGTGCCTTCTCCGGTAAAGACCCGTCTAAAGTTGACCGTTCTGCTGCGTACGCTGCGCGTTATGTTGCGAAAAACATCGTTGCTGCTGGCCTGGCTGACCGCTGTGAGATTCAGGTTTCCTACGCTATCGGCGTGGCTGAACCGACCTCCATCATGGTTGAAACCTTTGGTACCGAGAAAGTGCCATCCGAGCAACTGACGCTGCTGGTGCGCGAGTTCTTCGACCTGCGCCCATACGGTCTGATTCAGATGCTGGATCTGCTGCACCCAATCTACAAAGAAACCGCTGCATACGGTCACTTTGGTCGTGAACATTTCCCATGGGAAAAAACCGACAAAGCCGCTCTGCTGCGTGAAGCTGCTGGTCTGAAATAATCGACTGACAGCGAATGTTAAAAAAGGCCAGCCCCGTGCTGGCCTTTTGCTTTTGGCAGCCAGAGAGCCTGACATTGCGCTTTGCGTGAAACCGATTACACCCCACCCGATATACCTCGCTTTCAGAATAATCTCTTTGCATGATCGCATGTCTTATGCTGTTACATTTCCTTTCAGTTAAGTCTGAAATTCATTCAAACGCGATGCGCATCAACTAATTTACCTCTATATTTTCAAAGCTTTAATTTTATTTACGGTTGCACACCAGTGTAACCGATTACACCAATGTGATTTATCTCACATATTTATACGGGTTGCTCACTTACCCTTAACATCGATAAAACTGATAACCCAACTGGAGGGCATAATGCCTGACAATAAAAAACAGGGGCGTACGTCCAATAAGGCGATGACATTTTTCGTCTGCTTCCTCGCCGCCCTGGCAGGATTACTTTTTGGCCTGGACATTGGCGTGATTGCTGGTGCGTTACCCTTTATCACTGAAGAGTTCCAGATAAGCGCTCACACCCAGGAGTGGGTAGTAAGTTCCATGATGTTTGGTGCGGCCGTGGGTGCCGTGGGCAGCGGCTGGCTCTCTTTCAGGCTAGGCCGCAAAAAGAGCCTGATGATCGGTGCAATCCTGTTTGTTGCCGGTTCGCTCTTCTCAGCAGCGGCTCCAAACGTTGAGGTATTGCTGCTTTCTCGCGTGCTGCTTGGCCTGGCCGTGGGTGTGGCGTCGTATACCGCCCCACTCTATCTCTCTGAAATCGCACCCGAGAAAATCCGTGGCAGCATGATTTCGATGTACCAGCTGATGATCACCATCGGCATCCTCGGAGCTTACCTTTCCGATACCGCGTTCAGCTACAGCGGCGCATGGCGCTGGATGCTTGGCGTGATCATTATCCCTGCCATTCTGCTGCTGATTGGCGTTTTCTTCCTGCCGGACAGCCCACGCTGGTTTGCAGCGAAGCGTCGTTTCGTCGATGCCGAGCGCGTGCTGCTGCGACTGCGCGATACCAGCGCGGAAGCCAAAAACGAACTGGAAGAGATCCGCGAGAGCCTGAAGGTAAAACAGTCAGGCTGGGCGCTGTTTAAAGAGAACAGCAACTT
Source organism: Enterobacter sp. BIDMC 30 (assembly GCF_000534355.1). Classification (NCBI taxonomy): domain Bacteria; kingdom Pseudomonadati; phylum Pseudomonadota; class Gammaproteobacteria; order Enterobacterales; family Enterobacteriaceae; genus Enterobacter; species Enterobacter sp. BIDMC 30. Next base: position 1,069,219 of record NZ_KI973169.1, on the reverse strand, counting down.
CCGTCGTGCGGTATTCCTGGGCGTGCTCCTGCAGGTGATGCAGCAGTTCACCGGGATGAACGTCATCATGTACTACGCGCCAAAAATCTTTGAACTGGCGGGGTATACCAATACCACCGAGCAGATGTGGGGGACCGTCATCGTTGGGCTGACCAACGTTCTGGCGACCTTTATCGCTATCGGTCTGGTGGACCGCTGGGGCCGTAAGCCAACCCTGACGCTGGGCTTCCTGGTGATGGCCGCCGGTATGGGGGTTCTCGGCACGATGATGCACGTGGGGATTCACTCTCCAACCGCCCAGTATTTCGCAGTGGGCATGCTGCTGATGTTTATCGTCGGGTTTGCGATGAGCGCCGGTCCGCTGATTTGGGTGCTGTGCTCTGAAATCCAGCCGCTGAAAGGGCGTGATTTCGGTATCACCTGCTCCACCGCGACCAACTGGATTGCCAACATGATTGTCGGTGCGACGTTCCTGACCATGCTCAATACGCTGGGCAACGCGAACACCTTCTGGGTCTACTCCGGCCTGAACATCTTCTTTATTGTTCTGACGCTGTGGCTGGTTCCTGAAACCAAACACGTGTCACTGGAACATATTGAACGTAACCTGATGAAAGGTCGTCCACTGCGCGAGATTGGCGCACACGACTAATTCTCTGGCGGGAGGTGCCTCTTGCACCTCCCCGCTTCGCGCTTTATGCTCTGCCCCTATGAAAGCACCCCGTCTCCCCATCGCCCTTCAGCAAGCCGTTATGCGCAGCCTGCGGGAAAAACTCGCTCAGGCCAACCTGAAACTCGGCCGGAATTACCCTGAGCCGAAACTCGTCTACCAACAGCGTGGCACGGCGGCGGGCACGGCGTGGCTCGAATCCTATGAGATCCGTCTGAACCCGGTGCTGATGCTGGAAAATCAGCAGGCGTTTATTGAGGAAGTGGTGCCGCACGAGCTGGCGCACCTGCTGGTATGGAAACACTTTGGCCGCGTGGCACCCCACGGCAAAGAGTGGAAGTGGATGATGGAAGCCGTGCTGGGCGTTCCGGCACGCAGAACCCATCAGTTTGAACTTGAGTCGGTACGCCGCAATACCTTCCCCTACCGCTGCCAGTGTCAGCAGCATCAGCTTACTGTTCGCCGTCATAATCGCGTGGTGCGCGGCGAGGCCACCTACCGTTGCGTCAAATGTGGTGAACCGCTGGTCGCGGAATAACCAACTGAACTTTCAGGAACTTTCCTGATCTGACTGATTGCATACAGGAACAACATTCGTTACGTTGCGGGCTCGTTTTGACACGGAGTGTAAGATGTCCCGTAATTTTTCTCTCGCGGTCGCTTTTCTGGCGACAGCACTCTCCGGCCAGGCTCTGGCCGACGGTATTAACAGTTTCTCCCAGGCAAAAGCGGCGGGCGTGAAGGTCAACGCGGATGTTCCCGGTGATTTTTATTGCGGCTGTAAGATTAACTGGCAGGGTAAAAAAGGGATCGTTGATCTCGAATCCTGCGGCTATAAAGTGCGTAAGAATGAAAACCGCGCCAGCCGCATCGAGTGGGAACACGTGGTGCCGGCATGGCAGTTTGGCCACCAGCGTCAGTGCTGGCAGGATGGCGGTCGTAAAAATTGCGCCAAAGATCCGGTCTATCGCCAGATGGAAAGCGATATGCACAACCTGCAACCCGCGGTTGGCGAGGTGAATGGCGATCGCGGCAACTTTATGTACAGCCAGTGGAACGGCGGAGAGGGTCAGTACGGCCAGTGCGGCATGAAAGTTGATTTTAAAGAGAAAGTCGCTGAGCCCCCGGCCCGCGCGCGCGGCAGTATCGCCCGCACCTATTTCTATATGCGTGACCGTTACGACCTCAACCTTTCCCGCCAGCAGACGCAGCTGTTCAACGCATGGGACAAGCAATATCCGGTGACGGAATGGGAATGCCAGCGTGACGCGCGCATCGCGAAAGTTCAGGGTAATCACAACCCTTACGTCCAGCGGGCTTGCCAGGCGCAAAAGAGCTAACCTACACTAGCGGCAATTCGCTTACACCGCATGACATATGGAATTTCTGACTATGCGCATTCCTCGCATCTACCACCCTGAGCTGATTACCGTCGGCCGCGAAATTGCCCTCTCTGACGATGCCGCCAACCATGTTGGTCGCGTACTGCGCATGGGAGCAGGACAAGCTATTCAGCTGTTTGATGGTTCTAATCAGGTTTTCGACGCGGAAATTACGCGTGCTGATAAAAAAAGCGTGCATGTAACGATATTGCGCGGCGAAGTGGATGACCGTGAATCTCCGCTGCACATACACCTGGGACAGGTGATGTCGCGCGGAGAAAAGATGGAATTCACCATCCAGAAATCCATTGAACTGGGTGTAAGCCTCATTACGCCACTTTTTTCTGAGCGCTGTGGCGTTAAACTGGATGCGGAACGTCTGAATAAAAAGATCCAGCAGTGGCAGAAAATTGCCATTGCTGCCTGTGAACAGAGTGGCCGCAACCGTATTCCGGAGATCCGCCCGGCGATGGATCTGGAGGACTGGTGTGCTGAAGAGGAAAGCGGGCTGAAGCTCAATCTCCATCCACGCGCCAGCGCCAGCATCAATACGCTGCCGCTACCCGTTGAACGTGTTCGCCTGCTGATTGGTCCGGAAGGCGGCTTGTCCGCTGACGAAATTGCCATGACGGCGCGTTACCAGTTTACTGATATTCTGTTGGGACCTCGCGTTCTGCGTACTGAGACAACGGCACTCACAGCCATTACCGCGCTACAGGTGCGTTTTGGCGATCTGGGTTAACGCTAAGCCTGAGCCCTCAGGCTTTTAACGGAGATGAAAATGATCAAGCTCGGCATCGTGATGGATCCCATCGCAAACATTAACATCAAGAAAGATTCCAGCTTCGCGATGCTGCTGGAAGCGCAGCGTCGCGGCTATGAACTCCACTACATGGAGATGAACGATCTTTACCTGATCAACGGTGAAGCCCGCGCACGCACCCGCATCGTTAACGTCGAGCAGAATTACGACAAATGGTATGAATTCGGCACCGAGCAGGATATTGCCCTTGCCGACCTCAATGTCATTCTGATGCGTAAAGATCCTCCGTTCGACACCGAATACATCTACTGCACCTATATCCTTGAGCGCGCGGAAGAGAAAGGAACGCTGATCGTCAACAAACCGCAGAGCCTGCGCGACTGTAACGAGAAGCTCTACACTGCATGGTTCTCTGACCTGACGCCTGAAACGCTGGTGACCCGCAACAAGGCACAGCTGAAAGCGTTCTGGCAGAAACACGGCGACATCATCATGAAACCGCTGGACGGCATGGGTGGCGCATCTATTTTCCGCGTGAAAGAGAGCGACCCAAATATTGGGGTGATTGCCGAAACGCTGACCGAGCTGGGCACGCGTTACTGCATGGCACAGAACTACCTCCCGGCCATTAAAGATGGCGATAAACGCGTTCTGGTGGTGGATGGTGAACCGGTGCCGTATTGCCTCGCGCGTATCCCGCAGGGCGGCGAAACCCGCGGTAACCTGGCGGCCGGTGGCCGCGGTGAGCCGCGCCCGTTAAGTGAAAGCGACTGGGAAATTGCCCGCCGCGTTGGCCCGACACTGAAAGCCAAGGGCCTGATTTTTGTCGGCCTGGATATCATCGGCGATCGCCTGACCGAAGTGAACGTGACCAGCCCAACCTGTATTCGTGAAATCGAAGCGGAATTCCCGATTTCGATCACCGGAATGCTGATGGACGCCATCGAGAAACGTTTACAGAAATAACCTTTCAATACTATTAGTGACAGCACCCCGGTTTGTCCGCATACTGGGGCTGTCGCTTTTTAAACCAGGAAACAGTACCTCTGACAATGAATTTACAGCATCACTTTCTTATTGCCATGCCTGCTCTCCAGGATCCGATTTTTCGCCGCGCCGTGGTTTATATTTGTGAATACAATGAAGACGGCGCGATGGGCATTATCATCAACAAACCGCTGGAAAACCTGCAGGTTGAAGGGATTCTGGACAAGCTGAAAATTTCGGCTGAAGAGCGTCTGCCGGAAATCAGGCTTGATAAACCGGTGATGCTGGGCGGGCCACTCGCAGAGGATCGCGGTTTTATCCTGCATACGCCGCCGGTCTTCTCTTCCAGTATTCGCATCTCTGACAACACCGTCATTACAACCTCTCGCGACGTGCTCGAAACGCTGGGTACCGCTGAGCAGCCGTCGGAAGTGCTGGTGGCCCTGGGCTACTCCTCCTGGGAGAAAGGCCAGCTTGAGCAAGAGATCCTCGATAACGCCTGGCTGACCGCGCCTGCGGACATGAACATTCTGTTTAAAACCCCTATTGCCGATCGCTGGCGTGACGCCGCGAAACTGATCGGCATTGATATCCTGACTATGCCTGGCGTAGCGGGGCATGCCTGATGAGCGGAACACTTCTGGCCTTCGATTTTGGCACCAAAAGCATAGGCGTCGCCGTGGGTCAGCGAATCACGGGTACCGCACGTCCACTCACGGCCCTGAAGGCCAGTGATGGCACACCGGACTGGAACCTCATCGAGCGCCTGCTAAAAGAGTGGCAGCCGGATGACGTCATCGTTGGGTTACCGCTGAACATGGATGGCACTGAACAACCGCTTACCGCCCGAGCGCGTAAGTTCGCCAATAAAATCCATGGCCGCTTTGGCGTCTCCGTGAAGCTCCACGACGAGCGTCTGAGCACCGTTGAAGCACGTGCAGGTCTTTTTGAACACGGCGGCTTCAGGGCTCTCAACAAAGGCAGCGTTGACTCCGCGTCTGCTGTCATCATTCTCGAAAGCTATTTCGAACAGGGTTATTGAGCGCCGGGGCCTGGAGTTGCCCCTGCGCCCGTCTTTCAGCCAGGCTCTGGTCAAAGTTCTGCATCCCCGCCTGCTGGCCGGTTTGAATAATACCGGGCAATTGCCACGTTTTTCCTTCGCGAATGAGATTCGCCGCCGCCGGAGTATTCACCAGCAGCTCATAAAGCGCCACGCGCCCGCCCTGCGCATCGGGGAGGAGCTTTTGCGCCAGCACCGCCCGCAGGCTGCCGGCCAGCTGATTACGCACCGGATCTTTCTCCTGCGCCGGAAACGTATCGACCAGCCGCTCAATCGCCTGCGCTGCCCCGCGGGTATGCAGTGTCGCGAGCACCAGATGTCCGGTTTCCGCCGCCGTCAGCGCGAGGCGGATCGTTTCACTGTCGCGCAGCTCACCCAGCAGTATGACATCAGGATCCTGGCGTAACGCCCCGCGCAGCGCGTCGGCAAATGACGGGCTGTGTTGGCCAATCTCGCGCTGCTGGATCAGGCACCGTTCGCTCTGGTACAGAAACTCCACCGGGTCTTCGAGCGTCAGAATATGCCCGTCAGTATGGTGATTAAGAAAATCCACCATCGCTGCCAGCGTAGTGGACTTACCGCTGCCGGTTGCCCCGGTGACCAGAATTAGCCCGTTGTCACTGGATAACAGCTCAGGAACAACCCGTGGCACCCCCAACGCGGAGAGTTGCGGGCAGACCCCGGGTAACAGCCGCAGCGTCATTGAGACGCCGCTTGTCTGTTTAAACGCGCTTCCGCGCAGGCGCTGATTGCCCGCCAGGGTAACGGCAAAATCCACCTGTCCGTTCGCCCACCACGTTCCCTGCTGTTCATCGTTGAGCCACGCTTTTAATAGCGTATCGACTTCGGGAGGCGGAAACGGCGCGGGTTCAAGACGACCGGATCTGCGCCAGCGCGGTGGCGAATCACTGCACAGGTGTAGATCGGAGACATTATGCTTTACACTAAGGGCCACAATTTCTTCCACATCCATACAATACTCCTCGGAAAATGAACGACATTGCGCACAACCTGGCACAGGTCCGGGACAAAATCTCAGCTGCAGCAACACGTTGCGGCCGTGCTTCAGAAGAAATTACGTTACTTGCAGTGAGTAAAACCAAACCTGCGAGCGCCATCGCAGATGCGATTGAGGCGGGTCAGCATGCGTTTGGTGAAAACTACGTGCAGGAGGGCGTGGATAAAATTCGCTTCTTCCAGGAACAGGGGAAGACGGATCTGCAATGGCACTTTATTGGCCCCTTGCAGTCGAACAAAAGCCGTCTGGTCGCTGAACATTTCGACTGGTGCCATACCATTGACCGTTTGCGTATTGCTTCGCGCCTGAACGACCAGCGCCCTGAAGCGTTACCGCCGCTGAATGTGCTGATTCAGGTCAACATCAGTGACGAAAACAGCAAGTCCGGTATAGCGCTGGAAGAACTGGATGCGCTGGCAGCAGACGTCGCGGCACTGCCGCGCTTAACCCTGCGCGGGTTAATGGCCATCCCGGCACCGGAGTCAAGTTATGAAAGGCAGTTTGCCGTGGCACAGCAAATGGCTGTAGCATTTGAGGCGCTTAAAGCGCGCTATGAAACGGTAGACACGCTTTCTCTGGGCATGTCGGATGATATGGAAGCCGCCATCGCGGCAGGCAGCACTATGGTACGCATCGGCACGGCAATTTTCGGTGCGCGCGATTACACCCAATAATAAGGAAACCTGAGGAACGCCATGAAGACGTTGACTTTCCTGCTTTCAACGGTCATTGAGCTGTATACGATGGCGCTGTTACTGCGCGTCTGGATGCAGTGGGCCCGCTGTGATTTTTACAATCCGTTCTCGCAGTTTGTCGTGAAAATCACGCAACCTATCGTAGGACCGCTGCGTCGCGTCATTCCGGCGATGGGCCCCATTGACAGTGCTTCTCTGCTGGTCGCGTTTATTCTGAGCGTTATCAAAGCGATTGTGCTGTTTATGGTTATCACCTTCCAGCCGATAATCTGGATTGCCGCTGTTCTGATCCTGATAAAAACCGTCGGTCTGCTGATCTTCTGGGTACTGCTGGTCATGGCGATCATGAGCTGGGTGAGCCAGGGCCGTAGCCCGGTGGAGTACGCGTTAATTCAGCTGGCTGAACCGCTGCTGCGTCCAATCCGTAACCTGCTTCCATCTATGGGCGGCATCGATTTCTCTCCGATGATCCTGGTTCTGCTGCTGTACGTCGTGAATATGGGGATCGCTGAGCTGTTACAGTCCACGGGCGATATGCTGCTGCCGGGGCTGTGGATGGCGCTATGAGTGCAGTGAGCACCTGCGCTGACGGGCTGGTTTTACGGCTGTATATTCAGCCGAAAGCCAGCCGTGACAGTATTGTTGGACTGCATGGCGACGAGCTAAAAGTCGCCATCACTGCCCCACCGGTTGATGGCCAGGCGAATGCGCATCTGACCAAATATCTGGCAAAACAGTTTCGTGTCGCCAAAAGCCAGGTGATCATCGAGAAAGGTGAACTTGGGCGGCATAAACAGGTAAAAATTCTCAACCCGCAATCTATCCCGACGGAAGTCGCGGCGCTGACAGAGCAGGATTAAACCATGCAGAAAGTTGTTCTCGCTACCGGTAACGCCGGTAAAGTGCGCGAGCTGGCCTCGCTATTAAATGATTTTGGACTGGATGTCGTTGCACAGACCGAACTGGGTGTGGATTCCGCCGAAGAGACAGGGCTGACGTTTATCGAAAACGCGATCCTGAAAGCGCGCCATGCCGCACAGATTGCCGGTTTGCCCGCGATTGCCGACGACTCCGGTCTGGCGGTAGATGCCCTTGGCGGTGAGCCGGGTATCTACTCCGCACGCTATTCAGGTATCGATGCCACCGACCAGCAGAATCTGGAAAAGCTGCTTGTCGCGCTGAAAGACGTGCCAGATGATAAACGCCAGGCTCAGTTCCACTGCGTACTGGTCTATCTGCGTCATGCCGAAGACCCTACACCAGTCGTCTGCCACGGCAGCTGGCCGGGTGTGATTACCCGTGAAGCGGCAGGCAGTGGTGGCTTTGGCTACGACCCGGTTTTCTTTGTCCCGTCTGAGGGCAAAACCGCTGCGGAACTGTCCCGCGAAGAGAAAAGCGCGATTTCCCACCGTGGACGCGCCCTGAAACTGTTACTGGAAGCACTGCGTAATGGCTAATTTGCCGCCTCTGAGTCTTTATATTCACATCCCGTGGTGCGTGCAGAAATGCCCGTACTGCGATTTCAACTCGCACGCGCTGAAAGGTGAAGTGCCGCATGATGACTATGTTGCGCATCTGCTGGCCGACCTGGATGCCGATGTACCTTACGCACAGGGACGTGAAGTTAAGACCATTTTCATTGGTGGCGGTACGCCGAGCCTGCTTTCTGGCCCGGCGATGCAAACGCTGCTGGACGGCGTGCGTGCGCGCCTGAACCTGGCCGCGGATGCTGAAATAACAATGGAAGCCAACCCCGGCACCGTTGAAGCCGACCGTTTTGTCGATTATCAACGTGCAGGCGTAAACCGCATCTCGATCGGTGTCCAGAGCTTTAGCGAGCCGAAGCTGAAACGTCTGGGACGCATTCACGGCCCGGAAGAGGCAAAGCGCGCGGCAAACCTGGCCACTGGCTTAGGCCTGCGCAGCTTTAACCTGGATTTGATGCACGGTCTGCCGGACCAGTCGCTGGAGGAAGCGCTGGACGATCTGCGTCAGGCGATCGCGCTTAACCCACCGCATCTCTCATGGTATCAGCTGACTATTGAGCCAAACACGCTGTTTGGTTCCCGTCCGCCGGTGCTGCCGGATGATGACGCCCTGTGGGATATCTTTGAGCAAGGTCATCAGCTTTTGACCGCGGCAGGGTATCAGCAATACGAAACCTCCGCATACGCGAAGCCGGGTTACCAGTGTCAGCACAACCTGAACTACTGGCGCTTTGGTGATTATCTGGGGATTGGCTGTGGCGCACACGGTAAAGTGACCTTCCCTGACGGGCGCATCCTGCGTACCGCCAAAACGCGTCATCCGCGTGGTTACATGGAAGGCCGCTACCTTGAACGTCAGCATGATGTTGAGGCGGCGGATAAACCGTTTGAGTTCTTTATGAACCGCTTCCGCTTGCTGGAACCCGCACCACGTGCGGAGTTTGCGCGTTATACTGGATTGCCGGAAGCCACGATTCGTCCGCAGATTGACGAGGCGCTGGCGCAGGGATATCTCACCGAGTGTGAGGATTACTGGCAGATCACCGAGCACGGCAAACTGTTTTTAAACTCCCTGCTTGAGTTGTTCCTCGCAGAAGATTCCTGAAGGCTGATTCAGGATTTTGCACCCCATTCTGCCGGCTGAGGGAAAGGCTGGCAGAGTGTGGGGATGGATATTACTCGTACTGATGCAAAACAGCTCAGACGGGAGCTGACAAAAGAAGAAAGACGGCTTTGGTATCTACTGCGCAGCCGCCGCTTCGAAAATTATAAATTTCGTCGACCACATCCTGTAGATCACTACATTCTGCATTTCACCTGCTGTGCGGCTCATCTGGCTATTGAACTGGATGGCGGGCAACTTGATGAAAAGCAGGAATACGATCGTCAAAGAACGTGCTGGCTTAACGAGAAAGGCTGGTATGTCATTCGATTTTGGAACAACGAACTCTGTAATAACGAAGAAGCGGTGTTAGAAAAGATCCTTGAAACACTGCAAATGCTGCAACCCTCACCCCGGCCCTCTCTCTAAAAGGGAAAGGGAGCAAACCATCCCCTCGCCCCTTTGGGGAGAGGGTTAGGGTGAGGGGAAATTACTTCAGCGTTCCCACGAGCGCCTTACGGCTATCTTCCAGCGACACCACGCGTTTACAGACGTCTTTGCCGAACTGCTGGAAATCGTCTTCCTGGTTCTTCCACTCGTTCTGAATCGAGGTCTGCAGCCCACCCAGGCTACCGAGCACGCCCTGCAGTGGGTTACCGCCGCCTTTCAGCACCGCTTTAGCCCCCATCTCGTTAATGCTGTCCTGCAGGATGCCACCCATTGCCTGGTTCACCAGCTGCTGACCGTCGGCACGAACCTGATCGATTGCCTTGTAATGGAACGTCAGGCCGTCGGAGCGATGCTCAATAATGCGGTTCATCTGCTCTTTCAGCTGTTTGTCGAGCTTCGTCAGGCGGGTGCGCATGTTACTGCTCTCACCCACCTCTTTGGTGATGATCTTATCCAGCGCGACGCGGCTCTTCTCTACGCGCGTCAGGGCACCTTCATCAATCCACGGCAGCGCGGTACGCAAATCGGCCTGGTAGTCTTTCGCCTGCTCACGCTGAGCGGGGGTCAGGTTGTACTGTTTACCGTTAAATGTGACGTTCCCGTCCGGCGTAATCACCAGATGACCGTTCTCGCCTTTGACCTGCACGGTTTGCGGGCTTAACACCACGTCATCACGCGGGGTGACGCTACATTTATACTCCGCATGAGCGGTGAATCCGGTTGCCATTAAGGCAACAGCCAGCAACGTTTTGCGCATCTTAAACACTCCCTCAGACAAAATGGGCCAGCTAATGCTGGCCCCTTACTGCTTAATTAGTCCCACCAAACGTCAAAAAGTTCGCTGACGCGGACATCTTCCAGTTTGTGGTCTTCAAGCCATTTGCGCACAAGCGCCTGATGTTCTTCGGTGCATTTACCGACTTCCTGGGTGCAGATCAGACCCTCCCATGCCAGGTAACCGCTACCATCAAAGGCCAGCTTGTTTGGCTCGATCACTTCATTAATGAACGCATCTACGTCCTGATCGATCTGGTCTACGCTGGTGCCTTCCGGGAAACGCCACGCAACGGAGAAGCCCACTTCCTGGAATTCTTCGATGTGCATTTTTTTACGCAGACGACGGCTACGATTCTTTGCCATTATTTCACCCTCTCGAACATTAAGTCCCATACGCCGTGACCAAGACGATGGCCACGCTGTTCAAATTTTGTCACCGGACGTGAATCCGGACGCGGTACATAGTCGTTGCTTGCAGACTGGTTTTTATACCCGTCCAGAGACGACATGACTTCCAGCATATGTTCCGCATAAGGTTCCCAGTCGGTCGCCATATGGAAGACACCGCCCAGTTTCAGCTTACTTTTTACCAGCTCAGCAAACGGCGCCTGAACGATACGGCGTTTATTATGCCGTGCTTTGTGCCACGGGTCAGGGAAAAAGAGCTGAACCATCGTCAAAGAATTGTCAGGAATCATTTTGTGCAGCACTTCAACCGCGTCGTGACACATAACGCGCAGGTTCTCAACGCCCTCTTCATGAGCCGTTGCCAGACATGCGCCTACGCCTGGCGAGTGCACCTCAATACCGAGGAAATTTTGCTCCGGGCGCGCGTGGGCCATGGTAACCAGTGAAGACCCCATACCGAAGCCAATCTCCAGTGTTACCGGCGCGTCGCGACCAAACAGCTCGGTAAAGTCCAGAGGCTGCTCGCTGAACTCAACGCCCATCACCGGCCAGTAGTTGTCCAGCGCATGTTGCTGCCCTTTGGTCAGGCGACCCTGACGGCGGACAAAGCTGCGAATACGGCGCAGCGGGCGACCGTTTTCATCAAATTCCGGTGAAATGACGTCGTTTTTCATAAAAGAGTTGTCTGCTTGTGAGAATGTTCGGGAAACGGGCATTATCCAAAGTTAAGGCTTCTATGCAAGCATGGGAAAGATCCGGTTTACAGCAGATTGACGCTGTGCTGCAATCGGCGTCCCTGATTATGCGAATCGATGACCATGCAAGCCTCTCAATTTTCAGCCCAGGTGCTGGACTGGTACGACAAATACGGGCGTAAAACCCTGCCCTGGCAAATTGAAAAAACGCCTTACAAAGTATGGCTCTCCGAAGTGATGTTGCAACAAACGCAGGTCGCCACGGTGATTCCTTACTTCGAGCGCTTTATGGCACGTTTCCCAACGGTGACCGACCTGGCCAATGCGCCATTAGACGAGGTGCTGCACCTGTGGACCGGTCTCGGTTACTACGCCCGTGCGCGCAATTTGCATAAAGCCGCGCAGCAGGTGGCGACCCGACACCACGGCACATTTCCGGAAACCTTCGATGAAGTGGCTGATTTGCCCGGCGTCGGACGTTCAACCGCTGGCGCAATCCTCTCCCTGTCTTTAGGTAAACATTTCCCGATCCTCGACGGCAACGTGAAGCGCGTCCTCGCACGATGCTATGCCGTTGACGGCTGGCCGGGAAAAAAAGAGGTCGAAAAACGGCTGTGGGAGATCAGCGAAGCGGTTACCCCGGCAAAAGGCGTGGAGCGCTTTAACCAGGCGATGATGGACCTGGGGGCCATGGTCTGCACGCGATCAAAACCGAAATGCGAACTTTGCCCGGTCAATAATCTCTGCGTGGCTTATGCGAACCACGCATGGGCGCAGTATCCGGGCAAAAAGCCAAAGCAGACGCTGCCAGAGCGCACCGGCTACATGCTGTTGATGCAGCATGGCGATGGCGTCTTTCTGGCGCAGCGGCCGCCGAGCGGCCTGTGGGGTGGTCTATACTGCTTCCCACAGTTTGAAGATGAAGAATTGTTACGGGAATGGCTTAAACAGCGCGGCATCGCTGCCGATAACCTGACGCAGCTGACCGCGTTTCGTCATACCTTTAGCCATTTCCATCTGGATATTGTACCGATGTGGCTTCCCGTGTCCTCAATCACCGCCTGCATGGATGAAGGAACGGCTCTCTGGTATAACTTAGCGCAACCGCCATCAGTCGGGCTGGCGGCTCCCGTGGAGCGCCTGTTACAGCAATTACGTGCCGGTGCAATGGTTTAGCATCAGCCACCAACAGAGGAATGAGTATGGCCAGAACTATTTTTTGTACTTTCCTGCAGCGTGACGCTGAAGGCCAAGATTTCCAGCTTTATCCGGGCGAACTGGGTAAGCGCATCTATAACGAAATTTCCAAAGAAGCCTGGGGACAGTGGCAGAAAAAACAGACCATGCTGATCAACGAGAAGAAACTCAGCATGATGAACCCGGAGCACCGCAAACTGCTTGAACAGGAGATGGTGAACTTCCTGTTCGAAGGCAAAGACGTCCACATCGAAGGCTATACGCCGCCGGAAAAATAACAGCGTGCGGGGGCAACTCCGCCGTACAAGCAAACACAACACGCACTCCCGGAATGATGAAAAAATTTTTAGCGCTAGCCCTTGTTGCGCCGTTGCTTGTCTCTTGTTCTTCCAAAAAAGGCGATGATTACAACGAAGCCTGGATAAAGGACACCAACGGTTTTGACATTTTGATGGGGCAGTTTGCCCATAACATCGAAAATATATGGGGATTTAACGAAGTTCTTATTGCCGGACCTAAGGACTACGTTAAGTACACCGACGCCTATCAGACCCGTAGCCACATCAACTTTGATGAGGGGACTATCACGGTTGAAACCATCGCAGGCACCGAACCTGCCGCACGGTTACGTCAGGCGATCGTGAAAACCTTGCTGATGGGTGACGATCCAGGCTCAATCGATCTCTACTCCGACGCCGATGACATCACCATCTCCAAAGAACCGTTCCTGTACGGCCAGGTTGTCGATCAGACCGGACAGGCCATCCGCTGGGAAGGGCGTGCCACAAAATTCGCCGATTATCTGCTGCAGACGCGCCTGAAAAGCCGCTCTAACGGCCTGAAGATCATCTACAGCGTCACCATTAACCTCGTGCCGAACCACCTCGACAAACGTGCGCATAAGTACATTGGCATGGTGCGTCAGGCCTCGCGTAAGTACGGCGTGGATGAGTCGCTGATCCTGGCGATCATGCAGACCGAATCGTCGTTTAACCCGTACGCGGTAAGCCGTTCCGACGCACTGGGACTGATGCAGGTCGTGCAGCACAGCGCAGGTAAAGACGTCTTCCGCGCTCAGGGTAAATCCGGTACGCCGAGCCGCAGTTATCTGTTCGAGCCGCAAAGCAACATTGATACCGGTACCGCCTACCTGGCGATGCTCAACAATGTCTACCTGGGCGGGATTGATAACCCGACATCACGTCGCTATGCGGTGATCACCGCGTATAACGGCGGAGCGGGCAGCGTCCTGCGCGTCTTCTCGAGTGACAAAGTGCAGGCGGCGAATATCATCAACAGTATGGCGCCGGGGGATGTCTATTCCACGCTCACCACCCGACACCCGTCTGCGGAATCGCGTCGTTATCTGTATAAAGTGAACACGGCGCAAAAAAACTACCGTCGACGCTAAACCCTTTACCCTGCCCTCTTCCTGTGGGAGAGGGCCAGGGTGAGGGCATCAGACCGCACCTTCCCCGCTCCCACCCATACGAAAATGTTATTTGCATCACAATCCAAACTGCAAATTAATGTGGATTGCATTTTTTTGCGGGAGGTAACAAAACATAACCTCGCCTGCTGATAGAATTGCATCAAATAACAACCCTGAATGTTCCTATAACAACATATCTCCCGCTCACTTGTGAGGAAAGTAACATGAACCTTAAGCTGCAGCTTAAAATATTGTCGTTTCTGCAGTTCTGCCTGTGGGGTAGCTGGCTGACTACACTCGGCTCCTATATGTTTGTGACGCTCAAGTTCGATGGTGCGTCTATCGGTGCCGTCTACAGCTCGCTCGGCATTGCGGCTGTCTTTATGCCAACGCTGCTGGGTATCGTGGCGGATAAATGGTTAAGTGCGAAATGGCTGTACATGCTTTGCCATCTGGTGGGTGCGGGGACGCTGTTTATGGCAGCCCAGGTCACCACGCCGGGGGCGATGTTCATGGTGATCCTGTTTAACTCGCTGGCCTACATGCCAACGCTTGGCCTGATCAACACCATCTCCTACTACCGCCTGAAATCTGCCGGTATGGAAATCGTCACCGATTTCCCGCCAATCCGTATCTGGGGCACCATCGGCTTTATCATGGCAATGTGGGGCGTGAGCTTCGCAGGCTTCGAACTGAGCCATATGCAGCTCTACATCGGGGCGGCACTCTCCGTGGTGCTGGCGCTGTTTACCCTGACCCTGCCGCATATTCCGGTGTCTAACCAGCAGAAAAACCAGAGCTGGAGCACCATGCTCGGTCTGGACGCCTTTGCGCTGTTTAAAAACAAACGCATGGCGATCTTCTTTATCTTCTCCATGCTGCTGGGTGCGGAACTGCAGATCACCAACATGTTCGGCAACACCTTCCTGCACAGCTTCGACAATAACCCGCTGTTCTCTGGCAGCTTTATCGTTGAACATGCGTCAGTGATGATGTCCATCTCTCAGATCTCTGAGACGCTGTTCATCCTGACCATCCCGTTCTTCCTGAGCCGCTACGGCATCAAGAACGTCATGCTGATCAGTATCGCTGCATGGATGTTGCGCTTCGGTCTGTTTGCCTACGGCGACCCAAGCCCGTTCGGTACCGTGCTGCTGGTTCTGTCGATGATTGTTTACGGCTGCGCCTTCGACTTCTTCAACATCTCTGGTTCGGTGTTTGTGGAAAAAGAGGTGAAACCTGAAATTCGCGCCAGTGCTCAGGGTATGTTCCTGATGATGACCAACGGCTTCGGCTGTATTCTGGGCGGTGTGGTGAGCGGTAAAGTGGTTGAGATGTACACCACTAACGGCATCACCAACTGGCAGCCCGTGTGGCTTATCTTCGCCGCGTACTCATTGGTACTGTTCTTCGCGTTTATCGCACTGTTCAAGTACAAGCACGTACGCGAACCGCACGCTGCGCAGCCTATCGCGCATTAATGATGATCCCCTCTCCTTTCAGGAGAGGGGTAATTTCGCCAGCACCCATCCTACCGACAATAAATCCGCACTGCCGCCCGGGCTTAAATTCCGTTCAATGAGCGCATTGTCCATCTGTATTAATGCATCACGATCCCAGCCACGCGTCAGTAATGCCCGCGCATACCCCTGCACATAACGCAGCCCTTCCATACCGCCGCGCGACACCAGGTTACTGTCCTGATTTATCGCCATCAGGCGCAGCAGCAGGTCATGCAGCGCGTGCCCGTTCCATTGCGCCAGCACTGCACGCACCGTAGCAAAACCGCTTTCCGCTTCGCCCCGCGCGCCGGTTAACCCATACCGCTGAAACTGCCGCTCCCCTGCCGTCGCCTGTCCACTGCGCGCTGCCAGCTCACGCGCCACCAGCCCGCGACAGAGGTGACTCACCTCACTACAGAGGCTCTCAGCCGTGGCGTGTTTCACACGTCCGGCGGCAAAGCACAGCAAACCGAGGGCAAAAATGCCGCCTTTATGCGTGTTCACCCCGCACGTTGCAGCGTACATTGCCTGTTCACAGGCAATGCCCACCGGGCGAATGATCCGTATTTGTTCTGCCGCGGGTTTATCCGCATGGGTATGACCCAGCTCTGCAAAGCGCGCAAACCACGGGGTGATGGCTGCAATACTGCGGGCAAACAGCGCATGGTCCATATCGCGGTGTGCACCGTTGTTGAGCTTATCCACCAGACCCGGCTTGGGCGTCAACGCCAGCTCCTGCCATAACGCCTCTTCGGCGAGCCCTGGCACATCGCATGGCTGCGGGTTAGTCGCGAGCAAACCAGTCATCGATCATCTTCTCCACGCGAGCCACCACCTGCTCTACAGGATGCTTACGCGAACGGGAACAGGCGTGGGCAGGCTCATCACATACCAGACAGCGCCGGAGGTGTGCCCCTAAAGACTGGCGCCCCACATGCCCCTGTGCCGGGCAGATCACATCCAAATCCCACAGCCTGCCGAGCGGGTGAGTCTGCTCCAGATCCGTACAGTGCGCTTTGATTTCCGCCGCCGGATGCGCCACGCACCAGATTGCTTCTGGCCCGGTGGGCAGCCACAGCACCTGGCGGTCCAGCACCTGCCAGCGGTTTTCCCACAGCAGCTGGTCGCACATCTGCAATGCCACGCCCATCGTATTGCGATAGCGCAGGCTGTCTTTGATCTCCCCGGGGGTGACGAGCGTGAGAGAAATCACCGGTTGTTGATAGTGCGTGAGCCAGTCAGTCTGGCGTGCTGCACGGCGCTCTTTCGCCGCCAGCAGCTCCTCCAGGCTGACACCCGCCCGCACGGGTGTCGCTACAGTCATCATTACTCCTTCACCTGTCGAACGGTGTCGATGACGCTGCCGTCGCGGTAGCGGATCACACCAACGATTTTGTCGGTAAACTCAATGGGTTTTGGTACACCGGTCAGTGATATCGCCCGCTCGAAAAGCGCGTTGATATCGACAACGTTGAGGCCTGCGGCAAGCAGTCGTTCGCGGATTTCCGGGCGTGCCGGGTTAACCGCGATGCCGTGATCGGTAACCAGCACGTCGATGCTCTCCCCGGGCGTCAGCCGGGTGGTCACCCGCTTCACGACGGTTGGAATACGGCTACGCAGCAGGGGGGCGACCACGATGGTCAGGTTCGCCGCCGCGGCCACATCACAATGTCCGCCGGATGCCCCACGCATTACGCCGTCAGAGCCGGTAATAACATTGACGTTAAAATCGACGTCAATTTCCAGGGCGCTGAGGATCACCACATCAAGCTGGTCGCAGCTTGCTGCCTTGCTGCCGGGGTTGGCATAAACGTTGGTGGAGATCTCCACATGATTCGGATTTCGTGCCAGCGAGGCCGCGGCCTGGCCGTCGAAACACTGGGTATCAAGCAGCTTTTCGATCAGGCCTTTCTCGTGCAGATCCACCAGGCTGCCGGTAATGCCCCCGAGCGCGAAGCGCGCCTTCACGCCGCTGCGCTCCATTTTCTCCTCCATAAAGCGGGTACAGGCGGTAGCCGCCGCACCGGAGCCGGTCTGCATGGAAAAACCGGGTTTGAAATAGCCTGAATGTTCAATCACATCCGCCGCGTAGCGGGCAATCATCAGCTCACGCGGATTACTGGTCACGCGAGCCGCACCGACGCTGATTTTCGCCGGGTCACCCACGCTCTCCACCTGCACAATGTAATCCACCTGATCCTGCACCAGGCTGGCGGGCATATTCGGGAACGGCACCAGCGCTTCGGTCAGCAGCACCACCTTACGGGCGAAATGCGCATCCACCATTGCATAGCCAAGCGAGCCGCAGCACGATTTCCCGTGCGTGCCGTTGGCGTTGCCAAATTCATCGCTGCACGGCACGCCAAGAAACGCCACGTCGATATTCAGCTCACCGTCCTGCAACAGCTTCACGCGCCCGCCGTGGGAGTGAATTTGTACCGGCTCGGCCATCAACCCGTGTGAGATAGCGTCCGCCAGCTTGCCCCGCATACCGGAGGTATAAATCCGGGTGATAACACCGCTTTCGATGTGTTCGATCAGCGCGTCGTTACAGGTCATCAGCGAGCTGGAAGCCAGCGTCAGGTTTTTAAAGCCCATACGCGCAAGCAGCGCCACGACGGTATTGATCACCCGGTCGCCTTCGCGAAACGCATGGTGGAAGGAGACGGTCATCCCGTCCTGTAACCCGCTGCGTAACACCGCCTCTTCGACCGAAGCACAGAGCTTACGGGTGTGTTTTTCGTCAGGGCTGTTCAGCCATGGCGTTGCGCTGTGGGCGGCCTCAAACGGTTTTAAGTCCCGCAGATGGGGGAAATTCACATGGAGAAGTTCTGTCTGATTCATTGTGTAATCCTTAACGACGCACGCCGGAGGCCGCCGCGCGTTCCAGCACCATCTGCGCGTGGTTAATAATAGGGGCATCGACCATTTTGCCGTTGAGCGACACGACGCCCAGGCCGTTACGCTCCCCCTCTTCTGCCGCTTCAATCACCCGTTTCGCGTGATCCACTTCCTGCTGGGTTGGGGCATAGGCGTTATGTAACAGGTCAATCTGACGTGGGTTAATCAGCGATTTACCGTTAAAGCCCATCTTGCGGATCAAATCGACCTCGCGCAGGAAGCCAGCTTCATCGTTAACGTCCGACCACACCACGTCGAAAGCGTCGATACCCGCGGCGCGGGCGGCGTGCAGCACGGCACAGCGGGCATAAAATAGCTCAGTGCCATCCCCGCGTTCCGTCTGCATGTCCATCACATAGTCAAAGGCGGCCAGCGCGATCCCAATTAAGCGCGGAGAACTGCGGGCAATGGCCACGGCGTTAATCACTCCAATCGCCGATTCAATAGCCGCCATGACGCGGGTCGAGCCCGGCTCGCGCCCGCATTCACGCTCGATACGCGCCAGATGCCCTTCCAGCTCATCGATATCCTCTGGGGTGTCGGTTTTCGGCAATCGAATCACGTCCACCCCTGCCCGCACGGCGGCTTCCAGATCCAGCAAGCCAAACGGCGTGCTCAGCGGGTTAATGCGCACCACGGTTTCGATATCCTGATACATCGGGTGCTGCAGGGCATGAAACACCAGCATGCGCGCGGTATCCTTCTCGCGCAGGGCGACGGCGTCTTCAAGGTCAAACATGATGGAGTCCGGGCGGTAGATAAATGCCGTAGAGAGCATGGCGGCGTTTGCGCCCGGCAGGAACAGCATACTGCGGCGGAGTTTGCTCATTTCAGCGCTTCCCAGTTGAGTGTCGGCTCATCGGCCGCGCGCAGGAGCGCGCTTTGCAGGCGGGCGCGGATCACACAGTCCAGCGCCCCTTTGTCTTCAACAATAATTAATCCCTGGTGCACGTTCATGGCGCGCAATGTGTCGTTAACGACCTGGCGAATATGTTCGCCAAACTGCTTAATCACTTCACTGTGGATGATAATTTCCAGCTCACCCTGAGCGGGGGCAATTTTTACCATCAGGTCGCTGGACTCCTGCGTACCGGCCAGCGCCTCCCTTACAATTTTCATGATAAATTCCTGATAGTTATGCGACTTCCGCACTCGCACGGTAATGCGTTTCGAGGTGCGCGAAGGTGGAGTCCGGGACAATCTCCCGGATCCGGGAAAACTGCTGTGTCTTAAGCAAGCGGCGGACTTCCGACGCGGAAATAGCGTTGCCGGTGACCTTGATGCGCGGCATTTCCACCACGTCAATCTGCGAGGCCAGCAGGTCGTGCAGCGTCTGGTTGTATTGACGGGTGATATCGCAAAACGGCTCCGAACCGATAAAGCGATGCGTAATACCCAGCGCCGGGGCGATGAAGTCCCGGAAGATCAGCACATCGATTTCGCTCCACGCCTGCTGTACTTTGCCGGTCTCTTTCAGGAAGTAGGCCGGGAACGTGGCGCGGGAGATGATGTACTGCGATCCTTCATGCACAATCACGTTCGGCAGATGCGCCACGCCCGCCCGTACCATCTCTAGCCGGGCGCTGAACGGGAAGAACGAGGCATCCTCGCGCACCACAAACAGATGCAGCGCATCGCACTGCCCCGCGGCCTGCTCGACCAGATGCCGGTGGCCGAGGGTAAACGGATTCGCATTCATCACGATCGCGCCAATCTTCTTCCCGGCCTTGCGCTGACACTTGAGCGCGCGGCAGTAGCGCTGGATCCCCTGCGGGGTGTTCTCCATCAGCACCGCGTTGTTCCCGCTCTGGGCAATCGGCCAGAAACCGCTGCGGCCAAAGCGCTCCTTGTTGCACGGACGGGTGCAGAGGAAGAGGTGAAAATGGCCGCGCTCCAGCGCCGCGTTTTCCACCTCTGCCAGCAACCGTGCGCTGAGGTTCTCCCCACGAAGCTGCTCGTTTACCGCCACGCACTTGATGACGTTAGCGGCAAGCCCGGCACAACCCACCAGCTGCGTGCCGGACCAGGCTTCGACAAACAGCGTGATGTCGTTGTCCAGGCCAAGGCCGCTGTCTGCCAGCAGGTAACGGATCTGGCTTAAGCGTTCCGGGTGTTTCGCCACAAGGGTGTGGCGAAAATCGATAGTGGGTTGACTGTTCATGCCGTTTTACTCAGTGTGCTGCCGCAAGCCCGGTGGCGGGCGCTTCCATGATCACATTGCTCAGATGACCGATATGCTCGATCTCCACCTCAATGCGATCGCCCTCTTTCATGAACAGCGGCGGGTTGCGCTTTTTGCCCACGCCGCCAGGGGAGCCGGTGATGATCACATCGCCCGGGCTGAGGCGGGTAAAGGTGCTGATGTATTCGATAAGCTCCGCGACCTTGTGGATCATGCTGCTGGTGTTGTCTTCCTGCACCATACGGCCGTTAAGCCAGGTGCGGATCGCCAGCTGGTGCGGGTCCGGGATCTCATCAGCTGTCGCCATCCACGGGCCAAACGCTCCGGTCTGACGCCAGTTCTTGCCTGCCGTAAACCAGGTGTGCTGCCAGTCGCGGGCGGAGCCGTCCATATAGCAGCTGTAACCTGCCACATGGCGCAGCGCCTCATCACGGCTGATGTTCTCTCCGGCTTTGCCGATGATGACCGCCAGCTCTCCTTCGTAGTCGAATTCACTGGAGTGACGCGGCTTCAGCACCGGTTCGTTGTGGCCGGTCTGCGAATCCGGGAAGCGGACAAACAGCGTCGGCGCCGGGTTGTGCTGGTCAAACTCTTTGCGTTTGTCGGCGTAGTTCATGCCCACGCAGAGGATTTTTTCCGGCTGCTCAATCACCGGTAAGAAGGTGATGGCATTCAGAGGGACATCCACGGCGTCGTTGAGATAACGGGTGGCCTCAGCCAGCCCGTTGCCCTGCAGCAGCGCTTTGAGGTCGCTGTAGCGGTCGCCGAGACGGCGACCTAAATCAATCACACCTTCGGCCTGAACGATGCCGTAGCTGCGTGTTCCCTGGTATAAAAAGCTTGCGAGTTTCATTGTTCTTTCCTGAAGACTTAAACGAGGAAGTTGCCCAGTATCAGCAGAGAGATGGAGACGTTAATCGCACCGCCGATACGGGTAGCAATCTGGGCGAAGGGCATCAGGCTCATACGGTTGCCTGCGGTCAGAATCGCCACGTCACCGGTACCGCCCTGACCGCTCTGGCAGCAGGAGACGATGGCGACATCAATCGGGTGCATGCCAATCTTTTTGCCCACGAAGAAACCGGTCGCCACCAGCGCGGAGACGGTGCTGACAATCACCAGCAGGTTGGTCAGCGTGAATGCGGCGACCAGCTCATGCCAGGGGGTAATGGCCACGCCCACGGCGAAGAGAATGGGGTAGGTTACTGACGTCTGGAAGAATTTATACACCACCTGAGAGCCTTCCAGCAGACGTGGAGAAGCACCATTACAAAGCTTGACCAGCACCGCCATAAACAGCATGCCAACCGGCGCAGGCAGGCCAATCAGCTTGTGGCCGAGCATCCCCAGCATGTAGAGCAGAACGGCCAGCAGTGCGCCAGAAGCGATCGTTGTGACGTCTGCTTTACCGGAGAACGCAGGCTGTGCGGTGGTTTCATCGGTATTCGCACGGTTAGGCATCAGCTGGCCTTCGCCGGTCAGGTGCGGGTAACGTTTACCGAGCTGATTGAGGCAGCCGGAGATGATGATTGCCGTCAGGCCGCCGAGCATAACCATAGGCAGAACGCGACCGAGCGCCACGCCCTGGTCCATATGCAGCAGGGTGGCATAGCCGATGGAGAGCGGGATCGCCCCTTCCCCAACACCGCCCGCCATAATCGGCAGAATGATAAAGAAGAAGATCTGGAATGGCTCAAGGCCCAGCGCTATCCCTACGCCCATGCCAACAATCATGCCGACAATTTCGCCGCACAGCATCGGGAAGAAAATGCGCAGGAAGCCCTGAATCAGCACGGTGCGGTTCATGCTCATGATGCTGCCGACAATGATGCAGCAGATGTAGAGATACAGAATGTTGGTGGATTTGTAGAACTTCGTGGTGGACTCTACCACCACATCCGGCAGCAGACCGTAATAGACCAGTGCCGAAGGAATAAAGGTGGCGCAAATCGCCGCCGCACCGAGTTTACCGACAATCGGCAGGCGCTTGCCAAACTCACCGCAGGCAAAACCGAAGAACGCGAGCGTGGCGACCATCACCACGATATCGCTGGGCAGTTTGCCGCCGAGGCAATCAATGGCAATCAGCGCGCCGGCCAGGACAAACAGTGGCAGAGGGATAATTCCGATTTTCCACGTATCCATAATATGCCACCAGCGCTCTTTGAGTGATGGTCGCTGAATATCAATCGGGTCGTGGGTAACAGAGAAAGAATCGTCAGTTGTGCTCATAATAAGCCCCTTAGTTATTTTGTGCGTTCAGCTTAGAGTCACAAAGGCTTACTTTATGTGAGGGATGGCATATTAAAAGCGAAGTTTTTATGGCAGCTATGGTTTTAATGGTTTCTTTTATTTAATGTGATTTACGCCTTATTTATTGCCGTGGTTTTTATGGTTTCTTTTCTAAAACGAACAATCAAATAACATTTCTCCAGACGGCTTCAGGCGCATAGGCTATTCGGAAAATTCTTTTACAGGGCCTGCTGTGCAAGGGATCACAAGTTTTCGGCAAACCGGGCATCCGCGCGAAAAAAGATGATATATTGGCAACCTTTGCTGCTACCTCGCGTGATAGTTATGAAAGTATCGTTTCAGATTAAGCTGTTTATTTCGCTGGTCGCCTTTTTCTCAGTACTTTTTGCGTTACTGGGCGGATATTATTACGTCGATGTCGGCAAGCAGCTTTATCAGGAAATGAGCGCACGTGCCAAAATACAGGCGGAAGAGATCGCACTTATTCCCTCATTACGTGATGAGGTTGAACAAAAAGATATCAAAGCCATCCATGATTTTATGCAGAAAATTGCCGCTCACAGTGATGCCAGCTTTATTGTGATTGGGGATAATAAAGGTCTGCATCTTTTTCATTCGGTCTTTGCCGACAGAGTGGGCAAGACGCTTATCGGTGGAGACAATGAGGAGGTCCTGCAGGGAAAAAGCACCACCACCATCCGCAAAGGGGGGTTGGGTATTTCGCTGCGCAGCAAAGCGCCCATCTTCAACGATGCGGGGCAAGTGGTGGGGATTGTCTCGGTGGGTTATCTCACCAGCTACCTTGATACCATTACCGTCAGCAAAGTGGTCAATATTCTGCTGGCCGCCGTGCTGCTGTTGATTGCGCTCTTTATCTTCTCCTGGTTCTTTACCCGCAGTATCAAGAAGCAGATCTTCTCCCTGGAGCCACGGGAAATCGGCCTGCTGGTGCGCCAGCAAAAGGCGATGATGGAGTCTATCTATGAAGGGGTGATCGCCATTGATGATGAGCTGCGCATTGAGGTGATCAACCAGGCGGCGCGCAAGCTGCTTGGCCTGAGCCAGCCAGCCCGTGAACTGCGCGGGCAGCTGATTAGCCAGGTTATCGACCCTGTCCCGTTCTTCTCAACGCAGACGATGCTGGCGAAAGATACCCATGATGAAATTTGCCGTTTTAACACCCTCACGGTGATTGCCAGCCGGGTGCGTATCATGCTTGAGGATTCGCTGCAGGGCTGGGTGATCACTTTCCGCGATCGGAATGAAATAGACTCGCTTAGCGCCCAGCTCAGCCAGGTTAAACGCTATGTCGATAACCTGCGCATCATGCGTCATGAGCAGTTGAACCGCATGACCACTCTGTCCGGCCTGCTGCACATGGGCCGCTATGAAGAGGCGATTGGCTATATTCAGGCGCAGTCGGAACACGCTCAGGAGCTGCTGGACTTTATCTCTTCCCGCTTCAGCTCCCCGACCCTGTGTGGCCTGCTGCTGGGTAAAGCCGCCCGCGCGCGGGAGAAAGGGGTCGAGCTCAGTTTTGACCCGGCCTGCCGGCTGGACAGGCCGTTCCCGTCGCTGGCTGAAGAAGAGCTGATCTCAATCATCGGCAACCTGCTGGATAACGCCATCGAAGCGACGCAGCGCTCACCGCTCCCCCATGCACCGGTCGAAGTGCTGATCAAACTGAGCGAGCAGGAGCTGATTATCGAAGTGGCCGACCAGGGCGTTGGCATCAAACCGGAGATCCGTGACAGGATATTTGAACGCGGCATCACCACCAAAACACGCGGCGATCACGGGATTGGCCTGTATCTGATCGAAAGCTATGTTACGCAGGCTGGCGGCGCGATAGAAATTGCCGATAACACCCCGCGCGGCGCCATTTTCTCACTGTTTATTCCCGCCCGGCGTCCCGCCCAGCAACTGGAAGATACCGACTATGCAACATGAACTTATCGACGTATTGATTGTTGAAGACGAGAACGAACTGGCGCAACTGCACGCGGAACTTATCGGTAAACATCCGCGCCTGAGGCTGGTAGGGATCGCCTCGTCTCTCGCTGCCGCCCAGGTCCAGCTTGAAAGCAAGCAGCCGCAGCTTATGCTGCTGGATAACTATTTGCCGGACGGTAAAGGGATCACACTGATCAATGACCCCATGCTCACCCGCGCCAACTGTTCGGTGATTTTCATTACTGCTGCCAGCGACATGGACACCTGCAGCCAGGCCATCCGGAATGGCGCCTTTGATTACATCCTGAAGCCGGTCTCCTGGAAACGCCTCAGCCAGTCGCTTGAACGCTTTGTGCAGTTTGCCGAACAACAGCGGGTCTGGAAGATTGTCGACCAGCAGAACGTCGACTCGCTCTACCAGCTGCAGGCGAAAAACTACCGTCTGGATAACGGCAGCAAAGGCATTGAGGAGAATACGCTGGCACGGGTGCAGACGTTGTTTAACGACAAGGCGACACACTGTTTTTCCGTCGACGAGGTCGTGCAGGAGACAGGATTAAGTAAAACCACCACCCGACGCTATCTGGAGCACTGCGTGGAGGCGGGGTTTCTGAGCGTAGAGATGTTGTACGGGAAGATTGGGCATCCGCGGAGGATGTATAAGAGAAGTGCGGTGTGAGCCCTGACCCTCTCTTTAGGGGAGAGGGCCAGTATTACGGATGACGGCGACTATGACAATACATACCCGTACAGTCGCTTAATCCCGTCGGGATCCTTTTCGCTGTAAACGCCCTGCAGTTCCGGCGAGAAACCTGGCAGCAGGTTGATGCCCTCCTCCAGCGCCAGGAAGTAACGCTGTACCGCCCCACCCCAGATTTCACCCGGCACCACGCACAGTACGCCTGGGGGATACGGCAGCGCGCCCTCGGCGGCAATGCGTCCGCCGGCATCACGGATGCGCACCAACTCCACGTTCCCGCGAATATACGCCTGATTCGCATCCTGCGGATTCATCGCCCGTTCTGGCAGACTCTCTTTACGGAACATTGCCTTCTGCAGATCTTTCACGTCAAAGCTCACGTAGAGATCGTGCATCTCCTGGCAGAGCTGGCGAAGGGTGTAATCGCGATACCGTACCGGGTATTTCTGGTAGATGGTCGGCAGGACGTCAGCAAGCGGCGTATCGTCTTCAATATGCTGTTCAAACTGACCCAGCATCGCCACCAGCTGCGCCAGCTTCTCACTGCTTTCGGCAGGCGTCAGCAGGAAGAGGATCGAGTTGAGATCGCACTTCTCCGGCACAATGCCGTTTTCACGCAGGTAGTGCGCAAGAATGGTCGCCGGAATGCCAAACTCGGTATATTCCCCGGTTTCCGCATCAATACCCGGCGTGGTCAGCAGCAGCTTGCACGGATCGACGAAATACTGCTCGCTGGCATAGCCTTCAAACCCGTGCCATTTAGCCCCCGGCTCAAAGCTGAAGAAGCGGCGCTCGCTGGCGATGGCGTGTGTGGGATGATCCTGCCACGGACGCCCGGCCACCATTGGCGGAATAAACGGTTTGATCATATGGCAGTTGGCAATGATCGCCTTGCGGGCCTCAATGCCCAGCTCAACACACTCCGCCCAAAGCCGGCGCCCGCTCTCCCCTTCATGGATTTTCGCGTTCACATCAAGAGCCGCGAACAGCGGATAGAACGGACTGGTCGAGGCATGGAGCATGAACGCATTGTTGAGGCGCTTGTGCGGACAGAAACGCGCCTGGCCGCGAATGTGATTATCCTTTTTATGGATCTGCGAAGTCTGCGAGAACCCGGCCTGCTGTTTATGCACCGACTGCGTCACGAAAATGCCCGGATCGTTCTCGTTCAGATCCAGTAACAGCGGCGAGGTTTCCGCCATCATCGGAATAAACTGCTCGTAGCCCACCCAGGCCGAATCAAACAGGATGTAGTCACAAAGATGGCCGATCTTGTCGATCACCTGACGGGCGTTGTAGATCGTGCCATCGTAGGTACCAAGCTGAATGATCGCCAGACGAAACGGGCGTTTCTCCATGGCCTTTTCCGGCGCAACTTCACGGATCTGATTTCGCAGGTACGCGTCGTCAAAACACTGCGCGTCAATCCCGCCAATAAAACCAAACGGGTTACGCGCTGCTTCGAGATAAACCGGCGTGGCGCCCGCCTGGATCAGCGCACCGTGGTGGTTGGACTTATGGTTGTTGCGATCGAACAGCACCAGGTCACCGCGGGTCAGCAGCGCATTGGTGACCACCTTATTTGCAGCGGAGGTGCCGTTCAGCACAAAGTAGGTTTTATCAGCATTAAAGACTTTTGCTGCGAACTTCTGGGCATGCTTGGCGGAGCCTTCGTGGATCAGCAGATCGCCCAGTTTCACATCGGCATTGCACATATCGGCGCGAAATACGTTCTCACCGAAGAATTCATAGAACTGCCGTCCCGCAGGGTGTTTTTTAAAAAATGCACCGTGCTGGTGTCCCGGACAGGCAAAAGTACTGTTGCCCATCGCCACGTACTGGCTCAGGGTGTCAAAAAATGGCGGCAACAGATTCTCTTCATACCGGCTGGCCGCCGTCTCCAGTTCCAGAAACTCCTGAGCTTTACCTGATATCACTGCCGTTGCGCCATCAGGAACGTCTGACGGCTCTTGCGAGTAAATAAACACCGGAAGCTGAAAGCCCGTGCGTTTAAGCAATGCCAGAACGCCGCTGCAACTTTCCGCGGGGGTAATGACGACTGCCGCCACATCCGTAAAATCAGTGTTATCCAGCGTCACCTTTTCGCGGTGCGTAGACACAGTAGAGACCAGCTCGCGGCTGACGGCGATTTTCATGGTTTTCATAAGTGCAGTTACCCTCACCGAACGGTGAGACAGGAGTAGATAATATCGATACGGGTGAGCGTTCGCGCAGCGACAGACAACATCATCATTGGCGGCTCCGTACACAGGAAGGAGAAATTTCGCGCAATCATGTCACCTTTTATTTTGAGGTGCAAGAAGCAATCAGTATGCGTTAACCCGCCTAAACCTAAGCTTAACAGGCCCCTGGCGTGTCATAATCCTGCAATACCCATGATTAACTAACAGGAGTTCACGGTGGTTATCGGACCCTTTATCAATGCCGGTGCCGTATTGCTGGGCGGCGTACTTGGCGCCGTATTAAGTCAGCGGTTGCCGGAGCGTATTCGCTCTTCCATGCCCTCAATATTCGGCCTGGCCTCGTTAGGTATCGGCATTTTGCTGGTGATTAAGTGCGCCAACCTGCCGGTGATGGTGCTTGCTACCCTGCTCGGCGCGCTCATTGGCGAGTTCTGCTATCTGGAAAAGGGTATTAACAATGCGGTCAGCAAAGCCAAAAACCTGATTGCCCACCCGGGCAAGGCGAAAAACGGCACTCACGAGTCGTTTATTCAGAACTACGTCGCGATAATTATTCTTTTTTGCGCCAGCGGCACAGGCATTTTCGGTTCAATGCAGGAAGGCATGACTGGCGACCCCAGCATATTGATTGCGAAGGCGTTTCTTGATTTCTTCACGGCCACCATTTTCGCCACGACCCTCGGCATCGCCGTCGCCGCGATTTGCGTGCCCATGCTGCTTATCCAGCTGGCCCTCGCTACCTGCGCCACACTGATCCTTCCTCTCACCACGCCGGCAATGATGGCCGACTTCACCGCCGTCGGTGGCCTGCTGCTGCTGGCGACAGGGCTGCGGATATGCGGAATAAAGATGTTTGCGGTGGTGAATATGCTGCCCGCGTTGTTGATTGCAATGCCGCTATCCGCGCTCTGGACGCACTTTTTTGCTTAAGTTTACGGCGAACTGGTGAGAGAGTGTGCAGTCCGTTACGAAAACAACAAATTTCGTTGACGGCAGAGGGCATATCAGGTTTAATGCGCCCCGTTGCCCGGATAGCTCAGTCGGTAGAGCAGGGGATTGAAAATCCCCGTGTCCTTGGTTCGATTCCGAGTCCGGGCACCACTCTTCAGAAAACCCGCCCTCGTGGCGGGTTTTTGCTTTTGGGGTAAAGCAAAGCTAGGGATCGTTCCCATCCGAATCCAGCAGTTTATTTTTAAAGATAAACAAACAAGCCTCGTTGAAGTTCTCTGCCCCCAGCCGTTCTGAGAGCGCGGTCCGTTTACGATAGAGGCTTTTAATCGACGTATTCAGTTCCTGTGCCACCTCTTCCATCGCCATGCCAGCCCTGAG
This sequence comes from Enterobacter sp. BIDMC 30, assembly GCF_000534355.1. NCBI lineage: Bacteria > Pseudomonadati > Pseudomonadota > Gammaproteobacteria > Enterobacterales > Enterobacteriaceae > Enterobacter > Enterobacter sp. BIDMC 30. The sequence goes on along the minus strand of NZ_KI973169.1, from coordinate 1,040,072 downwards.
CAACCGCAGCATAATGGCTTCATGCGTGCTCAGCCGTAAGTTCAGCAGCCACTTTGTTGTCAGACGTTTGCCCTTCATGTTGAGCACCAGGTTGAATAACGACGCCATATCGGGTGCCGTGAGCGACGTGTTCATAAACAACTTCATGCTGAGCAGATTCTCCTCGCGATGCCGCATATCGAGCATAACGCAGCAGATTGTTTTTTTCGTTCTGGCCGGATGGCGTATCAGGTAATCATATAAACGCAGCGGTGCACGGCTATCAATCAATACAGAATATTCATCTGCGCCGTTATCAAATATCTTTCTGTCAATGGAGTCCAGCAGGATTATATCCGGAAAAAATATCCTCATCCCCCTGACAAGGTAGCGATCCTGTGTCACTAACACTATTGAAGTTGCCACTAACCATCCCTTTTAGATTAAAGCAAGAACGACCCTTCGGAAAGAAGTCCGCCTTCGTTTTATAGCGCTTTTATATTAACGATAAATGTATTCTGGCTTTGATTGACCCTCAATTCGCACATTCATTGATACGTCTTCCCATAGACTATCATTCAATGGCTGCCATTAATTATAAGTAAAAAACAATCTCAGAAAAGTCACTTTTATGGATATTAAGAATTTTTGTCATGAAACTTCCCAAACATGCACCGGAAAGTACTTTAATTCACACCAATAAGGCGCATTAAAAATATAAACAAATTTGTCACAATATAAATAAAAACCAACCAAATCATAAAGTTATAAATATAAATTCATTTCAAAATAATCGTTTAGGACAGCTCATTACAGAATTATCTCAAAACAACCACCCTGCTTTTCAACATATTTATCTGCCAACATATCGGGTGTACATTACCAGCCACTTAGCCCTGACCATAAGGACCCATAATTACCTTTAAGTAAGTACCCCATAACGTAACTGCATTCAGATTAAACGTTCTCATTTATGGCCTTTAACCCCGTGCTTAAAGGCAGCCGTGTTATGCAATGGATTTATGATAAACAAATGGCAAATAGATATGGAAAGATCACTTCGCTTCAATACGTTATTCTTTTACCGCACTCCCGCTTTATTGTTTCTGTTATTACTTTTCCCCTTTCTGGTTCAGGCAGCAGAATCAGTATATGAACAACAGATTCAGCAGGCGCGTAACGGTAATTACGCACCTTTTCTGCAATATCTTCAGCGTTATCAGCAGCAACATGCCCTGACGCCTGAGCAAGTTGCGGACTGGTTGCAGGTGGCGTCCTGGGCGGGTCGTGATGACGACGTTATTCAGGTCTGGCTGCGTTACAAGGTCTATATGCCTCTTCCTGCCCGTGGCGTAGCTGCTGCTGCTCAGGCAAGGCGAAACCAAAAGGCGTGGCAACCTGCGTTAATGCTCTGGAAGGAGGCGTGTAACCTTGCACCGGATAACGACGATTATCGCATCGGCTACATCAAAACCCTCGCCGACGCCCGCATGGATACACTGGCTCTGCAGGAAGCCCGGCAACGGGTGGCGGAAAAGCCCTCTCTGGCTCACCTCCAGACGCTCTCTTATGTCTATTCACGCCAGGGGAAAAACCAGGAGCGGCTTTTGGCAGACATCCGTGCGTTGAATAGTGTGCCAGCGGATGACGCCCTTCGTACTGAGTTGATTGATGCGCTAACAGACAACCGGGCCGACACGCCTGCCCTGCGGCTTTCACAAACGGTGACGCTGCCCCCCGCGCAACGCCGCCGTCTGGCACTCAACGCCGCCGCCGAAATGGTACGCCTCGCCGATGTGCCTGCCCGTACTGAAACAGAGCGTTTGCAGCTCGCGCAAGCGGCGCTGAACCGCTATGACGAGCTGCTGTCCCGCTGGCAAAACGAACCCCAGGCAGCGGAGGACGTTATCCGGGCCCGTGTCGATCGGCTTGGCGCGCTTCACGCCCACGGTGATTATCCACAGGTCATCAGGGAATATCAGGCGTTAACGTCAGCTCAGCATCCCGTGCCGACCTGGGCAATTGGCTGGGTTATCTCCGCGTATCTGGAGGAGAAAAATGCCGATGCCGCCCTCTCGCTTCTCAAACGTTATCCAGACTATGCGCCGGATCCGCAGGACGACGATCATGCGCTTTTCTACGCCTGGCTGGATACCGGGCAGTATCAGGCCGCTCGCCAGTATGTTGAGAAGATAAGCCGTAACACGCCCTGGACCCGCTACGATTTCGGTTCGCCAACCCCGCAACCCAACGATCAATGGCTCATCGGGCAATCGCTCACCTTTAACTATTTGCTGATGACCAATGCCCTTCCGCAAGCCGAAAAGCTGGCGCAACGTCTGGCTGCGTCAGCGCCGGGAAATCAGGGATTACAGATTGACTACGCCACCTTACTTCAGGCGCGGGGTCTGCCGCGGGCGGCGGAGCAAAAGCTCAAAATGGCCGAGACGCTGGAGCCATCCAATATCGAGCTGGAACGGCAGCAGGCCTACGTCGCAATGGATCTGCAGGAGTGGCGACAGATGGATTTACTGACCGATGACGTTATCGCCCGCGCGCCTGTCGACGGGAGCGCCCGACGTCTGGACAGGCTCAGAAACGTCCATCATCTGTCCGAACTGCGTCTGAACGCGGGCAAAGGACTGCACTCTGATAACCCCGTCAGCGGCACACACGATCTGAGCTGGGATGCCACGCTCTACGGTCCGCCCGTCGCGGATAACTGGCGGCTTTTTGGTGGAACCCGATTTGCGCAGGGCAATTTCGACGAAGGCAAAGGCAGCAGCCGCCACCTGTTTGCCGGCGTCGAATGGCGGCCTCGCGACCTTCTGGTCGAAGCAGAACTCTCCGGTAACCATTATCACGGTGCAAACAAGCCCGGTGCTCGCCTCTCGGCGGCGTACAGCCTGAACGATAGCTGGCAGGTGGGTGGAAACCTTGAACGTCTTTCACGCACGACGCCTTTACGGGCACTGCGTAATGGCGTCAGCGCAAACCGGGGAGAAGGCTGGGTCCGCTGGTATCAAAACGAACGCCGTGAGTACCAGTTTAACGCCTCTGCCAGCCACTTTTCCGACCATAACCGCCGCCAGGAGTTCGCCCTTACGGGTAAAGAGCGGCTGTGGCAGACACCCACCCTGACGCTGGATCTCGAACCGGGTATATCAGCGAGTACTAACACCCTGCGGGACACGCTCTATTACAACCCGGAGCGGGATCTGTCCGTAACGGCAGCCCTGTCCGTCGATCATCAGATGTACCGCCATTACGACACGCTCTGGAGCCAGCAGGTCGTTCTCGGCGGCGGGGAATACTGGCAGAAAAATCAGCCTGCTGGTGCCATCGCCCTGCTGGGTTACGGGCAGCGCATTCAATGGAACAACGTCATTGATAGCGGCGTGATGCTGAACTGGGACAAGCGCCCTTTCGACGGTAAACGAGAAAGCAATCTCTCCGTCACGTTTGATGCGAATTTACGCTTTTAAGGATGAATATGCTGAACAAACGTTTTTCTGTGAGCCTGATAATTATCGGCTGGTTATGCCTCAGCGCGAGCGTCTGCGCTCAGGCCCTCTCGTTTATGTCCCCCCAGGAACGGCCACAGCCTGAGGCGAGTAAACCCTGGCCAAAAAACCATTTTCTGGTTCTGGCCTACCATGACGTTGAAGATGATGCAGCCGATCAGCGCTACCTGTCCGTTCGTACCAGCGCCCTAAACGAGCAGATCGGCTGGCTTGTGCATCACGGTTATCACGCCATTAGCGTGCAGGATATTCTGGATGCGCATGAGGGCAAAAAAACGCTGCCGCCCAGAGCCTATTTACTCAGTTTTGATGATGGCTACAGCAGTTTCTACACCCGCGTCTGGCCACTTCTTCAGGCCTGGAACGTCCCTGCGCTGTGGGCACCGGTGGGCAGTTGGGTAGATACGCCAGCGAATCAGCAGGTCAATTTCGGCGGACTGATGACGCCCCGCGAGCGCTTTGCAACCTGGGATATGGTGCGGGAGCTAAGCCAGTCTCCGCTGGTTGAGATTGGCTCGCATACCTGGGCTTCGCATTACGGCATACCGGCTAACCCACAGGGAAGCCGTGAACCCGCCATCGCCAACCGCTTTTACGATAAAGCGACGGGGCGTTATGAAACCGATCGGCAGTTCAACCAGCGGATCGCTGATGACGTGCGCAAAGTTACCGACAAAATTACCCGGGTGACAGGAAAAGCGCCCCGCGCCTGGGTCTGGCCCTATGGCGCCGCGAACGGCACATCGCTCGCCATCGCCAGAAAGCAGGGTTATCAACTGGCCTTTACCCTTGAGGATGGGCTGGCGGATGTGCGCGATCTCGGCAATATTCCGCGTCTTTTGATTTCCGGAAATCCCTCGCTCAAATCCTTTGCCAGCACGGTCAACCAGATTCAGGAGGCCGATCCCGTGCGCGTCATGCATGTCGATCTCGATTATGTCTACGATCCCGATCCGGCCCAGCAAACCAACAACATCAATAAACTTGTCCAGCGGGTTTACGACATGAAAATCAGTCATGTTTTCCTGCAGGCGTTTTCCGATCCGCTGGGCGATGGCACGATCAAAGCGCTCTACTTCCCTAACAGCCGGCTTCCGGTGCGCGCCGATCTGTTTAATTTTGTCGCCTGGCAGCTGCAAACCCGTGCAGGCGTAAAAGTCTATGCGTGGATGCCGGTGCTCTCTTTCGATCTCTCACCCGCACTCCCGCGGGTACAGCGCTGGGATCGTCAAACGGGCCAATTGCACGAGGCTACCGACCCCTACATCCGCCTCTCCCCGTGGAACCCCGAGGTTCGTCAGCAGGTCACGGAAATCTATGAAGATCTTGCCCGCTACGCCAGCTTCAATGGGATCTTATTTCACGACGATGCGGTGCTGACAGACTTTGAAGATGCCGGCCCGGATGCCCTGCGCGCCTGGAATAACCGCAGTATCGCCGCAATGCAACACGATCCGGCCACCCTTCACGCCTGGAGTCGCTTTAAAAGTCAGACGCTCATCGGCTTTACCCGCAGCCTTAGCCTGGCGGTGAAAAACATACGCGGCCCGCAGATTAAAACCGCGCGGAATATGTTCGCCCTGCCCATCCTGCAGCCCGAGAGCGAAGCGTGGTTTGCACAAAATCTGGATGATTTTCTGATGACCTACGACTGGACGGTTCCGATGGCTATGCCGCTGATGGAATCCGTTCCGGCCGAGGAAAGCGATGCCTGGCTCACGCGGTTGATCGCCGCCGTTGCCGCACGGCCCGGTGCGCTCAATAAAACCATTTTCGAGCTACAGGCCCGGGACTGGGAGCAGAAACCTCAACGTGCCGTGCCCGACACGCGTCTGGCGCAGTGGATGCGCGTTCTCCAGCTGAACGGCATCAAAAATTATGGTTACTACCCCGACGATTTCATCAACAACCAACCTGATATTTCACGCATCAGGCCTGAATTTTCTTCGTACTGGTACCCTGACAATGACTGATCGCATTATCGCATTCTCTATTTTATGCCTGGTATTCGGGTTGCCTCTGGGCGTGGCTGCCCTCTTTACCGGAGAACTGATTCTGGATTTTGTCTTCTTCTGGCCACTGTTCATGTCCGTGCTCTGGATAACCGGGGGGCTCTATTTCTGGTTTCAGCTTGAACGGCACTGGTCATGGGATAAGCAGACGCCCGCTCCCACGTTAGACGGCGATCCGTTAATTTCAATCCTGATCCCGTGTTTCAACGAGGAAAGAAATGCCCGGGAGACCATTAGCGCCGCGCTGGATCAGCGCTACCCCCATATCGAAGTTATCGCGATCAACGATGGTTCTTCCGACAACACCGCAGAGGTGCTGCAGCAGCTGGCGCAGGAACAGCCGCGCCTGCGCGTCATTCACCTCGCAGAAAATCAGGGAAAGGCGGTGGCGCTTAAGGCCGGTGCGGCGGCGGCGCGCGGCGATCTGCTGGTCTGTATTGATGGCGACGCCCTGCTCGATCGTGATACCGCAGCCTATCTGGTAGAGCCGCTGATTAAGTATCCCCACGTCGGGGCCGTCACCGGGAATCCGCGTATTCGCACACGATCAACGCTGATTGGCCGTATTCAGGTAGGCGAGTTCTCGTCGATTATTGGTCTCATCAAACGGACGCAGCGGATCTACGGCAGGGTCTTTACCGTCTCCGGGGTTATTGCGGCCTTTCGCCGACAGGCGCTGGCAGATGTGGGGTACTGGAGCCCGGATATGATCACCGAAGATATCGACATCAGCTGGAAGCTTCAGCTTCGACACTGGGATATCTTTTTTGAGCCGCGGGCGCTGTGCTGGATCCTGATGCCAGAGACGTTAAAAGGTCTGTGGAAACAGCGTTTACGCTGGGCGCAGGGCGGTGCAGAGGTCTTTCTGGTTAACCTTCGCAAGATCGTGCGCTGGGAACATCATCGCATGTGGCCGCTGTTTTTAGAGTACGCGTTGTCAACGCTGTGGGCATTCGCCTATGCGGTGACCGTGTTGCTGTTCATTGTCAGCCATATCATTAGGTTACCCACAAACCTGACCGTCGAGAGCCTGTTTCCTCCTGAATTTACCGGGTTGCTTCTGGGGGTCATGTGTCTGATGCAATTCCTCGTCAGTTTGTATATCGAGCGGCGCTATGAAAGAAACGTGGCGAGTTCGCTTTTCTGGGTGATCTGGTTCCCGATGGTGTACTGGATGATTGGTCTGTTCACCACCCTCGTCGCCTTTCCAAAAGTCATGCTTAAACGCCAACGTGCACGTGCGCGCTGGATCAGTCCGGACCGGGGAAAAGGAAGCATTCAATGAACGAAAATACGCTAATTCTGACTGAACATCGGCTATTGCCCCGTCTTTTTGATGCGGTGCTGACGCTGCTGGCATGGGGAGGTTTTCTGTTTTTCCTCTATGCCAATCTGTGGATGCAGGTAACCGAGGAGAGCAACTACCGCTGGGGCATTATTATTGCCTCGTTTAATACGGTGCTGATCTATTTGCTGATCGCCGCGCTTAACGGCTGGTTGCTCATTCTGTGGTATCAGTACAATCGCCGTCGCGCTCAGGTAAGGCGGCGGCGTCCCGATACCTGGCGTCACGATGAGCTGGCGAGAAGCTTTAACGTCCCCCCGCAAATCATTTCAGAGATGAGTCAGTACAATTTGCTGACGGTCTATCATGACCAGATCGGCCGCATCATTGACCTGAAGATAAGTCAGCAGCACGACGAGCATCCCTGAGCCGCCAGAAAACGAAAAACACCCGCAAGGAACACTGCGGGTGTGTGTTGACAGCCGGAACAGCTTACTTGTCTTTCACCACAATCAACGGTTCGATGTCGCTCTCTTTCTTCACCACCAGCGAATCATCCCCGCGCAGACAGGTGCCGCCGTAGTTACCGCCCACGGTAAACGTACAGACCTGGATATGCTTGCCATCCACCTTCGGCAGGCACCACAGCTGCTGGTAGATATTTTTGCGATCGACAAACTTGCCGCTCGACTTGTCCAGCACTTCATCCCCGGCGCTAATCAGATCGATATTGCTGCCGCAGCGTCCGGCAATCGGTTTGATGGCGTAACCGGTCTGTTTCAGCAGGTCGTTAACCTCGAAATCGGTATCGAGCAGATAACGGTGATTCGGGAACAGCTGCCAGAGCACCGGGAGGATCGCCTTGTTGCCGGGAATAACCGTCCACAGCGGTTCGAACACCAGCACTTCCGGACGCAGCAGGACGTCAATCAGCCGTACGTCACCTGCCGGATACCCGGTGCGGATCGGCACGGCGGCGTATTCGGTTTCGCTCACCTCGCGGATCTGCTCTATCGCCGTCTCCCACGCCCAGGTTTTCCACACGCAGTTAACGTGACGGCCTTCGTCGTCAATCAGTTGCCCGGCCGCATCCCAGCTGAGAGCGTTAAGCCCATGCAGAATTTTGGTTTCAAACCCGGCCTGCAGCAGAGAGCGCTGAATAAAGAGCGCGTGATAATCCTCTTCGACGTCATTGTCCTGCATGATGTGCACGAACGGACGCGCATGGCTGTGCTTCCACGCGCCGGTAAGTTCTTCCAGCAAACCTTCCGCCGGATTGTGGCCGTTACCGCGATAACCGTTCTTCACCCACTCTTCGAGGATTAATCCCCCTTCCGTGTGGCAGGAGGCGGAATCGGCGTTGTACTCGTAAACCTTGATGCCACGCTCATCCATACAGAAATCCATACGACCGGTGATCATATGGTGACGACGCCACTGCCATGAGAGGCGCAGACGCGGCCAGAGGATTTTAGGGATGTCAAAAAGCGCCAGTAAGTTATCGTCTTTCAGCACTTTGTCGGTCGCGTGCAGGTACATCAGGTGCAGTTCATTGGTCGCTTTGATCAGCTCCTGCTCGGCACTTTCGGTGATGGTAAAATACTGGCAGGGATCTTTATTGATAAAGTGGCCGTTTGCGCGGACATATGCCTGCTGCAGGGCGTCGTTTTCGTTGAGCCATTTCCCGTCAAACTGACGTTTATTCTTCAGCCGCGCACCGCTGATTTTGAGCAGTTCACCGTCGAGTTCCGGCTGCGGGATGCTGTGCTCCGTGTCGTCCGTCTGGATCATCCAGCCGAGAATTTCGGTATCGTTAAAGGTGTCATGCAGCGTGTAAGTACCGTTCTCAACGGTCATTCGCAGCTCGCGCGTCCACTGCTGCCCGAGCGGGAGCGGAGAGTGAATAACGTTCTGCTCGGCAATGCGCACCTTATCGTCCAACAGTTGCGTGATCACAGCAACGTGGCCGGTCTCATGAAACTCCCCGCCCTTTTGCCAGATAAGCAACGCCCCGGCCTGCGGCGCGCGTTTCGACCCATTGGCAAAGGCCTGAAGCGGCAGGATGTTATCGTTCACGACCTGGCGCAAAAAGCGCAGAGAGAAGATCTCCCACGCCATACCGACGTCGGTGAAAACACATCCATAATTGAGGAACAGAAAACGGCGGGCGAACTCAACACACTGCCACTTGTGGCCCATGTATTCATTGCCAATATAGCTGCGAAAATCCGCGTCTTCCGGATAACGACGCGGATCGAGACTGCCGTAGTTTGAAGAGTAAATCGCCACGCCACCCGGCGCATAACCTAATAACGTCCCGAATGGCGCGTCACTGCTTAACTTTCCTTTACGCATGTATCCAACCTAAGACGGGCAGGCGGCAATGTTGAAAGGGTTGTCGTCGTCTGCACGTTGTAATTAACCTGACAGAGGTGGGATTTATCATACACCCGTTCCGCTGTCTGTGTAGCGTGGCGCGAAGGGGAAATGTATTGCGCTCAGTTCGCTAAACCCTCCCATGAACTCCTGCTACACTCCCTCAACACATCACAAAAAAGGCAGGCCAACATGTCAGACGAAAATACCTATCAGCCACCCAAAGTGTGGGAATGGAAAAAGAACGGTGGCGGCGCGTTCGCCAATATTAACCGTCCGATCTCCGGTGCGACGCATGAGAAAGAGTTACCCGTGGGTTCGCATCCGCTGCAGCTCTATTCTCTGGGCACACCAAACGGGCAGAAAGTGACCATCATGCTGGAAGAGCTTCTGGCGCTTGGCGTGACGGGTGCCGAGTACGATGCATGGTTGATTCGCATTGGTGAAGGCGACCAGTTCTCCAGCGGCTTTGTTGAAGTGAACCCGAACTCGAAAATACCGGCGCTGCGTGACCACTCCACGACACCGCCCACGCGCGTATTTGAATCCGGCAGCATCCTGCTCTATCTGGCAGAGAAGTTCGGCCATTTCCTGCCAAAAGATCCGGCGGGACGTACAGAAACCCTGAACTGGCTGTTCTGGCTGCAGGGCGCGGCCCCGTTCCTCGGCGGCGGTTTCGGCCACTTCTATAACTACGCACCGGTGAAGATTGAGTACGCGATTGACCGCTTCACGATGGAAGCCAAACGCCTGTTCGACGTGCTGGATAAACAGCTGGCGCGTAGCCGCTACGTGGCCGGTGAAGAGTACACCATCGCCGATATGGCGGTCTGGCCGTGGTTCGGCTGCGTGGCGCTGGGTAGCGTGTATAACGCCGCCGAGTTCCTCGACGCTGAGAAGTACACCAACGTTCAGCGCTGGGCGAAAGATGTGGCACACCGCCCTGCCGTGAAGCGCGGGCGTATCGTTAACCGCACCAGCGGCGAGCTCAACGAGCAGCTCCACGAACGCCACGCGGCGAGCGACTTCGAGACCAATACGGAAGACAAGCGTCAGGCGTAATGCTCTGCCGGGCGGACCACCGCCCGGCAACAGGGATCCCTGCAAGGGGCATGATTTGCTTAAGGGTTGAGCCGGTATTACTGGCACTATGCGGACGTTTTTCTCAGATCAGATGACGAGAAAAGCGGACTCAACCGACAGCAGTCACAAAGGATTTGTTATGAAATTGATGAAAACAGCGCTGATTATCAGCACCCTGATCTTTTCCACTTCTGGTATGGCGATAGATAAAACCGCCGCCGGTGCAGTGGCCGGTGCGGCAATTGGCGCAGCCACGGGCAAAGATTTGAAATCCACGGTAGGCGGTGCGGTCGTTGGCGCGGGTACCGGTGCGATGTTCAAAAACGGCGACAAAGGTAAAGCTGCGCGTAAAGGCGGTGCGGTGGGTGCCGTGGTGGGTGCAGGTGCTGCGGCGGTGACAGGCAACAGCGTACTGAAAGGGGCCGCCGTCGGGGCCGGCTCTGGCGCACTGATTGGTGAAGCCACTCACTGATAAACGGCGGGCGGCGCTCCGTTTGGCTCGCCTGCATTTAACCGAAAAAAAGGCCGCACACGGCGGCCTTTTAGCAGCGATTATGCCGAGAGACGGAACTTCTGTACCGACCGCTGGAGCTCTTCGGTCTGACGTTCAAGCGCGGAGGCCGCTGCCGAGACCTCTTCCACAAGCGAGGCGTTTTGCTGTGTCACGCCATCCATTTGCGTGATAGCAATACCCACCTGCGAAATCCCCTTACTTTGCTCCTCAGAGGCAGACGCGATTTGCTTCATGATGGTCGTCACTTCCGTCACATCACGCAAAATGGCATCCATGGTGGTGCCCGTGTCGCCCACCAGCTTTGCGCCCTGCTCTACGCGGGAAACGGAATCGGTAATCAATCCCTCAATTTCTTTTGCCGCGTTGGCGCTGCGGCTTGCCAGGTTACGCACCTCGCCGGCCACGACGGCAAACCCACGTCCCTGCTCGCCCGCGCGCGCCGCTTCCACGGCAGCGTTGAGCGCCAGGATATTGGTCTGGAAGGCAATGCTGTTGATCACATTGGTGATTTCAGCAATCTTCTTCGAGCTCTCAGAAATACCGCTCATGGTGGTCACCACCTCTTCCACCAGCGAGCCGCCGCGGCTGGCCGTTGTTGACGCCACATCCGCCAGCTGGCTGGCCTGACGCGCGCTTTCCGCATTCAGCTTCACGGTGGCGGTCAGCTGTTCCATGCTGGCCGCCGTCTCTTCCAGTGCGGCGGCCTGCTCTTCGGTACGGGACGAGAGATCGTTATTACCGCTGGAGATCTCCGTCGCGCCGCGCCAGATATTCTCGCTGCCGGAGCGAATAGAGCTCACCGCTTCTCGCAGGCTATCCTGCATCGCGCTCAGCAGGGGAACCAGTTGCCCCACGCAGTTGCGACCGAACGGTTCAATCGGTTGACTGAGATCGCCCTGGGCAATCTGGCGGAACTGCTGGCGAATGCGAGCCAGCGGTTTTACCAGCATCGCCACCAGGTAACGGTCGGTGAAGAGCAGGATTAACAGGCCAATAATCGTGGCGGTGATAATCACCGTGCGGGTCATGCTGGTCAGGCTGTCTACGACGACTCGGGTGCTGTCGAGTGCCCGGGCGGCCGCGTTGTTAAAGTTCTCCGCAGCAGCACCAAACGCACGACTCAGCGGAGGGGTGATGTTATTCGCCTGCTGACGGTAGCCCTCCAGAGAGGACTGCTTCGCCTGCTGCATTTGCGGCGTTACGCCCTGCTCAAGCAAAGCCTGCCAGCTACCGATCACCTGAGCTGAAACTTGCTCATCCATCGGTCCTGGTGAGATTGCCTTCATCTCAGCCAGTTTCTTCCCCATATTGTCCAGCGCCTGCTGGGCAGGGGCCAGGTCCGGTGTGCCACCCGCGGCTTTCACTTCCATCGCGCGACTCAACCGGGTTACAAAGCGAAAATACTGATCGTTACCCTGACTGAGTATGGTCATCTGTTTGACCAGCTGGCGATCCACCTCATTGCCCTCTGATACCCGTGACAGAGACCAGGTGCTGTAAAGCCCCACGCCCGCCCACATTAAACAAAAGATCCCGAGAATCGTCAGCATGACGAAACGGATCGTGAAATTACGCAACATATTCATAAGTCTTCCTTGCCGTGAGGGTGAATTCGCCCAGAGGCGAGTCTTACCCTCGTTATCGGCAGGAATGAGCAAATTCATCACCTTTCACGCATTATTTTTATTAAAATTTTTACTGCCCCTGCGTTCATTCAGAAAAAAGAGACATTTTAGAAGGGGAAAATTACCCTGCTAAGAATGTGTTTTACTTTGTCAGTGGATAAATAAATGTAAAACTGCAGCGCATTAAATTAACGGCCATACCTCCTGAGGAGTACATCATCAACAGGTTGCGTCAATCAATAGCGCTACCCTTTCGCGAAAACCCGCTTAATTTGCAGGGTAACTATTCAGTTCTATTTATCACACAAATATATTAACACCTAATTATCAGATCTCCTGATTTAAATACCCCAATAACTTACTCCTTATCTTTTAAATTTCATTACATCCTTTACTTATGAGAAATTCCTTAAATTAAATAAATTCCTTTACAAGGATGTCGACGATTTTTTATTAACGGAGTTTCAGATGCGTAAATTTATGAACCGCACATTGCTTTCGCAGTGTGTCTTAATGGCTTTAACCTCTTTCGGTACCCAGGCAGCAATGACGACAGCGACACCGTGTGAGGATGGCGTGACGACGCAAACCTGTGGATTAACGAAATATACCGATGACAGCTTTTATCAAAATCCCGGTGTAACAAATGCGGTTATGGCCGACGCCACGGCGAATAATATTTTCATGGATGGTCATCGAGGGGATGGCGACACGCAGTCATTAACGGTATCCGGAACGGATATGTCAGGCCACTATATCCAGGGAAGCAACGGCGGTATCGCGAATATCACCCTGAATAACGGCGCTACGGCCGATATGATTGAAGTCGGTAGCGGAGGCGCGACCACCAATACCACCGTGACGGTTGATGGCGCGACGCTGAACGGTGAAAACAGCACAGGCAATTACCAGGGTGATAAAACCTATATGATGGGCTCAGCGATTTATCTCGATCCACTGGATAAAGGCTACCACACCGTCAATATTGAGAACGGGAGCGCGCTGCACGGCAGCATTGTAAGCGCCGGCGCTGGCGAACAGGATATTACCCTCAGCAACAGTACAATGGATAAGGGCGGTATTTATGCAGGGAGCGATCAATCAAATACCCGCATTACGCTGACCGGAGCCACCGTCGATGCCTCGCAGAGTGAAATCGCGCAGAACATGGAACATTTGGCCGAAAAACTCAGCGAGTATAAGCCGTTCAGTGACATCAACCTGGATGGCGTGGGCGATCTTGCCATCGCTATGTACGGCACCCAGGCCGATTCCCTGGCCCTGAATAACAGTACCGTCACTGGCGATATTGGCGTTATTAATGAAAAGGGGTCGACATCACTTACGTTTACTAATAAGAGCGTCGTGAATGGCAATATTACCCTGAACGGCAGTTCAGCGAATTCTGTTCTGGTGGATAACAGCACCATTAATGGCGCGGTAAATACCGATCAAAACAGCGGCAATACCACCATCACGCTGCAAAACAATACCACCGTAAATGGTGATATTACAACCGGTGCGGGCGATGATACGGTCGTGCTGACCAATAATTCTCATGTTAACGGCAATGTTGATGGCGGTGACGGTAGCGACACGCTGTCAATGGATGCCGGCAGTTCTGTTTCTGGTGAAATTAGTCAGTTCGAGACGGTGAACACGACCAGCAATAACAGCATCGCCATTGATAAAATTAACGATGCCACCAGCTGGAGTTTGCAAAATGGCTCAACGCTTGTCGCTACTACCACCGGCAGTAATGCGATGGTAAATATGAGCACCGACAGCTTTGTTGATTTCGGCAATATCACCGGGGTTAATAACGCCGTTGTCGTCAACAGCATTACTCCCTCGGCACAAAATCAGCAGAACGTGATTCTGGGTACGTTCACCACTTCAGGCACCAGCACCCCGCAAAATTATGCGGCGGCCACCTTCACAAATGGCCAACAGAATGTTGAAAACCGTAGCGGCGCTTATAACTATGACAACAGTCTGAATATTGTGGCCGCAGATACCGCGCCGCAGACACGCCTTACCGCCGATAATACGCAGTCGTGGAATATCGAATTTAACAGCCAGAAGGGCAGCCTCGCGAGCGACGTTCAGGGCCTTGTTGCCGGTCTGGACGCTGCCGAGCAGGCCGGACATCAGGTGGCTGATGATATCAGCAACCATATGAATCAGGTGCATCTGGCTAACCTGCTCGGCAAGCAGGAGGAAGGTGCGCAGGTCTGGGGTGATTTCCTCTATCAGAATGGCAATTTCAGCAATGATGTTGACTATAAGAGCATCACCCAGGGCGCTCAGGGTGGCGTGGACTGGACGGCGCATCTGGACAACGGTGATAGCGTCACTGGCGGTATTGCACTGGCATGGACACGCAGCCGCGTGCAGGATACCCATGACGGCGCTGATAGCTTTAATGACAGCGTCTACGGTAATTACTACAGCCTGTACGGTGGCTGGCAGCAGGCGCTTAACGGCAGAACATGGGGTATGTTTGCCGACGGTAGCTTCAGCTATGGCGATATGCGGTACACCCTGTCTGCGAATAACGTGACGGGGAATACCAGCGGCATGACCGAAGCACTGCACGGTTCGACGGATGGCACCCTGTATATGGCGCAGGCGCGTACCGGTGTGAACGTGTTGCTGCCAGGTGAAACCCTGCTGCAACCTTACGCCACCTTAGGCTGGGATCAAACCAAAGCAAACGGCTTCTCCGACAGTGAAGTGACCTTCGCCGACAGTCAGGTCTCTTCCTGGAACAGTGGGGTCGGGTTGAGACTCACCACAACGCTTCGCGATCTGAACAAGAACGTGCAGATGATGCCGTGGATCGACGCACGCTTCCAGAAAGAGTTCAGCGACGATACTGATATTCAGGCGGCGGATTACCACACCACCTCCGGCCATAACAACACGATGGGGATCTTCGGAGCAGGCATCAATGCAACCATCGCGCATAACTTCACGCTCAATACCGGGGTGTATGTCGGCACCGGTGACGTGGACAACGATGCCAGCGTGCAGGCGGGGATGAGTTACAGCTTCTGACGAGTGAACGCCCGGTCAGTCTGATGCTGCCGGGCTTTAATCATTCAGGGTGGTCAGGCATGTCATCGCTTATCAACAGGATTTGTGATTTGATAAGCACAGAATGAAAACGTTGTTTCGAAAATTCATCGACAAGAAAGGAGACATCATGTCCTGGCACCCTTACCCCGCCCGCTACGAAAATATGCAGTACCGCTACTGTGGAAAAAGCGGCCTGCGCCTGCCGGCGCTGTCGCTTGGTCTGTGGCATAGTTTCGGCCACGTACAGCCTCTCGACTCTCAGCGGGCGCTGTTGCATAAAGCCTTCGACCTCGGCATTACCCATTTCGATCTTGCCAACAACTACGGCCCGCCGGCGGGAAGCGCGGAAGAAAACATGGGTCGTCTGCTGCGGGAAGATTTTGCTGCGTATCGCGATGAACTGATCATCTCAACCAAAGCAGGCTATGACATGTGGCCGGGGCCGTATGGGTCGGGCGGGTCGCGCAAATACCTGCTCGCCAGCCTCGATCAGAGCCTCAAGCGCATGGGGCTGGAGTATGTGGATATTTTCTATTCTCACCGCGTGGATGAAAATACGCCGATGGAAGAGACCGCCGCTGCGCTGGCCCAGGCCGTGCAGAGCGGTAAAGCGCTGTATGTCGGTATCTCCTCCTACTCCACGGAGCGCACCCAGAAAATGGCGGACCTGTTACGTGAGTGGAAGATCCCGCTGCTTATCCACCAGCCGTCCTACAACCTGCTCAACCGCTGGGTCGATCACACCGGCCTGCTGGATACGCTTGAGAAAAACGGGGCGGGTTGCATTGCGTTTACGCCGCTGGCGCAGGGTCTGCTGACCGGAAAATACCTGAACGGTATTCCTGAAGATTCTCGTATGCAGCGTGAAGGCAAGAAGGTGCGCGGTCTGACGGAAAACATGCTGACTGAAGCCAACCTGAACAGCCTGCGTTTACTGAATGAGATGGCACAGGCCCGTGGTCAGACGATGGCGCAAATGGCACTGAGCTGGCTGCTGAAGGATGAACGCGTGACATCCGTGCTGATTGGTGCGAGCCGTCCGGAGCAGATCGAAGAGAACGTGCAGGCCCTGAATAACCTGCGCTTTAGCGACGATGAGCTGAAAAGGATTGACCAGCATGTTGCGGATGGGGAATTGAATTTGTGGCAGGCATCGTCGGATAAATAGCGCGGTCTGTCGCACTCACGCCCCCCCTCTCCCCTGGGAAGAGGGGGGGGGAAATTACTTCTTACTGATCTTATCCAGATACCCCATCACGAACGCAGACAGCACAAACGTCAGATGGATAATCACATACCACATCAGTTTGTTGTCCGGGACATTCTTGGCGTCCATGAATACGCGTAGCAGGTGGATAGATGAGATCGCCACAATCGACGCGGCCACTTTATTCTTCAGCGACGAGGCATCCATTTTGCCCAGCCAGTTGAGCTTCTCTTTGCGCTCGTCGATATCGAGCTGAGAGACAAAGTTCTCATAGCCGGAGAACATCACCATCACCAGTAATCCGCCCACCAGCGTCATATCCACCAGCGAGAGCAGAACCAGAATCAAATCTGCTTCGGCAATGGAAAAGATGTTCGGCAGAACATGCAAGATTTCCTGGAAAAACTTAATCGTCAGCGCAATCAGCGCCAGCGAAAGGCCAAAATAGACGGGTGCCAGTATCCAGCGAGAGGCGTACATCGCGTTTTCAAAGAAGCGTTCCATAAAGTCCTGTCTGCAAACGAAACCAGCGCCCAGTATATCTCAACGGCGCTGACTGTTTGCAACAACTCACTCGTTGTACGTTCAGACATTGTCAGGATTGACGTCCGGGCGCGCATACTCCGGCCAGACCAGCACCACCAGTTCCGGATACGCCTCCAGGCTGAACTCACGAAAACACTGGCGCAGGTTTAATACGTCCAGATCGGAACAGGAGACCTTCTCACCGTTAAGGCAACGCTTTTTGATATTGTCATAATATTTATACACTGCGGAATTCAGGTCGCTGCAGCGGCGCTGCGCTTCAAACAACCCAGGCGTGTCATTAATTTCCGACATTTTCATTCGCTTAATTGTCGCGTGCAAAAAGTCGATATATTCATGGTTCACCCGCCAGTACCAAACCGGTGTAACCGAGTTCATCAATACGGAGAAATGGTCTTCACCTTCCTCTTTTGTCATCAGTTCAGGTAGCGGAGGTTCACTGGCGTCTTTCGACACTTGCGTTTTATTGAACTCCTGCATCAATAAAAGAACACCAGCGGTCAGTAATAGTAATGTGATGACCGTAAAAAAAATGCTGTTCATGGGTAGGCTCCATTTTTTTTGATTTTAAAATTGCCTCATGATATTGTCAACGAATCTCACGCCTTTACCAACCCCACCCTGTTGTAATTAAAGGAAATTAAAATGCTGCCCGACTACCTCGTCCCGGCTAAGTACCACATTGCGCCTGTGGAACAGCAAACGACGGAAGCAGAAAAAGAGGCTAATTTCACTCAGGGGAAAAGAAAGCTCTCTGATTACGAGTCTGACATATTAATAGGCGTTTCTCGCACCGGTAAATCCCGTAATATGTTACTGGAAGAGCACGACCGTCATATAAAGGACCGGTTATTTCGCGCCGTTAAAATAGAAGCCTTTGTCCACCTACTGAATGACCTGCAGGCCGAAGGTGAAATAGATGCTCAGAAACTAAGTCAAATAATCGCGGAAAAAACCAAAGAAATAAACGAAGCCGGCAATGAAATTTGGCTTAATCTAATTACGCGTGAAACCAACAACCCTATTTTTTATAAGCTGGGGGAAGAGTAACGTGAAAGAAATTAAAGATAACGACGTTTATTTGGCTTTAGATAACAAAAAAAGTGATGAATTTATCTTAAAGCAAAATCTCGATGCACTGCGAAACACAAAAAATGCCGAGATGACGCGAATAACTCAGGACCTGGTATCGATCCCGGCGACGCTGGTACGCCTGAAATGGCATAATCGCCGCGAGATTTATCCTCTGCAGGTGAAGGAAGAGATATACGGCGCGGTGATGAATACCCTCATCGAACAGCGGCCTGAGCTGAAAGAGAAGCTTCTCGGGCGTCTGGAGGCCAATTATCAGTATCTGCTCGCCAGAGAAGTGGCCACCCTGCGTCTGACGCGCAAACTATCCGACGGCGAGTACCGCACGTCAAACGTCACCTGCGTTGCGCTTGATGAAGACGCGCTGGCGTCCCACGCGCCTGCGCCCACTGAGACAAAAAACTGATCGCCCGACACGCATAAAAAAAGCCGGCTTTCGCCAGCTTCTTTGTTATTTCGCGGCCGCTTTCTCTTCGCCGACCAGCCCAATCTTGAGATAACCCGCCTGATGCAGCGTGTCCATTACCTTCATCATGGTTTCGTAATCGACGGTTTTATCCGCGCGGAAGAAAACCGTGGTGTCTTTCTTGCCGCCGGTGAGCTGATCCAGCGCCGGGATAACAGACTGCTCCGTCACCGGGTCATTGCCGAGGAACATCGATTTATCCGCTTTCACCGACAAATAGACAGGTTTCTCAGGACGCGGCTGCGGCTGGCTGGAAGAGGCAGGCAGATTCACCTTCACGTCGACCGTCGCCAGCGGCGCAGCCACCATGAAGATAATCAGCAGAACCAGCATGACGTCGATAAACGGCGTCACGTTGATTTCATGCATTTCGCCGTTATCGTCCAGATTTTCGTTAAGACGCATCGCCATACAATCAACCTACGCGCAGTTTAGACGCCGCATGCACCGGTTTAACGGAGCTGGCATTAAGGTCAAGATCGCGGCTTTGCAGCAACAGCACCTGCGCGGCGACGTCACCGAGCGTGGCTTTATAGTTGCCAATCATACGCGCGAAGATGTTATAGATGACGACCGCCGGAATGGCCGCGACCAGACCGATTGCGGTCGCCAGCAGCGCTTCGGCAATCCCCGGCGCAACCACCGCCAGGTTGGTGGTCTGCGTCTGCGCAATGCCGATAAAGCTGTTCATGATGCCCCAGACCGTACCGAACAGACCGATGAACGGTGAGATCGCCCCGATAGTGGCCAGATAACCGTTACCGCGGCCCATATGACGGCCAACGGCAGCAACGCGACGCTCCAGGCGGAAGCCGGTACGTTCTTTAATGCCTTCGTTATCTTCACTGCCTGCGGAGAGTTCCAGCTCGTTCTGTGCTTCGTTGACTAACAGGGTGGTCAGGCTTTTTCCATGGAAGGATGAGGTCATGTCTAAGGCCTGATCCAGGGAGCGGGCTTCAGCCAGTTGCTGTTGCTCCCGCTTGAGGCGACGCTTCTGCGACAGCAGTTCGACGCTCTTACTGAAGAAGATAGCCCAGGTGATCACGGACGCCAGAACCAGGCCGATCATCACAATCTTAACCACGATGTCAGCATGATGATACATGCCCCAGACGGAGAGATCCGTCTGCATCAAATTATTACCCACTCTGTATCTCCAGGACGCAAATCACAAAATCTGACCGTAATAATATCAAAACGTCGTCGAATTGATAGTAGTTCTCATTAGTATTTACATACTGCCGTAATTTTCGTTCACTTTCCTTGCGCTTACGCAGTAAAAATTTCTTATGCGTATTTTTGCTAATATTTTCTGCTTATTCGATAAGCCCCCGGGTGCAGATTTTTACAATCGTGGTAGTCTGGACGTCCAGACGTATAAAAACAGGGTTAGCGAACATGACAAAGAAGCATCTTGATACCACGCTGGTACAGGCAGGACGCAGCAAAAAATACACTCAGGGATCGGTCAACAGCGTGATTCAACGCGCCTCCTCACTGGTATTTGATACCGTCGAGGATAAAAAAATCGCCACGCGCAACCGCGCCAAAGGCGGGCTGTTCTATGGCCGTCGTGGCACGCTAACCCATTTTTCACTTCAGGAAGCCATGTCCGAACTGGAAGGCGGCGTGGGCTGCGCCCTGTTCCCCTGTGGTGCGGCGGCAGTCGCCAATACCATTCTGGCGTTTGTGGAACAGGGCGACCATATCCTGATGACCAATACCGCTTATGAACCAAGCCAGGATTTTTGCACCAAAATCCTCAGCAAGCTCGGCGTGACCACCAGCTGGTTCGATCCGCTGATTGGCGAAGGTATCGCTGAACTTATCCAGCCGAACACGCGCATTGTGTTTCTGGAATCCCCAGGCTCTATCACCATGGAAGTGCACGACGTCCCGGCTATTGTGAAAGCAGTGCGCAGCAAAGCCCCCGAGGCAATCATCATGATCGACAACACCTGGGCGGCGGGCGTCCTGTTCAGGGCGCTGGAATTCGACATTGATATCTCTATTCAGGCCGCGACCAAATATCTGATTGGCCACTCTGATGGCATGATCGGTACTGCGGTATCCAACGCGCGCTGCTGGGATCAACTTCGGGAGAATGCCTACCTGATGGGCCAGATGGTGGATGCGGATACGGCCTACATGACCAGCCGCGGTATCCGTACGCTGGGGGTGCGCCTGCGTCAGCACCATGAAAGCAGTCTGAAGGTGGCCGAATGGCTGGCCCGGCAGCCGCAGGTCGAGCGCGTTAATCATCCGGCGCTTCCGGGCAGCAAAGGCCATGAATTCTGGCAACGTGACTTTACGGGCAGTAGCGGGTTGTTCTCATTTGTTCTTAAAAAACGGCTCAGTAACGACGAACTGGCGAACTACCTGGATCATTTTACCCTTTTCAGCATGGCTTACTCCTGGGGCGGGTTTGAATCCCTGATCCTGCCTAACCAGCCGGAGCAAATTGCGGCCCTGCGCCCCGGTGGAGAAGTGGATTTCAGCGGCACGCTGATCCGACTGCATATTGGTTTAGAAGATGTTGACGATTTAATTGCGGATTTAGCGGCAGGGTTTGAACGTATCGTGTAGAGTGCATGCTGAAAATGTACTCCCTGGACGCTTTTGTGAACACTGCCACCAGAAAAGTCTGCATTAGTTGCGCCCGCGATCAAACCCCACGGGCGAATTAGGGAGTACAATAGCGCTATATCTGCATCTGCTGTTCCACAGGAAAGTCCATGGCTGTTATTCAAGATATTATTGCGGCGCTCTGGCAACACGATTTTGCCGCGCTGGCGGACCCTCACGTTGTAGGTATCGTCTATTTCGTGATGTTCGCAACCCTGTTTCTGGAAAATGGATTACTGCCAGCCTCATTTTTACCCGGTGACAGCCTGCTTTTACTGGCCGGGGCGTTAATCGGTAAAGGCGTCATGGACTTCACGCCGACGATGGTCATACTTACCTCCGCTGCCAGCCTCGGTTGCTGGCTGAGCTATCTGCAGGGCCGCTGGCTCGGCAATACGCGCGTCGTGAAAGGCTGGCTGGCGCAGTTACCGCATAAATATCATCAACGTGCGACCTGCATGTTTGACCGCCACGGTCTGCTGGCGCTGCTGGCCGGGCGTTTTCTGGCGTTTGTTCGCACGCTGCTGCCGACCATGGCAGGCATTTCCGGGCTGTCAAACCGCCGCTTCCAGTTCTTCAACTGGTTGAGCGCCCTGCTGTGGGTAGGCGTGGTGACCACGCTTGGCTACGCGCTGAATATGATCCCCTTTGTGAAACACCACGAAGACCAGGTAATGACCTTCCTGATGATTCTCCCGCTTTTCCTGCTGGTCGCGGGACTGCTCGGGACGATTGCGGTCGTGATTAAGAAGAAATACTGCAGCGCGTGATATAAAAAAGCCGGGTGACGTTACGCTTACCCGGCTGGACTCTCCCCTCAGGTCCCCTGCATCATTCTGATGCGCGACGCATCTTCCCCCGGCGTGACGCCGAAGTAACGCTTAAACTCCCGACTAAACTGCGACGCACTTTCATAGCCCACCCGCATCGCCGCCGCGCTGGCCTTCATGCCATCGTGGATCATCAGCATACGAGCCTTATGCAGCCGATAGGTTTTGAGATACTGCAGCGGCGAGGTGCTGGTCACCGACTTAAAATTATGATGAAACGCCGAGACGCTCATGTTTGCTTCCGCCGCCAGCTGGTCAACGCTCAGGTTTTCCGTGTACTGGCTTTCGATACGCTTGAGCACGCGGCTAATCAGGCTGAAGTGTGTCTGGCGGCTGACCAGCGCGAGTAATGCCCCACCGCCCGGCCCCAGCAGCACATGGTAAAGAATTTCGCGGATAATCTGTTTGCCCAGGATGCGTGCATCCAGTGGCCGTTCCATAACGTCGAGCAGACGCTCAATGGCGCAGAGGATCTCCTCGGATAACGTCGCGGAGTTAATCCCGCTCGCGGGCATCGACGGCCGGAACAATGCGTCCTCGCCAATCTCCATCAGCAGCTCCTGCAGCTGAAGGATATCGACATTTAAACGAATGCCCGCCAGCGGTACCGCTTCTGTCGCGAAAGTTTCACATTCGAAGGGTAAAGGTACTGTGAGCAGCAGATATTCATTGGTGTCATACCGGAACACGCGCTCATTGATATAGCCAATTTTATGGCCTGAAAAGAGAAAAACGATGCCCGGCTGGTACATGACCGGTGTGCGTGTCCCTGGCTGCGTCCCATACAGAAGACGAATGTCAGGCAACATGTCACCGACGCCATTTTCTTTATCAATCAGTCTTTTAATCTGCGCAGTAAGCTGGAGGCAGATCGCTTCACGGTTCATTTTACGTTACTCCGGCTACGGTTTCCGACGTTGACAGTGTGCGCAGTTTACCGTGTTTTCTCCAGCGCTCTGTAGAAATGGGCAAGACATCGGCAGGAATGTGCATTGAGAGGATAGCCCCGGACGGCCACAATGTGCAGCATCAGGTAGCCTTCAGCGCCACCACGGTTTTTCACCCACATAAGGGAACGAGCAATGAATAATTTTAATCTCCACACCCCAACCCGCATTCTGTTTGGTAAAGGCGCTATCGCCGACCTGCGCGCACAGATCCCCGCTGACGCCCGCGTACTGATCACCTACGGTGGCGGCAGCGTGAAAAAAACCGGCGTACTGGATCAGGTTTACAGCGCGCTGGAAGGTCTGGACGTGCGTGAGTTCGGCGGTATCGAGCCTAACCCGTCTTATGAAACACTGATGAACGCGGTCAAGATCGCCCGTGATGAAAAAGTCACCTTCCTGCTGGCAGTCGGCGGCGGCTCAGTCCTGGATGGCACCAAATTCATCGCCGCTGCGGCGCACTACGCGGACGGTATTGACCCGTGGCACATTCTGGAAACCCGCGGCAGCGATATCAAAAGCGCGATCCCAATGGGTTCCGTGCTGACCCTGCCCGCGACCGGTTCTGAATCCAACAAAGGTGCCGTTATCTCCCGTAAAACCACGGGTGATAAGCAGGCCTTTATGAACGATCACGTTCAGCCTGTATTCGCCATCCTCGATCCGGTTTACACCTACACCCTGCCTGCACGTCAGGTCGCGAACGGTGTGGTCGATGCGTTTGTGCACACCGTTGAGCAGTACGTTACCTACCCGGTAGATGCCAAAATTCAGGATCGCTTCGCGGAAGGCATTCTGCTGACGCTGATTGAAGACGGCCCGACAGCGCTGAAAGAGCCGGAAAACTACGATGTGCGCGCCAACGTGATGTGGGCGGCAACCCAGGCGCTGAACGGTCTGATCGGTGCCGGCGTGCCGCAGGACTGGGCAACCCATATGCTGGGCCACGAACTGACGGCCATGCACGGTCTGGATCACGCGCAAACGCTGGCCGTCGTCCTGCCTGCACTGTGGAACGAAAAACGTGATACCAAACGCGCCAAACTGCTGCAGTACGCTGAGCGCGTGTGGAACATCACCGAAGGTTCTGACGATGTGCGTATCGACGCGGCTATCGAAGCAACCCGCAGCTTCTTTGAAGGTCTGGGCGTGCCAACGCGTCTGTCCGGCTATGGTCTGGATGGCAGCTCCATCCCTGCCCTGCTGGCGAAACTTGAAGAACACGGTATGACCCAGTTGGGCGAGCACGGCGACATTACGCTGGAAGTGAGCCGTCGTATCTACGAAGCGGCACGCTAAGCGTTTTTGACATCCCGCCTTTCGTTTTTTGACATTTCGTCCAGACTTAATGCACATCACATCGTCGGGGGTTCCCTCCGACGATGAGCACCTGAAGGAGGAAAAATGGCAAACCAAACCGTAATCAAGCTGCAGGATGGCAACGTGATGCCCCAACTGGGGCTAGGTGTATGGAAAGCCGGTAACGACGAGGTCGTCTCCGCCATTCATAAAGCACTGGAAGTCGGCTATCGGTCGATTGATACCGCCGCCGCGTACAAAAATGAGGACGGCGTGGGTAAGGCACTGGCCAGCGCTGGCATGTCCCGCGACGACCTTTTCATTACCACCAAACTGTGGAACGACGATCAAAAACGCCCCCGCGAAGCCTTGCAGGAGAGTCTGGACAAACTCCAGCTCGATTTCGTCGATCTCTATCTGATGCACTGGCCAGTCCCGGCTATCGATCACTATGTTGACGCCTGGCAAGGGATGATTGAGCTGCAGCAGGCAGGGCTGGTGAAAAGCATCGGCGTGTGTAATTTCCAGGTTCACCACCTGCAGCGCCTGATTGACGAGACGGGTGTCGCGCCGGTTATCAACCAGATTGAGCTGCACCCGCTGATGCAGCAGCGTCAGCTTCACGCCTGGAACGCCACGCACAAGATCCAGACCGAGTCCTGGAGCCCGCTGGCACAGGGCGGTGAAGGGGTGTTCGACCAGAAAATTATTCGCGATCTCGCGGATAAATACGGCAAGACGCCGGCGCAAATCGTTATTCGCTGGCATCTGGATAACGGCCTGGTGGTGATCCCGAAATCGGTCACGCCATCGCGTATCGCTGAGAACTTCGACGTCTGGGATTTCCGCCTGGATAAAGATGAACTGAGTGAAATTGCGAAGCTGGACAAGGGCAAGCGTTTAGGCCCGGATCCCGATCAGTTTGGCGGGTGAATAAAAAAACCCCGGCTCGCCGGGGTTTTTATTTTTTACGCTTTACGTTTCACGGGTTTCTTCGCACTGGCGTTACCGTTTGAACGCTGATGCACAATCGGCGTGTGCTTGGTCAATGCCGGGCGCGTATGGCGGTTCTGGCGGCGCGCTTCACGCATCTCGTCAAGCGTAGGCGCAGGCACCAGGCAGTCGCGGCGCGAGCCGATCAGGTGCTTTTTACCCATATCTTCCAGCGCCTGACGGATCAGCGGCCAGTTAGCCGGATCGTGGTAGCGCAGCAGTGCTTTATGCAGACGGCGCTGTTTATCCCCTTTCGGCACCACTACATCTTCACTCTTATAGCCAATTTTACCCAGCGGGTTCTTGCCGGTGTAATACATGGTCGTTGAGTTTGCGAGCGGTGATGGATAGAAGTTCTGCACCTGATCCAGACGGAAGCGACGCTGTTTCAGCCACAGCGCCAGGTTCACCATGTCCTCATCGCGCGTGCCAGGGTGCGCGGAGATGAAGTATGGGATCAGATACTGCTCTTTACCCGCCTGCTTCGAGTAGGTGTCAAACAGCTCTTTAAAGCGATCGTAGCTGCCCATACCCGGCTTCATCATCTTGGACAGCGGGCCTTCTTCGGTATGCTCAGGGGCAATCTTCAGGTAGCCACCCACGTGATGCGTCGCCAGCTCTTTAATGTAGCGCGGATCTTCCACGGCGATATCGTAACGTACCCCGGAGGCGATCAGGATCTTCTTGATCCCTTTCAGGTCACGCGCACGACGATAAAGGTTGATCGTCGGTTCATGGTTGGTATCCATGTGCTGACAGATATCCGGATACACGCACGACAGACGACGGCAGGTCTGTTCCGCGCGCGGTGACTTACAGCGCAGCATGTACATGTTCGCAGTCGGGCCGCCCAGATCGGAGATCACCCCGGTGAAGCCAGGCACGGTATCGCGAATGGCTTCGATCTCATTGATGATCGAATCTTCGGAGCGACTCTGAATAATGCGCCCTTCGTGCTCGGTAATGGAGCAGAAGGAGCAGCCGCCGAAGCAGCCGCGCATGATGTTTATTGAGAAACGGATCATCTCATACGCCGGGATTCGGCTCTCGCCGTATGCCGGATGCGGCACGCGTTTGTACGGCAGCGCGAAGACGCTGTCCATCTCTTCGGTGGAAAGCGGGATTGCCGGCGGGTTGATCCAGATAAAGCGCTCGCCGTGCTTTTGCATCAGCGCACGCGCGCAGCCCGGGTTGGTTTCGTGGTGCAAAATACGGGACGCATGCGCGTAGAGCACTTTATCGGCTTTGACCTTCTCAAAGGAAGGCAGCAGCACGTAGGTTTTTTCCCACGGTTTCGGGCGCGGCGGCTGAACAACGATAGCTTTCGTTTCAGCTTTCTTTGGCTCTACCGGTTTGTTATCCGCACACGGCAGATCGTCGCCGTACGGGTGCGGGATCGGGTCGATTTTACCCGGCATATCAATGATACGGGAATCCACCCCGCTCCAGCCCGGCAGCGCCTCTTTCACCATGATCGCGGTGTTGCGCACGTCGCGGATGCTGCTCACCGGCTCACCCTGTGAGAGACGGTGCGCCACTTCCACCAGCGGACGTTCACCGTTACCGTAAATCAGCATATCGGCTTTGGAATCCACCAGCACCGAACGGCGCACGGTGTCTGACCAGTAGTCGTAGTGCGCGGTACGGCGCAGACTCGCCTCGATGCCGCCCAGGATAACCGGCACGTCTTTCCAGGCTTCTTTGCAGCGTTGGGTGTAGACCAGCGTCGCACGGTCAGGACGTTTACCCGCGACGTTATCCGGCGTGTAGGCATCGTCATGACGCAGCTTACGGTCGGCGGTATAGCGGTTGATCATCGAGTCCATGTTGCCTGCGGTCACGCCGAAGAACAGGTTGGGTTTCCCCAGACGCATAAAGTCGTCTTTGCTGTTCCAGTCAGGCTGGGCGATGATCCCCACACGGAAGCCCTGCGCTTCAAGCATACGGCCACAGATAGCCATGCCAAAGCTCGGGTGGTCGACATAGGCATCGCCCGTCACCAGAATGATATCGCAGCTGTCCCAGCCCAGTTGGTCCATCTCTTCCCGGGACATCGGCAGGAACGGTGCCGGTCCAAAGCAGGCCGCCCAGTACTGGGGCCAGGAGAAGAGGTCACGATCCGGCTGGATCAGGGAAATTGCGCTCATAGTGCTTCCGAAGAAAAAATAGACAAAAGGAGCGGGATTATACGCTGTTAGTCCGCCGGATTTGAAGAAAAGGATGCAAGAAGTAAACAGAAAATCCTGGAAGCCGTTAAAATACAGCGCACTGTTAATTTTGGATCATAATATCCACTATATCTTGCGGTAATCAGTTACCGGGATGCATTCTGGCACGGAGTTTCTTTGTGAAGTTCAACGATTCGTTACATGTGTCCCAGCTGCGGGTTGTGCTTCACCTCTGCGGTTTTCTGGTTCTTCTGTACAGCCTGTCCATGCTGCCGCCGATGGTTATCGCCCTGCTGAATAAAGAGCGAACCTACTTTGCTTTTTTAACCACCTTTTTGACCTTTTTTACCCTTGGCGGACTTACCTGGCGGGCAACACGTCATTCCGGTATACAGCTGCGCACCCGTGACGGTTTCGTGATTATCGTTCTGTTCTGGCTGCTGTTTTCATTGATTAGCGCCATGCCGTTATGGATGGATGACGGTCTGCAACTCTCCTTTTCCGATGCGCTCTTTGAAGGGGTCTCAGGGATCACCACCACCGGGGCGACGGTGATTGGGGACGTCAGTGCCCTGCCGAAGTCGTACCTTTATTACCGCGCTCAGCTCAATTTCATTGGCGGATTAGGGGTCATCGTACTGGCCGTCGCGGTCCTGCCGCTGCTCGGTATCGGTGGCATGAAGCTGTATCAGTCGGAAATGCCTGGGCCGTTCAAGGAGGAGCGCCTGACGCCCCGACTCGCCGATACCGCGCGTACGCTGTGGGTAACCTATCTGGCGCTGGGACTGGTCTGCACGCTGGCGTACTGGCTGGCGGGCATGCCCTTTTTTGACGCCGTCTGTCACGGGCTTTCCACCGTCTCATTGGGTGGGTTTTCAACCCGAAGTGAGAGCATCGGGTTTTACGACAGCCACGCGATTGAGCTTGTCGCCGGGGCTTTTTCACTGCTTTCCGCGTTTAACTTTACCCTCTGGTATGTCGTCATCGCGCGCCGCACGCTGAAACCGATTCGGCGCAGCCCGGAGGTGAAATTCTTTCTCGGTGCCGCCACCGTCATTATCGCCATTACCGCCTGGCAGGTGTGGCACGCGGGGATGTACAACGGTACCGACAGCCTGGTACATGCCTTCTTTCTGGCCAGCTCCATGATGACCGACAACGGTCTTTCGACGGCCGATTACGCTCACTGGCCTCCCCACACCATTTTCCTGCTGCTGAGCGCCAGTTTTTTTGGCGGCTGCGTCGGCTCTACCTGCGGCGGGATCAAAGCGCTGCGTTTTCTCATCATGTTTAAGCAGTGTATTCAGGAGATGAATCAACTCGCGCATCCGCGCGCGCTGCTGAGCATTAAGGTCGGCAAAAGCGTCGTGAATGAGCGCGTTCTGCGCTCGGTGTGGAGCTTCTTTTTTCTCTACGTGATGATAACGGGCTTTTTCGTCTGGGCGCTGAACCTGCTGGGATACGATCTGTTCACGTCATTTGCCACCGTTGCGGCCTGTATTAACAATATGGGGCTGGGGTTCGGCGAAACGGCGTCAACCTTCGGAACGCTAAAAGACGAGGCCAAGCTGTTGATGTGTGCGGCGATGATTATGGGGCGTCTGGAAATTTATCCGGTACTGATCCTGTGCTCACGCTTTTTCTGGCGGGCATAAACATTCCCGGCGAACCGGGAATCGTATCGTGGTTTAGGGTGCCGGGTTGACCAGCATCTGGCCGACGGATCCCCTGTCCATCATCTCCAGCGTCTGGCTGTGGAACAGGAACGGGAAGTGCGGCCACGAAGGCTGTCCGTAGTAGACCAGCAGTTCAACCTGCCCATCCACCCAGACGGTATCCTTCCAGCCCCTGTCTTCGGGGAACGGCATCGCGCCATTGACGTTGCGGATCAGGAAACTCACCCCTTCGATATGGAACGACTGCGGCATGTCCGAGCGAACCGTCCAGCGCTCCCAGGTACCCTGCTGCGCGGTAATATCGATACGATTAACGTCCCACAGCGTACCGTTGATCCCCGGATCGTCGCCCAGGCTGATATCGCGGCTGCGCACCGGCGAACCGCTCATGATCTCCTGCGGTAGCAGGCGCATCGGCAGGCTGTCGGTCACCAACGGCAGCAGGCCGGTAGGACGCAGGGTCAGCACCAGGGTGGAGACCAGGATACTCGACGGCTCAAAGAAACCGCGAATGCGGTCCACAATGCTGGCCGCTTCGCCACAGGTGATCGACACCTCATCACCGTTGGTCATATCAATAAGGATTTCGCGGCGTTCGCCTGGCGACAGCGCCAGCTGCTTCACGGAAACCGGCGCCGGTAAAAAGCCCTGGTCGCCGGAGATGACGTGTAGCGCGCGGCCATCGCTCATTTGCAGCTGGTAGCGGCGCGAGTTAGAGGCATTCAGCAGACGCAGACGTACCCATCCGCGCGACACTTCGACATACGGACTTTGCGCGCCGTTAACCAGCAGCGTATCGCCAACGAAGCCACCGCTGCCCGGCTCGCTGTATTCCGGCGTGCCGAAATTATCCAGCCGTTTGTCCTGAATAATGACCGGAAAATCATCCACGCCATAGTGGTTCGGGATTGGCAGGGATTTACTGATTTCATCTTCCACCAGCCACATACCGGCCAGGCCGTTATATACCTGCTGGGCCGTGCGGTTAGGGGTATTGGCATGATACCAGAGCGTCGCCGCGCTCTGACGAATCGGCAGAACGGGCGCCCAGTCAGCATTAGGCGACATCATGCGTGCCGCGCCGCCAAGCAGCGGGCCAGGCACCTGTAAGCCACTGATGGTCATGGCGACATTTTCTGTCGTACGGTTACTGTAGATCAGCTTAACGTCATCGCCATTCCACACGCGTATGGTCGGCCCAAGGTAACGTCCGTTAATGCCCCACACCGGCGCACGCGTGCCCTGGGTAAAGGACCAGTGGCTGCGCTGTAGCGTCAGGAAAAGCGGCTGCCCGCGACGGGATTCTATTAACGGCGGAATGGGCAGCGGCTGTTGCTGCCCGGCGGCGTTGGCTGTCAGCGGCAGCGCACCCGCACAAAGGGCGATCCCGGAAGCCTGAATAAACTGACGCCGACTGAATGACATATAAGCTCCATCTGAAACGACTAACAACGCGGGAATTCGTTTTCCCTTTTAACGCCGGCTTACTTCTTACCGGCGGCTTCTCTCTCTGCGACTTCTTTGTCGAGCAGCGCAATATGCTGAGCCATCAGTTCACGGCAGTGTGCTGCCAGCTCGCGAACCTGATCTTTACCGTATTTGCTGGTATCCACCGGCGGCAGCATTTCGACAATCACCAGCCCGTTATTCAGGCGGTTAAGATTAATCTTATTAGAAGTATTGGAAACACACACAGGAATAATTGGAACACCTGCCGCAATTGCAGCATGAAACGCACCGGTTTTGAACGGCAGCAGGCCACGGCCACGGCTGCGCGTCCCTTCCGGGAACATCCAGATTGAGATCCTGCGCTTTTTGAAGTGATTAACCACTTCAGCAATAGTGCTGTGCGCTTTCGCGCGGTTGTTACGGTCAATCAGCAGGTTACCAGTCAGCCAGTACAGCTGGCCGAAAAAAGGGATCCACAGCAGGCTCTTTTTGCCCACGGTCACGGTCGGTGGCAGAACAATGTTGGAGGCCGTCACCATATCGTAGTTGTTCTGATGATTAGCGATAAAGATGGCGTTACCGAAGTTCTCAGCCCCTTCCGGCAGGCGTTTTTCAACCTTCAGGCCAAACAGCGGCGCAAGGCGGCCGAACATATGGCCGAAGGTGGCGACATGTTTCGGATTGCGCGGACTGAACAGGCAATAAATAGAGCCGAAAATACAGACCAGAATGCAGTAAATAATGGTAAGAATTAAACGAACAATGAATAGCATAGCGACCTCTGAAGCCCTGACAGCTGACAATTATACTTCACCTGTGGCCAGGTAAGGACTTTATTACGAGCGCGTATTGTTAATCGCAACGCACGAATTAACAACGATTTTACGGGAAATTTTATTGAAATTCCCCCTCCGGAACAGAGGGGGAGATAACGGCGTTACTCTTCGCTGTCGCCCGCGGTACTGCGCGCGGGAGAGTCAATCTCCACGCGGTCAATACGCTGCAGGCCGCGCATCAGCGAGCCGCGTCGACCGCGCTCGCCCACCACTTTCTGCAACTCTTCCGGACGAAGCTTGATTTTACGTTTGCCGACATGAATGGTCAGCGTGCTCTGCGGCGGCAGAATAAAGAGGTGCGCCAGACCATCTACCCCTTTCGCCGCTTCCGCTGACGGGATGCTGATGATCTTGTTGCCCTTGCCTTTTGACAATTCCGGCAGGTCGCTGACCGGGAACATCAGCATACGTCCGGCGGCAGTGATCGCCAGCAGCATATCGCTATCGTTTTCCACCACCAGCGGCGGCATCACATGCGCGTTGTCAGGCAGGCTGATCAGCGCCTTACCGGCACGGTTGCGGGAAACAAGATCGTTAAAGGTACAGATAAAGCCGTACCCCGCGTCAGACGCCAGCAGCAGTTTCTGGTCATCGGCTTCCATCAGCATATGGTCAACCGTCGCACCCGGCGGCAGCGTCAGCTTACCGGTAAGCGGTTCGCCCTGTCCGCGGGCAGATGGCAGCGTGATCGGGTCGATGGCGTAGCTGCGCCCCGTCGAGTCGATAAAGGCGACCGGCTGGTTGCTCTTACCTTTCACGGCCGCTTTAAAGCTATCGCCCGCCTTGTAGCTCAACCCTGGCGCGTCGATATCGTGACCTTTAGCACTGCGCACCCAGCCGCTCTGAGACAGCACAATGGTGACTGGTTCTGATGGCTGCATGTCGTGCTCATTCATCGCCTTCGCTTCTTCGCGCTCATGCAGCGGAGAACGACGGTCGTCACCGAATGCATCGGCGTCAGCCTGCAGCTCTTTCTTGAGCAGGTTGTTCATCTTGCGTTCGGACGCGAGGATCGCCTGCAGCTGATCGCGCTCTTTTTCCAGTTCGTTCTGCTCACCGCGGATCTTCATCTCTTCGAGTTTGGCGAGATGACGCAGTTTCAGCTCAAGGATTGCTTCGGCCTGGGTTTCACTGATGCCAAAGCGCGACATCAGCGCCGGCTTCGGCTCGTCCTCGGAACGGATTATCTCAATAACTTCGTCGATATTGAGGAACGCCACCAGCAAACCTTCAAGGATGTGCAG
The DNA here is from genome assembly GCF_000534355.1 of Enterobacter sp. BIDMC 30. Taxonomy (NCBI): domain Bacteria; kingdom Pseudomonadati; phylum Pseudomonadota; class Gammaproteobacteria; order Enterobacterales; family Enterobacteriaceae; genus Enterobacter; species Enterobacter sp. BIDMC 30. The sequence goes on along the minus strand of NZ_KI973169.1, from coordinate 1,007,215 downwards.
GCGTTTAAGCACTTTTTCCAGTCGATAGTTCAGACGGCGGCGAACGGTATCGCGGCGGAACGTCAGCCATTCGCTCAGGATCTCCAGCAGGTTTTTCACTGCCGGACGACCGTCGAGGCCGATCATATTCAGGTTGATGCGGTAGCTTTTTTCCAGATCGGTGGTGGCAAACAGGTGGTTCATCACCTGCTCCATGTCCACGCGGTTGGAACGCGGCACGATCACCAGACGCGTCGGGTTTTCGTGGTCGGATTCGTCGCGCAGGTCATCCACCATCGGCAGCTTTTTATTGCGCATCTGGGAGGCAATCTGTTCCAGCACTTTCGCGCCGGAGACCTGGTGCGGCAGCGCGGTGATGACCACTGCGCCGTCCTCTTTGGTCCACACCGCACGCATGCGCACGGAGCCGCGGCCGTTCTGGTAGATTTTGCGGATTTCCGCGCGCGAGGTGATGATTTCGGCCTCGGTCGGGTAGTCCGGCCCCTGCACGATATCCAGCAGATCGTCCAGCGTGGTTTTCGGCTGTTCAATCAGGGTGATGGCGGCTTTCGCCACTTCACGCAGGTTGTGCGGCGGAATGTCCGTCGCCATACCCACCGCGATACCGGTAGTGCCGTTCAGCAGGATGTTCGGCAGACGCGCAGGCAGCATTTTCGGCTCCTGCATCGTACCGTCGAAGTTTGGCACCCAGTCCACGGTTCCCTGACCCAGCTCGCCCAGCAGCACTTCAGCGTAGCGGGAGAGACGGGATTCGGTATAACGCATCGCTGCGAAGGATTTCGGATCGTCCGGCGCGCCCCAGTTCCCCTGACCATCCACCAGCGGATAACGGTAAGAGAACGGCTGTGCCATCAGCACCATCGCTTCATAACAGGCGCTGTCGCCGTGCGGATGGTATTTACCCAGTACGTCACCGACGGTACGGGCGGATTTTTTGAACTTGGCGGTCGCATTCAGCCCCAGCTCGGACATCGCATAGACGATGCGGCGCTGAACGGGCTTCAGGCCATCCCCGATAAACGGCAACGCCCTGTCCATGATGACGTACATGGAGTAGTTCAGGTAGGCGTTTTCCGTGAATTCATGTAGCGCGAGGCGCTCTGCCATATCGCTCATTATGTGTGATTCCTCAACTCAGAAACCGAAAGGTTTCAGGCAATATTGCCGCAGATACTACCTTATCTGGCGTGTTGAGTCACAAAGAAAAAGGGCCGCATCCGCGGCCCTTTCGGGGTTATTTGTTCAGTTTGATAACCTGCTTCACGTCGATTTCAAAATCGTTCCACTCTTTATCGACTTTACCCTGGATTTCCACCTTATCCTGCGGGGTTACGGTCACGCCGTTCCAGCGCTTGTGGTCAATCTCCACGTTAACCGTACCGGTCTCATCGCGGAAGGTGTAGCGGTCATCAGACAGGCGCTGAGTGATGTTCCCGCGCAGCTTCACCCAGCTGTCGTCCTTCATGTCCTTCACTTTCACCGCGGTGGTGAGGTTCGCGTCATTATCGACAAAACCGCCCGCCTGCGTCTGGGCCTGGGTTTGTGCGGCAGAGGGGCCGTTAAATCCGCCCTGTGCAGCAAAAACAGGGGCAGTGGTCATCATCATGATGGCGGCAATCGCAGCGAATTTTTTCATATTAACTCTCCCTTTAATGTGGTTTCGCAGTCCATTTAACAGGGTAAACCTTAACAACTTCTTAAGGGAAAAATTTATTTATTATTACTGTACAGCAGGCTGATGCAGAGGGTTTACTGACGTTATCAAGGAGGGAACATGCGCATTTTACTGGTTGAAGACGACAAGCTGATCGGCGATGGCATCAAAGCGGGGTTAAGCAAAATGGGCTTTAGCGTGGACTGGTTCACCGACGGAAAAACCGGCCAGACCGCGCTTCATTCTGCACCGTATGATGCCGTAGTGCTGGATCTGACGCTGCCGGAAATCGACGGACTGGAGATTCTGCGCGCCTGGCGCGAAAGCGGACGCCGCGAGCCGGTATTGATTCTGACGGCGCGGGATGCGTTGAACCAGCGTGTCGAAGGGCTGCGTCTGGGGGCGGATGATTACCTGTGCAAGCCCTTTGCACTGATCGAAGTGGCTGCCCGCCTTGAGGCGCTGGTGCGCCGAAGCCACGGCCAGACCCGCAGCGAGTTGCACCACGGAAAGGTCACGCTCGATCCCTCCAGTCTCGTGGCCACGCTGGACGGCGAAACGCTGACGCTCAAGCCGAAAGAGTTCGCCCTGCTGGAGCTGCTGATGCGTAACGCGGGCCGCGTGCTGCCGCGCAAGCTGATCGAGGAAAAGCTCTACACCTGGGACGACGACGTCTCCAGCAACGCCGTTGAAGTCCACGTCCACCATCTTCGTCGTAAACTGGGCAGCGAATTTATCCGCACCGTGCACGGTATCGGCTATACCCTGGGTGACGCATGAAACTGACCCAACGCCTGAGCCTGAAGCTGCGCCTGACGCTCCTCTTTTTAGTGCTGTCGCTGACGGCGTGGTTTGCCGCAAGCCTGGTCGCCTGGCAGCAGACCACCCACACGCTGGATAAGCTGTTCGATACGCAGCAGATGCTGTTTGCCAAACGGCTGTTGACCATGGATCTGGATGAGATCCGGGCCCCCGAACGGATGCGTGAGATCCCCAAAAAAGCGAAGCACGGTCGTCTGGATGACGACGCGCTGGCCTTCGCCATCTACGCCACCGACGGCAAGATGATATTAAATGACGGCGAAAACGGGCGGGACATTCCGTACCACTATCGCCGCGACGGGTTTGATAATGGACGGCTACAGGGCGACAACGACGAGTGGCGTTTTTTATGGCTCACCTCACCCGACGGGAAGTACCGCGTGGTGGTCGGCCAGGAGTGGGAGTATCGCCAGGAGATGGCGGTAGATGTGGTCAGCTCCCAGTTGACCCCGTGGCTGGTGGCGCTGCCCCTGATGCTGTTGTTGCTGATCGTTTTGCTGAGCCGGGAACTGAAACCGTTAAAAAAACTGGCACAGACCCTGCGCTCCCGCTCACCGGATGCCACCGACGCGCTCCCGACTCAGGGGGTTCCCACTGAGGTGCGCCCGCTGCTCGACTCGCTGAACCATCTGTTCACGCGAACCCAGGAGATGATGACCCGCGAGCGTCGTTTTACCTCAGATGCCGCGCACGAGCTACGCAGCCCTCTCGCGGCCCTGAAGGTGCAAACCGACGTGGCGCAACTGTATCAGGACGATCCGCAGGCGCAGCAAAAAGCGCTGGCGCAGCTGCATGCGGGTATCGATCGCGCATCCCGGCTGGTGGATCAGCTCCTTACGCTGTCGCGTCTGGACTCGCTGGATAACCTCGACGATATCGAACCGATCGTGATGGCCGATCTCCTGCAGTCGGCGGTGCTGGATATCTGGCATCCGGCACAGCAGGCCGGGATTGATATTCGCCTGAACATTCATGCCCCGCAGGTCACACGTCAGGGCCAGCCGCTGCTGCTGAGCCTGCTGGTGCGTAACCTGCTGGACAACGCCGTGCGTTATAGCCCGCATGGCAGCGTGGTGGACGTCACGCTGGACACCCGGCGTTTTACCGTGCGTGACACCGGCCCCGGCGTTTCCACCGATGCGCTGGCGCGTATTGGCGAGCGTTTTTATCGCCCACCGGGACAGGATGCAACGGGTAGCGGCCTGGGGTTATCTATCGTCAGGCGCATTGCCGCCCTGCATGGTATGCGCGTCGCGCTGGGCAATGCGGCAGAAGGCGGCTTCGAAGTGAAGGTCAGCTGGTAAGGGATTATTGCGTTTAATGCAAAAGACTTTGCACATTTTGCTCATTTAACCGCATCGCTCGCGCGCGTAGAATCCTCGCCATACTTTCATCTTCGAGGACACCTCATGAGCAACATTCTGATTATCAACGGTGCAAAAGAATTTGCGCACTCTAAAGGCCAGCTGAATGACACCCTGACCGAGGTCGCGGACGGTTTTCTGCGCGACGCCGGGCATGATGTTAAGGTCGTGCGCGCGGACAGCGATTACGATGTCAACGCGGAAGTGCAGAACTTCCTGTGGGCTGACGTGATTATCTGGCAGATGCCTGGCTGGTGGATGGGCGCCCCCTGGACCGTGAAAAAATACATGGATGATGTCTTCACCGAAGGCCATGGCGCACTGTACGCCAGCGACGGTCGCACCCGCTCCGATGCATCCAAAAAATACGGTTCTGGCGGCCTGATTCAGGGCAAAAAATATATGCTGTCCCTGACCTGGAACGCACCGCTGGAAGCGTTCACCGAGAAAGATCAGTTCTTCGAAGGGGTGGGCGTTGACGGCGCGTATCTGCCGTTCCACAAAGCTAACCAGTTCCTCGGAATGACGCCGCTGCCAACCTTTATCGTTAACGACGTCATCAAAATGCCTGACGTCCCGCGCTATATCGCAGAATATCGCAAGCATCTCGCGGAAATTTTTGCTTAACTGGTAACCTGGAATTAGAAGGAGTTAACCATGCTTACTGTTATTGCTGAAATCCGTACTCGTCCAGGCCAACATCACCGCCAGGCGGTGCTGGATGAGTTCGTGAAAATTATCCCCACTGTACTGAAGGAAGAAGGCTGCCACGGCTACGCGCCGATGGTCGACGCCACCACCACCGCCAGCTTCCAGGCTACGGCCCCAGACTCGATCATTATGATTGAGCAGTGGGAAACCGTGGCCCATCTTGAAGCCCACCTGCAGACCGCGCACATGAAAGCGTGGAGCGACGCGGTGAAGGGCGATGTGCTGGAAACGCATATCCGCATTCTGGAGCAAGGGGTGTAAGTTTACCCAGTTCCTGATTCCTGCCCTCCCCCTTCCGGGAGAGGGTCAGGGAGGCATATTACCAGTACAACTTCCAGCTTTGGGTAAACCTGACCAACGCCTCCACGTAGAAGTAGTCCCCCCAGCTCGCGCACTCGTCCACGCCTTTATTGCTTGCCAGATGATAAACGGAGTGCTTCAGCAGCCCAGTTCCCTTCTCATCTTTGCCCATCAGGTAGTGTTTCGTCAGTGACGACATCATTCCTTTTGCCCATTCAGAATACTGCTCGCGATCCGGGTCGGTCACCGGCAGGTGCTTCACCAGCTCCAGCAGGCCACATACCGCAATCGCCGCCGAGGACGCGTCGCGTAGCGCATCCGTGCCGACCAGCGCCAGGTCCCAGTGGCAGACGTAATCTTCCGGCAGACGGTTGAGGAAGTAGTTCGCCAGCCGTTTCGACAGGGCAATCATCGTCGCATCACCGGTATAGATGTAGCTCAACAGGAAGCCGTAAATTCCCCACGCCTGCCCGCGTGACCAGCAGGAGTCATCGGCATAGCCTTGCTGAGTATTGCCGTAGCGCGGCGCGCCGGTGTGCACATCCATATAGTAGGTGTGGAACGTTGAGGCATCTTCACGGATAAGGTACCTCGCTGCCTGCATCACGTGTGCTTTGGCGGCATCGGCAAAGCGCGGATCGCCCGTCTGTTCGCTCGCCCAGTAGAGCAGCGGCAGGTTCATATTACAGTCGATAATCATCCGCCCGGCCTGTTCCGGGTCAGCCAGATCGCCCCACGCCTGAATAATTTTTGCCTTCTCGTGGAAGCGCTCCAGCAGCGCCTCCGCCGCCAGCAGCGAGAAGCCACGCGCCTCACGGTTACCGGTCAGTCGCCAGGCCGCCACGCAGGAGAGCGTATACAAAAAGCCCAGATCGTGGGTGTTAGTGTCGTGGCGCCCGGCGATACGCAGGCCAAACGAGCGCACATGTTTTTCCGCCATCGCGCGGAATTTCGCTTCGCCGCTCATCTCCCACGCCAGCCACAGCTGCCCGGTCCAGAAGCTGGTGGTCCACTCCACGTTGTCGGTCAGCGGATAAAAACCCTGCTGGCAGGTTTCCGCCGGGAACTGCTCACCAAACGCCGTTAAATGGCGGCTAATCAGCGCGAGGACATGGTCGCGCGCTGAACTCAGTTCATCGCGGAATACGCGCGAATCAACGGGCACGGGGATAGCGGGCAGGCGTTCCTCTGCGATACGACTTAACATATTTCGGTTCCTTCTTTGACGGCTTAATTATCGTGATGAGGGTTCTGCTACGTTCAGCGCGCGGGGGCCGCGCCATTTACTCTGGCAGGCAGATAACGTAAAGGCAGAAATAAACGTGAAGATCAGCGCCGTGGCGCCCATGATGATATAGGTGTTCTCGAAACCAATGCGGTCATACATATAGCCGGCAGGCGACGAGACCACGACATTGCCGACGTACAGCATCGCCTGATATCCCAGCAAATACATGGTGGCGTTAACGCGCTTATCGAAATGTTCGGCAATATATTTAAAGACGGAGACCAGCAGCAGACAAATTTCCAGACCGTACAGCGGCTTAAGAATGGAAATTAACAGATGTGAATCACACAGACCGGAAATAATCAGACGCGCACCGACCACCAGCCCGACAATTAACAGCCCACGTTTGGCACCAATAGCGTTCACCAGCAGCGGGATCACCATATACATGACAAACTCCATTCCCGACTGCACGGTCCCCAGATAACCAAACACCGCATTGCCCTGGTGAATATCATCAAAGAAGGTCACGAAATAGCGCGAAAACTGCTGCTCGGCGATAAACATCATCCACGCCACACCGGCCACGTACAGACAGAAGGCCCAGAATTTACGGTTACGCAGCAGCGCGTAAACGTCTGACGGGGCAATTTTCTCTTTCGTCAGCACTTCGCCGGCATGTGCGGAGTTAGTGTTCACTTTCAGGCTCAACAGGACGATCAGCATCACCACCGATGCCACGCTGCCCATAATAAAGTTATACGCTGGGGAGAGATTAAACAGCAGGCCGGAGAAGGAGGACGCCACTGCCCAGCCAAGGGAGCCCCACATCCGGATCTGACCAAACTCCATACCGTTTAAACGGCTAAACCGGTCAGAATAGGATTCGCACGCCGCCACGCCCGCATACCAGGCAAAGCTTAAATAGAGTGCGCCAATAATAATCCCCAGCAGCGTGTTGGACATTAATAGCGGCTGATAGACATAAATAAAGAACGGCGCCATCAGGGCAGACATTGCCACCACAAAATAGAGCAGGTATTTGCTCATGCCGATCTTATCGAGAATATAGCCATAGATGGGCTTCAGAATGACGGAGAAAATACCGTTCACCGCAAATACGGTACCAATCACCGAACCACTGAGGTTCGCTTTCTGGCCTAACCAGATAGCCAGCAGGCCAATACTGGCAGACCAGGTAAAGAAATAGAGAAATATAAAACTGCTGATTTTGTAATATTCAGTTCTGTTTGTTGTAGCGGTCTTTTTCATATCATCCTCGCCGACGTGTAGGGTCAGAGTTTTTATAATGAGAACGACAGCTGTCGCTCACTGCCGGGCTCGCGGATAACAACCCGGTTCTCGCTAATATTCAGTTGTGGGACTGCCATAACCGGCTGGCTTTCGCCGGCGACGGCGGCACAACAGAGCCAGCTCTCCCCCTGCGCAAGCGTGGTTTTCAACAGCGGAATGGCAGCGCATTCCGGGAACATAATGCTGCTGTTCGGCGGTGTGACAATGCTGTCCGGTTCACGGTTAACCACCGGAGAGAGATCGACCAGCACGCTGGTGCCGTTACCGGCGACAAGCCAGCATCCGTTCTCACGGATCTGCGGTTCGGTGTTCATCACCGCAAAACCGCCCTCCGCCGTATTCAGTCGACGGGCGCTGTTGATACGGTGCAGGCGCAGGTGCCACTCACCAAACGGCACTTGCCAGGTTTCGATATGGACGTCATGCCACGGAGACCAGCGTGAGTAGAGATAATCGTCAGTGACCCGCACCGCTTCACACTCGCGGCGCCCGCGGAAATAGTTATCCCCGTCTGCCAGCAGCAGCATGGAGTCGCAGGCGGCATGTTTCAGGCCAAACCGTCCGCGCTCAATCGTGAAACCAAAGCGGCTGGAGTAGGCAAATTTGGTGTATTTGGCTTCCGTATTCACGTAGTTATTCAGCTCAAGCTGCCCGGCGGTAAGCAGGGTGACGTGCTGCGACTGACCGGCATGCATCAGGATCTGCTGTGCATGCGGGATGACGCGTTTTTCCGCAAGCGCGGGCAGCGGCTGCTCTTCAGCCTGCCAGAACGGATGGTCCTCCGGCATCGCCAGAATCAGGTAGGTTTTCAGCGCCCAGTATGGCGAGCCGGGGGCGTTATAGTCCTCACACATCGCCAGGTTCGGGTAAGCAAAACCGAGGGTCAGAATGCCGTCCCGATCGGTGATGGGCTGTTGCTGCCACCAGCGCAGATGGCGCAGCACGATGCCCTTCACAATCCCCGGGGTGAACACCTCCAGACCGGAAAAGGCGACGGCACTCCAGAAGGCGACCATTGCAAAGCGATAGGTCAGGCTGCGACCAAACGGTACCGAGGCACCGTCGGCGGCTGACCAGTAGATAAAGTCTTCGGCGAACAGGCGCGAACGCGCTCGCAGCACCTGCGCCCTCTCCTCGTCACCGCTCAGGGTGGCGTAAATCAGGCCGTAGAAATGGAATGCCATCGAGATGTAATAGTCTTTCGGCCGCCCCGGCCCGTCGGAATACCAGCCATCGCCCAGGTAATAGGCCTCCATCATCGCAAACCGTCGGTCAATCGCCGTCTGGTCATACGGCAGCCCGGCGCGCTTAAAACCGAGCTGCACCATAATGGCAAAGTAGTTCCAGTTGCTGTCCGGCATTTGCGCATGGGCGATCTGGTTGAGCCATGCGTGCAGGTTCATGACCTCGCGCCCGGTGAAGTGCGCGGTGAGTTTATCCCCCAGCAGGGCAAGCCCCAGACCGTAGGCCGCCATTTCGACCAGACGCTGATCGTAGGGGCCGGTTTCGCCCCAGTAACCGTCACTGTGCGGATCGGTGCCGAGTTTGATCGCGGTAAGGTATTTTTCGCAAAAGGGGCTGGCATCGCCGGATGCCAGCAGCGGAAACAGCCCCCATAGCGCACGTGAGAGTCCCTCCATCTGCGCGATATCCGTGCTGTAATGCGCACAGGTTTCGCCCAGCGAAAATCGTGAACTGTCCGGCGCAAACGCCTTATCCAGCGCACTCAACAGAGTATTCAGTGACGCCACGATATCCTGGCGTGAAGACAACGGATTTGATTTTTCTTTGTTTGCCGCCCACATACGCTCACCCTCGTAATCAACTGCGGCAAAGCATAGTGAATCCGCACGGGGCAGAAATGTTAGCCATGTCACAGCTAAGAGCGATGAATAAACCCGCAGTTAAGAAAATTTAAAAAGGTGGTTTATAAAGAGATTCTGACGGGAAAAAGTTGAGTTTTATTGCACTATGCGCGACACGCCAACATCCGATCATCTGGAGCTGATTACCTTAAATGACACCGTGGTGTCGTTTAGCCGCCTGTTCGCCAATACGGTGCGCTATCACCACTGGCATCAGTGTCTGGAAATTCTCTATGTGGAAGAAGGCTTTGGCGTGGCGATTGTCGATAACCGTCATTACACCATGCGCCCCGGGCGGCTGTTTTTCTTTCCACCGTTTACCCTGCATAAGGTGATGGTGGACGAGAAGGCAGAGGCCCTTTACAGGCGCACCATTATTCATCTCGACCAGCATGCCGTACTGAAAACCCTGCGTGATTTTCCGCAGGCTCAGCAGCGTCTGCAGAAGCTGTCTCGTCGTGGCGGCGAGGCCTGGGTCGCTGACCTGGCGCATTGCCAGAAGCATATCGATTATCTTCTTGGCTGTTATCAGCCGCCGCTGAACAGCGAAAACATTGCCGGGCTGTTGATTAGCCTGTTTGCCATGCTGCCGGATGATAACGACGGTGCCCCGGGGAGCAGTCAGGGGGTGGCAAGCCAGGTGATGTTCTGGCTGGATGAGCACTATCGGGAGAAATTTCGCCTGGATGCGCTGGCGGCTGAGCTGGGAAAATCACGCAGCTATGTATCGCGAAAATTCCATGCGGAAACAGGCGAGAAGATCCACGACTATCTGAATACGCTACGGCTGCGAAAAGCCTGCGAGTACTTGCTGCACAGTGATGCCAGCGTGCGTGAGATTGCCGCGCAGGTGGGATTTTCCGACGTGACGTGGTTTATCAGCGCCTTTAAAAAAGGAATTGGTGAGACGCCGCTGCAGTACCGGAAAAATCATGGCGCGGCGTGAACCCCTCACCCGCTCTTCTTGCCCGGTTTTAACCCGCGATGAAATTCGTTAATGCGCTTCATCGATCTGATGGTGCGCTGGGGCTCCGTTGACGCTACAGACAAAATGATCATCTCCAGACACAGCAGCACCGTGCCGTGGAGCGGAATTTTGCCCTTTTCACCGCCGCGCGGAACGTGGATCACCACGCTGGCCTCTTTGCTGAAGCGCGAGTCCGTAGCATTGGTCAGCAGTATCGTGGGAATACTCAGCCGTTTCGCTTCACGCAGCGTGGTTTGTCCTTCCCGGTGGGCCGATTTTTGCGCCATCATCACCAGCACGTCGCCGCGCTGTAAGGCTATCAGTTGCTCTGCCAGACCAATGCCGGTGCGGTTGAGCGCAATAGCGGGCAGGCCGATACGGCTGAACAGCCGGGAAGTGTACTCGGCCAGAATGCCGGAAGCCCCAATCCCAAAGATCGCGACCTGACGTGCCTGCGCCAGCAACGACACCGCCTGCGCCATTGCGTAGCGGTTGTGCGGCTCGGATAGCACGTCACAGGTATGCTGATGCCCTTCCAGCACAAAATCGATGCTCGCGTTCACGTCGCTGGTGAGCGTATTCACCGTGGTGGACATTTTTTCGCTGGAGGAGACCACCGGCCCAAACCACTGCTCCAGAGTCTGCTTCAGGTCACGCAGCCCGGCAAAGCCAAGAGCCTGAATGGCGCGAACCACCGTAGCGTCCGAGGTTTTCAGCAACGCGGCAATCTCCATCGCCGTCTGCTCCATCACCGCTTCGCGGTTTTCATTGATGTAACGCGCAACCTGCAGCAGGCGCGGCGTGAGCTGGTGCCCCCGCGAGCGAAAGCGGTCGCCATAGACATCAACCCGGGCTTTGTCTTTTCTGATCACTGTGACGCCTCCGGCAGCGGTCGACCGACAATCTGCGACTGCACCTGGGCGGCCATCAGTCCTAAGGAGGCAAAGGAGTTCGAGATGGCCTCTTCACGGGAGATCAGTATGTAGTGGCCGGTGCGACAGGCATTGAGGAACTGACACCAGCCAGGCATCACAGCATCCATCGCTGCCAGCTCATCCTGCGGTTTGCCGCCGGTATCCCCGCGCCAGGTGGCAAAGACAAAATCTGCATCCAGCTCGGGCAGACGCTCGGCGCTGACGTCAATTCGACCGCCGTCAGGGATGGACTCAATCAGCGGCGGGAATGTGAATCCTGCGTCGCGCAGCACGCGCCCCAGCGAGTGGTAGCTGTGCATGGCGTTGATTTTGCCCTGGTTGGCCTGTATCACCGACACGGTGATGTTGCGGGTGTCGATGGTCGCTTTCAGGGCGTTAATCTGCTCCTGATAGCGACGTTCAAGGATCTTCAGCCGGGCTTCAGTGCCCGTGAGCTGTGCCAGCTTGCGGTAGATCTCCGGCGCGCCGCCATCGAGATGATCGATACTCACCGTCGGGGCAATTTTCTCCAGCTGTTCAACCGGCGTGTTACGGGTCGGTTCGGTGATGATCAGATCCGGCTTTGCAGCGGCGATGGCCTCGATGTCGATATCCGCGGAGCCGATAAATTTGATGTCGGCGTTATCAAAATCAACGCCCGTCAGCATGCCGCTGGCGCGCAGAAAATGGCTACCGTCCGGCCGCGTGCGCCCGTGGCTTGCCACTGGCGGCACGCCGAGCTCAATCAGCGGAATGGTGATATCCAGATCGTGCAGCGAGACAATCCGCTTTGGGTGAAGGGGCACAGTCACCTTGCGGTTCAGATCGTCGGTAAACGTCTGCGTCGGCTCCGCCGCACTCACGGTAAACCCCACCAGCAACAACATCGAAAAAAGTATACGCATCTCCATCCCCTAAAATCTGTCCCGTCGCTGCCAGAGCAGCAGCAGGAAAAACGGTCCGCCAATCAATGAAATGACTACGCCTGCCGGCAGCTGCAGCGGCAGGAAAGCCAGACGTCCGACGTTATCTGCCAGCAGAACCAGCAGCGCACCCAGCACGGCACTTCCCGCCAGCAGCGCGGTTTGTCCGCCGCGCAGCAGCAGGCGTGCCATATGTGGCGCAATCAGTCCCACAAAACCGATACTGCCCACGCAGGAGACGCAGGCCGCGGTCAGCACCACCGGGGCAAGCACGCGCAGCAGCGCCAGCCGTGAGGTGTGTACGCCAAGCCCCGTTGCGGTGGGGTTGCCCATCAGGGCCACGTCTGCGGCGCGCGCGGTCAACAGCAATAGCGCAAATGCCGGCAGCGTCCAGGCTGCCGCAATGACCACCAGCGTCCAGTTTGCTGCATGCAGGCTTCCCGCCAGCCACAGCATCGCCGTCTGCACGTCACGCACGTCGGCGGTGGTCATGAAGACCCCCATTGCCGCGGCAAACGCCCAGGAAACGCCGATCCCCGTCAGGATAAATCGCGGCCGCGAAATATCGCGCGCCAGCGCCACCACCAGCAGCGCGGTGAGTATGCCCCCCGCCATTCCCGCCAGCGGTCGCCAGGCCAGGCTGAGCGCCGGGAACTGAAAAATCAGCACCAGCACCGCCGCGCTACATCCCTCTTTCACGCCGATAAGCCCCGGGTCGGCAAGGCCATTACGAGTGACAGACTGCATCGCTGCCCCCGCCATGCCGAGCATGGCACCGCATAACACCGCCATCAGCAGACGCGGCAGGCGGATATCCATCACGATGTAGCGCGTATCCGCCTCCAGACTTTGCGGATACAGCAGCGCCCGTCCGATGGCCGACGTCGGGATCGGCAGCGAGCCGTGCGTCAGGCCAAACCCGAGCAGGATAAAGGCCGCGAGCGAAATCAGCGCAAGGCAGGCCAGCGCCCTCGGGCGTACCAGCGTAGAAAAGGTGCCAATACGCAACGCGCGCAGTCCGGCCCGGCTCATTTGAACGCCCTCGAGGCCATAAAGATAAAGACGGGAGCACCGACCAGCGCGGTCATAATGCCGGTCGCCAGTTCATAAGGGGTAAACAGCGTGCGGGCGGCGAGATCCGCCAGCAGCAAAACCAACCCTCCACACAGGGCTGAAAGCGGCACCATCACGCGCAGATCCACCGTCACCAGACGCCGTATCAGCTGTGGCACCACGAGGCCAATAAAACCAATCGGCCCGGCAACGGAGACTGCCGCGCCGCACAGCAGCGCGATTGCCAGCAGCGCGAACAGGCGCGTCCTGAGAAGCGATACGCCAAGCCCCTGGGCCATCCGATCCCCCAGTGCCAGCATATTGAGTGACCGCGACAGCCAGAGCGCAAGGGCGAAACCCGCGCCAGCGGCCCACGAAGCGCTGCGAAGCGTTCTTTCTGTTATTCCGGCCAAATCCCCCGCCAGCCAGGTGCGTAAGGCGAGAAGCGTCTGCTCATCAAGGATCAGGACCGTGGCGGTAATCGAGGAGGCGAACGCCGACATCGCCACCCCGCACAAGGTGACTTTCATCGGCGTCAACCCGCCGCGTCCCGAAGAGGAGAGCATCAGTACCAGCAGAAACAGCGCGGCGGCGCCGGCGGCGGCAATCAGCGGGCGACCAAACGGCAGGGTGAACCCGAGTGCGCTTGTCAGCACGACGGCCAGCGCGGCACCGGCATTCAGCCCCAGAATATGCGGCTCGCCCAGCGGGTTACGAATAACGGACTGCAGCAAGACGCCTGCCACGCCAAGTGCAGCGCCGGTCAGCATGGCCGCAAGGAGGCGTAACAGGCGCAGCCTGATAATGATGTTATGGTCGAAATTGCGCGGGTCGAAATCGACAAAAGCCTGCACGACCGTCAGGGGAGAAATAACGCGCGCGCCCGTGCCCAGGTGTGCAATTGCGCCCATCACCAGCAGTAGCGCAAAGAGCAGAAAAGCCAGTGACGTTCGCATCATGATTTTTCTGCGACCTGGCGAAACGGCATGAAGAACGGTTTGCCGGTGAGCGGATTAACTGACATATGTACGTCAACCTCAAACACCGCTTTGATCAGTTCCGGCGTACAGGTATCACCCTCGTGAAGCACGCCCTCTACTTTCCCCTGGCGTAAAAAGACCAGGGAATCACCGTAGTTCACCGCGAAGTTAAGATCGTGCAGCACCACCACGACGGTGCGCCCGTGCTGACGGGTCAGCGTATGCAGCAGTTCAAGGATTTCCACCTGATAGCGGAGGTCAAGAAACGTTGTCGGCTCGTCGAGCAGGATATAGGGCGTTTGCTGCGCCAGCGCCATCGCAATCCAGCAGCGCTGACGCTGGCCGCCGGAAAGGCTTTCCACCGGCAAATGGGCAAACTCCGCCGTACCGGTCAGGCGCAGTGCCTCTTCCACGGCCTGCTCGTCTTCGTCACTCCACTGGCGCATAAAATTTTGCCAGGGGAAACGCCCGCGCGAAACCAGCTCAAACACGGTTAACCCTTCCGGCAACAGCGGTGACTGCGGCAGAATGCCCAGCTGACGGGCGACCGCTTTGGTTGGCTGTTGATGAATGGCTTTGCCATCCAGCAGCGCAGCTCCCCCGAGCGGTTGCAGCAGACGTGCGATCGTGCTCAGTAGCGTGGATTTTCCACAGCCGTTCGCGCCCACCAGAACGGTTATTTTCTGTGGGGGGATCGCAAGCGAGATCTCATCGACGATGATTTTTTTCTGATAGCCAGCAGAGAGGTTTTCAAGAACCAGCCCTGACTTATTCGTGTTGTGAGCCACGTGAACGCCAACTTAATAAAAAACTAACAAATAAAAATAAAACTCATTCTCTTTTGAGAGTTTGCCGCTGCGCCATGTAGTAGTCAAGAGAAGAAACACCCTTAAAACCCCAGGGTTATCGTGCAGGAACGGGAAAACCGCCAAACGCATTAATTAATTTATTTTCAACAGGTTAATTACTTACCTCGCTAAGCATCAGAGCGGAAGTACCGCTGTAGTCGATTTTTGCTTTTTTCCATTTACTACTACATCAGCGCATGATTGAATGATTCTCAATTACATGTTCGATGCCAGCGATGGCTAACGAGCAGACCGTAAAGGGCAATGACTCACACATTCTTCCGTGACGCTTCATTCGCGGGATATTTCGGGAAAACAGATGTAATGGCTACGTTCACTCCTTCACTCTCTGGGGTAAAAGGGCGCGCGCTCTTTTCACTGCTGTTTATGGCGCCGCTGGTGCAGGCAGCAGACAACACCGCGGCTCAGGACGGCGAAACGCTTACCGTCACCGCCGATCCTAATGCCGTGGCCGATGCCACCAACGGCTATCAGCCGCTGAACACCTCCACCGCCACGCTGACCAACATGCCGATGCTGGATATCCCGCAGGTGGTAAATACTGTCAGCGATAAAGTGCTGGAAGATCAGCACGCTACCACGCTGGATGAAGCCCTCTATAACGTCAGTAACGTGGTGCAGACCAACACGCTGGGCGGCACGCAGGATGCGTTTGTACGCCGTGGATTTGGCGCGAACCGCGACGGCTCAATCATGACCAACGGCCTGCGCACCGTGCTGCCGCGCAGCTTTAACGCGGCCACCGAGCGTGTGGAAGTCCTCAAGGGACCGGCCTCAACGCTGTACGGCATCCTCGATCCGGGAGGGCTTATCAATGTGGTCACCCGACGCCCGGAAAAACAGTTTGGCGGTTCGATCTCGGGCACCTCCTCAAGTTTTGGCGGCGGTACCGGCCAGGTCGATGTCACGGGTCCCATTGAAGGAACGCGCCTGGCTTACCGCCTGACGGGCGAGTACCAGGACGAAGATTACTGGCGAAGTTTCGGCAAGGCGCGCAGCACCTTTATCGCGCCCTCGCTGACCTGGTTTGGTGATGACGCCACCGTGACCGTGCTCTATTCACATCGTGATTATAAGACGCCGTTCGATCGCGGTACGATCTTCGATCTCACGACCAAACAGCCGGTGAATGTTGACCGTAAAACCCGGTTTGACGAGCCGTTCAACATTACCGATGGCCAGTCCGATCTGGCGCAGCTCAACGCGGAATACCGCCTTAACAGCCAGTGGACGGCGAAGTTCGATTACAGCTACAGCCAGGATAAATACAGCGATAACCAGGCGCGGGTAATGGCCTATGACGCGAAAACCGGCAACCTGACCCGCCGTGTGGATGCGACGCAAGGCTCAACGCAGCGCATGCATTCCACCCGTGCAGACCTGCAAGGGAACGTGGATATCGCGGGCTTTTACAATGAGATCCTGACCGGCGTGTCGTATGAGAATTACGACCTGCTGCGCACGGATATGATTCGCTGTAAGAATGTAAAAGATTTCAATATTTACCATCCGTCTTACGGCAATCTGAGCAAGTGTACGACCGTTTCCGCCGCGGACAGCGATCAGACGCTCAAGCAGGAGAGTTACTCCGCTTACGCTCAGGACGCCCTGTACCTGACGGATAAATGGATTGCCGTCGCCGGGCTGCGTTATCAGTACTACACCCAGTACGCGGGCAAGGGCAGACCATTCAACGTCAATACCGACAGCCGCGACGAGCAGTGGACGCCGAAGCTGGGGCTGGTCTATAAGCTCACGCCATCCGTCTCGCTGTTTGCTAACTACGCCCAGACGTTTATGCCGCAATCGTCCATCGCGAGCTACATTGGCGACCTGCCGCCAGAAACGTCCAATGCCTACGAAGTCGGCGCTAAATTTGACCTGTTCAACGGCATTACCGCCAACATCGCGTTGTTTGATATCCACAAGCGCAACGTGCTGTACACCGAAAGCGTGGCGGGTGAAAACATTGCTAAAACCGCTGGCCGCGTGCGCTCGCAGGGCGTGGAAGTGGATCTGGCTGGCTCTCTGACCGAGAACACCAATATTATTGCCAGCTATGGCTACACCGATGCGAAAGTGCTGGAAGACCCGGATTACGCCGGCAAACCGCTACCAAACGTGCCGCGCCATACCGGTTCGCTGTTCCTGACGTACGATATTCACAATGTCATCGGCGGGAATACCCTGACAATTGGCGGCGGTGGACACGGCGTGAGCCGTCGCTCCGCGACCAACGGTGCGGATTATTATTTGCCAGGGTACGTTGTTGCTGATGCCTTTGCGGCCTATAAAATGAAGCTACAGTATCCGGTGACGCTGCAGGTCAACGTGAAGAACCTGTTTGATAAGACCTACTACACCTCGTCGATTGCGACCAATAACCTCGGTAACCAGCCAGGCGATCCACGTGAAGTGCAGTTTACGGTGAAGATGGAATTTTGATGTAAAAAAGCCCGGTGGCGCTAGCGCCTACCGGGCCTTCGTTCCATCCCCTCTCCCGGTGGGAGAGGGGTAAAGAGAGGGCATCAGGCCTCAATATCCGCCATATCGCCTTTTTCCTGCAGCCAGTTGCGTCGGTCTTCCGAACGCTTCTTGGCAAGCAGCATATCCATCATGGCGTTGGTTTGCTGTTCGTCTTCGTCGCTGATGGTCAATTGCACCAGGCGGCGGGTGTTTGGATCCAGCGTGGTTTCGCGCAACTGCATCGGGTTCATCTCGCCCAGCCCTTTAAAGCGCTGCACGTTCGGTTTGCCCTTCTTACGCTTGAGCTGTTCCAGTACGCCCGCTTTTTCCTCTTCCGTCAGCGCGTAGTAGACCTCTTTGCCGAGGTCGATACGGTAGAGCGGCGGCAGCGCCACGTGGACGTGACCGTTTTTCACCAGCGTCCTGAAGTGCTTCACAAACAGCGCGCACAGCAGCGTGGCGATGTGCAGACCATCGGAGTCCGCATCCGCGAGGATACAGATCTTACCGTAGCGCAGCTGGCTCAGATCGTCGCTGTCCGGATCGATACCGATCGCAACGGAGATATCATGCACTTCCTGCGAGGCCAGCACTTCATCCGACGACACTTCCCAGGTGTTCAGGATCTTACCCTTGAGCGGCATGATCGCCTGATACTCACGATCGCGCGCCTGCTTGGCAGAGCCTCCTGCCGAGTCCCCTTCCACGAGGAACAGCTCGGTGCGGTTCAGATCCTGCGCGGTACAGTCCGCCAGCTTGCCCGGAAGCGCCGGGCCACTGGTCAGTTTTTTACGCACCACCTTCTTGGCAGCACGCAGGCGTCGCTGGGCGCTGGAAATGGCCATTTCTGCCAGCATCTCGGCGGCCTGCACGTTCTGGTTCAGCCACAGGGTGAAAGCATCTTTGACCACGCCGGAGACGAACGCCGCACACTGACGTGAGGACAAACGTTCTTTGGTCTGACCGGCGAACTGTGGATCCTGCATCTTCACCGACAGGACGTAGGCGCAGCGATCCCAGATATCTTCCGCCGACAGCTTCACGCCGCGGGGCAGAATGTTGCGGTATTCGCAGAACTCGCGCATTGCATCCAGCAACCCCTGACGCAGACCGTTGACGTGCGTACCGCCAAGCATGGTCGGGATCAGGTTGACGTAGCTTTCGGTCAGCAGCTCGCCGCCTTCTGGCAGCCACAACAGCGCCCAGTCCACCGCTTCCGTATCACCGGTGAAATTACCGACAAACGGTTTTTCCGGCAGGGTTGGCAGGCCGTTAACGGCTTCGCACAGATAGTCGTTCAGACCGTCTTCATAGCGCCAGGTCTGTTCGGTGTTGTTGACGTTATCTTTAAAGGTAATTTCCACGCCAGGGCACAGTACCGCTTTGGCTTTCAGCAGGTGCGTCAGGCGTGAAACAGAGAAACGAGGACTGTCGAAGAAGCTTTCGTCAGGCCAGAAGTGGACGCTGGTTCCGGTATTGCGCTTGCCGCACGTGCCGACGACCTGCAGATCCTGCACCTTCTCGCCGTTTTCAAAGGCGATGTTATACACCTGACCGTCGCGGCGGACATTGACTTCCACGCGTCTGGACAGGGCGTTAACCACGGAGATCCCCACGCCGTGCAAACCACCCGAGAACTGGTAGTTTTTGTTGGAGAACTTACCGCCCGCATGAAGACGACAGAGGATCAGCTCAACGGCTGGCACCCCCTCTTCCGGGTGGATATCCACCGGCATGCCGCGTCCGTCGTCGATGACTTCCAGCGACTGATCGGCATGGAGGATGACGTCAACGCGTTTGGCATGGCCAGCCAACGCTTCATCCACACTGTTATCAATAACTTCCTGGCCCAGATGGTTTGGGCGTGTCGTATCGGTGTACATCCCAGGGCGGCGGCGAACCGGCTCAAGCCCGGTGAGTACCTCAATGGCATCAGCGTTATAGGTTTGCGTCATGATTTAAACTAGCAGTTCGCATTGATTGTCAGTGGCTGTGCAGTCCAAGAAAATCGACAATCTGGGTGAAATGATTCTCAAAGCCCGTGAAAGCATGGTTTCCGCCTTCTTCTATAGTCTGGCGGCAGGATGCGTAATACGCCACTGCCTGGCGGTAATCCAGCACTTCATCACCCGTCTGTTGCAGCAACCAGATAAGATCGGGCGCTTCAAGCGGGTCTACCTGCATAACTTTGAGATCGTAAATATGGCGTGACTCTAGCACATATTGTTGGCCGGTGTAGGGGTTCTCGTTTTGCCCGAGAAAGTCCCGCAGCAGCTCAAATGGCCGAACCGCCGGGTTAACCACCACCGCAGGCAGCATAAAACATTGCGAGAGCCAGGTGGCGTAATATCCGCCCAGCGAAGAACCGACCACGCCGAACGATTCGCCGCCGTGTTCCATCACAACCGATTCCAGCATTTCTGCGGCTTCCGCCGGGTAAGGCGGCAGTTGTGGGACGATCATCTCAACGTGCGGGTGATGTTCGCTCAGCCACTGGCGAAACTGCGTCGCTTTCGCGGAGCGCGGCGAACTGTTGAATCCGTGCAGATAGAGGAGCGTAGACATCAATAGCCTTCTGAAGCGGTGTCCGGGCGGAATTTTGCGCCGGTTAAACGGCAGACTTCCGTGGTGAGCAGGCCATCGGGATGCAGTTCGAGCCAGCGCCAGCCCGGTGCGATGGTGTCCAGGGTAAAGTTTGCGCAATGCGGCTTGAACTGAACGCAGGTCGAGGGCGTGGCCAGCAGTCGGCGGCCATTCCAGTCGAGATCCTGTTCCTGATGAATGTGTCCGCACAGGAGATTCTGCACCCGCGGGAATTTCGCCAGCACTCTGTCCAGCGCGGCAGAGTTGCGCAGGCTGTGTTGATCAAGCCAGCTACAGCCCGCCGGCAAAGGATGATGATGCAGCAACAGCAGCGTATGACGTTCAGGTTCGGCAGACAATTTGGTCTCAAGCCAGTCGAGTTGAAAGTCGCTTAACTCACCGTGTGGGACGCCAAAGACCTGGCTGTCCAGCAGCAGGATCTGCCAGTGGTCACCCACAAAAACACATTTTGCCGGAGAGATCCCCGCATCCTGCAGAGAGCTGTACATGGCAGGCTGGAAATCGTGATTTCCCGGTAGCCAGACGCAAGGCACGCTAAAACTCGCGATGCCTTCAGCGAAATGCTGGTAGGCCGCGGAGGATTGGTCCTGCGCCAGATCGCCCGTCGCGACAATCAGATCGCATGGGCGATTTTCAGCGTGAATGGCGCTAAGTACCGCCTGATAGCTCTCCCAGGTATTCACCCCAAGCAGAGTTTCATGCTTTTCGGCAAAAAGGTGGGTATCGGTGATTTGTAATATCCTGACTGGTGCCCCACCAGCAACAGTCAGGTTCAACAGGCTTTCCAAATGGTGTCCTTAGGTAGGTTTATGACGCTAACAAACCGGAATCGCCATTGCTCCATGTGCTAAACAATATCTTAGCCAGTCGGCTAAAAACTGGTTAATTTGATGCTTTTCGTCGCGTTGATGCAACTTTTTATTCGGATAATCATACCGCGCTTTGAAGCGAAAGATCTGCTGGCTTGAACACACTTCAGCGACCATCGCGTCATGGTAAAGGCGCACCGTCATCGACGGCAGGCTCCAGTAGCTAATGCTGGGCGCCGTTTGTTCAATTTCGACAAGCGTAGTGTAGCGCGTTGATTCTGTTATCGTTAATCGATACTGCGCGTTGCTCACCTGATAGCTCACCGTTTCGCCGGGTGCGTCGTTTTTCGGCAGCAGGCGGCGCAATTGTGCGAAATTGGTTTCGCACAGGCGCATCATTTCTGGGAAGTCAGGTGTATAACGCTTCATTTTTTCCACTCGTTTCGTAAAGTCTGATAATGCAGTTGCAGCCATTGCAGAGCGATGACAGACGCTGCGTTGTCGATTTTCCCCTCTTCTACCCACTGATAAGCCTGCTCCCGACTCACCACATGAACCCGAATATCTTCGTTTTCATCTGCCAGACCGTGGATCCCTTCCGCCGTCGTGGCGTCCACTTCGCCCACCATAATGGACAAGCGCTCGCTGGTGCCGCCTGGGCTTGCCAGATAACTCAGCACCGGTTTTGTCCGGCCAACCACCAGCCCCGCCTCTTCCAGCGCCTCGCGGCGGGCAACGTCTTCGACCGATTCGCCCTCTTCAATCATGCCGGCCACCATCTCCAGCAGCCAGGGGCTGACGCTGACGTCATACGCGGCAATACGGATCTGCTCCACCAGCACGACTTCATCACGCACTGGGTCAAAGGGTAGCAAGACTGCCGCATGCCCGCGCTCAAAAATTTCGCGTCTGATTTCACCGCTCATTTCGCCGTTAAACAGGCGATGCCTGAAACGGTAAAGTTCCATTGAAAAAAAACCGCTATAAAGCGTTTCTCGTGCAATAATTTCTACATCGTTTTTCGCGAATGTCACGGGCAAGTTTTCTGGTTTTTGCATGAGTCGAGTCCTGGTAGCAATGGTGATGAAATTATGAATTTCAAGGCTGTTTGGCTGCCGTTTGTAAGGCTATATGGTAGATTGGTGCAAATTACCGCCAGATGGCACGTAACGCCAACCTTTTGGTATGGAAGATTCTGTTAGAATCGGCAATTATTTTTTAATTAGATCAGCGCTAATACTGCTTCACAACAAGGAATGCAAATGAAGAAATTGCTCCCCATCCTTATCGGCCTGAGCCTGACGGGCTTCAGTGCAATGAGCCAGGCGGAAAACCTGTTACAGGTCTACCAGCAGGCACGTCTGGGCAACCCTGATTTACGTAAATCAGCGGCCGATCGTGATGCTGCGTTTGAAAAGATTAACGAAGCGCGTAGCCCATTGCTGCCACAGTTAGGTTTAGGTGCAGATTATACCTACAGCAACGGTTTCCGCGACGCCAATGGCGTTAACTCCAATGCTACCAGCGCCTCACTGCAATTAACACAGACGCTGTTTGATATGTCCAAATGGCGTGCCCTGACCCTGCAGGAAAAGAGCGCGGGCATCCAGGATGTGACGTATCAGACCGATCAGCAGACGCTGATCCTGAACACCGCCACCGCATACTTCAACGTGCTGAGCGCAATTGACTCGCTCTCCTACACCGAAGCGCAGAAACAGGCGATTTACCGCCAGTTAGATCAAACCACCCAGCGTTTCAATGTGGGTCTGGTGGCAATCACTGACGTTCAGAACGCCCGTTCACAATACGATAGCGTCCTGGCCAACGAAGTGACTGCACGTAACAACCTCGATAACGCGCTGGAATCCCTGCGTCAGGTTACCGGGAATTACTACCCTGAGCTGGCGTCGCTGAACGTCGACAGCTTCAAAACGGATAAACCGCAGGCCGTTAACGCCCTGCTGAAAGAAGCGGAAAACCGCAACCTGACGTTACTGCAGGCGCGTCTGAGCCAGGATCTGGCCCGCGAGCAAATCCGTCAGGCACAGGACGGCCACCTGCCGACCCTGAGCCTGAGCGCGTCTACCGGCGTGTCTGATACCACTTACAGTGGTTCTAAAACGAACACCTCCCAGTACGACGACAGCAACATGGGTCAGAACAAAGTGGGTCTGAACTTCTCGCTGCCACTGTACCAGGGCGGCCAGGTGACCTCTCAGGTGAAACAGGCGCAGTACAACTTTGTTGGCGCGAGCGAACAGCTGGAAAGTGCCCACCGCAACGTGGTACAGACCGTTCGTTCGTCCTTCAACAACGTGAATGCCTCTATCAGCAGCATCAACGCCTATAAACAGGCCGTTGTGTCTGCGCAGAGCTCTCTTGATGCCATGGAAGCGGGTTACTCCGTGGGTACGCGTACCATCGTTGACGTCCTGGACGCGACCACCACGCTGTACAACGCGAAACAGCAGCTCTCCAGCGCACGTTACCAGTACCTGATTAACCAGCTGAACATCAAACAGGCGCTGGGTACGTTGAACGAGCAGGATCTGCAGATGCTGAACAGCACCCTGGGTAAACCTGTCTCTACTTCTCCGGAAAATGTCGCGCCAGAGAACCCTGAGCAGGTTGCCGCCGTTGATAACTTCAACGGTAACGGTGCTGCACCTGCCGCGCAGCCAGCTGCCGCACGTACGACTGCACCCGCCAGCAGCGGTAACAATCCGTTCCGCAATTAAGCATGTCATCGGGCCCACTGCGGCCTGATGCCTTCGCCATACCCCTCTCCTTTCGGGAGAGGGCGTACGTAAATCACACCTGAACGTAAGCCAACGTAAAGATCCCCCTCATTCCGGCCATCATCGCTTCATTTTCAACCACTCATCCTCTATCCTGAGCGTTATTACCACTGGGTCCAGGAAGACAACGATGAAACGGACAAAATCTATCAATCACGCTTCGTTCCGCAAAAGCTGGAACGCGCGTCATCTCACCCCTGTTGCGCTGGCCGTCACGGCTGTCTTTATGCTGGCAGGCTGTGAGAAAAGCGATGAAACAGTTTCGCTTTATCAAAACGCGGACGACTGCTCTGCTGCAACCGGCAACGCCGCAGAGTGTAAAACGGCGTATACCAACGCCCTGAAAGAGGCGGAACGTACTGCGCCGAAATATGCTTCACGTGAAGACTGCGTGGCAGAGTTCGGTGAAGGTCAGTGCCAGCAGGCACCGGCTCAGGCAGGCACGGCCCCTGAAAACCAGGCACAGGCCCAGTCCAGCGGCAGTTTCTGGATGCCGCTGATGGCAGGTTACATGATGGGCCGCCTGATGAGTGGTGGTGCGGGTTACCAGCAGCAGCCGCTGTTTAGCTCGAAAAACCCGGCCAGCCCGGCTTATGGTCAATATACCGATGCCAGCGGCAAAGGCTATGGCGCAGCCACCCCTGGCCGCTCCGTAACCGTACCGAAAACGGCGATGGCTCCGAAACCCGCGACCACCAGCACCATTACCCGTGGCGGGTTCGGTGAGTCTGTGGCGAAACAGACCAGCATGCAGCGTAGCGCGTCAGGCACGTCCACTCGCTCAATTGGCGGCTGATCATGGAACGAGTCAGTATCACCGAGCGCCCGGACTGGCGCGAAAAAGCGACCGAATACGGTTTTAACTTCCACACCATGTACGGCGAGCCGTACTGGTGTGAAGACGCTTACTACAAGCTCACGCTTGCCCAAGTGGAGAAACTGGAAGAGGTGACCGCCGAGCTGCACCAGATGTGCCTGAAAGTGGTGGATAAAGTCATCGACAGCGACGCGCTGATGACGAAGTTCCGCATTCCGAAGCACACCTGGAGTTTCGTCCGCCAGTCGTGGAAAACCCACCAGCCTTCGCTTTACTCACGTCTCGATCTGGCGTGGGACGGCGTGGGCGATCCTAAGCTTCTGGAAAACAATGCTGATACGCCAACCTCGCTGTACGAAGCGGCGTTCTTCCAGTGGATCTGGCTGGAAGACCAGGCCAATGCCGGCAACCTGCCGCAAGGCAGCGACCAGTTCAACAGCCTGCAGGAAAAGCTGATTGAGCGTTTCGCTGAACTGCGCGAACAGCATGGTTTTAATCTGCTGCACCTTGCTTGCTGCCGCGACACGGAAGAAGACCGTGGCACGGTGCAATATCTGCAGGACTGCGCGGCCGAAGCTGAAGTGGCGACCGAGTTTCTCTATATCGAAGATATCGGCCTGGGTGAGAAAGGTCAGTTTACTGACCTGCAGGATCAGGTGATAAGCAACCTGTTCAAGCTCTACCCGTGGGAATACATGCTGCGTGAAATGTTCTCCACCAAGCTGGAAGACGCCGGCGTGCGCTGGCTGGAGCCGGCGTGGAAGAGCATCATCTCCAACAAAGCCCTGCTGCCGATGCTGTGGGAGATGTTCCCGAACCATCCGAATCTGCTGCCGGCTTACTTTGCGGAAGACGATCACCCGCCGATGGAGAAATACGTCGTTAAACCGATCTTCTCCCGCGAAGGGGCGAACGTGTCGATTATTGAAAATGGCAAAACGCTGGAAGCCGTTGAAGGGCCTTACGGCGAGGAAGGAATGATCGTCCAGGCGTTTTATCAACTGCCGAAGTTTGGTGACAGCTATACCCTGATTGGCAGCTGGCTCATCAACGATCAGCCAGCCGGGATTGGCATCCGCGAAGATCGCGCGCTGATCACGCAGGATCTGTCACGGTTCTATCCGCACATTTTCGTCGAGTGATCGGGTGTGCCGGGGTGCGAGCGGAAGCCCTCACCCCGGCCCTTTCTCTTTGGGAAAGGCATGCATACGTTATCCAATCTGCACCGACAACATACTTAAGCTTCCCATCTCAATGCCATCGACCGGTATGCTAATCGGCTCCTGACCATCCCACGCGCCCAGTACATACAGCAACGGCAGGAAGTGTTCCGGCGTCGGGTTAGAGAGTGAACCGCCTTCGTGATCCAGATAGTTCACCAGCGGATGCTCCTCAACCGGCCCTTGCCAGGTCAGATTCGCTTTCACGTAATCGTTAAAAGATGTCGCCCACGGGTATGGCGTGTTCTCACCGTGCCAGCGCGCTGTACGCAGGTTGTGTACCACGTTGCCGCTTGCGATCAGCATGATACCCTCGTCGCGTAAGGTCGCCATTTTTCGCCCCATCTCCAGGTGCCAGGCCGCCGGTTTAGTGCTGTCGATACTCAACTGCACCATTGGGATATCCGCCTCGGGATACATCTTTATCAGTACGCCCCACGAGCCATGGTCAAAGCCCCAGGCTTCGTTATCCAGCGCCACAGGCACAGGCGCGAGTAATTCCACCAGCTGTCTAGCCAGCGCTGGCGAGCCGGGTGCCGGATAGTGCGTGTCGTACAACGCCTGCGGGAAGCCGCCGAAATCATGAATGGTTTTTGGCGTTTCCATTGCGGTCACGCCCGTGCCCCGGGTAAACCAGTGTGCAGACACCACCACAATCGCTTTCGGACGCGGTAGCGTCTCGCCCAGATGACGCCATACTCGGGTATAGACGTTGTCTTCCAGAACGTTCATTGGGCTACCGTGGCCTAAAAACAGTGCTGGCATACGGGAAGAAGTCATGGTGATATCCTTACAGAAGGTGTCAATTTAATGGTTCTACATTACGCGCAATCTCGCCCGGATGAACGCTGATAAGCGTGAAGATCATCATCAGAAAATTTGAATGTAAGAAATGTGTAAAGCAGGGTTTCGCCTCTCGCTTTGACCGAAATGAACCATTAATATTAATGATAATCATTATCATAAGGAGCAATGCATGTCAGTCCCCTTGATCCTGACTATACTGGCGGGCGCCGCAACGTTCATCGGTGCCATTCTCGGTGTGCTTGGTCAAAAGCCGTCTAACCGCGTGCTGGCCTTCTCATTGGGCTTTGCTGCCGGGATCATGCTGCTCATCTCTCTGATGGAGATGCTCCCTGCCGCACTGGGCACCGAAGGCATGTCTCCGGTGCTGGGGTATGGCATGTTTGTATTCGGCCTGCTTGGCTACTTTGCCCTCGACCGCATGCTGCCGCACGCGCATCCGCAGGATTTAATGCAAAAAAGCGTGACCCCGATGCCGCGCAATATTAAGCGCACGGCCATTCTGTTAACGCTCGGCATAAGCCTGCACAACTTCCCGGAAGGCGTGGCAACCTATGTCACCGCCAGCAGCAATCTGGAGATGGGCTTTGGTATCGCCCTGGCGGTAGCTTTGCACAATATTCCTGAAGGACTGGCGGTGGCCGGGCCGGTTTATGCCGCCACGGGCTCGAAACGGACCGCGGTCTTCTGGGCGGGGATCTCGGGGATGGCCGAAATTCTCGGCGGCGTGCTGGCGTGGTTGATTCTGGGCAGCCTGGTCTCGCCTGTGGTGATGGCCGCTATCATGGCCGCCGTGGCCGGGATAATGGTGGCGCTCTCCGTGGATGAGCTGATGCCGCTGGCGAAAGAGATCGATCCGAATAATAACCCGAGCTATGGCGTGCTGTGCGGTATGTCGGTGATGGGCTTGAGCCTGGTGCTGCTGCAAACAGCAGGGATCGGCTAAGACAATCGCGCATTAACGTCTCACAACAAAAAAGCCGGGTTTCCCCGGCTTTTTCACATCAGCCCTTTCAGCTGGCTTTGCGCGCGTGCGCCTGGCGATACTCCACCAGATCTTCAATCGTCACCACGGGCATATTATGCAGACGGGCAAAGGTGATGCACTCCGGCGCACGTGCCATGGTGCCATCGTCGTTGGTGAGTTCACACAGTACGCCCGCAGGTTTAAAGCCTGCCAGGGTCACGAGGTCAATGGTCGCTTCGGTGTGACCGCCACGGGTCAATACACCGCCGGCCTGCGCACGCAACGGGAAGACGTGGCCTGGACGATGCAGGTCTGATGGCTTCGCATCATCGGCAATCGCGGCACGTACGGTGGTCAGACGGTCAGCCGCCGACACGCCGGTGGTCACGCCATGTGCCGCTTCGATGGTCACGGTAAAACCGGTTCCAAAGGCGCTGGTGTTGTTTTCAACCATCATGGGCAGGTCGAGCTGCTTACGACGGTCTTCGTTGATACACAGGCACACGATGCCGCTACCGTGACGGATGGTCAGCGCCATCTGCTCAACGGTCATGTTTTCGGCGGCGAAAATCATGTCGCCTTCATTTTCACGGTTTTCATCGTCAAGCACCATCACGCCGCGGCCTTCGCGCAGTGCATCCAGTGCATGTTCAACACGTTCAATAGAAGTGCCAAAAGAGGAAAGTAGCGTCTGATTCATGGTAAAAAAACCTCATTAACATTATGGTTACCAGAATCAGGGCAGTCTTAGGAGCGCCGTATAAGCGGCAAAAAGATAACGTGAGCGGGCCAGGCCCGACTTGATCGTTACTCTCTCCCATCCGGACTCTAACCGTCGGCCCCGGAATTACACCGGATCTGCTGTCCTTTGAGTGGTGACCCAAAGCGCTCGCGGGCTTTCAGCGTTACGCTGATTTACCGCCGGTGGGGAATTTCGCCCCGCCCTGAGAATAAGCGAGATAACTATAACGCGATTGATTACCCTGGGCAATGCGCAGACATAAAATCTCCTTTATCCTGGGGCATGACGCGCTACAATGTTCATTAACACCGTCTTATCAAGGGAAGCCACAATGATTGACCCGAAGAAAATTGAGCAAATTGCGCGTCAGGTTCATGAGTCTATGCCAAAAGGCATTCGTGAGTTTGGGGATGACGTAGAGAAGAAAATCCGCCAGACGCTGCAGGCGCAGTTGGTTCGCCTTGATTTAGTCAGCCGCGAAGAGTTTGACGTGCAGACGCAGGTTCTGCTGCGTACCCGCGAGAAGCTGGCCCTGCTGGAGCAGCGTCTGAACGAGCTGGAAAACCGCAATACGCCAGCGGAAGTAAAACCGGCACCGGCCATTCCACCGGTTGATGAAGCAGAATAACAGCCGCGTATAACGGGCTGTTTGCGAAGATACCCTCTCCTGCAAAGAGAGGGTGAAAAAAACGGGCCAGATGGCCCGTTTTTTATTGGCTGACTTTATTTGCTGTCTTTCTGGATCTTCTTGATGATGTTGGTGGTTGAGCACCCGTCCTCAAAGTTGAGCACCATCACTTCACCACCATTAGCCCAGACCTCTTCGCTGCCTGCGATTTGATCCGGTTTGTAATCGCCGCCTTTCACCAGCAGATCCGGCAAAATACCGGCAATCAGGCGCTGCGGGGTATCTTCTTCAAACGACACCACCCAGTCCACCGCTTCCAGCGCACCCAGTACGATCATGCGCTGCTCCAGCGGGTTCACCGGACGCGTTTCACCTTTAAGACGTTTCGTCGACGCATCGCTGTTCACCGCCACAATCAGACGGTCGCCCAGCTTACGCGCATTGGCCAGATAAGAGACATGACCGGCATGCAGGATGTCGAACACGCCGTTGGTCATCACCACTTTTTCACCGCGTTTACGGGCGGCGGCAACGGCCACTTTCAGCTCATCTTCGCTCATCACGCCAAAACCGGTATCGGCACGACCGCGCACCGCGTTTTCCAGTTCGATCGGCGAAACGGTGGAAGTCCCCAGCTTGCCGACGACCACGCCTGCTGCCGCATTAGCGAAGTAGCACGCTTCTTCCAGAGAGTTCCCTGCCGCCAGCGTCGCCGCCAGAACGCCAATGACCGTGTCGCCGGCACCGGTCACGTCATACACTTCCTGCGCCTGGGTCGGCATATGCAGCGGCGCTTTGCCAGGCTGCAGCAGCGTCATCCCCTGCTCGGAGCGGGTCACCAGCAGCGCGGAGAGTTCGAAGTCAGCAATGATCTTCATGCCGCGCTCAACGAGCTCTTCTTCCGTCTTACATTTGCCCGCCACCGCTTCAAACTCAGAGAGGTTTGGCGTCAGCAGCGTTGCGCCACGATAGCGCTCAAAGTCAGTACCTTTCGGGTCGATCAGCACGGGCACATTGGCTTTACGCGCGAGCTGGATCATCTGCTGTACGCTTGCCAGCGCACCTTTGGCGTAGTCGGACAGCACCAGCGCGCCGATAGTGCTCAGCGCCTGGTTAATGCGCTCGTGCAGCGGCTCAGGATCAACGCCCTCAAAGCCTTCCTCGAAGTCGAGGCGGATCAGTTGCTGGTTACGCGACAGAACGCGCAGTTTGGTGATCGTCGGGTGTGTCGGAACCGAAACGAAGTCGCACTTCACGTTCACGTCCGCCAGCGACTTGCTCAGCGCACGCGCCGCATCGTCAATGCCGGTTAAGCCAACCAGACGCGACTGCGCGCCCAAAGAGGCAATGTTCATCGCCACGTTTGCCGCGCCGCCAGGACGCTCTTCAATGGTGTCGACCTTAACTACCGGTACCGGTGCTTCCGGAGAGATGCGGCTGGTCGGCCCGTACCAGTAGCGATCCAGCATGACATCCCCGACAACCATAACTCCAGCACGTTCAAACTCTGGCAGTGTTACTTTCATTCCTGACTCCAGAAAGATTCACAATTTGCGCGCGATAATATCACACTTGTTTTGTTACGCACGGTTCCACCAGCCACTTCTGCCAGCTGGCGGTGAC
This sequence comes from Enterobacter sp. BIDMC 30, assembly GCF_000534355.1. NCBI lineage: Bacteria > Pseudomonadati > Pseudomonadota > Gammaproteobacteria > Enterobacterales > Enterobacteriaceae > Enterobacter > Enterobacter sp. BIDMC 30. The sequence goes on along the minus strand of NZ_KI973169.1, from coordinate 976,770 downwards.
CTGCGCGCGTTCAGTGGCGAAACAGTCCAGCGCGACGTGGCCAGGCTGCTCCTGTAAGGCCAGGTGGTGCAGCTCGTCGCGCAGCGTGGTATAGGCGCGCGTTAAGGCCTGCGCCTCCTGCTCATCCATAATGTCGTTTTGCGCCAGCAGTTCCAGAATACGCACATTATCAGACCAGCGGGTCAGCTTCGGTTTAGCGTGCGCATGGCGTAGCACCAGATATTGCGTAATAAATTCAATATCGGTAATGCCGCCCTCATCCGCTTTAATATCAAAGCGATCGCGATGCTTATTGCCCAGGTGCGCGCGCATTTTCTCGCGCATCTCTCGCACCTCGGTCTGCAGCGTGCTGCCGTCACGCGGGGTCGTCATAATCTCCCGACGAATGGCATCAAACTGCGTTTTCAGCGACGGATCGCCGTACACCACGCGGGCACGCACCAGCGCCTGATGTTCCCACGTCCAGGCTTCATTCTTCTGGTACTCAGCGAAGGACTCCGTTGAGGTCACCAGCATGCCGGCCGCGCCGGAAGGACGCAGACGCGCATCCACTTCATATAAAATGCCGGATGACGTGCGGGTGCTGAACAAATGCATAATGCGCTGGGCCAGACGCAGGTAGAACTGACGCCCGTCGATTTCACGCTCGCCGTCGGTCATGACGTCTGCCGGGCAGTCATGCAGGAAGATTAAATCGAGATCCGAGCTGTACCCCAGTTCCCATCCGCCGAGCTTACCGTAACCCACAACGGCAAAACCGCGGCCTTCGCGGTCAGCAAGGTGTTTCGGCTGGCCGTAGCGCGCCACCATCTGAATCCATGCCTGATGCACCACCGCATCAATGATCGCTTCTGCAAGCCAGGTTAAGTGATCGCTCACTTTCATCACTGGCAGCGTTCCGGCGATATCTGCCGCCGCCACGCGCAGCATTTGCGCCTGCTTAAACTGACGCAGCGCCTCCAGCTGTTGCTCTTCGTCCTCTTCCGGTACGCGCAGCAGATACTGACGCAGCTCGTCACGGTAGGCGTCCGTTGCCGTCGGCTGGTAGAGCGTATTGGGATCGAGCAGCTCATCCAGCAGCAGCGGATACCGCGCCAGCTTGTTGGCCACCATCGGTGAGGCGGCGCAAAGCGTAATCAGATGCTTGAGCGCGCCCGGGAACTCGCTCAGCAACTCAAGATAGGTCGTACGGGTGATGATGCCGCTCAGCAGCGGCATCATGCGCGACAGCGGGACCGGCGCATCCGCACGCGAGCAGACGTTGCTCAGCAGGTGCGGCATCAGATGATCCAGCACCTGACGACCGCGCGGACCAATGGCCCGTTTATTCAGTTCGAGACGGAAATCAGCAATTAACGCCACCACACGATGGCGATCGTCGTCGCTCAGGTGCGCCAGCACCGGCGTGGTGTCATCTTCCTGCAGCGCGTCCTGCCACAATTCGCGCCAGTGTTCAGAGAGCGTATCGTCCTGCGATTCACTTTCATCGTCACCAATCAGCGCGTTAAAGACACGGCGCACGCCGGCCATATGCGCATCCAGTTGCCCGGTCAACGTTGACCAGTCGTCGACGTGCATCCCCCAGGCCAGCCGCGCCCGGTTCAGATCATCGCCTGGCAAAGTCTGGGTCTGCTCGTCATTGATGCTTTGCAGCAGGTTTTCCAGGCGGCGCAGGAACAGATAGGCCTCACGCAAGATCTGCGCGTCGCCTTCCGGCAGCAGATGCAGTTGCTCTATGGCTGACAGCGTCGGCAGCAGCGAACGGGATTGCAGTGAAGGCTCACGTCCGCCGCGGATCAGCTGGAAGACCTGAACGATAAATTCGATTTCGCGAATGCCGCCCGCGCCGAGCTTGATGTTGTCCTTCAGACCCCGACGGCGCACTTCACGGGCGATCATTCCTTTCATGTTGCGCAGCGACTGAATAACGCTAAAGTCGATATAGCGACGGAATACGAACGGGCGCAGCATGGCGCGCAGCTCGTTGGCGTAGGCATCGTCGCTGTCTCCCATGATCCGCGCTTTGACCATCGCGTAACGCTCCCAGTCGCGCCCCTGCTCCTGATAATAATCTTCCAGTGCCGCAAAGCTCAGCACCAGCGGACCGCTGTCGCCAAACGGGCGCAGACGCATATCCACGCGATAGACAAAACCATCCTGGGTAGGTTGATCCAGCGCTTTAATCAGACGTTGCCCGAGACGGGTAAAGAACTGCGCATTGTCCAGTTCACGGCGGCCCCCGCGTGTGGAGCCGTTCTCCGGCCAGGCAAAAATCAGGTCGATATCCGAGGAGAAATTCAGTTCGCAGCCCCCGAGCTTGCCCATGCCCAGAATCAAGAGTGGCTGAGGAACCCCATCCTCATTGCACGGCGTGCCCCACTCTTTACAGCAGGCGGCATAGAGCCAGTCCCGTGCGGCAACAATCAGCGTCTGTGCCAGCTCGCTCAGCTGCTGCAGGGTACTTTCTTCGTTGACCAGTTCCAGCGCCTGAGCCCAGGCAATACGCACCATCACCCGGCGGCGGAACTGGCGCAGGACGCGCATCAGTGTTGCTTCATCCGCGACCTCTTCAAGTGCGGTTTGCAACCAGCCCGCATAATGCCGCCACTCGTCTGCCTGCGGTGGGGTGCTCTCAAGCGCCTCCAGCCAGTCCGGGTAAGCGGTGATACTTTCCTGCACAAAATCACTGAAGGTGAGCACGCTCCTGGCCTGCTCGCTTAACGATGACGCCGGTAATGACTCAGGCAGACGTTCGCAAACGGTCTGCCACTGCTGCTGTAACTGCGAAGAAAGCGGCATTATAGGGTTCCTTGCCAGAGTTAACGTTTTCCGCTGTGCAGCCAGAACGGCTCCTGCGAAATGGCTTCATTGCGGAAATGCTCAATCTCAATGTGCTGACGGGTTTCGATAGCATGTTTCAGCCCCTGCCAGTTCTCCAGCCAGGCCTGCGCTTTAGGGCCGTCATAGGCACCCGACAACAGCAGCATGCTGTCGATATTGCGCGACAGGCGGATCAGCTGATCGCCATACTGGTCTCCCAGCGGATACGCAAAGGTGGTTTTAAGCTCCGCCGCGTGGCGTGAAAGATGGATATCCGCGAAACGTTTGAAGTTATCTTCAATTTTGGCCTGCGCTTTTGCATCCAGGAAGGCACGCCAGCTGCGCGTCACCAGAAACTCGGTCAGCGCCAGCCTGGCGGCGGCGTTTTGCGGGCTGTAGAGCGCCGTTTGCGCGGATACGTCAGAGAGCAGCAGCGCTTCGGTCTGGGTCAGCAGGTCACGTAAGTGAGCGCTCGCTTTACGAGGTACGATGCCGCCGAACAGCGCCAGGGTATGACGCACAAGGCTCATCGCCGCTAACACGTGCGCTTTTGCGTTTTTCACATTACGCACCCACAGCTCTTCATTATAAAGCCACTGTGAGAGCGCCAGTTCCAGCGCCGCCTCCATGCCCTGCTCAACGCTGGCTTTCGGTGCCACGTGCAAAATAGTCGTCTCTTTCAGCAGGCGCGGCGCATTCCCGGCGGCCAGATGATACCCCCGCGCCGCTTTGCTCAGGCTGCCCTGACGCAGGCCCGGCTGGCTTACCAGCTTACGCGCCAGCTTCAGTACGTCCTGGACTTCACCTTCCAGCAGTTCAAGCTCCAGCTCGCAAATCGACTCCTGAAGCTCACCCGCTTTTACCTCACCCTGATCGAGGGCGATTTCAATGCGGCTTTTCCCTTCCGTTACCAGCCATTTTTCACGCCAGAAATCGGTGCTAAACAGCGGTTTCACCTCGGCGGATAAGGTTTCTGGCAGCACGCCGTCCGGCCAGACTTCTGCCGGGAAACGATCCAGCTCAAGTTCTGGCTGATTGATGTCGATATTGTATTCCGGGCGCTGATGCAAACCGCCGACCACGCGGCCAGCGATTTTCATCGTCATCTCGTAGCGCCCGTTCGCGCCACGGATGCGCAGTCCCATATCATGGCGGCGCAGCCAGTTGTCTGGCGTTTCGTAATAGATATTAAGCAGTTGTACCGGTTCATGGTGTTCGCCGGAAAGGATCTGCAGATGCTGACGGAGTGCGTCAACGCTGTCTTTTTCGACGATAAATTTTAATTCGATTTCTTGAGCCATAGCCTTGTACTTTTGCAGGCGTCACAGACGCGTCAATGAGGGCGAACTTCCTCGCCATTTGTTTGTCAGTACATAGTATTTTGCGCCAAATTGCCACGCAATGAGCAATTTGACGGGCGTAAATGTTTAGGGTCGTGACACAGATGATTCTGATTGCTGACGAATGCTTTGCGTAGAGACACTGTTGCCACTACTATCGTTCCACTATTTATGAAAATAACGACTAATGATGCTTAAATTACGCCTGATTGGACTTACTTTCCTCGCTTTTAGCGCCGCAACCACCGTGCACGCTGAAGAGAAGCGTTACGTTTCTGACGAACTGAACACCTGGGTACGCAGTGGCCCTGGAGATAATTATCGCCTTGTGGGTACGGTCAATGCCGGCGAGGAAGTGACGCTGTTACAGACCAACGCGGAGACCAATTATGGTCAGGTTCGCGACAGTACTGGCCGCACGTCCTGGATCCCACTGAAAGAGCTGAGCGCGGTGCCAAGCCTGCGCACCCGCGTGCCGGATCTGGAAAATCAGGTGAAAACGCTGACCGACAAGCTGAACAATATCGACGGTACCTGGAACCAGCGCACCGCGGAAATGCAGCAGAAAGTGGCCCAGAGCGACAGCGTGATTAACGGTCTGAAAGACGAAAATCAGAAACTGAAAAACGAGCTGATTGTCGCGCAGAAGAAGGTGAACGCCGCCAATCTGCAACTTGATGACAAACAACGTACCATCATCATGCAGTGGTTTATGTACGGTGGCGGTGTGCTGGGCGTTGGCCTGGTGCTGGGTCTGGTGCTTCCTCACCTGATCCCAAGCCGTAAGCGTAAAGACCGCTGGATGAACTAATTCGTCTTCTCTGCCAGACTTACGTATTATCTTGCGAAAAGAGAAAACGGGAGTACAGGGCGTGAAGAGTTATCTGGTCGGTGGTGCGGTACGTGATGCGTTGTTAGGTCTGCCGGTCAAAGATAAAGACTGGGTGGTGGTGGGAGCCACACCTGAAGAGATGCTTAACGCGGGCTACCAGCAGGTAGGCCGCGATTTTCCCGTGTTTCTGCACCCGCAAAGCCGTGAGGAGTACGCCCTGGCGCGTACCGAACGGAAATCCGGTTCGGGTTATACCGGCTTCACCTGCTATGCCGCACCGGACGTCACGCTGGAGCAAGATCTCCTGCGTCGCGATCTCACCATCAACGCGCTGGCGCAGGACGAAGACGGCCAGATCATTGACGCGTATGGCGGTCAGGACGATCTGCGTAATCGACTGCTGCGTCACGTCTCCCCGGCGTTTTCTGAAGATCCGCTCCGCGTGCTGCGCGTGGCGCGCTTTGCGGCGCGTTACGCGCATCTGAGCTTCCGCATTGCCGATGAGACCCTGGCACTGATGACCGCCATGACCGAGGCGGGCGAACTGGCCCACCTCACGCCAGAGCGCGTCTGGAAAGAGACGGAAAACGCCCTTACTACCCGCAACCCGCAGGTCTTTTTCCAGGTGCTGCGTGACTGTGGCGCACTGAAAGTGCTGTTCCCGGAAATTGACGCGCTGTTCGGCGTGCCCGCCCCGGCGAAATGGCACCCGGAAATCGATACCGGCGTGCATACCCTGATGACCCTGAGTATGGCTGCCATGCTCAGCCCCGAGGTGGATGTGCGTTTTTCAACGCTGTGCCACGATCTCGGCAAAGGATTAACGCCAAAAGCCATGTGGCCGCGCCACCATGGCCACGGTCCTGCCGGGGTGAAGCTGGTCGAAGGGCTTTGCCAGCGCCTGCGGGTACCCAACGAGATCCGCGATCTCGCCAGACTGGTGGCGGAATTTCACGACCTGATCCACACCTTCCCGATCCTCAAACCGGCCACCATCGTTAAGCTGTTTGATAACATCGACGCATGGCGCAAACCCCAGCGCGTCGAGCAGATCGCGTTGACCAGCGAAGCCGACGTACGTGGCCGCACCGGTTTTGAAGCCAGCGATTATCCGCAGGGGCGGCTGTTACGCGCAGCGTGGGAAGTGGCAAAAGCGGTACCGACTAAAGCGGTTGTCGAGGCGGGCTTCAAGGGACCGGAAATCCGGGAAGAGCTGACGAAACGTCGAATTCAGGCGGTGACGGACTGGAAGGAAAAGCATTGCCCTCAGCCTAAAGACTGAGGGCCGTCGGTCAGAAGAAGACCACGTAAACCGCAGCCGCCACGATAAAGCGATAGATCGCGAACGGAATAAACGAGATACGCTTAATCAACTGCAGGAAGGTTTTGATGGCGATCAGCGCCACAATAAAGGCAGTGACAAAGCCCACGGCGAACATCGGAATGTCACCCGTGGTGAGGAAGCCAATGCTTTTATAGACGTCGAGTGCGGTCGCGCCCATCATCATCGGTACCGCCAGCAGGAACGAGAACTCCGACGCAGCATAGCGGCTAACGCCCATCAGCATCCCGCCAGAGATGGTCGCGCCTGAGCGTGAAAAGCCCGGCCACAGCGCCAGACACTGGAAACAACCAATGATAAACGCCTGACGGTAGGTCATGTCATCCAGACCTTCCGCGCGTGGCGTTTTCGGCTTCAGCAGTTCTGCCGCGATCAGCAGGAAACCGCCGACGACCAGCGCATACATGACGTTAATCGGGTTAAACAGCGATTTAATGGTGTCGTGGAAAACCAGGCCCAGAACCACTGCCGGAACCATGCCAAGCAGAATATGGATAAGCGTCAGGCGACCTTTGCTTTCACCCTCGCGCTGAGGAAGACGGCCAAAGTGGATACCGATAAGCCCGAACAGACGACGCCAGAACATCACAACGACCGCCAGAATAGACCCCAACTGAATGACAACTTCAAACGTCTTTGCGGTATCGCCTTCAAAGCCCAGCAGATGGCCAACGATAATCATATGGCCCGTACTGGAAACCGGCAAAAACTCCGTCAATCCTTCGACCACACCCAGTATTGCCGCCACCAGCAGCGAGTGCATATCGCTCATCTATAAACCCCTAAAAAGATATAAAAAAAACGGTGTCCCACGCGGACAACCGTGAAAGATACAGCTTTAAGACCGGTATAACCTAAAATGGTTTAGCTATTATGACGTTAAATCTTCCCTTTCAGATTTGTGCCACGCTCAATGATCACGCCGACGTTAGCGGCACGCGCCACGGCGCCCGGTTTGCTCAACTTGATGCGTACCCACGGTGCGTTGAACTTGCTCAGCAGCAGCTCGGCCACCTCTTCTGCCACACGCTCCACCAGCGCAAAACGTTGCCCTTCGACGTGGCCCACGACCGTTTCACTGATATCGGCGTAGCTCAGACAGTCATTCACGTCGTCGCTTTTTGCTGACTTGCGGTTATCCCAGCCCATTTCGATATCGAACACGAGTTTCTGCTCAATGGTCTGTTCCCAGTCGTAAACACCAATAGTGGTGATTACCGAAAGTTGCTCTATAAATACAATATCCATCACGACCTGCCTGCTTTTTGGCTAAACCGGATACCACTTCCGGCGAATTATGCGTATTATCCACAGATGCTGAGAATACAGATACATTTTCAAAACGGAACAGCGTTATGAGTGCAATCGCGCCTGGAATGATCCTCCTCGCCTACCTTTGCGGCTCAATCTCCAGCGCCATTCTGGTCTGCCGCATTGCCGGGTTACCTGACCCGCGCGAAAGTGGTTCCGGGAATCCGGGGGCGACCAATGTACTACGAATTGGCGGCAAGGGAGCAGCCGTAGCGGTATTGATTTTTGATGTTCTGAAAGGAATGTTACCCGTCTGGGGAGCGTATGCGCTGGGCGTAACGCCGTTCTGGCTGGGGCTCATTGCTATCGCCGCCTGTGTCGGCCATATCTGGCCTGTATTCTTTGGTTTTAAAGGCGGTAAAGGCGTCGCCACCGCCTTTGGTGCTATTGCCCCAATCGGCTGGGACTTAACCGGCGTGATGGCCGGCACCTGGCTACTGACCATTCTTCTGAGCGGTTACTCATCACTGGGCGCCATCGTCAGCGCGCTGATCGCGCCATTCTATGTCTGGTGGTTCAAACCGCAGTTCACCTTCCCGGTGTCGATGCTCTCCTGCCTCATCCTGCTGCGTCATCACGATAATATTCAGCGCCTGTGGCGTCGCCAGGAGACCAAAATCTGGTCGAAGCTCAAGAGAAAGAAAAAAGACGCCCCGTAAGGGGTTAGTTATGCCTTATAACCAAATGTGATTTTGGTCACCCTCTGCCTGTGGTAACTGTTAATGACACAACACAACCACACAAAAAGAAAATGGCAGACATTACAGACACAACTCCCCTTTCAACGGCAGGACATTCGCCTGATGGCGACATCAAGTGGGTACGTAACGCCTCTGACGTTTCACGTCTGGTCAACGACGGTTCTCAGGGTCGGGCCAACGCCCGCATCGTAGTCGGTATCGCGCTGGGCGGTATTTTCCTCGATGCGTACGACCTTGGTGCGCTGGCGTTCGGCATCAAAGACATCACCCGCGAATTTAATCTTACCCCTGCCGGTACCGGCATGGTGGCCTCGGCCATTACCTTTGGTGCGATTGTCGGGGCGCTGCTGGGTGGCTATCTCACGGACAAGATCGGACGCTACCGCGTCTTTATGGCCGATATGCTGTTCTTCGTGGTAGCGGCCATCGCCTGTGCACTGGCACCGAACGAATATGCGCTGGCGGGCGCACGCTTTGTGATGGGCCTCGGCGTGGGGATCGATCTGCCGGTGGCGATGGCGTTTCTTAGCGAGTTCGCCAGGCTCAAAGGCCCCGGAAACAAGGCCTCTAGCGTGGCAATGTGGTGCCCAACCTGGTATGCCGCAATCAGCATCTCTTACCTGTTGGTGTTATTCTTCTACGCCGTACTGCCAGAAAGTCACAGCGACTGGCTGTGGCGCTTAATCCTGGGGTTTGGCGCGGTGCCTGCGCTGATGATTATCGCCATTCGTAGCCGCTACATGAGCGAGTCCCCGGTCTGGGCGGCGAATCAGGGCAACCTGAAAGAGGCGGCCGCTATCTTGCGGCAATCGTATAACATCAACGCCCACGTGCCGCAGGATGCGCTTAACCAACCGGCACCGGTGGTCAACAAGGCGAAGTGGGCAAACTATCTGAACCTGTTCCGTGGCGTCTATTTGCGACGTACCACGCTCGCTACCCTGCTCTCGGTGGTGTCGTCTTTCGCCTATAACGCCGTCGCATTTGGTCTGCCGGTCATTATCTCCAGCTTCTTTGTGCAGTCGATGCTGACCACTATTCTGATCTCACTGGTGCTAAACCTGCTGTTTGCCTTCGTCGGCGGATTGCTGGCAGTACGCTATGTTCCGCGCTTCGGCGCGTGGCGGATGTCACTGGCGGGCTACGCCTGTCAGCTTGTTGCTCTGCTGGGGCTGGCGCTGATTGGTCGTCCGGAAGGCGTATCGGAAGGCGTTATCGCCGTCGCGATGCTGGCGCTGTTCCTGTTCGGTCAGGGATTTGGGCCCGGTGCCCATACCATGACGTTTGCGTCCCTGAGCTATCCCACCTCTCTGCGCGGCGTGGGCGTGGGCCTTAACCAGACGCTGATGCGCAGCAGTTCTACGCTCTCGCTGTTTCTGTTCCCTCTGCTGGTGGCCTCTCTTGATACCGCCGTGTTCTGGGTGATCGCCCTGGCACCGTTTATCGGGCTGGCTGCGCTGCTGGCGATCCGCTGGGAACCGTCCGGCTATGATGTGGATGCAGAGGATTATCGATAACCTTCTCAACCGGCTCCTTGAGCCGGTTTTTTTATCCATAAGCGACTCATATGACAGCCTTCATTTCTGCCAGGGCATACTGAAACGTCTCCCGATGATGAGCAGATGGATGCAGCATGTTAGCAGCTCAGGTCACTGATAATTCTTACAAAGGCTGGCAGGCATCGCTTGCCCTGCAGTTTTGTTACACCCCTGAGAAAACCCTCCTGCACGCTGCTCATCACATCGGGCCCCTCACCGTACAGCGACCTTTTTATCCCGAAGGCGACACCTGTCACCTGTATTTACTGCACCCGCCAGGCGGGATAGTCGGCGGCGATACGCTGGATATTTCGGTGCATCTGGACGCGAAAAGCCATGCGCTGATCACCATGCCCGGCGCGAGCAAGTTCTATCGCAGCAGCGGCCCGCAGGCCTGTCTCAATCAGCACTTCTGGCTCGACGATGAGGCTACGCTGGAGTGGCTGCCGCAGGACACCATTATCTTTCCCGGTGCGAATGCCGCCCTGCGTTCCGTTTTTCATCTGAAGGCTTCCAGTACGCTGCTGGCGTGGGAATTGTACTGTCTGGGTCGCCCGGTGATCGGCGAAACCTTCAGCCACGGCACGCTGGAAAGCCGCCTTGAGATCTGGGTCGACGATGAGCCACGGCTGATTGAACGTCAGCACCTCAGCAATGGCGATCTCACGCCCGTTGCAGGTCTCCCGTGGGTCGGCACGCTGCTGTTCTTTCCGGCCAGGGAAGCGCACCTCGAAACGGTGCGCGAGCTGCTGACGCCGCTGAGCCACTTTGCCGGGGCAACGCTCACAGACGATCTGCTGTCGGTGCGTTTTCTCTCCCACGACAACCTGATTTGCCAGCGGGTGATGCGCGATATCTGGCAGTCGCTTCGCCCGCTTTTAACCCCCAAAACCGCCTGTTCGCCGCGTATCTGGCAGACATAAGGGAAACGTTATGGAACTGACCCCCAGAGAAAAAGACAAGCTGTTGCTGTTTACCGCTGCGCTGGTTGCCGAACGCCGCCTTGCGCGCGGGGTAAAACTGAATTACCCGGAATCAGTCGCGCTGATCAGCGCGTTTATTATGGAAGGCGCCCGCGATGGCGAAACCGTCGCCTCACTGATGGAAGCGGGCCGTCACGTCCTGACGCGCGACCAGGTGATGGAAGGCGTACCGGAGATGATCCCCGACATTCAGGTGGAAGCGACGTTCCCGGACGGATCAAAGCTCGTCACCGTCCATAACCCGATCGTATAAGGAGCGCGTGATGATCCCAGGCGAATACCAGATCCAATCCGGAAACATTGCGATCAACGTTGGGCGAGACACGCAAAACGTGATCGTCGAAAACCATGGCGACAGGCCAATCCAGGTGGGATCGCACTACCACTTTTATGAGATTAACCCGGCGCTGAAATTCGACCGGGAAGCCACCAAAGGCTATCGGCTGAATATTCCGGCAGGCACCGCCGTGCGTTTCGAACCCGGACAGAAGCGCGAGGTGACGCTGGTTCAGGTCAGCGGCGCGCAGCGTATTTTCGGCTTTCGCGGCGAGGTGATGGGAGAGGTGAAAAATGGCTGAAATTTCACGCCAGGCCTACGCCGATATGTTCGGCCCCACCACTGGCGATAAAGTGCGTCTGGCCGACAGCGAGCTGTGGATAGAAGTGGAAAACGATCTCACCGTCTACGGCGAAGAGGTCAAATTCGGCGGCGGGAAGGTGATCCGCGACGGTATGGGCCAGGGGCAGATGACATCCGACGGCTGCGTGGATCTGGTGCTGACCAACGCGCTGATTATCGATCACTGGGGGATCGTTAAAGCCGATATTGGCGTAAAAAACGGACGGATCTTTGCCGTGGGTAAAGCCGGTAACCCGGATATACAGCCCGGGGTCACGATCCCGATTGGCGCAGCGACAGAAGTGATCGCCGCCGAGGGGAAAATTGTCACCGCCGGCGGGATCGACACGCACATCCACTGGATCTGCCCGCAGCAGGCGGAAGAGGCGCTGGTCTCTGGCGTCACCACCATGATTGGCGGGGGCACGGGCCCTGCGGCAGGCACCAACGCCACGACCTGTACGCCGGGGCCCTGGTATATCGCGCGAATGTTGCAGGCGGCCGATACACTACCGGTGAATATCGGCCTGCTTGGCAAAGGTAACGGTTCCAACCCTGATGCCCTGCGCGAGCAGATCGCAGCGGGTGCCATCGGGCTGAAGATCCACGAAGACTGGGGCGCGACGCCGGCCGCCATCAACTGCTCACTGGCGGTGGCGGAGGAGATGGATATTCAGGTGGCGCTGCACAGCGACACGCTGAACGAATCCGGGTTTGTTGAGGACACGCTGGCGGCTATCGGCGGACGGACCATTCACACCTTCCATACGGAAGGGGCGGGCGGCGGACATGCACCGGATATTATTACCGCCTGCGCGCACCCGAATATTCTGCCCTCCTCCACTAACCCGACGCTGCCCTACACGGTGAATACCATCGACGAGCATCTCGACATGCTGATGGTGTGTCACCACCTCGACCCGGATATCGCCGAGGACGTGGCCTTTGCTGAATCACGCATTCGCCGGGAGACCATCGCCGCGGAAGATGTCCTTCACGATATCGGAGCCTTCTCGCTGACCTCGTCCGATTCCCAGGCAATGGGTCGCGTCGGCGAAGTGATTATTCGTACCTGGCAGGTGGCGCACCGTATGAAGGTTCAGCGCGGCGCACTGCCGGAAGAGACCGGGAACAACGATAACTACCGCGTGAAACGCTATATCGCCAAATACACCATTAACCCGGCGCTAACCCACGGGATTGCCCATGAAGTGGGCTCGATTGAGGCCGGGAAACTGGCGGATTTAGTGGTCTGGCCCCCCGCGTTCTTTGGCGTCAAACCCGCCACCATTGTGAAAGGCGGGATGATCGCCTGCGCGCCGATGGGGGATATCAACGCCTCTATCCCAACGCCGCAACCGGTCCATTACCGTCCGATGTTTGGCTCGCTGGGTGCCGCACGCCATGCGACACGGCTGACGTTTGTCTCCCAGGCTGCCGATGCGAAGGGCATTTCGCACCAGCTCAGCCTGCAGAGCGGCATAGCCGTCGTAAAAGGCTGCCGCACGGTGAAAAAGGCCGACATGATCCACAACAGCCTGCAGCCCAACATCACCGTTGACGCACAAACTTACGAGGTTCGCGTTGATGGCGAGCTCATTACCAGCGAGCCGGCAGACGTTCTGCCGATGGCCCAACGCTATTTCCTGTTTTAAGGAGTGACGATGATCTACCTGACCCAACGCCTTGACCATGCCCATCCGATAACCGCCAGCGTCACGCTGCCGATTGATGTCCGGGTAAAAAGCCGTGCCCGCGTGACGCTGAATGACGGTCGCGAAGCCGGGCTGATGCTGCCGCGCGGCCTGCTGCTGCGCGGGGGAGATCTGCTGACCACTGACGACGGCAGCGAGGTGATCGAGGTGATCGCCGCGCCGGAATCGGTCTCCGTGGTGCGCTGCGACGATCCGTTCCTGCTCGCCCGCGCCTGCTACCACCTCGGCAACCGCCACGTGCCGCTGCAGATCATGCCCGGCGAGCTGCGCTATCACCACGATCATGTGCTCGATGACATGCTGCGCCAGTTCGGGCTCGAGGTGACATTTGCCACCCTCCCGTTTGAACCGGAAGCGGGGGCGTATACCAGCGATGCCCACAGCCATAGCCATAGTCACTCTCACGCTCATTCACATTAAGGATTCATCATGCGTACGTTTTTACCTCTGTTACTGCTGGCCTTTTCTCTTCCTGCCCTGGCGCATCCCGGACACGGCACAGACAGCTTTCAGGCCGGTTTTTTCCATCCGCTGACGGGTCTTGATCATCTGCTGATGCTAACCGGTGCGGGCGTACTTTCGGCCCTGAGCGGGCGCAAGCTGCTGCTGCCTCTTGCCACTCTCGGCATGATGCTGGCCGGGGCCGTTGCAGGCAGCCTGCTTGGCGGCTTTAGCGGCATGGAAATGCTGATTATCGCCTCGCTGGCGGTCTGCGGCGCAATGATGTTTAAAACCGAAAATCGCCTGCTGTTGGCCGTGCCGGCGCTGGCAATGTTCCACGGCTGGGCGCACGGGGTAGAGATGTCTGGCCACAACTTCTGGCTCTTCACCAGCGGCTTTATGTTTGCCAGTGCCACGGTGCTGTGCGCCAGCTTCGCCGCCGGGTTGCTGCTGCGCCGTCACGACGGGTTACGTAAAACCTTTGGTGGCGGGCTGATTGTCTCTGCGCTGCTGGCGCTGATGGGCTGATGGAGCACGTCCGCCAGCGGCTGCGCCTGATGCAGCTCTCCAGCAGCAGCCTTCCGGTCGGGTCATTCACCTGGTCGCAGGGGCTGGAGTGGGCCGTTGAAGCAGGCTGGGTCCCCGATGCTGAGGCGTTCAAAAACTGGCAGATCCTGCAGATGGAGCAGAGCTTTTTCTGTGTCGATCTGCCGCTGTTTTCCCGACTTTATCAGGCGTGCGAGCAAAACGATTTGGCGACGGCAACACGCTGGACGGCCTACCTTCTCGCCTGCCGGGAAACGCGTGAACTGCGTGAAGAGGAACGCAACCGCGGGGCGGCCTTTACGCGCCTGCTCAAAAGCTGGGAGCCAGACTGTCCGGCAGAGTGGCAGACGCTGTTTATGCAAAGCCAGCTCAGCGGCATGGCGTGGCTCGGAGTACGCTGGGGCATTAGCGCCCATGAGCTGGCCCTGAGCCTGGGCTACAGCTGGATTGAGAGCGCGGTCATGGCGGGCGTCAAGCTGGTGCCGTTCGGGCAACAGGCGGCGCAGCAGCTGATTATCGACCTGAGCGACCACTTTGCTGCCGGGCTTGAACCGGCATTTTTGCGTGGCGACGACGCGCTGGGTGCGGCAACGCCGCTGTCGGCCATCGCCTCTGCGCGCCACGAAACACAATATTCACGATTATTCCGTTCCTGAGGAGACAACATGGCTGATTACAAACATCCCCTGCGCGTGGGCGTGGGCGGCCCGGTGGGGTCGGGTAAAACCGCGTTACTGGAAGCACTCTGCAAAGCAATGCGCGACACCTATCACCTGGCAGTGGTGACTAACGATATCTACACCAAAGAGGATCAGCGCATTCTCACCGAAGCGGGTGCCCTTGAGCCAGAGCGCATCGTGGGCGTGGAGACGGGCGGCTGCCCGCATACCGCAATCCGCGAAGATGCCTCAATGAACCTGGCGGCAGTGGAAGCGTTAAGCGAAAAGTTCGGCAATCTGGACCTGATCTTCGTTGAAAGCGGCGGTGACAACCTGAGCGCCACCTTCAGCCCGGAGCTGGCTGACCTGACGATCTATGTGATTGACGTCGCTGAAGGGGAGAAGATCCCGCGTAAGGGCGGCCCAGGGATTACCAAATCCGATTTTCTGGTGATCAACAAAACCGACCTGGCACCCTATGTGGGGGCCTCACTGGAGGTGATGGAGCGTGACACCAACCGCATGCGCGGCGAGCGCCCGTGGACCTTCACCAATCTGAAGGCGGGCGACGGACTGGCGACGATCGTGACATTTCTGGAAGAGAAAGGGATGTTGCGGGTGTAACCGTATAACTCCCCTCTCCCTGGCGGGAGAGGGTTAGGCATTACGCCTCCGGCAACTCCGCCAGCGGCCAGCGTGGACGTACAGAGACGCTCAGATCGGCGGTCGCGCCAGCGTTCAGACGTACCATGCCCGCGTAGGCGATCATCGCCCCGTTATCGGTACAGAATTCCGGACGGGCATAAAATACTTCCCCACCACGCTTTTGCATCATCTGCGCGAGTTTTGCACGCAACGTGCGGTTGGCGCTGACGCCCCCGGCCATCACCAGACGCTTAAAGCCGGTCTTTTCCAGTGCGCGTTTGCATTTGATCATCAGGGTATCGACCACCGCGTCTTCGAACGCACGGGCGATATCAGCACGGGTCTGCTCGCTATCGTCATTATTGCGAATGGTATTGGCCGCGAAGGTTTTCAGACCAGAAAAGCTGAAATCCAGCCCTGGACGGTCAGTCATCGGACGCGGGAAGACGAAACGCCCTTCCGTGCCCTGCGATGCCATTTTCGAGAGCATCGGACCGCCAGGATAATCCAGGCCCAGCAGTTTGGCCGTTTTGTCGAAGGCCTCACCGGCTGCGTCGTCAATGGACTCGCCGAGCAGTTCATACTTGCCAATCCCCGTTACGCTAATCAGCTGGGTATGGCCACCTGAAACCAGCAGCGCCACAAAAGGAAACGCAGGCGGATTATCTTCCAGCATCGGCGCCAGAAGATGCCCTTCCATATGGTGAACCGGAATGGCCGGCACATCCCACGCGAACGCCAGCGAACGGCCCACCGTTGCGCCGACCAGCAGCGCACCCACCAGGCCCGGGCCTGCGGTATACGCTACAGCATCAATATCAGTAGAGCTCAACCCGGCTTCTTTCAGCGCCGCCTGAATCAGGGGAACCGTTTTACGCACGTGGTCACGAGAAGCCAGTTCAGGCACGACGCCGCCGTAGTCAGCGTGTAATTTCACCTGACTATACAGTTGGTTGGCAAGAAGCCCTTTTTCGTCGTCGTAAATGGCGATGCCGGTCTCATCGCAGGATGTTTCAATACCCAGTACACGCATGACTTGTTTTACCTCGTTTCAATACCGCGCAGTGTAGGGCCAATGCGGATTGATGTAAAACTTTGTTCGCCCCAGGAAGAAGCCTCGTGTATACTCTTCACCCTTATTAAAGTCCCTTTCAAAAACGCGTCGGTGCTTTACAAAGCAGCAGCATTTGCAGTAAAATTCCGCACCATTTTGAAATAAGCTGGCGTTGATGCCAGCGGCAAACCGAATTTATCAAAGGTGAGAGTTACATGCCGGTAATTAAAGTACGTGAAAACGAGCCGTTCGACGTTGCACTGCGTCGCTTCAAACGTTCATGCGAGAAAGCAGGTGTTCTGGCTGAAGTTCGTCGTCGTGAGTTCTATGAAAAACCAACGACCGAACGTAAGCGCGCTAAAGCTTCTGCTGTGAAACGTCACGCGAAGAAACTGGCTCGCGAAAACGCACGCCGTACTCGTCTGTACTAATCAGTTGAGGGCCTCAGCCCTCAATGACAGACAGAGTTGTAGTCGTAAGGCCGTGCTTCCGGAAGGAATGCGCGGCTTGTTTTCGTTTATGAGTTACTAAAATTTTTGGGGCATATGGCCGGACGAATCCCACGCGTATTCATCAATGACCTGCTAGCCAGAACCGACATCGTCGATCTCATCGACGCGCGGGTAAAGCTGAAAAAGCAGGGCAAGAACTACCATGCGTGCTGTCCTTTCCATAACGAAAAAACCCCCTCCTTCACCGTTAACGGTGAAAAGCAGTTTTACCATTGCTTCGGCTGTGGTGCTCACGGTAATGCTGTCGATTTTTTAATGAACTACGACAAGCTCGAGTTCGTTGAAACCGTCGAAGAGCTGGCGGCGATGCACAACCTTGAAGTGCCGTATGAAGCAGGCAGTGGGCCAAGCCAGATCGAGCGCCATCAACGGCAAACGCTGTACCAACTGATGGATGGTCTGAACTCGTTTTATCAACAGTCTCTTAAGCACGCTGCTGCTGAGCCTGCGCGTCAGTACCTGACAGCGCGCGGACTGAGTGACGATGTGATTGCGCGTTTCGCTATTGGTTACGCCCCGCCCGGCTGGGACAACGTGTTAAAGCGTTTTGGCGGCAATAGCGAAGATCGTAAGTCTCTTATCGATGCCGGCATGCTGGTCACCAATGACCAGGGACGAAGCTACGACCGCTTCCGCGAACGGGTGATGTTCCCGATCCGCGACAAGCGTGGCCGGGTGATTGGTTTTGGTGGTCGCGTGCTGGGTGATGCCCTGCCGAAGTACCTCAACTCCCCGGAGACCGATATTTTTCATAAAGGCCGCCAGCTTTACGGTCTTTATGAGGCGCTGAAGGATAACGCGGAACCTCCGCGCCTTCTGGTCGTCGAAGGCTATATGGATGTCGTCGCGCTGGCGCAGTACGACATCAACTATGCGGTTGCATCTCTGGGCACCTCGACCACAGCCGATCACATTCAGCTGCTGTACAGGGTGACTAACAATGTCATCTGCTGTTACGACGGTGACCGTGCAGGGCGCGACGCCGCCTGGCGTGCGCTGGAAACCGCACTGCCTTATATGACCGACGGGCGTCAGTTACGCTTTATGTTCCTGCCCGACGGTGAAGACCCGGATACGCTGGTGCGTAAAGAGGGCAAAGCGGCGTTTGAAGCGCGGATGGAGCAGGCTCAGCCGCTCTCCACGTTTTTGTTTAACAGCCTGATGCCGCAGGTCGATTTGAGTACCCCTGACGGGCGCGCGCAGCTCAGCACGCTGGCGCTGCCGTTAATCAGTCAGGTGCCCGGCGAAACGCTGCGCATCTATCTGCGTCAGGAGCTAGGCAACAAGCTCGGCATTCTGGATGACAGTCAGCTTGAACGTTTAATGCCTAAACAGTCTGAAAACGGTGCGGTTCGTCCCGCGCCTCAGCTAAAACGCACAACCATGCGTATACTGATAGGGTTACTGGTTCAAAACCCCGAACTTGCTCCGCAAGTGCCATCACTGGCGGGTTTGAACCACGAAAAATTGCCCGGGCTTGGCTTATTTTCAGAATTGGTCAACACTTGTTTGTCTCAGCCAGGTCTGACCACCGGACAACTTTTAGAACATTATCGCGGCACAAAAGAGGCTGCTACCCTTGAAAAACTGTCGATGTGGGACGATATAGCAGATAAGGACATTGCAGAAAAAACGTTCACCGACTCACTCAACCATATGTTTGATTCGATGCTTGAGCTGCGCCAGGAAGAATTGATAGCTCGCGAGCGCACACACGGCTTAAGCAGCGAAGAACGCCGGGAACTCTGGATGCTGAACCAGGAGCTGGCAAAAAAATGAATTCAACGGCTTAAGTGCCGAATATCGATCGGGAAGCCCCCGGCAGCCGCACTGAGAGGCAGCGGCACAAATATAAGTACGCCCTCGCTTTAAAGGTTGGCAGCCCCATCGCCGACACCAATCAAACGAATTAAGTGTGGATACCGTCTTATGGAGCAAAACCCGCAGTCACAGCTGAAACTTCTTGTCCAACGCGGTAAGGAGCAAGGCTATCTGACCTATGCCGAGGTCAATGACCATCTGCCGGAAGATATCGTCGATTCAGATCAAATCGAAGACATCATCCAAATGATCAATGACATGGGTATTCAGGTGATGGAAGAAGCACCTGATGCCGATGATCTGTTGCTGGCTGAAACCTCCAACAACACTGACGAAGATGCGGAAGAAGCTGCTGCACAGGTCCTGTCCAGCGTGGAATCTGAAATCGGGCGTACCACTGACCCGGTCCGCATGTACATGCGCGAAATGGGTACCGTTGAACTGTTGACCCGCGAAGGCGAAATTGACATCGCGAAACGCATCGAAGACGGGATCAACCAGGTTCAGTGCTCTGTTGCCGAATACCCTGAAGCGATCACCTATCTGCTGGAGCAGTACGATCGTGTTGAAGCGGAAGAAGCGCGCCTGTCTGACCTGATCACCGGTTTTGTCGACCCGAACGCTGAAGAAGATATGGCACCGACCGCCACTCACGTGGGTTCTGAACTGTCTCAGGAAGAGATGGATGATGACGAAGACGAAGATGAGGAAGATGCCGACGACGACACCGCCGATGATGACAACAGCATCGACCCGGAACTGGCGCGCGAGAAGTTTGCCGAGCTGCGTACCCAGTACGAAGTCACGCGTGACACCATCAAAGCAAAAGGTCGCAGCCACGCAGCCGCACAGGAAGAGATCCTGAAACTGTCTGAAGTCTTCAAACAGTTCCGTCTGGTGCCTAAACAGTTCGACTACCTGGTTAACAGCATGCGCGTGATGATGGATCGCGTACGTACCCAGGAACGCATCATCATGAAACTGTGCGTTGAGCAGTGCAAAATGCCGAAGAAGAACTTCATCACCCTCTTCACCGGCAACGAAACCAGCGAAACCTGGTTCAACGCGGCTATCGCGATGAACAAGCCGTGGTCTGAAAAACTGCATGACGTGAAAGAAGACGTGTTCCGCGGCCTGCAGAAACTGCATCAGATTGAAGAAGAGACCGGCCTGACCATTGAGCAGGTTAAAGACATCAACCGTCGTATGTCCATCGGTGAAGCGAAAGCCCGCCGTGCGAAGAAAGAGATGGTTGAAGCGAACCTGCGTCTGGTTATCTCTATCGCCAAGAAGTACACCAACCGTGGCCTGCAGTTCCTGGATCTGATTCAGGAAGGCAACATCGGTCTGATGAAAGCGGTTGATAAGTTTGAATACCGTCGTGGTTATAAGTTCTCCACCTATGCTACCTGGTGGATCCGTCAGGCTATCACCCGCTCTATCGCGGATCAGGCGCGCACCATCCGTATTCCGGTGCATATGATTGAGACCATCAACAAGCTCAACCGTATCTCCCGCCAGATGCTGCAGGAGATGGGCCGCGAGCCAACGCCGGAAGAGCTGGCTGAGCGCATGCTGATGCCGGAAGACAAGATCCGTAAAGTGCTGAAGATCGCCAAAGAGCCAATCTCCATGGAAACACCAATCGGTGATGATGAAGATTCGCATCTGGGTGATTTCATCGAGGATACCACCCTCGAGCTGCCGCTGGACTCTGCGACGACCGAGAGCCTGCGTGCTGCAACGCACGACGTTCTGGCTGGCCTGACCGCCCGTGAAGCAAAAGTGCTGCGTATGCGTTTCGGTATCGATATGAACACCGACCATACTCTGGAAGAAGTGGGTAAACAGTTCGACGTTACCCGCGAACGTATCCGTCAGATCGAAGCGAAGGCGCTGCGTAAACTGCGCCATCCAAGCCGCTCTGAAGTACTGCGTAGCTTCCTGGACGATTAATCGATCCTGTCAGTGAAAAAGCTCCCCAAAGGGAGCTTTTTTTTTGCATTTTCTCCGCCCCTCAGGAACAAGGAAACACCGCCCTACAGCCCACGCACAACAAGGGCCTCATCCAGTTCCCGATACGCCTCCACCAGCTTATCCAGCGTTGCCCTGTTAAGCCCGCTCGGGTTTGGCAGCACCCACACCTGCGTGACGCCAATGGTGATGGCCTGTTTGCCCCACTGCGCACCGCGCTGACTGAACGCCTGTTCGTAAGCCTGCTTACCCAGGATTGCCAGCGCTGCCGGCTGATAATCTTCAATCTTCTTAATCAGCTCCCGCCCACCGCTGCGCAGTTCATGCAGGTTCACCTCACTCGCCTGTACCGTGGGCCGCTCAACCAGCATGGTAATCCCGCAGCGCGTATCCAGCAGGTGCTGCTCCTCTTCAGGCTTCAGTAGCCTGTCGGTAAACCCGGCCTGATAGATAACCTTCCAGAAGCGATTCCCCGGATGGGCAAAGTGAAAACCGGTGTGCGCCGAGGACTTCCCAGGGTTAATCCCGCAAAACACCACCCGCAAGCCCGGGGCCAGAATATCGTTGATCATCTCTACTCCCTTTGATACATCCTTATGGAAGTATAAAGGATTGATTATGCATTGTTTATAAAAACAGCAGGCAGGTGTGAATGGCTGGATTGCTGAAGGGAGTTCCTCTATAATTCACCGCCACGGCCCCTTAGCTCAGTGGTTAGAGCAGGCGACTCATAATCGCTTGGTCGCTGGTTCAAGTCCAGCAGGGGCCACCAAATTTAAGCAGTAAATACATACAGTTAGGCCACTCTCACGAGTGGCCTTTTTGTTTATTCAAATCTCATTGGCAGCAAAATGGCAGCAGGAATTTCATAAAAAAACCCGCCAGCAGCGGGTTAGTACGAAAGTTGTTGCTGCAAACCCTTCGGATGCGGAGGTGCAGAACTGATTTTTTGAGGGCGACAAACAGACCTGACGAACGTTTCATGAGTAACAAAAGTGTGCCCGCATTCAATGTTTGTGCACTGGTTATAACGCTCTTTGGTTTGGCGGGAAACTTCAAAGCTGCTGCGTGTATGTGCGGCCTGACCACACAATGGACAATTCATCATTTTAGACTTTTCCCCACTTTTGCTGTAATCGCAATAATGATACAACATAATTCCATTTTGTGAAGTAATCATTCCATTTCGAGATCGTCAATTTTCACCTCAAAATCAATGCTGGTTGTGAAACCACTTTCAGCGCTGACCGTATGCGTGAGCGTGGTGATCGTCCATTCCGCTTCATCAATGGGCTGCTTAAAACCGCTTACCTTCACTGGCATTTCCGTGTAGAGATCGGCCCGGCCCTCTGCCAGTTGCATGGAGAAGGACGCCACACCACGCTGCAGGCGTTCCCACTGCATTTTAGCTGCCCGTTCAGCGTTGGCCCGGTTGGCATAGGTCCGGTTCAGTACCAGCACGTTTTCATCCGTGCCGACCAGATAATCTCCCTGCTTTGCCTCCGGCTCCTTTGTTGTCGTGGTTTTCTTCCGACGCTTAACGCTTGTGGTTTCCTTCTTTGCTGGCTCCCGCGTATGCAGCCAGCTGGCGATAACGCCCGTATAGGCTCCACGATCTGCCAGGCTGAAACGGTGACTGTCCCCGGCCTTGCGGGTGAGGGTGATTACCGGCAGTGGCTTTCCGCTGGCAGTTCTGCCCTGCCCCTGGCGGATAAACAGCAGATGCCCGTCCTTCACAGAGGCAATGGCCCCAAACTGTCGCGCCAGCTTCATCAAAAAACTTGCGTCGCTTTCGTTGGTCTGGTCCAGGTGATCCAGTGGCTTATCGGTCAGGTCTTTGCCCAGGGCCATTGTAAGATTGTGGCGGGCGGCAATATCTTTCACCACGTCGCCCACCGTGGTCTGATGCCAGGATTTCTCCCGCCGGGTGTTCAGGGTTTCCCGGAAGTCAGCACTGCGGGCGCGGATGGTCAGTCTGTCCGGCGCGCCTGCGTGTTCAATTTCATCCACCGTGAAGCTCCCCTTCGGGAAAAGTGGCTGGCCCTTCCAGCCCAGCGCCAGGGTGATCACCGCCCCGCGTCGGGGCAGCACAATCTGCCCGTCCGCGTCGTCCAGTTCCAGATCGAGCTGGTCAGCGTCAAAACCCCGGTTGTCCGTCAGAGTCAGGCTCATCAGGCGCTTATCCAGCACCTCCGTCACGTTCTTACCCTCAATCACGATACTGAAAGCGGGCGTTTTGTTGCTCAGGTCCAGCTGTTCCGAGCTGATATTCATTACAGCAGCCCTCCAACGGTACTGGTGATATTCCTGATGGCTGACGCGGCAGAGTCCTGCAGGTTGCTCAGCTGGTCGCTGAGGCTGCCGAACATTTCAGACAGGGATTCATCCACCCGCTTGAGAGTCAGTGAAAACTCAATCCGGCGCGCCTCACCTCCGTCGAAAAACTCCGTTTTAGTCTGGCTCAGGCTCTCGATCACAAACATGCCGTAGATCGTGCCGCTGCCCTCAATCAGGGGCCAAGCCTTGCCCAGCTCCGCCATCTGCTCCAGCGCCAGCAGGGACAGCCTGCCGCCCGTGATTTCAGGCAGCAGGACGCCGGAAAGCGTCAGTGGATCATTGTCCGGACCCAGAAACTGCGTTGAAGGTCGGCGGCTCACCCGGCTGTTGGTCGCATAACGCCAGCTGCGCTGATACTGCAGCTCCTGGTAAGGCACGGTGCGCAGCTGAAAAACATATAACCCCAGCACCATCATCATGATTCATATCCCCCCTGATCGCTGTAGTTGCTGCGGGCTTTCGCCCTGGCGCGGCGTTCCCGTTCGTCCAGCTGCCTTGCCACCTCGCGGGCAATGTCCTGCACGCTTTGCCCCGGCTGGGCGACAATATGAATGGGCGCGTTGATTTCGTAGCGCACAGATGGCGGCTGGCTGGCGGCTTTCTCCTGGGGGGCGCGATACGTCGCGGCTGGCAGGCTCATTGGATGGAGTGGTGCAGCCTCTGCAAGTATTGCGGCGGTGCCCATCATTCCGGCAACGACTGATGCCAGCGCTGCCGTACGCCTTCGGCTGGTCACATTCGCCGGACCGTTAACAATCTCCGGGCCATTCTCCCCGACAATGCCAAACTGACCGCGCGGGATAGCTCCGCCCCTGTCATACATCCCGGCAAACGGAACCGCTGCAGCAGCTGCGCCGCCGACCACCTGCACCTGCGTTTTTCCCGGTGCTTTATTATTTCCGGTCATCCAGTCCGGCAGGTAATCGGTCACAGAGGACAGCTTGCTTTTTAGCGTCTCCCACTTCGCATTGATGCCGCTCAGAATGCTGTCAATAATGGCGCCGCTCATCTCCTGGAACTTTGCCGGGAGGGCGGCGACGTCAGCCAGAATCGCAGCCCATTTATCACTGATGGTTTGCCGGACAGTGGTCCATGCCTCAGACACTCCAGCCTTAATGGCATCCCAGTTTTTCGCAATCAGGCCTGGCAGTGTAAAGTTGAAGAACAGAAACTTAATACCCTCCCAGGCGACGCTCACCGCCTGCTTAATCCAGGCCCAGGCGGCATCCGTGGCAGCGCAAACCGCATCCCACATGGCCTTGAATTTCGGCCCCAGCGTGTCCCAGTTCTGCCAGATTAGAATCGCCCCCATGGCAATCAGCCCGATCACCGCCAGGATAGGGTTTGCCATCATCAGGCGGCCCAGCCACATAATCCCGCTCCCGACACCACTGATGGCTTTTGTGATCAGACCAAATGCACTGCCACCCTTAATGCCCAGGATGGAAAACTGCAGGCGCATCAGCGCCAGCGGCCCCAACACAGCAGCGATTGCCAGCATCACAGTGCCCAGCACCACCGCAATAGACGCCAGCGCAGCCACCACTTTAAGCAGCCCGCCTGCCAGCTTCGGGTTTTCTTCCACCCAGCGGCGGAATGAGCCAGTGACCTGCTTCACCGTGTTCATTATTGCCATCAGTGGCTCCCGCAGTGTTTCGCCCAAGCTGCTAAACGTATTTTGCGCGCCTGTTTTGACCAGCAACCACTGCGCAGACAGGGAGTCTTTATTGATGTCAGATTCTTTCTGCATAGAGCCAGCAGCATCGCTGCCGGAGGTGAGCTTGAGCTGGCGCTGCAGCTCCGGCAGGTTGTTGGCAAGTTTCGCCGCATCATCACCAAACTCCTTGCCAAAAATCAGCGTCATCGCGCCCAGGCGTTTGTCTTTCGGCAGGTTGTTGACCTTCTCCAGCACGCGCTGAATGGTGCCCATTGCATCCTGGGTCATCTCTTTTTCAATCTGTGCCGGGTTCAGCTTCAGCAAATCCATACCTGCAAAAAAGCTTTTGCTCTGCATGGTGGCAATGGACAGCTCACGCACCATGGCATTTGCCGCACTGGCAGCCACTTCCGGCGCGGTGCCGAGGGAAAGGAACGTGGAGCCGAGCGCCGCAGCCTTGCGATAATCCAGACGGTCAGCCACGCCACCCATACGCTGCAGGACGTCGATAATGTCCCCGCCCTTTGACATGGCGTTATCGTCCAGATAGTTCAGCGCATCGCCCAACTGCTCAATGTTGCGGGTCGGGACTTTGTAGAGTTGGGCAATTTTACCCAGGCTTTCGGAAAGTTCATCTGCCGGAAGTTCAAACGCTGTGGACGCTTTCGCCGCCGTGGCAGCGAAGGCCAGCAGATCACGCTTTTGGTCAGCCCAGGAGTCATTGAGGTTTGCCACGTTCATGCGTGCGCCGCCCTCGACCAGCGCGGCAAAGTCCACCGCGCCGTTTTCCATCGGCAGCTGCTCGCTGGCGGCCTTGATGGCGTCCTGCATTTCATAGAACCGGGCGGTACGGTTGCCGTTATCATCGCGCAGGCCATTAACCTGTTTCGCCACCCCTTTCATGGCATCTTCCATGCTGGCGTAGCTTTTCACGGCAGCCATTACCGGCGCGCCCATCCCTACCCCGGCGGCAGTGGTCGCCGCCCCGGCCCCGGCAATCCGATCACGAACCTCCAGACGGCGGGAATAGTCCGCACGGGCAGCGTGCATTTTCCGCTGCTGCTCCCCTAACCGTTTTAGCCTCGCCTCCTGCACAGACAGCTGGCTATTGTAGCGTTCCGTTTCACGGGTAATTCTGGCGGTGGCGCTCGCCCCCTCCTTTGCAGAAATGCCCGTCCGGTAAAGCTCAGCACGAACCAGCGCACTCTGGCGCTGCAGTTTTTGCTGTTTTTCTTCCAGCCGTTGCACCGCCAGCCGCTGACGCTCCAGCGCAACAATCTGACGCTGCGACGGCGGCCCCATCGCGCCCAGCTCATTTCTCAACAAAGAAGAACGCTGGCGGGCGTAGCTCAGCCTGTCGCCCAGCTTCTGGCTTTCGGTCTGCAGTTTGCGGAAGTTGTCCAGGCTGCTTCCGGCCTGGTCGAGCTGTTTAATGGCGTCACGGGATTTTTTGACTGCGCAGGCCAGCTCTTTTGAGCTGGCCTGCGCATTCCGAAATGGGCGGGTGAGTTTATCAACCGCATTCAGTACCACCTGCAGGCGCAGGTTATTGTCACTCATCGCTGGCCCCGCTTCTCAGGATTGCTTTATGCCGCCACTCCAGCACCTCTGTCAGCGGCATAACGTCAGTGACGGACGGCGGCCAGTGAAAAATGGTGGCAATGTCTGCCACCAGATCATCAACCGTCAGGCTGTCGGCAAATCGGCAAGCACCGACTTCTTCAACAAAAAAGTGACCACCTCCACGGACATAGCGGTGAGGTCCGCCGGGTCCAGCTCAGCCATTTCCTGTGGGGTCAGCGTGGGGCTGGAGATACGCGGAATGATGGTCATCATCGCGCTCACATCCATATCCATAATGGCCTGCAGGCGGGTGCCACGTAGTGCACCGGATTGCGGCTTACGCAGCACCACCTCTTTGATTTCGCTTTTACCGCGCAGGATTGGCGTATCGAGCACCACGGTTTTTTCGTTTACTTTGTCGCTCATTTTCATGTCCTTACATCGAAAAACAGGGCGCGGAAGCCCGCGCCGTTAGGGGTTATCAGAGGCCGATGGCGCGACGGTGCGCCTCCATCAGGTCCACGCCGTCCACGATTTCAACCATATTGATCGTGTCGACCTCATAGAGCACTTCGCCGTTAATGGTCAGTTTGGCGTAGCTGTTGGTGCTGCTGACTTTGGTAGTGTTGCTCTCCCCGGTTTTCAGTTCGCCGGAATCAATTTCTTTATGACGTCCGCGCACAACCAGCTCCACGGCCCACACTTCTCCGGTGTCATCACGCTGGATGGACGCGGTAAAGCGCAACTGCACGCCGTCGGCGGTGGTTTTGGCGAGCTGCTTAAAGATCAGCGACTCCATCCCGCCAATAGAAAATTCCGTGTCCAGCGCGCCGTCATCCAGCCCCATGTCCACATCCACCGCGCCAGCCATGCCGCCGCCGCGATACTTCTCAAACTTGCGGGTGAATTTCGGCAGGGTCAGGGACTCAACGATCCCCTGCCAGTTGTTCCCGTCGTTGAACAGGTTCAGGTGTTTTAACTTACGTGGTAAAGCCATGATGCCCCCTTATGCGCTGACCTGGCTGGCAAAGTTCATCAGGTACTGGTCAGTGATGCGCTGGCGTAACAGCAGATTTTCCAGTGGTGGCACTGGCGTGTAGTCGTAATCGATCAGCAGCTTCCCGGCCTTGAGCGTGTCCTTATCGTTCACGGCCTCATCCAGCCAGCAGTCACCGCCGATGAGATAGCCCTGGCTCACCAGGCTGCGCATTTTGGCGCGGATACCTTCGATAATGTCGCGGGCCAGCGACGGGTTAAGCGGCTTATCCACCGCCCACATATGCGCCTCTGCCATGGTGTCAGCCAGCACCTGCGCCGTGCGGGTGTAGCTTTCAAACTGGAACAGCGGATCGTCGCTAAGGCTGCGGGAACCCCAGAAACGGAAGCCGTCTTTGCGGATAAGCGTGGTGACGTCGTTCTGGTTCAGCAGCCCCGCATCCGTTGCCGGGTCCTGCAGATCCCAGAACACATCCGCAGACAGTCCGGTGACACCGTTCACGCCGACGTTGGACAGGGTTTTGTGCCACCCGGTCTGTTCGTCAATTTTGGCGCGCAGGCCCAGGGCGCGGGCCGTGGCAAACGCGGTGGCATCGGCCTGCAGCACGGTGTCAAAGTTGATGAAATCAGGCCAGATCAGCATCCCCTCACGCTGGCTGAAGTTTTCACGATAGGTGATCGCTTCTTCCACAGTTTTGCAGCCGTAGGCGGACAGGTACGCAAACCCGCGCAGACTCTGCGCCACGCCCAGCAGTTCAGTCGCCACCGCCTGGTTGTCATGGCCCGGCACGCCGAGGATGCGCGGCTTAACGCCCAGCTGCGACTGCGCAGACAACAGCGCCTTGATACCCGTTTTTTTGCCGTCAGAGGTCACGCCGCCGATGATGTTGGTGGTGGTTTCCGCTTCGGTTTCGCCCTGTTCCACGAGGACAACCACGGTGACAGGTTTGGCCTGGTCGGCAATTGCATCAAGCGATCGGGCCAGCGTGCCGGACTCGCCCGCTTTGCCGCTGGCAGTCAGCACATCAGTCAGTAAGACAGGTTTATTGAGGGGAAACACAGACGGATCGGCGTCGTCCCCGGTACAGACCATTCCCACAATGGCGGTGCTCACCGTGGTAATGGTGCGGGTGCCCTCGTTGATTTCCTCAACGCGCACCCCGTGGTGGTAATCCTGAGCCATAAGGCATTTCTCCGGTTTACAGGGGTGCGTCTATGTTCTGGTGGTTGCGTGCGTGGCGCACGTGCAGGGCTTTGTGTGGTAGTTGGTACAATGTGAGGATGACGAGGATTGAAAATGCACGCCCATGACAAGTGGACGTGCTTCTCAGAATTTAGGCTGACGTTTTTAAGTTATTCTGTGCTTTGCTGGTCGATAAACGCTTACTCATCCTGATGATTGGCTTTTCAATACCGATATGGCAGAGCCAGGATAGAATCAGCAATAGCCCCAGCAGTCCGAGACCAGATAAAATAAGTTGTTGATCGGTCATTCCCGGCGTAACAATAAGTTTTCTGAAATAAAGAAACGAAACCCCATGCAGCAAATATAACGGATAGGATACATCGCCTAAGAATTTTAACAGTAGATGCAAAGGTTTAATGCTCTGCAAATCCCCAACAAGAAAAAACGCTGAACACAGCCCTAATATTAAAAGACTAAAAACGATCTTTGTCGAACTTGTAATAATATTAATCTGATCACCACTTGCGGGGTAACACACAAAGGCTATGAACAATAACAATGCAGCCAGGACTATTATTTTTCTTTTTTCCCCAACATGCGGCAAAAGCCATTTTGCGGCAAGCACCCCAAGGGAAAAGTAGTACACCTGATTCATTGGATCAATATAGATTGCCCATTGTTTAGAGAGTGTGGCCGTTGGGTCTATAAAATAAAATGCGCAATAAACGAGCAAAGCCGCTGATGCAGAAAGTAGCAAAACGGACAACATTTTATTATTTGCCATCAAAATAAAGATAGGGAACAGTAAGTAAAACACAACCTCATTGCCAATGGACCAGCCCCCCATAATCATATATTCGGTGGGATTAGTAAGACCGAAAATGAGAAATATATTCTGAAAATACTTCCAGCCATCTATAACAAAGCCGTTATAATACTGAAAACAAAAAACAGTATAAACAATGAGCGGAACCCAATATACCGGGGCGAGCCTTAAAAATCGCCGTAAGATAAATACTCCATACTGAGGGACGGTCCATTTATCTTTACGATGCGCAAGATAAAGTGCCATTCCACTGATAACATAAAATGCCGTCACAGCATAAATCCCCAGCCGCCCTAAAACAGTGCTGGAATCTGTCATGCCCCAAGTGGTGAACTGCGTCGAAAAGTGGTAAATCACAATACTCAGTGACATCAAACCACGTAAATAGTCAATTGATTGAATACGCATAACCAAGTCTCAAAATGCTCTATGCGCATAATCTACCAAACCAGAAGATGAATGCCCAACTTATGCCATCGGTTTATCTGGCCATAAGATATGCGGCGCGAGACTTACATCTACACGCCGAAGCATTACACGGTAAGCTTTCCATTTCAGAAGCAGTTCTTTTTCTGCTTCATTCGCCATTTTGAGATCGGCAGCATCCTGTAATGTATCAATAATCATGGTGCAGTCGGTTAGCAAAGCGCTTTTTGTCTGCTCTGCCTCCATCATGGCATCAACACCAGATTGCTCAGACTCTGCTGGCGGTGTAAAAAGCTGCCAATCACACAATTGTCAGAATTACAGGCAACGACTTCCATGCCAGCAGGGCAATCCCACTCTGACACCCCGTCCCATTGAATGGTATTGAGAACCAAGCCCGCACTATCAATGACCGCATAAAAATTCATCATGAGTACTCCCACACAACGACAATCCCATTTGCCCCACTGCCGCCTGCATATGCAACATCAGCCCCACCCGCTATCCAGCTTTTAGCACCAGAACCACCTGAGCCGTATGCAACAGCATTAGCCCCGGCTCCAGAACCTGTGCCAGATCCACCACCTGCGCCAAAAAAAGAGCGCCCGCCCATTCCCGTAACTCCACCTACTGCGTAAGCAGTGCTTAGTCGGATGGCAAAATAAAACGTCCCCGCATAACCGCTTGAGAAAAGATTAGCGCCCGTCACTGTTGGTGGTGTTGGCAAGGTTGACCCATCAATACCGATGACTGAAACGCTGGCCCCATCATTCATCCGGCCGCCACCATATCCCCCACCAGCAGAAAGAAGACTGCCAAATGAAGTCGTTCCGCCGCCGCCGCCATTGCCTCCAACAACACCTTTCCCTCCGGTTCCAATCGTCACGGAGTAACTGGCTCCCAGGCCAGTAAAAAGCAATTTACCATAACACCCCTCAGCCCCTCCCGATCCCAAACTCACATTCCCTGATGTGGTTGCAGAACTGCCACCACCTGCACCGCCACCTCCCTGCGCCTCAACAATGATCGTTTTTGTCCCTTTAGTCGGGGTATAAGTCCCCGAAGAGGTGAAAGTCTGGACATTCAGGAGGCGACCCAAAAACTTTTCATCCGATAAACTCAGAGCCGAGATCGCCGCTTGAACAAACGCCGTGGTGGCAAGCTGAGTAGTATTACTCCCTGCCGCTGCCGTCGGCGCTTTTGGCGTGCCGGTTAACGTCGGGCTGGCCTTTGGTGCATACTGCGTGTGAGGGTCAGCGGCAGCGATATGCTTTGCCATCTGGTCATCCACGTACAGCTTTAACTCCAGCACCTTGTCATCCACATACTTGCGGGTTGCCAGCACCACCGCCGGGTCAATTTTCAGGGTGATATTATCGGTGCTACTGGTGATCAGTACCATGCGCACCGTCTGTGTGCGCCCGCTGCCCTCTGCCAGCTGCGGCTTATAACTCTCCGGGCAGTTGCCAACGGCAATCAGCGCGCCTGTCTCATCGAACAGGCCAACCTCACGAATCCACCAACCGCCCTCCGTTTCGGGAATAACCTGCTCTGCAATAATCTGGCTGCTGTTCTGCGGGTCGATGTACAGCATATTGAGATCGGCACGGCGCTTTTCAGCAACCAGCGTCGTCTGCTGTGCGTTAGGTGTCGGCAGCACACCGCCGCCATCACCCACCGCCATTTTGGTAATTTTCAACGGCACGCCGAGCGCGGCGGCGCTTGCCAGTTTCGCCGCGCCGATTTCCGTCAGCAGGGTATAAAATTTTGCGCTCATGGGTTCACTCTCACTGTGTCAATAACATGTACCGCGCCGCCCTCATACAGGGCACCGCCGGAAACAATGGTTTCGTTGATGTACGGATAGATGGTGATTTCTTCCCCGATATAGGTCCCCGCCCCCACCCAATACGGGCCGCTGGTCTGCAGGTTGATGGACATGCCGATCAGGTGGCGGCTGCATGGCTTCGCATCGCAGATCAGGCGCTCCAGCTCCAGATATGTTTCCTCCGTGATGCCCTGGTCCTGCACGCCAATATCCAGCCTGAACGTGCCGGGGGCCTCATTGGTCTGCCACCACTCCAGGATGCGGATCAGAAAGCCGAATGGCTCCACCACACGGCGCACGGCGCTGGTTGTTCCTTTGCGCTGATGGACATAAAACGCATCCTGCACCACCCGGCGCTTAACGCTCTCCGTCCAGCTTTCGTCCCAGCGATCTACGGAAAACGCCCAGGCCAGATACGGCAGAAAACGGACCGGGCACGTCGCGGGGTTCCACAGGTCGCGCAGCGACACCTGCAGATCGGAAATACCGCTGCAGCTCTGCGCCAGGCGGCGCTCAAGCGCTGACGAACCCGGCGGCAACAGGCTATTCATCGGTTCCCCCGTTGGTCACACTCCACGCTGTGCAGGAGGCCGCCTGGGTTTTATCCAGCACCACATCATCCAGCGGGGAGGCCAGCTCAACGCGCTGCACCCCCTCAACATGCAGGGCAGCATAGATGGCGCTAAGGCGAATATCCCGCCCCAGGCGTGTCTGGCTGGCGATGTATTTCTGCAGACTGGCGCTGGCCTCTGCCATTACCGGCTCCGCCTCCGGCCCCGGATAAATAAAGATCGTGGCAAACACGCTGTACGGGATGATTTCAGCGCTGCGTACCGTCAGACGGTCAGCCACAGGGCGCACGCTCTCGCTGTTCAGCGCCTTATCAACCACCGCCAGCAGATCAGCGCCTGCCGTGCCGTCCCCCTCACGACTCAGGACGGTAAGCACCACCTCCGCCGGGGCCGGGCTGGTTGCGCTGGCATCCGCCACGCGCCCGTCCGCACTTTTGGCATGAAACTCATAAGCCGCTATTGGCCCGGCGACAGACAGCCCTTCAAAGGCTTCCGGGATACGCGGGCGCAGTTCTTCGTCAGACTCGTACACCGCCGGGACAGGTGGCACGGCGTTATCATCGGCAGGCGTCACAAGCAGGCGCTTCACATTGCAGTTGGCGGCGAGCTGCTCACGGGCCATTTTTGCCCGGCTGATGAGGTTATCCTGCTCCATTTCTCGCTGGACAGGATCGCGGGACTCATTGAAGAAATAACGCTCCCAAACCTCATCACTCAGTGCCTCACTACGCAGTTGCTCCTGCTCGTTGTCGGCAGCGTACAGAGTGATCAGGTTTGAAAGTGCTGAACCCGACGCTACTTCTGCCGGGTCAAGGTATGGATTAACTGCTTTTTTCGGGGCGCTCCAGGAAAAAATCCCGGCGGCCTCTTTTGAGCCGCCAGCCGTTTGTTGAGCCAAGGATACAGATTTGCTTGCCGTCACGCCCTAGCCTCATCAATTCCAGGGCAAACCCGTGCAAGGCAGGAATGAGTACGGCGAGATCGCAGCCCCCTGGATACAGCAATAATTTCCTCTGCGGACTTACGCTCCCCCGCGTCAACGCCCATGCTCCGCTTGGCCATGATGCCGTGAAGGTTGAAGTTGCGATAAAGCGAACGCGTCAGCGAGGTGTCACTGTTTGAAACGACAACCGGGTGCCCTTCTGATGAGCGGCACTCAAGAATTGAGGCCAGGTGATACTGGTCATCCTCGTTAAAGCCCGCAGTGTGATATGCAGTGAAAGTGCCGTCGTACGGTGGATCGCAGTAAACCACATCACCTGCCTGCAGCATTGCCAGTGTTTCGTCATAGCTGGCGCAGATGAACGTGGCCCGGCGGGCCTTTTCCGCAAAGGTGAGGATTTCAGCGTGAGGGAAATAGGGCTTTTTATAGTTACCAAACGGAACATTAAACTGCCCGCTCAAGTTGTAACGGCACAGCCCGCGATAACAATGACGATTCAAATATACAAACAGTGCCGCGCGCTCCAGCGCGGTCAGCGTCGTATCGGTATTGAATCGCAGGCGATGCTGGTAATAACTTTCAGCGTTATTGTCTTCACTGAAAAATACCAGCGCACATGCAATTAACGCCTCAGTGTGCTGCGCAACTTTCTGATAAAGGTTGATTAAGTCGGCGTTAATATCCGCGACAAGATAATGAGGATAGTCTGTCGCCATCATCACAGCGCAAGAACCTGCAAACGGCTCAACCAGTCGAGAACCGGCAGGCAGGTGCTGCATCAACTCAGGCATGACAGCGGTTTTATTGCCCGCCCATTTCAGGATGGTGCTCATACCGCACCTCTGTTGTAGTGCTTGCCTTTCAGTTCAGCGATTTCCTGACAAGTGATGCAGCACTGCACGCCCGGAATGGCGCGGCGGCGAGCTGGCGGGATCGGTGCATCGCAATCAATGCAGAGAACACGGGAAAAGCCCGGTACTTTGGCGCGGGCGTTGTGGATGTGGCGCTGGAGGTCTTCTTCCACGCGCTGCTGCACGAGGTCCATTGAATCAGCCATCAGTGGATCTCCTGCGCTTCGTTCTGGATGGTTTCAGCAGCGTTACGCAGCAGCTCTGCAGCTTCGGTGCCGTTGAGTTTGCCGCGAGTGATATGCACCGCCAGCTTTTCCAGATGAGCAGCAAATACATCAGCGCGTCCCCGGCGTTCTTCCATGCGCGCCGTAGTCAACATCAGATTAAGCCCGGCATCATCTGGTTCGGTTTTGGTGGTTAGGGTTTCAATATTTCGCATTGTGTTTCTCCTGAATTTGGGCAATAAGAAGCCCGGCGGGTTTACGCCATTAATTTCTGTTTTGGTTTAATTCGGCATGGTTAGCCGTTTTGGAAATAAGCTCACCACTGCACGAAAATGATTCATTGCCTTTATCAGCTCCCGCTTTTCGTCAGTCGTCAGCTCACTAATTTTGACGCCGTGACGCTCTGCCGGAATGTTAGCCATGAAAAATATGGCGGCTAATGCGCGCTTGTTCTGTTTATTATTTGCGTCCCGTGGGTCGCTCATTTCGTTAATAAACCGATCAAGCTCTGACTCAATGTTAATTCCAAATACCTTTGCCCTTAATTCCGCTATGTGGTTCAACCCTTCATAGCGTTCACCTGGGCTTATCGTGCGAGTCGCTGTAGCACCTTCAATAGCCATGGTTTCCCCTGTTTGATGGTTGACAGGTCAGCCAGCAATTCAGCCTGCGAGTGGCACGGGTGCCAACGCTTGCCATCTTTACCTGCAATCCAGCCATGGCCAAAGTGCATTCCTGGGCTTTTCTTAACAAGTATTGATGCAAATGACGGTTCGTTATTCAGCATAAGCACCTCAAATCAGACCAAATGAAGCGCCCAGACCCGTCACGGTATCAATCGCACTTGCCATTGCCGGGCTTGCCTGCAGCCTGGCGTGCATAGAAACAGCCGTCAGCGCCATCAAACGAGTAACAGAGTTGATGCTGTCGATCACCTGCCGACGGCTGGCGGTGGTTTGTGGCTCGCCAGAGACTGCGCTGGCAGCAACACGCCCGATCTCTGCTGTAGCATTCAGCACGTAATGCGGCATCTTCTCGCTTGCCACTTCGTTCAACGGGACACACGGCAGGCAGTGAATCTGTGCCAGAAAGCCATCAACTAGAGTTGAGTCCTCAGTGAGATCGGTAAGCAGCCAGATTTCCGGCGCGGTGAGCTGGTGCGGCTGTTCCGGGTTCAGCTTGTTGCGCAGTGTCTGAACGTTCATTTCTGCACGCTCTGCCAACTTTGCCATGTTGTGACGTAAAGCAAAGGCCCGGCAGGCTTCATTAAAGTGCGGATGTTTAGAAACGCGATAATCAAATATGTCGTAATTCCTTTTCTTATCTCAAAATGGAACTATCAAGCTTGCATTGCGATTTCACAGCCCTGGGCTGCTTCCATCGTCAAAGCGAACATGTTGATTTCGATGAGGCTGTTAACACCCGCTTTCTTTCTAATTGGCAGGCGGTTTTCACGGATCATCTGGCGGGCATAGCTTGGCTTATAGCCAGTACGACGGCAGAACTCATCCAGTGTGATGTAAGGCTCAGACACCACAAGATTGATGCTAGGGCGCATTGAAAAATTTCGATTCATGATGCACTATCTCTCGGTTTGACACCAAATCTTCACTATTTGGTGTTATTGAACGCTATACAACATATCAACAACCAAGATACTAGGATCTCATTTAGAGAATGTCAACAATCAAAAAAATCTCCATTAGTGAATCAACCAAAGAGACACGCTTAGTCATCGAGAGTAACAAGGGTGGCAAAGAGACCATTGATCGCATAATGGAGGCTTATGGATTCAGTACAAAAATCTCTCTTTGTAATCATCTTGGCGTATCACAAAGTACCTTAGCTAACAGGTACTTAAGGGATACCATGCCCAATGATTGGGTTGTTATCTGTAATCTTGAAACAGGTGCAAAGCTTGAGTGGCTGCTGACAGGCAAAGGGCCAATGTTCGCTTCACTCAACGCATCACAACCATCTCAACTTGAGCTAACAACCATTAAAAATGGGAAACTGGAAAACCCAATTGAGGTATCTCTAAGCTCTGACTTGCTTCCTGATCATGTAAGCGATGCTTTTTTTATCAAAAATGACCAATCGGTGTTCGTCGTAGAAAGAGCATTCAATGTAATTAACGATGGAAAATGGGTAGTTGAGATTGATGGCCTAGTGAGTATCAGGGAGTTATATCGTTTGCCTGGTGGAAGATTGCGGGTCGAAAGCGGGCCATCGTCATTTGAGTGCCAAGCAGACGACATTAAAATTTTGGGCAAAGTAATTGGTATAACTGAGTTTATAGAATAAGGAGATTGAATATGAGTCAGTTCAGCGCATTTAATTACTCACAAAACAGAGACAAAGCTATTGCTAACCTCATTAATATTATTGAGGGAATGACCTGTGATGGAAAAATCAGCGAGAAGGAAATGATTTTTCTTGATACATGGCTGCTGGAATCAGAGGTTCTCTCACAGAACTACTATGTAAATTGCATAAGAGAAAAAATCTCTGACATCCTTTCTGACGGCATTGTGGAACAAAGCGAGCTGGATGATTTGAAAGAACTCTTACTCGAAATGCAGCGCGGTTTGATGGATACGCCAAACATTGACCTCTATTCGACGGATTCAGACAAACATCTTCTGGAAGGCTTATGCAAAGGGATGGCGTCTGATTATCATCTGAGTGATGAAGAAATCGGCTATCTTAACTGGTTCCTATCCACAAACGCCGCCCTCAAAAGCAATTATCCAGGCAAACATTTATATTCAATAGTTCAGTCAATCCTGTCTGATGGCGTCATTACAGAGGATGAGAGAGTATCGCTTCTGGAAGAAATCACAGCATTCACTGGCTCTAATATTTCAGAGGGTATTGTGGATGGATATTCCACAACATCCCCCGTCGATCTCATCGACCAGTTTTACCTGGAAGATAGCAAAGTGTGCCTCACAGGTAAGTTCCTTTGCGGTTCACGCCGTCAGTGTGAAGCAGATCTAGTTAAACTCGGATGCACAATATCCGATCGGGTAACCCAAGATTTAGACTACCTCATCATCGGAGCACTCAGCTCGAAGGATTGGAAATTTCAGAGTTTCGGCAGAAAAATTGAGCAGGCCATCGATTATCGAGACAACAAAGGCACCCCCCTTAAAATCCTTAGCGAGGAACACTGGCAGAGCCTAATGCGCGCAGCAGAACAAGGCTAAGCCATGGCAGTAAATAAATTAAGTAATGGAAAATGGCAGGCACAGGTTTTTCCTAATGGGCGAGATGGGCGGCGAGTGCGCCGCCAGTTTGCTACCAAAGGGGAAGCATTAGCATTTGAGCGCCACCTGAAAGAGCAGTCTCAAGAAAAGCCCTGGCTGGGTGAGAAGGTGGACAGACGCCGAGTCACTGATCTCGTTGAAACATGGTTCAATGCTCACGGCGTGACTCTGTCAGATGGAGTGAAACGAAAGGGGGCGATGGAGTTTGCCTGCTTGGCTATGGGCAACCCTTTAGCGACTGAGTTCAACGCAAAGCTTTTTGCAACCTACCGCGAGCAACGATTAAGCGGAAAAATCACCCGCTCAGATCGTGTGAAGTCCGTTACCCCACGCACAGTTAATCTTGAGCTAGCCTATTTCCGGGCCATGTTTAACGAACTGAAAAGGCTTGATGATTGGATAGCACCGAACCCTCTGGAGAATGTACGCGAGTTTAAGATCAGCGAATCAGAGATGGCATATCTCACCATTGAGGAAATCAAAACCCTACTCTCCGAATGTGAGAAAAGCCGATCTAAAGATCTCACAACTATTGTGAAAATCTGTCTGGCAACAGGGGCGCGATGGAGTGAGGCCGAAGGGCTGAAGGGAAACCAAATCCGCGTCGGTCAGATCATATATGTAAAAACGAAAGGCAAGAAAAATCGGGCGGTGCCGATAACTGAAAAATTACAGGCTGATTTACCATCAATCAGGGATGCGCAAATGCTCTTTAAACCTTGCTATTCAGCTTTCAGAAAGGCATTGCAGAGAGCCGGGATCGAGACGCCTGCCGGGCAGCTAACGCATGTTTTGCGCCACACCTTTGCGTCTCATTTCATGATGAACGGCGGCAACGTACTTGTACTTCAGCGGATATTGGGACACACCGACATCAAGGTCACGATGCGGTATGCACATTTTGCACCGGATCATTTGTCCGAAGCAATGTTACTCAATCCTCTGAATCAGATAGAGTTGTTAACCAAAGCAAAATCCTAAAATTTAAACAGAGGCTTCAGCTTTGTGAAGACATTAACAGCCAATTTATAATGCAAACTCTTTAAAATACTAAAACGGATTAAGAAATGAATCTTAGAAAGATAAAATGGGTAAATCATCCAGTATTAGGTGATCTGACATTAGATTTCATCAACCCTAAAACAGGAAAAGTATACAATACTATACTTTTAGCGGGTGAAAATGGAACAGGTAAATCAACAATTCTTGAATCAATTAGTACCTTTTTAAATTACGGTTCATATGAATATTTTGATTACATCGAGTATGAGGTTAATAGTGACATATATAGAACTGCAAATAATAGCGGAATTACATACACGAAAAACTTTTTCAATATAATCACACCAAATGGCGAAATCCATCCCATAACATATGATAGAATGTACGATGCTAGTAGTATAGGTTCAGACAATAAAGATTTGAGAAATTATGGCTGCGTATATTCCAGAGCGCGCGCAGATTATAAAACACAAAAAATAACTTCAACCACCATCAGTGAGCTTGATAAAAGCAAGCACGACATTGATACAGTTGAGGATTTTACCTCACTAAAACAGCTTATAATTGATATTGTAAATCAAGACAACTCAGCATATGTAGAAGAAAATAAAACGTTAGGCAATACCCCTAAGCCTTGGGATGTATTCTTTAAAACCTCAAAATTATTTAGATTTCAAAATGCATTTGACAATTTTTTTGAAAAGATTAAATATGGGCACGTTGATGATATTGATGATGAAAAAACTATCCTATTTAAAAAGAATAACAAACTAATTCCAGTTGATAAACTAAGCACTGGCGAAAAGCAAGTTGTATTCAGAGGTGCATTTTTACTGAGGAATACAAGCATACTAAATGGTGCATCAGTCATGATTGATGAACCTGAGTTGAGTATGCATCCTAAGTGGGAAAGAAAAATATTCAGCTACTACAAAAAATTATTCTCAATGAGTGGACAACAAACTGCTCAAATAATTTTCGCCACACACTCAGATCATGTTCTCAAAGAAGCTTTAATTGATACTATTAATAATCTTGTTATCACTTTAGTAGAAAGAAATGGCTTAATAAACTGTCAGCATATTAATGCCCCATCAGTGTTACCTTCAGTAACCAATGCTGAAACAACGTACTTAGCTTTCGATGTGGTTTCAAATGATTACCATATTGAGCTCTACGGATGGCTTCAAGATAAGGAAGGAAAAAATAAAGTTAAGGACTGTGATACTTTCATAAAATCTCACATTAAATACGATCCTTCTAAACATGCAAAGCAATCAGGTCATAATACAATTACGTATGATACACTTTGCACATATGTTAGAAACTGCATCCATCATCCAGATTCTGGGAATACTTTCACAGAGCAGGAATTGAGGACATCAATCGAGTTACTCATTGAGATGTGTAAATAATAATCTTTGCTAATTAAAGAATTGTATAGTTAGAATCCACTTAATGTACAGTGGGTTCTAACTTACAAGAGCAAATTTAAAAATATTACATTAATAATATTGAATTAATGACAGTTCTAAAGTTAATGTGCTTTACGAAAATTTTAGGTTTTAGGAATTGGCAGCAAAGTGGCAGCAGAGCTATTCACTATGCTTTCATATTTGGCATTATTCGATGCAGCAACTATCTGAAAACAAAGTAACTTATTGTTTTATAAGACTTCAGCTTGGGACTCATAATCGCTTGGTCGCTGGTTCAAGTCCAGCAGGGGCCACCAAATTTAAGCAGTAAATACATACAGTTAGGCCACTCTCGCGAGTGGCCTTTTTGTTTATTGATGTTTGAGTGTCGCAAAAGTGTCGCAGCAGTTGCTATTACAAGCTCATCTATCAGCGCCTCTATCACCATTCCTCTGATTTTCCTGCTGAAGCTTTTTAATCATCGGAATGAGCTTTTTCGCCTTTTCTTCTGCATAGTTGTCAAGATGAGGTTGCAAGCGCTCGTCAAATGATGTTTCTGACCGCTTTAGGAGTGTAGTTTCTGGGGGCACAAATTTACTCTTTCCGGGACTTTGATCAGCCATCAAAAGCCGCCCATCTTCCAGGGTAAAACTTAATTCCGCAAAAATATATTTGTGACCGCCAATGTATTCAAAGGCTCTTGCTTCAAAGGAGTGGCTGAACAATGTTCGATGGCCTTCAAGCATAAAATAATCTACCATTTGAGGGGTATTATCGATGAACTCTCTAATCTGAGGCGTTGATATGATTCCGGAAACATCACGTCCGTTTATAGAAACTTCAACAACTATTTGCTCTGGCGATTCAATCCACTTATTTTCAGACAAGCCTTCAAAATCTTCTCCTGGATAAGAGGAGGACCATGAGCCTTCAAGTGTCGGACTAGACATAACCCATTCTTTAGCAAGATTATAATTATCAATGAGTTGCTTGGAGTCCATAGTTGCCACCATGAACAAAGAAGATGCCACTACAGCAAGTACTGCCCACCATTTTTTAATAATTTGCATTTACCGTAACCAAAATTCCCAAAGATAGTATTAATTTACAGCGCGAAGGCACTAATTAGAAATAGTATATTAAACTCTCAATCAGGTTGTAATCTGAATACGATTTCATAAAGATGTGGCTTGCTATCGTGTAATGAAAATTAGCATTGAATCTTGATTACCATCGGGCATTGCTGAATGAATTACACACAATTTGGTTCGAATAATACTGAAAATTTTTTCAGTCTTTTTAAAATGCTGATCTCGGTTCAAACCCGCACCAACCACGGCTTTGCAGGTTTTTCTTTGTCTGCCGCCTATCGCGCCACTTGATCTTCCTTCCTCACATAAAATAGAAAATTCCCTTACTTATCTGTTGGTTGCGTTTTCGTTAGATCCTCCGCAGATCCATAAAACTGAAAAACACTGAAATTCTTTTCAATCTTTTCAGTTCTGGCTTTACGCAAAGCCGCCAGCACTGGCGCGGTCTGGCGGTCTGGTTTGTAGAAAAATAAAACTGAAAAATTTTTATGATCCAAAAACCGCAGGCGGGTGCGGTGTAGTGCGATTTTGGTCTGCGAAAGATTTTTTTTGCCATGCTGTGACGCGCCAGCGCTCTGCTGTGCGCACGATCTGTTTTAAGGGTGGCTCTGAGCGCCTCAAAAGACTGAACGCGGTACAGCGCCGCTGGCAGCGCGCAGCGATAGCCGCTTGTGAGGAAAGAAAAGAGATATCCCCGGCAGGGGATGAAGGGCATAAAAAAACCCGCTTTCGCGGGTAATGTTCTGGACAGGTTTACTTGCCAATCACCGGGGAGTATTTGCCGTTCAGCGTGTCCGCTTTTGTTCCGGTGTTCCGGATGGCTTCCGCGTTGGTCGGTGCTCCCGTATTGCTGTGCGTGTGGCTTGCCGTTTGCTCTGCCAGCTCTTTCACCACGTCGAGCGTGTCGAGCATCAGCTGCGCCACGTTGATTGTGCCAGAGCCAATCCACACTACCGGGGCAATAATCTGCTGTTGTACTGCCGCCACGCTTTTACGTATCTGGCCGATTTTCTCGATCAGGTCTTTACCCGTTGTGATGGTCTGGCTCCCGGCAATGTCCGTTTCATCATTGCCGCCGATACTCGCCACGCGGTTATTTACTGCCTGGCTGTAATCACCCGTGCATACCTGCTGAATGGCTCCGGCCAGCAGTGTGGACGTGCCCAGCACGGTAATTTTATCCGTGGCCTTAACCGTGGTTTCGCGGCTGACCAGCTCCCGCTGTTCTGTATCGGCCTGAACCACGCGTGCCATAGAAGTTTCACTGATCGTCTGGTCTGTCTGCCTCACCCAGTCACCCGCCTGGGTAACGCGCTGCGACACTTCCGCACGCTGCTGTTGCAGCTGTTCGCCAGGCTGGATATGCTCATTTTGCCCCAAATCATTTAGAATAAGCTCTATTACTCAATCCTTTGGTAAAAAGATTATGAATATAGAACTAAAAATAACATTATGGGCGCTTGCATGCGCGTATGCTTTAGGAAATTCTTTTATTTACTCATGGACATTTTGGACGGCATTTGACAT
Organism: Enterobacter sp. BIDMC 30; assembly: GCF_000534355.1. Lineage (NCBI taxonomy): Bacteria > Pseudomonadati > Pseudomonadota > Gammaproteobacteria > Enterobacterales > Enterobacteriaceae > Enterobacter > Enterobacter sp. BIDMC 30. Next base: position 934,204 of record NZ_KI973169.1, on the reverse strand, counting down.
TGACATATTGCAATTCGCCTCTTTAACAGACTTGATCCCTTCGATTATTTATAACCTGACTATTCCTTTTGTTATAGTGGTTTTGGCCGTTATAGTCGCTGAAGTTTGGATTAGGCTAAAAACAAGAATTGAAGAAATTATAGATGCGTATCTGTCCTCATACATAAAAAACTATGAAAAAGTTAAGCTGATGTCTAGTCTTATAGCTAGTTTTATATTTGCTATAATAGGAGTCATAGGAGCTATCTATAGTTTTAAAACAATACCTCCCCGCCCATCATCAGAAGATTTCCCTTGGTTAGATGTATTAAAAATCGGCGTACCTATTCCGTTAACCTTCTTTATTATTTATATAATCATTGAAAACACTTCGTTCTTTTCAAACATTAAATACAGGAGATTAGTAATATTTTGCTTGTGCATTGTCCCTGTAACGAGCTATTTTTGGGGCGTGATAAACTCCCAAAAGATTAAACAAGGTAAAAATACCTTCATAGTTAAATCAGACACTCAATGTAAATCAACACCTGGAACACAGTTTCGATATATATCTTCTGTATCTGACAAAGCATTTGCCTTATCTTTAAGAGACGGTTCAGTCTGTATATTCAAATATAACAATCTTGAATTAATACCAGAAATCAATTATCACTACACGATATCGCTTGAAAGCAAGGCAATCTAAAAGTGTCGCAAGAGTGTCGCAACAACTTAATGATATTGGCATATATAGGTGGACATTGGTTTTTTAAGTAACTGATTTTACGCTAACTTATTGTTTTTACTTTGCCTGTTATGGTTCTCATAATCGCTTGGTCGCTGGTTCAAGTCCAGCAGGGGCCACCAAATTTTTCAATGAGTTACAGAAAAATTCTTTAAGTGACACTTCAGCCAGGATACCTATAGGATACCGTAGTTAAGTAATCAGGAGTATCTTTGTAAATATCCTTGCCATTGCTACACACCTCCCAATTTTACAAAAGCAGGATTCTTGATGAACGTATTCATAAGTTGGTCTGGCGATACAAGTCATCGTGTTGCAAAAGTGCTAAGGGGCTGGATACCTAGTGTTATTCAAGCCGTTGAGCCTTATGTTTCTTCAGAAGATATTGACAAAGGGACCAGATGGTCCAGTGACATAGCGACAGAACTTGATAAATCATCTTATGGTATTATTTGTCTTACAAAACAGAATATTCACGCACCATGGATCAATTTTGAAGCTGGTGCATTAGGAAAAAGTGTTGATAAAAGCAAGGTCAGCCCTTTTCTATTTCGAATGAATCCATCAGATGTCAATGGACCACTCTTACAATATCAGTCAACTCGGCATGAAAAAGATGACATCTATAAACTGATGATGTCCATCAACACCTCCTGTGGTGAGCAGACCCTTGATAATGAGAGGTTAAGTAAGATATTTGAAGTTTGGTGGCCAAATTTAGAGCAAAATTTGAAGGATATTCCTCAAGAGGTAGTTGAGCAGCCAGCAACTAAACAAGGCACAGGAAAATCAGCAGATCTAGAGAGATTCTCTAAAATCTTTGAAGAATTATTAGATCTTAGCCGAACCAATCATCAACTGTTGCGCTCTCCTGAAGCAATTTTACCTAAAGATTATTTAGATTATATTTTAACCAATGTTAATAAAGATCTTTCAGGAGAATTGCCAGACGTCATTAGTGATGCCGTGGATAGACTAAAGGATCTGGAAACAACAGTGCTTGAATTGGAGCTTTCGACAGATATAAATCTTTCTGAATTAAGAAAATCAATCGAAGTTCTTAAACGGCCAATAAATTACTTATCTAGTAGTTACGGCGGCGCTAAAAGGCTCCGTTCGAGAAGATTAATTAGACAAACTAACTGATATAATCAGGCACACATCGTGTGCCTGATTCATTAACCATTTAATACATTGATTTTTGGTATTTTTTTCATAAAAATATTATCAACAAGCTCATTTTATGCTTAGTCACTTCCTTCCAAAATTGGTTCTAGCGGACGCCAAAATAATCACGCCCATGGTCCGATAATACGTTGTATTTGTCGTTTTACCATCTATCAGATACCGTTAAATCTCGCCAACCTTTTTTTATGGCTCACACTCGTCTCAAATACAAAATCCTCATGCTCAGCCTGAAATGTTCCAATTGCCATTAGCGCTGATACTGCTGGGTCAATCTTGTTGGAAGACTTCTTCTTGTTGGGTTTGATACCCAGCTCAAGCGCGGAATAAACGCCGTTATCCGGGTGAAGGTGGTATTCATCGACAATCGCCAAGCTGGGGTTAGTCCCCTCAATGGTGGCCGTTTTGCCGCCAGCGGCTTTAACAGGCTGTTGCTCTTCGGGAAAATGACCTTATGCGCCTGAATACTGACGCGCTTTTTTAGCGGTTTTGACAGCAGGCACATCTGGCGGGCATCGTCGAACACGATTCGGGCCTGATCCCGGCTCACCGCAGCCGTGTAGATATCCTGCTGGCCCTTCTCCATCACCAGAAACCAGTTAGCCAGCATGGCGGCCACGGTGGACTTGGCATTCTTGCGCGGCACCTCAATATTGCCGCCAGTTCCCTTCAGAACCGCTACGCGCGCGGCACCATCTCCTACGACTTCGCGGTACAATGTGCACTGGACACAGGGGCCAGCCTGCGCTGGTTGATGACCGGACAAGGTGCCCAGTTTGAAGGTAACCCTGCACCTGGCGATCCCGTTGCTGTTGTTACATTCACTCTCAGTGATGGTCAGCTGGAAGAAAATTCCACTTTGAGTATCGATTCACATCTCTTTAGCAAACCGCTCACTCGCGGTATCGCAGTCCGGTCTGAGGCAAAGCTCCACTTTGTTGAAAAAGGGGCGCCATTAACCGACGGGCTATGGCTGGTTGAGATTGAAGGCACTATCAGTCTTCGTGATTTAACCCTGCTGCCGGGGAAAAAACTCCACGTCGCGGGCGGCAAAGTCCCCTTTGAATGCGGTATCGATGAGATAAAAACACTGAGCCGTGTGGTGGGCATCTACAGCGAGGTGAACTGATGGCGGGTCGTATGGTACGTATAGCATCATTCGATTTCGCTATGCAGGGCATTCAGCCTTAGGTATTCCTTCAGGACTGGCAGAACAAGAACCGGGGCCAACGCTCCCCCGCCAGCCTTTCGGCTTCCTGTTCGTGCCACTCTTCTTCACAAACCCTAAAAACTAAAGAAATCCCCCATCGCGCCGATCATCATCCGTGTGTATTATTTCCTGTAGCGTTTACAACAATTAACCTTAACTCAAATACTTAAGCGCCAAAGCGAAAGGCATCATGAGCACACCGATCAAACGGCTAGAAATCATAAAAAATGCGATTGAGCTGGAAGACGACGACATCATCCAGAGCCAGCTGACACGGCTGAAAAATGAAGCGTTTGACGATGAGCTACAGGCAATCGTCGCGGCGCTTGAGCAGAAAAACTATACCGTTGCCATGGCGGCGATCGCTGCCTGGCTACAGGGCCAGCGCGCCATGACGCAATGGCGTGACCCGCAGGTGGCGGCCAGCAAGATGGAGCTGAAAGCGCTGGAAGAGCGCCTCAGGGATTTGATTGACCGTCGCAATGCCCGCGTGCAACAGCTCGATGAATTCAACGATCTCTATTTCTCCCGCCTCGGACCGCTGATGCAGCAGATCCTCGCCCTGCGTAAAACGCTGGCGGAGCTGAACCTGCGACGTCAGCAGGCGGAGGCGCGTCGACGTGAGGAAGATTACCGTCGCTGCCAGCGCTATATGGCGCAGGCGGTGGAGGTGCTGGCGATGCTGACCCAGCGCTGGCGCGATCTGCCTGCGGATTCCGTACAGGCCGCCGAGGCGCGTAAGCAACTGCAGCAGCAAAGCAATCTGATTGCTAACCTGCTGGCCGAAGCGCTGGAGCTGGAGAGTGGCTTAACGCGCGAAGAAGAGCCTGCACGTCAGGCGCGCGACGAAGCCAATGAAGAGTACGAGAAATACCGCGAGCAGCATCACGATGCCGAAATGCGTCTGCGTAAAGGCAAGAACCTCTCCGAGGAAGATCAGAACGAACTGAAGCGTCTCTGGCGTCAGGCGAGCAAGCTCTGCCATCCGGACCTGGTCGCTGACGATCTGAAAGAAGAAGCCAACGCGATGATGGTGCAACTCAACCAAGCCAAACAGCGTGGTGACGTTAAAGCCATTCGTTCGCTGGTGGCACGTCTGCAGCAGGGCTTTGAGCCGCTGATGGCCAGCGACAGGCTGAACGATCTGGAACGTATCCGCAAAAAAATGGCGCAGGTTCGCGAGCAGATTGACACGTTAGTGAACGAGCTGGCGGAGCTGGAGAAAGAGGAGTCCTGGCTGCTGGTCTCGTCGCTAAGCAATATGGAAACCTACTTTGCCCAGCAGGAGAAGGCGCTGCACGACGTTCGCGCCTCGCTCGAACATCAGGTGAGCGAAGCGCAGCTGGAGTCCGCAGCCTGATTATTTAGCGTGCCAGTATGCACTGGCACGCACCAGCTGCTGGTCGATTGCGTCGGTTTCAAACTGACGGCTCAGGTTTTTCACCACCTTCCCTTCCCCGGTCAGCCAGATAAAATAATCTTCCGCAGGCACCGTCAACGCCGCCAGACGCTCGGCCACCGCCTGTTCGCTGTGGCCGACAACCCAGGTGATGTTGAACGCGCTCAGATGGGCCAGATAGTCCTGATACGACGCATCACCGACCGTCACCACCGCATGAATGTCCGGGCGAACCGGCAGTGTTGCGATGCTTTCCAGGCGACGGCGCAGCGCGGGCATGCCGGATTCATCGCACACGTACAGTTGCCAGGCATAATCTTCCGGCACAACCAGCGAACCGCGCGGGCCGCCAATCGTGAGCGTGTCACCCACTTTTGCCTCTGTCGCCCAGTGACTGGCAACGCCGCCATCGTGTATGAAGAAATCGAGCACCAGCTCATGCCGTTCGGCATCGTACAGAGGTGTATAGTCTCGCGCCTGCGGACGCACACCGTCGCCCCAGTCGATACCTTCATCGGTAACAACCGGTGGTACAAAGGTCGCCCCCGGGGCCGGGAAAAACACTTTTGTGTGGTCGTCGAAACCGCGAGAGCTAAAGCCCTCCAGCGCCTCGCCGCCTAAAACAATGCGCTGGAAACCTGCGCTGACACGCTCAACGCGAAGCACGTCCAGCTTGCGAAAACGGAGATCATTACGAACACGTTGTGGGTAACGGGTGGATGTCATGGTGAGACCCTTCTCAGGTGAATACGATATATCTAAATCAATTTTAAATGATAATGATTGCTAATCAGCAAGAATGCAAGATCTTTTAGATTGCATCTGAATATATCTAAGATATAGTTTAGATATATCAATTTGAAGGGATGAGTATGCGAAACGAACACGACGGCGGCGGACGCCGACCACGCTTTTTTGGTCACGGCGATCTGCGTCTGGTGATACTGGATATCCTGACCCACAACGCGAGCCATGGCTACGAGTTGATCAAGGCGATCGAGAACATGACGCAGGGGAATTACACCCCAAGCCCTGGCGTTATCTACCCGACCCTCGATTACCTTCAGGATCAGACCTATATCACCATCACCCAAGAAGAGAATGGCCGCAAGAGAATTGCGATTACCGTGGCCGGCCAGCAGTGGCTGGATGAAAATCAGGAGCAGCTGGCGCAGATTCAGGCGCGTATTAAAGCGCGCTCCGTCGGCTTCCAGCTGAGAAAAAACCCGCAAATGAAGCGGGCTCTGGATAACTTCAAAGCGGTGTTAGACCTGAAGGTGAACCAGGGCGAACTCAGCGATGCGCAGCTCAAGCAGATCATCGGCGTGATCGACCGCGCAGCGCTGGAGATCTCCCAGCTGGATTAAGCCAGTACGCGATCGCTCACGCGGAAGACGCGGACAAGGTCTTTCAGGTGCATCGCCTGTTCGTTCAGGGACGCTGCTGCCGCGACAGACTCCTCCACCAGGGCGGAGTTCTGCTGCGTGGTGGCATCAATCAGACCAATCGCGCTGTTAATTTGCGAGATCCCTTCCGTCTGCTCATGGCTGGCCTGGCGGATCTCACGCAGAATGACGTCCATCTCTTCCACGTTGCCGACCATACCGTTAATCAACTCGCTCGCTTTCTCGACCAGGTTCATCCCGTCCTGCGTCTGGCTGGTAGAACTTTCGATCAGCTGACGAATTTCACTGGCAGATGACGCACTCTTCTGCGCAAGCTGACGCACTTCGCCCGCCACCACCGCAAAACCACGACCGTGCTCGCCCGCACGTGCCGCTTCCACCGCCGCGTTCAGCGCCAGAATGTTGGTCTGGAAAGCGATGGCATCGATCAGGTCGATGATGTCGGACATCCGGTTAGAGGTCTCGTTAATCAGGCGCATTTTGCTGGTGACCTGCTTCATCATCTCGCCGTTGTTTTTGACCACCATGGCGGCGTCCGCCGAGAGGTGAGTTGCTTCTCCGGTGTGTGAGGCGGTGTTTTTTACCGTCGCCGTGATCTGCTCCATCGAGGCAGCGGTCTGTTCAACAGAGCTGGCCTGCTCTTCGGTGCGCGCGGCAAGATCCTGGTTCCCCGCGACAATCTGCGCGGCGGCACTCGAGATATTCTCCGAACCGGTCTGGACCTGCTGCACAATGTCCAGCAGACGCGTTTTCATCTCCATCAGCGCATGCAGCAGCAGGCCGGTTTCGTCTTTACCGTGCGGCGTGATGCTGCCGGTCAGATCGCCTTCGGCAATGGCTTTTGCAAAATCCACTGCCTGGCCCAGCGGACGCGTGATTGAGCGCACGATAAACCAGCCAATCAGGCTGCCGGTCGCGACGCTAAAGAGCGTGATCAGGATCAGCAGCAGGCGGTTCGATTTGAAATCGCCCTCGACCTGCACTCCTGCGCTTTGCATTTCCTGGTTCTGAATCGCGATCAACGCCTGCACGTTGGCTTTATAGGCCTGCTGTAGCTTCAGGGTGTTGGTCATCATCTCCTGAATAGCGCCCGCCCGATCGTTATTCTGCACCGCCTGCAAAATGCGATAACGCGAGTCCAGATACTGCTGACGCACGCCGCGTATCTCAGCAAGAACCCGCTGTGATTCAGGATCCTGCAGCGCAGTATTCAGCTCGCCGAGGATCACCGTAATCTGTTCGCTGATCGCTTTAAGACGCTGCTGTGACTGCGCTGTATACGTTCCCTGTTCATCCAGTAACATCAGCTGCTGAGTGCCAATAAATTCCTGGAAGTTGTCGATTAACTGGTTCGCTTTTACCGTGGTCGGATAATCACGGGTAATGATGGATTGCATTCCGTTGTTCGCCCGGTTCAGGCTTAGCAAGGATAAACTCGCACTGACCACCATCAGGACAATAAAGAATCCAAACGCCAGAAATAATTTCGTGCCGATCTTTACGTCATGTAAGAACATATTTTCTCCATCGATGTGATTATTTCTCAGACGATCACCGTTATCGGTAACGAAACCGCTAACTTTATGACTTTGATCGTTTTTTTATTTCATAACCACGACAATGGATAGGTGTAGGCTATTAATATCCGTAAATCGATCGTTACACCACCCTCTGATGAGGCATTTTCAAAATAGCATCGGGGAAAACGGACTTAGGCTGGGGTAAATATCTGATGTGCTTTCTTTAGTTATTTAATATAAAGTTAACAACAAAAGACATTAATAATTACATTCAGAAAAAATAAAGCCGCTTATTCCTGATGAAATAAACGGCTTTCTGGAACCTTACTGGCTCAATGGAGCACGGTTACCGCATCCTTAAGACGCCCGGCGCGATGCTTCACCATTGCGGATATGTGGGCACTTTCCTCAACCAGATCGGCATTTTTCTGCGTGATGCTGTCCAGCTCGGCCACCGCACGGGTGAGCTCTGACAAGCCGGTAGCCTGTTCAGAGGTCGAGTGGCTGATCTGCGCGATAAGCTGCGTCACGTTTTTCACCTGCTCGACGATATCATCCATTGTACGGCCGGCGGCATGAACCTGCTCAGAGCCGGACTGCACCTTGCTGGCGCTGGCATCAATCAGCTTGCGAATATCGTTGGCTGCACTGGCGCTACGGCTGGCGAGATGGCGCACTTCGCCGGCGACAACCGCAAAGCCTTTCCCCTGCTCACCGGCTCTTGCCGCCTCCACCGCCGCATTCAGCGCCAGAATATTGGTCTGAAACGCGATGTCGTTAATAAGGGAGGTAATCGAGCCAATCCGCTGCGTGCTATCCGCGATGTCATCCATGGTTTTCACCACCGTCTGCATCGCGTTTCCGCCTTTGGTCGCCGCGCTGCTGGCGGCCACTGACAGCTTGTCCACTTCGGCGGCGGTTTCTGAATTACTCTGCACGGAGGCGGCCATCTGGTTCATTGTCGCCACGGTCTGCTGCACATTGGCCACGGTCTGACGCGTCCGATCGTTCAGATCTTCATTCCCCTTTGCCAGCCTGTCGCTGCCATCACGCACGCTCACCACCTGGCTTGACACATCGTTAATCAACCAGCGGCACATCAGCCCCAGCTGCCCTACCGCACGCAGGGTCAACCCCAGCTCGTCGCTGCGGTTCAGGTGCTGCACGCTGTTGCGCTCGCCGGTGGCGACTTTCAGCGCCTGACGCGCCACGTTTTCGATCGGACGAACAATCTGCTGCTCAAACAGCAGCGTGCCCAGCAGCATGACTACCGCGGCGGCAGCCAGCGGGTACGCACCCGCGGAGGTGGCCACCAGCGTGGCAGCCAGCACCGCAAACAGCCCCGCCATCACGCTGCGCACACGCCAGCGCAGCGGCATTGCCGGAAGTTTCCCCAGCCAGCCTTTACTTACCACCAGTCCTTTATGAATACGTTTCTTGCAGCGCCCGTCATTCAAAGCCCGATAGAGCGGCTCCACGCCAGCAATCTCTTCTGCCGTGGCTTTGGTGCGAATCGACATATAGCCCGTCACCTGCCCGTGACGCACCATCGGCACCGCGTTGGCGCGCACCCAGTAGTGGTCGCCATTTTTACGTCGGTTTTTGACAATGCCGCTCCACGGCTCGCCCTTTTGCAGGGTGTACCACATATCGGCAAACGCCGCTTTTGGCATATCGGGGTGGCGCACCAGATTGTGCGGCTGGCCCATCAGCTCATCAAGCTGATAGCCACTCACCTGCACAAAGGTGTCGTTGGCGTGGGTCAGGTAACTGTGGATATCGGTGGTCGACATTAAGGTGGTGTCATCGTCCAGAGGATATTCATTCTGGGTGACAAAGGTTGGAGCGGACATCGTGAGCATCCCTTGCAGGTTATTTGAATGTTAATTTTGTGGATTAATGTTTTTTCGGCGGTAAAGAATTTATCTTTAGTTGTTAAAGTTGATAGAGATCGCAGATTTCACTTAAACCGCACTTTTTGTGAGATTTTATAATTCATTGATTTCAAATACTTTCACAGAGAAATTACCTGCAGAGTATGACGCGTTAACGCCCACTTAAGTCGCAGCGTCTGCACTCTATAAGTGCAATTGCCTCTTGTTCGCACCTCCCCAGCCTTTTCCGCCGTACCGCTAAATCCCGTATCGGTTATATCGGCATGATTAAATTTTGCGCAACATAATGTTAACCTGGTGTTTATCCTGATTTTCGTTAAGGCATCTGAAGTGGCGTAATCCCTGCAATACTTAATCCAGTATCATGTGATACGCGATCCCCGGGAGCACATTTTGAACAGGTTACCTTCCAGCGCCTCGGCTCTTGCCTGTACCGCGCACGCACTGAATCTCATTGAGAAGCGAACGCTTGATCATGAGGAGATGAAACAACTTAACCGAGAGGTCATCGATTACTTTAAAGAGCATGTCAATCCAGGGTTTTTGGAGTATCGCAAATCTGTTACCGCCGGCGGGGATTACGGAGCCGTAGAGTGGCAAGCGGGAAGTCTTAATACGCTTGTCGACACCCAGGGACAGGAGTTTATAGATTGCCTGGGTGGTTTTGGAATTTTCAACGTGGGGCACCGTAATCCAGTTGTGGTTTCCGCCGTACAGAATCAACTTGCGAAACAACCTCTCCATAGCCAGGAACTGCTCGATCCACTTCGCGCTATGCTCGCGAAAACGCTCGCGGCCTTAACGCCCGGCAAACTGAAGTACAGCTTCTTTAGCAACAGCGGCACGGAATCGGTCGAAGCGGCGATTAAACTCGCCAAAGCGTACCAGTCGCCGCGCGGCAAATTCACGTTTATCGCCACCAGCGGCGCGTTCCACGGAAAATCCCTGGGCGCACTGTCGGCTACCGCCAAATCTACCTTCCGCAAACCGTTTATGCCGCTGCTGCCGGGCTTCCGCCACGTGCCGTTTGGTGACATTAGCGCTATGCGCACCATGCTGAGCGAATGCCGTAAAACCGGCGACGACGTGGCAGCGGTGATCCTGGAGCCTATTCAGGGTGAGGGTGGCGTGATCCTGCCCCCGCAGGGCTATCTGCCTGCTGTGCGTCAGTTGTGCGATGAGTTTGGCGCACTGCTGATCCTCGACGAAGTCCAAACCGGGATGGGGCGTACGGGCAAGATGTTTGCCTGCGAGCATGAGAACGTCCAGCCGGACATTCTCTGTCTGGCAAAAGCGCTGGGCGGCGGCGTGATGCCGATTGGCGCGACGGTGGCAACCGAAGAGGTCTTCTCGGTGCTGTTCGATAACCCGTTCCTGCACACCACTACGTTTGGCGGTAACCCGCTGGCCTGCGCGGCCGCGCTGGCGACCATCAACGTGCTGCTGGATCAAAACCTGCCTGCACAGGCGGAACAGAAAGGCGATATGCTGCTGGACGGTTTCCGCCAGCTGGGCCGGGAATATCCGGATCTGGTGCAGGATGCGCGGGGTAAAGGGTTGCTAATGGCCATTGAGTTTGTCGACAACGAAATCGGCTACAGCTTCGCGAGCGAGATGTTCCGCCAGCGTGTCCTGGTTGCCGGAACGCTCAACAACTCGAAGACCATTCGCATTGAACCGCCGCTGACGCTGACGGTTGAACAGTGTGAGCAGGTGCTGAAAGCGGCGCGTAAAGCGCTGGCAGCCCTGCGGGTAAGCGTGGAAGAAGCGTGATATCCCCTCCCCCTCCTGACGGAGGGGGCGTTTTTAGCGGTGAAACTCCGCCACCGTCATGGTAAACCGCAACACATTTTCGCCCTCATTCGCGTAGCCGTGTGCCGCTTCCGTTTTCGCCACCGCCGAAGCGCCTGCCGCCACCTGCGTCACCGCCTCTTCGACCGTCAGGGTCAATCCTCCCTCAGTGACATGCAGCAGCTCAAACGTTCCCGCCGGATGCCCCGGTGAGGTAAAACGCTCCCCCGGATGCATCACCCACTGCCAGAGTTCAATCATATCCGGGCCAGACGTGCCCGCGAGCAGCCGGGCATATCCGCCCTGTGGGCCCTGCCACAGAACCGGGATCGCCGCTGCTTCTATGACGTGCACCCGCGGCTCGCTGGAGACGTTTACGATATCCGCCACCGAAACGCCCAGCGCGGCAGCCAGCTTGCAGAGAATGGCAATGCTGGGATTCGCCGCCCCTTTTTCAATCTCCACCAGCATGCCTTTGCTGACGCTGGCGCGGCGTGAAAGCTCATCCAGCGACAGTTTTTTCTCTTTGCGCCAGTTGCGAATGCGGGTGGCGACGGCCAGGCTTACCTGGGCGATATCGGCACCCGAATCGGTCATTATATTGACTTTATCAGTCATTGGTCACTACCATAGTATAAAACAGTCAATACAGGATTATTTATGTCTCTCGTTACGCCGTCAATAGACCCGCGTCTTGCCGGGATTGCCCCCGGCTTTCGGGCGCTGAGCATTCTGGTTGAAGCCGCCCCGATAACCCAGCCGGACGTGGCCTCTGCCGCGCTGGCACAGGCCTGCCAGCAGGTCCTCACTGATGATGTCGTCTGGGCGGAAGCGCACCTCAGCGCCTGGGATGACGTGTTCAGGGCATTTGGTGCGAAACCGAAACGCACGCCCTGCTCGGCATCGGCCCTGCGTAAGCGAGTGCTGAAAGAGGGCGCACTGCCCCCGCTCGATCCAGTGGTCGATATTTACAATGCCATCAGCATTCGTTACGCCATTCCCGTCGGGGGTGAGAACCTTGCCGCTTATGCAGGCGCACCGCGTCTGACGCTTGCCGAAGGTAATGAACCGTTTGATACCCTGAAAGAGGGCCAGCCGGTTATCGAATACCCGGATGCGGGCGAAGTTATCTGGCGCGATGATATTGGCGTCACCTGCCGTCGCTGGAACTGGCGCCAGGGCGTGCGTACACGTCTCGATAGCCAGGCGCAACACATGTGGTTTATTCTCGAAAGTCTGCCGTCGATGCCGTTATCGGCGTTGCAGGAGGCTGGCGATGAGTTAGTCAGCAACCTGCAGCGGCTGATGCCGGGCTCCACTGCTCACCTTCAACTGATTGAACTCTAAAAGGATAAGCGGATGTTTCACGGGTTAAGCGCATTCCCTCTGACGCCATTGCGAGAGGGGAAATTTGATGAGCAGGCGTTTGTGCAGTTGCTGCGCCCGCTGGTGGATGCCGGTGTCGATTCGCTGGGGATCCTCGGTTCGACGGGCAGTTACGCGTATCTGATGCCTGAAGAGCGCACGCATATCACCCGTTGCGCCGTGGCGCATGCCGACAACATTCCGGTGAGCGTAAGTATTGGCGCGCTTCGCCTCGACGATATTCTCCGTCTGGCGGATGAGGCGCAAAGCGCCGGCGCCCGCGGGGTGTTACTGGCCCCCGTGTCGTACCAGCGCCTGACGGCAGAGGAAGTGTTTACCCTGTATGAGACGGTGACCCACCGGATCTCTGTTCCGCTGTGCATTTACGACAACCCGGCCACCACCGGGTTCGAGTTTAACGACGATTTGCTGTATGCCGTGGCGGCGCTACCGAACGTCAAATCCGTCAAGCTCGGGCGCATACCGGACGATATCGCCCACATGCGTGCCCATCTTCCTGAAAACGTCACCCTGGGCATCAGCGGCGACTGGCGGGCGGCGTCAGCCCTGCAGGCCGGATTTGATGTCTGGTATTCGGTTATCGCAGGGCTGTATCCGCAGACGGCACTGGCGATTGCACGAGCCAAAGACACCGCCCCCTCTGACCGGCTGGCACCGCTGTGGGCGCTGTTCCGCCAGTACGGCAGTTTGCGGGTGATGGCCGCAGCAGCAGAAATGTCAGGGAAAGTGGCCGCGCCTGCACTGCCGTTCCCGCTTGCGTCGCTGAGCGGGAAACCGCGCGAAACGCTGGCGGCGATCCTGGCGGAACTGGCCCTCGCCTGAGCATCGCCGGGCTAGCGTAAGCGCTACCCGGCGGTCTGTTACGCCGGCAACAACCCGACAAAACTGCGTTTTTTGCGCGGCTCTGACATCAGGTCCTCAAGCTTATCCACGCAGGCAAGATAGTGCGGGGTTTTCTTGTGCGCCAGCACCGCCTCTTCATCCTTGTAGGCCTCGTAGATAAAGAACCGGGTTTTCACGCGCGGATCCTGTAAAACATCAAAGCGCAGATTGCCCGGCTCCTGAATCGCCCCTTCGTGGTTAGCGCGAAACACCTCCAGAAACTCATCGACCCGCTCGGGTTTGATGTTGATTTCCACTAATGTCACGTTCATTTTGCTTCTCCCTGTTTCTCTTCCTGCCAGAACTGGAACGCGTCCCGCGCGCTCATGTTCTCATGTACCACTTTTTTCACCGCTTTCAGCATGGCCAGCGGGGCGCTGGACTGGAAGATATTGCGGCCCATGTCAACGCCGGACGCCCCCTGGTCAATCGCCCGCCAGCACATCTCCAGCGCGTCGTGCTCCGGCAGCTTTTTGCCTCCGGCAATCACGATCGGCACCGGGCAGCTGGCGGTTACTTTTTCAAACCCTTCGTCGACATAATAGGTTTTGACGAACTGCGCCCCCATCTCGGCCGCGATACGGCTGGCAAGCGAGAAATACCGCGCGTCGCGCGCCATCTCTTTGCCAACGCCCGTCACCGCCAGGGTCGGCATGCCATAGCGCGCACCGGCATCCACCAGTTTGATGATGTTGTTGATCGACTGATGTTCAAACTCACTGCCGATGTACACCTGCGCCGCCACCGCGCAGACGTTCAGGCGCAGCGCATCTTCCATCGCCACCGCCACGCACTCGTTGGAAAGTTCCCCTAAAATCGAATTGCCGCCGGAGGCGCGCAACACGACGGGTTTATTGGTGGCGACAGGCACCTGGCTGCGCAAAATACCGCGGGTGCACATCAGCACGTCGGTTTCCCCAAACAGCGGGGCGATAGAGAGATCGATACGCTCAAGGCCGGTCGTCGGTCCCTGGAAATAGCCGTGGTCAAAGGCCAGCATCACCGTGCGGTTGCTTTTTGGGTTGAAGATGCGCGCCAGCCTGGACTGCATTCCCCAGTCCAGCGAGCCGCACCCCTTCAGGGTAAACGGCACGTTCTGCTGCGGTGTGCCGATGCCAAAATCTTTGCCGTCTTTGATGTCGTCTAAATCAGCCATTTGCTCCCCCGTCAGAAATCGTATTTGTTGATGTTCTCTTTGGTAAACACCACCCGCTCCGGCAGCAGCACAATGCCGTTGCCCTTCGCTTCATACTGGTAGCCCTGCACGCTGTTCGGCTCGACCTTCAGCGTACCGATATCTTTCACGTCCACGCTGTCGCCAACGTTAAGATCGCCTTTTTTCAACAACCGATCGGCGACATTGACCGCAATTTTGCCCTGTTGCACCACATCCCACAGGCCGAAGGCTTTCACCGTGCCGCGCTCTACGTACGGACGCATCACGTTAGGCGTGCTGAAGCCGACAATCGCCACCCCTTCTCGCTTCAGGTTTTCCGCCGCCTGCGCCGCCGCCGGCAGGGCGTTGGCATCCGGGGCGATGATCGCATCCAGATCCGGATACGCTTTTAAGATCCCCTCGGCGGTTTGTAGCGATTTGGTGGCATCGTTATAGCCAAACTGCGTGGTCACGACCTGCCACTGCGGATGATCTTTCTCGATTTTGGCCTTCGCCTCTTTCACCCACTGGTTCTGGTCGGTAACGGTCGGGCTGGAGTAAAAGAACGCCACTTTGGCATTCGGTTTGGTGACCTGTTTACCGGCCATGTCGACCAGCAGGCCGCCAAGCTGCGCCGGGGTGCCCTGGTTGATGTAGATGCTGCGGCATTCCGGTTTGGTGTCGGAGTCCCAGGTCAGTACTTTGACGCCACGCTGCATCGCGCGCTTCAGCGCCGGGCAGAGGCCATCCGGCGACACCGCCGAAACGATAATGGCGTTATAGCCCTGGTTAACGAAGTTGTTGATAAGCTGCACCTGGCCTGAGACGCTGGGCTCGGTCGGGCCGTCGTAGGTGACGTCCACGCCGAGATCTTTACCCGCCTCTTTCGCGCCATTGCCGCCGCTGGTAAAGAAGCCAACGCCCACCAGCTTGGGGATAAAGGCGATGCGGTCCGCGGCCTGTGCCGACGCGAAGCTGAGTGCCATCGCCAGGACTATCAGTTTTGTTTTCATCTTACGCTCCGGGTATGTTTTGTGAGGAGAGAGCGCACCCATTCACGGTGCAAACTCAGTGAACGTCCCATCACCACCACAACCAACAGCGCCCCTGACAGCGCGCTCGACACCTGGTTGGGGATGCCGACCATCTGTAAACCCTGCTGCAGATACCCCACCAGCAACGCCGCCAGGGCCGTACCGATTACCGACCCCGAACCGCCATAGATATTGGCGCCCCCGAGGACCGCTGCGGTCAGTGCAGGCATCAGTAAATCGCGTCCCAAATCCGAACGGGCCGAACCGAAATAGGAGACCATCACCAGCGCAGCAATGGCCGAAGCGACGCCCACCAGGCCATACAGGGCGTAGGGCATCCCGTTGACCGAGAGCGCCGCATAGCGCGCCGCGCGCGGGTTCTGCCCAATCAAAAACAGATGGCGGCCAAAGCGTCCGCGATGGGTAATCAGCCAGAAGAAGACGGTAATCACGGCGAACAGCACCAGCGGGATTGGCAACCCCAGGAACGTGAGGTTAGCGAACGCGGTAAAGCTGTCCGGGAAGCCACCGATGCCTTCGTAACCGGTCGCCCCCGCCATGCCGGAGAGCAGCAGTGCGCCACCGCCGTAGAGATAGAGCGTGCCGAGGGTGATAACCAGTGGGCTGATGCCGGTGTAGTGGATCAGCGCAGCGTTGACCAGACCGCACAGCAGGCCGAGCAGCAACGTCAACGGTATCGCCAGCGCCATCGGCCAGCCCGCCTGCATCATCACCCCCAGCGCGATGGCACACAGGCCGATGGTCGAACCGAGAGAAATATCAATGCCGCCGCTGATGATCACCAGGGTGAGCGGCAGCGCCACAATGCCAATGCAGATAAAATCACTGGTGCTGAACAGCAGCATGTTGATATCGAGCATGCGCGGATTGATGGCCCCAAAGAGCAGGATTTCCAGCACCAGTAATATCAGCAGCGCGCTTTCCCAGTTAAGCTTCATTTACGCCACCTCTTTTTTGTGTTTCGTAAACGGGGTGACATGCTTCCCCCCTTTGTTACCGGGCTGGAAGCGGCTGTACTTAAGTGCGCGCTGATGCCGGGCCAGCGCCTGGCGCAAGCGCCCGTCGAGCACCAGCACACCGAGCAACACCAGCCCGGCGATAAAGTCATTCCACCACGCGGGCAGCCTGAACAGCACCAGCACGGTGTCGATTTGAGTCAGGAAAAAAGCCCCCAGTAAGGCGCCAATAAGCGTCCCGGTACCGCCCAGCAGAGAGATCCCCCCGAGTACGCAGGCGGCAATGGCTTTCATCTCCAGCCCGCTGCCGGTCTGGTTAGGTACAAAGCCAATCTGCGAAGCGAAGACAATCCCCGCACACGCGGCCAGCATGCCGTTCAGCGTAAAAGCGATCATTCGCGTCCGGTTCACCGCCACGCCCAGCTGGCGTGCGGCGGTAAGGTTATCGCCCACGGCGTAGAAATCGCGTCCGAAGGCGGTGCGCGACAACGTCCATGCGCCGACCGCGGCTAAAAACACCACGCCCATTCCGAGCGGTGAAATACCCATAGCGGCAGGTTCAGAGAGCGATTTCAGGCTCGGCGGTAGCCCTTCAATCCACTTTCCTCCCGTCCACAGCAGCATCGCCCCGCGATAGAGGCCCAGCGTGCCGAGGGTGGCCACAATTGCCGGAATACGCAGCCCCACCACCAGAAAACCGTTAAATGCTCCCGCCAGTGCGCCAATCGACAGCGCAAAGAGGATCGATACCGGCAGGGTGTAGCCGCTGTTCAGGGCCACCCCCACGGCAATGGCAGACAGCCCGACGGTAGAGCCGACGGAAACATCAATATTGCGGGTCAACATCACCAGCGCGGCGCCGAGCGCCAGCAGGATCAGGATTTGCGAACTGGCGAAGATCATCCCCAGCGTTTGCAGGCTGAAATAGGCCGGATTGAGCCCCACCAGCACCGCGAACAACGCCAGAATGGCGATGAACGCGCTCAGTTCGCGATTTTTCAGTAAGGTCTTCATGACTGCCCTCCGAATGCCAGCGCCATCATTCTGTCGAGACTGACCGCGTGCCGGGACAACTCGCCGCTGAGCACGCCCTGGTGCATCACCAGCACGCGATCGGCAAGCCCGGGGAACTCATCCAGATCGCTTGAGATCATCAGCACCGCCACGTTCTGCGCCGCCACGCTTTTGATGAGCTGATAGATATCGGCCCGCGCCGACACATCCACTCCGCGTGTCGGTTCATCGACGATCAGCAGCAGCGGGTTCGCCTCCAGACAGCGCGCCAGCAACACCTTCTGCTGGTTGCCGCCGGAGAGCGTGCGCACGGTTTGATCCGCATGGTTAAGCTTGATCCCCAGCGCCCGGTGATAGCGCTCCACCACCGCCGACTCCCGTTTGCGCTGCTGCCAGACCGAGGGCTCATTCAGCGCCACGGTGTTCCAGCGAATCGGCGCATCCAGGAACAAGCCGGAAACCTGTCGGTCCTCTGGCAGGTAGACCAACCCTTTCTCCAGCCGTGCCGCCACGGGTTCGCCGGTTATTTCCTGATTTTCCAGCCAGACTCGCCCGCCGCGCACCGGGCGCAGCCCATACAGCGTTTCCGCAAACTCGGTGCGCCCGGAGCCGACCAGCCCGGCGAGGCCAACTATTTCCCCGGCATAGATTTCCATGCTGAGATCGATAAACCCCTCACCGGTAAGCTCTTCCACCCGCAGCACCGGGAAATCCTGCGGCTGCGTGCGGCGATTGCCCGGCAGTGCCAGCCACAGTTTTTGCGCATCACTTAATCCTTTTTCGCGGCTCACCGGCGTCATGGCCGCAATCAGGGCGTTATCGTCGAACTGTGCAGTTTCACCGCTGAGCACGATCGCGCCGTCGCGCATTACCGAGACGTGGCTCGCCAGCTGGCGGATCTCCGGTAATTTGTGCGAGATAAAAACAATGCCGACGCCCAGCGCCTGCAACGCGCGGATCTGGCGGAACAGCCGTTCGGTTTCCCCCGGGGTGAGCGACGCCGTGGGTTCATCAAGGATCAGGATCTTCGCGTTACGCATCAGGCCGCGCAGGATCTCCACCATCTGTTGATCCGCCACTTCCAGGGTGCTGGCGGTGGCATCAAGATTGAGCTGACACTGCAGCTGCTGGAGTTTCTCCGCCAGCCGTTCCCCCATACCGGCCTCACGCGGCAGGCGGAAAAGGATGTTTTCCCGCACCGTCAGGTTGGGGAAAAGCAGGGGTTCCTGCGGCACCAGATAAATCCCCAGCCTGTGGGCCTGCGCGGGCGAAAGCCGCGCAAACGCGTGGCCGTCAACCGAAAGTTCGCCACTGTCCGGTGTTTCCACCCCGGCGATGATTTTCATCAGCGTTGATTTTCCCGCGCCGTTACCGCCCATCAGCGCATGCACCTGACCCGTAAGCAGCGTGAAATGAATACCTTTCAGGACCGGTACGCCGGAGAACTGCTTGCTGATATCACGTGCTTCGATAAGTGGCGTCATTATCGCTCCGCTATTGAACAAATGATTTTTAGATTTAATAATGTTCAAAAGCGTAGACGGTGAACTATATTTAGAACCGTGCAGGGATCACAAATTTATCGATTAAGATCCACACAGACACAAATCAATCTAAAAGATCTGTTTTGTCGCGTGGTTCACACTTTCTTTCTGCGCGATCACGAACATATGATCTAAATTTTTATAAGAGTTCAATTATGAGCGATAAACGCACTGCGGAAGAAGGTCGTTTTGCCGGGCTGGCACTGGCGGAAGAAGAGCTGGTTGCCCGCGTCGCCTGGTGCTACTACCACGACGGATTAACCCAGAATGACATCGGCGAGCGGCTCGGACTGCCGCGCCTGAAGATCTCGCGTCTGCTGGAGAAAGGACGCCAGTCCGGGGTGATCCGCGTGCAGATCAACTCCCGCTATGAGGGGTGTCTGGCGCTGGAAACCGAGCTGCAGCAACGCTTCGGGCTCAAGCTGGTTCGCGTGTTGCCGGCCCTGAATACCCCGCCCATGAATGTCCGGCTGGGCATTGGCGCAGCGCAATCGCTGATGGGCGTGCTGGAGCCCGGCCAGCTGCTGGCGGTGGGATTTGGTGAAACCACCATGAGCAGCCTGCAGCACTTAAGCGGTTTTATCAGCTCGCAGCATATCCGCCTGGTGACGCTCTCCGGCGGCGTTGGGCCGTATATGACGGGCATCGGTCAGCTTGATGCCGCCTGCAGCGTCAGCATGATCCCCGCCCCGCTTCGCGTTTCCTCCGCCGAAGTGGCCGGGATCCTAAAACGTGAATCCAGCGTGCGGGACGTGATCCTCGCCGCCGCCGCGGCCGATGTGGCGGTGGTAGGCATTGGTTCGGTGAACCAGCGCCGGGACGCCACCATATTGCGCTCCGGCTATATCAGCGAAGGTGAACAGCTGATGTACGCCCGCAAAGGGGCGGTGGGCGATATCCTCGGCTATTTCCTGAACGCCGAAGGGGAATGCGTGCACGAGCTGGAGATCCACCGGGAGTTACTGGGCGTCACGCTCGATGAACTGGCGCAGTTGCCCACCATCGTTGGCGTGGCCGGAGGTGAAGAGAAAGCCGATGCGATTTATGCCGCACTCAAAGGCCGCCGTATTAATGGCCTGGTGACGGAGGAGACGACAGCCCGCGCGGTGCTGGCTCTGGCGAGCTAAGAGCCTGTCCTGCGCCTGACACGAGGCATGCTCATGAGTTACCTTTTAGCGTTAGATGCAGGGACAGGCAGCGTTCGCGCCGTAATTTTCGATTTGCAGGGCAACCAGGTTGCCGTTGGCCAGGCCGAGTGGAAACACCTGAGCGTGGAGAATGTGCCGGGCTCGATGGAGTTTGATCTCGACATTAACTGGCGGCTCACCTGCCAGTGTATTCATCAGGCGCTGGAGCGCGCCCGCCTGAGCGCAGCGGATATCCAGTCCGTGGCCTGCTGCTCAATGCGCGAGGGGATCGTGCTGTATGACCGCAACGGCGACGCCATCTGGGCGTGCGCCAACGTCGATGCCCGCGCCAGCCGCGAGGTAGCCGAACTCAAAGAGATCCACGACTACCGTTTTGAATCCGAAGTGTATGACGTCTCTGGCCAGACCCTGGCCCTGAGCGCCATGCCGCGCCTGCTGTGGCTGGCGCACCATCGTCCGGACATCTATCGCAAAGCCGCCACGATCACCATGATAAGCGACTGGCTGGCGGCAAAACTGTCCGGCGAGCTGGCCGTTGATCCGTCCAATGCCGGGACTACCGGTATGCTGGATCTCTTCTCCCGTGACTGGCGTCCGGCGCTGCTCGACATGGCCGGGCTGCGTGCCGATATCCTCTCTCCGGTGAAGGAGACCGGCACCGTGCTCGGTGCGATCACCAAAGATGCCGCACAGCAGAGCGGCCTGCGCGAAGGCACGCCGGTGGTGATGGGCGGTGGCGACGTGCAGCTTGGCTGTCTTGGGTTAGGCGTCGTGCGGGCCGGGCAAACGGCCGTGCTGGGCGGTACCTTCTGGCAGCAGGTGGTCAACCTGCCGCAGGTACGCACCGACCCGGAGATGAACATCCGCGTGAATCCGCATGTGATCCCCGGCATGGCGCAGGCGGAGTCGATCAGCTTCTTTACCGGCCTGACCATGCGCTGGTTCCGTGACGCCTTCTGCGCGGAAGAGAAACTCATCGCGGAGCGGATGGGAATGGACACTTACTCCCTGCTTGAGGAGATGGCCAGCCGCGTGCCTGCCGGTTCACACGGTGTTATGCCGATCTTCTCAGATGCTATGCACTTCAAGCAGTGGTATCACGCCGCGCCGTCTTTTATTAACCTCTCCATCGACCCGGAAAAATGCAACAAAGCCACGCTGTTCCGTGCGCTGGAAGAGAACGCGGCGATTGTCTCGGCGTGTAACCTGACGCAGATCTCACGGTTCTCAGGGGTAACGTTCGACGGTCTGGTGTTTGCAGGCGGTGGCTCGAAAGGCGCGTTGTGGAGCCAGATTTTAAGCGACGTGACCGGTCTGCCGGTGCGCGTCCCGCAAGTGAAAGAGGCGACAGCGCTGGGCTGTGCGATTGCTGCCGGAACGGGAGCCGGGCTGTTTTCGGATATGGCGGCGACAGGCGAACGGCTGGTGAAATGGAGCCGCGAGTTCACGCCGAACCCGGCGCACCGGGAGCTGTATGACGGTATGATGCAGAAGTGGCAGGCCGTTTATGCCGACCAGCTTGGGCTGGTGGACAGCGGACTGACGACATCGATGTGGCAGGCACCGGGTTTAGTGCGTGCCCCCTCTCCCTGAGAGCTATAACGCCCCCTCTCCCTCAGGGAGAGGGCATCAGGCCACACCAATATTTGAATCCCATCACAATCGCCGCATTCCCCTTTTCCCTTTTACTCATCGCTGGCTAAATTAGTAACTCATCCGACCACATAACAATAATTTTACACTGGAAGAGACTATGAGCCACTACCCGTCGTTATTTGCCCCCCTCGAGCTGGGGTTCACCACCCTTAAAAACCGCGTGCTGATGGGCTCAATGCATACCGGGCTTGAAGAACATCCGGACGGAGCCGAACGTCTGGCGGCCTTCTATGCCGAGCGCGCACGTCACGGGGTGGCGCTGATTGTTACCGGCGGGGTGGCCCCTGCGCCTTCTGGCGTGGGGATGGAAGGCGGTGCGGTGCTGAACGACGCCAGCCAGCTGCCGCAACATCGCGTGGTCACTGACGCCGTTCACCGGGAGGGCGGAAAAATTGCCCTGCAGATCCTGCACACCGGGCGTTACAGCTATCAACCGAATCTGGTCGCACCGTCGGCCATTCAGGCCCCGATTAACCGCTTTACGCCCCATGCCCTCAGCCACGATGAGATCCTGACGCTGATTGACGACTTCGCCCGCTGTGCGGCACTGGCGCGTGAAGCGGGCTATGACGGTGTTGAGGTGATGGGCTCGGAAGGCTACCTGATCAACGAATTCCTCGCGGCCCGCACAAACCAGCGCGACGATGAGTGGGGTGGCGATTACGCGCGCCGCATGCGCTTTGCAGTGGAAGTGGTGCGTGCCGTGCGTGAACGTGCCGGGGCGGATTTTATTATTATCTACCGCCTGTCGATGCTCGATCTGGTGGAAGGTGGCGGGACGTTCGACGAAACCGTGCAACTGGCGCAGGCGATTGAAGCCGCCGGCGCGACCATCATCAATACCGGCATCGGCTGGCACGAGGCGCGTATTCCGACCATCGCCACGCCGGTGCCACGCGCGGCGTTCAGCTGGGTCACGCGCAAGCTGAAAGGGAAAGTGTCTGTCCCGCTGGTGACCACTAACCGCATTAACGACCCGCAGGTGGCGGAAAATGTGATCGCCGCCGGTGATGCCGACATGGTCTCCATGGCGCGTCCGTTCCTTGCAGATGCCGAGCTGCTTTCCAAAGCACAGAGCGGACGTGCAGATGAGATTAACACCTGCATCGGCTGTAATCAGGCCTGTCTGGATCAGATTTTTGTTGGCAAGGTCACTTCGTGTCTGGTCAACCCCCGCGCCTGCCACGAAACCAAAATGCCGATTTTCCCGGCGGTGCATAAAAAACGCCTGGCCGTGGTCGGTGCCGGCCCGGCGGGTCTGGCGTTTGCGGTGAATGCCGCCTCGCGCGGTCACAGCGTGACGTTATTCGATGCCGCCGCTGAGATCGGCGGGCAGTTCAATATCGCCAAACAGATCCCGGGCAAAGAAGAATTTTACGAAACCCTGCGCTATTACCGCCGAATGCTCGACCTGACGGGCGTGGATCTGCGCCTCAACCAGTTTGTAAATCCGGCGGATGTAATGGATTACGATGAGGTGATCCTGGCAAGCGGGATTGCACCACGCAGGCCTGCGATCGAGGGCATCGATCATCCGAAAGTCCTGAGCTATCTGGACGTTTTGCGTGACAAAGCGCCGGTGGGGGCAAAAGTGGCGATCGTCGGCTGCGGCGGGATCGGGTTCGATACCGCGATGTACTTAAGTCAGCCCGGCGAACCCACCAGCCAGAACATTGCCGACTTCTGCGTAGAATGGGGTATCGACACCAGCCTTAACCAGTCCGGCGGCTTGCGACCGGAAGGACCCCAGCTGCCGAAAAGCCCGCGTCAGATCGTCATGCTGCAGCGTAAAGCCAGCAAACCCGGTGAAGGCCTGGGCAAAACCACGGGCTGGATCCATCGCGCAACCCTGCTCTCTCGCGGGGTGAAGATGATACCGTCGGTGAGCTATCAGAAGATCGATGACGCGGGGCTGCACGTGCTGATCGGCGGTGAGCCGCAGCTGCTGCAGGTGGATCATGTGATTTTGTGTGCGGGTCAGGAGCCGAAGCGCGATCTGGTGGATCCGCTACGTGAGGCGGGAAAAACGGTACACCTGATCGGCGGATGCGACGTGGCGATGGAGCTGGATGCGCGACGCGCCATTGCGCAGGGGACAACGCTGGCCTTGAGTCTCTGAGTGACGCAACGCTCACCGGGCCTGCACGCGAGGCAGGCCGGTGTAAACTCAGCGCCCCGCGTTAGCGGCGGCGACCCAGCTTGACGGATTTCAGCACCACGAACTTGTTGTTGGTGGCAACCGTGGTGCAGTTACCGAAGATTTTCTTCAGCTTGTGGAAGTAGTCCAGGTGACGGTTCGCCACGATATACAGCTCGCCGTTAATTTTCAGGCAGCGGCGTGCATGGTGGAACATCTCCCAGGCGACGTTATCCGTCAGGGCGTGTTTCTGGTGGAACGGGGGATTACAGAACACGGCATTAAAGCGGAACGGCTCAACGCCCGACAGCGCGTTGTTAATCATAAACTCGCAGCGATCCAGCGCGTCCGGCATGTTGGTTTCAACGTTCAGACGACTGGAGGCCACCGCCATCGGCGACTCATCACTAAATACAACGCTCGCGTCAGGGTTCTTCGCCAGCAGCGTCAGGCCAATCACACCGTTACCGCAGCCCAGATCGACGATTTCGCCTTCCAGGTTATCCGGCAGATTTTCAATAAAGAAACGCGCCCCGATATCAAGGCCGGTGCGGGAGAAGACGTTCGCGTGGTTGTGGATTGTCCAGTCAGTGCCTTCCAGCGTCCAGCTCAGGGTTTCTGGCGCGTCGGCCAGTTCCGGGGCACTGAAAGTACAGTTAATGAGACGCGCTTTTTTCCAGGCCAGCGTCGTGGTGGTTGGGCCGAGCACTTTCTCGAACAATTCCAGCGTTGAGGTATGGATATCACGCGCCTTGGCCCCCGCGATAATACGCGTTTGTGGGGTAACGACGTTGCGCAGTGCGCGCAATTGTTGTTCCAGCAGCGCCATTGTTTTCGGCACTTTGATCAGCACCACGCCCGGCGCCTGCGGGTAGTCCGCGGTACTGTCGAGGAACTTAACGCTGGATTCGTCGATGTCGTTGTGGCGCAGGTTTTCCCGCGTCGCCAGCTCGCTTAAGTAGGAATCACCGATGCTGTAAGGCGTGTGTTCAGCCAGAGCACAGCCCAGCGCGCCAAACGCGTCATTCAGGATCAAAACCGGGCCGCTGATTTCAGTGTCATCCAACTGTTGCAGCAGATATTCATCCGCCGCTTCCCACGCCTGAAGCGGGTTAACGTCGTCCGTTTCCGGGAAACGTTTAAGGTTGAGTGAACGGAAACCGTTGTCTAAGTGGCTCATCGGCCCTCCTGAATGGTAAAATTTCGGCGTTATCCCTGAAAAGGGTGCGTGAGTATACCCGTTTTATTGTCAAATTGGGGCGTTGATGAACCAACTAACTTATCTCCAGGGCTACCCGGAGAACTTACTTTCTCAGGTTCGCAGCTTGATTGCCGAGCAAAAGCTGGGCGCGGTGCTGGAAAAACGCTATCCGGGTACGCATGACTTCGCGACCGATAAGGCGCTCTGGCAGTATACCCAGGATCTGAAAAACACCTATCTGAAGAGCGCGCCACCCATCAATAAGGTGATGTACGACAACAAGATCCATGTGCTGAAAAACGCGCTCGGCCTGCACACTGCCGTTTCCCGTGTTCAGGGCGGCAAGCTCAAAGCGAAAGCGGAGATCCGCGTTGCCACCGTGTTTCGTCACGCGCCAGAAGCGTTCTTGCGGATGATCGTGGTGCATGAGCTGGCACACCTGAAGGAAAAAGAGCACGACAAGGCCTTCTACTCCCTGTGCTGCCATATGGAGCCGCAGTACCACCAGCTGGAGTTCGATACCCGTTTATGGCTTACGCATTTATCGTTAAAGAGTAATGCGCAGTAGCGCACTGGTTTTGCAATAATCACGTGCTACAGTGGCTAAAGGTTCCCTGCTACGGAGTACGTAAACGTTTATGATACGTTTCGCAGTTATTGGCACGAACTGGATCACCCGCCAGTTCGTCGACGCCGCCCATGAAACCGGCAAATTTAAGCTCACCGCAGTCTATTCCCGCAGCCTGGAGCAGGCGCAGAGTTTCGCGAACGACTATCTGGTTGAACATCTGTTCACGTCGCTCGATGAGATGGCGCAAAGTGACGCCATTGACGCGGTCTACATCGCCAGCCCAAACTCCCTGCACTTTCCGCAAACGTCGCTGTTTCTTAGCCATAAAAAACATGTGATTTGCGAGAAGCCGCTGGCCTCGAACATTCAGGAAGTGGAAGCCGCGATTCAGCTTGCCCGCGACAATCAGGTGGTGCTGTTCGAAGCGTTCAAAACCGCCAGCCTGCCAAACTTCCTGCTGTTACAGCAGTCTCTGCCGAAGATTGGCAAAGTGCGTAAAGCGTTTATTAATTACTGCCAGTACTCGTCGCGCTATCAACGTTATCTGGACGGTGAAAACCCGAACACCTTTAACCCGGCCTTCTCTAACGGCTCGATTATGGACATCGGTTTTTACTGTCTGGCCTCTGCCGTTGCGCTGTGGGGCGAGCCGCACGGCGTCACCGCCACGGCCAGCCTGCTGGAAAGCGGTGTGGATGCGCACGGCATCGTGGTGCTGGATTACGGTGATTTCAGCGTTACGCTGCAGCACTCCAAGGTGAGCGATTCCGTTCTGCCCAGCGAAATTCAGGGCGAAGCGGGCTCACTGGTTATCGAGAAGATTTCCGAGTGTCAGAAGCTGAGCATTGTCCCACGCGGCGGCAAAGCGCAGGAGCTGACGCAGCCTCAGCATATTAACACTATGCTCTATGAGGCAGAGGTCTTCGCCCGTCTGGTGGAAGACAACGAAGTGAATCACCCTGGGCTGGCGGTCAGCCGCACCACGGCGAAACTGCAAACCGAGATCCGCCGTCAAACCGGCGTGGTTTTCCCTGCAGATGGCGTGGGCGCAGAAGCTATCGCGTAAAGCTGTGTAATGAAACGGTGCAGACCATTGACGAAATCACTGGTCTGACATATTTTGTTACCTGCAAAGGGGAGTAACTTCCTTGCCGGTGGATCGTCATTACGATGCGTGCAAAACCGCATCCGGTCGCCGGGCAACCAAAAAGCCCGTCTTTTTGGTTGTAAGTGAGACCTTGCCGGAAGGCGAGGTCTATGCATAAAAAGCTAACGGCTATCGTCTTCTGACCATGGCCGTTTTTGTTTTTTATGTGTAAGGAAAATAGTATGCATTCTGTCGGCACTCCCATGTTGTGGGGCGGATTCGCGGTTGTCGTGCTCATCATGCTGGCGATCGACCTCTTTTTGCAGGGGCGTCGCGGCGCACATGGCATGACCATGAAACAGGCTGCGGCCTGGTCACTGGTGTGGGTCACCCTCTCCCTGCTCTTCTGTGCTGCCTTCTGGTGGTACCTGGCCTCAACGGAAGGCCGCGCGGTTGCCGATCCTCAGGCGCTCGCGTTCCTCACCGGCTATCTGATCGAAAAAGCCCTGGCGGTCGATAACGTCTTCGTCTGGCTGATGCTGTTCAGCTACTTTGCCGTGCCTGCGGCCCTGCAGCGTCGCGTGCTGGTGTACGGCGTGCTGGGCGCGATTATCCTGCGTACGATTATGATCTTCGCCGGAAGCTGGCTGATCACGCAGTTCGAATGGCTGCTGTATGTCTTCGGCGCATTCCTGCTGTTCACCGGGATCAAAATGGCGCTGGCAAAAGAAGATGGCTCCGCCATTGGCGACCGTCCGCTGGTGAAGTGGATCCGTGGTCATCTGCGCATGACCGACAAGATCGAGAGCGAGCACTTCTTCGTGCGTAAGAACGGCCTGCTTTTTGCCACGCCGCTGCTGCTGGTGCTGATTCTGGTTGAGCTGAGCGATGTGATTTTCGCGGTAGACAGCATTCCGGCTATCTTCGCGGTCACCACTGACCCGTTCATTGTGCTGACATCTAACCTGTTCGCCATCCTCGGTCTGCGTGCCATGTACTTCCTGCTGGCAGGCGCGGCTGAGCGCTTCTCAATGCTGAAATATGGTCTGTCGGTGATCCTGGTGTTTATCGGTATCAAGATGCTGATTGTCGATTTCTACCACATCCCTATCGCTATCTCGCTCGGTGTGGTGTTTGGCATTCTGATCGTGACGTTGCTTATCAATACCTGGGTTAATCGTCAGCACGATAAGAAGCAACAGGTGGAGTAATTACGGTCCTTCCTGCTGCCTTTACGCTGGCCCTCTTCCCCCCAGGGAGAGGGCCAGCACACTTTTGTAAATGAATAGTTAAAAACTATGACGCAACACGTAAAATGCAGCATTTTACGCTTCCCTCCGCATCCGGTTTCCCTATACTCAACCAGGCAAACATTTTCTTACATCCGGACATAAATGTGACTTAGAGCACATAAAGGATGGAACGCAATTTCACTTAGGAATTTTTATGAGCACACAATCAACTGGTCTCTTTGCGCGCCTGGCGCAAGGCAGTCTCGTTAAACAAATTCTGGTAGGGCTGGTACTGGGGATTCTGCTGGCAATGGTGTCAAAACCGGCTGCGGAAGCGACGGGGCTGCTTGGCACCATTTTCGTTGGCGCACTGAAAGCCGTCGCACCGGTGCTGGTGCTGATGCTGGTCATGGCGTCAATTGCCAATCATCAACACGGACAAAAAACCAACATTCGCCCTATCTTGTTCCTGTATCTGCTGGGCACCTTCTCTGCAGCCTTAACAGCCGTCGTTTTCAGCTTCCTGTTCCCGTCCTCGCTGCACCTGACCAGCGCTGCGGGTGATATCACCCCGCCATCCGGTATTGTGGAAGTGCTGCGCGGCCTGCTGATGAGCATGGTCTCTAACCCGATTACGGCACTGATGAACGCTAACTACATCGGCATCCTGGTCTGGGCGATCGGTCTTGGTTTTGCCCTGCGTCACGGCAACGAAACAACGAAAAACCTGGTCAACGACGTGTCGAACGCCGTGACCTTTATGGTCAAAATTGTGATTCGCTTTGCGCCAATCGGGATCTTCGGTCTGGTCTCTTCCACGCTGGCGACCACCGGCTTTGGCGCACTGCTGGGCTATGCGCAGTTGCTGGTGGTACTGATTGGTTGCATGCTGCTGGTTGCGCTGGTAATTAACCCGCTGCTGGTGTTCTGGCAGATCCGCCGTAACCCGTATCCGCTGGTGTTAACCTGCCTGCGCGAGAGCGGTGTGTATGCGTTCTTCACCCGCAGCTCTGCGGCAAACATTCCGGTTAACATGGCGCTGGCGGAGAAGCTGAATCTGGATCGCGACACCTACTCGGTTTCCATCCCGCTGGGTGCGACCGTGAATATGGCGGGTGCGGCAATTACCATTACCGTGCTGACGCTGGCGGCTGTGCATACGCTGGGCATTCCGGTCGATCTGCCCACGGCGCTGTTGCTGAGCGTGGTGGCGTCGCTGTGTGCGTGTGGTGCATCGGGTGTGGCGGGTGGTTCGCTGCTGCTGATCCCACTGGCGTGCAATATGTTCGGTATCCCGAATGAGATTGCCATGCAGGTAGTGGCCGTCGGCTTTATCATCGGTGTATTGCAGGACTCCTGCGAAACCGCGCTGAACTCCTCAACGGACGTGCTGTTCACCGCAGCGGCATGCCAGGCGGAAGACGCGCGTTTAGCGAAGAACGCGTTACGCGGGTAAACAAAAGCCCGGTGACAAAACGTAAAGCAAAACGGCAACCGAAGGTTGCCGTTTTAGTATTTGACCCTCTCCACAGGGGTGAGGGCATCACCCGCACCACACTTACAGCGTCACGCCACTCTTGAAGATCGCCAGTTCGCGGAAGTCATTCTTCTCGTTACAGGTCTGTCTGCCGTTGGCAAACTCCACAATGGTATCCACGAATTCCGTCAGCAACTGCGGCATCCCTTTGCCGTGGATTAACTGGCCTGCATCAAAGTCGATCCAGTGTTTTTTCTTCGCTGCCAGCTCGCTGTTGGTCGCGATTTTGACCGTCGGCACAAAGCCACCGTACGGTGTCCCGCGCCCGGTGCTGAACAGCACCATGTGACAGCCGGCGCCGGCCAGCGCGCTGGTCGCAACCGCATCGTTACCCGGTGCGCTGAGCAAATTCAGACCGTGCGTTTTCAGACGTTCACCGTAGCGCAGAACATCAACTACCGGGCTGGCACCCGCTTTTTGCGTGCAACCGAGAGACTTCTCTTCAAGCGTGGTGATCCCGCCCGCTTTGTTACCCGGAGACGGGTTTTCATAAATCGGCTGGTTGTGGGCGATAAAGTACTGTTTGAAGTCGTTCACCATCGTGACGGTCTTCTCAAACGTCTCTTCGTCGCGACAGTGGCTCATCAGAATACGTTCAGCGCCGAACATTTCCGGCACTTCTGTCAGCACCGTCGTACCGCCGTTGGCGATCACATAGTCTGAAAAGCGGCCCAGCATCGGGTTCGCGGTGATCCCGGACAGGCCATCAGACCCGCCGCACTCCAGGCCGAACTTCAGCTCGCTCAGCTTGCCCGGCTCACGCCTGTCGTGACGCATCACCTCATACAGCTGGTGAAGGTGCTCAATGCCCGCTTCCACTTCATCATCCTGGTGCTGACACACCATAAAGTGCACGCGCTCGGGGTCAAACTCACCCAGCGTGTCGCGAAACGCATCCACCTGATTGTTCTCGCAGCCCAGGCCAATCACCAGCACCGCGCCCGCGTTCGGGTGGCGGACCATGTTTTGCAGCATGGTGCGGGTGTTGATGTGGTCGTCGCCAAGCTGAGAACAGCCGTAGGTGTGGCTGAACAGGTGCACACCGTCCGTACCTTCGGCGTCGTGGGTCTCTTTCAGGAAACGCGTCTGGATTTGACGCGCGATCCCATTCACGCAGCCGACGGTGGGAAGGATCCACAGCTCGTTGCGGATCCCCACCTCACCGTTCGCCCGGCGGTAGATCTGTACCTCGCGATCCGCCGCCTGCGCTTCTTCCGCCGCTAAATCAGGTTGATAGCTGTACTCGTCCAGATCGCTCAGATTGGTGCGGGTGTTGTGGGAATGAATATGCTCACCCGGCGCAATATCCGCCAGCGCATGACCAATCGGGAGACCGTATTTAACAACGTTGTCTCCTTGGGCGATCGGCTTCACGGCAAACTTATGCCCGCGAGTCACCGCCTGACGCAGGGTTACCGTCTGGTTATCAACGGTGACAACTTCACCTTCGGCCAGATCCGCCAGCGCGACGGCAACGTTATCCAGCGAATGGATTTTGATGTATTGCATATCAACCTCAAACGGCCTTAGTTCAGTTCAATGGCGAAGTAGTCGCGCGCATTGTTAAAGCAGATGTTTCTCACCATTTCGCCCAGCAGCTGAATATCGGCAGGGGCCTCACCCGCGGTCACCCAGCGGCCAATCATCTGGCACAGAATGCGGCGGAAATATTCGTGGCGCGTGTAAGAAAGGAAGCTACGGCTGTCGGTCAGCATGCCCACAAAGCGGCTTAACAGACCCAGCTGTGCCAGCTGCGTCATTTGACGCTCCATCCCGTCTTTCTGGTCATTGAACCACCAGCCGGAACCGAACTGCATCTTGCCTGGCATACCTTCACCCTGGAAGTTACCGATCATGGTACCCACCACTTCGTTATCGCGCGGGTTCAGGCAGTAGAGGATGGTTTTTGGCAGCAGATTTTGCTCGTTCTGTTTGCTCAGCAGCTTAGAGAGCTCTTCCGCAAGCGGGCGATCGTTGATGGAGTCGAAGCCCACGTCCGCGCCCAGCAGTTTAAACTGACGCTGGTTGTTATTGCGCAGGGCACCAATGTGGTATTGCTGCACCCAACCGCGACGAGCATATTCCGCACCGAGGAAGACCAGCACCGCCGTTTTGAACTGTGCCACTTCGTGCTCGCTCAGGGATTCACCGGACAGGCGACGTGCCAGAATGCTATCAAGCTCAGCTTCATTTGATTCCGCAAACATCACCACATCCAGCGCGTGGTCAGAGACTTTACAGCCATGTGCCGCGAAGTGGTCCAGACGTTTGGTCAGCGCGCTCTGCAGGTCTGCAAAACGACGAATGTCGGTGTCAGACACTTCCGCCAGCTTCGCCATGTAATCATTGAACGTCGCCTGTTCGATATTAAAGGCTTTATCCGGACGCCAGCTTGGCAGCACTTTAATATCAAACGAGGTATCGCGGGCGACCACCGCGTGATGTTCCAGGGAGTCAATCGGATCGTCAGTGGTCCCCACCATCTTCACGTTCATCTGCTTCATGATACCGCGGGCGGAGAAGGTATCCTGTGCCAGTAATTCATTGCACCGATCCCAGATTTCATCGGCGGTAGCCGGGGAGAGCAGCTTTCCGGTGATGCCGAACGGACGGCGCAGCTCAAGGTGCGTCCAGTGATATAACGGGTTGCCGATGGTGTGCGGAACGGTCGCCGCCCAGGCGTCAAACTTCTCGCGGTCGCTTGCATCACCGGTACACAGGCGCTCCGCCACGCCGTTGGTGCGCATCGCACGCCATTTGTAGTGGTCACCTTTCAGCCAGATGTCATACAGGTTTTTGAAACGGTAATTTTCGGCAACCTGCTGCGGCGGTAAATGGCAGTGGTAGTCGAAAATTGGCTGGTCTTTGGCGTAGTCGTGGTACAGGCGGCGAGCAAATTCGGTATCTAACAGAAAATCTTCGGTCATAAACGGTGTCATTATCGTCTTCCTCGTAACGAGAGCGTCAGAAAGCTTATGCTCAGATGCTGCAAAGTTATCACACCAATTTCCAGAGACAGAACATTTTTTCGTGAGTTAGATCAATAAACGCAGACAAATTAATTACCTCAAATGAGGTAAACCCTTCGCCAGGCCGCGCCAGAACTGGCTTTATCCGTAACACATAATGTCCCTACAAATAATCATGCATTTGTGATGTCACTCACCTTTTAAAGTTGTATGACAAGTTATCTTTTCGCCGTCGCAAACACTAAGCCGACGGAATGCATTCCCGGTGTGAAAACATCGGTTTTAACGGTACGGATACCGACTTATGCACGCTTACTTATGGCAAGGTTCGGGCCGTTCCGGGACATCTCCCGGTTAAGCCCCTCCCGTTACACAACCGCTCCCGGACACGGTCGAGAGGTTGCCGTGCAAGGCACGGAATTAACATAACGATGAGGTTTTAGATGCGTAAAATTAAAGGGTTACGTTGGTATATGATCGCACTGGTGACGTTAGGCACCGTGCTGGGCTACCTGACACGTAACACCGTGGCAGCCGCAGCCCCGACGTTGATGGAAGAGCTGCATATCTCCACTCAGCAATATTCCTACATCATTGCTGCTTATTCCGCGGCTTACACCATCATGCAGCCTGTTGCAGGCTATGTTCTGGATATTCTCGGGACCAAAATCGGCTACGCCTTCTTCGCCATCGCCTGGGCTATTTTCTGCGGCGCCACAGCGCTGGCAGGCAGCTGGGGCGGTCTGGCGCTGGCACGTGGTGCGGTAGGTGCGGCGGAAGCGGCAATGATCCCGGCCGGGCTGAAAGCCAGCTCTGAGTGGTTCCCGGCGAAAGAGCGTTCTATTGCCGTCGGCTATTTCAACGTCGGTTCTTCCATCGGTGCGATGATTGCACCACCGCTGGTGGTGTGGGCTATCGTGATGCACAGCTGGCAGATGGCGTTCATTATCTCTGGTGTACTGAGCTTTGCGTGGGCCATGGCGTGGCTGATTTTCTATAAACACCCGCGCGATCAGAAAAAACTGTCTGAAGACGAACGCGAATACATCATTGGGGGTCAGGAAGCTCAGCATCAGACCAACAACGGCAAAAAAATGACGGTCTGGCAGATTCTGGGTACCCGTCAGTTCTGGGGGATCGCCCTGCCGCGCTTCCTCGCCGAACCCGCCTGGGGGACCTTCAACGCCTGGATCCCGCTGTTCATGTTTAAGGTCTACGGCTTTAACCTGAAAGAGATTGCGATGTTCGCGTGGATGCCAATGCTGTTTGCCGATCTGGGCTGTATCGTGGGCGGTTATCTGCCACCGCTGTTCCAGCGCTGGTTTGGCGTGAACCTGATCGTTTCCCGTAAAATGGTCGTGACGATGGGCGCAGTGCTGATGATTGGCCCGGGCATGATCGGCCTCTTCACCAGCCCGTATGTGGCAATCGCCCTGCTGTGCGTCGGTGGTTTTGCTCACCAGTCACTGTCCGGTGCGCTGATTACACTCTCTTCTGACGTCTTCGGGCGTAACGAAGTGGCCACCGCTAACGGCCTGACCGGTATGGCTGCCTGGACGGCGAGCACCCTGTTTGCTCTGGTGGTCGGTGCACTGGCGGACACCATCGGCTTCAGCCCGCTGTTTGCCGTACTGGCTATCTTCGACCTGATGGGTGCAGTGGTTATCTGGACGGTGCTGAAAAGTAAGTCGGCAGAAGAGGTGCTAAAAGAGTCCCTGGGGGGACCGGCAACGCAAAGTTAGCGCCCCTCCTGATGTCACAGAAGCCGCCTCCGGGCGGCTTTTTTCATGGCAAAATCTGGAGACTGGCACGCAAAAGTGGTATAACAAATAATCCGCCGTACCCTGCCTGGAGCGCATATGGAAATCACCGAACCACGTCGTTTATATCAACAACTTGCTGCCGAGCTGAAAGATCGCATCGAGCAAGGTGTCTACCTTGTCGGTGATAAACTCCCCGCTGAGCGCTTTATCGCTGATGAAAAAAGCGTAAGCCGCACCGTGGTGCGTGAAGCGATTATCATGCTGGAAGTGGAAGGCTACGTTGAAGTTCGCAAAGGCTCCGGCATTCACGTGATTTCTAATCAGCCGAAACACTCCCCGGTCGCCGACGAAAGTCTCGAATTCGCCAGCTACGGTCCGTTTGAACTGCTCCAGGCGCGCCAGCTTATCGAAAGCAATATTGCGGAATTTGCAGCGACCCAGGTGACCAAGCAGGACATCATGAAGCTGATGGAAATCCAGGAAAACGCGCGCAAGGAAAAATGTTTCCGTGATTCAGAGTGGGACCTGCAGTTCCACGTTCAGGTCGCGCTGGCAACGCAAAACACGGCGCTGGCGGCAATCGTGGAAAAAATGTGGACTCAGCGCGTTCACAACCCGTACTGGAAAAAACTG
Source organism: Enterobacter sp. BIDMC 30 (assembly GCF_000534355.1). NCBI lineage: Bacteria > Pseudomonadati > Pseudomonadota > Gammaproteobacteria > Enterobacterales > Enterobacteriaceae > Enterobacter > Enterobacter sp. BIDMC 30. Next base: position 899,147 of record NZ_KI973169.1, on the reverse strand, counting down.
CACGATCACATCGATTCCCGCACCGTGGATAACTGGTGCGACGATCACGATCAGATCCTTAAAGCGCTGATTCGCAAAGATCCCCATGCGGCAAAACTGGCCATGTGGCAGCACCTGGAAAACACCAAGCAGATGCTGTTCAATGAAACCAGCGATGACTTCGAATTTAACGCTGACCGCTATCTTTTTGCCGATAATCCTGTCGTTCATCTCGATACGGCAGCCAGTGCGGCAAAATAGTTTACCTTTTCGCTGGCAGGCGCTTCGCTGCGCCTTCTGGCAGAGGTGGGTAAGCAAAACATATATAGTGTCAGCCTTTGTAAATCCCCTCGCTCCCCTCCATGGCTTACGCCAAAATCATCACACCCCTGCAAATTCTGTGACGCAGAACCTTGGGCTTTGTTACAATTGGATTCAATTCGTTATTTTGTAAGTTAGTGCTTGCTAACCAGCCAATTAACAGGGAACAGTGTTGGCCACACCTCAATGTGTCCGCGAGCGACCATAATGAAATCACAACAATGTCGCCGTGCTGTTTGTCCCGGATAACAGGCGTGACGTTAACCGATTTCCAGGAACACTGAATGGAACTTTTGACCCAACTACTGCATGCCCTCTGGGCGCAGGATTTTGAAACGCTGGCCAACCCTTCCATGATTGGCATGCTCTACTTCGTCTTATTTATGATTCTGTTCCTTGAGAACGGTTTACTGCCTGCCGCCTTTTTACCTGGCGACAGCTTACTGGTGCTCGTCGGCGTGCTGTGTGCCAAAGGGGCAATGGCCTTTCCGCAAACCATTTTATTACTGACCATCGCCGCCAGCCTTGGCTGCTGGGTGAGCTATATCCAGGGACGATGGCTGGGCAATACGCGTCTGGTGCAGAACTGGCTCTCCCACCTTCCTGCGCATTATCACCAGCGGGCGCACCATCTTTTCCATAAGCACGGGCTTTCCGCGCTCCTGATTGGCCGCTTCATCGCCTTTGTACGCACCCTGCTGCCTACTATTGCGGGTCTTTCCGGATTAAGCAGCACCCGTTTCCAGTTCTTCAACTGGATGAGCGGCCTGCTGTGGGTTCTGATCCTGACCACGCTGGGCTATGCGCTGGGCAAAACGCCGGTCTTCATGAAATATGAAGATCAGCTCATGTCCTGCCTGATGCTGTTACCGGTGGTTCTGCTGGTCTTTGGTCTGGTCGGTTCGCTGGTGGTGCTGTGGAAGAAGAAATACGGGGCCAGAGGTTAACGATGGTTATCTCACCGCTTGCCGTGCGCCGTTTTGCCGTGGCCATGATTGCCCTGGGGTTGCTCAGCCTCATGTTCCTGGCCTGGACGACGCTTTCGCATCAGGAATCGACGCTGGCCATTCGTCCGGTGAGTCAGGGTGTCAGCGTGCCTGACGGTTTTTCGGTGTGGCATCATCTTGATGCCAACGGCATCCGCTTTAAGAGCATCACCCCGCAGGACGATGTTTTACTGATTAAGTTTGATTCCCGCGCGCAGAGTGCCGCCGCGAAAGTGGTGCTCGACCGTACGCTGCCGCACGGTTATATCATTGCCCAGCAGGAAGATGACAACCAGCCTGCAGCCTGGCTGTCACTGATTCGCGATTCGTCGCATAGATTTGGATAATTACCAGGATTCCGAATCTTTTCACTCACTTTGGTGAATCCCCCGTTTACTTACTATGCTTAAGTACGCGGAGCACCCCATGTATGTACTCCGCTTGACTCTGGATAGCGGCTCACGCCGCAACACAATGGAAGGTTTCGATAATGAAATTCCGCATTACTCTGGCTCTGGCCCTTTTTTCTTTAAGCACAGCGTCCTTCGCCAACTCTCTCTGTCAGGAGAAAGAACAGGATATTCAGCGTGAGATCAGTTATGCCGAAAAGCATAACAATCAGCATCGTGTTGAGGGTCTCAAAAAAGCGCTGAGCGAAGTGAAAGCGAACTGTTCTGATAGCAAGCTACGTGCCGATCACCAGAAAAAAATCGCTGAACAGAAGGACGAGATAGCCGAGCGCCGTCACGACCTGCAGGAAGCGAAAGAGAAAGGGGATGCGGAAAAAATTGCTAAGCGCGAGAAGAAGTTGAAAGAAGCGCAGGACGACCTGAAAGCGCTGGAAGCTCGCGATTATTGAGTTAACGGAAATCTCAACAGGAGAGAATCATGTCAAAAGATACGACGTCTGAAAATCTGCGCGCTGAACTGAAATCCCTGGCCGATACCCTGGAAGAGGTGCTGAACTCCTCTGCAGATAAGTCAAAAGAAGAGGTCAGCAAATTGCGCAGCAAAGCTGAGCAGGCGCTGAAAGAGAGCCGTTATCGCCTGGGTGAAACCGGTGATGCACTGGCGAAACAGACCCGAGAAGCGGCAGCTCGCGCGGACGAATATGTTCGCGATAATCCGTGGACGGGTGTAGGGATTGGTGCCGCGGTAGGTGTGGTACTGGGTGTCCTCCTGACGCGTCGTTAATATGGAAGATCCTCGTCACGCACAAGGGCCTGCTAATAACGTCCTCGGCATCGGCCAGCGTATTCTGACGACGCTGGTCGGGATTGCCGAAACGCGCGTCCGACTGGCAGTGGTTGAACTGGAAGAGGAGAAAGCGAACCTTTTCCAGATGCTGCTGATGCTCGGGCTTACCATGCTCTTCGCCGCGTTTGGTCTGATGAGCCTGATGGTGTTAATCATCTGGGCCATTGACCCGCAATATCGACTCAACGCGATGATTGCCACCACCGTTGTTCTGCTGGTTGCGGCATTGATTGGCGGCATATGGACGATGCGTAAAGCACGCAAATCCACTTTCCTGCGCCATACGCGCCAGGAACTGGCCAACGATCGCGCCCTGCTGGAGGATGACAAGCCGTGAGCGATAAAGCCGAACGTCAGAAGCGAAAAGCATTCCTGCTCAGTCAGATCCAGCAGCAACGGCTGGATTTGTCTGCCAGTCGTCGCGACTGGGTTGACGCGACGCGTCGTTTTGACCGGGGCTGGAATACCTTCCTGAGCCTGCGCTCATGGGCGCTGGTCGGAAGCAGCGTGATGGCTATCTGGACGGTTCGTCATCCAAATATGCTGATCCGCTGGGCCCGCCGCGGCTTTGGTGCCTGGAGCGCCTGGCGTCTGGTGAAAGCGACGATTCGTCAACAACAGCTGCGTTAGTTCTTATGCCGGGTAGCGTTTCGCTTACCCGGCACACTTTCCCCCTTCCCCGTTACTCAATATCTTTGAAGAAGATTGACAGTTTTCCTTGCTAACAATTCCCATCTGCCCCGTTTACACTCCTCTCCATCGACAGCAAAGACGCGGTATCTACCCGAATTTGCACACAAATAAAGTTCAGCCGCTGATGTGGTTTCCTGGAGAGTAAAATGAAAAAATTAGAAGATGTTGGTGTTCTGGTAGCGCGTATTCTGATGCCGGTTCTGTTTATCACCGCAGGCTGGGGCAAAATCACCGGTTATGCGGGCACGCAGCAATACATGGAAGCCATGGGTGTTCCCGGGTTCCTGCTGCCACTGACTATTCTCCTTGAGTTCGGCGGCGGCCTGGCGGTACTGTTCGGCTTCCTGACCCGCACCACGGCACTGTTTACCGCAGGCTTCACCCTGCTGACGGCGTTCATCTTCCACAGCAACTTTGCGGAAGGCGTGAACTCCCTGATGTTCATGAAAAACCTGACCATCGCGGGTGGCTTCCTGCTGCTGGCCATCACTGGCCCAGGCGCATACAGCATCGACCGCGTTCTGAATAAGAAGTGGTAAGCACGCTATACTGAATGAACACAAAGCGAGGAGATATCTCCTCGCTTTTGCTTATTGACGGAGGAGTAAAAAATGGGACAACTCGTAGACGGCGTCTGGCAGGATGTCTGGTATGACACCAAATCCACCGGGGGACGCTTCAAGCGCTCTGTTTCGGCCTTCCGTAACTGGCTAACCGCCGATGGCGCACCGGGCCCAAGCGGCGAAGGCGGCTTTGCGGCTGAGAAAGACCGTTATCATCTCTATGTTTCTCTGGCCTGCCCGTGGGCGCACCGCACGCTGATTGTGCGCAAGCTGAAAGGACTCGAATCCTTAATTCCGGTTTCGGTGGTCAACCCCCTGATGCTGGAAAACGGCTGGACGTTTGACAGTGATTTCCCGGCCGCCACCGGTGATGACCTCTACCACCACGATTTTCTCTACCAGCTCTATCTGCGCGCCGATCCGCACTACACCGGACGCGTGACCGTACCCGTGCTGTGGGACAAGAAAAACCAGACCATTGTCAGCAATGAATCCGCAGAGATCATCCGCATGTTCAACACCGCGTTTGATGCCCACGGGGCCCGCGCCGGGGATTACTATCCGGTCGAGCTGCGCGATAAGATTGATGAGCTGAACAGCTGGATTTACGACAACGTGAATAACGGTGTCTACAAGGCCGGCTTTGCCACCAGCCAGGAAGCGTATGACGACGCGGTGGGAAAAGTGTTTGAATCGCTGGAGCGTCTTGAGCAGATCCTCGGCCAGCATCGCTACCTGACGGGCGACCGCCTGACGGAAGCAGACATTCGTCTGTGGACAACGCTGGTTCGCTTTGATCCTGTTTATGTCACCCACTTCAAGTGTGATAAACACCGCATCAGCGATTACCTGAACCTGTACGGTTTCCTGCGCGATATTTATCAGATGCCGGGCATTGCTGAAACGGTCGATTTCAACCATATCCGCACCCACTATTTCCGCAGCCATAAGACCATCAACCCGACGGGTATTATCTCGGTGGGCCCGTGGCAAGACCTGGATGAACCGCACGGTCGCGACGTGCGTTTCGGATAAATATCAAGGGCATCAATTGATGCCCTTTTTTAATTCACAATCTCCATCTATCCTTACCTCGATCGCTTAAAAAACAAGTGATTGACTGACTAATGAGGCAAGGAAAATGGACTGGTATTTAAAAGTACTGCGCAACTACATTGGATTTGGTGGCCGCGCTCGCCGTAAAGAGTATTGGATGTTCGTTCTGGTGAACTTCATCCTCATCATGGTGCTGGGCATTATCGATAAAATTCTCGGCTGGGAACGAGCCGGCGGTGAAGGTGTTCTCACCACGATTTACGGCCTGCTGGTCCTGCTTCCCTCATGGGCCGTACTGTTCCGACGGCTACACGATACCGATCGTTCAGCCTGGTGGTTACTGCTGCTGCTGATCCCGATTGTGGGCTGGCTGGTCATTCTGGTCTTCAACTGTCAGGCCGGCACGCCGGGCGAAAACCGCTTCGGGCCCGATCCAAAACTCAACGCATAAAACAAAGCCCGGTGGCGTTTCGCGTACCGGGCTCGATTTTTTATTTGTTGTGATGGGCAAAGAGCTTGGGTATTTCGCGCAGGCACCACGATTTGGCCTCACCCATGCTGTCGCGCCGCCACGCCATAATGATGTCCACTTCGCTGGTGTACTCCGGGCTGACCACGCGTAGCCGCCCTTCTGCAATATCTTTTTCGACAAACGGATACGGCATCGTTGCCACACCCAGGCCTGCCAGCAACGCCTGACGTTTGTCTTCAAGCGACGTGACGGTCAGACGCGGTTGTTTATCCAGCAACTGCACCGTTAACACCGGACGCTCGCGGGCTGTGTCTGCGACCGCGACCCCGCGGTATTTCACCCGCGTCACTTCCGAGAGCGGCTCCGGCTCCTGGTGAATCGGGTGATCCGGTGCGGCGACATAGACGTTCATCACGCTGTAGAGCTTGCGGGAGTTGATTTCAGATGAGGAACGGAAGTGCATATCCGGGGCAATGACGATATCCGCCCTGCCCGTCTCCAGTCGCTCCCAGGCCCCGGCCAGCACCTCGGTGATGATAGATAACTGGGTGTTTGCTTTGTCGGCCAGCCGGTTCACCAGCGGGAACAGCGCCTCGGTGGGCACCAGCGCTTCCGTCACCAGCGTCAGATGGGTTTCCCAGCCGCGCGCCAGCGCTTCGGCGTCCGTCGTCAGCTTGTCCGCCGCTTCCAGCAGGACGCGACCACGCTCCAGCAGCATCCGTCCGACGTTAGTGAATTTTGTTCGATGACCGGAGCGGTCAAAGAGCACCACGTCCAGCTCTTCCTCCAGCTTCTGCATGGTATAGCTGAGCGCAGACGGAACGCGCCCCAGTTCATCTGCCGCCGCGGCAAAACTGCCACGCCGGTCAATTGCGTCCATGACGCGAAGCGCCTCAAGCGTCAATGCTCTCTCTTTAGCCATCTCGTTCTCATTCAGGAAATTTGAACATACCGGGCAGAATATCTGGCTAACAATGAAGCGTCCATACCTTTACCATTGTTTAGTGTAAAGAGAGGTCAAGTTTATGATTACGACAAGAACAGCTAAACAGTGCGGACAAGCCGATTTCGGTTGGCTGCAGGCCCGCTACACCTTTTCCTTTGGACACTACTTTGACCCTAAACTGCTCGGTTACGCTTCATTGCGCGTATTGAATCAGGAAGTGCTCGCCCCAGGCGCGTCCTTCCAGCCGCGTACGTACCCGAAAGTCGATATCCTGAACCTGATCCTGGAAGGCGAAGCAGAATACCGCGACAGCGAGGGCAATCATGTCCAGGCGAAGGCCGGCGAAGCATTATTAATCTCCACGCAGCCGGGCATCAGTTACAGCGAGCATAACCTCAGCAAAGATAAAACGCTGACCCGTATGCAGCTGTGGCTGGATGCCTGCCCTGAGCGGGAAAACCCGCTGGTACAGAAGTTAGATTTGACGGGCGACAGGCAGCAGTTGATGGCCTCCCCGGACGGCAGTCAAGGCAGCCTGCAGTTGCGCCAGCAGGTGTGGCTGCACCATATCGAACTGAAGAAAGGGGAACAGGCGAGCTTCCAGCTTCATGGTCCGCGCGCCTATCTGCAATCGATTCACGGTACGGTGCATGCGGTGACGCATACGGAAGAGAAAGAAGCGCTCACCTGCGGTGACGGGGCGTTTATTCGTGACGAAGCGAATATCACGCTGGTTGCTGATTCGCCACTGCGCGCGCTGTTAATTGATTTACCGGTTTAACACCCGATGATCCTCTCTCCCCGGCGGGGAGAGAGGAAACCGTTACACCTTACGTGCCATAATCTCAATAATCTGCCGGTCCGTCGCCTGCATGGCGCGGCACGCCAGCGAACACAGGTTCGCGATCGACTGCTCCACATCGTGCGCCACAATCCCTTCATTGCCCGTTACAGCCGAATCATCCAGCGCCATCATCACCGCTTTCCAGGCACTGCCGACGCTGGTTGAGACCTTCATGGCACAACTGTTGGACGCGCCATCGCAGATCATCCCGCTGACATCGCCAATCATGCTGCTGATTGCCATTGAGAGCGTCTGATAGCTTCCGCCCATCAGCCAGGCCATGCCTGCCGCCGCCCCCATCGCCGCCGTGGTAGCCGCACACAGCGCCGACAGGCGCGGAAGCTGGGCGTGGATATAAATAGCCGAAAGGTGTGAAAGCATCAGCGCCCGGGCAAGGCGTTCATCATCCGCCTGGACATGTTCCGCCACCACCACAACCGGCATGGTGGCCGTGATCCCCTGGTTGCCCGATCCGGAATTGCTCATTGCCGGCAGCGTCGCACCGCCCATTCGGGCGTCCGAGGCCGCGCTGGTGCGAATGACAATATCCGAGCCCAGGTCCTGCGCTATCCATCCGCGAGCGCGCTGCTTATTGAGCGTCGCGCCAATATGCAGCCCCCATTTTCCGCTTAAACCTTCACGGGAGAGCGCATCATTTAATTGTCCGGCAGCCAGGATAAAGCGGATCGCGTCAAACGGCACCTGCTCCACAAACTCAAGGATCTGCGATAGCGTGGCGTTTGAAAGTACCGCCAGCGGATCGTCGTTCCTCTCATCGGGTTGAGAATCAAGCGTAAAGCGGGTTTCGCCCTGACAGACAATCTCCACCACCCGCGTATGCCCACCGGCGATGGTCACCATCGCCGAGGCCTGTCCGGCGTGAACGCAGGCGCGGGAGTAGAGGATGTCATCGCACGGCTCCTGCAGCTTGACCTGCACCTGTCCGGCGTCCAGCAGCGCTTTGGCACGCACCAGCGCATCAGCAGTGGCATCTTTCAGTACCTCCAGCCCGGCGTGCGCGTTGCCGCCAATGGCCCCCAGTGCCGCCGCAATCGGCAACCCAACCATCCCGGTGCCAGGTACCGTCACGCCAAGGCCATTTTTCATCAGATTCGGTGAAACCCACGCCTCAATCTGTGTGACGTCACCCGGCAGAAGCTCCGCGGCCATCGCACAAGCCAGCGCCAGAGAGATCGGCTCGGTACACCCCAGTGCAGGTTTAACTTCCTCCTGCACCGCCCGAATAAATTGATTCCATAAAGATTGAGTTTGCTCTGACATCGTTACGACCTTGTTTGCCCTTAAGAAAACGCGAGGAAAGGAGAAACACACAGCAGCAGACCGGTGATGATAATGATCACCAGCGACACGCCTTTATATTTGTGCAGCGCCGGCACTTTGTAGACCAGCCACGCCGGAATCAAACACCCCACCATGCCGAAGATGGGGCTGCAAATAGAGGTGAAGCTCAGTACCGGCGCGTTTAACACAATCGCGCTCCATGCCAGCAGAATGGCAAACAGCATGATGCCGCGCTGTACGGTGTTTTCGTTGATTTTCTCTGCCGGCATTTTGCGGCGCAGAATGTTCATTACAATGCCCTGCGTCGCTTCACGAAAGCCCAGGTACACGCCGAAGAACGCGGTCATGACGGCAAAAATATTCAGGATAACGCTGACAATTTTGACCCAGCCGGCACCGTCGCCACTGATAAACTGCGCGGCAATTGCCAGTGCGGAAATATTCTGTTCGTAGGCTTTGACCGCCTCATCATGCCCCATTGCCAGGGTGAACGAGACCGCGTAGAAAAAGACCGTCACGAAGAGGATCGCGAAGGCGATATTCATCGCCCGCAGCGCTTTATGGCGCGCCACTTCAACCGATTTTTCGCGTGAACGATAGGAGATCACCATCGGGCTTAATGTCTGAATAAACAGAATCGACGTTAAGGTAAACGGCAACGTGATAATCGCGTTTTTAATGAGTAGCCCCACGGGTGGCAGCATGCCCACGTTGGCTAAATGCCAGAGGCCAATCATCGACAACCCGAGCGCCGCCACCACAAATAACTTGGTCAGCACCATCAGGCTGGAGACTTTAAACAGCAGTTTCTCGCCACGGGAGGAGATCGCCACCAGGATGCAGATCAGGAACAGACCGTAGAACGGATTTTCAGAGAGCAGCCCCTCCGTCACGCCGAAGGTGTGTAAATAGGAAGCGCTGTCGTTGGTGATGGCGGTGGAGTAGACGAACATCCAGATAACCAGCATCACGAAATAGAGCGCACCTAATAAGATACCCCAGTTCTTACCGAGGTAGCCGCTGATGACGCTTGGATAATCTTTGCACTCCGGCGATTCTGCCAGCGTGTTAATAAACAGCCGCTGAAACAGGTACATGGCCGGATAGCCAATCACTGACGAAAGCAGAAACACCCACAGTCCCATCAGCCCCACCTGTACCGGGAGAAAAACAATCCCCGCGCCGATAGCCATTCCGATACTCATGATGACCCAGCCCGTATCGGTGCTGTCGAATTTAATGGCCTCCTGCCACTCGCTTTCACTCATCCCTGCCCGCTTCGCCGCGGGTGAATCGTTCACAATCACACTGCTGTTTGTTGCCGTATCCATAAGGCACTCGCTTATTTTGTAGGGTAACCAGTTGTTTTTATGGGATTCTGACCACCAGCGATAATGAGCCAGACTGCTGCAGGTGTGTGTTATTGGAATGGACAAATCATACGTGGAGAGCGGGAGAAAAAAGTCACAATATTTATAAGGCTTTTCGCAAGCGAGAGAAATAAATACTCTGAGATGATAAATAATCGATGGGTTTTTCTAAAAGTGATGCCGATCAAGAAATAAAAAACCCGCGACATGCGCGGGTGTGTCATCAGTTAGCCAGCGCGTTCGCCATATCGGTTTTCACCTGTTTACGCTGCTCCGCTGTCAGAACCTGGCTGACATCAAAGTAGTATTTGACGCGGTAATAGCGGGTCTGCTCTTCAATTTTACTGAATGCGGCAAGCTGGTTTTTCACCGTGCTTTCATCCCATTTCCCGGTCTGGAACATCTCGATCAGCGCACCGTCTTTCACGCCGGTCATCGGGATCTTGCTGACATTTTGTTCCAGCGTCTGATGCAGCGCGTCGATCTTCTTAATCTGATCGTTGCTCAGCTTGAGGTGTTGCACCAGCGGATCCTGCGCCGGAGAGGGGGCAGCTTCAACGTCAGCGGCCTGTGCGGCAAAACTGCACGCCACCAGCGAGGCAGCAACCAGGGTGATACGGGTCATTTTCATCATCTTACTGTCCTTACATACTGTTTCAGGGGAAAAGCAGGCGCATTGTTTTTCAGAAGCGGATGAAGATGTGTGAGTAATTATATAAACATTTTTGTATGTTCCGCGGACAAAAAAGCCCCCTTAACCAAAGGGGGCCTGTTTCAGACGACGATCACAGTGCCTGGGTAAACGTCCTTGAGATCACGTCCTGCTGCTGCTCGCGCGTCAGCGCATTAAAGCGCACCGCATACCCTGAGACACGAATGGTCAGGTTGGGATAGTTCTCCGGGTGCTCAATCGCCTCCATCAGCATCTCCCGGTTCATGACGTTAACGTTGAGGTGCTGTCCCCCCTCAATGGCCGCTTCGTGGTGGAAATACCCGTCCAGCAGCCCGACAAGGTTGGTTTTGCGCACCCTCTCATCCTTGCCCAGCGCCTGAGGCACGATGGAGAAGGTGTAAGAGATCCCGTCTTTCGCATAGGTGAACGGCAGCTTAGCGACGGAGGTTAACGAGGCCACCGCCCCTTTCCTGTCTCGTCCGTGCATCGGGTTCGCGCCCGGTGCGAATGGCGTACCGCCGCGGCGTCCGTCCGGCGTATTGCCGGTTTTCTGGCCGTAGACCACATTCGACGTAATGGTCAGGATCGACTGGGTCGGCACCGCGTTGCGGTAGGTCGGCAGCGCCTGAATTTTCTTCATAAAGCGTTCCACCAGGTCACAGGCAATGCTGTCCACGCGGTCATCATTGTTACCGTACTGCGGGTAGTCCCCTTCAATCACAAAATCGACCGCCAGGCCGGTATGGTCGCGTACGGGTTTTACCGTGGCATATTTGATGGCGGACAGCGAGTCCGCCGCCACCGACAGCCCGGCGATACCGCAGGCCATGGTGCGGTAAACGTCCCGGTCGTGCAGCGCCATCAGCGAGGCTTCGTAGCTGTACTTATCGTGCATGTAATGAATGAGATTCAGCGCGCTAATGTACTGCACCGCCAGCCAGTCCATAAAGTGATCCAGACTCGCCATCACGGTGTCGTAATCCAGCACCTCATCCAGCAGCGGCGCGGTTTTCGGCCCGACCTGGATCTTCAGCTTCTCATCCACCCCGCCGTTGATCGCATACAGCAGCGTTTTCGCCAGGTTAGCGCGGGCGCCAAAGAACTGCATTTGCTTGCCGATCACCATCGGGCTGACGCAGCAGGCAATGGCGTAGTCGTCGCTGTTGAAATCCACGCGCATCAGGTCGTCGTTCTCATACTGCAGCGACGAGGTGTCGATCGACATCTGTGCAGCGTATTTCTTGAATGCGACGGGCAGTTGTTCGGACCACAGGATCGTCAGGTTTGGCTCCGGTGCAGGTCCCATCGTGTGCAGGGTATGCAGGTAACGGAAGCTGTTTTTGGTGACCAGCGTGCGACCATCCAGCCCCATTCCGCCAATCACTTCGGTGGCCCAGACAGGATCGCCGGAGAAGAGCGTGTCGAACTCCGGAGTACGCAGGAAGCGCACCATGCGGATCTTCATGATGAAATGATCGATCAGTTCCTGCGCCTGGATCTCACTCAGGCGACCCGCCTGCATATCGCGTTCGAGATAAATATCCAGGAACGAGGCCGTGCGACCCAGCGACATCGCCCCGCCGTTCTGGGATTTCACTGCGGCCAGGTAGGCAAAGTAAACCCACTGTACCGCTTCCTGCGCATTCATCGCCGGGCGAGAAATATCGAAGCCATAGTTCGCTGCCATCTGCTGGATCTGCAGCAGTGCGCGTTTGTGTTCCGCCAGATCTTCACGCAGGCGGATCGTCGCCTCCAGATCTTCACCCCGCTCGAGTTTGCCCTGCAGATCCGCGAACTGGCGCTCACGCTCGTGCACCAGATAGCGGATGCCGTACAGCGCCACGCGACGGTAATCGCCGATGATGCGCCCGCGTCCGTAGCCGTCCGGTAGCCCGGTCAGCACGCCTGATTTACGGCAGCGCATCATCTCGGGGGAGTAAACGTCAAAGACACCCTGATTATGGGTTTTGCGGAGTTCGGTAAAAAGATATTCGAACTGCGGATCCATCTCGCGGCCATAGGCTTCGAATGAACTGCGGATCATATTGATCCCGCCGTACGGATGCAGCGCACGTTTGAGCGGCTTATCGGTTTGCAGGCCGACGATCGTCTCCAGCTGCTGGTCAATATAGCCAGGTCCGTGGGCCGTGATGGTGGTGGCAATGTTGGTGTCAAAATCCACCGGCGCATGGGTGGCATTCTCCTGACGAATGCCCACCATTACCTTCTCCCAGAGCGCCGTCGTTGCTGGCGTCGCCTGCGCGAGGAAAGTTTCGTCGCCTTCATAAGGGGTATAGTTATGCTGAATAAAATCGCGCACGTTGACGGTGTCTTTCCATTCTTCACCGCGAAACCCGGCCCATGCGTCGCTGTAAGGGGCAACGCGCGTATCGATTGCTACTTTCATGAATTTCTCGCTCTGTCAGGCATAAGCCGCAGCCGGAGTGACCTTCCCAAGACGGAGGGCATCCAGCGCGATCATTTTTTCTTCGTTGGTTGGGATCACCGCGCAGGCCACGCGGGACGAATCGGTAGTGATCACACGCTCACCTGCGCTGCCCGGCAGGGCATTTTTGGCTTCATCGAGGGTGATGCCAAAGACGGCCAGGTGTTCCGCCACCAGCGTGCGGATCAGTCTGGAGTTCTCACCAATCCCGCCGGTGAACACCACACCGTCCAGGCGGTGTAACGATGCCGCGTGCCCGGCAATATGCCGTGCGATACGGTGAACAAAGGTCTGGATCGCCAGCTGTGCCCGCTGATGTCCCTCATGCCAGGCCTTTTCGAGGGCTCGCAGATCGGAGGATATTCCCGAGATCCCCAGCAGGCCGGACTCTTTATTGACGACGCGTTCCAGATCCTCAAATGACTGTCCGGTCTGTTGGGCTATCCAGGCCATGGCACCGAAATCAACGTCGCCACAGCGGGTCCCCATGATCAGCCCTTCCAGCGGCGTCATGCCCATGGAGGTATCCACGCTCTCACCATTGCGTACCGCGCAGATGGATGCCCCGTTGCCGAGATGGGCAATCACCAGCCCGCTGTCCTCAGGCGAAATCCCGAGCAAGGCACGCGCCTGCCCGGCAACGTAGCGGTGGGACGTCCCGTGGAAGCCATAGCGCCGCACGCCAAGCTCTTCAAAATAGCGGTACGGCAGCCCGTACAGATAGGCCTGCGGGGCCAGCGTCTGGTGGAAGCTGGTGTCAAACACCGCCACCTGCTGTATGCCCGGAAACAGGCGTTCGGCTGCCTCGACGCCGCTTAAGTTGGCGTAATTATGCAGCGGCGCCAGCGAGGAAACCTGACGGATCTGCTCAATAACCTGTTCCGTGATAAGGGTCGACTCGCTGAAGAGGTCGCCGCCGTGCGCAATACGATGGCCAATCAGGGCCACGCTGCTCATCAGGTCACGCTTCTCCAGCTCCAGGGCGATGGCTGCCAGCGCCCCTTCGTAGTCATGGTGAGCCAGTCTGGCTGGCTCACCCCCGTTCACGGAAATAAAGGCTTTTTCAGTGTTAATCCCGTCTGCAATGCCCGTCATCAGGGCATCACAGCTGCTGGCATCGAGTACTGAAAACTTAACAGAGGACGATCCGCAGTTAATAACCAATACAACCGGAAACTCAATCATGGTGTTACTCCGCTCTTCCTGAGCCAGGGTTTAGAACAGTTTGTAGACGATGTTCAGGATGGTCAGCAGGCCCACAACCGTGACGAAGATGTTCTCGGGTCTGCCCTTATATTTCGCCATTGCCGGCGCTTTACGAATGGCATACATCGGCAACAGGCACAGCAGGGAGGCAATGATTGGCGCCCCCATGGCTTCGATAAGGTCAAGAATGTTCGGGTTGGCATAGGCAACGACCCAGGTCGACCCCATGATGAATACCATGCTGATAGTGTTCAGTTTGCCCACGGAGACTTTCTTCTTATCGCCCTTATAACCGAACTTCAGGATCAGGCCGTTCAGCCCTTCCAGCGTGCCCAGATAGTGGCCGAAGAAGGATTTGAAGATAGCGACCAGCGCAATGATGGAGGCACCGTATTCCAGCACCGTGGCAAACGTTGATTTAGTGCCTGACATGGTCGCAAAGTGGTTCGCCAGGTAAGAGAGCACGGGAATATTCTGCGCTTTGGCATCGGCCATGTTCTGCGGCGAGAGCGTGAACAGGCAGCTAAAGGCGAAGAACATCACCACCGCAACCATCAGCAAGCTGGCGCGACCGATGATTTTGGAACATTTCTGCTCGGTAAACGCTTTACCGAACTCGGGTTCGTACTCTTCACGTTTAGAGACCACAAACGAGGAGACGATGGGCGAGAAGTTGAAGGAGAAGACCATGATGGAGATCCCCAGCCAGACCGTCACCAGAATGCCGTCATGCCCGGTAAACGCGATATCGCTCAGATTGACCTGGTCAATCACCGACGAGTTCCAGTAAGGGATCAGCGACAGGGAAATCAGCACCAGGCTGGCGATAAACGGGAACACCAGGAAGCTCATCACCTTCACCATCAGGTCTTTACCAAACCAGATAACAAAGGCCATCAGCAGCAGCAGGAACAGCGCCACCACGCCGCGGTTAAGCGCGGGCAGCTGGAGCTGGTTTTCCCAGAAGGTCATAAAGGTGTTCGTAATGGTGACGCCGTAAATCCACAGCAGCGGGCAAATGGCGAAGAAGTAGAGGAACGTGATCACCACCCCACCGGTCTTACCAAAATGCTCTTCCACCGTTTCGGTGATGTTGCCAGACACGTTACTGCCGGACAGACACAGGCGTGCCAGCGCCCGGTGGCAATAAAACGCAATCGGGAAAGCGAGAACCAGCATCAGCAGGATAGGAATCAAGCCGCCGAAGCCTGCGCGAATCGGGAAGAACAGCACACCTGCGCCAATGGCGGTTCCAAACAGGCCAAGCGTCCAGGTGGTATCAGACTTACGCCAGGAGGACGTTTTTGTCTGGCCAACGATAATGCTTTCTGTGTTGCTCATAGGTCATCCTTTATGCGTCAACGAAGCCGGTAATTTGGGATACGCGGGAGAGATCGATATTGCCGCCGGAAATAATGCAGACGGTTTTACGACCCTGAATATAGTGATCAAGCTTGCCGCTTAATAACGCCGCACAGGCCAGTGCGCCAGCACCTTCTGTAACCACTTTATTTCGCTGAATGAGGGCAATCATGCTGTTACGAATATCGTCTTCGCTGACCAGCACAATGTCATCGACTAATTCACGAACAATCTCGAAGGTTAATTTACCCGGGCGAGACACATCACATCCGTCGGCTAATGTCCCGGTAACGCGGTGGTTAATGATTTCTCCTGCCTGATACGATGCGGCCATTCCATGTACGTTTTCAGACTGCACGCCGATAATATTAATGGTCGGGTTGATGGATTTAATGGCCGTTGCAATTCCGGCAATTAAACCACCACCGCCGATGGGTACAATCACGTTATCCACATCATACAAATCTTCGAGAATTTCCAGACCAATGGTGCCCTGGCCGGCAATCACTTTCGGATCGTCATACGGTGGGATAAAAATGCGCCCTTCCAGCTCCACGATTTCGCTGACTTTGGCGATGGTGTCGTTGAAGTTTTCGCCGTGCAGCACCACTTCAGCCGAGTAGTCACGGGTAGCGGCGACTTTAGATTTCGGCGCGCCCATCGGCATGACCACTTTGCCGTCGATACCGAGCATTGCGCAGGAGAGCGACACGCCCTGCGCATGGTTGCCTGCAGAACAGGCGACCACGCCTTTACGTTTTTCAGCCTCGGTCAGCGAACTTAATTTATTAAACGCACCGCGGATCTTGAAGGAGCCAGTACGCTGCATATTTTCAAACTTCAGGAATATCTCACCTTTACAGCGTTCGCTGAGATAATTTGAGCGCGGCATGCCGGTTTTATATATTTTTCCTGCCAGTCGTTTTCTGGCGTCCTGAATATCTTCAATGGTCACCGGGAGATCGTAGGTAATATGCATAATATCCTCGTTATAATAATTCATTTTCTTCAGGCAAAGTCAGGGTATCAGAGCACGGATAAAATAAGCTCTGGGTGTTTTTAAAAAGGTTAACGCGTTATCAGAGGGTTATTTAATCATCGTCGTCTTTCACTGGTCAGTGACGCGTATTGTTTTGCCAGTTCGACTAATACTGACGCCGATTTCTTAATTCTGTAATTTTTTGACCACACGGCGGCATAACGCGCTATGGGTAATTCATCTTCCACCGGCAGTACAATAAACTGGTCGGAACCGAATGGCGCAATCATGTCGCGGGGAATAACCGTCAGGTAATCGGCATTCAGGACAAGGTTATAAATGGTCACGACGGAATCGGTCTGGACGATGTTTTCAATGCTGATGTGATTGTCTTGCAGGGTGGTTAGAAGTTCTTTGTAGTAGCCCATATCGGTTTGCGGCATCACCCATTGTTCATCCGTGAGTGATGCCAGTGTAGTCGAGCCGGTGCACGTTCGTGATTTGTTGGCTACCAGGACAAACTCAGACTCAAACAGCGGCTCGACATGAAGATCCTGCAGCAGCATTTCATCACTTAAGGTGCCGATGGCAAAATCCAGCCGACCGTCGCGAATGGCCGGCAGGAAAGAGGACAGCTGAGCTTCGTACATCGAGACGCGCGCTTTCGGGAACACTTCCTTGAATTTTTTGATCATTTCGGACAGGAAGGTGAAGCCAATGAGCGACGGGTAACCAAAGGAGACATCCATGACGGTACTGAAACTGAGGCTGTTAATCTCGCTCACCATGTTTTTCATCTCGCGGGTGATCGACTCAGAATACGAGAGTAATACCTGGCCTGCCGCAGTCAGTTTAACGCCGGTGTTTTTGCGCACCATGACTTCAACGCCAAAGTAAGATTCGATATCGCTGATAATTTTGCTGACGGCAGGTTGCGTCAGGCCCAGTTGTCTTGCAGCAGAACCAATGGAGCCACTTTTAATGACTTCCTGAAATACCACGAGGTGCTGTGTTTTCGGTAGAATAATAGTGTTCATAATATTCTGCGCTTATTTCCCTATGACGGGGTGGATTCTACTCAATA
Source organism: Enterobacter sp. BIDMC 30 (assembly GCF_000534355.1). Classification (NCBI taxonomy): domain Bacteria; kingdom Pseudomonadati; phylum Pseudomonadota; class Gammaproteobacteria; order Enterobacterales; family Enterobacteriaceae; genus Enterobacter; species Enterobacter sp. BIDMC 30. The sequence continues at coordinate 881,608 of NZ_KI973169.1, read as the reverse complement.
TGGCTGACGGGGGTATGTGCTGTTACTCACAATTTGCTTTTTCACACCCTTAATCAGCATAACGACAACCCTTTAAAACACCTTATTATCAATGAGTTACATTAAAATAAATACGCCATAACGCTGATATTGATCAACAAAAAGAGCAGTAATAAATTTATTTTATGGCGATAACACAGGTAAATTTTTCGGCGTTAAAAAAATCGATAAAGACTATCTTTCAGGCAATTAAAGATTAATAAATAACCGTAATTCGTTTAAAACATTCTTTCAATTTATCAAATTTGTCAGGGGTGATTTTGCTGACTTTCGGGAAACAGTGGAATGCATCACACATTCATGAGCTAAATGTTTTTGAATTCAATATACATATATCAAATAAGAAAACATTCACGATCATAAAAGCAACATTCATAACAAATTAACAATACTGCAGAATCAGGATTATTTAGCGAGAAATTTTGTGATTACGATCGCCAGCAGATGCGAAAAAGACACTGAAGGGATGAAAGCAGTGAAATGTGCTTAATGTCGCAAATGTGATAATTGATGTCGTGTGAGCGATGCATCGGGTGGCCCTTGCTTGCAATTTCTAAGGCCGATAAAAGAAAAACCCGCCGAAGCGGGGTTTTATAAAAAGTTGAAGCTGACCGATAAGCCGCGTTCTTTCATAGAAAGCGGAGTGGACAGTCATTCATCTCATTTAGTGCAGATAGCAAAAACCCCGCCGTAGCGGGGTTTTGTAAAAAGTTGAAGCTGACCGATAAGCCGGGTTCTGTCGTGGACAGTCATTCATCTAGGCCAGCAATCGCTCACTGGCTCAAGCAGCCTACCCGGGTTCAGTACGGGCCGTACCATGTGAACCCCTATTTGGCCTTGCTCCGGGTGGAGTTTACCGTGCCACGGACTGTTGCCAGCCGCGCGGTGCGCTCTTACCGCACCCTTTCACCCTTACCTGATCCCGCTTGCGCGGGCCATCGGCGGTTTGCTCTCTGTTGCACTGGTCGTGGGTTTCCCCCCCAGGCGTTACCTGGCACCCTGCCCTATGGAGCCCGGACTTTCCTCCCCTCCGCCCGTCTCCCCCCGAAAGGGGACGACGACGAAGCGGCGACTGTCTGGTCAGCTTCGGCGCGCAGTATAGAGGGTTTGTGCCCCGCTGTCACCCTTGGGCGTGCATCCCTATCTGCAAAGTGGCGGCGATATTGCGCGAGGCGCGGTAAATATTGTCAAACGCCCCACGGTAAGCCTCTTCCAGCGACTCGGCGCGGCTCAGCACGCTGAACACCGCGTCGATGCCATACTGATGCACGACCTCCACATCCCGGGTCAGACTGCCGGCAATGCCGATCACCGGCTTATGGTATTTTTTGGCGATACGGGCGATACCGACGGGCACTTTGCCCTGAATGCTCTGGCTGTCAATGCGCCCTTCGCCCGTCAGTACCAGCGTGCAGTCGTGAATATGTTCTTCGAGGTTAAGTGCCTGGGTGACAATCTCAATACCGCTCTTCAGTTCCGCGCCGAGGAAGGCCATCAGGGCCGCCCCCATGCCCCCCGCGGCACCCGCACCGGGAACCTGTTTCACGTCAATTCGCAGAGATTTTTTTATCACATCGGCATAGTGGCTGAGATTAGCGTCGAGAGTGAGGATCATCTCCTCTGTCGCCCCTTTTTGCGGGCCAAAGATACGGGAAGCGCCTCTCTCGCCAACCAGCGGATTCGTGACGTCGCACGCGACGTGGATTGTGCAATCTTTTAGCCTGGCGTCGAGGCCGGAGAGATCGACGCTGTTGAGCGCCATCAGGCTGCCGCCGCCATAACCCATTTCAGTACCGTTGGCGTCGCAGAGCGTGGCCCCCAGCGCCTGCATCATTCCGGCGCCGCCGTCGTTGGTGGCACTGCCGCCAATGCCGATAATGATATGTCGGGCACCTTTATCCAGCGCGCTGAGAATAAGCTCCCCGGTACCCCGGGACGTGGTGACGAGCGGGTTACGTTGGGTGGCCGGGACCAGTGACAGACCGCTGGCGGCGGCCATCTCAATAAATGCCGTGCTGCCATCGCCGGACATGCCCCAGCGGGCGTTTACCTGTTCACCCAACGGGCCCGTGACCCAAGCATACTGTTCTATGCCCTGGGTGGCGGCGATCATCGCGTCAACCGTACCTTCCCCGCCGTCAGCAACCGGCACCGAAACATAAAGTGCGTCGGGGAAAATTTCCCGAAATCCTTTTTCAATCGCCTGAGCAACCCCGGAGGCAGAAAGGCTTTCTTTCCAGGAATCTGGCGCGATTACGATTTTCATAGTTGTCGCCTGTTACCGCACTCGGCAAAAATAGCGGACGCGTTCCCGCGTCCGTTTTTATTAGCGAGAGACTTCCACCTTCGCCAGTTTTTCGTAGTAGCACGCAATCGCGCTGTGGTCGGCAGTGCCCAGACCATCCGCGCGCAGGGCCTGCATCATCTCCATGACGGCGGCGGTCAGCGGCAGCTGCGCGCCCACGCCGTGGGAGGTATCCAGGGCATTCGCCAGATCTTTAATGTGCAGGTCGATTCTAAAGCCGGGCTTGAAGTTACGATCCATCACCATGGGCGCTTTGGCATCCAGCACGGTGCTGCCCGCCAGGCCGCCACGGATCGCCTGATACACCAGATCAGGGTTAACGCCCGCTTTGGTGGCCAGCGTCAGCGCTTCCGACATTGCGGCAATGTTCAGCGCCACAATCACCTGGTTTGCCAGCTTGGTGACGTTACCCGCCCCGATATCGCCGGTATGCACCACGGAGCCCGCCATGGCTTTCATCAGGTCGTAGTATTTATCAAAAACAGCTTTGTCGCCGCCAACCATCACCGACAGGGTGCCGTCGATGGCTTTGGGCTCTCCGCCGCTGACCGGGGCATCCAGCATATCGACGCCCTTCGCATTTAGCGCCTCACTGATTTCACGGCTTGCCAGCGGCGCGATAGAACTCATGTCAATCACCACCAGGCCAGGTTTGGCACCGTCAATGATGCCGTTCTCCCCCAGGGCCACCTCTTTCACATGCGGGGAGTTTGGCAGCATGGTGATAATGACATCGCACTGCTCAGCAATCGCTTTGGCGTTTGCTGCGGTTTCTGCGCCTGCGGCAATCACCTCGGCCACGGCTTGCGGATTATGGTCTGCAACCACCAGGGAGTAACCTGCTTTGATGAGGTTTTTACTCATGGGTTTACCCATGATCCCAAGGCCAATAAAACCCACTTTCAGCGTCATAATTCGTTTCCTCAATGATGGTTATTTTTTAAAGGCGTCCGCTAACTTCTGCGTGGCCGAGCGGAATACGCCGAGGTCGCTACCGACGGCAACGAAGGTCGCGCCCCACTCCAGATAGCGGCGGGCATCCGCCTCAACCGGCGCCAGAATGCCGCACGGTTTGCCGTGCGCGTTGGCACGGGCAAAGATGTGCTGAATAGCGCGCTGCACCTCAGAATGACCCGCATTGCCCAGATGGCCGAATGCCGCAGCAAGATCGCTTGGACCAACGAAGATGCCATCCACACCGTCGGTGGCAGCGATAGCGTCGACGTTATCGACCCCCTGCTGGCTCTCAATCTGTACCAGGATGGTGATGTTGCTGTTGGACTGTGTGAAGTAGTCCGGGACGGTGCCAAACATGTTGGCGCGATGGGAAACGGAGACCCCGCGGATCCCTTCCGGCGGATAACGTGTTGACGCCACGGCCTGCACCGCCTGCTCTTCCGTTTCCACAAACGGGATCAGGAAGTTGTAGAACCCAATATCCAGCAGACGTTTGATGATTACCGGCTCGTTGGTCGGGACGCGAACCACTGGCGCGCTATGGCTCCCTTTGAGCGCCATTAACTGCGGAATAAAGGTGCTGATATCGTTCGGCGCATGTTCGCCGTCCAGCACCAGCCAGTCGAAACCGGCCAGGCCCAGTACTTCGGTGCTGATGGGGCTTGCCAGCGCGGACCAGCAGCCAATCTGGATCTGGTGCGCCGCGAGGGCCGCTTTAAACTTATTCGGGAAGATATCATTATTCATCACGTTTACCTTTTTAATTCCGCAGTCTTATTCAGGTTCATATTTATATTTTCAGACGCAGCGTCAGCGTTATATTTATTTCCTGACTTAATTTAGGCGTTATAAAATCGTCATTCAGTATAATCCTCACGTCATGACAGCACATTGTTTTAACGCTCAAGCATTGCGGCGTGTTTTGATAATATTTTGAGCATATGCACAACGTGATGGGCGCTGATGCACAGAATCAGGCATTGCTGGCCGGGTGGCATCTGCGCCGGGTTTAAGGAGCGATCGGGATCACATTTTGATATCTCGTCTCCTGACATTCTTTATTGACTCAAGCCGCGTCTTTATTTCTGCGATAAGAAAATAAACATCCCCTGGCTGCATTTACTATCAGACATTTTGCTGGAGAATATTGAACAATGGCCGACATTGAAATTCGACAAGCGTCGCCGACGGCGTTCTATATCAAAGTTCACGACACGGATAATGTGGCGATAATTGTTAACGACAACGGTCTAAAAGCGGGAACTCGTTTCCCGGATGGGCTGGAGCTGACTGAACATATTCCGCAGGGGCATAAAGTCGCTCTGGTGGATATCCCGGCCCACGGTGAAATCGTGCGGTATGGCGAAGTTATCGGGTATGCGGTTCGCGCCATTCCTCAGGGGAGCTGGATCGAGGAGTCGCTGGTTGAGCTACCCGAAGCGCCGCCGCTGAACACGCTCCCCCTGGCCACCCGGGTTCCTGAGCCACTGCCCCCGCTTGAAGGGTACACATTCGAAGGGTACAGGAATGCGGACGGCAGCGTAGGCACCAAGAATCTGCTCGGTATCACCACCAGCGTGCACTGTGTGGCAGGCGTGGTGGATTACGTGGTGAAAATCATTGAGCGCGACCTGCTGCCGAAATACCCGAATGTCGACGGCGTGGTAGGTCTGAACCATCTGTACGGCTGCGGCGTGGCCATCAATGCTCCGGCGGCCGTGGTACCGATTCGTACCATCCATAACATCGCGCTGAACCCGAATTTCGGTGGCGAAGTGATGGTCATTGGTCTCGGTTGCGAAAAGCTGCAGCCAGAGCGTCTGCTGCAGGGCACCGAAGATGTGAATGCCATTCCGGTCGACGAGGCCAGCATTGTTCGTTTACAGGATGCGCATCACGTCGGATTCCGTTCAATGGTTGACGATATCCTTCAGGTGGCGGAGCGCCATCTGGAAAAACTGAACCAGCGCCAGCGCGAGACCTGCCCGGCGTCAGAACTGGTGATAGGCACTCAGTGCGGCGGCAGCGATGCGTTTTCAGGCGTCACGGCGAACCCGGCGGTGGGCTATGCCTCGGATCTTTTTGTCCGCTGTGGCGCCACGGTGATGTTCTCCGAAGTGACCGAAGTGCGTGATGCCATCCATCTGCTCACCCCACGCGCCATCAATGAAGAGGTGGGCAAACGCCTGCTTGAGGAGATGGCCTGGTACGATAACTATCTCGACATGGGACAAACCGATCGCAGCGCCAACCCCTCTCCGGGCAATAAAAAAGGCGGTCTGGCGAACGTGGTGGAAAAAGCCCTCGGCTCGATTGCCAAATCCGGCCAGAGCGCCATTGTTGAAGTGCTCTCCCCGGGCCAGCGCCCCACCAGACGCGGCCTGATTTACGCCGCGACCCCGGCCAGCGACTTCGTCTGTGGCACACAGCAGGTGGCATCCGGCATTACGGTGCAGGTCTTTACCACCGGGCGCGGCACGCCGTACGGGCTGATGGCGGTACCGGTGATTAAAATGGCCACCCGTACCGAGCTGGCAAACCGCTGGTATGACCTAATGGACATCAACGCAGGCACCATTGCCACTGGCGAAGAGAGTATTGAGGATGTCGGCTGGAAGCTGTTCCGCTTCATTCTGGACGTGGCAAGCGGCCGTAAGAAGACGTTCTCCGATCAATGGGGATTACATAACCAGCTGGCGGTGTTTAACCCGGCACCGGTGACGTGACCGCTTTCCCCCTCTCCCGAAGAGAGGGGGCAACTTATCCCTTCACCAACACCACATCTATCCCGCTCTTACGCAGCCCTTCCAGGCTCTCAGGCGGAATCCCTTCATCGACGATAATCATATCGATTCTCTGGGTATCGATGATTTTATGCAGGCTCGAACGGTTAAATTTGCTGGAGTCAGTGACCACGATAATACGCTCTGCCACCTCGCACATCCGCCGGTTCAGTCGGGCTTCATCTTCATTGTGGGTACTGACGCCGCGATCGAGGTCGATGGCGTCGACCCCCAGAAAAAGCAGATCAAAGTGGTAATTCTGTAAGGACTGCTCTGCCTGGTCGCCGTAAAAGGATTGCGACTGGCGGCGCAAGTGCCCACCGGTCATCAGCAGCTCCACCCCTTCCGCTTCCAGTAATGCATTCGCCACGTTCATTCCGTTGGTCATGGCAATCACATCCGTGTGCTGACGCAGCATACGGGCGATTTCAAACGTCGTGGTTCCGGAATCCAGAATGATGCGATGACCCGGCTTCACCAGCGCGGCGGCCGCCTGCGCGATACTGCGCTTAACTGCAGTATTGAGCGAACTTTTGTCCTCCACGGAGGGTTCAGTGCCAGGCGCATTGCCTTCACAAATCAGCGCTCCGCCATAAGCACGAACGGCAATGCCCTGCTTCTCAAGAAACGCCAGGTCGTTACGGATCGTCACCGTGGAAACACCATATAAATGAGAAAGATCGTTAACCTGCACGCTTCCCTGTGCCCGCAACCGCTGAATGATCTGCTCTCGCCTTTCACTGGTGCCGGTGACGCGCTTCTCCGCGGATGAATCGGTGCTGCTCATGCGAGCTCCTTAATAAATGGTCTTTCGTTTCATTTCGTTTTGTCTATTAACGCCTTTCTTTTATGGGAATGCAAGCCCTGCCTGCTTCCAGTCAGCGCACTCTCTCGTCGCTGAAACCTTTCATTATGTTTCTTTTGTGAAACAGATCGGAAAACTATTATCTTTCGTTTTATTTTTATACCACCATGATGCAGGATTAAATGAAACAAAACGAAAGATGAAAACCATCACCATCCGAAATGGAGAGGAAAGTGAAACATCTGACAGAAATGGTGGAACAACATAAACGGGGGAATGCGAACGGGATTTATGCCGTTTGTTCCGCACATCCACTGGTACTTGAAGCCGCAATTCGTTACGCCCAACTGCATCACACGCCGCTGCTGATTGAAGCCACCTCTAATCAGGTGGATCAATTTGGCGGTTACACCGGTATGACACCCGCCGATTTTCACGGGTTCGTCTGTAAGCTGGCGGAATCCCTTGGTTTCCCGACATCGCAACTGATCCTCGGCGGCGATCATTTAGGGCCAAACCGCTGGCAAAACTTGCCTGCCCGGCAGGCGATGGCGAATGCCGAAGATCTGATCAGAAGCTATGTCGCTGCCGGGTTTAAAAAGATCCACCTCGACTGCAGCATGTCCTGCGAAGACGATCCAGTACCGTTAACCGACGCCATCGTTGCCGAGCGCGCGGCACGCCTGGCGAAAATTGCGGAGAAAACCAGCCTGGCGCACGCTGATGTCGCTGACCTGGTCTATGTCATCGGTACGGAAGTGCCGGTTCCGGGCGGCGCGCATGAAACGCTCACCGAGCTTGCCGTCACGACCCCTGAAGCCGCGCGTGCCACCCTTGAAGCTCACCGCCACGCGTTCGAGAAAGAAGGGTTAAGCGACATCTGGCCACGCATTATTGGCCTGGTGGTTCAGCCTGGCGTTGAGTTTGACCACGCACATGTGTGTGACTATCAACCGCAAAACGCCGTCGCCCTAAGTCATATGGTTGAAGCTTACGACACGCTGATATTTGAAGCGCACTCTACCGACTACCAGACACCGCAGGCGCTGCGCCAGCTGGTGAAAGATCACTTCGCCATCCTCAAAGTTGGCCCGGCACTAACCTTTGCCCTGCGTGAAGCGTTGTTCTCGCTGGCCGCCATTGAAGAAGAGTTGCTGCCTGCAAAAGCCTGTTCGGGCCTGCGTCATGTCCTGGAAAACGTGATGCTCGATCGCCCCGAATACTGGCAAAGCCATTATCACGGTGATGGCAATGCGCGACGCCTGGCACGCGGGTATAGCTACTCCGATCGGGTGCGCTATTACTGGCCGGACAGCCAGATCGACGAAGCCTTTGCGCGGCTGGTACGCAACCTGGCAGACGAACCGATCCCGCTGCCGCTGATCAGCCAGTACCTGCCGTTGCAGTACAGCAAAGTTCGCGAGGGTGCTCTCAAGTCGACACCACGGGACCTCATCCTCGACCACATTCAGGACATACTCCAGCAGTACCATGCCGCCTGCGAAGGCGTAACGACTCAAAACGCATAATTAAAAAGAGGAAAGCGCTATGCCAAACATTGTCTTATGCCGCATCGATGAACGCCTGATCCACGGTCAGGTAGGTGTGCAATGGGTTGGGTTTGCGGGGGCCAACCTGGTGCTGGTCGCTAATAATGAAGTCGCTGAGGATCCGGTTCAACAAAACCTGATGGAGATGGTGCTCGCAGAAGGGATCGCCGTGCGTTTCTGGTCGCTGCAAAAAGTGATCGACAACATTCATCGCGCTGCCGAGCGCCAGAAAATTCTGCTGGTCTGCAAATCACCCGCGGATTTTCTGACGCTGGTCGAAGGCGGCGTGCCCATCACCCGTATCAACGTAGGAAACCTGCATTACGCCAGTGGCAAAAAACAAATTGCCAAAACGGTCTCTGTCGATGCGAACGATATCGCCGCATTTAACGGCCTGAAAGCCGCCGGAGTGGAATGCTTCGTTCAGGGTGTTCCGACTGAGACTGCTTTGGATCTCTTTAAACTGCTCTGAGGGATTCACAATGGAAATTAGTCTCTTGCAGGCATTCGCGCTGGGCATTCTCGCCTTTATCGCGGGCCTGGATATGTTTAACGGGTTAACACACATGCACCGCCCGGTGGTGCTCGGGCCGCTGGTTGGCCTCATTCTGGGCGATCTGCACACCGGTATTTTAACGGGCGGTACGCTGGAGCTGGTCTGGATGGGGCTGGCTCCGCTGGCCGGCGCGCAACCGCCAAACGTCATTATCGGCACGATTGTCGGCACCACGTTCGCGATCAGCACCGGTGTGAAGCCGGATGTCGCCGTTGGGGTCGCCGTCCCGTTTGCGGTTGCGGTACAGATGGGGATCACTTTCCTGTTCTCCGTCATGTCCGGGGTGATGTCCCGCTGTGACCGCATGGCAGCCAATGCGGACACGAACGGCATCGAAAGGGTCAACTATCTGGCACTGCTGGCGCTCGGTATCTTCTATTTTCTGTGTGCCTTCCTGCCGATCTACTTTGGCGCTGAACACGCGAAAACCGCCATTGATGTGCTGCCGGAACGTCTGATTGACGGCCTCGGCATCGCCGGCGGCATCATGCCCGCGATTGGCTTCGCCGTATTGCTGAAAATCATGATGAAAAACGTCTATATCCCCTACTTTATCATCGGCTTTGTTGCCGCAGCCTGGTTGAAACTGCCGGTGCTGGCGATTGCCGCGGCTGCGCTGGCAATGGCGCTGATTGACCTGATGCGTAAATCGCCTGAACCGGCGACACCTGCAGCCCAGAAAGAGGAATTCGAAGATGGCATCTAATCAAACTACGCTGCCTGGCGTTTCTGAACACGAAGAGACGCTGCTCACGGGCGTGAATGAAAACGTCTATGAAGATCAACATATTGGTGCCGAGCTGACGAAAAAGGATATTAACCGTGTCGCCTGGCGTTCGATGCTGCTGCAGGCCTCGTTTAACTATGAACGTATGCAGGCTTCCGGCTGGCTGTATGGCCTGCTGCCCGCGCTGAAAAAGATCCATACCAACAAGCGGGATCTGGCCCGCGCCATGAAAGGCCATATGGGCTTCTTCAATACGCATCCATTTCTGGTGACATTTGTCATTGGCATCATCCTGGCGATGGAGCGCTCCAAGCAGGATGTCAACAGTATCCAGAGCACCAAGATCGCCGTGGGGGCACCGCTTGGCGGCATTGGCGATGCCATGTTCTGGCTTACGCTATTGCCAATTTGCGGCGGGATCGGCGCAAGCCTTGCCCTGCAAGGCTCCATACTGGGTGCGGTGGTCTTTATTGTGCTGTTTAACGTAGTGCATCTTGGCCTGCGTTTTGGCCTGGCACATTACGCCTACCGGATGGGTGTGGCTGCCATCCCGCTGATTAAAGCTAATACCAAAAAGGTCGGCCACGCGGCTTCCATCGTGGGGATGACGGTCATTGGCGCGCTGGTGGCAACCTACGTACGTCTCAACACCACGCTTGAAATCAAGGCCGGGGATGCGGTGGTCAAGCTGCAAGCCGACGTTATCGACAAACTGATGCCCGCTTTCCTGCCGCTGGTCTATACCCTGACCATGTTCTGGCTGGTTCGTCGCGGCTGGACCCCACTGCGCCTGATCGGTATCACCGTGGTGCTGGGGGTTGTCGGTAAGTTCTGTCACTTCCTGTAAAGCAAAGAGGTCGCAATGTTAGGCATTATTTTGACGGGTCACGGCGGGTTTGCCAGCGGGCTTGAACAGGCGATGAAACAAATCCTCGGCGAGCAGCCGCAGTTTATCGCCATCGATTTTCCTGAAAGCTCCACCACCGCGCGGCTGACCGCGCAGCTTGAACAGGCAGTCAGTGAACTGGACGAGCAGCACGATATTGTGTTTCTCACCGATCTGCTCGGGGGGACGCCGTTCCGGGTGGCATCAATACTCGCCATGAAAAGACCCGGCAGCGAAGTGATTACCGGTACAAACCTGCAGCTGTTGCTTGAGATGGTACTGGAGCGCGACGGGTTAAGCAGCGAAGCCTTTCGTCTGCAGGCCCTGGAATGCGGGCATCGCGGCCTGACCAGCCTGGTGGATGAGCTGGGGCGCTGTCGTGAGGAAGCCCCCGCTGAGGAAGGGATATGAGTCAGGTGCTGCGCGCGCGTCGTCTGCTGACCGAGCAGGGCTGGCTGGAGGATCACCAGCTACGCATGGAGAGCGGAATTATCACCGCCATCGAGCCGATCCCAGCTGGCGTGCATGCCCGGGATGCCGACCAGCTTTGCCCGGCGTATATCGATACCCACGTTCACGGTGGCGCGGGTGTGGACGTGATGGATAATGCCCCAGAGGTGCTGGACACGCTGGCGATGCATAAAGCGCGTGAAGGCACAGGGGCTTTTTTACCGACGACCGTCACCGCACCGCTGGAGACTGTCCACCGGGTGCTCGCACGCATCGCCCGGCGCTGTATGTCCGGGGGTCCTGGCGCGCAGATACTGGGCAGCTATCTTGAAGGTCCCTATTTTACGCCACAGAACAAAGGGGCACATCCGCCTGCGCTGTTTCGTGAACTGGATGTCAGCGAACTGGACTCGCTGATTGAAGTATCGCAACACACCCTCAGGGTTGTCGCTCTGGCACCGGAGAAACCCGGTGCGTTGCAGGCCATTCGCCACCTTAAGCAGCGTGGGATACGGGTCATGCTCGGCCACAGCGCCGCGACGTACGATCAAACGCTTGCCGCTTTTGAGGCGGGCGCTGATGGGCTGGTGCACTGTTATAACGGCATGACCGGGCTCCATCATCGTGAACCCGGTATGGTCGGTGCAGGCTTGACGGACCCGCGGGCATGGCTGGAACTGATTGCCGACGGGCATCACGTTCACCCGGGTGCTTTGCGGCTGTGCGCCTGCTGTGCCAAAGAGCGGATCGTTCTGATTACCGATGCCATGCAGGCCGCAGGGATGCCCGACGGACGTTACAGGCTATGTGGCGACGAGGTCAACATGCACGCTGGGGTGGTACGCACCGCTTCCGGTGGGCTTGCAGGCAGCACGCTGTCTCTCGATGCCGCCGTGCGCAATATGGTGGCGCAGGCGGGAATAACGCCAGCGGATGCGATCCATATGGCCTCGCTGCACCCTGCCCGCTTGCTGGGTATTGATCACCAGCTCGGTTCCTTAAAACCGGGCAAGCGTGCCAATATTATTGCGCTGGATGAAGGTTTCCACCTTCAGCAGATCTGGATCCAGGGTTTGGCTCTCCCCCTTTAGACCTTTCATTGTCCCGTTATTGGGCCTTGCGGCAAGCGATCGCAAGGTCTTTCTTTTCCTTTCCTTAATCATTGCCTTTTCTTTGCCGATCACACTTTTCGTTTTATTTCTTTTCTTTCATTGAACTTTCGATTTCTTTTCTATAGATTTTATTTAACTGCTTAAGTGAACAAGTGAAACGAAACGAAAGATAGCGACACGTTTGCCAGCGTCTGATGTGGAATTCACACGACTAAGGACTGAGTTATGTCAGAAACCAACACTACCGCCACCACCGGCACATGGACCGAAGAAGAGATCCGCCAGCAACCTGCCAGCTGGATCCGCTCACTCAACAATATCGATAACCTGCGCGCGTCGATCGATAACTTCCTGACGCCGCTGCTGCGCAAGCGCGAGCTGCGGATCGTGTTGACGGGGGCAGGCACCTCGGCCTTTATCGGCGACATCATTTCGCCCTGGCTCGCCAGCCACACCGGGAAAAACATTACCGCCGTACCGACGACCGATCTGGTCACGAATCCGATGGACTACCTGAGCGCCGCACACCCGCTGCTGCTGGTGTCGTTTGCCCGTTCCGGCAATAGTCCGGAAAGCGTAGCCGCCGTTGAACTGGCAAACCAGTGTGTGCCGGAGTGCTACCACCTGTCGATCACCTGTAATGAGGCGGGAAGCCTTTATCAGACCGCGGTAAACAGCGATAACGCGTATGCGCTGCTGATGCCTGCCGAAACACACGATCGCGGGTTCGCGATGACCAGCAGCATTACCACCATGATGGCAAGCTGCCTGGCAGTCTTCGCCCCGGAGACGATCAACAGCCATACCTTCCGCGATGTGGCCGATCGCTGCCAGACGATCCTCACGTCACTGGGCGATTTCAGCCAGAGCGTCTTTGGCAACGATCCGTGGAAAAGGATCGTCTATCTGGGAAGCGGGGGGCTGCAGGGAGCCGCTCGTGAATCGGCGCTGAAGGTGCTGGAGCTGACGGCAGGCAAGCTGGCGGCGTTCTACGATTCCCCAACCGGTTTCCGTCATGGCCCTAAATCGCTGGTGGATCGCGAAACGCTGGTGGTGGTGTTTGTCTCCAGCCACCCCTATACGCGGCAGTACGATCTGGATCTGCTTGCTGAGCTGCGCCGCGATCGTCAGGCCATGCGCGTGGTGGCCATTGCCGCCGAAACCGATCCGGTCATTGAGGCTGGCCCGCATATCCTGCTGCCCCCTGCCCGCACGTTTATCGATATGGAACAGGCCTTCTGCTTCCTGATGTACGCCCAGGTCTTTGCCCTGTCTCAGTCACTTCGTGTGGGCAATACCCCGGATACACCGTCCGCCAGCGGCACGGTTAACCGTGTCGTGCAGGGCGTGGTTATTCATCCGTGGCAGGCTTAAGAGGATCCGATCATGAGTATTATTTCGACAAAATATCTTCTGCTGGACGCCCAGGCGAAAGGCTACGCCGTACCGGCGTTCAACATCCATAACGCGGAGACGATCCAGGCGATCCTCGAAGTGTGTAGTGAAATGCGATCGCCGGTGATCCTCGCGGGCACGCCGGGCACCTTTAAGCACATTGCCCTGGAAGAGATCTACGCCCTGTGTAGCGCGTACTCCACCACTTACGACATGCCGCTGGCGCTGCACCTCGATCATCACGAATCGCTCGACGACATTCGTCGCAAAGTTAACGCGGGTGTGCGCAGCGCGATGATCGACGGCAGCCACTATCCGTTTGAGCACAACGTAAAGCTGGTGAAAGCAGTGGTCGACTTCTGCCACCTCAACGATTGCAGCGTTGAAGCCGAACTGGGCCGCCTGGGCGGCGTGGAAGATGACATGAGCGTGGACGCTGAAAGCGCGTTCCTGACCGACCCGCAGGAAGCAAAACGCTTCGTTGCGCTGACCGGCGTCGACAGCCTGGCTGTGGCCATCGGAACCGCTCACGGTCTTTATACCAAACGGCCAAAAATCGACTTTCGACGGCTGGCTGAAATCCGCGACGTGGTGAGCGTACCGCTGGTGCTGCACGGGGCGAGTGATGTGCCGGATGACGATGTTCGCCGCACCATAGAGCTGGGCGTCTGCAAAGTGAACGTGGCAACCGAGCTAAAAATTGCGTTCTCTGGCGCCGTTAAGGCCTGGTTTGCTGAGAACCCGCAGGGCAACGATCCGCGTTTCTACATGCGGGTTGGCATGGATGCCATGAAAGACGTGGTCAGAAGCAAAATCACCGTGTGCGGCTCGGCGAACCGATTGCTGCTCCCGGCGGAAGCCTGATCTCATCGCATAGAACATCAATAACTCAAAAATAACTATAAGCCTCGCAAATATGAAGGCGCGTCCTTAAGCCAGACAGCGCCTTCCATTACGATAAATAATTCCGAGGAGTCCCTACATGACACAGGAAAAGTCGTTTAAATCGAAAGCGTGGGAGTTTTTTCAGAGCCTGGGAAAGACCTTTATGTTCCCGGTCTCCCTTCTGGCCTTTATGGGGTTATTGCTGGGTATCGGTAGTTCTGTTACCAGCCCCTCCACCCTCAAAAGTTTCCCCTTTCTGGGCGGCGAATTAACTCAGCTCACCTTTGGCTTTATTGCCATGGTCGGCGGCTTCGCCTTTACCTATCTTCCCCTCATGTTTGCCATGGCGATCCCAATGGGGCTGGCCAGACGCAACAAAGCAGTGGGCGCTTTTTCCGGGTTTGTTGGCTATATGCTGATGAACATGAGCATCAATTATTACCTGATTGCGACCCACCAGCTTGCCGATGCCGCCTCCATGAGACAAGTCGGGCAATCGATGGTGCTGGGCATTCAAACCCTGGAGATGGGTGTGCTGGGCGGCATCGTGGTTGGGGTCATAACCTTTTTCCTGCACGAGCGTTTTCAGGATACCGTTTTACACGACGCGTTCGCCTTCTTTAGCGGCATTCGTTTTGTGCCGATTATCACCGCCCTCACCCTCTCACTGGTGGGGCTGTTTATTCCCCTGCTGTGGGAGTATGTTGCGCTGGGCATTACCGGGATTGGCCATATTATCCAGAGCACCAGCGTGTTCGGCCCGTTCCTCTACGGCGTGGGGGTACTACTGCTCAAACCCTTTGGCCTGCACCATATTTTGCTGGCGATGGTGCGCTTCACGCCCGCGGGCGGTATTGAAATGGTCAATGGTCATGAAGTCGCCGGGGCGCTGAACATTTTCTACGCCGAACTGAAAGCGGGTCTGCCGTTCAGCCCGCACGTTACCGCGTTCCTGTCGCAGGGCTTTATGCCGACCTTTATCTTCGGCTTACCGGCAGTGGCATACGCCATCTATCGCACGGCCCGCCCGGAAAACCGCCCGGTGATTAAAGGCCTGCTGCTCTCCGGCGTGCTGGTCTCCGTCGTCACCGGGATCTCCGAGCCAATTGAATTCCTGTTCCTGTTTATCGCCCCTGCCCTTTACGCCTTCCATATTGTGATGTCGGGCCTGGCCCTGATGGTCATGGCTCTGCTGGGGGTGACCATCGGCAACACCGACGGCGGCATTCTGGACCTGCTTATCTTCGGGGTCATGCAAGGGATGTCGACCAAATGGTATCTGGTATTCCCGGTAGGCATTGCCTGGTTTGCCCTCTACTTCTTCGTCTTCCGCTGGTACATCCTCAAACACGATATTAAAACGCCGGGCCGTGAAGTGGACACCCAGGGTGCACAGCAGGCCGTCGAGGCCAATACCCGGGCACGCGGAAAATCGAAATACGATCATGGGCTTATCCTGCGTGCGCTCGGCGGTAAAGAGAACATCGAGTCGCTTGATAATTGCATTACCCGGCTGCGTCTGGTGGTGAAAGACATGAGTCTCATCGACCAGCAGGCGTTAAAAGAGGCCGGTGCATTGTCCGTCGTGGTGCTGGATGCGCACAGCGTCCAGGTGATCATCGGCCCGCAGGTGCAAAGCGTAAAAACCGGCATTGAAGCCTTAATTTAACAGGGGGTTGTGGTGTTTAATTTTGACGAAATCATTGAGCGTAAAAGCGACCGGTGTCGAAAATGGGATCACGCCTTTGTCCGCTCGCGCTTTGGTGATGTGCCTGAAGGTTTTATCCCGCTGTGGATTGCCGATATGGATTTCACCTCCCCACCTGCCGTGACAGAAGGTTTCCAGCGCATCGTGGAGCATGGCACCTTCGGCTACACCTGGTGCTTTGACGAATTTTACGATGCGGTTATCGCCTTCCAGCGCGAACGTCATCAGGTTGACGTCGATAAATCGTGGATCACGCTGACGTACGGTACCGTCTCCACGCTGCATTATACGGTTCAGGCGTTTTGTAAACCTGGCGACACGGTGATGATGAACACACCGGTGTACGATCCGTTTGCCATGGCCGCCCAGCGTCAGGGGGTAGCGATACTGGCAAACCCGCTGTGCGTGAGGGAAAATCGCTACCAGCTTGATTTTAATCTGGTGGAAGAACAGCTCAGAACGCACCGTCCAAAACTGTGGTTCTTCTGCTCGCCGCATAACCCTTCCGGCAGGATCTGGCACGCCGATGAGATACGTCAGATTTCAGACCTCTGTCAACGCTACGGCACCCTTCTGGTGGTTGATGAGGTCCACGCTGAACATATTCTGGACGGTCATTTCGTCAGCTGTCTGGCATCCGGCTGCGCGGCGCAGGACAATCTGATCCTGCTGACCTCCCCGAATAAAGCGTTCAACCTTGGCGGGCTGAAAACCTCCTACGCCATCATTCCGGATGCCACCCTGCGCCAGCGCTTTCGCCACCAGCTTGAGAAGAACGCCATCACCTCACCCAATATATTCGGGATATGGGGAATTATTCTTGCCTACCAGCATGGTTTGCCGTGGCTCGACGCGCTGAACGGTTATCTGCGCCGTAACGCTGGCTATCTGGCAGAGGCCATCCAGACCCACTTCCCGGCCTGGAAAATGATGAACCCGGAATCATCGTATCTGGCCTGGGTTGACGTCAGCGCAGATGAACGTAGCGCCACTGAATTGACCCGACATTTCGCCCATCAGGCTGGCGTCGTCCTCGAAGATGGCAGCCACTACGTCCAAAACGGCGAACACTACCTGCGCATTAATTTCGGCACCCAGCGCTACTGGCTGGAGCAGTCCATCACCCGAATGCTGAAGCATTACTAATAAGGATCTTACCCTGATGAAAAAAGTGCTCACACTCTCGATGCTTGCCTTGTGTGTTTCTCATGGCGCGGCGGCAGCGCAATACGCGCTCGATAATGACTCCATTGCCCTCTCGTTTGATGACGCCAGTTCAACGGTGGTAGTGAAAGACAAAACGGCTAACCATCCGCTTACGCCGCAGGAGCTGTTCTTTCTGACCCTGCCGGATGAGACCAAAATTCATACTGCAGACTTTACAATTAAGCATGTAGAAAAACAGGCCAACGCGATTGTCATTGATTTCACCCGTCCGGATTTTAACGTGACGGTGAAGCTGAATCTGGTGAAGGGAAAATATGCCAGTATTGATTACACCATTGCGGCCGTCGGCCAGCCGCGAGAGGTGGCGAAAATCACCTTCTTCCCGACGAAAAAGCAGTCTCAGGCACCGTACGTTGATGGCGCCATCAACAGCTCGCCCATTATTGCTGATTCGTTCTTTATCCTGCCGGATAAGCCAATCGTTAATACGTATGCCTATGAAGCGACGACCAATCTGAACGTGGAGCTGAAAACGCCGGTTCAGCCTGACGCGCCGGTCAGCTTTACCACCTACTTTGGCACGTTCCCGGAAACCAGCCAGCTGCGCCGTAGCGTAAACCAGTTTATCGACGCCGTGCGTCCACGGGCGTACAAACCCTATCTGCACTACAACAGCTGGATGGATATCGGCTTCTTTAACCCCTACACCGAACAGGATGTGCTGGGGCGGATGGATGAGTGGAATAAAAAATTTATCACCGGACGCGGCGTGGCGCTGGATGCGTTCCTGCTGGACGATGGCTGGGACGATCGTACCGGACGCTGGCTGTTTGGCCCGGCCTTCAGCCACGGCTTTGGTAAGGTCAGGGAAAAAGCGGACAGTCTGCACAGCTCCGTCGGGCTGTGGCTCTCACCGTGGGGAGGTTATAATAAGCCGCGCGATATTCGCGTCTCCCATGCCAAAGAGTACGGCTTCGAAACGGTAGACGGGAAGCTGGCTCTCTCGGGCCCGCGCTACTTCAAAAACTTCAATGAGCAGATCATCAAGCTGATTAAAAACGAACATATCACCTCGTTTAAGCTCGACGGGATGGGCAACGCCAACTCGCATATTACTGGCAGCCAGTTCGCGTCCGATTTTGATGCGTCTATCGCCCTGCTGCATAACATGCGCAGCGCAAACCCCAATCTGTTTATCAACCTGACAACGGGTACCGACGCCAGCCCATCCTGGCTGTTCTATGCCGACTCCATCTGGCGTCAGGGGGATGACATCAACCTTTACGGCCCCGGCACGCCGGTACAGCAATGGATGACCTACCGCGATGCTGAAACATACCGCTCTATTGTGCGTAAAGGCCCACTGTTCCCGCTGAACTCGCTGATGTACCACGGGATAGTCAGCGCGGAAAATGCCTATTACGGACTG
Source organism: Enterobacter sp. BIDMC 30 (assembly GCF_000534355.1). Taxonomy (NCBI): domain Bacteria; kingdom Pseudomonadati; phylum Pseudomonadota; class Gammaproteobacteria; order Enterobacterales; family Enterobacteriaceae; genus Enterobacter; species Enterobacter sp. BIDMC 30. The sequence continues at coordinate 862,854 of NZ_KI973169.1, read as the reverse complement.
GAGAAGGTGCAAACGGACAGCGATTTTGCCGATCAGGTCTGGAGCTACTTCGCCACAGGGACGCAACTGCAGGAGTTATATATCACGCCATCAATGCTGAATAAGGCGAAATGGGACACCCTGGCGCAGGCAGCAAAATGGGCGCGAAATAACGCCAGCGTGCTGGTGGATACGCATTGGATCGGTGGCGACCCGACGGCGCTTGAGGTTTACGGCTGGGCCTCCTGGAGCAAAGACAAAGCCATTCTGGGCTTGCGAAACCCGTCAGATAAGCCGCAAAGCTATTATCTGGATTTGGCAAAAGACTTTGAAATCCCGACAGGGGGCATGGCGCAGTTCAGTCTGAACGCCGTGTACGGCAGTAACACAAGCGTACCAGGGGAGTATCGAAAGGCCGTGGTGATTACGCTGCAGCCGCTGGAAACGCTGGTGTACGAGGCCATTCCCGCGAAGTAAAATAAACTGGCCCGGCGTGATTGCCGGGCCGATATATTACCCCTGCTGCTCCAGCGCATATTTATACAGTGCGTTTTTCTTCACGCCGTGGATCTCTGCCGCCAGCGCAGCCGCTTTCTTGAGCGGCAGTTCAGCCTGCAGCAGCGCAAGTGTACGAAGCGCATCGGCAGGCAATGCGTCCTCCTGCGCCTTATGTCCTTCAACAATCAGCACCATCTCGCCCTTGCGGCGGTTTTCGTCTTCCTTCACCCACGCCAGCAGTTCTCCTACCGGTGCGCCGTGAATGGTTTCCCAGGTTTTGGTCAGCTCGCGTGCCAGCACCACGTAGCGGGCTTCCCCCCAGACGGTCACCATATCTTCCAGGCTTTCCAGCAGGCGATGCGTAGATTCGTAGAAAATCAGGGTGCGCGGTTCAGCTTCCAGCGCTTTTAACACGTCGCGGCGGCCTTTGGATTTGGCAGGCAGGAAACCTTCATAGCAGAAGCGGTCGGAAGGCAGACCCGCAGCGCTCAGCGCCGCGATAGCCGCACATGGGCCAGGCAGCGGCACCACGCGGATCCCGGCTTCACGGCAGGTACGCACCAGATGGTAGCCGGGGTCGTTAATCAGCGGCGTACCCGCATCGGAGACCAGGGCAATGTTCTGCCCCTCTTTCAGCTTCGCCACCAGCGTTTCGACTTTTTGTTGCTCATTGTGATCGTGTAACGCGAACAAACGCGCGCTAATGGCGAAGTGCTGGAGCAGTAAGCCTGTGTGTCGGGTATCTTCAGCGGCAATTAAATCAACAGCCTGCAATACGGTAAGCGCACGTTGGGTAATATCAGATAAATTCCCGATAGGAGTAGGTACAATATAGAGCTGGCCTTGAGAATTATCTGCCGTTTCGTGTTGTTTCATTGTTTCGTCCGTATTGCCGATTTAATATTGAGCATTGCGTAAAAAAAATCACTGGATACAGTATGGTACCGTTAACGTTTCTTCGAAAAAAAGCCACGCGCAGCGTGCCGCTCCTGCTGGCAGCCCTGATCTTTGCAGGCTGTGGCACCCAGGCACCCGACCAGAGCACCGCCCATTTGCAGGGTTCTGCTCAGGCTGACTCTGGCTTTTATCTGCAACAAATGTCGCAGAGCTCAAATGATACCAAGACCAACTGGCAATTACTCGCCATTCGTGCACTGCTGAAAGAGGGTAAAACCCAGCAGGCTGCCGAATTGTTCAACCAGTTGCCAAAAGATCTGAATGATGTTCAGCGTCGTGAGCAGAGCCTGCTCTCTGCCGAGCTGAAAGTCGCGCTGAAAGATTACGATGCCGCGAAAAAGATCCTCGGGGATATCGACGTGAGCGCGCTGGACAAAAATCAGCAGGCTCGCTTCTGGCAGGCGGGCATTACCGCTGAACAGGGCCGCCCTTCCCTGACGCTGCTCCGTGCGCTGATCGCCCAGGAGCCTCTGCTCGGCGGTGCTGATAAGCAGAAAAATATCGATGCCACGTGGCAGGCGCTGGCCTCTATGACGCAGGAACAGGCGCGTGCACTGGTGATCAATGCAGATGAAAACGTCCTGCAGGGCTGGCTGGATCTGCAGCAGATGTGGTTTAACAACCGCAACGATCCGAAGATGCTGAAAGCCGGTATCACTGACTGGCAGACCCGCTACCCGCAGAATCCGGGCGCGAAAATGCTGCCAACGCAGCTGGTAAACGTGCAGAACTTTAAGCCGGCCTCGACCAGCAAGATTGCACTCCTTCTGCCCTTAAACGGTCAGGCGGCGGTATTCGGTCGCACTATTCAACAAGGTTTTGAAGCCGCGAAAAACGGCACGACGCCAGTGACGGGCAGCGCAGTGCCGACCCAGGCGGCACAGGCGGCAAACGTGAATGACGTGGTTAGCCCTTCCGGCGCTGAAACCAGTGACCTGACCACCGCGCAGACGCCGGCACAGGGGACGATGCAGAACCCGGTAACGGCCCCTACGACGGCAACGCCAGCGCCGGCTGAAACGCAAGCAGCTCCGGCGACTGACACCGCTTCTGAACAACCTCAACCGCAGAACGTTCAGCCTGCACCGCCCGCCACGCCGGCTGAGACTCAAGCAGCCCCGGCGGCTGACACCGCGTCTGAACAACCTCAACCACAGAACGTTCAGCCTGCCCAGCCCGCAGAACAAACGGCACAACCTGCCGCGCAAACACCGTCGGTGGCCACCACCAGCGCGAACCCGGGGGCTGAGCTGAAAATCTACGACACCAGTTCGAAGCCGCTTGACCAGGTACTGGCGCAGGTTCAACAGGATGGTGCGAGCATCGTTGTCGGCCCGCTGCTGAAAAACAATGTCGAAGAGTTGATGAAGAGCAATACCACGCTGAACGTGCTGGCACTCAACCAGCCAGAGCAGGTTCAGAACCGGGCCAATATTTGCTACTTCGCGCTGTCGCCGGAAGATGAAGCCCGCGATGCGGCGCGTCATATTCACGAGCAGGGTAAACAGGCTCCGCTGTTGCTCATCCCACGCAGTACGCTGGGGGATCGCGTTGCTAATGCTTTTGCCGATGAGTGGCAGAAGTTGGGCGGCGGCATTGTGCTACAGCAGAAATTCGGCTCCGCGTCTGAACTGCGCGCGGGCGTCAATGGCGGAGCGGGCATTGCCCTCAACGGCAGCCCGGTCAGCGCAAGCCTGCCGCAGCAGCAGAGTGTGACCATTGGCGGTCTGTCGATCCCTGCACCACCTACCGACGCGCAGATCAGCGGTGGCGGTAAAGTGGATACAGCGTATATCGTTGCCACCCCGCAGGAAATCGCCTTCATCAAACCGATGATTGCAATGCGTAACGGCAGCCAGAGCGGCGCAACGCTGTACGCCAGTTCACGCAGCGCGCAAGGTACCGCCGGCCCGGATTTCCGTCTGGAGATGGACGGCCTGCAGTACAGCGAGATTCCCATGCTCGCAGGCAGCAACCCGGCACTGATGCAGCAGGCGCTGAGCACCGTCCGCAACGACTACTCTCTGGCACGTCTGTATGCCATGGGTGTCGATGCCTGGGCGCTGGCGAACCACTTTACCCAGATGCGTCAGGTGCCGGGCTTTGAGCTTAACGGCAATACCGGCGATCTGACGGCCACTCAGGATTGTGTGATTAACAGGAAGTTATCATGGCTCAAATACCAGCAGGGGCAAATCGTCCCGGCCAGTTAAGCCGTAAAGAGACCGGTGACGCGTGGGAATTAAAAGCGCGTCGCTGGCTTGAAGGCAAAGGACTGCACTTTATCGCCGCTAACGTTCGCGGACGTGGCGGCGAAATCGACCTCATCATGAAAGACGGTGAGGTCATCGTGTTTGTAGAAGTTCGCTACCGACAGTCTTCCCGTTTTGGCGGCGCTGCCGCCAGCGTGACGTTCGCCAAACAACATAAATTATTACAGACTGCCCACTTGTGGCTTGCCCGCCATAATGGGAGTTTTGATACTGTGGATTGCCGGTTCGATGTGGTAGCCTTCACCGGCAATGCGATCGAATGGCTGAAAAACGCTTTTGGCGAAGACGCATAATTAAGATTTAAAAGGGATAACGTGCTCGAAAGAATTAAAGTGTGCTTCACTGAAAGCATCCAGACTCAGATTGCAGCGGCGGAAGCCCTTCCGGACGCTATCTCTCGTGCCGCCATGACGCTGGTGCAATCCCTGCTCAACGGCAACAAAATCCTCTGTTGTGGCAATGGCACTTCAGCCGCCAACGCACAGCATTTTGCTGCCAGCATGATCAATCGTTTTGAAACAGAACGACCGAGTTTACCCGCCATTGCACTTAATACCGATAATGTGGTCTTAACAGCGATTGCTAACGATCGTCTGCATGATGAGATTTACGCAAAGCAGGTGCGAGCCCTGGGTCATGCCGGAGATGTTCTGCTGGCAATCTCCACGCGCGGCAACAGCCGGGACATTGTCAAAGCCGTTGAAGCCGCCGTCACCCGCGATATGACTATCGTTGCCTTAACAGGCTATGACGGTGGTGAGCTGGCGGGTTTGCTTGGGCCGCAGGATGTGGAAATCCGCATTCCCTCTCACCGTAGCGCGCGCATTCAGGAGATGCATATGCTCACGGTGAACTGCTTATGCGATTTGATCGATAACACGCTTTTCCCTCACCAGGATGATTAAGGAGTTCTTATGAAGGCTTTATCGACCCTCGCAGTCCTTATGTCTGCATTACTGCTTCAGGGATGTATCGCTGCGGCTGTCGTGGGTACCGCCGCGGTTGGTACTAAAGCGGCAACCGACCCGCGTTCCGTAGGGACACAGGTCGATGACGGTACGCTGGAGTTGCGCGTCAACAGTGCGCTGTCGAAAGACGAACAAATCAAGAAAGAAGCGCGTATCAACGTCACGGCCTATCAGGGCAAAGTGTTGCTGACGGGCCAGTCGCCGAATACCGAACTCTCCAGCCGCGCAAAACAGATCGCAATGGGCGTTGAGGGCACCACGGAAGTCTTCAATGAAATCCGTCAGGGGCAGCCAATCAGCCTGGGTACCGCGTCGTCTGATACCTGGATCACCACCAAAGTACGCTCCCAGCTGCTGGGCTCGGACCAGGTGAAATCCTCAAACGTGAAAGTGACAACGGAAAACGGCGAAGTGTTCCTGCTGGGTCTGGTCACCGACCGTGAAGGGAAAGCGGCGGCCGATATCGCCAGCCGGGTGAGCGGCGTGAAACACGTCACCACCGCCTTCACCTACATCAAGTAACCAGAACGTCTGACAGAAAGCCCGGTAAGCAGTAACGCTACCGGGCTTTTTTTATACCAGTGCAATACTTCCTACCATCACTCCGCTCAGTGCCACCAGCCCCGCGGTCAGCCACAGCGCTTTCGCCGGGAATGACTTACGCAACATGACAAGCGACGGCAGGCTGATTGCAGGCAGGGTAATGAGCAGCGCCAGTGCAGGCGCGGTGCCCATCCCGGCCAGCATCATGGTCTGAACAATGGGAATTTCAGCGGCCGTTGGGATCACGAACAGGCAACCGGCAACCGCCATTGCAACGACCCACAGCAGCGTGTTGTCGATAGCCCCGTCCGCATGCGGGAACAGCCAGACGCGCGCCGCGCCCAGCACCAGAACCGCCAGGATATAGACCGGGATGGTGCTCCAGAAAAGTTGCCACAGCGCCCTGCCCCAGCGCGCGAAGAAGCCGCCCTGCGGTTCACTGATATCCACGTCAACTGACGCAGGCGCTACGGTTTTGTCTTTCACCAGATGTTGCACCAGTGTCGCCACGACCAGCACCGTCAGCAGCCCGGCCACCAGACGAATAAAGGCGAAATGCCAGCCCAGCACAAAGCCCATAAACACCAGCGTCGCCGGGTTTAACAACGGGTTCCCCATCCAGAAAGCAAGCGCACCGCCCATCGAGACGCGCTGACGACGCATCCCGGCGGCCACAGGCGCTGCACAGCACGAGCACATCATGCCCGGCAGGGAGAAAATCGTCCCCAGCAGCGTACCCTGAAAGCGGGGCTGACCGAGGGTTTTCACCAGCCAGTGACGCGGGATAAGCACCTGAATCAGCGAGCCCAGCAGGACGCCCAGTACCGCGGCTTTCCAGACGGCAAGGAAATAGACCATGGCGTAATCCCACGCCGCCTGAAGCGGGCTGGAATCAGCCTGAGCGAGAATAGATTTTCCGATACTGTGCGTTTCGGCGGCCGTAAAGGCTTTACCGTAGTACGGCTGCCATTTCACATACCAGAGGCCGATGATGACCACGAGAAAGAAGAGCGCGGGCTTCCACCATTGAACAGGTGAAGCCGCCTGAGATGAAGACTGACCAGTCATAGCATTCCCCGGAGAGTAGTAGGTTATTAGCCGGGGGAGTTTACGCCTCGCCCTGTGCGATTTCACGCAGTTTTGCCGACGGGATGATATTCACGCCCTCCTGCGATGGCGAGAGCCCTTCTTTTAGCATCGCACGCGCCACGTCCGCTGCCTCAATGGATTTCCAGTTACCCGGCAGGATGCGGAACAGAGGCGCGAAAAACGATTCGTTAAAACGGCGTTCATCCCGGTGCCCGAGCAGCATGGAGGGGCGAACAATGGTCAGTTGCTCCCACTTCTGGGCAATCAGCGCCTCTTCCATTTTGCCCTTCACCTTGTTGTAGAAAAAAGGTGACCCGGCATTGGCACCGAGCGAACTGACCACCACAAAATGTGTTGCCCCCAGCTTTTTAGCCGTCAGCGCCGTATCGACCACCAGCGTGTAGTCCGCATGCACAAACGCCTCTTTACTGCCCGCTTCACGCAGCGTTGTACCGAGGCAGCAAAAGGCGATATCCACAGGATCCTGCACCTGCGCCAGTGCATCGGTAAGCTGCGGGTCGTGGGGGTTAAAGACGCCGGAGATATCCGCGAGAGGCCGACGCGTCGGGGCGGCAATATAGTTAACCCGGTGCTCCTGAAGCAGCAGCCGCAGCAGATGCCCGCCCACCAGCCCGGTCGCGCCGGTAATCAGTACCTGACTCATTTCATCTCCCCTTTACAGAATTGTCCGTTTGCGAACTCAGCGTCGTCGACCACACTTAGAAGTCTGTTACAGGTAAGTATTTACCACAAGCGGAGAAAAATCTGTCTGAAGCCAAAACAACGGAGGAAGCATGGGCAAGAAAATCGCAGTCTTGATCACCGACGAGTTTGAAGATTCAGAATTCACCTCGCCAGCCGAGGCATTTCGCAAGGCAGGACATGAGGTCATCACCATTGAGAAAGAGGCGGGTAAAACGGTGAAAGGCCATAAGGGCGAAGCCAGCGTGACCATCGATGAAACCATCGATAACGTCAGCCCGTCAGATTTCGATGCCCTGCTGTTACCCGGCGGTCATTCACCGGATTCCCTGCGTGGGGATGAACGGTTCGTGACCTTCACGCGAGACTTTGTCTCGACGGGCAAACCGGTCTTTGCCATCTGCCACGGTCCGCAACTGCTCATCAGCGCAGATGTCGTGCGCGGGCGTAAACTCACGGCCGTAAAACCGATCGTTATCGATCTGAAAAATGCGGGGGCTGAGTTTTACGATCAGGAGGTTGTGAACGACAAAGACCAGCTGATCACCAGCAGGACCCCGGACGATCTGCCCGCGTTTAACCGTGAAGCGCTACGCCTGCTCGGCGCGTAGCCAGTGAAGCTTTGTGCCAAAGCCCAGGGTGTTGTCGGTAAATTTCAGCTCATCAAGGCGGATTTCCCACACCGGAGCTTTTAGCGCAATGGCAACCGGAAAGCGGCGCGTGTAGCGTTTTCGCTGCGCGTCGCTCTCTTCTCCGTCCAGACGGCGGATCTCCCCTTTAAACTGCAGGCCACGAATCAGCGCGACCGTTTTAGGCTGGCCGTTCACCGTGCCCGCCACCTTCGTCTGCGAACCCGACATTTGCGCATGACGGGTTTTATCCTCGCTCAGGACATAAAAGGCGACACGCTCGGGATCGTAATAATAAAACGCGTTTGCACACCACATTTCACCTTCGTCATACACGCACCAGGTGACGACATGCTGTTTTGCCAGCCAGCGGTTAATGGTGGTCAGAGTTTCCATTTTCGCTCTCTCTCATGCTAAGGTGCGTTCACCTTAACATACTGAATCTGTTTACCGTGTGCTGGTTTCTCTATCTTGTTCGTACCGCCGACAACGCCCTGTACACCGGGATCACTACCGATGTGGCGCGGCGTTTTCTGCAACATCAAACGGGGAAAGGTGCCAAAGCGCTGCGGGGGAAAGGGGAATTACAGCTCGCCTTTTCAGCGCCCGTTGGCGACAGGTCGCTGGCGCTCAGAATGGAATACCGCATTAAGCAACTGACGAAGCGTCAGAAAGAGCGCCTCGTCACCGGAGACGGCTCCTTTGAGGCGCTTCGCGAGAGCCTGATTAAAAGCGATTGAAATGGTCGTGGTACTCAACCAGACCGTTCACGCCGTTAAACGCGTCATCCGCCAGACGGTGCACCTGGAAGGCGGATTCCGTTCCCGGCCAGCGGCAGCGGAGATCGTAATGCGCTGCCGGTTCGAAGCCTAAACGGCCATAGAACGTAGCATCTCCCAGCGTCACCACGGCGGCATAGCCAAATTCGTTGAGCGAGTCCAGTCCTTCGTAAACCAGCTGGCGCGCCAGCCCCTGGCCGCGGTAGTGCTCATCAACCGCCAGCGGTGCCATTCCTACCCACTGTAGCTCTTCGCCCTGAACGGTAACCGGGCTGAAGGCAACATAGCCCACCACCTGACCTTCGTCATCGGTGGCAACCAGCCCCAGCGTAATCAGGCCGTCTTCGCGGAGATCGTGGACCAGTTGCGCTTCGTCATCCCGCGCAAAAGAGCGGCGTAACAACGCATCGATACCCGGTGCATCAATCCCAATTTCGACTCGAATCAGCATGGCTCACCTACTGAAGTGTGTTTACTTTCCGGCGGGGTTTTCAGCCCCGCCTCAACGAAATCTGCCATTTGCATCAACATCACACGCAGCGCTTTCGGCATCTGCTCCAGCTCAATGGCATCCATTAAATTCTTCACGTACAGACCAAGTTCCGTATCGCCTTCGATAACCAGTCGGCGCTGGAAGAAGAGTGTGTCCGGATCCTGCTTACGCGCGGCGATCATCAGCAGATCGCTGGCGCTGGCGCTAAAGCTCACATCCGCGTCGGCGGACTCACGGACGATCAGTTGGTCATTCTCAACAGAGGTAAACCAGCGCAGCCCGATATCGTGGACGTCAATGCTTAACCAGCGCCCTTCCAGGAACGCCAGCTCACCGTCCTGCAGTGCCTGGCGGAATTGCCAGCTCAGCACCTGCTCCAGCACCTGGCGTTTAAGCGCGAACGGGGCCAGTTTTACCGGCACGCTCAGCATTGATGGACCAAATTGTACGAGACGTGAACGCAGTTTATCCAGCACGAGCTTTACTCCCTGATAGCTATAGTCCTGCTATTTTGCCATATCCGAAGCACAACATAGCGGCGTAAATCAACAAACTGTCGTCAGGTGTACCTCATTATTGGTGCCATCAATACGCCATTAGCTGCCTTAAATCAAAAATTGTCGCGTATGGGTTAATTAAAATCCCAGCTCGTTAACAAATTTGCGATCGACTACATCAGGATAAATTATGGAGCTGCTCTGCCCAGCCGGAAATCTTCCGGCGCTTAAGGCGGCCATCGAAAATGGGGCCGATGCGGTCTATATCGGGCTGAAAGATGATACCAACGCCCGCCATTTTGCTGGCCTCAACTTTACGGAGAAAAAGCTTCAGGAAGCCGTTACCTTCGTCCACCAGCACCGCCGCAAACTGCATATCGCCATCAATACCTTCGCCCATCCTGATGGCTACGCCCGTTGGCAACGCGCGGTGGATATGGCAGCACAGCTGGGCGCCGATGCGCTGATCCTCGCCGACCTCGCTATGCTTGAGTATGCGGCAGAACGCTATCCCCATATTGAGCGTCACGTCTCCGTTCAGGCATCTGCCACTAACGAAGAGGCGGTGCGTTTTTATCATCGTCACTTTGATGTTGCCCGCGTGGTGCTGCCACGCGTGCTCTCTATTCATCAGGTTAAGCAACTCGCGCGCGTCACGCCAGTACCACTGGAAGTTTTTGCCTTTGGCAGCCTGTGTATCATGGCCGAAGGCCGTTGCTATCTCTCCTCCTATTTAACCGGCGAATCCCCCAATACCGTTGGGGCCTGCTCACCCGCCCGCTTTGTTCGCTGGCAACAGACGCCGCAGGGGCTGGAATCGCGCCTGAACGACGTGCTGATTGACCGCTATCAGGATGGCGAAAATGCCGGTTACCCGACGCTGTGCAAAGGCCGCTATCTGGTAGACGGCGAGCGTTACCACGCGCTGGAAGAGCCAACCAGCCTTAATACGCTGGAACTGCTGCCAGAACTGCTGGCCGCCAATATCGCCTCGGTGAAAATTGAGGGCCGCCAGCGCAGCCCGGCGTACGTAAGCCAGGTGGCGAAAGTCTGGCGCCAGGCTATCGATCGCTGCATGGCAGACCCGCAGAACTACGCACCGCAACCGGCGTGGATGGAGACACTCGGTGCGATGTCCGAGGGTACACAAACCACGCTTGGCGCGTATCACCGTAAATGGCAGTGAGATAATCATGAAATATTCATTAGGGCCGGTGCTCTACTACTGGCCAAAAGAGACGCTGGAAGATTTTTACCACCAGGCCGCGACCAGCAGCGCAGATGTGATTTACCTCGGGGAAGCGGTATGCAGCAAGCGCCGCGCCACCAAAGTGGGCGACTGGCTGGATATGGCGAAAAGCCTCGCCGGAAGCGGTAAACAGGTGGTGCTCTCAACGCTCGCCCTCGTCCAGGCCTCCTCCGAACTGGGTGAACTCAAACGCTACGTAGAGAACGGTGAATTCCTGCTGGAAGCCAGCGATCTGGGCGTAGTGAACATGTGCGCCGAACGCAGGCTGCCGTTTGTCGCAGGCCATGCGCTGAACTGCTATAACGCCGTGACGCTGCGCCTGCTGCTTAAACAGGGGATGACGCGCTGGTGCATGCCGGTCGAACTCTCGCGCGACTGGCTGGCTAACCTGCTCAACCAGTGCGAAACGCTGGGCATTCGCAATCAGTTTGAGGTGGAAGTACTGAGCTATGGTCATCTGCCGCTGGCCTATTCTGCCCGCTGCTTCACCGCCCGCTCTGAAGACCGTCCGAAAGACGAGTGTGAAACCTGCTGCATCAAGTACCCGAACGGGCGCAGCATGCTGTCGCAGGAAAATCAGCAGGTGTTCGTCCTGAACGGTATTCAGACCATGAGCGGCTATGTGTATAACCTCGGCAATGAACTGGCGTCGATGAACGGTCTGGTCGACATGGTGCGCCTGTCACCGATGGATACGGGCGTATTCGCCATGCTGGATGCCTTCCGCGCCAATGAAAACGGTGACGCTCCGCTGCCGTTAACCGCTAACAGCGACTGTAACGGCTACTGGAAACGCCTCCCCGGGCTGGTGCTACAGGGCTGAAGAAGAAATGTAAAAGCTCACTTTGTTAACAACGGTTATTAAATTTTAATGCACTATTAAAAGATTCACCGTCGACAAAGTGAGCTGTTATGACTGATAAAACCATTCCGTTTTCGGTGCTGGATCTGGCGCCGATCCCTCAAGGCTCCTCAGCACGAGAAGCCTTTACCCACTCTCTCGATCTCGCTCGCCTGGCAGAAAAACGCGGTTATCACCGTTACTGGCTGGCTGAGCACCACAATATGGTTGGTATCGCCAGTGCGGCGACCTCCGTGCTGATTAGTTACCTGGCGGCGAACACCACCACGCTGCACCTTGGCTCCGGTGGCGTGATGCTGCCGAACCACGCCCCGCTAGTGATTGCCGAGCAGTTTGGTACGCTGAATACCCTCTATCCTGGCCGTATCGACCTGGGTCTTGGCCGTGCGCCGGGCAGCGACCAGCCGACCATGCGCGCCCTGCGTCGCCATATGAGCGGCGACATCGATAACTTCCCGCGCGATGTGGCTGAACTGGTGGACTGGTTTGACGCGCGTGACCCTAACCCGCACGTGCGCCCGGTGCCAGGCTACGGTGAGAAGATCCCGGTGTGGCTGCTGGGTTCAAGCCTGTACAGCGCGCAGCTTGCCGCGCAGCTGGGGCTGCCGTTCGCCTTTGCCTCACACTTCGCGCCAGATATGCTCCATCAGGCGCTTCACCTCTATCGCACAAACTTCAAACCTTCAGAGCGTCTGGAAAAACCGTATGCGATGGTGTGCATTAACATCGTTGCCGCCGACAGCAATCGCGATGCGGAATTCCTGTTCACCTCCATGCAACAGGCTTTTGTGAAGCTGCGTCGCGGTGAGACCGGCCAACTGCCGCCGCCGGTGGAGAATATGCATCAGCTGTGGTCGGCATCCGAACAGTATGGCGTTCAGCAGGCGTTGAGCATGTCGCTGGTGGGGGATAAGGCAAAAGTGCGTCACGGGCTGGAGGCGGTGCTGCGTGAGACGCAGGCGGATGAAATTATGGTTAACGGCCAGATTTTCGATCATCAGGCACGCTTGCATTCGTTTGACCTGGCGATGCAGGTGAAAGAGGAAGTGTCAGGTTAGCGCGGTTTGTCACCCTCTCCCGTCGGGAGAGGGTGACAGGTGGTGTTACTGATACACCGGCAGCAGGTTAAAACTCGACAGGACATGCACCAGCGCGTTGCCAATACCGAACACCAGAATCAGCGCAATCATCGGCTTTCCGCCCCAGACGCGGAATTTCGGGCTGCCGAAGCGTTTACGTGATTTGCGTGCCAGCAGCGCAGGCACAATCGCCGCCCAGATGGTCGCCGCCAGCCCGGCATAGCCGATGGCATAGAGGAAACCATTCGGCCACAGCAGACCGCCAACAATCGGTGGCAGGAAAGTCAGCAGCGCGGTTTTAAAGCGCCCCATAGCGGAATCATCAAAACCAAACAGATCGGCCAGGTAGTCAAACAGGCCCAGTGTCACGCCGAGGAAAGAGCTCGCGACGGCAAAGTTAGAGAACACCACCAGCAACAGATCCAGACTGCGGCTGTTCAGTACGCCGCTCAACGCCTGTACCAGCACATCAATGTTACCGCCCTTCTGCGCAATGCCGATAAATTCAGGACGCGGGATATTGCCCATCGTCCCCAGCAGCCAAATCACGTACAGCGCCAGCGCCAGCAGCGTGCCGTAGATCAGGCACTTCACAATCGTGCGGGGATCTTTACCGTAATACTTCATCAGGCTCGGCACATTACCGTGGTAACCAAACGATGCGAGACAGAACGGCAGGGTCATCAGCAGGTACGGCGTGTAAGCGGTATTCGTCTCCGCCACGTTGAACAGCGTGGCCGGCGTAACGTGCCCAAGCAGGCTGCCGAAGGTCAGGAAAAAGGTGATCACCTTCGCGCCCAGCACAATCGCCGTCATGCGGCTCACCGCTTTGGTGCTCATCCAGACGATAAACGCGACGCCAAGCGCGAAGCACAAGCCCGCCACTCTTGCCGGCACGTTCAGCGACAACTCCGAGAATGTGTGATGCAGAATGGAGCCACTCGCTGAGATGTACGCGTAAGTCAGGATGTAGAGCACAAAGGCAATGGAGAGGCCGTTTACCAGGTTCCAGCCTTTGCCTAACAGGTCTTTAGTGATGGTGTCGAAGCTGGAGCCAATGCGGTAGTTCAGGTTGGCTTCGAGGATCATCAGCCCGGAATGAAGCATACAGAACCAGGTAAACACCAGTGCCGCCAGCGACCAGAAGAACCACGCACCGGACATAACCACAGGCAGGGAGAACATCCCGGCACCAATGATGGTTCCGCCGATGATCACCACGCCGCCAAGCAGCGAAGGTGACGTTTGGGTGGTGGTAAGTATCGCCATACAGCCTTTTCTCCAGTCAATAATGCGGTTATGCATGTTAATGCGCAGCACTGTACCAGTACAAGAGTACAAAAGAAATAAAAAAAGCCCCGACAGTGTTTATCGGGGCTGTATAGATTACTTTACGTCAGAAACGAAAGGCTTACGCGTCACCGAAACGACGACGAGCGGTACCTTCTTCACGACGTGGGCCGCGGCTTTCGCGACGCTCGCCAGAGAAACGACGACCTTCGCCTGCGCCAGCGCGGTTGCCTTCGCTACGACCGCCTTCACGACGTTCGCCACCGAAACCACGACCACCGCCACGACGTTCGCCACCACGGTCAGTACGTGGCTGGGCATCACCCATCAGCTGCATGTTCATCGGCTTGTTCAGGATGCGGGTGCGAGTAAAGTGCTGCAGTACTTCGCCCGGCATGCCTTTTGGCAGCTCGATAGTAGAGTGAGATGCGAACAGCTTGATGTTACCGATGTAACGGCTGCTGATGTCGCCTTCGTTAGCGATCGCGCCAACGATATGACGAACTTCAACACCATCATCACGGCCCACTTCAATGCGGTACAGTTCCATTTCGCCAGCGTCACGACGCTCACGACGTGGACGCTCTTCGCCACTGCGCTCTGGACGGTCAGCACGTGGACCACGATCGTTACGGTCGCCACGACGTTCGAAACGCTCGTCACGGTCACGGAACTCACGCTTAGGACGCATCGGTGCATCTGGTGGCACGATCAGGGTACGTTCGCCCTGTGCCATTTTCAGCAGTGCTGCGGCCAGCGTTTCCATATCCAGCTCTTCGCCTTCAGCGGTAGGCTGAATCTGTGCCAGCAGCGCACGATACTGGTCCAGGTCGCTGCTTTCCAGCTGCTGCTGTACTTTCGCGGCGAATTTTTCCAGACGGCGTTTGCCCAGCAGTTCTGCATTTGGCAGTTCCGCTTCTGGAATGGTCAGCTTCATGGTGCGTTCAATGTTACGCAGCAGACGACGCTCGCGGTTCTCAACGAACAGCAGAGCACGACCTGCACGACCCGCACGACCGGTACGACCGATACGGTGAACGTAGGACTCGGAGTCCATTGGAATATCGTAGTTCACAACCAGGCTGATACGCTCAACGTCCAGACCACGTGCTGCCACGTCGGTTGCAATCAGGATATCCAGACGACCGTCTTTCAGGCGCTCCAGCGTCTGCTCACGCAGAGCCTGGTTCATGTCACCGTTCAGCGCTGCGCTGTTGTAGCCGCTACGCTCCAGCGCTTCAGCCACTTCCAGGGTCGCGTTTTTGGTACGAACGAAGATAATCGCCGCATCAAAATCTTCCGCTTCCAGGAAACGAACCAGCGCTTCGTTTTTACGCATACCGTATACAGACCAGTAGCTCTGGCTGATGTCCGGGCGAGTGGTCACGCTGGACTGAATGCGCACTTCCTGCGGCTCTTTCATGAAGCGGCGGGTAATGCGACGAATCGCTTCTGGCATGGTTGCAGAGAACAGAGCGGTCTGATGACCTTCCGGGATCTGCGCCATAATCGTTTCTACGTCTTCGATGAAGCCCATACGCAGCATTTCATCTGCTTCATCCAGTACCAGACCGCTCAGTTTAGAGAGGTCAAGGGTACCGCGCTTCAGGTGATCCAGCAGACGGCCCGGCGTACCGACAACAATCTGTGGACCCTGGCGCAGGGCACGTAACTGCACGTCATAACGCTGGCCACCGTACAGGGCCACCACGTTTACGCCGCGCATATGTTTAGAGAAATCAGTCATAGCTTCTGCAACCTGAACAGCCAGTTCACGGGTTGGAGCCAGGACGAGGATCTGCGGTGCACGCAGTTCCGGATCGATGTTATGCAGCAGCGGCAGCGAGAACGCTGCGGTTTTGCCGCTACCAGTCTGGGCCATGCCCAGCACGTCACGACCAGACAACAGATGTGGGATACATTCTGCCTGGATCGGAGATGGTTTTTCGTAACCCAGATCGGTAAGGGCTTCAAGGATAGGAGCCTTCAGGCCCAGATCTGCAAAAGTGGTTTCGAATTCAGCCATGTAGTACGAGTGCCTCAATGTCAATGGCGGCCAGTCTACTTAGCTCATCGTGAAAATGATTAGCAATTTTCATTGAAAAGTGTGAACCGGCTCAAAGTAGATGTATTGACGAACAACAACGCCCTCACCAGTTAAGGTGATGGCAATCAAAAGATTACGGGCTGATGTTTATGTCGTCAGCTATTGCTGGTCCGATTC
Organism: Enterobacter sp. BIDMC 30; assembly: GCF_000534355.1. NCBI lineage: Bacteria > Pseudomonadati > Pseudomonadota > Gammaproteobacteria > Enterobacterales > Enterobacteriaceae > Enterobacter > Enterobacter sp. BIDMC 30. The sequence continues at coordinate 846,743 of NZ_KI973169.1, read as the reverse complement.
TGCCAGGTCGTCTTGCTCCTGGCCCAAGAGCGATAATTCCAACAATGCATAACGGTGCTCAACGAAGTTGTGTACGTTGTTAGCAACCGCTAATTTGAACAGTGCCGTAGCGCTGTCCTTATCCCCCAGACTTAGGTAGTACTTACCTAAATAGAAGTTGGTTTCACTGAGATGCTCAGCGAGCGAGGTGTTATCCGTTGCGTCCGCCTTGAGGCGTTCCATCAGCGTTGCTTCGCTAATGTTGCCCAGGTAGAACTCGACAATGTTCCATCCCCACTGTTCCTTGTCCGATTTATCGAAGCGCTGTTTCAGTGCTTCTTTTGCCTGCTTCTCATCGAGCTTCTGCTCAACGATGTATAACCACAGACTGCGGAAAGGATCATTAGGATCGTCTTGATAAAACGCCAGCAGATCATCTTGCGCTAACTTATCACGACCGCCGTAATACAGGGCGATACCGCGATTCAAGTGCGCGTAGTTGTAAGTTGGATCAAGCTCAAGTACAGAATCAAACGCTTCATAGGCAGCATCAAAATTGCCTGCCTGCGTTAAATAAATGCCTAAGTAATTGAATACTTCAGGCATATCAGGTCGGATTGCCAGCGCTTGTGAGAAATCATTCCGCGCTAATGCCCTCAGACCGAGACTATCATACAACACTCCGCGCTCATATAAAAGCTGTGCGCGTTCGTCATCGGTTAAAGCCCGACTGGCAAGAATTTGTTCCATGCGTGCCAGAATCACTTCCTGCTGCAAAGTCGGTTGCAATGGCACTGCGAGGACTTCGCTCTTACGCCAGGCAGAGTTGCTGCATCCTGCCAGCGTTAAAGCTGTCGCAACGAAACACCAGCGCAAAAAAGGCTTCATTTCCCACTCCCGAAGACAACTATTGGATGAACGTCCTGTCCCCCGGCGGCTTAACAAGGCGTCCTGCCTGATAATAGGCCCTCCGCCGAAGCGGAGGGCAAATGCAACTTACTCGCCTTGCTGTTCTGCTGCCGATGCTTCTGGCGCAGCAGCCGGCTGAGACTGCTCGGTTGCTTCTTTAATGCTCAGACGGATACGGCCCTGGCGGTCAACTTCCAGAACTTTAACCGGGACTTCCTGACCCATCTGCAGGTAATCGGTCACTTTCTCAACGCGCTTGTCAGCGATTTGAGAGATGTGAACCAGACCTTCTTTACCGCCACCGATGGCAACAAACGCGCCAAAGTCAACGATACGGGTCACTTTACCATTGTAGATACGGCCCACTTCGATTTCTGCAGTAATTTCTTCGATGCGACGAATAGCGAATTTCGCTTTCTCGCCGTCGGTCGCTGCAATTTTCACCGTACCGTCATCTTCGATTTCGATAGTGGTGCCAGTCTCTTCGGTCAGAGCACGGATAACGGAACCGCCCTTACCGATAACATCTTTGATCTTGTCTGGATTGATCTTGATGGTGTGGATACGCGGAGCGAACTGAGAAATGTCGCCACGTGGCGCGTTGATCGCCTGTTCCATCACGCCCAGGATGTGCAGACGAGCACCTTTAGCCTGGTTCAGCGCAACCTGCATGATCTCTTTGGTGATACCTTCAATTTTGATATCCATCTGCAGCGCAGAGATACCGTCGCGGGAACCCGCAACTTTGAAGTCCATATCGCCCAGGTGGTCTTCGTCGCCCAGAATGTCAGACAGAACAACAAAGTTCTCGCCTTCTTTCACCAGGCCCATTGCGATACCCGCAACGGCGGCTTTGATTGGCACGCCTGCATCCATCAGCGCCAGAGATGCGCCACACACGGAAGCCATGGAAGAAGAACCGTTAGATTCGGTGATTTCAGAAACCACACGAACGGTGTACGGGAATTTGTCAGCATCCGGCATCACTGCCAGCACACCACGCTTCGCCAGACGACCGTGACCAATTTCACGACGCTTAGGTGAACCCACCATACCGGTTTCACCTACGGAGTATGGAGGGAAGTTGTAGTGGAACAGGAAGCTGTCAGTACGCTCGCCCATCAGTTCGTCGATGTTCTGCGCGTCACGTGCTGTCCCCAGGGTCGCGGTAACCAGCGCCTGCGTTTCGCCACGGGTGAACAGTGCAGAACCGTGAGTACGTGGCAGAACGCCAGTACGCACGTCCAGACCACGAATCATGTCTTTTTCGCGGCCATCGATACGCGGCTCACCCGCCAGGACGCGGCTACGAACCACGTTTTTCTCGATAGCGTGCAGAATTTCGCTCAGCTCGTTAGCATCCAGCGTTTCGTCTTCAGCAATCAGCGTTGCGATAGTTTCGTCTTTGATCACGTCAACCTGAGCATAACGCTCCTGTTTGTCGGTGATGCGATAAGCATCGCTCAGACGAGATTCAGCCAGCGCAGCAACGCGTGCATTCAGCGCGTCGTTGACGGCTTCAGGCTGCCAGTCCCAACGTGGTTTGCCCGCTTCTTTAACCAGATCGTTGATGTTCTGAATAACGATCTGCTGCTGATCGTGGCCAAAGACCACCGCGCCCAGCATCTGGTCTTCGCTCAGCAGTTCAGCTTCGGATTCAACCATCAGCACAGCCGCTTCAGTACCAGCAACAACCAGGTCCAGCTTACTTTCTTTCAGCTCTTCCTGCGTTGGGTTCAGCACGTACTGGTCGTTGATGTAACCAACGCGTGCAGCACCAATTGGGCCATTGAATGGAATACCAGACAGTGACAGGGCCGCGGAAGCACCGATCATCGCAACGATATCCGGGTTAACCTGTGGGTTAACGGAAACAACGGTCGCGATAACCTGCACTTCGTTCACGAAGCCTTCCGGGAACAGCGGACGAACCGGGCGGTCAATCAGACGCGCAATCAGGGTTTCGCCTTCGCTTGGACGGCCTTCACGACGGAAGAAGCCACCCGGAATTTTACCGGCAGCGTAGGTACGCTCCTGGTAGTTAACGGTCAGTGGGAAGAAGTCCTGACCTGGTTTTGCTTTTTTCTGGCCAACTACGGTTACGAATACCGCAGTGTCATCCATGCTTACCATAACGGCAGCAGTAGCCTGACGTGCCATCATGCCGGTTTCCAGCGTGACGGTGTGTTGACCATACTGGAATTTACGAACGATCGGATTCAGCAAAGTTCTGTCCTTTCTTAAATGTATGACAGCACACCACCGGTGTGCTGACGATTTAACCCGACCTTCTTCGCATCCTCGCGACTAATGACAACCAACACCCCCATGGGTGAAGCCTCTCATTAGCCGCGCGAACCTCTGCAATGAAGATCATTTATAGCAACAATACAATAGTTTCCAGTGAATTGCTGCCGTCTGGTTGAAAAAAGGGGCCATCAGGCCCCCTTTTCTGAAACTCGCAAGACTTAGCGACGCAGACCCAGACGCTCGATCAGCGCGGAGTAACGTGCAACATCTTTACGTTTCAGGTAGTCGAGCAGTTTACGACGCTGAGAAACCATACGCAGCAGACCACGACGGCTGTGGTGATCTTTTTTGTGCTCTGCAAAGTGACCCTGCAGGTGGTTAATCTGTGCAGTCAGCAGTGCAACCTGAACTTCGGTAGAACCGCTGTCGTTAGTACCACGACCAAACTCAGAAACGATTTTAGCTTTAGCTTCAACGCTTAGAGACATTTTCAAACTCCAGAATATAAAGAATGTAAGGATGCCGATCTCTAATTCAGCAATCCCAGTATACGTCCCGCAATATGTTAAACAATTTGCCGAACGTTAAGCCGCGATATTCTACTCGTCTCACCTGCTTATCGCAAGGCGAGCCGTTATCGCTATCAGGCTTCAACCGGATACTCAACGACCAGGCGACGCGGCGCGACGCGCCCTTCGCCATCCATTTCACCCATGCCTATAAACTTACCTTCATCCCCCTCGGTCACGCGTACCAGGCCTTCAGAAGGAGCACTGGTGGTACGAACCGGGTTTCCGTTCTTAAAGTAAACGGAGGATGTTAAAGGAAGATTAACAACCGGGAAATCGGCCGCCGGGCTGTCCATTGGCATTAGCAGCGGATCGAGCAAATCGGCAGGCGCAATCTCCTGCGCTTCCGCCTGCTCAACCAACTCGCGCAGATGTTCAAGGGTCACCATTCGCTCAACCGGGTACGTGCTGACAGCCAGGCGACGCAGGTAAATCACGTGCGCACCGCAACCCAGCTTTTCACCCAGGTCGTCAATGATGGTACGAATATAGGTGCCTTTCGAACAGTGAACTTCCAGCTCCAGCTCATCGCCTTCGTGACGAATAAAGAGCAGTTCGTACACGGTAATCGGACGGGGTTCGCGAGGAACGTCAATGCCCTGGCGTGCATATTCGTACAGTTTTTTACCCTGGTACTTCAGCGCCGAATACATTGATGGTACCTGCAGCGTGTCGCCACGGAAACTTTCCAGCGCGGCATCAAGTTGCTCCGCGCTGAAGGTCACCGGACGCTCTTCTACCACCTGACCATCGGCATCGGAGGTGTCCGTGCGCTGGCCTAGTCGGGCGATGACCCGATAGCGCTTATCGGAGTCCAGTAGGTACTGGGAAAACTTTGTCGCTTCCCCCAGGCAGATCGGCAACATGCCGGTCGCCAGCGGATCGAGCGCGCCCGTGTGGCCCGCACGGTTGGCGTTAAAAATACGCTTAACTTTTTGCAGCACGTCGTTGCTGGAAGCGCCCTGGGGTTTATCCAGCAGCAGCACACCATGCACGTCGCGACCGCGACGACGAGGACGACTCATTAGTCCTCCTTGCTGTCGTCCGTTGGGTTAACACGACGTTCGTCGTCATGTTTCACCACGCTGGTCACCAGGTTGGACATGCGCATACCTTCGACCAGAGAGTTGTCGTAGAAGAAGGTCAGCTCAGGTACGATACGAAGACGCATCGCTTTGCCGAGCAGAGAGCGGATGTAGCCAGAGGCTTCCTGCAGCGCTTTAATGCCGTTTTTTACCGCGGCTTCGTCCTGATCGTTCAGGAAGGTCACGAACACTTTGGCATACGCCAGGTCGCGGGACATTTCCACGCCGGACACGGTGGTCATCACACCCACGCGTGGATCTTTAATTTCACGTTGCAGGATGAGGGCGATCTCTTTCTGCATTTCTTGCGCTACGCGCTGCGGGCGACCAAATTCTTTCGCCATAATAAATTCTCCAGACAAAAAAGGGGCAAAAAGCCCCTTTTAAAATTATTACCGGGTGGCGCTTTGCTTACCCGGCCTGCATCGATGATTAAGCAATCGTACGCTGAATTTCGATGATCTCGAACACTTCGATCATGTCGCCAACGCGAACGTCGTTGTAGTTCTTCACGCCGATACCACATTCCATGCCGTTACGGACTTCGTTAACGTCATCTTTGAAGCGGCGCAGGGATTCCAGCTCGCCTTCGTAGATAACCACGTTGTCACGCAGTACGCGGATTGGGTTGTGACGTTTGATGATACCTTCGGTAACCATACAGCCCGCGATCGCACCAAATTTCGGTGATTTGAACACGTCACGCACTTCAGCCAGACCGATGATCTGCTGTTTCAGCTCTGGAGACAGCATGCCGCTCATCGCTGCTTTCACTTCGTCGATCAGGTTATAGATGACGGAGTAGTAACGCAGATCCAGACTTTCAGCATCAATCACTTTACGTGCAGATGCGTCAGCACGTACGTTGAAGCCGACCAGGATTGCATTGGATGCAGCAGCCAGGGTGGCGTCGGTTTCGGTGATACCACCTACGCCAGAACCGATGATCTTCACTTTAACTTCGTCAGTAGACAGTTTCAGCAAGGAGTCGGAGATCGCTTCCACGGAACCCTGAACGTCGGCTTTCAGAACGATGTTCACTTCGTGAACTTCGCCTTCGGTCATGTTCGCAAACATGTTCTCGAGTTTAGATTTCTGCTGACGAGCCAGTTTAACTTCACGGAATTTGCCCTGACGATACAGTGCAACTTCGCGCGCTTTCTTCTCGTCACGTACGACGGTCACTTCATCGCCCGCAGCCGGCACACCGGACAGGCCCAGGATTTCCACTGGAATGGACGGACCTGCTTCCAGAACTTCCTGACCCAGTTCGTTACGCATCGCACGAACACGACCGTATTCGAAACCACACAGGACGATATCGCCTTTATGCAGCGTACCTTCACGAACCAGAACGGTTGCAACCGGACCACGACCTTTATCCAGGAAGGATTCGATAACCGCGCCGCTCGCCATACCTTTACGAACCGCTTTCAGCTCCAGAACTTCAGCCTGCAGCAGGATAGCGTTCAGCAGGTCGTCGATACCGGTACCGGCTTTCGCAGATACTGGGATGAACTGCGCTTCACCGCCCCACTCTTCCGGCATAACACCGTACTGGGAGAGTTCGTTTTTAACGCGATCCATGTCAGCTTCTGGCTTATCGATCTTGTTCACTGCAACCACCAGAGGCACCTGCGCCGCTTTCGCGTGCTGGATAGCTTCAATGGTCTGTGGCATCACGCCGTCGTCTGCAGCAACAACCAGTACAACGATATCCGTTGCCTGAGCACCACGAGCACGCATAGAGGTAAACGCTGCGTGGCCCGGGGTATCCAGGAAGGTGATCATGCCGTTGTCGGTTTCTACGTGGTACGCACCGATGTGCTGGGTAATACCACCCGCTTCACCGGAGGCCACTTTCGTCGAACGAATGTAGTCGAGCAGAGAGGTTTTACCGTGGTCAACGTGACCCATGATGGTCACTACAGGCGCGCGCGGTTCTGCCGCTGCGCCGGTGTCACGGTCGCTCATTACTGCTTCTTCCAGCTCGTTTTCACGACGCAGGATAACTTTGTGGCCCATCTCTTCGGCTACCAGTTGCGCAGTTTCCTGGTCGATAACCTGGTTGATGGTGGCCATTGCGCCCAGTTTCATCATCGCTTTGATGACCTGAGAGCCTTTAACCGCCATTTTGTTGGCCAGATCGCCAACGGTGATGGTTTCACCAATCACTACGTCACGGTTAACAGCCTGAGCTGGCTTCTGGAAGCCCTGCTGCAGTGCGGAACCTTTACGCTTGCCGCCTTTACCACCGCGGATCGCTGCACGTGCTTCTTCACGGTCAGCTTTAGATTCAGCGTGCTTGTTGCCTTTTTTGGCTGGGCGAGCAGCTTTGGTGCTGCGAGTACGGCCACGACCACCTTCAACTTCACGGTCGTTATCGTCTTCTGCCTGGCGCGCATGCTGAGAAGTAGTGACGTGATAATCGCTGGTGTCTTCAGACGCTTCAGCAGGGTTCACACCGTTCTTCTCGTTTTCTTCAGCCATACGGCGCGCTTCTTCAGCTACACGGCGAGCTTCTTCTTCAAGCTTGCGGCGGGCTTCTTCTTCCGCTTTACGCTTCAGCTCGGCAGCTTCATTTTCACGGCGGGCTTTTTCAGCCTGGGCGGTTTTTGTCATTTCGTCGGTCTGTTGATTGCTCACTTTGTCTTTTTCCGCAGCTTCACGCTTCACTTTATCACTTGCGTCGCGTTTCGCTTTTTCTGCGGCCTCACGTTCAGCTTTTAATTCTGCTTCACGTTTGGCAGTCGCTTCTGCCTCACGCTGAGCTTGTTCTTCCGCTTCACGCTGTGCCTGCTCTTCCGCAGCAAGGCGTTCTGCCTCTTGCGGATCACGTTTTACAAAGGTGCGTGTCTTGCGGACTTCAATTTGTACCGATTTGCTTTTACCACCGGTACCAGGGATATTCAACGTGCTACGCGTTTTGCGCTGCAGCGTCAGCTTGTCAGGCGTCGAACCGTGTTCACGGTTCAGGTGCGCTAACAAGGTTTGTTTTTCTTGCGCGTTCACCGAGTCATCAGCGGACTTCGGGATCCCTGCATCAGCAAATTGCTGTACCAGGCGGTCCACGGAGGTCTGAATCTCGGCAGCCAGCGATTTTACAGTTACATCAGTCATGCTGTTCCTTCCTGCTACAGTTTATTACGCTTCGTCGCCGAACCAGCAAATATTACGTGCGGCCATGATGAGTTCGCCGGCTTTCTCGTCGGTTAAACCTTCGATATCAGCCAGGTCATCAACGCCTTGCTCAGCGAGATCTTCCAGCGTACAAACACCACGGGCAGCCAGCTTGAACGCAATCGCACGATCAAGACCTTCCAGATTCAGCAGGTCATCAGCCGGCTTCTTATCGCCAAGGCTTTCTTCCTGAGCCAGTGCCAGGGTGGTCAGTGCGTTTTTAGCGCGTTCACGCAGGGCTTCAACGGTGGCTTCATCAAGACCGTCGATTTCCAGCAGCTCTTTCATTGGCACATAGGCCAGTTCTTCAAGGGTAGAGAAACCTTCTTCAACCAGAACAGTGGCGAAATCTTCGTCAATATCCAGGTATTTCGTGAAGGTATCGATCGCCGCATGGGCTTCAGCCTGATGCTTAGCCTGCAGGTCATCAACGGTCATTACGTTGAGTTCCCAGCCGCTCAGCTGTGACGCCAGGCGTACGTTCTGACCGTTACGGCCGATTGCCTGCGCCAGGTTGCCCGCTTCAACAGCGATATCCATGGTGTGTTTGTCTTCGTCAACAACGATAGACGCCACATCCGCCGGAGCCATTGCGTTAATCACGAATTGCGCCGGGTTGTCGTCCCACAGGACGATATCGATACGCTCGCCGCCCAGTTCGGTAGAAACCGCCTGAACACGCGCACCGCGCATACCTACGCAAGCACCGACCGGGTCGATACGCTTGTCGTTGGTTTTCACCGCGATTTTCGCGCGTGAACCCGGATCGCGGGCAGCCGCTTTAATTTCGATAACTTCTTCGCCGATTTCCGGTACTTCGATACGGAACAGTTCAATCAGCATCTCTGGCTTGGAACGGGTCACAAACAGCTGTGCACCACGCGCTTCAGGGCGTACGGCATACAGAACGCCACGAATACGGTCACCCGGGCGGAAGTTTTCACGCGGCAGCATGTCTTCACGCAGGATAACGGCTTCAGCGTTACCTGGCAGCCCTTCAGATTTGATTTCCAGAGAGATGTTGTCGCGGTTTACTTTCTTCACCACGCCGGTAATGATCTCACCTTCCTGATCGCGGAACTGATCGACAACCAGCGCGCGCTCAGCTTCACGGACTTTCTGGACGATAACCTGTTTTGCGGTTTGCGTGGTGATACGGTCGAAGGTGACAGATTCAATCTGGTCTTCAACATAGTCACCCACGTTCAGGCTTTCGTCTTCAAAACGCGCCGCTTCCAGGGTGATCTCTTTCGTCGGCTGGGTCACCTCTTCAACGATTACCCAACGACGGAATGTATCGAAGTCACCGCTTTTACGATCGATTTCTACGCGAACATCGATCTCTTGTTCGTATTTTTTCTTGGTTGCTGTAGCCAGTGCACTTTCCAGCGCTTCGAAAATCTTCTCACGCGGCAGTGATTTCTCGTTGGAGACGGCTTCAACAACAGCCAAAATTTCTTTGTTCATCGCGGGCTTTTCACCTCAATCCAGACTGTTAAAAGTGGGGAACCAGGTTCGCCTTCTGGATATTACTCAGCGCGAACACTTCATCTTTGCCTTCGACTGTAACCGTGATCATTTCACCATCAACGGCTTTGATAATTCCCTGCCATTTACGGCGGTTCTGTACGGCCATACGCAGAACGAGAGCCACTTCTTCACCGGTAAAGCGCACATAGTGCTCGGCCGTGAACATCGGGCGATCGAGGCCGGGTGAGGAAACTTCCAGGTTGTACGCAACGGTAATCGGGTCTTCAACATCAAGAACCGCACTCACCTGGTGGCTAACATCAGCACAATCATCAACATTGATGCCATCTTCACTATCAATATAGATGCGCAGCGTCGATGTACGGCCGCGAACGAATTCGATGCCGACCAGTTCGTAGCCCAGTGCTTCGACCGGTGCAGTAATCATCTCTGTTAATTTTTGCTCTAATGTGGACAAGCCCACCCCCAAGACATAAAAAAAGGGCGTAAAGCCCAGTTATTCTGTAGTCAGATAACAAAAAACCCCGATAAATCGGGGCTTTAGATAACTGAACCCTATAGCCGCAACTGCGGCCTGGAGCACTCTCCGAAAGAATTTTTTCAAATCCAGCTACGAAGGCTCTAAGTCTTCACAGTATATTTGAAAAAGAACTTTATGGGAAAGTGGTTGCGGGGGCCGGATTTGAACCGACGACCTTCGGGTTATGAGCCCGACGAGCTACCAGGCTGCTCCACCCCGCGCCTGAAACGTGGCAAATTCTACGCGTTTTGGAGAGAATTTGCAAATAATGCTGGGATTTGGTACCGAAGACGGGACGTAAAATCGGCGTTTAGTATATTGATAGTGAACCCCACCTGTCAAGCCAGTTTCCGCCAGGTCAAACAAAGGGAAAATTTTACAAAAAACGCACGAGTCTCTTCCGGTCATCGACAAAAGATGATTAAATGAATACTCACTTATTTTGCATAAACATGCATCGAGAGCGAAAGCGGTCTCTTAATCAGTCAATCAAGCAGGGTTTTATTTTATGACGACGATTCTCAAGCATCTTCCGGTAGGACAACGTATTGGCATCGCTTTTTCAGGCGGCCTGGATACCAGCGCTGCACTGCTGTGGATGCGCCAGAAGGGAGCGGTTCCGTATGCATATACTGCGAACCTGGGTCAGCCGGATGAGGACGATTATGATGCAATCCCTCGTCGCGCTAAAGAGTATGGCGCAGAGAACGCGCGCCTGATTGACTGCCGTAAGCAACTGGTCGCTGAAGGTATTGCTGCTATTCAGTGTGGTGCTTTCCATAACACTACCGGCGGCCTGACCTATTTCAATACCACCCCGCTTGGCCGTGCAGTGACCGGTACCATGCTGGTTGCCGCCATGAAAGAAGATGGCGTAAACATCTGGGGTGATGGCAGTACGTATAAAGGAAACGATATCGAACGTTTCTATCGTTATGGCCTGCTGACCAACGCCGAGCTGCAGATTTATAAACCGTGGCTCGATACCGACTTTATCGACGAGCTGGGCGGCCGTCATGAAATGTCCGAGTTTATGATCGCCTGTGGCTTTGACTATAAGATGTCCGTTGAGAAAGCCTACTCTACCGATTCCAATATGCTGGGTGCGACGCACGAAGCGAAAGACCTGGAATTCCTGAACTCCAGCGTGAAGATCGTTAACCCGATCATGGGTGTGAAGTTCTGGGACGAAAACGTCAAAATCCAGGCGGAAGAAGTCACCGTTCGTTTCGAGCGCGGCCACCCGGTTGCCCTGAACGGCAAGACCTTCTCTGACGATGTGGAACTGATGCTGGAAGCTAACCGTATCGGTGGCCGTCACGGTCTGGGCATGAGCGATCAAATTGAGAACCGTATTATTGAAGCAAAAAGCCGTGGCATCTATGAAGCCCCTGGGATGGCGCTGCTGCACATCGCTTATGAGCGTCTGCTGACCGGTATTCACAACGAAGACACCATCGAGCAGTATCACTCTCATGGTCGTCAGCTCGGTAAACTGCTGTACCAGGGCCGTTGGTTCGACCCACAGGCCCTGATGCTGCGCGATGCACTGCAACGTTGGGTGGCAAGCGCGATCACCGGCGAAGTGACGCTGGAGCTGCGTCGCGGGAATGACTACTCGATTCTGAACACCGTGTCCGACAACCTGACTTATAAAGCAGAACGTCTGACCATGGAGAAAGGTGAATCCGTGTTCTCTCCGGACGATCGTATTGGCCAGCTGACCATGCGTAACCTGGACATCACCGATACCCGTGAGAAGCTGTTCAACTACGTTGAGAATGGCCTGCTCTCCGCAAGCGCCGGTAATGGCCTACCGCAGGTTGAAAACCTGGAGCACAGCGTTAAGAAGTAAGGCTTACGCAGAAATGCAAAAGGCGCCCAGTGGGCGCCTTTTTTACGATCGCTGCAGAACCGGTCCCGCTGGCACGAACGTACCCGCCGACGAAAACGCTCCTTCTACAGACGAAATCTACAGACGAAAAAAAAGACGTCTTTCGACGTCTTTCTTCTGGAATATTGGTACCGAGGATGGGACTCGAACCCACAAGCCCGTTAGGGCACTACCACCTCAAGGTAGCGTGTCTACCAATTCCACCACCTCGGTACTGAATACTTAGTGCGGGATATCGCTGGTCGGCTTAGCCGGTGCAGCTGGCTGAGTCTGCTCAGTTTTCGCTGGCGCGCTCAGATTTTCCCACTCGCTTCCTTTGCTGGTCTTGTTGCTGTTGATATTGCCAAGCGCCAGACTGATGATGAAGAACAGCGTAGCCAGAATCGCCGTTGTGCGGGTCATGAAGTTCGCAGAACCACTTGAACCGAACAGCGTACCGGAAGCGCCTGCTCCGAAGGAGGCTCCCATATCAGCGCCTTTACCTTGCTGCAGCATGATCAGCGCTACGAGAGCGATGGCTACAATAAGGAAAATAACTAAAAGAGCTTCGTACATAATCAACCTGTTCCTTGCGGATTTGCCGCATACCAATGCTTCGACCAATTAGCAGGATTTTTGTTTCCCACTGAAGCGGGTGTGAATACTAACCAAAGCGAATGTGCTTCGCAAGGGCAATTTTGACGCATTGTATCAACTGCGGAAAAAAACAGCAAAAAGCCATCAATTGCTCAAAACAAAGGCGGCAAGCGCCGCCTTTTTAATCACTTAACGTGAAAAACTATGCAGCTTTTACGGCATCCGCAATACGGTGCGCAAATTCATTCACCTGCGCCTCGTCTTCGCCTTCCACCATTACGCGGATCAGCGGTTCAGTTCCAGACTTACGCAGCAGCACACGCCCACGGTTGCCCAGCGCGGCTTCAACGTCAGCCATCACCGCTTTCACATTTTCATTTTCCAGCGGGTCGCCTTTACCGGCGGTGAAACGCACATTCACCAGGATCTGCGGGAACATTTTCATGCCGCTGCAGAGATCGTGCAGGCTCATATGGTTGCGCGCCATGGCGGCAACAACCTGCAGCGCAGCGACGATACCGTCTCCGGTGGTGGTTTTATCCAGCAGGATCACGTGGCCTGAGTTTTCAGCCCCGATGCGCCAGCCTTTTTCCTGCAGTTTTTCCAGCACATAGCGGTCGCCCACTTTTGCACGGACAAACGGAATACCCAGCTGTTTCAGCGCCAGCTCCAGACCCATGTTGCTCATCAGCGTGCCTACTGCACCGCCGCGCAACTGGCCCTGACGCAGACCTTCACGCGCAATGATATAGAGGATCTGGTCGCCGTCGACCTTATTACCTTCGTGATCGACCATGATCACGCGATCGCCGTCGCCATCCAGTGCGATGCCCAGATCGGCTTTTTCCGCCAGAACGCGCGCCTGCAGAGCACGAACGTCAGTCGCACCCACCTGTTCGTTAATATTCAGGCCATCAGGCTCACAGCCGATGGTAATCACGTTCGCACCCAGTTCGCGGAAAACATTCGGCGCAATGTGATAGGTCGCACCGTTGGCGCAGTCCACCACAATTTTAAGATGGGCCAGGCTCAGTTCATTCGGGAAAGTACCTTTGCAGAATTCGATGTAACGACCCGCGGCATCGACAATGCGGTTCGCTTTACCCAGCTCGGCGGAGTCGACACAGGTGATCTCTTTTTCCATCTCCGCTTCGATCGCCTCTTCCACTTCATCCGGCAGCTTAGTGCCGTCGATGGAGAAGAATTTAATGCCGTTGTCATAAAACGGGTTATGCGAGGCCGAAATCACAATCCCTGCTTCAGCACGGAAAGTACGCGTCAGATATGCCACAGCAGGCGTTGGCATTGGGCCAGTGAAGGAAGCGGAAAGCCCCGCGGCAGCCAGACCGGCCTCCAGCGCTGACTCCAGCATATACCCGGAGATACGGGTATCTTTACCAATGATGATTTTACGGGAGCCATGACGCGCAAGGACTTTACCCGCTGCCCAGCCCAGTTTCAGTACAAAATCAGGGGTGATTGGCGCATCACCCACGCGCCCACGAATACCATCGGTACCAAAATATTTACGATTACTCATAGCGTTTGTTTTCCTTCGCTGCCAGTGTAGCTTCCACTACACGCATGGCTTCTACTGTTTCTTTAACGTCATGGACACGAATAATGTGCGCGCCCTGCATCGCCGCAATTACAGCGCAGGCCAGGCTTCCGCTCAGACGTTCGCTCGGCCCTACATTCAGTAACTGACCAATCATCGACTTTCTCGACATACCAACCAGCAATGGCAGGTCGAAATGATGGAATTCCGATAAGCGCGCAAGCAGCTCATAATTGTGAGAGAGATTTTTACCGAAACCGAACCCCGGGTCGAGCAGCAATTTCTCTTTTGCGATACCCGCACGTTCACAACGTGCAATATGCTCAATAAAGAAGCGATTTACGTCGGCATAAACATCGTCATACTTTGGCGCTTCCTGCATGGTTTTCGGCTGTCCTTGCATGTGCATCAGGCAAACCGGTAGCCCGGTCTCCGCGGCCGCCTCCAGTGCGCCAGGCTCCGTCAGCGAACGAATATCATTGATGATGTGAGCACCCACTCTCGCGACTTCACGGATCACTTCAGGTTTAGACGTATCGACGGAGATCCACACCTCGAACCGCTGTGCGATAGCTTCAACCACAGGCACCACGCGCGCCAGTTCTTCTTCCACCGAAACGTCTGCCGCCCCCGGGCGCGTCGATTCCCCACCTACGTCAATGATGGTGGCGCCCGCGTTAATCATCAAATTTGCGTGCTTCACAGCCTCGATAAGCGTGTTATGCGTGCCGCCGTCAGAGAAGGAGTCAGGCGTGACATTCAGGATACCCATCACATGCGGATGTGAGAGATCGAGATGTGAGTCCTGGGCGAATAGTTTCATGGTCAAATCCCTGGTATCAATATGGTTTTACAGAAAAGAAAAACCCCGGAGCAAGCTCCAGGGTTTGAGGTGCAAACATAGACTTCAACAGCAGTGACTTACTTGTCGCCCAACTGTTCTGACATGGTGTTGCCCGGGTTCGGCGTACGCGGTTCATCGACCGGACGCGGCGCACGCGGTGTGCCATTGTTGTCAGAATTGTTGGAAGCGCCTGGGTCTTCCCAACCCGCTGGCGGACGCACTTCGCGGCGAGCCATCAAGTCGTCAATCTGCGGAGCATCAATGGTCTCATATTTCATGAGCGCATCTTTCATCGAATGAAGAATGTCCAGGTTATCGTTCAGGATCTGACGGGCGCGATTGTAGTTACGCTCGATCAGCAGCTTCACTTCCTGGTCAATGATACGTGCGGTTTCATCGGACATGTGTTTCGCTTTCGCCACGGAGCGGCCCAGGAACACTTCGCCTTCTTCTTCCGCATACAGCAGGGGACCCAGCTTCTCGGAGAAGCCCCATTGGGTCACCATGTTACGCGCCAGGTTGGTCGCGACTTTAATGTCGTTGGACGCACCGGTCGAAACATGTTCCGCGCCGTAAATAATCTCTTCAGCCAGACGACCGCCGTAAAGAGTTGAAATCTGACTTTCCAGCTTCTGACGACTGGCGCTGATGGCATCACCTTCCGGCAGGAAGAACGTCACACCCAACGCACGACCGCGCGGAATAATCGTCACTTTATGCACCGGATCGTGTTCCGGCACCAGGCGACCGATAATCGCGTGACCGGCTTCGTGGTAAGCCGTGGACTCTTTCTGCGCTTCCGTCATCACCATGGAGCGACGTTCCGCACCCATCATGATTTTGTCTTTCGCTTTCTCGAACTCCACCATCGACACAACGCGTTTGTTACCGCGAGCAGCGAACAGTGCAGCTTCGTTGACCAGGTTTGCCAGGTCAGCACCGGAGAAGCCCGGCGTACCACGCGCGATGATCGCCGCGTCGACATCCGGTGCCAGCGGTACGCGACGCATGTGAACTTTCAGAATCTGTTCACGACCACGTACATCCGGCAGACCAACCACAACCTGACGGTCGAAGCGGCCTGGACGCAGCAGCGCAGGGTCAAGAACGTCCGGACGGTTAGTCGCCGCGATAACGATAATACCTTCGTTACCTTCGAAGCCATCCATCTCAACCAGCATCTGGTTCAGCGTCTGTTCACGTTCATCGTGACCACCGCCCAGGCCTGCGCCACGCTGGCGGCCTACGGCGTCGATTTCATCGATGAAGATAATGCACGGTGCTGCCTTCTTGGCCTGCTCGAACATGTCACGCACACGAGATGCACCAACACCCACGAACATTTCAACGAAGTCAGAACCTGAAATAGTAAAGAACGGCACCTTCGCTTCACCCGCGATGGCTTTCGCCAGCAGGGTTTTACCGGTACCCGGAGGCCCCACCATCAGAACGCCTTTCGGGATCTTACCGCCCAGTTTCTGGAAACGGCTCGGCTCGCGCAGGTATTCAACCAGTTCGCCCACTTCTTCTTTTGCTTCGTCGCAACCTGCAACGTCGGCAAACGTGGTCTTGATCTGATCTTCCGTTAGCATACGCGCCTTGCTCTTACCGAACGACATGGCACCTTTGCCACCGCCGCCCTGCATCTGGCGCATAAAGAAGATCCAGACGCCAATAAGAAGTAGCATCGGGAACCAGGAGATGAAGATAGAAGCCAGCAGGCTTGGTTCTTCTGGCGGCTCGCCTACCACCTTGACGTTTTTGGTCAGAAGGTTATCAAGCAGCTTAGGATCGTTCACCGGGATGTAAGTCGTGTAACGGTTACTATCTTTCTTGGTAACGTTGATCTCACGTCCGTTGATACGCGCTTCGCGAACCTGGTCCTGATTGACCTCCTGCAGGAAGGTAGAATAATCCACCTTGCGGCCATTCGACTCGCTGGGCCCAAAGCTCTGGAATACTGACATCAGCACAACGGCAATGACCAGCCAGAGTATTAGGTTTTTCGCCATGTCACTCAAGGGATTAACCTCATATTACAACTGTGTTAAAAACAGCGTCAGGATACTCTATATCCCGTGTCATTCAAACTTTCGTCTGAAAGACGCGGGTTATCATTTTCGCCCGGTCGCTACAATATACACTTCTCGGGAACGGGCCCGGGAAGAGTCCGGCTTACGAACTTTAACCTTCGCAAACAGGGAGCGAATTTCCTTAAGATACTCCTCGAAACCTTCGCCCTGAAACACCTTCACAACAAAACTACCACCAGGCGCTAGTACATCACGACACATTTCTAACGCTAGCTCCACCAAATACATGGCGCGGGGGATATCCACCGCCGGTGTTCCACACATATTTGGTGCCATATCTGACATGACAACCTGGACCTTACTATCACCTACACGCTCAAGTAGCGCTTTCAGCACTAATTCATCACGAAAGTCGCCCTGAAGGAAGTCGACACCGACGATGGGATCCATTGGTAAAAGGTCGCATGCGATGATTCGGCCCGTTCCGCCGATCTGCGTAACCGCATACTGGGACCATCCGCCAGGTGCTGCACCGAGATCGACAACCGTCATTCCCGGCTTAAAAAGTTTGTCACTTTGCTGTATTTCATCAAGTTTAAACCAGGCACGGGAACGCAACCCCTTTTTCTGTGCCTGTTGAACATATTTATCGCTAAAGTGTTCCTGAAGCCAGCGGCTGGAGCTGGCAGAACGCTTTTTACCTGTCATTTAACATTTCCGTCCTGGTTCATCGTTACTTGCCTGTGACGTAAATTTCTACGCAGCTATTTGGCGATATAAGGGAGATGGCGGTAGAATGAACCGTTTTCAATCCCAACGTAAGCAAAAATATACGATGAATCTGAGTACTAAACAAAAACAGCACCTTAAAGGTCTGGCACATCCGCTCAAGCCTGTAGTCATGCTTGGCAACAATGGTTTGACCGAAGGGGTGCTTGCCGAGATTGAACAAGCGCTGGAACACCACGAGCTGATCAAGGTGAAAATCGCCTCTGAAGACCGAGACACTAAAAACCTGATCGTGGAAGCCATCGTGCGTGAAACGGGTGCCTGTAATGTACAGGTCATCGGTAAAACGCTGGTGCTCTATCGCCCATCTAAAGAGCGTAAAATCTCGCTGCCACGCTAAGGATATCCTGAATCGAACACATTTTCTGTGTAAAACGAGGGATTTCTGTCAGCAGGTGAGCAAAATGCCACGCTCCTTGAGTTGATAAAAGGCCGCTATGCGGCCTTTTTCTTTTCTTTACAATGTATCAACATCTTAGTCGAGATGCGAATTACAGGTATTCAACCTTAATAATTTCGTATTCCACTTCGCCACCCGGGGTGCGGATAGTGACAACATCATCCTGCTCTTTGCCAATCAGGCCGCGAGCAATCGGGGAGTTCACCGAAATGAGATTCTGTTTAAAGTCCGCTTCATCATCACCCACGATACGATAAGTCTGCTCTTCGTCATTGTCCAGGTTCAGCACGGTAACGGTTGAACCAAAAATGACGCGGCCATTGTTAGGCATTTTGGTGATATCGATAACCTGCGCATTGGACAGTTTTGCTTCGATATCTTTAATACGCCCTTCACAGAAGCCCTGCTGCTCACGCGCCGCGTGGTATTCAGCATTCTCTTTCAGGTCGCCATGCTCACGCGCATCCGCGATAGCGGCGATGATTTCAGGGCGACGAACGGATTTCAGAAAATCCAGCTCTTCGCGCAGTTTTTCGGCACCACGTAAGGTCATCGGAATAGCTTGCATTTGTTATACCTCTTAAACATTCCTGTTGGGAGCAGTGTTCCCTGCCCCGGCCCCCATGAGCGGGCCAGAAGCAAAAAGAAAACCGACCCGGGAGCGAAGCCCCAGGTCAGCAACAATTTTCAATTTGATACGCATTTTACCGCGAAGTTCACTATGGGTCATCGTTTACTTTGCAGTGCTATGCACCGTAGTATGACGGTTTGTTTTCGGGTTGTTAGCGCGAGATTATGCGATTTTCCAGATTTATCATCGGATTGACTACCAGTATAGCGTTCAGCGTTCAGGCCGCGAATGTTGATGAGTACATTAATCAGCTCCCCGCAGGTGCCAACCTTGCCTTGATGGTGCAGAAGGTCGGGGCGCAGTCGCCAGAGATTGACTATCACAGTCAACAGATGGCGCTGCCTGCCAGTACCCAGAAGGTGATCACCGCACTCGCCGCCCTGCTTCAGCTTGGACCTGACTTCCGTTTTACCACCACGCTCGAGACCAAAGGCAACATCGAGGGTGGCGAACTGAAAGGCGATCTTATCGCTCGTTTCGGGGGAGATCCTACGTTTAAACGCCAGGATATCCGCAACATGGTCGCGTCGCTGAAAAAATCTGGCGTGCAGAAGATTGATGGCAATGTGTTGATCGACACCTCTATTTTTGCCAGCCACGATAAAGCGCCAGGATGGCCGTGGAACGACATGACGCAGTGCTTTAGCGCTCCGCCAGCCGCCGCGATTGTGGATCGTAACTGCTTCTCCATTTCACTCTATAGCGCGCCAAAACCGGATGACTTAGCGTTTATTCGCGTGGCGTCTTACTACCCGGTGACGATGTTTAGCCAGGTTCGTACCCTCGCAAAAGGCTCCCCGGATGCGCAGTATTGCGAGCTGGACGTGGTGCCAGGCGATCTTAACCGCTTCACGCTGACCGGGTGCCTGACACAGCGCGCCGACCCGCTGCCGCTGGCCTTTGCGATACAGGATGGCGCAAGCTATGCGGGTGCCATTCTCAAGGATGAACTGAAGCAGGCGGGAATAACCTATTCCGGTACCCTGCTGCGCCAGACGCAGGTCAATCAACCCGGTACGGTCATCGCCAGCAAACAATCTGCGCCGCTGCACGATTTGCTACGGATTATGCTGAAAAAGTCTGACAACATGATTGCTGACACGGTGTTCCGCATGATTGGTCACGCGCGTTTCGGCGTGCCAGGAACCTGGCGTGCGGGTTCCGACGCCGTGCGTCAGATCCTGCGCCAACAGGCGGGGATCGATCTTGGCAACACCATTGCCGTCGATGGCTCCGGGTTATCGCGGCATAATTTGATCTCCCCGGCAACGATGATGCAAGTACTTCAGTACATTGCACAACATGACACTGAGCTAAACTTTATTTCGATGCTGCCACTCGCCGGGCATGACGGTTCACTTCAGTACCGTGCCGGCCTTCATGCGGCCGGGGTGGACGGAAAAGTTTCAGCCAAGACAGGTTCACTGCAGGGGGTTTATAACCTTGCAGGCTTCATCACTACCGCCAGCGGGCAACGCATGGCATTCGTGCAGTATCTTTCCGGCTATGCCGTCGAACCGACCGACCAGCGTAATCGTCGTATTCCACTGGTTCGCTTCGAAAGCAGGCTTTATAAGGACATCTACCAGAATAACTAGCGATGAAACTACTCATAGTTGAAGACGATCTGTTATTGCAGGAAGGGCTGGCTCTGGCGCTGGCCAATGAAGGATATGCCCTCGACTGCGCCGCCACGGCGGCTGAGGCGGATGCCCTGATCCAGAGCGGCGAATACAGTCTGGTGATCCTCGATTTAGGCTTACCGGATAAAGACGGCGCTACGCAGCTAAGCCAGTGGCGCCGCCGGGGTATCGCCAATCCGGTATTGATCCTGACGGCACGGGATGCCATTGAAGATCGTATCAACGGCCTCGATTCTGGCGCTGATGATTACCTGGTGAAACCGTTTGCCCTTGCGGAGCTTCAGGCGCGGGTACGGGCGTTGATTCGTCGTTATCAGGGACACAGCGATAACTTACTGACCGACGGCGATATTACGCTGAATCTGCAAACCCAGCAGGTGCTGTGCCAGTCCCTACCGGTTGAAGTAACCCCTAAAGAGTTCGCGCTGCTGACGCGCCTGATTATGCGCAGCGGACAAACGGTACACCGCGAAACCCTGCAGCAGGATATTTACTCCTGGCAGGACGATCCGGGCTCAAATACCCTCGAAGTGCATATTCACAATCTGCGTCGCAAACTGGGTAAAGACCGGATTAAAACTGTCCGTGGCGTAGGCTATCGTCTGGAGAGCCAGAAATGAACAGCATGCGTCGGCGATTAATGGTTCTGCTGGCGGTCATTCTGTTATTTTTCCAGCTGATAAGCGTGATCTGGCTCTGGCATGAAAGCCGTGAACAGATTGGTTTTCTGGTCAACGAAACGCTCTCGGCGAAATCGCGCAATAATCATGTCGAGAAAGAGATCCGTGAAGCGATTGCCTCGCTGCTGGTCCCCTCTCTGGTGATGGTCGGTTTTACGCTGTGCTTCTCATTCTGGGCGGTCACCTGGATAACCCGGCCGCTGAATCAACTGCGCGTCAGCCTGGCGAACCGCTCGGCGGATAACTTAACCCCGCTCCCTGTCTATTCCGACATGGAAGAAATTGGTGCCGTCACAACCTCGCTCAACCAGCTCCTCGCCCGTTTGGATCACACCATTCAACAGGAACGTCTCTTCACCGCGGACGCCGCTCACGAGCTGCGAACGCCGCTTGCGGGGATCAGACTGCATCTGGAACTGATGGCACAGTCTGGCTCTCCACAGGCCACGACGTTAATTACCCGTATCGATCAGCTGATGCACACGGTTGAGCAACTGCTGATGTTGTCCCGTGCCGGACAGGCGATGGCGAGCGGTCACTATGAAACCGTCAACTGGACAGACGATATCATCATGCCGCTCGGTCTTGGACATGAAGCCAAAGAGCACACGGTGATATGGCCGGACAAAAGTCCGCTCACGGTGCAGGGTGATGCGGTACTTCTGCGTTTGATGCTGCGCAATCTGCTTGAGAACGCCGGGCGCTACAGTCCGTCAGGCACAACGATTCGCGTGACTCTGGCCGACGTTGACGGGGGAACACAGGTCAGCGTTATCGATCAGGGGCCGGGGATAGATGAAGCGCACCGCCAGTTGATTACTGAACCGTTCCGTCGTCTTGACCAGCGCTACGGTGGCAGCGGCCTGGGGCTGAGCATTGTGCAACGTATCGTGCAGCTCCACCACGGCAAGCTGACGCTGGAGAATGGTGCTGAGGGCGGCTTAATCGCCAGCTGCTGGTTGCCGTCCAGCCTGCAATAAAAAAGCCCCCTTCCGGGGGCTTTAAACTGCGATTAGTGCTTGTAGATGAACTCGACACCTTCTTCGTCGTCTTCATCCCAGTCGTCGTCCCAGTCTTCTTCCTCTTCCACTTCCAGCTCTTCGAGCTGTTGGCGGTGGTAGTCATCCCACATGAATTCGACTTTTTCTGGCTGTTTCGCTTCTTCAGCCTGAACAACCGGGTTCTCGATGATAAAGGTCATCACATCCCAGCACAGATCTTTCACGCCAACCTGGCTTGCCGCGGAGATCAGGTAGTATTTATCTTCCCAGCCCATCGCTTCAGCAATGGCTTTCGCTTTCGCTTCCGCTTCGGCTTTATCCATCAGATCGATCTTGTTAAAGACCAGCCAGCGCGGCTTGTTCGCCAGTTTTTCGCTGTATTTTTCCAGCTCGCCGATAATGATGCGGGCATTTTCTACCGGATCGGAACCGTCGATTGGATCGATATCGATGAGATGCAGCAGTACGCGGCAGCGCTCAAGGTGTTTCAGGAAGCGGATACCCAGACCGGCACCTTCTGCAGCACCTTCAATCAGACCCGGGATATCAGCAACCACAAAGCTCTTCTCGTTATCCATACGGACAACGCCCAGGCTTGGTACCAGCGTGGTAAACGGATAATCCGCCACTTTTGGCTTGGCTGCAGAGACCGCACGAATAAACGTCGATTTACCGGCGTTTGGCATACCCAGCATCCCGACATCGGCCAGAAGCATCAGCTCCAGCTGCAGATCGCGCTTGTCGCCCGGCGTACCCATCGTTTTCTGACGCGGGGTACGGTTTACGGACGATTTGAAACGGCTGTTACCCAGACCGTGCCAGCCGCCTTTCGCCACCATCAGACGCTGACCGTGTTTGGTCATATCGCCCATGGTTTCGCCCGTCCCCTGGTCAATCACACGCGTACCGACCGGAACCTTAATGGTCACGTCTTTACCGCGTTTGCCCGTACAGTCACGGCTTTGACCGTTCTGACCACGCTCAGCGCGGAAGGATTTTTCGAAACGGTAGTCGATCAGCGTGTTGAGGTTCTCATCCGCCTCCAGCCACACGTCACCGCCGTCCCCGCCGTCACCGCCGTCAGGACCGCCACGTGGAATATATTTCTCACGGCGGAAGCTCACGCAACCATTGCCGCCATCACCTGCCACGACCAGGATTGTCGCTTCATCAACAAACTTCATTTTACTCTCCGTAACTCATTCGCCTGAGCGGGGGACTACTACGACCGCTTCATTTTTGCGCCAACGCCCCCAAAGACGATGACCAATGGCGGAATACATCGCGCCCGCAACCACGACAAACGCACCGAGATAGCCCAACATGTTGAGCATCGGTCTGACGAAGACATCGGGCCAGGCCATTGATAACAAATCTGAAAATAACAGCGTAAACAGCGGGGTAAGCGTAATGAGTGCGCTCACCTGTGCTGCCTGCCAGCGCGCCATCGCTTCGGCCAGCGCGCCATAACCGACCAGCGTGTTCAGCCCACAAAAAATGAGGCACGCCAGTTGCCAGTCGCTAAGCTGGGTAATCACACCCGGTTTTGCTAACGGCAATAATGCTATTGTACACAAAGTGTACAGCAAAAAGAGGATCTGCTGTGAGGCCAAACGACGCAATAACACCTTTTGCGCGACGCCATAACTCACCCAAACCGTTGCTGCTCCCACTCCGAAGATCACACCCCAGGTGTAATCCGTCAGTCGGGTAAAAATCTCTATCAGACTGGTGTTGAAGAACATCACCAGACCACAGAGCAACATGCTCGCCCCGATAATTTGCGTGCCACGCATCTTCTCTTTGAGGATAAAGACGCTGGCGACCATCATGCCGACCGGTGAAAGCTGACCAATCACCTGCGACGCCGTGGGGCTAAGATACTGCAGGGAAGAACTGAACAGTATGAAGTTACCGAACAGGCCACCCGTCGCGATAGCCAGCAACACCAGCCAGCGCGGTTTACGGAAGATACGCAACGGCGGAAGCTTACCTTTGATCGCGAGGATGGCCCCAAGGCCGATACTTGCCATCAGAAAGCGATAAAATACCACCGTTGGCGGCTCCATCACTTCCAGTACCTGCTTCATTGCAATCGGCAGCGCACCCCAGCACATTGCGGTCGTGAGCGCCAAAAGAATACCAATGCCGGCCTGCTGCTTCATGCCCGTTTTCCCTACAGAAAAAATTACCGGGTTTCCAATGTAAAAAGCCCCGCAACAGGTTGCGGGGCTTTAATCCGTTACCGGACCGAGAAAACCTTACTCAGCAACGATGCTGATGTATTTACGGTTGTTCGGGCCTTTAACTTCAAATTTCACTTTACCGTCTGCTTTAGCAAACAGAGTGTGGTCACGACCGCAACCTACGTTGTTGCCAGCGTGGAATTTGGTGCCACGTTGACGAACAATGATGCTACCCGCCAGAACGGATTCGCCACCGAAACGCTTAACGCCCAGGCGTTTAGCTTCTGAATCGCGACCGTTACGTGTGGAGCCGCCAGCCTTTTTATGTGCCATTTAAATCTCTCCTCAGGTCTTAGGCGCTGATGCCAGTAATTTTCACATCAGTGAACCACTGACGGTGGCCCTGCTGCTTACGGTAGTGTTTACGACGACGAAACTTAACGATTTTAACTTTCTCGCCACGACCGTGAGCAACAACTTCAGCTTTGATAACGCCGCCATCAACGAAAGGAACGCCGATTTTGACTTCTTCACCGTTTGCGATCATCAGAACTTCTGCGAACTCAACAGATTCGCCAGTTGCGATGTCCAGCTTTTCCAGGCGAACGGTCTGACCTTCGCTTACTCGGTGTTGTTTACCACCACTTTGGAAAACCGCGTACATATAAACTCCGCTTCCGCGCACATCCTCGTATGAATCAGAGTGCGCTATAAATATTCACAATAGGGCGCGAATATTACGCAAAACGCGAGCCTTTGACAAGTGCTACCATCAATACATGAAGAAAAAAAACACAACGCGTAAGGTAACGTTTATCTGAGCCGTTTTTTCAGTACAATCAGCACTACTATTGATAAACCTAACCCTTCGTTACCCCATTGAAGATGGGATAAACAGGATAAAAAGCCCGGCTTTTGCGATGAATTTAGAAAAAATCAACGAGTTAACCGCGCGAGATATGGCGGGTGTGAATGCAGCAATCCTGGAGCAACTCAATTCTGACGTTCAGCTGATCAATCAGTTGGGCTATTACATCGTCAGCGGCGGCGGTAAACGCATTCGCCCGATGATTGCCATCCTGGCCGCCCGAGCCGTCGGCTATCAGGGAAATGCTCACGTCACGATCGCGGCACTGATCGAATTTATTCACACTGCGACGCTTCTTCATGATGATGTTGTGGATGAATCAGACATGCGCCGGGGTAAAGCCACCGCCAACGCCGCCTTTGGCAATGCTGCCAGCGTCCTGGTGGGGGATTTTATCTATACCCGTGCCTTCCAGATGATGACCAGCCTGGGTTCGCTGAAAGTGCTGGAGGTCATGTCTGAAGCCGTTAACGTGATTGCTGAGGGCGAAGTGCTTCAGTTGATGAACGTCAACGACCCTGACATCACCGAAGAAAACTACATGCGCGTGATTTACAGCAAAACTGCGCGCCTGTTTGAAGCGGCTGCACAGTGTTCCGGCATTCTGGCTGGCTGTAGCGAAGCCCAGGAAAAAGGGCTGCAGGACTATGGCCGTTATCTGGGCACCGCATTCCAGCTGATTGATGATTTGCTGGATTACAGTGCAGACGGTGAAACGCTCGGCAAAAACGTGGGCGATGACCTGAACGAAGGCAAACCGACGCTGCCGCTACTCCACGCGATGCGCAACGGGTCAGCCGACCAGGCGAAAATGATCCGTGAAGCGATCGAGCAGGGAAATGGTCGTCATCTTCTGGAACCCGTGCTGGAAACAATGGCCATTTGCGGATCGCTGGACTGGACGCGTCAGCGTGCCGAAGAAGAGGCGGATAAAGCCATCGCCGCACTTCAGGTCATTCCGGACAGCCCATGGCGCGATGCGCTCATTGGCCTTGCCCATATCGCCGTTCAGCGCGACCGTTAATCCTGCACTCCCCTCCCCGCGGACCTCGCGGGGAGATTCCAGTACACACCTGTATATTCCTCTTTCACGTAAATGCACCGGTTTACAGACCGCATGAATAAAGCCATGCCTTATTCTGAATATCCCTACCAGTAACGCGAACTTTTTAGAACAAGAAATTGAAATGGGTATAGTAAGGCCAGTCGTTTCAGACGAAATGGCGTAAGTGAATCCGAACTTAAGGACAGCGTTATGGACACGAAATTTATCGACTGGCACACAGCAGATATCATTGCGGCACTGCGCAAAAAAGGCACATCACTGGCTGCGGAATCTCGCCGCCATGGCCTGAGTTCTTCAACCCTGGCAAATGCCCTGACGCGCCCCTGGCCGAAGGGAGAATTGATCATTGCGACGGCGCTGGATACGCATCCGTGGGTGATCTGGCCTTCGCGTTACCACGATCCCATTACCCATGAATTTATCGACAGATCGCGCATGATCCGCCAGAGGAAAGTGAAGAAAGACCCGCAGGAATAGCGGTTTTTTTGACAGGAACAGCAACCCCCCGGTCATTTCTGGCAGGGGGCTGCCGGAACGATTACTCGCCCTTCACACGCTCGATATTCGCACCCAGCGCTCGCAGTTTATCTTCGATACGTTCATAGCCACGATCGATGTGATAAATACGATCAACGACCGTCGTCCCTTCCGCAATACAACCCGCCAGCACCAGGCTTGCAGATGCACGCAGATCGGTTGCCATCACCTGAGCACCAGACAGTTTCTCAACGCCGTGGCAAATCACGGTATTACTCTCGATCTCAGCATGTGCGCCCATACGGATCAGTTCCGGTACGTGCATAAAGCGGTTTTCAAAGATGGTCTCGGTAATGAACCCCGTCCCTTCTGCCACCAGGTTTAACAGGGTGAACTGCGCCTGCATATCAGTCGGGAAAGCAGGATGCGGAGCTGTACGCACGTTTACCGCTTTTGGACGGTTGCCGTGCATGTCCAGGCTGATCCAGTCTTCACCGATTTCGATATCAGCGCCTGCGTCACGCAGTTTCGCCAGCACCGCATCCAGGGTATCTGGCTGCGCGTTGCGGCAGGTAATTTTCCCGCCTGAAATCGCGGCAGCAACCAGGAACGTCCCGGTTTCGATACGGTCTGGCAGGACGCGGTACACACCGCCGCCCAGACGCTCAACGCCTTCGATGGTGATACGGTCGGTGCCCTGGCCGGTAATCTTCGCACCCAGCGCTACGAGGAAGTTCGCGGTATCCACAATCTCCGGTTCACGCGCGGCGTTTTCGATGATGGTAGTACCTTCTGCCAGCGTTGCCGCAGACATGATGGTGACGGTGGCACCAACGCTCACTTTGTCCATGACAATGTGCGCGCCTTTCAGGCGGCCATTCACAGACGCTTTAACATAACCTTCTTCGAGTTTGATCTCGGCGCCCAGTTTCTCCAGGCCAAAGATGTGCAGATCAACCGGACGTGCGCCGATTGCGCAGCCACCCGGCAGGGAAACCTGACCCTGACCAAAACGTGCCACCAGCGGGCCAAGCGCCCAGATGGATGCACGCATGGTTTTCACCAGATCGTAAGGTGCAGAAAAGTTGTTAACGTTGCTGGCGTCGATCCAGACGGAACCGTTACGCTCAACTTTGGTGCCCAGCTGGCTGAGCAACTTCATGGTGGTGTCGATATCTTTCAGCTTCGGTACGTTCTGAATTTCTACCGGCTCTTCCGCGAGCAGCGCAGCAAAGAGGATGGGCAGCGCGGCATTTTTTGCGCCAGAAATTGTGACTTCGCCCTGGAGACGCGTTGGCCCCTGTACACGAAATTTATCCATTGTGTGCTCTCTTATAAATTCAACCGTGCTGCGGGCGTGTCGCCCACAACTCAAAAACCGTTTAGTTTGCGATCGCGTGCCCACTCTTGAGGGGTGAACGCTTTAATCGACAGGGCATGGATGCGGTTATCCGCAATGTATTCCATCAGCGGCGCGTATACAGCCTGCTGTTTCTTCACACGGCTCATACCGTCGAACATCTCACCCACAGCAATAACCTGGAAGTGACTGCCATCGCCAGTGACGTGGGCTTCCTGAAGGGAGAGTGCATTCATCAGCACTGTCTGGATTTCATGATTTTCCATGGGTTCTTAATCATCTGATAGTGAAAACAAGCCCAACATCTTAGAGCAAAGTGGCGTCGTCTTAAACAAGCAAAAAGCCCCGACGATGAATCTGTCAGGGCTTTCAGAAGTAACGCACTGAAAATATTAACGAGGCAGTACGTCCTGAGGGAGATTATAGAGCTGGGCCAGGGTGACCACATTATCGCTCGCCGCGTGCAGCGTAACGCTTGTCCCCTGCTTTTTCCCCACGGCAACAAGATGGGCCAGCAGCGCGACGCCTGCCGTGTCCACCCGTGAAATGCCGCTCAGATCGATAACCGTCACGCCCTGCATCGCTTCAAAACGTTTGTCCCAGAGCGGGTTCAGCAGATCCTGGTCGAGTTCACCCGTCAGCTTCAACGTCTCACCCTCACGCGACCAGCTCAGTTGATCCGACATTACTTCTTCTCGTCCAGAGAGATTTTCTGACGCGAGATAGACTGCAGCTGTGCGGTCAGGCCATCAATGCCTTTGGTGCGCAGCAGGTCACTCCACTCGTTCTGTTTAGTGGTGATCATGCTCACCCCTTCCGCAATCATGTCATAGGCCTGCCAGTGACCGGTCTGGCTGTTTTTACGCCACTGGAAGTCCAGGCGCACTGGCGGACGGCCATTAGGATCGATAATCGTGACGCGGATAGGAATGATAGTCGCGTCGCCCAGCGGCTGCTCTGGCGCAATTTGATAGGTCTGACCGTGATACATCGCCAGTGCCTGACCGTAAGCCTGTTTCAGGTATTCACGGAACGCGGCAAAATAGGCGTCGCGCTGCGCCGGGGTCGCGTCTTTGTAGTAACGGCCCAGAACCAGCGCACCCGCATATTTGATCTGCACATACGGCAGCAGCTCTTGATCAACCACGTCGCGCAGATAATCAGGATTGGAACGAATTTTCGGCTGTTCGTTTTTAAGCCGGTCGAAGGTCTTCTTCGCAGCCTCATCCATCAGTTTGTACGGGTTACTCTGATCCGCAGCATGCACCGCGGTGAGAGGGGCAATGACCAGCATGGCAACCATTAACAGTCGTTTAAACATGAATGACTTCTCCTGAAATTAATTCGTCGTGCCTGGTGTCGGTGCGACACTGGCAGGATCTTCGCTCTGCGCAGGGGCAGCGTCGGACTTCTTATCATCTCCTTTACTGTTATAAAGGAACTGACCAATCATATCCTCCAGTACCATCGCGGACTTCGTATCCTGGATTACGCTACCGTCTTTAAGGATAGTCGTTCCCAGCTCCGGGTCTTCAAAACCGACGTTAAGCGCCAGATATTGCTCACCCAACAGGCCGGAAGTGCGGATAGAAAGCGAGCTGGTGTCCGGGATATGGTTATAACGCTCTTCAATATCCATCGACACGCGCGGCAGATAGGTTTTCTCATCAAGCGTAATGTCAGAGACGCGCCCGATGACCACCCCGCCTATACGTACCGGCGAGCGCGCCTTCAGCCCGCCGATGTTATCAAAGGTCGCATAAATGCGATAAGTCGGCTCGGTGCGCACAGACGTGATATCCGCCGCTCTCAGGCAGATAAACAGCGCGGCCAGCAACGCCAGTAACAGGAACACGCCGACCCAAATTTCATTTTTTCTCGTTTGCATGAACTCAATTCCCAAACATCAGTGCGGTGAGCACAAAATCCAGACCCAGTACGGCCAGCGACGAATGTACGACAGTACGTGTAGTTGCACGGCTGATGCCCGCCGAGGTCGGGATCGCATCATAGCCATTGAACAAGGCGATCCAGGTGACCGTAATGGCAAATACCACGCTTTTAATCAGACAGTTAACCAGATCCATTCGCAGATCGATGGCGTCCTGCATGGCCGACCAGAAGAAGCCCGCATCGATGCCCTTCCAGTGAACGCCAACCAGCGAGCCGCCCCAGATACCCACGGCGACAAAGAGAATTGTCAGGAGCGGTAAGGAAATCACCCCCGCCCAGAAGCGTGGCGAGATCACGCGACGCAGCGGGTCGACCGCCATCATCTCCATGCTGGAAAGCTGCTCGGTCGCACGCATCAGGCCAATTTCAGCGGTCAAAGCCGACCCTGCACGCCCGGCGAACAACAGCGCCGCCACCACCGGCCCCAGTTCACGCAGCAGCGACAGCGCCACCAGCATGCCGAGGCTGGTTTCGGCGCTGTAGGTCGTCAGAACGAGGTAGCCCTGCAGCCCCAGCACCATGCCGATAAACAGACCGGAGACAATGATGATGAGCATCGACAGCACGCCGACATTATAGAGCTGCCGCACCAGTAGCGGTGCATGCTTACGAAATTCCGGCTTGCCGACCAGCGCGTTGAACAACATCAATCCGGCGCGCCCGAACGTCCTGATGGTTTTTATGCCACGGTGTCCAAGAGCGGCCAATGCATTTAACAGCATCAGTGGCTTAACTCCCTATTCCCAGTAAATCGTCACGATAGTCGCCCGCCGGATAGCGGAACGGCACAGGCCCATCCGCAATGCCGTCGAGGAACTGCCGTACACGCGGATCGCAGTTTTCCTGCAACGCCTGAGCGCTGCCATGCGCGACGATCCTTTTGTCTGCCACAATGTAGGCATAGTCGGCGATGCTCAACACTTCCGGTACATCGTGAGAAACCACTATGCAGGTTACGCCGAGCGCGCTGTTCAGTTCAGAGATGAGCTTCACCAGCACGCCCATCGTAATAGGGTCCTGCCCGACGAACGGTTCGTCGAACATGATTAAATCGGGTTCTAAGGCGATGGCGCGTGCCAGCGCAGCGCGGCGTGCCATACCGCCGGACAGCTCTGAGGGCATCAGTTTTGCAGCCCCTCGCAGTCCCACGGCTTCAAGCTTCATCATCACCGTACTTTTCAGCAGCTCTGGCGGCAGACTGGTGTGTTCGCGCAGCGGATAAGCCACGTTATCAAAGACGTTCATGTCCGTGAACAACGCTCCCGACTGGAAAAGCATACTCATGCGTTTACGAACAGTATACAGGCGCGATCGTGACATCTCCGGGATGTTTTCGCCGTCAAAGAGGATTTCACCGCTATCGGGTGGGATCTGACCACCAATAAGGCGCAGCAGGGTCGTTTTACCGATCCCGGACGGCCCCATGATGGCAGTGATCTTGCCACGCGGTACGGTCAACGAAATATCATCGAATATCAATCTGTTGGCGCGAGAAAAACTCACACCCCGGACATCAACTAAATTCGCCATAGTTTGGCTCATTTATGGTTCCTTTCTTACCCTGCTCACGTTAAGCATGCAGACTGAATCAGCCCTAAACTCAGCATTTTTACAGAATATTAGCCGTTGAGGTTAGCGAAAGCTGGCATTTGTTTTACTTTTCCGGCGCATAAAGTCAAAATTAGGAATTCGTTACGCCTCAGACTGTATGCAGTCCTGCCATTCCATTCCTGCGCGATGGACCGACGAGTATACCTGAAGAAAGGACTTTTGATGCTTTTAGCAACAGCACTGTTAATAATTGGTTTACTTTTGGTGGTCTACAGTGCTGACCGTTTGGTATTTGCTGCATCTATCCTGTGCCGCCTGACAGGCGTACCGCCTGTCGTCATCGGGATGACCGTGGTCAGTGTCGGCACCTCGCTTCCTGAAATCATCGTCTCTGTCACGGCATCACTGCACGGTCAGTTAGACCTTGCCGTCGGCACCGCGATTGGTTCCAACATCGTCAATATCTTACTGATCCTTGGCCTGGCGGCCCTGCTCCATCCATTTCGCGTGCATTCTGATGTTCTGCGCCGTGAATTGCCGCTAATGTTAATCGTAAGCCTGCTGGCAGGGTGCGTATTTTATGATGGCGTACTGAGCTACGGTGACGGCATTTTCTTGCTGGCGCTGGCCGTTATCTGGCTGCTGTATAGTGTTAAAATCGCCCGTCTGGCAGAAAAACAGGGCCAGGACAGCCTGACGCGAGAGCAGGTCGCCGAACTCCCGCGTGAAGGCACGCTGCCTGTGGCGCTGCTGTGGCTCGGCGTCGCGCTGATCATCATGCCGATGGCCACGCGCATGGTCGTCGATAACGCCACGGTGCTGGCGAACTATTTCGCCATGAGTGAGCTCACCATTGGCCTGACGGTCATTGCCATTGGCACCAGTCTGCCAGAACTTGCCACCGCTATCGCAGGGGCACGTAAAGGTGAAGATGACATTGCCATAGGCAATATTATCGGTTCAAACATTTTTAATATCGCCATCGTGATGGGCCTGCCGGCCCTGATAACGCCCGGGCCTTTTAACCCCCTGGCATTCTCACGCGATTACGGGGTGATGTTGCTGGTCAGCGTCATTTTTGCCCTGCTCTGCTGGCGGCGGCAACGACAGATCGGCAAAGGCGCAGGGGCGCTGCTGACGGGTGGATTTATCGTATGGATGGCGATGCTGTACTGGCTTTCGCCTCTTCTCTCTGGGTAAACGGAAACGCATTATGTCGCAAATAGAATTGCAGCCGGGTTTTGACTTTCAGAAAGCAGGTAAAGAGGTTCTGGAGATTGAACGTGAAGGTCTGGCGCAGTTAGATCAGTACATTAATCAGGATTTTAGTCTGGCATGTGAGAAGATGTTCTACTGTGCCGGTAAAGTCGTGGTGATGGGCATGGGCAAGTCCGGTCACATTGGGCGCAAAATGGCGGCAACGTTTGCCAGCACCGGAACCTCTTCCTTCTTTGTACACCCGGGGGAAGCCGCGCACGGCGATCTGGGCATGGTAACGCCGCAGGATATCGTCATCGCGCTATCGAACTCCGGTGAGTCTAATGAGATCCTGGCGCTGATCCCCGTGCTGAAGCGGCTGCGGGTTCCGCTTATTTGCATGACCAGCCGCCCGGAAAGTAGCATGGCGCGCGCGGCAGATATTCATCTGTGCGTGAAAGTGCCTAAAGAAGCCTGCCCGCTGGGTCTTGCTCCAACGTCCAGTACGACCGCTGCGCTGGTCATGGGCGATGCGCTTGCCGTTGCGTTGCTGGAAGCCCGCGGTTTTACCCCGGAAGATTTCGCGCTTTCCCACCCAGGCGGCGCGCTCGGGCGTAAGCTTCTGCTTCGGGTTAACGATATTATGCACACTGGCGATGAGATCCCTCACGTCAGTAAAGAGGCCTCCCTGCGCGATGCGCTGCTGGAGATCACCCGCAAGAATCTGGGTATGACGGTTGTGTGCGACGACCTGATGAAGATCCAGGGGATCTTCACCGATGGCGACCTGCGCCGCGTGTTCGACATGGGTGTTGATGTTCGCACGCTGGGCATCGCTGATGTGATGACGTCCGGCGGTATCCGTGTTCGTCCGGGTACGCTGGCGGTGGATGTGCTGAACCTGATGCAGTCCCGTCATATCACCTCAGTGATGGTTGCCGATGGCGACCAGTTGCTGGGTGTGGTACATATGCATGATCTGCTGCGCGCAGGCGTAGTGTAATGAAGGATAAGACAATGAGTAATGCGGGTGCATCCCTTGCAACCTGTTATGGTCCGGTCAGTACCCATATGATGACAAAGGCGGAAAACATTCGCCTGCTCATCCTGGATGTGGATGGGGTACTCTCTGATGGCCTGATTTACATGGGCAATAATGGTGAAGAGTTGAAAGCGTTTAACGTTCGCGATGGCTACGGTATTCGTTGTGCGCTCACATCAGGCATCGACGTTGCCATCATCACCGGTCGGAAAGCTAAACTGGTAGAAGACCGTTGTGAAACGTTAGGCATTACCCATCTGTATCAGGGTCAGTCCGATAAGATGGCGGCGTTCAACGATTTACTGGGTAAACTGGCCGTCGCGCCGGAAAACGTGGCCTATGTCGGGGACGATCTGATTGACTGGCCGGTGATGGCTGAAGTCGGTCTGAGTATCGCCGTGGCCGATGCGCATCCGCTGCTGATCCCGCGCGCTGACTATGTCACCCATATCAACGGTGGCCGTGGTGCCGTACGTGAAGTCTGCGATCTGCTTTTGCTGGCGCAGGGCAAGCTTGATGAGGCCAAAGGGCAATCGATATGAGTAAAACCAGACGTTGGGTTATCATTCTGCTTTCGCTTGTCGCACTGGTATTGATTGGCGTGAACCTTGCCGATCGCGACGATACGCAGACGGAAGTGGTCAATACGAGCGAGCCAACCTATAAAAGCGATCACAGTGACACCGTGGTCTACAGCCCGGAAGGTGCGCTGAACTATCGCCTGATTGCCCAGCATGTTGAATATTTTTCAGATGACGGTATTTCGTGGTTTACCCAGCCTGTCATGACCACGTTTGATAAAGACAAAGTGCCGACGTGGTCGATTAAATCTGACCGGGCAAAACTGACGAATGACCGTATGCTTTATCTGTATGGCCACGTTGAAGTCAACGCCCTGACCGCTGACTCACAACTGCGCAAAATCACGACGGATAATGCACAGATCAACCTCGTGACCCAGGACGTGACGTCGCAGGATCTGGTCACACTGTATGGCACAACATTTAATTCCAGCGGTTTAAGAATGCGCGGGAACTTACGCAGCAAAAACGCCGAGCTGATTGAAAAGGTTAGAACCTCCTATGAAATTCAAAACAAACAAACTCAGCCTTAAAGTAATTATCGCCAGTGCGATGCTGGCGACCAGTCTTCCCGCGCTTGCTGTAACGGGCGATACTGACCAGCCTATCCATATCGAGTCCGACACGCAGTCGCTTGATATGCAAGGCAATGTCGTTACCTTTACCGGTAACGTCGTCATGACCCAGGGCACCATTAAAATCAACGCCGACAAAGTGGTCGTCACCCGTCCCGGTGGCGAGCAAGGCAAAGAGATCATTGATGGCTATGGCAACCCGGCAACCTTCTACCAGATGCAGGATAACGGCAAACCCGTGAAAGGCCGCGCCACACATATGCACTATGAGCTGGCGAAGGACCTGGTCATCCTGACCGGTAACGCTTATCTGGAACAGCTGGACAGCAACATCACCGGCGACCAGATCACCTATCTGGTGAAAGAGCAAAAAATGCAGGCCTCCAGCGAGAAAGGCAAACGCGTAACCACCGTGCTGGTTCCGTCGCAGCTGCAGGACAAAGGTAAGGGTCAGGCCCCGGCACAGAAGAAGAGTAACTAATTCGTTATGGCAACATTAACTGCAAAAAATCTCGCGAAGGCATATAAGGGCCGCCGTGTCGTAGAAGATGTCAGTCTGACCGTCAACTCCGGCGAAATTGTAGGCCTGCTTGGCCCTAACGGTGCGGGCAAGACCACAACCTTCTACATGGTCGTTGGCATTGTGTCGCGCGATGCGGGCAACATCGTCATTGATGATGAAGATATCAGTCTTCTGCCGCTGCATGCGCGTGCGCGTCGCGGTATCGGCTATCTGCCGCAGGAAGCCTCCATTTTCCGCCGCCTGAGCGTCTTTGATAACCTGATGGCCGTCCTGCAAATTCGTGACGATCTGACCAGCGAACAGCGTCAGGACCGGGCTAACGAGCTGATGGAAGAGTTCCATATCGAACATCTGCGCGACAGCCTCGGTCAGGCGCTGTCCGGCGGTGAACGCCGTCGCGTTGAGATTGCGCGTGCGCTGGCTGCAAACCCGAAATTTATCCTTCTGGATGAA
Organism: Enterobacter sp. BIDMC 30; assembly: GCF_000534355.1. Taxonomy (NCBI): domain Bacteria; kingdom Pseudomonadati; phylum Pseudomonadota; class Gammaproteobacteria; order Enterobacterales; family Enterobacteriaceae; genus Enterobacter; species Enterobacter sp. BIDMC 30. The sequence continues at coordinate 810,879 of NZ_KI973169.1, read as the reverse complement.
CCGTTTGCAGGCGTTGACCCCATCTCCGTTATCGACATTAAACGTATCATTGAGCATCTGCGCGACAGCGGGCTTGGCGTACTGATCACTGACCATAACGTCCGTGAAACGCTGGCCGTGTGCGAACGCGCATACATCGTGAGCCAGGGCAATCTGATCGCCCACGGTACGCCGCAGCAGATCCTCGAAGATGATCATGTTAAGCGTGTCTACCTTGGGGAAGACTTCAGACTCTGATAGGGTAGAGGTAATGTAACGCCGAACCGGAGAAAAATGCTCTGAACATGAAGCAAGGTTTGCAATTACGGCTCAGCCAACAACTGGCGATGACGCCGCAGCTACAGCAGGCGATTCGCCTGTTGCAACTGTCCACCTTAGAACTCCAGCAGGAGCTCCAGCAAGCGCTGGATAGCAATCCGTTGCTGGAGCAAGCCGATCTTCATGAAGAGGTAGATACCCAGCAGTCGCAGGATACTGAAGCACTCGACACCGCCGATGCGCTCGAACAAAAAGAGATGCCGGACGAGCTTCCGCTGGATGCCAGCTGGGATGAAATCTACACCGCCGGAACCCCTTCCGGTACGCGTGCAGACTACCAGGACGATGAGCTACCGGTTTATCAGGGTGAAACTACCCAGTCACTGCAGGATTACCTGATGTGGCAGGTGGAACTTACCCCCTTCTCCGATACTGACCGCGCGATAGCGACATCCATTGTCGATGCCGTGGATGACACTGGTTATCTGACCGTCACGCTGGACGAAATTCTGGAAAGCATGGGTGACGAAGAGATTGAACTCGAGGAGATAGAAGCCGTTCTGAAGCGCATTCAGCGTTTCGATCCGGTTGGGGTGGCCGCAAAAGATCTGCGCGACTGCCTGCTTATCCAGCTTTCTCAGTTCAGCAAAGAGACACCATGGCTTGATGAAGCCCGCTTGATCATCAGCGACCATCTGGATCTTCTGGCCAATCACGATTTCCGCAGCCTGATGCGCGTCACGCGCCTGAAAGAAGAGGTGCTGAAAGAGGCGGTCAATCTGATTCAGTCCCTCGATCCGCGCCCCGGTCAGTCCATTCAGACCAGCGAACCCGAGTACGTCATCCCGGATGTGCTGGTCAGAAAACACAATGACCGCTGGGTCGTTGAACTGAACTCAGACAGCATTCCTCGCCTGCAAATCAACCAGCAGTATGCCTCCATGTGCACCAGCGTGCGTAACGACTCCGATAATCAATACATTCGTAGCAATTTGCAGGAAGCGCGATGGTTGATCAAAAGTCTGGAGAGCCGAAATGATACGCTGCTCCGCGTAAGCCGCTGTATTGTCGAACAGCAGCAGGCGTTCTTTGAGCAGGGCGAAGAGTATATGAAACCGATGGTGCTGGCGGATATCGCCCAGGCCGTCGAGATGCATGAATCAACCATTTCCCGCGTGACCACGCAGAAGTATCTGCACAGTCCACGCGGTATTTTTGAGCTTAAGTATTTCTTCTCCAGCCATGTGAATACCGAGGGCGGCGGTGAAGCGTCGTCAACGGCCATTCGCGCCCTGGTGAAGAAGTTGATCGCCGCGGAGAACCCCGCGAAGCCACTGAGCGACAGTAAGTTAACCACCATACTGTCCGACCAGGGTATTATGGTGGCACGCCGAACTGTTGCGAAGTATCGAGAGTCTTTATCCATTCCGCCGTCTAACCAGCGTAAACAGCTGGTCTGACACAACCGATAAGGAAGACACTATGCAGCTCAATATCACAGGACATAACGTCGAGATTACTGAGGCTTTACGTGATTTTGTGAATGCTAAATTCGCGAAACTCGAGCAGTATTTCGAAAGGATCAACCAGGTCTATGTTGTATTGAAAGTGGAGAAAGTGACTCATATCTCGGATGCGACCCTGCATGTCAACGGGGGTGAGCTCCATGCCAGTGCGGAAGGGCAAGACATGTACGCTGCTATCGACGGCTTGATTGATAAGCTTGCACGACAGCTCAATAAACATAAAGACAAACTGAAACAACACTAATTGTCCGGGCAGTTAACGGGTGCAGGAAGGCCTGTTGTGAAACACAACAGGCCGTTTGTACAGTTAGCGCTTAGGTGAAATTATGATGAACAACGATTCCGCTCTTCAACTGAGCAATGTCCTTAACCAGGAATGTACGCGCAGTGCTGTTCACTGCCAGAGCAAAAAACGTGCGCTGGAGATCATCAGTGAACTGGCCGCAAAACAGCTGGGCCTGCCGCCGCAGGTCGTGTTCGAAGCGATCCTGACCCGTGAAAAAATGGGCAGTACCGGCATCGGCAACGGCATCGCGATCCCGCACGGCAAACTGGAAGAGGACACCCTGCGTGCCGTCGGTGTGTTTGTGCAGCTGGAGACGCCTATCGCCTTCGATGCCATCGATAATCAGCCCGTCGATCTCCTCTTCGCGCTGCTGGTGCCTGCCGACCAGACGAAAACCCATTTGCATACGCTTTCGCTGGTCGCAAAACGCCTGGCCGATAAAACCATTTGCCGTCGACTGCGCGCAGCCCAAAGTGATGAAGAGCTATATCAAATTATCACTGAAGCAGAAGGCAATCAGGATGATGCATAACCAGGAGATGGCCTTCACATCTGTTGTCCTGAGGAGAAACGGAACATGGTGCTGATGATTGTCAGTGGCCGTTCAGGGTCCGGGAAATCCGTGGCCCTGCGCGCGCTGGAAGACATGGGGTTTTACTGCGTAGATAACCTGCCGGTCGTGCTGTTGCCAGACCTGGCACGCACACTTGCGGAGAGGCAAATCTCTGCCGCCGTCAGTATCGACGTTCGTAACATGCCTGAATCGCCAGAAATTTTTGAACAGGCAATGAGCAACCTGCCTGATTCATTCTCGCCTCAGCTGCTGTTCCTCGATGCAGACCGCAATACTCTGATCCGTCGCTACAGCGATACCCGTCGTTTGCACCCGCTTTCCAGCAAGAACCTCTCACTGGAAAGTGCTATCGACGAAGAGAGCGATCTGCTGGAACCGCTGCGTTCCCGTGCTGACCTGATTGTCGATACATCCGAAATGTCCGTGCATGAGCTGGCGGAAATGCTGCGTACCCGTTTACTGGGCAAACGCGAGCGTGAACTGACGATGGTGTTCGAGTCATTCGGCTTTAAGCACGGTATTCCTATCGATGCGGATTATGTTTTCGACGTGCGCTTCCTGCCGAACCCGCACTGGGATCCGAAGCTGCGTCCAATGACCGGTCTCGATAAGCCCGTCGCGGCCTTCCTCGACAGACACACAGAAGTTCACAATTTTATCTACCAGACGCGAAGCTACCTTGAGCTATGGTTACCTATGCTGGAGACAAACAATCGTAGCTACCTGACCGTGGCGATTGGCTGTACCGGCGGTAAACATCGTTCGGTCTATATCGCCGAACAGCTGGCCGACTATTTCCGCTCACGCGGAAAGAACGTTCAGTCCCGTCATCGCACGCTGGAAAAACGTAAAACATGACCGTAAAACAAACCGTTGAGATCACCAATAAGCTGGGCATGCATGCACGTCCGGCGATGAAACTGTTTGAGTTGATGCAGGGTTTCGATGCAGAAGTTCTGCTGCGTAACGATGAAGGTACCGAGGCGGAAGCGAACAGCGTGATTGCGCTGCTGATGCTGGACTCCGCCAAAGGCCGCCAGATTGAAGTAGAAGCTACCGGTCCACAGGAAGAGGAAGCGCTGGCGGCGGTGATTGCGCTGTTTAACGCCGGGTTTGACGAAGACTAACGCCTCTTTCATGGCGGGTAGCGCTACGCTTACCCGCCTTACATCAATTTATTTCTCGCCATAAACCCTTCCCCTCCCAGCTGCCGCATCTGGCGCATGATCCACGCCTGTCGGTTTCGCACATAGCCTGAGGGTGCATTGGCCTTAAAGCGAATTGGGTTAGGCAAGACCGCGGCCAACAGCGCAGCTTCAGAGAGGCTCAGCCGGCTGGCAGGTTTATTGAAATATCGCTGCGAGGCGGCTTCGACACCAAACACGCCATCACCAAACTCGGCAATGTTCAGATAGACCGTCAGAATACGTTTCTTGCTCCAGACCGTTTCCATCCCCAGGGTCAATCCGGCTTCCAGCCCTTTTCGCACCCAGCTGCGGCCATCCCACAAAAAAAGGTTTTTGGCCGTCTGTTGTGACAGCGTCGATGCGCCGCGCACGCGGTTTTCATGGCGTTCGTTATGGGCAAGCGCTTTCTCGATTGCCGCCACGTCAAACCCCCAGTGCTCCGGGAATTTCTGATCCTCCGCCGCTATCACCGCCAGCCCCATCCACGCGGAGATTTCATCTGTGCTCACCCAGTCAGAGTGGGCAACATAGCTGAAGTCACCGGTGAACCACGCGCTCAGCTGACGCTCAACCATCACGGCAGAAAACGGAACCGGCAGAATGCTGAATAATGCCAGTCCGCCGCCCCAGAACACCGCCAGCACCAGCACGGTACGCCAAAGAATACGTTTTACCCAGGCGCCTGCGGCGAATTGACGCCTCATTCAGTCAGCACCAGCACTCTGGCCACCAGCTTTTCAATGCCTGAAGCGGCTTCCGCGATAGTCTGCGCCAGCATATACGCAGGTGTGGTGACGATTTTATTGTCTTCATCCACCACAATGTCATCCACCGGACAAGGGATGTGCTCGCCTCCCATCTCCTCGATGATTTCCGCTGTATCAATATCGGTCCCGATGGTCAGGCGCAGCGGGAAATCAAAAATTGTCGGAAGCATGGCCGGAGCGATGCAGATAAAGCCCTGCGGTTTACCCGCCGCATGCATGGCCTGTGATAACGCTTTTAAATGCGGATCAACCTGACACCCGGCGCCTTGCGTGGCAAACGTGCTGAGGTTTTTAGCCGCCCCAAACCCGCCCGGCACAATTAACGCATCAAGCTCTGCCGCGTCCGCCTGAATCAGAGGATGAATTTCGCCACGCGCAATACGCGCGGCTTCAATCAGGACGTTACGAGTTTCCGCCATCGGCTCCCCGGTCAGATGATTAATGACATCAGCCTGATTTTTGTCTGGCGCGAAGCAAATGACTTCAGCCCCCTCTCTTGCCAGGGCCAGCAATGTGATGACGGCTTCGTGTATCTCAGAACCATCGTAAACGCCACATCCGCTCAGTACGACACCAATCTTTTTCATCATGACGATCCTTCTCTGCAACTCGCTGAAGCACATAATTAATTTTGATTAAAACGCTATGCTTCACACATTTCACTGATTCCTGTAACAAACCATTTAAGATTTGCTATCTTATTTGCGTGCGGCCTAAATTTTCAGGCGGCGTCCATACGAAAACAACACAAAAAAACAGGCGCAGCCACAATTTCCCTGGTGTTGGCGCAGTATTCGCGCACCCCGGTTAAGCCGGGGTCATTTTTTTCTGGCGTCCACCCAGGCTTTAAGCACCGCCACATCGTTCTGCCATTCTTGTTTCATCTCTTCAACCCAATCACCTACGTTATCTTCCCAGGCAGGTAAATCAGGTGACTGAATCTGTTGTCCCAGCTGCTGCAGGTGACGTAAGCCGACCGAGCCGGCCGCACCTTTGATTTTATGCCCTTCTTCCACAATGCCTTTCTGATCCCGCGCTGTCAGATTTGACTCCAGCACGCTCAGATAGCCCGGCATCATTTTTTCAAATACTGCCAGACCGTCGGTAATCAGTTTTGGACCAACCAGATCGATGTACTGCTCCAGCATCGCGGTATCGAGTATCGTTTGGGCTTTCGCGCTATCCACAGACGTCATGGTGTTCTCCTCTTCATCATGGGTATCCCAGAACTTCTTGATCATGGCGGTCAGGGCAGGCACCGCCAGCGGCTTGCTAAGTACATCATCCATACCGGCATCGAGGTACTCTTTTTTATCTTTCAGCACGTTCGCCGTCAACGCCACCAGCGGCGGCAGTTCGTCGGCAGCGTACTGGCTCGTCAGTTCACGGGAAATATCCAGCCCGGTCATGTCCGGCAACTGAATATCCAGCAGAACGAGATCATATTCACCCGGCTTAAACATCTCCAGCGCGGCTTTACCGGTCATCGCCACATCCACGCTGTTGCCCAGTTTTTCCAGGACAGAGCGTGCGACAATTACGTTAAGCTCAATATCTTCCACCAGCAGGACATGCAGCGCAGGCAGCGGCATATCGTCGTTTTCGAAGGTATCTTCCACCTCTTCCGCCACCGCCGGCGCGTGCACCGTCAACGTGAAGGTTGAGCCTTTGCCCGGATGGCTGGCGACGGTAATATCACCGCCCATGCTCTTCGCAAGGCGTTTAGACACCGCCAGACCAATTCCTGTGCCGGTCGCGGGCTTGCCGCCGTTGCTGTCCTTCACCTGATAGTACATCGCAAAGATTTTGTCCTGCTCTTCCTGCGGAATCCCAATGCCGGAATCTTCCACCTCAAAGTGCAGCATGTCGCCCTGGTCATAGCGAATACGTACCGAGACCTGCCCCTTCTGGGTAAATTTGACCGCATTGCTGATAAGGTTCCACAGGATCTGGCGCAGACGCGTGCCGTCGGTAACCACCTTGTGCGGCAGCGGCAGCGTGGGATCCATGACAAAGCTCAGCCCCTTCTGTTGCGCCTGCAAACCCGACAGGTTTTCCAGATCGGCCAGGAAACCGGTGAAATCAACCGGCTGGTTATCAAGCTGCACTTTGCGGCGTTCCATCTTATCCATATCGATAATATCGTTGAAGATATTCCCCAGCGTGACCGCTGAGACATGGATGGTTTTGAGGTATTTTTCCTGTTCTGCGGTGAGATCGGTGTCCAGCAGAATGCGGCTCAGGCCGACAATTCCGTTAAGCGGCGTACGCAGTTCATGGCTGATGGTGGAGATGAAGGTGGTTTTATCGCGGCTGGCACGTTCAAGGGCATCCTGATAGCGCTTACGTTCGGTGATATCACGGCCAAACCCCATCAGACCGTGGCGTTTCCCCACGCGGTCGTAGTACGGCACCTTACGGATCTCAAAGCAGGCTTTGCGCCCGTCGGGGTAATCCAGCCACTGTTCATAGGTCAGTGAGACGTTATGACGGAACACTTTTTCGTCCGTCTCCATCACTTTGGCGGCCGCCTCTTCGGAGTATACGTCCTGCGGCTTCAGGTGAATCAGCTGCTTCTCGCTCTTCCCGGTCAGCAGTTCCATCGCCCGGTTACAGCCGGAAAACTCTTTATCTTCATTACGGTAGAAAACCAGATCCGGCGATGCATCAAGGAACGAGCGCAGGAAAGAGGATTGCTGCTCAAGCTGGATCTGCGTCACCTCGCGCTCTTTCATTTCGATTTTCAGCTGCTCCAGCGTCGCCTGGCGCTCAGCCTCCGCCTTCTCACGATCCGAAATCTCCTGGTTCAGTTGGGCGATATTATCCTTTAGCTGAACGTTGAGCTTCAGATCGCGATCGCGCATCTCTTCCAGTTTATCGACCAGTTTTGACAGGCGCTGACGGGACTCCTCCAGTTGTTCAACCACCACGGAGAGGAAATAGACCGCCCAGGGTGTAATCAGCAAGCCAAAGAAGATAGAGCGGATCACGTCGATACTCTCGACCTGACCGTGCAGAACCATGGTTACGGCCATCTGCACGACAATGGCCAGAACGACCAGCGCCAGTGCCAGCAGCATGGAGAAACGCACCAGCCCAAGCTTCATCATCAGATCGACGTAGTACTGGGCCAGCATTCGAATTTGCTTCATAGAGGATCCCTTCACGACTTTATCGCTCAATAATACTCAAATTCGCGGCGGGGCGTTGAAGGTTGTGAGAAAAAGTGCGGGGTGAAACAGGAGATTAGCCTCGCTTCCGGTTCTCCGGAAGCGAGGAGAGGTCTGTCAGGAGCGTTTCAGCATCAGCCAGAGGCTGATCAGGAAGAAGCTGGCGCTCGGCAGCAGCGCGCCGATAACAGGCGGAATGCCATAAACCAGCGTCAGCGGGCCGAAGATCTGATCGAGAACGTAGAATACAAAGCCGAAGCTGATCCCGGTCACCACGCGCACGCCCATCGGCACGCTACGCAACGGGCCAAAGATAAACGACAGGGCCATCAGCATCATCACCGCCACGGACAACGGCTGGAAGATTTTGCTCCACATGTTGAGCTGATAACGTCCGGCGTCCTGTCCGCTCGACTTCAGGTATTTCACGTAGTTGTGCAAACCACTGATGGAGAGAGCGTCAGGATCCAGCGCCACCACGCCGAGTTTGTCCGGCGTGAGTTTGGTTTTCCACATGCCCGACACCGTCTGAGAGCCGGAGATCTGTTTTGGATCGGTCAGGTCTGACTCATCCACCTGCGACAACCGCCACTGCTTATGCTCGGCGTCAAACTTGGCCGAAGAGGCGTGACGCACGGAGAGCAAACGACGATCGTCATTGAAGGTGTAAATACTCACGCCTCCCAGTTCGTCATCGCCCTTCACACGTTCGATATAGACGAAGCTGTCACCATCTTTTGCCCACAACCCTTGCTGCGTTGAGAGCAATGAGCCACCGTACATCGCCTGCGCACGATAGTTACGCGCCATCTGCTCACCCTGCGGTGCCACCCACTCGCCAATTGCCATGGTCAACAGCACCAGCGGGATCGCGGTTTTCATCACCGACAGCGCAACCTGCATACGGGTGAAGCCCGAAGCCTGCATAACAACCAGTTCACTGCGCTGTGCCAGCATCCCTAAGCCCAACAACGCACCCAGCAGGGCCGCCATCGGGAAGAAGATCTGCACATCTTTTGGCACGCTGAGCAGGGTATACATGCCCGCACCCAGCGCGTCATAGCTCCCCTGCCCGGCTTTTTTCAACTGATCGACAAATTTGATAATGCCGGAGAGCGACACCAGCATGAACAACGTCATCATGATGGTGGAAAAAATAGTTTTACCGATATAGCGGTCAAGAACGCCAAACGCCTGCATTAGAGGGCTCCTTTACGCGAGAAGCGGGCACGAATGCGGCGCACAGGCACCGTATCCCACAGGTTGAGTCCCACCGCCAGCAGCAGATACAGACCATTGACTACCCAGGTCCAGACGAACGGGTCAATTTTACCCTTACCACCGTTAGACTTAATTGAGGTCTGCAACAGGAAGAACACCAGGTACAGCAGCATGGCTGGCAACATTGACAGCACGCGTCCCTGACGTGGGTTAACCACACTCAGCGGAACGACCATCAGAGCCATCATAAATACGGCGAATACTAGCGTGATACGCCAGTGCAGTTCGGCACGCGCACGGTTGTTGTCCGTATTGAACAGGGTACGCATATCCATTTGCTCGGTATCACTTGGATCGAGCGCCACGGTCTGGTGACCAATAATGGCCTGGTAGTTCTGGAAATCGGTGATGCGGAAATCGCGCAGCATCGCAGTGCCTTCGAAGCGCGTGCCTTTATTCAGCGTCACTACCTGAGAGCCATCTTTACGCTGTGACAGTTGACCCGAATCGGCCACCACGACGGAAGGACGGGCATTCCCTTTGGTGCGGAGCTGAGCAAGGAACACATCGTTAAAGCGGCTACCATCCACGCTTTCGATAAATAGAACAGAATTCCCGTCCGTCGCCTGCTGGAACTGGCCCTGCGCCAGTGCGGCCATACCCGGGTTTGCTTTGGCTTCTGCCAGCACTTCATCCTGGTGACGGGAAGACGTTGGGCCCGCCCACATCACATTCACCGCCGCAACGATACCTGTGAAAAGCGCCAGAACCATAGCGGCTTTCACCAGTACGGCTTTACTCAAGCCGCAGGCGTGCATCACGGTGATTTCACTCTCGGTATAAAGCTTGCCGAGCGTCATGAGCAGACCGAGGAAAAGACTTAGCGGCAGGATAAGCTGCGCCATTTCCGGGATCCCTAAACCAAGCAGGGAAAGCACCAGATTCGTAGGAATTTCGCCGTCAACGGCCGCACCGAGGATCCTGACCAGCTTCTGACAGAAAAAAATCAGCAGCAGGATGAAGAGGATCGCCAGCTGGCTTTTGAGCGTCTCCCGCACCAGATATCTTATGATTATCACTTTAAATACGCCCGTAAAAACCCGTCTCTTTGCTGGAAAATCGCTTGTTTCATGGCTTAAACGTCATTTATTCTCTTGAGTCGTCGAAATCATCGCTAAGATTAAAACATCCGGCGGATTCACGCTTCAGGACTTTTTCTGACGTGTCGAAACCGTAGTAACGTAAGATTAACACGAAGTCACCACAACAGCGGACATGAGTTACGAAAGGTTTCAATTCTATCTGTAGCAGCCGCTGTTGTCTTTAAGATTCAGGAGCGTAGTGCATGGAGTTCAGTGTAAAAAGCGGTAGCCCGGAGAAACAGCGGAGTGCCTGCATCGTTGTGGGCGTCTTTGAACCACGCCGACTCTCCCCGATCGCCGAGCAACTCGATAAGATCAGTGATGGCTACATCAGCGCCCTGCTGCGCCGTGGCGAACTGGAAGGCAAACCTGGGCAGACGCTGTTACTGCACCATGTTCCAAACGTACTGTCCGAACGTATTCTGCTGATTGGCTGCGGTAAAGAGCGCGAGCTGGATGAACGTCAGTATAAGCAGGTTATTCAGAAAACGATTAATACGCTGAATGATACCGGCTCAATGGAAGCCGTTTGCTTCCTGACCGAGCTGCACGTCAAAGGCCGTAACACCTACTGGAAAGTGCGTCAGGCGGTCGAAACGGCAAAAGAGAGCCTGTACAGCTTCGACCAGCTGAAAACCAACAAAAGCGAGCCACGTCGTCCGCTGCGTAAGATGGTCTTTAACGTACCGACCCGTCGCGAGCTGACCAGCGGTGAACGCGCTATCCAGCACGGTCTGGCGATTGCTGCCGGGATTAAAGCCGCAAAAGATCTGGGCAATATGCCGCCTAACATCTGTAACGCAGCCTATCTGGCCTCTCAGGCACGTCAGCTGGCTGACGCCTACAGTAAGAATGTCATCACCCGCGTCATCGGCGAACAGCAGATGAAAGAGCTGGGAATGCACTCCTATCTGGCAGTCGGCAACGGCTCCCAGAATGAGTCGCTGATGTCGGTTATCGAGTACAAAGGTAACCCGTCTGAAGATGCGCGTCCGATTGTGCTGGTTGGTAAGGGTCTGACCTTCGATTCCGGCGGTATCTCCATCAAGCCTGCCGAAGGCATGGACGAGATGAAGTACGACATGTGTGGTGCAGCAGCAGTGTATGGCGTGATGCGTATGGTGGCGGAACTTCAGCTGCCGATAAACGTCATTGGCGTGCTGGCGGGCTGTGAAAACATGCCTGGCGGTCGTGCGTACCGTCCGGGTGACGTTCTGACGACCATGTCCGGCCAGACCGTTGAAGTGCTGAACACCGACGCCGAAGGCCGTCTGGTGCTGTGCGACGTGCTGACCTACGTTGAGCGCTTCGAGCCTGAAGCGGTCATTGACGTGGCCACGCTGACCGGTGCCTGTGTGATTGCGCTGGGTCATCACATCACCGGGCTGATGTCGAACCACAATCCTCTGGCGCACGAGCTGATTGGCGCGTCCGAACAGGCCGGTGACCGCGCATGGCGTCTGCCGCTGGGTGACGAGTACCAGGAACAGCTGGAGTCTAATTTCGCCGATATGGCGAACATCGGCGGTCGTCCTGGCGGGGCAATTACTGCGGGCTGCTTCCTGGCGCGCTTTACCCGTAAGTACAACTGGGCGCATCTGGATATCGCAGGTACCGCCTGGCGTTCCGGTAAGGCCAAAGGCGCAACCGGTCGTCCGGTCGCGTTACTGTCGCAGTTCCTGCTCAATCGTGCGGGTTTTAACGGCGAAGAGTAATTGCCGTCAGATGCCCGGTAGCGCTACGCTTACCGGGCCTACGGAAAGATGCCGTTTGTAGGCCGGGTCAGCCCGGCCTTGCATTTAAATCCACAACAAGAAGCCCCATATATGAAGAATGCAACGTTCTACCTTCTGGACAACGACACCCATCAGGACGGCCTCAGCGCAGTTGAACAGCTGGTGTGTGAAATTGCCGCAGAACGTTGGCGCGCAGGTAAACGCGTTTTGATTGCCTGCGAAGATGAGCAGCAGGCCATCCGCCTTGACGAAGCACTCTGGGCACGCCCGCCGGAGAGTTTTGTTCCGCATAATCTGTCTGGCGAAGGCCCTCGTGGCGGCGCACCGGTAGAGATTGCCTGGCCGCAAAAGCGCAACAGCAGCGCGCGCGATATTCTGATTAGCCTGCGGATAGATTTTGCAGATTTTGCCACCGCTTTCACAGAAGTGGTAGACTTTGTCCCTTACGAAGAATCTTTGAAACAACTGGCGCGCGAACGCTATAAAGCGTACCGCCTGGCTGGTTTTAACCTGAATACGGCAACCTGGAAATAATGGAAAAGACATATAACCCACGCGATATCGAACAGCCGCTTTACGAGCACTGGGAACAGCAGGGCTATTTCAAGCCTAACGGCGATGAAAGCAAAGAGTCCTTCTGCATCATGATCCCACCGCCGAACGTCACCGGCAGTTTGCATATGGGTCATGCCTTCCAGCAGACCATCATGGATACCATGATCCGCTACCAGCGCATGCAGGGCAAAAACACCCTGTGGCAGGCGGGGACTGACCACGCGGGTATCGCGACCCAGATGGTGGTTGAGCGTAAAATTGCCGCTGAAGAAGGTAAAACCCGCCACGACTACGGTCGCGACGCGTTCATCGATAAAATCTGGCAGTGGAAAGCAGAATCCGGCGGTACCATCACCCGTCAGATGCGCCGTCTTGGCAACTCCGTGGACTGGGAGCGCGAGCGCTTCACCATGGACGAAGGTCTTTCCAACGCCGTTAAAGAAGTGTTTGTCCGTCTGTACAAAGAAGATCTGATTTACCGTGGCAAGCGCCTGGTAAACTGGGACCCTAAACTGCGCACCGCTATCTCCGACCTGGAAGTGGAAAACCGTGAGTCTAAAGGCTCCATGTGGCATATCCGCTATCCGCTGGCCGACGGCGCTAAAACGGCAGATGGTAAAGATTACCTGGTGGTAGCGACCACCCGTCCGGAAACCCTGCTGGGCGATACCGGCGTGGCCGTTAACCCGGAAGATCCGCGTTATAAAGATCTGATTGGCAAATTCGTGGTGCTGCCACTGGTTAACCGCCGCATTCCCGTTGTGGGCGATGAACACGCCGACATGGAAAAAGGCACCGGCTGTGTGAAAATCACCCCGGCACACGACTTCAACGACTACGAAGTGGGCCGTCGTCACGCCCTGCCAATGATCAACATTCTGACGTTCGACGGTGATATCCGTGAAAGCGCGGAAGTGTATGACACCAAAGGTAACGAATCCGACGTTTACTCCAGCGACATTCCGGCTGAATTCCAGAAAATGGAACGTTTTGCCGCGCGTAAAGCGATTGTCGCTGCAGTGGATGCACTCGGCCTGCTGGAAGAGATCAAACCTCACGATCTGACCGTGCCGTACGGTGACCGTGGTGGTGTTGTTATCGAGCCAATGCTGACCGACCAGTGGTACGTGCGCGCCGACGTGCTGGCGAAACCGGCTGTTGAAGCGGTTGAGAACGGCGACATCCAGTTCGTGCCGAAGCAGTATGAAAACATGTACTTCTCCTGGATGCGTGATATTCAGGACTGGTGTATCTCCCGTCAGCTGTGGTGGGGCCACCGTATCCCGGCCTGGTACGACAGCGAAGGCAACGTCTATGTTGGCCGCAGCGAAGATGAAGTTCGTCAGGAAAACAACCTGAGTGCCGATGTCGCCCTGCGTCAGGACGAAGACGTACTGGACACCTGGTTCTCCTCCGCACTGTGGACCTTCTCCACGCTGGGCTGGCCGGAGAACACCGACGCGCTGCGTCAGTTCCACCCAACCAGCGTGATGGTGTCCGGCTTCGACATCATCTTCTTCTGGATCGCCCGCATGATCATGATGACCATGCACTTCATCAAAGATGAAAACGGCAAGCCACAGGTTCCGTTCCATACCGTCTACATGACCGGTCTGATTCGTGACGACGAAGGCCAGAAGATGTCCAAATCCAAGGGTAACGTTATCGACCCGCTGGACATGGTTGACGGTATCTCCCTCGAAGAGCTGCTGGAAAAACGTACCGGCAACATGATGCAACCGCAGCTGGCGGAGAAGATCCGCAAACGTACTGAGAAACAGTTCCCGAATGGGATCGAACCTCACGGTACTGATGCCCTGCGTTTCACTCTGGCGGCACTGGCTTCAACCGGTCGTGACATCAACTGGGACATGAAGCGCCTGGAAGGTTACCGTAACTTCTGTAACAAGCTGTGGAACGCCAGCCGCTTCGTGCTGATGAACACCGAAGATCAGGATTGCGGCTTCAACGGCGGCGAGATGACCCTGTCTCTGGCCGATCGCTGGATCCTGGCAGAGTTCAACCAGACGGTAAAAGCCTTCCGCGAAGCGCTGGACAGCTACCGCTTCGATATCGCGGCGGGCATTCTCTATGAATTCACCTGGAACCAGTTCTGTGACTGGTACCTGGAGCTGGCAAAACCGGTAATGAACGGCGGTTCTGAAGCGGAACTGCGCGGTACGCGCAACACGCTGATTACCGTTCTGGAAGGTCTGCTGCGTCTGGCGCACCCGATTATTCCATTCATCACCGAAACCATCTGGCAGCGTGTGAAAGTGATTGCCGGCATCAACGCCGACACCATCATGCTGCAGCCGTTCCCGGAATTCGATGCGGCGAAAGTCGATGAAGCGGCGTCAGCCGATACCGAATGGTTGAAACAGGCGATCGTGGCGGTACGTAATATTCGTGCCGAAATGAACATCGCCCCGGGTAAACCTCTGGAGCTGCTGCTGCGCGGTTGCAGTGAGGCTGCTGTTCGCCGTGTCACCGAGAACAACACCTTCCTGAAAACCATGGCGCGTCTGGAAAGCATCACCGTGCTGCCTGCGGATGACAAAGGTCCGGTATCCGTGACCAAAATCATCGACGGCGCCGAACTGCTGATCCCGATGGCAGGTCTTATTGACAAAGACGCTGAGTTGGCTCGTCTGGCAAAAGAAGTGGCTAAGGTCGATGTGGAAATTGGCAAAATCGAAAGCAAACTGGCGAACGAAGGCTTTGTTGCCCGTGCGCCGGAAGCGGTTATCGCGAAAGAGCGTGAGCGTCTGGTTGCCTTCGCCGATGCTAAGACCAAACTGATCGAGCAGCAGGCGGTTATTGCAGCCCTGTAATGCTTTTACCCCTTACGCTTCAGGGCGTAAGGGGGATCCTTCCTGAAAACTCCTCGCTTGCGCTCCCTTTACTGCGGTGCTATTAACAGCAGTTGTGTGTCAATTTTTGTAATGAGTAAGACTATGAGCGTGATTACCCCCGTCGCGACGACGATGCGTCGGATCACTGAGCAGGACAACCCGGCTATTGCCGCCGTTATCCGAACGGTTTCCGCTGAGTATGGCCTGACCGCCGACAAAGGCTATACCGTTGCCGACCCGAATCTGGATGAGCTGTTTCAGCTGTACAGCCAGCCGGGCTACGCCTATTGGGTTATTGAGCAGAACGGCCAGGTCGTGGGCGGCGGTGGCGTGGCGCCTTTAAGCTGCAGCGAGCCGGATATCTGCGAACTGCAAAAAATGTATTTTCTGCCGTCGGTACGCGGGCAAGGGCTGGCGAAAAAGCTGGCGCTTATCGCCCTTGAACATGCGCGTACTCAGGGTTTTAAACGCTGTTACCTGGAAACAACCGCCTTCCTCAAAGAGGCCATTGGCCTGTATGAACATCTGGGCTTTACGCATATTGATGCGCCGCTGGGCTGTACCGGCCACGTCGATTGCGAAGTCAGGATGCTGAAAACTCTGTAAAGGGCATTCCTGCCCTCTTCTGTTAAGCGACTGTAAACTGAATGCTCTACACTCTCAGTTCACACCATAACGGGGGAAACACGATGTCGAAGATAAAAAGCTACGCCGCACCGCAGGCGGGTGCAGAACTTGAGCTGTACGAATACGATGCGGGCGACCTAAAAGCAGAAGACGTCGAAGTGCAGGTTGATTACTGCGGGATCTGCCACTCCGATCTCTCCATGATCGACAATGAATGGGGCTTCTCACAGTATCCACTGATTGCTGGCCACGAAGTCATTGGCCGCGTTGTGGCGCTCGGTAGCGCCGCACAGGACAAAGGGCTGAAGATCGGCCAGCGCGTGGGGATTGGCTGGACGGCGCGCAGCTGTGGTCACTGCGATGCCTGTATCAGCGGTAACCAAATCAACTGCCTCGAAGGCGCAGTCCCTACCATTCTGAACAAAGGCGGTTTCGCCGATAAACTGCGTGCCGACTGGCAATGGGTTATTCCCCTGCCGGACAGCATTGATATCGAATCTGCCGGTCCGCTGCTGTGCGGCGGTATCACCGTATTCAAACCGCTGCTGATGCATCATGTCACCGCCACCAGCCGTGTGGGTGTCATCGGGATTGGTGGTCTGGGCCATATCGCAATCAAACTGCTGCACGCGATGGGCTGTGAAGTCACGGCGTTTAGCTCGAACCCGGCCAAAGAGAAAGAAGTGCTGGCGATGGGGGCGGATAAGGTAGTCAACAGCCGCGATCCGCAAGCGCTCAAATCGCTGGCAGGTCAGTTTGATCTGATCATCAATACCGTTAACGTCGATCTCGACTGGCAACCGTACTTTGAAGCGCTGGCCCACGGCGGTAACTTCCACACCGTCGGTGCAGTGATGAAACCGCTGCCGGTGCCTGCGTTTACGCTGATCGGGGGGGATCGCAGCGTCTCCGGTTCAGCAACCGGTACGCCGTTCGAATTGCGCAAACTGATGAAGTTTGCCGGGCGCACTAAAGTGGCGCCCACCACCGAACTGTATCCGATGTCTAAAATCAACGAAGCTATCCAGCATGTGCGTGACGGTAAAGCCCGTTATCGCGTGGTGTTGAAAGCGGATTTTTGATGTGAACGCGCGGGGTGCGTGCGGCCTGATTGCACGCATCTCCACCCTCTCCCATCGGGAGAGGGTGTAATACTCAAAACGCTAACGGGTGTTACCGTTTTGCTGCGGTCATTGCCTTGAACACCTCTGCCACCGCCACGGCCCCCGGGTCGGTCACCCCCTCCAGGTTCTCTTTGTTGACATACGACGAACGTCCGGCACCCGCTTTCACCATATTCGCTGTCGCCTCAGCGCCCGCGTTCGCAGCCTGCGCAGCAGCCTGAAGGTCGCCTTTCTGCAATGCCTCCAGCGCCGGTTGCAGGGCATCGATCAAGGTGCGATCGCCAAGATCTGCCCCACCATACTGCTTCATCTGCGCCAGCCCGCTTAAGAGCGCTTCCGGCAACGGCTGACCATCGTGCAGCGTCTGCCCGGCAGCGGTAAAGAAGATCGACATCAGCACACCGCTTGAGCCCCCCATAACCGTTGCCAGCCGCTCGCCAACCAGCAGCAACAGCGTCGACACATCATTTAGCGGAAGCTGTTTCTTCTCCAGACGCTGCGCAATATCCCGCGCCCCTTGCGCAAAGGTAGAGCCCGTATCGCCATCACCCACTTTGGCATCCAGCGCATTGAGGCGGTTTTCCAGCTGGATCAGCGTCTGCGTGACCGTGGAGACGATCTCTGCGACCCGTGGATTGTCCGAGGCGGTATATTCCACGCGGTCATGGATCGCGCTATGTTCCTGCACGCGCAGCGGCGCAAACGCCACCGGCTTCTGCCAGCCCAACGTCTCCACCTCTTCATGGAGAGCTTTTTCGAACAGATCGTTAAGCTTCAGCAACGTCAGCGAAAAGCCTTTCATATCCAGGGCACTCACCAGCGGTGCCGGACCAATCAGATAAGCGATATTCTCTTTCAGCGCCGAGTGGGCCAGCTCTTTGGTGAGCAACGCCATCTCCAGCGCCGACACGCCGCCGAGGTTATTGATAAGCACCGCAAAACGCCCGTTACCTGCCTGCGCTTTGAGCGGCTCGACCAGCGTGTCGATGATGGCTTTGCTGTTTTGCGTATCGACAACCGAGGCACCAGGCTCCCCGTGGATCCCAAGCCCCAGCTCCACGTGCCCCTGCTTGATCCGCCCCTCTTCATCATCACTGCCCGGCAGGTTACAGGTTTGCATTGCCACGCCCAGGCTCCAGAGATTATCGCAAGCCTGCTGCGCGATATCGCGCACCTCGGTCAGCGATTTTCCGTGCTCTGCCGCATAGCCAGCGATTTTATGAACCAGTGCCGTACCGGCGATACCGCGCGGCTGCTTGTTATCCGGCAGGGCAATATCATCGGCGACAATGACCATCTCGACCTTCAGGCCATAGCGCTTGGCTTTTTCTGCCGCCAGGCCGAAATTAAGCCGGTCGCCGGTGTAATTTTTCACGATCAGCAGACAACCCCGATCGCCCGTTACCGCCACAATGGCGTTCAGCACCGCATCAACGCTCGGCGAAGCAAAAAGATCCCCGCACACCGCTGCCGTGAGCATCCCTTTGCCGACAAACCCGGCGTGTGCAGGTTCGTGACCAGAGCCACCGCCTGAAATAACCGCCACCCGGCTTTTATCCCAGTCGCTGCGCGCCACCACCCGAATGGCCGGATCGATATCAAGTTTGACGAGATTAGCGTGTGGTGCCGAAATCAGTATGCCTTCGATGGCGTCGTTGACCAGCTGTTTGCGATCGTTAAAGAAGAATCTGGACATAGTTTTCCAAAATTTTGTGAACCGTATGCAAAAGCATAGTCCGCGCTGGATAATGCGCCGCAAAGTCAGCAATTTACTCAGCCATTTTGCCGTCAGGTTGCCTATACTCGACCGAGGACTAAGAGAGGAAGCGCATTATGAGTACACCATTGTTAATTGCCCGCACGCTGGACAAAGAGCTGTTTTTACTGCCCGCGATGGCCAACCGCCACGGTCTCATCACCGGGGCCACCGGGACGGGGAAAACCGTGACCCTGCAGAAGCTGGCAGAGTCGCTTTCAGAGATCGGCGTACCGGTCTTTATGGCCGATGTAAAAGGCGATTTAACCGGTGTGGCTCAGGAAGGCACTCCGTCCGAAAAACTGCTCGACCGACTCAAAAATATCGGCATCACGGACTGGACACCGCACAACAATCCGGTCGTGTTATGGGATATCTTTGGTGAGAAAGGTCACCCGGTACGTGCAACCGTCTCCGATCTCGGTCCGCTGCTGCTGGCTCGTTTGCTCAACCTCAACGATGTGCAGTCCGGTGTGCTGAACATCATCTTCCGTATTGCCGACGACCAGGGTCTGCTGCTGCTTGATTTCAAAGATCTGCGGGCCATTACCCAGTACATCGGTGATAACGCCAAATCGTTCCAGAACCAGTACGGTAATATCAGCAGCGCCTCAGTCGGGGCCATCCAGCGCGGGTTACTGACCCTGGAGCAACAGGGTGCCGAACATTTCTTTGGCGAGCCGATGCTGGATATCAAGGACTGGATGCGCACCGACAGCAACGGGAAAGGCATCATCAATATTCTGAGCTCAGAGAAGCTTTACCAGATGCCGAAGCTCTACGCCGCCAGCCTGCTGTGGATGCTCTCTGAACTGTACGAGCAGTTACCTGAAGCCGGCGATCTCGACAAACCCAAGCTGGTCTTCTTCTTCGACGAAGCGCACCTGCTGTTTAACGATGCGCCACAGGTTCTGCTGGATAAGATTGAACAGGTGATCCGCCTGATCCGCTCTAAAGGCGTCGGCGTCTGGTTTGTTTCGCAAAACCCGTCCGATATTCCTGACAACGTGCTGGGACAGCTTGGCAACCGCGTACAGCATGCCCTGCGCGCCTTTACGCCGAAAGATCAGAAGGCCGTCAAAGCCGCCGCACAAACCATGCGAGCGAACCCGGCATTTGATACCGAAGCGGCCATCCAGGCGTTGGGCACCGGTGAAGCGCTTATCTCTTTCCTGGATGCAAAAGGCAGCCCGTCCGTTGTGGAGCGCACAATGGTAATTGCCCCTTGCTCCCGTATGGGGCCCGTGACGGACGATGAACGCAACGGCCTGATTAACCGCTCCCCGCTGTATGGTAAGTATGAGGACGACGTGGATCGCGAGTCGGCATTCGAGATACTGCAAAAAGGGGTACAGGCCACCACCGAATCCCAGGACGCGCCTGCCGCCAAAGGCCAGTCTGTTGCCGTGGACGACGGCATCCTGGGCGGGCTTAAGGATATCCTGTTTGGTACAACCGGACCACGCGGCGGCAAACGCGATGGCGTCGTGCAGACCATGGCGAAAAGTGCAGCGCGTCAGGTCACGAATCAGATTGTACGCGGCATGCTGGGGAGCCTGTTAGGCGGTCGTCGCCGGTAAGCGGGGAACCCAGGGGCGACCAAGCGCCGATCCCTGTACGCCGTGCTCTTGCAGATAACGGTCGATTTCCACCATCCCCGTCCAGCGGTTCTCACACCAGAGCGGTGCAAGAAGCGTTGGACGGCGGGCGCTGGCGGAGATGCGGTGGTAGACAATCTCCGGCGGGGTGTGCCGAATCATCTCCCCCGCCGTCATCGTATACGCATCAAGCTCAATACCGGTTAAGCGCCCGGCTTCCCAGGCTTTGGCCATGATACTGCCCTTTACGATGTGCAGTGGATGCAGCTTAATTCCGTCTACACCGGTTTCGACCACCTTTTCCAGTGTCTTAAGACCGTGCTGCTGTCCTTCGCCTGGCAGGCCGACAATCAGGTGCGAGCACACCTTTAGCCCACGCTCACGCGCGAGACGTGTGGTGCGCTGGTAACAGGCGAAGTCATGTCCACGGTTGATGCGGTGCAGAGTTTTGTCGTGCGCACTTTGCAGGCCCAGCTCCAGCCAGATCTCATACCCCTGCTCCTTGTACTCGCTGAGCAGGTCCAGTACCGCTTCCGGCACGCAGTCCGGGCGGGTGCCCACACACAGCCCTACGATACTGGCCTGGCTTACCGCCTGCTGATACATGGAGCGCAAGACCTGTACTTCCGCCCATGTGCTGGTGTAGGCCTGGAAATAGGCCAGATACTGTTTCGCACGGTTGACCAGACTCGCCTGATGGGACAGCTGTTCGACGATGGAACGATGCTGCTGCGCTTCGTCAGCAAAAGACGCCACATTACAGAAAGTACAGCCACCGCGCCCGATCGTCCCGTCACGGTTCGGGCAGCTAAAACCGCCATGCAGCGTCAGCTTGTGAACCTTTTGCCCATAACGCTGCAAAAGATCCCCACCAAACATATTGACTAATTTCTGTAACTGCATAATCTGATAGACCGTCCCAAAGAAAGGGGACAAGCCTGCCATTTTTAGCCTCTGTCGGCGATGACCTGGATCAATCGCCCTGGACGGCCTTTATCTCTATGAATAAATACTCAGGATTACTGCAATTTCATTCACGCCAGTTGTGATTACTTTTCCTTATGTTCTGATTGTTTTTTTCACTTATAGCGTCAGCACTGAAAAACAGTGACTTTATGCGGGTTTGCATTTCATCGTAGAGAATTATTCTGCTAAAAAACGGCTATTCAGCACGCTACATCGATAATACCGCTTTCATATAGTGAGTCAGATCACACTCCGCTGCGTCTCACCACAGCTTACAAACGTTGTAAATAGAGTTGAATTTCTTTTATATACAAATAGTTAACAGCTCTTTAGCACATTTTTGTATAAATAAGATTGCCATTTGACCTGTGTACCAATTCCCGATAAGTTGGAAATCCGCTGGAAGCTTTCTGGATGAGCAGCCTGCTCATCATATTTATGCAGTAATTGAGATTCCCTCTGAAGCAAGTCCTCAAACTTGTTTACCTGCGCGAAAGGATGAAAAAGAGGGCGAATGCGAGGTACGCGTATGAAACGCAAACCCCGTCGCCATGCTCTTTCTGTGCCTGTGCGCCACGGTTCAGTGGGAAGCCCGACGAGCCTGGGGAGGTTCACTGATATGTTGTACGATAAATCCCTTGAGAAGGATAACTGTGGTTTCGGCCTGATCGCCCACATAGAAGGCGAACCTAGCCACAAGGTAGTGCGTACTGCTATTCACGCACTGGCCCGCATGCAGCACCGTGGTGCCATCCTTGCTGATGGTAAAACCGGCGACGGTTGCGGTCTGCTGCTGCAAAAACCGGATCGTTTCTTCCGTATCGTTGCGGAAGAGCGCGGCTGGCGTTTAGCCAAAAACTACGCTGTCGGTATGCTGTTCCTGAATCAGGATCCTGAAAAAGCTGCCGCCTCACGCCGCATCGTCGAAGAAGAACTTCAACGTGAAACCCTGTCTATTGTTGGCTGGCGCGATGTGCCAACCAACGAAGGGGTACTCGGCGAAATCGCCCTCTCCTCGCTGCCTCGAATTGAACAGATTTTTGTTAATGCCCCTGCGGGCTGGCGTCCGCGTGATATGGAACGCCGTCTGTTTATCGCCCGTCGTCGCATTGAAAAACGTCTCCAGGACGACAAGGAGTTCTACGTCTGTAGCCTCTCTAACCTGGTGAACATCTATAAAGGTCTGTGTATGCCGGCTGACCTGCCGCGCTTCTACCTGGACCTGGCGGACCTGCGTCTGGAATCGGCCATCTGCCTCTTCCACCAGCGCTTCTCCACCAACACCGTCCCTCGCTGGCCGCTGGCACAGCCGTTCCGCTACCTGGCGCACAACGGCGAGATCAATACCATTACCGGTAACCGCCAGTGGGCGCGTGCTCGTACCTATAAGTTCCAGACGCCACTGATCCCTGACCTGCACGATGCCGCGCCGTTCGTTAACGAAACTGGCTCTGACTCCAGCTCCATGGATAACATGCTGGAGCTGCTGCTGGCAGGCGGTATGGATATCGTGCGCGCCATGCGTCTGCTCGTGCCACCGGCATGGCAGAACAACCCGGATATGGATCCAGAGCTGCGTGCGTTCTTCGACTTTAACTCCATGCACATGGAGCCGTGGGATGGCCCGGCGGGCATCGTTATGTCCGACGGTCGCTTTGCTGCCTGTAACCTGGACCGTAACGGTCTGCGTCCGGCACGCTACGTCATCACCAAAGATAAGCTCATCACCTGCGCCTCTGAAGTCGGTATCTGGGATTACCAGCCTGACGAAGTGGTTGAGAAAGGCCGCGTTGGCCCGGGCGAGCTGATGGTTATCGACACCCGCGGTGGGCGCATTCTGCACTCTGCTGAAACCGATAACG
Organism: Enterobacter sp. BIDMC 30; assembly: GCF_000534355.1. Classification (NCBI taxonomy): domain Bacteria; kingdom Pseudomonadati; phylum Pseudomonadota; class Gammaproteobacteria; order Enterobacterales; family Enterobacteriaceae; genus Enterobacter; species Enterobacter sp. BIDMC 30. The sequence goes on along the minus strand of NZ_KI973169.1, from coordinate 787,669 downwards.
ATCTGAAGAGCCGCCATCCGTACAAAGAGTGGATGGAGAAAAACGTTCGTCGCCTGGTGCCATTCGAAGATCTGCCGGATGAAGAAGTGGGCAGTCGTGAGCTGGACGACGATACGCTCGCCAGCTTCCAGAAACAGTTTAACTACAGCGCCGAAGAGCTGGATTCCGTGATCCGCGTACTCGGTGAAAATGGCCAGGAAGCGGTCGGCTCCATGGGTGACGATACCCCGTTTGCCGTGCTCTCCAGCCAGCCACGCATCATTTATGATTACTTCCGTCAGCAGTTTGCGCAGGTGACCAACCCGCCAATCGATCCGCTGCGTGAAGCACACGTGATGTCACTGGCCACCAGCATCGGTCGCGAGATGAACGTCTTCTGCGAAGCTGAAGGCCAGGCGCACCGCCTAACCTTTAAATCGCCGATCCTGCTGTACTCTGATTTCAAACAGCTCACCACCCTGAAAGAGGATCACTACCGCGCCGACACGCTCGATATCACTTTCGACGTGACCGAAGCGACCCTCGAAGAGACGGTGAATGCGCTGTGTGACAAAGCGGAACAGATGGTGCGTAACGGTACCGTTCTGCTGGTGCTCTCTGACCGCAATATTGCGAAAAACCGTCTGCCGGTGCCGGCCCCCATGGCGGTAGGTGCTATCCAGACGCGTCTGGTCGATAAGAGCCTGCGCTGCGACGCCAACATCATTGTTGAAACCGCCAGCGCCCGCGATCCGCACCACTTTGCCGTGCTGTTAGGCTTTGGTGCGACGGCTATTTATCCGTACCTGGCCTACGAAACGCTGGCGCGTCTCGTGGATACCCGTGCTATCGACAAAGATTACCGCACGGTGATGCTGAACTACCGTAACGGCATCAACAAAGGCCTGTACAAAATCATGTCCAAAATGGGCATCTCGACCATCGCCTCCTACCGCTGCTCGAAGCTGTTTGAAGCGGTCGGTCTGCATGACGACGTGGCGACACTTTGCTTCCAGGGTGTTATCAGCCGTATCGGCGGTGCCGGATTCGCTGACTTCCAGCAGGATCTGATGAACCTGTCGAAACGCGCCTGGCTGGCACGTAAGCCGCTGGATCAAGGTGGTCTGCTGAAGTATGTCCACGGCGGTGAATATCACGCTTATAACCCGGACGTGGTGCGTACGCTGCAACAGGCCGTTCAGAGCGGCGAGTACAGCGATTACCAGCAGTATGCTGAACTGGTGAACAGCCGTCCGGCGGCGACGCTGCGCGACCTGCTGGCGCTGAACCCGGGTGATGAAGCCGTCAGCATTGACGACGTTGAGCCTGCCACTGAACTGTTTAAACGCTTTGACACCGCGGCAATGTCCATCGGTGCGCTCAGCCCGGAAGCTCACGAAGCGCTGGCTGAAGCGATGAACAGCATCGGCGGCAATTCAAACTCCGGTGAAGGTGGTGAAGACCCTGCCCGTTATGGCACCAACAAAGTCTCACGTATCAAGCAGGTTGCATCCGGTCGCTTTGGCGTCACGCCAGCGTATCTGGTTAACGCCGACGTGATTCAGATTAAAGTCGCTCAGGGTGCAAAACCGGGCGAAGGCGGCCAGTTACCGGGTGATAAAGTCACGCCGTATATCGCCAAATTACGCTACTCCGTACCGGGTGTGACGCTGATTTCTCCGCCACCGCATCACGATATTTATTCTATCGAGGATCTGGCGCAGCTGATTTTCGACCTGAAACAGGTCAACCCGAAAGCGATGATCTCCGTGAAGCTGGTTTCCGAACCGGGCGTTGGCACCATCGCGACCGGTGTGGCAAAAGCCTATGCGGACCTGATCACCATCGCCGGTTATGACGGTGGTACCGGGGCAAGCCCACTCTCCTCCGTGAAATACGCGGGCTGTCCGTGGGAGCTTGGCCTGGTGGAAACCCAGCAGGCGCTGGTGGCTAACGGTCTGCGTCATAAGATCCGTCTGCAGGTGGATGGCGGCCTGAAAACCGGCCTCGACATCATCAAGGCGGCGATTCTGGGTGCGGAAAGCTTTGGTTTCGGCACGGGCCCTATGGTCGCGCTCGGCTGTAAATACCTGCGTATTTGCCACCTGAACAACTGTGCAACCGGTGTTGCAACCCAGGACGAGAAGCTGCGTAAGAACCATTACCACGGCCTGCCGTTCAAAGTGACGAACTACTTTGATTTCATCGCCCGCGAAACCCGTGAGCTGATGGCACAGCTGGGCGTGAAACGCCTGGTGGATCTGATTGGCCGTACCGACCTGCTCAAAGAGCTGGAAGGCTTCACAGCCAAACAGCAGAAGCTTGAGCTGTCTAAGTTGCTGGAAACTGCCGAGCCACATCCTGGCAAAGCGGTCTACTGCACCGAGAATAACCCGCCGTTCGACAATGGCGTGCTGAACGCGCAGCTGCTGCAGCAAGCGAAGCCGTACGTGGATGACAAGCAGAGCAAAACGTTCTGGTTTGATATTCGCAACACTGACCGTTCTGTCGGTGCATCGCTTTCCGGTTACATCGCGCAAACGCACGGTGACCAGGGCCTGGCGGCCGACCCGATTACCGCGCACTTCAGCGGTACCGCGGGTCAGAGCTTCGGCGTGTGGAACGCCGGCGGCGTTGAACTGTATCTGACCGGTGATGCCAACGACTATGTCGGTAAAGGCATGGCGGGTGGTCTGCTGGCGGTGCGTCCGCCGGTCGGTTCAGCCTTCCGTAGCTGCGATGCCAGCATCATCGGTAACACCTGTCTGTACGGCGCGACCGGCGGTCGTCTGTTTGCAGCGGGTCGTGCAGGTGAACGTTTTGCCGTACGTAACTCCGGTGCCATCACCGTAGTTGAAGGTATCGGTGATAACGGTTGTGAATACATGACGGGCGGGATTGTGTGCGTCCTGGGTAAAACCGGCGTGAACTTTGGCGCAGGCATGACGGGCGGTTTTGCTTACGTCCTGGATGAAGACGGTGAGTTCCGCAAACGCGTGAACCCTGAACTGGTGGAAGTGCTGGACGTTGAAACGCTGGCTATCCACGAAGAACACCTGCGCGGTTTGATTACCGAACACGTGCAGCATACCGGTTCTTCGCGCGGCGAAGAGATCCTGGCCAACTGGCCGGCGTTCTCTGCGAAATTCGCGCTGGTTAAACCGAAGTCCAGCGATGTTAAAGCCCTGTTGGGTCACCGTAGTCGTAGCGCAGCAGAGCTGCGTGTGCAGGCGCAGTAAGGAATTCAGATGAGCCAGAACGTATACCAGTTTATCGACCTGCAGCGTGTTGATCCGCCAAAAAAACCGCTGAAGATCCGTAAAATTGAATTTGTAGAAATCTATGAGCCGTTTTCAGAAGGCCAGGCCAAAGCACAGGCAGACCGCTGCCTGTCCTGCGGTAACCCTTACTGCGAATGGAAATGTCCGGTCCATAACTACATCCCGAACTGGCTGAAACTGGCCAACGAAGGACGTATTTTTGAAGCTGCCGAGCTGTCTCACCAGACAAACACCCTGCCGGAAGTGTGCGGCCGCGTGTGTCCTCAGGACCGTCTGTGTGAAGGTTCCTGTACGCTGAACGACGAATTTGGCGCGGTGACCATCGGTAATATCGAACGCTATATCAACGATAAAGCCTTCGAAATGGGCTGGCGTCCGGATATGACCGGCGTGAAGCAAACCGACAAGCGTGTGGCGATCATCGGTGCGGGCCCGGCGGGCCTGGCCTGTGCGGACGTTCTGACCCGTAACGGCGTGAAGGCAGTGGTCTTTGACCGCCATCCGGAAATCGGCGGTCTGCTGACCTTCGGTATTCCGGCCTTCAAGCTGGAAAAAGAGGTCATGACCCGCCGCCGTGAAATCTTCACCGGTATGGGCATTGAGTTCAAACTGAACGTGGAAGTGGGTCGCGACGTGCAGCTCGACGACCTGCTGAAGGATTACGACGCCGTCTTCCTGGGCGTGGGAACCTATCAGTCCATGCGCGGTGGTCTGGAAAACGAAGATGCGCCGGGCGTATTCGACGCACTGCCGTTCCTGATTGCCAATACCAAACAGATCATGGGCTATGGCGAAACCGCCGATGAGCCGTATGTCAGCATGGAAGGCAAACGCGTGGTGGTGCTGGGTGGGGGTGATACCGCGATGGACTGCGTGCGTACCTCCATTCGCCAGAATGCGGCACACGTGATCTGCGCCTATCGTCGTGACGAAGAGAACATGCCGGGCTCTAAACGCGAAGTGAAAAACGCGCGTGAAGAGGGCGTGGAATTCCAGTTCAACATCCAGCCTCTGGGTATTGAAGTGAATGCCAACGGCAAAGTGAGCGGCGTGAAAATGGCGCGCACTGAGATGGGTGCACCGGATGCGAAAGGTCGTCGTCGCGCAGAGATCGTGGCAGGCTCCGAGCATGTGATCCCGGCCGATGCCGTAGTAATGGCGTTCGGTTTCCGTCCTCACAGCATGGAGTGGCTGGCGAAGCACAGCGTAGAGCTGGACTCTCAGGGTCGTGTTATTGCGCCGGAAGGCAACGAAAACGCGTTCCAGACCAGCAACCCGAAAATCTTTGCTGGCGGTGATATCGTTCGCGGTTCCGACCTGGTCGTTACCGCGATTGCCGAAGGCCGTAAAGCCGCTGACGGTATTCTGAACTACCTGGAAGTGTAAGAAATAAGCCGGATGGCAAATACCATCCGGCTTTTTTTATGCGGTTAACCGCCGTTGATTTTCCCCCTGCAGCTCCGCTTTTCTGTGGTGCCGCGAAAAGAAGGGTTACTTCGTCAATAAGCTCCAGGTCAAATCACTTTCCAGCGTAGTTTGATCTGTCAGATGGCTGAACGCGCTTTCGTTGAGTACCGGAGAGAGCGTTACGTTGAAACTCATCTGCTGGCCGGAAGGGACCTGGTTATTCTCAAGCGCAATCACCGCCTCGTTATTACGCAGATAGAACGGCGTCGGTGTACCGTTTTCCGGCGTAAAATTCAGCTGATCGACCGTTTTACCCACGGTGTAACTTTTGCCATCGACGGTCATGTTGTCAATTTTGACGGCGACACCGCCGGACTGCCCAAAAAGAAACCGCCCCTTATCTCCCGCTGTACCGCGCAGTATCACCGCCATCTGCTGAGACTGAGGGCAGAAAACGTTTACCGTGATGTCACGATCGGCCATTTTATGCCAGTCCTGCTGCGTCGTTTCGATCGTATCCCGGCGCATCTCATGATAATCCACCACCGGCTGTGAGAGACTGAGCTGGCACTCTTCAGCATGGGTTATTCCTGTCACGCCGAGCATCAGCAAGGCCACTAAGCCCGATAAGTGTCGACTGTTCATCGGCAGACTCCGTTCACTTCTTCATAGAAGGCATTTTCGTCACGCTTATCAGCCAGGGTGTAATCAATCTTACACAGTCGGTTATTGTCACCGTCTAGCGCGTAGAGCGCGCTCAGCTGATCGGCATCGTTAATAAAGACGTGGCCATCATCAACCGTGGTCACGATATAGTTACCTTTCTCATCAACAATCGAGATCCCTTTACTCAGGGGCTGACCGTCAGCCTGCTTAACACTTAGCATGACGCGGCGGCTGTTGAGTACTTTGAAATCAATCTCGCTGACCGAGGCATGGCCTGCGGCAATATATTTCGTGCCGTTAGCCAGCGTCATACTCTGCGGCAGCTTATTAGCATCAATTTCTATGCGGGAGTTATGCCATTCGTTGAGTGAAGGTACCACGGCCTGGCCCCATGGATCGGTCCAGACGGTACCTTGCGGAGTGGAGATTTCAACGCCGCTCTTCTTCTCGCTCAGTCTGGCAATCGCGAAGGTGTCCTGAATCGTATACGGCGAGAAAGTCACACCCTCTTTATGCATGGCCACGCCACCCGACAATGTCGCATTGTAGTTCCGCTGATTATCCCCACTGGTTCCGCCCCCCACGCTCAGTTGCGTATAGCGCAGGTTAGTGTTGATGTTGCCGTTGAAGCTGTTGTCTTTCGAATCCTGATCGCGATCGGCTGAGATGTAATAGTTCGTATTGTCTCCCAGCGAGCCGCTGTTAGACGCGCCATAGGAGGTGCTATCACCCTGTTTACGCATATAGGTACTGATGGACTGACTGCCGCCGAGCGGGATGCTCACGTTGACGTAGAACATCTCATTGTCCTGATCGTCATCGACATTACCGACCGCACTTTGCCAGTTCATGGATACTGACGCGTACGTAAAGGTCTTGCCCCATGACAGCAAGAGGTAACGTGAATCTTCACCGTCACCGCTGGTCTGGTTGTAGTTGAACCCTGCGCTAAACACCCCCGCCAGAGGGGAGGAGAAACGAACGTTGCCGGAATAGGTGTTGTCATATCCCTGATAATCATCGTCCATCGCATCAGCCAGTTCGCGATACTCTCCGCTGTAATGCGTCGCACTGCCTGAAAGACCGACGTACTCGTTCAGGATGTAATCACTTTGCAGCTCGGTTTTTACCCCGCTGCTGCTGTCACCAAAGCTCGCATTGCTGACTGCCGCACCCGTTGAAAGGGTCCAGTCATCGCTTATCAGGAACTCTGTCCTGCCGCCTGCCGCCTGGTAGTTTTCCGCAGCGGCACCTGAAGCCAGGAGATTCATCCACGGAGAGACATGCCAGCCGTCAGAGATGTTCATCACCAGCGGATCGTTATAATCGCTGTCAATGCTGCGCACCTGACCTACAGAAAGGGTTAGACCCTGCGGGCGTGAAAGGTTGCGTGCCCTTACCTGAGACGCCGGGACGATGAAACGGTTAGTTGCGCCGTCGGATTCCACCACCGAGACGTCCAGATCCACATTGTTGCGAACCACGGGCACGTCATCCAGCGTGAAGGGGCCGGCTGGCACAAGGGTACTGAAGACCAGTTGACCGTTCTGGCGGATTTCGACACGTGCCTGGGAAGACTGGGCAATACCGGAAACGCTCACGCCAGAGCTTGCTCTCGCCAGACCGCTGGTCGGCATAAACTGAACGCCGGTAATCGGCACCCCGCTCAACACGTTGGACATGGCGTTGATTTCACCCACCTGCATCGTCATTTTTTGCGCGGTAAAGACATGCTCTGCATAGGTGTAAATGCTTTCGGCATTTCGGCTACCGTCGTCATCCGTCAGGATATAACGGCTGCGCAGTGCCCAGTCCATCGTGTTGAATCCGGCTTCCAGGCTGGCCTGAGAGTAGCGGCTGCTGTCATTGTCACCATAGTCGTTATGGGTGCTGAACAATGAATAGTTCAGCAGCGCCGCCGTTCCGCCATGCTGGAAGTTTTTGATATCCGACGACAGACTGTTCACCGCTTCAGCTGGCAGATAGAGTTCAACGGCCTCCTGGTTAGGCAAGGCGTTGATGACGGCTTTAGGATAGTTATCCCGAATATCATGACACTCCTCACCGGACTTTATTGACACAGGCATCAGCCCAGCAAACTCCATGAGATCGTTATCAAAGCAAAGCATGCCGTCTTTGTTGAAACGAACTGCAGCCATTCCTCGCTCTTTCCCGTTGACCTTCACCGAAACGGAGTGGGTTCCGGGTAAAAAGCGCGGTGCTTCTGCGAAGTAATGGTTGAGATCTTTATTCAACCCCAGCGTTTGCATTATCCCCGTGTCGAAGGTGACCTCCCTCGCCAGTACGGATGTTGAATCAAGTAACACCAGAGGTAATGTACCGCAAAGAATGGCGCGGACACAAAGTGCAAGGCGGCTTTGTTTACTCACCGTCATATCCCTATTTTATTTATTTAATTCCGACGTAAAGCTCGGGACCTCAACGCCATAGCGGCTGGCCGGGAAAAACTTAACGCTGCTGTCACCACTGACTTTCTTACTCATATCAGCCGTTAGCGTTTCGCCAGGAAGAATGTAGGTTTTGGACAGAGAGGCACTCACCCCTGAAGGCAGCAGCATCACGTTCTGCCCAAGACGGACCACATATTTGCTGGGATTGTTCACGGTGACGGACGTGCCGTTTGAGGACCACTTCAGGAACTTCCAGGCATCAGTGACCACACCCAGAGATGCCGGTCGAATAAGCACGGGGATATCCTGGCGAATGTTAATGCCAATCTTTATTTTTTTATCATCGTTTTTAGGCGGAATACCGTCGAATGTGACGCGTTTATAATGCTCTACATCCAATGGCTGTTTGTTCTGAAGAATAAAGCGCAGCTGCTGCGTCTGACCTGGCTCAAGACGTACCACCGGCTGCGTTGCAATAAGCTTAAGACCGGTATCGTCCGGCAGGTCAACGACATTTGTATATAAAAGTGAAGGATGCGAATCGGTATTCTTGACGTTAATCGTTCCACTGTGCGTCGCTTCATCAATGATTAACAGACTGGTTTCAGGCACCATGCCTTCTGCATGTACAGCAACACTGGAAGATAATAACGCGGCAGTAATCAGCGTGTTAAATAAAGTGGATTTTAAACAATGCATAATAATATCTCCTTGAAAGCAACAACAGAACAGTCCATGTTTATCGCGCCGTTAAAAAGAGAGTAAATGCAGCGCATTTACTCTCCGGTTAATTAAATTACGTTTACTCGATTAAAAGTCTTACAGATAACGCAGGCTGATAGTCACCTGACCATCAAGCTGGGTGTCATCAGTGATCGCCAGCGTGGTGGTATCCTGGATCGCCAGAGAGGTCACCAGTGGGAAGGTTGCGGTCTGGAACGCCAGTGGAGCCAGGGTGCCAACAGTCGCAACGGTGAAATCACGATAGTTATCGCCCTGAGTTGTACCGTTGGTGCTCTTTGACCAGTTACCGGTAGCATTCTGCTGGTAAATTGGGTCAACTTTAGCGCCGTCAGCCATTACGCTGTCAGTTTTAACGAACAGCGAGTATGTTCCGATGTTCACTGGTGTTGTACCTGTTGTTTTACCTACACCGTAAGTCTGGCTTTCAGACGAATTAGAACCACCACCAAACATGCCATTCTCAACGGTGAGTTTCGCGTTAGAATCAGCGCGATCGTCAATCATATTCCAGGACACTTTTGTTGCTGCGGTGCAGGTAATAGTCAGATCGATGTCTTTCTGGCCCAGCTGGTTAACTGCCGTTGAGCTTAAACCACCCAAACTAACTGTGCCGTAGTCAACCGTTCCGCCGTTGCTTAACTGAGGCGTACAGGCTGAATTAGTCAGCGTACCTTTGACTTTCAGAACGGCAGTCGGGTTAGCCGCAAAAGCGGATGTCACACACAGAGAGAGCGCAGTAGCGAGTAAAACCTTTTTCACTTGTTATTCCTTAACATATGAGTAATTGCAATATTAAATACAGCAGGGATAAATAAATTTACCCCATACTGTTTATCGTCATGCTTGAGAGCATGCGTAGATAATATAATTTTTATAAATACAAGCAATTTAGAAAAATTAATTTATGGATTTAGAATAACGTTATCAATAAGTGATATTTATTTATAAGAGTGTATATAGCTTTAAAACGACATATTACATTCAGCGGAGATATAGCTTGAAATTATCCGAACGGTGGGGGCAAGCAAAAAAGAAGGGATGTATATAATTTACTTTATTAAACGTTTTGACATAAAAAGACATAAAAAAATCCAGCTAGTCTGAATAACTAACTGGATAGTCGATAAAAATGCTTTTACTACTTCACAACGCGCAGTGCCGGACGGCCTCCGCGCGGCGGCGGATCGTCATCAGGATCGTCATTGTGATCGGGCTTGTCACCCTCGATGACCGACATCAGCGTTTCGCTTTCGTTTTCCGAAGCGCCGTTTTCGTCATTCAGGCCGACAACATCCTCGTCATAAGCCGCTTCCGGCTCAAACATGGTGCCTGCACCGTTTTCACGCGCATAAATCGCCAGCACCGCAGCCAGCGGTACAGAAACCTGACGCGGCACACCGCCGAAACGCGCGTTAAAGCGCACTTCGTCGTTGGCCAGTTCAAGGTTACCCACCGCGCGCGGCGCGATGTTCAGTACGATCTGCCCGTCACGTGCATATTCCATAGGAACCTGCACGCCCGGCAACGTCACATCCACAACCAGGTGCGGCGTGAGCTGGTTATCCAGCAGCCATTCATAGAAGGCGCGCAGCAGATACGGACGGCGTGGGGTAAGTTGTGACATTTCCACAGTCATTAGCCTCGGCCGAGACGCATTTCACGTTCCGGTTCAGTTAAAGATGCCAGGAAAGAATCGCGTTCAAATACGCGAGTCATGTAGCCCTTCAGCTCTTTCGCGCCCGGACCGCTGAACTCTACGCCCAGGGTTGGCAGACGCCAGAGCAACGGCGCCAGGTAGCAATCTACCAGGCTGAACTCATCGCTCAGGAAGAATGGTTTCTGACCAAACACAGGGGCAATCGCCAGCAGCTCTTCACGCAGTTGCTTACGTGCAGCGTCTGCTTCAGAAGAGGAACCGTTGACGATAACGTTCATCAGCGTGTACCAGTCTTTTTCGATACGCTGCATGTACAGGCGGCTTTCACCACGTGCAACAGGGTAAACAGGCATCAGTGGTGGATGCGGGAAACGCTCATCCAGATATTCCATAATGATACGGGATTCCCACAGGGTCAGCTCGCGATCCACCAGCGTCGGTACGCTTTGGCTCGGGTTGAGATCGATCAGATCCTGAGGCGGGTTATCCTTTTCCACATGCTCGATCTCAAAACTGACACCTTTCTCGGCCAGCACGATACGAACCTGATGGCTATAAATGTCAGTAGGACCAGAAAACAGCGTCATTACCGAACGTTTGTTGGCAGCGACAGCCATGAAAACCTCCAGGTATATTCAGAATTTTTACTGCTACCAGCCCAAACAGGGCCAGCCAGATGTTGTATCGCCCATCCCAGAGAAAACACATTGTTCAAGAATCGAACAAAAAACGAGTATTCACCGATATTTGGGCAGAAAATTGGATGATAGTTTACCAGATTTTGATGGCTTTGTGGTGAGGGGATTCTGGAAATGTGGAAAAAGAGAAGATATATGCAGTGATGCTGTGGATAACCTGCACATTATCCATAAAAAAAAACCCGCCGAAGCGGGTTTTTCGCCAATCGTTTCTGCGTAAGCAGAAAAGGATTAACGTTTGGAGAACTGTGGACGACGACGTGCTTTACGCAGACCCACTTTCTTACGTTCAACCTGACGAGCGTCACGAGTAACGAAGCCAGCTTTACGCAGTTCAGAACGCAGGGATTCGTCGTACTCCATCAGAGCGCGGGTGATACCGTGACGGATCGCACCTGCCTGACCGGAGATACCACCACCTTTAACGGTGATGTACAGATCCAGTTTTTCTACCATATCAACCAGTTCCAGCGGCTGGCGAACTACCATGCGGGCAGTTTCACGACCGAAGTACTGTTCCAGAGAACGTTGGTTGATTACGATTTTACCACTGCCCGGTTTGATGAACACGCGAGCTGCGGAACTTTTGCGGCGACCAGTGCCGTAGTATTGATTTTCAGCCATTGCCTATAATCCCGATTAGATGTCAAGAACTTGCGGTTGCTGTGCCGCGTGGTTGTGCTCGTTACCTGCGTAAACTTTCAGTTTACGGAACATAGCACGACCCAGCGGGCCTTTTGGCAGCATGCCTTTAACCGCGATTTCAATCACACGCTCAGGACGGCGAGCAATCATCTCTTCAAAGGTCGCTTCTTTGATACCACCGATGTGGCCAGTGTGATGGTAGTACATTTTGTCTGTACGCTTGTTGCCGGTTACAGCAACTTTATCTGCGTTCAGAACGATGATGTAATCACCCGTATCAACGTGCGGAGTGTATTCCGCTTTATGCTTACCGCGCAGGCGACGAGCCAGTTCAGTAGCCAGACGGCCCAGAGTTTTACCGGTCGCGTCAACAACATACCAGTCGCGCTGTACGGTTTCTGGTTTAGCTGTAAAAGTTTTCATTAAAAGCTTACCCAAATAATAAGTTACACGTTGGTGAACACCCAAACGTTTAGTCAGTTGAGGTTCACACGACAAAGTCCGGCAAACCTACCCCTTCGAATAGCTAATGCCGACACATAGAAAGTTTCGGGAAAAAAACCTTCTCGTAACGTGGGGTCGCAAGATTATAGAGAAGTTGAGGTCAAAGATCGACCCTTAAATGTGATTCGAGGCGGGTTTTTCGGGGGTAAGGTTTTTGCGGTCTGCCGCCCTCACCCCCAGCCCCTCTCCCACGGGGAGAAGGTCGCATTTATGGCATATGCTGAAGCTTAAGATACTCCTCGCTTTGCATCTCCTGCAGGCGCGACAGACAGCGCTGGAACTCAAACTTCAGCCGCTCACCTTTATACACCTCATATAAAGGTACCTCGGCGCTGACCACAAGTTTCACGTGACGCTCATAGAACTCATCGACCAGCGCAATGAAGCGGCGCGCTTCGCTTTCCATCAGCGGCGTCATGACCGGCACGTTGAGCAGCATCACGGTATGGAACAAACGCGAGAGCGCGATGTAGTCATGCTGACTGCGGGCATCCACACAGAGCGTTGCAAAGGAGACGGCCAGGGTTTGATTTTCGACACCCAGGGTTTGCAGCGGGCGATGGTTAATCTCGAGCTCAGGGGCATGAGCCCGTTTTGCCCCCGCCAGCGCCAGCCACAGTTTATCCATCTGCTGCGTGGTCTCATCGTTTAAGGGAGAGAGCCACAGATGCGCCTGAGTTAAGGTACGCAGGCGGTAATCCACCCCGGCATCAACATTCATGATGTCGCAGTGCTGTTTGATGGCATCAATAGCGGGCAGGAAACGCGCGCGCTGCAGGCCATTGCGGTAAAGCTCATCCGGCGGGATATTCGAGGTCGCCACCAGCGTTATCCCGCGTGCGAACAGCGCTTTCATCAGGCCACCCAGCAGCATGGCGTCGGTAATATCAGAGACAAAAAACTCGTCAAAACAGAGTACGTCCGTTTCCGCCTTGAACCTGTCGGCCACAATCTCCAGCGGATCGCTTTTGCCCTGCAGTGCCGTCAGCTCTTCGTGAACCCGCAGCATAAAGCGGTGGAAATGCAGACGCTGCTTACGGGTACCCGGCAGGCTCAGATAAAAGAGGTCCATCAGCCAGGTTTTCCCGCGCCCGACGCCGCCCCACATATACAAACCGCGCACCGGTGCATGAGTCTGTGGCTCTTTTTTTCCAAGCAACCGCCCCAGAGCCGCCTTCAGCCCACCGCTCTGTTCACTCTCTGCAGGTTTTGCCGTGAGCTCCTGATAAATCGTATCCAGACGATTCACCGCTTCACGCTGAACGTCATCCGGCTGATGTGTACCCTCATTAAGGGCAAGTTGGTATCGCGATGCAGGGGACAGGTTTTGCATAAACGTATTGTTATTCCTTCAAATAATACTCACCAGCAGACGTGACTGATGAAAAAAAGGCCGTTCTACACTACGCGATGATACGTCAGGATTCCACTTCTGCGGAAATAGCGGTTATAGTGGCAATATCAGGCACAGGCAGGAGCCGAGCCAACACCCTACGGAACAACAAGACAACGGGAGAAGTTCATGACCTGGGAATATGCGCTAATCGGTTTAGTCGTCGGCATCGTCATTGGTGCTGTGGCCATGCGTTTCGGTAATCGCAAATTGCGTCAGCAGCAGTCACTGCAGTACGAACTGGAAAAGAACAAAGCCGAACTGGAAGAGTATCGTGAAGAGCTGGTCAGCCACTTTGCCCGTAGCGCCGAGCTGCTGGACAACATGGCGACCGACTATCGTCAGCTCTATCAACATATGGCAAAAAGCTCCAGCAGCCTGCTGCCAGAAATGACCGCGGAATCCAATCCATTCCGTAACCGTCTGGCCGACTCTGAAGCCGGTAACGATCAGGCCCCTGTTCAGATGCCACGCGACTATTCAGATGGCGCGTCTGGCCTGCTGCGCGGCGGTGCAAAACGCGATTAATCGCACAACCTGAATTTATTTTACGGGCGCTGCTATTGCGCCCGTCCTTTCTTCATGACCCCAGCTATTATTGAGTAAGCACTTCATTGTTCAGCGGTTTAAAATTCAATAACATCAACGTGTTTTAGGGCCGTTTTTCCTTTATTCCAGGTTACGAGAGTCAGCATCGATGAAGAAAAAAAACCAGCTGTTGAGCGCTATAGCGTTAAGTGTCGGGTTATCTCTCTCGGCGTCCTTCCCTGCATCTGCCGCCCTGCCTTCCCAGGTACCCGGCCAGGCGGCAATTCCAAGCCTTGCGCCAATGCTGGAAAAAGTTCTGCCTGCGGTAGTGAGCGTGCAGGTAGAAGGCACGGCATTACAAAATCAACGCGTACCTGAAGAACTGAAAAAATATTTTGGCGATGAGTCGCCCGACCAGCAGGCGCAGCCTTTTGAAGGTCTGGGTTCTGGCGTCATTATTGATGCGGCCAAAGGTTATATTCTGACCAACAATCATGTTATCAGTCAGGCCGATAAAATCAGCGTACAGCTGAACGATGGGCGTGAGTTTGAGGCCAAACTGATTGGCGGCGATGACCAGAGCGACATCGCGCTGCTGCAGGTGCAAAACCCGAGCAATTTGACTCAGATTGCCATTGCGGACTCCGATAAACTGCGTGTTGGTGATTTTGCTGTCGCCGTGGGGAATCCGTTTGGTTTAGGGCAAACCGCTACCTCCGGGATAATCTCGGCGCTGGGTCGCAGCGGTCTGAATCTGGAAGGCCTGGAAAACTTTATCCAGACCGACGCCTCAATTAACCGCGGGAACTCCGGCGGGGCATTGCTCAATCTCAACGGCGAGCTGATTGGGATTAACACCGCTATCCTGGCGCCGGGCGGCGGCAGTATCGGCATCGGTTTTGCTATCCCCAGCAATATGGCCAAAACGCTGGCGCAGCAGCTCATTCAGTTCGGTGAGGTCAAACGCGGGCTGTTGGGCATCAAAGGGATGGAGATGAGCGCTGACATCGCGAAAGCGTTCAACATCAATGTGCAGCGCGGTGCGTTTGTCAGTGAAGTGCTGCCAAACTCCGGCTCGGCAAAAGCTGGCGTGAAGTCGGGCGATGTGATTGTCAGCCTGAACGATAAACCGCTGAGCAGCTTTGCGGAACTGCGCTCGCGTATTGCCACCACCGAACCGGGTGCCAAAGTGAAGTTAGGCCTGATTCGTGATGGTAAGCCGCTGGATGTCGAAGTGACGCTTGATAAGAGCACCTCATCCTCTGCCAGCGCGGAGCTTATCGCCCCGGCGCTGCAAGGGGCAACGCTGAGCGATGGACAGCTGAAAGACGGGACGAAAGGGATTAGCGTCGATACCGTCGAGAAGAGCA
Source organism: Enterobacter sp. BIDMC 30 (assembly GCF_000534355.1). Classification (NCBI taxonomy): domain Bacteria; kingdom Pseudomonadati; phylum Pseudomonadota; class Gammaproteobacteria; order Enterobacterales; family Enterobacteriaceae; genus Enterobacter; species Enterobacter sp. BIDMC 30. The sequence continues at coordinate 772,386 of NZ_KI973169.1, read as the reverse complement.
GCCCTGCCGCGCAGGCCGGATTGCATCAGGATGATGTGATCATCGGCGTGAACCGCAATCGCGTGCAATCCATCGCAGAACTGCGCAAGGTGCTGGAAAGCAAACCGGCGGTCATTGCCCTGCAGGTTATGCGCGGCAACGAGTCTATCTATATTCTGTTGCGCTAAGCATTTGCGATTCCGGACATCACCGCTGCGTGTGATGTCCGGATAACTCATGTTATGCTGCAAATCGTTCCTTTATTAACGACACGCGCATCATGCTTTTAAAGCTCTTTCGTTCAATTGTCATCGGTTTGATTGTTGCCGGCCTGCTGCTGGTCGTCATGCCGTCTTTACGCCAGTTCAATAAGCTGTCGGCGCCTCAGTTCGACAGTGCGGATGAAACGCCTGCGACCTACAACCAGGCCGTTCGCCGTGCCGCGCCTGCCGTGGTTAACGTTTATAACCGTGGCCTCAATAGCTCAGCCCATAACCAGCTGGAGATCCGCACTCTCGGCTCCGGGGTAATTATGGACGAGCGCGGCTACATCATTACCAACAAACACGTGATTAACGATGCCGACCAGATCATCGTTGCCCTGCAGGATGGCCGCGTGTTTGAGGCCCTGCTGGTGGGCTCGGATAGCCTGACCGACCTGGCTGTTTTGAAGATCAACGCCACGGGCGGTTTACCGGTTATTCCTATTAACCGTAAACGAACCCCTCATATTGGCGACGTCGTGCTGGCTATCGGTAACCCTTATAACCTGGGCCAGACGATCACGCAGGGGATTATCAGCGCCACCGGTCGCATTGGCCTCAACCCGTCGGGACGGCAGAACTTCCTGCAAACCGATGCGTCCATCAACCACGGTAACTCCGGCGGTGCGCTGGTCAACTCGCTGGGCGAACTGATGGGTATCAATACCCTCTCGTTCGATAAGAGCAATGACGGTGAGACGCCGGAAGGGATTGGGTTCGCCATTCCCTTCCAGCTGGCGACCAAGATCATGGATAAGCTGATCCGCGATGGCCGTGTGATCCGCGGTTATATTGGTATTGGCGGTCGTGAAATTGCGCCTATGCATTCGCAGGGCGGCGGTATCGATCAGATTCAGGGCATCGTGGTCAACGAAGTGTCGCCTGGCGGCCCGGCGGCTAACGCGGGAATTCAGGTTAATGATGTCATCGTGTCGGTCAACGGCACACCAGCGGTATCGGCGCTGGAGACCATGGATCAGGTTGCGGAGATCCGTCCTGGCTCTATCATCCCGGTTGAAGTCATGCGTAACGATAAGAAGCTGACGCTGCAGGTGACGATTCAGGAATACCCGGCCACCAACTGACAGGCATAAAAAAACGGAGCGCATTGCTCCGTTTTTTTTGCCGGGCGGCATGACTGCTTACCCGGCCTGTGGGGACATCCGTTTTACTTGTTAACGAACTCTTCGCCCAGAGTGATATCTTTCTTCAGCGTATCCAGCATGCCTTCCATCGCGTTCTGTTCAAACGCGCTCAGCTTGCCAATCGGCTGATGTTCTTCGATACCGTTTTTACCCAGCAGCAGCGGCTGAGAGAAGAAACGAGCGTGTTCGCCGTCGCCTTCAACATACGCGCATTCAACAACGCCTTTCTCGCCCTGCAGTGCACGAACCAGTGACAGTCCAAAACGTGCCGCCGCCTGGCCCATAGACAGGGTTGCAGAACCGCCACCCGCCTTCGCTTCCACCACTTCGGTGCCCGCGTTCTGGATGCGTTTGGTCAGATCAGCCACTTCCTGCTCGGTGAAGCTAACACCAGGGATCTGCGACAGCAGAGGCAGAATGGTGACACCAGAGTGACCGCCGATAACCGGCACTTCAACTTCTGAAGGCTGTTTGCCTTTCAGTTCAGCCACAAAGGTGTTGGAACGAATGATGTCCAGCGTGGTCACGCCGAACAGTTTGTTCTTGTCGTAAACACCGGCTTTTTTCAGCACTTCTGCCGCGATAGCAACCGTGGTGTTCACCGGGTTAGTGATGATACCAATGCACGCTTTCGGGCAGGTTTCAGCAATCTGCTGCACCAGGTTTTTCACAATACCCGCGTTGACGTTGAACAGGTCTGAACGATCCATGCCTGGCTTACGCGCCACGCCAGCGGAGATCAGCACCACGTCCGCGCCCTGCAGGGCAGGACGAGCATCTTCACCGGAGAAGCCTTTGATTTTCACAGCTGTCGGGATGTGGCTCAGGTCAACCGCCACACCTGGGGTTACCGGAGCAATATCGTACAGGGAGAGTTCTGAGCCTGAAGGCAGTTGGGTTTTCAGTAGTAGGGCAAGCGCCTGGCCGATACCACCAGCAGCGCCGAGGACTGCGACTTTCATCCTAAACTCCTTATTATGGTTAACTTAAGTATCTGTAACTCCGTTGCGGCGACCATAATTCAGCAGGTAATTAATTACAATTTTCGTCACTAAATAATTTGAGGTCGCGCGACTTTATCTCTCACCAGAAGGCTATCTGACGACAGACGACAACGAATTAAGAGGGGGTTACAATACACCCTGCCACGCCACCAAAACAACATCATTTTGATAACATTTAATTTACTTTTAAGCTTATTTGCTTGCCGTGACCCAGGCATGTTTTCTGATAACGAAATCTGATAAAATCACTCCCTTTCATAACATTATTTCAGCCTAACCGCTGGCAGATAATTTGCATAAAAATTCATCCACATGCATAATAATGTTGTTTCTTTCGTCATATTCCGGGTGACTTATGCGAAGCTCGTCTAAGCAAGAAGATTTAGTGAAGGCGTTTAAAGCGCTACTCAAAGAAGAGATATTCAGTTCTCAGGGAGAAATTGTTCAGGCTTTACAGGAACAAGGCTTCGATAACATCAACCAGTCGAAAGTCTCCCGCATGTTAACCAAATTTGGTGCGGTACGTACGCGTAACGCCAAAATGGAGATGGTCTACTGCCTGCCTGCAGAACTTGGCGTGCCAACCACCTCCAGCCCGTTGAAGAATCTGGTTCTCGATATCGATTACAACGATGCCGTTGTCGTGATCCATACCAGCCCAGGTGCTGCACAGTTGATTGCACGTATGCTGGACTCGCTGGGTAAGCCCAAAGGCATCCTTGGGACGATTGCGGGTGACGATACCATCTTCACTACCCCCGCCAATGGCTTCTCAGTGAAAGATCTCTACGAAGCGATTCTGGACCTGTTCGAGCAGGAACTCTGATTACCCTCCCCGTGGCGTCCTGCTGCGGGGATCATTCTGCTTCTGCCGCGTTTCCCCCTGTTTTATCCCGCCCTTTACTTTAACAAATAGTGCTTTTTACCGCCCATTAACATTCACTTGGTGAATGATAAATCAAAAAATCGCACAAAAAATCAAAAGCTGATATCCATATGATTTTCTTAGATATACAGCCACACATTGAACAATAAACGCACAATTTTATGCCATTAGGTTATAAAAAACAGGTTAGTTAATACGTAATAACAACAGAAACAATTAGTCTGGTATTAATTTTTACCGTTATTAGTGTATACTTGATTTTGTGATGAGGGTCACGAAACAAAGACCCCACTAAAAATTCGACGAGGTAAAGAATCATGAAAATCAAAACTACTGTAGCGGCGCTCAGCGTCCTGTCTGTCCTGTCATTCGGTGCTTTCGCCGCTGACGCTATCAATGCCGAGCAGGCACAATCCCGCCAGGCAATCGGTACGGTTTCTGTCGGCGCAATCGGCACGTCTCCAATGGACATGCATGAGATGCTGAACAAAAAAGCGGAAGAACAAGGTGCGTCATCTTATCGCATCATTGAAGCGCGTTCAGGTGACCACTGGCACGCAACCGCTGAGCTGTACAAATAAGTTTTAGTAATAACTGAAGACCAAAATCTCTACTCAACGGCACCAGGCATAAAAATAGCAGTTCAACCCTTCTCGCCGTTGAGCAAAAACCCTATTCAGGAGCAAAAACTATGAAAACCAAATTCATCATCGCAACCCTCGGTCTGGCATCCGTTCTCTCTTTCGGCGCAAGTGCCGCCGTACAGCAAGTGAACGCTGACCAGGCGCAGAATCTGCAGTCTATGGGGAGTGTGTCTGTGACGTCCGTTACCGGCTCTCCAATGGATATCCGTCAGGCACTGGCCGCTAAAGCTGAAAAAGCAGGCGCCAGCAGCTATCGCGTCACCGAGCTGAACCAGGGTGACCACTGGCATGCAACGGCTCAACTGTATAAATAAACCCTCGTCGTATCTCATCATACGACTTGCCCCTGGCCTTCTGGTCAGGGGCTTTTTTATGGCTTGATCAATGGCGCGCGTTGAAGCGTAGCTGCCCTTCCAGCTCTTCTTCCGCTTCATCAAACAGCAAAATGAGTGCGCCAAACCGTCTGCGCAACTTTTCAGGCAGATGGATAAACTCAATTTCCAGCGGTAACGGCAGCAGGCTGCCGGTCACCACGTCCCACAGCGTGTCCAGATTGGTGACGCTTTCCCGTTCAAGATCAAACACCCGGATAAATTCACGATAGAAGTCATCCTGACTGTCGATCTCGTCAAAATCAAAGGTATAGGTTTTCATTGCCAGTCACCCAGTCCAGGCGAGCGGCCTGCGCCGCCCTGATTATTATAATCCCCCAATATGCAGGGTTTTGACTTCCAGATACTCTTCCAGCCCGAGCACGGACCCTTCACGCCCAAGGCCAGACTCTTTTACCCCACCAAACGGCCCCAGCTCTGTGGAGACGGCACATTCGTTAATTCCTATCATCCCGCTTTCGATGGCCTGCGACACGCGGAAGACACGTGCCAGATTTTGGGTATAGAAGTAAGCCGCCAGGCCATATGGCGTGTTGTTGGCACGCTGGATAACTTCATCTTCCGAGGTAAAACGGAAGCAGGCCGCAACCGGGCCAAACGTCTCTTCTTCAGCCAGTTTCATGCCTTCATGGCAATCGCCCAGGACAGTTGGCATCCAGAAATTGCCGCCAAGCGAATGGGGTTTACCGCCCGCCAGAACGGTCGCACCCCGGGCCACGGCATCTTCAACGTGTTCACGCACCTTATCGACGGCGGAGGATTCGATCAGCGGCCCCACGATGACGCCCTCTTCCAGACCATTCCCGACCTTCAGGGCCTTCACCGCATCGGCAAGCTTATTCACAAATTTGTCGTAGACGGTTTCCTGAATATAGAAACGGTTAACGCTGACGCAGACCTGGCCGGCATTGCGGAATTTATTGGCGATAGCCCCTTTAACGGCAGCCTCGATATCCGCATCTTCAAAGACGATATACGGCGCATTGCCTCCCAGCTCCATCGACACTTTCTTCATGGTTTCTGCGGCGTTACGCACCAGCGTTTTGCCGACGGAAGTCGAGCCGGTAAAGGAGATTTTCCGCACCTCATGGCTCGCCATAATCGCGTCACTGATTTCATGCGTATTCCCGGCTACGGCGTTGAGTACCCCATCCGGTACGCCGGCCTGTTTTGCCAGCGTAAGCAGCGCGAAGGCGCTGAGAGGTGTGTTATTTGCCGGTTTGATTACCCCGGTACACCCTGCCGCCAGCGCCGGACCTAATTTACGGGTGAGCATGGCCATCGGGAAGTTCCACGGCGTAATCGCCGCAACCACGCCGATGGGCTCGCGGGTCGCCAGGATGCGGGAGCCCGGTTTGATCGGTGGAATAATTTCGCCGTTCGCGCGCTTGGCCTCTTCGGCGAACCACTGGATAAAACTCGCGGCGTATTCCACCTCGCCTTCCGCTTCTTTCAGGGGCTTGCCCTGTTCGGTGGTCATTAAACGCCCGAGCCAGCTTTTGTTCTCAATGATCAGTTCGTACCAGCGGTAGAGAATTGCCGAACGCGCTTTCGCGGTTTTGGCGCGCCATGCCGGGAAGGCTTTGGCCGCCGCGGCAATGGCGTCTTCGGTTTCTGCTTTGCCGGCTTTGGCTACTCTGGCGATGACCTCACCGGTAGCCGGGTTCAGCACATCAAACGTCGTGTCCAGCGTTTTCCATATGCCGTTGACCAGATAACCGGTCTGAAAAAGGTGATTATCCTGAAGCGCCTGGGTTGTCATGTGTCCTCCCTTCCTGAATGTAAGAGCATGCTGGAATAAGTATAGCCACAAAAAAACCGACGCTTTTGGCGTCGGCTTTTTTACTTCAGTCAGTTATCCGTAAGGGCGTTCTGGTAGCGATGCAGCATAAACACCAGCCGTCCTACCGGCTCTGTCACCTGAGGCGGTGCTTCCCAGACTTTCAGCTTCTCCTGGTAGATATCCAGCTCTTCAAGCAGTTGCTTAAAGTAACGACGTCGTTTGTCATCGCTGGAGGCAGAAAGCACGTGGTCGGCCGTCCGACGCAGCTGGCGGTGGAAAGCCGACAGATCGTCATTGATGGGTACGGGGGCATTACGTAAACGCTGGTGCGCGATAATCATGGTCAAGGCCAGACGGAACTTGGCGATGTCACCCGGGAACTTGTTCAGCAGTAAAAACAGCTGCTGATAGAGCGCCGGCAGGTGGTTCTCTTTGCGACGCGCGGTATTGGTGGTCATGGACGACACGGCAGCCGAGACAAACTGATTCAACAGCACGCGGCCCGTCCGTGCCTGAGAGTTATCCCGCACCAGCAGAATGACCATCATCGCCAGGAAACAGCCCACCAGCTGACCTAAGGCGCTGTCTAAGAACTGGCTGAAATGGAAGGTCATCGGGTTATCCAGCACAATGATGTTAATCGTACTGGCCAGGGCACCCAATGAACCCAGCCGACGTTTTTGTACTTCGATTCCGATAAAGAACGCCATCACCGCAAGGCTAATACAGAGCAGTAACATGCTCTGCTGGGTCGAGGGAATGATCACCAGAAAATAGAACGCGCCAATCGGCAGTGCAGCAATTGTGCCGAACAGGAAATCAATGGCCACCATGCGCGGATTCGGAAGACGCATCGCCAACGCGGTAACGACGGCGATCATCACCATCGCGCCGCTGCCGGAGGTCCAGCCGGTCCACAGCCAGAACAGCGTGCCGAGCATACAGGCAAGCGTTGTACGCCAGAAGTTAACCATTGCGTGATGGCGTTCGGCGGATTCTGCCTTGATCACCACTTCACCCTGCAGCACCTCTTCTTCTACCGCGCTGATTTTGGTGTTACTGATCACACCGCGTTTCAGCAACAGGTAGCGCGTCGCGGCCCCGACCCAGGTATAGATCGTCACTGGCGTATCACGATCCCCGGTCCAGGCAATGACCCGGCGCATGCGTTTAAGCTGTTTGTGTACGTCCTGCACGGTTTCCACCGGCTCCGCAAACAGCTCGCGGAAGGTATCGGTTACCGCGTCCGGGCGGGTGTTTTGGATCAGATAGGTTTCACACGCCTGGGTAATCAGCGTTAAGGAGACGGTGTTGATGGCTTTAAGGCGGCGGTTGGCACGGGCCCAGCGCGAAGACTCCATGTTCAGGTTGCTGCGCATCCCTTCCAGCGCCGTGGTGCGGCGCACCAGAGCGCTCCAGGCTTTATCTACCTCTTCGCTGTCACCATGCTTAATACAGAGCTGCATCAACTGATACTGGGCAACAATCAGCGCATCCAGTTCACGATCCACTTCCTGCTTAATGGAGCGAGGAGAGAAAAGCAGGTCAGCGACAATGGCACTGACAATACCGATGACAATCTCACTGCAGCGCTCTACGGCAAACTGTGGGGCAAGCAGCGGTTCGCTTTGAATGGTGATGATAATAATCAGCGCGGTATAACCGGCCAGCCCCCAGGCGTAGGAGTTCTCCACCTTCACCAGTGACGAGAGCCAGGTGCAGAAGCCCGCCCAGATACAGCACACCATCAGCATCAGCAGCGGCGTGCGGATCATCAATATGATGATGGTCAGTGCGGCGAAACAACCGATAAATGTCCCAATGATGCGCAGCATCCCACGGTAGCGGATCGCTCCGGAGTAAGGTTCCCCGCCCGCAGCAAAGGCAGGCCCTGCCGCGACAATCGCTGCCGTCAGTACGGCCCAGCGGGGGGTTTCCAGCTGAAAGTGGAAGCCGACAAACAGCGCCAGCACAATGGCACACGCCAGCTTAACGGCGAAGCGAATGTGCTGGCTGGCGATGGAAAAGATACCCATAACGATTAACCAAACTCGCGCAGGCGATGGGCAATTTTACGGAAGATAGAGTCCTGGCTGGCGTCACGGTCTTTTTCACCGGTGATCACCACCGTCGCCGTGGTCCCGGCAGGCCACAGATTGCCCTGCTGTTCATCCAGATGGATACGCACCGGCACACGCTGGGCCAGACGTACCCATTCCAGGTTGGAATCCACCGTCGCCATCCCTTTAGTATCGTTAGAGCTGCTGGAGTTAGTGACCCCCGCGGCTACGCTGTCGACGGTACCTTTCAGCACACGGTTGCTGCCAAGCGGCGTAATTTCAGCCCGGAACCCCGGACGCACGCCTTCCAGTTTGGTCTCTTCCATATAGGCGAGCACGTAGAAGGAGTTCTGTTTAACCAGCGCCACGGCGGTTGAGCCGCGGGTGATAAACTCCCCGGCATAAACATTCAGGTTGGTGATCCAGCCATCGGCTGGTGCGCGGATCACGGTGCGCTCAAGATCGAGCCGGGCAAGATCGCGCGTCGCTTGCGCTTTGGCCAGCTGATGCAGCACGGTTTGCAGGACGTTATTGGACTGGTCAATCTCTTCGCGGGACATCGCCTGAACACCCAGTTGGTTACGGCGACCTGCCTCACGGCGTTTCTCGGAAGCCAGCGCCTGATAATAGGCCACATCCGCTTCAGCTTCTTCTAACGCTTTCTGATAACGCGGCTGGTCGATGGTGAAGAGTACCTGATCTTTTTTCACCAGCTGGTTATCGTGGACATTGACCGCAGTGATGAGACCCGCCACGTCGGGGGCGATTGCCACGACATCGGCGCTAAAGCGCGCATCTCGCGTCCACGGTGATTCAGTGTAATAGACCCAGGCGCGGAAAATAGCGATGAACGCGAGGATAACGAGCGCCATGGTGATGGCAGTGCGGGAGATTTTTCTTGTTAGCGTTTTCACATCAACCTCAGACAAACATGCGCGATATCAGGTAAAACAGGCAGCAATACAGCGCGGTATTGAACAATGCAGGATGCCAGACAAAATCGTAGATCCCGGTGGGGACCAGCACCTTGCGCACCAGCCAGAAAATCGCCAGTGATAAAAGAAGCTCGAAAAATATCGGTGGGAACGACAAACCGAACACCACGATAACGGGAAACAGACTCATGTTGACCTTGATTAGAGAGAGTGCAGGCTTCAGACTTTTTTAGCGCACGCCACCGCAGGAGAGCAAGAAACGCCGGGCGAGAATGGCGCAGCCGTTATGTAATTAATAATATATTAACGTAACTGTTATGCTGTTATCTATAATATGTGATCTAAATCACTTTTAAGTCAGAGTTAACAATGGAACGTCTAAAACGGATGTCGGTCTTTGCCAAAGTGGTTGAACTTGGCTCTTTTACCGCCGCTGCACGTCAGCTTCAGATGAGCGTCTCTTCCATCAGCCAGACCGTGTCCAAACTGGAAGATGAGCTGCAGGTCAAGCTACTCAACCGCAGCACCCGCAGCATTGGGCTGACGGAAGCGGGTAAGATTTACTATCAGGGTTGTCGCCGCATGCTGCTCGAAGTGCAGGATGTGCACGAACAACTTTACGCCTTCAACAACACGCCTATCGGTACGCTGCGCATCGGTTGTTCTTCAACTATGGCACAAAATGTTCTCGCCGCCATGACCGCTGACATGCTGAAAGAGTACCCGGGATTAACCGTCAATCTGGTCACGGGCATTCCCGCCCCGGACCTGATTGCCGACGGGCTGGACGTGGTGATCCGCGTGGGGGCATTACAGGACTCCAGCCTCTTCTCCCGGCGGCTAGGCAGTATGCCAATGGTGGTCTGCGCCTCGAAAAGCTATCTGGCTCAGTACGGGGTACCGGAGAAACCCGCCGATCTCACCAACCACTCCTGGCTGGAGTACAGCGTTCGCCCCGACAATGAATTTGAGCTGATTGCCCCGGAAGGGATTTCCACCAGACTGCTGCCGGAAGGACGGTTCGTCACCAACGATCCGATGACTATTTCGCGCTGGCTGGTGGCCGGTGCCGGGATCGCGTATGTGCCGTTAATGTGGGTGATCAACGAGATCAACAGCGGTGTACTGGAGATCCTCTTCCCGCGCTATCAATCCGATCCGCGTCCGGTGTACGCGTTGTATACCGAGAAAGACAAACTGCCGCTCAAGGTTCAGGTGTGCATAAACTATCTGACCGAGTATTTTGTGGACGTGGCGGAGTTGTTTCAGGGAATGCGCGAAAGACGAAAGGAATAACCTTTAATTTCCGAAATGTATATTTGTGATGAATATTCCAGGATGATACAGACCGTCATTCAGGAATATTCCTTCACCCCTGCCAGGAATAGCGAATTGACACTGCCGCCATCTGCGCCTTACCTTATAAACAGTCTGACAGTCAGGCTGTTATTAATTTGTTACCGATATGAATAATAAAATGTATTTCTCAGGATGACGTTAAACAAGGAAAAGAAATGAATCTATTTGAACAAACACCGCCTTCACGCAGGCGCTATGGACTCGCCGCGTTCATTGGTTTGATTGCAGGGATTGTCTCCGCCTTCGTAAAATGGGGAGCAGAGGTGCCGCTTCCGCCGCGAAGCCCTACCGATTTATTCACCAGCGCATGCGGACCGGAGCAATTAATAAGAGCCGCAGGTCAGATTGATTGTTCCCGCAATTTTTTAAATCCTCCTTATGTATTTTTACGCGACTGGCTGGGCATTGCTGACCCTAACGCCGCGGTTTATACCTTTGCCGGACATATATTTAACGCGGTCGGCGTAACACATATTATTTTCTCTATCGTCTTTGCTGTAGGGTATTGTGTAGTTGCTGAAGTCTTCCCGAAAATTAAACTCTGGCAAGGTTTACTGGCGGGTGCGTTAGCGCAGCTTTTTGTTCACATGATCTCCTTCCCGCTGATGGGGCTGACACCCCCGCTGTTCGAACTGCCCTGGTACGAACACGTCTCAGAGATCGTGGGGCATTTGATCTGGTTCTGGTCGATTGAAATAATTCGTCGTGACCTACGTAACCGCATCACGCACGAGCCCGACCCGGAAATCCCGCTGGGTAACGCACGTTAAAAAAAATGGCGCGACCTTTACAGTCGCGCCATTTTTTCAGATTGATTCAGGTCAGGCGGTGCCGCCCACCGTCAGGTTATCCACTTTCAGCGTTGGCTGACCGACGCCAACCGGCAGGCTCTGGCCCTCTTTACCGCAAACACCAACGCCGTTATCCAGTTTCAGATCGTTACCGACCATGGAGATTTGCTGCATGGCTTCAATACCGGAGCCAATCAGGGTCGCCCCTTTCACCGCTTTGGTCACTTTGCCTTTCTCAATCAGATACGCTTCTGAAGTGGAGAAGACGAACTTACCAGAGGTGATATCCACCTGACCGCCACCAAAGTTTGGCGCGAAGATGCCGTAATCAACGGACTCGATGATCTCCTGCGGTGTGGATTTACCCGGCAACATGTAGGTGTTTGTCATACGCGGCATCGGCAGATGCGCGTAGGATTCACGACGGCCGTTGCCCGTTGGCGCAACGCCCATCAGACGCGCGTTGAGTTTGTCCTGCATGTAGCCTTTCAGTACGCCATTTTCGATCAGCACGTTGTACTGCCCGGGCGTACCTTCATCGTCGATTGAAATCGAGCCACGGCGATCCTGCATCGTGCCGTCATCAACCACGGTACAGAGTTCAGAAGAGACGCGTTGTCCCATCTGGCCGCTGAATACGGAGGTGCCGCGACGGTTAAAATCGCCTTCCAGACCGTGGCCCACCGCTTCGTGCAGCAGCACACCAGGCCAGCCTGCGCCAAGTACCACCGGCAATGTACCGGCGGGTGCCGCCACGGCAGACAGGTTCACCAGCGCCATGCGCACGGCTTCTTTTGCCCACGCGTCAGCGCGTGCTTCACCGTCAACATCGCCCAGGAACCAGTCATAACCAAAACGACCGCCGCCACCGCTTGAACCGCGCTCACGTTTACCGTCGTCTTCAACCTGCACGCTGACAGAAAGACGTACCAGCGGACGCACATCCGCTGCCAGCGTGCCGTCTGTCGCCGCGACCAGGATCAGTTCATAGACACCGCTCAGGCTGGCAGAAACTTCCTGCACGCGTTTATCCGCAGCGCGTGCGACTTTATCCACGCGACGCAGGATATCCAGTTTCTCTTCACGGCTCATGCTCTGCAGGGGATCGATACTGGTATAGAGCGCAGAGTGCTGCACTTCACCCAGCGTCTTCACGCGACCGTCACCGGTTTCGCGCACGATAGTCCGCGCAGCCAGCGCGCTCTGCTCTAGTGCGGCCAGGCTAATCTGGTCGGCATAAGCAAAACCGGTTTTCTCGCCGCTGACGGCACGTACACCGACACCCTGGTCAATGTTATAAGAGCCATCTTTAATGATGCTGTCTTCTAAAACCCAGGATTCGTGATAGCTCGACTGGAAATAGAGATCGCCGTAGTCGAGACGGCGTTCGGTCAGTTGACCAAGAATGGAGAACAGGTCCTGATGGCTCAGGCCGTTCGCTGCGAGCAAATGTTCACTTACCAGGTTCAGACTCATCGTATTGCTACTCGTTCGTTGCCGCCCGTGGCGGTATATAAATCGTATTTATTGAGAGTGAGGCAATTACCTGCCCACGTCAAATCATTGCTGTGCATCTTTGCGCGGCTGGCGCAGCACTTCATTAATCTGCGGTTTATCCACCGGCCCGGTGATGCGATAGCGCAGAATAGAGACTTTGCTCCACAGCGGCCCCAACACTTTACTGGCGGCAAACACCGCCGCACCGACAATCGGGTTCACCACAAAAGCCGCCGCCACGCCGACGGTGGCAGAAATTTCAGGTGCCACCACCGCTTCCATATCCAGTTCGCGGCGCACGAGGTTGACCGAGCCTTTCATCGCAATATCCGCTTCCAGGCCGTCCACCAGCGTATCGTCGGTATGCAGCACCCCGTCTTTGATCCATGCCGTACTGCGGATAGAGTCGTAATAGAAACCTTCGCTGAAGGTATCGCTAAAGTCGAAACGCAGCTTACGCAGCAGGGCATCAAAGCTCAACAGACGCAGTATCTGGCCCGCATGCCCGGTACTCACATCGGCAATCTCACCCTTGCCAAAGCGGGTTTTCAGAATGCCGTTCAGCGAGGCTTCATCCGGCGTCCACGGTGCCGCACGCCAGTGGAGATCGTAATTCACGTCAAATGATGACCCCCGCAGCGGCGTGCTGATGCCAAAGAAGTTAGCCACGGAATCCAGTTTATTGCCCTTGATGTCGCCCTTCAAAGAGGTTCGCTGCTCGCCCGGGTTATTAACCCACTCCCCGGCGGCCCTCAGACGGCCAAAGCCGGTGTCGATAAGCCCGCCCGCAAGGCTCAGCGTATTCCCCTTAATGGCGAAATCGCCGTCAATACGGCCATACTTTTGACCCCAAAGCCAGCACTCAGCACAGCGTAACTGGAGATCGGGCCAGCCGCTGAAGTCGATACGGGTTGGGTTATTCAACGGCGCCGTATTTGACGGATGATCTTTTCCGCTCGCGGTGGCCGGGTTGTAGTAAAGATAGCGAATCGCCGCCTGCCACGGCGCATTGTCGCGCATGGTCAGCGTGCCATTGATCTCCCGGCCCTGGGCTTCGACTTTTGACCCGTTCGCCGTTGGCTGCGAAACAATGCTCAGGTTATTCCACTGCTGTCCACCCAGCATCAGCGACGGCGTACGAACAGTAATGCCCTGCGGGAACTGGGCAGCCTCATCAACGTTTTGGCCTACGCCCTTCTGGAACAGAGCCAGCCACTCGGCCCCGTCCATTGGCGGCAGATTAAGCTCAATGCCGGTGTGATCGGGCAGCGGCGGCGTGGTGCGGCTGTCCGTCGTCCAGATGGCTCTGTCGAGCGTGAGCTTGCGGTTAAGCAGCCAGCGGCTGTTGAAATGGTTTTTCTCACCCGCACTACCGGTCAGCGCGAAGCTGTTAAGATTGCCATCGACGTTAACCTTTATTGGCAGCGGTTGACCGGACGATTTATCCAGCGGTGCAGGCAACTGGCTCTGAATGTTTTTCAGATCGCCAGTGATATCAACTTTATAGCGCGCACCGGCGTGATAAGGCAGTTCAATTGCCACCTTGCCATTCCAGGAGACTGCACCATTAACGGACTCCTCGATCGGCTTCGGCAGAACATCCATGCGCGATGGCTGCCAGTTGCCGTCCAGGTTGACGGCTACCTGATAAGCTTTCTCGCCCTCGGTGGTCGAGAAATCAATATTCACAGGCTGATTAAACCAGCTGGCCGTGAGCGGCTCGCTCTTCAGATTACCGTTCTCAAAGCTAAACTGCCCGCTGAGGTTCTTCAGGGTGCTTTCAAGCGGCTTAATATACAGGCTGTTGTTATTGAGACGGACGTCGCCTTTGGCGGTGGTCATTTCACCGTCGAGCGGGATATCAAGATGTAAGCGAGCACTCACATCGCCATCCAGCTGCAGCTGCTGAAGGGTGGCTGCCAGGGACTCTTTCAGCGGCGTGTCTTCAAAATAGGGGCCGACCGCTTTCCCGGGGCCGTTAATGTCGGCATCAATCAAAAGCTTCTCTTTTGAGTAATCCGGAATGTTTGCCGTCAGGTTACTGGCCGTTACGCCGCCCAGCGCCACGTTGTCTGCCTTCATCCATAATCCGTCATTGATAAAATTAAGTTCAATGTCGAGATTTTTCAGCGCAGGCCAGCCCGGCTGGAAGGCAAAGGTGGCGTTGTGCAGCGGCACCAGCACCTGGAATTGACCTTCATTGTGCTTGTACGGGAAAAGATGCGGATTACCGCCGTAGACCAGGGTGGCATTATCCGCCTGACCGCCCTGGATCGCGCCGCTCAGATAGTCCACCAGCGCTTTGCCCATCAGGTTTTCGGGGAAGTAGCGCCAGGCCTGAGAACCGTCGTTAGTGCTGATCCCGGCCAGAATACCCAGCCACGGCTCTTCACCTTCAGGCTGCAGATAGCGGAAATCGCCACGCGCATGCACCGCTTTGGCTTTCACATCGATATGGCGCCCATCCAGCTGGAAGCCTTTATCGTTACGCAGCCAGTTGAGCACCGCATTGCCTTGTTCAATTTCCAGCGGCGCACGGAAGACCGTTTCGTAAGGCATTCTGGCGTCATGCATATCGACCGTTAACCTGCCGTTCTCAACGCTCCCTTCCAGCTTACCGCTGAAGTTTTCCGCCCCCGGTAACATCTTCCACTGCTTCCAGGCCAGACCTTTCCATGCGGCCTGAAAACGGGTCTTTTCCGTGGCCTGAAGCGGGATATCCAGCGCCAGCGAATCTATCTTTCCGCTTGGCTGCGTTGCCAGCCAGATCTCACCCAGGTCCGGAGAGAGCTTGGCGGCCATCGAGCGAAGACCTTCTATTGCGGCCAGATCGAGGTTGCTGGCGCGAATACGCAGCTCGTCACTGCGTTTGCTGGTCGCCCCACCGACATCCTGTTCCGGCATCCAGGCCAGCGTCAGAGCCCCGCGCGGCCAGGGTTTGTTATCCATGGTGATGCGTGTGTCCGGAATGGCAAACTGCCAGCCCTCTCTCTCTTTCGTCACGTGCGCGGTGAGGTTATCGACCGAAAGTTGATGCTGCTGTTTTTCGCCCTTCCAGCTTGCGCCCCCCTGCTTAAGCCAGATATCGCCGCTGGCAAATACCCCTTTCGTCAGGGTCATCCAGCCTTCAAGGCTAAAACGGGCGGTTTCCAGCTGCATATTTTGCTGTAACCAGTCGCCGAGCCACGGCTTAACATCCACGTCGTCGGCCTGCAGCCATACCTTGCCGTTATTTAACAAACCGTCGTCGTCGCGCAGATCCATACGAACCTGCATCACGCCGTGCTGGCCGTTCAGGCTGGAGAGATTCACCTGTCCTTCCGCACGATGGCGTTCTTTGCCGTTGAGCCAGGTCAGCTGTGGGATCGCCAGTTCAGCGCGCTGCCCGGAGAGGGTAATAAAGCTCACTTCACTATCGCGCAGATCGAAATGATCAAACTGACGCAGGAAGAGATCGCTGAAGCGGTTGGTTTCAAGGCTCTGATTGCTATCGCCGCCGGACAGCGGGGTATTGGTCAGAAACTGAAGCTGATAAAAGGTAAGATCGCGGAACTGCCAGCGAAAATGGAGCAGGCTTTGCCAGACATCCAGCGCCAGGGTGACGCGTTTGATTTTCAGATAGCCGCCATCTTTCAGGCTGGCATTGATATCCCGGACATCAAGCGTCGGGCCAAAATTCTGCCAGCTGGCGCTTATCTGGCTCACGTCCACCGGGACACCGGTGGTGGATTCGATTTTTGCCAGCAGCTGCGGACGCCAGCTGTCCAGATGTGGTAAAACGAGGCGCAGCCCGCTCACGAGCAACGCGACAATCACGACCAGCGTTGCCCCTGTAAGCAATAAAATCCCCGGCAATCGCCTCACTCATCTCTCCTTGTCAGCTTTGGTCACGCGGCGTACCGCGTCTTACATCATCACGACGTCAAACTGCTCCTGGTTATAGAGCGGTTCGATTTGAACTTTTACCTGTTTGCCGACAAAGATTTCCACTTCCGCCAGCGCGTGCGACTCTTCGCCTTTCAGCGCTTCAGCCACCGCAGGGGAAGCATAGACCAGAAAACGATCGGAGTCGTAGGCATGATGAACGCGAACGATTTCACGCATGATCTCGTAGCAGACGGTCTCAACCGTCTTTACTGTGCCACGTCCGTGGCAGGTTGGGCATTCATTGCACAGCACGTGCTCCACGCTTTCGCGGGTACGCTTACGCGTCATTTCCACCAGCCCCAGCTGTGAGAAGCCGTTGATGCTGGTTTTCACGCGATCTTTACTCAGCGCCTGCTCCAGCGAGTGCAGCACACGACGGCGATGGTCTTCATTACTCATATCGATAAAGTCGATGATGATAATGCCACCCAGATTGCGCAGGCGAAGCTGGCGGGCGATGGCCTGCGTGGCTTCGATGTTGGTATTAAAGATGGTGTCATCCAGGTTGCGATGGCCGACAAACGCGCCGGTGTTGATATCCACCGTCGTCATCGCTTCGGTCTGATCGATGATCAGATAGCCGCCGGACTTCAGTTCAACCTTGCGTTCCAGCGCTCGCTGGATCTCATTTTCGACGTCATAGAGATCGAAGATAGGCTGACGCCCCGTGTAATGCTCCAGCAGGCCAGGCATTTCGGGAATGTATTCGGCGGTAAATTCCAGCAGCGCTTCATAGGTCAGGCGGGAATCCACGCGAATTCTGTCGAGCTGTGCATCGGCAAAATCACGCAGGACGCGCTGAGCCAGCGCCAGTTCGCCGTAAAGCTGGTAGCGGGTCTGGTTGCGTTTTTTACGCTCCATGACTTTGGTCCAGACGCGCTTGAGGTAGGCCGCATCAGACGCCAGATCGTCTTCACTGATCCCTTCTGCGGCGGTACGGATGATAAATCCGCCCTGTTCATCGCAGTAAGCGCTGACCACTTTTTTAAGACGCTCGCGCTCGCTTTCGCTCTCAATGCGCTGCGAAACGCCCACGTGCGACGCGCCAGGCATAAAGACCAGATAGCGGGAAGGCAAGGTAATGTCGGTCGTCAGACGGGCGCCTTTTGTGCCCAGCGGATCTTTGACGACCTGTACCATCAGATCCTGGCCCTGACGCACCAGTTCGGAGATATCGCGCACGGCAAACTGCTTTTGCTCTTCGCCCGCGACGCACTCGGTATGCGGCATAATGTCGGAGGCATGTAAAAATGCCGCCTTATCCAGTCCAATATCTACAAAAGCCGCCTGCATACCCGGTAGTACACGACTGACACGACCTTTGTAGATATTGCCTACTATTCCGCGCCGCGCTTCACGCTCAATATGAATTTCCTGAAGAATGCCACCATCAATATAGGCCACACGGGTTTCCGATGGCGTTACGTTTACCAACAATTCAGCCGTCATAATTATCCCTTCCCTCACGCAGTGAGTTAAAATTGCTCAGCAACTCATACGTTTCCACCAGCGGTAAGCCGACTACGGCGTGATAGCTGCCATTAATCTTCCTGACAAAACAGCCACCCAGCCCCTGAATACCGTATGCACCTGCCTTATCCATCGGTTCACCGCTGGTGATATAAGCGGCGATCTCGTCGTCGGTAAGCACTCTGAATGTCACGTCCGTCACCACCAGGCAATCCAGCACGTGCTGGCTGTCCGCCAGCGCGACGGCGGTCATTACCTGATGTGTTTGTCCGGACATTTTGCGCAGCATGCGCGCCGCATGTTCAGCGTCGTGCGGTTTCTCAAGCACTTCACCGTTAAGAATAACGATGGTATCTGCCCCCAGCACCGGCAAGTCACGCGGCGTTTGCGCCACGCCTGCCTGCGCTTTCTCACGCGCCAGTCGAGAAACGTACTGCTGGGCACTTTCGCCTTCAGCGCGTTTCTCTTCGATGCCCGTAACAATGCGTTCAAAGGAGACGCCCAGTTGAGTGAGCAACTCCTGACGACGCGGAGAACCAGAAGCAAGATATAGAGACGTCATAGAAACCTTTTATTGCACAGCAAACTGCTGGCGAACCTTACGCATCAGCAGGAACAGCCACGGCCAGAGCACACCGTTTACTACACTACTCCAGAACACTTCCGGTCGGAAAGAGACGTTGATCACTAAAAACTCTGCCCAGAAAACAACGATATCCGCAGCAAGCGACAACAACATCACCACCAGCGCCTGTTGCCAGAGCGCGAGGTTACGAAAGAGCTGGAATTTAAGTGCGACGAGGTACGCAATAATACTCATGGACAAGGCGCGCACGCCAAGCGTAGAGCCACTAATGAGATCCAGTATGGCACCCATCACAAAACCTGTGCCGACATTTACGCGGTGCGGCAGGGCAAGGATCCAGTAGAGCAAAATGAGCAATACCCAGTTTGGCCGGAAAACGAGAATGTCGTCCGGCCAGGGCATGATTTGCAGTAACAGCGCAATGAGAAATGAGAGCCAGATAACCCAGCGTCCCTGGCTACGGTAACTTGCCACTACTGCCCTCCCGAGGAGAGTTTAGGCGGTGGCGGTGCATCCGGCAGCGGCTGCGTTAGCCCCGTAGCAGGGGCCGGTACTGGCGCAGGGGGTCCCATGGCATCCGGTGCCGGCAGAACCTGCGGCATCATTTGCATCAGGCGTTCATTCGCGACGCGATGAACATCTTCAGGCGTCATGGGGTTAGCACCATTGCGGTCGGCGCCCCACAGCAGCAGCAGGTAGCGAAGACGCTGTAAACCCGCGGTTGGACGCGCCTGAATCACGGTATAGGCACGCTGCGTATCAAGCTTCACCGAAGAGACAACCGCAACCGGATACCCTTCAGGGAAACGTCCACCCAGACCCGACGTCACCAGAACGTCGCCCACACGAATGTCCGTGTTAGCCGGCAGATGTTCCAGCTGGAGATCGTCGGTACACCCGTTACCGGCCGCGATGACGCGAATGTCATTACGCAGTACCTGAATCGGCAGCGCATGCGTGGCATCGCAGATCAGCAGAACGCGGCTGGTCAGTTTGGCCACAGCAACAACCTGGCCTACAACGCCTTTATCACTGATAACAGGCTGACCTTCATACACACCGTTCACGCTTCCTTTGTCGATCACCACCTGATCGCTGTAAGGATCGTTGACGGTGGAGATCACCTGCGTCACCATCTTCTGCTCATCCTGACGCAGCGGCGAGCCAAGCAGCTCGCGCAGACGCGCGTTTTCCTGCTTATATTGTCCCAGCATCAGCAGCTCGCTGTTTTTCAACAGCAGTTCCTGACGTAATGCCCGGTTTTCGAGTTCGAGTTGGTCACGTGAAGACAACGTTTGAGAAACGGAGTCGAGCAACTCACGGGGACCATTTGAAATAAAGTAGAAAGGACTGACGGCGGTATCCATGTACGTTCTGATCTGACTGAACGTACCGAGGCGGCTATCGGCAATAATGACCCCAAGCGCAACCAGGACCGCCAGAATGAGGCGAAACTGTAGCGATGGGCCACGGCTAAAAATTGGCTTCATAGGCTATGCGTATTCTCGTGTCAGAGAGAAAGGGTAGCGATACGCTACCCTTTCACAATGACTACTCTTCGCTGAACAAGTCGCCGCCGTGCATGTCGATCATTTCCAGCGCCTTGCCACCACCACGGGCGACGCAAGTCAGTGGATCTTCTGCAACTACGACAGGAATACCTGTCTCTTCCATTAACAGGCGGTCGAGGTTACGCAGCAGCGCACCACCACCGGTCAGAACCATACCGCGCTCGGAGATATCAGACGCCAGTTCTGGTGGGCACTGTTCCAGGGCAACCATCACTGCGCTCACGATACCGGTCAGAGGTTCCTGCAGCGCTTCCAGAATTTCGTTGGAGTTCAGGGTAAAGCCGCGTGGAACACCTTCAGCCAGGTTACGGCCGCGAACTTCGATTTCACGCACTTCATCGCCCGGGTAAGCGGAACCGATTTCATGCTTGATACGCTCAGCGGTCGCTTCGCCGATCAGGGAACCGTAGTTACGACGCACATAATTAATGATGGCTTCGTCGAAACGATCGCCACCGATACGCACGGAAGAGGAGTACACCACGCCGTTCAGGGAGATAACGGCCACTTCAGTGGTACCACCACCGATATCCACCACCATAGAACCGGTCGCTTCAGAAACAGGCAGACCCGCACCGATTGCCGCCGCCATTGGCTCTTCAATCAGGAACACTTCACGCGCGCCTGCACCCTGGGCTGATTCACGGATTGCGCGACGTTCAACCTGGGTGGCGCCAACCGGCACACACACCAGAACACGCGGGCTTGGGCGCATGAAGCTGTTGCTGTGAACCTGCTTGATGAAGTGCTGAAGCATTTTTTCAGTCACGAAGAAGTCAGCGATAACGCCGTCTTTCATTGGGCGGATTGCGGCGATGTTGCCAGGGGTACGTCCCAGCATCTGCTTCGCGTCATGACCCACAGCGGCTACGCTTTTCGGCGAGCCGGCACGATCCTGACGAATGGCCACAACGGAAGGCTCATTCAATACGATGCCTTGTCCTTTAACGTAAATAAGGGTATTCGCGGTACCCAGGTCAATGGACAGGTCATTGGAAAACATGCCACGAAATTTTTTCAACATACTAAGGGATAATCCTGAAAGCTGGGGCGGAAAACAAAATCCGCTTACTTTACCAACCACACGCAGCAGCGACAAGGCGCAAAAATCATCTGCAGCGGTGAAAATTTGTGCAGTACGTATCCTGATGTTACAAATCTTTCCCTGATTCCCTCAGGGCTGAGTACACAGTAGCGTCCCTCACTGACATTTGTAACCCGCTAAAGGTCGTTCACTGGCTTTTTGCTCGTCATACTCAAAGCTACAGGCGCGATATTCTACGTGAAAACGGATTAAACGGCAGGTCAAACAGAGTATCTTTGCAAATATTTTTTCACATTGGTGTCAAGCGGCTGAGAGGAGGCAAAAAAATCCCCCTGACCGCCCGTCACACCGCGCTCTGTCAACATCTGCCATTCGCTTCTGGAGCGCACGCCCGTGGCAAAGACTTGTGTTCGCGTTCCCTTGCACGCTTCCACCAGACTCTGTACCAGCAGCTGGTTTTCCGTGCGCTTTTCAATGTTCCTTACCAGCCCCGGATGCAGCTTTAATAACTCCACATCCAGTTCCTTAATCCAGTTAGTACTGACCAGCGTTAAACCCGCCTGCGTGACCGCGACACGGGCACCTAGCGCATTAATCAACCGTACTACCGGACGTAACCGGCTGATGTGTTGACCCACATCCGCCTCAGCAAGTTCAAAAATAATGTGTTTGCGTTGCGATTTTTCGCATTGCATTAATGTATCACGCAACCAGCGCTGAAAACGCGGGCGAATTAACGACTCCACGGTAACCTGTAGCGCCAGGTTTTCTTCGGGCCAGAAGGACAAAAACGGCATGAGTCGGGTGATCTGCTGGCGGTCATACTCTTCAGAAAGCCCAAACTGCAGCACTATCGGCAAATATTCCGCGGAGATGACCTCTTCCGTACCGTCAAAAATACGGCACATCAGCTCACGGTGATGAACGTTCCCGTTTTTCATCACCGCCGGTTTTTGATAAATGCGCGGCCCGCCGCGGCTGAGCATTTGCTCTATCAACGTTCGCCAGCGCACATTGCCGCGCCCTTTTTCCGGTAACGAATCGTCATACACAGCCCAGCCGTTAGCGCCCTGCAACACGGCGTTGCGGGTTGCCGCTTCAGCATGTTCCATCACCTGTTCCGTCGACTGGCCGCCGCGCCAGGCACAGATGCCCATATGAACCATATCGTCCCTGTCGAGCATTTTGCTCTGCGGCAGCGCATCCACCGCTTTCAGCAGCTGGCTGGCGATGCTTTCTGACTCTTTCAGCGTACGGTGAGGCAACAGCACGGCAAAGTCGCTGCGGTGATAACGAGCCAGCAGCGCACCCGGATAACGCATAATAAAGGTGGAGAGCAGGTTGATCAGCGTAAAGAGATTCTCTTCCGCCACGCGCTGTCCCCAGGTGTCGCGCAGCAGATCGAAATCGGGCAGGCGAATCATCATGACAACACCGTGCGTCCCGACTTTTTCCGGATCGTCCAGCAACGTGGCCAGTTGATTATCAAAGAAAAGACGGTTGTTCAGCCCGGTTTTATTATCCTGCGCAGCGTAAGAGCGGATCAGCGTGTCCATACGGCTGCGCTGGTCGCTGGCGAACTGAATTTCTGAGAGCAGCGTATCCAGCGCACTGCTGGCACGCGCAGGCCATTCATGGATCGAGCCACGCACCTGCGGGCCACGTTCACCGTTCAGTATTCGCACGGAACGCATCTCCAGCAGTTCCTGACCAGAGAGCTGACGGCGCAGCCAGCGAACCGCGAGGAAAATCAGCAGGACAATAAACGCGACGGCGACGGTGAGCGGCGCGGTGGTCATCATCGAGCGGAAGTAGCTGGCCATTGGATCGAGGTAGACCATGTTTATGGTCATGCCCGGGTTTTTAAGGGAGTGCACCGTCACTTCCCGGTACTGGCTTACCACGCCCGCAGGCCGATAGCTGTCCTGCCGGGCATGGCTTAAAACATTATGCTTTCCCTGCAGAATGTCGATTTGGACAATATCGACAGGCACCATCAACTCATCCAGTTCGCGGGACAGCACCGGCAGCGGGGTGGTGAGGAGACGATTATCAATCACCGACGCGACAGACTGCACCCGATTAACCAGCTTGTCCTGAATGGCGTTATAAAAGCTCAGTGAACAGCCAAGGAGCGTGACAAAAATGGTCAGCCCCGTCAGTAAGGTGATAAAAGCCGAGAACTTCGTCGTTAATCGCATCCTTGAGATAACTCCGTGGGTTGAGGGGTTAGCGAGTAAGCGCTAACTTGCATTTCAAATGCGGCATACTATCAAACCTGGCGTATCTGGCAATTTATTGCGTTAAATCGGCATTGCTTTTCCCTGAGGGAGTATAGTCTTCAGGAGCTATTTTCCAATCATCTGAGTCGTGAGGACCCTGTATGCAGGCTTTGATCTTAGAACAGCAGGACGGCAAAACGCTTGCCTCGGTGCAGGCCGTTGAAGAGAGCCGACTGCCGGCAGGCGAAGTGACCGTCGACATCGACTGGTCCAGTTTAAATTATAAAGATGCGCTGGCTATTACCGGGAAGGGTAAAATCATCCGAAATTTCCCTATGGTGCCAGGTATCGATTTTGCGGGCCGGGTTCATGCGAGCGAAGATCCGCGCTTCCATGCCGGCCAGCAGGTGCTGCTCACGGGCTGGGGCGTGGGTGAAAATCACTGGGGTGGGCTGGCGACACAGGCGCGCGTGAAAGGCGACTGGCTGGTGCCGATGCCACAAGGCCTGGATGGTCGTAAAGCGATGATCATCGGTACCGCAGGCTTTACCGCCATGCTGTGCGTGATGGCGCTGGAAGATGCCGGTATTCGCCCTGAATCGGGTGAGATCGTCGTGACCGGTGCCAGCGGTGGTGTGGGCAGCACGGCGGTGACATTGCTGCACAAACTGGGTTACCAGGTTGCGGCAGTTTCCGGGCGCGAGAGCACCCACGCGTACCTGCGTCAGCTCGGCGCTAATCGCATCCTGAGCCGCGACGAGTTTGCCGAAACCCGTCCACTGGAAAAACAGCTCTGGGCAGGTGCGGTAGATACCGTCGGTGACAAAGTGCTGGCAAAAGTGCTGGCGCAGATGAACTACGGCGGCTGCGTGGCAGCCTGTGGTCTGGCGGGCGGTTTTGCCCTGCCCACCACCGTGATGCCCTTTATTCTGCGTAACGTTCGCCTGCAGGGTGTTGATTCCGTAATGACTCCGGCGGCGCGCCGCATTGCGGCCTGGGAACGTCTGCAGCGCGATTTGCCGGACACGTTCTTCACTCAGAGCGCAACCGAAATCACGCTTAGCCAGGCGCCTGAATATGCCAGCAAGATCATGGACAACCAGTTCCACGGCCGCGCGCTGGTGAAAATTGCCTAATCTTCAAATTTTCGTGACATATTCGCGCTAATCCCTCTCCTCCGTCATGCTTAGAAAAACGCATGACGGAGGATGCCATGAAAACCCGAAAACTGACGGAAGCCGACGTAACGTCTGAATCTGTCTTTATGTTACAGCGCCGCCAGATCCTGAAAATGCTTGGCATCAGCGCCACCGCACTGACGCTTTCCCCTGCGGCTCATGCCGACCTGCTCGACTGGTTTAAAGGTAACGATCGCCCGAAAGCCCCTTCCGGCGCCCCGCTCACCTTTACGAAACCCGCTCAGTGGCAAAACACACTGACGCTGACGCCGGAAGACAAAGTGACCGGCTATAACAATTTCTACGAATTTGGTCTCGATAAGGCCGATCCTGCGGCCAACGCGGGGAGTATGAAAACCGATCCGTGGACGCTGAAAATCGACGGTGAAGTGGCAAAACCGCTGACGCTGGACCATCACGATCTCACTACCCGTTTTCCACTGGAAGAGCGTATCTACCGCATGCGCTGCGTGGAAGCCTGGTCGATGGTCGTGCCCTGGGTAGGCTTCCCGCTGCATAAACTGCTGGCGATGGTTGAACCCACCAGCAACGCAAAATATGTCTCTTTCCAGACGCGCTACGCCCCGGACGAGATGCCGGGCCAGAAAGATCGGTTTATCGGCGGTGGGCTTGCGTATCCGTATGTCGAAGGGTTACGGCTCGACGAAGCGATGCATCCTCTTACGCTGCTGACCGTCGGTGTTTACGGCAAAGCACTCCCGCCGCAGAACGGCGCGCCTGTTCGCTTAACGGTGCCGTGGAAGTACGGTTTTAAAGGGATTAAATCTATCGTCAGCATTAAGCTCACCCGCGAACGTCCCCCCACGACCTGGAACCTGGCGGCGCCCGACGAATATGGCTTTTTTGCCAATGTGAACCCGCACGTCGATCATCCCCGCTGGTCGCAGGCCACCGAGCGATTTATCGGTTCCGGCGGCGCGCTGGATGTGAAGCGTCAGCCAACGCTGTTGTTTAACGGCTACGCTGATGAAGTGGCGTCGCTTTACCGTGGCCTTAATTTACGGGAGAACTTCTGAGTGCGTTTAACGGCAAAACAGATAACCTGGCTGAAAGTGCTGTTGCACTTAGCCGGGTTGCTTCCTTTTATCTGGTTATTCTGGGCCGCCAGCCAGGGGCTTTTTAGCGCTGATCCGGCAAAGGATATCCAGCACTTTACCGGTCGGATGGCTCTGAAATTTTTACTGGCGACCTTGCTGGTGTCACCGTTAGCGCGCTACGCTAAACAGCCATTATTGATACGCACCCGCCGGCTTTTGGGACTATGGTGTTTTGCCTGGGCGACGCTCCATTTGACCAGCTACGCCTTGCTGGAACTGGGCATTAACAACCTGGCACTGCTGGGCCGCGAACTGGTCACCCGTCCGTACCTGACGTTAGGTATCGTGAGCTGGCTGGTGTTACTGGCATTAGCACTGACATCAACGCAATATGCACAACGTACATTGGGCAGGCGCTGGCAACTGCTGCACAACTTCGTCTATCTTGTCGCGATCCTCGCGCCCATCCATTATCTGTGGTCGGTGAAGATCCTCTCCCCGCAGCCCATACTCTACGCGCTGCTGGCTGTGGCGCTTTTAGCATGGCGTTACAAGAAGTTCCGTCAGTGGTTGCGATAATTCACGAAACTGTGCGTTTTCCCGCAGAATCCCTGTCAACCGCGAATCTTTTTCGGATAGCGGTTGATAATCTTCCCTGATAAGACCAGTATTTAGCTGCCAAATGCTACGAAATCGTTATAATGTGCGACTTTGGTTTACCCGACAGCGGTTTTAGGCCTCTGAAAAGGTGACAATCGTGCTTCGAAGGTATATTTTGTTTTTTACCGGAGAATCGCAGGAGATAGCGGCACAATGGCTGATAAGTTCCATATCTTAGTTTTAAACGGACCGAACCTGAACATGCTCGGCACCCGCGAGCCAGAGAAGTACGGCTCGCTAACATTGAGTGAAATTGTTAACCGTCTGAGCACGGAAGCAACGTCGCTGAATGTGGATTTGGATCATTTTCAGTCGAACGCGGAGTACGCAATCATCGACCGTATTCATCAGGCTAAAGACACTGTGGACTATATCCTGATCAATCCGGCCGCGTTTACGCACACCAGTGTTGCTATTCGCGACGCACTGCTCGCAGTGAGTATCCCGTTTATCGAGATCCACCTGAGCAATGTGCACGCCCGAGAGCCGTTCCGCCACCATTCCTATCTATCAGATATCGCCGCTGGCGTTATTTGCGGACTGGGCGCTGACGGCTATTCATACGCTTTACAGACAGCGGTAAAACGCTTGTCACAATCACACTAAACAAGAGTACGGAACCCACTCATGGATATTCGTAAGATTAAAAAACTGATCGAGCTGGTTGAAGAATCAGGCATCTCCGAACTGGAAATTTCTGAAGGCGAAGAGTCTGTACGCATCAGCCGTGCAGCCCCAGCCGCTAGCTTCCCGGTAATGCAGCAGGCTTATGCTGCGCCAGTGCAACAGCCTGCGCTTTCCGCAGCCGTTGCACCAGCAGCTGAAGCCGCACCTGCCGCTGCAGCAGAAATCAGTGGTCACATCGTACGTTCCCCAATGGTTGGTACTTTCTACCGCACCCCGAGCCCGGATGCGAAAGCGTTCATCGAAGTGGGTCAGAAAGTCAACGCAGGCGATACCCTGTGCATCGTTGAAGCGATGAAAATGATGAACCAGATCGAAGCAGACAAATCAGGCACTGTGAAAGCGATTCTGGTCGAAAGTGGTCAGCCGGTTGAATTTGACGAGCCGCTGGTCGTCATCGAGTAACGAGGCGAACATGCTGGATAAAATTGTTATCGCCAACCGCGGCGAGATTGCACTGCGTATTCTTCGTGCCTGTAAAGAACTGGGCATCAAGACCGTCGCTGTGCACTCAAGCGCGGATCGCGATTTAAAACACGTATTGCTGGCGGATGAGACGGTCTGTATTGGCCCGGCTCCGTCCGTAAAAAGCTATCTGAACATCCCGGCTATCATCAGCGCCGCTGAAATCACCGGCGCGGTGGCAATTCATCCGGGTTATGGCTTCCTCTCTGAGAACGCCAACTTTGCTGAGCAGGTTGAGCGCTCTGGCTTTATCTTCATCGGCCCGAAAGCTGACACTATCCGCCTGATGGGCGACAAAGTGTCCGCAATCACCGCGATGAAAAAAGCCGGTGTTCCAACCGTACCGGGCTCTGACGGTCCTCTGACCGACGACATGGATGCTAACCGTGCTCATGCGAAACGCATTGGCTATCCGGTTATCATCAAGGCGTCCGGCGGCGGCGGCGGTCGCGGTATGCGCGTTGTGCGTAGCGATGCTGAACTGGCTCAGTCCATCTCCATGACCAAAGCGGAAGCGAAAGCAGCTTTCAGCAATGACATGGTGTACATGGAAAAATACCTTGAAAACCCACGCCACATCGAAATTCAGGTGCTGGCTGACGGTCAGGGTAACGCTATCTATCTGGCAGAACGTGACTGCTCCATGCAGCGTCGTCACCAGAAAGTGGTTGAAGAAGCGCCAGCACCGGGCATTACGCCGGAACTGCGTCGCTACATCGGCGAGCGTTGTGCTAAAGCCTGTGTCGATATCGGCTATCGCGGTGCGGGTACTTTCGAGTTCCTGTTCGAAAACGGCGAGTTCTACTTCATTGAGATGAACACCCGTATTCAGGTAGAACACCCGGTTACCGAAATGATTACCGGCGTTGACCTGATCAAAGAACAGCTGCGTATCGCTGCGGGTCAGCCTCTGTCCATCAAACAGGAAGAAGTTGTGGTCAAAGGCCATGCGGTGGAATGCCGTATCAACGCCGAAGACCCGAATACCTTCCTGCCAAGCCCGGGTAAAATCACGCGTTTCCACGCGCCGGGTGGCTTTGGTGTGCGTTGGGAGTCTCATATCTACGCGGGTTACACCGTACCCCCGTACTATGACTCCATGATCGGTAAGCTTATCTGCTACGGCGAAAACCGTGACGTGGCAATTGCCCGCATGAAGAACGCCCTGCAGGAGCTGATCATCGACGGTATCAAAACCAACGTTGAACTGCAGATGCGTATCATGAGCGACGAGCACTTCCAGAATGGTGGGACTAACATCCACTATCTGGAGAAAAAACTCGGTCTGCAAGAGAAGTAATCGCGCAGTCACGCCAAAAAGGCCGGATAATCCGGCCTTTTTTTATTTCTGGGGATCGGAAAGCCCCATCATGTACAATCCCCGCTTTATTCATCCACAAGGGACAAAAAATGGACAAGCGTTTTGTTCAGGCCCATAAAGAAGCGCGATGGGCGCTGTGGCTGACCCTTCTCTATCTTGCCGCATGGTTGGTGACCGCTTACTTACCTGACTCGGCTATTGGCATTACCGGCCTGCCTCACTGGTTCGAAATGGCCTGCCTGCTGGTGCCGCTGGTCTTTATCCTGCTGTGCTGGGCAATGGTGAAATTTATCTACCGGGATATCCCGCTGGAGGATGATGATGCAGCTTGAAGTCATTCTGCCGCTGGTCGCGTATCTGGTGGTCGTGTTTGGTTTGTCCGTTTATGCAATGCGTAAGAGAACCACCGGCACTTTCCTGAATGAGTATTTCCTCGGCAGTCGCTCGATGGGCGGTGTCGTGCTGGCCATGACGCTTACCGCCACCTATATCAGCGCCAGCTCGTTTATCGGTGGCCCCGGTGCAGCCTATAAATACGGGTTAGGCTGGGTGCTGCTGGCAATGATTCAGCTGCCTGCCGTCTGGCTCTCACTGGGTATACTGGGTAAAAAGTTTGCCATTCTGGCACGCCGTTATAACGCCGTGACGCTCAACGATATGCTGTTTGCGCGCTACCAGAGCCGTCTGCTGGTGTGGCTGGCAAGCTTAAGCCTGCTGGTCGCGTTTATTGGTGCAATGACGGTGCAGTTCATCGGCGGGGCACGTCTGCTGGAAACCGCTGCAGGGATCCCCTATGAGACGGGCCTTATCATCTTTGGGGTGAGCATTGCGCTGTATACCGCGTTTGGCGGATTTCGCGCCAGCGTGCTGAACGATACGCTGCAGGGGATGGTGATGCTCGTTGGCACAATCGTTCTGCTGGTGGGAATTGTTCACGCCGCAGGTGGTCTGAGCCATGCCGTTGAAACTCTGGAAGCGATTGACCCGAAACTGATTTCCCCACAAGGTGCGGATGATATCCTTTCGCCAACATTTATGACGTCGTTCTGGGTGCTGGTGTGCTTTGGTGTTATTGGCCTGCCGCATACCGCCGTGCGTTGTATCTCATATAAAGACAGCAAAGCCGTTCACCGGGGTATTATTATCGGGACGGTCGTTGTTGCAATCCTGATGTTCGGCATGCATCTGGCGGGTGCGTTAGGACGTGCGGTTATCCCCGACCTTACGGTTCCCGATTTGGTGATCCCGACCCTGATGGTCAAAGTGCTTCCGCCTTTTGCCGCGGGGATATTCCTCGCCGCGCCAATGGCCGCCATAATGTCGACCATTAACGCCCAGCTACTGCAGAGTTCCGCTACGATCATTAAAGATCTCTATCTGAACCTGCGTCCTGAGCAGGTTCAAAATGAACGACGCCTGAAGCGTATGTCGGCGGTGATTACGCTCGTTTTAGGCGCGCTGCTGCTGTTAGCCGCATGGCGTCCGCCGGAGATGATCATCTGGCTGAACCTGCTGGCGTTTGGCGGCCTTGAAGCCGTCTTCCTGTGGCCGCTGGTATTGGGCCTCTACTGGGAGCGCGCCAACGCTGCCGGTGCCCTGAGCGGCATGATTGTCGGCGGTGTGCTGTATGCCGTGCTAGCTACATTTAAAATTCAGTACCTGGGCTTCCATCCTATTGTGCCTTCGTTACTGTTAAGTTTACTGGCGTTTGTGGTCGGGAACCGTTTCGGTCAGCCTGTCCCACAGCCCGCTACGATTTCTACTGATAAATAAAGAGTTTTGCCATGCCGTGGATCCAACTAAAACTGAATACAACCGGCGCTAACGCCGAAGAGCTAAGCGATGCGCTGATGGAAGCCGGTTCGGTCTCCATCACCTTCCAGGACACGCATGACACGCCGGTGTTTGAGCCACTGCCGGGCGAAACCCGCCTGTGGGGTGATACCGACGTTATTGGCCTGTTTGATGCAGAAACTGACATGAAAGAGGTTGTCGCGATCCTGGAAAATCATCCGCTGCTGGGTGCGGGTTTTGCACACAAAATCGAACAGCTGGAAGACAAAGACTGGGAACGTGAGTGGATGGATAACTTCCACCCGATGCAGTTCGGTAAACGTCTGTGGATCTGCCCGAGCTGGCGTGACGTTCCGGATGAAAACGCGGTAAACGTGATGCTGGATCCGGGCCTTGCATTTGGGACCGGTACTCACCCGACGACTTCTCTGTGCCTGCAGTGGCTGGACAGTCTGGATCTGGACGGCAAGACGGTGATCGACTTCGGATGCGGATCCGGGATCCTCGCTATCGCGGCGCTGAAACTGGGCGCGGCCAAAGCCATTGGGATCGATATCGATCCACAGGCTATTCAGGCCAGCCGTGATAACGCTGAACGCAACGGCGTTTCTGACCGCCTTGAACTGTATCTGCCGGATGCGCAGCCAGAAGCCATGAAAGCCGATGTGGTGGTGGCGAACATTCTGGCCGGCCCGTTACGCGAACTGGCCCCGTTAATCAGCGTACTGCCCGTTGACGGCGGTCTGCTGGGGCTTTCCGGGATCCTGGCAAGCCAGGCTGACAGCGTTTGCGAAGCCTACGCCGATCTTTTCGCCCTCGACCCGGTGGTCGAAAAAGAAGAGTGGTGTCGTATTACGGGCCGTAAAAAGTAAGCCATTGGCGTGGTCATCTGACCACGCCTCTCTTCCTCCGATAATCCTCTCTTCCCGTGCCCTTCTCCGGTAAAATACCCACACAAATCATATTGATAAAAATGGTTTGAACCACAATAATTCACCGGAAGAATACTATGACCCACTTTACTGGCAAGGCAGCGCTCTTTGCGCTGAGCATTATCTCGGCTTCAGCCTGCGCATCACACTGGAGCTACGAAGGCGAAGGCGCACCGGAACACTGGGGCGAACTGGACGAGGCTTACAAAACCTGTCAACGCGGGATGAATCAGTCCCCCATCAACATTGAATCCACTGCTAACGCGCACCTCTCCCCGCTGCAAACACATTACATTGATGGCCCTGTGACGCTGACGAACAACGGCCACACCATTCAGGCAAGTGAAAAGCCGGAAACCCGCGATACCCTTACTCTCGATAAGCAAACCTGGACCCTGCAACAGTTCCATTTCCACGCGCCGAGCGAAAACACCGTGCATGGCAAGAAATTTGCGATGGAAATGCATCTGGTGCACAAAAACGCGGCCGGTGAGCTGGCGGTGGTGGCGGTCATGTTCGATAAAGGGGCCGCGAACCCGGAGCTGGATAAGCCGTGGAGCGTCATGCCTGAGCAGGCCGAACAGAACGTCTCGATTAAGCAGGAGCTCAATCTGAACAAGCTGATTCCAAAAGATAAAACATACTGGCGCTTTAGCGGCTCGCTGACCACGCCGCCGTGCTCAGAGGGGGTAACCTGGATTGTACTGAAGCACCCGCTGACCGTCTCTGCAGAGCAGCTTGAGAAATTCTCCCACACGATGCACCACGAAAATAACCGCCCGGTACAACCCCTACATGGTCGCGTAGTCGTCGAATAATGCGCATTTTTCGCATGCAGATCATGTTCTAAAATGCGACTCAGATCGCAAACAAGCGGGATAATCTGCTGCTAAAAACAGCAGATTATCCCGCTCAAGTGATGCATTTATTCAGAAATGATGAGAAGTTACGGGAAATTGTAAGCGGCTATAAAATAATCATTCCATCATAACTTTATGATTTAACAGGTTTATAATTTTCACCTGAAGGACAGAGCGGCGATTCCTTGATCTACAACAGTGGATTGTTCAAAGTTTGGCCTTTCATCTCGTGCAAAAAATGCGTAATATACGCCGCCTTGCAGTCACAGTATGGTCATTTCTTAACTCATGCGCATCGGACACTACCAGCTCAGAAATCGCCTGATCGCAGCCCCAATGGCAGGTATTACCGACCGGCCGTTCAGGACGCTGTGCTATGAGATGGGGGCAGGTTTAACCGTTTCCGAGATGATGTCGTCTAACCCACAAGTGTGGGAAAGCGATAAGTCCCGCCTTCGGATGGTGCACGTTGATGAACCAGGTATTCGCACCGTGCAAATTGCCGGAAGCGTGCCTGAAGAGATGGCAGATGCCGCGCGGATTAACGTGGAAAGTGGCGCCCAGATTATTGATATCAATATGGGTTGCCCGGCCAAGAAAGTGAATCGCAAGCTTGCAGGTTCAGCCCTTCTGCAATACCCCGACCAGGTGAAGTCTATCCTGACCGCGGTTGTCAGCGCAGTGGACGTTCCTGTTACGTTGAAGATTCGCACGGGTTGGTCGCCGGAACACCGTAACTGTGTAGAGATTGCCCAACTGGCCGAAGACTGTGGCATTCAGGCCCTGACCATCCATGGACGCACTCGCGCCTGTTTGTTCAATGGTGAAGCTGAATACGACAGCATTCGGGCAGTTAAGCAGAAAGTTTCCATTCCGGTTATCGCGAATGGTGACATTACTGACCCGCTTAAAGCCAGAGCTGTGCTCGACTATACGGGAGCTGATGCTCTGATGATAGGACGTGCCGCTCAGGGAAGACCCTGGATCTTTCGGGAAATCCAGCATTATCTGGACACTGGGGAGTTGCTTGCCCCACTGCCACTGGCAGAGGTAAAGCGCTTGCTTTGTTCGCATGTTCGGGAATTGCATGACTTTTATGGTCAGGCAAAAGGGTACCGAATTGCGCGTAAACACGTATCCTGGTATCTCCAGGAGCACGCTCCAAATGACCAGTTTCGGCGCACATTCAACGCCATAGAGGATGCCAGCGTACAGCTGGAGGCGTTGGAGGCATACTTCGAAAATCTTGCGTAATGAAATAAAGAGCTGACAGAACTATGTTCGAACAACGCGTAAATTCTGACGTACTGACCGTTTCTACCGTTAACTCTCAGGATCAGGTAACTCAAAAGCCCCTGCGTGACTCGGTTAAACAGGCACTGAAGAACTATTTTGCTCAACTGAACGGTCAGGATGTTAATGACCTGTATGAGCTGGTACTGGCTGAAGTTGAACAGCCACTGTTGGACATGGTGATGCAATACACCCGCGGTAACCAAACCCGCGCTGCCCTGATGATGGGTATCAACCGTGGTACACTGCGTAAGAAACTGAAAAAATACGGCATGAACTAATTTCGGTTAGCGAAATGCTTGTTTAAAAAGGCGCTACCTGGCATGGGGATGCGCCTTTTTTATTGCCCGCGCCTGTCACCGTCAAGGCTGTGTAAACCTTCGTTTATCCCCCTTTTAAACCGCGACTTTTCGTGTATATTTCCACCACCTCACTGAACCTCTTTACCCGGAATGACACGCATGATTCGTAAATACTGGTGGCTGGTTGTATTTGCTGTCTCAGTTTTCCTCTTCGACGCGCTCCTGATGCAGTGGATTGAACTGATGAGCACTGAAGCCGATAAGTGTCGCAATATGAATTCCGTAAATCCGCTAAAATTAGTGAACTGCTCAGAACTCGACTAACCGCCTGACGTCGCTAAACTCACTGTTAAGACCCACTAAAAACGGGGATTTAAATCCCTTTGAGCCGTTACCTTACGATGATAATGTCTCGCCCTTCTCAACCGCGCCTGCGTAACCTCACACTCGAGTAGAACCGATCATGCTGGTTAGCCAATACAACCATATCCTCGTCGTCCTCTCCTTTGTTGTTGCTATCCTTGCTGCCTATACCGCGCTGAATATGGCTGCACGTGTTGCCGGGAGTCAGGGCGTGGCTGCGCGCGTCTGGCTGGCCGGCGGCGGTATTGCCATGGGGATTGGCGTGTGGGCCATGCATTTTATCGGCATGCTGGCGATGGACCTCTCCATGAGCATGCGCTACAACGCGACCCTGACGGTGCTATCCATGGTTATCGCCGTGGGCTCGTCACTGTTTGCGCTGTGGCTTGTTAGCTGTGAGCAGTTACGTTTGCGCCGTCTGCTGCCCGGTGCGTTAGTGATGGGCTGCGGCATTGTGGCGATGCATTACACCGGCATGGCGGCGCTGGAAGTCTCTCCCGGTATTATCTGGGACAAAACATGGGTGGCCATTTCGGTTGTCATTGCTCTTGCGGCTTCGCTCGCCGCATTATGGCTGACGTTCCGCTTGCGGCATGAAGCGTCTCAGGTGTCGCTGATGCGTCTTGCCGCCGCCGTTACGATGGGGATCGCCATTGCCGGTATGCACTATGCCGGGATGAAAGCCGCTCAGTTCCCCATGTCGACCATGACACATCATGAAGGTATTAACGGCAGCTGGCTGGCAGTACTGGTCAGCGTCGTCGCACTCGCCATACTGGGGATCACGCTGCTGGTCTCGATGCTGGATGCCCGCCTTCAGGCACGAACCTCTCTTCTGGCCTCATCACTTGCAGAAGCGAACCGCGAACTCGCTCAACTGGCTTTGCAGGATACGCTGACGCGTCTGCCGAACCGTGTTTTGCTGGAGGACCGACTCGATCAGGCCATCAGCAAAGCTGACCGTGAAGGCACCCATTTTGCACTGATGTTCATGGATCTCGACGGGTTTAAAACCATCAACGATGCGTACGGCCATGATGTCGGTGACAGACTGCTTGTCGCCGTGACGCAGCGCCTGCTCACGCCCCTGAAGGGTCAGTTCACCCTTGCCCGTATCGGTGGTGATGAGTTTGTTCTGCTGGCAGAAGGAGAAGGTCCGGATGATGCGGCCTCGCTGGCCAACTCGCTGGTTCGCGCTATCGATAGCCCATTCAATCTGGATCCCTATGAACTGGTGGTAACCCTTAGCATTGGTATCGCGCTCTATCCCCACGACGGTAAAACCGAGCGCGAGCTGATGTTTAACGCCGATGCGGCGATGTACCACACGAAGCACATGGGCCGAAACGGTTATCACTTTTTCCAGCCCTCCATGAACACCCTGGCGCAGACCCATCTCCAGTTGATGAACGATCTGTGGCTGGCTATCGATCGTAATGAACTGCGCCTGCTTTATCAGCCAAAATTCCACGCACCGGCGGGTCCTGTCCTTGGGTTCGAGGCGCTATTGCGCTGGCAACATCCGAAACAGGGATTGCTGACGCCAGACCTGTTCCTGCCGCTGGCGGAAAAAACGGGGCTGATCATCCCGATTGGCAACTGGGTACTTAATGAGGCCTGCCGTCAGTTGCGGGAGTGGCACCTTCAGGGTCATCAAAACTGGTCGATGGCGGTGAACCTGTCGACACTGCAGTTTGAACAACCTTCACTGGTTAAAACGGTGCTCGACTGCCTGACGCGTCACAGCGTACCGCCGGAGATGCTGATCCTTGAAGTGACGGAAACCACGGCGATGAGCAACCCGGATGAGAGTGTGCGCGTGCTGACAGAGCTGACGGACGCGGGCGTGAAAGCGTCCATTGATGATTTTGGTACCGGCTATTCCAGCCTGCTTTATCTCAAGCGCCTGCCGGCCTGTGAATTGAAAATCGACAGAGCGTTCGTGAAAGAGTTAAGCGGTGAATGCGAAGACGCCACCATTGTCTCAGCGATTGTGGCCCTGGCAAAAACGCTAAATCTGAAAGTCGTGGCGGAAGGGGTGGAAACCGAAGCACAGCAAACCTTTTTGACGGCGCTGGGCTGCAACACGCTTCAGGGCTATCTGTTGGGAAAACCGGTCAGTGCACAGACCATAGAAACGCTCTGCGCGCAAGGGGAAATGTTACCTGGCGCTGAGCTAAAATCATCCTCATGAGGCGACACCCGCACGACAGGGAGTGTCGCCAGAATACTATCGACCAGCGCAGGAGCCTGCTGGTAAAGATTAAAACTGCTGTTATTCATTAACCAGTTTTTAATGATCCCGCTGAAAAAACCGTGGAAAACAATCAGGGTCAGATCAACATTTACCTGTGACGAAATGAGGTTCCGCGAAATACAGTCCTGCAACGTGGCACGTAAAGACTCATAATTAAAACCAATACGTTTTCTGATTTCACACTCTGAAATCATATCGCTATTAAATTCACACTTATGATACAAAATTTGCAAAAGAGCGCATTGCCGAGGCTCATGTGCAATATATTGCAACGCAGCAATAAATTGCTCACGAAGCATTAACAAGGGATCGCTGCCTGCAGAAAGAGAAAGTCTGTCACGAATGATGTCACGAAACGGTAATTGCTGTTCCCAGATGGCATTAAATATTTCTGTTTTACTGGTAAAATGCCAATAGATGGCACCCCGTGTAACATTTGCTGCATCCGCGATATCCGTCAGCGTCGTGTTCGCCACGCCCCGCGTCGCAAACTGCCCGATAGCCGCTTCAATCAGCTGCTGACGGGTCTGTTGAGCCTCTTCTTTCTTTTTACGCGCCATAGACGACTACTCGTTACTCACAAGGTTTATATTTACACAGATCAGGTACACGAAAGTATTCACTACTTTGCGTTTTAATTTTGCACAAAAAAAGTCAAATCGCTTAATTAATAATTTAGACAAATGCATAGATATAATTAAATTCATGAGATGAATAATTGAGCCACGTTAAATGCCATTTATCTGATTAACCAGCCAGAACTATATCCCCGCTAACACCAGGTTTGATTCTGATTTTTGCCTTAAGGCCTGTTCATTCGCACTTATAAATTAAAAAACATTAATTACCCTCATTATTATACGCCCTACATTTTATTTTTATCCCTCTGCCCTGCTACCGATTCACGGCAAATATCGGTTCATGGGTATTTAAAGGAACAGTAATGACGAATTATTTCAGACGTTTGCCCTTATCCGGTTTTATTGTCTGCGCGGTACTGCTCACTGGATGCGATGGTCAGGAAAACCAACCACCACATCCGCAGGCGCCTCAGGTCAGCGTGCATATAGTGAAAAGCGCCCCTCTGGCTATCACCACCGAACTCCCGGGCAGAACAGATGCCTTTCGCGTTGCGGAGGTTCGTCCTCAGGTGAGCGGCATCATATTGCGTCGTAACTTCACAGAGGGAAGTGATGTAAAAGCCGGCGAGTCACTTTATCAGATCGATCCTGCCACCTATCAGGCCGCGTATGACAACGCGAAAGGTGAACTCGCGAAGGCCCAGGCGGCGGCTAACATTGCGCACCTGACGGTAAAACGTTATCTCACGCTGGTTGGCACGCAGTATGTCAGCAAGCAGGAATACGACCAGGCCGTGGCGACAGCGCAGCAAGCAGATGCCAGCGTCGTTGCCGCACAGGCAGGCGTTGAAAGCGCGCGCATTAATCTTGCCTATACCAAAGTGACGTCTCCCGTCGAGGGTCGCATCGGTAAATCCAGCGTCACCGAAGGCGCGCTGGTGACCAACGGGCAAGCCGCAGCCCTGGCAACGGTTCAGCAGCTTGATCCGATGTATGTCGACGTCACCCAGTCCAGCAGTGATTTTATGCGTCTGAAGCAGACGAGCCTGCAAAAAGGAGAGGCCACCAGCACCGTTGAGCTGGTGATGGAGAATGGTCAGCCCTACCCGTTGAAAGGTACGCTGCAGTTCTCGGATGTCACGGTCGACGAAAGTACCGGCTCTATCACCTTGCGCGCGATTTTCCCAAACCCACAGCACCTGCTGTTGCCTGGCATGTTTGTCCGGGCCCGCATTGATGAAGGCACACAGCCTGATGCGATTCTGGTCCCACAACAAGGCGTGACCCGCACGCCGCGCGGTGATGCATCCGTTCTGGTGGTTAACGATAAAAACCAGGTTGAGTCACGTACCATCGTTGCCCCTCAGGCGATTGGCGATCGCTGGCTGGTGACGGAAGGGCTGAAAAATGGCGACCGCGTCATTGTCAGCGGCTTACAAAAAGTCAGACCGGGCGCTACCGTCGTCGCGACGCCTGATACCACCACGACTCCAGCCGGTTAAGGGACGACGACATGGCTAATTTCTTTATCCAACGGCCGGTTTTCGCCTGGGTGCTTGCCATCATTTTGATGATTGCAGGCGGGCTGGCTATTCTCAAACTGCCCATCGCGCAGTATCCGACCATTGCCCCTCCCGCCGTGGCTATCACCGCAACGTATCCGGGTGCTGATGCGCAAACGGTGCAGGATACCGTAACGCAGGTTATCGAACAGAACATGAACGGTATCGATAACCTGATGTATATGTCATCCACCAGCGATTCCGCAGGTAATGTCACCATCACGCTGACCTTCCAGTCTGGAACAGACCCGGACATTGCGCAGGTACAGGTGCAGAACAAACTGCAGCTCGCCATGCCTCTGCTCCCCCAAGAGGTCCAGCAGCAAGGGATCGGTGTTGAGAAGTCCAGCAGCAGCTTCCTGCTGGTCGCAGGCTTTGTTTCCGATAACAAAGACCTCACGCAGGATGACATCTCTGACTATGTCGCATCTAACGTGAAAGATGCCATTAGCCGCACCACGGGAGTTGGTGATGTGCAGCTGTTTGGTGCCCAGTATGCGATGCGCATCTGGCTCGACAGCAACGCGATGAACAAATACCAGCTGACGCCACTGGATGTGATTAATCAGCTGAAAACGCAGAACGACCAGATAGCGGCCGGCCAGTTAGGCGGAACGCCGTCAGTACCGGGGCAGCAGTTGAACGCCTCGATCATTGCACAAACGCGTCTGAAATCTCCGGAAGAGTTTGGCCGCGTGACGCTCAAGGTGAACCAGGACGGCTCCATGGTTCATCTGAAAGATGTGGCCCGCATTGAGCTGGGGGGCGAAAACTACAATATGGTCACCAAAATCAACGGGCAAGCGGCAACCGGCCTGGGGATTAAGCTGGCTACCGGTGCAAACGCACTGGACACGGCCGCCGCCATCAAGAGCAAACTGGCCCAGCTCCAGCAGTTCTTCCCGCAAGGGCTGAAAGTAGTCTACCCCTATGACACCACGCCTTTTGTGAAGATCTCTATCCACGAAGTGGTGAAAACGCTGTTCGAAGCGATCATTCTCGTCTTCCTGGTGATGTATCTTTTCCTGCAAAACCTTCGGGCGACGCTTATCCCGACAATTGCGGTGCCGGTCGTGCTGTTGGGTACGTTTGCGATCCTGGCGGCGTTCGGTTTCTCCATAAACACCCTGACCATGTTCGGTATGGTGCTGGCGATTGGCCTGCTGGTTGATGACGCCATCGTGGTGGTTGAGAACGTCGAACGCGTCATGGTTGAGGACAAGCTGCCGCCAAAAGAGGCGACGCAGAAGTCGATGGGGCAGATACAGGGCGCACTGGTGGG
This sequence comes from Enterobacter sp. BIDMC 30, assembly GCF_000534355.1. Classification (NCBI taxonomy): domain Bacteria; kingdom Pseudomonadati; phylum Pseudomonadota; class Gammaproteobacteria; order Enterobacterales; family Enterobacteriaceae; genus Enterobacter; species Enterobacter sp. BIDMC 30. The sequence goes on along the minus strand of NZ_KI973169.1, from coordinate 732,235 downwards.
TATCGCCATGGTGCTCTCGGCGGTCTTTATCCCCATGGCCTTTTTTGGCGGTTCAACGGGAGCCATCTATCGTCAGTTCTCGCTGACCATTGTCTCGGCTATGGCGCTGTCAGTGCTGGTCGCTCTGATTCTGACACCGGCACTGTGCGCCACCTTGCTTAAGCCCGTTTCCAGCGATCACCACGAAAAGAAAGGTGGCTTCTTCGGCTGGTTTAATGCGCTCTTTGACCGGAGCGTGGAGCATTACAGCAATAGTGTAAGCGGCATTTTGCGTAAGACCGGGCGCTATCTGGTGGTATACGTCATCATCGTCGGTGGTATGGCCGTACTGTTCCTGCGCTTACCCACCTCCTTCCTGCCCGAAGAGGATCAGGGGGTATTTATGACTATGGTCCAGCTCCCCGCCGGAGCCACCCAGATGCGTACCCAGCAGGTACTTGACCAGGTTCAAAATTATTATCTCAACAACGAGAAGGCTAACGTCGAATCGGTGTTTACCGTGAACGGCTTTAGCTTTAGTGGTCAGGGTCAGAACTCCGGTATTGCGTTCGTTAGCCTGAAGCCCTGGGAAGCGCGTCCCGGAGCAGAAAATAGCGTTGAGGCGATCGTAAGGCGTGCGACAAAGGCCTTTAGTCAGATTAAAGATGGCCTCGTGTTCCCGTTTAACCTGCCTGCGATTATCGAGCTGGGTACCGCAACGGGCTTTGACTTTGAGTTGATTGATCAAGCTAACCTGGGGCATACCCAACTGACCCAGGCGCGTAATCAACTGCTCGGCATGGTGAAAGCGCACCCCGATCTGCTGGTTCGCGTTCGTCCTAACGGTCTGGAAGATACCCCACAGTTCAAACTGGATGTCGATCAGGAGAAGGCACAGGCGCTGGGCGTCAGCCTCTCTGACGTCAACCAGACGATCTCGACGGCATTGGGGGGAACCTATGTGAACGACTTTATCGATCATGGACGCGTGAAAAAAGTGTACGTCCAGGCCGACGCTCACTTCCGTATGTTGCCAGGGGACATCAACAACCTCTACGTGCGCAGCGCGAACGGAGAAATGGTGCCGTTCTCCTCCTTTAGCAGCTCGCACTGGGTGTATGGCTCGCCTCGCCTGGAGCGCTACAACGGGATGCCTTCTATGGAGATCCTCGGTGAGTCCGCGCCGGGTAAAAGTACTGGTGAGGCGATGGCCTTGATGGAGAACCTCGCCGCAAAACTGCCTTCCGGTATCGGCCATGACTGGACGGGAATGTCTTATCAGGAACGACTGTCTGGTAACCAGGCACCTGCCCTGTACGCCATTTCACTGATTGTGGTGTTCCTGTGCCTGGCTGCGCTTTATGAAAGCTGGTCTATTCCCTTCTCGGTCATGCTGGTTGTGCCGCTGGGTGTCACGGGCGCGCTTCTCGCCGCATCGATTCGCGGGTTAAATAATGATGTCTATTTCCAGGTCGGCCTGCTGACAACGATTGGTCTGTCGGCGAAAAACGCCATTCTGATCGTCGAGTTTGCTAAGGATCTAATGGATAAAGAAGGTAAAGGGATCATTGAAGCCACACTGGAAGCATCCAGAATGCGCCTTCGACCGATCCTGATGACGTCGCTGGCCTTTATCCTTGGCGTGATGCCACTGGTCATCAGCAGAGGAGCCGGGAGCGGCGCGCAAAATGCTGTCGGGACAGGTGTTATGGGAGGGATGCTTTCCGCAACGCTTCTGGCTATTTTCTTCGTGCCCGTCTTCTTTGTGGTTGTCCGGCGCCGGTTTACGAAACATAAAGAGTAATGTTTCTCAAAAAAGGCACCTCAGGTGCCTTTTTTATTTTTAGCATAAACAATGAATTAGATATGTCATACTCACAGCATTAATAGTTAACCATTTGCATTAAGTAAAAACGCCGCGTTACGTCTTCATATTTTCTCCATTAATTCATCCTGACAGCGACTTTTCTCCACGATTTTTACAAACAACATAATTTGAGATTATTCCCCGTGCAACGTTGCCTTATCCCGGTGGTAAAATAGTCTCCAGTTCGTTAATAGCCCTCCTGGCTGTATAGCGAATGAGAAATAATACTGAGGTAACATCATGAAAAGATTCATTTCCGTTGCACTACTCGCTGCGCTGCTTGCTGGATGCGCGCACGACTCTCCATGTGTACCGGTATACGACGATCAAGGCCGACTGGTTCATACCAATACCTGTATGAAAGGCACCACTCAGGACAACTGGGAAACAGCAGGTGCTATCGCCGGTGGTGCTGCCGCGGTGGCAGGTTTGACGCTGGGTATCGTTGCTCTGACGAAGTAACATCAGAACGTATCATTTGTGTAGAAAGCGCGGCTCTGTCCGCGCTTTTGCTTTTAAAGAGTGCAGCGTTTTCAGATAAGTAAAAAAATAGCCCTGTCTTTACCCACCTTGTTTATTTCATCCTGCGGACAGTCACATATTTTTAATGCACAGCGTTAAATTACATATTCTATCGTGATGATTTTCACATATTAATTATATTTAATACCCTGCCAATATTCACCCCAGAAACTATCTCTTCTTTTTAAGGTATAGCCGCTGAAAGTTTTGCTCCGATTTGTGGCACAGGTTGTAATTTCGCACCGTTTCGGGGCGCTCTCTTTATTTAACCCTGTCTACACTCAGCATTATGCGTTCATTGGTCACCTATTTTGTTGAGCGCAAAACCTGGCATTACGTTTGCTTTATAAACGTTGGCCAAAGCCACAGACAGGTAAAGCGTTTAAAACGCCTCTATAACGATAAATTTCGCCACACAGGATGCATTATGAAAAAGACGATGATAGCCAGCCTGGCCGCCGCGGGCATGTTGTTTGCTGTAGCCGGTCAGGCCCATGCGGGTACGACACTGGATGCCGTTAAAAAGAAAGGGTTTGTTCAATGTGGGATCAGTGACGGTTTACCTGGCTTCTCTTATGCCGATGCAAACGGCAAATTTACCGGTATTGATGTTGATGTCTGCCGCGGTGTCGCCGCCGCCGTTTTCGGTGACGACAGTAAAGTAAAATATACCCCGCTGACGGCGAAAGAACGTTTTACTGCATTACAGTCTGGCGAAGTTGACATGCTTTCCCGTAATACCACCTGGACCTCCTCACGTGATGCAGGCATGGGAATGGCATTTACTGGCGTGACCTATTATGACGGTATCGGTTTCCTGACCCACAATAAAGCGGGCCTGAAAAGCGCCAAAGAGCTGGATGGCGCGACCGTTTGTATCCAGGCCGGTACCGATACCGAGCTGAACGTCGCGGATTATTTCAAAGCAAATAACATGAAATATACCCCTGTGACATTCGATCGCTCCGATGAATCGGCCAAAGCGCTGGAATCCGGTCGTTGCGACACGCTGGCTTCTGACCAGTCACAGCTGTACGCCTTGCGTATTAAGCTGAGCAACCCGGCGGAGTGGATTGTCCTGCCTGAAGTGATCTCCAAGGAGCCTCTTGGACCGGTTGTGCGTCGTGGCGATGAAGACTGGTTCTCCATTGTTCGCTGGACGCTGTTTGCCATGCTGAATGCTGAAGAGATGGGCATCAACTCGAAAAACGTCGACGAGAAAGCCGCTAAACCGTCCACGCCGGATATGGCTCATCTGCTGGGAACAGAGGGCGATTTCGGGAAGGATCTGAAGCTGGATAACAAGTGGGCTTACAACATCATCAAACAGGTGGGTAACTACGCTGAGATCTTTGAGCGCAACGTGGGATCGGAAAGCCCTCTGAAGATCAAACGCGGCCAGAACAATCTCTGGAACAACGGCGGTATTCAGTACGCGCCACCAGTACGTTAAGTCATTGCTGTAACGGGCACTGTTAAGGCAGTGCCCGCCCCAGAGTCATGGTTACCGAGGTTTCTTTATGTCCCATCGCCGCTCAGCCGTAAAAGGATCGCTATCCTTTTCTCATCCCGCGGTCCGCGCCTGGCTATTCCAGGTTATTGCGATTATTGCGGTTGTTCTTATCGCCGTGTATCTCATCCATAACACTATAACCAACCTGAATAATCGCGGTATTACCTCCGGCTTTGCTTTTCTGGATCGCAGCGCGGGGTTTGGCATTGTTCAACACCTTATTGATTATCAGGAAGGCGACACGTATGGACGCGTGTTCGTGGTCGGTTTACTGAATACGCTGCTGGTCTCTGCACTTTGTATTGTCTTTGCCTCCATACTGGGCTTCTTTATTGGTCTGGCACGTCTGTCCGAAAACTGGCTGCTGCGCAAACTGTCTACTTTTTATATTGAGACGTTCCGTAATATCCCGCCGCTGCTGCAGATCTTTTTCTGGTATTTTGCCGTGCTGCGCAACCTGCCGGGGCCACGTCAGGCTATTGATGCTCTTGATCTGTTTTTCCTGAGTAATCGCGGGTTGTATATTCCTTCTCCGCAGCCGGGTGAAGGGTTGTATGCCTTCATTGCCGCCCTTGTAATAGCGCTTGCTCTCTCAGCCGCCATGTTCCGCTATAACCGCAAGCATCAGTTCAAAACCGGGCAGCTTCGTAAAACCTGGCCAACCGCCGCAATCCTTATCATTGGCCTGCCACTTCTGACACACTGGCTGTTTGGGGCCGCCCTTCACTGGGATATTCCGCAGCTGCGTGGCTTTAACTTCCAGGGCGGAATGGTTTTAATTCCTGAGCTGGCAGCCCTGACGCTGGCGCTTTCGATTTATACCTCTGCATTTATCGCCGAGATTATTCGTGCGGGGATCCAGGCCGTTCCTTACGGACAACACGAGGCGGCACGCTCGCTGGGATTACCCCATACGGTGACGCTTCGTCAGGTCATTATTCCGCAAGCGTTACGGGTCATCATTCCGCCGCTGACCAGTCAATACCTCAATATTGTCAAAAACTCATCGCTGGCGGCCGCCATTGGTTACCCCGATATGGTGTCGCTGTTTGCCGGAACCGTGCTTAACCAGACCGGACAAGCCATTGAAACTATCGCCATCACAATGTCTGTCTATCTGATCATCAGCCTGGTGATTTCGTTGCTGATGAACCTCTATAACCGTCGTATAGCACTGGTCGAGCGCTAAGGATCTATGATGACAAAAGCGATACTGTCGCACTCCTCGCGCCCTGCCGGTTCGACAGGCGGACGTTTAATTCTCTGGGCGCGTAAGAATCTGTTCTCCAGCTGGAGTAACAGCCTGCTGACAATTGTATGTTTGTGGCTTATGTGGGAATTAATTCCACCGCTGCTGAACTGGGCTTTTTTACAGGCTAACTGGTCGGGATCCACTCGCGCAGACTGCACAAAAGCAGGGGCCTGCTGGGTGTTTATTCATGAGCGTTTTGGCCAGTTCATGTATGGATTGTATCCGCATGAACAGCGCTGGCGGATTAATCTGGCACTGGCCATCGGGCTGCTCTCCATCGCCGTAATGTTCTGGAAAAAACTGCCTCATCGGGGCCGTTATATTGCCTGTTGGGCAGTGGTGTATCCCATTATTGTTTGGGGGCTGTTGTATGGCGGCTTCCTGGGGCTGGAACGTGTTGAAACACGTCAGTGGGGTGGGTTAACGCTGACGCTGATTATCGCGTCCGTTGGGATAGCCGGCGCACTGCCATGGGGTATTTTGCTCGCGCTTGGGCGGCGCTCAAAAATGCCTGTCGTACGTGTGCTTTCGGTTATTTTCATTGAATTCTGGCGTGGCGTACCGCTTATCACCGTTCTGTTTATGTCTTCGGTCATGTTGCCGCTGTTTATGGCAGAAGGGACAACGATAGACAAACTGATCCGTGCCCTGGTCGGGGTCATCCTTTTCCAGTCCGCTTACGTTGCGGAAGTGGTGCGTGGGGGCCTGCAGGCTCTGCCTAAAGGTCAGTACGAAGCGGCGGAATCACTGGCGCTTGGCTACTGGAAAACGCAGGGACTGGTGATATTGCCACAAGCACTCAAGCTGGTTATCCCGGGCCTGGTCAATACCATCATTGCCCTCTTCAAAGATACCAGCCTGGTGATCATCATCGGGCTGTTCGATCTCTTTAGCAGCGTGCAACAGGCGACCGTTGACCCTGCCTGGCTGGGTATGTCCACCGAGGGATATGTCTTTGCTGCTCTGATCTACTGGATCTTTTGTTTTAGCATGTCGCGCTATAGCCAGCATCTGGAAAAGCGCTTTAACACCGGACGTACACCGCACTGAGGAAATTATGAGCCAGATTACTATGACACCTGCCGACGCGATGATTACGCTGGAAAACGTGAATAAATGGTACGGGCAGTTTCATGTTTTGAAAGACATTAACCTCAAGGTTAAGCAGGGAGAACGGATCGTTCTTTGTGGCCCTTCCGGGTCCGGAAAATCCACGACCATTCGCTGTATTAACCACCTTGAAGAACATCAGCAAGGGCGCATTGTTGTTGATGGCATCGAGCTGAATGAAGATATTCGTAACATCGAACGGGTGCGCCAGGAAGTGGGAATGGTGTTCCAGCACTTTAACCTGTTTCCCCATCTAACCGTTCTGCAGAACTGTACGCTTGCGCCAATTTGGGTACGAAAGATGCCTAAAAAGGAGGCTGAAGCACTGGCGATGCACTACCTGGAACGGGTACGAATCGCAGAGCACGCCAATAAATTTCCCGGCCAGATATCAGGCGGTCAGCAGCAGCGCGTGGCTATCGCCCGTTCGCTCTGTATGAAACCGAAAATTATGCTGTTTGATGAACCGACATCCGCCCTGGATCCGGAAATGGTGAAAGAGGTACTGGATACCATGATTGGACTGGCGCAGTCCGGGATGACCATGCTGTGTGTGACGCACGAAATGGGGTTTGCCAGAACCGTGGCCGATCGGGTGATCTTTATGGATCGTGGGGAAATCGTTGAGCAGGCACCGCCGGATGAGTTCTTCGCACATCCTAAATCTGAACGTACGCGGGCTTTCCTGTCACAAGTGATCCATTAAGCGTGTCTTAGCCCGGTGGCGCTTCGCTTACCGGGTCTGACTTTTTCCGGGAAACATAACGCAAAAAGGCCATCCTTTCGGATGGCCTCTTCACTTGTTTGATGTCTGGCAGTTCCCTACTCTCACATGGGGAGACCCCACACTACCATCGGCGCTACGGCGTTTCACTTCTGAGTTCGGCATGGGGTCAGGTGGGACCACCGCGCTAAAGCCGCCAGACAAATTCTTTTACTTCTTGCCGAACTTTAACCTAAGTATAAAGTGGTGCTGATACCCAGAGTCGAACTGGGGACCTCACCCTTACCAAGGGTGCGCTCTACCAACTGAGCCATATCAGCACGCTAAATTTGATGCCTGGCAGTTCCCTACTCTCACATGGGGAGACCCCACACTACCATCGGCGCTACGGCGTTTCACTTCTGAGTTCGGCATGGGGTCAGGTGGGACCACCGCGCTAAAGCCGCCAGACAAATTCTTTTACTTCTTGCCGAACTTTAACCTAAG
>NZ_KI973169.1:0-724682 GCF_000534355.1 Enterobacter sp. BIDMC 30 | reverse complement strand
ATTGGACTGGCGCAGTCCGGGATGACCATGCTGTGTGTGACGCACGAAATGGGGTTTGCCAGAACCGTGGCCGATCGGGTGATCTTTATGGATCGTGGGGAAATCGTTGAGCAGGCACCGCCGGATGAGTTCTTCGCACATCCTAAATCTGAACGTACGCGGGCTTTCCTGTCACAAGTGATCCATTAAGCGTGTCTTAGCCCGGTGGCGCTTCGCTTACCGGGTCTGACTTTTTCCGGGAAACATAACGCAAAAAGGCCATCCTTTCGGATGGCCTCTTCACTTGTTTGATGCCTGGCAGTTCCCTACTCTCACATGGGGAGACCCCACACTACCATCGGCGCTACGGCGTTTCACTTCTGAGTTCGGCATGGGGTCAGGTGGGACCACCGCGCTAAAGCCGCCAGGCAAATTCTGTTATCTGTATCAGCTGAAAATCGTCTCTCATCGCCAAAACATCTTCGGCGTTGTAAGGTTAAGCCTCACGGTTCATTAGTATCGGTTAGCTCAACGCATCGCTGCGCTTACACACCCGACCTATCAACGTCGTAGTCTTCAACGTTCCTTCAGGAGACTTAAAGTCTCAGGGAGAACTCATCTCGGGGCAAGTTTCGTGCTTAGATGCTTTCAGCACTTATCTCTTCCGCATTTAGCTACCGGGCAGTGCCATTGGCATGACAACCCGAACACCAGTGATGCGTCCACTCCGGTCCTCTCGTACTAGGAGCAGCCCCCCTCAATTCTCCAGCGCCCACGGCAGATAGGGACCGAACTGTCTCACGACGTTCTAAACCCAGCTCGCGTACCACTTTAAATGGCGAACAGCCATACCCTTGGGACCTACTTCAGCCCCAGGATGTGATGAGCCGACATCGAGGTGCCAAACACCGCCGTCGATATGAACTCTTGGGCGGTATCAGCCTGTTATCCCCGGAGTACCTTTTATCCGTTGAGCGATGGCCCTTCCATTCAGAACCACCGGATCACTATGACCTGCTTTCGCACCTGCTCGAGCCGTCACTCTCGCAGTCAAGCTAGCTTATGCCATTGCACTAACCTCCTGATGTCCGACCAGGATTAGCTAACCTTCGTGCTCCTCCGTTACTCTTTGGGAGGAGACCGCCCCAGTCAAACTACCCACCAGACACTGTCCGCGACCCGGATCACGGGTCTACGTTAGAACACCAGCCATTAAAGGGTGGTATTTCAAGGTTGGCTCCACGCAGACTGGCGTCCACGCTTCAAAGCCTCCCACCTATCCTACACATCAAGGACCAGTGTTCAGTGTCAAGCTATAGTAAAGGTTCACGGGGTCTTTCCGTCTTGCCGCGGGTACACTGCATCTTCACAGCGAGTTCAATTTCACTGAGTCTCGGGTGGAGACAGCCTGGCCATCATTACGCCATTCGTGCAGGTCGGAACTTACCCGACAAGGAATTTCGCTACCTTAGGACCGTTATAGTTACGGCCGCCGTTTACCGGGGCTTCGATCAAGAGCTTCGCGTTACCGCTAACCCCATCAATTAACCTTCCGGCACCGGGCAGGCGTCACACCGTATACGTCCACTTTCGTGTTTGCACAGTGCTGTGTTTTTAATAAACAGTTGCAGCCAGCTGGTATCTTCGACTGATTTCAGCTCCACCCGCAGGGGCTTCACCTACATATCAGCGTGCCTTCTCCCGAAGTTACGGCACCATTTTGCCTAGTTCCTTCACCCGAGTTCTCTCAAGCGCCTTGGTATTCTCTACCTGACCACCTGTGTCGGTTTGGGGTACGATTTGATGTTACCTGATGCTTAGAGGCTTTTCCTGGAAGCAGGGCATTTGTTACTTCAGCACCGTAGTGCCTCGTCATCACACCTCAGCGTTAACAAGGAACCGGATTTACCTGGAACCTCCGCCTACATGCTTAAACCGGGACAACCGTCGCCCGGCTAACATAGCCTTCTCCGTCCCCCCTTCGCAGTAACACCAAGTACAGGAATATTAACCTGTTTCCCATCGACTACGCCTTTCGGCCTCGCCTTAGGGGTCGACTCACCCTGCCCCGATTAACGTTGGACAGGAACCCTTGGTCTTCCGGCGAGCGGGCTTTTCACCCGCTTTATCGTTACTTATGTCAGCATTCGCACTTCTGATACCTCCAGCACCCCTCACAGGACACCTTCAACGGCTTACAGAACGCTCCCCTACCCAACAACACATAGTGTCGCTGCCGCAGCTTCGGTGCATGGTTTAGCCCCGTTACATCTTCCGCGCAGGCCGACTCGACCAGTGAGCTATTACGCTTTCTTTAAATGATGGCTGCTTCTAAGCCAACATCCTGGCTGTCTGTGCCTTCCCACATCGTTTCCCACTTAACCATGACTTTGGGACCTTAGCTGGCGGTCTGGGTTGTTTCCCTCTTCACGACGGACGTTAGCACCCGCCGTGTGTCTCCCGTGATAACATTCTTCGGTATTCGTAGTTTGCATCGGGTTGGTAAGCCGGGATGGCCCCCTAGCCGAAACAGTGCTCTACCCCCGAAGATGAGTTCACGAGGCGCTACCTAAATAGCTTTCGGGGAGAACCAGCTATCTCCCGGTTTGATTGGCCTTTCACCCCCAGCCACAAGTCATCCGCTAATTTTTCAACATTAGTCGGTTCGGTCCTCCAGTTAGTGTTACCCAACCTTCAACCTGCCCATGGCTAGATCACCGGGTTTCGGGTCTATACCCTGCAACTTAACGCCCAGTTAAGACTCGGTTTCCCTTCGGCTCCCCTATACGGTTAACCTTGCTACAGAATATAAGTCGCTGACCCATTATACAAAAGGTACGCAGTCACCCCATAAAAGAGGCTCCCACTGCTTGTACGTACACGGTTTCAGGTTCTTTTTCACTCCCCTCGCCGGGGTTCTTTTCGCCTTTCCCTCACGGTACTGGTTCACTATCGGTCAGTCAGGAGTATTTAGCCTTGGAGGATGGTCCCCCCATATTCAGACAGGATACCACGTGTCCCGCCCTACTCTTCGAGTTCACAGCCTGTGTGCTTTCGTGTACGGGACTGTCACCCTGTACCGTGCGACTTTCCAGACGCTTCCACTAACACACAAGCTGATTCAGACTCTGGGCTGCTCCCCGTTCGCTCGCCGCTACTGGGGGAATCTCGGTTGATTTCTTTTCCTCGGGGTACTTAGATGTTTCAGTTCCCCCGGTTCGCCTCGTTAACCTATGTATTCAGTTAACGATAGTGTGTCGGAACACACTGGGTTTCCCCATTCGGACATCGCCGGGTCAAAGGTTCATATCACCTCGCCGGCGCTTTTCGCAGATTAGCACGTCCTTCATCGCCTCTGACTGCCAGGGCATCCACCGTGTACGCTTAGTCGCTTAACCTCACAACCCGAAGATGTTTCTTTCGATTCATCACCGGCTTGCGAAAATTTGAGAGACTCGAACACACATTAACTGTGTGTCGTTTCAATTTTCAGCTTGATCCAGATTTTTAAAGAGCAAATATCTCAAACGTCACCCGAAGATGAGTTTTGAGATATGTCGGCAGGTGACTTTCACTCACGAACCAGCAAGTGGCGTCCCCTAGGGGATTCGAACCCCTGTTACCGCCGTGAAAGGGCGGTGTCCTGGGCCTCTAGACGAAGGGGACACTGAAGTCTCAATCGCAAGACGCCTTGCTATTTACTTTTCATCAGACAATCTGTGTGGACACTACAAAGGCAGGTTCTTTAAGGTAAGGAGGTGATCCAACCGCAGGTTCCCCTACGGTTACCTTGTTACGACTTCACCCCAGTCATGAATCACAAAGTGGTAAGCGCCCTCCCGAAGGTTAAGCTACCTACTTCTTTTGCAACCCACTCCCATGGTGTGACGGGCGGTGTGTACAAGGCCCGGGAACGTATTCACCGTAGCATTCTGATCTACGATTACTAGCGATTCCGACTTCATGGAGTCGAGTTGCAGACTCCAATCCGGACTACGACGCACTTTATGAGGTCCGCTTGCTCTCGCGAGTTCGCTTCTCTTTGTATGCGCCATTGTAGCACGTGTGTAGCCCTACTCGTAAGGGCCATGATGACTTGACGTCATCCCCACCTTCCTCCAGTTTATCACTGGCAGTCTCCTTTGAGTTCCCGGCCGGACCGCTGGCAACAAAGGATAAGGGTTGCGCTCGTTGCGGGACTTAACCCAACATTTCACAACACGAGCTGACGACAGCCATGCAGCACCTGTCTCAGAGTTCCCGAAGGCACCAATCCATCTCTGGAAAGTTCTCTGGATGTCAAGAGTAGGTAAGGTTCTTCGCGTTGCATCGAATTAAACCACATGCTCCACCGCTTGTGCGGGCCCCCGTCAATTCATTTGAGTTTTAACCTTGCGGCCGTACTCCCCAGGCGGTCGACTTAACGCGTTAGCTCCGGAAGCCACGCCTCAAGGGCACAACCTCCAAGTCGACATCGTTTACGGCGTGGACTACCAGGGTATCTAATCCTGTTTGCTCCCCACGCTTTCGCACCTGAGCGTCAGTCTTTGTCCAGGGGGCCGCCTTCGCCACCGGTATTCCTCCAGATCTCTACGCATTTCACCGCTACACCTGGAATTCTACCCCCCTCTACAAGACTCTAGCCTGCCAGTTTCGAATGCAGTTCCCAGGTTGAGCCCGGGGATTTCACATCCGACTTGACAGACCGCCTGCGTGCGCTTTACGCCCAGTAATTCCGATTAACGCTTGCACCCTCCGTATTACCGCGGCTGCTGGCACGGAGTTAGCCGGTGCTTCTTCTGCGGGTAACGTCAATTGCTGCGGTTATTAACCACAACACCTTCCTCCCCGCTGAAAGTACTTTACAACCCGAAGGCCTTCTTCATACACGCGGCATGGCTGCATCAGGCTTGCGCCCATTGTGCAATATTCCCCACTGCTGCCTCCCGTAGGAGTCTGGACCGTGTCTCAGTTCCAGTGTGGCTGGTCATCCTCTCAGACCAGCTAGGGATCGTCGCCTAGGTGAGCCATTACCCCACCTACTAGCTAATCCCATCTGGGCACATCTGATGGCAAGAGGCCCGAAGGTCCCCCTCTTTGGTCTTGCGACGTTATGCGGTATTAGCTACCGTTTCCAGTAGTTATCCCCCTCCATCAGGCAGTTTCCCAGACATTACTCACCCGTCCGCCACTCGTCACCCGAGAGCAAGCTCTCTGTGCTACCGTTCGACTTGCATGTGTTAGGCCTGCCGCCAGCGTTCAATCTGAGCCATGATCAAACTCTTCAATTTAAGTTTGATGCTCGTGAATTAAACTTCGTAATGAATTACGTATGTTCACTCAGAGACTTGGTATTCATTTTTCGTCCGAGGACGTTAAGAATCCATGTCACTTTGAGTGCCCACACAGATTGTCTGATAAATTGTTAAAGAGCAGTTGCGACGCGGCTTACAGCTCACCGTCGCGAGGTGGCGTATATTACGCTTTCCTCTTTCAGAGTCAACCCTGAAATTCAGGATTTTTTCTCTTCAACCGACCGGGTTAACTGTGAAGTGATTCACATCTGCCGTGTCGATGGAGGCGCATTATAGGGATCCCAATTTTTAGCACAAGTACTTTTTGGATCTTTTTTTCCAACTGTCGATTTTCCGCGCTTTTCGCTGAAATCCCACCCAATATGCTTAAATATTGACGCTTTTTGCCTTGCCTCGATCCAATAATATGATCAAGTCTTCTATATAGTGCTCATCGTTCGAGGTAGATATGTCCGCAGTGTTACGTCCTTATAAAGATCTTCTCCCCCAAAAAGGCGATCGCGTGATGATCGATGCCAGCAGCGTGGTCATCGGCGATGTTCGAATGGCCGATGACGTCAGTATCTGGCCGCTCGTCGCTATTCGGGGGGATGTAAACCATGTAGCCATTGGCGCACGCACCAATATTCAGGACGGTAGCGTTCTGCACGTAACCCACAAATCCTCCTATAACCCCCAGGGCAATCCACTCATCATTGGAGAAGATGTCACCGTCGGCCATAAAGTGATGCTTCACGGCTGCACTATTGGTAATCGGGTTCTTGTTGGCATGGGGTCGATTTTGCTGGATGGCGTCATTGTAGAAGATGACGTGATGATTGGCGCAGGCAGCCTTGTTCCCCAGAACAAAAGACTGGAGAGCGGCTATCTCTATTTGGGAAGCCCGGTAAAACAGATCCGCCCCCTGAAGGAGGCAGAGATCGAAGGATTAAAATACTCGGCGAATAACTACGTTAAATGGAAGAATGACTATCTGAGTCAGGATACCCAGACCCAGCCCTGATCGTCTTCCTGCTGATCGCGGATTAAATCGCTGGCTTCCTCTTCAAGATCCCAGCGATTTTCACAAAACACCTCTAACGGGTCTGAACCACCAAAGCGACGCAACAGCGTTTCCCCACGAATGGCGCAGGTAAGTTGCATTCCATGCACCAGCACCGGGAAACAGACCGCCTGTTTACTCTCGTCCCAGCTTTCCCTGTCCGGAAAATGAATTGCCTGATTCACACCGTGAGCTCCCTTTTCAGCTTTTCAATGACCGGTTCGACCGAAGGCAATACACCGTGCCAGAGCAGCACCGCGTGTGCCGCCTGCCCCACCAGCATTCCCAGCCCATCGGCTACGTGTTTTCCGCCGTGCTGTTCACACCAGTTCAAAAAAGGTGTCTTCCCTTTCTGATAGAACATGTCGTAGAAGTAAATATGGGCACTTACCAGCGAAGCAGGGATCGCCGGCACGTCACCACCGATACCGCTGGAGGTGGCGTTGATGATCAGATCAAACTCACGATCGGCAAGTTCATCCAGGGCGACCGCGCTCACGCTGCCGGTATGTGCGAACAACGCAGCCAGCGCTTCTGCCCGCGAGAAGGTCCTGTTTGTAATGGTCACCGCGCAATCCAGTGACAGCAGAGGCAGCAATACTCCCCGCGACGCTCCGCCCGCACCAATCAGCAGAACCCTGAAACCAGGTTTAATAAACGAGAGCCTTTCCAGATCGCTCAGTAACCCAATTCCGTCAGTGTTATCTCCCAGCAGGCGTCCATCCTCAAGCCGTTTTAAGGTATTCACTGCACCCGCAAGGGAAGCACGCTCTGTGAGTTCATCCGCACGTTCGAAGGCTTCCTCTTTAAACGGTACCGTTACATTCGCACCTTTGCCACCCGCGTTGAAGAAACCCTCCAGCGCAGGAATAAATGCATCAACAGGTGCCAGCACGCGGCCATAGGGATGATTTATTTGCAGTTGCTCGGCAAACAGTTGATGGATTAACGGTGACTTGCTGTGCGCTATCGGATTACCAAAAACAGCATAGGTTTCCATTGGATTACCCCTGGCGAAAACGTTCGCCGGTCAAGGCGTCGCGGATTTCAGACGGATTGAGGCGCCCTCCCGTCTCACCGACGGCAACCGGGAAATCATTCCCAAACTGCGCCCTTACTTCGTCGGTTGTGCGGCAAGGTGGCTGCCCGGTCAGATTCGCGCTGGTTGAGACCAGTGGTTTTCCAAAGGCCAGGCAAAGTTCGACCACCAGCGGATGGTCCGTCACGCGCACGGCGAGGGAATCAAAGCGCCCGGTCAACCAGCGCGGCGTTGTCGGCTTCGCCGGGAAAACAAAGGTCACGGGGCCGGGCCATGCTGAGAAAATAGTCTCCCGCTGCTCCGGCGTTAGCATGGAATCATCGATATAAGGCTTAAGCTGCTCATAGTTAGCAGCGATTAAAATAAGCCCTTTTTCGACTGGCCTCTGTTTAAGTGTGAGCAGTCGGGCAACGGCCGTTTCGCTGTCAGGATCGCAACCGACCCCAAAAACAGCTTCAGTTGGATAGGCGATGACTTCTTCATTTTTCAGGACATCCACCGCATGAGCAATGGAGCCTGATGGCAGGTTATTCTTCACTGTTTTGATCCGCCGGAACCGGCTTTCCACATTGTTTACTGGCGCAGAAGCGTTTCAAACCTTGCGCCGTTTTTTTCTCTATAAGTAGCGGATAATTGCAATGAGAGCAGACACCCGCTACCGGTTTGAAATTGATAACAAACTGACATTCAGGATAGCGATCGCAGGAATGAAAGGTCTTACCAAAACGAGAACGGCGCTGCACCAGTTGTCCACGCTGGCATTGAGGACAGGCAATAGCCGTTTCATCGGGTTTATCAATTTGTTCTGTATGTTCACATTCAGGATAGTGGCTACAGCCAATAAACATGCCGAAACGCCCCTGACGTAGCGCTAACTCGCTGCCGCAAAGAGGGCAAAGCTGTCCCTCCAGAATTTTAACGATATGTCCATCCGCCTGGCTTTTCAGGGGACGGACATAATCACATTCCGGATAGTGGGAACAACCGAGAAACGGGCCGTGTTTCCCGGACCGAATAACAAGTTCAGCCCCGCACTGCGGGCAGGGCTCATTTTTATGCACCGTGAATAGTGCTGATTTGGCCATAACAACTCTTGGTGCTACACATTGAATTAATGCAGCATACCTTCATTCACTTCAAAGAGTAATTCTTCCATTTGCTGATAGGCATTTTCACAGCCTGGAATATTAAACAGAACCATCAGGATGACCCACTTGAGGTCTTCCAGTTCGAAGTCTGCCGTATCCAGCGCCATAACGCGCTCTATCACCATCTCTCTCGTTTCGAGGTTTAGCACCTGAATCTGCTCAAGGAATAAAATGAATCCCCGGCAGCTCGCGTCCAGCCTTTCACACTCTTCAGCTGTGTAGATGCGCACAGACAATGGGTCAGAAGCTAACTGCATCGGTTCGGCGAGGCCTTCCTGATAATCAGCCAGTTTTTCCAGCCACATCAACGCATTATAGATATCTTCCCGCTCAAACCCCGCATCGGTAAGATCCTGTGTCAATTTGTCCTGATCCACTCGCATTTCTGCTTCGTTATGGATGTAAGTCTCAAACAAATACATCAGTACGTCGAACATGGCTTGCCCTCCTTAATCGGACATAGCCGCCGGGTACAGCTGCGATCCATCCTGCTAACTCCAGTTCGAGTAGCTGTGCTACCGTAACTGGCACAGGTTGGCCGGCACGTTCAGCGACAACGTCAACAGGTGTTACCTCATCTCCTACGTTAGCCAGGAGCTTGGGAAATGGCAATGCCACCTTTCCCTGATCTGATGAATAATGTCGCTTTTCGGGATCTTCCTGCAGCCATTGCAATCCATATTGCAAATTTTCAAGAATGTCCCTGACTTCCGTTACCGGTGTTGCACCCTGCTTTATCAGCCAGTGCGGCCCTTCGCATCCCGGGTTACCAATTGGGCCGGGTAAGGCAAACACGTCTCGCCCCTGCTCAAGCGCGCACCGTGCGGTCACAAGCGAACCGCTGCGTACCGCTGCTTCAACCACGAACACCCCCTGACTTAGCCCGCTGATAATTCGATTACGCCGGGGAAAGTGTCCCGGCCGGGGCTGCGCTGATAGCGGAAACTCAGACACTATCGCGCCACCAGAATCGATAAGCCGCGCAGCCAGCGCCTGATGCCGACGAGGATAAATACTAAAGAGACCGTTACCCAGCACCGCAACGCTACGCCCTTTTGCCGATAGCGCAGCGTTGTGGGCGACACCGTCAATACCGCAGGCCAGCCCGCTGGTGATCGTTAAACCACTTTGAGAAAGCTGTTCACAGAGAATTTTTCCCCATCGCTCGCCGTACCATGACGGCGCACGGCTGCCAACAACCGCCAGTTGAACTGCATTCAGTACATTAGGGTTGCCTTTAACAAAGACTGCGCCTGGATAATCCGGGATCGTCCGGAGTAAGGGGGGATAAAGGGGGTGATCCGCCGTGATCAGATAGTTACCCGGCTGCTCAAGCCAGAGCAGGCTACTTTCCAGCTCACTTTCTCTGAGCGCAAAGAACCGTGCAGCCTGTTTGACAGACAGACCGGCGTCTCTGACAACAGGACCATCAATGGTTGTCTGGTTGTGCAATCGTGCTGCCGCTTCCAGCATCACATCGCCATAAAGAGAACCGGTGTGTATTAACCGTAGCCATAACTCAGTCGACGTCATCCTTTCCCCTGCCATAAGCGGCCTCCGCAATCATTGCGATTGGTCACTGATGCTGTCAATCGATGGGGGTTTTGTCTAGAATAGGAGATAATATTCTTATCAACTCCTGAACACGACTCTGGAAATTTATGGCAGTTTTGCAAGTGTTACATATTCCGGACGAGCGCCTTCGCATCGTCGCTGAACCGGTAAAAGAAGTGAATGCAGAAATTCAGCGTATCGTTGATGATATGTTCGATACCATGTACGCCGAAGAAGGTATTGGTCTTGCGGCCACTCAGGTCGACATTCACAAGCGTATTATCGTGATCGACGTATCTGAAAATCGCGATGGCCGCCTGGTGTTAATCAATCCTGAGCTGCTCGAGAAGAGTGGCGAAACAGGTATTGAGGAAGGTTGTCTGTCTATTCCGGAACAGCGTGCTTTAGTGCCGCGTGCCGAAAAAGTGAAAATTCGCGCCCTGGATCGTGACGGCAATCCGTTCGAACTGGAAGCTGACGACCTGCTGGCGATCTGTATTCAGCATGAGATGGATCATCTGGTCGGTAAACTGTTTATCGATTACCTCTCGCCGCTGAAGCAGCAACGAATTCGTCAGAAAGTAGAGAAACTGGATCGTTTGCGTTCTCGCGCATAACGTCCCCCCGGATACAAGGATCATCGTGTCTAAATCACTACGTATTATCTTCGCGGGAACCCCTGATTTTGCAGCGCGTCATCTTGACGCGCTGTTATCTTCTGGCCACCAGGTTGTTGGCGTGTTTACCCAACCGGATCGCCCGGCTGGCCGTGGTAAAAAACTGATGCCAGGTCCTGTTAAGGTGCTGGCAGAAGAGCATGGGTTACCTGTTTTCCAGCCAGCATCCTTGCGCCCTCAGGAAAACCAGCAGCTTGTCGCTGACCTGAATGCCGATGTAATGGTGGTGGTGGCTTACGGTTTAATTCTGCCAAAAGCTGTGCTTGATATGCCTCGCCTGGGTTGCATTAACGTGCATGGTTCTCTGCTTCCACGCTGGCGCGGGGCAGCACCTATTCAGCGCTCTTTATGGGCGGGTGATGCGGAAACGGGCGTCACAATCATGAAGATGGATGTAGGTTTAGACACCGGTGACATGCTTTATAAACTGGCCTGCCCCATTACGGCCGATGATACCAGTGCCACCTTGTATGACAAGCTGGCAGAGCTTGGCCCGCAAGGGCTGATTGAAACCCTCCAGCAGATTGCGAATAATACGGCGAAACCTGAAGTTCAGGATGAAGCGCTGGTCACTTACGCTGAAAAACTGAGTAAAGAAGAAGCCCGGATTGACTGGTCTCTGTCAGCGGCTCAACTTGAACGCTGCATTCGCGCCTTTAATCCATGGCCGATGAGCTGGATGGTTATCGACGAGCAGCCAGTGAAAGTCTGGAAAGCCTCCCTTATTGACGGTCACACAACGGCTGAGCCCGGTACGATTATCGACGCCAGCAAGAACGGTATTCAGGTAGCTACCGCACAAGGGATCCTGAATCTGGAATCGCTACAACCTGCGGGTAAGAAGGCGATGAGCGCACAGGATTTGTTAAATTCTCGTCGCGAATGGTTTATCCCGGGCAATCGCCTTGCCTGACCTCATTTAATTTTAGCGCCCGGTGTTTCCGGGCATTTTTATTTTTACGGTTATGAAAAAACAAAATTTACGCAGTATGGCGGCTCAGGCCGTTGAGCAGGTTGTCGAGCAGGGCCAGTCATTGAGCAATATCCTGCCAGCTTTGCAGCAAAAAGTGTCCGACAAAGACAAAGCTCTGCTTCAGGAGCTCTGTTTTGGCGTCCTGCGCACGCTTTCTCAGCTCGAGTGGCTGGTTAATAAGCTGATGTCACGTCCAATGACCGGCAAGCAGCGCACCGTGCATTATTTGATTATGGTTGGCTTCTATCAGCTTCTTCACACGCGTATCCCGCCTCATGCCGCACTGGCTGAGACAGTGGAAGGTGCCGTTGTGATTAAACGTCCTATGCTGAAAGGGTTGATTAATGGCGTTCTGCGCCAGTTCCAGCGACAGCAGGAAGAGCTTCTGGCTGAGTTCGGACAAAGTGAAGCACGTTATCTGCATCCTGAGTGGCTCCTGAATCGCCTTAAAAAAGCCTGGCCAGAGCAGTGGCAGGCAATTGCCGACGCGAATAATCAGCGTCCGCCGATGTGGTTACGCGTCAACCGTAATCACCATACGCGCGACGCCTGGCTGGCTTTACTGGAAGAGGCTGGAATGAGCGGCTTCACACATGAAGCATATCCTGACGCTGTGCGTTTAGCTTCCCCTGCTCCGGTACATGCTTTACCCGGTTTTGATGAAGGATGGGTGACCGTACAAGATGCTTCCGCGCAGGGCTGCATGGCCTGGCTGGAACCTAAAAACGGCGAGCACATCCTCGATCTCTGCGCCGCGCCAGGCGGTAAGACGACGCATATTCTGGAAGTGGCCCCTCAGGCAAACGTCATGGCCGTGGATATCGATGAGCAGCGTCTTTCACGCGTCTATGACAACCTTAAGCGCCTGGGAATGAAAGCGCAGGTTAAGCAAGGCGATGGCCGCAAACCCGCAGAATGGTGTGGTGAAACGCAATTCGATCGCATCTTGCTGGATGCTCCCTGCTCGGCAACCGGCGTTATTCGTCGCCACCCGGATATTAAGTGGTTACGTCGCGATCGCGATATCAAGGAACTGACTCAACTGCAATCCGACATTCTTGATGCCATTTGGCCGCACCTGAAGCCAGGAGGCACACTGGTCTATGCGACCTGTTCGGTCCTTCCGGAAGAAAACAGCCAGCAGATTGCAGCCTTCCTTAAACGTACCCCGGATGCAGTGCTACACGACACGGGCACGCCTGAACGCCCAGGCCTGCAGAATCTGCCGGCCGCTGAAGAAGGTGATGGCTTCTTTTACGCTAAGCTAATCAAAGAGTGATGTTGAGAACAGGTCACGAGATATGAAGATAATCATTCTGGGTGCCGGACAGGTTGGTGGGACGTTGGCTGAAAACCTTGTTGGCGAAAATAATGACATCACGATTGTCGATACCAATGGCGATCGGCTACGTGTTTTACAGGACAAATTTGACCTTCGCGTCGTGCAAGGTCATGGCTCGCACCCGCGTGTCCTGCGTGAAGCGGGCGCCGACGATGCTGACATGCTGGTTGCGGTGACCAGTTCTGACGAAACCAACATGGTGGCATGTCAGGTGGCCTATTCGCTGTTCAACACGCCGAACCGGATCGCGCGCATCCGCTCCCCGGACTATGTCCGGGATGCAGAGAAGCTGTTTAATTCCGAAGCGGTCCCTATCGACCATCTCATCGCCCCAGAACAGCTGGTTATCGACAATATCTACCGCCTGATCGAATATCCTGGTGCGCTGCAGGTGGTGAACTTCGCCGAAGGTAAAGTGAGCCTGGCGGTCGTTAAGGCCTATTACGGCGGCCCATTGATCGGTAATGCGCTCTCCACCATGCGTGAGCATATGCCGCATATTGATACCCGCGTTGCAGCCATTTTCCGCCATGACAGGCCAATTCGCCCACAGGGTTCAACCATAGTCGAGGCAGGTGATGAAGTCTTCTTCATCGCGGCATCTCAGCATATTCGCGCGGTAATGAGCGAACTGCAGCGTCTCGAAAAACCGTATAAACGCATTATGCTCGTTGGCGGTGGTAATATCGGCGCGGGACTGGCGCACCGGCTGGAAAAAGACTACAGCGTGAAGCTGATCGAGCGCGATCAACAGCGCGCGGCTGAGCTGGCTGAAAAGCTGCAAAACACCATCGTGTTTTATGGCGATGCCTCAGATCAAGAGCTGCTGGCAGAAGAGCATATTGATCAAGTTGATCTGTTTATTGCCGTCACTAACGACGACGAGGCGAACATTATGTCCGCCATGCTCGCCAAGCGTATGGGGGCAAAAAAGGTCATGGTGCTTATTCAACGCCGCGCCTACGTTGACCTCGTGCAGGGAAGCGTTATTGATATCGCGATATCACCACAGCAAGCAACCATTTCTGCACTGCTGAGCCATGTTCGTAAGGCGGATATTGTTGGCGTATCCTCCCTTCGCCGCGGTGTGGCTGAAGCCATTGAGGCCGTTGCTCATGGTGATGAAACCACATCACGCGTTGTGGGCCGCGCTATCGATGAAATTAAACTGCCACCGGGAACAATTATTGGTGCCGTGGTGCGTGGAAACGACGTGATGATTGCGAATGATAATTTACGTATCGAGCAAGGCGACCACGTCATTATGTTCCTTACCGATAAAAAGTTTATTACCGACGTCGAACGTTTATTCCAGCCAAGTCCATTCTTCCTGTAATCAATCAGGTGCTTATAAAAGAGCACCTGATTATTAACCCTCTTATTCCCATGCCTTTTATTTTTCATAACGATTAATTATCCCCAATGGAAATTAACTAATCATTTGTTAAACTTATAATCGTCAGTTGGCTCAAGGAGAAGAAAATGAGTTTAGTTAAAGAATTTCGCGAATTTGCGATGCGCGGGAATGTGGTGGATCTGGCAGTGGGTGTCATTATCGGTGCAGCGTTCGGTAAGATCGTTTCATCACTGGTAGCCGACATTATTATGCCTCCCCTCGGGCTGTTAATCGGGGGCATTGATTTTAAACAGTTTGCCGTGACGCTTCGGGATGCACAGGGGGATGTCCCTGCCGTTGTTATGCATTATGGCGTTTTCATTCAAAACATATTTGATTTCGTGATCGTGGCGTTCGCCATTTTTATGGCTATCAAGCTTATCAATAAGCTTAACCGTAAAAAGGCTGAAGAGCCGGCTGCGCCGCCTGCCCCGACAAAAGAAGAAGTGTTATTGACTGAAATTCGCGATCTGTTGAAAGAGCAAAATAACCGCTCTTAATCAGGCGTTGAAAAAAGGAAGGCCAGTGGTAAAAAAGCGATTCGCTTGCTTGCCACTGGCCTCCCAGTTACCCCGTTTTGCATGTTTCCCTTTTCGTAAATAACTCCCTTTTCCTTTTTTATTCTTCTCAATACGCTGCCTGAAAAGCGGGTCGTGGAGCAGTGCCTCAATGGCATTGTCCTGAATTTGCCCTTTCGTATGCTGATAGCGGCTCATAATTTCTCCTGAGCATGGTGTATGTCGACGGGAGTCTAGTCCCGGCTGAAGTAAAAATCAACAGCCCTGGGTTCCACTGGCCCCCTGTTCAAGGGCTTCAAGAATTGAACAATAAATACTGCTATGAGCTGTACCGCAGCAGGCGTCATTCAACCGTTGCAGAGAACGCTGCATGGTCTGCAGTTCCTGTATACGCGCTTCAACTTCATCAAGCCTTGCCTGTACGATGCTCTTCGACTCCAGGCAAGTATGGTGTTCAGGATCGATGCGGATCGAAAGTAACTCGCGGATCGAGTCCAGCGTGAAACCGAGCTGGCGAGCGTAGCGGATAAACCGTAAGCGCTGCAGGTCATGATCGGTATAGAGTCGAAATCCACCTTCAGTACGAACCTCGTGATCAATCATCTGCTGCTTTTCGTAATAGCGGATAGTGTCCGGCGTTACGTTAGCAAGCCTGGCAAGTTCACCGATACGGTACATGGTTATTCCTCATTTATTTTCTGCATTAGCCTGTCACTGTACTCACCGTGCAAAAAGTCTGTGCTCATTCCGGCCTGACGCATTTTGAGTTCGATGAGAGCCAGTCGACGGCTAATTTCACGGTGGCGGGGATCATCCTTGCGAATCCCTTTCAGCAGGTCAGCCAGTTGCATGGCCTCTTTACGCTGCTCCAGTTCCGGTGGTAAACAACCGGCATTTTTGAGTAAGCGATATCCGGCCCGTAATTCAGGGGCAACATGCGAATCATCATCAAGCACTAACGGCTCGCCGCGTCCCGCAAGGTTATCAAATTCGCCTTTTCGCTGAGCATCGCTGATATGGCGTTCTGCCCACTGGTCGAGCAACCACATGAATAACTCCAGAGGATGAACAGAAAAGATACAGATATTGTAGAGAAGTGGGGATTCAGCGGATATAAAAAAACCCGCCGAGGCGGGTTTTTTTACGTTACTACAGATTACTCTGCAGCAGCTTCTGCTTTAGATTCTGAACGATCAACCAGCTCGATGTAAGCCATCGGAGCGTTGTCGCCTGCACGGAAGCCACACTTCAGAATACGAGTGTAACCACCGGCACGGCTCGCGAAACGCGGACCCAGTTCGTTAAACAGTTTTGCCACGATCTCGTTATCACGAGTACGGGCGAATGCCAGACGACGATTTGCAACGCTGTCAGTCTTGGCAAGAGTAATCAGCGGCTCAACTACGCGACGCAGCTCTTTCGCTTTAGGCAGGGTCGTCTTGATGATTTCATGACGAACCAGTGAACCTGCCATGTTGCGGAACATAGCCTGGCGATGGCTGCTGTTGCGGTTCAGTTGACGACCACTCTTACGATGGCGCATGACCTTATCCTTCTCAGTAAAACCTTAACCTGTGATCCGGTTACTCGTCAGCAATGCTTGCTGGTGGCCAGTTTTCCAGGCGCATGCCCAGAGACAGACCACGTGAAGCCAGCACGTCTTTAATCTCGGTAAGAGATTTTTTACCCAGGTTCGGCGTTTTCAGCAACTCAACCTCGGTACGCTGTACCAGATCACCGATATAGTGGATAGCTTCTGCCTTGAGGCAGTTAGCAGAGCGGACAGTCAATTCGAGATCGTCAACAGGGCGCAGCAGGATCGGATCGAATTCTGGTTTCTCTTCTTTCACTTCCGGCTGACGAACATCACGTAAGTCAACGAAAGCTTCCAGTTGTTCTGCCAGGATGGTTGCCGCACGACGAATCGCCTCTTCAGGATCGATTGTGCCGTTGGTTTCCATTTCGATGACCAGCTTGTCCAGGTCGGTACGCTGTTCTACACGCGCTGCTTCAACATTGTAGGCAATACGCTCTACAGGGCTGTAGCATGCGTCGACCAGCAGACGGCCGATTGGGCGCTCATCTTCTTCCGAATGAATTCGGGCAGAAGCCGGCACATAACCACGACCGCGCTGAACTTTGATACGCATGCTAATCGCTGCGTTCTCATCGGTCAGGTGGCAGATCACGTGCTGCGGCTTGACGATTTCAACATCACCGTCGTGGGTGATGTCGGCTGCAGTCACAGGGCCAATGCCAGATTTATTCAGAGTAAGAATAACTTCATCTTTACCCTGAACTCTCACCGCCAGCCCTTTCAGGTTGAGCAGGATTTCAAGGATATCTTCCTGAACGCCTTCTTTGGTGCTGTACTCATGAAGTACACCATCAATCTCAACCTCGGTCACCGCGCAACCCGGCATCGATGAGAGCAGAATACGGCGCAGTGCGTTACCCAGAGTATGGCCAAAGCCACGCTCTAAAGGCTCAAGGGTCACCTTGGCGTGCGTCGAACTCACTTGCTCGATATCTACCAGGCGCGGTTTTAGAAACTCTGTCACAGAACCCTGCATTGTGTCCTCTCTTTGGTACTAAGCTTTACTTGGAGTAAAGCTCGACGATCAGGTGTTCGTTAATGTCCGCAGACAGATCAGAACGTTCTGGCTGACGCTTGAACGTACCTTCCATCTTGCCAGCATCAACTTCCAGCCAGGTTGGCTTTTCACGCTGCTCAGCCAGCTCCAGAGCGGCTTTCACGCGAGATTGCTTTTTCGCTTTCTCACGAATGCTAACAACGTCATTCGCTTTAACCTGATAAGAAGCGATGTTAACAACACGACCGTTTACCATGATTGCTTTATGGCTAACCAACTGGCGTGATTCAGCACGAGTCGCGCCGAAGCCCATACGGTAAACAACGTTGTCCAGACGACCTTCCAGCAGAGCCAGCAGGTTTTCACCTGTGTTGCCTTTCAGACGTGCTGCTTCTTTATAGTAGTTACGGAACTGACGCTCCAGCACACCGTACATACGGCGAACTTTTTGCTTTTCACGCAACTGCACACCATAGTCAGACAGACGCGGTTTACGCGCACCGTGCTGGCCAGGAGCTTGTTCAATTTTACACTTGGTATCGATCGCGCGAACGCCAGACTTAAGGAATAAGTCGGTGCCCTCACGACGGCTCAGCTTGAGCTTAGGACCCAAATATCTTGCCATTTTCTATCTCCAACTAACCTAAAAAACGAGCGTTATACGCGACGTTTTTTCGGCGGACGACAACCGTTATGAGGGATCGGAGTCACATCAGTAATATTCGTGATGCGGAAACCAGCGGCGTTCAGAGCGCGAACAGTAGATTCACGACCCGGACCCGGACCTTTAACCATAACTTCCAGATTCTTGATGCCGTATTCTTTTACGGCTTCTGCGCAACGCTCTGCTGCAACCTGAGCTGCAAACGGAGTGGATTTGCGAGAACCACGGAAACCGGAACCACCGGCTGTTGCCCAACCCAAAGCGTTACCCTGACGATCAGTAATAGTAACGATGGTGTTGTTGAAAGAAGCATGGATATGAGCCACGCCGTCAGAGACTTGTTTTCTTACACGTTTACGTGCACGAACTGGTGCCTTTGCCATTATTCAATCACCCCGATTATTTCTTGATCGGTTTGCGCGGACCCTTACGGGTACGTGCGTTGGTCTTAGTACGCTGACCGCGCACTGGCAGACCACGACGATGACGCAAACCGCGATAGCAACCAAGATCCATCAGGCGCTTGATGCTCATGCTGATTTCACGGCGCAGATCACCTTCAACGACAAATTTGGCAACTTCGTCACGCAGCGTGTCGATTTGTTCTTCAGACAGCTCACTGATCTTAACATCTTCAGCGATACCCGCTGCAGCCAGAATGGCTTTGGAACGGGTCTTGCCGACGCCATAGATCGAAGTTAATGCGATCACAGCATGTTTCTGATCAGGAATGTTAATGCCTGCTATACGGGCCACTATGCACTCCTACTATTTAATATGTACGCACCATGCTGAAAAGCCCGTTTTCAGGATACTCAAATGGAAACGTACAGACATACAAAAGATTGGCTGGCTAATCTAGCCAGCTCAACCCAACTTTGCAAGAAAAATATGCGAAATAATCAGCCTTGGCGCTGTTTATGCTTCGGCTCGGCACTGCAAATCACACGGATGACACCATCACGCTTAACGATTTTGCAGTTACGGCATAATTTCTTGACGGAAGCACGAACTTTCATTTTTACTCTCCGTAACTTCTCAGGCGACCATTTAGCGGCCGTAGCCTTTAAGGTTCGCCTTCTTCAATGCAGACTCATACTGACTGGACATCATCAGAGTTTGCACTTGAGCCATAAAGTCCATAATCACGACAACAACGATAAGCAGTGAGGTCCCACCGAAGTAGAACGGTACCTTCATTGCATCACGCATGAACTCCGGGATCAGGCAGATAAAAGTAATATAAAGCGCACCAACCAAAGTCAGGCGAGTCATTACTTTATCGATATACTTCGCCGTTTGCTCTCCCGGACGAATTCCTGGTACAAATGCACCGGACTTCTTCAGGTTATCTGCTGTTTCACGCGGGTTGAAAACCAACGCCGTGTAGAAGAAACAGAAGAAGATGATCGCAGACGCATAGAGTAACACATAAAGTGGTTGCCCAGGCTGCAAATACAGCGAAATTGTTGTCAGCCAGTTCCAACCAGTACCGCCCCCGAACCATGACGCGATGGTTGCCGGGAACAGAATAATACTGGAAGCGAAGATCGCCGGGATAACCCCCGCCATGTTCACTTTCAGCGGTAAATGTGTGCTCTGTGCAGCATAGACACGACGACCTTGTTGACGCTTAGCGTAGTTCACCACAATGCGGCGTTGACCACGTTCAACGAAGACAACAAAGAACGTCACTGCAAATACTAATACTGCAACCAACAGCAACAGGAGGAAGTGCAGGTCGCCTTGACGCGCTTGCTCGATAGTGTGGGCAATGGCTGGCGGGAGACCCGCAACAATACCAGCGAAGATAATGATTGAGATACCGTTACCGATACCACGCTCAGTAATCTGTTCGCCGAGCCACATCAGGAACATTGTTCCTGTGACCAGACTTACAACAGCGGTGAAATAGAATGCAAAGCCTGGGTTTAATACCAGGCCCTGCATACCAGGCATATTCGGAAGACCGGTAGCAATACCGATCGACTGGAATATTGCCAGCACCAGAGTGCCGTAACGGGTGTACTGGCTTATCTTACGACGTCCAGACTCCCCTTCTTTCTTCAGTTCTGCCAGGGCCGGATGAACGACCGTCAGCAGCTGGATAATAATCGATGCCGAAATATACGGCATGATACCCAGAGCGAAGATAGAAGCACGGCTGAGAGCACCACCAGAGAACATGTTAAACATTTCAATGATGGTGCCTCGCTGTTGCTCAAGCAGTTTGGCAAGTACAGCGGCATCGATACCAGGGATCGGAATAAAAGAGCCAACACGGAACACAATCAGCGCGCCGATAACAAACAGCAGTCTGCGTTTCAGCTCGCCAAATCCACCTTTGGCACTTTGAAAATCTAATCCCGGTTGCTTAGCCATCTGCTACTTATTCCTCAATTTTACCGCCAGCGGCTTCGATAGCAGCACGAGCACCTTTAGTAACACGCAGGCCACGAACAGTTACCGGAGTAGAAACTTCACCAGCCAGGATCACTTTCGCGAACTCGATCTGGATACCGATAATGTTTGCCGCTTTCAGCGTGTTCAGGTCTACAACGCCGCCTTCAACTTTCGCCAGGTCAGACAGACGGATTTCCGCTGTAATCGCTGCTTTGCGAGAAGTGAAGCCGAACTTCGGCAGACGACGGTACAGTGGCATCTGGCCACCCTCGAAACCGCGACGTACGCCACCGCCAGAACGAGAGTTCTGACCTTTGTGACCACGACCACCGGTTTTGCCGAGGCCAGAACCGATACCACGACCCAGGCGTTTACCCGCCTTTTTAGAGCCTTCGGCCGGAGACAGAGTATTTAAACGCATCTCTTACTCCTCAACTTTAACCATGAAGTAAACCGCGTTGACCATACCACGAACAGCGGGAGTATCCTCACGCTCAACGGTATGACCAATACGACGCAGACCCAGGCCAAGCAGCGTTGCCTTGTGTTTCGGCAGACGACCGATTGCACTGCGGGTTTGAGTGATTTTAATAGTCTTTGCCATGGTCAATTACCCCAGAATTTCTTCAACGGATTTACCACGCTTGGCAGCGACCATTTCTGGAGAATTCATATTTTCCAGGCCATCAATAGTTGCACGAACCACGTTAATCGGGTTGGTGGAACCGTATGCTTTAGCCAGAACGTTATGAACCCCAGCAACTTCCAGAACGGCGCGCATTGCACCACCGGCGATGATACCGGTACCTTCTGAAGCTGGCTGCATGAATACACGAGAACCCGTGTGAACACCTTTAACTGGGTGCTGCAGGGTACCGTTGTTCAGCGCGACGTTAATCATATTGCGACGGGCTTTTTCCATCGCTTTCTGGATCGCTGCTGGAACTTCACGCGCTTTACCGTAACCAAAACCAACGCGACCGTTACCATCGCCAACTACAGTCAGAGCTGTGAAGGAGAAAATACGACCACCTTTAACGGTTTTAGATACGCGGTTAACCGCGATCAGCTTTTCCTGCAGTTCGCCAGCCTGTTTTTCGATGTGAGCCATCTTACACCTCTACCTTAGAACTGAAGGCCAGCTTCACGGGCAGCATCTGCCAGTGCCTGGACACGACCATGATATTGGAACCCGGAACGGTCAAAGGAAACATTGCTGATGCCTTTTTCCAGAGCGCGTTCTGCAACAGCTTTACCTACAGCTGCAGCGGCGTCTTTGTTACCGGTGTACTTCAATTGCTCTGCAATAGCTTTTTCTACAGTAGAAGCAGCTACCAGAACTTCAGAACCGTTTGGTGCAATGACCTGTGCGTAAATATGACGCGGGGTACGATGTACCACCAGGCGAGTTGCACCCAGCTCTTTGAGCTTGCGGCGTGCGCGGGTCGCACGACGGATACGAGCAGATTTCTTATCCATAGTGTTACCTTACTTCTTCTTAGCCTCTTTGGTACGCACGACTTCGTCGGCGTAACGAACACCCTTGCCTTTATAAGGCTCAGGACGACGGTAGGCGCGCAGATCTGCTGCAACCTGGCCGATCAGCTGTTTATCAGCGCCTTTCAGCACGATTTCAGTCTGGGTCGGACATTCTGCAGTGATACCGGCCGGCAGCGGATGCTCAACAGGGTGTGAGAAGCCCAGAGACAGGCCTACTGCATTCCCTTTGATAGCTGCACGATAACCTACACCAACCAGTTGAAGCTTTTTAGTGAAGCCTTCGGTAACACCAACAACCATTGAGTTCAGCAGGGCACGCGCGGTACCAGCCTGAGCCCATCCATCCACGAAACCATCACGTGGACCGAAGGTCAGAGCGTTATCTGCATGTTTAACTTCAACAGCTTTGTTGAGGGTACGAGTCAGCTCGCCGTTTTTACCTTTGATCGTAATAACCTGACCGTCGATTTTTACATCAACGCCGGCAGGAATAACGACCGGTGCTTTAGCAACACGAGACATTCTTTCCTCCGATTAGGCTACGTAGCAGATAATTTCGCCACCAAGACCAGCCTGGCGCGCTGCACGATCAGTCATAACACCTTTAGAGGTAGAAACAACTGCGATACCAAGACCAGCCATAACTTTAGGCAGCTCATCTTTTTTCTTATAGATGCGCAGACCTGGGCGGCTGACACGCTGAATGCTTTCTACAACAGCTTTACCCTGGAAATACTTGAGAGTAAGTTCCAGTTCCGGCTTGGTGTCGCCTTCAACTTTAAAATCTTCGATAAAACCTTCTTCCTTCAGCACGTTGGCAATTGCCACTTTCAGCTTGGCGGAAGGCATGGTGACCGCAACTTTGTTCGCGGCCTGACCGTTACGGATACGGGTCAGCATATCCGCGATCGGATCTTGCATGCTCATCTGTCTTTACTCCCGTGATTCAATTGGTAATTACCAGCTAGCCTTTTTCAAGCCTGGTACTTCACCGCGCATGGCGGCTTCACGCAGTTTGATACGGCTCAACCCAAACTTGCCCACATAACCATGTGGACGACCTGTTTGACGACAGCGGTTACGCTGACGAGACGGGCTGGAATCACGCGGCAGAGACTGCAGCTTGAGAACCGCATTCCAACGATCTTCGTCGGAAGCGTTCACATCAGAAATGATCGCTTTCAGTTCAGCGCGTTTAGCGAAGAATTTATCAGCTAAAGCTACGCGTTTTACTTCGCGTGCTTTCATTGATTGCTTAGCCATTCAGTAACCCTACCTTACTTGCGGAACGGGAAGTCAAAGGCAGCCAGCAGAGCACGGCCTTCTTCATCAGATTTCGCAGTAGTGGTAATGGTAATATCCAAACCACGCACGCGGTCGACTTTATCGTAGTCGATCTCTGGGAAGATGATCTGCTCACGGACACCCATGCTGTAGTTACCACGACCGTCGAAAGACTTAGCGGACAAGCCACGGAAGTCACGGATACGTGGTACAGCAATAGTGATCAGGCGCTCAAAGAACTCCCACATGCGTTCGCCACGCAGAGTTACTTTACAGCCGATCGGATAGCCCTGACGGATTTTGAAGCCTGCAACAGATTTGCGTGCTTTGGTGATCAGCGGTTTTTGACCGGAGATTGCTGTCAGGTCAGCTGCTGCGTTATCCAGCAGTTTCTTGTCAGCGATCGCTTCACCAACACCCATGTTCAGGGTGATCTTCTCGACCCGAGGGACTTGCATGACAGAATTGTAGTTAAACTCAGTCATGAGTTTGTTAACTACTTCGTCTTTGTAGTAATCATGCAGTTTCGCCATCGTACTACTCCAAATTACTTGATAGTTTCGCTGTTAGACTTGAAGAAACGGACTTTTTTCCCGTCTTCGAATCTAAAGCCTACACGGTCAGCCTTGCCGGTTGCCGCATTGAAGATTGCAACGTTAGAAACCTGAATAGCAGCTTCTTTTTCAACGATGCCGCCTGGTTGGTTCAGGGCCGGAACCGGCTTCTGATGTTTCTTAACCAGGTTGATACCTTCAACAATGACCTTGCCGGAAGACAGGACATTTTTTACTTTACCGCGTTTACCTTTATCTTTACCGGTTAACACGATAACTTCGTCATCACGACGGATTTTCGCTGCCATGATTCGCTCCTTAGAGTACTTCTGGTGCCAGAGAGATAATTTTCATGAACTTTTCAGTACGAAGTTCACGAGTTACCGGCCCAAAGATACGCGTGCCGATTGGCTGCTCACTGTTATTGTTCAAAATAACGCATGCATTACCATCGAAGCGAATGACAGAACCGTCAGGGCGACGAACACCCTTCTTGGTGCGCACCACTACCGCTTTCAGCACATCACCTTTTTTGACCTTACCACGTGGAATTGCTTCTTTGATGGTGATCTTGATGATGTCGCCTACGCCTGCGTAGCGACGGTGCGAGCCACCCAGAACCTTGATACACATTACGCGACGTGCACCGGAGTTGTCGGCGACGTTCAGCATAGTCTGTTCTTGGATCATTTTAGTGCTCCGCTAATGTCAACTACTACCTGAGACTCTAAAATCAGAGCCGTTAAAAAGCCCCATATCGAGGGCGCGGCATTATAACACCGCTTCTACAATATGGGTAGAAAAAATAAACGGCTCATCGCTGAGCCGTTTATTCGTATTGAGAATGCGTACTCTATTACAGAACCGCTTTCTCTACAACGCGAACCAGCGTCCAGGACTTAGTCTTGGACAGTGGACGGCATTCACGGATTTCAACCTTGTCGCCGATACCACATTCGTTGTTCTCGTCATGTACGTGCAGTTTGGTCGTACGTTTGATGAATTTACCGTAGATCGGGTGTTTCACAATACGTTCGATAGCTACAACGATGGATTTCTCCATTTTGTCGCTAACAACACGACCTTGCAGAGTACGGATTTTATCGGTCATTACGCACCCGCCTTCTGAGTCAGTAAAGTCTTAACGCGCGCAACATTGCGACGCACTTGCTTCAGCAGGTGAGTCTGTTGCAGCTGGCCACTTGCAGCCTGCATACGCAGGTTGAACTGCTCACGCAGCAGGTTCAGCAGCTCAGCGTTCAGCTCTTCAACGCTTTTTTCACGCAGCTCTTTTGCTTTCATTACATCACCGTCTTAGTTACAAAGGTGGTTTTGATAGGCAGTTTCGCTGCTGCCAGGCCGAAGGCTTCACGGGCCAGCTCTTCCGGAACGCCGTCCATTTCATAAAGGACTTTGCCCGGTTGGATCAAGGCAACCCAGTACTCCACGTTACCTTTACCTTTACCCATACGAACTTCCAGCGGCTTCTCGGTGATCGGTTTGTCCGGGAATACACGGATCCAGATCTTACCTTGACGCTTAACTGCACGGGTCATTGCACGACGTGCTGCTTCGATCTGACGTGCAGTCAGACGACCACGGCCAACAGCTTTCAGACCGAAAGTGCCGAAGCTAACATCCGTACCCTGCGCCAGACCACGGTTGCGGCCTTTGTGCACTTTACGGAATTTTGTACGCTTTGGTTGTAACATCAGCGACGCTCCTTATTTACGGCCTTTACGCTGCTGCTTTTTAGGTTGAGCAGCCGGTTTTTCCGGTTGTTCAACAGCAGCCATACCACCCAGGATCTCACCTTTGAAGATCCATACCTTAACGCCGATTACACCGTAAGTGGTGTGCGCTTCAGAGGTGTTGTAGTCGATGTCAGCACGCAGAGTGTGCAGCGGTACGCGACCTTCGCGGTACCATTCGGTACGTGCGATTTCCGCGCCGCCCAGACGGCCGCTAACTTCAACTTTGATACCCTTAGCGCCCAGACGCATTGCGTTCTGTACTGCACGCTTCATAGCACGACGGAACATAACACGACGTTCCAGCTGTGAAGTGATGCTGTCAGCAACCAATTTAGCGTCCAGTTCAGGCTTACGAACTTCAGCGATATTGATCTGTGCAGGAACGCCAGCGATATCCGCTACGACCTTGCGCAGTTTTTCTACGTCTTCGCCTTTCTTACCGATAACGATGCCAGGACGAGCAGTGTGAATGGTTACACGAATGCTCTTAGCTGGACGCTCGATAACGATACGAGATACAGACGCTTTAGCCAGTTCCTTAGTCAGGTACTGACGTACTTTAAAATCGCTGTCCAGGTTGTCAGCGAATTCTTTGGTGTTCGCAAACCAGGTAGAGTTCCATGGTTTTACAATACCCAGGCGAATACCATTAGGATGTACTTTCTGACCCATTGCTAGTCTCCAGAGTCTCAGCGATCGGACACAACCACAGTAATGTGGCTGGTGCGCTTCAGGATGCGATCTGCACGACCTTTCGCACGCGGCATAATGCGCTTCATGCTTGGGCCTTCATCTACGAAAATTTTCGCGACTTTCAGATCGTCGATGTCAGCGCCATCGTTGTGTTCAGCGTTAGCAATGGCAGATTCCAGTACTTTCTTGACCAATACCGCAGCTTTCTTGTTGGTATAGGTCAGGATGTCCAGGGCCTGCGACACTTTCTTACCGCGAATCAGGTCAGCAACAAGGCGAACCTTCTGAGCAGAAGAACGAGCATGGCGATGTTGAGCTAAAGTTTCCATCTCTTCCTCCTACCTTATTTCTTCTTCGCTTTTTTATCAGCAGCGTGGCCGCGATAAGTACGAGTCGGTGCGAATTCACCCAGTTTGTGACCAACCATTTCGTCGGTAACAAAGACTGGAACGTGCTGACGACCATTATGGACAGCGATGGTCAAACCGATCATGTTAGGAAAGATCGTTGAACGACGGGACCAAGTGCGCAGGGGCTTCTTGTCTCCGCTTTCCACCGCTTTCTCTACCTTCTTCAGCAAGTGCAGGTCAATAAAAGGACCTTTCTTGAGAGAACGTGGCATGGCTTATCCTCTAAAATTATTTGCTACGGCGACGTACGATAAATTTATCAGTACGCTTGTTGCTGCGGGTCTTCTTACCTTTGGTCTGAACGCCCCACGGAGTTACCGGGTGCTTACCAAAGTTACGACCTTCACCACCACCATGTGGGTGGTCTACTGGGTTCATCGCAGTACCGCGAACGGTAGGACGAACACCACGCCAGCGTGCAGCACCAGCTTTACCCAGAACGCGCAGCATATGCTCAGCATTGCCAACTTCGCCCAGAGTAGCGCGGCAATCTGCTTCGACTTTACGCATTTCACCAGAACGCAGACGCAGGGTGACATAAGCACCGTCACGAGCAACGATCTGAACGTAAGTACCCGCGGAACGCGCCAGCTGACCGCCTTTACCTGGTTTCATTTCTACGTTATGAACGGTAGAACCAACCGGGATATTGCGCATCGGCAGGGTGTTGCCTGCTTTGATTGCAGCATCAACGCCAGACTGAATCTGGTCGCCAGCTTTCAGGCCTTTAGGGGCCAGGATGTAACGGCGTTCACCGTCTTTGTACAGAACCAGCGCGATGTTCGCGGAACGGTTCGGATCGTACTCAAGACGTTCAACAACTGCTGGGATACCGTCTTTGTTGCGTTTGAAGTCAACAATACGATAAGCCTGCTTGTGGCCACCACCGATGTGACGAGTGGTGATACGGCCATTGTTGTTACGACCACCGGATTTGCTGTTTTTTTCCAGCAACGGAGCAAAAGGTTTGCCCTTGTGCAGCTCAGGGTTAACCACTTTAACTACGTGGCGACGACCCGGAGATGTCGGTTTACATTTAACAACTGCCATTGTATTACTCCTCCGACTTACTCAGCGCCGCCAACGAAGTCCAGGTTCTGGCCTTCTTTAAGGGTGACGTAAGCTTTTTTCCAGTCGCTACGACGACCGATACGCTGTCCGTGACGTTTAACTTTCCCTTTAACAACCAGGGTGTTAACGACTTCGACTTCGACTTCAAACAGTTTCTGCACAGCAGCTTTGATCTCTGCTTTGGTCGCGTCTTTAGCAACTTTGAGAACGATGGTGTTTGTTTTTTCCATCGCAGTAGACGCTTTTTCAGAAACGTGCGGTGCGCGAAGCACCTTCAGCAGACGTTCTTCACGAATCATGCCAGCATCTCCTCAACTTGCTTAACAGCATCAGCAGTCATTACGACTTTGTCGAAGGCGATCAGGCTAACCGGGTCGATACCAGTCGCATCGCGTACGTCAACCTTGTGCAGGTTACGTGCGGCCAGGAACAGGTTCTCGTCCAGCTCACCGGTGATGATCAGCACATCTTCCAGAGCCATGTCTTTCAGTTTCTGTGCCAGCAGCTTAGTTTTAGGCGCTTCTACAGAGAACTTCTCGACAACGATCAGACGATCCTGACGTACCAGTTCGGACAGAATGCTTTTCAGCGCGCCGCGGTACATCTTTTTGTTAACTTTTTGACTGTGGTCCTGTGGACGCGCAGCGAAGGTCACGCCACCTGAACGCCAGA
This sequence comes from Enterobacter sp. BIDMC 30, assembly GCF_000534355.1. Taxonomy (NCBI): domain Bacteria; kingdom Pseudomonadati; phylum Pseudomonadota; class Gammaproteobacteria; order Enterobacterales; family Enterobacteriaceae; genus Enterobacter; species Enterobacter sp. BIDMC 30. The sequence continues at coordinate 696,100 of NZ_KI973169.1, read as the reverse complement.
TCGGGCTCTTGATAGAACCTGAACGCGCACGGCCGGTACCTTTCTGGCGCCATGGCTTTTTGCCAGAACCAGTTACTTCAGCACGAGTCTTCTGAGCACGAGTACCCTGACGAGCACCAGCTGCATAAGCAACAACAACCTGGTGAACCAGCGCTTCGTTGAAATCACGACCGAAGGTAGTTTCGGAAACAGTCAGCGCGCTCTGCGCGTCTTTCAATACTAATTCCATTGCTATCCCCTTACGCCTTCACAGCTGGTTTAACGATCAGGTCGCTACCGGTAGCACCCGGAACAGCACCCTTAACCAGCAGCAGGTTGCGCTCAGCGTCAACACGTACTACGTCCAGGCTCTGAACGGTTACACGTTCGTTACCCAGCTGACCTGCCATTTTCTTGCCTTTGAACACTTTGCCCGGAGTCTGGTTCTGACCGATAGAACCCGGAACGCGGTGAGACAAGGAGTTACCGTGAGTAGCGTCCTGGGTACGGAAGTTCCAGCGCTTAACGGTACCAGCAAAACCTTTACCTTTAGAGGTACCGGTTACGTCAACTTTTTTAACGTCAGCAAACAGCTCAACGCTAATGTCTTGACCTACGGTGAACTCTTCGCCTTCAGCAAGACGGAATTCCCACAGACCACGGCCAGCTTCAACGCCAGCTTTAGCGAAGTGACCCGCTTCTGGTTTGGTTACACGGTTAGCTTTTTTAGCACCGGTGGTAACCTGAACAGCGCGGTAGCCATCGTTAGCCAGATCTTTAACCTGAGTAACGCGGTTTGCTTCAACTTCGATTACGGTTACTGGGATAGAAACGCCATCTTCAGTGAAGATGCGGGTCATTCCCACTTTTTTACCGACTAAACCAATCATTGTTTCAACCTCTCAATCGCTCGATGACCTGATTAACCCAGGCTGATCTGCACGTCTACACCGGCAGCCAGATCCAGACGCATCAGAGCATCAACGGTTTTCTCAGTTGGCTCAACGATGTCAACCAGACGCTTGTGAGTGCGGATTTCGTACTGATCACGCGCATCTTTGTTAACGTGCGGAGAGATCAGAACGGTAAAGCGCTCTTTGCGGGTCGGCAGCGGGATCGGACCACGGACTTGCGCACCAGTGCGCTTAGCAGTCTCGACGATTTCCGCGGTTGATTGATCGATCAGACGATGATCAAACGCTTTAAGGCGGATACGGATTCTTTGGTTCTGCATGAGACCAGAGCTCCAATTATTTTATAAACGAAAATGATTACTCCTCAAACCCATTACGATTGATGGGAGAGTGTAACCGTTCTTACGTAGCTCCCCGATTGGGAGCATTGTTGAGTAACAAAATTAGCTACTCCGGTTCAGATTGAACCCGCCGTCAACTACGACAAGCCCGCGCATTATACGTAAATCTGAGCAAGACGCAAGTGCCGTTTAGAAATTAAGCGCCAAAGACATGCGATGCGTAGGGCATTCCATTATTTGCAGCAACCTGTCTGCTTTCATCTCTTCTTATGAACCCCTCACGCAATTCCTGTGTACGGACATTGCTGGCCTTGCATCATGAGAAGAGTATGCACCAAACATCTTTGAGGCTTTGCGTATGCTGACTCCCCTCCCCTTTCTGCTCGTTTACTTCGCACTCTCCGGTTTACTGGTACGTGAAGATATTCGTGCCGGCCTTCTCCCGGATAAATACCTCTGTCCCCTCTTATGGACCGGCCTGCTCTTCCAGCGTTGCCTTCATCCTGACTTTCTTTCGAACGCAGTGACTGGCGCGATGGCAGGGTATGTGAGCTTTGCGATTATCTACTGGGGCTACCGGCTTCTGACTGGACGTGAAGGGATGGGCTATGGCGACGTGAAATATCTTTCGGCACTGGGGGCGTGGCACGGTTGGCACATATTGCCCGCACTGGTGTTAACCGCCGCATTGGTGGCGCTTCTTTACCAGCTCATTCTCTCTTTACCGGCTCCTGATAAACAGGCATTAAAAAACCCACTGCCTTTTGGGCCATTTCTGGCGGCAGCGGGTTTAAGCGTTGGCTGGCAGACACTGTTTAGTCAGCCACTTTAATCTGGGATTGAAGATAATTCTGCAGACCAATTTTACTGATGAGATCCAGCTCAGTTTCAAGCCAGTCAATGTGCCCTTCTTCATCGGCCAGAATCTGGATCATCATATCGCGGCTGACGTAGTCATGAACACTGTCCGCATAGGCAATGGCTTCGCGGAGATCTTTTGCGCCTTCAAGCTCGAGCCTGAGGTCGGATCGTAGCATCTCTTCAACATCTTCACCGATGCCGAGTTTGCCGAGATCCTGCAGGTTAGGAATGCCTTCAAGGAATAAAATACGCTCGATGTATTTATCGGCATGTTTCATCTCATCGATGGATTCGTGGTATTCAACATCGTTGAGGCGCATCAGGCCCCAGTTTTTGAACATTCTCGCATGGAGAAAATACTGATTGATCGCGACAAGCTCATTTCCCAATAATTTATTGAGATAACTTATGATTTTAACATCACCTTTCATTATATAGTCCCTCCGCTTCCACTCATTGAAGCGTAGATCGGGCTACAGGGATGTCAAAAAAAAGATGGGCGCTTACGCAATCTCTTTGTATTCCGGGATCTGCATCAATTCGTCCTGCATGATCTCACGTGCAGCACGTACACATTTACCGCATTGATTTCCCACTGGAACAAATTTGCGAAGCTGCTGGAAGGACTGTGGCTGAAACTGGCGAACGGCCTGACGTATTTTTTTGTCACTTACACCATTACATAAACAAACGTACATAAAGACTCCCGTTCAAAATATGCGCAAAGTGTAAGTGAGAATGGTTATGATTACAATAGCACAAACACCCGTATACGGGGCGGGAGAGGACGAAAAATGCGAAAATTTGTGACAGACACATAACGGCAGAAAACAAAAAAGGACGCCGAAGCGTCCTTTTTTAATTCAGGGATAAGTAATTAGCCCAGAACTTTAGCAACAACGCCCGCGCCAACGGTACGGCCGCCTTCACGGATTGCGAAACGCAGACCGTCGTCCATCGCGATTGGGTGGATCAGAGTCACAACCATCTTGATGTTGTCGCCTGGCATTACCATCTCAACGCCTTCTGGCAGCTCGATGGTACCGGTCACGTCAGTTGTACGGAAGTAGAACTGTGGACGGTAGCCTTTGAAGAACGGAGTATGACGGCCGCCTTCGTCTTTGGACAGGATATACACTTCAGATTCGAACTTGGTGTGTGGCTTGATTGAGCCTGGCTTAGCCAGTACCTGACCACGTTCGATTTCTTCACGTTTGATACCACGCAGCAGAACACCTACGTTCTCACCAGCACGGCCTTCGTCCAGCAGTTTGCGGAACATTTCAACGCCAGTACAGGTAGACTTAGCAGTCTCTTTGATACCAACGATTTCAACTTCTTCGCCAACTTTGATGATACCGCGCTCAACACGACCGGTAACAACGGTACCACGACCGGAGATGGAGAATACGTCTTCGATTGGCAGCAGGAACGGCTTATCAATCGCACGCTCTGGTTCTGGGATGTAAGAATCCAGGAAGCCAGCCAGTTCGATGATTTTCGCTTCCCACTCAGCGTCGCCTTCCAGCGCTTTCAGCGCGGAACCACGAACGATTGGAGTGTCGTCGCCTGGGAAATCGTACTGAGACAGCAGTTCACGAACTTCCATCTCTACCAGTTCCAGCAGCTCTTCGTCATCAACCATGTCACATTTGTTCAGGAACACGATGATGTAAGGAACGCCTACCTGACGACCCAGCAGGATGTGCTCACGAGTCTGAGGCATTGGGCCGTCAGTCGCAGCAACAACCAGGATCGCGCCGTCCATCTGCGCAGCACCGGTGATCATGTTTTTAACATAGTCGGCGTGGCCTGGGCAGTCTACGTGTGCGTAGTGGCGAGTCGGGGTGTCATATTCAACGTGAGAAGTGTTGATGGTGATACCACGCGCTTTTTCTTCTGGTGCGTTATCGATCTGGTCGAATGCACGAGCAGCACCGCCGTAGGTTTTAGCCAGTACGGTAGTGATTGCAGCGGTCAGGGTAGTTTTACCATGGTCAACGTGGCCGATAGTACCAACGTTGACGTGCGGTTTTGTACGTTCAAATTTTTCTTTAGACACGGCTATATTCCTTACTATAGTGCTCTCCCCTTCGGAGAGAGCACGGGACTTAGGTTTTAATCCTGTGGATTACTTACCACGGGCTTCGATAACGGCCTGAGCAACGTTGTTAGGCGCATCATCATACTTCAGGAATTCCATGGTGTATGATGCACGACCTTTGGTCAGAGAACGCAGCTGAGTTGCATATCCGAACATTTCAGACAGCGGAACTTCAGCATGGATCTTAACGCCAGTTACTTCGGATTCCTGACCGCGCAGCATACCGCGACGACGGCTCAAGTCACCGATAACGTCACCGGTGTTCTCTTCAGGAGTCTCTACTTCAACCTTCATGATTGGCTCAAGCAGAACTGGTTTTGCTTTCTTAAAGCCTTCTTTAAAGGCAATAGACGCAGCCAGTTTAAACGCCAGTTCAGAGGAGTCAACGTCGTGGTAAGAACCGAAGTGCAGACGGACACCCATGTCAACAACCGGATAGCCAGCCAGAGGGCCCGCTTTCAGCTGTTCCTGGATACCTTTATCAACGGCTGGGATGTATTCGCCAGGAATTACACCACCTTTGATGTCGTTGATGAACTCGTAACCTTTAGGGTTAGAGCCCGGCTCCAGTGGGTACATGTCGATCACAACGTGACCGTACTGACCGCGACCACCAGACTGCTTAGCGTGTTTACCTTCAACATCGGTAACTTTCGCACGAATCGCTTCGCGGTAAGCAACCTGAGGTTTACCCACGTTCGCTTCAACGTTGAATTCACGCTTCATACGGTCAACGATGATGTCCAGGTGCAGTTCACCCATACCAGCGATGATGGTCTGGTTAGATTCTTCATCAGTCCATACGCGGAATGATGGGTCTTCTTTCGCCAGACGGCCCAGAGCCAGACCCATTTTTTCCTGGTCAGCTTTGGTTTTTGGTTCAACCGCGATGGAGATTACCGGCTCAGGGAATTCCATACGCTCCAGAATGATCGGGTGATCCGGGTCACACAGGGTGTCACCAGTAGTCACGTCTTTCAGACCGATTGCTGCAGCGATGTCGCCCGCACGAACTTCTTTGATCTCTTCACGTTTGTTAGCGTGCATCTGTACGATACGGCCAAAACGTTCACGCGCCGTTTTCACGGAGTTCAGGATGGTGTCACCGGAGTTAACCACACCAGAGTAAACGCGGAAGAAGGTCAGGTTACCCACGAATGGGTCGGTAGCAATTTTGAACGCCAGTGCAGAGAACGGCTCTTCGTCGCTTGCGTGACGTTCAGCCGGAGTATCTTTACCGTCGTCCAGGATGCCGTTGATCGCAGGAACGTCAACCGGGGATGGCAGGTAATCAATTACCGCATCCAGCATCGCCTGAACACCTTTGTTCTTGAATGCAGAACCACAGGTTACCAGGATGATTTCGTTGTTCAGAACACGCTGACGCAGAGCTTTTTTGATCTCTTCTTCAGTCAGTTCTTCACCACCCAGGTATTTCTCCATCAGCTCTTCAGAAGCTTCAGCAGCGGATTCGATCAGGTTCTGGTGCCATTCGTCAGCCAGGTCCTGCATCTCAGCTGGGATATCTTCGTATTCGAAGGTAACGCCCTGGTCTGCATCGTTCCAGTTGATGGCTTTCATTTTCACCAGGTCGATAACGCCGGTGAAGCCTTCTTCAGCACCAATTGCCAGCTGCAGCGGAACAGGGTTCGCGCCCAGACGGGATTTGATCTGACCAACAACTTTCAGGAAGTTAGCACCCATACGGTCCATTTTGTTAACGAACGCGATGCGTGGAACTTTATATTTGTTCGCCTGACGCCATACGGTCTCAGACTGTGGCTGAACACCACCAACTGCGCAATAAACCATTACCGCGCCGTCAAGAACACGCATGGAACGTTCTACTTCGATGGTGAAGTCAACGTGCCCTGGGGTGTCGATGATGTTAACGCGATGCGGTTCGTACTGCTTAGCCATACCTGACCAGAATGCAGTAGTCGCTGCGGAGGTGATAGTAATACCACGCTCCTGCTCCTGTTCCATCCAGTCCATGGTGGCTGCGCCGTCATGAACTTCACCGATTTTATGGTTTACACCGGTGTAGAACAGAATACGTTCGGTAGTAGTGGTCTTACCGGCGTCGATGTGCGCACTGATACCAATGTTACGGTAACGTGCGATGGGTGTTGTACGAGCCATTTGATTCCTCGTTTGTTTCTTTAGGCGTTCAGTTAAGTAACCCAGGACGGGCAGCTTCGCTGAAGCGCCCGCCTGGTGACTAATACTCCGAAGGGATTACCAACGGTAGTGTGCGAACGCCTTGTTGGCTTCTGCCATACGGTGAACGTCTTCACGTTTCTTAACTGCAGTACCTTTGTTTTCTGCAGCATCAGAAAGTTCGTTCGCCAGACGCAGAGCCATGGATTTATCACCGCGTTTACGAGCAGCTTCAACGATCCAACGCATTGCCAGAGCATTACGACGAACCGGACGAACTTCAACTGGAACCTGATAAGTAGAACCACCAACGCGGCGAGACTTAACTTCTACAGTCGGGCGCACGTTGTCGAGAGCGACTTCGAAAGCTTCCAGTTCATTTTTACCAGAGCGCTGAGCCAGGGTCTCCAGCGCGCTGTATACGATTGCTTCTGCAGTAGATTTTTTACCATCTACCATCAGGATATTTACAAATTTTGCCAGCAGTTCTGATCCGAATTTCGGATCTGGAAGAATTTTACGCTGACCAATGACGCGACGACGTGGCATGGGAATACTCCGTTGTTAATTCAGGATTGTCCAAAACTCTACGAGTTTAGTTTGACATTAAGATAAATCAGTTTGGCCTTACTTAACGGAGAACCATTAAGCCTTAGGACGCTTCACGCCGTACTTGGAGCGAGCCTGCTTACGGTCTTTAACACCTGAGCAGTCCAGCGCACCACGAACGGTGTGGTAACGAACACCCGGAAGGTCTTTAACACGACCGCCACGGATCAGGATCACGGAGTGCTCCTGCAGGTTGTGACCTTCACCACCGATGTAGGAAGTCACTTCGAAACCGTTAGTCAAACGCACACGGCATACTTTACGCAGTGCGGAGTTTGGTTTTTTAGGAGTGGTGGTATATACACGAGTACATACGCCACGTTTCTGCGGGCAGGCTTCCAGTGCAGGCACGTTGCTTTTTGCAACTTTGCGCGCACGTGGTTTGCGTACCAGCTGGTTAACTGTTGCCATTAAATAGCTCCTGGTTTTAGCTTTTGCTTCGTAAACACGTAATAAAACGACCTCATACAATATGAGGACGCGAAATTTTAGGGCTACGTCGAAAAGGTGTCAAGAAATATACAGCGATCTCGGATCACCAGTTCATTTGACTGGCGTGCGTCACAGTAAGATTGACGAAATCAGTATAGCCAACCACGTCAATTTTGGCTGAAATTTGACCAGAAAGACCTCGCGCCTCAAGATCGTCTTTCAGCGCAGAGACGGATATGGGGGCATTGCTGAGAATTTCAACAAAACGACTCCCTTCAAGCGCAGCCAGTACGCCATCCTGAATCAGCAGCAGGTCATCACCTTCGCGCAGCATACTCAGTAATGCGTCGATATCACAATGCCACGGTGAACGGCTCAGGGTATGGAGCATGTCAGCCTCAGAAATTCAGAACAGTGTCGTAATGGGAAAGTTGGTCGCGCAGCGCGTCGGCCGGGAGGAGTGTTACATCCAGCACGAAAGACGTCTTATCGCTCAGACCGCGCGCAGCAAGAGAATCAGCGCAGACAAAAAAGGTTTCAATGTCGTAAAGCGGCAGCACTTTAAAGGTCGCGATGTAATCCCGCGCCAGAATAGCCTGCGGCTGCTGGCCTGCCAGAAGCTGAAACACGCCATCCCCTAAAAAGAAGACACCGATGTCTTCGGTCAGTGCTGATGTTGCGAGCAACGCATCCAGCCCTTCTCTGCCGGACGCACTACCGTGCGGAGCAGATGAAAAAACAAACGCCACGCGTTTCATCAGAATTGCACCACTCTGTCGCAGGTTAACGCAGCCTGTGCCAGTGCGCCCAGACCGCTCAACGAAAACCCCGGCTGCAGGTTGGCCCCTGGCAAGCCAAGACGTTCAGCTTCGGTGGCATCGGTCACGCCGCGACGCAGGGCTGCCGCCACGCAGATATGCAGCGCAACCCCCCTTGTCTCGTTCAGCGTCTGCCAGGCGCGCACCAGATCAAATTCATCGCTGGCCGGTGAGGTAAACTGGTTGGCGTTATACACCCCTTCCCGATAAAAGAAGACACTCACCAGCTCATGTCCGGCAGCCAGTAACGCATGCGCAAACTGCAGCGCGCTGCTGGCCTGCTGAGTACCATACGCCGGGCCTGTCACCATCAGCGAAAAACGCATTACTTGTCTTGCCCCTGGAAATCACCGCTTTTGAACTGGCGGATGTAGAGGTAGACCGTATGCTTGGAAATGTTCAGGCGATCGGCCACCTGGTTAATGGCGTCTTTGATGTCAAAAATCCCTTTCTCATAGAGATTCAGCACGATCTGACGATTCTTGGCGTTGTTCGATACGTTGCGATCGGCATTCACCTCTTCGATAGTGAACTCAAGCGTCTGCGTCACCAGATCTTCAACCGAGGAGGCAAAGTTAACTGAGGAGCCAACGTCCGGCGTTTCAGGCGGTATGAAAGTACTCATGATTTGCGAGAACGGCACATCAAGGTTCATGTTGATGCACAACAGACCGATCACGCGATGCTCGCGATTTCGAATCGCGATGGTTTCTGATTTCATCAGTACGCCGCTTTTGGCGCGGGTGAAATAACATTTGGAGACGCTGCTGTCCGCGCCGGTCATGTCATGCAGCATACGCAATGCAAGGTCGGTGATTGGCGAACCAATTTTACGGCCAGTATGCTCACCATTAGCAATGCGGATGGCGGAACACTTAAGATCTTGCAGGGAGTGCAATACGATTTCGCAGTGGGACCCAATGAGCATCGCTAACCCGTCCACTACCGCCTCGTAGGATTTCAGAATATCGAAGTCGGTCTGGTCGAAAGGACGTTGATCCAGTAAATCAAGTTCACTGGTTTCGTTGGTTAAAAGCGACCTGGACATGAAAAAAACACTCCTTTTCAGGAGCCTGTCGTTAGGTTTTCAGGGCAGGCTCATTATCTACACGGACAACTAAATTAATACAGCGTGCATAACGCTTTCCAGTGTTAATTATATCTGCCCCACAATAAAAAAAACCGCCGCCTTAAAGGCGGCGGTTTTCATTCCATTACTTCTTCGCGTCTGTCGCAGCTTTCTGTTCTGCCTGCGCTTCTGGTTTCGCATCAGCTTTCGGCGCTGGCTTGATATCCAGCAGCTCTACGTCAAAGACCAGGGTAGAGTTAGCAGGGATACCTGGAACGCCGGTTTTGCCATATGCCAGATCCGGTGGAATAACCAGTTTGATCTTGCCACCTTTCTTGATGTTTTTCAGACCTTCAGTCCAGCCTGGGATCACACCATCCAGACGGAAGGAGAGAGGCTCACCACGGGTGTAAGAGTTATCGAACTCTTTACCGTCGATCAGCGTACCTTTGTAGTTAACCACGACAGTATCGCTGTCTTTAGGCGCATCACCGGTACCTTCTTTCTCAACTTTGTACACCAGACCCGTAGAGGAGGTTTTCACGCCCTTCTCTTTAGCAAAGGTATCGCGGTAGGCTTTGCCTTTCGCTTCGTTGTCTTTTGCATCCGCTTCCATCTTAGTCTGAGCGGCACCTTTCACACGTGCTTCGAACGCCTGCAGAGTCTGTTCAATTTCCTGGTCAGACAGTTTGCTCTTATCTGCAAATGCGTCCTGAACGCCCGCGATCAGCTGAGCTTTGTCCAGTTTAATGCCCAGTTTCTCTTGTTCTTTCAGAGAGTTTTCCATGTAACGACCCAGAGATGCGCCAAGTGCGTAGGCGGATTTCTGGTCGTCATTTTTGAACGCCGCTTTGCTGTCTGCAGTTGCAGCAGGCTTCGCAGCAGTATCAGCAGCGAAGGACAGCGGCGCGTTCAGCGCAACAGCCATCGTCGTCGCCAGCAGCGTTACTTTAAACAGTGATTTCATCCATATCTCCAGGGCCTGGGGACTCTCACCCCAGCGTTAAACGTAAATGAGTTACGTACTATAAAACGTTGCGGAAGAAATCTACAGACAGACTCTCCCGATTCTCGCCACTTTTCAGACTATTTTTGTTTAAATAAGTTTCTTGCCAAGGGGATAGATACTGAACTTAAGGATAAACTCAGTTAAACTTCGCCGCCGCTGGCCGATTGTGGTTAATGAGATACAACGAGGTGAATGATGAAGGACACAATGTTAGAAGCGAGAATGGCTGAGCTGGAAAGCCGCCTGGCTTTTCAGGACATCACCATCGAAGAGCTAAACCAGACCGTGACCGCACATGAACTGGAAATGGCGAAACTGCGGGATCTCATGCGCCTGCTGACGGACAAACTGAAGGCCACACAGCCGTCACATATTGCCTCTCAGTCAGAAGAGACGCCACCACCTCACTATTGAGGCGTAAAAAAAGCGGGATTATTATCCCGCTTTTTTATTTTCCGCATAACGGAATTAGTGGCAACCGCAGCCGCCGTTACCGCAACCACCTTTACCGTGGTCGTGACCATGGTCGTGATCGTGGCCGTGACCACCACAGCAGCCGTCGTGGCCGTGATCGTGGTCATGGTCGTGACCGTGCGCACCGTGAACGTGGCCATGAGCCAGCTCTTCTTCGGTCGCTTCACGGATCGCAACAACTTCTACGTTGAATTTCAGGTTCTGGCCAGCCAGCATGTGGTTGCCGTCAACCACAACGTGGTCGTCTTCCACTTCAGTGATTTCAACAGGAACCGGACCCTGGTCAGTTTCAGCCAGGAAGCGCATGCCAACCTGCAGTTCGTCAACGCCCATGAACACGTCTTTAGGAACGCGCTGCACCAGGTTGTCGTCGTACTGACCGTAAGCGTCGTTCGCGCCAACAGCAACGTCGAATTTGTCGCCAACGTCGTGACCTTCCAGCGCGTTTTCCAGGCCGGAAATCAGGGAACCGTGACCATGCAGGTAGTCAAGCGGCGCACTCACCGGAGACTCATCAACCAACACACCGTCTTCTGTACGTACCTGATAGGCCAGGCTGACCACCAGGTCTTTTGCTACTTTCATGATATCTCCTGAGCAAGGGAAAATTGCTGGCGCAGATTGTAGCGGAAATCTGCACCCGTGTACCCTTTAGCTTAAAAAAACTCAGGGCATATCGCTAGTCCGGATGAAAAATCCCGATAACTTGCTCTTCTTTGCGAACATGATCGCGGGCTTCTTTATCCGCCTCGCGCATCTGATGACCGCACTTAACACACTCTACGACATCAATATTATTTTCCCGCCACATCGCCAGCGTATCTTGCGCCTGGCAGCTCGGGCATTTTGCGCCCGCAATAAAGCGTTTACGTACAGCCATCTTTCGTTACCCTTTATTCAAATTCATCCCAGCCATCGAGCTGGCGTCGTTCCTGTTGCATCTCTCGCTGGAAAATCTCTTCCAGCTCCCGACGCGCTTCCCGCACGCGGGAGATCTGCGCCGTATCAGAGTGTACCGGCATTAATTCGCGCAGCATTCGCATGTCCAGCCGGCGAAAATGCATCTGGGCCCGCTGAGCCTGATGAGGATGCATGCCCAGCGAAATCAGCGCTTTACGTCCCAACTCCAGCGCACTGGAAAATGTCTCACGGGAGAAGTGCTTCACACCTGCCTGCAGCAGTTCGTGCGCTTCAACACGTCCACGCGCACGCGCCAGAATATGCAGATGCGGGAAATGCTGCTGGCACAGTTCCACCAGCTTCATCGTATCTTCCGGATCGTTGCAGGTAATCACGATGGATTCTGCCGCTTCTGCTCCCGCTGAACGCAACAGTTCGAGCTGGGTCGCGTCGCCGTAGTAAACCTTGTAGCCGTATTTACGCATCAGGTTCACCGCGCTGATATCGCGCTCCAGTACCGTAATGCGCATTTTGTTCGCCATCAGCAGACGTCCAATCACCTGCCCAAAGCGGCCAAAGCCCACCACAATCACCTGCGGCTTATCATCCTCCACCCACGGCATCTCATCTTCATCCTCTGTCGGATTTAAGCGCCGTGAGAGCAGCTTATCCACCAGCCTGATGAGCAGCGGGGTGGTCATCATCGACAGCGTGACCGTTACCAGCAGCAGCGCCATCTGATCGTCTTTAAACAGCTTCTGGGAGGAGGCGGTGGAGAACAGCACGAACGCGAACTCTCCGCCCTGACTTAAGACGCTGGCAAACTGCATGCGCTCGGAACTGCGCAGCCCGTATATCCGTGCCATGACATACAGCACCAGCGTTTTTACCGCCACCAGCACAACAACGCTCATCACCACCCACAGCAAATGGGTATAGAGCACGCCCAGGTTGAGCGCCATTCCCACCGAAATAAAGAACAACCCTAACAGCAGCCCTTTAAACGGATCGATAGCCGTTTCCAGTTCATGACGATATTCGCTTTCGGCAAGAAGCACCCCGGCGATAAACGTACCGAGCGCCATCGACAGCCCCAGCGCATCCATAAACAATGCCGAGCCCAGCACCAGCAGCAGCGTCGCGGCAGTAAACACCTCGCGCACGCCAGAGGCGGCAATAAAACGAAACACCGGCCGCAGCAGGAAACGTCCGCCAATCAGCATGCCGGCGAAGGCCAGCACCTTCATGGAGATTTTGACCCAGTCAAAATGATCGTCACCAGAGCCTGCCAGTAACGGCACCAGTGCCAGCGCCGGGATCACGGCCAGGTCCTGAAACAGCAGTACCGAAAAGCCCAGCTGTCCTGCCTCGTTGCGGTTCATCCCTTTGTCACGCATTAGCTGCAGCGCCATCGCTGTCGACGACATCGCAAGACCTATTCCGCCGATCACCGCCGCCTGCCACGAGAAGTTGGTCAGCATTAACAGCCCGGCCAGAATCGCGGCACTGAACAAGACCTGCGCCGCCCCCACGCCAAATATCGATCGCCGGAGCTGCCACAGTTTTGACGGGTTCAGTTCGAGGCCAATGATGAACATCAGGAACACCACGCCCAGTTCAGAGAAGTGGAGAATTTCATCCACATCGCTGATGAATCCCAGCCCCCAGGGGCCAATGGCGATCCCGGCCAGCAGGTAGCCCAGCACCGCGCCAATGCCCAGCCGGGCGGCCAGCGGAACCGCCACCACTGCTGCAAATAAAAACAGCACGCCGGCCAGGAGTAAATTCGATCCTTCCATTAGCGACCTCCCGCCGAAATCGGTGATGCCAGCCAATCGCCATACGCTCTGGCGTGGCTCGCCAGCGCTTCAGGCTTCTGGCGACGCGCCCAGTAGACAATAATCGGGCTCATCCAGTGCATGCGGCACATCGCGGCCGTCAGCTCAAACGGCCGCAGGATATCGCTCATGGGATAACGGTTAAGACCGTCGTGGCGGTAAGCGCTCTCTGGCTCACCGGTCGTAATGACACTGCGCCAGTACTTTCCCGCCAGCTGGTTGCCCCCCACCCCGCTGGAGAACCCCCGGCTCAGCACACGGTCCAGCCACTCTTTCAGCAGTGCCGGACAGCTATAGGTATAAAGCGGATGCTGGAACACTATCACGTCATGCTGACGCAGCAGTTCCTGCTCGTAAGGAATATCAATAAAGAAATCAGGATAGTGCGCGTAGAGATCGTGCACCGTCACATTGCTGAGCTGAGTAGCCGGCTTAAGCAGAACCCGGTTTGCCACCGAGTCCTGAGATTCCGGATGGGCATACAGCAGCAGCACTTTCGCTGTCTGAGACATCACTCCCCTCCCGGTTCTGTTTCTGTTTCTGTTTTTGTGTATCGTCGTTGTTTTGGGCTACCATGGCGGCCCGGTGCGGAAAATGGCCCACACCTTACATTATCATAATGACAAATTAACATAGTCGGAACATACGGCGCTTCTATGATTGTTTTCTCCTCGTTACAAATTCGCCGCGGCGTGCGCGTCCTGCTGGATAACGCCTCCGCCACTATCAATCCCGGTCAAAAAGTGGGTCTGGTCGGCAAAAACGGCTGCGGAAAATCGACCCTGCTTGCGCTGCTGAAAAACGAGATTAGCGCTGACGGCGGTAACTTTACCTATCCGGGCAACTGGCAGCTTGCCTGGGTAAATCAGGAGACGCCTGCCCTGAGCGAACCCGCTCTCGACTATGTTATCGACGGCGATCGTGAATACCGTAAGCTGGAAGCTGAACTGAACGCCGCCAACGAGCGTAATGACGGTCATGCTATCGCCACCGTCCACGGTAAGCTGGACGCCATCGACGCATGGACCATTCGCTCCCGCGCCTCCAGCCTGCTGCACGGTCTGGGTTTCAGCAACGAACAGCTTGAACGCCCCGTCAGCGACTTCTCCGGTGGCTGGCGTATGCGCCTTAACCTGGCGCAGGCACTGATTTGCCGTTCCGACCTGCTGCTGCTTGATGAACCCACTAACCACCTCGATCTCGATGCGGTTATTTGGCTGGAGAAGTGGCTCAAGAGCTATCAGGGCACTCTGATTCTGATCTCCCACGACCGCGACTTCCTCGACCCGGTGGTGGATAAAATCATTCATATCGAACAGCAAAGCCTGTTTGAATACACCGGCAACTACAGCTCATTCGAGCGCCAGCGCGCGACGCGCCTTGCTCAACAGCAGGCGATGTACGAAAGCCAGCAGCAGCGCGTGGCGCATCTGCAAAGCTTTGTTGACCGCTTCAAGGCAAAAGCCTCTAAAGCCAAGCAGGCCCAGAGCCGCATCAAGATGCTGGAACGCATGGAGATGATCGCCCCGGCGCACGTCGATAACCCGTTCCACTTCAGTTTTCGCGAGCCCGAGAGCCTGCCGAACCCACTGCTGAAGATGGAAAAGGTGAGCGCTGGCTACGGCGATCGCATTATTCTCGACTCCATCAAGCTCAACCTGGTGCCGGGTTCACGTATTGGTCTGCTGGGACGTAACGGCGCCGGTAAATCGACGCTGATTAAACTACTCGCGGGCGAGCTTAACCCGGTCAGCGGCGAGATCGGCCTGGCAAAAGGCATTAAGCTTGGCTACTTCGCCCAGCATCAGCTGGAATTCTTACGCGCAGATGAATCGCCCATCCAGCACCTCGCGCGACTGGCGCCGCAGGAGATGGAGCAGAAGCTGCGCGATTACCTTGGCGGCTTTGGCTTCCAGGGCGATAAAGTCACCGAAAACACCGAACGTTTCTCCGGCGGCGAGAAAGCGCGTCTGGTGCTGGCGCTTATCGTCTGGCAGCGTCCGAACCTGTTGCTGCTCGATGAACCTACAAACCACCTCGATCTCGACATGCGTCAGGCGCTGACCGAAGCGTTAATTGAGTTTGAAGGCGCGCTGGTTGTCGTCTCGCACGATCGTCACCTGATCCGCTCCACAACGGACGTTCTCTATTTAGTGCACGATGGCAAAGTCGAGCCGTTCGATGGCGATCTGGAAGACTATCAGCAGTGGCTAACGGACGTGCAGAAGCAGGAAAACCAGCCGGACGACTCGTCGAAAGATAACGCCAACAGCGCCCAGGCGCGTAAAGACCAGAAGCGCCGTGAAGCGGAACTGCGTACTCAGACCCAGCCGCTGCGTAAAGAGATTGCCCGTCTCGAAAAGGAGATGGAGAAACTTAACGCTCTGCTGGCTACCGTTGAAGAGAAGCTGGGCGACAGCGGTCTGTATGACCAGAGCCGTAAGGCGGAACTGACCGACTGCCTGCAGACACAGGCGAAGACGAAATCCAGCCTCGAAGCGTGCGAGATGGCGTGGCTGGACGCCCAGGAACAGCTGGAAGCCATGCTGCAGGCCGACTAAATCCCCGGGAGGGTTATGAGTTTCGATATCACGAGCGACATTACATTTCGTAAACTCAGCATCTTCATGACCTTTATGGAGAAGGGCAACATCGCCCGTACCGCCGAAGCGCTTGGCCTGAGCGGCGTTAGCGTGCACCGCGCGCTGCATACTCTCGAAGAAAATGTGCGCTGCCCGCTCTTTACGCACAAAGGTCGCAATCTCATTGCGCTGCCTTCAGCCTGGACGCTGCTGGAATATTGTCAGGAAGTGATGCAGGTAATGGCGCGCGGGCTGGAAGAAGCGCGCAAAACGGCCGGTGTTGGCCAGGGACGACTGCGCGTCGGCACGCTCTACTCGCTGACGCTGGAAACCGTGCCACACCTGATTATGGGGATGAAACTGCGCCGTCCGGACCTGGAGATGGACCTGACGATGGGCTCTAACGAGACCCTGTTGCGTATGCTGGACGACGGTTTGCTCGACGCCATCCTCATCTCTATTTCCGAAAGCGATATCGACCGCAACAGTCTGGAAGTGCTCCCCCTGTTCCATGACGACATTTTTCTTGCCGCGCCTGCCTCTGCCACGCTGAACACCAGCGGGCCTGCCGACTTACGTGATTACAAAGACCAGAAGTTTGTCGCGCTGTCGGAAGGGTTTGCCACCTACGCCGGGTTTCAGGAGGCGTTTCATATTGCCGGTTTCGAACCGGAAATCGTCACCCGCGTAAATGACATTTTCTCGATGCTGAGTCTGGTGCAGGCGGGCGTGGGCTTTACGCTCATGCCAGGCAGAATGAAGAAAGTGTATGAGAACTCAGTACAGCTACTGAAGCTGGCCCAGCCGTATCAAATGCAGCAGTTGATTGCCATTGTGTTTGCCCGCAACCGCGAGCAAGACCCCAGCCTGCGGGCACTGGCAGCCGAAGGGCGAATGTATGCCCGCAGTATCGCCACCGACCCTGCGCAGACCCTACCGCTGTAGCCGCTTAGCGAGGTGTACCGCCACGTCTACACCACTGCGCTCCAGCGAAACCGACTCCCCTTCCCAGGCCGCCTGACGCGTCAGGCAGGTCAGTACTCCGCCTGGTGGCATTTCAATCGCCAGCCGAGCTTCACGCTCGTTGGCAGAAATCACCGCTTCCTGCCAGCGCACCGTGCGCGCCATATTCATCGCCAGATCGTCCGCGATTTTCTCAGGCGTCCAGAGCACGCGTCCTGTGCTGCCGCTCAGGTAAGCACAGCGCGGGCGTGTGAGCGTGACGGATGTGAATGCCTCCACCAGCTTGTGCGCCGGCTCCGCCAACAGCTCGCAATGGGAAGGCACGCTGACGGTCAGCCGATGCGCCTTATTAGCCCCTTTTGCCAGCGCGCGTTTCGCCACCTGCGCCATCCCCTCATCGGTGCCGGCGATCACAATCTGTGTTTCCGCGTTCAAATTGGCGATATACGTTCCGGTGCCTTCCAGCAGCGCTTCAACCTGAGGCAGGGTCAGCCCCATTATCGCGGTCAGGCCATAACCGTGCGGATAGGCTTGCTCCATGAGATCGCCACGCAGCGCGACCAGCTTCAGCGCGTCGGCAAATTCCAGCGCTCCGGCAATGACCGCGGCCGGATACGCGCCAATAGACAGACCGCTGACGATATCCGGTGCCACGCCGTGTTGTTCAAGCTCACGCGCCCAGGCAACACCGGCAATTAACAACGAAAGCTGAACGGCTCGCGTGTGGGTTAACGCTGCCGCGGTATCCAGCGTATCGACTTCGCCACCCAATACCTCGCGGGCCCGCTCCAGCGTCGTGCCAGGCAGGTTTTGCAGCATACCGACATGCTGGGTGCCCTGCCCTGGAAAGGTAAACAGTATTTTCATCACTCCTCCCTGTGCCACGGGTCCGCCACCAGACGTGGCCCACGGCGGGTCTTCAGCAACGTTTTGCCGTTGCGCAGCCACTCCGTCAGCGCAAAGCCGCCTTCAGGGGTGTCGACCTGGGTGTCTGCCCGACATAACGCGCGGCTGAGCTGTGACGCCCAGACACGAAAAGCGTCAGCCGACAGAGGCTGAGGGGCTCGCACCAGCAGATCGAGATCGCTGTCGGCATGAATGACCGGGATACCGGTCGCCAGGGCGTAGCCCGTGCTGCCCGTAATTCCCCACGTCCACGGCCATGACTGCTGAGAAAGTTGCAATGCCACCTGAACCGGTGGCTGAGTCACAAACGGTGAACGCAGAAGATCGGCGGTCACGCTCAACGCCTCGGGTGAGACCACCCGCACGACGTTGTCTGGCTTCACCCAACCGGCCGCCCGCTGGTCGCGGCGTAAACCGCGTACGCCAACGGGAATACGGCCAGCGTTATCAACATCACGCCGCACGACCACCGGTAAACCGGTATGCCATACCGCATCCACCCAGTCGTCAGTGATGCCTTCCAGCGCGTCACGCGCGTTAAGCCAGATGAGGTCGTGAGGGCGTAATGTTGTGGTCATGATTACATTCCTGAAGTCAGCGAGATAAACAGTGGCAGCGACAGGATACACAGTACCGAGCTTAACAGCAGCACCGCTTCCGCATCCGGAGACTGCACGCCAAAGCGGTTACCGAACACCACGCCGAAGAAACCGGCTGAGAGCGCAATCATCAGGATAGCGGTGATCGCCACGGAGCCGTGCAGACCGAAGATCAGAACGATACCCCAGGCAATCGCAGGCTGGATCAGAAGCTTGGCTACGGTTGAGGTAATCACCATGGTGTTGATCTGCAGCTTACGCGCAGAGAGGATCACCCCGGTCAGGAACAGCGCGGCAGCCGTTGCAGAAAGCCCCAGTGGCTTAATGGCGGCCAGAACAAGTTCAGGCATTTTGATGCCGATAGCAGACAAAATCACACCCAGCAGGGGACCCATCACAATCGGTTTTTTAATCGAGCGCCACATCAGCACCGGCAGCATCGAGAGCGTTGAACCGGAGTTATTGCCTTCGGCACGCGCTTTTTCACGTTCCAGAATCAGCAGGCAGAACGGCGTCATCAGTACCGAACCACAGGCAATAGAGACCGCCACGGACAGTGAGGTTGAAGAACTTTCACCCAGCACGCTGCCCAGAATCGGCAAGCCAAGCGCGGCATAGTTTGGCAGCGCAACCGTCAGCGTAAGCACGGCGGCATCCTGTGGGGATTTTTTAAAGACGCTGGTCGCGAGGAAGTAAATGGCCGCGTAGGTTATCCACATCGCCAGGGTCAGCACCAGAATCAGCGGTGACTGGGCTACGATGCCGGTCCACGGGGTTTGCACCGTGGCGCTGAACAGCGCGGCAGGCAAAGCAAAATCCATGACGAAAATATTGAGCAGGGAGACATTTTTGTTATCGACCATCTTTGCCTTACCGGCCCAGAATCCCAGCAGCATGATGACGAAAATCGGTGCAAGAGCATGAACAATTACGTAAGTCATAATTCACCTGTAGTAAAAAAGTTTAAGCACTGGCGCGATGATTATTATTTTCAGGATGCAGGTTCCCGCGCGGACGTAACGGTTACGTCCGCGGGGAGTGCATCTGGCAGGTCTCTTTTTACTTACCAGCTTGCCCGCATGCGTTCGCGTACGAGGGCAGAGCTGCGGCGATTGTCAGCACCGAGACGGTTTTTCAGGGTGTTGTCCTGACGAGCGTCATGGATGGCCTGTTGCAGCGTGGTTTTCACCTGCGTCAGATCGTTTTCAGAAGGGGCATCCGGGTTGCTGATGTCCAGCAGGTTGGAAAGCAGCCCCAGTGTGGCGTAGTTGCTGATGTCATAGGCCATTGGCGGGATCGTTGCCGCCAGTTTTTCCAGCGCGTCCACGGTACGTAGCGTAATACGCGCCGCAGACTCTTTACCCATGGCATGGATCAGCACGCCTTTATCGTTAAAGGCAATCAGGCGGTTTGCCTGGTACCCGTGCGCCAGAAACGCGCCGGACATCGCTTTACCAACGATAAGCCCAATCACCGGATGGCCGGCCAGACGCGCGTTAGCATAGGCCGCCGCCGCGCCGGCCAACGCCTGGTGAATACCAAATGCCTCTTCACGACGGCCATAGGCCTGGCTTGGCACGTCAATCACCGCCACGATCGGGCGCTTCACGGCGCTGTTGGCATCGGCGGCAACGGTTTCGCTCACCACTTTTGCCAGCGTCCAGCCTTCCAGCAGACCGACTTCCCCTTTCGCCGCGCGCGGGAAGTGGTTGTTGGCATCCGGTACCACGGCAACAAAACGTACCGTTTCACCGTTAAGTTCACCATCGGCCGCCTGTACAGACGGGCATAACCCTTCCAGGCGTCTGGCGTTCGGCGCGAGCGTTTGCAGCCAGAGTTCGCCACGGCTTACTGAGTTAGTCATCATTTCACCTCCCGGGCAAAGAGCGCTTTAATCTGTTCGGCATCGGCCTGTTTGCGGGTGTCGAAATTCGTCAGACGGTTCAGGTAATCGTCATAGTTATCGGTGCGATGTTTTGCAGGCACGCCTTTGGCAATCGCGTCGTTCATCGCCGCTTTCACCGCGTTCACGCCATCGCCAACCAGCGCATCCACCAGGCCGCTTTCATAGCGGACTTCGCCACCGGTCATGCTCCAGATAAACGGACGGTCGCGGGAGTCATACTCTTCAATTCCCGCTTCCTGCTCGATAACCTGAGGACCATTCAGACCGAGACGCGCTTCGCGGGTGACAATCAGGTAGCTGCACAGTGCAGCAGCGATAGACATCCCACCGAAGCAGCCCACGGTCCCGGCCACAATCCCGACCACCGGGGTGTAACGACGCAGGTCAACAATTGCCGCATGAATATCGGCAATGGCCGCCAGGCCCAGGTTGGCTTCCTGCAGACGCACGCCGCCGGTTTCGAGACACAGTACCGCCTGCGTCGGGATCCCGTTGCGGTTATCTTCTGCTGCCAGCTCCAGCGCGGCCGCCATTTTGGCGCCGGACACTTCGCCCATGCTGCCGCCCTGGAACGCACCTTCGATCGCCACCACTACCGCAGGCTGGCCGTTGAGGGTGCCTTTGGCGACCACCATGCCGTCATCGGCCTGAGGAACGATACCCTGCGGCCCCAGCCACGGGGAGATAATGCCTTCAAAAGGATCCAGCAGTTCGCGATAGCTCCCGTCGTCCAGCAATGCCTGCGCACGCTGGCGAGCTTTTAATTCAATAAAACTCCGATCATCACGCATGGCTCACCCCTTCAAAAACCTGTTCGATACGAATGCGTGCCACCCCCGGCGTCGCGCCAAAGTCGTGGATCGTCAGTTTTCCTGCAGGCAGGCTGCTGACGGTGTGCAGGCGGTTGAATAACGCCTCCCAGCGACCGCGGCTGTTGTCGACGGACGTGGTGATATCAATGGTTAACGTCTGGCCCGGTTCGGCGGCAAACAGCACCTCCATATCCCCGGAACCAACAACCCCTGCGAGCGCTTTGCCGCTTAACGCGCGGCTCGCTGGCATGGTTAATGTGATTTTTTCCATAACATCCTCTTAATGCTTTGAATAAGGCGTTTCGATGCGATCGAGAAACAGCGTGGCGGCAAGCAGGTCGGCTGCTCCGCCCGGTGAGGCATTGAGTGCCAGCATGTGACGGTCTAATCTCGCCAGCGCCATCTGGCCTGCGGATGTCGCGCATCCTCCGGCGCTCAGCACCGCACGCGCACCGTTCTGCATGGCCTCCAGCCCCGCCATCCCGGCGCGCGACAGCACGCAGGTGTCGGTAAGCGACGTCATGATGGCCATCAGCGCATCGAGCCTTGCGTACGTTTCGCTGCTGCCGTTAAGACGGCTCAGACGAAGCTGCGGCAGAGCACGCTGCATCACGTGTGGAAATGCCTGCTGAGCCTCTTCACGTGCGCCCGGAACCCGGTAGCGGCGCGTGGCGCGTAGCCCTTTGCTGAACACTTTCGGCGCCGCGTCATCGGGCAGTTTCGCCAGCTGTGCCGCGGTATTCGCTACCGCCTGCGCGCTGGCATCGCCACCGAGCATCGCCACGGCACTGACCAGCAGCCCCAGCGCCCAAATCGCGCCGCGGTGGGTATTTACACCGTCGGTAGCCGCCATCATCTGCTGCTCACCTTCACGGCCGAGTCGCCCTATGGTTTGCCTGAGCGCAATATCCGCCGGACGCTGCCAGCTGTGTTGCGCCAGCGCCTGAAACGTGGGGGTCAGGCTGCGCGCGGAACGCTCCATCAACGCGAGCGACAGATCGTGGTGCGCGCCGTTCCCCCGACTGTCCACCAGACCGGGTTTCGGGCTTAACTGTGCTTCGTCAATCAGACACTGCGTGGCGGTTCGCGCCAGCCATTCGGCACCGCCTTCAACCTGAATCTGGGGCAGAAGTTTCATTACCAGCTCCGGAATTTCGCAGGTGGGTTGTAAAGACCGCCAGACCATTCAACCAGGTCTGACACGCTGCCTGCTGCCAGCAGAGAACGGGTGGCATCGGTGCGACGAATCCCCATATCTTCCGGGTAAACCACTTTGCCGCTCTGGCGCAACTGCGCCACACGTTTGGCATCGACGCCCAGACCGATATCGGTGATCCCCGCGACGGCCGCAACCATCGCCCGGCGCTCTTCAAGACTTTCTGCGCGATAGAGGTAAGCAATCCCCTCTTCCGTCAGCACATGTGTCACGTCGTCGCCGTAGATCATGACCGGAGCCAGAGGCATCCCGGACGCTTTCGCAACGTCAACAGCATCGAGTTTTTCCACAAAGGTCGGTTTCACGCCTGCCTGGAAGGTTTCCACCATCTGGACGACGAGTTTTTTACCGCGCTGCATCGGATCAGGTTCGGTGATCATGTTCAGCCAGGCCGGGGTGGCATGACGACGACCATGCGGGTCATGACCCATGTTTGGCGCACCGCCGAAACCAGAGAGACGACCACGGGTCACGGTTGAGGAGTTGGCATACCCGTCGACCTGCAGGGTTGACCCGATGAACATATCAACGGCGTACTGGCCTGCCAGCTGACAGAAGGCGCGGTTGGAACGCATAGAGCCGTCGGCACCGGTAAAGAAGATATCCGGACGTGCACGAATGTACTCTTCCATCCCCAGTTCGCCGCCGAAGCAGTGCACGCTTTCCACCCAGCCGCTTTCAATCGCCGGGATCAGGGTTGGGTGCGGGTTAAGGGTCCAGTGTTTACAGATTTTGCCTTTCAGGCCGAGCTGTTCACCGTAGGTCGGCAGCAGCAGTTCAATCGCCGCGGTATTGAAACCAATCCCGTGGTTCAGGGATTGCACCTGATGTTCCGCATAAATGCCCTTAATGGCCATCATCGCCATCAGGATATGTTCCTGTTTGATGAGACGCGGGTCGCGGGTAAACAGCGGTTCGATAAAGAACGGTTTGTCGGCCACCACCACGAAGTCAATCCAGGAGCCGGGAATATCAACGCGCGGCAGGTCGCATTCGTCGTCCACCAGCTCATTCACCTGTGCGATGACAATGCCGTCATGGAACGCGGCCGCTTCCACCAGCGCGGGGGTATCTTCGGTGCTTGCACCGGTATAAAGATTACCTTTTCGGTCCGCTTTAAAGCCGGCAATCAGCGCCACGTTTGGCGAGAGGTCCACGTACAGACGTGAATAGAGTTCTATGTAGGTATGGATAGCGCCAATTTCGAGCTGACCATCTTCCAGCAGCTGCGAGATGCGCAGGCTCTGGGTACCGGAGAAGGAGAAGTCCAGCTTGCGGGCGATACCTTTCTCAAAGATATCCAGATGCTCGCTACGGCCCACGCTTGGCATAATCATGTGCAGGTCATGCACGATTTGCGGGTTCACTTCAGCCAGCGAGCGTGAAAGGAAATCGGCCTGCTTCTGGTTATTACCTTCCAGAACGACTTTGTCGCCAGGCGCGATCAGTTTTTCCAGCATGGCGACAAGATCGCCGGTTGGCAGTACCTTGCCCTGCACCGGTACGGAGGCCAGACGACGCGCTTTCTCGGTGCGTCGTGTGTTCCATTGCCGGGTGGGTGTTTGCCCAGATAACATTATTAACCTCCTGATTCAGCACATCATTCTGATTTGCTTAACGTTGAGTAAAGTGTGCGCTGTGGCGAGGAAGTCATCAATTAAGCGCAGGGCGGAATCATTAGCCTGAGAGTAATAATCAAGGTAAATATTTGTGATCGAGATCAGTTCATGTTTCGGAAAACCAGGCTAAACGGGGTACAATTCGGAAAGAACAGAAAATAACTGACAAGAATTAGCATCGCCGTTATGAGCCAAATCATTCCATCAGACTTCGACATCATCGCCGAAGACAGCACCGAGTTCGTGCCCATGCGCGGCGTGGCCAATTGCCATCTGCAGACCATGCTGCCGCGACTCATCCGCCGTAAGGTTCAGTTTACGCCGCACTGGCAACGACTGGACTTACCGGACGGTGACTTTCTGGACCTGGCATGGAGCGAAGAGCCAGAACAGGCGCGCCACAAGCCGCGTCTGGTGGTCTTTCACGGTCTGGAAGGCAGTCTGCACAGTCCCTATGCACACGGGCTCATCCAGGCAGCCAAAGCGCGGGGCTGGCTCGGCGTGGTGATGCACTTTCGCGGCTGTAGCGGCGAACCGAATCGCCAGAAGCGCATCTATCACTCGGGTGAAACCGAAGACGGCACCTGGTTTTTACACTGGTTACGGGAAAACTTTGGTACCGTCCCGACGGCGGCCGTGGGCTACTCGCTGGGCGGCAATATGCTGGCCTGCCTGCTGGCAAAAGAGGGCGACACCGTGCCGCTGGATGCGGCCGTCATTGTCTCCGCGCCCTTTATGCTGGAGCAGTGCAGCTACCATATGGAGAAAGGCTTTTCCCGGGTCTATCAGCGTTACCTGCTCAACCTGCTGAAAGCCAACGCGGCGCGCAAGTTGAAGGCCTATCCGGATACGCTGCCGGTGAGCCTGCGTCAGTTGAAAAAGGTCCGTCGCATCCGCGAATTCGACGATCTGATCACCGCCAAAATTCACGGTTTTGCCGATGCGATTGACTACTACCGTCAGTGCAGCGCCATGCCGCTGCTCAGCAAGATCACGCAACCGACGCTTATCATTCATGCCAAAGATGACCCGTTTATGGATCATCACTCAATCCCCGCGCAGGAATTTCTGCCTGCCAACGTTCACTATCAGCTGACAGAGCATGGTGGTCACGTGGGGTTCATCGGTGGAACGTTGCGCCGCCCGAAAATGTGGCTGGAGTCGCGTATTCCTGACTGGCTTACCCCTTATCTGGACGGTGCAAAATGATTATTCCGTGGCAGGATCTCTCCCCCGAAACGCTCGATAATCTGATTGAAAGCTTTGTCTTGCGCGAAGGTACCGATTATGGTGAACATGAACGTTCGCTTGAGCAAAAGGTCAACGATGTGAAGCGCCAACTCAAAAGCGGCGACGTGGTGCTGGTATGGTCTGAACTGCATGAGACGGTCAATATCATGCCCCGCAACGCGTTTCATGGCTGATCTTTAAACCTTTCCAGTCAGGGAGTTGCTATGTCTGCCAGACATCCGGTTATTGCCGTTACGGGTTCGAGTGGTGCGGGAACCACCACGACCAGCCTCGCTTTTCGTAAGATTTTCGCCCAACTGAATCTCCGCGCGGCGGAGGTCGAAGGCGATAGCTTTCACCGCTACACGCGCCCGGAGATGGATATGGCTATCCGCAAGGCGCGCGATCTGGGTAAACACATCAGCTACTTCGGCCCGGAGGCCAATGACTTCGGCCTGCTGGAGCAAACCTTTCAGGAGTACGGCCAGAGCGGCAAGGGGCAGTCACGCAAATATCTGCACACCTACGATGAAGCCGTTCCCTGGAACCAGGTGCCAGGCACCTTTACCCCCTGGCAACCGCTGCCGGAACCGACCGACGTCCTGTTTTACGAAGGGTTGCACGGTGGCGTGGTGACGCCGCAGCATGACGTGGCGCGTCACGTGGATCTGCTGGTTGGCGTGGTGCCCATCGTGAACCTTGAGTGGATCCAGAAGCTGACGCGTGACATCAGCGAGCGCGGCCATTCACGCGAGGCGGTGATGGATTCCGTCGTGCGCTCCATGGAAGACTACATTACTTACCTGACGCCGCAGTTCTCCCGCACGCATATCAACTTCCAGCGCGTACCGACAGTCGATACCTCTAACCCGTTCGCGGCCAAAAGTATCCCGTCGCTGGATGAGAGCTTTGTGGTTATCCATTTCCGCAATCTCGACGGCATTGATTACCCCTGGCTGCTGGCGATGCTGCAGGGCTCGTTTATTTCGCACATGAATACGTTAGTGGTTCCGGGCGGAAAAATGGGGCTGGCAATGGAATTAATTATGATGCCGTTGGTACAGCGGTTGATAGAAGGGAAGAAAATCGCCTGATGATTTCCCTCTCCGCGTGGGAGAGGGTTTCGGTGAGGGCATCAGGGTGAACGATGCCCCCAATATCAGGCGTCGATCACTTCATACGAATGCGTAATTTTTACCGCTTTCTCGAGCATTAAGGCGACCGAGCAGTATTTCTCCGCTGAAAGATCGACCGCGCGTGAGACCGCCGCGTCTTTCAGTTCTTTCCCGCTGACGATGAAATGCAGGTTAATGTGGGTGAACAGGCGTGGTGCCTCTTCGCGGCGTTCTGAGGTGAGTTTTACTTCGCAGTCGGTCACATCGTGACGGCCTTTTTGCAGGATCGACACCACATCAATTGCACTGCATCCACCTGCTGCCATCAGCACCATTTCCATTGGGCTTGGTGCTTTATCGCCGGAGTTACCATCCATCAAAATCTGGTGTCCTGAAGCGGACTCGCCCAGGAACGTTAAACCTTCAACCCATTTCACACGCGCTTGCATATTCACTCACTCCAACGTTGCATTTTTGGTGACAGATTACGCGTGCGTTACATTTCTCGCAATGGAAGGCGACCTGCGTCATGCTGAAGCGAGACACCAGGAGACACGCGGCGAAAGCTATGCTAAAACACTCAGGATGCTACAGTAATACATTGACGTTACACATGTATGCAGAGGACATCAAACTTTACTGGCTGCGAAACGTTACGATAGCCGACTTCCCAGGGTATGGGTAAGAATTCGATTGCAACCCCAGAGTCCGGATGCATCTTATGACTCTGGTGACAGCTTATAACAGAGGATAACAGCGCATGGTGCTTGGCAAACCGCAAACAGACCCGACTCTCGAATGGTTCTTGTCTCATTGCCACATTCATAAGTACCCATCGAAGAGCACGCTGATTCACCAGGGTGAAAAAGCGGAAACGTTGTATTACATCGTCAAAGGCTCGGTGGCAGTGCTGATCAAAGATGAAGAAGGGAAAGAGATGATCCTTTCTTATCTGAACCAGGGCGATTTCATCGGTGAACTGGGCCTGTTTGAAGAAGGCCAGGAACGTAGCGCCTGGGTTCGTGCAAAGACAGCATGTGAAGTGGCTGAAATTTCCTACAAGAAATTCCGTCAGTTGATTCAGGTTAACCCTGACATCCTGATGCGTCTTTCTTCGCAGATGGCGCGCCGTCTGCAGGTGACATCTGAGAAAGTGGGTAACCTCGCCTTCCTGGACGTGACCGGCCGTATCGCTCAGACCCTGCTGAATCTGGCGAAACAACCCGATGCGATGACTCACCCTGATGGCATGCAAATTAAAATTACCCGTCAGGAAATCGGTCAGATTGTCGGTTGCTCCCGTGAAACAGTGGGCCGTATTCTGAAAATGCTGGAAGATCAGAACCTGATCTCCGCACACGGTAAAACCATCGTGGTTTACGGAACGCGTTAATTCCGCTCAAACGGCGTGCCATCGCAAGGTGTCACGCCGTTTTTGTCTCTATTCCCCATGTGGCGCAGGCTGATTTATCACCCGGAAGTTAACTACGCACTGCGACAAACGCTGGTGTTGTGCCTTCCTGTGGCCGTGGGCCTGATTCTGGGCCATCTTCAGCAAGGTCTGCTCTTCTCTCTCGTTCCCGCCTGCTGCAACATTGCCGGTCTGGATACACCGCATAAGCGCTTTTTCAAACGGCTGATCGTGGGCGGCTCGCTGTTTGCGGGTTGTAGCCTCGCCGTGCAGCTTTTGCTGGCCCGCGATATCCCGCTGCCGCTGATCCTCACCGTCCTGGCGATGACCCTGGGCGTAACCGCTGAAATCAGCTCACTGCACGCGCGTTTGCTTCCCGCGTCGCTGATTGCCGCCATCTTCACGCTGAGCCTTGCGGGCAACATGCCGGTGTGGGAGCCGCTACTGATCTACGCCCTCGGTACGCTGTGGTACGGGCTGTTTAACTGGTTTTGGTTCTGGCTGTGGCGGGAACAGCCCCTGCGGGAATCCCTGAGCCTGCTCTACGTGCAGCTGGCGGATTACTGTGAAGCCAAATACACCTTGCTCACCCAGCATACCGATCCAGAAAAATCACTGCCGCCCCTGCTGACGCGTCAGCAAAAGGTGGTGGACCTGATAAGCCAGTGTTATCAGCAGCTGCATACGCTCGCCGCCAATAAGAACCACGAATATAAGCGGCTACTGCGCGTCTTCCAGGTGGGGCTGGACTTACAGGAGCATATCTCCGTGAGCCTGCACCAGCCGCAGGAGGTGCAAAAACTGGTCGAGCGCAGCCATGCCGAAGCGGTGATCCGCTGGAACGCACAAACCGTCTCCGCGCGCCTTCGGGTGCTGGCTGACGATATTCTGTATCACCGCTACCCCACGCGCTTTAACATGGACAAACAGCTCGGCGCGCTGGAGAAGATTGCCCGTCAGCATGAAGACAACCCAGTGGGTCAGTTTGCCGCGTGGCACTTCAGCCGTATCGCCCGCGTGTTACGAACCCAGCGTCCGCTTTATCCGCGCGACCTGATGGCCGACAAACAAAAACGCCTGCCGCTGCTGCCGGCGCTCAGAAGCTACCTCTCCCTTAAATCATCTGCCCTGCGCAACGCCGCGCGAATTAGCGTGATGCTGAGCATTGCCAGCCTGATGGGCATGGCGCTGCATCTGCCCAAACCGTACTGGATTTTAATGACCATCCTGTTTGTCACCCAGAACGGCTATGGCGCGACGCGGGTGCGCATTCTGCACCGGGCAGGCGGAACGATGGCGGGGCTGATCATTGCGGGCGTTACGCTGCACTTTCACGTGCCGGAAGGCTATACGCTGGCAGGGATGCTGGTGATCACGATGGTGAGCTACCTGATCATCCGCAAAAACTACGGCTGGGCGATGGTGGGCTTTACGGTAACGGCGGTGTATACCCTGCAGTTGCTCACGCTCAACGGCGAGCAGTTTATTATCGCCAGGCTGGTCGATACCCTGATCGGCTGCCTGATTGCCTTTGGCGGCATGGTCTGGCTGTGGCCTCAGTGGCAAAGCGGGCTGCTCAGACAGAACGCCCACGATGCGCTGGAGGCCGACCAGCAGGCCATTCGCCTGATCCTGAGTGACGACCCGCAGCCCTCCCCGCTGGCGTATCAGCGGATGAAGGTCAACCAGGCGCATAACGCCCTGTTTAACTCGCTGAATCAGGCAATGCAGGAGCCCGGCTTTAACTCGCACTATCTGGCGGACATGAAGCTCTGGGTGACGCACAGCCAGTTTATCGTTGAGCATATCAACGCCATGACCACGCTGGCGCGGGAACATACGATGCTGACGCCCGATCTGGCGCAGCGCTACCTGCAGTCGTGTGAGATTGCCCTGCAGCGGTGTCAGCAGCGACTCGAGTATGACGCGCCTGGCGAGTCAGGGGATTCGAACATTCTGGAGGCGCCAGAGACGCTCACCCACGGGCCAATGAGTACCCTGGAGCAGCATCTGCAGCGCGTTCTCGGACATCTGAACACCATGCACACCATTTCGTCGGTAGCATGGCGTCAGCGCCCTCACCACGGGATATGGTTAACCCGTCGCTTAACGCGAACGGAGTCTTAAGCGTTTACGATCTTCGCGACCGCCGCGGCAAAACGGTTTAATCCGTCTTCAATGTCCTGATTTTCGACCACCAGCGACGGCGCAAAGCGCATCACGTCCGGCCCGGCATTGAGCACCATCACCCCTTCATGGGCGGCGGCGTGCAGGAAATCGCGCGCGCGGCCTTTGTACTGCGGCTTCAGCTCCGCGCCAATCAGTAACCCCATCCCGCGGATCTCGCTGAAGACGTCATACTGGTCATCAATCTGCTGCAAATGTTTCACGAAAAGCTCACGCTTCGCATTGACGCCGCTCAGAACCTCAGGGGTATTGATAATGTCGAACGCGGCACCCGCGACGGCACTCGCCAGCGGGTTGCCGCCGTATGTGGAGCCGTGGGAACCCACGTGGAACGCGGAGGCAATCTCCTGCGTCGTTAATACCGCACTGACCGGGAAGCCGCCGCCGAGCGCTTTGGCGCTGGTCAGAATATCCGGCGTCACGCCGTAATGCATGTAGGCAAACAGGGAGCCGGTACGGCCCATCCCGCACTGCACTTCATCAAATACCAGCAGCGCCTGATGCTCATCGCACAGGTCGCGCAGCCCTTTCAGGAACGCAGGCGTGGCAGCCGTTACGCCGCCCTCTCCCTGGATCGGCTCCACCACCACCGCGCAGGTGTGGTCATCCATTACCGCTTTTACCGCATGCAGATCGTTAAACGGCACATGGATAATATCGGCCGGTTTTGGTCCAAAACCGTCGGAATACTTTGGCTGTCCACCGACGGAAACGGTAAACAGCGAGCGACCGTGGAAGGCGTTGTGGAAAGCAATGATTTTGGTTTTGTACGGGCTGTGGCGCGTGGAGGCATAGTAGCGCGCCAGTTTGAAGGCGGTTTCGTTCGCTTCGGTACCGGAGTTCATAAACAGCACGCGTTCGGCGAAGGTCGCGCTGATTAACTTGCGGCCCAGACGCAGCGCCGGTTCGTTGGTAAAGACGTTGCTGGTATGCCACAGGGTTTCCCCCTGGGTTTTCAGCGCCTCCACCAGCGCAGGATGGCAATGACCCAGCGCCGTCACCGCAATCCCGCCGGCGAAATCAACATACTCTTTCCCCTGCTGATCCCAGACTCGGCTGCCTTTCCCTTTTACCGGGATAAACTCAGCCGGTGCATAAATCGGCAGAATGACTTCATCGAATGTCGCGCGGGTAATTGCAGATTGTTCAGTTGCCATGTCATGACCATCCATTTTATGTCACAGTGATTGTGAAAATATAATCACAAAATATGCATAAAAAATCACAGTAAGGCAACCACTATTCAACGATTGAGGAAATTTGCCAGCAGCTGGTGTCCCTGCTCGCTGAGGATACTCTCCGGGTGGAATTGCACCCCTTCGAGGTCCCATTCACGATGTCGGATCCCCATGATCTCCCGGGTATCGCTCCAGGCGGTAACCTCAAAGCATTCCGGCAGCGTTGACGGGTCAATGACCAGCGAATGGTAGCGCGTCACGGTAAGCGGATTATTAAGTCCCGTAAACACGCCCGTGCCGGTATGGGTCACCGGCGCGGTTTTGCCATGCATCACTTTGGCGGCGCGCACAATGGTGGCACCAAACACCTGCCCAATGGCCTGGTGGCCCAGGCAGACGCCAAGAATGGGCAACTTACCGGCGTAATGATGAATGACATCCAGCGAAATGCCCGATTCCGACGGCGTGCAAGGCCCCGGCGAGATAACGATTTTCTGCGGGGCAAGCGCGTCGATTTCGGCCAGGCTGATGTCGTCGTTGCGGCGGACCATCACCTCTGCACCCAGTTCACAAAAATACTGGTAAAGGTTCCAGGTGAAGGAATCGTAGTTATCAATCAGCAGAATCATGGCGGCTCCCGAAAAACGTGCCGCCCTATTCTACTCAGTTTCCCGCGCTTCGCTCACTACTTTGGCAAAGATGGCGTTCAGGGCCGTTAAATCGCCCATTGCGCCGCTCTGGTTGGCCGCCGCCCATTTGCCCGGGTCGATATCTTTCCAGCTCAGCTGATAGCCTGCATGGATGGCGAGCTGTTCGAAGAAGATCCGCTGAGCGATACCGTTGCCAATCCGGAAGGGATGGAGCACGTTGATCTCACAGTAGTAGTGACTCAGGCGGGCCACAAACTCCTCTTTCTGCAGACCGTTGAGATACCCCTCTTCCTCGAGATCCTGCATCAGGACATTGCCCTCTTTCTCGATGTAGGCGAAGTGACAGAAGCGGGTGTCGCCCTGATAAATATCGATTTCGCGGATATCGCCCGCCCAGTCAAAAATATCCTGATAAAGGTGGCGGTGGATTGCACAGAGATGCGGCAACCCCGGCGCAGACGGGCCTAAGCCGAGCGTCGCCACCCGCAGCGCGGTGATCTCATAGGATGCCTTTGCAAGACGGTCAGCCTGGCGGATATTCAGACGGTTACGCATCACATTCAGACCCGGGTAGAGATACGGGTCACGATCGTCACCGATTTTATCGCTCATAGTGCCTCCTGAGTTCTTCAAGACGGCTTTGCGCATCCTGGGCGTTTAGCGTAACGAGCGGGCTATCAACCCCCTCAAGGCGGCGGCTGGCCTGGAAATTACTGTTTCGCTGCTGCTCCCAGAGACGGGATTTTTGCTTATCGGTGAGTTTTTTCACTTAACGCCTCCCTGAAGATGTCCGTGTGCCACAAGTATAAGCAGCAAAACGCGCTTTCGCAGGGAGGGGAGCGAAACACGGGCGAGAAGCGCCCGTGTCAAAGAAGGTTACGGCAGAACTTTTGCAGAGAGGATCACAACCGGTTTTGTCGGCACATTCTGGTACGGGCCAACGTCATGGGACTGCACCTGAGAAATCTTGTCAGCCACATCCATCCCTTTCACCACTTTACCGAAGACCGCGTAACCGAAGTCGCGCTGGCCGTGGTCGAGGAAGGCGTTATCCGCCACGTTGATAAAGAACTGGCTGGTGGCGCTGTCTTTATCTGCCGTACGCGCCATAGAGATGGTACCGCGGGTGTTGCGCAGGCCGTTATCCGCTTCATTTTTAATCGGTGCGTTAGGCTGCTTTTGCTGCATTTGCTCGTTAAAACCACCGCCCTGCACCATAAAGCCCGGGATCACACGGTGGAAAGTGGTGCCGTTATAGAAACCGTTATTCACGTAGTCGAGGAAGTTTTTCACAGAAACCGGAGCTTTCTGGCTATTCAGTTCCAGCTCAATATTCCCGGCGGAGGTGGTCAGCAGAACGTGAGGGTCTCCTTTGGCTGCCAGCGCAGCAGGGGAAACGGCAGAAAGAGCAAACACAGCTGCGACAGCCGCCAGCGTTGATTTGAGCATGAGAATTCCTTAACAAAGCGCAGTATAAAAAGCGAATGGCTTGATTCTAAAGAGCAGTATGAACGGAGACCAGCCTTTTACCTAATTTTACGAAATTGAAACAGTTGTAACCACGCAAACGATTGGTTATGACGCCAATTAATGTGATCTGAATCACATAAAAACCTGCAATAGCGATCGAATTTCTCTTAAAAGATATGAATGGATCACTTTAATGTCTAAAATCTGCCCGCTCTCAGCGCCCCTCGGGCGCTTTTCTTTTCCTGAACAGGCCAGACATGACTAACAGCAATCGTATCAAGCTCACATGGATCAGCTTCTTCTCCTACGCCCTGACCGGCGCGTTGGTGATCGTCACCGGGATGGTGATGGGTAATATCGCAGACTACTTCCAGCTGCCCGTTTCCAGCATGAGTAACACCTTTACCTTCCTCAACGCCGGGATCCTGATCTCCATTTTCCTGAATGCCTGGCTGATGGAAATTGTTCCACTGAAAACGCAGCTGCGTTTTGGTTTCGTGCTGATGGTCGCCGCGGTCGCGGGTTTAATGGTGAGCCACAGCATCGCCCTGTTCTCTGCCGCCATGTTTGTGCTGGGTCTGGTGAGCGGTATCACGATGTCCATCGGTACGTTCCTGATTACCCACATGTATGAAGGCCGTCAGCGTGGCGCACGTCTGCTGTTTACCGACTCCTTCTTCAGCATGGCGGGGATGATTTTCCCGATGGTAGCGGCCGTTCTGCTGGCACGCAGCATTGAGTGGTACTGGGTTTATGCCTGTATCGGTCTGGTCTACGTGGCAATCTTTATTCTGACCTTCGGCTGTGAATTCCCGGTTCTGGGCAAAAAAGCGCAATCCACGGACGAGCCGGTCGCGAAAGAGAAATGGGGTATCGGCGTACTGTTCCTCTCCGTGGCCGCACTGTGCTACATCCTCGGTCAGTTGGGCTTTATCTCCTGGGTACCGGAATACGCCAAAGGCCTGGGCATGAGCCTGAACGACGCGGGTAAACTGGTGAGCGATTTCTGGATGTCTTACATGTTCGGCATGTGGGCGTTTAGCTTCATCCTGCGCTTCTTCGACCTGCAGCGCATTCTGACCGTGCTGGCAGGCATGGCAACCGTGCTGATGTACCTGTTCATTAACGGTTCACCGGAGCATATGCCGTGGTTCATCCTGACCCTGGGCTTCTTCTCCAGTGCGATTTACACCTCTATCATTACGCTGGGCTCTCTGCAGACCAAAGTGGCGTCACCGAAACTGGTGAACTTCGTGCTGACCTGCGGCACCATCGGCACCATGCTGACCTTCGTGGTCACCGGCCCGATCGTCGCCCACAGCGGCCCGCTGGCCGCGCTGCATACCGCTAACGGTTTGTACGCGGTGGTGTTTGTGATGTGCCTGGTTCTGGGCTTTGTGACCCGCCACCGCCAGCATAATACGGCAGCGGCGTCCCACTGATCCCCTACGCCCCTTTGCGCTCAGCGAAGGGGCTGTTTTTCGTGAAGATGTGCTCTTCCACAACGTCGTCCATTTTGATCCACGTCTGCGCAAGCTGCGTCGTGGCAATCACTCGCCCCTCCCGAATCGACCAGCGCGCCGGCACCTGGCAGCGCACCGCTTCAAACCCGCTCTCCGCAGGCAGCACGATCAGGTTAGCCAGATTTCCCGTTTCGATACCGTAATCCGTCAGGCCGAAGGTTCGGGCGCTGTTGTGGGTTATCAGGTTCAAACCGTTGTCAATTTGCGAATACCCCATCATCTGACACACATGCAACCCCATATGCAGTACCTGCAGCATATTGCCGGTGCCAAGCGGGTACCACGGGTCGAAGACATCATCATGCCCGAAACAGACGTTGATCCCCGCCTCCAGCAGCTCCTTCACTCGGGTAATCCCGCGTCGTTTGGGATAATCGTCAAAGCGTCCCTGTAAATGGATATTCACCAGTGGATTGGCGACAAAGTTGATGCCTGACATCTTCAGCAGGCGGAAAAGCCGCGAGGTGTATGCTCCGTTATAGGAGTGCATCGCCGTGGTATGGCTGGCCGTGACCCGCGGGCCCATCCCTGATTCATAAGCCAGGGTGGCCACCGTTTCCAGAAATCGGGACTGCTCATCGTCAATTTCATCGCAGTGGATATCCAGCGGACGGTCATATTTCTTCGCCAGTTCAAAGGCAATGTGCAGCGATTGCACGCCATACTCGCGGGTGAATTCAAAATGCGGGATTGCCCCGACCACATCGGCGCCCAGCTTCAACGCCTCTTCAAGCAGCGCCGCGCCGTCCGGGTAAGAAAGGATGCCTTCCTGCGGGAACGCCACGATTTGCAGCGTGATCCACGGCGCAACCTCCTGCTTCACCTCCAGCATGGCCTTCAGGGCGGTGAGCGTCGGGTCAGAGACGTCCACGTGGGTGCGCACAAACTGAATACCGTTAGCAATTTGTCCTTTCAGCGTCTTCCAGGCGCGCGCTTTTACATCCTCATGGCTAAGCAGTGCCTTACGCTCCGCCCAGCGCTCAATGCCTTCAAACAGCGTACCGGACTGGTTCCAGCTCGGCTCGCCTGCCGTCTGGGTGGTATCAAGGTGGATATGCGGTTCAATAAACGGGGGGATGGCAAGGCCGCCACGCGCGTTTAAGATTCTTACGTTTTCGTCTTCGGTATCGCCCATCGGCGTAATGCCACCAAAACGGCCTTGCTCAATGGCGATTTGCCACAGCCCTTCGCGACCCGGTAAGCGAACATTTTGGATAAGCCCAAGCGGTGTTGTAGACATGCCTTTCCCCTGAAAAACGCGGCTGAAATTTGGGAGTACGCATTTTTGACAACGCGCCCCTTAATTTGTACACAAAAACGGCGACCTCGAAAAGCCAGCGATTTCCACAACTTATAAAAATCCTGACAAATCAGTCATATACCACCTAAGGAGTAGGCGAAGGCGTATTTGATTTGCATCAATAAGTGCCCCTGCTGAATCGTTAAGGTAGGCAGTAATAGAAAAGAAATCGAGGCAAAAATGAGCAAAGTCAGACTCGCTATCATCGGTAACGGCATGGTCGGCCACCGCTTTATTGAGGATCTTCTCGATAAAGCCGATGCTAACCAGTTCGATATTACCGTGTTCTGTGAAGAACCCCGCAAGGCGTACGACCGTGTG
Source organism: Enterobacter sp. BIDMC 30 (assembly GCF_000534355.1). NCBI lineage: Bacteria > Pseudomonadati > Pseudomonadota > Gammaproteobacteria > Enterobacterales > Enterobacteriaceae > Enterobacter > Enterobacter sp. BIDMC 30. The sequence continues at coordinate 659,604 of NZ_KI973169.1, read as the reverse complement.
CACTTGTCTTCCTACTTCTCCCATCATACCGCTGAAGAGCTCTCTCTGGTGCGCGATGGTTTCTACGAGAAGCATGGCGTGAAAGTGCTGGTGGGCGAACGCGCTATCACCATCAACCGTCAGGAAAAAGTGATCCACTCCAGCGCCGGACGTACGGTTTTTTACGACAAGCTGATCATGGCGACTGGCTCGTACCCGTGGATCCCGCCGATCAAAGGCTCGGAAACGCAGGATTGCTTCGTTTATCGTACCATCGAAGATCTCAATGCGATCGAATCATGTGCACGCCGCAGTAAACGTGGCGCCGTGGTCGGGGGCGGGCTGCTGGGTCTGGAAGCCGCCGGTGCGCTGAAAAACCTCGGTGTTGAAACCCACGTCATCGAATTTGCCCCGATGCTGATGGCAGAGCAGCTTGACCACATGGGTGGTGACCAGCTGCGCCGTAAAATCGAAAGCATGGGCGTGAAGGTTCACACCAGCAAAAACACCAAAGAGATTGTGCAGGAAGGCACCGAAGCGCGGAAAACCATGCGCTTTGCCGATGGCAGCGAACTGGAAGTGGACTTTATCGTCTTCTCTACCGGTATTCGCCCGCGCGACAAGCTGGCCACCCAGTGCGGTCTGGCCGTCGCTCAGCGCGGCGGGATCATGATTAACGATACCTGCCAGACCTCCGACCCGGATATCTACGCCATCGGCGAATGCGCCAGCTGGAACAACCGCGTGTACGGTCTGGTCGCGCCTGGCTACAAAATGGCGCAGGTTGCCGTTGACCATATTCTCGGCAACCAGAACGCCTTCGAAGGGGCTGACCTGAGCGCCAAACTTAAACTGCTGGGCGTAGACGTAGGCGGTATTGGCGATGCGCATGGCCGCACGCCGGGCGCACGCAGCTATGTTTACCTCGATGAAAGCAAAGAGGTGTACAAACGTCTTATCGTCAGTCAGGACAACAAAACCCTGCTCGGCGCGGTGCTGGTGGGCGATACCAGCGACTACGGTAACCTGCTTCAGCTGGTATTGAACGCCATCGAACTGCCGGAAAACCCGGACGCGCTGATCCTTCCGGCGCATGCGTCCAGCGGTAAGCCGTCGATTGGCGTGGATAAACTGCCCGACAGCGCGCAGATTTGCTCCTGCTTCGATGTGACCAAAGGCATGCTGATTTCGGCCATCAATAAAGGCTGCCATACCGTCGCGGCACTGAAGGCGGAAACCAAAGCCGGTACCGGCTGCGGTGGGTGTATCCCGCTGGTCACACAGGTTCTGAACGCAGAACTGGCGAAACAGGGTATCGAAATCAACAATAACCTGTGCGAGCATTTCGCTTACTCTCGCCAGGAGCTGTACCACCTGATCCGCGTGGAAGGCATCAAATCCTTCGACGAACTGCTGGCGAAACACGGCCAGGGCTATGGCTGTGAAGTGTGTAAACCTACCGTGGGTTCCCTGCTGGCCTCCTGCTGGAACGAGTACGTTCTCAAACCAGAGCATACGCCGCTGCAGGATACCAACGATAACTTCCTGGCGAACATTCAGAAAGACGGGACTTACTCCGTCATCCCACGCTCCGCCGGTGGCGAAATCACCCCGGAAGGGCTGGTCGCCGTTGGCCGTATCGCGCGTGAATTTAACCTGTATACCAAAATCACCGGCTCTCAGCGTATCGGCCTGTTTGGTGCGCAGAAAGATGACCTGCCTGAAATCTGGCGTCAGCTGATTGACGCGGGATTCGAAACCGGCCACGCCTACGCGAAAGCGCTGCGTATGGCGAAAACCTGTGTGGGCAGCACCTGGTGCCGTTACGGCGTAGGCGACAGCGTCGGCTTCGGTGTGGAGCTGGAGAACCGCTACAAAGGCATCCGTACACCGCACAAAATGAAGTTTGGCGTCTCCGGTTGTACCCGCGAATGTGCGGAAGCGCAGGGTAAAGATGTGGGTATCATCGCCACCGAGAAAGGCTGGAACCTGTACGTCTGTGGTAACGGCGGCATGAAACCACGCCATGCAGACCTGCTGGCTGCAGACCTCGACCGCGATACGCTGATTCAGTATCTCGACCGCTTTATGATGTTCTACATCCGTACCGCCGATAAGCTGACCCGTACCGCGTCCTGGCTCGATAACCTGGAAGGCGGTATCGAGTACCTGAAATCGGTCATCATTGACGACAAACTGGGCCTGAACGACCATCTGGAAGCGGAAATGGCGCGCCTGCGCGAGGCGGTGATCTGCGAGTGGACTGAAACCGTCAACACCCCGGCGGCGCAGACTCGCTTCAGACACTTTATCAACAGCACCCAGCGCGACCCGAATGTGCAGGTTGTGGCAGAACGCGAGCAGCATCGTCCGGCGACACCTTATGAACGTATTCCGGTGACTCTGGTGGAGGAAAACGCATGAGCCAGTGGGTAAACATCTGCAACATTAACGACATTCTGCCTGCCACCGGGGTCTGTGCCCTGCTGGGTAACGAGCAGGTCGCGATATTCCGCCCTCGCCATGATGAACAGGTTTTTGCCATCAGCAATATCGACCCGTTCTTTGAGGCCAGTGTCCTGTCCCGGGGATTAATCGCGGAGCATCAGGGTGAACTCTGGGTCGCCAGCCCGTTGAAGAAACAGCGTTTTCGTTTACGCGACGGGTATTGCATGGAAGATGAGCATTATTCCGTGAAGCCCTACGATGTCCGCGTGAAGGACGGTAAGGTGCAGCTGAAAGGCTAATCTCTCGCCTTTTCAATATGAAAAGCTTATGACCCCTTATGGGTAACGGCAGGAAAAACCGTATGTTCTGTACGATTCCTGCTGTTATCCTGACCTCAATTTCTTACCCCCTCCTTGAATGCTGTGAGGTAATGTCGTGGACCACCTGCCGATTTTCTGTCAATTACGCCATCGCGACTGTCTGCTTGTAGGCGGCGGCGATGTGGCTGAACGCAAAGCGCGCTTGCTGTTAGAAGCAGGAGCCCGACTCACCGTTAACGCCCTGGCTTTTGCCCCGCAGTTTGAGGCCTGGGAAAAAGAAGGGATGCTCACGCTGGTGCAGGGGGGGTTTAATGAATCCCTGCTTGATACCTGCTGGCTGACCATTGCCGCCACGGATGACGATGAAGTGAATCAGCGCGTCAGCGACGCCTGTGAAGCGCGCCGCATCTTCTGTAACGTGGTGGATGCTCCGAAGGAAGCCAGCTTTATCATGCCGTCGATCATTGACCGTTCGCCGCTGATGATTGCGGTATCGTCCGGCGGCCGCTCTCCCGTTCTGGCCCGCCTGCTGCGGGAAAAACTGGAAGCCATCCTGCCGCAGCATCTTGGCCAGATTGCCCACTATGCCGGGCAGCTGCGTTCCCGGGTTAAGCAAACCTTCGCGACCGTGGGCGAACGCCGTCGCTTCTGGGAAAAATTCTTTGTGAATGACAGGCTGGCCCAGTCGCTGGCGAATCAGGATCATAAAGCGGTGGAAGAGACGACGGCGCAGTTGCTCTGCGAGCCGCTGGATCATCGTGGTGAAGTGGTGCTGGTGGGTGCCGGCCCGGGCGATGCCGGTTTGCTGACGCTGAAAGGGCTGCAGCAGATCCAGCAGGCGGATATTGTGGTTTATGACCGTCTGGTCTCCGATGAGATAATGAACCTGGTCCGCCGCGATGCTGACCGCGTATTTGTCGGTAAACGTGCCGGGTACCACTGTGTGCCGCAGGAGGAGATTAACCAGATCCTGCTGCGCGAAGCGCAAAAAGGAAAACGCGTGGTGCGCCTCAAGGGTGGCGATCCGTTTATCTTTGGTCGCGGCGGTGAAGAGCTGGAAACGTTGTGCAACGCGGGTATTCCGTTTTCCGTGGTGCCGGGCATCACGGCAGCCTCCGGCTGCTCAGCTTACTCGGGCATTCCGCTGACCCACCGTGACTATGCCCAGAGCGTACGCCTGGTGACGGGACACCTGAAAACCGGCAGTGAGCTGGACTGGCATAACCTGGCCGCCGAAAAACAGACGCTGGTGTTCTATATGGGGTTAAACCAGGCCGCGACCATTCAGGCCAAACTGCTTGAGCACGGCATGGAAGAGGATATGTCCGTCGCGCTGGTGGAAAACGGCACGTCCATTAAGCAGCGCGTGGTGAACGGCGTGCTGACCCAGTTAGGTGAGCTGGCACAGCAGGTTGAAAGCCCGGCGCTGATTATTGTCGGACGCGTGGTGGAGCTGCGCGATAAACTGAATTGGTTCTCGAATCACTAACGCATATTCCCCCTTCCCGGAGTAGTCCTTATGCGGACTACTCCCCTCTTACCGCTCTCGATAACATACCGCCCGCGAAATGGAATTTTTCCATTTATTCCCTCACGTTAGATCCAATTTTCGGTTTTTCAGACAAGGAATGCGTATGTTTAAACTGGCAAAAGCCGCCGTTCTGGTAGGCATGTTATCGACTCTGACCGCCTGCACCGGTCACGTTCAAAATACCAAAAATAACTGCAGCTATGATTACCTGCTGCACCCGGCAATTTCCATTTCTAAGATCATCGGTGGCTGCGGCCCGGCCGCACAGCAGTAAGCGTTTTTCAGGCGTAAAAAAACCGGGAATGTCCCGGTTTTTTGTCTGGCTCAGCGCGTTTTTTGTCGGGGAGCGCTCATGCTTACCCGACAAAACAGGGTTACGGTTTACCCACAAACCCAATCGCCTGGTACACCGCTTTAAGGGTTTCAGACGCGCGGGCACTGGCTTTTTCCGCGCCCTCTTTCATCACTTTCTGCAGGAAAGCTTCGTCGTTACGGTAGCGGTGATAACGCTCCTGCAGCTCGGTCAGCATGCCGGAAACAGCATCCGCCACTTCCCCTTTCAGGTGACCATACATCTTGCCTTCGAAGTGTAGTTCCAGCTCAGGAATGCTCTGACCCGTCACACCGGAGAGGATATCCAGCAGGTTGGAGACGCCCGCTTTGTTCTGCACGTCGTAACGCACAACAGGTGGCTCATCGGAGTCGGTCACCGCACGCTTGAGCTTTTTAACCACCGATTTCGGGTCTTCCAGCAGGCCGATAACGTTGTTGCGGTTATCGTCAGACTTGGACATCTTCTTGGTTGGCTCCAGCAGCGACATTACGCGTGCGCCGGATTTTGGAATGAACGGCTCAGGCACTTTGAACACGTCGCCATACAGCGCGTTAAAGCGCTGGGCGATATCGCGGCTCAGTTCCAGATGCTGTTTCTGATCTTCGCCAACCGGCACCTGGTTGGTCTGGTACAGCAGAATGTCTGCTGCCATCAGTACCGGGTAATCAAACAGACCGGCGTTGATGTTTTCTGAGTAGCGCGCGGATTTATCCTTGAACTGCGTCATGCGGCTCAGTTCGCCGAAGTAGGTGTAGCAGTTTAGCGCCCAGCCCAGCTGCGCATGCTCTGGAACGTGAGACTGAACGAAAATGGTGCTCTTCTCAGGATCAATTCCGCAGGCCAGATACAGCGCCAGGGTGTCCAGGGTGGCTTTACGCAGCTTCTCAGGATCCTGACGTGCAGTGATAGCATGCAGATCTACGATGCAGTAAATGCAATGGTAATCATCCTGCATGCTGACCCACTGACGTAACGCACCCATGTAGTTACCAATGGTCAATTCACCTGACGGCTGTGCGCCACTAAAAACGATGGGCTTAGTCATTATTCAATTCCTGATTATCACTGTGCGAAAGCCCGAGTGCGGGCAACAAATCTTTGAAGTGGTCGAACACGACGTCCGGCTCACTCAGCGTGATGGCCTCACCGTAGTTGTAGCCATAGGTTAATCCCACTGAAGGACAACCCGCCGCCCTGGCAGCCAGAATATCATTGCGGGAATCACCGACAAAGAGCAGCTCCGCGGGCGTTAAGGATAATTTTCCTGCCACCAGCAGTAACGGTTCCGGATGCGGCTTTTTGTTCTGCACATCATCACCGCCAACAATGACGGAAAAATACTTTGCGATGTCCAGCGCTTCCAGCAGAGGGGCGACAAAAGGTGTCGGTTTGTTTGTCACCAGTCCCAGCGGAATGCCGTTGGCATGAAGCGCACTCAGCGTTTCTGCGACATCCGGGAACAGGAAACTGCCCTCTTCGACCGTCTCTTCATAGAAACGATTAAACAATTTACGCAGGATACGCAGCTGTTCTTCCTGCGGGATATCCGCATGATCCACGCTCGGTTTACCCTGTGCGGAACGCTGGGACACACGCTCCTGGCGGGCCCATGTCAACGCGCGCTCCATCAGGACATTGGCGCCATTGCCAATCCACGTGATGACACGCTCTTCGCCCGCAACGGGCAGTTCAAGAGCATACAGCGCCTGGTCTACGGCGCTGGTTAAGCCCGGCGCGCTGTCGACCAGCGTGCCGTCGAGGTCAAATGCGATACCCCGTGTTGCCTGCAATTTATCCATGACTTACCTTCGCCAGTTCACGGCGCATTTCATCAATGACTTTTTTGTAATCCGGTTGGTCGAAAATCGCTGAACCTGCAACGAACATATCCGCGCCCGCTGCCGCAATTTCACCAATGTTATTCACTTTTACGCCACCGTCGACTTCCAGACGAATGTCGTAACCTGACTCATCAATACGACGGCGCACTTCACGCAGTTTATCCAGCGTATGAGGGATAAACGACTGACCGCCAAAGCCCGGGTTAACGGACATCAGCAAAATGACATCCAGCTTATCCATCACATGGTCGAGATAGCTCAGCGGCGTAGCCGGGTTGAAAACCAGACCCGCTTTACAGCCATTCTCTTTGATGAGCTGCAGCGTGCGATCCACATGTTCAGACGCTTCAGGGTGGAAGGTGATGATACTGGCTCCCGCAGCGGCAAAATCAGGCACGATACGGTCAACCGGTTTCACCATCAGATGAACGTCAATCGGCGCGGTAATACCGTAGTTACGCAGCGCTTTAAGCACCATCGGGCCAATGGTCAGATTAGGAACGTAGTGGTTATCCATAACGTCGAAATGGACGACATCCGCGCCCGCCGCGAGTGCTTTTGCAGTGTCTTCACCCAGGCGGGCAAAATCGGCCGACAGAATTGAGGGAGCAATCAAAAACTGTTTCATCCGCATCTCCTTGAAATGTGTTTACCGGCGGGCAAAACGGCTCAGGGGCGATAAAGCGCCAGGAGTTCGTCCACCTTTTTACGTGTGCCGCCGTTGCTGCTTATGCTACGCCGCACTTTAACCTGAAAATGCTTCGCGGCTTTGTACCATTCGCGCGTATCAGGGGTATCGTGATTCGAAATTAACACCGGAATTCTTTTGCTGACCAGCTTTTCCGCCATCTCCGCCAGACGGGCCTGCTCGGCCGGACTGAAGCTGTTGGTGTGATAAGCGGTGAAATTTGCCGTCGCGGACAGCGGTGCGTAAGGCGGGTCGCAATAGACCACCGAGTTTACACCAGCCAGCTCCATGCACTCTTCATAGGAGAGGCAGTGGAATTCGGCATTCTGCGCTTTTTTAGCAAAGTGATACAACTCATCCTGTGGGAAATACGGACGCTTATAACGGCCAAACGGCACGTTAAATTCACCACGAAGATTATACCGGCACAGACCGTTGTAGCCGTGTCGATTGAGATAGAGGAACAACAGCGCCCGGCGGAACGGATCCTGACTCTGATTAAACTCAGTGCGGAACTGGTAGTAAACGTCCGGATTATTGTGCTCGGGTGTAAACAGCTTCCGAGCCTCTTCCACGTACTCGTCGGTCCGCAGCTTGACGATGTTGTAGAGGCTGATGAGGTCGCTGTTGATATCCGCCAGGATATAACGAGAAAAATCGGTATTCAGGAATACCGATCCAGCGCCCACAAAGGGCTCGATAAGACACTCGCCTTTCGGCAGGTGCTTTTTAATATCATCAAGCAGGGGGTATTTCCCCCCTGCCCATTTCAGAAAAGCGCGATTTTTTTTCATGCTGACTAACTGATTACACCTTCTCCGGCTGTGGAGAAAGCTCCGACAGCATCCTGCGCTTTAAACATTACTTCAGATCAGCCTGAACCTGATGAATTGGCTTAGCCCATGGGTTTTTCGCCTGAACGTCGGCTGGCAGCGTTGCGACAGCACGTTTCGCTTCATCTTTTGAAGCATAAACGCCACTTACCAGCACGTACCACGGCTGACCATTACGGGTGGTCTGATAAACCACATAGTTTTTCAGATTCGTTTTCTTCGCCCAACCGTTGAGGTTGTCATAGTTAGACGAACTGCTCAGCTGCAGCGTGTAATTGCTGGACGGGGCTGACTTCAGCGAACCGACGTTACCTGCAGTCTTGCCTGCTGCGGCGCTGGTTGTTGCCGTTGCTGCAGGTGCAGTAGGTGCAGTTGCAGCTGGTGCCGAAGTGGCAGCCGGTGCCGTGGTGGTCGCCGTTGCTTTCGGTGCTGTCTGCGTAACCGGTGCTTTTGCCGGTTCGCTCACCGTGGCCGTTTCAGTACGTTTTGTCTGAGCTGGCGCTTTCACTTCAGGCGCTTTGACGACTGCCTGAGGTTTGGTTTCACGCTTAGGTTCAATCACAGCCTGCTTACGTTCAGGACGGGTCGCAGGTTGCGTCTGGCGCGGTTTGGTTTCGGTTGCAGCCGTTTGCGGCTGAGCGTTACCACCGCGGATCGGTGCAACGGTCGCAGGTTCAGTTGGCAGCGTAGAGTTAACCACGGCATTGTCCACCTGCGCCTGATTTTGCGGCTGCGTCAGGGCATTGTTCAGGTCGCCCTGAACTTCTACACGCTGCTGGCCTTCCGGCGTGGCAGGTGCCTGACCCTGTGCGGGGGTAGAAGAAACTGGCGGCAGAGAAACATCCTGCGGCTGTGTTGTATTTCCGGCAGTCTGCTCGGCGGAGGTGGTACCCGGCGCTGGCTGCGCACCATTCGCCTGATCGGTCGCATCGTTACCAGAGAGGCTGATGCTCTTCTCAGTGGATGCCGCTTGCTCACCGGAAGGGGTCGAAGGCGCTTTTAGCGCAGAACCAATACCGACAATCAGCAGCACGAGCACCAGAACGCCGAGTCCCATCATGATGTACTGGCGGGAGGCGGGTTTCTGCGCAGCGGCTTTTTTACGTTTACGTGGGCGACGCTCTACAGGCTCTTCGTCCATTGAATCTTCTTCGGACTCATAACCCTCTTCTTCTCGCTCATCACGCGCGTTGCGGCTACGCGAAGGGCGACGATCGTCTGCATCCAGATCAACATCGTCAAAGTTGATCTGCGGCTCGTTATCACGTTCTGAAGATTGACGAGAACGACCAGTACGACGATCGCTGGGATCGGGTTTCAGCTCGTCTTCTGGTTTGAATTCATCCATTTAACACCCCACTCAAAGGCTTATGCCAACGACTTTGCATTTCGCCTGAAGCTAAACGACCACCTGTAACAGTGGCCTGACCTTTCTAGTTGTTACGCCTGCTGACAGTCAGCAATAGCGCCAAGAACCACATCATGCGGCACTCCGCCGCGTACTTCACTCTTCCCTATTGCAAGCGGGAGTACAAGACGCATCTCACCTGCCAATACTTTTTTATCGCGCATCATGTGGGGTAAATACGCTTGTGCCGACATCTCTTTCGGCCCGGTTACCGGCAAGCCCGCACGCCCAAGCAGCGTGATGATGCGTGCCGTCTCTTCCGGTTTAAACTGCCCCAGACGTTCAGAAGTTCGGGCAGCCATTACCATTCCGGCAGCGACTGCTTCACCGTGAAGCCAGTTACCGTAACCCATTTCGGCTTCAATCGCGTGACCAAACGTATGCCCAAGATTCAGTAAAGCACGTAAGCCCGTTTCACGCTCGTCTGCAGCGACAACTTCCGCTTTCAGCTCACAACAACGACGAATGCAGTAAGCCAGTTTCGCCTCATCCAGGCGCAGCAACGCATCCATATTCTCTTCCAGCCAGTCAAAGAACTCGCCATCCAGAATAATGCCGTATTTGATCACTTCAGCCAGGCCAGAAGACAGCTCGCGTTTCGGTAGGGTTTTCAGACAGTCGAGATCCACCACCACCGATGCCGGCTGGTAGAACGCGCCAATCATATTTTTACCGAGCGGATGGTTAACGGCCGTTTTGCCGCCGACAGAAGAGTCGACCTGAGACAGTAACGTGGTAGGGATTTGAATAAAACGCACACCACGTTGATAACTTGCAGCCGCAAAGCCCGTCAGATCGCCCACAACACCGCCGCCCAGGGCAAGCAGTGTTGTATCGCGACCATGCGGTTTTTGCAGCAATGCGGTAAAGACGGTATCCAGTACCGCCAGGCTTTTATACTGCTCGCCATCGGGCAGAATCACACTGTCGACTTTAACGCCCGCCTGTTCAAGCAGGTGGCGAACGCAGTCGAGATAAAGCGGAGCCAGCGTCTCATTGGTGACCAGCATCGCCTGATCACCCGCTTTCAGTGGTAAAAAGGAAGCTGGGTCGTTAAACAAACCAGCCGCGATGGTGATTGGGTAACTACGTTCCCCGAGAGTAACTGTAATCCTCTCCATGACGCGACATCCACCTTTAATGCTTTTACCCGCAGGCGATTGTATATAAAGCCAGAATCAGTTGCTTTCCAGCATATGAATAATCTGGTTTGCAACCACTTTAGCGCTCTGATCGTCAGTACGAATGGTCACATCAGCAATCTCTTCGTACAGCGGATTGCGTTCATCGGCCAACGCTTCCAGAACTTCGCGTGGTGGCGTTTCAACCTGCAGCAACGGGCGCTTTTTATCGCGCTGCGTACGTGCCAGCTGTTTTTCGATGGTCGTCTCGAGATAGACCACTACGCCACGGGCGGAGAGACGGTTGCGGGTTTCGCGAGATTTGACAGAGCCACCGCCTGTTGCCAGAACAATGCCCTGCTTTTCCGTGAGTTCGTTGATCACTTTTTCTTCTCGGTCACGGAAACCTTCTTCGCCTTCTACGTCGAAAACCCAGCCCACATCAGCTCCGGTTCGTTTCTCAATCTCTTGATCAGAATCGTAAAATTCCATATTGAGTTGTTGAGCTAACTGACGCCCAATAGTGCTTTTGCCGGCACCCATAGGCCCAACCAGAAAGATATTGCGTTTCTCTGCCATTTTATCGGTACTACTAAGACTATTCGTTAATGGTAATCCCCGCTTCGCAGACACCCGGCGTAGCAGGACATGAACTGAAACCTCATATGCAATAGAGCGAGAGTCAGACTAAAAATTATCTCAATACTCCGGCTTGTTTGGCAACTGATTAAATCACCGCACCAGACGCATAAGGCAATAAGACGTAAGTCCAACTCAAATCGGTACTCCTTGTATGCTAATTCATGCCCCACGTCAAACATCTGCAACAATCTGAATGCAAAATCATTGGGAGGATCGTGACTCTTCAGCGAATACCGACCAGTCGTGGTGTAATAAACACCACTAACTCCCGTCGTTCATTGTCCTTTCCGTCATGGCGAAAAAGCTGTCCAAGCCACGGGATGTTGCCCAGCCCGGGCACGCGATCGCTTCCGGTTTTATTCTTTTGCGAAAAAATTCCGCCCAGCGCCAGCGTTTCTCCACTTTTTACTTCCACCTGGGTTTCAATTTCTTGTTTATCGATGGCGAGCGTTTCACCATCGGCCTGCTGCAGCACCTGTCCTGGCATATTTTCACTGATGTGCAGCTTCAGGCGTACGCGACCGCCGGGCAGCACCACCGGCGTCACCTCCATGCCTAACACCGCCTCTTTAAATTCCACGGAGGTCGCCCCGCTGTCACCGCTGGAGACCTGATATGGGATCTCACTGCCCTGCTTAATACTGGCCGGTTGCATATGCGAGGCCAGCAGTCGCGGGCTGGCGATGATATCGACCTGCTGCTTTTGCTCCAGCGCCGACAACTCCAGATCCAGCAGCCTGCCGTTAATCCGCCCAATGTTAAAACCCACATGGGTGGTGGCGTTTGCCACGGACAGATCGCTGCCAAGCGTTGTGAGTTGCCCGACTTTGCCCGCCTCCGTTGCGTCGGCGAGATTCCACTTCACCCCCAGCTCACGCAGGCTTTTTTCATTGATGGTCACGATATGCGCCGCCAGTTCCACCTGCTCGACAGGGATATCCATCTGTGTCGCCCAGTGCTGCAGCGTATCAAGCACCGCCTGGTTATCCCGTATCAGCAGACGGTTCGTGCGCTTGTCGACAGACAAACTCCCCTTTGGACTGAGCAGTTTTTCCGCCGCTTTTTGCAGCTCCCCGGCGTCAGCGTAAGAAAAAGGTATGCTGTGCGAGACCAGCGGCGCATCAAGCTGTCGGCGTGTCCGCTCCTGCTCTTTGCGTTCCAGCTGTTCACGCTGCCAGGCTGCGGTGTGAACATAAAAAATGCCCCCTTCTTCATGCAGAACAAGCCCGGCGCTGGTGACGACCGTCTGTAGCGCCTGTCGCCAGGGGACGCGTGTCAGATTGAGCGACAGCGTGCCGCTGACATCTGGCGACACCACCAGATTACGGTTCTCCTGCGCGACCAGCGCCTGTAGCACCTGCACCACCGGTACCTCATCCACCACCAGCGTGACCGGCTTTGGCGCGGCGGCCCACAGCGGATGACTGAACGCCAGCAGCCACAGCGTTATCCTTATGTTCATTCTTTTTCGTTCCTTCTCGTTGCCACGTCCATTGTCTGGGTTCACATGCATCCCCCACATCGACGACCAGTTCCCTTTCATTGAGGGCCGTTACCCGCCAGCCCACCGGGAGATGCTGTTGCGGTGTCAGGCGATGCCAGCGCTTTTGCCCGTCCTGTAAAATGCCAGTGTCCTGAGTGCCGCCCACCATCCCATGGTAATGCCACTGCGCCAGTTGCCCTACCGCACAAGGGTCATCCGGCGGGCGAAAAGGATCCCGCATCCCGGTCACTAACAGGGCGCAACACACCAGCAGGCAACGCGCGCTAGTTCGCATGCTGCTCCTCCAGCTCCACCCGCAGGCGTAATGCCGAACCCTGTGCAGAGAGAGCAAAGGCGGCAACCTGAACATCCCGCTGCGCCAGCCGGCTGAAAACAGTCGGGATGGCCTGCCATTCAGCATCCAGCGTCAGTTCCCCTCCGTTTTGCAACGGCTTCCAGTGAACCAGTCTTGTGCCCGCCCCCTGAAACTCGAGTGGCGAAAAAGGCGTCATTACCGTGGCTTCACGGGGTGCGTGACGCCGCGGCACCTGACTGGCGGCGGGCCATAGCGAGACATTAGCCTGTGCGGCCTCGCTGACCTGCCGCTGAAGTTCAGCCACCTGCTTTGCAACCGGTCGAAGCACCATGCCCCATGTCGTACTCCCCAGAAAGAGAACGCTCAGACACCAGCACAGCACCCGCCATCGGGGGCTGCTTTCGCACCAGCGTTCGAACAAGGTTTCCACGCATTAGCCCTCGCTTCGCAGATGAAAGGTGAACATCCAGCGCCCCAGGTCATCCTGCTGTAATTCCCCCGTCGGCCCCGGGGTAAACCCCGCCATCTTTCCGAGCCCATCCCGCAGAGCAGAGAGCGCGGGGAGTGTTGCGGCATATCCGGTTAACATCAGTGTAGGGGGCTGATAGCGCAGTTCGGTCAGCCAGACCTGGGATGGCATCATCCCGGCAAAGGACTCCAGCACCGGCTGCCAGGCGCGTCGTTGAGGCGCTGGCGCGGGCGTCGGCGTCTCTGTGCCTGACCTTGTACGAGACACCAGCACCTGCTGCACGGACTGCATGCCCGCCAGTTGAATATGTAGCGCACGTGTCATCACGAGAGGATTCATCCGCAGGCTGAAAACCCCCATCAGTATCAGCAGCCACGTAGCGACAAACAGTACTCCCCAGAATCGCAGGCAGCGCACGCGTCGCTGCCGCCGCCACGGCAGAAAGTTCGTCATGCTCATTCCGGCACCTCACTCATGGCCAGCGCCAGCGCGACGGTATAATCAGCGCCGTATGCCGGCAGAGGGGCATGGCAACGAACCAGGGCGTCCCAGGGGTCTCGCTGGCTATCAAAGAGGGCAATGTCCTGCGGCGTGAGGGCCAGCAGTGCCGCGAGATCGGCCACGTTTTCCGCTTCCGTGGTAAAACGCCGTCCCCACTGATGGCGCATCGCCCACAGCCACTGATGCCCATCACGCCAGGCGACACACTGCGCCGGCGCTACCGCAGGGAGAAGGTTCGCCAGCGCACTGGCATCCGGGGTGATCGTCACGAGCCGTAAACGCAACATCTTTGCCAGCGTCAGCAGGGGGTAAATCTCGTTGTTTTGTGCAGCGGTGACATGGAATGTATTGCTGAACGTATCCTGCGCATAATCAAAACAGAGCGTGTCAGCAGCCATCTCCAGTTCACGCGAGAGTGTCGCCCCCAGCCAGGAGAGCTGTTCGCTGTCGCGCAGCGCCACGCCCGGACGGGGAAGCGATCGTTGCAGCGTGCGTGCCGCCGGAAATGAGAGAAACACCCGGTGGGAGTGGGGCAATGTTTTCCGCCAGTCGCGCAGGGCGTCAACCAGTTGTTCAGGCTGGCAAATTTTGCCATCCCGGATAATCCCTTCGGCCAGAGTGATAGCCCACCAGCGGCACAGACGCCAGCCCGACCGCTCCCGGGCCAGCGCCACTATCTGCACCCTATCCTGTTGAATATGAACGCCTGTTTGCCATGTTTTGAAAGCCATGCTTCACGATCTCCTTATCGCCCGTCAGGTGACGGCTATATCAATGAATCAGGCTTGCCTTTATACTACCGCGCGATTGTTTAGAAACTGCCCAAGTGAAACCAAATGGGAAATCTCCGGTGAAGTTCGTAAAGTATTTATTAATCCTTGCAGTCTGTTGCATTCTGCTGGGAGCAGGCTCGATTTATGGTTTGTACAAATATATTGAGCCGCAGCTGCCTGATGTCGCTACGCTTCGCGATGTGCGACTCCAGATCCCGATGCAGGTCTACAGCGCCGATGGCGAGTTAATGGCGCAGTACGGCGAAAAGCGTCGTATCCCGCTGACCTTGAATCAAATTCCGCCCGTGATGGTCAAAGCCTTTATCGCTACCGAGGACAGCCGTTTTTACGAGCACCACGGTGTCGATCCGGTGGGGATTTTCCGTGCTGCAAGTATTGCGCTGTTCTCCGGTCATGCCTCTCAGGGGGCAAGTACCATTACACAGCAGCTGGCGCGTAACTTCTTCCTTAGCCCAGAAAAGACCCTGACCCGTAAGATCAAAGAGGTGTTCCTTGCGATCCGTATAGAGCAGTTGTTGAGCAAAGACGAGATCCTTGAGCTGTACCTCAATAAAATCTACCTCGGCTACCGCGCCTACGGTGTTGGTGCGGCCGCGCAGGTGTACTTTGGTAAACCTGTCGAGCAGCTGACGTTAAGCGAAATGGCGACCATTGCCGGTCTGCCTAAAGCGCCATCGACATTCAACCCGCTCTACTCGCTTGAACGCGCTACGGCGCGTCGTAACGTCGTCCTGTCACGTATGCTGAGCGAAGGCTATATCAGCCAGAGCGAGTACGAACAGGCGCGCAACGATGTCATCGATGCCAACTATCATGCGCCGGAGATTGCCTTCTCTGCCCCTTATCTCACCGAAATGGTGCGTCAGGAGATGGTGAGCCGCTACGGCGATAAAGCCTACGAAGATGGCTACCGCGTTTACACCACCGTGACCCGCAACGTTCAACAGGCGGCTCAGGAAGCGGTGCGTAACAACGTGATGGATTACGACATGCGCCACGGTTATCGCGGCCCGTCAAATGTGCTGTGGAAAGTCGGCGAAAGCGCCTGGGACAGCAAAAAAATCACCAGTACGCTGAAAGCGCTGCCCACCTATGGCCCGCTCCTTCCCGCCGTGGTGACTCAGGCCGATCCGCAGGAAGCGGTGGCAACGCTGGCGGATGGAACATCTGTCTCCCTGCGAATGGACGGGATCCGTTGGGCTCGCCCGTACCGCTCAGACACCCTGCAAGGCCCGACGCCGCGTAAAGTGACGGATGTCGTCCAGACCGGACAGCAAATCTGGGTACGCAAGGTGGGTGACAGCTGGTGGCTGGCGCAGGTGCCAGACGTTAACTCGGCCCTGGTGTCCATCAACCCGCAGAACGGTGCAGTGCTGGCCCTGGTCGGTGGGTTCGATTTCAACCAGAGCAAATTTAACCGCGCCACCCAGGCGTTGCGTCAGGTTGGCTCCAACATCAAGCCGTTCCTCTACACCGCTGCCATGGATAAGGGACTGACTCTCGCCAGTATCCTGAACGACGTGCCTATCTCCCGCTGGGATGCCGGTGCCGGTTCTGACTGGCAGCCGAAGAACTCACCGGCGGAATATTCAGGCCCTATTCGTCTTCGTCAGGGTCTTGGGCAGTCGAAAAACGTGGTGATGGTGCGCGCAATGCGTGCGATGGGTGTCGACTATGCCGCGGAATATCTGCAACGCTTCGGTTTCCCGGCTCAGAACATCGTGCGCACCGAATCGCTGGCGTTAGGCTCTGCGTCCTTTACGCCGCTTCAGGTGGCGCGGGGGTACTCGGTGATGGCTAACGGCGGCTTCCTGATTGACCCGTACTTCATCAGTAAAATCGAGAACGACCAGGGTGGCGTGCTGTTTGAAGCGAAGCCGAAAATTGCCTGCCCTGACTGCGATATTCCGGTCATTTACGGCAATACGCCAAAATCTGAAGTGATTGAAAACAAGGACATGGAAGACGTTGCCGTGTCTCAGGAGCAGACGAACCCTGTGTTGCCGCAGCCGCAGCTGGAACAGGCTAACCAGTCGCTGGTGGCGCAGAGCGGGGCACAGGAGTATGCACCGCATGTCATCAACACGCCGCTGTCGTTCCTGATAAAGAGCGCGCTGAACACCAACATCTTCGGCGAACCTGGCTGGCAAGGGACCGGCTGGCGGGCAGGACGTGATTTACAGCGCCATGATATCGGCGGTAAAACGGGGACAACAAACAGCTCGAAAGATGCGTGGTTCTCCGGTTACGGCCCGGGCGTGGTGACGTCAGTCTGGATCGGTTTTGACGATCATCGCCGTGATTTAGGCCGCACCACGGCTTCAGGCGCGATTAAAGATCAGATTTCTGGCTACGAAGGCGGCGCGAAGAGTGCGCAACCGGCCTGGGATGCCTATATGAAATCCGTGCTGGAAGGCGTTCCGGAGCAACCGCTGACGCCACCACCGGGCGTGGTTACCGTCAATATCGACCGCAGCACCGGGCAGCTCGCCAATGGCGGCAATAGCCGTGCAGAGTATTTCATCGAGGGCACGCAGCCGACCACACAGGCGGTGCATGAGGTGGGTACAGAAATCATTGATAACGGCGAAACGCACGAGTTGTTCTAACGGGCAACGTAAAAACGGCAACCTCAGGTTGCCGTTTTTTTTGTTCTGTCATAAGTTGCGGACATCAGGCTGTTATAACCGCCCCTGCCCCTTCAGCCATTCGCGTACCAGGAACAGCGCGCTCACGTTGCGGGCCTCGTTAAAGTCAGGGTCTTCAAGCAGGTCCATCATATGGGCCAGCGGCCAGCGAACCTGTGGCAGTGGCTCCGGCTCGTCCCCTTCCAGCGATTCTGGATAGAGATCCTCAGCAACCACAATGTTCATTTTGCTGGAAAAATAGGAGGGTGCCATGCTCAGTTTTTTCAGGAACGTCAGTTCGTTCGCGCCAAAACCGACCTCTTCTTTCAGCTCGCGATTGGCCGCCTCAAAGACCGTTTCACCCGGATCGATGAGCCCTTTCGAGAACCCAAGTTCGTAAGATTCGGTTCCCACGGCATACTCGCGGATTAAGATCAGATGGTCGTCGACGACAGGAACAATCATCACCGCTTCGCGCGAAGAAGGGCGCATACGTTCGTAAACGCGACGCACACCGT
Organism: Enterobacter sp. BIDMC 30; assembly: GCF_000534355.1. Taxonomy (NCBI): domain Bacteria; kingdom Pseudomonadati; phylum Pseudomonadota; class Gammaproteobacteria; order Enterobacterales; family Enterobacteriaceae; genus Enterobacter; species Enterobacter sp. BIDMC 30. The sequence goes on along the minus strand of NZ_KI973169.1, from coordinate 641,751 downwards.
TGCTGAACTCCAGATCCACACTTTCGACATTAAACAGGCGCGATTTTGCGACTGTTTCAACATTCAGAATGGTGGGTTTTTGTAGTGGTTTGCTCATCGTGATGGGGTCTTAGCAGTGGGAACTGGCTTTATTGTGCGATACGCCGCACGGTTTCGGCAATGTCAATTGTTCTGTATTTACATTTATGCAACGTAACAGGAATCAATCCTCAATTCAAAACAAATGTCAAGAGGTTGAAATGTTTCCAGGAATTTGCTGATATCGCGCCATAACAGGCTTTGCTATCATCATCGGTCACTGGGATGCGCTTCAGAATGCTCAAGTTCGACTCCATACTTGCCGATAGCCAACCACAGACTCTCATTCAATGTTAAAGGTGCTACTGACTACACCTGTAAGAAGATAAGTAAGATGGGGAAAGCATGAGCACCATTTTGATTGTTCTCGCTGCTATGCTGGCCGGCGCATTGGTTGCAGGGTGGGTATACAGGCGTCGCGTAAGGCGTCGTTACCGGCTGCCCTTTTTAAACGCCTTTGCCGGTGCGACGACGCGTAAACTGACGCAAGAAGAGCGCGATGCAGTAGAAAACTATCTCGAAACACTGAACCGTTCTCAGTTAACACCTGGGCCGACGGGGGCAACTGCTGCGCCGGTGGCGATCAAGTTAAATGCGCAAAGTGACACAGTGCTCAGTGTGACGCGCTCCATCACCCGCTATGGCATCACCACAGACGATCCCAATAAATGGCGCTATTACCTGGATTCGGTTGAAGTGCATCTGCCCCCGTCCTGGGAGCAGTACATTAATGACGAAAACAGCGTAGAGCTGATCCATACCGATTCGTTGCCGCTGGTTATCTCGCTCAACGGCCATACGTTGAATGAATATCTTCAGGAAGCCCCGCGTTTTGCGCTGGAACGCGCAAGCTCAACGCAGGCCTCCATTCGTGGCGAAGAGACAGAGCAGATCGAGCTGTTGAACATTCGCCAGGAGACGCATGAAGAGTACGCCCTGAGCCGCCCTGACGGCATTCGCGAAGCGATTCTGATCGTGGCCGCGTTCCTGCTCTTTTTCATCTGCCTGCTGACGCCGGATGTGTTTGTCCCCTGGCTGGCTGGCGGTGCGGTGCTGTTGCTGGCAGCCGGACTGTGGGGGCTCTTTGCCCCGCCGGCAAAAACCTCGCTACGTGAGATCCACTGCCTGCGCGGTACTCCTAAGCGCTGGGGTCTGTTCGGTGAGAGTGACCAGGAGCACCTCAATAATATCTCGCTCGGTATTATCGATCTTATCTACCCGCGCCACTGGCAGCCGTGGATTGCCCAGGATTTAGGGCAGAAAACCGATATCGATATCTATCTTGACCGCCATGTGGTGCGCCAGGGGCGCTTTTTATCCCTGCATGATGAAGTAAAAAATTTCCCGCTTCAGCACTGGTTACGCAGTGCGGTCATTGCCGGGGGGGCAGCGCTGGTCTTTATCATGCTTCTGCTGTTTGTCCCGCTGGATATGCCCATTAAATTTACCCTGTCATGGATAAAAGGGGCGCAAACCATTGAGGCAACCAGCGTCAACCAACTGGACGAGGCTGGCGTGCGGGTCGGTGATACGCTGCGCCTGAAGGGCACCGGGATGTGTAACATTCATACGCCTGGCGCATGGAATACGCGTCAGAGCTCGCCGTTCATGCCGTTCGATTGCTCGCAAATTATCTGGAATGATGCGCCGCCGCTGCCGCTGCCTGAATCTGAGGTTGTCAATAAAGCCACGTCGCTTACCCAGACGGTCAACCGCCAGCTGCACCCGAAACCCGATGACGACTCACGCGTGAGCCCTGCCCTGCGCTCGGCCATTCAGAAATCGGGGATGGTGCTTCTGGACGACTTTGGTGACATCGTTCTGAAAACGCAGGATTTGTGTTCCGCTCAGGACGAATGCGTACGTCTCAAAAACGCCCTTGTGAACCTGGGTAACAGTAAAGACTGGGATTCGCTGGTGAAACGCGCGGAAGCGGGCCGGCTGGATGGCGTTAACGTGCTGCTGCGTCCGGTCAGCGCCGAGTCGCTGGATAATCTGGTCGCCACGTCAACCGCACCCTTCGTGATGCGCGAAACCACCCGCGCGGCGCAGGCGTTGAACAGCCCGGCACCGGGTGGCTTTGTGATCGTCAGTGATGAAGGGAGCGACCTGGTCGATCAGCCATACCCGCAGGTCGCACTTTATGACTACCCGGCTCAGGAACAATGGGGCCAGTTCCAGCGCCTGGCGCAGATGCTGATGCAGACGCCGTTTAGCGCTGAAGGGATTGTGACGAGTATCTTTACCGATGCCAACGGCACGCGCCACATCGGCCTGCACCGCATGCCGGACAGCGCAGGCCTGTGGCGCTACATCGGCACCTCGCTGCTGATGATTGCGATGCTGGTATGCATTTGCTGGAACGGTTTTATGGCGCTGCGTCGCTATCAGCGCTCACGCACCAGGCTTGCCGACATCCAGCAGTATTACGAAAATTGCCTTAACCCTAAGCTGATCCCCTCCTCTGAGAGCCTGATCTGATAACGTCGATGCGCGACAAGATGTGCTACCCTGTCGCGCACGTTTCTTCAGGCTGGAGTTCCCCCTTATGCATCTTGATATCGCCTGGCAGGAGGTTGATACCGTTCTGCTGGATATGGACGGCACGCTGCTCGATCTCGCCTTTGATAACTATTTCTGGCAAAAGCTGGTTCCGGAAACCTATGGTGAACAGCAGGGGATCTCCCCGGCAGAAGCGCAGGAATTCATTCGTTCGCAATATAGCGCGGTGCAGCATACGCTAAACTGGTACTGTCTTGACTACTGGAGCGAGCGCCTCGGTTTGGATATTTGTGCCATGACCACCGCCCAGGGCCCGCGCGCCGTACTGCGTGAGGATACCGTGCCTTTTCTGGATGCGCTGAAAGCGAGCGGCAAGCGCCGTATCTTGCTGACCAACGCCCATCCTCACAATCTGGCCGTGAAGCTGGAGCATACGGGTCTTGCTTCGCACCTTGATTTATTACTTTCCACCCACACATTTGGTTATCCGAAAGAGGATCAGCGGTTGTGGCATGCGGTGGCGGAAGAGACCGGTTTGCAGCCGGAACGCACGCTGTTTATTGATGACAGCGAGCCTATTCTGGATTCCGCGGCCAGGTTTGGCATTCGCTATTGTCTGGGCGTTACCAATCCTGACTCTGGCCTGGCTGAAAAAAGCTATCTGCGCCATCCGGGGCTGAACGACTATCGCCAGATGATCCCCTCACTGACCGTGAAGGAGAGGCCATGAAAGAAAAACCCTCTGAAGGGGTAAGACTGGATAAATGGCTGTGGGCGGCCCGTTTTTATAAAACGCGCGCCCTTGCCCGCGACATGATCGACGGCGGTAAAGTGCATTACAACGGCCAGCGCAGCAAACCGAGCAAGCTGGTCGAACTGAATGCCACCTTAACGCTGCGTCAGGGCAACGATGAACGTACCGTGGTGATTAAAGCCATTACTGAACAACGACGGCCCGCAACCGAAGCCGTACTGCTGTATGAAGAGACGGCTGAGAGCATTGAAAAACGCGAGAAGACCGCGCTGGCGCGCAAAATGAATGCGCTGACAATGCCCCACCCGGACCGGCGTCCGGATAAAAAAGAGCGCCGCGATCTGATGAAATTTAAACACGGTGAGACCGAGTAACCCTCACCTGCACGAGAGACTATTATGGCCCAACACGACCAATTACACCGCTATCTGTTTGAACAATTCGCCGTGCGCGGCGAGCTGGTCACCGTATCCGAAACCTGGAAACAGATTCTGGAAAACCACAACTACCCGCTGCCGGTGAAAACCCTGTTGGGCGAACTGCTGGTTGCCACCAGCCTGCTGACTGCCACCCTGAAATTTGCCGGGGATATCACCGTGCAATTGCAGGGTGATGGCCCTATGACCCTGGCGGTCATCAACGGTAATAACCAGCAGCAGATGCGTGGCGTGGCGCGCGTACAGGGCGATGTTCCTGAAAACGCGGACCTGAAAACGCTGGTGGGTAATGGCTATCTGGTCATCACCATCTCCCCGGAGGAAGGTGAGCGCTATCAGGGCGTGGTTGGCCTCGAAGGCGATACGCTGGCGGCCTGCCTGGAAGATTACTTCATGCGTTCTGAACAGCTGCCGACGCGTCTGTTCATCCGCACCGGTGAAGTAGACGGTCAGCCTGCTGCTGGCGGTATGCTGCTGCAGGTTCTGCCTGCGCAGGACGCGCAGACCAACGACTTCGAGCACCTCGCGACTCTGACGGAAACCGTCAAAGCAGAAGAGCTGTTCACCCTGTCGGCGACCGATGTCCTGTGGCGTCTTTATCACGAAGAAGAAGTGACGGTTTACGATCCACAGTCGGTGGAATTTAAGTGCACCTGTTCACGTGAACGCTGCGCTGGCGCGCTGAAGACCCTGCCGGATGAAGAGATCGACAGCATCATGGCGGAAGACGGCGAAATCGATATGCACTGTGACTACTGCGGTACGCACTACGTGTTCAATTCGATGGATATTGCTGAGATCCGCAACAACGCCTCCCCGGCGGATCCTCAGGTCCACTAAGCAAAGCCTGCCCTCACTTTGCCCTCTCCCTTTTGCGAGAGGGCAACGTGCAAAAAAGCCCTCTCTGGCTGAATCGTTTTTAACACTGTAACTCTTACGTAATTTTCTTACGTGTATGCGATTACATTCACATTCCTTCCGATAAAATCACCAGCCATTAACCTTTTCGGAACATTTTCCCCAACCAAAAAGCGATTCCTGCGATAATCCGCCTGCCCTGTGACTGGAGTCGCAGCGTTTTCCGTTAGTAAGGGTTTTGTCCAGATGCGTAAATCTATGAGCCCCGTCGCGGTTAACAACCTCACAAAAACCCTACAATTTCAGACAGTACATATTGGCTAAGGAGCAGTGATATGCGTGTTACTGGTTTAACCCCGCAAGATCTCAAGGCTTATGGTATTCACGACGTCCAGGAAATCGTCTACAACCCCGATTACGATACGCTGTATCAGGAAGAGCTCAATCCAGCACTGGAAGGATACGAGCGAGGTGTGTTGACTAACCTTGGTGCTATCGCCGTCGATACCGGTATCTTTACCGGTCGTTCGCCGAAAGATAAATACATCGTCCGAGACGAGACCACCCGCGACACACTGTGGTGGGCTGATAAAGGCAAAGGGAAGAACGATAACAAACCGCTCTCTCCGGAAACCTGGCAGCATCTGAAAGGGCTCGTTACCCATCAACTTTCCGGCAAGCGTCTGTTTATCGTTGATGCTTTCTGCGGCGCTAACGCCGACACCCGTCTTTCCGTGCGGTTTATCACTGAAGTGGCCTGGCAGGCGCATTTCGTGAAAAACATGTTTATTCGTCCTGACGACGAAGAGCTGCAGGATTTCACACCTGACTTCATCGTGATGAACGGGGCGAAATGCACGAACCCACAGTGGAAAGAGCAGGGTCTTAACTCCGAAAACTTCATCGCCTTTAACCTGACCGAGCGTATTCAGCTGATCGGCGGTACCTGGTACGGCGGCGAAATGAAGAAAGGGATGTTCTCGGTGATGAACTACCTGCTGCCGCTGCGCGGTATCGCCTCCATGCACTGTTCGGCAAACGTCGGTGAAAAAGGGGATGTGGCGGTGTTCTTCGGCCTGTCCGGCACCGGTAAAACCACCCTTTCTACCGATCCGAAACGTCGTCTGATTGGCGATGACGAGCACGGCTGGGATGATGACGGCGTGTTTAACTTCGAAGGGGGCTGCTACGCGAAGACCATTCGCCTGTCTGAAGAAGCGGAGCCAGATATCTTCCATGCCATCCGCCGCGATGCGCTGCTGGAAAACGTCACCGTGCGTGCCGATGGAACGATCGACTTCGACGATGCTTCGAAAACCGAAAACACCCGCGTGTCTTACCCTATCTACCACATCGACAACATCGTGAAGCCGGTGTCAAAAGCGGGCCACGCGACGAAGGTGATTTTCCTGACGGCAGATGCGTTCGGCGTGTTGCCTCCGGTGTCCCGCCTGACCGCCAGCCAGACGCAGTACCACTTCCTGTCTGGTTTTACCGCCAAACTGGCCGGTACCGAGCGCGGCGTGACGGAGCCAACGCCAACCTTCTCCGCCTGCTTCGGCGCAGCGTTCCTGTCGCTGCACCCGACGCAGTACGCTGAAGTGCTGGTCAAACGCATGCAGGCGTCCGGTGCACAGGCGTACCTGGTGAATACCGGCTGGAACGGCACCGGCAAACGTATCTCCATCAAAGATACCCGCGCCATTATCGACGCCATTCTGGATGGTTCACTCGATAACGCCGAAACCTTCACGCTGCCGATGTTTGATCTGGCAATCCCGACGGCGCTGCCGGGCGTAGAGACCCGTATTCTCGACCCACGCAATACCTACGGCTCACCGGAGCAGTGGCGTGAGAAAGCAGAATCGCTGGCGAAACTGTTTATTGAGAACTTCGAGAAGTATACCGATACCCCGGCAGGTGAAGCGCTGGTGAGTGCGGGTCCGAAGCTGTAACAGCTGACACGACCTGCAAAAAAAAGGGTGGCTTTTGCCACCCTTTTTTAACTCTCTCTCACCTGCCCGCGCGTCACCGGCACCGGTAACCATGCGCGAATGCTTAAACCACCCCGCTCACTGGTCCCAATCTCCAGCAAGCCGTTATGGTTATCCACAATACGCTGCACAATCGCCAGGCCTAAGCCGGTTCCGCTGGTACTGCGCGCGCTATCGCCCCGCACAAACGGCTGGAACAGATGCTTACGCTGCTCTGGCTTAATGCCCGGACCGTCATCTTCCACCTGGAACCAGGCGCGGTTGAGCTCAGATCCGCTGCTGACTTTAATCCAGCCATTGCCATAACGGGCCGCGTTAACCACCATATTGGCCACCGCACGTTTAATGGAAAGCGGGTGCATCCGCACCTGAATTTCACCGGCCTGCAGGTCGGTATCGATTTCCCGCTCGTAGCCGCTTTCCGCCGCGACCACTTCACCGAGTACCGCATTCAGATCGGCCATCTCCATCGGCATCTCCTGCCCGGTACGCAGGTAGTCAATGAACTGCTCGATAATGGCGTTACACTCTTCGATGTCCTTGTTAATGGACTCCGCAAGATAACCATCCTCTTCGCCCATCATCTCCGTCGCCAGACGGATACGCGTGAGCGGCGTGCGCAGGTCATGACTCACGCCCGCCATCAGCAGCGTACGGTCGTCTGCCAGCTGTTTCACGCCGGCCGCCATATGGTTAAAGGCCCGCGTCACGGAACGCACTTCTGAGGCGCCGTACTCACGCAGTGGCGGAGGAATAATCCCTTTACCGACCTGCAGCGCAGCGTGCTCCAGGTCGACCAGCGGTCGGTTCTGTATACGAATAAACAGCCACGCGCCGCCTATCGCCAGCAGCATAATGGCAAGGGTGTAGCGGAACAGCGGTGAGAAGTCACCCTGATGAATTTCGGTCAGCGGGACACGCACCCAGATATTGGGTGACAGCCAGGTTTTCAGCCAGACGACCGGCGAGCTTTTGTTGACCTCAACGCGCACTTCCGTCGGGCCACCTAACTGCTGCGCCATCTGCTGGCTGAGGAACTCATAATGCTGCGCCCAGCGCAGGCCAGCGTCTTCTGCCGCTTCGTTGGAGTAAAGCGAAATACCCAGCTCACGGTAGATTTCACGGCGAAACGCCGGGGGAACAACTAACTGCGTGCCGTCCTCCAGTTGCAGTTTATCGGTCATCAGCATACGCACTTCGTATGCCAGAACCTTATTGAACTGCTGGAGGCTCGGCAGGATCGCAAAGTTCAGCACCACCAGATAGGTTGTCACCAGACTGACGAACAGCAGGGTGACAATCAGTAACAGCGTACGGGCAAATGAGCTTCGCGGAGAGAAGCGCATTCGCCTCATGCTTTAGCGCCGTCCGGGACAAACACGTAGCCCAGACCCCATACGGTCTGAATATAACGAGGATGCGCCGGATCTTCTTCCACCATGCGGCGCAGACGGGAGATCTGCACGTCAATGGAACGTTCCATTGCGGAGTATTCACGGCCACGCGCCAGGTTCATCAGCTTGTCACGTGAAAGCGGCTCACGCGGGTGGCTGACCAGCGCTTTCAGCACCGCGAACTCACCGCTGGTGAGCGGCATAGGTTCATCTTCACGGAACATCTCACGGGTACCGAGATTCAGCTTGAACTTACCAAACGCAATCACCGCTTCTTCCTGCGACGGTGCGCCAGGCAGTTCGTTCGCCTGACGGCGCAGCACAGCGCGAATACGGGCCAGCAGTTCACGCGGGTTGAACGGTTTTGGAATGTAGTCGTCAGCGCCGATTTCCAGACCAACGATGCGGTCAACCTCTTCCCCTTTCGCCGTCACCATGATGATCGGCATAGGGTTGCTCTGGCTACGCAGACGGCGGCAGATGGAAAGCCCGTCTTCACCAGGCAGCATCAGGTCGAGTACCATAAGATGGAATGATTCGCGGGTCAGCAGACGGTCCATCTGCTCAGCGTTGGCCACGCTACGAACCTGGAAGCCCTGCTCGGTCAGATAACGCTCAAGCAGCGCACGCAGGCGCATGTCGTCATCCACGACCAGAATTTTGTAGTTCTCTTGCATTGTGTGTACTCCCAAAGGTTCGGATAGTCTAATAACAGCGTATTCTAAAAAAGTGCACGTGTTCGACCAGCTAATTCTGGTATAAATTCTAGTCGAAATTGTTACAAAGCATATTTAACAGCAGCTTATCTGCACATTTCATCACATAAATCATTATTAACGTTGTCTGTTAGACTACGTGATACGTAATGTGCGCAAAGAATGCAATGATGTCGAGTCTTAAGGTCACCCCATGAAAACGCCCCTGATCACCCGCGAAGGGTATGAGAAACTCAAAAAAGAGATGGATTACCTGTGGCGCGAAGAGCGTCCTGAAGTGACCAAGAAAGTGACCTGGGCCGCAAGCCTGGGCGATCGCAGTGAAAATGCTGACTACCAGTACAACAAAAAACGGTTACGTGAAATCGACCGCCGGGTCCGCTATCTGACCAAATGCCTTGAGAACCTCAAAATAGTGGATTACTCCCCACAGCAGGAAGGCAAAGTGTTTTTCGGCGCGTGGGTCGAGATTGAGAACGACGATGGCGACACCCTGCGTTTTCGTATCGTCGGCTATGACGAAATTTTTGGTCGTAAGGATTACATCTCTATCGACTCACCAATGGCCCGTGCGCTGCTGAAAAAGGAAGTGGGCGATTTGGCCGTCGTGCAGACCCCTGGCGGCGAAGCCAGCTGGTACGTCAACGAAATTACGTACGTTAAATAGTCCGAGAGCGCCCTCCGCGGCTGGCATTTTGCCGTGTCAGCCCGTATAACTATCCCCTGATTTTTTCGACTCAACAGATGATAAAGCCATGATGAAAGATTCGCTCTGCCGCATTATTGCGGGTGAACTTCAGGCCAGAGCCGAACAGGTAGAAGCTGCCGTTCGCCTGCTTGATGAAGGGAACACCGTGCCGTTTATTGCACGTTATCGTAAGGAAGTCACCGGCGGTCTGGATGACACGCAGCTGCGTAACCTGGAGACCCGTCTCGGTTACCTGCGTGAACTGGAAGACCGTCGTCAGGCGATCCTCAAATCCATCGGCGAACAGGGAAAACTGACCAGCGAGCTGGAAACCGCAATCAACGGCACCCTGAGCAAAACCGAACTCGAAGACCTTTATCTGCCGTACAAACCGAAGCGCCGCACCCGTGGACAGATTGCCATTGAGGCAGGCCTGGAGCCGCTGGCCGAACTGCTGTGGAACGAACCGTCCCACGACCCGGAAACCGAAGCCGCGAAGTTTATCGATGCCGATAAAGGGGTCGCAGACACCAAAGCCGCACTCGACGGCGCGCGCTATATTCTGATGGAGCGTTTCTCCGAAGATGCCGCTCTGCTCGCGAAAGTGCGTGACTATCTGTGGAAAAACGCCCACATTGTCTCTACCGTGGTCAGCGGGAAAGAGGAAGAAGGCGCCAAGTTCCGCGATTATTTCGATCATCACGAACCCATCTCTACCACCCCTTCACACCGCGCGCTGGCGATGTTCCGCGGCCGCAACGAAGGCGTGCTCCAGCTCTCCCTGAATGCCGACCCACAGTTTGACGAGCCACCAAAAGAGAGCCACTGCGAGCAGATCATTATCGACCACCTCGGCCTGCGCCTGAACAACGCGCCGGCAGACAGCTGGCGCAAAGGCGTGGTGAGCTGGACGTGGCGCATCAAGGTACTAATGCACCTCGAAACCGAACTGATGGGCACCGTGCGTGAACGCGCCGAAGACGAAGCAATCAACGTCTTCGCCCGTAACCTGCACGACCTGCTGATGGCCGCACCTGCCGGCCTGCGCGCCACCATGGGACTCGATCCGGGTCTGCGTACCGGCGTAAAAGTGGCCGTGGTTGACGGTACCGGCAAGCTGGTGGCTACCGACACCATTTATCCGCATACCGGCCAGGCGGCGAAGGCTGCCGTCGTGGTTGCGGCGCTGTGCGAGAAATACAACGTGGAGCTAGTGGCCATCGGCAACGGTACGGCCTCCCGTGAAACCGAGCGTTTCTACCTCGATGTGCAGAAACAGTTCCCGAAAGTCACCGCACAGAAAGTGATTGTCAGCGAGGCGGGCGCTTCCGTCTATTCGGCGTCTGAACTGGCCGCCCTGGAGTTCCCGGACCTGGACGTTTCCCTGCGCGGTGCGGTTTCTATCGCCCGTCGTCTGCAGGATCCGCTGGCGGAGCTGGTTAAGATCGACCCGAAATCCATCGGCGTCGGCCAGTATCAGCATGACGTGAGCCAGACTCAGCTGGCCCGTAAGCTGGATGCGGTCGTGGAAGACTGCGTAAACGCCGTCGGCGTTGACCTGAACACGGCCTCTGTTCCCCTGCTGACCCGCGTGGCGGGCTTAACCCGCATGATGGCGCAAAACATCGTTGCCTGGCGTGATGAGAACGGCCAGTTCCAGAACCGCCAGCAGTTGCTGAAGGTGAGCCGTCTGGGGCCAAAAGCGTTTGAGCAGTGCGCGGGCTTCCTGCGCATCAACCACGGCGATAACCCGCTGGATGCCTCAACCGTTCACCCGGAAGCGTACCCGGTAGTGGAACGCATTCTGGCCGCAACCCAGCAGGCGCTGAAAGACCTGATGGGCGACAGCAGCGCGCTGCGTAACCTGAAGGCGGTCGATTTTACCGACGAGCAGTTCGGGGTGCCGACGGTCACGGACATCATCAAAGAGCTGGAAAAACCGGGCCGCGATCCGCGTCCTGAGTTTAAAACCGCGACCTTCGCCGACGGCGTTGAAACCATGAATGACCTGCTTCCAGGCATGGTACTCGAAGGGGCTGTCACTAACGTCACCAACTTTGGCGCGTTTGTCGATATCGGCGTGCACCAGGACGGTCTGGTCCACATCTCTTCCCTTGCCGATAAATTCGTTGAAGATCCGCATACCGTGGTCAAAGCGGGCGACATCGTGAAGGTGAAGGTGATGGAAGTGGATCTGCAGCGTAAGCGTATCGCCCTGACGATGCGTCTGGACGAGCAGCCAGGTGAAACCAACGCGCGCCGCGGCAGTAACGGCGGCGGACGCGAGCAGCAGCGCCCGGCCGCAAAAGCGGCGAAGCCACGCGGACGTGACGCCCAGCCTGCGGGCAACAGCGCCATGATGGATGCGCTGGCGGCAGCAATGGGTAAGAAACGCTAACCGCATAAAAAAGGCCCGGTGATGCGTCACTCACCGGGCCGATATCCCGCCGAAATTAATTGTAAAATATGAAACCGGTTGTATATCTATATTTCAACCATCAGTGATCACACTATTAACATATAAGCCTTTCCTCTCCCTGCCGCAGAATCAGTAAATATTGAGCAAGGTCAAACAGGCCGTAAATTAATACCGCAAACAACATTCCGTCACAGTTTTATTATTGCTGATAAAAACTATTCTCATTATCATCCCATAGTAGATATTTTAACCTCTCGTGGAATCAGGCATTATGCAATTCACTCCAGACAGTGCATGGAAAATTACCGGTTTTACCCACGAAATTAGCCCGGCCTACCGACAAAAGCTGCTGTCGCTGGGCATGCTGCCCGGCTCGTCATTTCAGGTCGTGCGCGTCGCCCCGTTAGGTGATCCGGTGCATATCGAAACCCGACGCGTAAATCTGGTATTGCGTAAAAAAGATCTCGCATTAATAGAAGTCGAAGCCTTATCCCGATAACAAGCCAGCGGTTTCAGTGAGTCCAGAAAAATGAAAAAATTAACTATTGGCTTAATTGGCAATCCTAATTCCGGCAAGACAACGCTATTTAACCAGCTCACGGGTGCGCGCCAGCGCGTCGGTAACTGGGCTGGCGTAACGGTTGAACGTAAAGAAGGCCTGTTCTCAACAACAGATCACCAGGTCACGCTGGTTGACCTACCCGGCACGTACTCCTTAACCACGATCTCCTCGCAAACTTCGCTCGATGAGCAGATTGCCTGCCACTATATTCTTAGCGGCGACGCGGATCTGCTCATCAACGTGGTTGATGCCTCAAACCTTGAGCGTAACCTCTACCTGACGCTGCAGCTGCTGGAGCTGGGCATTCCCTGCATCGTGGCGCTCAACATGCTCGACATTGCAGAGAAACAGAAACTGCGTATCGACGTCGATGCCCTCTCCGCACGGCTGGGGTGCCCGGTCGTTCCGCTGGTGTCGACGCGCGCCCGCGGTATTGATGCCCTGAAACTGGCTATCGATCGCCACGCGGGAAATCGTAACGTTGAGCTGGTGCACTACGCCCAGCCGCTCCTGCGCGAAGCGGATCTGCTGGCGCAAGAGATGGACAAAAGCATGCCCGCGAAACAGCGCCTGTGGCTCGGCCTGCAAATGCTGGAAGGGGATATCTACAGCCGCGCCTATGCTGGTCATGCGGCAGATAAACTGGACGTGGTCCTCGCCCGTCTGAGCGACGAGCTGGATGACCCGGCCCTGCATATCGCTGATGCTCGCTATCAGGCCATCGCCGCGATTTGCGACGTGGTCAGTAACGCCCTGACGGCGGAACCGAGCCGCTTCACCGCGGCCGTGGATAAGGTTGTGCTTAACCGCTTCCTCGGTTTGCCGGTCTTCTTGCTGGTGATGTACCTGATGTTCTTGCTCGCCATTAACATTGGTGGCGCACTCCAGCCGATTTTCGATGCCGGTTCCGTTGCTATCTTTGTTCATGGCATTCAGTGGGTGGGTTACACCCTGCATTTCCCGGAATGGCTGACCATCTTCCTTGCCCAGGGGATTGGCGGTGGTATCAACACCGTACTGCCTCTGGTGCCGCAAATTGGCATGATGTATCTGTTCCTCTCCTTCCTTGAGGATTCCGGTTACATGGCGCGCGCCGCCTTCGTCATGGATCGCCTGATGCAGGCGCTCGGTCTGCCGGGCAAATCCTTCGTGCCGCTGATCGTTGGCTTCGGCTGTAACGTGCCCTCGGTTATGGGTGCCCGTACGCTGGATGCACCGCGTGAACGTCTGATGACCATTATGATGGCACCGTTTATGTCCTGCGGTGCGCGACTGGCTATCTTCGCGGTCTTTGCCGCGGCCTTCTTTGGGCAGCAGGGGGCGCTGGCGGTCTTCTCGCTGTACGTGCTGGGTATCGTCATGGCCATTCTCACGGGGCTGATGCTGAAACACACCATCATGCGCGGCGAAGCGTCGCCGTTCGTAATGGAACTGCCGGTCTACCACGTCCCCCATCTTAAAAGCCTGGTGATCCAGACCTGGCAGCGCCTGAAAGGCTTCGTCCTGCGTGCCGGTAAAGTGATTGTTATCGTGAGTATTTTCCTGAGCGCGCTGAACAGCTTCACCCTGAGCGGACAGGCTGCGGATAACATCAACGACTCCGCCCTCGCCTCCGTCAGCCGCGTCATAACCCCGGTCTTCAAACCGATTGGCGTCCATGACGATAACTGGCAGGCGACCGTCGGTCTGTTCACCGGTGCGATGGCGAAAGAGGTGGTCGTCGGGACCCTGAATACGCTCTACACCGCGGAGAACATCCAGGAGCAAGCGTTCAATCCGGCAGAGTTTCATCTCGGTAACGAACTGCTGGGCGCCGTCGAAGAGACATGGCAGAGCCTGAAAGACACCTTCAGCCTGAGCGTGCTGGCGAACCCTATCGAGGCCAGTAAAGGTGACGGCGAAATGGCAACGGGTGCCATGGGCGTGATGAGCGAGAAATTTGGCAGCGCCTCTGCGGCCTACAGCTACCTCATCTTTGTTCTGCTCTATATTCCGTGCATCTCCGTCATGGGCGCGATTGCCCGCGAGTCCAGCCGTGGCTGGATGGGTTTCTCCATTCTGTGGGGGCTCAACATCGCTTACTCGCTGGCGACGCTCTTTTATCAGACCGTTAACTTTAGCCAGCACCCGCGGTATAGCCTGGTGTGCATCCTGGCGGTTGTGCTCTTTAACGTGCTCGTTCTCGGCCTGCTACGCCGGGCACGCAGCCGGGTTGATATCAACCTGCTGGCAAACCGCAAAACGGCTGCCACCTGCTGCAACAGCCCGGCGGGCGACTGTCACTAAGGGGTAAGCCATGGCATCGTTGATTCAGGTACGTGACCTGCTGGCGTTACAAGGGCGAATGGAGGCGAAACAGCTGAGCCTCACCCTGCATACCCCGCAGCCGATGATCGATGCCATGCTGGAAAGACTGGAAGCCATGGGAAAAGCGGTGCGTATTCAGGAAGAGGCGGAGGGCTGCCTGTCCGGCAGTTGTAAAAGCTGCCCGGAAGGAAAAGCCTGCCTCAGAGAGTGGTGGGCACTGCGCGCATAAAGCCGGGCATCGCTGCCCGGCATTATCGTATTACTTATAGACGTCCGCCGTTGCGCGCACGTTTTTGGTCTGTTTTTCGGCACTGGTGACGACGTAGTACTTCCCACCCAGCTCATCCGCTTTCTTAGACAGCTCTCTTTTGGCGTCCATCGGCGCGGTCGTGTCAGACGTAGAAATCTCACCAACTTTGGTCAGATTCATCCCGGCAACTTTATCTTTTTCCAGCTCTTGTGCCGCAAAGGCGCCAAATGAAAGTGACCCAATAACCAGAGAAGTGACGATACCTGTAACAAGTTTCATAGCCTGACTCTCCATAGGATTGTTGTTTTGATTATCGTAGGCAGAACAACCGCAACGACATCTGGAGTATGGTTGCGGTGTGAAACTTTTTCCAGGCTGGATAGAAAATAATCAGTCTAAACGTTGACTTAACGCAACGAGCGCTGAACAAAACTCCGCCGGATGAGAGATAAACGGCGCATGCGCGGCTTTGTTTATCACCAGAGACTCACTTTGTGGCCAGAGTGAATCCAGCACTGGAACCACTTTGCGCGGCACCAGCCCGTCGAGGTAGCCGTAGATACGCAGGTGCGGCATCGCCAGCGCGGCCAGCGGCTCACGCAAATCGACAGTTTTGAGGATCTCAAGCCCCCCGTTAAGCACCTCAACGTCCGGCATCGGCAGGGAAAGCACGGTCTGCTTCAGCACTCTGGCATCCTGACGCGCGGTGTCGGTTCCCATTGTCTGCAGGGCCAGGAAACGCTCAACGGTCCGCTGGAAGTCTTCGCTCAACTGTTTCTGGAACCCGGCCAGCACATCCGGTTTTATGCCCGGCCAGTCGTCCTTTGCACTGAAGCACGGTGACGAGGCGACCGTGACCAGCGCACGCACGCGCTCGGGATGGGTCAACGCAATCTGGCTCGCCACCAGCCCACCCAGGCTCCAGCCCAGCCAGATGGCGTGTTGCGGCGCAGCGTCCAGAACCTGCTGCGCCATCTCCTCGACCGACATTGCCCCAAAGCCGCGGCTGCGGCCAAAGCCCGGTAAATCCACCAGATGCAGGGTAAATTGCGAGGCGAGTTCCCCGGTTATGCAATTCCATACTTCGGCATTCAGGCCCCATCCGTGCAGCAGCACAAGATGGCAATTTCCCGTCCCTACGGTCTGCCACCACAGCGTCTTCATCAGTTACTGTTCTCTTTTTTCACATGGAGGTTGAACATGTTAACAGTGCCTGGCTTGTGCTGGCTATGCCGGATGCCGCTTGCCCTCAGCGCATGGGGCGTCTGCTCCGTTTGCACCCGCTCGCTGAAAAGGCAGGCGATGACGTGTCCGCAGTGTGGGCTAGCGGCCACTGGGCGAGACGTTCCCTGCGGCCGCTGCCTGAAAAAAGCGCCGCCGTGGTGTGCCCTGGTGGCTGTGGATGATTATGTTGCGCCGTTAAGCGGCCTTATACATGCGCTGAAGTTTGCCGGCCAGAGTGTGCTGGCGCGTCCCCTCGCCCGCTTGTTACTGCTGGCCGTTTTACAGGCGCGACGCACCCGCGGCCTGCCGAACATCGACATGGTGGTCAACGTGCCTTTATACTGTCGCCGACACTGGCGACGCGGCTATAACCAAAGTGACCTGCTCTGCCGCCCGCTCGCCCGATGGCTCGGTTGCCGGTACGACGCCCGTGCGCTCAAACGCGTCCATAACACGGCCATCCAGCATCAGCTCACGGCCCGGCTTCGCAAAAGGAACCTCAAAAATGCCTTTCGTCTTGAATTCCCGGTCAAAGGCCTCCATATCGCGATTGTGGATGATGTCGTCACCACAGGCAGTACCGTTGCTGAACTTTCCCGACTGCTTTTGCAAAGCGGCGCCGCGTCGGTTCAGGTATGGTGTCTGTGCCGTACCTTGTAGCCCTTCTTCAATGGGCGTATGATTATACCCAGGTAATTTAGTCAACTATTAGGCCAAAGCTATGATCCGTATTTCCGATTCTGCACAAGCGCACTTTGCCAAACTGCTGGCAAATCAGGAAGAAGGGACGCAGATCCGCGTGTTTGTGATCAATCCAGGCACTCCGAATGCAGAATGTGGTGTCTCTTATTGTCCTCCGGACGCAGTGGAAGCGACTGACACTGCCCTTAAATTTGAACAGCTCACGGCTTACGTTGATGAGCTGAGCGCACCGTATCTTGAAGATGCGGAGATCGACTTCGTCACCGATCAGCTGGGTTCTCAGCTGACCCTGAAAGCGCCAAACGCCAAAATGCGTAAAGTGTCTGACGATGCCCCCCTGATGGAGCGCGTCGAGTACCTGCTGCAGTCTCAGATCAACCCACAGCTGGCGGGCCACGGCGGTCGTGTTTCCCTGATGGAAATCACTGAAGACGGCCTGGCGATCCTGCAGTTCGGCGGCGGCTGTAACGGTTGTTCAATGGTTGATGTCACGCTGAAAGAAGGGATCGAGAAGCAGCTGCTGAACGAATTCCCGGAACTGAAAGGTGTGCGCGATCTGACCGAACACCAGCGCGGCGAGCACTCTTACTACTAAGCGTCCGCCTGCTTTTGCCCGGTGGCGCTATGCTTACCGGGCCTGCTTTCCCCTCCCTGCCTTGCCTCCCCATATGTTGACCTGCGTCTCATAATTCAAATTTAGCCCCCCAGGGTGATTCTCAACCACGACATGTTACCCGTATCATTCTCGTGGGCACTAAGCACCTTCATAACAGCCGACTAAACTTAATAGTTTCCAAGGCAACAGTATTAGTGCCGTTAACACTCTGTTCCCAGTTGGGACAATCGGAATTTGTCGTTGAAACAATGACGTTACCCATAACAATTCAAAGGCCAGGTAAATCATGCCATTAGTCATCGTTGCTATCGGTGTTGTGTTATTACTGCTCTTGATGATCCGTTTCAAAATGAACGGGTTTATCGCTCTGGTTCTGGTGGCACTTGCAGTCGGTCTGATGCAAGGGATGCCGCTGGTGAAAGTCATCAGCTCCATTAAAGCCGGTGTCGGCGGCACGCTCGGTAGCCTGGCACTGATCATGGGCTTTGGCGCTATGCTCGGCAAAATGCTGGCAGACTGTGGGGGCGCCCAGCGTATTGCCACCACGCTGATTGCCAAATTTGGTAAGAAGAATATTCAGTGGGCGGTCGTGTTAACCGGGTTTACCGTCGGTTTCGCACTGTTCTATGAAGTGGGCTTCGTGCTGATGCTGCCACTGGTGTTCACCATCGCAGCGGCAGCGAACATTCCACTGCTGTATGTCGGTGTACCGATGGCCGCCGCGCTGTCCGTTACGCACGGTTTCCTGCCACCACACCCGGGTCCAACCGCGATCGCCACCATCTTCCATGCCGATATGGGTAAAACCCTGCTGTTCGGTACGATTCTGGCAATCCCGACGGTGATCCTGGCCGGCCCGGTTTATGCCCGCTTCCTGAAAGGGATTGATAAGCCTATCCCGGAAGGTCTGTACAGCGCGAAAACCTTCACGGAAGAAGAGATGCCTGGTTTTGGCGTCAGCGTCTGGACCTCTCTGGTGCCGGTCATCCTGATGGCGATGCGTGCCGTGGCGGAAATGATCCTGCCAAAAGGCCACCCGTTCCTGTCCGTTGCCGAGTTCCTGGGCGACCCGGTGATGGCGACGCTGATTGCGGTACTGATTGCGATGTTCACCTTCGGCCTGAACCGTGGTCGTTCAATGGATCAGATTAACGACACGCTGACCTCTTCCATCAAAATCATTGCCATGATGCTGCTGATTATCGGTGGTGGCGGTGCGTTCAAGCAGGTGCTGGTCGACAGCGGCGTGGATAAATACATCGCGGCCATGATGCATGAAACCAATGTGTCACCGCTGCTGATGGCGTGGTCTATCGCTGCGGTGCTGCGTATCGCGCTCGGCTCTGCAACCGTTGCAGCAATCACCGCCGGTGGTATCGTTGCGCCGCTGATTGCGACGACGGGCGTGAGCCCTGAGCTGATGGTTATCGCGGTAGGTTCCGGTAGCGTGATTTTCTCTCACGTGAACGATCCGGGCTTCTGGCTGTTCAAGGAATATTTCAACCTGACTATCGGTGAAACCATCAAGTCCTGGTCTGCACTGGAAACCATTATTTCGGTGTGTGGTCTGGTCGGGGTTCTGCTGTTGAACATGGTTATCTGATATCAAAAAGCCGGGTAGCTTGCGCTTACCCGGCTTTCTTCTCTCTGTGAGACTACCGCGTTTTACCCACCGCTTTTCTGCGCTTATCCAAATCCTTAATCAGCCTGTTCACCCCGTCATCGGCAAACATCTTCTCAAGCGTGATGGACAATTTGCGACGCCAGTTCTTGTACTGATAGCTGGTACCCGGAATGTTCACCGGCTCCGCCATATCAATCCAGTCTTCCGGCTGCAGACCCAGCAGGGCACTGTTGCTGTCGGCAATATAGCGCTGCAATCCGCGGTTGAGTGTAGGCGTCATCGACATCAGTGATGCCTTATGCCCGGCGCGTTTCGGCAGGCAGCCATGCTTGTGTAACGCATCAAGCAACCCTTGCTTCGCCAGCTCGCGATCCTGATACAGCCCACGTAAGACCTCTTCATCCGGATACAGACCCAGCGTTTTACCGAGTGTCAGATCGCCGCTTTCCCAATAGCCACGAAGCGTAGGAAGGTCATGCGTCGTCGCGACTGCCATTGACTGTTCAGGGTACGCTTTCGGCGCGCGGAAGGTTTTCTCATGGTCGTTTTCAAAATAGAGCACTTTATAGGAGTAAACACCGCTGTCGCGGAGCTTACTGACAATCTCAACCGGCACGGTACCGAGATCTTCGCCGATCACCATGCACTGATGACGTTTACTCTCCAGCGCCAGGATCGAGAGCAGATCGTCAACCGGATACTGTACATACGCGCCGTGGTCAGCCGTTTCACCATAAGGGATCCACCACAGACGCAGGACGGACATCACGTGGTCAATTCGCAGCGCGCCGCAGTTTTGCATGTTGGCGCGCAGCAGGTCGATAAACGGCTCGTAAGCCCGCGCAGCCATGACGTGCGGATCCATCGGCGGCAAACCCCAGTTCTGGCCGAGGGGGCCAAGAATATCCGGCGGTGCGCCCACGGAGGCCTTCAGGCAATAAAGCTCGCGGTCACACCAGGTTTCCGCCCCGCCTTCCGCCACGCCAACGGCCAGATCGCGGTACAGGCCGATCGGCATTTTATAGCCCTGGCTCACCTGCCAGCAGGCAGCAAACTGGCTGTAAGCCAGCCACTGCAGCCAGAGGAAGAAGTCCACCTCGTCAGCATATTTTTTGCAGAACGCCTGCACTTCGGGCGTATCGACAGATTGATACGCTTCCGGCCATACCGGCCAGCCCCAGCGCATTTCGTCCTCTTTTACCTGATAAGCGTGCAATGCATCGAACGCCGCCTGCCAGTAAAGGCTCTCGCCTTCCTGAGCTACAAACTGGCGGAAAGCCGACATCTGCTCATCATCACGCTGCGAAAAACCTTTCCACGCCAGACGTAACGCGGCCATTTTCAGTGCGGTGACGGTAGCATAGTCTACCCAGTCCGTCTCGCGCGCCTGCTTCAGCGCCTGCTGAGTGGTCGTGAGGTTCCACCACGCCTGCGCCTCTTTGCTGCTTTTGAAATCGTCTAAGGCATTCACGTCAATGTAAATCACGTTCAGCCAGCGACGGGATGACGGGCTGTACGGACTGGCACTTTCCGGGTTCGCCGGATAGAGCGCATGAATGGGGTTGAGGCCGATAAACGCACCGCCGCGCTCGCCCACATCCGCCAGCATCTTTTTCAGGTCGCCAAAATCGCCGATACCCCAGTTGCTGTCAGAGCGCAGCGTGTAGAGCTGCACGCAGGCCCCCCACAGCTTTTTACCCTCGAGCAACGCCTGCGGCTCATAGCAGCGTTTTGGCGCAACAATCACCCGACAATGAAAACGCTGGTCGTCCTGCGTGAGGGTTAACGTGTGATAGCCCTCCGGCAGTTTTGCCGGAAGATTAAGCGCTTTGCCACCGGTGGCGTGGCCTTTGTGCTGTTGCCCCTCTTCGGTCGTGAGCAGCCAGCTAAATTCGCCGCGCCCGTTTACCGTTAGCGGCATCTTTTTACCGGCGGTAAACACCTTCACGTTCGGCACCGGAGCAACCGACGCTTTCGCGTCGGTCTTGTGCATGGCATCCAGCAAACGTCTTTTGGTGTCGGCGCCAATAGACTGTGGTTTGCCATGAGCATTAATGTAACTAAGGCTGATCCCCGCCGCCTGCGCGGCACTGTCCAGACGTTTACTCTCCATCGCGCTTCCTTAGCATTTTGCCTGCCAGATACGAGCCTGATAATCACGGATTGAGCGGTCAGAACTGAACATCCCGCAGCGGGCGGTGTTCAGAATGCACGCCCGGGTCCACGCTTCCTGGTCGCGATACAGCACATCGACCTGTTTTTGCGCGTCCACATAGGCCGTAAAGTCCGCCATGACCAGATACGGGTCACCGCCGTGTTTGTCCATGCTGTGCAGCATCTGGTCAAAGGCATGTTTATCGCCGTCACTGTACTTGCCGCTTTCCAGCTCTTTCAGAACCGCATCAAGAACTTTGTCTTTCTTACGCCATTTCACCGGGTCGTAACCTTTGGCCTTGAGGGCTTTCACTTCTTCGACGGTATGGCCGAAGATAAAGATGTTCTCTTCCCCCACCTTTTCGGCGATCTCGACGTTCGCGCCGTCGAGCGTACCGACGGTCAGCGCACCGTTCAGCGCCAGCTTCATGTTGCCGGTACCGGAAGCTTCTTTCCCTGCCGTGGAGATCTGCTCGGAGATATCCGCCGCCGGGATCAGCATCTCAGCTGCAGAGACGCAGTAGTCCGGCAGGAACACCACCTTCAGCTTGTCACCCACTTTCGGATCGTTATTGATGGCCGCGGCCACTTTATTAATGGCGAGGATAATGTTTTTCGCCAGGTAGTAGCCCGGTGCGGCTTTCGCCCCAAACAGGAACACGCGCGGTACGCGGTCAGCCTGCGGGTTCTCGCGGATCTCTTTATACAGCGCCAGAATGTGCAGCAGGTTCAGGTGCTGGCGTTTGTACTCATGCAGACGTTTGATCTGAATATCGAAAATGGCGTTCGGGTTGATCTCAATCCCGGTACGCGCTTTGACAAAATGCGCCAGACGCACTTTGTTTTCGAGCTTAATGGCGCGGTACTGCTCGCGGAATGCCGCGTCGTCGGCATACTTTTCCAGATTGATAAGCTGGTCCAGATCGTTGGCCCACTCTTTCTTCAGGGTTTTGTCCAGCAAGCCGGCCAGCAGCGGGTTGCACTGCTTAATCCAGCGACGCGGCGTGATGCCGTTGGTCACGTTATGGAATTTGGTCGGCCACAGCTGGTGGTATTCCGGGAACAGGTCTTTCACCACCAGATCCGAGTGCAGCGCCGCCACACCGTTCACCGCAAAACCGCTCACCACGCACATGTTCGCCATGCGCACCTGTTTGTCATGTACCACAGCCAGCTTCGCCCACACCGCTTTGTCGCCCGGCCAGGTTTTATCCACTTGCTTTTTAAACGCGTCGTTAATCTTGTTGATGATCTGCATATGACGCGGCAGCAGGGCTTTCACCAGCTTCTCATCCCAGCACTCCAGCGCTTCAGGCATCAGGGTGTGGTTGGTATAGGCAAACGTACGGCTGGTGATCGCCCACGCGTCATCCCAGCCCAGCTGGTGCTCGTCAATCAGCACGCGCAACAGTTCAGGAATCGCAATCGTCGGGTGCGTATCGTTAAGCTGGATCACTTCGAAGTCCGGCAGCTGCGCCAGCTTGCGGCCCGCCAGGTGATGACGACGCAGAATATCCGCAATGGAACAGGCACACTGGAAGTACTGCTGCATCAGACGCAGTTTCTTGCCCGCCAGATGGTTGTCGTTCGGGTAAAGGACTTTGGTCAGTTTCTCGGCGTCGATCCCCTGCTGCTCGGCACGCAGGAAATCGCCGTCGTTGAATTTGGTCAGGTTGAAGGGATGAGCATGCTTTGCCTGCCACAGACGCAGCGGTTGCGCCACGCCGTTATGGTAGCCCAGCACCGGCAGATCCCAGGCTTCGCCGGTCAGGGTAAACGCAGGCTCCCACAGCCCCTGCTTCGTGACTTTACCACCAATGCCTACCTGAACATCAAGCTGTGCATTGTGGCGGAACCAGGGGTAAGTATTGCGGTGCCAGTCATCCGGTGCTTCCATCTGATGACCATCAGCAAACGACTGACGGAACAGGCCGTACTGGTAGTTCAGACCGTAGCCAATGGCCGACTGACCGACGGTGGCCATCGAGTCAAGGAAACAGGCCGCCAGACGTCCCAGACCACCGTTACCCAGCGCCGGGTCAATCTCTTCTTCCAGCAAGTCGGTCAGGTTAATGTCATGCTCTTTCAGCACATCACCCACCTCCTGATACCAGCCGAGGTTCAGCAGGTTATTACCTGTCAGACGGCCAATCAGGAACTCCATTGAGATGTAGTTAACGTGGCGCTGGTCTTTCGTCGGTTTTGCCAACGGTTGAGCATCCAGCTGCTCCGCGAGCGCACCGCTCACTGCCTGCCACCACTGGTGAGGCGTCATCTCGTTTGCAGCGTGAAGGCCAAAACGCTGCCACTGACGCGTCAGGGCAGCCTGGAATTGAGCTTTGTTAAAGGTAGGCTGTGACATAGGGAATTGGCATCCTGTAGAGAGAAAACACATGTTGGCGCTAGTGTGCCAGGCTCATTTCGCCTCTTCCTCATCCCGCAGGGGATTAGGCAGGGAGGAGTAGCGGGGATGAGCATAAAAGTGTGATCAAGGCCACTCTGAGAGCATAGTGTGA
This sequence comes from Enterobacter sp. BIDMC 30, assembly GCF_000534355.1. Taxonomy (NCBI): domain Bacteria; kingdom Pseudomonadati; phylum Pseudomonadota; class Gammaproteobacteria; order Enterobacterales; family Enterobacteriaceae; genus Enterobacter; species Enterobacter sp. BIDMC 30. Next base: position 617,956 of record NZ_KI973169.1, on the reverse strand, counting down.
GTGTGCCAGGAAGAAAAAAAGATAACCGGGGAGAATGTCAAAAAAATGAAATACAGTTTCGGATGAAATTAATCCGCGCCGAAATGATTACTTACGCAGAATAATATTTCTGCAATGGGGCCTTACCTAAGGGGATTATTAATCTCACTCAACTTTACCCGAACTTTATTAAATTTGACGTCACTATACCTTTCTGAAACCAGTTTCAGCGTAACCGTGTGACACTGGGACAAGCCAGCGCTGACGCGGTGTTAAAGCCATTCTGGAAAAGTTCCGGTACTCGCCTGAATGTTTTGTGACAGAGTGCAAATTCAGAGCCACAAAACCCAGACATAACTTGCAATAGTTCTCTTTCTGGCCGACCTTATAGCTATTAATTACGAAGCGCAAAAAAAATAAATTCTCTCGTTCCCCACAGTGAAGTGAAAACTATGTTGATTCCGTCTAAATTAAGTCGCCCGGTTCGTCTTGACCATACAGTGGTCCGCGAGCGTCTGCTGGCTAAACTTTCCGGCGCGCATAATTTCCGACTGGCGCTGGTTACGAGCCCTGCAGGTTATGGAAAAACAACGCTCATTTCGCAATGGGCCGCAGGTAAGAGCGACCTTGGCTGGTACTCCCTTGATGAGGGCGATAACCAGCAAGAGCGTTTTGCCAGCTATCTGATTGCCGCCATTCAGCAGGCAACCAACGGACACTGCGTCGCCAGTGAGGTCATGGTGCAAAAGCGCCAGTACGCCAGCCTGTCTTCCCTTTTCTCGCAGCTGTTTATCGAACTGGCCGAATGGCATCGCCCGCTGTACGTGGTGATTGATGATTATCATCTCATCACTAACCCGGTTATCCATGAATCGATGCGTTTCTTCCTGCGTCATCAGCCGGAAAACCTGACCCTGGTCGTGCTGTCGCGTAACCTGCCGCAACTGGGCATCGCCAACCTGCGCGTGCGCGATCAGCTGCTGGAAGTCGGCAGCCAGCAGCTGGCCTTTACCCATCAGGAAGCCAAACAGTTCTTTGACTGTCGACTGAACTCGCCAATTGAGGCCTCCGAAAGCAGCCGCCTGTGTGATGATGTCGCCGGCTGGGCGACGGCGCTGCAGCTGATTGCTCTCTCTGCCCGGCAAAATAACAGCCCGACGCACCAGTCTGCGCGTCGCCTGGCGGGGATTAACGCGAGCCATCTTTCTGATTATCTCGTCGACGAAGTGCTGAACAGCGTTGATCCGTCGACCCGAAATTTCCTGCTCAAAAGTTCTCTGCTGCGTTCCATGAACGACGCGCTGATCGTTCGCGTGACCGGCTGTGAAAACGGTCAGCTGCAGCTGGAAGAGATTGAGCGCCAGGGCCTGTTCCTGACCCGAATGGACGATCCCGGCGAGTGGTTCAGCTATCACCCACTGTTTGGCAGCTTCCTGCGCCAGCGCTGTCAGTGGGAGCTTGCGACGGAACTGCCGGAAATCCATCGCGCCGCCGCCGAAAGCTGGATGGCACAAGGTTTTCCGAGCGAGGCGATTCACCACGCGCTTGCCGCCGGTGATGCCGGCATGCTGCGCGATATCCTCCTTAACCACGCATGGGGCTTGTTTAACCACAGCGAGCTGACGTTGCTTGAAGAGTCACTGAAAGCCCTGCCGTGGGAGAGCCTGCTGGAGAATCCGCGCCTGGTGCTGCTGCAGGCCTGGCTGATGCAGAGCCAGCATCGCTACAGTGAAGTAAATACCCTGCTGGCACGTGCCGAGCAGGAGATGGAAAGCGATATGGATGCCACCCTGCACGGCGAATTCAACGCCCTGCGGGCGCAGGTGGCGATTAACGACGGTGATCCGGAAGAGGCGGAGCGCCTGGCGATGGTTGCGCTGGATGAACTGCCGCTGGCCAATTTCTACAGCCGTATTGTGGCCACCTCGGTACACGGTGAAGTTCTGCACTGCAAAGGCGAGCTGACGCGCTCCCTTTCGCTCATGCAACAAACTGAACAGATGGCCCGCCGCCACGATGTCTGGCATTACGCGCTGTGGAGCCTGATCCAGCAAAGTGAAATTTTGTTTGCGCAGGGGTTCCTGCAGGCCGCCTGGGAAAATCAGGAAAAGGCCTTCCAGCTGATTCGTGAGCAGCATCTGGAACAGCTGCCGATGCACGAGTTCCTGCTGCGCATTCGTGCACAGCTCCTTTGGGCATGGTCGCGTCTGGATGAAGCGGAAAGCTGCGCCCGTCAGGGTGTGGACGTTCTCTCCAGCTTCCAGCCACAGCAGCAATTGCAGTGTCTGGCGCTGTTGGTTCAGTGCTCGCTGGCGCGTGGCGATCTCGATAACGCCCGCAACCACCTTAACCGTCTGGAAAACCTGCTCGGTAACGGTCAGTACCACAGCGACTGGGTGTCCAACGCCGATAAGGTGCGGGTGATTTACTGGCAGATGACCGGCGACAAAAAATCCGCCGCCAACTGGTTACGTCAGACCCCTAAACCGGAATTTGCCAACAACCACTTCCTGCAGAGCCAGTGGCGCAACATTGCCCGCGTCCAGATCCTGCTTGGTGAATTAGACCCTGCCGAAATCGTGCTGGAAGAGCTTAATGAAAACGCCCGCAGCCTGCGGCTGATGAGCGATCTCAACCGCAACCTGCTTCTGCTGAACCAGCTCTACTGGCAGGCGGGCCGCAAAAACGATGCCCAGCGCGTCCTGCTGGAAGCGCTGCAGCTGGCGAACCGCACCGGGTTTATCAGCCACTTTGTCATTGAAGGTGAAGTGATGGCCCAGCAGCTGCGACAGTTGATTCAACTCAATACGCTGCCAGAGCTGGATCAGCATCGTGCCCAGCGTATTCTGCGCGAGATTAACCAGCACCATCGCCATAAGTTTGCACACTTTGATGAGAACTTCGTTGAACGTCTGCTGAACCATCCAGAAGTACCGGAACTGATCCGCACCAGCCCGCTCACTCAGCGCGAATGGCAGGTGCTGGGGCTGATCTACTCAGGCTACAGCAACGAGCAGATCGCCGGTGAACTGGCGGTGGCGGCGACCACCATCAAAACCCATATCCGTAATCTCTATCAGAAGCTGGGCGTCGCCCATCGTCAGGATGCGGTGCAGCATGCACAGCAATTGCTGAAGATGATGGGGTACGGCGTGTAATTCTGGTGCGCGTGGGTGCCCTCACCCGGGCCTGTTTTGCAGAAACTAAAAACGGCAACCTTCGGTTGCCGTTTTGCTTTTACGTCAGCACAGTTCCAGCTGCAGATTATTATCCTTAATCACCTGCATCACGCCTGCCGGCGGCATCACGTCGGTATAAACCGCATCAACCATGCTGATGCTGCCCATATTCACCATCGCGTTACGGCCAAACTTGGAGTGGTCCACCACGAGCATAACATGGCGTGAATTCTCAATAATCGCGCGCTTGGTGCGGACTTCATGATAATCAAACTCCAGCAGGGAGCCATCGCTGTCGATACCGCTGATCCCGAGAATGCCGAAATCGAGACGGAACTGAGAGATAAAGTCGAGCGTCGCTTCACCGATGATGCCGCCGTCGCGGCTGCGCAACTCGCCGCCCGCAAGGATGATGCGGAAATCGTCTTTCTGCATCAGGGTATTCGCGACATTCAGGTTATTGGTCACGACGCGCAGGTTTTCATGATCCAGCAGCGCATGGGCGACCGCTTCCGGCGTGGTGCCGATATCAATAAACAGCGTCGCCCCGTTAGGGATCTGGCTGGCGACTTTCCGCGCAATGCGCTCTTTCTCCGCCGTTTGCGTGGCTTTACGGTCATGCCATGAGGTATTGACCGAGCTGGACGGCAGCGCCGCCCCGCCGTGGTGGCGCAGAATACGGTTTTGATCGGCAAGGTCGTTCAGGTCACGACGAATGGTCTGCGGGCTGACGGCAAACTGCTCGACCAGCTCTTCGGTACTGACATATCCCTGTTTTTTAACCAGTTCGATAATGGCGTCATGACGTTGTGTTTGTTTCATCGATTATCCCTGAGAATTATGTTCGTTTTCGCGCATGGAGCGTGTCGGCAAACGCCATCGCCAGCCCAACGGCCAGCCCGGTGACGTGTGCACCATTGGCGATAGACATACCAAACAGATCAAACCATCCGGCAATTAGCCATATTAATGCAAAGGTTATTAACCCGCGTTGCAGATAGATGCCACTTTCAGGATCGCGCTCACCTCTGAGCCAGACATAGCCCATCAGGGCATACACAACACCTGATAATCCGCCAAACCATGGGCCGCTGAATTTGTGCTGCACATAGCCACTCAACAGGGCACTGATGACGGTGATCACAATCAGCTTCCCGCTGCCAAGACGCTTCTCGACGGCACCGCCAAGGTACCACCACCACAGCAGGTTAAAGAGAATATGCATCACCGAGAAGTGCATCAGCGCGTGGGTAAAATAGCGCCAGACGTCAACGTCCAGTGAAGGGTCATAGGGCCATGCCAGGGCGATCATGACGCTCTGGTCGCCGACCACGTTCATCATAATGAACACGATAATGCAGGCCGCCATCAGCAGCAGCGTAAACGGACCCGCGCGTTCGCGCACGGTGGCAAAGAAGGGAAAACGACGATAGTGCAGCCCGCTGCCCGTCTGGCCTGATTGCCAGCTTGCGGCCAGATAGCGCGGGTCGCCGGGGTTCTCAAGGAATCGCGCCAGCTCCTCATTTACCCTCGCGGCCTGGCTCTCGTCGGCCAGCCACACATCGGTCTGATGATGTTGCTGGATGGTCAGAATAACGCCCTGCGTCGCCATATAGTCGACAAACGCCTGGGCGACGCGCGGGTTGGTAAAAGAGGTGATCATCAACATGGGCAGCCGTCGCTTATTTCCACACAAAAGGGGACAGTATAGCGGTATCAGCGCTCAAACGCGTATTCAACTTCTGCCGGGAAATGACGATGCCAGGCATCGAAGCCGCCATCAACGCTGTAAACCGCATCGTAGCCCTGCTGAAGCAGGTACTGCGCTGCACCTTTACTGCTGTTGCCGTGGTAGCACATGACCATCACCGGCGTGTCGAAGTCGTTATCGCGCATAAACGCGCCCAGGGAGTCGTTGGTCAGGTGGAACGCGCCTGGCGTGTGGCCCATCGCAAAGCTCTGTGGATCGCGGATGTCCACCAGTACAGCCGTTCCCTGGTGCATTTTCTGATGGGCTTCTTCTACGTTAATACATTCAAACTGATCCATGGTGCTCTCATCTTATATTCAGGTGTGGTGCGCTTCCTCTCCCCCACTCTCTCCTGAAGTGAGAAGGTTGGGCGAGGGCATCAAGCGGCACTATTTTACCCCGTAGTGTACGTCCTGGCGGCGGGTAAACGCCATTATGTTATCCATATCACTCTAAATTGTTTTTTTGATGTTACCAAAAGCGCGTTCCTTTGCTATTATGAGCGATATCGAACATTTCTGAGCTTTAACGAAAGTGCGTGAGGGTGTTATGGAAACCAAAGATCTGATTGTGATAGGCGGTGGCATCAACGGTGCCGGGATTGCGGCCGATGCTGCAGGACGCGGTTTATCCGTGCTGATGCTGGAAGCTAACGATCTCGCCTGCGCGACCTCGTCCGCCAGCTCCAAACTGATCCACGGTGGCCTGCGCTACCTGGAACACTACGAATTCCGCCTGGTCAGCGAAGCCCTGGCCGAACGTGAAGTGCTGCTGAAAATGGCCCCGCATCTGGCGATTCCGATGCGCTTTCGCCTGCCCCACCGCCCGCATCTGCGTCCGGCGTGGATGATTCGAATCGGTCTGTTTATGTACGATCATCTGGGCAAACGTACCAGCCTGCCAGGATCGACCGGTTTGCGTTTTGGCTCAGAATCGGTCCTTAAACCTGAAATCGTGCGCGGATTCGAATATTCCGACTGCTGGGTAGACGATGCGCGTCTGGTCCTTGCCAATGCGCAGATGGTGGTGAAAAAAGGCGGCGAGGTGAAAACCCGCACCCGCGCCACGGCTGCCCGTCGTGAAAACGGCCTGTGGATTGTTGAAGCGGAAGACGTGGATACCGGCGAGAAGTTCAGCTGGAAAGCGCGCGGCCTGGTAAACGCCACCGGGCCGTGGGTGAAACAGTTCTTTGATGAGGGAATGCACCTGCCTTCGCCGTACGGCATCCGCCTGATCAAAGGCAGCCACATTGTCGTGCCACGCGTGCATACCCAGAAGCAGGCCTATATCCTGCAAAACGAAGATAAACGTATCGTGTTTGTGATCCCGTGGATGGACGAGTTCTCCATCATCGGCACCACCGACGTGGAGTACAAAGGCGATCCGAAAAATGTCGAGATCGACGAAAGTGAAGTCAGCTACCTGCTGAAAGTGTATAACGCGCACTTCAAAAAACAGCTGGCACGCGATGACGTGGTCTGGACTTACTCCGGCGTGCGTCCGCTGTGTGATGACGAATCGGACTCACCGCAGGCCATCACCCGCGACTATACGCTGGATATTCATGACGTGGACGGCCAGGCACCGCTGCTGTCGGTCTTTGGCGGCAAGCTCACTACCTATCGTAAGCTGGCCGAACACGCACTGGAAAAACTGGTGCCGTACTACAAGGGCATTGGCCCGGCCTGGACTAAAGGTGCCGTATTGCCTGGCGGCGATATCGGGGATAACCGCGATGATTATGCCGCGAAACTGCGCCGTCGTTACCCGTTCATCACCGAAGGGATGGCGCGTCACTACGCCCGTACCTACGGCAGTAATACGGAATGGATCCTGGGTGAAGCCAAAACGCTTGCCGACCTGGGTGAACATTTCGGTCACGAACTCTACGAAGCCGAACTGCGCTATCTGGTTGAGAACGAGTGGGTGCGCCGCCTGGATGATGCCATCTGGCGTCGTACCAAAGAAGGGATGTGGCTGGATGCCGAGCAGCAGTCGCGCGTGGCGCAGTGGCTGGCGCAGAACGCGGGAAAGCGTGAGCTGTCATTAGCATCGTGATGTAAAAAGGCCCGGTGGCGTTACGCTTCCCGGGCCTGCAGATCGCACAAGCCGGGTCAGGCGAAGCCGCCACCCGGCTCTGTTTTTTTATAACCGCACGGGATCGATATGCCAGATAGTTTCAGCATATTCTTTGATAGTACGGTCTGATGAGAAATAGCCCATATTGGCGATGTTATGCATCGCGGCGCTGGTCCACTTCTCCTGCTGACGGTACAACTCGTCCACGTTGTCCTGGCAGTCGACATAGCTGCGGTAATCCGCCAGCACCTGATAGTGGTCACCAAAGTTAATCAGTGAATCGACCAGATCGCGATAGCGGCTCGGCTCTTCAGGGTTAAACACGCCGGTGGCGATTTGCGTCAACACCTGGCGCAGCTCTTCATCTTCTTCATAGTACTCGCGCGGCGAGTAGCCCTTCCTGCGAAGCGCCTCCACCTCCTCCGTCGTGTTACCGAAGATAAAGATATTTTCTGCCCCGACATGCTCCAGCATCTCAACGTTCGCGCCATCCAGCGTACCGATGGTCAGTGCGCCATTCAGGGCAAACTTCATATTACTGGTGCCGGAGGCTTCCGTACCGGCCGTGGAAATCTGCTCAGACAGGTCCGCCGCCGGAATGATCAGCTGCGCCAGACTCACACTGTAGTTCGGGACAAAGACCACCTTCAGCTTGTCACCGATATCCGGATCGTTGTTGACCACCTTCGCCACATCATTGATGAGATGAATAATGTGCTTCGCCATGTAGTATGCCGACGCCGCCTTACCGGCAAAGATTTTCACCCGTGGCACCCAGTCGGCCGTTGGGTCGGCTTTGATGCGATTGTAGTGCGTGATCACGTGCAGCACGTTCATGAGCTGTCGCTTGTACTCATGGATACGCTTGATTTGCACATCAAACAACGCTTTCGGGTTGGCCACCACGTTCAGGTGCAGCGCAAGATACACCGACAGCCGCTTCTTGTTCAGAAGCTTGGCTTCACGCACGGCTTTGTTCACCGCCGGGAAATCCAGGTGCTGTTCAAGCTCGCCCAGTTGACTCAAATCGGTACGCCAGGTGCGGCCAATATGTTCGTCCAGGACGTCGGAGAGCGGCTGGTTAGCCAGCGCCAGCCAGCGACGCGGGGTAACACCGTTCGTCACGTTGCAAAAACGCGTCGGGAAGATCTTCGCGAAATCAGCAAACAGCGACTGCACCATCAGGTTCGAGTGCAGTCCGGAAACCCCGTTCACCTTGTGACTGATCACCACCGCCAGCCAGGCCATACGCACGCGGCGACCGTTGGATTCATCAATGATTGAAGCCCGGCTCAGCAGGCCAGTATCGTTTGGATACTGCTCCTGCAGCGTCTTCAGGAAGTAGTCGTTAATCTCAAAGATAATCTGCAGATGGCGCGGCAAAATTTTACCGAGCATGTCGACCGGCCAGGTTTCCAGCGCTTCGCTCATCAGGGTGTGGTTGGTGTACGAGAAGACCTGGCAGGTCACTTCAAACGCATCATCCCAGCTGAATTTGTGCTCGTCGATCAGCAGACGCATGAGCTCGGGGATCGAAAGCACCGGGTGGGTGTCGTTGAGGTGAATGGCGGTTTTTTCCGCCAGGTTACTGTAGGTTTTGTGCAGCTGATAGTGACGGCTCAGGATGTCCTGAATCGTCGCGGACACAAGGAAATACTCCTGACGCAGACGCAGTTCGCGTCCGGAATAGGTCGAGTCATCCGGATAAAGCACGCGGGAGACGTTTTCAGAGTGGTTTTTATCTTCCACCGCCGCAAAATAGTCGCCCTGGTTGAATTTACCGAGGTTGATTTCGCTACTGGCCTGGGCGCTCCACAGGCGCAGGGTGTTGGTGGCATCGGTGTCGTATCCGGGGATAATCTGGTCATAGGCCACGGCCAGGATCTCTTCCGTCTCAACCCAGCGGGATTTTTTTCCCTCCTGCTGAATACGGCCACCAAAGCGCACTTTGTAGCGCGTGTTGTGTCGTTTGAATTCCCACGGGTTGCCGTACTCAAGCCAGTAGTCCGGAGACTCTTTCTGTCGGCCTTCCACAATGTTCTGTTTGAACATGCCGTAGTCGTAGCGAATCCCGTAGCCGCGGCCCGGCAGGGCCAGCGTCGCCAGCGAGTCCAGGAAACAGGCGGCCAGGCGCCCCAGGCCGCCGTTACCGAGGCCCGGGTCGTTCTCTTCGTCAATCAGCTCTTCTAAATCTAACCCCATCTCTTCCAGTGCGGTTTTGACGTCGTCATAGATACCGAGCGACAACAGCGCATTGGACAGCGTGCGGCCAATCAAAAATTCCATCGACAGGTAATAAACCTGACGCGTTTCCTGCGAGAGCTGGGCGCGGTTAGAGCGCAGCCAGCGTTCCACTAAGCGGTCACGCACGGCAAACAGCGTGGCGTTCAGCCACTCGTGTTTGTTGGCGATGACCGGGTCTTTCCCGATGGTAAACATCAGCTTATAGGCGATAGAGTGCTTTAACGCCTCAACGCTGAGCGTGGGTGAAGAATAGCTAAAAGGAGCATTCATATCAGTAACTTCGCCTCGTTACATCAAGCGTTGATAAAGGTCGCGGTATGACTGCGCCGCAACGTGCCAGCCAAAGTCCAGGGACATCGCCTGACGCTGAACGTAACGCCACAGAGATGGACGGGACCACAAGACGAAAGCACGCCGAATCGCCCGCAGCAGCGACCAGGCATTACTGTCCTCAAAGACAAACCCGCTGGCGATACCGTCCGCAAGGTTTTCCAGAGAACTGTCCGATACGGTATCCGCCAGCCCGCCGGTACGACGTACCAGCGGCAGCGTGCCGTATTTCAGGCCATAAAGCTGCGTCAGGCCACACGGTTCGAAACGGCTCGGCACCAGAATGACGTCAGCACCGCCCATAATCCGGTGCGAAAACGCTTCGTGATAGCCAATCTGCACCCCTACCTGCCCGGGGTGTTCCGCCGCTGCCGCAAGGAAACCTTCCTGCAGCACCGGGTCGCCGGCACCGAGCAGCGCCAGTTGTCCCCCCTGCTCCAGTAAGCCCGGCAGCGCCTCCAGCACTAAATCCAGCCCTTTCTGGCTGGTCAGACGGCTGACGACGGCGAACAGCGGCACTTTATCGTTCACCTTCAGCCCCATCGCAATCTGCAGCTGGCGTTTGTTTTCCGCTTTGTCTTCCACGGAATCGCGGCCATAGCGTGCCGCCAGCAGAAGATCGGTCTCCGGATTCCAGATCTGCTCATCAACGCCGTTGAGGATCCCCGACAGGCGGCCCTCACGATGGCGCTGTCGCAGCAACCCTTCCAGACCGTTACCAAACTCCGGCTGGGTAATTTCCCGGGCGTAGGTCGGGCTCACGGCCGTAATGTGATCGGCGTAGTAGATGCCGGCTTTCAGGAACGAAATCTGCCCGTTAAACTCCAGCCCGTGCATGTTATAGAACGACCATGGCAGATCGATGTCATTCATGTGATGGGCATAGTACATGCCCTGATACGCCAGGTTGTGAACGGTAAAGACCGATTTCGCCGGGTGGCCGCGCGCCGCCAGATACGCCGGTGCAAGCCCGGCGTGCCAGTCGTGAGCGTGTACCACATTCGGGCGCCAGAACGGATCCAGCCCGGTTGCCATTTCAGCACCGACCCAGCCGAGCAGTGCGAAACGCAGCACGTTGTCGGTATAGGCGAACAGGTTCGTATCGTGATACGGGCTACCCGGTCGATCGTATAAATGCGGCGCATCAATCAGGTAAATGCCTACGCCATTGTAATGTCCAAACAGCAGGGTGATGCGGCCGGCGAAGGTTTCACGACGAGTGACCACCTTTGCATCTGGAATACCACGCCGGATATCCGGAAAAGCGGGCAACAGAACTCGGGTATCTACACCCCCGGCGATTTGCGCCGCAGGCAATGCGCCAAGAACATCCGCCAGACCGCCCGTTTTTAACAACGGGAACATCTCAGAACATACATGTAAAACCTGCATTATCGCTCCTGTTTGACCTGCAGCTTCCGCAACATTTCCCGTGTTACTAACACGATCCCCTCTTCCGAACGGTAGAAACGACGCGCGTCTTCTTCCGCATTTTCACCAATCACCATGCCTTCAGGTATGACGCAGGCACGGTCGATAACGCAACGGCGCAGACGGCATGAGCGTCCGACCCAGACATCCGGCAACAGCACCGCCGAATCGATATTACAGAATGAGTTCACGCGCACGCGGGGGAACAGCACCGACTGCACCACCACCGACCCCGAGATAATGCATCCGCCGGACACCAGCGAGTTCAGCGTCATGCCGTGGCTGCCGGAGCGGTCCTGAACGAATTTCGCCGGCGGCAGCGATTCCATGTGGGTACGGATTGGCCAGTTCTGGTCGTACATATCCAGTTCAGGCGTCACCGACGCGAGATCGAGGTTTGCCTTCCAGTAGGCCTCCAGTGTTCCGACGTCGCGCCAGTAAGGTTCAGCATTCGGATCAGACTGCACGCAGGACAACGGGAAGGGATGTGCATACGCCATGCCAGCTTTGGTAATTTTCGGAATGATATCTTTGCCGAAGTCGTGGCTGGAGTTTTCGTCTTTGTCGTCTTCTTCCAGTAGCGCGTAAAGATAATCAGCATCAAAGACATAGATCCCCATGCTGGCGAGCGATTTGGTATCGTCTCCTGGCATTGTCGGTGGGTTCGCCGGTTTTTCGACAAAATCGATAATCTTGTCGTCGGCGTCGACGTGCATCACCCCAAATGCCGTCGCCTCAGCAACAGGCACGGGCAGGCATGCCACGGTGCAACGCGCCCCTTTTTCGACGTGGTCGATCAGCATGTGGGAGTAGTCTTGCTTGTAGATATGATCGCCCGCGAGGATCACGATGTATTCCGCGTTATAACGACGAATAATGTCGAGGTTTTGCGTCACCGCATCCGCCGTCCCGCGATACCAGTTCTCACCGTGAACGCGCTGCTGGGCAGGCAGAAGATCGACAAACTCATTCATCTCTTCACTGAAGAATGACCAGCCGCGCTGGATGTGCTGCACCAGAGTATGCGACTGATACTGCGTAATGACGCCAATGCGGCGAATGCCTGAGTTCAGGCAGTTGGAGAGCGCAAAGTCGATAATACGGAACTTACCACCAAAGTGGACGGCAGGTTTGGCGCGTTTGATGGTCAAATCTTTCAGACGAGTACCACGCCCGCCTGCGAGTATCAGGGCAACAGTTTTTAATGGTAGCTGGCGTGCCAACATTAAGGGATCGTTCTTCTCTAATCTAACCATGACTAACTCCTTTTTTATCATCTTTGGAATACGCACACTCCGTGCGCAGGCCCGTGCCAGACAGCCATTACTACCGGATTATCCGCTCCGGCAAATGGGGGAACAGCGCGCCATTCCCCGTCAGGTAAAACAATCTCAGCGACGTCATCCGTCGCGTTCAGCGTGACCAGCCACCTCTCCGAAAGCAGGATTTGCAGGCGTGGTACGCCGTGTTGCCACTCTTGCGCGCTTAAGGGTTGCGCGTCTTGATTCAGCCAGCGGACATTACCGTCGCCCTCTTCCCACCAGCGATCGGCGGTGAGCGCGGGAATTTGCTGGCGAAGATGGATCAGCGCAGCGGTAAAATGAATCAACCCGCTGTTCGCTTCATCCCAGTCGAGCCAGGTCAACGTGTTGTCCTGGCAATACGCATTGTTGTTACCATGCTGACTGTGACCATGTTCATCGCCTGCCAGCAGCATCGGCGTGCCCTGCGACAATAACAGCGTTGTCAGCAGCGCATGCACGCTGGCGCGTCGCCGCTCGATAACATCAAGGCTTCCGCCTAACCCTTCTATACCATGATTGAAGCTATGGTTATTGTTAGTGCCATCGCGATTCTCCTCGCCGTTCGCTTCATTGTGTTTCTGATTGAAACAAACGCAGTCCCGGAGCGTAAAACCGTCGTGCGCCGTCAGCAGGTTGATCGTCGCAGACGGTCGTTTGCCATCACGCTTAAAAAGATCGCTGGATCCGGCAAAGCGTCCGGCGAACTCCCCCAGCGACAGATTCCGTTCCAGCCAGAAGCGGCGCGCGGCATCGCGATAGTGATCGTTCCACTCGGCAAACAGGGGCGGGAAATTCCCGACCTGATAACCCCCTTCACCGATGTCCCACGGCTCGGCAATGAGCTTCACCTGTGACAGCACCGGACAGTTTTTGATCGCTTCAAACAGCGGCGCCTGCTGGCTGAAGGCCGGCGTACGCCCCATAACCGGTGCCAGATCAAAACGAAAACCGTCGACGTGGAACGTGTCCACCCAGTACTTCAGGCATTCATACGCGAAATGCATGACCGCCGGGTGGCTGAGATTGAGCGTGTTACCGCAACCGGTCCAGTTGAAGTAATCGCCATCGTCCCTGATCCAATAATAGCTACGGTTATCAATTCCGCGCATGGAGAGCGTCGGTCCATCGAGATCGCTTTCCGCACTGTGGTTCAGTACCACGTCCAGAATGACCTCAATACCTGCCGCATGAAGCGCCTTTACCGCATCACGAAACTCGTCCCGCGCCTTGTCCGGATGAGCGGCATAGCGGGGTTCGAGCGCAAACATCGCCAGCGGGTTGTAGCCCCAGTAGTTACTGAGCCCCAGCCGCTGCAGACGAGGTTCACTGGCAAAATGCGCGACGGGCAACAGCTCCAGGGCCGTGATCCCGAGGTGCTTAAGGTAGGCAATCATGGTCGGATGACCGAGCGCCTTGTAGGTGCCGCGCATCTCTTTCGGGATCGACGGATGCAGATACGTCAGCCCTTTGACATGCGCCTCGTAGATAACGGTGTTGCCCCACGGCGTGCGCGGCGGGGCATCGTCTTCCCAGTCGTAGAGATCGTTCACCACCACGCTTTTAGGCGCCACGGGGGCGCTGTCGCGGTGGTCGGGTTCACCGTAGCCGACATGGAAAATAGGGTCGTCTTTAAACTCGCCATCCACGCGGTGCGCACACGGATCGATCAGCAGCTTCGCCGGGTTAAACCAGTGCCCCTGCGCAGGTGCCCACGGGCCGTGTACGCGATAGCCGTAGTGCATTCCTGGCCGTCCCCCGGCCAGGTAGCCGTGCCAGGTATCTCCTGTGCGAGACGGCAGGTCGTAACGATGTTCATTACCCTCGCCGTCAAATACGCACAGTTCAACCCGCTCCGCATGGGCAGAAAAGAGCGTGAAATTCACCCCCTTTCCATCAAAACGTGCCCCGAGCGGTTCGGGTTTACCTGCCGTAAGCTGGGTCATTCCCCCTCCCGGATCAGCCAGATGGTGCTGAGCGGCGGTAGCGTAAGGCTCAGGGAATTCGGTCGCCCGTGGCTTTCAATGGCATCGCTTTGCACCAGACCACCGTTACCGGCATTGCTGCCGTGGTAGTGCGTGGAATCGGTATTCAGGATTTCACGCCACTTGCCGGCCTGGTTAATCCCGAAGCGATAATGATGGCGCGGTACAGGGGTAAAGTTGCTGGCGACGATAATTTCGTTGCCGGCTTTATCCCGCCGCACAAAGACAAACACCGAGCGCTCATGGTCATCCACCACCAGCCACTCGAAACCGTACGGGTCAAAATCAAGCTCATGCAGGGCTTTGTGGTGACGGTAGGTCAGGTTCAGGTCCCGCACCAGACGCTGTACGCCGTGGTGCCAGTTGTCGCCCCCTTCCAGCAGATGCCAGTCGAGGCTGGTGTCGTGGTTCCACTCGCGCCCCTGGGCGAACTCATTGCCCATAAACAGCAGTTTTTTACCCGGGAAGGCGAACATCCAGCCGTAGTAGGCGCGCAGGTTGGCGAACTTCTGCCATGCATCGCCCGGCATGCGGTCGAGAATGGATTTTTTGCCATGCACCACTTCGTCATGCGACAGCGGCAGCATGAAGTTCTCGGTGTAGTTGTAGAGCAGCCCGAAGGTGAGTTTGTCATGGTGATACTGACGGTAGACGGGATCCAGCTTCATGTAGTCGAGCGTGTCGTGCATCCACCCCAGGTTCCATTTGTACCAGAACCCCAGTCCGCCGGTTGACGGTGGACGGGAGACGCCAGGGAAGTCGGTGGACTCTTCCGCCATCGTCACCGCACCTTCGACCTGCTCGCCGATAATACGGTTGGTGTTGCGCAGAAACTCAATCGCTTCCAGGTTTTCACGGCCGCCATACTCGTTCGGGATCCACTCGCCTTCTTTGCGGCTGTAGTCGCGGTAGATCATCGACGCCACGGCATCAACGCGCAGGGCATCAATGCCAAAGCGCTCAATCCAGTACAGCGCATTGCCCACGAGGTAGTTTGCCACTTCACGACGACCGTAGTTGTAGATCAGCGTGTTCCAGTCCTGGTGATAGCCTTCGCGCGGGTCGCTGTGCTCGTACAGCTTAGTGCCGTCAAACTCTGAAAGACTAAAATCATCGGACGGGAAATGGCCCGGCACCCAGTCGAGGATCACGTTTAACCCGGCGGCGTGCGCGGCATTGATAAAATAGCGGAAGTCATCGCGCGTGCCGAAGCGACGCGTCGGGGCATACATCCCGGTCGGCTGATAACCCCAGCTTCCGTCGAACGGGTGTTCATTAATTGGCAGCAGCTCAAGGTGGGTAAAGCCCATCCATTTCGCGTACGGAACCAGCTGGTCGGCAAGCTCCCGGTAGCTGAGCCAGAAGTTGTTATCGGTATGGCGACGCCAGGAACCGAGATGCACTTCGTAGACGGAGATTGGCGCATCAAAGCGGTTGGCCTGCTTGCGTTCTTCACTCTGGACAACTTTTTCCGGCAGGCCGCAAATCATTGACGCGGTTTCCGGACGCATCTGTGCTTCGAAGGCGTACGGGTCGGACTTAATACGCAGCTTGCCGTGCGCATCGATCATCTCGAATTTATACAGCTGGCCGTTGTGCGCGCCGGGGATAAACAGCTCCCAGATACCGCTTTCGCGGCGCAGACGCATCGGGTGACGACGGCCATCCCAGTAGTTGAACTGGCCAACAACGGAGACTCGCTGGGCGTTAGGCGCCCACACGGCAAACCGCGTGCCGGTGATGCCATCCATCGTATCGGCATGGGCACCCAGCGTTTCATAAGGTCGCAGGTGGGTACCTTCAGACAGCAGCCACGCGTCCATCTCCTGTAAAAGAGGCCCAAAACTGTAGGGATCATCGATGAGATTTTGCTGACCATGCCAGATAACGGCAAGCTGATAACGAAAAGGGTTTTTACGACGGGGCATTACGCCCGAAAAGAAGCCACGAGAATCGAGGCATTCCAGATTGCCGACCTTGCGGCCGGTTTTGGGTTCGATAACCCACACTTCTGTGGCATCCGGTAACAGTGCCCGGACTTCCAGCCCGGCCTCGGTACGGTGCATCCCCAGTACGGAAAAGGGGTCGGCAAAATGACCCGCAATAAGCGCATTAATCACGTCTCTATCCACACGATCGGACATGGTATTCATCCTGTTTTTTATGTCGTCCTTTTTTAGCGCCTGGGACGACTTTAATGTGACCTGAACGGGCATCCTCTCAGCCCCGTCCTAACCTCAGGTAAGAAATAACTCTTCCTTAAAGCATAGCCAACGCTCTAAATGACTCCTGATAAAAAATAAGACATATGCGTTTTACTCCATGTAGTACGCGGAAAAGGGGGTGAAAATCACCCCCCGGGGTTTAACAAATTATTACGCCAGCTGGCGCAGCATGCGACGCAGCGGCTCGGCTGCGCCCCACAGAAGCTGGTCGCCGACGGTGAATGCAGAAAGGAACTCCGGCCCCATGTTCAGCTTACGCAGACGACCCACCGGGGTGGTCAGCGTGCCGGTGACGGCAGCCGGGGTCAATTCACGCATGGTGATGTCGCGATCGTTTGGAACCACTTTCGCCCACGGGTTGTGTGCAGCCAGCAGCTCTTCCACGGTCGGAATCGACACATCTTTTTTCAGTTTAATCGTGAAGGCCTGGCTGTGGCAGCGCAGCGCGCCGATACGTACGCACAGACCGTCAACTGGAATGGTGTTCGCGGTATTGAGTATTTTGTTGGTCTCAGCCTGACCTTTCCACTCTTCGCGGGTCTGGCCGTTATCCAGCTGTTTGTCGATCCACGGGATCAGACCACCGGCCAGCGGTACACCAAAGTTATCCACCGGCAGCTCGCCGCTGCGGGTCAGCTCGGTGACTTTACGCTCGATATCGAGAATAGCGGAGGCCGGGTTTGCCAGCTCGGTTGCAACGCTGTGGTGCAACTGGCCCATCTGCGTCAGCAGCTCGCGCATATGACGCGCACCGCCGCCGGACGCGGCCTGGTAAGTCGCCACGGAGACCCACTCCACCAGGTCCTGCGCGAACAGGCCGCCGAGGGACATCAGCATCAGGCTGACGGTGCAGTTACCGCCGACAAAGGTTTTTACGCCGTTGTTCAGGCCGTCGGTGATGACGTCCTGGTTGACCGGGTCGAGAATGATGATGGCATCGTCTTTCATGCGCAGTGAAGACGCCGCATCAATCCAGTAGCCCTGCCAGCCGCTTTCACGCAGCTTTGGATAAATTTCGTTGGTATAATCGCCGCCCTGGCAAGTGACAATAATGTCGAGTGCCTTCAGCGCTTCCAGATCGAAAGCATCCTGCAACGTACCGGTGCTGCCGCCAAAAGAAGGTGCAGCCTGGCCGAGCTGGGAAGTGGAGAAGAAGACCGGGCGGATGGCGTCAAAATCGCGCTCTTCAACCATGCGTTGCATGAGAACAGAGCCGACCATACCGCGCCAGCCGATAAAACCAACGTTTTTCATAGCATTTTTTTCCTGCAGAGGGTGTGTGCTGATTGTGCAAACCAGTATTCAACTGGGATATGCTTCACATTACAAAATGCTGCCAAAGTCGCAAGCGAAATTAATCGATGATGGCCCCCCAATCAGAAATAGCGCTAATCATCATAATAACCATAGAGAGTTTCAGGGATAATTTTAATGAGTGAAATCATATCCGCGGCGGTTTTATTGATCCTGATAATGGATCCTCTGGGCAACCTGCCTATCTTCATGTCGGTGCTGAAGCACACCGAACCCAAACGCCGTCGGGCGATCATGATCCGCGAGCTGCTTATCGCGCTGCTGGTGATGTTCATCTTCCTGTTTGCCGGTGAGAAAATCCTCGCCTTCCTGAATCTGCGTGCCGAAACGGTTTCGATTTCCGGTGGGATTATCCTGTTCCTGATAGCGATTAAGATGATTTTCCCGAGCGCCGAAGGCAGCAGCAGCGGCCTGCCCGCGGGGGAAGAGCCGTTTATTGTGCCGCTGGCGATTCCCCTTGTCGCCGGACCGACGATTCTGGCAACGCTGATGCTGCTGTCGCATCAGTACCCCAATCAGATGAGCCATCTGGTGATTGCCTTGCTGATTGCCTGGGGCGGGACGTTTATCATTCTGCTGCAGTCGTCGTTGTTCCTGCGTCTGCTGGGTGAGAAAGGCGTAAACGCGCTGGAGCGCCTGATGGGGTTGATTCTGGTGATGATGGCGACGCAGATGTTCCTGGACGGGATCCGCGCGTGGATGAAGGGCTAGGTAAAAACAAAAAAGGACAACTCACGTTGTCCTTTTGCTTTTAGCCGGGTTTAACTCAACAGCGTAAACGCAATCATCCCGACAATGGCACCCGTCGTGCCGAGGATGGTTTCCATCAGCGTCCAGGTTTTCAGGGTTTGCGCTTCGGTCGCACCGGTAAATTTACCGAACAGCCAGAAGCCGGCGTCGTTGACGTGTGACACCACAATCGACCCGCCCGCAATACAGATTGAGAGCGCGGCCATCTGGGCACCGGAGTAGTTAAGCTGTTCAATCACCGGCATCACCAGACCCACGGCGGTTAAACATGCCACCGTCGCAGAGCCCTGGATGATACGCACCGCCGCAGCCAGTACGAAACAGGTCACCGCAATGGGCAGCCCCATGCCGGTCAGGGCTTCGCCCAGCGCCGGACCCACGCCGGAATCCACCAGCACCTGTTTGAACACGCCACCGGCACCGATCACCAGCAGAATGATACCCGCCGGCTGCAGCGCATGGCCGCAGATTTCCATCACTTTGTCTTTCGGCATGCCCTGACGCATCGCCAGGCCGTACATCGCCACCAGACACGCCACCAGGATCGCCGTGAACGGGTGGCCGATAAACTCAAACCATTCGTACGCGGTAGACCCTACCGGCACGAAACGCGCGGCGATGGTTTTCAGCCCCACCAGCACCAGCGGCAGCAGGATTAGCGCCAGGCTGAAGCCGAAGGACGGCATTTTGCCTTCGCCAAGGTGTGGCTCGGTGACGTCATCCGGAATGTGAAGCTCAACGTAACGGCTGATGAAGTTGCCCCACAGCGGGCCGGCAATAATCATTCCCGGGATCGCTGCACACAGACCAATCAGGATCATCCAGCCAAAATCGGCGTGCATCTGAGAAGCCAGCAGCATCGGCGCAGGCCCAGGCAGCAGGAACGCCGCCGCAGCCGCCACGCCCGCAAACAGCGGAATCACAAGCTTCACGAGGTTAGTGCCGGTATGGCGCGCCATCGAGAACGCCACGCTAATCAGCAGCACCACGGCCACTTCGAAGAACAGCGGCAGCGCACAAATCAGACCGGCGAGGCCAATCGCGTAGTGCGCACGGCTGTGTCCGAAGGATTTGAGCATTTTGACGGCAATCTGGTCGACTGCGCCCGTCTCATGCAGGATCTTGCCAAACATCGCGCCCAGCGCGACCACAATGGCCAGGAAACCCAGCGTGCCTCCCATCCCTTTTTCCATCGTCGCTGCGATCTTATCGAGCGGCATACCGGAAAAGAGACCTGCACCAATAGACACCACCATTAAGGCAACGAAAGCATGCATACGCGCTTTCATCACTAAAAACAGCAGCAGCAATACGGAACCAACTGCTGTTAAAACTAGCGTTAATGTACTCAAAACTTACTGCCTTTTATTAATGACCTCGATGGTGCTGGCAACAACACCCTCCAGTGACTGATCGATATCAACCACTAAGACGTCTTTCTCATCGTCGCCCGGCTCCTGCAACGCTTCGAACTGCGTCACCAGCATCTGGGTTTTGAAGAAGTGGCCTTTACGCGCCTTCAGACGGCTCTCAATCACCTCGAAATCGCCTTTCAGGTAGATGAAAGAGAGGTTCGGGTTGCCGTCACGCAGCAGGTCGCGGTAGGTTTTTTTCAGCGCGGAGCAGACGATCAGGGAGACCTTGTTGGTACGCTGCATCGCGAACGCGGCGTCATTCAGCGCCTGCAACCACGGTTTGCGGTCGTCATCGTTCAGCGGCTCGCCGGAGGCCATTTTCATGATATTGCTGCGCGGATGGAGGAAGTCGCCATCAAGAAACGCCGCATGAAGTTGATGCGCCACTTCGCTGGCCACGGCAGATTTACCGCTACCGGAAACGCCCATCAGGACGTAAACGTGGTGATCATGATTAGTCGTGCTCAAAGGGTGTCCCTCAGTCAATTGTTACGGGTAACAGTTATCGGTAACATTGTCCTGCCGGGGCAAAAGAGAAGCAATATCCAAACGTGCGCGAAGTGAATAAGTGTGACCCACTTCAAATTTGTCAGCTTAAATAGATCCACCCGGTGACAAGGTGAAACCTAAATCTAACATTTTCGGCGTCACCGTCTCGCCACGTATGCGCGCCAGCAGGCGTTCTGCGCCAATACGGCCCATACGTTCACGCGGTGTCAGGACGCTCGCCAGACGGGGTTCCATCACCTGGCCGATATCGTGGCCGTGGAAACCGGCAATCGCCATGTCTTCGGGGATCTTCAGCCCCAGACGCTGGCATTCGAACGCTGCACCGACCGCAAGGTCATCGTTGGTACAGAAAATACCGTCCAGTTGCGGATACTCGCGTCGTGCCTGACGCATCAGCTCAATACCCGACGTGTAGGATGACGACTGCTCAACCATCACGCTGTACGGTGTTAAACCGGCGTCGAGCATTGCCTGCTCGTATCCCTTCTGTTTGATGATAGTACGTTCATCCAGACGTGCACCCAGGTAGGCAATGTGGCGATGGCCGCGGGCAATGATAGCCGCCGTCATCTGGCGCGCCGCTTCGAAGTTATCAAAGCCCACCGCAATATCGAGACACGGCGACTGGCTGTCCATCAGCTCCACCACCGGAATGCCTGCCACTTCAATCATTTTTAGCGTACGGGGGGTGTGAGTACGTTCGGTTAAAATCAGACCGTCGATGTTCCAGGAGAGCATGGACTCAAGACGTTCTTCTTCCAGTTCCGGCTTGTACCCATAGTGAGCGAGCATGGTCTGATAGCCAAAGGCATCGGTCACGCTTTCAATGCCGCGCAACACTTCGGCAAAAACCTGGTTGGTTAAGGAAGGCAGGAGGACGCCAACCGCGCGGCTGGTCGCATTCGAAAGAATATCGGGGGCGCGGTTAGGGATATACCCCAGTTCATCGAGGGCAGCGGCAATCTTGCCACGCAACGCCACGGAAACCTGTTCCGGGTTACGTAAAAACCGGCTGACCGTCATTTTGGTCACACCGACGCGATCGGCTACATCCTGAAGTACGGGGCGTTTCTTTTTCATCGTCCTGAGAAATCGTAAGTGATAGATTTGCTCAGTTTATCACGGACAAAGCCCATCCTTCCCCTGTCAAAGGGAAGGATGGGCATTTATTTATGATTTATTACACCGGTGGCAGATCAAACAGCAGAATTTCGCTTTCACTGTCGGCATGCACGGACAGTGCCTGCTCATCCCAGATTGCCAGACCATCCGCCGTGGTAGCTTTCGTGCCGTTAATAGACACCTCGCCTTTCACCACCTGGATCCAGACGCGGCGGTTAGCGGCAATCTGATGGACAGACTGTTCGTCTTTTGCCAGCGCCCAGCGGTACAGTTCCATATCCTGGTGCACTTTCAGCGAACCGTCACGCGCATCCGGAGAGAGCACCAGCTGTTTGCCCTGTTTAGCATCAAAGCGGCGCTGTTCGTAGCGCGGGGTGATGCCGGTTTCTTCCGGAATGATCCAGATTTGATACAGGTGCAGTTTTTCCGTTTTGCTTGGGTTGTATTCAGAGTGACGCACCCCGGTACCCGCACTCATAATCTGGAACTCGCCCGCCGGAACCTGCTCTTTGTTACCCATGCTGTCCTGGTGCTCAACCGCCCCTTCCAACACATACGTCAGGATTTCCATGTCTTTGTGCGGGTGGGTACCGAAGCCCTGGCCTGCATCAATCACGTCATCGTTAATGACGCGCAGTGCGGAGAAGCCCATAAAGTTCGGGTCGTAGTAGTCAGCAAACGAGAATGAATGCCATGAGTCCAGCCAGCCATGATTCGCGTGACCACGTTCGTTTGCTTTGCGTAAGTAGATCATTGTTTCACCCTCAGTTCGTTTCGATGGAGTAAGTGTGGACGCAAACGGCCTGGGATCATAGAGGGTGAAAATTGACTCCTCTGTTCAAAAATTTAGAACAAGCAAAGAGGAGTCATGTTTTCTTATCTGGCGAGGGTTATCGTGGCAGGAGAGGCCTGTTCGAAGGCCCGTTCAAGGAGTTCGAGATTGGTCATAACTTCAGATTCCTTGACGTAATTGGGCGCACCGTTAGTCAGGGTCTCATACAGCGCATCGTAAACGCGGCCATAGTCACCCGCTTCGGGTTTCACGTCCTCTTTAACGGTGATGCCCTCTGCGTTGACATACTCCAGCACGCCCACGGAGTCATCCGCCGCAAACCTCGGGTCGCCTGGCATAATGTTCGCCTTCAGGCTGGTCTCCTGCTGGTCGATACCGTACTTGATAAACGAGCCTCTGGTGCCATGCACAATAAATTTCGGGTAGTCAATTTTCACCAGATGGCTGGTTTTGACGATGGCTTTCAGGTCGCCGTAAAACAGCTGGGCTTCGAAGGTGTCATCCGGATTGGCTTTGTTGCGCAGGCTGCGGATGTCGTACGCCATGTGGTCCGGTCGGCCAAACAGAGAGATGATTTGATCGAGCGTATGCACGCCCAGACCATAGAATGAGCCATCCTGCGGCAGGCCGGGATGCGTTTCGGCCACCGGACGGTAGTAATCAAAGTGGCTTTCAATCTCGACGATGTCACCCAGTTTACCGCTCTCAATCACTTTTTTTGCCGTCAGGAAGCAGCTGTCAAAGCGGCGGTTTTGGTACGGCGTGACGGTCAGCCCTTTGCGCTTCGCCAGGTCAAACAACGTTTTCGCCTCTGTCATTGTCGGGGTAAACGGCTTTTCCACCAGCACGTTTTTGCCCGCCTCCAGCGCGCGTTTTGCGTACTCGAAATGGCTGTCAGCGTGGGTACAGACAATCACCAGTTTGACCTGCGGATCGTTGAGGACCTCATCAAGATCGCAGGTGAAATGAATATGGGAGTACTGGGGAGACTGCTCTTCCGGCTTCGCGCGACGCCGGTAGATATGGGCAACGTGCCAGCTGTCTTTGCGGTTGAGAACATACGGAAGGTGGTAACGCGTGGTGCTTTTGCCAAATCCAATAAATGCGCAATGTAATGTCATGGCTCAGTCCTTTTTAAGGTTACTGAGTGCAACCATAGCGCAAGTTTTGCCCTCACCCCAGCCCTCTTGCACGGGGAGCGGGCGAAAAAAGACAAAAAAAAGCCAGCGAAAAGCTGGCTAAAGTAATACTGGAAGCAATGTGAGCAATGTCGTGCTTTCAGGTTCCCGTAGGGGTCTTCCTGAACGCAGAGCAATAATAATCATTCTCATTCGCACTTGTCCAATCTTTTTTGCAAAAATTAGCAGTTGACTCAAATTTTAATCTCACTGATGTTGGAATGGACGTTTAACTGACTGAGGATGAAGGAATGAGTGAGATTGTGATACGCCATATCGAAGCCCGCGATGCAGAAGCGCTACGTGACATTATGTCGCATCCTGGGGTGTATCACGACACACTACAACTTCCCCATCCCTCAATGGATATGTGGCATGACCGGGTCGCGACGAAACCGGGAAGACGGCATCTCGTCGCCTGTCTGGACCAGCGAGTGGTTGGCCATATGGCACTCGATGTGATGGAAAATCCCCGCCGCAGCCACGTTGCAACGTTCGGCATTAGCGTGGCCGCTGATGTACAGGGACGCGGTGTGGGTCGTGCGCTCATGCGCGAAATGGTCAATCTCTGCGACAACTGGTTGCGCATTGAACGCATTGAGCTCACGGTTTTTGCAGATAACCCTGCGGCACTGGCGCTGTATAAGAAGTTTGGGTTTGAAATCGAAGGGACCGGCAGGAACTTCGCCCTGCGTAACGGCGACTATGTGGACGCGTATTACATGGCGCGGCTGAAGTGATAAATTGCCCGGTAGCGCGACGCTTACCGGGCAATAAAATCAGAACCCCGCCGTCAAATCATCCACCGAACGCGGATCCGAGGCCCCAAACAGCGTGCCGTCCGGGCCGACCATAATGCTCTGGGTGCTGCCCATTGCCTCTTTCAGCGCCACCTTCTGTCCGCGCTGCTCCAGCAGTTTTAAGGTGTCCGGGCTAAAGCCCTTCTCAACGCGCAGCTCATCCGGCAGCCACTGATGATGGAAACGTGGTGCGTTCGTCGCTTCGGCGACATTCATTCCAAAGTCGATGCTGTTCACCACCATCTGCAGCACCGTGGTGATAATACGGCTGCCGCCAGGGCTGCCTGTCACCAGCCAGGTTTTACCGTCTTTGACCACGATGGTAGGCGACATGGACGACAGCGGACGCTTCTTCGGCCCGACCGCATTCGCATCCCCGCCTACCAGCCCGTAGACGTTCGGCACGCCCGGTTTGGCCGAGAAGTCATCCATCTCGTTATTGAGCAGAATCCCGCTGTTGCCTGCCACGATGCCTGTACCAAAGGTGGTGTTGAGGGTATAGGTCACCGCCACCGCGTTACCGTCTTTATCCACCACCGAGAAGTGGGTGGTCTGGTTGCTCTCATACGGTGCCAGCTTGCCCGGGCGGATCTCGCTCGACGGTTTGGCCTTGTTGATGTCAATCTCATCAGCAATCGATTTGGCATAGGCTTTATTGGTCAGCGCCTGCCACGGCACCTTCACGAAGTCCGGGTCGCCCAGGTATTCTGAACGGTCGGCGTAGGCGCGTTTTTCCGCCTCTGCCATCACCTGCATGGCATCCGCACTGCCGAAGCCGAACTTGTGCATATCGAAGTTTTCAAGAATGTTGAGGATCTGCACGATGTGAATGCCGCCGGAAGACGGCGGTGGCATCGAGAAAACGTCATAGCCGCGATAGCTTCCGTGAATCGGCTCACGCTCGACGGCCTTGTACTCCGCGAGATCCGCTTTGGTGATAAGCCCACCGTTCTTTTGCATCTCTTCGGCAATCTGATCGGCAATCGCCCCTTTATAGAACGCATCCGGGCCGTGCTCCGCAATCAGCTCCAGACTTTTCGCCAGGTTCTTCTGCACCAGCTTATCGCCCTTCTTCAGCGGTTCACCGTCTTTCCAGAAGATAGCCTTGCTGTTTTCGTGATTC
Organism: Enterobacter sp. BIDMC 30; assembly: GCF_000534355.1. Lineage (NCBI taxonomy): Bacteria > Pseudomonadati > Pseudomonadota > Gammaproteobacteria > Enterobacterales > Enterobacteriaceae > Enterobacter > Enterobacter sp. BIDMC 30. The sequence continues at coordinate 592,448 of NZ_KI973169.1, read as the reverse complement.
GGAATCACTTCGCTGCCATAGGTTTTAAGATCGTCAGCCAGGGCGTCATTCACCACAAAACCTTCGCGGGCGAGCTTAATCGCAGGCTGTACCACTTTGTTGAGCGGCAGGGTGCCATATTTTTCCAGCGCCAGGGAGAAGCCTGCGACGGTGCCCGGCGTACCGGAGGCGAGATGCGAGGTCAGGGATTTTTTGCTGTCCGGGTTGCCTTGATCGTCAAGGAACATATCGCGGGAAGCCTGTCCGGGGGCCATCTCACGGAAGTCGATGGCGGTGGTTTTGCCGTCTTTGGTCCGCAGCATCATAAAGCCGCCGCCGCCCAGGTTCCCCGCCTGCGGATGCGTCACCGCCAGCGCATAGCCCACCGCGACTGCCGCATCCACCGCATTACCGCCCTGCCGGAGAATATCGACGCCCACTTTCGTTGCCAGCGCATCCACCGACGCCACCATACCCTGCGTTGCCCGCACGGGATGAAAAACATCTTCCTCCACGCCGTACGAGACTGGCGGAGCCGCTGGCGGGTTGGCCGCCACGCTAAATGTGCCGCCTGCCATCAGCGCGGCGATCGCTATCCAGCGCAAAAACGTTGGTTTCATCATTATTGTTCTCCAGGTGAAGAGGGCCATATTCCCCGCTTAAGCCTGGTTCACAACTCCTAAAAAATCATCGTCATGGTGAAATCAGGGTAAACTTAAGAGAAGCCTCAAAAGAAGGGAGATGACAATGAAACGCTTACTGATTCTTACGGCGCTGCTTCCGTTTGCCGCGCTCGCACAGCCACTCAATACGATGAACAACCCGAACCAGCAGGGCTACGTCATTCCAAGCCAGCAGCGTATGCAAACGGAGATGATGAGCCAGCAGCAACAGCAGAAAGGGATGCTAAACCAGCAGTTGAAAACGCAGACCCAGATGCAGCAGCAAAGCCTGCAAAACCAGATGAACACCAACACCCAGCGCATACAGCAGGGTCAGGTGCGTGAGCAGCCGCTGCCTAACCCAAACGGCGGGATGCTGGGCGGAATGACCTCGTCGGGCAGCGGACAGCAGCATATGCTGCCGTCTCAGTCACCGTCGAATGGCGGGATGCTTAATTCTTCGCAGAACTAAAGTTCGGGCCGATCACGTCAATCGCATCGGTACAGATACTGTCCACCCCCCAGCGCAGCAGCTCCGCCGCGCGCTGGGGTTTGTTGACGGTATAAACCAGAATATGCAGCCCTGCCTCTTTCAACACGTTTACCCGTGCCTCATCCAGCAGCGCGTGGTTCAGGTGAATCGACACACACCCTAAACGGCTGGTCAGCTCACGCCAGTCATCACGCCACGTATCAAGCAACAGTCCGCGCGGCAACGCCGGGACGGACGCCTGCGCCGCCTCCAGGGCATCAATGTCAAACGACGACAGCAGGGGTGGCGTCATGCCCTCCCACAGCTCACGCGCGGCCAGCGCAATGACTTTACCTGTGAGCGGCCCGGTGCCGGTGGTTGGTTTGATTTCGATATTGGCCATCATGCCATGCAGGCGACAGCGGTCGGCCACTTCCGCCAGCAGCGGCAGCGGCTCGCCTTTGAACTCGCTGCTGTACCAGCTTCCGGCGTCGACGTTCAGCAGATCGCGCCACGGCAGGTCTCCCGCCACGCCCCAGCCATTGCTGGTGCGTTCGAGGTTGTCATCATGCAGAAGGAAAATCTCGCCGTCTTTCGATAGCTTGGCGTCGAACTCGATCATCGTGTGACCGTAATGCGCGCCCATATCGATAGCCGCCAGCGTGTTTTCCGGCGCCAGTTTACCGCCGCCCCGGTGGGCGACGATGTGGGGATAAGGCCAGTTACTCATATACGTTGTCCTGTTTCACCGTCGAATACGTGCAGGTGATTTTCCGGCAGATGCAGCCACAGCGTGCTGCCTGCTTTAGGGCGCTCCTGATGGGCCAGACGCACCACCATTTTTTGTTCACCCCAACGTCCGTGCGCCAGGTTGTCAGCCCCCAGCATCTCCAGCGTGTCCATGACCAGCGGCACGCCGCCTTCCGCCTGTGAGGTTAACCCAATATGTTCCGGGCGGATACCGAGCGTCATCTTACGCCCGGCATAGCCACGATAGTACCCGTTTACGGGCAGCGCCATCCCACTTTCCAGCTCAAAGTGCGTACCGGCGCTGCTGAGCCGCCCTTCCAGCAGGTTCATCGCCGGGCTGCCAATAAAGCTCGCCACAAAGCGGGAGGCCGGTTTCTCGTATACCTCTACCGGGGTGCCAATCTGCTCGGCGACGCCTTTGTTCATCACCATCACGCGCTGAGCGAGGGTCATCGCTTCCACCTGATCGTGCGTCACATACAGGGAGGTGGTTTTCAGACGACGGTGCAACTGCTGCAGCTCAAGGCGCATCTGCACGCGCAGCTTGGCATCAAGGTTTGAGAGCGGCTCGTCGAACAGGAACACCGCAGGGTCACGCACAATGGCGCGCCCCATCGCCACGCGCTGGCGCTGTCCGCCGGACAGTTCACGCGGACGTCGCTTGAGCAGGCCATCCAGCTCCAGAATACGCGCCGCCTCTTTCACGCGCTCATCGATATGGCTTTTGCCCATCCCGCGGATTTTCAGCCCCCATGCCATGTTCTCTTCCACGCTCATGTGCGGATAAAGGGCGTAGTTCTGAAACACCATCGCGATGCCCCGGTCCTTCGGCTCCATCTCGGTCACGCGCTGGCGATCGATCCAGATATCGCCGCTGGTCACACGTTCAAGCCCGGCAACCATGCGCAGCAGCGTTGATTTACCGCAGCCTGACGGGCCAACCATCACGATAAACTCCCCGTCCGCCACGTCGAGCGTTAACGGCTGAATGACCTGGGTTTTGTTGTCCCAGCTTTTGGTCACTGCCTGTAATTTTAAACCTGCCATCTTATTTCTCACTGTCCACTAAACCACGCACGAACGCACGTTGCATGGCTAAAACGATAACGACCGGGGGGATAAGGGTGAGCAGCATCGCCGCCATCACCTGATTCCAGAGCGTGGTGCCTTCACCGGTGGCGATCATGCCTTTGATGCCCGCCACGGCGGTGCCAAGATTGACGTCCTGAATAATCAGCAGCGGCCACAGATACTGGTTCCAGCCGTAGATAAAGGTGATGACAAACAGCGCCGCAAGGTTGGTTTTCGACAGCGGCAGCACGATGTCACGGAAGAAGCGCATCGGCGAGGCACCGTCAATACGCGCGGCCTCAATCAGCTCGTCCGGCAGGGTCATAAAGAACTGGCGGAACAGGAAGGTGGCGGTGGCCGAGGCCATCAGCGGCAGGGTTAAACCTGCGTAGCTGTCCAGCATCTTCAGGTTGGCGATCACTTCCACCGTCGGGAAGATACGCACTTCGACCGGCAGCATCAGAGTGATGAAGATCATCCAGAAGAACAGATTACGCAGGGGGAAGCGGAACCAGACGATGGCGAAGGCCGAGAGCATCGACACCGTGATTTTGCCCACCGTAATACCGAACGCCATGATGAAGCTGTTCAGCATCATCAGCCAGAATGGCGCGCTGTTAGCGCCCACGCCCTGGGTCCAGATGGTTTTCATGTTTTCGAAAAGATGCCCGCCTGGGATCAGCGTCATCGGCGTATCAAACACCGCTTTGGTGTCCAGCGTGGCGGCAACGAAGGCCACGTACAGCGGGAACAGAATGACGATGATGCCCAAAATCAGCATGGTGTGGCTGAACATCGTCAGCCCGCGACGGTTCTCGATCATTGGTAGCGCACCTTACTTTCGACATAACGGAACTGCACTACCGTGAGAAGGATGACGAGGAACATCAGCACGACCGACTGGGCGGCGGATGCCGAGAGATCCAGACCGGCAAAGCCTTCGCGATAGATCTTATAGATAAGCGTCGTCGTGGCCTGTACCGGGCCACCGGCCGTGGCGGCGTCGATCACCGGGAAGGTGTCGAAGAAGGCGTAAACCAGGTTGACCACCAGCAGGAAGAAACTCACCGGGGCAATCAGCGGCAGCGACAGCCTAAAGAAACGACGGACCGGCCCTGCACCATCAATCGCCGCGGCTTCAACCAGCGAGCGCGGAATAGACTGCAGCGCAGCAAAGAAGAACAGGAAGTTGTAGCTGATCTGTTTCCACACCGACGCGAAGACCACCAGGAACATCGCCTGACCGCTGTTCTGGGCGTGGTTCCAGTCGTAGCCGAACTCCGCCAGGAAATGGGTAATCAGCCCGCGCCCTGGGTTAAACAGGAAGATCCACAGCACGGCGGCGACGGCAGGCGCCACGGCGTAAGGTAGCAGCATCAGCGTCTGATACAGACGGCTGCCGCGCACCACGTAATCCACCAGCGCCGCGAAAAAGAGCGATGCGACAAGACCGCTGACAGTGACCAGCGCGCTGAACTTCATGGTCGTCCAGAAGGCGTCGAGGTAATAGCTGTCATGGAACAGTGCGGTAAAGTTGTCCAGCCCGACAAACTGGCTGGAAAGCCCAAACGGATCGACGCTTTGTACCGAGTACCAGAGCGCCTCGCCCGCAGGCCAGATAAAGAAGATAACGGTGATGACCAGCTGCGGCGCGACCAGCAAATACGGCAGCCAGCGCGAACGGAACACCGGACGGGATGAGGACATAGTTTAGCTCAGCATAGGTAGCCCTCACCCCAGCCCTTCCCGCAGGGAGAGGGACAGGATGAGGGTAAAATGATTAAGACTTTGTTGATTGCTCAAAGCGTCGCAGCAGCTGATTACCGCGCTCTACCGCAGAATCCAGGGCCTGCTGTGGGGTTTTCTTCCCGGTCCACACGCTTTCCAGCTCTTCATCTACGATGGTACGGATCTGCGGCATGTTCCCCAGACGCAGGCCTTTGGTGAACGGCAATGGCGGCTTGTTGAGCATCTGACGCGTCGCGATATCCGCGCCCGGGTTTTTGCTGTAGAAGCCCTGCTCGCGGGTCAGGTCATACGCGGCCGTGGTGATAGGCAGGTAGCCGGTTTTCTGATGCCATTCGGCGGCATTCTCTGGTTTCGCCAGGAAGTCGAGGAACTCGGCCACGCCCTTGTAGGTGCCCTTGTCTTTGCCCTGCATGACCCACAGGCTCGCCCCACCGATGATGGCGTTCTGCGGTGCGCCTTTCACGTCAGCGTCGTAAGGCATCATGCCTACGCCGTAGTTGAATTTTGCGTAATGACGGATATCCGCCAGAGAGCCGGAAGAGGCGGTCGTAATCGCGCAGTCACCGTTGTAGAACTTCTCGGTGGATTCGTCTTTACGCCCGAAGTAGCTGAAATCGCCCTTCTTGTTGAGATCGGCAAGCAGAGCGATGTGCTTCACCTGCTCTGACTTGTTGAACTCCAGTACCGCGTCGGTGCCGTCGAAGCCGTTGTTTTTGGTGGCCACCGGCAAGCCGTGCCAGGCGCTGAAGTTTTCAATCTGGATCCAGCCCTGCCAGCCGCTGGCGTAGCCGCACTTCATCCCCGCCGCTTTCAGCTTAGCGGTGTACGCCGCCAGATCCTGCCAGGTTTTTGGCGGTTGTTCCGGATCTAAACCGGCTTTCTTGAAGGCGTCTTTGTTGTAGTACAGCACCGGCGTGGAGCTGTTAAACGGCTGAGACAGCAGATGACCGGTTTTGGAATCGGTGTAGTAACCCGCCACGGTCGGCACGAATTGCGATTCGTCGAAGTTGATACCTGCGTCTTTAAACACTTCGTAGACCGGTTTAATGGCTTTAGAGGCCATCATGGTCGCAGTACCGACTTCGTAAACCTGAAGCAGCGCAGGTGCATTACCGGTACGGAAAGCGGCAATGCCCGCGCTCAGGCTCTGCTCGTAGTTACCTTTGTACACCGGCACAATTTTGTAATCCGGATGGGTGTCGTTGAAACGCTGCGCCAGGGAGTCAACTTCTTTACCCAACTCCCCTTCCATGGAATGCCAGAACGGAATGGTGGTGACAGCCATTGCGTTCGCCGCAAAAGTCAGCCCCATTGCCAGACCCAAAGCTGTGTGTCGTAACGATGTCATTGTCATCTCTCTTATTGTGCCGGATGCGCGATATCACGCGTTTTTATGCTCGCGAGGTAACATGACATGCTCGAATGACAGAAAAATAACTGTTTCTTTACAGTGAGATGACAACAAAACGTCAGGCGGATGATGGTTGTGTGAAGGCGGTTGGGGTAAGTTCGGTGCGGTCTGGTGCCCTGCATGAAAAAAGGCAACTGACGTTGCCTTTTTGCTTTTGCTTTTATCTAGCCGCCGAGATAGGCGCTTCGCACCGCTTCGTTTGCCAGCAGCGCGTCGCCGGTATCGGAGAGCACCACGTGGCCGTTTTCCAGCACGTAGCCGCGGTCGGCGAGCTTCAGCGCCTGGTTGGCGTTCTGCTCGACGAGGAAGATGGTCATCCCCTCTTTACGCAGCTGTTCGATGGTGTCGAAGATCTGCTGAATGATGATCGGCGCAAGACCGAGCGACGGTTCATCCAGCAGCAGCAAACGCGGCTGGCTCATCAGCGCGCGGCCAATCGCCAGCATCTGCTGTTCACCACCGGACATCGTGCCGGCCCGCTGAATACGGCGCTCCCACAAACGCGGAAACAGCTCATAGACCCATTTGATGCGGGACTGGTACTGGTCGCGGTCAGCAAAGAAGCCGCCCATCGCAAGGTTCTCTTCCACCGTCATTCGTGAGAAGACGCGACGCCCTTCCGGGACAATCGCCACCGCTTCACGCATGATTCTGGCGGTTTGCCAGTCGGTAATATCTTTGCCATCAAAGACAATCCGCCCGCTGGTGGCGCGCGGGTCGCCGCACAGGGTGCCGAGCAGCGTGGTTTTACCCGCACCGTTCGCGCCAATCAGGGTGACGATTTCGCCCTGATTGATATGCAGGCTGACGTCGTGCAGCGCCTGTATCTTGCCGTAGTGAGCATTAACCTTGTCGAACGTTAACATCGCTTTTTCCATCTTATGCCTCACCCAGGTATGCACGGATCACGTCCGGGTTGTTGCGGATCTCTTCCGGCGTCCCGTTTGCCAGCGGCGTGCCCTGGTTTACCACGTAGATACGGTCAGAAATGCCCATCACCAGCTTCATGTCATGCTCAATCAGCAGGATGGTGGTGTCGTGATGATCGCGCAGTTCGGCAATCAACTCGTCCAGCTCTTTGGTCTCTTTCGGATTAAGCCCTGCCGCCGGTTCATCGAGCATCAGGATTTCTGGCTGCGTCACCATGCAGCGTACGATCTCCAGACGACGCTGGTCACCGTAGGCCAGGTTGCTGGCCTGACGGTTCGCATGCTGCAGCAGGCCGATACGGTCGAGCCAGGTGGCGGCGCGGTCGAGCGCTTCATCCTGAGCACGGCGGAAGGCCGGGGTTTTCAGCAGGCCAGAGAAAAGGCCGGTTTTGAGCTGCAGGTGTTGCGCCACCAGCAGGTTCTCTATCACCGTCATCTCGCGGAACAGACGCACGTGCTGGAAGGTACGCACCACCCCCATGCGGGCAATCTGCTGGCCCGGAAGCCCTTCCAGATGCTGGTCGCGCAGCTTGATGGTGCCGCCCGTCGGCTTGTAGAAACCGGTCAGGCAGTTAAAGACCGTGGTTTTCCCCGCGCCGTTAGGGCCAATCAGGGAGACAATCTCTTTCTTGTGCAGATCCAGATTCACGTTGTTGACGGCCAGCAGGCCGCCAAAACGCATCATCAGGCCGTTAACGGATAATAATGGCTGGCTCATGCCTGCTCTCCTTTCGCTTGCCCGTTTTTCAGCTTCAGCTGTGGACGGGTCATCGGCAGCAAGCCCTGCGGACGCCAGATCATCATCAGCACCATCAAACCACCCAGCATCAGCATGCTGTATTCGTTAAAGTCGCGCATCAGCTCACGGGAGACCACCAGCAGAATGGCCGCCAGGATAACGGCAAACTGCGAGCCCATACCGCCGAGCACCACAATCGCCAGCACAAAGGCAGATTCGGCAAAGGTAAACGATTCGGGGCTGACAAAGCCCTGACGCGCGGCAAACAGCGTACCGGCAAAACCGGCAAACGCGGCGCTGATGGTAAACGCGGTCAGCTTGATGCGGGTCGGGTTGAGGCCCAGTGAACGGCAGGCGATTTCATCTTCACGCAGCGCTTCCCACGCACGGCCCAGCGGCATACGCAGCAGACGGTTAATCACGAACAGGGTAAGCACCACCAGCAGCAACGCCACCAGGTAGAGCCAAATCACCCGGTCGGACGGATCGTACTTCACGCCAAAGAAGTTGCTGAAGGTATCCCAGCCCCCTTCGCGAGCCGTACGGCTGAACTCCAGACCAAAGAAGGTCGGTTTCGGGATCTGGCTGATCCCGTTCGGGCCGCCGGTCACTTCGGTGTTGTTGAGCAGCAGGATACGCACGATTTCGCCGAAACCTAAGGTCACAATCGCCAGGTAGTCACCGCGCAGGCGTAAGACCGGGAAGCCCAGCAGGAAGCCCGCCGCGGCGGAGACCAGGCCCGCCAGCGGCAGACAGGTCCAGAAGCCGAGACCGTAATAGTGGTTAAGCAGCGCGAAGGTATAGGCCCCGATGGCGTAGAATCCACCGTAGCCCAGCACCAGCAGGCCAGACAGCCCCACCACCACGTTCAGGCCCAGACCGAGGATCACGTAGATCATGGTCAGGGTCGCGATATCGACCGTACCGCGAGAAACCACAAACGGCCACGCCACCGCAGCCACCAGTAGCGCCACGAAGAACAGCTTCTGCTTAACGGTTGAACCGTCGAGAGCCGGCAGAACGAATTTCGGACCGGAGACACTTTTCAGCGTCTTCTGGAACACAGGACGCAGCATCTGGAACAGAAACACGACCGCGGTGCCAATGAATATCCACTGCCAGCGAATGTCGGCGGCGGTATCCACCACCAGTTTTGTGCCGTCCAGCTCTAACTGGACGCCCATAAAGACGCCTGCCAGCACGAAGAACATGGCGGCAGAGAGGAGCGCCATTGCGAAATGCATCGGTTTCATACTTTCTCTACCTCCGGACGACCCAGAATACCGGTAGGCATTACCAGCAGAACCAGAATCAGCAGGGCAAACGACACCACATCTTTATATTCCGTACTCAGATACGCGGAGGAGAGCGCTTCGGCCACGCCCAGGATCAGGCCGCCAATCATCGCGCCTGGAATACTGCCGATACCGCCCAGGACCGCCGCGGTGAAGGCTTTCATCCCGGCCATAAAGCCGATGTACGGGTTGATAACGCCGTAGAACTGCCCCAGCAGGACGCCCGCGACCGCCGCCATCGCTGCCCCAATCACAAAGGTCAGGGCGATAACGCGGTCGGTGTTGATGCCAAGCAGGCTCGCCATCTTCAGATCTTCTGCGCAGGCACGGCAGGCGCGTCCCATACGCGAGTAGCGGATAAAGACCGTCAGGGCGAGCATTGCAACGAAGGTCACCACCCAGATCACCAGCTGCATGGTGGTGATAGAGGCAGAGAAGTTCTCGCTGGCACCGACCACCCACTGACCGTTGAACAGGCTTGGCAGCGCCACGTCGCGCGAGCCTTCCGTCAGGCTGACGTAGTTTTGCAGGAAGATCGACATTCCGATGGCGGAGATCAGCGCAATCAGGCGTTTGGAGCTACGCACCGGCCGGTACGCCACGCGTTCAATGCTCCAGCCATAGGCGCTGGCAATCACAATCGCGCCGACAAACCCGGCGGCGACCAGCAGCCAGCTGCTGTCGATACCCATCATCATCAGGGCGGCGATAATCATAAAGGAGACATAGCTACCGATCATGTAGACCTCGCCGTGGGCGAAGTTAATCATGCCGATAATGCCGTAAACCATCGTGTAGCCGATGGCGATCAGCGCGTAGGTGCTTCCCAGCGTGACGCCGTTAAACATCTGCTGCAGGAAATAGAGAAACTGCTCGGACATATGCAAACCTTTTTATACCCGCCCGGCGGTCCGGGCGGTGGGATAATTATTTGGCGACCGAGGACGAACCGTCGGCGTGCCACTTAAAGACACCAAACTCAAATCCCTTCAGATCGCCTTTCTCATCCCAGTTCAGCGGCCCAATCACGGTGTTCGCCCCGTGTGCTTTTAAATCTTTCACCAGATCCAGCGGTTCTTTGCTGCCGGTGCGATCCAGCGCGGTTGCCAGAGACTGCACCGCCGCGTAGGTGATCCAGACATACGGACCACTTGGATCTTTCTTCTGCGCCTTGAGCGCGTCTACGATAGCCTTGTTCGCAGGATCCTGGTCATAGCGTTTTGGCATCGTCACCAGCATGCCTTCGCCTGCGTCCCCGGCGATGTTCGACAGGGAAGCGTTACCGACGCCTTCTGGCCCCATAAACTGGGTTTTCAGCCCGACCGAACGCGCCTGACGCAGCATCTGACCCATTTCCGGGTAGTAGCCGCCGTAGTAAACAAAATCGATATTCTCTTTTTGCAGGCGGGCGATCAGCGCGGAGAAATCTTTCTCGCCAGCGGTGATGCCATCAAAGAAGACGATATTCGCGCCGCCTTTTTTCAGCCCGTCCTGAACGGAGCGCGCCAGGCCTTCGCCGTACTGCTGTTTGTCATGAATAATGGCGATGCGCGTCGGCTTGACGGTATCGAGGATGTATCGGGCGGCGGTTGGTCCCTGAGACGAGTCCAGACCGGCAGTACGCATGATGTGCTGATAACCGCGCTGAGTCAGTTCAGGGTTGGTTGCGCCCGGGGTAATCATCAGAATGCCTTCGTCTTCGTAGATATCCGACGCAGGCTGGGTGGACGACGAGCACAGGTGGCCAATCACGTACTGGATGCCATCGTTCACGATTTTGTTAGCGACCGCGACGGCCTGTTTGGGATCGCAGGCGTCGTCATATTCCACGCCAACCAGCTTGTCGCCTTTGATGCCGCCTTTGGCGTTGATGTCTTTGATTGCCTGGCGAGCACCGTTGAACTCCATATCCCCCCACTGGGCAACAGGACCGGACATCGCACCCACTACAGCAACCTTAATATCTTCCGCCATGGCTGCATGCGAAATCGCCAATGCAACCATCCCCGCGATTAACGTCTTCGCGTTCCTTTTCATCTCTGAATCCCCATTCGTGATGTCGTGTATATATTTTGTTTTATTATGGTTAAAAAGCATTCTGTACTTTTAATGCACAACGCTATTTTTACCAGCGCCTTTAATGGTTTAGCGCAGTTTTTTCATAAAAACCAGACTAAAATCTCTATTTTTCAGGCGATTAAGCAAAGATAATATTCTGAAATAGGGCAGAGATAAACAAATAAAATTGCAGTTTGCAGCATAAAATAACGGTACAAAGCGCCGAATAATTCACTGCCATTCAGGTTAAAATTCTGCTTATTTTTCGATCCATGTGTTTTCAAACTGCCCTTCGCGCTGCCAAAAAACTAATCACCTGGTGAGCCGGGATAAAAAGAGGAAGCCGCTGAGGGAATAAATTGAGTACACTGCCCCTACTCAATTTGATTTGGACAAGCAGCTAATGAAACTGACTATCGTGCGTCTGGTGACCTTTAGCGACCAGGATCATATCGACCTGGGCAAGATCTGGCCGGAATATTCCCCTTCGTCGCTCCGTGTCGATGAGACACACCGCATCTACGCCGCGCGCTTTAACGAGCGTCTGCTCGCCGCGGTTCGCGTGACGCTGAGCGGCACCGAAGGGGCGCTGGACTCACTGCGCGTACGTGACGTGACCCGTCGTCGCGGTGTGGGGCAGTATTTAATTGAAGAGATAATCCGTGAAAACCCGAACGTCACCTCCTGGTGGATGGCCGACGTGGGCGTGGAAGACCGCGGCGTGATGGCGGCGTTTATGCAGGCGTTAGGGTTTACGGCGCAGGAAAACGGGTGGGAGAAACGTCAGGTTTGCTGAATGCCGCCTGATGCCCTCACCCCGCCCCTCTCCCACAGGAGAGGGTGAAAATACTAAAACGGCAACCGAAAGGTTGCCGTTTGCTTTTATTTGGCGTCGGTCGCCGTTCCGTTAGCATGCCAGTCAAACACGCCGAACTCGAAGCCTTTCAGATCGCCCTTCGCATCCCAGGAAAGCGGACCCATCACGGTATCGACAGAGTTGGCTTTCAGCCAGGTGGCAATCTCAGCCGGATCGGCTGACTGGTTCAGACCCGCCTGCAGAGACTGCAGCGCAGCGTAGGTGGTCCAGACGAACGCGCCGCTTGGATCCTGTTTCTTCGCCTTGATGGCATCCACGATCGGTTTGTTCGCAGGCACCTGGTCGTAGTTCTTCGGTTTGGTCACCAGCAGGCCTTCAGCAGACTCACCGGCGATGTTAGACAGGGAAACGTTCGCAACCCCTTCCGGGCCCATAAACTGGGTTTTCAGGCCGGCCGCACGTGCCTGACGCAGGATCTGGCCCATTTCAGGGTGATAGCCACCGTAGTAAACGAAATCAATATTCTCTTTCTTCAGACGTGCCACTAGAGTGGAGAAGTCTTTCTCACCGGCGGTGATACCGTCGAAGAAGACCACATTGGCATTGCCTTTCTTCAGACCATCCTGCACGGCACGCGCCAGACCTTCACCGTACTGCTGTTTGTCGTGAACAATCGCGATACGCTTCGGCTTCACGTTGTCCAGAATGTATTTTGCCGCGGTTGGGCCCTGGTCTGAATCCAGACCGGTGGTACGCAGGGTCAGCTTATAGCCACGTGCGGTCAGCTCCGGCGCCGTTGCAGCCGGGGTGATCATCAGAATGCCTTCGTCTTCGTAGATATCAGACGCGGGCTGTGTGGAAGAGGAGCACAGGTGACCGATAACGTATTTGATTCCGTCGTTCACCACTTTGTTCGCCACGGCAACCGCTTGTTTCGGGTCACAGGCATCATCATATTTTACGATCTGCAGTTTTTCGCCCTTGATGCCGCCCTTAGCATTAATGTCTGCAACCGCCTGTTCTGCGCCGGTAAATTCCTGGTCGCCGTACTGTGCTACCGGACCGGACATCGCGCCCACGACAGCCACTTTAATATCGGCTTGTGCCATCGTGCTGAATGCCAACGCAATACATCCTGCCAGTAACGCTTTACCCTTCATATTCATCCTGAGATTCCCCATTATTATGGTTATTACGATTGTCGTGATGTTGTTGTGTAGCGCTTTATTTCAGTTATAGGTATGGCAGTCGCGCTTTTTCAGCATACTCTGCTAAAACATACCCCATTTTTATGATTTTGGAATAGCTAATTTGAAATGAATATATGATAAGCCCGGCAGGGATCACCGCCGGGCCAGGGCTTTAACGTGTCAGCGACGCGGAGATAATATCCAGCGCTTTACGGAACTGAACTTCGGGGATGGTAAGCGGATAGAGGAAACGGATAACGTTGCCGTACACGCCGCAGCTCAGCAGCAATAGACCTTCCTGTAACGCACGCTCCTGGACCTGACGCGTGAATTCCGGCGACGGCAGCCCGGTTTGCGGGTCATTAAACTCCACCGCCACCATTGAGCCCTGGGCACGGATATCGGCAATAAACGGACAGTCGCCCTTCGCTTTGTTCAGCACTTCCACCAGATGATGGCCAAGATGCGCCGCGCGCGTGCAGAGATCCTCTTCATCAATCACATCCAGCACGGCATGGGCTGCGGCAATCGCCAGCGGGTTGCCGGCGTAAGTCCCGCCCAGCCCGCCAGGTGCGGGGGCATCCATCACCTCCGCCCGGCCAGAGACCGCCGAGAGCGGCATCCCGCCGGCCAGGCTTTTCGCCATGGTGATCAGATCCGGCTTCACGCAATGGTGTTCCATCGAGAACAGCTTGCCGGTTCGCGCAAAGCCACTTTGCACTTCATCGGCAATCAGCAAAATTCCGTGCGTATCGCACAGTTCGCGCAGGGCCTGCATAAAATCGGCGGGGGCAATGTTGAATCCCCCCTCCCCCTGAACCGGTTCCAGGATAATGGCCGCCACCTGGTCCGGCGCAATGTCGGCTTTGAAGATGCGTTCGAGACTTTTTAACGCTTCTGCCGTGCTGACGCCGTACAGATCATTTGGATAGTGTGCGTGATAAACCGATCCGGGAAACGGACCGAAACCGAGTTTGTACGGCGCCACTTTCCCCGTCAACGCCATCGTCATAAAGGTACGGCCGTGGAAGGCTCCGCCAAAGGCGATCAGGCCAGGACGACGGGTATACGCGCGGGCAATTTTTACCGCGTTTTCGACCGCCTCTGCTCCCGTAGAGAAGAAGGCCGTTTTGGCAGGCCCATCAACGGGTACATGTTGGTTGATGCGCTCGGCAAGCGCCACATAGCCTTCGTACGGGACAATCTGGTATGCCGTATGGGTAAATGCGTGGAGTTGTTTTTCGATGGCGGCAATAACTTTTGGATGCCGATGGCCGGTATTCAGCACCGCAATCCCGGCGGCGAAGTCGATATACTCGTTACCCTCGACGTCCCACACCGTGGCATTTTCGGCTTTATCGGCGTAGAAGTTACACATCACGCCGATACCGCGCGGCGTCGCCTGCAAACGCCGGTCATTCAGTTCACTGTTTTTCACCCTGTCCCCCTGAGAAAGTCACCTGCTTAGCGCATCTGTAAGTGTTTGCCAGGGGGAGGGAATTCGCCAGAGCGGGAGATAAAAAAACAAAACCCCCGAATTTGCATTCGAGGGTTATCGGGGACATCGCGGAAATTACGCTTCGATAGCGGCGCGAAGTTTTTTCATGGCGTTCTTTTCAAGCTGACGCACACGTTCAGCGGAGACGCCGTAGCGATCGGCCAGCTCCTGCAGCGTGGACTTGTTGTCTTCGTCCAGCCAGCGGGCGCGGATAATATCCTGGCTACGTTCGTCAAGGCCTTCCATTGCTGAAGTCAGCTTGTTCGCGGCCTGATCTTCCCAGTTATCCTCTTCAATGCCGTCAGCAAAGTTAGAGGTTTTATCCTGCAGATACAGAACCGGTGCCATTGGCTGGCTGTCAGAGCCGTCGTCGTCGGAGGACATATCGAAGGTCATGTCCTGCGCGGCCATACGGGATTCCATCTCACGCACGTCTTTGCTGGATACGCCCAGCTCGCGCGCCACCATTTCAACTTCATCCTGATTGAACCAGCCCAGACGCTGCTTGGTTTTACGCAGGTTGAAGAACAGTTTACGTTGCGCTTTTGTCGTGGCGACTTTCACGATACGCCAGTTGCGCAGCACGTATTCATGAATTTCTGCTTTGATCCAGTGCACGGCGAAGGAGACCAGTCGCACACCCACTTCCGGGTTGAAGCGACGTACAGCCTTCATCAGACCGATGTTACCTTCCTGAATCAAGTCCGCCTGCGGCAGGCCATAGCCCGCATAATTACGAGCAATGTGAACAACAAAGCGCAGGTGAGACAGGATCAGCTTTTTCGCTGCTTCCAGATCGCCCTGGTAATGCAGCTTTTCAGCAAGCTCCTTTTCTTCCTCGGCCGTTAACATCGGCCAGGTGTTCGCAGCCCGGATATAAGATTCCAGGTTACCAACAGGGGCTAAAGCTAAAGTTTGCATTTCTTTGGTCATTCATTCCTCTCAATGTTTCTTCTGGTCCAGGCTGTCCCCATCAGGCAACAACCATGCCAAAGCGTTTGAGCCACGAGATTAGCATTCACTCTTTTATCAGACAGTGATTTTATCCACAAGTTCCAGGTGCAACGGTGAATAAATTACGCACAAATTGTGACATGGAGATGATAACAGGGGAAGAGACAACAGGGACGCTTTCCCTGCAGAGCGAACATCTCGGTGCAGGGAAAGATTATATCACGCTTTTATTAGTCGGGAGTAAAGTGACGTAAATGTTGCACGGTTGCCAGCCATGCTGCCACCCAGCCGATCATCGAGCACACCAGCAGCAGTAACAGGCACTCATCGAACCCTAAGCCGCTGATATCAAACTTCGTTCCGAAAACCTGCGCCACTTCGGTTACGGCAGAGGACAGCCGCATCACCAAAATTTCTGACAATATCAGTGAAAGAAATGCGCCGGAAAAACCGAGCAATGCGCCGCCGTACAGGAACGGACGCAGGATGAAGCCATCCGTCGCACCAATCAGTTTCTGCACGTTAATGGTGTCGCGACGCGCGAAAATGCTCAGGCGCACGCTGTTACCGATGACGAGGAAGACCGCCGCCACCATCAGCACACCAATCATCGCCGCCACGCGCCCTACCAGCCCGGTCAGCGCAGCAAGACGCGCAAACCAGCTGTCATCCATGCGCACTTCATCAATCCCGTTGATACGGGTGATGCGGTCACGCAGGGTGTTGAGCGAATCGGTCCCCTGGAAATCGAGTTTCGGGATCACCACCGCCACGGCCGGGAGGGGGTTCTCTTCAAGCATGTCCAGCGCACCGCCAAAGCCTGACCAGTTACGGAACTCACCCAGGGCTTCTTCACGAGAGAGATAATTCACTTTCTCTACGCCCTGTTCGGCCTGGATTTGCCCCACAACCTGCGCCGCCGCGTTATCGTCGAGCGCCTTATCCAGATAGACCGTGATCTGCGGAGAAGGATAGTACTGCGACGCCGCCTGGTTAACGTTTTTATAGACCATGTAGCAGACGCTTGGCAGCGTCAGGGAGATGGCAATCACCATCACCGTCAGGAACGTCGCCAGCGGTTTGCTTTTCAGGTCCTGCAACGCACCGTGGAACGCATAACGCACCTGCTCGTTGAACACGTTGGTTTTGCGGGAGTTCGGCTTAGGCGCCGCTTTCGCACGCTTTGGTGCATTACGATTGCCGTCACCGCCGCCCTGCGGCTTACGGAAGCGGTCAAACCGGTTTCCGAACTGCCGAATCTGGTTTATTGCATCACGCTTATTCACCGAGGCCTCCGTGCAAATGACCGTCGCTCAGGGTCAGCATGCGGTACGAACGACGGGAAATCAGCCCGATGTCGTGCGTTGCCATCAATACCGTCACCCCAACGCGGTTAAATTCCTCAAACAGACGCAAAATCCCTTCTGACAGGGCGTCGTCCAGGTTACCGGTCGGTTCATCCGCCAGCAGTACCGCAGGTTTGTTCACCACCGCACGGGCAATCCCCACACGCTGCTGTTCACCGCCAGACAGCTGGATCGGGAAGTTCTTCGCTTTGTCCAGCAGCCCGACTTTATCCAGCGCCGCAGAGACGCGACGACGGATATCATCATAGCTGGCACCGGCAATAATCAGCGGAATGGCCACGTTATCGAAAACGGTGCGATCCATCAGCAGGTGGTGGTCCTGGAAAATCATGCCAATCTGACGACGCAGGAAAGGCACCTCACGGTTTTTCAGACGGCTAATATCATGGCCGCTGAACCAGATTTTCCCGGCGCTCGGCCGCTCGATCCCACAGATAAGCTTGAGCAGGGTACTTTTCCCCGCGCCGGAATGGCCGGTCAGGAATGCCATCTCGCCTGGCTGCAGGTGGAATGTCACCCCCTGCAGCGCTTGTCTCCCACCGAGATAGGCCTTGCTGACGTGTTCAAAGCGAATCATTGTTAGTCCTCTCGGGCAAATAGTGCCTCAATAAAGTCGTCCGCTTTAAACGGACGTAAATCCTCAATACGCTCGCCCACACCGATGTAACGGATAGGAATATTGAACTGATCGGCCACGGAGAAGATCACCCCGCCTTTCGCGGTGCCGTCCAGTTTGGTCAGCGTGATCCCGGTCAGCCCTACCGCTTCATGGAACAGCTTCGCCTGGCTGATGGCGTTCTGTCCGGTGCTGGCATCAATGGTCAGCATAATTTCATGCGGTGCCTCTTCGTCCAGCTTCTTCATGACGCGGACGATTTTCTTCAACTCTTCCATCAGGTGCGCTTTGTTCTGCAAACGCCCTGCGGTGTCGGCAATCAGCACATCCACATTACGCGACTTCGCCGCCTGGATAGCGTCAAAGATAACGGAGGCGGAATCCGCACCGGTATGCTGCGCAATCACCGGGATGTTGTTACGCTGGCCCCAGACCTGCAGCTGCTCAACCGCCGCCGCACGGAAGGTATCACCTGCCGCCAGCATTACCGATTTGCCCTGCTGCTCAAACTGTCGCGCCAGCTTGCCGATAGTGGTGGTTTTCCCCACACCGTTCACGCCAACCATCAGAATAACAAATGGCGTTTTGCCTTCAATATTAAGCGGTTCGTCAACTTTTGCGAGGATTTCGCCCATCTCGTCTTTCAGCAGACCGTACAGCGCTTCGGCGTCACGCAACTCCTTGCGGCTCGCCCCTTCGGTCAGACTGGCGATGATCTTACGGGTTGTTTCCACCCCAACGTCGGCGATCAGCAGTTGCTCTTCCAGCTCTTCAAAGAGATCGTCGTCGATCTTCTTGCCGCGGAACAGACTGATAAATCCGGAACCTAAGTTTTCTTTGGTTTTGAGCAGGCTACGCTTCAGGCGGGCGAAGAAACCTTCTTTGGTGGGTTTTTCCTGCTCCTGAGCAACCTCTTCACCCTGCTCTGGTTGCGCTTCCACCGGCACGACGATAACCGCTTCTTCCGCCGCGTCTGCTGCCAGCGCCTGGGCTTCCAGCTCTTCGTCGGTAAGCGCTGGCTCGTCTTGTGCTTCTTCTTCCACCGCCTCAACAATTTCGACGGTTTCTGCCTCGGCCTGCCACTCCTGCGCTGAAACCTCTTCGGCTTTCACCTCTTCCGGCAGCGGCAACGTTTCATGCTCGATAATCGCCTGCGGCGTATCGATAACGTCTTCTACCACAACGGGTTCTGGCTTCTCGCTTTCCTGAACCTGTTCGGTAACTTCCACCACCTCTTCAGCAAAGGCTTCGGTCTCTTCTTTGCTGTGCGCGTGCTCTTCCGCGTCGACAACGGCGGCAGTTTCTACCGGCGTTTCAGGCTGAGACTGCTCTTCAACGGCTTGTTGTTCTTCGGTTTTCTGCTCTGTTTCTTGCTCTTTTTCACCGAAGCCCAGCCAGGAAAAGAAGCCACGTTTTTTTTGTTTTGCCATCTGCGACTACACTCCTCGCGGCGCTATATACATGGAAGCTAAAAAAATGATGAAATAGTCTAACACTTTACTTAATTGACATCACCGCCCGCAATCGCAGGCCAATTGTTAACAGAGCTTTCCAGAGATGAAGAAACCCAACCGCGCCCCAGCCGGTCAAATTCGTATTATCGGCGGCCAGTGGCGAGGCCGGAAATTACCGGTGCCGGATAGCCCCGGACTACGCCCAACCACGGACCGCGTACGCGAAACGCTGTTTAACTGGCTGGCCCCCTCAATGGTGGATGCCCACTGCCTGGACTGCTTCGCGGGCAGCGGCGCGCTGGGTCTGGAGGCGCTGTCGCGCTATGCCGCCAGCGCCACGCTGCTGGAAATGGAGCGCGGCGTTGCGCAGACGTTGCAGCAAAATCTGGCAACGCTGAAAGCGACCAACGCCAAAGTAGTGAATACCAACACACTGAGCTTCCTCGCGCAAAAGGGCACGCCGCACAACGTGGTGTTTGTCGACCCGCCGTTCCGCAAGGGGCTGCTGGAAGAGACGTTATCCCTGCTGGAAAACAACGGCTGGCTGGCGGATGACGCGTTAATCTACGTCGAAAGCGAAGTCGAAAATGGTTTACCGCCGGTCCCGGTTCACTGGGATCTGCACCGAGAAAAAGTGGCAGGTCAGGTCGCTTATCGTCTGTATCACCGTCAGGCACAAGGAGAATCCAATGCCAGTACTGATTAATGTGGGACGTTTGTTGATGCTGGGCGTCTGGGCATTTCTGCTCCTCAATCTGGTGCACCCGTTCCCGCGCCCGATGAACATCTTTGTGAACGTGGCCTTTATCTTTACCACCTTCATGCACGCCCTGCAGATGGTGATGCTGAAAAACGGCCTGCCAAAAGACGGTCCGCAGATGACCGGCTGGCAGCAGCTGCGCGTGTTTATTTTTGGCGTATTTGAACTGCTGGTGTGGATGAAGAAATTTAAGGCCCAGGCGAAGAAGTAAGGCGCCTCAAGCCTCAGCCTACCCCTCTCCCTGCGGGAGAGGGAACATTACCGATCTGGCGTAAACCCTTCAAACCGCGACCCTTTGTAACTCAGCATCCCTTTTTCTCCCACCGTCAGTTGATGGTACTGCTGCGCCTCAAGACGGTAGGTCATCTCCAGCCCGCCGGTTTCCGGCTTAAAGCTCGCTTCATAGCGCATGGTGGCTCCCGCCGGCGTAACCTGCTGCTGGCGCGAGCGTCGGTCATTGAGGGCTTTCTCGCGTTTATTGCTTACCACCACGCGTTTTTGCATCAACGGCGCGGCATCGTTGTCCGCCTTCTCACGGCGCTGCTGCACGAAACGAAAGGAGGCGGCAATGACGATAATCGCCACCACGATAACGAAAAAAAGCGGCATCTTGCTCATTCAAAAATCCCATCAGATTATACGGAATTCAGGATACCTTGCCTTCCCCGGCATTGCCAAACGCCTGCCCCCATCACTACACTGAATAAGAAACTGATTATTCAGACTCAACAGTTACAGGGAGTTAATATGCTTTGGTCATTTATCGCTGTCTGTTTTTCCGCATGGCTTTACGTCGATGCATCCTATCGCGGCCCTGCCTGGCAGCGATGGTTGTTTAAACCCGTCACGCTGTTGTTACTCCTGCTGCTTGCCTGGCAAGCGCCCATGTTTAACGCCGTCAGCTATCTGGTTCTTGCCGGTCTGTGTGCGTCCCTGATTGGTGATGCCTTAACCCTGCTGCCGCGACAGCGCCTGCTGTATGCCGTTGGGGCATTTTTCCTGTCGCATTTGCTTTATACCATTTACTTCGCCAGCCAGATGACGCTCTCCTTCTTCTGGCCGCTGCCGCTGGTGCTGCTGGTCATTGGCGCGCTGCTGATCGCGGTGATCTGGACGCGTCTGGAAGAGATGCGCTTGCCTGTCTGCACGTTTATCGCCATGACGCTGGTGATGGTATGGCTGGCGGGTGAACTGTGGTTCTTCCGTCCGACGGCACCGGCAATGTCCGCGTTCTTTGGTGCCACGCTGCTGTTACTCGGGAATATCGTCTGGCTGGGCAGCCACTATCGTCGCCGCTTCCGTGCGGATAACGCGATTGCCGCCGCCTGCTACTTTGCCGGGCACTTCCTGATTGTGCGTTCACTGTATATCTAAATAAGCCTTGACTCTGGAGTCGACTCCAGAGTGTATGCTGCGGTTAATGAGAAAATTATCATTACCGGAGACTGCCATGTCGACTCCAGAAACACCTAAAAAAGTTCCACAATTCTCGGCACTTAAGCTCAGCCCCGTTCCCGCGAAGGACGACTGCTGCTGCGACGGCGCATGCGAAACGCAAAACACGCCGCCGCTCCCGGAAAACGCAAACCGCTACAGCTGGGTGGTCAACGGTATGGACTGCGCGGCCTGCGCCCGTAAAGTCGAAAACGCGGTAAAACAGGTCCCGGGCGTCAGCCACGTCCAGGTCCTTTTCGCCACCGAGAAGCTGCTGGTCAGCGCCGATAATGACATCAGCACGCTGGTTGAAGCCGCCGTCAGTAAGGCCGGTTACAGCCTGCGCAGCGAAACCGCACCTGTCGAAAAGACGTCAGCCCTGCGAGAAAACCTGCCCATTATCACCCTTGTCATCATGATGGCCCTGAGCTGGGGTCTGGAGCAGTTTAACCACCCGTTCGGTAACCTGGCGTTCATCGCCACGACGCTTGTCGGACTGTTCCCGATTGCCCGTCAGGCCGTGCGGCTGATGAAAAGCGGAAGCTGGTTCGCCATCGAAACGCTGATGAGCGTGGCGGCGATCGGCGCGTTGTTTATTGGCGCGACGGCGGAAGCGGCCATGGTGCTGCTGCTGTTCTTAATTGGCGAGCGCCTTGAGGGCTGGGCGGCGAGTCGGGCACGGAAAGGGGTCAGCGCGCTGATGGCGCTGAAACCGGAAACCGCAACGCGGGTGACGGGCAGCGAACGCCAGACGGTGGCTATTAACACGCTGCGCCCGGGTGATGTGATTGAGGTCGCCGCTGGCGGGCGTCTGCCTGCGGACGGTGAGCTGCTTACCGCCACGGCGAGTTTCGATGAAAGTGCCCTCACCGGCGAGTCGATTCCGGTTGAACGCTCAGCGGGCGAGAAAGTGCCTGCAGGCGCCACCAGCGTCGATCGTCTGGTGCAACTCACGGTTCTCTCCGGACCGGGTGAGAGCGCCATCGACCGCATCCTGAAGCTGATTGAAGAGGCCGAGGAGCGTCGCGCACCCGTTGAGCGCTTTATCGATCGCTTCAGCCGGATCTACACCCCCGCCATCATGCTGGTCGCCCTGCTGGTGACAATTATTCCACCGCTGTTCCTGGGCGCAGCCTGGGGGGGCTGGGTTTATAAGGGTCTGACGTTGCTGCTGATTGGTTGCCCGTGCGCGCTGGTGATCTCCACGCCGGCGGCCATTACCTCCGGTCTGGCGGCCGCGGCGCGTCGTGGAGCGCTGATTAAAGGCGGTGCGGCGCTGGAGCAACTGAGCCAGGTACAACATATCGCCTTCGATAAAACCGGTACGCTGACGGTGGGTAAACCGCAGGTCACGGGCATTTATCCTCAGGAGGTCAGTGAAAATACGCTGCTCGCCCTGGCCGCTGCCGTCGAACAAGGCTCCACCCACCCGCTGGCACAGGCAATAGTCCGCGAGGCGCAGTCGCGTGGGCTGGACATCCCTGCCGCCACCGCACAGCGGGCGCTGGTCGGGTCCGGGATTGAAGCCGACGTTGAAGGGAATAACGTCCTGATCGTTGCCGCGAATACGTTTCCAGCGGCCGGGCTGAGCCAGCCAGTCCAGGCGCTGGAACAGGCCGGGCAAACCGTGGTGATGGTAGTGCAAAACGGCGTGGCGATAGGGATGCTGGCACTGCGTGATACCCTGCGTGACGATGCAAAAGACGCCGTCGCCGCGCTGCATCAACTGGGCGTGCAGGGGGTGATCCTCACCGGGGATAACCCGCGAGCCGCGGCAGCGATTGCCGGTGAGCTGGGGCTGGCGTTTAAAGCCGGGTTATTGCCTGCGGATAAAGTGCGCGCTGTAACGGAACTGAACAACCATGCACCGCTGGCAATGGTGGGTGACGGCATCAACGATGCCCCGGCGATGAAAGCCGCCACCATTGGCATTGCAATGGGCAGCGGCACCGACGTGGCGCTGGAAACCGCCGACGCGGCGCTCACCCATAACCGCCTGACCGGGCTGGCGCAGATGATTGCTCTGGCGCGCGCCACGCGGGCCAATATCCGTCAGAACATCGGGATTGCGCTGGGCCTGAAGGGGATTTTCCTGGTCACCACGCTGCTCGGTATAACCGGCCTGTGGCTGGCGGTACTGGCGGATACCGGCGCGACGGTACTGGTGACGGCGAACGCGCTCCGCTTATTACGTCGACAATAACACGAGATGCCCTCTCCCACCGGGAGAGGGCGGAAAACGGCGTCACTGCATCCCTAACACGCGCGGCAGCCACAGCGAGATGGCCGGGATGTACGTCACCATCGCCAGCACCACCAGCAGCATGCCGTAAAACGGCAGCATGGCGCGAACCACATGCTCGATTTTCTGTTTACTTACCGCGCTCGCCACAAACAGCACCGAACCGACCGGCGGCGTAATCAGCCCGATCCCCAGGTTCACCATCATGATCATCCCAAAATGCACCGGATCGATGCCCAGCGAATTGGTCACCGGCAACAGCACTGGCGTCAGGATCAGGATGATCGGCGCCATGTCCATTAACGTGCCGATCAGCAGCAGCATGATGTTGAGATACATCAGGATCACGTACTTGTTATCGGAGAGCGAGGTGAAGAACTCGGTGATACGGCTCGGGAGCTGCATGTAGGTCATCACCGCGCCAAACGCCGCCGCAAAGCCAATCAGTATCATCACGATGGTGACGGTTTTCACCGTCCTGCACATCAGCTTCGGCAGCTCGTTCCATTTGTAGTCCCGGTAGATAAACATGGTGACAAAGAACGCCCACAGACAGGCCACAGCAGCGGATTCCGTTGCGGTAAATATCCCGGACAGTATCCCGCCGAGAATAATCACTACAGTCATCAGCCCCCACAGCGCGTCCAGCGTGATTTTCAGCGCCTGCTTAAAGGGAATTTTTTCCCCTTTCGGGTAGCCACGTTTGCGGGCAAAGCCCAGACACATTGCCATCAGGCTTACGCCGAGCAGCAGCCCTGGCAGCACCCCCGCGATAAACAGCGTCGCGATAGAGACCGTTCCGCCTGCCGCGAGGGAATAAATTACCGAGTTGTGGCTGGGCGGGATCAAAATCGCCTGTACCGATCCGCTGGCGGTCACCGCCGCCGCATAATCGCGTGGATAGCCCTTCTTCTCCATCTCCGGGATCATTACGCTGCCAATGGAGGCCGTATCCGCCACCGACGAGCCGGAAATCGCGCCGAAGAACGTGGAGGCCACAATATTCACCAGCGACAGCCCACCGCGAATAAAGCCAACAAACACGTAGGCGAAATTGACCAGCCGTCGGGCAATCCCCCCTTCCGCCATAATCGCACCCGCGAGAATAAAGAAGGGGATCGCCAGCAGCGTGAATTTATTCACCCCGCTGGTTATCTGAATCATCAGCGCCTCGAGGGGTAAATCTATCCACAACGCGCCCGCGACGGCGCTTAGCCCGACGGCAAAGGCCACCGGCATCCCCAGCGCCAGCAAAATGGCGAGGGTGAATAACAAAACGAATGCATCCATTGTTCACCCCTTAACTGTGGTTGCCGATCAGCACGACGGGACGGTTTTCCTGCGAGCCAAACAGCAGGCGCTCAATCACAAACAGGATCAGAACGGCAGAGCCCACCGGCAGCGGCAGATAGCTCTCGCCGGAGGTCAGGACCGGAAATTCGGCGACCGGTTGCTCCCAGAGTTCGACGCACAGCCAGTAGCTGTACCAGAACATCAGGCCAGCGATCAGCAGCATCAGCAGATCAACGGCCCGTGCGCAGACGGTTTTTAACGGCCCGGGCAGCCGGTCGGTGAGCATATTCACCGCAATGTGCGAACCGGCACGGTAGCTGACCGCCGCGCCGATAAAGGTGAAGGTCACCATGCAGATGATGGCAACCGGCTCCGGCCAGGATTCACCGCGGTTAAGCACATAGCGCGAAAAGATGCCGATGGGGATCACAATCGTCATCACCAGCAGCGAGATGCCCGCCACGGCCATCGCCAGCAGGTAGAGACGGTCCATCCACTTCAGATAGAGTTCGGACATACGTACTCCGGTTACTTGACGTCAGCGATGGCTTTCATCAGATCCTGATGCTTTTCGCCATACTGGGCGCGCACCGGCTCTGTGGCTTTGATAAATACCGTTTTGTCGATCTCGTGGAACTGCACCCCGCCAGCCTTCATTTTTTCCAGCGCCTGGGCGTTATAGGCTTCCCACAACTTACGTTGTTCAAACTGGGCTTCACGGGCCAGGGTCAGGATCTTTTTCTGCTCGTCGGCGCTGAGTTTGTCCCACTTCACTTTTGAGTAGAGCAGCATTTCCGGGGTGATAAAGTGGCCGCTGAGGGTGTAGTTTTTGGCGACCGGCATATAGTTATGCGCGACATAGGTCGGTGGATTATTCTCCGCGCCGTCAATCACGCCGGTTTGCATCCCGCTGTAAACTTCGCTCACCCCCATTGCCACCGCGTTAGCACCCATATCTTTCAGCGTCGCCAGCGCCACCGGACTGCCCTGTACGCGGATTTTCTTCCCTTTCAGATCGTCGGGTTTAACAATCGGATCTTTGGTGATCAGGTTGCGGGTGCCGGAGTCCATCCAGCCGAGGAACACCAGTCGTGATTTCGGGTTGGCGGTCAGCTTATCGCCAATTTGCTTGCCGATATCCCCGTCGATCACTTTGTGCATGTGGTCTTCATCGCGGAAAACGTAGGGCAGCGTGAAGACTTCGATATCGGGCAGGATGGCCGCCACCGGCGCCATCGAGACGCGGATCATATCGATCGCCCCCATCTGCGCCTGCTCAATCATCTGTTTTTCATCCCCCAGCACGCCGCCGGGGAAAACCTTAATCTCCAGCTTGCCATCGGTTTGTTGTTTGAGTTTTTCACCCATTTGCTGAACCGCCACCACGTTCGGGTAGCCTTCAGGGTGCACATCGGCGGCTTTGATGGTTTGCGCAGCGACAGAGCAGGCAAAAGCGGAGAGGCACAGGGCGGCCAGTAACGGCTTGAGGGTCGTTTTCATCGGGTCAACTCCAGGGTAGTGAGATAAGCGTTAAAACAGTGTTTTATTTTTGTACGCTTAAAAACTAGACTACGGCCGGAAAAGCGGAGGTGAAGCGCCTCACAAAAGCGTGAAATTTTGAAACGATGGTTTAGAAAGGTTTTCTCCCTCTCCCGGTGGGAGAGGGTCGTGGTGAGGCCATCAGGCCGCACTTACCCCTTACGGATCACATACCGGTACGGCAGCGTTTCGGTCTGCTGTGCCACTAGCTCATGTTCCATAAAGGTACAAAAACCGGGAATGTCGCGGGTGGTGGCGGGGTCGTCGGCGATGATCAGCAGCGTCTCACCGGTCTGCATGTTGCGCACGGTTTTACGTACCATCATTACCGGCTCCGGGCAGCGAAGGCCCTGAGCATCAAGGGTGTGGTCTGGGCTGGAAAACAGATCGGTCATGTTCTTCTCGGTCAGGTAAAAACGGCTGTAGTTTACGCCCCATCGTCGGCAATGCAACCAGGTTAACGATTGCGTAAAAACTAACCATTGCAATGTCCGGCCAAAGCAGTATCATGCTGCGGTTTTTATTGGGTTCCCTCACCCCAACGTATAAAAAGGTTACAACATGATGCAGTTTTCTGATTCGCAGCGCGTTAAAGCGTTGTTCTGGCTTTCGCTTTTTCATTTGCTGGTGATTACCTCCAGCAACTATCTGGTGCAACTCCCGATCTCCATCTTTGGTTTTCATACCACGTGGGGTGCGTTCAGTTTCCCGTTTATTTTTCTCGCCACTGATTTGACCGTGCGTATTTTCGGCGCACCGCTGGCTCGCCGCATTATTTTTGCGGTCATGCTGCCGGCGCTGTTCATTTCGTACGTGATCTCTTCCCTGTTTTATATGGGAAGCTGGCAGGGGTTCGAGGCATTAACGCACTTCAACCTCTTTGTCGCCCGTATCGCCTCCGCCAGCTTTATGGCCTACGCGCTGGGGCAGATCCTCGACGTTCACGTGTTTAACCGCCTGCGTCAAAATCATCGCTGGTGGATGGCACCTACGGCGTCCACGCTGTTCGGCAACGTCAGCGACACGCTGGCCTTCTTCTTTATCGCATTCTGGCGTAGCCCGGATGCATTTATGGCCCAGCACTGGATGGAAATCGCCCTTGTGGACTACTGCTTCAAGGTGCTTATCAGTATTGTGTTCTTCCTGCCGATGTACGGCGTCCTGCTGAATATGCTGCTGAAAAGACTCGCAGATAAATCTGAAATCACAGCATTGCAGGCTGGTTAAGGGTTCGCTTTATCAGTTGTGATAAGATGAACCAATCAGCCGTTATGGCCGTTTATCGAAAGGAAGAAGTTAATGCGCAATCTGGTTAAATATGTCGGGATTGGCCTGCTGGTTGTGGGCCTTGCAGCCTGTGATAACAGCGACACGAAAACGCCTGCTCAGGGCGCGTCTGCAGAGAGCAACGCCACCGGTCAGCCGGTGAGTCTGCTGGACGGTAAACTCAGTTTCTCTCTGCCGGCAGATATGACTGACCAGAGCGGCAAGCTGGGTACCCAGGCGAACAATATGCACGTTTACTCCGATGCAACCGGGCAGAAAGCCGTCATTGTGATTGTGGGCGACGACACCAGCGAAGACCTGGCCGTCATGACCAAACGTCTGGAAGATCAGCAGCGCAGCCGCGATCCGCAGCTGCAGGTCGTGACCAATAAATCTATCGAACTGAAAGGCCACACGCTGCAACAGCTGGACAGCATCATCTCAGCAAAAGGCCAGACCGCTTACTCTTCCGTGGTGCTTGGCAAGGTCGATAACAAACTGCTGACCCTGCAGATCACTCTGCCGGCGGAAAATCAGCAGAAAGCGCAGACGGCTGCTGAAAACATCATTAACACCATCGTGATCCAGTAATTCTTCACGATGATGACGTGGCCTCCGGTGCCTGCACCGGGGGCCATTTTTTTAGCCGCCATGTCAGCATCAATGCGATAACCACCAGACCCGCCGCGGCAAGATAGATTACCGGTACCCCTGCCCACGCCATCACCAGCCCTGCCAGCGGCCCGGTAATGCCCAGCGACATGTCCATAAACACCGTGTAGGTCGCCAGCGCCGACCCCTGGTTCTGCTGTGGCACGGCTTTTACCGCGACCACGCCGAGTGCCGGGAAGACCAGCGAAAAGCCTGCGCCGGCGAGGAAAACGCCCATTTTCGCCATCCACGGTGCGGTGGCAATCCCGGTCAACACCAGCCCGACAATCTCTACCGCAAAGCAGATCAACGCCACATTCAGTCCCCCCAGACGGTTGATACCGTTCGGGAAGAGTAAACGCGCGCCGACAAACGCACAGCTAAACAGCGTCAGGGCAAAGGCTGCGCCGTCCCAGCCTTTGGCGTCATAGAAGAGAGTGATGAACGTGGCGATCACGCCGAAGCCGGTGGTTGCCAGCGCCAGCGCCATACCATAAGGCCAGACGCGCCCCAGCACCGCCCTGAACGGCAGTGGCTTGCCTTTGCTGGCCTTCACCTTCGGGCGCGGCAGGGCAAACAGAATCGCGAGCAGCGCGACGACCATAATGGTGATAGCCAGCCCGGATAGCCCGCCATAGGCATAACAGATCACCCCCAGCGGTGCGCCCAGCGCCATTGCGCCGTAAGTGACGATACCGTTCCACGAGATCACCCGGCCAATATGGGACGCACCCACCACACCCACGCCCCACAGCGTCGAACCGGTGCCCGCCAGACTTTGTCCAATACCCAGAATCACACGCCCCAGACAGAGCAGCGCCAGGCTGACCAGCGGCCAGTGGCTGGTGGTGGCGGCCAGCAGGTAGCCCAGACCACTCAGAAAACAGCCGCAGAGCCCCACAATGACGATGCGCTTTGGCCCAAACAGATCCGCATAGCGCCCGGCATGCGGGCGGCTCAGGAGCGTGGCGAAATACTGCAGGCTGATGACCAGCCCCGCCCAGAATGCGCTAAAACCCATGACGTCATGGACATAGCCCGGCAACACCGCCAGCGGCAGGCCAATCGTCAGATAACTGGCGAAGTTAAAAATCACAACGGAAACAATGCGCAGATTGAGGCGCAATCCGCTCAGCGCCGGTTCGGCGGCATGCTCTGGCATGGGGTTTAACCTGAATTTTTACAACAGTGTTTCACTATTACCACGGCAGGATAAGAAAATCAGCACTGACTTTCAGATTATCGGCTCCAGACGAAGCGGCCACCGGGCACTACACTTAACGGGCTATCACATTAAGGAACCCGCATGATACCGAACCAGTCCGACAAAGCAGGACTTCACATCTTATTAAAACTCGCCTGCCTGGTGGTTATCCTCGCAGGTATCCATGCTGCCGCTGACATCATTGTCCAGCTCCTGCTGGCGCTCTTTTTTGCCATTGTGCTTAATCCGCTGGTGACCTGGTTTTTGCGCCGGGGCATCAGCCGTCCGGTGGCCATTACTATCGTGGTCATCGTGATGATGATTGCCCTGACGGCGCTTTTCGGCGTGCTGGCGGCGTCGCTCAGTGAATTCTCCACCATGCTCCCGCAGTACAACAAAGAGCTGACGCGTAAGATCGTTTCGCTTCAGGAGATGATGCCTTTTCTTAACCTGCATATCTCACCCGAGCGGATGTTACGCCGCATGGATTCAGAGAAGGTCATGACCTACGCCACCACCCTGATGACCGGCCTTTCCGGCGCGATGGCCAGCATCCTGCTGCTGGTGATGACGGTGGTGTTTATGCTGTTCGAGGTCCGCCATGTTCCTTATAAGCTGCGCTTTGCGCTGAATAACCCGCAAATTCATATTGCGGGTTTACACCGGGCCCTGAAGGGCGTGTCCAAATATCTGGCCCTGAAAACGCTGTTAAGCGTCTGGACCGGGGTGATTGTCTGGCTGGGACTGATGCTGATGGGCGTGCAGTTCGCGCTGATGTGGGGCGTACTGGCGTTTCTGCTGAACTACGTACCCAACATCGGCGCGGTGCTTTCCGCCGTGCCGCCGATGATTCAGGCGTTTCTGTTCAATGGCTTTTACGAATGCATGCTGGTGGGGGCGCTGTTCCTGGTCGTGCATATGGTGCTGGGCAATATCCTTGAGCCGCGCATGATGGGCCACCGTCTCGGAATGTCGACGCTGGTGGTGTTCTTGTCGTTGCTGATCTGGGGATGGCTGCTGGGACCGGTCGGGATGTTACTGTCAGTACCGCTGACCAGCGTGTGTAAGATCTGGATGGAAACCACCAAAGGTGGCAGCAAACTGGCGATCCTGTTGGGTCCCGGGCGACCGAAAAGCCGATTGCCGGGATAACGGGTCCCACAACGCGTAACTGTGCAACACACCGAAAATTACCGCGACGCTCACCGCGCGGTAATTTTCATTTTCGTTAAGGAGGATTTCGCGTTATTTATCCCGCCCTAATAAATGAATTATCATGCAAATATTTATTTAACGCAAATTACATGACATATAATTCTCACCCTTTCGTTTCAATGCATTACACCTCCCCTCGCGTAAAATAAATAACCACTTTTATATCGACAAAAATTATCCTCATTAGCGATAATACCCCGCCAAAATATAATTTTTTAAAATTACTGATTTAAATTGTTATTATTGATACGGAGTTGTTGATGAAAAAGATCATTAAATGGTTTGCTGCTGTTGCTGTCGTCGGCGCACTGGCCGGTTGCGCGCGTACCGCCCCAATCGATCAGGTTCACGCTACTGTCAGTACAGGCCACACCGCTGAGCAGGTGAAAACCGCCATTCTGAAAGCAGGCCAGAAGCGCGACTGGATCATGAGCGAAGCGGGCCCGGGCGTAATTAAAGGCCGTCTGCAGGCACGCGACCACTCGGTCGAAATCCGTATTCCTTATTCTGCGACAAGCTATTCAATTAATTACGAAAGCAGTATGAACCTGAAAGCCGCCGACGGTAAAATCCACAAGAACTATAACCGCTGGGTGCATAACCTCGACCACGATATTCAGATGAACCTCTCTGCAGGTGCCGCGCTGTAATATTTTCCTCATGTCGGGCCGAAATAGCCCGATAACGTTTTTCTCGGCCTCATAAGGTTACGCACGCATGTACGAAAAGGACACCCTCAACGCGCTGGACGCCATTACCGAAGCGCAACGCATCGCTTTTGCGCCGATGCTGTTTCAGACCGCGCGTTGTCTGCGTAATTCGGGCGTGCTTTCCTGGCTGGATAAAAAAGGGAAAACAGGGGCAAGTCTCGAGGAAATAACCGAAAACAGTACCCTGAGCAGTTATAGCGTAAGCGTATTGCTGGATATGGGATTAAGCGGACGGATCGTTACCTGTAAAGAAGGGCGCTATTTCCTGGCAAAGGTGGGTCATTTCTTATTGCATGACACCATGACCCGCGTGAATATGGATTTCACGCAGGATGTTTGTTACCAGGGATTATTCCATCTGGCCGATGCCCTGCAGGAAGAAAAACCGGCGGGATTATCCGTGTTTGGCAACTGGCCAACCATCTATCCGGCATTATCACAATTACCCGCGCAGGCAAAAGAGAGCTGGTTCGCTTTTGATCATTACTATTCTGATGCCGCTTTCGACGCGGCGCTGCCATATATATTCGCAAGCTCGCCGACAAAATTGTACGATGTGGGCGGAAATACGGGTAAATGGGCGTTACGCTGCTGCCGCTATGACGACAATGTTGCCGTGACGATCCTTGACCTGCCACAGCAGATAACGCTGGCGCAGGAAAACATCGAAAAAGCAGGTTTATCTCATCGCATTGGCTTCCATGCTGTCGATATGCTTAGTCATGCGACATTGCCGGGTGAAGCCGATATCTGGTGGATGAGCCAGTTCCTGGATTGTTTCTCTCCGGACCAGATTGTCGCCATGTTGACTCGCGTTGCACAGGTTATGAAGCCCGGCGCGCGACTGTGCATCATGGAACTGTTCTGGGATGCCCAAAAATTTGAAGCCGCCTCATTCAGCCTGAATGCTACCTCGCTTTATTTCACCTGTATGGCGAACGGCAACAGCCGGTTTTACAGTGTAGAGAAATTTTATCACTACCTGGAGCGGGCCGGTTTCCACGTAGAACAGCGGCTGGACAACCTTGGGGTAGGTCATACCCTTTTGATTTGTCAAAAAATTGAACAATAGAGCAGTTGAACTGCCCGGCAGGCTTGCCTGTCTTTTAATGATGGTTTTCCGCGGACGCGCGTAGATGAAATTTTCACTGAACATAATTGACTGGCAGGCAAGAGCGCCAGGCCTGAGCGATGCCGCAGAGTGGCAGGCGTGGTCACGCCAGCACCTTACCCTCGACCCGGCTGCGCCGCTGCCTAAGCTTACCGAACTGCCAATGATGACCGCGCGCCGCCTCAACTCGGGCAGTAAGCTGGCGGTAGACCTCGGACTCACCCTGCTTCGCCGCCACGCGATTGATGCCGTTGTCTATTCCAGCCGTCATGGCGAACTGGAGCGTAATTTCCGCATCCTGCACTCCCTGGCGACCGGTCAGGCCGTCTCGCCGACAGACTTTGCCATGTCCGTGCACAATTCGGCGGTGGGCAACCTGACGATCACTGCGCGACACCCCATCGTCTCGTCTTCTGTTTCTGCCGGGCTGGACACCTTCCAGCAGGCATTATGTGAAGTGTTGAGCCTGCTTCAGGCGGGCTATTCCCGCGTCTTGCTGGTCGATTTTGACGGCGCCCTGCCCGATTTTTATCATCCGGGTTTACCGCCGCAGATGCCCACCTGGCCCTACGCGCTGGCCCTGGTGATTGAAGCCGGGAGCACACTGCAGTGTGAAACCCACAGCGGCAGCACGGGTGAAGAACCTCCCCTGCCGCAGAGCCTGATGTTCCTGCAACGTTACCTCCGCGATGAACGACAGTTTGTGGTTTCAGGCGAACGTCTGCTGTGGCAATGGACACGCAAATGAGCCGCCTGACTGCCCGTATCAACTGGTTATGGCGTCTGATGATGACCGGCTTCTGCTTCGTGCTGTTTGGCACGGGCGGGCTGCTGCTGTCGCTGGTGTGGTTCAACCTGCTGTTGCTGGTTCAGCGCGACCGCGCCAGACGCCGTCGCCTGGCGCGTCGCAGTATCGCGGCCAGCTTCCGCTTTTTCTTACATGTCGCCCGTGGCACCGGGGTACTGGACTATCGCATTCACAATCTTGACGCCCTTCGCGGGGATCGCGGTTGTCTGGTGGTGGCCAATCACCCCACGCTGATTGATTACGTGATTCTGGCGTCAGTCATGCCCGAAACCGACTGTCTGGTGAAAAGTGCGTTGCTCCGCAACCCCTTTGTCAGCGGCGTCATTCGCGCAGCGGATTACCTGATTAACAGCGAAGCGGAAACGCTCCTCAGTGCAAGCCAGCAGCGTCTGGCCCAGGGCGACACGCTGTTAATTTTCCCGGAAGGCACACGAACCCGGTCGGGAGAGGCAATCTCCCTCCAGCGCGGCGCGGCAAATATTGCCGTGCGCTGCCACAGCGACCTGCGCATCGTGGTGATCCACTGCAGCGAACCTCTGCTGGATAAAAAAAGTCACTGGTACGACGTACCGCCCGTAAAACCTGTTTTCACCGTAGATGTTCGCGATCGCGTGAATATCGACGCTTTTTACGATGCGAAGACACAAGAACCGGCACTGGCGGCAAGGCAGTTAAACCGGCATCTGCAGCATCGATTAACATCAGGCCTTCAATCTTTGTCAGGAATTAATGATGCAAGCGCTTCATCTTGAAATTAAAAACCTCATCATCACCACGCTGAATCTGGACGAGCTTACCGCCGAGGATATCGATACCGATGCTGCGCTGTTTGGTGATGGACTGGGTCTCGACTCTATCGACGCCCTCGAACTTGGCCTGGCCGTGAAAAACCAGTATGGCGTGGTGCTGTCTGCCGAAAGCGAAGAGATGCGTCAGCACTTCTTTTCCGTCGCCACGCTGGCTTCTTTTATCAACGCTCAACGCGCCTGAGATGTGATCCGTTATGACTGAACAAGAAACCATTTATCAGGAAGTCTGCGAACTCCTGGCTACGCTGTTTGAACTCGACCCACAGGAAATCACGCCTGAGGCTCGCCTGTACGAAGATCTGGATCTGGACAGTATCGATGCAGTGGACATGATTGTTCACCTGCAGAAGAAAACGGGGACGAAAATCAAACCGGAAACCTTCAAATCTGTCCGTACCGTGCAGGATGTGGTTGACGCTGTCGCTCAGCTTTTGCGCGACGAGTAAACCACCGTGCCTGGAGGACGAGCGTTTCCGGCGATCCCACTCCTGACGGGAGTCGTGTTGCTGGCATGGCCATTCCTGATTGGATTGGGGCTGACGCACAACGGTCTGCACTGGCTGTTGCCGCTGATGGCCCTGGTGCTGGTGCTGCGTCTGCATCAGGCGCGGCGAAACGCAGGCCCGATGCGGTATGTGGTGCAGTGCATTGCGCTGGCAGGCCTGGCGCTCTGCGCGGCGAGCTATCTGCTGAAAGCGCACCAGTGGCTGCTGCTCTATCCGGTGGTGGTTAATCTCGTGATGCTGGCCGTGTTTGGCGGCTCACTGTGGACAACCATGCCGCTGGTTGAACGGCTGGCACGTCTGCGTGAACCGAATTTGCCTCCGGTGGGTGTGCGATATACCCGTAAGGTGACGCTGGTGTGGTGCGGGTTTTTCCTCGGTAACGGTGCGATAGCCCTGTTTACCGTGCTACACGGCGATATGCATGTCTGGACAGTGTGGAACGGTATGGTGGCTTATTTTCTGATGGGCACGCTGATGGCGACAGAGTGGCTGGTGCGTCAACGGGTGATGAAAAAAGAGAAGCTCGATGAATAAACCCCTCCCGCTGGGCCAGTGGTTAAATGCTCCACGCCCTGACGACACGCCGATCGCCTGGCTTGACGATCGCACCTGGACGCTGGGTGAGTTGCGCCACGATGTCACCTTGCTGGTAGAAGCATTGCGACAGCAGGAGGGTGAACGCTGGGCGCTGTGCTTTGAAAACAGCTACCTGTTTATTGTTGCGCTGCTGGCCTCACTGCATTCCGGTAAAACCCCGGTCATTCCAGGCCATAGCCGGGTCTCTCTGCTCGACGAACAGCAGTCGCTGTTTAGCGGTGTCCTGAGCGATCAGACGCTGGATATTCAGGGAAAGGTCATTGTGGTGACCTCCTCCCCTCAGCGCGCGTGCCAATGGGCACCGTTGCCCGTCATTGACGACGCGCGCTTTGTTGAACTCTTTACCTCGGGCTCCACGGGCACCCCGCGCCGGGTCATTAAACACATCGCCAGCCTGGACCGTGAAGCATGCCTGCTGGCGAACCGTTTTGGCGAACGCCTGGCGGGCTGCAGCATTGTGGCCTCGGTTGTGCCACAACATCTCTATGGCCTGACGTTCCGCATCATGTTGCCAATGGCGATGGGGCTTCCGCTGCACGCCGCCATGCTCTATTACGCTGAGCAGCTGGCGGCACTCCCTCACGACAGACAGTACCTTTTTATCAGTAGTCCGGCGTTCCTGAAACGGCTGGATACCGAGCTGACTGCCCCTCCTGTCGTGATGCTGATCTCCGCCGGGGGAATGCTGCCCTGGTGCGATGTCACGGAGACCCATGGCTGGCTTAACGTCTGGCCGGATGAAATCTACGGCAGCACCGAAACCGGGATCCTCGCCTGGCGGCACCGTCAGGCGGACAGCGTTCCCTGGCTCGCCTTCCCCGGCGTGGTGTTCCAGAGTGAAGGGGAAATCTGCCGCGTGACCTCCCCGCTCATTCACGAAGGCGCAGGGTTAGAGCTGGACGATATCCTGCACTTCGACAGTAACGGTTTTTTTAGCATTGCCGGACGTCGTGGTCGGGTGGTCAAAATCGAAGAAAAGCGTATCTCACTGAACGAGATTGAACGTCGCCTGCTGGAGCTTGAGGGCATATGTGAAGCCGCAGCATTACCGGTTACCCGCGGAGGTCGTCAGGGTATAGGTGTCCTGCTGGTTCTGGATGAGAAGACCCGTCAGCGCTGGCATCAGCAGGGCAAAAAAACGCAGGAACTGGCCTGGCGCCGCGCCCTGCGGCCCTGGCTTGAGCCGGTCGCCGTCCCCCGCTACTGGCGCATTATCGATGAGATGCCGGTAAACAGTATGAATAAGCGTGTCTATGCGCAGTTACAGGAGTTGTTTCATGAAAATTCATGAAATCGAACGCCACCAGGCACAGCCGCAGCACCTGGAAATCGTTTTGCATCTTGACCCCTCCCTGTTCTGGTTCCAGGGGCATTTTGCCGTACAGCCGTTGCTGCCAGGTGTGGCACAGATTGACTGGGTCATGCACTACGCCACCACGCTGCTGGCGCCGGGTTACCGTTTTCACAGCATCCAAAATGTGAAATTCCAGGCCCCTCTGCTGCCGGATACCACGGTCACGCTGGTCCTTAACTGGCATGCCGAACGTCAGATACTGACCTTCAGCTACCAGCGCCATGCCGGTGACGATCGCCATACTGCCAGCAGCGGGAAGATTCGCCTGTGTCAGTAACCTTCCGCCCCTGCGTGCTGATCCCGTGCTACAACCATGGCGCGATGATGGCAAAAGTACTGTCGCGGCTGGCACCGTTCGGCTTGCCCTGTCTGGTGGTCGATGACGGAAGTGACGAGCAGACGCGCCGCATTCTGGAGCGTCTGGCCGCCGGGCAGCCCCAGGTTACGCTGGTACGTCTGGCGCAAAACGCAGGTAAAGGTGCCGCGGTCATTAAGGGGCTGGAAGAGTCGGCCCGCGCGGGCTATACCCACGCCGTACAGGTGGATGCCGACGGCCAGCATGCTATTGAGGATATCCCCAAAATGCTGGCTCTGGCTGAGCGTCACCCGGAGGCGCTGATATCTGGCCAGCCCATTTACGATGAGTCCATTCCGCGCTCCCGCCTCTACGGTCGCTGGATAACGCACGTCTGGGTATGGATTGAAACCCTGTCCCTGCAACTTAAAGACAGCATGTGCGGTTTTCGGGTCTACCCGGTCTCGCCCACGCTGCAGCTGGCCGCACGCGTGCCGCTTGGTAAACGTATGGACTTTGACACCGAAGTGATGGTCCGTCTCTACTGGCAGGGCAATACCAGCTATTTTCTGCCGACCCGCGTTACCTATCCGCCGGACGGGTTATCCCATTTCGACGCGCTCAAAGACAACGTGCGGATCTCACTGATGCACACCCGGCTGTTCTTCGGCATGCTGCCCCGCATTCCCGCCCTGCTGCTTCGTCGTCGTCGCCAGCACTGGGCGCAGCAGGACGAGGTGAAGGGCCTGTGGGGAATGCGCCTGATGCTGCGCGTCTGGCAGCTGTTTGGCCGCCGGGCCTTTACCGTGCTGCTGTGGCCGGTTATCGGGGTGTACTGGCTTACGGCCCAACAGGCGCGACAGGCTTCGCAGCAGTGGACAGCACGAGTGAAGCAGGTGCTGACGCAGCGGAACATGCCTGTTCCGCCACGCCTTAACAGCTTTTTCCATTTTATGCGCTTCGGCAACGCCATGCTGGATAAAGTCGCCAGCTGGCGCGGCGAACTGAAGTTTCATCGTGACGTGGTCTTTGCTCCCGGTGCGTATGACGTGCTGGATGCTGACGCATCGCAAGGCAAACTGCTACTCGCGTCGCATCTTGGCGATGTGGAAGCCTGCCGGGCACTGGCTCAGCTGGAAGGCAGCAAAGTCATCAACGCGCTGGTCTTTAGCGATAACGCGCAGCGCTTTAAACAGATCATGACCGAGATGGCACCCCAGGCGGGGGTTAACCTGATGCCCGTGACGGACATTGGGCCGGATACCGCCATCGCCATCAAAGAGAAGCTTGAGCGCGGTGAATGGGTCGCCATTGTGGGCGATCGCATAGCGGTCACGCCACAGCGCGGCGGCGACTGGCGGGTGATCTGGAGTTCGTTTATGGGACAGCCCGCCCCGTTCCCGCAAGGGCCGTTTATTCTCGCCTCCATTCTGCGCTGCCCGGTGGTGCTGATTTACGCCCTGCGTCAGCAGGATGCGCTCACGATACACTGCGAACCATTTGCCGACCCGCTGCTTCTGCCACGCGGGGAGCGCCAGCAGGCGCTGCAACAGGCCGTCGATCGCTATGCACAGCGGCTTGAGCATTACGCCTTAATGTCACCGCTCGACTGGTTTAATTTTTTCGATTTCTGGCACCTGCCGGATGCCAAAGAGAAGGAGTAAAGGGTGCTGACCGATCCCCGCTTTACGACCGAAGTAGAAATCACCGTTCCGTTCCACGATGTCGATATGATGGGCGTGGTCTGGCACGGCAACTATTTTCGCTACTTTGAGATTGCCCGCGAGGCGCTGCTCAACCAGTTTAACTACGGCTATCGCCAGATGAAGGCGTCAGGCTATGTCTGGCCGGTAGTCGATACCCGGGTGAAATACCGCGATGCGGTGACCTTTGAGCAGCGCATCCGTGTGCGCGCGCACATCGAAGAGTATGAAAACCGTCTGCGCATCGCCTATCAAATTTTCGACGCGCAAACCGGTAAACGCACCACCACCGGCTATACCATCCAGGTGGCCGTCGAAGAAGCCAGCCGTGAAATGTGCTTTGTCAGCCCGGCTATATTGTTTGAACGAATGGGAGTTACGCCATGAGATGGTTGCCTGTGCTGGCACTGATGATCAGCCCGCTGGTGAGCGCCGTGACGCTGGATGAGCTGCAGCAGCGGTTTACCGGGCAACCTGTCGTGCGCGCGCATTTCGAACAGGTCCGGACGATTAAGGATCTGCCACAGCCGCTGCGCTCGCAGGGCGAAATGTTGCTCGCACGCGACAGCGGCCTGCTGTGGGATCAAAAAGCGCCTTTCCCCATGACGTTGTTGCTGGATGATAAACGGATGATCCAGACGATCAATGGCCAGCCTCCGCAGACCATTACCGCCGACAATAACCCGCAGATGTTCCAGTTCAACCACCTGCTGCGGGCGCTGTTCCAGGCCGACCGCAAGGTGCTGGAAGAGAACTTCCGCATCGATTTTCGCGATCTCGGCGAAGGCCGCTGGTCGCTGGTGCTGACCCCCACAACGACACCGCTGGACAAAATTTTCGCTACCCTCGATCTGGGCGGCGCGACCTACCTTGAGACGATTCGCCTCAACGATAAGCAGGGCGACCGTACCGATATCGTCCTTTCCCGCCACACACTGACGCCCGCCAGCCTGACCGATGACGAACGCCAACGCTTTGCCGCACCGTAAATCCCTGCGCCCGGCGCTGCTGTGGGCGACGGTATGCCTGATTCTGTTGGGTGTGTTGCTGTCGCTGCTGCCCGGCGCGCGCCTGAACAGCAGCGTACTGGCTATGCTGCCGAAGCAGACGCTCGGGGCAATCCCGCCGGCACTCAACGACGCGTTTATGCAGCGTCTTGACCGCCAGCTTGTCTGGCTGGTCAGTCCCGGTAAAGAACCCGATCCGCGGGTGGCGCAGCAGTGGCTGGATCTGTTGAAAAACAGCCATTCGCTCAGGGAGGTTAAAGGCCCGATGGACGCCGCCGGGCAAAAAGCCTGGGGCGAGTTCTTCTGGCAGCATCGCAACGGCCTGATTGATTCGGCCACCCGGGCCCGCCTGCAAAACGGCGGTGAGGCGCAGGCGCAGTGGATTTTATCCCAGCTCTACTCGGCCTTTTCCGGCGTGAGTGGCAAAGAGTTGCAAAACGATCCCCTGATGCTGATACGCGGCTCGCAGCTGGCGCTGGCGCAAAACAGCCAGAAGCTACGGCTGATGGACGGCTGGCTGGTCACCCAGGATGCCAGTGGAAATTACTGGTATATGCTGCACGGTGAGCTGGCGGGCTCATCGTTTGATATGCAGCAAACCCATCAGCTGGTAACCACCCTTACCGCCCTGCAGGAGACGCTGAAAACACGCTTTCCGCAGGCGCAGCTGCTCTCACGCGGTACCGTGTTTTACAGTGATTACGCCAGCCAGCAGGCAAAACGGGACATCTCTACGCTGGGCATCGTCACGATCCTTGGGGTTATCCTGCTCATCCTGGCAGTGTTTCGTTCCCTGAAACCCCTGCTGCTGTGTCTGATTTCCATTGCCACAGGTGCGCTGGCGGGTACGGTGGTGACGCTGCTGCTGTTTGGCGAACTGCATCTGATGACGCTGGTGATGAGCATGAGCATCATCGGAATTTCAGCGGATTACACGCTCTATTACCTCACCGAACGCATGGTGCACGGCGCAGAACATTCCCCGTGGCAAAGCCTGGCCAAAGTACGTAATGCGCTGCTGCTGGCGCTGCTGACGACCGTTGCCGCCTACCTGATTATGATGCTGGCCCCCTTCCCCGGGATCCGCCAGATGGCAGTGTTTGCCGCGGTGGGGCTGAGCGCCTCCTGCCTGACGGTGATTTTCTGGCATCCCTGGCTGTGCCGTGGTTTGCCGGTGCGGCCGGTTCCGTTTATGGTCCTGATGTTGCGCTGGCTGGCCGCCTGGCGACGCAATAAAAAACTCTCTGTGGGCCTGCCTGTGGTACTGGCGCTGGTCTCGGCTGCCGGGCTTGCCACCCTGAAGGTCAACGACGATATCGCCCAGCTACAGGCGCTGCCCAAAGACATTCTGGCGCAGGAGAAAACCATTACCGCCCTGACCGGGCAAGGTGTCGATCAGAAATGGTTTGTGGTGTATGGCGCATCGCCGCAGCAAACGCTGGAACGGCTGGAAGCCTTTACCCCGGCGTTAGCCCAGGCCCAAAAAGCGGGGGATATTACCCGCTGGCGGACCCTGCCCTTAAATTCGCTGGCGCGCCAGAAAAGCGATCTGCTGCTGTTGCAGCAGGCCGCGCCGGCCATAACGAACGCGCTGCGAAACGCGGGGCTGAACACCGTCACACCGAATCTGAACGCCATGCCCGTGAGCGTGGAGGCGTGGCTCGCCAGCCCGGCCAGCGAAGGCTGGCGTCTGCTGTGGCTGACCCTGCCTGACGGCGAAAGCGGTGTGTTAGTGCCGGTGGACAACGCCCGGAACAGCGCCGCACTCAGCGAAGTAGCCGCCCGTCATGCGGGCGTTGTCTGGGTCGATCGCAAGGCCAGTTTTGACAGCCTGTTTGCGCTCTACCGCACGCTGTTAACGGGACTCTTGTTTGTCGCGCTGGCGGTGATTGCCTGCGGGGCGATGGTACGCCTCGGCTGGCGAAAAGGACTTATCAGTCTGGTCCCGTCCGTGCTGTCGCTCAGCTGCGGGCTGGCCGCGCTGGCCGTCACGGGGCATCCGGTAAATCTGTTTTCACTGCTGGCGCTGGTCCTGGTGCTCGGCATTGGCATTAACTACACGCTGTTTTTCGGCAACCCGCGCGGTACGCCGCTGACGTCGATGCTGGCCATCACACTGGCGATGATGACCACGCTGCTGACGTTAGGCATGCTCGTGTTCAGCGCCACGCAGGCCATCAGCAGCTTCGGTATTGTGCTGGTGAGCGGCATTTTTACCGCCTTCCTGCTGGCGCCGCTGGCGATGCCTGTTAAGAAAGAGAGAAAACGAAAATGAATGCTTTTTACCGCGCAGCCGCGCTGGTCGCGACGCTGCTGCTGGCAGGCTGTAGCCATTCGACCGATACTGAAGGGACACGTCCGCAGGCCTGGCTTCAGCCGGGAACCCGAGTGACGCTGCCGCCGCCCGGTATTACCCCGGCGGTCAGTTCGCAGCAGCTGCTGACCGGAACCTTCAACGGACAAACGCAGTCCCTGCTGGTCATGCTCAACGCGGATGATCACAAAGTGACGCTTGCCGGGCTCTCTTCCGTCGGTATCCGTCTGTTCCTGGCGACTTACGACGACACCGGGATCCACACCGAACAGTCGATCGTTGTACCGCAGTTGCCTCCCGCCAGCCAGGTACTGGCCGATGTGATGCTCAGCCACTGGCCACTCAGTGCCTGGCAGCCACAACTGCCAAAGGGCTGGACGCTTAAAGACAAGGGCGATCGGCGCGAGCTACGCAATGCCAGCGGCAAGCTGGTGACTGACATTGTCTACCTGCAACGCAAAGGCAAGCGCGTGCCAATCAGCATCGAGCAACACGTCTTTAACTACCACATCACCATTCAATATCTGGGTGACTGAGATGATTTACATTTTTGCTGTTGGCATGGTCAACGCGCTGGGTAACTCGCTGGATGAGATTGCCGCTAACCTGACGGCGGGCGTAGCCCCTGGCATGCACTGTCGGTCCGGCTGGTTGCAGGATGCACCCGACGCCGTGCTGGGTGGCGTGGAAGGTGAATTGCCGTCCATTCCGGATACCCTGTCCGCGCACCACACCCGCAATAACCAGCTGCTGCTGGCCGCGCTGGCACAGATTCAGTCCACCGTTGACGACGCGATTGCCCGGGTCGGCCGCGACCGCGTGGCCGTGGTTTTGGGTACCAGCACCTCCGGCCTCGATGAAGGGGATGAGCACGTACGATTAACGCTCAACGGCGAAGCCAGCACCCGGTGGCAGTATCCACAACAGGAGCTGGGCGATCCGTCCCGCTTTCTTGCTAACTGGTTACAGCTCGAGGGCCCGGCATATACCCTCTCGACCGCCTGCTCCTCCAGCGCGCGGGCAATTATCAGCGGCCGGCGTCTGATTGACGCCGGGCTGGTGGATATTGCCATTGTTGGCGGCGCAGATACCCTGAGCCGGATGCCCGTCAATGGCTTTCACAGTCTGGAATCGCTTTCTCCAACGCTCTGCGAGCCGTTTGGCCGCGACCGTCGGGGTATCACCATTGGTGAAGCCGCTGCGCTGATGGTGTTGAGCCGTGAACCCGCCGGGGTCGCGCTGCTGGGAACAGGCGAGTCCAGCGATGCTTACCATATTTCGGCGCCGCATCCGCAGGGTGAAGGTGCCATTCGCGCCATTACCCAGGCGCTCAATGACGCGGGTCTGCAGCCGGAGGATATTGGCTATATCAACCTGCACGGCACCGCCACACCGCTCAATGACCAGATTGAATCACACGTGGTACACGACCTCTTTGGAGAAAACGTGCCCTGCAGTTCTACCAAACACCTTACCGGCCATACGCTGGGCGCTGCCGGTATCACCGAAGCGGCGTTGAGCTGGCTTATTCTGACGCGTGACCTGCCGTTACCCCCACAGGATTTCGCCCGCTACGCGCCGGACGAGACGCTGTCGCCGTGCGGCGTGCTGCACCAGAGCACCGCGCTGAAAAAACCGGTCATTTTATCTAACTCGTTCGCGTTTGGTGGCAACAACGCCAGCATCCTGCTGGGGAGAGTGTCATGAGCTACTTATCACCCGTCGACTATCTGCCGCACGATGCGCCAATGAT
Source organism: Enterobacter sp. BIDMC 30 (assembly GCF_000534355.1). Taxonomy (NCBI): domain Bacteria; kingdom Pseudomonadati; phylum Pseudomonadota; class Gammaproteobacteria; order Enterobacterales; family Enterobacteriaceae; genus Enterobacter; species Enterobacter sp. BIDMC 30. The sequence goes on along the minus strand of NZ_KI973169.1, from coordinate 548,866 downwards.
GCTGCTGGGATCCGTTGAACGCGTCACCGACGATTCCGCCGTATGCCGTGTCGCGGTCAACGGCCAAAGCGTACTGGCGCCCTTTTTGAATGCCGAGGGCGATTTGCCTGGCTGGTACGCGCTCGAACTGATGGCGCAGACCGTTGGCGTCTGGTCAGGCTGGCATCGCCAGCAGAAAGGGCAAGATCATATTGCGCTGGGCATGGTGCTGGGTGCGCGCGAGTTGGTCTGCGCCAGTGGACGTTTCGCAAAAGACGCGACGCTGGACATCACCGTCAGACTGCTGATGCAGGATGAACGCTTCGGCAGTTTTGAATGTACGATCTCCTCAGGTGAGGAGACGCTGGCCACGGGCCGGGTCAATACCTTCCAGCCGAGCGCAGAAGAATTAACATCGCTTTTTAATCAGGGATCTCACGCATGAGTCGTTCCGTACTGGTCACCGGGGCCAGCAAAGGCATTGGTCGTGCCATCGCCTGCCAGCTTGCCGCTGATGGGTTTACCGTAGGCGTACATTACCACCGTGACGCCGCAGGCGCGCAGGCGACGCTGGATACCATCACACAGGCGGGCGGTCAGGGTCGCCTGCTCTCTTTCGATGCAGGTAACCGCGAACAGTGCCGTGACGTGCTGGAGCAGAATATCGAGGCCCACGGCGCATGGTATGGCGTGGTCAGTAATGCCGGTATCACCCGCGACGGTGCGTTTCCGGCCCTCAGCGAAGACGACTGGGACAGCGTCATCCATACCAATCTCGACAGTTTTTATAACGTTATTCAACCCTGCATTATGCCGATGATCGCCACCCGAAAAGGGGGGCGCATTATCACCTTATCCTCCGTGTCCGGCATGATGGGCAACCGCGGTCAGGTGAACTACAGCGCGGCAAAAGCGGGCATTATTGGCGCGACCAAAGCACTGGCAATTGAGCTGGCAAAACGCAACATCACCGTGAACTGCATTGCGCCGGGGCTGATTGATACCGGCATGATTGAAATGGAAGAGGCTGCGCTGAAAGAGGCAATGTCCATCATTCCCATGAAACGGATGGGCCAGGCCGAAGAGGTTGCAGGACTTGCCAGCTATCTGATGTCAGATATTGCAGGCTACGTTACCCGCCAGGTCATTTCCATCAACGGAGGAATGCTATGACGCGTCGCGTGGTGATTACCGGTATGGGCGGCGTTACCGCCTTCGGCGAGGACTGGCAATCCGTTTCCCGCAGGCTGCTGGCGTATGACAACGCGGTACGCAAAATGCCGGAGTGGCAGGTTTACGATGGCCTGCACACCCTGCTGGGCGCGCCGATTGATGATTTCACCCTGCCGGAACACTATACCCGCAAGCGTATTCGCGCCATGGGCCGCGTGTCGTGGATGTCGACCCGCGCCACCGAGCTGGCGCTGGAGCAGGCGGGGCTGATTGGCGAGGCGGTGCTCACGAATGGCCAAACCGGTATCGCCTATGGCTCCTCCACAGGCAGTACCGGGCCAGTCAGCGAATTCGCCACCATGCTCACCGAAAAACACACCCACAACATCACCGGTACGACCTATGTGCAGATGATGCCGCACACGACCGCGGTGAATACCGGCCTGTTCTTTGGCCTTCGGGGTCGCGTTATCCCGACGTCGAGTGCCTGTACGTCGGGCAGTCAGGCCATTGGCTACGCCTGGGAAGCCATTCGTCACGGTTATCAGACCGTGATGGTCGCAGGCGGAGCAGAGGAGCTTTGTCCGTCAGAGGCGGCGGTGTTTGACACCTTATTCGCGACCAGCCAGCGCAACGATGCGCCGAAAACCACCCCTTCGCCATTTGATACGCAGCGTGATGGTCTGGTCATTGGGGAAGGCGCAGGCACCCTGATTCTGGAAGAGCTTGAGCATGCCAGAGCACGCGGTGCAACTATCTATGGCGAGATCGTTGGCTTCGCCACCAACTGTGATGCAGCCCATATCACCCAGCCACAACGTGACACCATGCAAATTTGTATGGAGCAGTCGCTGGCGTTAGCAGGGTTAAGCGCGCGGGACATGGGGTACATCTCCGCGCACGGTACCGCCACCGATCGCGGTGATATCGCTGAAAGCCAGGCCACCGCCGCTATCTTTGGCGACAACGTGCCAATTTCGTCGCTGAAGAGCTATTTTGGCCACACGTTAGGCGCCTGTGGGGCACTGGAAGCCTGGATGAGTCTGCAGATGATGCGTGAGGGCTGGTTTGCCCCGACGCTCAATTTAAGACAACCGGATGAGCAATGTGGTGCTTTAGATTATATTATGGGTGAAGCCCGTCAGATTGACTGCGAGTATCTGCAAAGCAATAACTTCGCATTTGGCGGCATCAACACGTCGATAATCATCAAACGCTGGGCGTAACTATGTACCAGTTTATACTGGGAAAGATCTCCACCCTGAGCGCAGACCCGCTGGCGTCGACGCTTGCACATATGGCACCTGCGGGTGCACGAAATGCATCCTGGCTGGCGGGGAGAACCCTGCTCGCCAAAACGCTTTCTCCTTCTCCGTTACCCGAGATCGTCTATGGTGAGCAAGGGAAGCCGGCCTTCGTGGATGCGCAGCCCTTCTGGTTTAACCTGAGTCACAGCGGCGATAATATCGCGCTGCTGCTGAGCGACGAAGGCGAAGTGGGGTGTGATATCGAAGTTATCCGCCCACGTGAAAACTGGCAGGCGCTGGCTAACGCCGTCTTCAGCGTGGCGGAACATGCGGAGCTGGAGCGCGAAGACCCGGAGACAAAGCTTTCTGCTTTCTGGGGGATCTGGACGCGTAAAGAGGCCATCGTGAAGCAGAGAGGCGGCAGCGCCTGGCAGATTGTCAGTATCGACAGCACGTCGCAGACGCATTCGGTAAGCCAGCTCCAGTTCGGCTCGCTCAGTCTTGCCGTCTGCACCTCAACGCCTTATACCCTTACCGCCGGGACGATTGCTCACCACGGGATGTCCGTGGCATAAAAATCACCAGCACGCCGAGAATAATCATCCCGACCCCCGCCAGCCCGTGCCAGGAAAAGTGTTCGTTCCAGCCGGGCAACAAAATGGCCGCGGCCCACACCAGAATGTAACTGAGGCTCAGCAAGGCATACGCTTTGCTGAGCGCCATGCGATGCAACGCCAGATACCAGCAGCCCATCGAGGCCACATACCCCATGAGTCCCAGCAGCAGCGCGCCAGTACCGGATGAGACGTGCCAGAGCGCGGAGACAAACGCATAAAGCTCGCTGACTGGCGGCAGAGCCTGCATGGCATAGCGCAGCAGCAGCTGCGCCGCGCTGACCAGCATTACGCTGCATAACGCCCAGAACGTTCCTCTCACAGGCTTCCTCCGAGGATAACAATGCCGATGATGATGAACCCGACGCCCAGCCAGTGATGCAACGCGACTTTTTCATGCCAGAATGCTTTCGCCGCCAGGGTCACCCAGACAAAATTGAGGCTCAGCATAGGGTAGGCAACGCCGACAGGCAGGCGCTGCAGGACAACCAGCCAGACCAGCATGCCGCTGCCCAGCGCCAGCAATGCCAGGCCCAGCCACAGCATAATATGCGCGCCACGCCGCCCGGCTTTCGCCGGACGGGTGGCCTGCTTCTGACACAGCTGCCCTGCGCAGGTCAGCAGGCTTGCCAGTATCAACCAGAGCCAGGTCGTCATTGCGGTAAATACTGCAGCCAGGCCAGACGGCCCTGAATATACAGGCTGTCCGGTTCTGGCAGATGAGCCCGCTTAATATCGTCGTGTTTTGACAGCAGGATCACCAGTGACACGCCCCCCTGCTGGCGATGCGTTGCCAGCCACTGCGCAAAATTATCTTTCTCGACAAACCGGTCTTTCACATCCGGGTACGCTAGCCCGTAGCTCAGCTCGCCGCTCTGACCAAACAGAATGATGTCATTACGCCTAAGCTCCCACGCCAGCCCGGAGGCTACGCCAACATTGTTCGCCAGCACAAACCGGCTGCTCTGAAGCGGGTCACGGATGGTATCCACCAGCGACTGCGGCTGTTTGGAATCTACCACCAGGTTAGGAATGGCAAACCCAATCAGCAGCGCCACGCCAGCAGGACACAACGCCGCCAGCCACCAGCGCTGCGCGCTTTGCCGCACGGTAAACCAGCCGACAGCCGCCCAGACGAGAAACGCCAGCACTGCGCAGAAGACTTTATACAGCTCAACGGATGTCCAGACCGGATGCTTAGCAACCCCCCACGGCGAGACCACCAGCGCCGCCACCACGCCAATCACACCAAACGCCAGGTTAATCCCGCCGTTAATGCGTAACGCTCTGGCCCCTTTGTCCGCCGCGATGCAGGCATAGCGCGCCATCAGGATAGCCAGCGGCGCAAAACACGGCAGGATGTAGGTTGGCAGTTTGCCTTTGGCAATGCTGAAGAACAGCAGCGGCATCACGACCCATCCAAGCAGATAAAAGCCACCGCCCGTGTTGTCTCTTTCGCGCCAGCCCAGCCGAAATGCGCCGGGCAACAGCGCCAGCCACGGCAGACTGCCGGCCAGCAGGAACGGCAGGTAGTACCAGAACGGCGCCTTGTGCTGAGCATCGCTCTGGGCAAAGCGCTGAATATGCTCAACCCAGAAGAAGTAGCGCCAGAAATCAGGCTCTCGATGCGCAATGGCCAGCGCCCAGGGCAGGACGATCAGCACACAGCTCACGATGGCCAGCCAGCCAAAGATCAGCACCTCTTTCCAGCGTTTCTGGGCAATCACCCACGGCAGCACGCCTATTACCGGCACCGCCAGCGCCAGGAATCCTTTGGTCATCACCCCCATGCCGCAGGCAAGCCCGAGCAGCACGTAGCCACCCGCTTTTCCGGCCACGGTTTCAGCCTGCGAGGCCAGCCAGAAGCTGCACATAGCGGCCACCAGCCACAGGGTAATGATGGGATCCAGCACGGCGTACGTACCAATGCCATACACCAGGAACAGGGTCAGGAAGATAAGGCCGGAGAAAATGGCAACGCGCTTATCCCGCCACAGGCGCCACGCCATCCAGATCACCAGCAGAGCCGTCAACCCGGTTGAGAATATGGCGCCGGCGCGCACGGCAAAGTTAGTATGCCCAAACAGCAGTTGTCCGATACTGTTGATCCAGTAGCCCGCAATCGGCTTTTCAAAGTAACGCAGCCCCAGAAAATGCGGGACAATCCAGTCTCCTGACGCCAGCATTTCGCGGCTGATTTCCGCATAGCGCGTTTCATCAGGCTGCCACAACAGGCGGATATCGATCGGAATGAGGTAGTAAACGATAAACAGTGCGAGAAGCGCTAAGCCATAACGGGCTGCTTTCATGATACCGGACTCACGGTTTGTTGATAGCCAAGCCAGCCTTCCCGGCCAGCCAGTTCATTACGCACAATTTTACCCACGGGCAGGACGCTAAGATCCTTTGGCAGCAATTCGCTCAATGGACAAAACTGAATGCCCTCCTGAGCGGCCATCGTCAACAGTGCATCGAAATCATGCTGATACGCAATCCCTTCCACTTCCGCGTGGATGGTATAGACGGGCGTACCGGTGTCGCGATGAATGCAGTCCAGAATATAGCGATTGAACCCTCCGGCACTGACCTCGCGCCCAACCACTTCATCCCAGGTGGGAAGCGTGACCGGGATTTGCACCGTCCCCAGGCGATTCTCCCCGATGAGCGGCAAAAAAGGCCCGGTGCCGCGGCAATCGCTGTTGTAGCGAAACGCGAAGGGTTCTTTGGCTTTCACCACGCGTTGGTCGGCACGCCATCCTGCCACGGCGGAGCAGCGAATCGTCTGACCGGTGATGGCCTCCAGCTCCAGCATGCCGCGCTCAACTTCACGCGACAGGCGTGGAATATCCCAGACGCCAGCCCAGGCCTGCCAGGCATGGTGATCCCAGGCATGCAGTCCAACCTCATGGTGCTGCGCCGCGTCGCGGATAACGGCTTCGTTACCCGCGCCAATGCGCCTGCCGGGCCATGCGGTTCCGGCCAGCAAAATATCCCAGCCGTAGAGAGAGGCTGCGCGTGAGCGCAGCATTTTGAACAGAAATGCCGGTTTAACCAGACGCCATAAATGACGTCCCATATTGTCAGGCCCCACGCTGAAGAAAATAGATGAGCGCACGTTGTGCTTGCTCAGCAGTTCCAGCAGTTTGGGTACGCCGTCACGCGTCCCCCTGAAGGTGTCGACATCAATGCGTAAACCGACTTTTCTCATGAGACCTGTTCCGACAGCTCCACGGTGCGCAGGAAGAAATCGAGCGTTTCATCAATGGTCTGATCCATCTTCACCGTCGGTGTCCAGTTCAGGCAGCGTTTCGCATTACGAATGCTCGGTTTACGGTGCTCAACGTCCTGATAACCTTTACCGTAGTAGCTGCTGCTTTCCACTTCACGGAAACCGGCAAACGGCGGGAAGCGATCGCGCAGCGGATGACGTTCAAAGCTTGCCAGCAGCATCTCAGCCAGTTCGCGAATGCTCGCTTCGTTATCCGGGTTACCGATGTTGATGATCTCTCCGTTGCAGCGACCCTCTTTGTTTTCGATGATGCGGAACAGCGCCTCGATACCGTCGCTGATATCCGTAAAGCAGCGTTTTTGTTTACCGCCTTCGATAAGCTTGATGGGCGAGCCTTCCACCAGGTTCAGGATCAGTTGGGTGATGGCACGTGAGCTGCCGATACGCGCCGCGTTAAGGTTATCCAGACGTGGCCCCATCCAGTTAAACGGACGGAACAGCGTAAAGCGCAGACCCGCTTTCTCACCGTAGGCCCAGATCACGCGGTCGAGCAGCTGCTTGGAGACGGAATAAATCCAGCGCTGTTTGTTGATCGGCCCGACGACCAGGTTAGAGGTATCTTCGTCGAAGTTTTTGTCAGTACACATGCCGTACACTTCAGAAGTGGACGGGAAGATGATGCGCTTGTCGTATTTCACACAGTCGCGGATGATCTTCAGGTTCTCTTCGAAGTCCAGCTCGAACACGCGCAGCGGGTTACGGGTGTACTCAATCGGCGTGGCAATCGCCACCAGCGGCAGCACCACGTCACATTTTTTAATGTGATATTCAATCCACTCGGAGTGAATGCTGATATCCCCTTCCACAAAGTGGAAACGCGGGTTGTCGAGGAAACGACTGATGGCATCAGCACCGATATCCAGACCATAAATTTCGTAGTTATCGTCTTTCAGCAGACGCTCGGTCAGGTGGTTGCCGATAAAGCCGTTGACGCCGAGGATCAGCACGCGGGTGCGGCGTTTGATGGCCACAACCGGTGCGCTGGTGATCAGTGCGCCAGTGACCAGCCCCAGAGACTGAGCCAGCTGCGCGCCCTGAACATAAACGCCGTTATCGGTTTGCCCGGTAACGATCTCCAGCGCCTGCTCGCCGCAGCTGACAATCAGCGGGGAAGCCGAGACAACGGTGCCCGGTTTGGCGGCAGGAATGTCGTCGCGTACGCGGGATTTCCAGACGATAAATTTACTCACGCCGGCAAAGCTGTACGCTCCCGGCCAGGGGTCGGTGACGGCACGCACCAGGTTGTGCAACTGACGAGCCGGCTTGTTCCAGTCCAGGCGACCATCTTCTGGCTTGCGACGGCCAAAACAGCTCGCCTTGCTCTCATCCTGCGCGGTCTCGCTGAAGGTGCCGTTAAGGATCGCTGGCAACACATCACGTAACAGGCTTTGCGCTACGGTGCAGAGCTTCTGATGAAGCTGCAGCGCAGTTTCATCCGCATCGATAGCCACGCGCTGCTGCGCGATGATGGCACCGGCATCTGCGCGGTGCACCATACGGTGCAGAGTGACGCCGGTTTCCGTTTCGCCGTTCACCAGCACCCAGTTCAGCGGTGCGCGGCCACGGTAGGCGGGCAGCAAAGAGCCGTGAAGATTAAATGCCCCTTTTGCGGCCAGACTTAAAATCTCATCGCAAATCAGGTTGCGATAATAGAATGAGAAGATGGCATCAGGCGCGAGCGCCCGGATGCGGTCCACCCACAGCGGATGGTTGACATCGTCCGGGGCGTAAACCGGAATACCGCGCTCTGCGGCGATACGCGCCACCGAGCCAAAGAAGTTATTCTCTCCGGCCGTGTCCGGATGCGTGAAGATTGCAGCGATTTCATAGCCCGCTTCCAGCAGGGCCAGCGTGCCCGCACACCCCATATCGTGATAGGCAAAGACAACAGCTTTCATGGGTGAATTTCCTCTTGAGATGCTTTGTGTTCCTGGCGGACAACACGTTGAATAAAGTAGCGCGGACGTGCGCGAACATCGTTATAAATACGGCCAATGTATTCCCCGAGCAGGCCCATCCCGACAAACTGGGCGCCGATGAACATAAACAGCACGGCAAAGAGCATGAAGACCCCTTCCGCCGCCCATTGGGGACCGTAGATCAGGCGGAGTAACACCAGCAGCACGGAGAGCGCGAAGCCGAACACGGCAATGATGCTGCCGAAAACGCTCAACAGGCGCAGCGGCGTGGTGGTCAGGCAGGTGATAAGGTCGTACATCAGGTTGATGAGACGCATAAAGCTGTACTTCGACTCCCCGTGCTCGCGCTCGGCGTGCAGTACCGGGATTTCCGTCGCCTTACGGGCAAAGGTGTTCGCGAGAATGGGAATAAACGTGCTGCGTTCATGGCAGTGCAGCATGGCGTCGACAATATGGCGGCGGTAGGCGCGCAGCATGCAGCCATAATCGCCCATCGCTTTGCCGGTGGTCCGCTGGATCAAACGGTTGATTGTGCGGGAAGCCAGCTTACGGAACAGGCTGTCCTGACGGTTTTGCCGCACCGTGCCGACCACGTCGTACCCTTCATCGGCCTTTGCAACCAGACGCGGGATCTCTTCCGGCGGGTTTTGCAGATCGGCATCAAGCGTAATAATCAGATCGCCCGTCACGTGGCTGAACCCGGCCATAATGGCGGAGTGCTGGCCGTAGTTACGGTTAAGCAGCACGGCAACAATATGGCTGCCCTCGGCCTGCGCGGCTTCGGTCAGCATCAGCGCGGAATTATCGCTACTGCCATCATCCACCAGCAGTATTTCATAGGCTTTGCCGAGCGTGTCGCAGGCGGCCGTCGTACGGCTGATCAGTTCGGGCAGGCTCTCCTGTTCGTTGTAAACGGGGATTACCACAGAAACTTTTTGTACTGGCGGTGCGCTGAACATATCAATTTCCTGCAAGCTGATGGAGCGCGGTAATGACGCGGGTTGTGTCGTCATGAGTCATGTCCGGGAAAAGGGGGAGAGAACAAATACGCGCGCTATTCCATTCAGAATTCGGGAGCGATACATCAGGAAAACGCTCGCGGTAGTATTTTTGCGTGTGCGCCGCGCGGAAATGCAGGCCGGTGCCAATGCCTTTTTCCTTCAGGGCTGCCATCAGGTTGTCGCGAGAAATCCCGCAGCGGGCTTCATCCACGCGAATGATGAACAGGTGCCAGGCGTGGACGTGCGGCCATGAAGGAATACGCAGCGGGTGGAACGGCGTATCGGCAAGCTCGCGCAGATAGCGTTCAGCAATGTCATGACGTCGTGCGTTGGCCTCTTTCAGTTTGCCCAACTGCACCAGCGCCAGCGCGGCGTTGATATCCGCCAGGTTGTATTTGAAGCCGGGCGTGATAACTTCTGCCTGCGGCGCACGACCGTGCGTCTGGCGGTCGTAGGCATCCACACCCAGGCCGTGGAATTTCAGGCTACGGATCCGCTGCGCCAGTTGCGCATCGTCCGTGACCACTAACCCGCCTTCGGCGCAGGTCATGTTTTTAATGGCGTGGAATGAGAAAATCGCGGTGCCCTGCCAGCCCACGTGACGCGAGTGGTAGTACGTGCCGGCTGCATGCGCCGCATCTTCAATGACCGGGATACCGTGACGTTCCCCGATGGCGCGAATGGCGTCGATGTCACACGGCGCGCCGGCATAATGAACCGGAACAATCGCTTTTGTGCGTGGCGTAATGGCGGCGTCGATCGCATCCGGCGTGACCATCAACGTATCCCGGTCCACATCAATCATCACCGGGGTTGCGCCCAGCAGCACAATCATATTCAGTGTGGATACCCAGGTCAGGGAGGGGGTAATCACTTCATCGCCTGGACCAATACCCAGCGCCATCAGCGTGACATGCATTCCCGCGGTCGCTGAGCTGACGGCAATCGCATGTTGATTCCCGGTTAGCTGACAGAATGCCTCTTCAAGCGCCTGATTTTTCGGTCCTGTGGTGATCCAGCCGGAGGTTAATACCTCCTGCAACGCCGCTAATTCCTCGCTACCCATGGACGGCCGGGAAAAAGGCAAAAAATCACTCATCATTAATTTCCTTGAAATAAGAATGGCACGCTTTTGATATTAACCAAATGCCGGCTCGTTTATTTCAACGAACCATAAACTTATATCAAGGTAGCTAACATTTCTTAGGGAAAAATTAAGAAAGACATTCCATTCACTTTATCAACCCATTAACCACTTAAAATACAAAGAGTTAAATTATTATGAATTATTTATTGTGTGATCAAACTCGACCTTTGCCTGCAATTTTTTAAACATAACATCAACAAACAAAAAAAATCCCGGCTATTTCTTTTAAAAGAAGAAATAGCCGGGAACTTTTCTTTTTAGTTAATTGTCGCGCTTATTTTAAATTATCAGGAAAGTTTTTTGGTAACTCGCTCGCCGCACAGGCAATAACGCTTTCATTATTCGCCCCACAGTCGCGAACAAAGGTGATCGTCGCAAATTCATCAATGACTTCAGTGGGGTATGCCGGACCCGCATCACGATACGCATTCATCAATGGAATATGATCGTTCTGGAAGCAGACGGTTTTTTCTGGATTGTTGATCACCCAACGTGGGAAGAAGATGGTGCCGTGGAACAGTTTGTCACCCAGGTTTGCTATCAGGCTCACGTCGGTACCGGTTGGTTCTGTCCAGGAAATTTTATAGATGCTCTCCCCTACGCGAACAATATAAGCCTGCTGATCTTTCACCCAACGGTTCGCCACAATCCCGCTGTGAATACGGTAATCAAGGGTGGTTTCATTTTTGACATAAATCTCGTAGTTCCAGCCATTATCGTAGGTATATACAAGGTGTTTGCCGACGAAGCCGCTTAAGTCATGTTTGTCGAAGGTGTTCATAATGTGTCTCCTTTGTTTTGATGAGACGATCGTACCCCTTCAAAAAATGAATGAATAACGCTATGTTTGAATCAAATTCATCCAGATTTTAGATTAATCATGCATAAGACGACGCTTGAACAATGGTCATTACTGGAAAGAGTGGTCGAGGCAGGTAGCTTTGCCAAAGCAGCGGAAGAGACCAACCGCAGCCAGTCCTCGGTCAGCTATAACCTGTCGCTGCTGCAGGAGCGGCTGGGCGTGGCGCTGCTGGTGCCCGAGGGGCGGCGGGCGGTCTTGACCCCGGCCGGCGAACTCCTGCTCAACCAGGTTAAACCGTTGCTGAAAGCCTTCGCCTATGTTGAGACTCGTGCGGCAAGCCTGCGTAACGGAATGCGCACGCGGTTAGATCTGGTGGTGGACAGCATTTTCCCGCGCCGACGCCTGTTCGCTATTTTGCGTCAGTTCCAGCAGCTGTATCCACAAACGCAGGTCCGTCTCACCGAAGTGCTGGAAAATAGCCGCACCGATGTCATTAATGATGAAGCCGACGTGATGGTGTTAACCCGCCGCCAGGACATAACCGGTCTTGGCGAATGGCTGATGAATATCGACTTTGTTGCCGTGGCGCATCATCAACATCCCCTCTTTAGCCTCGACGCGCCGCTTAACGACGATATGCTGCGCCCGTGGCCGCTCATTCAGATAGCCGACAGCCAGACCGCCGCGCGTGCGGCCGGTGAGTCGTGGACCTTTTCCACCATTGATGCAGCCATAGAGGCGGTGATGTCTCAGGTCGGCTATGGCTGGCTGCCAGAGGAGCGTATTCAGACCCAGCTTGATCTGGGGGTGCTTAAACGCCTGCCGCTTAGCCATGGCGCACGCCGGGCTACGCCGCTGCACCTGATTGTGAAACGCTCCCTCGGCCCGCTGGATGAACAGGTTGAGACCCTGCTGCGCCTTTTTAGCCAGGAGCCGCCATCCTCACCTGCTACGCTTTAAGGTCCGAACGTTAAACACGATAAGGAGCAGATGATGAAGATCGATTTTACGGGGAAAGTCGCGCTGGTGACCGCCTCTACCGGCGGGATCGGGTTCGCCATAGCCCGAGGGCTGGCTGAAAGCGGTGCGGAAGTGATCATCAATGGCCGTAGCACGGAGTCGGTGAATAAAGGTATCCAGCAGCTACAACAGGTTGTGCCTGGGGTGCAGGTACGCGCTGCAATTGCCGACCTCAGCACGGCTGAAGGGGTGGAATCGCTGCTGAACGTGGCGACCCACGTCGACATCCTGGTCAACAACGCCGGCATTTACGGCCAGCAGGATTTTTATGGCACCGACGATGACACCTGGGAGCGTTACTGGCAGACAAACGTGATGTCCGGCGTACGTATCTCCCGTGCGCTGCTGCCGGGTATGGTGCAGAAAGGCTGGGGACGCGTGGTGTTTATTTCGTCCGAGTCGGCCTGCAATATTCCGGCAGACATGATCCACTATGGCGTGACCAAAACGGCGCAGCTGTCGCTCGCTCGCGGGCTGGCGAAGTTCGTGGCGGGAAGCGGTGTCACGGTGAACAGCGTATTGCCCGGTCCCACCCTTTCAGACGGTTTTGCCGGCATGATGAAAGACGAGATCGAGAGAACCGGCAAATCGCTGGAGGAACTGGCGAAAGAGTTTGTGATGACTCACCGCCCGAGCTCGGTTATCCAGCGTGCCGCGACGGTGGAAGAAGTCGCCAATATGGTGGTGTATGTCTGCTCGCCCCAGGCCTCCGCCACCTCGGGCGCGGCACTGCGCGTCGATGGCGGCGTGGTGGATGACATCATCTGATCCCTCAGACAGAACGGTCTGTGACCCGTCGGGCAGTAATATAGTGCGCCTGCCAGTAGTCATCAGTCAGGGTTGAGACGGTTACGCCCTGGCTGCGTGAGGCATGAATAAACTGGCTATTGCCGATGTACACGCCCACGTGCCTTCGGTCTGGACCGGTCTGAAAGAAGACCAAATCCCCCGCCTTCAGACGGTATTGCGCCACCTTCACGCCGCGATGGATCTGTTCGCCCGTCGTGCGCGGCAGATTAAGGTGCGCCGCATCGCTGAACAGATGCTGCATCAGCGCGGAGCAGTCCACGCCCCGATGTGTGGTCCCGCCCCACTGATAGTGGGTGCCTTTCCACTTCTGGTATTGATCAAGGATCCGGGTACGCAGTGGTCCTGTTTCCTGGTGCAGCAGCGCGGATTTTGCCGGAGAAAGGGCAAGCTCGCGGTTCATTGACAGCATCGACGCCGGCAGTTGAAAACTCAATGCCGAAAACGAAGCCAGACTTAACGAGAGGATTGAAATAAGCGATCTAAACGTCATATCAAAATAGATTCAGTGAGTGAATATTTTCCTTACCGGTGGGGGCCAACGTTCCCCCGAAATAGCGCTCAATGTGGCGATAATATAGACAGCTCGCTTTTCAACCAATTATTATTGAGACCAAAAATGGACTCACTTTCCGATCGCAAGATCGCGAAAAAAATGCTCAAGACAGAAGGACAGACAGGGTAAAGCAGGTAAACTAATCAACAGAATGTGTATTTTAGCTAAGACGTATTTATGACCAATATGATTGCCGACGAGGCCGTGGCCAAATCCAACGTGCTCTCCGTCTTCGACTTTGATGGAACACTGACGCACCACGACAGCTTTATCCCTTTCCTGCGTTTTGCCTTTGGTAAACGTTACTTCGCGGGCCGCCTGGTGCGTATGGCCTTGCCCACGCTCCACTGCGTGCGTCGTAAGCTGACGCGCGATGAGCTGAAGGAAGTGTTGATTAAAACGTTCCTGACGGGCGTGGATGAACACTGGCTACGCCAGCAGGCGGAAGCGTTTTGCGAAAAATACTGGGACAAGCTGATGCGCCCTGCCGGCGTACTGGCCGTCGCCGCAGAGGTGAATTCCGGTGCGGAAGTGACCATCTGCTCCGCCTCTCCGGCGCTGGTGCTCCAGCCGTGGGCTGACAAGCTGGGGATTAAGCTGATTGGCACACAGCTGGAAGTGAAAGACGGCAAGCTGACCGGGCGTATCACCGGCAACAACTGCCGCTGTGCCCAGAAGGTGGCGAGGCTGGAAAAAGTGTATGGCGATCTGAATAGCTACCACCTGCGCGCGTGGGGCGATACCCGCGGCGACCATGAACTGCTGGCGGCGGCGCAGGATGCACACTGGCGGCACTTCCATCCACCGCGCAAGCGTCGACATTCACCGATTAAGTGTTAGACACTGTCTACCCGAAAACGGCAACCAAAGGTTGCCGTTTTGCTTTTAATGGGCTTCTTTCTTACCCGGGAACATCACGCTGGTGATAATCCCCAGCGCCAGCACGCCAAGCACCACAAACAGGCTTGCCGTGGCACCAATGCTGTAACCGTGGTGCCAGAAGTGATCGGTGGCATTTAATCCGAGCTTGAACGCCACGAAGAACAGCAGCAGCACCACCGCTTTCTCCAGATGCACCAGATACTGCTTCAGCGCTTCCAGCACGAAGTAGAGCGTACGCAAGCCGAGGATGGCGAACATCATTGCGCTGTAAATAATAAGCGGCTCACGGCTGACGGCAATAATGGCCGGCACGGAGTCAAACGCGAACATCACATCAGAGAGTTCCACGACCGCCACGCAAAGCAGCAGCGGCGTTGCGTAGCGTTTCGCCTTCTTCACGCGTCCAACCGTTACGTCCTGGTTTTCAGGTTTCTCCAGCTCCGCGTCCACCTCTTTCTGGGTCAGAATAAAGGCATTGCTGCTGATTTTAGGCCAGACAGGATAGAAGCGTTTCACCAGACGGTAAGCCAGATGGCCGGAGTAATCTTCAACCTCGTCACTCTCTTCATTACGTCTGAGCATCATCACCGCCGTCCAGCCGACGACCAGCGCGAAGATAACCTCGACGTAAGGCCCCAGACTTAACAAGCTGGTCCCAATGGCCACAAAGATACCGCGGAAAACAATCGCCCCCAGCACGCCCCAGTAGAGGACGCGGTGACGATATTTATCCGGCACGCCGAACCAGGCAAAAATCGCCATCATCACAAACAGGTTATCGACGGAGAGCACCTCTTCCAGCGCGTAACCGGTGAGGAACAGGCTCGCCATCTCTGCGCCGTGGTGAACATACAGGAACCCGGCGAAAGCCATGGCCATCATGACCCAGAAGAGGGACCACATGGCAGCGCTTTTCAGCGAGATCGGTTTATCGTGACGGTGCATAAAGAGGTCGATAAACATCGCCCCGACGGCCATCACTACAAAGACAACAACGGTTTCAGTCGGGAAACCGAGATGAGCAGCAGACATACACAACCCTTTTGGCAGACAAAACACAGCACCATGCAAACTGGCGTAAACCAGGAACGGAAAGGGGCAGGCTGTTTACCAGCCTTTACCCCTTAAAGCCGCGGCCTTCCAGGCCCGGCAAAGAGAGGTACTTTACCGCACTCCATGGGGTCGCGCATCTGCCGTTTAGGCGCTCATGCCGCGCAAACGCTGCAGTACGGCCACCAGAACCGCCACTGACCAGCCCACCATCAAGGCGCCGACCAGGCCTTCCACACCCCCAATCAGCCGCCAGTGCTGAGGCAACGTGACATCGCCGTATCCCACCGTGGCGTAACTGACCAGCGAAAAGTAGAAGCTGGTGTTCCAGTCGTTAAATGCATCAATAACAAAATAAAACCCGGCGAAGAGACCGGCTTCAAGAAGATGGGCGAAGATCATGGAGATAACGATCCCGACGTTACGCAAAACCACACGCACCGCAGAGCCGACCTCTAAGTTAATGAATTTTAAAACGCAAAACATCCACAGCGAATGGATGACCACCGTAAGGGTAAGCAAAATAATGATGCTGAGTAGCTGCATGAAAGGTGCTCTGACCGGGAAGAAAAATGACCCCGCGAACGCAGCGGGGCACCTGGAGCTGTCTGGCCTGGTCGAAGCTTAGTGGATCGGAGGAAAAAAGTTGGTGCAATAATTGCGCTGCGTGATTATCACCCTTTTAGAGTCTCCTCTTTGCGGCTGGTTCGACTGCTGTGAGCGATATATCTGGAGCGCACTATCTGTGAGTCACCTCTTATTTACATCATTTAAACCTTCCATTAACTGGATAAAAAGAACGCGCCGTCGCTATAGTGGTTTTGTTTAATAAAACTCAGTTGTACCTAATAAAACAAAGAACATACCCTGCGAGGACACAATGACAGAACATTTACGTAACGGTGCTACCGCCACCGAGGACATAGAAAGAGAGACGATGCGGAAGGTGATCTGGCGTATTCTCCCGTTTCTGATTGTCAGTTACCTGGTCTCCATTATCGATCGCGGGAATATCGGCATGGCTTCGCTGCAGATGAATGAGGACCTTGGCCTCAGCAAAGCTGCATTTGGCTTCGCCAGCAGTCTTTATTTCGTGGCCTATTTTCTGTTTGAAGTACCCAGCAACCTGGCCATGCAGAAAGTCGGCGCCCGGCTGTGGATCCCGCGCATTATGATCAGTTGGGGCATCGTCTCCATGTGTATGTCCCTGGTGCAGAACACCACGTCGCTCTATATCGTCCGTTTTCTTCTCGGTGCTGCAGAGGCGGGCTTCTTCCCGGGCGTCGTGCTGTATCTGACCTGGTGGATCCCGTCCCGCTACCGCGCACGCATTATTGCGTCCTTTATGGTCGCCATCCCACTCGCTAACTTCATTGGCTCCCCGCTTTCCGGGTTGATACTGTCACTGGATGGCTGGCTGGGTCTTCGCGGCTGGCATCTGCTGTTCATTATTGAAGGCTTGCCGGCGGTGCTGCTGGGTATTGCCGCCTGGTTTATTCTCCGGGATCGCCCTCATCAGGCGAGCTGGCTTAGCAGTGAACAGAAACAATGGCTGGAAACCACGCTGGAAACCGAGCGCAATCAGCAAAAGAATATCGGACACCAGACCACCTGGCAGTTGTTAAAGCATCGCCAAATCTGGCTGATGGCGCTTATTTACGCGGGTGCATCGTCCGCGGGTACCACCATCAGCGTCTGGTCTCCTCAACTGCTGAAATCCTTCCATCTCGATAATCTTGAGACAGGTCTGCTTAACGCCATTCCTTACGGTCTGGCATCTGTTCTCATGATTGTATGGGGACGGAATTCCGATCGTACCAACGAACGCCGCTGGCATACCGCACTCACGCTATTCATAATTGCCGCCGGCGTGTTCGCCGCCTTTGTGAGCGTTTCGCTGTCTGCCACGATCGTTATCCTCAGCATTATGCTGATAGGCGCCTATTCAATGAAAGGGCCTTTCTGGGCGCTGGCGTCCGGTTGGATGAGCAGTACTTCAGCGGCGGCGGGACTGGCCGCGATTGGCGCCATCGCAAACCTGATAGGCGGGGCGGTGATGGTAAACGCGTACGGTATTATCAATGAGCGGACGGGCAGCTACACGCTGGCGATGCTTCCGCTGGCCGCGCTGTGCGTGGCCGGGGGGATAGCGGTGCTCATTATGGGCCGACAGGCCCGCAACGCTCAGCTACACGAAAAACAGGTCACGCATTAGCGTTGACAGAAGCGGGACAACTGTCCCGCTTCTGCATTTAAAGATGTTCTTCCGCCGTATCGCTCGTCTCCCCAAAAAACTGCTGACAGAAGAGCTTACTGGCTCCCATTTTCTGCGACAGACGGCTTGCTGCCGCCTTCATCAACTGACCTATCTCCTTCTCACGACGATCTTCCGTCAGCCGTGAGATGGGGCCGGTCAGGGCTAACACCGCAACCAGCTTGTCGTGAACGCCGAAGACAGGCATCGCAAACGCAGCGGTGTGGGGATCGCGTGCGCCTGACGTGTAGAAAGGGAGTTCAGCGTCTCCCTCCGGCAGGCTCTCATTGAGCCCCCAATGGCGTAATACCTTACTGATGGCCGAATTATCGAGCGGAAACTGGCTACCGGGAAGATTGCTGTGTCGCAGGCCATGCGACGCTTCAGCGCGAAACAGGCAAAGCCGCTGCCCTCCCTCCAGCACATACCAGCTGGCACTCTCCTGAGACGCCAGGGATAAGGCCTGAAGCTCTGGCTGAACCACTCGGGAAAGATGGAAAGAGTGTTCATACAGCTTGCCGAGGTAAAGCAGACGTGGGCCCAGCGCATAATTGCCGTCTTCATGCCTGACGACGTAATTCATCCGTTCAAGAGAATTCATCAAGCGGTAAACCGTGGTTTTGTGATAACCCGATAGCTGTGCCAGCGCGGTCAGCGTCAGGCTCTCATCCCCAGGACGGAAGCAATCCAGTAAAGCCAGCGCTTTTTCAACCGCTACAACGCCTTCATTCCCCATCATTATCTCCTTGTTAGCCCGGCAGTGAGTGTACCTCAAATTTTGTGAGTCACTTCGTGTTTACATCACAAACGCCATCTCGGGTCTGGCTAAAAGGAAAGCAACACCGCTATAGTTGTTTTGCACTGTACACCTGCATTGTACTTAGTAAAACAATATGGAGGCATTCATGTCCGTTACTGAAAAAAAACCGATTAATCGCCAGTTTGATCGCGTTTCTGCCGAGGACGTTCGTCGGGCTGCCGAGTATCAGGCCGCTATTCTGGCCGACGTGGCCGGTCGCCGCGGTACGCTTCATGGCCGCATCAAACCGCTGGCCCCACACATGTCCGTTGCGGGTCCGGCCATCACCGTTGAAGTCCGTCCGGGTGATAATCTGGCGATTCATGCCGCGATGGCGGTGGCGCAGCCCGGCGATGTCCTGATCGTCGATGGCAAAGGCGACCTGAGCTGCGCGCTGCTTGGGGAAATCATGGCCACTCAGGCTCAGGCGAGCGGCATTGCGGGCATTATTATTGACGGCGCTGTACGAGACGCCGATACCTTAAGCAAAGGTCACTACCCTGTCTTTTCTGCCGGTCTGAACCCCTGCGGCCCGACAAAGCTAATTTCTGGTCGGGTTAATCATCCCATTTCAGTCGCCGGGGCGACGGTTCAGGCCGGGGATCTGGTTGTCGCGGATATCGACGGCGTGGTAGTCATCCCGCGCGATGAGGTTCAGGAAGTTATCGCGCTGGCAAAAGGAAAGCTGGAGATGGAGACCCGACGCCTTGCCGCCATCCGTGAAGGCGATTTACGTCCACACTGGCTTGATGACGCGCTTCGTAAGGCAGGTATGTTAGATGACGGGGAGACGCTGTGATGGGGGGCAAAGACGTAGTTCTGGTTACCGGAAGCGACCTGGCGGAGCAGGCCATGGTGATGTTGCAGGGCTTTGAGGTGGTGTTTGCGGGCCGCCAGCCCACAGAAGATGAACTGATCGCGCTGTGTGAACGACACAATCCTGTGGCGATTCTGGTACGTTACGGCAAGATTACCGCGAAAGTCATGGATGCCGCCCCCGCTCTGCAGGTTATTTCCAAGCACGGAAGCGGGATCGATGTGATAGACCAGACGGCAGCGGCCGAGCGCAACATCGCCGTCCGCGCTGCGCCAGGTGCAAACGCGGCGGCAGTGGCTGAACATACCTGGGCGCAGATCCTCGCCTGCGCAAAGTCGGTGGTACCTCTGGACAAGCGCCTGCGAGACGGGCACTGGGATAAGGCAACGCATAAATCCATTGAACTGGAGGGCTTAACGTTAGGGCTCATCGGATTGGGTGCTATCGGCTCGCGTGTGGCACATATTGGCCACGCATTCGGCATGAAGGTGCTGGCTTACGATCCCTATGCTAAGTCCATGCCTGCCCTGTGTGAACGCGCAGAAACGCTGAATGGACTTCTTTCCCGTTCCGATGTCATCTCTTTGCACTGTCCGCTGACCGATGAGAATCGGGGGATGATCAATAGCCAGACGCTCGCACACTGCAAGCGGAACGCAATTCTGGTAAATACGGCACGCGGCGGACTGATCGACGATGAATCGTTACTGGCGGCGCTCAGGGATGGCACGCTGCACAGCGCAGCGCTGGACAGCTTTACCCACGAGCCGCTGACGGCGCCGCACCTCTGGCAGTCCGTAGAAAACGTGGTTATTTCACCGCATATTGGCGGCGTTACCGCAGCGTCATATATCAAGATGGGGACAGTGGCCGCAAGCAATATTCTTGCTGTAACAGACGTAACCACCGTCAGCCCGTAAAGCCATCTGTGACGAGTGGCAGTGCTCTTATGTCACTTGTCTTCTGCCAGCGCCTGAGCACACGCCCAGGCACTTGCCCATGCCCACTGGAAATTGTACCCGCCGAGCCAGCCGGTCACATCCATCACCTCACCAATAAAATAGAGCCCCGGCACGTTGCGCGCTTCCATGGTGCGTGAGGAGAGTTCATGGGTGTCGACCCCACCAAGCGTCACTTCCGCCGTGCGGTAGCCTTCGGTACCGTTGGGCTGCACCCGCCAGGCTGTCAGCGTCTCAACCAGCACCGCCTGTTCGCGGCTGTTAAGCTGCTTGAGCGACACATCGGGGATCTGACCCAGCACCTGCAAACATTCCACCAGACGTTTTGGCAACTGCATGGCCAGCGTGTTTTTCAGGCTTTGATTCGGGTGCGCCGCGCGTTGCTCGTTGAGGAAAGCCTCCAGGTCGCAATCGGGTAGCAGGTTAACCGTGACAAACTCCCCCGGCTGCCAGTAGCTGGAGATTTGCAGTACCGCCGGGCCGGAAAGACCACGGTGGGTAAACAGCAGGTTTTCACGGAACACCGTACCGTCTTCAGCCGTAATGACCGACGGCACCGAGACGCCAGAAAGCGTCTGGAGCTGTTCCAGCAGGGGCTTATGCAGGGTGAACGGTACCAGCCCCGCACGGGTGGGCAGCACGTTCAGGCCAAACTGTTCGGCAATCTTGTAGCCGAATGGTGAAGCACCCAGCCCCGGCATGGAGAGGCCACCGCTGGCAATCACCAGGTTATCGGCGCTGACGCTTTCCCCGCTTAACTGCAGCGTGTAGCCCTGCTCATCGCGGGACACCTCCAGCACTTCCGTGCGCAGGCGCATCACCACGCCGCCCTTCTCGCACTCGGCCACCAGCATATCGACAATCTGCTGGGCGGAGTCATCACAGAACAGCTGGCCCAGCGTTTTCTCATGCCATGCGATACCGTGCTTACCCACCAGGTCGATAAAGTCCCACTGGGTGTAACGCGCCAGGGCCGATTTGCAAAAATGACGGTTCTGGCTCAGATAAGCTGCGGGTTCGACATAGAGATTTGTAAAGTTGCAGCGCCCGCCACCGGACATCAGAATTTTACGTCCTGGCTTTTTACCGTTATCCAGCAATAGCACGCGACGACCCGCCTGTCCGGCCATCGCCGCACAAAACATACCCGCCGCACCGGCGCCAATTACCACGGCATCAAACCTTTCCACGTCAAAATCCTCTTCGTTAACTGCCGCGGATTGTAAAGTTTCCTCTGTGGTCACACCAGCGCAATTAACCGAGATATCAGTCATATACTTGAAATATAAAATATATTTCTTTACCTAACGCCAACAAAGCCGAAGTTATATCAAAAAAAAGCTATATTTCACTTTGCCCGCCGCGCATTTGTCCTGGATAATGCGCCGCGTTCATGTCCTCAAAATGGCGTAACGTCCTATGCTACATTTGTTTGCTGGCCTGGATTTACATACCGGGCTTTTATTATTGCTTGCTCTGGTTTTTGTACTGTTTTACGAAGCGATCAACGGCTTCCACGACACTGCAAACGCAGTAGCAACGGTTATCTACACTCGCGCAATGCGATCGCAGCTCGCGGTTGTTATGGCGGCGGTATTTAACTTTTTTGGTGTTCTTCTGGGTGGACTGAGCGTTGCATATGCGATCGTGCATATGTTGCCAACGGATCTGCTTCTCAACGTTAGTTCTGGCCATGGCCTCGCTATGGTGTTCTCAATGCTGCTTGCTGCAATTATCTGGAACCTCGGTACCTGGTATTTCGGCCTGCCTGCATCCAGTTCTCACACCCTCATCGGCGCGATTATCGGTATTGGGTTAACGAATGCCCTCATGACCGGTACCTCGGTTGTTGATGCGTTAAACATCCCGAAAGTGCTGGGAATTTTCGCCTCACTGATTGTCTCCCCTATCGTGGGTCTGGTGGTCGCAGGCGGATTGATTTTCATCCTGCGTCGTTACTGGAGCAATACGAAAAAACGCTCCCGTATTCACCTGACACCGGCAGAGCGTGAGAAGAAAGACGGCAAGAAAAAGCCGCCATTCTGGACGCGGATTGCCCTGATCCTTTCCGCTATCGGCGTTGCCTTCTCTCACGGCGCGAACGACGGTCAGAAAGGCATTGGTCTGGTAATGCTGGTACTGATTGGCGTCGCACCGGCGGGATTCGTGGTTAACATGAACGCCTCCGGTTACGAAATCACCCGTACCCGTGATGCGGTGAACAACGTTGAAATCTATTTCCAGCAACACCCTGAGCTGCTGAAGAAGGCAACCGGCGTTGACCAGTTGATCCCTTCTCCTGAAGCAGGCGCTACCACTGCGCCGGGCGAATTCCACTGCCATCCGGCAAACGCGATTAACGCGCTGGAACGCGCCAAAGGCATGCTGGGTAATATCGAAAGCTACGACAAACTGTCCGTTGAGCAACGTGGTCAACTGCGTCGCATTATGCTGTGCATCTCTGATGTCACGGATAAAGTGGCGAAGCTGCCAGAAGTGAATGCTGACGACCAGCGTCTGCTGAAGAAACTGAAAGGCGATATGCTCAATACTATTGAGTACGCGCCAATCTGGATCATCATGGCTGTCGCACTGGCTCTCGGTATCGGTACGATGATTGGCTGGCGTCGTGTGGCGACCACCATCGGCGAGAAGATCGGTAAGAAAGGCATGACGTATGCGCAGGGTATGTCCGCGCAGATGACGGCGGCGGTTTCAATCGGTCTGGCGAGCTATACCGGTATGCCAGTTTCGACCACCCACGTACTCTCCTCTTCCGTGGCAGGGACCATGATTGTTGACGGCGGCGGTCTGCAACGCAAAACCGTGACCAACATTCTGATGGCCTGGGTATTTACCCTTCCGGCCTCTATCCTGCTGTCGGGTGGGTTGTACTGGATTTCGCTGAAGCTTATCTAATCGGCAGAACGCGATAAAAAAGCGGGTCAGGAAACTGACCCGCTTTTTTTATGCTCAGTGCCAAATCATCAAGGCAATCATGCTGACCACAACCAGACCACACAGGGCGCTGGTTAAAATGAACTGACGGCGAAGACGCTCGCAACGGCGAATAAACTCTTCATCGTGGTGATCGCGATAGCGCTGGTAATAGATATACCCTACCAGACGCATCTGCTTGCTGGGCTGTCCGTGCGAGGTGAAGAACCCTCCACCGTCCACATACTGATAAAGCAACGGATCGCAACCACGAAGTACCACTAACAGCGCACGTAACGATGAGAAGTAGCGCGCCATATTCACTATGCAAACCACGCATAACGCCCAAAACAATGCGACGGTGCTAATCATACATCCTCCCCGGCGTACGCCCACGAAGCAAGGCCTCTGAGCTACCGCACTCCAGTGCCCTGACAGACAGTTCAGTGAAAGAATGAACAAAAGTCGATCCGGTTCGCGTTTTAATATCCGAACGGCTCATTAAATAGTGTAGGAGATCCGTTAATTTTTTTGCCACAAGGTTAATCGTTATCAACACCAAAGCTTGAAAAATATGTTTTACTGGGCCGTAATGAAAGCATCAGACGACGGCTTTTCCATTTAGTCATCGATAACTTAAGGAAGGAGTAACACTATGGCTTACAAACACATTCTCATCGCGGTAGACCTCTCTCCGGAGAGTAAAGTGCTGGTTGATAAAGCGGTATCCATGGCACGCCCTTACAACGCGAAAGTTTCTCTTATCCACGTTGATGTGAATTACTCCGACCTCTATACCGGTCTGATTGACGTCAATCTCGGTGATATGCAGAAACGCATCTCTGAAGAGACACACCACGCCCTGAGCGAACTGTCCACCAACGCGGGCTACCCTATCACCGAAACCTTAAGCGGCAGCGGCGATCTGGGTCAGGTGCTGGTTGATGCGATTAAGAAATACGATATGGACCTGGTCGTTTGTGGTCACCACCAGGACTTCTGGAGCAAGCTGATGTCTTCAGCGCGTCAGCTGATTAACACCGTTCATGTGGATATGCTAATTGTTCCACTGCGTGACGAAGAAGACGAGTAAGTCTGCTTTCCCTCTCCCAAAGGGAGAGGGAACCGTTCGAGCCTCTTTCCAGCGCGGGTTGGGGTGACGGCATCAAACCGCACACCCTAACCTTCCTGTTCCGTCGTCCCCGAATAAATATCAAACCGGTGCCCTTTGGTAACCACCGCATTGGCCGTGGCCACGTCCGCCAGCGGCGGCGCATAGTCCGGACGTTTCACCACCACGCGCTTCGTGGCTAGCTGACGAGCAGGCGCCAGCAAACCATCCGCGTCTAAATCCGGTCCGACCAGCGACTGGAACACCCGCATCTCTTTCTTCACCAGCGCGCTTTTCTGCTTATGCGGGAACATCGGGTCGAGGTAGACCACCTGTGGACGCGGAGTGATATCGGTCAGCGCCGTCAGGCTGGAGGCGTGAATCAACTGCAAGCGCGCCTGCAGCCACAGTCCAATCTCCGGGTCGGCATAGCCGCGCGTCAGCCCGTCGTCGAGCAGCGCGGCCACGACCGGATTGCGCTCCAGCATCCGCACGTGACACCCTACCGAGGCCAGCACAAACGCATCGCGCCCTAAACCCGCCGTGGCATCCACCACGTCAGGAAGATAGCTTCCTTTGACGCCAACCGCTTTGGCAACCGCTTCACCGCGACCGCCGCCGAACTTGCGCCGGTGCGCCATAGCGCCCCCCACAAAATCGACAAATATCCCGCCGAGCCTGGGTTCGTCACGCTTACGTAATTCCAGATGCGCCGGCGTCATCACCAGCGCCATCAGGTTTTCATCATCATGCTCCAGCCCCCAGCGGGTGGCCAGAACAGATAAGGCGCCGTCTCCGGCGCCTGTTTCATCGACTAAACAGATCTTCACGTAACGGTTAGCCTTTAATTCCGTAGTGCTCAAGCATCGCATCCAGCTGCGGCTCGCGGCCACGGAAGCGTTTGAACAGCACCATTGGCTCTTCAGAACCGCCGCGCGTCAGGATGTTATCAAGGAACGACTGGCCGGTTTCACGGTTGAATATGCCCTCTTCTTCAAAGCGAGAGAACGCATCCGCCGCCAGCACGTCGGCCCACAGGTAGCTGTAATAGCCTGCCGCATAGCCGCCCGCGAAGATATGGCTGAACGCGTGCGGGAAGCGGCCCCAGGTTGGGCCAGGAATAACGGCGACCTGCTTTTTAATCTCGGCCAGCGTCTCGAGGATTTTCGCCCCCTGCTCCGGACTAAACTCGGCGTGCAGACGGAAGTCGAACAGGCCGAACTCCAGCTGGCGCAGGATAAACATCGCCGCCTGGTAGTTTTTCGCCGCCAGCATTTTATCCAGCAGTTCTTTCGGCAGCGGTTCGCCGGTTTCGTAATGGCCGGAGATGAACGCCAGCGCGTCCGGCTCCCAGCACCAGTTTTCCATAAACTGGCTTGGCAGTTCGACCGCATCCCATGGCACACCGCTGATACCGGCAACGCCTGCGGTTTCGATGCGGGTCAGCATATGGTGCAGGCCGTGACCGAATTCGTGGAACAGGGTAATCACTTCGTCATGGGTAAACAGCGCAGGTTTGCCATTCACCGGACGGTTGAAGTTACAGGTCAGGTACGCCACCGGCTTCTGCAGGGAACCGTCCGCTTTACGCATCTGCCCGACGCAATCATCCATCCATGCACCGCCGCGTTTGTTCTCGCGAGCGTACAGATCCAGGTAGAAGCTCCCGCGCAGCTCGTTCTTCTCGTCATACAGTTCGAAGAAGCGCACGTCCGGATGCCAGACGTCGATGTCGGTACGTTCTTTGGCGGTGATCCCGTAAATGCGTTTAACCACTTCAAACAGACCGTTAACGGCTTTGTTTTCCGGGAAGTAAGGACGCAGCTGCTCATCGCTGATGCTGTAAAGGTGCTGTTTCTGTTTTTCACTGTACCAGGCGATATCCCACGGCTGCAGCTCGTCGACACCGTATTCCGCTTTCGCGAAGGCGCGCAGCTGTGCCAGCTCTTTCTCGCCCTGCGGACGCGCACGTTTCGCCAGGTCAGTCAGGAAATCGAGGACCTGCTGTGGATTTTCCGCCATTTTGGTGGCGAGGGATTTGGAAGCGTAGCTCTCAAAGCCCAGCAGCTGTGCCAGCTCGTGACGCAGCGCGAGGATTTCAGCCATCACCGGGCTGTTATCCCACTTACCGGCATTCGGGCCCTGATCGGAGGCGCGGGTGCTGTACGCACGGTACATCTCCTCGCGCAGCGCCTGATTGTCGCAGTAGGTCATGACCGGCAGGTAGCTCGGGATGTCCAGGGTTAAGAGGAAGCCTTCCTGCTCTTTCGCTTCGGCCTGCGCTTTCGCCGCCGCCAGCGCGCTTTCCGGCATACCGGCCAGCTCGGCTTCGTCGGTAATCAGCTTCGTCCAGCCCATGGTCGCGTCCAGCACGTTGTTGCTGTACTGGTTGCCCAGCTCAGACAGACGGGCCGCAATTTCACCGTAACGGGTCTGTTTCTCTTTCGGCAAACCAATACCGGAGAGTTCGAAATCACGCAGAGCGTTATCGACCGATTTTTTCTGCGCGGTATTGAGTTCGGCATAGTGGTCGCCATCGCGCAGGTCGCGATAGGCTTTGTACAGCCCCTCGTGTTGACCAACCCAGGTGCTGTACTCAGAGAGCAACGGCAGGGTTTGTTCATACGCTTCACGGAGTTCCGGGCTGTTTTTCACTGAATTCAGATGGCTTACCGGGGAGAAGAGGCGTCCCAGCACGTCATCCACTTCGGCCAGCGGCTGACACAGATTTTCCCAGGTGTACGGCGCGCCCTGCGCCACCACGCTTTCTACCGCCGCACGGCAGTTGTCCAGCGCCTGTGTTACGGCTGGAACCACATGCTCAGGGCGGATTTTAGAAAACGGTGGCAACGAAAAAGGCGTCAGTAATGGATTGGTCATAAACGCTGTCCTGTTGAATAAGATGAATGAAGCGCGCATCCGGCGCTGTGCATATGCGATCTAGAATGGGGATAAGTGTAGAGGATTTCAATGCCAGACGTTGCGCTTTCGCGGCAGGATAAACTTTTCTGTATACTGTGGCGATACGCTCTATTTTTGCCCGATGGCGCTACGCTTATCAGGCCTACGTTTACTACCTGGAACACATTCATTCATGCTCAGTTATCGCCACAGCTTTCACGCAGGCAACCACGCCGACGTCCTTAAACACACCGTTCAGAGCCTGATCATTGAATCACTTAAAGAGAAAGATAAACCGTTTCTCTATCTGGACACCCACGCGGGCGCGGGACGTTATCAGCTAAGCGGCGAACATGCCGAACGCACCGGGGAATACCTGGAAGGGATCGCCCGCATCTGGCAGCAGGACGACCTGCCGGCAGAGCTGGAGCCCTACATTGGTGTGGTGAATCATTTTAACCGCAACGGCCAGTTGCGCTACTACCCTGGCTCGCCGTTGATTGCCCGCCAGCTGCTGCGCGAGCAGGACAGCCTTCAGCTGACCGAGCTGCACCCAAGCGACTTCCCGCTGCTGCGTTCTGAATTCCAGAAAGACAGCCGCGCCCGTGTGGAAAAGGCGGATGGCTACCAGCAGCTGAAGGCCAAACTGCCGCCGGTATCCCGTCGCGGTCTGGTGCTGATCGACCCGCCTTATGAGATCAAAACCGACTATCAGGCGGTAGTGAGCGGTATTAACGACGGCTACAAACGTTTTGCGACGGGCACCTATGCCCTGTGGTATCCGGTGGTGCTGCGCGCGCAAATTAAACGCATGATCAAAGACCTGGAAGCGACCGGTATCCGCAAAATTCTGCAAATTGAACTGGCCGTGCGCCCGGACAGCGACCAGCGCGGCATGACCGCTTCCGGCATGATTGTGATCAACCCGCCATGGAAGCTCGAAGCGCAGATGAACAACGTGCTGCCATGGCTGCACAAGACGCTGGTGCCGGCCGGAACGGGCCATGCCACCGTCAGTTGGATCGTGCCGGAGTAATCGCAGTCATCGGTGGAAACTATTGATTTCAGGTATACAATCGCGGCAATTCACGATTAAGGATAAAAGCTATGACTAAGCATTATGACTACATCGCAATCGGCGGCGGCAGCGGCGGCATCGCCTCCATCAACCGCGCGGCCATGTATGGCCAGAAATGTGCGCTGATCGAAGCCAAAGCGCTGGGCGGCACCTGCGTCAACGTGGGTTGTGTACCGAAGAAAGTGATGTGGCATGCGGCCCAGATCCGTGAAGCAATCCATATGTATGGCCCGGATTACGGCTTTGACACCACCATCAATAACTTTGACTGGAACAAGCTGATCGCCAGCCGTACTGCCTATATCGACCGTATTCATACCTCGTACGACAATGTGCTGGGCAAGAACAACGTCGATGTTATTCATGGTTTTGCGCGCTTTGTTGATGCGAAGACGATAGAAGTTAACGGTGAGACGATCACTGCCGATCACATCCTGATCGCGACCGGCGGGCGTCCGAGCCACCCGGATATTCCCGGTGTGGAATACGGTATCGACTCCGACGGTTTCTTCGAGCTGCCTGCTCTGCCAGAACGTGTTGCCGTGGTGGGCGCGGGATACATCGCCGTAGAACTGGCCGGTGTGATTAATGGCCTGGGCGCAGAAACGCACCTGTTCGTGCGTAAACACGCGCCGCTGCGCAACTTTGACCCGCTGATCGTCGATACGCTGGTCGAAGTGATGAATACCGAAGGCCCAACGCTGCACACCCACGCCGTGCCAAAAGCGGTCGTGAAAAATGCAGACGGTAGCCTGACGCTTGAGCTGGAAGATGGCCGTAGCCAGACCGTGGATTGCCTGATCTGGGCGATTGGTCGTGAACCGGCTAACGACAACTTCAACCTGGCGGCGACGGGCGTTAAAACCGATGAGAAAGGGTATATCGTTGTCGATAAATTCCAGAACACCAGCGTTCCGGGCATTTACGCGGTGGGCGATAACACCGGTGCGGTCGAACTGACGCCGGTTGCGGTTGCCGCGGGCCGTCGCCTCTCTGAGCGTCTGTTTAACAACAAACCGGAAGAGCATCTGGACTACAGTAACATTCCGACCGTGGTCTTCAGCCACCCGCCAATCGGCACAGTGGGCTTAACAGAACCTCAGGCGCGCGAGCAGTATGGCGACGACCAGGTGAAAGTATATAAATCCGCGTTCACCGCGATGTATACCGCCGTCACCTCTCACCGTCAGCCATGCCGCATGAAGCTGGTCTGCGTGGGTCCGGAAGAGAAGATTGTCGGTATCCACGGCATTGGCTTTGGCATGGACGAGATCCTGCAGGGCTTCGCCGTGGCGTTGAAAATGGGTGCCACCAAGAAAGACTTCGATAACACCGTTGCGATCCACCCGACAGCGGCCGAAGAATTTGTCACCATGCGTTAAGCAAAATGCCCCTCTGCGGAGGGGCGTTTGTTTCAGACATAAATCGTTGCACAACGAATGCTCTGAATTATTTGCCCCATAAATTTGTCTAAAAATCCCTTTTAGCCTTTATTTTTCAGGCAATTACTGTTTTAACTCCGCAAATACCCCGCGTTTAAAAACGTGATCAACCGCACATTTCCCTCAGCCAACACCGAAGCGAATGTCTACGCTTATAAGACGCCCGGAAAAAACTGTTATTTTGAACACACAACCGGAGGTCCTTATCGCCATGTTCAACCAGAAACTACAGGCTGCCGAGAACATCGAGTTCGAGATTGCAGAAGAGCTGCGCTACGAGACCGATCCCTGCGAGTTAAAACTGGATGAAATGATTGAGGCGGAGCCGGAACCCGAAATGATTGAGGGGCTACCCGCCTCTGATGCTCTGACGCCCGCCGATCGCTATCTGGAACTGTTCGAGCACGTGCAGTCGACACGTCTGTTTGCGGACAGCAAAACCTTCCCCGACTGTGCCCCGAAGATGGATCCTCTGGATATTCTGATCCGCTATCGCAAGGTCAGGCGCCACCGGGATTTCGACCTGCGCCGGTTCGTGGAGAACCACTTCTGGCTGCCAGAGACCTATACCACGGAATATGTCTCCGACCCCGGCCTGTCGCTAAAAGAGCACATTGACAGCCTGTGGCCCGTGCTGACGCGCGAGCCGCAGGACCACATCCCCTGGTCTTCTCTGCTGGCGCTGCCGCAGGCCTATATCGTGCCCGGCGGGCGTTTTAGTGAGACCTATTACTGGGATTCCTACTTCTCTATGCTGGGTCTGGCAGAGAGCGGACGTAACGATCTGCTGAAATGTATGGCGGATAACTTCGCGTGGTTGATTGAACGCTACGGCCATATCCCGAACGGTAACCGTACCTATTATCTCAGCCGCTCCCAGCCGCCGGTATTTGCCCTGATGGTAGAGCTGTTTGAAGAGGATGGTGTGCGCGGTGCAAAGCGCTACCTTGAACACCTCAAAATGGAGCATGCCTTCTGGATGGACGGGGCGGAATCGCTGCTGCTTAATCAGGCCTATCGCAGCGCGGTGCGTATGCCGGATGGCTCGCTGTTAAACCGCTACTGGGACGACCGTGACACGCCGCGTGATGAATCATGGATTGAGGATGTGGAAACCGCCCGTCACTCTGGCCGTCCGCCGAATGAGGTTTATCGCGATTTGCGCGCAGGCGCGGCCTCCGGCTGGGATTACTCCTCGCGCTGGCTGCGGGAGCCTGGCCGACTTGCCAGCATCCGCACCACGCAGTTTATTCCTATCGATTTGAACGCGTTCCTGTTCAAACTGGAAAGCGCGATCGCCAATATTTCGGCATCGAAAGGGGATAAAGAGACAGCGGAACTGTTCCGCCAGAAAGCCAGCGATCGCCGCGCCGCGGTGAACCGGTATCTGTGGGATGACGAGAATGGCTGTTACCGTGACTACGACTGGCGCCGCGAGGTCATGGCGCTGTTCTCAGCGGCGAGCATTGTGCCGCTGTACGTTGGCATGGCGACTCACGAGCAGGCTGAACGCTTGTCTGATGCGGTAAAAGCACGTCTGCTGACGCCGGGCGGGATTCTGGCCACCGAGTACGAAACCGGCGAGCAGTGGGATAAACCCAACGGCTGGGCGCCGCTGCAGTGGATGGCGATTCAGGGCTTCAAACAGTACGGCAATGACTCGCTGGGCGATGAGATTGCCTGGAGCTGGCTGCAGACGGTGAATCATTTCTATAAAGCCCACCATAAGCTGATTGAGAAATATCACATCGCCAGCAGTACGCCGCGCGAAGGGGGCGGGGGTGAGTACCCGCTGCAGGATGGCTTCGGCTGGACTAACGGCGTGGTACGGCGGTTGATTGGGTTGTATGGGGAGCCGTGACCTTCTGCGGTCTGATGCCCGTATCCATCCCTCTCCTCCCGGGAGAGGGAGAAGACAGGATTAACGAATCACTTCATAAATGGCGGTCTGGATGGACTGCCATTTTTTTGTGGTGGCATCCGGCTGTGACTGTGCCCGACGCGTCGCCAAATCCAGATCATGCTGCTGGCGCTTCACCACGGCAGGCACGGTGCAAAACGCCTTTAGATACTGTTTACGCATTGACGTCAGGGACTCGCCATTCGACATGGCATGGCTGAGCGTGTTGATAAAGCGCCGGCACGGCTTCTGTTCCACCATGTTCTGTCGGTAGCGCAACATCAGCTCCAGAACGTCGTCATAGTCAGCCGACATCGCCTCTTCCGTCCAGGAGAGCTTCCAGTCCATCCCTCCCTGCAAAAACAGCAGTGCCACCCGGGTATCATTGCGGTTAATCGCCGAGCGGAAATTATTCTCGTCCCAGGTCACGCCCATGCGCGACAGCGTCTCGCGCGAGGACGGGGTTTCGCGCATCTCCTGAGGCTGGGCCGTTTCTGCAACGTTCCCGGCTGCAGGCTGGGGTTTACTGCTGGTTACCAGCCAGAAGCCGCCCGCCACAATGGCAATCACCATCACGCCAACCGCCCCCCATAACGCGCCGGAAATAAGCTGCTCACGCTGTTCTGGCGTGCGCGGTGCGCGCTGGGTCGGTTTTTCAATCGTGTCACGAACCTCAAAGAGATCCCCGCCGGTCACGCGATCCATTTTCTGCGCCTTTTCCCAGAAAGCATGCAGCTCGCTGGCATCCACCGCCATCAGTCCGGCCGGGTTGACGCGGGTTCTCCCCTCTTCAAAAGCACGTTGAACCGGTCGGGTGATCTGCGTGTAGTAGTTATCCAGCAGCTGGATTTGCGCCGAACTTAACGCCTTCTGCACGGTAATATTGTTGCGGATTTGCCGAATATCATCGAGGAAGGTTTGCAGGGTTTTCCGCGGTTCCACCATCAGCGTGAGCATTGACGGATCGTTAAACAGCGAAGCGTAGTAGCGGCTGAACTCTTTTTTATCCACCAGCATCTGTGCCAGCTCACTGAACATCATGCCGCTCAGCACATCATTGATGTCACCAAGCTTCAGCCAGCGCCGCACGCGGTCCGCGTTAAACAGGGTTTTAAGATGGTTATTCAGCCGCACCTGATCGGGCCAGGCCTGCTGGATGAGCCCTTTTATCATCAACTCAATCGTACGCACCTGCTTGTGCGCCTGTTGTTGCTGGAGTTCACTGCCAGGCGCCACTTCGGTGCTGTAGGTCAGAAGAGGCTGTTGCAAACGAAGGTGCTCCAGCGTAGTCACAAACCGCATCGCGGCAATCAGCTGGTTTTCACTGACATCCTGACCGCTTTCGTACTGAGGAACACGCTGCTGAAGCAGACGCAATTGCAGCGTGAATTCGGACATCTCCGCGTCATTCAAATTGAGCGTCTTCGCAACCGCATTCCAGCCCCCCAGGCCTAAACGCGCGCTGTCCAGTTGTTCCAGAAACCAGCGTGGATCTTTTCCCTCAGAAACATGTACATTCAGGAGAAGTAAAATTTCAACCGAGGCCTGGCGAATAACCGCCAGACAGTGTTCGAACTGTTCGCGGATAGGGTGTGCTGTGCTGAGAGTCATTGTTTTCCTTAAGCGACAACGAAGACAACCAGAATGGGCCCGTAATGGCCGTTTTTCTTTTTATTTATACGAGGTTAACCATACCTGACTTTCTGTTGAAATAAAGTGACACCACGAAAATCATTTTAAATGTTTCAGGAGAATCTGAATGCCTGTCTTAACGACATCGCGTCTTATCTGTTCACCGCTGCAAGACCATGACTGGCCCTTTTTCCTGGCGTTACAGCACGACCCCGAGGTGATGCGTTTTGTCGCGGAAGATCGCCCCGTGGAGGCGATCCGCGAGGCGTTCGAATCTCGTCTGACGCCCTGGACGCCGGGCAGCGCGCACTGGCTTTGCCTCGTTGTGCGTGACGCCACCTCCGGCGTACCGCTCGGCGTCACCGGTTATATTCATCGCGATGACGATTGCGCGGAAGTGGGTTTTCTTTTTGCACCTGCGGCCCAGGGGAAAGGCTACGGCTTCGAATCGCTGCAGGCGCTGTGCGGTTACGCCTTTCATCAGGGCGGCATACGCCGCCTCACCGCCACCGTCACGGCGGGGAATATCGCCTCCAGACGCCTGCTGGAAAAAACGGGCTTTCGTCTGGAGGGCGAGTTACGCGAGAGTTATTACCTTGGCGGACAATGGCATAATGACTGGCTGTTTGGTTTATTGAAGCAGGAATATCTCAGCAATCATTCCTGATCTATAGCCATTTGGCGGATATTTCGCGTGTGTCGTTTCCTCTACAATATTGCCATTAAGAGGAAACGAATATGAAAGGTCATGCGCTGAAGATATCTTCTGCCGCCATTGCGTTAATAAAAAAACACCAGGGGCTTTCTCTGGAGAAATATCGTGATGAAAACGGTTTATGGGTTATTGGCTATGGCCATGTTATTCGCCAGGGCGAATGTTTTCAGCGTCTTATCACGCCGCTACAGGCTGAATATTTACTTCACGATGATATTCAGCTGTGCGAAACGCTGCTGCGGGAAAAATTTAAACGCCCGTTAACCCAACAGCAGCACGACGCGCTGGTGTTGATGATGCTCAGTTTCGGTGAGACGACCTCACTCCCGACCGCAATTCTTCAGGCCGTCGCCCGGGTATAGTACATCGCGGCCTGGGTTCTGTTTTTCACCTCCAGGCGGCGGAAAAGCGCTTCCAGGTGCGCTTTCACCGTGGCGGCGCTGATGTTGAGATTGCGTCCGATCTCTTTGTTGGACTCCCCCGCCGCCAGTAATTTCAGGACTTCGCGCTGGCGTTCGCTTAAGGATAATAACGCCTGCGGCGCCGACGGTTGCCTCACCCACTCACCGGGGAAGCACACCATTCCTCGGGAGACCGAATCCAGCACCGCGGAAAAGCGCTCCGGGTGCGCATTGCGGGGAATAATGGCCATCACGTTTCGCTGCAGCAATTGCTCAACCCATCGGGCCTCTTTTTTAGCCAGAACCATTACCACGCGTATCGTCGGAAAACGCTGCATGATCGCTTCCAACCAGGCGATCCCCTCATCCTCAATTAAATTCCCGTCAATCATGACGATAGCCGAGGGTGACGCTGAAATTTGCGCCCGTAAATCTTCTGCCTGACAGCTTCCCGTAATATTTATTTCCGGAATTAATTTCTGAAGACTGTGTATCGCTCCGTGAATAAACAGGGACTGCCTGTCAAACATAATTACCCGCATCGTTTTTCTCCCTCTGAGAGTCGCGAAGGGAGATTCTACAGAGGCATTATTTAAGAAAAAACTCAATGAACGGAGACGTTACAAATCCACCAGTGTTATTTATATCTCCCAGTATCTGGACACATTCAATTTGAGGATTTCCTTAAGAGGTTCCTTCCCCTTAAGCGAAGGCATCACAGGAACATACCGCCTGACACTTCAATACGTTGCGCATTCATCCAGCCCAGTTTATCGCTGAGCAGCGCCGCAATGGCATCACCGATATCATCCGGCAGCCCTACGCGCCCGAGCGCCGTCTGCGTTGCCAGCATCTGGTTAAGCTGCGCGTTGTCACGCACGCGTCCGCCGCCAAAGTCGGTTTCTATCGCACCGGGAGCAATGATATTGACGGAGATACCGCGCGCGCCCAGCTCTTTCGCCTGGTAGCGGGTCAGCACTTCCATCGCCCCTTTCATTGCCGCATAGGTGCCGGAACCGGGTTGCGTAAAACGGGCCAGCCCGCTGGAGACGTTCAGGATCCGCCCACCGTCGTTCAGCAAGGGAAGCAAACGCTGCGTCAGGAAAAAAGGCCCTTTGAAATGGATATTCAGCGCCTCATCAAACTGGGCTTCCGTTGTCTCGGCATAGGGCGCGTACAAGCCCGTCCCGGCGTTGTTTAATAAATAATCAAAGGTTTCACGCTGCCATACGGTATTAAGGATTTCCTGAAGCTGACCGGCAAAAAGGTCGAAACTGGCAACATCGCCGACGTTGAGCTGCAATGCGGCCGCGTTAACGCCTTTTTGCTGAATTTCGCGCACAACATCCAGCGCGTCCTGTTGGCTTCGGTTATAGGTCAGGATAATTCCCGTTCCGTCTGCTGCCAGCTTTAAGGCCGCGTTTTTACCCAGGCCACGGCTACCACCTGTGACTAATGCAATACGTTCAGACATAAGAAACCTCGTTTTGACTGTTGTGGAGATTGAGAAAGAGCTTATTAGGTGATAGAAGATCAATAAAGATGTCGCAGAGCGCTTCACTGTTTCAATTGCAACAACAATGAGCTTCGTCTATGGATAAAATTCACGCAATGCAGCTGTTTGTTCGTGTCGCGGAACTGGAGAGTTTTTCCCGGGCGGCGGAGTCACTGACGCTGCCGAAAGGCAGTGTTTCGCGGCAAATTCAGGCGCTGGAAAACCGACTGGGAACCCAGCTATTGCACCGAACCACGCGTCGCGTAAGCCTGACGCAGGACGGCATGGTGTATTACGAGCGGGCAAAAGATCTTCTGACAAACCTGGATGAACTGGACGGTATGTTCCAGCATGACCCCTCCACCATCAGCGGTCGGTTACGCGTGGATATGCCCGTCAGCGTTGCTCGAAATTTAGTCATCCCCAAACTGCCTGCTTTTCTGCAGCAATATCCGGGCATCGAGCTGGAACTTAGCAGCAGCGATCGCCTGGTGGATGTTATTCGTGAAGGGTTTGATTGTGTGGTACGCGTCGGCGCGCTCAAAGACTCGGGACTTATCGCCCGCCCGCTGGGCAAGCTGTCGGTGATTAACTGCGCCAGCCCGGATTATGTCACGCGTTTTGGCTATCCGGAAACGCTGGAAGATTTGGGTTCACACGCCGTCATTCACTACGCCGCCACGCTGGGAACACGTCCCCAGGGCTTTGAGTTTTATAACGGCACGTCGACGCAGTGGGTGAAGACGGGCGGGGTTTTGACCGTCAACAGCACAGAAACGTATCAGGCGGCCTGCATCGCCGGACTGGGTATTATCCAGGTGCCGCGCGTTGGCGTGCGTGACGCTCTGCGCACCAGGAAGTTGATTGAAGTTCTCCCGCAGTACCGGGCGGAACCGATGCCGGTATCGCTGATTTATCCCCACCGGCGCAACCTCTCCCGTCGGGTACATCTGTTTATGGAGTGGCTTACTGCACTCACAAAAGCTTACGTGGATTAGTCGCAAGCTATAATTCAATAACATCCAGCCAAACGAAAAGGAAAAGTCGCGTGACGCCGGAAAACAACCCGCAACGACCTACCCAACATTTAGATTACGAACCCATCCAGAAGATGGAAACCGGGCCCGAAGAAGTAAAAATGCCAGGCACCGCCAGCAAAGCGCTGGGGACTGTCACCAGCCTGGCAGAGCGGATACAGCAGTTCCCCATGATTGCGCACCTGATACGCGCGACAGAGCGGTTTAATGACCGCATGGGTAACCAGTTTGGGGCTGCCATCACCTATTTCTCTTTTTTATCGATGATCCCGATCCTGATGGTGTCTTTTGCCGCAGCCGGTTTTGTGCTCGCGTCACACCCAACGCTGCTGCAGGATATCTTCAATAAAATCCTGAATAACGTCAGTGATCCGACCCTCGCCACCACGCTCAAAAACACCATTAATACCGCCGTACAGCAACGTACGACGGTCGGTATCGTCGGTCTATTGATTGCCCTTTACTCCGGGATTAACTGGATGGGCAACCTCCGCGAGGCCATTCGTGCCCAGTCGCGTGAGGTGTGGGAGCGTAAGCCTCAGGACCAGGAGAAAATCTGGGTTAAGTATCTTCGCGACTTTGTTTCGCTGATTGGCCTGCTCGTCGCGCTGATTGTGACGCTCTCCATCACCTCCGTCGCCGGTTCGGCGCAGCAGATGATTATCTCTGCGCTCTATCTGGATTACATCGAGTGGCTGAAGCCCGCGTGGCGCGGCATTGGACTGGCTATTTCCATCTTCGCCAACTATCTGCTGTTCTTCTGGATCTTCTGGCGCTTGCCCCGCCATCGTCCGCGTAAGAAGGCGTTGATCCGCGGCACATTGATTGCGGCGATAGGCTTTGAAGTGATCAAAATTGTGATGACTTACACTCTGCCATCGCTGGTGAAATCCCCTTCTGGCGCGGCGTTTGGCTCGGTGCTGGGGCTGATGGCGTTCTTCTACTTCTTCGCCCGCCTAACCTTGTTCTGCGCGGCGTGGATTGCCACCGCCGAGTACAAAGACGACCCGCCTATGCCGGGTAAAACACACCGATAACGCCTCTCCCGGGCTGAAACTTCAGCCCGCTTCATCATTTCAGCATATAAATCCAGTCCGTAACTTTTATTTAACCAAAAACCAGTTTTATCAGCTGATATTTGAAAACTGTGAAGCATTTCATGGAAGTTTTTTGTCTGGCCTGAACATTATCCGCTTTTTGTTGCTTTTATCACCAGCAGGCGGCTTTGTTACAGATTGAAATGTCGCTTTTGCTGTGCGTAATATGGCCTTTCGTCCGACTAAAAATAAGAAAATATTATGCAAGCAACAGCCACAACACTCGACTCCGGTGCGGAAACCGCGCCGGTTAACTCGCGAAACAAAGTTGTCGTCGCCTCGCTGATTGGCACCGCCATTGAGTTCTTCGACTTTTACATTTATGCCACCGCAGCGGTCATTGTCTTCCCGCATATTTTCTTCCCGCAGGGTGACCCGACGGCAGCCACGCTGCAGTCTCTGGCTACCTTTGCGATCGCGTTTGTTGCGCGTCCGATTGGCTCGGCCCTGTTTGGACACTTTGGCGATCGCATCGGCCGTAAGGTCACGCTGGTGGCCTCGCTGCTGACGATGGGGATCTCCACCGTCGCTATCGGCTTGCTGCCTACCTACGAAACCATTGGTATTCTGGCCCCGATGCTGCTGGCGCTGGCGCGTTTTGGTCAGGGTCTGGGGCTGGGCGGTGAATGGGGTGGTGCGGCGCTGCTGGCCACGGAGAACGCACCGGCACGCAAACGCGCGCTGTACGGTTCATTCCCGCAGCTTGGTGCACCGATTGGCTTCTTCTTTGCGAACGGGACTTTCCTGCTGCTCTCCTGGCTGCTGACGGACGAACAGTTCATGAGCTGGGGCTGGCGTATTCCGTTCGTCTTCTCCGCCGTGCTGGTGCTGATTGGCCTGTATGTCCGCGTGTCACTCCACGAAACGCCGGTTTTCGCTAAAGTTGCCGCCGCGAAAAAACAGGTAAAAGTGCCGCTGGGTACGCTGCTGACTAAACACGTCCGCGTGACGGTACTGGGCACGTTTATCATGCTCGCGACCTACACGCTGTTCTATATCATGACGGTCTACTCAATGACATTCAGCACCGCCGCCGCGCCGGTTGGGCTCGGCCTGCCGCGTAACGAAGTGCTGTGGATGTTGATGATGGCGGTCATTGGGTTTGGCGTTATGGTGCCGATTGCCGGCCTGCTGGCGGATAAGTTTGGTCGTCGCTCAAGCATGATTGTTATCACCACGCTGATCATTCTGTTTGCCCTGTTCGTCTTCCCGCCACTGCTGGGTTCAGGTAGCCCTGCGCTGGTCATGGCGTACCTGCTCATTGGTCTGAGCCTGATGGGCCTGACCTTCGGCCCGATGGGTGCGCTGCTGCCAGAGCTGTTCCCGACGGAAGTGCGTTATACCGGTGCGTCGTTCTCCTATAACGTTGCCTCTATTCTGGGTGCGTCCGTTGCGCCTTATATCGCCACCTGGCTGCAGGCAAATTATGGCCTGTTCTACGTGGGCGTTTACCTGGCCGCAATGGCAGCGTTGACGCTGATTGCCCTGCTGCTGACCCACGAGACGAAGCACCAGTCTCTGTAATTCACCGCGGCCTGATACCCTCTCCCCCAGGGAGAGGGTAAAGGTCCCGAAAGCCGTACGTTATTTTTTCATCTGCGACAAAATGTTCCGGCACTGATTCGCATCCCCTTCTGACGGCGAAATTAACGCCAACAGCGCCGCCGCTGGCGTAACCAGCGTCGCGAGTGCTGCCGCCACCGCGCCGCGCGCAATCAGCGGACCGGGTTTCACACCCGCCTGAGGATTTTTAAAGGTCCCACGCACGTAGAGCGGCGAACGCAGGGTGATGATACGAATCCCCTTACTTTCCGGATCGATGGTTAAATCAAGCTGCTCGGAGGCCATACTGGCGGTGCCGGTCACGTTGATGACCGCGTTCTCCGTATCGAAGGCAAAAATCTGCGGGCGCGCCACGCCGTTGACCAGATCCAGGTTGGCCGCCGCACAGTTCACCCGCACCTCATCATCACCGAAGATTTGCCCGATGACGTAGTTCCCGACGTTCAGCCCCAGGATTTCCATCAGGTTACGGCTCACCAGCCCGTCATTCATCAGAAGCTTCAGGTTACCGTTACTGCTCCCGAGCAGTGCAGCCACAGAATTCCCCACGCCGCGGATATCGGCATCGCCGTTCATTTCACCCAGGGTTTTCTGCATCAATTCCACGTTCGGCATCAGCTCTTTCAGTTTGAGCCGGCGGGCCTTGATATCGGCACGCCCCTGCATCGGCTTTTTATCGCCTTCGAGGTGAATGTTCGATGAGAGGGTCCCACCCGCCATACCAAACTTCAGCGGCTGCAGGCGTAAATCGGCATTTTTAAGCAGGATATGGGTCGAAAGATTGCTGATCGGCAGCGTACTGCCATGCTCGATTTTGCCCCCTTTAAAGCGAACATCCGCATCCATTACGTCCCACTTATCGGTCTCAAAGCGATCGTAAGGCAGGACTTTCCCCGCCGGCTGGCGATCTTTCTTCACCTCTTTTGATTTCGTGCCTTTACCGGAATCAATCCCGATCAGCGGCCCCAAATCGGCCAGCCGCAGCTGGCGAGACTCCACATCGCCTTCCAGTTTCGGACGCGGTTTTCCGGTGGTGTAGGTCAACGAGCCATGGATATCGCTGTCGCCAATACGGCCATTGAAATCGCGATAATCAAATACCGACGATTTTTCCGTGTCGATTTTTGCCACCAGATGCCCGTCCGTCTCAAACGGTGGCGTATCTGGCAGCAGGACGCCAGTGAGTTCATACAGTTCACCCAGCGAATCACCGGCAAATTTCAGCCGCAGATCAACGCCCCCCATGTTCATAGGGTCGTTGACGGCCCCGGTGAAGGCCACCCGCGTGTTCCCGGAGCGGAAATCCGCCTGCACAGGAAACGGCGTCGAGTCGCTTCGAAGCGCCAGCATGCCGCCAATTTTACCGGTGCCGGTCAGGGGCTGCCCTTTGTAGCGCCCTTCGGCCTTCAGGCCGAAAACATAATCCCCGGCTTTGGCATTATCGCCCTTCGCTTTTGCGCCGGTCACTTCGCTAAACGGCAGCGGTTTGCCCAACGGATCGACCAGGATCTCGATATCAGCTTTGCTGACCTTGTCGTCGATGGCGATCCGCCCGCGATCGAAGAGAATATTGTCGAGACGGAATGACCATGATGAGGGCTGCGCATTGGGATCTTTTTCGTCGCTGCTGGCGAGATCAAACGTCCAGTTGTTGTTCTTTTCGGAAAGGCGGATCAGACGCGCATCGGGCTGCTGAAGCTTGATCCACGGCAGGTAAACCGTTTTGGTCAGTAGCGCTAACGGGGCCAGCGTGGCTTCTACGCGGGGCAGATGCACCATTGTCACGTCAGGAATATCCGGCGGGTTGCCGAGAATGATGTCGTCGGCGTGGACATGCGGCCAGGGGATCCAGCTTCGCCAGCCGGTCTCCTCTTTCTGACGTTCCCACACCACCCCGAGATCGCCGCGTATGGCGAAGGGGCGATTGAGTTCGGTGGAGACTTTCTGGTTGATGGTCGGCTTAAGGCGGTTCCAGTCAAACGTCGCGATAATGACGACGGCGACCACGATCAACAACAATAAAATCCCTGCTGTCCAGGAGATTACCCTGGTTGTTTTTGTCATTGTTATCCCCTTTCCTGATGACCTTACCTGTAAAACTATAGTTCAGACAAAGGGAAGCGGGCAGATCAGAGGATCGTTATCACGGAATCGAGGGTATCCATTGGGACCGGACGAGAGAGGAAATAGCCTTGTGCCGCCGCCGCGGGAGAATTTTGCACATCACGCCACTCATCCAGCGTTTCCACACCTTCCACTATCACGCCCTGGCAGTAGCGGTTCATCAGCTGTAATAACAGCGTAAACAGATTCCGCCCTTCCGGGGTCTGGCGCAGCATAATGAACAGGTCGCGGGCCACTTTAATGTAGTCGTAACGCACTTCGCTGAGGGCAGAGAAGTTCGCCATCCCGGTGCCAAAGTCATCCAGCCACAGCGGGCCGAATTCGCACATCGAGGCAAATGATGAGTCCTGTGGCAGACGAACATGCTCCACCAGCTCAAAGCGCATCCACGGTAAG
Source organism: Enterobacter sp. BIDMC 30 (assembly GCF_000534355.1). NCBI lineage: Bacteria > Pseudomonadati > Pseudomonadota > Gammaproteobacteria > Enterobacterales > Enterobacteriaceae > Enterobacter > Enterobacter sp. BIDMC 30. The sequence continues at coordinate 506,722 of NZ_KI973169.1, read as the reverse complement.
GAGGCGATCAGCTCCTGTAATTTCGCGTTCTGGCGCAGCGCCAGCAGGGTGGGTCCATCGACGTTGACCGAGGCGAGGATGGCATGCTGTTCGAAAAAGGCCTGTTTGGTTGCCAGCATACGGAGCTGTTCTTCCAGCACATCCAGGCGCTGGCGCACGGCAACTTCGGCAAAATAGCGGTCCGGTGCGATACGCTGTGAGGGGTTTGACGGGTGCGTCACGACGGTCAAAATTTCAATAGCCATCAGTCGACCGTCCGTTCGGTAGATCGGCTGATAGGTGTACGCACGCTCACATTGCAGCCAGTAGCGATGCTCCTGCAAGTTCTCAATACTTGCCTCAGGCGTAGTGCTCAGCCGCTGGATAACCTGCTCTGACTTCATTTCAGATGTCCTGTTGTTGGATGGCCTTTCTGGACTCGTCAAAGGGTTATCGGCCCGGCAATTGAGAACTTTATGTTCAATTCACCGGGAAAATGAAATTAAGCGGGCAGAAATTAACAGGAACACGCGCTGGCTCAAATAAAATAATGGAACGTCGTTTTAATATAGTTGACCGCATAATTCACTCAGCGCACACTACCGAAAATTACTCTGTTCAGGTTCACGACTATGACCAAGAAAATTGCCGTGATTGGCGAATGCATGATTGAGCTGTCACAAAAAGGCGCGGAAGTCAGCCGCGGTTTTGGTGGCGATACGTTAAACACCTCCGTTTATATTGCCCGTCAGGTTGCCCCTGAGGCCCTTACCGTGAACTACGTCACCGCCCTGGGGACGGACAGTTTCAGCCAGCAAATGCTGGAAGCCTGGCAGAGTGAGCAGGTGGACACCTCGCTGATACAGCGTATGGAAAACCGCCTGCCGGGGCTTTACTACATTGAAACCGACGATACCGGCGAGCGGACCTTCTACTACTGGCGTAACGAAGCCGCGGCCAAATTCTGGCTGGAGAGCGACGATGCGGCTGCCATCTGCGAAGCGTTAGCCACCTTTGATTATCTTTATCTGAGCGGGATTAGCCTGGCTATTTTAAGCTCAGCCAGCCGTGAAAAGCTGCTGTCGTTACTGCGTGAATGCCGCGCCAATGGCGGCAAGGTTATTTTCGATAATAACTACCGTCCGCGCCTGTGGGCCAGCCGTGAAGAGACGCAGCAGGTTTATCAGCAGATACTGCAATGCACCGATATCGCCTTCCTGACGCTCGATGATGAAGATGCGCTGTGGGGTGAGAAACCCGTTGATGAGGTGATTGCGCGTACGCAGGCCGCCGGCGTAAGTGAAGTGGTGATTAAGCGCGGGGCTGATTCGTGTCTGGTCGCCATCGAAGGTGAAGCCGTCATCGACGTCCCTGCGGTGACGTTGCCGAAAGAGAAAGTGATTGATACGACGGCGGCGGGTGATTCATTCAGTGCGGGCTATCTGGCGGTGCGTCTGACGGGCGGGACGCCAGAAGCGGCGGCCCAGCGTGGACACCTGACGGCGAGCACCGTGATCCAGTATCGCGGGGCAATTATTCCGCGTGAGGCAATGCCACAGTAAAAACAAAACCCTCTCCGACAGGGAGAGGGTTCTGGATGAGGGGCATTACTGCCCCTGCGGGATATCCGTTGCGTCCTGGTGCAAATCATCTGCCGTAGCAGCCTGCGATGGCTGCGGCGCGGAGGCCATAATGGTATTCCAGGTCGACTGAAGTTCCTTCATGTCATATTCCGGCTCGCCTTTCGGCTGCAGAAGAATCAACGCCATTTCCTGCGACAGCTGCTGACGTAAGTCCTGATTCAACATATCGACGGTCAACCCCTCCAGGAAGTCCTGACGAAGCTTCTGGTACTGCTCCGGCGCGATATCCACCACCTGATTCTGCAGTGAGCGAATACGCTGGCTGATCAGAATGTCGGTATCGGCGCGGGCATACGTTGCAAACAGCTTCTGCAGCTCAAGTTTTTTCTGCGCGACCAGCGCATTGAACTCTTCTTCCGACAGGCCCTCTTTGCGCACTTTTGCCAGCTCTTTTGCCACCACGCCCAGATTCGCATTCAGCTTATCGCCCGGCGATTCAACGTTAATGGCACACTGTGCACGCTGGAACAGCACGCGGCAGTCAAAGCCGAGACCGATATTCTTCACGTTATTCTTGCTGAGCGTCTGCTGAACGTGCCAGAACAGCGCTTCACGTGCCAGATCGGCACGCCAGTAGCGCAGCAGCGCCGCTGACTCACGGATTGGCTGCCAGGCGTTATCCCACATGACGGAGAGGCGATCCTGACGAACGGTATCCGTCATAATGCTGACAGGCTCTGCGCGCAGCGGAGAGAGCGTTGGGACAGGGGCCGGTGTTTCGCGTTTGCCTTTCAGTTCGCCAAACGCTTTGTTGATCTGCTCCACCACCGCACGGCTGTCCACATTCCCCACCACGATAAGCGTCATCGCGTCCGGGGTGTACCATTTCTGGTAGAACGATTTTACCTGCTCAGCGTCCACCGGCTGTTTCAGCGGCTCGGCCGGGTCATGCCCAAGCAGCGTTGAACCCTTCAGGCGGTAACGCCACCAGCCCTCTTTGGTGTCCACAGGCCAGGTGGCAACCATGTCACTGTTGCTCAGCGCATAGTTAACGGTTTCCGGCGTAATCGCCAGATTGCCCGACGCATCGGCGAGATACGTAAGGGCTTCTTTGAGCAGGTCGTTACGGTTATTTGGCAGGCTCAGGTTGAACATGGTGTAGTCATACGAGACCACGGCCGGCGGAAGCGGGCGTTTCGGATCAATGGCCTGTTGCCAGAGCGAACGCACCTGAACTGCTTGTAAACTGCCGCTCTGCGTGAGCGCCAGTCGGGGAATAAAATGGCTAAAACCGGTTTGCTGAGTGCTTTCCGTGAGGGAGCCGGTATTAACAGACAGACGGATTTCAACACGGTCACTTGGACGTTGTGGGGTGGCTAAAACCTGCCACTGAAAACCGTTCGCTAGTGTCCCTTGTTGCCAGGCCGGGTCTGGCTGGAGCGCATCTGCCTGCACATAACTGGCTGCTGCCATCATCAGCAAACCGCCGGTTAAGAGTCGAATTTTTGTGCCCTGCATGTGAACCCCTGATCAACATTCCTGGTTAAAGAGAGTGTCTCGCGACGCGTTTCACTCTTAAAGATGACGATGAAAACACGTCGATTAGACCGCGTGTTCTACAAAACGTCACGGTCAGAAGTGAAATATACCCAAAAAAAATCTTGTCGAATTATGACAGGTACGAACAGTTATTATGCGCAGGAGCCCGCATCCCGACAAGGGAATGCGGGCATTTGTGACAATATTAAGAGGATAAACCAGGAGTTTTGCTGTCTGACTGGCGATTATTTAACGTATCGTCGAGCTTTTTGTGATCCAGCTCTTTCACCCATTTTGCCACGACTACCGTTGCCACACCGTTACCTACGAGGTTGGTTAAGGCACGGGCTTCAGACATAAAGCGGTCAATACCGAGAATCAGCGCCAGCCCCGCCACCGGCAGGTGTCCGACCGCGGAAATGGTGGCCGCCAGCACGATAAAGCCACTGCCAGTAACACCTGCGGCCCCTTTAGACGAGAGCAGGAGCACCACCAGCAGGGTAACCTGATGGAAAATGTCCATATGGCTGTTGGTCGCCTGAGCGATAAACACGGCCGCCATTGTCAGGTATATCGAGGTGCCATCAAGGTTGAAGGAGTAGCCCGTCGGGATGACCAGCCCCACCACCGATTTACGGCAGCCCAGCTTTTCCATCTTATCGAGCATGCGCGGCAGGGCCGATTCGGATGAAGAGGTCCCCAGAACAATCAGCAGCTCTTCGCGGATATAACGGATAAATTTGAAAATGCTGAACCCTGCCGCGCGGGCGATTGAGCCCAGCACCACCACCACGAACAGAATACAGGTGATATAGAAGCAGATGATGAGCTGGCCCAGCTGCACCAGGGTACCCACGCCGTACTTACCGATGGTGAATGCCATCGCACCGAAGGCCCCAATAGGCGCCAGGCGCATGATCATATTGATGATGCCGAAGATGACCTGCGAGAAGCTTTCGATGACGTTAAAGATCAGCTGGCCTTTGTTGCCCAGACGGTGCAGGGCAAAGCCAAACATGACGGCAAACAGCAGCACCTGCAGAATGTTGCCGCTGGCAAATGCACCAATGACGCTGCCTGGGATAACGTCCAGCAGGAAAGCCACTACCCCCTGGTCTTTCGCCTGATCGGCATACACCGCGACCGCTTTGGCATCCAGCGTCGACGGGTCAACGTTCATCCCCGCGCCGGGCTGCACCACGTTCACGATGATAAGACCAATAATCAGCGCAAGGGTACTGACCACTTCGAAATAGAGAAGCGCCACTGCACCGGTACGGCCTACCGCCTTCATGCTTTCCATGCCAGCGATGCCCGTCACGACGGTACAGAAGATCACCGGGGCGATGACCATTTTGATGAGCTTAACGAATGCGTCGCCAAGCGGTTTCATTTGTGCGCCAAGTTCAGGGTAATAGTGACCAAGCAAAATACCGATTGCGATGGCTGTCAGGACCTGAAAATAGAGACTTTTGAAGAGTGAGGTTTTCATAGGGTGTCCTTGGGAAGAAAAACCACAGGCTTTGTAAGGTTATGGTTAACCTGCGGCTTTAAAATAACACCCGTATAACAGGACAGAAATAAACCCAGTTCAAATTTGAAACACAAATGTTAAGAACTTTGAGCTGGCTCGCACAAGCCAGCAACAAAATTACACGTTTGCGCTATTGTCCCCACCGGAAAGGTAGCGTTGTTCAAAGACATCCGACGGAACAGCCGGTGCAAACAGGAAGCCCTGTCCACCCTCCACGCCCGCTTCAGCCAGCCAGGTGCGCTGCGCGTCTGTCTCAATCCCTTCGGCAATCAGCTGCAGTTTCAGGCTGCGGGCCAGCTGGATAATGGCCTGGACCATGCTGCTGTCTTCCGGCAACCCTTCAACAAAGGCTTTGTCGATTTTCAGCACATCCACCGGCAGGGTTTTCATATGCTGGAGCTGACGCAGCCCGGCATAACCCATACCGAAATCGTCCAGCGCGATGCGTATACCGGCATTACGCAGCGGTTTCAGAATCGCGACCGCCTCATTAGGATCGTCAATACGCCGGCTTTCCGTGACTTCCAGCGTCAGCGTATCAGGCTTGATCCGGTAACGATGGATAAGCTCCAGCATCTCAGACACCATGGTCGGATGCATCAGCTGCAGGGCGGACAAGTTGACCGACAGCGGGAGCGTCACGCCTCGTTCCTGCCAGGCAGCAAGCTGTCGGCACGACTCCTCCAGCACCCAGTAACCGACGGTGACCATCAGGCCACAGGATTCGATGCGCTCAATGAGCCCTTCCGGCAATTCCCATGAACCATCCGGCTGCTGCACGCGCAGCAGCGCTTCCGAGCTGATCACCTCGCCCGTCAGCAAATTCACCTGCGGCTGGAGCCAGAGGGCAAACTGACGGTTATCCAGCGCGGTCAAAATGTCGCTCTCTTCCGTCAGGCGCTGCTGCGCCCTTTCCATCTGTTCCGGGTCGAAGAACTGGATCTGATTTTTCCCTTTGCGCCGGGCGGTAAACGCCGCCGAGAAAGCACGACGGTAAAGCTGTTCCGCCGTTAAGTCACCGTAGTACATCGCAATACCGATACTGGCGCTTGGACGAAGCTGGATGCCCTGAATGGGCAGCCGCTCATTAATGACAGTGAGTACTTGCTGACCTAACGTGATCGCATGCCACGGCTCTTTCACGCCGTTGGCAATCACCACCAGGTCATACCCGCTGACCTGGGTCAGCACCATGCGCGGGGCCAGCACGGACTTCACTTTCTCCACCAGCGTCAGGAGCAGCATTTCACGCTGGTTCTCTTTGAGCACGCCGGCGGTGTCCTGCAGGGTTTCACAGGCGATCACCATCAGCGCGGTGGTTTGCTGGCGGGCAACAGTCTGTTCCAGCATCGCCATCAGGAAGGCTTTATTGGGCAGCTCCGACACCGGGAAGCGCGTGGCGCTGCTGTTCAGCTCATCCTGCTGGCGCTGCATCCGCTGCTGGTTGAGGTTATAGCTACGTACCAGCATGCCAATCTCGTCGTCATGATGAAGACGCGGCAGCGGAAGCTGATGCCCCACCTGGTCCTGCGGTGAAAGCGTGTTCAACTCCCGGGCAATCCGGCGTAGCGGATGCACAATCAGACGGTTAATACACCAGGTCAGCGCCACGCTCAGAATAAGCGTCATAAGTAAGCAAGTGGTCACTAACGTGACAACCCAGCTCATGACGAACTTGTACATGCGGTACGAGTCTGCCTGCAGAACAAGGTAGGCCAACGGCTGTGGATTCGCGGGACGCTCAAGCGAATAGACCGGCAGCGAAATCTGCACCGGCAGTTCAAACAGCCGCATCACCATCATGGGGACCGGGCGCTCGGGGATAAAACTCATCCGCAGCGCCTGAAACTGATTGGGTAACACCACGTCTGCGCGGCTCACGACACCGGCAGGCTGAATGCGTTTTAAAATGGTTTCCGCTTCGGGAATGTCCCCTTTCAAAATAGAGGCAGAGAGCGGGCCACGCACCGAGCGGGCAATACTTTCTAATTGCGAAGCCGTGTTATAGCGATTCTGCTGTACGGAATGAAACAGCAAAATTACGCAAAAAAGGAGTACAAACAGCATTGTGACGGCAGAAACCATCGCCATCTGTTTGATAGTTAAGGAACGGCTGACACGCAAAATGACTCTCCACAAAACTCGAAGCGCAGGGCGCACCAGGGTGTAAACCTGGTGCGCCTGAGTATACCCGATTGCTGTACTTTTAAGAGAGACTTACAAATGGATTAAGTTAAATCCGATTACCAGTCCGCGTAAGGGATCAGCGGCTGCGGCGGTAAGTCCATATCGCCCTGCCAGCCTGCAGCAGAGTAGCGAACATAAAGCAGTGCGTGGCTTGGGGTATAATCTTTTGCTTCCTGAATATCCACACCGAGGCCCACAAACCAGTTGGACGTGACCCGGCGCTCGATAATGGCCCGTGCGGTATAACCCGTGCCTGAGGAGCTGCTGCCGGTTTCCATTTCGCCTCTGTCGGTGTAGCGACCGGGCTCATCGGTCGGAATCAGTCCCTGAATGGGATAGCGCATCACGTCGTTAGTTTTAGAATGAGACCATGACACCGATCCGCCCAGCTCCCAGGACCAGTTCTCGGTACGTTTACGCCAGGTGACAGGCAACGCGAAGGAGACATACTCCTGCGGGCTGTAATAACCGCCCTGACCCAGGGTATAACCGCTCAGATCTTTATCGTAGTGCCAGAGCATGTTGCTCACGCCAACGGTCAGACGCTCATTGTTTTTATTGATGAGCTTGTAGTAGTAACCGGTCATCCAGCGGACGCGCCAGTTATCTTCCACATTTTTACCCGTCAGCGTTTCCGCATTCAGGCTCGACCAGACGCCGTGCGCCTCACCTTTGTCATAACTGATGCTCGCGCCACCGCCGGTTGCGCGCACGCCGCCCCAGGTGGTGCCGGTGTTGGTATCTTTTTGCCCGGCAAAGGCGAGCAGAGAGCTGGAGATCGGGCGACGATGGGCGTTAACGGTATAACCGATTGGCCCCAGGTCGCTGCTGTAGCTTACACCACCGACCACGTCGACAACGTCAAAGCCCATCGGCGTGGTCCCAATATCCCACGCCCAGGTTTTGTTCTGCCAGCCCACGGCAATACTCGCGCCATTTGCTGACTGATGCGTGTTGCCACTACACGGCGTTTCGTAACAGGTGCCCCATTTCGGATCGTAAGTACCGTTATCGGTGGAAAAGGACCCGGCATCCATATTGACCAAATCGCTACGCAGGAACATACGGCCATCTGCCAGTGGCGCATCCGCCTGTAACATGGTGGTATGCGCTTTAAGATCGGAATAGCCGCCGGTGCCGCTGGAGCCCCAGTAATCATGCTGCAGCGTGACGTTAACATCCTGCTGACGGTACAAATCACCGGCGTCGCTACGCACGCCGCGTTTCAGCCAGTCGTCTTTTTCGTCGTTACGCGTCAGGCGGGTAAAGCTGTCATTGTCAGCCGGACGTGTCGTCGTGACGCCTGACGACACCATCGCATCTTTATACGTTTCCAGTGCCTGCTGAGGCTGACCATTTTGCGTCTGGAAACGGGCGGCATCACGTAATACCAGCGCGTTTTCCATAGATGCAGGCTGTGATTTCGCCTGAGGAATAATCTTGCTGAACGTCTGCTCTGCGGCGGCGGAATCCCCAAGGCCTGCCTGCGCCATCGCGATCCGGCGCTGCATATTGAGCGACAGCGGCTCTCCGTTTTGCGCAGCAGGCAGTTTTGCCAGCGCGGCACGGGCTGCCTCTTTGTTGCCCTGGGCGCTATACACTTCGGTCAGACCGAGGATCGCATCTTCGTTCTGCGGTTCACGCTCCAGCACGGTGTTGTAAGCCGTTTTCGCGGCCTCCAGATCGCCACGCTGCTGCGCCCAGTCCGCAAGGGTTAAGTCGATACGGGTAGAGGACGGCTGCTGGCGAAGGAGGTTTTCCGCCTCCTGCTCTTTGCCGCTGTCGCGCAGTCGGTTTGCCGTTTCCAGCGTCTGGTTACTCTGCAGGCGGTCGGCAAGCTCCTTAATATTGGCGTTCCACTGGCTGCGCGGAAGCGTCTCCAGATGCGTGAGCGCGGCCCGGTCCTGATCGTTTCCGGAGAGATACAGCCCACTGGCATACACCTGTTCCGGATCGGACGGTTTCTGGCTGGCAAGCTGGCGCATCAGGGTATCCGCCTGGCTGCGCTGGCCCGCGCTATAGAGATCGCGCGACAGACGGTAGGTTATCCAGACGTCGCCCGGAGAGAGTGCCAGACGACGACGCTGAATTTCCGCCGCCTGAGCGTATTGGCCCTGGTTTTCCAGCTGTTCCGCCTGGGCTGACAGCTGCTCGTTGGTCAGGCTGCGTTCAATGTCATCAATGCTTCGGCGCTGGCTGGCAGAGAGCGACTGGATAAACTGCGCGGCCTTTTCCGGGGACTGCGCACGATAAACATTGGCAAGGCCACGAACGGCATTGCTGTTACCGCTGTCCATACGCAGCGCCTGACGGTAATAACGTTCCGCCGCAGCCGTGTCTTTACGCGCCGCCGCGGCATCTCCCAGCCCCAGTACCGCATAACTGTCGGTATTGTCGAGGGTACGCGCCTGCTGGTAATAACGTTCCGCCTGCGCCGTATTGTTCGCTTTCAGGGCGGTATCACCCTGCTGGATCAGCAGCCAGTAGCGGTTAACTTTCAGCAAACTGTCCCATTTGCCGCGGTTATCGCTCTGCGGATCGAGGGCGATCGCCTTTTCAAACTGCGCCACCGCACGGGCGCGATCGCCTTTCTGAGAGTACGCCTGTCCAAGCGCGCCCACGGCTTCGCTGTCGGCATGATTTGCGCTGACCGCTTTTTGCAGATCCGCCACCGCCTTATCGCCCTGCCCGGCATCCACCGCCGCCAGCCCTTGTGCTTTCGCACGGAACGTTGGGTCGGCGAGCTGTTTTTGCTGCGTATCAAGTTGAGTACGCGCCGCCGCTACGCTGTCGCCGTCGCTGAAGACGCTCAGGTATTTTTGCAGCGCGCTGACGCTGGCGTTACTGACAGGCTGATCTTTGATCTGCTCATACCACATATCAGATGCCTGGCTGCGGCCATTGCTGGATTTGGCCATTTCCTGCAACACCGCAAAGCCTTCATCGCGACGACCGGTCTGGAACAGCAGCTGTGCCAGCGTGCCCTGCAGCTGCGTATTGCCCGGGCTGCTGGCGTTAATTTTCTTCAACTGGTTAATGGCGACGCTACGGCGGGCAGGATCTTTCGCCACAACATTCCAGTATTCCGTCGCCACGTCACCGCCCGGCGGATTACCGTCAAAAAGCTTGTCATAGGCCGCGATGGCCTCCTGAGTATGCCCCGTTGTAGCCAGTAACCGGGCCTGCTGTAACTGCTGACGGCCTTCAGGCGTAGAAAGCAGCATCGTATTGCGCGAGGACTGATACGCACTGGAGCCCGGCGCGATCCCTTTCAGACGATCCAGCTCTTTTTGCGCACCGGCGTTATCACCCTGACGAAGCAGGTAACGAAAGCGCGCCGCAATGACGTCGGGGTTGTTCGGGTCAATCAGCTCAAGGCGGTAGAGCGACTGACGAACCAAATCCTCACGCTGCGTCGATTCACCCAGCCGCACCTGTTGCAGCAGCTGTTGCTGCTGCGGGGAGTTAGCGGCCTGAGCCAGCGGCATCAGTGCCAGGCTAAGCGATAAACTGAGAAGATTTACTGTGAAGTTGCGCATTCCTGGCCCCAGTCCGGTATTAATTCACCTTGAGCGGTGAAGCGAAAACGATGCTGATCCCATCCTTGCCCGAAGAGAGTCAGTACGTAGCTGTAATAGGCATTATTATCGGGAAAATTATCTGCAACGCGCTGGCGCTGTACCGCCTGCGCATCACGCTGCTGTAAAAAAGGCAGCATCGCAGCGGAAAAGCCGACCGGCCCCTTGCCCGCAGGCTTCCCGCTCGCCACATCCACTTTTTCCGGCGGTACACCGTGTTTCGTGGTCATTGTCGCCATCGGCCGGAAGCGCGTAAGCAACCGGGCTTTCTGGGCGTCTTTGTCACTCATCATTCCGACCCAGAGGTAGACGCGGATGGCGTCGTAGCCGCCCACCAGCGATTTATCCTGCTGCAAATGCCAGCCTCTGTTTTTCTGATACTGCACCCAGTCCGGCGAAAACCCCTTTGGCGCCGTTTCCAGCAACAAGCGCAGATTGGTTTCACGAAGGGTCGTCCACGGGGCACCAAAGCGCGTGAAATAGCTCGCTATCTGCGGGGGAAGATAGCTGGGGTTAAAGCGCCAGGCTTTCTCCTCGGCAAAACCGACCTTCCCGGGCAGCAGCATGGAGCCGAGTCCCGGTACTTTCACCACTTCCTCATGGGCAATGCGTTTAAGGAGCGCCTTACCCGTGCGGGTATAGCCCGGATGTTTCCACAGCCGACCCGCCTCAAGCAGTGACCATGCAATCCAGACATCGGCATCCGAGGCGGAGTTGGTATCGATTATCGCCCAGTTGTCGTGGTCTTTCTGACCCCATAGCCAGGCGGGCAAATTATCGTTCAGATTGCCCCCGGCCAGGTTGTCGCGCGTCCACGTCAGCAATTGATCAAAGGCTTTGCGATCGTTCGCGGCCAGGGCAAAGAACAACGCATAGCTTTGCCCTTCCGACGTGGTGATTTTGCGCGTGTCGCTGGGATCAATGACACGCCCGCTCTCACTGATGTAATCCTTTTTAAACTGCTCCCAGGCAGGCCAGGTGCAGGCGGCGCGAAGAGGGATCGCCGCCAGCATCAACGCTGCTAACACACACCAGCGAAACGCTTTCATCACCTGTTACTCATCCGGGTTAAGGCGACGACGGCTGATGATACGCAGCAGACGCCACAGCACCCACGCCAGCAACACCACGCTGACGGCGGCCAGGATAGCCAGCAGAACCGGATGGTTAGCCAGCGCATACCACAGACGCTCGAACCACGGCAGATGGCCCACATAGTACACATCGCCCACGCGCAGGCTATTGACCCCAGACTCGCGGATCACCGCCACCGAACCATACATCGCGGCACGTTTGCCGCTGTCGTTCATCGCGCTGTTGAGTAACGCATACCCACGCGGGCTGTCCGCCAGGAGCGCCACTACGCTACGCTGCTCGTTGTAAGGTGACTGGAAGCCAACCACCGCGGCCATTGGTCCCTGAGACGTAACGGTTGTCTGCACGCTGGCCTGACGATCGTTGATATCCGGCATAATGCTCGGGAACTCGGTCTGACGCAGTGGCGTGTTAACCCAGGACTGCGCCGCTTTGACCAGCAGATCGATACGCTTGTCATCCTTCAGCTTATCCGGGATGTTACCGATCACCATGATGTCCGCGTCTTTGTTCTGGATCTGGCTACCATCGTCAGTCAACGTGACGTTAATTGCCGGTAATCCGGTCTGCGCACCCACGGACGCCATGGTGTCCAGCAGGGTCGTCACCTGGCCCTCATTTGGTGCTTTTGGCATGACGACAATGGATTCAGAGAGATCGGCCATACGGCTGAACGGGAAGCTGGCATTGGCAAATGCACGCAGGTCCGGCATGGCAAGGAAGTGATAATACTTCGAGAAGTCGATGGTTGACTCATCACCAATCACAACGTGGTTCTGTACTTGCTGGAAGGTGATGCAGTTATCCACCGAGCCGCCAGGCATCGGGTTCATGTACTGGAAATCAAAGCGCAGCTGGTTGATCGCCCCAAGCTTCAGCGCCGGAATAGAGACGTCCGTTTTCCCGTCCAGCAGCCCCTGCAACACCGGCAGACGGAGCATCAGTCGGTTAGTATCCTGCGTGCTTGTCAGACTGAAAGATTGCAGGAACTGGTTGTTCAGGCTGATATCCATGCGTGAACTGTCTTTGGTTGCCGGCGCGGTGTAACGGTAGCTCAGATTGATATCAATACCGTTGGTGCGCAGCAGGTACAGGTCTGGCGGCAGATTCAGTGACAGACTAATCGGGGCTGGCTCAAGCCCCGTCGCCTGCAGCTGTTCTTCATACGTTTTCAGTTCGCCAAACGTGACGGCACGGTCAGTACGCACCCAGTTTGGTGCATCATAAGGTTTACGCGGCAGCAGCGGTTTAACCTCATCCACCACCACGCTGTTTCCACGGAACAGAACGTTACCCTGGGCAATGCCCTTGGCCGCCTGCACCAGGTCTTTATCATCACGCCCGAAGACCACCAGCAGCTTCACGTACGGGTTATCCGGGTGGCTCATCATCTCAATGGTCGGCGCTTTTACGTCCGGGTGATCGCGCAGGAAGGCAGGACGTTTCGCGTTGGTCGCAAACACGATCGCGTTTCTGTCCGGCATTTTGTCGTACATCACCGGGAAGTTCTGCCCGCGCCAGCCGGAACGTGAACCAAACCACGATGCCACAATGGTGGCCGCCAGCTGCTCGGTGACGTCCGGAGACGCCGCAAACACCATTGGCAGCACTAACTGACGATTATCACGCGGATCAAAGAACGGAACCGGGAACGACGAGAGGTCGTTTTTCAGCGCCAGCGACTGGTAGGTCATCTGCAGCGAAGAGTTGCGTCCTACGTCTACCCACAGGGTATTGCTGGCAGGGTTCTCACAGACGTCACGGTAGTGACCGACAAACTCAAGACGTATGCGGTTAAAGTCGGTGATGAAAAGGGGGTTAATTGGCACCTGGGCCTGTGTTTTCTTACCCAGTTGCTCTTTCGTGACGGGCAGGACGTCCATCAGCTCATCATTCAGGTAAACCTTCAGTTGAGACTGTACCGGCAACAGCGACGGTGATGGCGTGTATTCAAGGTTCAGCATGGCGTGAGAGACAACCTCATCGCTGCGCATACCGAACTCAATGCCGCCGTTAGGGTTAATACCGCGCAGCACCATGCTGCCCGGCGGCGGCGCAATCTGCGCAAAGCTCAGCTTCACGTCCCGTGACGGGGCATCTTCCGCGACAATAGGCGCGTTTGCTCCCTGTACGCCCGGCATCACCTGACCGACGACATTGCTGTCTGCCGGCAGGGTGTTGCCGTCCGTAGGCTGGTTCGGAATGACGTTTTCCGTTTGACCGGGTGCCGCGGTGATAACCGGATCGGTCGCCTGGGCGACCACAGGCACCGTCGGAGCAGGCGTTGCCGCTGCGTTATCGGGTGCTGCGTTAGCCATCGTTGTGGGGAGCGCACTTACCCCCATTGCCACTGCACATAACCAGGAAAGTTTAGTTTTCATCGCGTTATCATCATTGTTGAGCCATAACCGGGTCCGCCTGCTTCGCCTCATCCCGCTCGGGACGACGAGGAACGAACGATACGATCCAGGAAACCAGCGAAGTAAGGGACCGGAAAATTAATTTCACCGACGACGGGGCAAATTCTGCAAGGTGACGATAGCCACGGAACCCCAGCTTCAGAATATCCAGCAGGCTTTCCAGAGGTTTATCTTCCGGGAAGCTGTCCTGCCAGAGAGCCCACGTGTCCGCGCGGGCAAACGTACACTGCACAAAATCAATATGTTGCTTTTTCGTCAGCGGCATCAGTTGCAGACCGACTTCATTACCGGCTACACGCACCACCTGCGTCGGGAAGACGTACTCCTGCTGGCCGCGTTTCAGCAGCAGGTTAACCTTCTGCCCTTCCAGCACCTTCGCCTGACCGTTGATTTTTATCCCCAGACCACCGTCTGAGAAGTCGTGCACGGTACAGGAGAAGAGGTGACCATCTTCACGGGCGATTGCCGCAGGCATGCAGATTTCCACGCGATGCGCACGGCGGACCTGTTTGCTCTCCACCGACACCGCAACCGCGCCGCCGAGGATAATCAGGTTGTAGAACACCCATGCCATGCTCACGAACACGGTCAGGATCTCGTTTTCCGGGCCGTAGAAGTAGCGCCAGATACCGGCAATCACGCCCACGATATTCAGCAACACCAGGAAGATGTACGGCCGGGAGATGACCCAGTCGACATACTCCTCTTCCACCAGACCGCCCTTCGCGGTGACGTTGAATTTACCTTTGTGCGGGTTGATCAGTGCCACCATCGTCGGCGGCGCGATGTACCAGGCCAGCACCGTTTCGTAGATTTCACTCCAGAACGAATGGCGGTATTTACCCTGAATCTTCGAGTTCGTCAGGCTCGCGTGAATCATGTGCGGCAGAACGAACAGCGCAATCATCAGCGCAGGCGCGTAGATGATATAGGCGTGAAGAAGCAGGAACGCCAGCGGCGCGGTCAGGAAGATGAGGCGCGGGATACCGGACAGGAAGTGGAACATGGCGTTGACGTAGCACAGACGCTGCGCGAGTTTCAGCCCTTTCCCAATCAGGGGGTTATCGAGACGGAAAATCTGCACCATGCCGCGCGCCCAGCGAATACGCTGGCCGATGTGCGCCGAGAGAGATTCCGTTGCCAGACCCGCGGCCTGCGGAATACGCATATACGCGGAGGTGTAGCCCCGACGGTGCAGGCGCAGCGAGGTATGCGCATCTTCGGTGACCGTTTCGACGGCAATGCCACCGATCTCATCCAGCGGTTTACGGCGAATAACCGCACAGGAACCGCAGAAGAAGGTCGCATCCCACATGTCGTTCCCGTCCTGCACCAGGCCATAGAACAGCGTGCCTTCGTTAGGGGTTTTACGGAAACGGCCAAGGTTACGTTCAAATGGATCCGGCGAGAAGAAGTGGTGCGGCGTCTGCATCATCGCCAACTCTTTCTCCTTCAGGAACCAGCCCATCGTCATCTGCAGGAACGAGCGCGTCGGCACGTGGTCGCAGTCAAAGATTGAGACAAACTCACCTTTGGCATATTTGAGGGCGTTGTTGATGTTCCCGGCCTTGGCGTGTTCATGCGTGGTACGGGCGATGTACTCGACACCCACCTCTTCCGCGAACTGGCGGAACGCCGGGCGGCCGCCGTCATCCAGGACCCAGATTTTGAGTTTATCTTTCGGCCAGTCGATACCCAGCGCGGCGTAAATCGTGTTTTTTACCACGCTCAGGTCTTCGTTGTAGGTCGGCACGAAGAGATCGACAGACGGCCATTGTGACGTGTCTTTTGGCAGCGGAACCGGCTGACGGTTGAGCGGCCAGATGACCTGGAAATACCCCAGCACCAGTACAACCCAGGCGTACGTTTCCGCAAACAGCAGAACCAGACCGCACACCAGGCTGACCGGGTCATCCCAGTTGAGCGTTGAGGTGTAACGCCACCAGATGTAGCGACAGGAGACGGTCAGCGACAGCACTATCAGCATCAGGGCGGAGAAGCGTCCCGGAATACGGCGCACCAGCAATGCCACGCCCCACAGCAGGATCAGGAAGGTGAACTGCGCCAGAGGGTTAAAGGGCTGCGTAATACAGACCAGGGCCAGAATGAGCGAGAAAACGACGATTACGCCGAGTATAAAACGCCGCAAGCCCGGGTGCAGATGCCCGAGCTCTTTATGGTTATCCAGATGGCTGGTCTTGTCACCCACGCGGTCAGGCAAACTGTCCAGCCACTGGTGATAGCGCTCACGTAAATGTTGCACGCGGGAGAAGCTGCGCCAGCGCGGCGCTTTGTTTTCTGAGCGGGACGACGTGGCCACCAGCCAGACAGCCTGAATGATATAACGCGCCGGATCCAACGGTCGCGGGCGGTCGGGATGAATATGCGGATATAACTCACTGTGCTGCGCACGAATGCGCTGCCAGCGCGGGTGTTCGAGGGGAATAAACGTCCAGGCCAGAATCATCCAGAAGCAGCCGAGCGCGGCGCTGAATGCCGAAGCTCCGTGCCGGCGAAAATGCCGGTAATGTTCGCTCAGACGCGAACTGACCGGCGGGATGAGTAACCAGCTGGCGAGACGGCTCATACAGAACTCCCTGCAGGCTCTGCCCCTTTGGCAAAGTGCAGCAGACACCAGTTCGCCAGCGTCAGGATCTCTTCTGCCGCCAGGGAATCGCTGCGGTATTCACCGAGTGGCTGTTTGGAGGCAAGGCATTCCGCCATGCCCTCATCACGATGGATAACAATCGGCAGCAGACGGCGCTGGCTTTGCAGCCAAACCTGATACAGATCGTCCTGGATCTGGCTGCCAATACGTAAATCGTTAATCAGGATATGACCATTTTCAGGCAACCCTTGCTGATGCAGACGGATATGGCAATTCGCGTCGACGTTCACAATCGACAGCACGCGATCGCACTGCGCCATAAGTTGTCGGGTCAGCGTGCCGGCGCCGTGCGGCAGATCCAGAAGGATCCACTTATAATGGCCTTTTTCTTTCAGCTCCTGCAGCGCGACGGTGAACTGGGAAAACAGACGCTGATAGGCAGCTTCATTTTCACGCTCGGTAGTGGTCAATTGGCCAAAGGGCAGTAAATCAAGCTGCGAGGTATAACGCATACCCGCATCGCGCCAGTCTTTATCATCAAGCAGCGCGCGAGCCCAACCCTCTGTACGCGTAAAGTCGACATTAAACGACATGCGCAGCAAATTATCGGCACAGGCGTCAATCACCAATACCGATTCACCTAAAAGCTGTAATGACCACGCCAGCGCCGCGGTAACGGATGTTGTACCTACTCCACCACGGACGCCCTGTAATCCTAGTATGGCCATCAATGGCTCCCTTATTGTTGTTGGGCAAATTCAGCTAATAGCGGCCAACGTTTAATAGCCGCGGCCAACTGTTCCCGCTGGGAAATGTCGGTGTAATCTATTTCAGGTAATGAAAACGCCTGCGTCAGCGCCAGAAAGTCGTTCTGGAATGTGTAACCCAGGGTTGAGTCGACTGGGGTGCCGGGTTCGTTATTATCCATTCTATTCCATCCCTTTGAGTAAAATCGCACAATCAGAAGTAGCGAGGCTTCCTGCCCTATCAAATTTCATTTACATGCTAAATCTGATGTTCTTTAATTTCAATGTTAGGTTTATTTCTACGCTTTCGCTAGTAAACTGAGATACAGAGAAATTAAACGAAAAGAGGGACACCGTGGACTCCATATTTTCTATTGGCATCCAGTCATTATGGGACGAATTGAGCCACATGCCAGTCGGAGGAGTCTGGTGGATTAATACGGATCGTAATGAAGATGCTATCAGTCTGGTAAACAAGACAATTGCCGCTCAGGGCAAGGATTCCCGCGTGGCCGTCGTGAGCATGGGCGAAGAGCCAAAGAAAATTATCACCCTTGAAAACGATCGCGGTCCGCAGACGGTGCGATTATTTTCCATGCCTGCGGAGGCCGATAGTCTATACTTTTTGTCCCGCGACATTCAGTGCTCTATTGATCCGGATCACTATCTGGTGATTCTGAAATGCTCAAATAACGCCCTGCAAAATATCCCTGCTGAAAAACTACTGCCCTGGCTGGAAAAAATCAATAAATGGGCAAAATTTCAAAATTGCACGCTATTGATAGTCAATCCTGGCAGTAATAACGACAAACTGTTTTCCCTTTTAATGGGCGAATATCGCTCCCTGTTTGGTCTGGCGAGTCTTCGGAACCAGGCAGACAGCTATCTCTACGATATTGCGTTCTGGTGTAATGAAAAAGGCGTAAGCGCCAGACAACAGCTCACCCTTAAACATATTGAGGGCGAATGGCACCTGGCGCAGCAGGAAGAAACCGTGGTGCAACCGCGCAGCGATGAAAAACGAATCCTGAGCCATATTGCCGTTTTAGAGGGGGCGCCTGCGCTCTCGGAAAATTGGTCATTGTTTGATTCTAACGAAGCGCTTTTTAATGAAGCTCGCACAACCCAGGCAGCAACCATTGTTTTTTCGCTCATGCAAAATAACCAGATTGAAACGCTGGCGCGACAGATCCACACCTTACGTCGCCAGCGCGGAAGCGCCTTAAAAATAGTGGTGCGCGAAAATAACACCAGCCTTCGCGCCACGGATGAGCGCCTGCTTCTGGGCTGCGGTGCCAATATGGTGATTCCGTGGAATGCGCCGTTATCACGCTGCCTGACGCTTCTCGAAAGCGTTCAGGGCCAGCAGTTCAACCGTCACGTACCGGAAGATATCTCCACCCTGCTCTCCATGACGCAGCCGATGAAGCTGCGCGGATACCAGAAATGGGATACCTTCTGCGACGCCGTCGGCAACATGATGAGCAACACGCTGCTTCCTGCAGACGGGAAAGGGGTAATGGTTGCCCTGCGCCCGGTACCGGGTATCCGCGTTGAACAGGCGCTCACGTTATGTCGTCCGAACCGCACAGGAGACATCATGACCATCGGCGACAACCGCCTGGTGCTGTTCTTGTCCTTCTGCCGGATAAACGATCTTGATACCGCCCTTAACCATATCTTCCCCCTGCCAACCGGGGATATTTTCTCGAACCGTATGATCTGGTTCGAAGATAATTCTATCAGTGCAGAGCTGGTGCAGATGCGTGCCCTCGAGCCTGAACAATGGGCGAAACCGCTCACCGTGAAGAGCGATGCCAAACCGATTCTCAACGCCCGACATGACGGACACGTCTGGCGGCGAATACCGGAACCCCTTCGCCTGTTAACTGAGAATGGGGAGAACGCACCATCATGAATATCAGCGATATCATTCAACTGGTCGTATTCTGTGCGCTGATCTTTTTCCCGCTTGGCTACTATGCACGCCATTCCATACGCCGTATCCGCGATACGGCCAGAGTGCTGTTTGTAAAACCTCGCTATGTAAAACCAGCCGGAACACTGACACGGGCATCACACGTCAAGGCAGACCGAAAACATGACTAATTCTACCTATACCGCTTCGTCACCATCGCCGCTCTGGCAATACTGGCGCGGCCTTTCCGGCTGGAACTTCTACTTTCTGGTGAAGTTTGGTCTGCTGTGGGCAGGCTATCTGAATTTCCATCCCCTGCTCAACCTGGTGTTTATGGCTTTCCTGCTGATGCCTTTGCCCAATATCAGGCTGCATCGCTTGCGTCACTGGATTGCTATCCCTGTCGGCTTTGCTCTGTTCTGGCATGACACCTGGCTGCCGGGACCGGACAGCATTATGAGTCAGGGTTCGCAGGTGGCAGGGTTTAGCGCCAGCTATGTCCTTGACCTGACCGAGCGCTTTATTAACTGGCAAATGATAGGTGCCGTCTTTGTGCTGCTGGTAGCCTGGCTGTTCCTGTCACAATGGATCCGCGTCACGGTATTTGTCGTCGCCATTATGATCTGGCTGAACGTGCTGACGCTTGCAGGTCCAGACTTCTCCCTGTGGCCCGCGGGTCAACCCACGACCACGGTGACCACTACCGGGGGAAGTGCAGCGGCAACCGTCACGACGGCAGGTGATACGCCTGTGGTCGGCGATATCCCGACGCAGACCGCACCGCCGACGTCCACTAACCTGAACGCCTGGCTCTCCAGCTTCTATACCGCGGAAGATAAACGTCAGACCAAATTCCCGGAAGCCCTGCCGGCGGATGCTCAGCCGTTTGAGCTGCTGGTGATCAACATCTGTTCACTCTCCTGGGCTGACGTCGATGCCGCGGGTTTGATGTCTCACCCGCTGTGGTCCCATTTCGATATCCAGTTTAAAGACTTTAACTCTGCCACCTCGTACAGCGGCCCGGCGGCAATTCGCCTGCTTCGTGCAAGCTGCGGTCAGACATCGCATAAGAACCTGTATCAACCCGCCGGCAACCAGTGTTATCTGTTCGATAACCTCTCAAAACTGGGCTTCACGCAGCATCTGATGCTGGGACATAACGGCCAGTTCGGTAACTTCCTGAAAGAGGTGCGCGAACAGGGTGGTATGCAGGCACAGCTGATGGATCAAACCGGACTGCCGGTCACTCTGCTGGGCTTTGACGGTTCACCTGTTTATGACGATACCGCCGTGCTGCAACGCTGGCTGAAGACCATCGAAAAAGACAGTAATCCGCGCAGTGCAACGTTCTACAACACGCTGCCGCTTCACGATGGTAACCACTTCCCTGGCGTGAGCAAAACGGCCGATTATAAAGTTCGTGCGCAGAAATTCTTCGATGAACTGGACGCGTTCTTTACGGAGCTGGATAAATCGGGCCGTAAAGTAATGGTGGTTGTGGTACCTGAACACGGCGCCGCGCTGAAAGGCGACAGAATGCAGGTGTCAGGTCTGCGTGATATCCCTAGCCCGTCTATTACCAACGTACCGGCAGGCATTAAATTCTTTGGTATGAAGGCACCTCATCAGGGCGCACCGATTGAGATCGCTCAGCCAACCAGCTATCTGGCCATTTCAGAACTGGTTGCCCGCGCGGTTGACGGCAAACTGTTTGTGGAAGACAGCGTGAACTGGGATCAACTCACCAGTAACCTGCCGCAAACTGCCGAAGTCTCTGAGAACGCGAACGCGGTTGTGATTCAGTATCAGAACAAACCGTACGTTCGCCTGAACGGTGGAGACTGGGTACCTTATCCGCAGTAAACCGCATTTCCCTCTCCCCCCAGGGGAGAGGGCTCACCCGTTCCGTTATGGCTGCTCAGCAAGCCATACAAGCATTTTCAGGCTTGCGGAGTAGTAATCATCCTTTGCAGTGATCTCGGGTTCTCCGGATGGCTGTCCCATCGTTAAATCACGTACCGCCAGCAGCCCCCCTTCCATCATGTAAGGCGCATATTCATTGGTCGTCACGTTTACCCATGCGGGAGTTTGTTCGCGGGGGAACTGACCGAACCAGACTCGCCACGTCGTTAACAGCGGGCTCTTCTTATCAGACCAGGCCAGGTAAAGTGGAATGCGGATCGCGTCGTAGCTCATCCGTGGCGGCCAGGCTTTGGCCGGGGACAGCGTGCCCGTAGAGTCCAGTGAGACCCAGTCCGTGGGAAGTCTGGCTTTACCCGATCCCATTTTTGCCAGCAAGCGATGGCCATCCTGAATCAACTTGCCCCAGACCGGCGAATGGCTGCGGCTGGCAAAGGCCTGCCAGGCCGGGAAGACGAAATAAGAGGGGTTTAGCACGATCTCACCGTCGAGGGTAAACCCCTGAACGCCGGGCAGCATCACGCGGTAACCCGCATAACGGGTCACGGTGTGGCTAATGAGTGCTTTCGTTATCGCATCCGATGCGGCGCTGTACTGTTTGTCATGCCAGCGCGTATCCGCTTTCAACAGCGCCCAGGCAATCAGGACATCGCCATCGGCGGCGTTATTTTTGTCAGCAATCGGGTTGGACTCGGCAGGGTTATAACGCCAGTAAAACAGACCATTTTCTTTGTTCTTTAACGTACCGTCAGTCCATTTCCACAGCTTATCAAACGTGGCTTTATCGTCGTTAGCCACCGCCATTAGCATGGCGAAGCCCTGGCCTTCAGTATGCGAAACATTGCCGTTGCCGGTATCGACAATCCGCCCTTCAGGCGTAAAGAAGCGTGCTTTGTAACTCTCCCAGGCCTGGCCCGCCTGAGAGAGGGGGGAGAACAGTAAACTCATCATGACGGCCAGAGCGGCGCATGCGGGTTTTCGCATAATGGGTTATTCCGCGCTGCGCAGTGAAATCTCACCGCCCACCCAGGGTTTGATCACGCCATCCTGCTCCAGGAGCAACGCGCCCTGTGCGTCGATGCCGCGGGAAATACCGTAGATCTCTTTATCACCAATCAGCAATTTCACCGGACGGTTAATAAAGTTATCCAGCTTTTCCCAACGGGACAGGAAGGATGCCAGCCCCTCTTGTTCAAAGAGCGAAAGCGAACTGCGTAATTCTTTAATCATACGCACGGCAAGGGTGTTGCGATCGATGGTGATCCCCGCTTCCTGCAGGTTGGTCCACGCCTGATTCACCACGTCATTTTGTACATTGCGCATCACCATATTGAGGCCGGCACCAATGACAATTTGCGCCGCGTCGCCTGTTTTACCCGTTAATTCAACGAGAATACCGGCAAGTTTACGATCGTTCAGATAAAGATCGTTTGGCCATTTCACCCGCACCTTATCAGCGCCCAGATCGTGCAGCACTTCCGCCATCACAATCCCGATGACCAGACTCAGGCCAACAGCAGCAGCGGGACCCTGCTCCAGACGCCAGTACATGGAGAGATAGAGGTTGGCACCAAATGGCGAAAACCACTTGCGGCCTCGACGGCCACGCCCGGCCTGCTGGTACTCGGCTACACAGGCATCCCCGGAGGATAATTCGCTGAGTCGATCCATAAGGTACTGGTTGGTCGAATCGATCACCGGCAAGACCGCAACATTGCCATGCTCTACCTGGCTGCGGATCAGCTCTTCATTCAGCAGCTGAATCGGCTCCGGCAAGCTGTAGCCTTTTCCGGGTACCGTAAAGACATCGACACCCCAGTCGCGGAGGGTCTGGATATGCTTGTTAATGGCGGCACGGCTCATGCCCAGGTGTTCACCCAGTTGCTCGCCGGAATGGAATTCACCGTCGGCAAGAATGCTTATCAGGGTTAAAGGGATAGTATTGTCCTTCACGCGATAACCTCCACGGCATTCACTTCACCCGTACGGCCAATGAAGCGGACCTCTGGCTCCAGCCAGACGTTAAATTTTTCGCCCACTTGCTGACGGACGTGATGGGCCAACTGGACAACATCCTCGCTGGTCGCATCGTTTTGATTAATCAGCACCAGAGCCTGCTGGCGATGAACGGCCGCACCGCCCACGGAGGCGCCTTTTAACTGGCATTGATCGATAAGCCAGCCCGCGGCCAGCTTCACGCTACCATCCGCCTGTGGGTAATGGGGCGCGGCAGGCCAACCTGCAAGAAACGCTTGTGCGTTTTCGCTGCTGATAACCGGGTTTTTGAAGAAACTTCCCGCATTTCCATTCACTTTAGGATCAGGAAGCTTGGTCGTGCGCATATGGCACACCGAGTCAAAAACGTCACGGGCAGTCGCCGTTTCGGGATCGAGACGCGTTAAATCACCGTAGGTCAGCACCGGCTGCCAGTTTTTTGACAGACGCAGGCCTACGGCGACAATCACGTAGCGATCCTGATATTCATGCTTGAAAATACTGTCACGGTAGCCAAAACGGCACTGTTCAGCGGTTAAACGCTGAGCCGCGCCGGTCGACAGCTCAATACAATCTACATATTCACAAACGTGTTTCAGTTCGATGCCATAGGCACCGATATTTTGAATGGGGGATGATCCGGCGCAGCCAGGGATAAGGGCAAGGTTTTCCAGTCCTGGCATCCCTTTGTCCAGGGTGTATTGCACCAGATGATGCCAGTTTTCACCGGCGCCAACGTGCAGATGCCAGCTATCGGCGCGCTCTTCCACATCAATTCCCATGATGCGGTTAACGATCACCGTTCCCGCAAAATCATCGAGAAACAGGACATTACTTCCTTCGCCCAGAATCAGTACAGGTTCGTCTTGTTCTGTTGCGCTTTGCCAGGCATCCAGCAGCTGCTGTGTAGTATCGGCACGTACAATTTTATTAGCATTACGTTGAATGCCAAAGGTATTCCAGGGCTTAAGGGAGTGATTCATAGACGCTATCCTGAGACAAAAACCGGGATAGTTTACCGTATATACGGGGGGATAGGTGATTAGTTTAGAGCAACGAGGAAGGGATAAAAACGCAAAAAGGCCATCCTTTCGGATGGCCTCTTCACTTATTTGATGCCTGGCAGTTCCCTACTCTCACATGGGGAGACCCCACACTACCATCGGCGCTACGGCGTTTCACTTCTGAGTTCGGCATGGGGTCAGGTGGGACCACCGCGCTAAAGCCGCCAGGCAAATTCTGTTATCTGTATCAGCTGAAAATCGTCTCTCATCGCCAAAACATCTTCGGCGTTGTAAGGTTAAGCCTCACGGTTCATTAGTATCGGTTAGCTCAACGCATCGCTGCGCTTACACACCCGACCTATCAACGTCGTAGTCTTCAACGTTCCTTCAGGAGACTTAAAGTCTCAGGGAGAACTCATCTCGGGGCAAGTTTCGTGCTTAGATGCTTTCAGCACTTATCTCTTCCGCATTTAGCTACCGGGCAGTGCCATTGGCATGACAACCCGAACACCAGTGATGCGTCCACTCCGGTCCTCTCGTACTAGGAGCAGCCCCCCTCAATTCTCCAGCGCCCACGGCAGATAGGGACCGAACTGTCTCACGACGTTCTAAACCCAGCTCGCGTACCACTTTAAATGGCGAACAGCCATACCCTTGGGACCTACTTCAGCCCCAGGATGTGATGAGCCGACATCGAGGTGCCAAACACCGCCGTCGATATGAACTCTTGGGCGGTATCAGCCTGTTATCCCCGGAGTACCTTTTATCCGTTGAGCGATGGCCCTTCCATTCAGAACCACCGGATCACTATGACCTGCTTTCGCACCTGCTCGAGCCGTCACTCTCGCAGTCAAGCTAGCTTATGCCATTGCACTAACCTCCTGATGTCCGACCAGGATTAGCTAACCTTCGTGCTCCTCCGTTACTCTTTGGGAGGAGACCGCCCCAGTCAAACTACCCACCAGACACTGTCCGCAACCCGGATCACGGGTCTACGTTAGAACACCAGCCATTAAAGGGTGGTATTTCAAGGTTGGCTCCACGCAGACTGGCGTCCACGCTTCAAAGCCTCCCACCTATCCTACACATCAAGGACCAGTGTTCAGTGTCAAGCTATAGTAAAGGTTCACGGGGTCTTTCCGTCTTGCCGCGGGTACACTGCATCTTCACAGCGAGTTCAATTTCACTGAGTCTCGGGTGGAGACAGCCTGGCCATCATTACGCCATTCGTGCAGGTCGGAACTTACCCGACAAGGAATTTCGCTACCTTAGGACCGTTATAGTTACGGCCGCCGTTTACCGGGGCTTCGATCAAGAGCTTCGCGTTACCGCTAACCCCATCAATTAACCTTCCGGCACCGGGCAGGCGTCACACCGTATACGTCCACTTTCGTGTTTGCACAGTGCTGTGTTTTTAATAAACAGTTGCAGCCAGCTGGTATCTTCGACTGATTTCAGCTCCACCCGCAGGGGCTTCACCTACATATCAGCGTGCCTTCTCCCGAAGTTACGGCACCATTTTGCCTAGTTCCTTCACCCGAGTTCTCTCAAGCGCCTTGGTATTCTCTACCTGACCACCTGTGTCGGTTTGGGGTACGATTTGATGTTACCTGATGCTTAGAGGCTTTTCCTGGAAGCAGGGCATTTGTTACTTCAGCACCGTAGTGCCTCGTCATCACACCTCAGCGTTAATAAACGACCGGATTTACCTAATCGTTCCGCCTACATGCTTAAACCGGGACAACCGTCGCCCGGCTAACATAGCCTTCTCCGTCCCCCCTTCGCAGTAACACCAAGTACAGGAATATTAACCTGTTTCCCATCGACTACGCCTTTCGGCCTCGCCTTAGGGGTCGACTCACCCTGCCCCGATTAACGTTGGACAGGAACCCTTGGTCTTCCGGCGAGCGGGCTTTTCACCCGCTTTATCGTTACTTATGTCAGCATTCGCACTTCTGATACCTCCAGCACCCCTCACAGGACACCTTCAACGGCTTACAGAACGCTCCCCTACCCAACAACACATAGTGTCGCTGCCGCAGCTTCGGTGCATGGTTTAGCCCCGTTACATCTTCCGCGCAGGCCGACTCGACCAGTGAGCTATTACGCTTTCTTTAAATGATGGCTGCTTCTAAGCCAACATCCTGGCTGTCTGTGCCTTCCCACATCGTTTCCCACTTAACCATGACTTTGGGACCTTAGCTGGCGGTCTGGGTTGTTTCCCTCTTCACGACGGACGTTAGCACCCGCCGTGTGTCTCCCGTGATAACATTCTTCGGTATTCGTAGTTTGCATCGGGTTGGTAAGCCGGGATGGCCCCCTAGCCGAAACAGTGCTCTACCCCCGAAGATGAGTTCACGAGGCGCTACCTAAATAGCTTTCGGGGAGAACCAGCTATCTCCCGGTTTGATTGGCCTTTCACCCCCAGCCACAAGTCATCCGCTAATTTTTCAACATTAGTCGGTTCGGTCCTCCAGTTAGTGTTACCCAACCTTCAACCTGCCCATGGCTAGATCACCGGGTTTCGGGTCTATACCCTGCAACTTAACGCCCAGTTAAGACTCGGTTTCCCTTCGGCTCCCCTATACGGTTAACCTTGCTACAGAATATAAGTCGCTGACCCATTATACAAAAGGTACGCAGTCACCCCATAAAAGAGGCTCCCACTGCTTGTACGTACACGGTTTCAGGTTCTTTTTCACTCCCCTCGCCGGGGTTCTTTTCGCCTTTCCCTCACGGTACTGGTTCACTATCGGTCAGTCAGGAGTATTTAGCCTTGGAGGATGGTCCCCCCATATTCAGACAGGATACCACGTGTCCCGCCCTACTCTTCGAGTTCACAGCCTGTGCATTTTCGTGTACGGGACTGTCACCCTGTACCGTGCGACTTTCCAGACGCTTCCACTAACACACAAGCTGATTCAGACTCTGGGCTGCTCCCCGTTCGCTCGCCGCTACTGGGGGAATCTCGGTTGATTTCTTTTCCTCGGGGTACTTAGATGTTTCAGTTCCCCCGGTTCGCCTCGTTAACCTATGTATTCAGTTAACGATAGTGTGACGGATCACACTGGGTTTCCCCATTCGGACATCGCCGGGTCAAAGGTTCATATCACCTCGCCGGCGCTTTTCGCAGATTAGCACGTCCTTCATCGCCTCTGACTGCCAGGGCATCCACCGTGTACGCTTAGTCGCTTAACCTCACAACCCGAAGATGTTTCTTTCGATTCATCACCGGCTTGCGAAAATTTGAGAGACTCGAACACACATTAGCTGTGTGTCGTTTCAATTTTCAGCTTGATCCAGATTTTTAAAGAGCAAAACTTCGCAGTGCACCTTTTCAGGTTCACTCTGAAGTTTTCTTGTTTTCGCAGTAAAAGATGGTGGAGCTATGCGGGATCGAACCGCAGACCTCCTGCGTGCAAAGCAGGCGCTCTCCCAGCTGAGCTATAGCCCCATCGTATGACCAACCTCTTCAAATCTGCATGACAGATTTGGTAGGCCTGAGTGGACTTGAACCACCGACCTCACCCTTATCAGGGGTGCGCTCTAACCACCTGAGCTACAAGCCTGTAGAGGTTTTTTACTGCTGTTTTTCATCAGACAATCTGTGTGGACACTACAAAGGCAGGTTCTTTAAGGTAAGGAGGTGATCCAACCGCAGGTTCCCCTACGGTTACCTTGTTACGACTTCACCCCAGTCATGAATCACAAAGTGGTAAGCGCCCTCCCGAAGGTTAAGCTACCTACTTCTTTTGCAACCCACTCCCATGGTGTGACGGGCGGTGTGTACAAGGCCCGGGAACGTATTCACCGTAGCATTCTGATCTACGATTACTAGCGATTCCGACTTCATGGAGTCGAGTTGCAGACTCCAATCCGGACTACGACGCACTTTATGAGGTCCGCTTGCTCTCGCGAGTTCGCTTCTCTTTGTATGCGCCATTGTAGCACGTGTGTAGCCCTACTCGTAAGGGCCATGATGACTTGACGTCATCCCCACCTTCCTCCAGTTTATCACTGGCAGTCTCCTTTGAGTTCCCGGCCGGACCGCTGGCAACAAAGGATAAGGGTTGCGCTCGTTGCGGGACTTAACCCAACATTTCACAACACGAGCTGACGACAGCCATGCAGCACCTGTCTCAGAGTTCCCGAAGGCACCAATCCATCTCTGGAAAGTTCTCTGGATGTCAAGAGTAGGTAAGGTTCTTCGCGTTGCATCGAATTAAACCACATGCTCCACCGCTTGTGCGGGCCCCCGTCAATTCATTTGAGTTTTAACCTTGCGGCCGTACTCCCCAGGCGGTCGACTTAACGCGTTAGCTCCGGAAGCCACGCCTCAAGGGCACAACCTCCAAGTCGACATCGTTTACGGCGTGGACTACCAGGGTATCTAATCCTGTTTGCTCCCCACGCTTTCGCACCTGAGCGTCAGTCTTTGTCCAGGGGGCCGCCTTCGCCACCGGTATTCCTCCAGATCTCTACGCATTTCACCGCTACACCTGGAATTCTACCCCCCTCTACAAGACTCTAGCCTGCCAGTTTCGAATGCAGTTCCCAGGTTGAGCCCGGGGATTTCACATCCGACTTGACAGACCGCCTGCGTGCGCTTTACGCCCAGTAATTCCGATTAACGCTTGCACCCTCCGTATTACCGCGGCTGCTGGCACGGAGTTAGCCGGTGCTTCTTCTGCGGGTAACGTCAATTGCTGCGGTTATTAACCACAACACCTTCCTCCCCGCTGAAAGTACTTTACAACCCGAAGGCCTTCTTCATACACGCGGCATGGCTGCATCAGGCTTGCGCCCATTGTGCAATATTCCCCACTGCTGCCTCCCGTAGGAGTCTGGACCGTGTCTCAGTTCCAGTGTGGCTGGTCATCCTCTCAGACCAGCTAGGGATCGTCGCCTAGGTGAGCCGTTACCCCACCTACTAGCTAATCCCATCTGGGCACATCTGATGGCAAGAGGCCCGAAGGTCCCCCTCTTTGGTCTTGCGACGTTATGCGGTATTAGCTACCGTTTCCAGTAGTTATCCCCCTCCATCAGGCAGTTTCCCAGACATTACTCACCCGTCCGCCACTCGTCACCCGAGAGCAAGCTCTCTGTGCTACCGTTCGACTTGCATGTGTTAGGCCTGCCGCCAGCGTTCAATCTGAGCCATGATCAAACTCTTCAATTTAAGTTTGATGCTCGTGAATTAAACTTCGTAATGAATTACGTATGTTCACTCAGAGACTTGGTATTCATTTTTTGTCCGAAGACATTAAGAATCCATGTCACTTTGAGTGCCCACACAGATTGTCTGATAAATTGTTAAAGAGCAGTTGCGACGCGGCTTACAGCTCACCGCCGCGAGGTCACGTATATTACGTTTTCCTCATTCAGAGTCAAGCATTTATTTTCGCTTATCTCTGTTGGTGTTCATCTCTGAACCCCGCTAACCCGGCGGCGTGTGTGCCGTTGTTCCGTGTCAGTGGAGGCGCATTATAGGGAGTTATTCTGAAGTGACAAGCACAAAATACAAAAAACTTTTCGTTCGCTCACTTTTCAAACTTCACGCCTATTTAAGCCGCGAATCGCCTGATAAATGTGCGATCTCCCGCGCAAAACTGGCGACCTGCGACCAGTCGGTATACACCACCTCTTTGCGCGTATCGGTTTCGCCGCCGGTCATCTTCATAATGAGGCGAATCATAAAGCGGTCATACCAGCGATAGCGCGGATAACGCAGCGCGCCGGCAAAGACGGCGCTGATGTCCGGCTGCCACGGAGAGCTCAACAGAAACTTGCGCGTATAGCTGTTGGTCTGCGGCGTACGTTTCTCAGGTTTACGCGCCACCAGATTGACCGAGTAAAAAGCCCCGGGCAGTTTATTGAGCACTGCCGTATGCTTTTTCACAAAACGATCCAGCGCCGGATGGAAATGCCCGTAACGAATAGACGCGCCAATAACCACACGGTCGTAATCCTGCCAGGCTATCTGCTCCGTGCGGTTCAGGTTCACCACATCAGAGTAAATCCCCAGCTCTTTTAATTCTGAAGCCAGATATGAGGCAATCTCACGCGTTTGCCCATCCCGCGTAGAGAAAAGAATAAGTGTTTTCACCGACGACTCCTTACTCGCGCCAGAATGTTGGGGTGAACAGCACCAGCAGCGTAAAGACCTCCAGACGACCAAACAGCATGTTGGCGATGAGGATCCATTTCGCGACCGGGTTCATACTGGCAAAGTTATCCGCCACAACCCCCAGGCCAGGCCCGAGGTTATTCAACGTTGCTACGACGGAAGCAAAGGCAGAGAAATCATCCACCCCCGTCGCGATAATCGCCAGCATACTGACGATGAAGACCAGCGCATAGGCCGAGAAGAACCCCCACACCGCTTCAAGAATACGTTCCGGCAGGGCACGGTTACCCAGTTTGATGCTGTAAACCGCGTTCGGGTGGACCAGACGTTTAAGTTCACGGTTCCCCTGCTTAAACAACAGCAGAATACGGATCACCTTCAGGCCACCGCCCGTCGACCCCGCACAACCCCCGATGAACGCAGAACACAGCAGCAGTACCGGCAGGAACAGCGGCCAGCGCGCAATACTGTCCGTTGTAAAACCGGCGGTGGTTGCCATCGACACCACCTGGAAGAACGCCTGATTTAACGTGGTCAACGCGGAGTTATAGACATCGTGGAACCACAACACCACGGTACAGATGATGACGAGCGTAAGCTGGACACCAATGAACATGCGAAACTCCGGGTCACGCCAGTACACCTTCAGGCTACGCCCGCTGAGTAAGGAGAAGTGCAGACCGTAGTTACAGCCGGAAATCAGCAGGAAGATGGCAATGATCGTGTTAATGGTGGGGCTGTCGAAGTAACCCACGCTGGCATCGTGGGTCGAGAACCCGCCGATGGCGATCGTCGCAAAACTGTGCCCGATAGCGTCGAATGCAGGCATCCCGGCAAACCATAATGCTAACGCACAGGCGACCGTCAGTAAGACATAGATAAGCCACAGGGTTTTCGCCGTCTCGGCTATGCGCGGGCGCATCTTGTTATCTTTCAGTGGACCCGGCATTTCCGCACGGTAAAGCTGCATCCCCCCGACGCCAAGAATAGGCAGGATGGCCACTGCCAGGACGATGATCCCCATCCCCCCGAACCATTGCAGCATCTGGCGATAAAAGAGAATGGCATGCGGTAAGGAATCCAGCCCGACCAGCGTGGTCGCCCCGGTCGTCGTTAAACCCGAGAACGATTCAAAAAACGCATCCGTGACGGTCAGATTAGGCTGCTCAGAGAAGATAAAGGGTAGCGCACCCACACTTCCCAGCACTGTCCAGAACAGAACAACAATCAGAAACCCTTCGCGAGATTTCAGCTCACCCTTTTGACGACGGTTTGGCCACCACAGCAGTGAGCCAATCGCCAGCGCGACAAAGAAGGTCTGGGTAAATGCCCGCCCCGCGCCGTCCCGGTAGATAAGCGCTACCAGTCCAGGGAGAATCATCGTCCCGGAAAAAAGTATGACCAGCAGTCCAACGATTCGGGTAATGGCACGAAAATGCATCTCTGCCGCTTCCTTTGGTATTCAAAAAAGTGAGGTGGGGATTATTCTTCAATCGGCAGCAATTGCAACGAACCGCGACTAAAATCCGCCAGCTTTGCTGAAAAAGCAGCCAGTTCCGCCTGCGGAAGCGCCACGCGCAGTTGCACCATTGCCTGATAGTCACTGTGCGCGATGACGCCGTTAAACTGCTTTAGCAATGCCTCAATGCCGGATAACTGGCCGTAATCGCACAATAAAGTATATTCGGTGAGCGGCGTTTTGCGGGTGGTAATCAGCATATTCAGTGCCTGCTGAACCCCACCGCCATACGCTTTAACCAGTCCACCCGTGCCTAATAAAATACCGCCGTAGTAGCGAACGACCACGGCGGTGATTTCACCCACGCCGCTGCCCATCAACTGGGAGAGCATGGGTTTACCGGCTGTGCCTGCCGGTTCACCGTCATCGGAAAACCCCAGCTGTTGTGAATCGTTCGGCGGCCCTGCCACCCATGCCACGCAATGGTGACGTGCGTCAGGGTGCTGCGCGCGAACGGACTCAACAAACGCTTTTGCCGCCTCAACGCCGTCTGTATGTGCCAGCAGCGTAATGAATCGGCTCTTCTTAATTTCCTCAACAAAGGTGACCGGTTCAGCCGGTATCAGCCAGCTATCCATCAGGCCAGCTTCAGGTCTCGCGTCATATTCTCAATACCGTTTTCGTGGATCACCACGTTGTCTTCGATACGAATACCGCCAAACGGTTTCAGCGCTTCAATTTTGTCCCAGTTGAAGTGCTTGCTGAACGGGCCTTCACGCCATGGCGCTAACAGCGATTCGATAAAGTAGATACCCGGCTCGATGGTCAGCACCATACGCGGCTCAAGAATACGCGTGCAGCGCAGGTAAGGATATTTAGACGGCGCGGCCAGGTGCGTACCGGTATCGTCCTGCATAAAACCGGCAACATCATGAACCTGCAGGCCCAGCGGGTGACCAATACCGTGCGGCATGAACGGCCCGGTCAGATCGTTTTCCACCATCGCCTCTTCGCTCATGTCTTTCACGATCTGGTGCTTACGCAGCAGTTTAGCGATGCGCTGATGGAACTGGATGTGGTAATCCACATAGCTGGTTCCCGCTTTCATGGTGCCAATAAGCGCCAGTTGCTCATCGTTAACGTCTTTAATCAACTGTGCAAAATCGGTATCCGCATTTGCCGCCCAGGTGCGGGTCAGGTCGGCCGCATAGCCGTTGTACTCTGCCCCAGCGTCCAACAGGAAGCTGCGCAACTCGGATGGCACCTGGTGATCGAGCCTGGTGTAGTGCAGAACGGACGCATGCTCATTCAGCGCCACGATGTTGCTGTAAGGGACATCAGTGTCACGGTGGCCGGTGGCGGTCAGATACGCCTGGTTAATATCGAACTCGCTCATGCCAGACTGGAACGCTTCATGCGCAGCACGGTGACCATTTACCGCCGTTTTTTGCGCTTCACGCATGCAGTAAAGTTCGTAGTCGGTCTTATAAGCGCGATAGTAGTGCAGATAATCCAGAACCCCTTTCGGATTGAGTTTATCCGCCGGAATATCCAGACCGAGCGCACGCTCGGGAACCGGGCCAATATAAGCAATATTGCCGCGCCCGGCTGGCAGGAGGCTGCCAATGCCATCGGCTTTTGGTAAAGCGATAACGTCCACTTCTTCCGTCCAGAAGCTGGTCGGCAGCGGCTCAACGTTGTGCCAGTAATCGACAGGCAGATAGAACCACAGTTTCGGCTTGTTCACCCCGTCCACCAGCAACCAGCAATTTGGGACCTGCGTGACCGGCACCCAGGCTTTGAACTGCGGGTTGACCTTAAACGGATACGCATGGTCATCCAGGAAGGTGTTAATCAGCTCTCCGGAGTGGATTAACAGCGCATCCAGCTTAAAGCGCGCCAGTACATCACGGGTACGTTCCTGTAGGGTAACGATATGATTTTTATAAAGCGAAGCCAGTGAGTCCATCTTTCTTCCTTTCATTTTTCTGAGCTCAAGTCATCGCATCTTAGCACACCTGACTCCGACTGCGTGATTTCCACCGACCGTGATCAATGCAGCAATTTCTTAATGAGAAATTTGCATTTTATTAACATAAATCCCACACTCCGTCTCATCTGGTATGACCAGATCCACTTGCTGGATTCAGGAGACTGACATGCTCTACAAAGGCGACACCCTGTACCTCAACTGGCTGGAAGATGGCATTGCCGAACTGGTGTTCGATGCCCCCGGCTCAGTCAACAAGCTTGATACCGCGACGGTGGCCAGTCTTGGCCAGGCGCTGGATGTGCTTGAAAAACAATCTGAATTAAAAGGGCTGCTGCTGCGCTCAAACAAAGCGGCTTTTATTGTCGGTGCAGATATCACCGAATTCCTTTCACTGTTCCAGGTCCCGGAAGAACAGCTGAGCCAGTGGCTGCACTTTGCCAACAGCGTCTTTAATCGTCTGGAAGATCTGCCTGTTCCGACAGTCTCCGCCGTTAACGGCTACGCGCTGGGCGGCGGCTGCGAGTGCGTGCTGGCGACCGACTATCGTCTGGCCACGCCAGACCTGCGCATCGGCCTGCCGGAAACAAAACTGGGCATCATGCCAGGCTTTGGCGGTTCCGTACGCATGCCACGCATGCTGGGTGCCGATAGCGCCCTGGAGATCATCGCCGCCGGTAAAGATGTCGGGGCGGAACAGGCGCAGAAAATAGGCCTGGTGGACGGTGTGGTTAAACCAGAAAAACTGATTGAAGGCTCCCTCGCCATTCTCCATCAGGCCATTAATGGCGACCTCGACTGGAAAGCCAAACGTCAGCCGAAGCTTGAACCGTTGAAACTCAGCAAAATTGAAGCCGCCATGAGCTTCACCATCGCCAAAGGGATGGTGATGCAGACGGCAGGCAAACACTACCCCGCGCCCATTACCGCCGTTAAAACGATTGAAGCCGCGGCCCGCTTTGGCCGTGATGAAGCGCTGAAACTGGAAAACCAAAGCTTTGTTCCGCTGGCGCACACTAATGAAGCTCGCGCACTGGTGGGCATCTTCCTGAACGATCAATTCGTGAAAGGTAAGGCGAAACAGCTGACCAAAAATGTTGAGACGCCAAAACAGGCGGCGGTACTCGGTGCAGGCATTATGGGCGGCGGCATCGCTTATCAGTCGGCCTGGAAAGGCGTGCCTGTGGTGATGAAAGACATCAGCGAGAAATCCCTGACGCTGGGCATGACCGAAGCGGCCAAGCTGCTGAATAAACAGCTGGAACGCGGCAAAATTGACGGTCTGAAACTCTCAGGGGTGATCTCGACAATCCACCCGACCCTGGACTATAGCGGTTTCGACCGTGTGGATGTGGTCGTTGAAGCGGTCGTTGAGAACCCGAAAGTCAAAAAAGCGGTGCTGGCGGAAACCGAAGAGAAGGTTCGTCCTGATACCGTACTGGCCTCAAACACCTCCACCATCCCGATTAGCGAACTGGCAGGCGTTCTGAAGCGCCCGGAAAACTTCTGCGGTATGCACTTCTTTAACCCGGTGCACCGTATGCCGCTTGTCGAAGTGATCCGTGGGGAAAAAACCTCTGACGAAACGATCGCCAAAGTCGTGGCATGGGCCAGCAAAATGGGCAAAACCCCAATCGTGGTCAACGACTGTCCGGGCTTCTTCGTCAACCGCGTGCTGTTCCCGTACTTCGCCGGTTTCAGCCAGCTCCTGCGCGACGGTGCGGATTTCCGCAAAGTCGACAAAGTGATGGAAAAACAGTTCGGCTGGCCGATGGGCCCGGCGTATCTGCTGGATGTGGTCGGCATTGACACCGCACACCACGCCCAGGCGGTGATGGCGGCAGGCTTCCCGCAGCGCATGCAGAAAGATTACCGCGACGCGATTGACGCCCTGTTTGACGCCAGCCGCTTTGGTCAGAAAAACGGCCTGGGCTTCTGGCGTTATAAAGAAGACAGCAAAGGCAAACCGAAGAAAGAAGAAGACGCGGCGGTGGATGGCCTGCTGGCCGACGTCAGCCAGCCGAAACGTGACTTCACCGACGATGAAATCATCGCCCGAATGATGATTCCAATGATCAACGAAGTGGTGCGTTGCCTGGAAGAAGGCATTATCGCCAGCCCGGCAGAAGCGGATATGGCACTGGTGTACGGCCTCGGCTTCCCTCCGTTCCACGGCGGCGCGTTCCGCTGGCTGGATACGCTCGGCAGCGCCCGTTATCTCGATATGGCTCAGCAGTACCAGCACCTCGGCCCGCTGTATGACGTGCCGGAAGGTCTGCGTAACAAAGCGCGCCATAACGAACCCTATTACCCAGCAGTTGAGCCAGCCCGTCCGGTTGGCGAGCTGAAAACGGCTTAAGGAGTCACAATGGAAAAGGTTGTCATTGTTGATGCGATTCGCACCCCGATGGGCCGTTCAAAAGGCGGTGCATTCCGTAATGTGCGCGCGGAAGACCTCTCCGCGCACCTGATGCGTAGCCTGCTGGCGCGTAACCCGGCACTGGATCCCGCTGCGCTCGACGATATTTACTGGGGCTGTGTACAACAAACCCTCGAACAGGGCTTTAACATCGCCCGTAACGCTTCGCTGCTGGCGGAGATCCCGCATTCAGTTCCGGCGGTGACCGTTAACCGTCTGTGTGGTTCGTCAATGCAGGCGCTGCACGATGCGGCACGCATGATCATGACCGGTGATGCACAGGCCTGTCTGGTCGGCGGCGTGGAGCACATGGGCCACGTGCCGATGAGCCACGGGGTTGATTTCCACCCGGGTATGAGCCGTAACGTGGCGAAAGCGGCGGGAATGATGGGCCTGACCGCTGAGATGCTTTCCCGCCTCCACGGCATCAGCCGCGAAATGCAGGATACCTTTGCTGCGCGCTCCCACGCACGCGCCTGGGCCGCAACGCAATCCGGCGCATTTAAGCATGAGATCATCCCAACCGGTGGTCACGATGCTGACGGCGTTTTGAAGCAGTTCAGCTACGATGAAGTGATTCGCCCGGAAACCACTGTAGAAACCCTTTCTACGCTGCGCCCGGCGTTTGACCCGGTCACCGGTACGGTAACGGCAGGCACCTCGTCTGCCCTATCTGACGGGGCCGCCGCGATGCTGGTGATGAGTGAAAGCCGTGCCCGCGAGTTAGGCCTGACGCCTCGCGCCCGGGTGCGTTCGATGGCGGTGGTGGGTTGCGATCCGTCCATTATGGGTTACGGTCCGGTGCCGGCCTCGAAGCTGGCGCTGAAAAAAGCAGGCTTAACCACCAGTGATATCGATCTGTTTGAGATGAACGAAGCCTTTGCCGCGCAGATCCTGCCGTGCATCAAAGATCTGGGCCTGATGGATCAGATAGACGACAAGATTAACCTCAATGGCGGCGCGATCGCCCTCGGTCACCCGCTGGGTTGTTCCGGGGCACGCATCAGCACCACGCTGATTAACCTGATGGAACGCAAAGACGCTCAGTTTGGTCTGGCGACGATGTGTATCGGGCTGGGTCAGGGTATCGCGACGGTATTTGAGCGAGTGTAATTCTTCGAGGGGTTCTTACAGCCAGTGTCGCCAGAACACGGCGGCACGCGAGCGGCGCCCGATGCGCTTACGGAAGTAAGGAATTCGGGTGAGCACGCGCAGCCAACGCAGTTATGGCGCCAGTGGCGAAGAGATAAAGTTTAGTTGCCGTTCTTCCCGCCTGTCAGGGGCGGGTTTTTTATTTAAATGAACGCGAACGCATCGCCGAAGAGACGGTCTTCACGCGCGTCACGTTCGTTGCAGAACAGGTCACGGGCAATTTTCGCCATCTCAAAACGGCCAGCAATATAGATATCATGTCCCGCCAGCGTGCCGTGATCCTGCAGCACCGCCGTCAGCACCGTACCGCTGCGCCCACGCCAGCCCTCTTCAGGCTGCTCCACCACCGGCTCAATACGCAGGTGTGGATGATTGACGCTTAATGCTTCCAGTTCAGACAGGTCGTAGAGATGTTTCTCTTCGCGGCCGCCCCAGTAGATGGTGATATCGCGATCCGGGTTACGCGCCAGGGCCGTCAGCAGGATAGAGCGCACGTAAGAGAAACCTGTTCCCCCCGCAATCAGGATCAGCGGACGGTCTTCATCTTCACGCAGCCAGGCATCACCGTGAGGAATATCTACCACGATTTCACGTTCTTTCAGAATGCGATCCATGACGGCCATCGCATACAGGTTAAGCTCAGACGCACCAATATGAAGCTCAATAAATTCCTGCTCTGCTGGCGTAGAAGCCATAGAGAAGGGACGCTTATCACGCTCATCCATCACGACCATCAAGTACTGACCGGCGCGGAAAGAGAATGCCGCTTCAGGTACTAAACGGACGCGATATACGGTGTCGGTGATAGCATCTACCGAGGTCACTTTACAGCTTAAGGTTGTCATTCGCTCTCTCTGTCGTGAAGTCTATAGGGCTTAACGGCCTGTTTCAGGTTTACCGTTATTCATTATGGCCAGTTCATCCCAGATCGCGTCAATGCGCGCGGTCACGGCAGGATCTTTTTTGATCGGTCGACCCCATTCACGCTCGGTTTCGCCGGGCCATTTGTTTGTGGCATCCAGTCCCATTTTTGAGCCAAGACCGGAGACCGGCGAGGCAAAATCCAGATAATCTATCGGCGTGTTTTCGACTAACACCGTATCGCGCGCCGGATCCATTCGCGTAGTAATGGCCCAGATAACGTCATTCCAGTCGCGGGCGTTAACATCATCATCGCAGACAATAACAAATTTGGTATACATAAACTGGCGCAGGAAAGACCATACGCCCATCATCACGCGTTTAGCGTGACCAGGATATTGCTTCTTCATCGTCACCACCGCCAGGCGATACGAACACCCTTCCGGCGGCAGGTAAAAATCAACAATTTCCGGGAACTGCTTTTGCAGGATCGGCACAAACACTTCGTTCAGCGCCACTCCCAGTACCGCCGGTTCATCCGGTGGACGTCCGGTATAGGTGGAGTGGTAAATCGCATCTTCACGCTGGGTGATGTGCGTGACGGTAAACACCGGGAAGTTATCAACTTCGTTGTAATAGCCAGTGTGGTCACCGTATGGCCCTTCCGGTGCCATTTCGCCCTGCTCAAGGTAACCTTCCAGAACGATCTCCGCGCTGGCAGGAACTTCAAGGTCATTAGAAATACACTTCACGACTTCGGTTTTGGTTCCGCGCAGCAGGCCTGCAAAGGCATATTCGGACAGCGTATCCGGCACTGGCGTTACCGCCCCCAGAATCGTGGCCGGATCGGCGCCTAACGCAACGGAAACCGGGAAACGCTCGCCCGGGTGTTCAGTACACCACTCCTGGAAATCCAGGGCGCCGCCACGATGTGACAACCAGCGCATGATGAGCTTATTCTTGCCAATCAGCTGCTGGCGGTAAATACCCAGATTTTGTCGCTCTTTGTGCGGACCACGCGTGACGGTGAGCCCCCAGGTGATAAGCGGCGCAGCATCTTCAGGCCAGCATTGCATGACCGGAATTTTAGTCAGATCCACCGCATCGCCTTCCAGCACTTTCTGCTGACACGGTGCGCCGCGCAGACGTTTGGTTGGCATGTTTAGCACCTGCTTAAACTGCGGCAGTTTATCGAACAGATCGCGGAAACCTTTCGGTGGTTCTGGCTCTTTCAGAAACGCCAGCAGTTTACCCACTTCGCGCAGCGCCGTGACGTCCTCCTGTCCCATCCCCAACGCCACACGGCGCGGTGTGCCAAACAGGTTGCACAGCACCGGCATCGAATACCCTTTTGGGTTTTCAAACAGTAAAGCGGGGCCACCGGCACGCAGGGTGCGGTCAGCAATTTCTGTCATTTCCAGATAAGGATCAACAGGAAGTGTAATGCGTTTGAGTTCGCCCTGCTTTTCCAGCAGCGTCAGGAAGTCGCGGAGATCGTGGTATTTCATGCAGTTAGTCATGGCCTCTCTGTAAGCGCTTCATTATACGGCGTAAGCCTGCTTGATGCTGTAATTTTGTTAAATTAGCGTGAACTTATGCATTCTGTTCCCTTTTCCCCCATTATAATCAACTTAGCGATCCCGCCAGGGTTTTGATATGCTTGCGCCCCGAACTAAGGGAAAGAGTGATTATGCAGGCCTGGTATTTACTGTATTGCAAACGCGGGCAACTTCAGCGCGCGCAGGAACATCTTGAACGTCAGTCTGTAAATTGCCTGACACCCGTGATCACGCTTGAAAAAATGCAGCGCGGGAAGCGCACGACCGTCAGTGAGCCATTATTCCCGAACTATCTGTTCGTTGAGTTCGACCCGGAAGTGATTCACACCACGACCATCAGCGCCACACGCGGTGTCAGCCACTTTGTGCGTTTTGGCGCTCACCCGGCCACGGTCCCGTCAACGGTGATTCATCAGCTTTCGGTGTACCAGCAACCTGAAGGCATCACCGATCCGGAAACCCCCTACGCAGGCGACAGCGTCGTCATCACTGAAGGGGCTTTCGAGGGCTTACAGGCGATTTTCGCCGAGCCTGACGGTGAAGCACGCTCCATGCTGCTGCTCAACCTGCTGAATAAGCAGGTATTGCAGAGCGTGAAAAACACCGACTTCCGCAAAGTTTAAACGTCTATCCCGAACAGGCGACGCACGTTGTCATCCGTCTGTGCGCACAGCCAGTGCGGGTCTTCTCCGCGCCAGCGCGCTACGCTCTCAAGAATATGCCCCAGATAGGCCGGTTCGTTACGTCGAGAAGCCGGTTTGGGTTGCATATCTCGCGGCAGCAGATAAGGTGCGTCGGTTTCAACAAGCAAGCGGTCCGCCGGGATCACCTGCAACAGCTCGCGAAGCTCAAGCCCGCGACGTTCATCGCAAACCCAGCCGGTAATGCCCAGATATAACCCGCGTTCCAGACAATCCAGCGCTTCCTGCCGTGAACCGGTAAAGCAGTGCAGTACCGCACCGGGCAGTTTATCGAGCCAGGGTTCCAGTAAGGCGAGGAATCGCTCATGCGCGTCACGGCAGTGCATAAACACAGGCATTCCAAGCTCTGCCGCCAGGGCGAGCTGGGCGGTGAAGGCGTTTTCCTGTTCGGCTGGCGTGGAAAAGTTACGGTTGAAATCGAGACCACATTCGCCAATGGCCACGACTTCAGGGGTTTTCGCCAGCCTGTGTATGATTTCAGCGCTCTGCGGCGTCCACTGGCTGCTGTCATGAGGATGCACGCCAGCGGTTGACCAGCAGCGATCATAGCGTTGAGCAAGCTGTTGCGCCTGCTCGCTTTCATGCAGGTTGGTTCCCGTCAGGAGCAGTCCTTTCACCCCGGCGGC
Source organism: Enterobacter sp. BIDMC 30 (assembly GCF_000534355.1). Lineage (NCBI taxonomy): Bacteria > Pseudomonadati > Pseudomonadota > Gammaproteobacteria > Enterobacterales > Enterobacteriaceae > Enterobacter > Enterobacter sp. BIDMC 30. The sequence continues at coordinate 465,722 of NZ_KI973169.1, read as the reverse complement.
AAAAGCACGCGCGACGACTTCATCGCAGTCTTTCGCAAACTGCGAGCTGGTCAGGTTGAGTCCGATATCAAACATGCGATTCCCCATAGCACAACCGCCCTGACGGGCGGCTGGTTTTACTCTTCAGTGGTCTTTTCCGACGTATCGTCTTCGTCATCCGACCGACGCCCTTTTCCCACGTAGAAACGCGAGAAGAATACGCCGACTTCAAACAGACAATACATCGGTATTGCCAGCAGCGTTTGTGAGAAGACGTCAGGTGGTGTGAGCAGCATGCCAACCACAAACGCGCCGACCAGGATATACGGGCGCTTCTTACGCAGGTCATCAGGGGTCGTCACTCCTACCCAGCAAAGCAGCACAATGGCTACCGGCACTTCGAATGCCACACCGAACGCCATAAACAGCGCCATCACAAAGCTGAGGTAGCTGGCGATATCCGTCGACACCTGAACCCCTTCCGGCGCGGTATGCGTCAGGAAGCCAAAGGCCAGCGGGAAGACAACAAAGTAGGCGAACGCCATGCCGATATAGAACAGCAGCGAGCTGGATACCAGCAGCGGGATCACCAGCTTGCGTTCATGCTTGTACAGCGCTGGCGCCACAAACGCCCACACCTGATAAAGAATGACCGGCGCAGAGGCAATCAGCGATACCCAGAATGTGAGCTTAATAGGGGTAAAGAACGGTGATGCAACGTCCGTTGCGATCATCGTTGCCCCCAGCGGCATCTGCTTGATCAGCGGCGCAGAGACAACCTGGTAGATATCATTGGCGAAATAGACCAGGCATAAGAAAATGAGGAAAACCGCGATAATGCAGTTTAACAGGCGCTTACGCAGCTCTATGAGGTGCGTAATCAGCGGTTGGGTATCATCTACTGCCATGTTTACGCTTTATCACTCGACGAGGGGGATGATTCGGAAACAGGCGCGGCAGGCTTAACGTCAGCCGCTTTTACTACCGGTGCTTCCGGCTGCGTCTGTTTTTTCGGTTCAGATTCCTGCGGCGTTTGTTCAGGCGCGGTAGCCTGATGCTCCGCGCTGGCAGGCGTAACGCCCTCGCGCTGCGCTTCGCTGTCCTTCACCACCGGGTTGTGGATGGTGTTGGCTTCATCGCTCGCCTTTTCAGGATCGTTGACGCTGTAGGAGCGCTTCATGGATTCTGCCGCTTCACGCAGTTCATCCATTGAGGCTTTCAGTTCAGGCGTCAGGTTATCCATGCTCGCCTTTTCCACCTTTTTCAGGCTTTCCTGAAACTCCTGCAGCTTAAGTTCCTGCGCCAGCTCATTTTGTACGGTCGAAGCCAGCGATCTCAGCGCGCGTACCCAGCCCACAACGGTTTTCACCGCCACCGGCAGACGCTGGGGTCCTAACACTATCAGGCCAATCACAAAGACCAGCAGCAGCTCACTAAAACCAATGTCGAACACGAATTACACCTGCTCTTTATCGTGGCGTTTAGCGTCTTCTTTTTTCGCCTCTTCCTGCTTGTCGGAGATGGATTTAGCAGTAAAGTCAGCATCCTGGCTGGTTTTATCCTGCTTGCTCTCATCATCGCTCATCGCTTTCTTGAAGCCTTTGATAGACGCGCCCAGATCGGAGCCGATAGAACCGAGCTTTTTCGTGCCAAACAGCAGCACGACGATGACGGCAATGATCAACAATTGCCAGATACTGATACCACCCATACATGTACCTCAGGGATAGATGATTAATGAGTCAGGTCGCATTATACGTAGGCGACCCGTCGATAGCGACGCAAAATCAGCGCGTTTTTCTCCAGCCGGCGAGCCAGACCACAACACCGCCAGCCATCAGCCAGGCGGGCATCATCTGCCAGTCAGGGCGAGTAATCAGCAACAGCGTACCACTCAGCAGCAGCGTTGCTCCAATGCCAAAGAGATAGCGCGACTGCCCCTGTCGAACACGGCTGGACTGAAGCTCGCGGGCGATTTTATCCATGCTGTGCTGAAGGTTCTTGCTCTGACGCAAACTGTCGTAAATCAGTTCAGGAATATCAGGCATTTTTTCTATCCAGAACGGGCCTTTCTCTTTAATAGAGCGCACCAGCGCCGGAATGCCCACCTGATCCTTAATCCAGGATTCAAGGAAAGGTTTCGCAGTCTTCCATAAGTCTAACTGAGGATAGAGCTGTCGACCTACACCTTCAACGTAAAGTAATGTTTTCTGAAGTAAAACTAACTGTGGCTGCACTTCCATGTTGAAGCGGCGTGCCGTGTTAAACAGGTTCAGCAATACGTGTCCGAAGGAAATTTCTGCCAGCGGCTTTTCAAAAATCGGCTCGCAGACGGTACGGATAGCAAACTCAAACTCTTCGACGTTGGTGTCCGGCGGAACCCAGCCAGAATCAACGTGCAGCTCGGCCACCTTGCGGTAATCACGGTTAAAGAAGGCGATGAAGTTCTCAGCGAGATAGCGCTTATCTTCTTTGTTCAGCGAGCCCACAATACCGCAGTCAATACCGATATATTTCGGGTCTTCCGGGTGCTCATAACTGACGAAGATATTCCCCGGGTGCATGTCCGCGTGGAAAAAGCTGTCGCGGAATACCTGGGTAAAGAAGACCTGTACGCCACGCTCGGCCAGCAGCTTCATGTTGGTTCCCTGCTTTTCCAGGGCTGCCACATCCGAGACCGGAATACCGTAAATCCGCTCCATTACCATCATGTTCTGGCTGCAGTAGTCCGAATACACTTCCGGCACATAGAGCATCGGGCTGTTTTCAAAGTTCCGGCGCAGCTGGATGGCATTTGCCGATTCACGCAGCAGGTTTAATTCATCAATCAGCGTTTTTTCATACTCCCGCACAACTTCCATTGGGCGCAAACGGCGTCCGTCGGGGAGCAGGCGCGGAACCCAGCGTGCAAGCCGATAGATAAGCTTCATGTCCGCTCGGATTACCGGCATGATGTCCGGGCGGATCACTTTGATAACCACCTCTTTGCCGTTCTCTTTCAGACGGGCTGTATGCACCTGGGCGATGGAGGCTGAAGCAAGAGGTTCTATTTCGAAATCGTCAAACCATGTCTCGACAGGAATATTGCCCATCGCCTCTTCGATCTGTTTTTTCGCTCTCACACCGTCAAACGGTGCAACGCGGTCCTGCAGCAGTGCCAGTTCATCGGCAATCTGCGGCGGGAAAAGATCGCGGCGAGTCGAGAGCATTTGCCCGAACTTAATCCATACCGGGCCCAGCTCCTGGAGCGCCAGGCGAAGACGTTCACCCAGCGGCTGATCTTTATGACGATTAGGCATCCAGAACAACATCCGCCGCCAGATGCGAAGCAGCAGCGTGATACGCATTTTGGGGATAAGCTCGTCGAGCCCGTAACTCAAAAAGGTGTGGACGATAAAATAGAGGCGCCGAATTTCACCAGGCGTCATTTGCCCTCCAGTTTTTCCAGCCGTTTGGTTAAGGCATCCACCGCGCGTTCAACCGCTGCGGTCTCTTCCGCAAACCATGCAACTTCAAGCGCGCCAGGGGCCATACGCCACTCTTCAGTCAGTACTTCCGCCGCATAGCGTTGCTGCCGTTGCAGACTCTTGCGAAGGAAAGCCGTACCGCCATGAATGGCTTTACCGATCCCTTCGGCAGCAATGTCGCCAATGAAAGGCGCAAGCAGCTCTGCCGGGTCAAACTCGGCCAGATCGCTGAGCGCAACGAAATTCTGTACGACCTGAATGTCGCCTTCCACTTCCAGCTCACCGCTGCGGATAAGCGCCGTAAGCTGCTGACGGTCACGTAATTTTGGCAGCACGCTCATGTGCGTAATCACGGAGCAGTCGGCTTCACCTTCCCACTCACCCAGAACGTCAAGCTGGCGTTCACTGAAAACCAGCACAAGCGGCGTCGAGAACTCTTTCAGAACAACACGCAGCACCTTGCCGTTAAGCCGCTGACGTGCGGCTTTTAGCGCCGGTGCGCGGTAAAGAAAGGCATTCAGGACATTCTCGATGCCTGCGGTGACTAAGGGTTTAAAGGGCACGGGAAACCTCCACTCAGAACTTATAACCGCGATGCAGCGCGACGACACCTGCCGTCATGTTGAAATACTCAACGTTCTCGAATTCCGCATCCTGCATCATGGCCTTTAAAGTGTCCTGATCCGGGTGCATACGGATAGATTCCGCCAGGTACCGATAGCTTTCCGCGTCGTTTGCCACCAGCTCACCAATGCGCGGCAGCACATGGAATGAGTATGCGTCGTAAGCTTTGCTTAACGGCTCAAGAATCGGTTTGGAGAATTCGAGCACCAGCAGGCGTCCACCCGGCTTTAACACGCGGTACATGGAGCGCAGCGCTTTTTCTTTATCGGTGACGTTACGCAGGCCGAAGGAGATAGTGATGCAGTCAAAGGTATTATCCGGGAAAGGCAGCGCTTCGGCGTTCGCCTGCACATACTCGACATTACCTACCACGCCGATGTTACGCAGCTTCTCACGTCCCATTTTGAGCATTGAGTCGTTAATATCTGCCAGAACAACGCGACCGGTTTCGCCCACCAGACGGGAGAATTTTGCTGTCAAATCGCCTGTACCGCCGGCTAAATCCAGTACCGTTTGTCCACGACGCACACCGCTACAGTCGATGGTGAAGCGCTTCCACAAGCGATGAATGCCGAACGACATCAAGTCATTCATCACATCGTACTTCGCCGCCACGGAATGAAATACGTGGGCCACCATATCAGCTTTCTGCGCTTTGGCGACAGTCTGAAAGCCAAAGTGCGTCGTGTCTTGTGAATCGTCAACCATCTCAGAGCCTGCTTATCAGTAAAATGTTCGTGAAGTGTAACAGATTGGGCGCGTTTGCCCTACGTTTCAACCTTCGCGAAAGAAACGTGCCGGACGCTCGTCTGACGTTAAATCTGTCGCTAACGTATTGTCTTCACTGTTTGTCTTTTGTTCGCCAGCGCCTTCGCGCAGGCGAAACTCTTCATCCTGGGCGGTGGCCTGCTCAACTAATTCCGGATTAATCTCGCGCTTCACCTCCACACCCAGGGAACGAAACGCTTCGGCCTGCGCCAGTAAGTTGCCACGCCCGGAAGAGAGTTTTTTCATCGCCTGGCGATAGTTATCCTGGGCGCGGTCAAGGCTTTGCCCGACCGAGGACATATCATCCACAAAAAGGCGCATTTTGTCGTAAAGCTTGCTGGCGCGATCGGCAATCTGCTGCGCATTACGGCTCTGATGTTCATAGCGCCACAGGTTGGCAATAGTGCGCAATGCCACCAGCAGCGTGGTGGGGCTCACCAGCATAATGTTATTTTTTAGGGCTTCGGTAATCAGTTCAGGCTGTCTGTCGAGCGCCAGCAAGAACGCGGGTTCAACCGGAATAAACATCAGGACGTAATCCAGCGAGCGCAGGCCGGGTAACTGCTGGTAGTCTTTTCTGCCCAGCAGACGAATGTGGTTACGCACGGAGGCGATGTGCTCCTGCAGCGCCGACTCGCGGGTGTAGTCATCTTCCGCATTGAAATAGCGCTCATAAGCCACCAGCGTCATTTTGGCGTCTATCACCACATCTTTGCCCTGCGGGAGCCGCACAATCACATCAGGCTGCATACGCGAGCGGGCATCGTTCTCGATACTCACCTGCGTTTCGTATTCATACCCTTCCCGCAGGCCAGAGGCCTCCAGCACGCGGGTCAGCACCACTTCCCCCCAGTTGCCCTGGGTTTTGTTATCGCCCTTCAGCGCACGGGTCAGGTTGACCGCTTCCTGCGCCATTTGCGCATTCAGCTGCTGAAGATTGCGAATTTCATGCGCCAGCGTGTGCCGCTCGCGAGCCTCCTGCCCAAAGCTGTCCTGTACCTGACGACGAAAGCCGTCCAGCTGTTCACGCAGGGGCGTTAGCAGGCTATTCAGGCTTTGGCGGTTTTGTTCGTCTACGCGGCGGTTGCTGTGTTCAAAAATGCGGTTCGCGAGATTCTCGAACTGCTCGCTGAGGCGTTGCTCGCTGTTCATCATCTGGCGGATTTTATCTTCCGCATGCAGCTGGGTGGATTCGAGGCGGGTAGTCACTTCGCGGAGATCGGCCTCCAGCGAGGTGTTGATATCGCGAAGATTGCGCAGCTCGTTGTTGAGCAGTTCGCATTCGTCACGCCAGTGTTCGCTCAGCGCAACCTGCTGTTTTGCTGCGCTTAAATCGGCGACTATCTCTTCGCGCTCGGCCAGCTGATCGGCCTTTTGTTGCGCGTGCTGGTAGCTGGAAATCAGCCAGCCTGCCCCCACGCCCACCAGCGCAATCACTGCATAAATCAGGATTGAGATATCCACAATGCCCCCTGCATCAACGTATTACCTGCACAAAATAGAATTGTGCTGTATAAACGTCCAGTTTGAAAGGGTTTTCCTGCGAGGCGCTACGCAAAAAAAAGGCCGAACGGGTCGGCCTTTTTTCGTATAAGAAGGGATTAGATCAGGCGACGCGCTGCTTCAACCACGATTTTCACCGCATGACTTTCGGTCTGCTTCATGGTTTCCGCGTTCGGGATCTCCTGCTGGGTACGGTTGACGATAACGCCCGCCACCATACCGGCACGCAGACCCTGGCTTGCGCACATGGTCAGCAAGGTTGCAGATTCCATTTCGTAGTTCATTACGCCCATAGACTGCCACTCTTCCATAGAACCTTTGAAACGGCTTACCACGCGGCCGGAGAAGGTGTCATAACGCTCCTGGCCTGGGTAGAAGGTATCAGAAGAGGCGGTCACGCCTACGTGGGTGGTTGCGCCAACGGATTTCGCGGCTTCAACCAGTGCGGTGGTGCATTCGAAATCCGCCACCGCCGGGAATTCCATAGGGGCAAAGTGCAGACTCGCGCCGTCCAGACGCACGGAAGCGGTTGTCACCAGCACGTCGCCAACGTTGATATGCGGCTGAATGGCACCGGTAGTCCCGATACGCAGGAAAGTACGAATGCCCAGCTGCGCCAGCTCTTCAACAGCAATTGAGGTGGACGGGCCACCGATACCGGTAGAACAGACGATCACCGCTTTGCCATCCAGCTCAGCGCGCCAGGTGGTGAATTCACGATGGGCAGCAAGCTTAACCGGCTTATCCATCAGCGCGGCGATCTTTTCCACACGCTCAGGATCGCCCGGGACGATAGCCAGCGTAGCCCCTTGTAAATCGTTTTTAGTGAGGCCGAGATGAAAAACATCAGACTTAGACATAGGTGACTCCTCTGTGGGTCGGTTAGTCAGAAGAAGTAAAAAGGTACTTTACAGAAGCAGTAAGCAGAATTACGTGACACATCTCACCATGAATGAAAATGATTGCAGTAAATTTCCATGAAATAGTGATTCACATCACATTAACAAGTTATATCGTCAGGTGCTGCACAAAAGATAGACCGTTTCAGGCACTGTGAATTGTTAACCTGGTGACTATATTTACCTTTGCGCTAACTCATTGGTACGGAGAATGCCATGACTGAAAAAACCGGTTTTGCACCTGCAGCGGCCCCTCATGCATCAACCATCGTCTCAACACCTGAAGAGGCCATTACGGCAGGTGAGACCTCCATCCCCTCACAGGGGGAGAATATGCCTGCTTACCACGCGCGGCCAAAATCGGCCGACGGCCCGCTGCCCATCGTGATTGTGGTTCAGGAAATTTTCGGCGTTCACGAACATATTCGCGACCTTTGCCGCCGTCTGGCGCTGGAAGGTTATCTGGCTGTTGCGCCAGAGCTCTATTTCCGTCAGGGCGATCCGAACGACTACAGCGATATACCGACGCTGTTCAGCAACCTGGTCAGCAAAGTGCCGGATGCACAGGTACTGGCCGATCTGGACCACGTGGCCAGTTGGGCTGCGCGCAATGGCGGCGACGCACATCGTCTGATGGTGACGGGTTTCTGCTGGGGAGGACGTATCAGCTGGCTGTATGCCGCACATAATCCGCAGCTTAAAGCCGCCGTTGCCTGGTACGGCAAACTGGTGGGGGAGAAAACGCTGAACTCGCCGAAGCATCCCGTTGATATCGCCACCGAGTTAAATGCCCCAGTCTTAGGGCTTTATGGCGGCCAGGACACCGGGATCCCGCTTGATACGGTAGAGACCATGCGCCATGCGCTCCGCGCAGCCAATGCAAAAGCTGAAATCATCGTTTACCCGGATGCCGGCCACGCCTTTAATGCCGACTATCGTCCGAGCTATCACGCGGAATCGGCTAAAGATGGCTGGCAGCGGATGCTGGCATGGTTCAGCCAGTACGGCGGGAAAAAAGCGTAAAACAAAAGCCCGGTCGCGGCTACGCCTTGCCGGGCTTCGGATTTATCAGGCCTGACGCAAATTCTGCGCCGCCCTGACCATGTTCGCGAGTGCCGCGCGGGTCTCCGGCCAGCCGCGGGTTTTCAGTCCGCAGTCCGGGTTGACCCACAGGCGCTCAGCCGGGATCCGCTGGGCGGCTTTTTTCAGCAGGCTTTCAATCCACTCCACGCTCGGTACGTTCGGGGAGTGGATGTCGTAGACACCCGGCCCAATTTCGTTTGGATACTCGAACGCTTCGAAGGACTCCAGCAGTTCCATGTCTGAACGCGACGTTTCGATGGTGATCACGTCGGCATCCAGCGCGGCAATCGAATCCATAATGTCGTTAAATTCGCAGTAACACATGTGGGTGTGGATCTGCGTGTCGTCTTTCGCGACCGCGGCGTTGAGGCGGAAAGCCTCCACACCCCACTTCAGATAAGCATCCCAGTCACTGCGACGCAGCGGCAAACCTTCGCGTAGCGCCGGTTCATCAATCTGGATGATGCCGATACCCGCCGCTTCCAGATCGGCCACTTCATCACGCAGCGCGAGCGCAATCTGTTTGGCGATGGTTTCACGGGTCACATCTTCACGCGGGAAGGACCAGCAGAGGATCGTCACCGGGCCGGTCAGCATCCCTTTCACCGGTTTGTCGGTCAGGGACTGGGCGAATTTTGCCCACTCTACGGTGATCGCTTGCGGGCGGCTGACGTCACCAATCACCACCGGTGGCTTCACACAGCGGGAACCATAGCTCTGCACCCAACCGTTCTGCGTAAAGACGAAACCGTCCAGATGTTCGCCGAAGTATTCCACCATGTCGTTACGCTCGGCTTCACCGTGCACCAGCACGTCCAGACCTAAACGTTCCTGCTCAACAATCGCCTGTCTGATGTGCTCAGCGATGCCGGTGCGGTAGTGATTCGCATCGAGGTTGCCCTTTTTGAAATCCAGACGCAGGCCGCGGATCTCCGTCGTCTGCGGGAAGGAGCCGATGGTGGTGGTTGGCCACGCTGGCAGGTTGAAACGGGCACGCTGGGCTTCGGCACGCACTTCATAGGGGCTCTGACGCTGGCTGTCCTGCGCGGTAATGGCCGCCAGACGTTTTTCGACCGCCGGGTTGTGGACGCGCGCCGAATGACGACGCGCCTGAATGGGGGCGCTCCAGTCGGTAATGGCCGTGGTGTCACCGCTATTTAACGCATCACGCAGCAGCGCCAGCTCTTCACATTTTTGCAGCGCAAAGGCAAACCAGCTCTTCACCTCGGGATCCAGACGGGTTTCCACACTCAGATCGATTGGGCTGTGCAGCAGAGAGCAGGAGGAGGCCACCCACAGCTCACGTTTGCCGACGATATCTTTAATCTGTGCATATTTCTCGCTCAGATCGGCGCGCCAGACGTTACGGCCATTCACCAGTCCGGCCGAGAGTAGCCACTCTTCGGGCAGACGTTTGTGCAGTTCGGCCAGGTCATCTTTGCCGTGGACCAGGTCAACATGAAGACCCTGAACCGGCAGCGCAGTAATAGTACTCAGGTTCGGCGTCACGCCTTCAAAATAGGTGGTCAGCAATAGCTTCACCTGACCAGTAAGGGCATCGTAAGCGGGTTTAAACGCTTTCAGCCACGCCTGCGGCAGCTCCAGCACCAGCGCAGGCTCATCGATTTGCACCCACTGAATTCCGCGTTTACCCAGTTCAATCAGCACCTGTTTGTAGACCGGCAGAATATCGTTCAGCAGGCTGAGACGGTCAAACTGCTCGCCTTTCACTTTACCCAGCCACAAATACGTTACCGGCCCCAGCAGTACCGGTTTCACCTGGTGGCCCAGCGCCAGCGCTTCATCGACTTCGTCGAGCAACTGGGTCCAGCTCAGTTTGAACTGCTGGCCTTTCACAAATTCCGGCACCATATAGTGATAGTTGGTGTTGAACCACTTGGTCATTTCCGCCGCTGCCGCAGGCTCTCCCGTTGGCGCACGACCACGGCCAATGCGGAACAGGGTGTCGATATCTACCGATCCATCTTTGTTCTGATGACGAGCCGGCACGTTGCCAAGCAGCAGGCTGGTGGTCAGAACATGGTCGTACCAGGCGAAATCGCCCACGGGCAGCAGGTCAATGCCCGCCTGCTTTTGCTGTTCCCAGTGGCGCGCACGCAGTTCGCGGCCCACGGCCAGCAATTCTTCACGGCCAGAGGTACCTGCCCAGTAACTTTCCTGCGCTTTTTTCAGCTCGCGGCGAAGGCCAACGCGAGGGAAACCGAGAGTGTGATTGCGAATTGTCATGGTGTGTCCCCTGTGAATTTTTCGTATTTAGCCATCCAGATGTTTACACATCCATAATTGGCAGTTACTGTATATTCCTCAAGCGCAAAATGTTCATGGCGAAGTGAAGGACTTTCATGATCGAGATTAAACACCTGAAAACGCTACAAGCGTTGCGAAATTGCGGTTCTCTCGCGGCGGCGGCAGCCACGCTGCACCAGACCCAGTCCGCCCTTTCTCACCAGTTCAGCGATCTGGAACAACGCCTCGGCTTTCGTCTTTTTGTGCGTAAGAGCCAGCCGCTACGCTTTACGCCTCAGGGCGAGATCCTGCTGCAGCTGGCTAATCAGGTGCTGCCGCAAATAGCCAGCGCGCTGCAGTCCTGTAACGAGCCGCAGCAAACCAGACTGCGTATCGCCATTGAGTGTCACAGCTGTATTCAATGGCTGACACCCGCGCTTGAGAACTTCCGCCAGAGGTGGCCGCAGGTGGAGATGGATTTCAAATCCGGCGTGACGTTCGACCCGCAGCCGTCGCTCCAGCAGGGCGAACTGGATCTGGTGATGACCTCAGACATTCTGCCCCGCAGCGGCCTGCACTATTCGCCAATGTTTGATTATGAGGTACGTCTGGTGCTGGCTCCGGATCATCCGCTGGCCAGTAAAACGCGTATCACCCCGGAAGATTTAGCCAGTGAAACGCTGCTGATTTACCCGGTACAGCGCAGTCGGCTGGATATCTGGCGTCACTTCCTGCAGCCGGCCGGCATTAGCCCGCAGCTCAAAAGCGTGGATAACACCCTGCTGTTAATTCAGATGGTTGCCGCCAGAATGGGCATCGCTGCGCTGCCACACTGGGTTGTGGAGAGTTTTGAACGCCAGGGTCTGGTTGTCACTAAAACCCTGGGTGAGGGACTATGGAGCCGGCTGTACGCCGCCGTGCGCGATGGCGAGCAGCGTCAGCCGATTACGGAAGCGTTTATTCGCTCTGCGCGGAACCACGCGTGCGATCATCTTCCGTTTGTGCGGAGCGCGGAGCGACCCAACGGCGATGGACCCACAGCGAAGCCAGAATCACTGCTCCCCCAATAAGGAAGCTCGGCCAGTGAGGCTGCTGCTGCCAGATGGCAAGGTTCACCAGCAGCCCTGCAGGCACATGCACGTTGTTCATGATCCCCAGCGTACCGGCGTCTACCTGCGTAGCGCCGTAGTTCCACATGAAGTAACCCAGCCCCGATGCCACCACGCCCAGCCAGACCAGAACGCCCCACTGCAGGGTTGTCGTCGGGAGCTTTTGCGGGTTACCGAGCATAAACCATGCCGCCACCGCGACGATAGCTGCCCCCATATAGAACCAGGCGAACGCGTTATGCTGTGGCATCGGTCGGGTTTCCATCAGGCGCTTGTACCCGACCATACCGATGGCAAAGCTGAGGTTCGCCAGCTGCACGAACATCAGCCCGGTCCAGAAGTGGTCGCTCACTTTGTCGTAGCGAATAATCGCCGCCCCGATCACCGCCAGCGCCGCGCTCAACAGATATCCCCAGCGCAAACGACGTTTGCTGAGCAGATCGTAAATCAGCGTGATATAGAGCGGTGTAAGCACGGTGAAAAGCAGAAATTCAGAGACAGACAGGTAGACGTAAGCCCGGAAGCTGAACAGGTACATGATGCCGAGCTGCATCGCCCCCACCAGCATGTACAGCAAAATGGTCTTCAGCGATTGCCCGCGTGTACGCAGGAAGGGCAGGAATACCAGCGCCGCCAGCCCCACGCGCATCAGCACCGAGAAGTAGCTGTCGACGTGCCCGGCGAGATACTCGCCAATCAGGCTAAAAGAGAAGGCCCACAGGATAGTGGTAATAATGAGTAGCGCCACAATGCTTGTCTCTCAGAAAGAAGGACAGGCATTGTAGCGAACTCTTTAGTTGACAACTGAGCAATAAACAATCAAATGAAGATTATTCAAGGAACAGTTTGCGCAGGTATTTTGGTACCGCGTTGTCAGCGTTAGACCCAATCACTTCCAGTTCCGGGTGCAGGTCTTTCAGACGCTGGTGTGCATTCTGCATAATGCAGCCTTTGCCCGCCATAGAGAGCATCTCGGCGTCGTTCATGCCATCACCGAAGGCGATACAGTCTTTCAGTTCGAAGCCCAGACGTTTCGCCACGGCTTCCAACGCGTGCCCTTTGGAAACACCCCCGGCCATAACTTCCAGACAGGTCAGGGTCGAGAAACTCACGTTGACGCGGTCACCCCAACGCGCATTAATCGCCTGTTCCAGCGGCAGCAACGCTTCGTGGCTTTCGCAGGTAAAGAACACCTTGCTGATCCCTTCCGGCTCCAGCAGGCCTGGCTCGTACAGGGAATAGTTAAATACCGCTTCCTTGAAGAAACGCATTTCATCCGGGCGATGGCGATTCATGAACCAGTCGTCATCGCGATAAACGTTAGTGATAATGTCCGGGTTGTTATGCACTACGCCGAACAGATCGGCGGCAATGTCGCGATCCAGGTTATGCGTAAAGATCAGGTTGCCATCGGTATCGTGCACGCGCGCACCGTTGGAGGTGATCATGTACGATTTGATCTCAAGATTATCGCGGATCTGCCCCACGTCCACGTGGTGGCGGCCGGTGGCAAACACGAAGTTCACTCCGCGGGCGGTCAGAAGCTTTAAGGTCTCTTTCGCGTAAGGCGACAGGGTATGGTCGGGCGAAAGCAGCGTGCCATCTAAATCAGATGCAACAACCTGGTACATAGGGATTTCAACCTCTGGTGGTAAAACAACAATCAATTATGCCTGTCGAAAAATTCAACAATGGCGTTGAGCGCGACTGAGCGCATAGCGTCCTTTTCAAAAAGGATCTCATGGTACGCGCCGTTGATGACCAGCGGTTTACCCCCTTCGCAAGGGTGACCGGCGGCAGCGCGGAGTTCACAAAAGCGGTCATGCATGCGGTTATCCACCACACGCTCTTCTTCAGCCTGAATCAGAAGTGTCGGCGTATCATCTTTACCAACACCAGCAAGCACCTGTTCACCGGCAAGGATCCCTTCCCGCACCCAGTGATATGTCGGGCCACCGACGCGCAGGCGCGGTTCATCGGCATAAAAACGCAGGTTACGGCGATAACGCTGCCGGCTATGGGTCAATACGTTGAGGGCAAACGGCAGCGCGCGCCAGCGCCCTGTCCCGATGGCATACCCTTCACGAATGCGCTGATGGCCCTCAGCCCAGTCGAGAATATGGCGCACCATCCAGTCCGGAAAACGCATGACGATGCCATACATTGGCGCGGTAAGCGCAATGGCATCACACTGGTGGTCATAGCGCTGTAAAAACAGCGTCGAAATCGCCCCACCCATAGAGTGCGCCAGAATATAGCGCTTACGCCACGGGCCCGGCTGAACTTCCTGCTGCCAGAAGGCGGCAAGATCGTCGACGTAATCGCTGAAGTTATCCACATGACCGCGATGCGTGTCCGACAATAAGCGGCCAGAAAGCCCCTGCCCGCGATGGTCGATAATCAACACATCGAAGCCCAGATGGAACAGGTCATAGGCCAGTTCAGCGTATTTGATGTAGCTCTCGATACGTCCCGGACAGACCACGATCACCCGATCGTTTTTCTCATCATGGAAACGCACAAAGCGTACCGGAACATCGCCAACACCCGTAAACTCATCTTCCTCACGCTGACGCCAGAAATCGGTCAGCGGCCCCATAGAGAAAGCAGCAAATGCGTTTTCTCGTGTTTCCCAGTCCTTTTTCTGCTGAAACATCGGGTTTCCACCCCCGTAAGCCAAGGAATATCGTTTTTTCGTCACCGGTCACAAAATGACGTAACAATAGCGTATTGTGGCATAAAAACAGACAATTCGGGAGTTTCAAATGACCTTCGAGTGGTGGTTCGCTTATCTGCTGACATCCATCATCCTTAGCCTTTCCCCAGGTTCAGGCGCCATTAACACCATGACCACCTCCATCAACCACGGCTATCGCGGTGCCGCGGCGTCCATTGCCGGTTTGCAGACCGGTCTGGGCATTCATATCGTGCTGGTGGGCATTGGTCTGGGTACGCTCTTCTCCCGCTCGGTACTGGCCTTTGACGTGCTGAAATGGGCCGGTGCCGCGTACCTGATTTGGCTCGGTATTCAGCAGTGGCGTGCGGCAGGCTCAATTGATCTTAATACGCTCGCCCAGACGCAAACACGCGGGCGCCTGTTTAAACGCGCGGTGTTTGTGAACCTGACCAACCCGAAAAGTATTGTTTTCCTCGCCGCGCTGTTCCCGCAGTTTATCGTCCCGCATCAGCCACAGGTCATGCAGTACGTGGTGCTGGGTGCGACCACCATTGTTGTCGATATCATCGTGATGATTGGTTACGCGACGCTGGCGCAGCGGATTGCGGTATGGATTAAAGGGCCTAAGCAGATGAAGGCCCTGAACAAAATCTTTGGTTCGCTGTTTATGCTGGTAGGCGCGCTGCTTGCGTCAGCGCGTCATGCTTAGCGAGAAATGATGAGATGAATGCCAAAGCCGGCGAACAACGCGCCGGCGAAGCCGTCAATCCACTTCGCAATACGCTGGTAACCGCGGCGCATCGCCGGTAAGGCAAACAGGCTGGCAACCACGGTAAACCACGCAAAAGTTTCCACCACGATCAGCAGGAAAATGCCCCAACGCGCACCCGCCCCCACGTTGTCACCCACAAACAGGGAGAACACGGAGCCGAAATAGATAATCGCTTTTGGGTTCGCCAGGTTGGTGAGCAGCCCTTTAATAAAACTCCGGCCGCCCGTTGCCAGCTCAACTTTCGGTTCTTCCGGCTTTTTCTCTTCTTTCTTCAACGCCCCGCGCAGCATCTGGTAGCCCATCCAGCAAAGGTAAAGCCCCCCGCCAACCATGATGATGTTGTGCAACCAGGCCATCTTCGCCAGAATCAGGTTCAGACCAAGCAGCGCCACGGCCGCCCAGACCATAACGCCCATGGTGATACCCAGTACCCCCATCATCGCTTCTTTGCGGGAGCGGCTGACGGCGGTTTGGGACACGAAGAAAAAGTCAGGACCCGGGCTCATGAGCGCAACGATGTGCACTAACGCCACGGTAAGAAATAGCATTAACATAATTAACTCGCAGGGAAATAATTAAGTGAGTCACCATCCTGACATTTTTTAGGCTGGCTGACTACTCCTCATCGTCACCGTCGACATGAGCACGGATAAGCGCCATAAACTCTTTGCCAAAGCGTTCCAGCTTGCGCGTACCAACACCGTTGACGCTGAGCATTTCGCTGGCGCTGAGCGGCGTCTGCTCTGCCATCTCGATAAGCGTCGCATCGTTGAAGACCACGTAGGGCGGAATGTTCTCTTCATCAGCAATGGCTTTACGCAGCTTGCGCAGTTTGGCAAACAGCTTGCGGTCGTAATTGCCGCCGTACGATTTTTGCATCACCCGCGGCTTCAGGGCGACAACGCGCGGAACCGCGAGCTTCAGTTCGATATCCCCGCGCAGCACCGGACGTGCCGCTTCGGTAAGCTGAAGCGCGGAGTGTTGGGCAATGTTTTGCGTGGCAAAGCCCAGGTGAATCAGCTGACGGATGATGCTCACCCAGTGCTCGTGGCTCTGGTCTTTGCCGATACCGTAGACGGGCAGCTTATCGTGTCCCATGTCGCGGATACGCTGGTTATTCGCCCCGCGTAACACTTCCACCACGTAGCCCATGCCGAAGCGCTGGTTCACACGATAGATGGTCGAGAGCGCTTTGCGCGCATCCATCAGGCCATCGTATTGCTTTGGTGGGTCAAGACAGATATCGCAGTTGCCGCACGGCTCCTGACGCCCCTCGCCAAAGTAGTTGAGCAGCACCAGACGGCGGCAGGTTTGCGCTTCGGCAAACGCGCCCATCGCGTTGAGCTTGTGGCGTTCGATATCCTGCAGTTGGCCCTGCGGTTTCTCTTCCAGACAACGGCGCAGCCACGCCATGTCGGCCGGATCGTAAAACAGCATGGCTTCTGCAGGCAGTCCATCACGCCCGGCGCGGCCAGTTTCCTGGTAGTACGATTCGATATTGCGCGGAATGTCGAAGTGTACGACGAAGCGCACGTTCGGCTTGTTGATCCCCATTCCGAACGCCACCGTCGCCACCACAATCTGCAGGTCATCGCGCTGGAATTTCTCCTGCACATCGGCGCGAACCGCGTTTTCCAGCCCGGCATGGTAGGCGGCGGCGCTAAAACCACGGTTCTGCAGGCGCGCGGCCGTGTCTTCCACCTTCGCGCGGCTGTTGCAGTAGATGATGCCGGACTTCCCGCGCTGCTCCTGCACGTAGCGCAGAAGCTGATCCAGCGGCTTGAATTTTTCCATCAGCATGTAGCGGATGTTCGGGCGGTCGAAGCTGCTGACCTGAATCAGCGGATCGTTCAGCCCCAGCAGCCGGACGATATCCTGACGCGTGGTGTCATCTGCCGTCGCGGTGAGCGCCATAAACGGCAGTTCGGGAAAACGCTGACGGAGCTGGCCGAGCGCCGCATATTCCGGGCGGAAATCATGTCCCCACTGGGAGATACAGTGGGCTTCATCCACCGCCAGCAGGACCGGATTCCAGTGCGACAGATGATCGAGGAAGTTATCCAGCATCAGACGTTCCGGCGCGATATACAGCAGGCGAACCTGCCCGGTACGGCAACCGGCCATAACCTCTTGCTGCTGCTCGCGGGTCTGGCTGGAGTTAAGACAGGCCGCCGCCACGCCGTTGGCAAGGAGCTGATCGACCTGATCTTTCATCAGGGAAATAAGAGGCGATACCACGACCGTCAAGCCGTTGAGCACCAGCGCAGGCACCTGATAGCAGAGGGATTTACCGCCGCCGGTAGGCATGACCACCAGACAATCGCGGCCTTCCAGCACGGTTTCAATGATGGTTTCCTGGCCAGGGCGGAACTGCTGGTAGCCAAAGGTTTCATGCAAAACCTGTTTAGCCAGCGATTCCTGATTCAATACTTCCGCCTGCGCCACGTTAACCCCATTTGCCAGAAATAAAACAGGCGCTATTTTCAGCGCCTGAGAGAGAAACTTCAACGTTTAACGAAAAAACATTCGAGCTGCCTAGAAAATATCGTTCAGCATCACACCCACACCTACACGGGTCTGGTTGAAGTTGTAATCGATAAGCGACTCGCCGTAACCGCTGTAAACCTGAGTATAGAGCCGAACGTGCTTGCTCACCGGATAACTGAGGCCCAGTTCCGCGCCACCGTAACCGGTGTTCCAGTTGTACTGGCCTTTGGCGCTCAGCACCGCGTCACCCAACTGATAGCCGATTTTGAGCTGATAATAACCCATATATTTGGTGATATCCGGGTTGTCGTCGGTATCGCCCACCACAAACCACGGCTTCACTTCCGCCATCCAGTTGCCGTTTTGCGCCATCAGTCGCGTATAGGCACGGTTCCAGCTGCGCGAGGTAGGGTCGGAGCGTCCATTTGAATCGTGGTTAAAGCCCACCTCAATGTCACGCAGCGTCCAACCCGCGAATTCATAATCGGTCGCAAAACCGAGGAACAGCTGCGGCTCATAGTTGGTTTCACGGAACGGTGAAGATTCGCCACTGTTGGAAAGCTGCCACCAGGATTTCTGCGTGTAAGAGGCGCCGAGCACCGAATTCGGTCCCAGAATGCCGCGCCAGAACGGGAACGCGAGACTTAACTGGAACTTCACTTCGTCTTTACGCGCATTATCGGACCAGTTATAGGAGCTTATCGCCTCTTTGTTGAGATCGCTGGTCTGCGTGTATATCACGTAGTTGGTGTCATACGGATACAGCGTGAACGGATTATCATGTTCCTGAAGAAGGTTCGCGATAATGCTGCCCTGCACGGCAGGTTGATCGTGAACTTCTTTAATCGTCGCTTCCTGGGCATATGCTGTGAGGGGCAGCGCAACCGCCGCCAGTAACCAGGCCAGATACGTCCGCATCGGTGGTGTTCTCCTGCAAAGAGTTAATTAGTTGAATTGTTATGTGGCGGATATTCTACATACTTCTGCGACAACTGCTGCATCCTCGTTTCTGAAAGTGGAATTCCTTATTGCTGAAGCATAAAATCAACATTTTATTAACAATAAGGATGTGATGCCTCATGTCAGCCATGCTTACCGCCGAAGAAGCGTTAAAACTCGTGGGCGAGATTTTTGTTTACCATATGCCGTTTAACCGTGCACTGGGTCTGGAGCTCGAGCGCTACGAGAAAGCGTTTGCCCAGCTCAGCTTCAACAACCAGCCGATGATGGTAGGCAACTGGGCGCAGAGTATTTTGCACGGCGGGGTGATTGCCTCAGCGCTGGATGTGGCGGCGGGTCTGGTCTGTGTGGGCAGTACGCTGACGCGCCATGACACCATCAATGAAGACGAGTTGCGCCAGCGTTTGTCGCGTATGGGCACCATCGATTTACGCGTCGATTACCTGCGTCCCGGGCGCGGAAACCGTTTTACCGCCACCAGCAGCCTGCTGCGCGCCGGGAATAAGGTTGCCGTCGCCCGCGTTGAATTGCATAACGAAGAGCAGGTCTATATCGCCAGCGCAACTGCCACTTATATGGTGGGTTGAAACCCTAAAATCGGGTAAAATTAATTCACTTTTTTGTAACGGATTATCCCGATGGATGCTAAACAAACGCGGCAGGGCGTACTACTCGCCCTTGCCGCTTATTTTATTTGGGGTATCGCACCGGCGTACTTCAAGTTTATCGCTTACGTACCCGCTGACGAGATCCTCACACACCGTGTGATTTGGTCGTTTTTCTTTATGATCGCGCTGATGAGCGTTAGCCGTCAGTGGTCTGGCGTCAAAACGCTGCTGAAAACGCCGAAAAAGGTGTTCCTGCTGGCCCTCTCAGCCGTGCTGATAGGCGGCAACTGGCTGCTCTTTATCTGGGCAGTCAATAACCATCACATGCTCGAAGCGAGCCTGGGCTATTTTATTAATCCCCTGGTCAACATTGTTCTGGGCATGATTTTCCTGGGCGAGCGCTTCCGTCGCATGCAGTGGCTGGCGGTCATCCTCGCTTTTTGCGGCGTGCTGGTCCAACTGTGGACCTTCGGTTCGCTGCCCGTGATCGCTCTGGGCCTGGCGTTCAGCTTTGCGTTTTACGGGCTGGTCCGGAAGAAAATAGCCGTTGAAGCGCAGACCGGGATGCTGTTTGAAACCCTGTGGCTATTACCGGTCGCGGCG
Organism: Enterobacter sp. BIDMC 30; assembly: GCF_000534355.1. Lineage (NCBI taxonomy): Bacteria > Pseudomonadati > Pseudomonadota > Gammaproteobacteria > Enterobacterales > Enterobacteriaceae > Enterobacter > Enterobacter sp. BIDMC 30. The sequence goes on along the minus strand of NZ_KI973169.1, from coordinate 445,936 downwards.
ATTTACCTGTTTGGTATTGCCGACAGCGCAACCAGCCATATGGGCAGTAACCCGTTGTCGTTGAATCTGATGCTGATGGCGGCCGGTGTGGTAACCACCATTCCTCTGCTGTGCTTCACCGGTGCCGCAACGCGCCTGCGTCTCTCCACGCTGGGCTTCTTTCAGTACATCGGTCCGACGCTGATGTTCCTGCTGGCAGTGGTGTTTTACGGCGAAGTACCGGGCGCAGATAAGATGGTGACGTTTGCCTTTATCTGGGTGGCGCTGGCGATTTTTGTTGCAGACGCCCTTTATACCCAGCGCAGAACGCGCAAAGGATTGTAAGCGGTGATGAGGCGGGCAGGCACAACGCCACCCGCCTGAAGTTTACAGCCAGTTACGGCGCTTGAAGTAGAGGTACGGCGCCAGCCCGGCGAGGATCATAAAGATAATCGCGCCAGGGTAGCCAAAGCTCCACTTAAGCTCCGGCATAAACTCAAAGTTCATCCCGTAGCTCGAGGCCACCAGCGTTGGTGGCAGGAAGACCACCGAGACCACCGAGAAGATCTTGATGATGCGGTTCTGCTCGATATTGATAAAGCCCATCGCCGCCTGCATCAGGAAGTTGACCTTCTGGAACAACGATTCATTGTGCGGCAGCAGGGATTCGATATCGCGCAGGATCTCACGTGCCTGCTCCAGCTGACCGCCCGGCAGACGCGCCTTACGCACCAGGAAGTTCAGCGCGCGCTGGGTATCCATCAGACACAAACGCACCTTCCAGCCGATATCTTCCAGCTCTGCCAGCGTCGAGAGCGCTTCGTCGTATTCATCGCCCTGATGACCTTCCATGATGACGCGGCTCAGCTTTTCCAGGTCGCTGTAGATGTTTTCAATTTCATCCGCCAGCTGTTCGATTTTGGTTTCAAACAGGTCCAGCAGCAGTTCGTAGGCATTACCGTCGACCATCGCCTGGCTACGGGCGCGCATGCGGTAGAGACGAAACGCGGGCAGCTCACGCTCGCGCAGGGTAAACAGGCGACCGTCACGAATGGTAAACGCCACGGTGGAGTTACCTGCGTGATCGTCGGCGTCTTCAAAAAAGAAGAAGGAGTGAATATGCAGACCGTCTTCATCTTCAAAAAAACGAGCAGATGCTTCGATGTCTTCCAGTTCCGGGCGGGTTGCCAGGCTTTGCCCCAGCTCAGATTGTACGCGAAGGCGCTCATCGTCGTCCGGCTCGACCAGATCCACCCATACGGCATCAATGAGGGGCTGTGACTCTTCGGCTTCAAGCCGAGTCAGTCGGTTATTTTCGAGTTGAAATGCGCTCAACATGACCGGGACTCCCAATGCAAAAAATATCGGACAGTTCGGTGGGCACACAGAAACAAATTGGGTTTCAGACCATTAAACAGCCTGACTCAGCGCGACGGGAATAATGCAGGTCGCTGACAACCACTAAGGCCATCAGCAAGAGGAGATAGCCTTAGGAGTTGTTCCTGGATGACAGGGAATTGAGCCAGTATCTACTGGGTGTGTCCAAGGCGAATGTCCTCTTAGCGTAATCGTGCGCGCATGTTACGCCAGCAGTAATAGTGGCGTCAACACGCAACGGAACGCTGAAGGGCATTAATTGACCTTCAACGTATAAGGCTAGCAGATTATTACAAAATAATGATATTTTTCTGAAAGTTACACATTTTCCAGCCTGGCGTAGGCTGCCACCAGCCATTTGATACCTTGCCCCTGGAACGCCACCTGCAGGCGGCTGTGCTCGCCGCTACCTTCCAGATTGACGATGGTGCCTTCACCAAACTTAGCATGACGCACGCGCTGACCCAGCTTGTAGCCGGTGTCCGTTTCAGCAATCGGCGAGCCCATACGCTGATGGCTGACCGGGCGGCTGATACTGGCGCGCAGGCGCACCTCTTCCACGCACTCTTCCGGCAGTTCGCCGATAAAGCGCGACGGACGGTGATACACCTCTTTACCGTACAGGCGTCGGGTTTCGGCATAGGTCAGCGTCAGCTTTTGCATCGCGCGCGTCACGCCAACATAGGCCAGACGACGCTCCTCCTCCAGACGCCCACCTTCATCCAGCGACATCTGGCTCGGGAACATCCCCTCTTCCATCCCGACGATAAACACCTGCGGGAACTCCAGACCTTTGGCGGAGTGCAGGGTCATAAGTTGAACCGCATCCTGCCAGGTGTCTGCCTGCCCTTCGCCCGCTTCCAGCGCCGCGTGGGAGAGGAACGCCTGCAGCGGCATCAAATCTTCGTCTTCTTCGTTGTAGCTGAACTGGCGCGTCGCCGTCACCAGTTCCTCTAAGTTCTCAATACGGGTCTGGCCCTTTTCGCCTTTCTCCTGCTCATACATGGTGCGCAGACCGGAGTCTTTAATCACCCGGTCAGTCTGTACGTGCAGAGGCATATCGGCCGTTTCCTGTGCCAGGGCATCAATCAGCTCCAGGAAGCGTTGTAAGGCGCTGGCTGCACGTCCGGCGAGCGCTTTCTCCTGCAACAGCTCGCGGCACGCCTGCCAGAGTGTCAGCTGGCGATCGCGGGAGGCCTGGCGCACCACGTCCAGGGTACGGTCACCGATGCCGCGGGTTGGGGTGTTCACCACGCGCTCAAACGCCGCATCGTCATTACGGTTTGCGATCAGACGCAGATACGAGAGCGCGTCTTTGATCTCCTGACGTTCAAAGAAGCGCATGCCACCGTAAATGCGGTACGGCATACTCACCTGCAGCAACGCCTCTTCCAGCACGCGCGACTGGGCGTTGCTGCGATAGAGAATGGCACACTGCTCCAGCGCGCCACCGTTGTCCTGCCAGGTTTTAATACGGTTCACCACAAAGCGCGCTTCATCAAGTTCGTTGAATGCGCAGTAGATAGAGATCGGTTCACCGTCAACGCCATCGGTCCACAGCTTTTTACCCAGACGCCCGTTGTTGTTCTCAATCAGGGCGTTGGCGGCGCTCAGAATGTTGCTGGTCGAACGGTAGTTCTGCTCCAGACGGATGGTCTGAGCACCGGGGAAATCATTGAGGAAGCGCTGAATGTTTTCCACCTGCGCCCCACGCCAGCCATAGATGGACTGATCGTCATCACCGACGATCATCACCTTGCCGGTATCACCGGCCAGCAGGCGGATCCATGCATACTGGATGTTGTTGGTATCCTGGAATTCGTCCACCAGAATATTGGTGAAGCGTTCACGATAGTGCTGCAGGATATGCGGTTTGTTGAGCCACAGCTCATGCGCACGCAGCAGCAGCTCAGCAAAGTCCACCAGACCTGCGCGATCGCACGCCTCCTGGTAGGCTTTATAAACGTTCTGCCAGGTTTGCTCGACCGGGTTGCCGAAGCTCTGAATATGGTGCGGACGCAGCCCTTCGTCTTTCTGGCCGTTGATGTACCACATTGCCTGACGCGGCGGCCACTGCTTCTCGTCGAGATTCATCGCCTTGATAAGACGCTTCAGCAGACGCAGCTGATCTTCGCTGTCGAGGATCTGGAAATCCTGCGGCAGGTTAGCGTCCATATGGTGCGCCCGCAGCAGGCGATGCGCCAGACCGTGGAAAGTCCCCACCCACATGCCGCCCTGGCTGGTGCCCATCAGCTGTGCGATTCGGTGGCGCATCTCTGCCGCCGCCTTGTTGGTAAACGTCACCGCCATAATGGAGTACGGCGAGCAGTTTTCCACGCTCTGCAGCCACGCAATACGGTGTACCAGCACGCGCGTCTTACCACTGCCCGCCCCAGCCAGCACCAGCATGTTGGTGCGCGAAGCGGCAACCGCGTCACGCTGTTTGTCATTAAGGCTGTCGAGCAGGTAAGAAACGTCCATTGGCACCGTCACGTAATGTCAGGCAGGCGAATGTGATTCCTTCGCCAAAACCCTGTTAATTTATACAGAACAATTGATGATTATATCAGCGTCGTGAGGGATGCCAACCGTGAAATTTCCACGTGCGGCAGAAGACGGCTGTCCGGCGTTGTCATCAGGTCAGCGTTTTCCGGCTTGATCCAGCAGGCCTGCATGCCGCAGCGGATCGCCCCGGCCACGTCCGTGGTCAGGTCATCACCCACATGCAACATTTCGCCGAGCGGCAGGTTCAGTTTTTCCGCCGCCAGGTGATACATATCGTTAAACGGTTTCGAGCGCCCGTGCGGGCCCGCGCGCAGCACAAACTCAAAATAATCGCCAAGACCAAACAGCTCAGGCTGGGCATTGCCATTGGTAATCGCCACCAGCGGCCACTTCTCTGCCAGCGCGGCCAGCGTATCGTGGGTTTCCTGTGGCACATCAATACGGCTGCGCCATTTGGCGAAGTTTTCCATGGACGCTTCAGCCCCTATCGCCGCATCACGCGCGCTCATGCCAACATTCAGCATCGCCTGTTCAACCGCACGTCGACGCCATTCGGTCACGTCATGGTAAATGTCCGGCTCGGTCTCCCGCAGGGACTGACGCAGCTGCTGGAAGTCCTTGTTCTGCATCGTCTTCAGCGCCGGGTGATAGTTCTGCACAAACGCCAGCGACTCCTGCTCGGTACGCAGGATCACCTGGCGGTTATCATAAAGGGTGTCATCAAGGTCAAAGGTAAGGGCTGATATCTGACCCAGTGGGCGGTAAAAACGCATTATTTCCCCCGTTTGGCGCGTGGATGCGCCGCGTCATACACCGAGGCAAGGTGCTGGAAGTCTAAGTGGGTATAAATTTGGGTGGTGGACAAATTCGCGTGGCCGAGCAGTTCCTGCACGCCGCGCAGATCGCCGCTTGATTCAAGCATGTGGGTCGCAAAAGAGTGGCGCAGCTTGTGCGGGTGAACATGGCTGTTCAGCCCCTGCTTAATGCCCCACTCCGCAAAACGCTTCTGCACGTTACGCGCCGAGATCCGCTTGCCGAGTTTCGACAGGAACAGCGCCTCTTCTTCCGTGCCAAACAGCCCGCGCAGGTCAAGCCAGTGCTCAATCCAGGCGACAGCGTTGCGACCAATCGGCAGGCGGCGCTCTTTGCTGCCTTTGCCCATCACCCACACTTCGCCGGTATCCAGATCGAGATGTTTTATATCGAGATTGACCAGTTCAGACAGACGCAGTCCGGCACCGTACATCACCTCCAGCATCGCGCGGTCACGCACCGCCAGCGGATCGTTAAGATCGATATCCAGCAGGCGATTGACATCATCGACGTCGATATTTTTAGGCAGATGACGCGGTGCTTTTGGCGTGGCAATGCCTTTCGCCGGGTTGGCTTTAAGGCTGCCCTGGCTCACCAGCCAGTCGAAGAAACTGCGCAGGGCAGAGAGCCTGAGCGCCAGACTCGCCGGGCCTAACCCTTTCCTGCGGCTACGCACGACGACTCCACGAACCGTCGCAGCGTCACATTGTTGCCAGCTTTTCAGGCCGATTTCATCGGCAATCTGAATGATGGCATCAAGCTGACGCTGATAGTTCAGCAGCGTTATGGGGCTAAGCTGACGTTCAACTCCCAGGTAGCGCAGAAAGCGCGCGACGTCAGTGGCAAGAAGTCCGTCCGTCATACGCGCTCAATCCAGCGCTCCAGCAGCTCAGGCAGCATCAGGGCGATCTCCTGCAACAGGTGCGTACCTTGCCCCTGCTCATAGTGATGCGCGTCGCGACTGGTAAATAACATCACGCCTAAGTCGCCATCGCGCCCCATCAATGACATGGCCACCGAGCCAATCGCTTTGGCTTCTGGCAATACCACCAGCAATTCTGGTCCGTTCAGCGGCCCCAGATAGTGATGTTGATGACCCAGGCGCTGAATACGTAGCGGCTCAAACGCCTGACGGCTGAGCGCCAGATGGGTGAAACCAGACGGTGCACCAATGCGCCAGCGGTCGGGGAAGAGACGAAGGGTTGCGCCTGCAAGCCCCAGTTCTCGCGCCCAGCGGTGGAAACGGCTGAGAAACTCGTCAAGGCTGTGGGCCGAGGCCAGACGCGCCTGCAGATGCAGCAGTCGATAGAACAGGCTTTCGTTATTGTTCGCCTGTTCCATGAGCAGCGTCATGTTCTCTTCAAGCTGATTGATGTGGTTGCGCGCGCGAGCCATGTGCCATTCGACCAGCGACACGGTCCCGCGCACCGGATGCGGCACGCGCATCTGTTCGACAAGACGTGCATTGCGAATAAAAAACGCGGGATTGTTCAGCAGATAATCAACAACAGCACTGTCGTCCAGTTCCGTCACCGTTTCCTGCAGTTCTTCCCCTGGTTGCTTCATAGATGGATAAACCCGTCATAGACATGTACCGCCGGGCCAGTCATAAACAGCGGATGACCCGGTCCTTTCCAGGCGACATCAAGACGACCGCCTGGTAACTCCACGCGAACCTCTTCTGCCAGTAACCCCTGAGCGATGCCGACGGCCACTGCCGCGCAGGCACCGCTTCCGCAGGCCTGGGTTTCGCCCGCGCCGCGTTCATACACCCGCAGACGGATGTGTTCACGCTTCACCACCTGCATAAAACCAATGTTCGCGCGTTCCGGGAAGCGTTCATGGCTTTCCAGCACCGGGCCGAGGGTTTCAACGGCGGCGGTCTCCACATCATCAACCTGAATCACGCAGTGCGGGTTTCCCATCGAGACGACGCCACACAATACTGTCTGCTCGGCCGCACGCATAATATAGGTCTTTTCCGCTTTGTTTGCGCGAAACGGCACGGCGGAAGGTTCAAAGTTCGGCTCGCCCATATTCACGCGAACCAGATCGTCATCGGTGACGCTGAGCACCATGCGACCATTCGCGGTACTGACGCGGATATCGCGCTTGTTCGTCAGCCCTTTCAGGCGGACAAAGCGGGCAAAACAGCGCGCACCGTTGCCGCACTGGGAGACTTCACTGCCGTCAGCGTTAAAAATACGGTAGTGGAAATCGAGGTCAGGATCGTACGGCGGCTCAACCACCAGCAGCTGATCGAACCCCACGCCCAGATGCCGATCCGCCAGGCGGCGGATCAGTTCCGGGGAGAAAAAGACATTCTGCGTTACCGCGTCGACGACCATAAAATCGTTGCCAAGGCCATGCATCTTAGAGAACTGCATCATTCGCTCCATTGCGCGGGTACAGAACGTAATCGTCAGAGATTAACCTGAGTCGGACCACCATTATTGCCACGATCGTTCGTGTCTGGCGTGGAAGACTCAATACCGCTTTGCACAGGTTTCGTCGGCGGCGGCGCCGTTTTATCCGCTGGCGGGAAGTAAAGCGGTCCCTTCAGTCCACAGCCCGTCAGACTAAACAGCGTGATGAGAACGGCAAGCGTTCGGAAAACGTTTTTCATTATAAAGTTGCCCGTAAGTTCAAATCTGTTTCTATCATCGCAGGAGAAGACACAAAAGCAAGAGTTTGCCGCTTTCCTGCAACGGGAATTATTTAGCGTTATACTGCCGGCATCACGAAAAACAGGAACAAAACCATGAACGACAGTGAATTCCATCGCCTTGCAGACACCTTATGGATGACCATCGAAGAGCGGCTTGACGACTGGGACGGCGACAGCGATATCGATTGTGAGATCAACGGCGGCATTCTGACCCTGAGCTTCGAAAACGGCAGCAAAATTATTATTAACCGCCAGGAGCCGCTTCACCAGGTCTGGCTGGCCGCCAAACAGGGTGGCTACCATTTCGATCTGAAAGAGGGCGAATGGGTGTGTGACCGTAGCGGCGAAACGTTCTGGGATCTGCTGGAACAGGCGGCGACCGCGCAGGCAGGCGAAGACGTGCGTTTTCGTTGAGTCTGTTTTGCCCGGTGGTGCGCTGCATACCGGGCAAAAACTGTCAGGAGAAATACTGCTGCAACAGCGGGGTAGTGTCCTGGCTGGCGGGAACCGCTGGCGTAACGGCCTGCGTACGGAACGGAATCACCTGCGAACGTCCGTCTACATTCACAATCTGATAGAACTGCGGCAGGTTAAAGTTGATGAAGCTGGAGCCGTAGGTAAAGCGGTCATGTGAGGACGAATAGAAGCGGCTGACGTCGCGCACCAGCTCCTCTTTACTGCCTTCACAGTGGTGATAAACCTCAGCGCGGTTCGTCTCATCCAGGATGTAGATGTTGAAACCGGCGTCGTCACCCGACTCTTCAAAGAAGAACTGAATAATCCCTTCGCTCGCAAAGCCATCCACGACCTGTGGCAGTTTCACGTGGTTGGTTTCCACCTGCACTGACAGGCCATGCAGCTTGTTGTGCGAAATGGCGCCGTAGAACTCGATGGCGTTTTCCAGCTTCTGTACTGAAACATTCAGGCGCTCGAAGAACAGGCCCCAGGTCTGTCCAGAGACGCGCAGCGCTTTAAAGCGACCGGTTTCCTGACGGGTACTGGAGAGGCGCAGTTCGATGCACTCTGAAACCAGCTGCTGCACACGGGTACGGATCAGACCGCGCAGATGCTGGCTATAGCAGAACACCTCAACGCTGTCCGGCGGCGCAGCGTCCTGGTGCATCTTGCCGAGAATCGTTTTCAGCGCTTCGATCATCGCCTGCTCGCCGTTGAAGTGCAGAGTACGCACTTCGTTCCACGAGTTGCGGTACAGCAGGTCTACGCTGCCCACCAGGCAGTTTTGCTGCTCGCCAAAGCTAAAGACATCCAGCTTGCGGAAATCAAAATGGACCACCTGATTGCGGAAGGCCGCCGTCGGGTCATATTCCAGGTTGACGATAATCGCCAGATGGCGAATTTCACACGGACTGTAGAGCGCTTTTGGCGTCGGTGCCGGCAGACGCAGCGGGAAGTGGTGGGAGACATCCGCCACCATCTCCTGCAGTTTGGCTAAATCGACAACCTCGTTGCCTTTGATAAACAGCCGGGTACGCGAGGTCAGCAGGCCGTTGAACCAGGCCCAGGCCACCAGCTTGTTCAGGTAGCGGTTATATTCCAGCGGCTGATGGCTGATGATCGAGTCCATGCTTGGCGCACGGTTGTACAGGTACCACCCGGTGCGGTTTGCGCGGCCCGGCGGCACATAGATAAAGGTCAGGTTCGGTTCTGACAGGTCCGGTGAAATCTGCGGGTTAACCAGCGTGACTTTACCCGGCAATGCTTCAAACGCCGCATACAGTTTACGCGTCAACACCCCGATATCCTGCGGGCTGGCGGAAACGCTGAGATTGTTACGACGCGCAAAGCGGATAAGGTTGCGGTAGCTTTGCATCATGGCATCGAGCAGTTCGTTGTGCGCTTCACGCACCTGATCGATTTTCCAGTTGGCGCGGTTATCAAGCATCGACAGACGTTCTTCGTCCCATCCCCACTCTTTAACCAACTGACTGACCACTTCACGACGCCAGCCTACGCATGCGCGTTCGCGGCTGAGTTTTTCACAGACTTTGAGATAGAAACATCGACGCACCAGATCGAGACGCGTGGTGTCATCAATGGCTTTCAGGTATTCGGTGACGCGTTCAAGCATCATGCAGTAAGCATCCAGCCCGTAGGAGACAATTTCTCCGTCGTGCAGACGCTGCTTGATATCTTTCGCCAGCAAACGCGGCGTGGGGTATTCCCAGGAATAGGCTTCCAGCAGCAGGGTTTTCAGCACGGCCTTATACGGCGAATCAATGCTTTTATAGAGCTGCCAGAGGCTCGCGCCAAAGTACTCTTCGGCGGAAAGCGAACTGAGGCCACCCAGATCCAGCCATTCATTTGGTGTCAACACACCCTGGGAGTACAACGACATTACGTAATCGTCGTAATGCTCTTCTTCGTCGCACGGCACCATATTCCACAGAATACGCTTACCGGCCAGGCGTACGGCAGTACGATAAAACTCGTCCAGCAATAAGATGTGCTGGGTTGAGCCGCAGTCTTCACCACCCAGACTGCCACTTTCGTTATGACGGAAACGGTTTTCATCAATCAGGAAGAAACTGACTTCTACGCCAAGCGACGCGGCCCAGCTTTCCAGCAGGCTGCACTTTCGCTGCAGCAGCTGACGCTCGTCATTATCGAGCCAGGACTGATGACAGACCCAGATGTCCAGGTCCGAAGAACAGCTTTGCCCAACCGAGGAGGTGCTGCCCATGGTGTAAACGCCTGTAATCGGCAGTTCACCTTTCGGTGATTCCTGCGGCGGCATACCACGGTAGAGTTCAAGTTCGGTCAGGTAGTGTTGTTGGGTTTCATCAGGCGTGAAAAGACAGATGCCTCTGGGAACGTTACCGTCAAGGTAGCCAGGCATCAGCGGATGGTGATAGTGCAATAATGTCGGCAGAAGACTGTATACCTGCTGGAAAGCAGGGCCCATAGCAGCAAGCGCGCGATCGACACGCAGTTGGTTTATGGCATCCAGTCTCTGTTTCAGAGTCTCAATATAGAGGTACAAGACGTATCGCCTGATGTTTCCGGGTGTCGCACGCTATTCAAAACAGAAATAACAGCGGACCCGCAGTATTACAAAAAGAGAACCGTTACCTTTTTTCGCCCTTATCATTATGGTGGTACCGACGAAAAAATGGTCTAAAACGTGATCAATTTAACACCTTGCCGGTTGACCGTAAAGAAAGATGCGCTACATACAGTGTAGCACCGTTCTGTACGTGTAAATTCCTTAATACGGCTGTGGCTGACGAGAACCCCGCCCTGTCCCTCTCTTCTTCATCACCGTAAAACTGCCATCCCAGAGTCAACAATGTTAGGATGGTTAGCGATTGATAATGACGGTAACAAGCATGTTAGACAATGTTTTGAGAATTGCCACACGCCAAAGCCCTCTTGCGCTCTGGCAGGCACATTATGTTAAGCAGCGCCTTGAAGCCTGCCACAGTGGATTGTGCGTCGAGCTGGTGCCGATGGTCACGCGCGGTGACGTGATCCTTGATACGCCACTGGCTAAAGTGGGCGGCAAGGGCCTGTTTGTCAAAGAACTGGAACTGGCATTGCTTGAGAACCGCGCCGATATCGCCGTACATTCGATGAAAGATGTGCCCGTCGAGTTCCCGGAAGGGCTGGGGCTGGTGACCATTTGCGAGCGTGAAGATCCGCGCGATGCGTTTGTCTCCAATCACTATGATTCGCTCGATGCGTTGCCAGAAGGCAGCGTGGTTGGCACGTCCAGTTTACGTCGTCAGTGTCAGCTGGCAGAACGTCGTCCGGACCTGATCATTCGTTCGCTGCGCGGTAACGTTGGTACGCGTCTGAGCAAGCTGGATAACGGCGATTACGATGCCATTATCCTCGCGGTTGCGGGTCTGAAGCGCCTGGGGCTGACGTCGCGCATTCGCGTCGCGTTGCCGCCTGAGCTGTCGCTGCCGGCTGTGGGTCAGGGGGCCGTCGGCATTGAATGCCGTCTGGATGATGAGCGTACCCGCACGCTGCTTGCCCCGCTGAACCATGATGAGACCGCTATCCGCGTAAACGCCGAGCGCGCCATGAACACCCGCCTCGAAGGAGGGTGTCAGGTGCCGATTGGCAGCTATGCTGAATTAATTAACGGTGAACTGTGGCTGCGAGCGCTGGTTGGCGCACCGGATGGTTCACAGATGGTCCGCGGCGAACGTCGTGGTAAAGCGCAAGATGCCGAACAGCTTGGCGTGTCGCTGGCAGAAGAGCTGCTGGATAACGGCGCCCGCGAGATCCTGGCTGAGGTTTATAATGGAGAACCCCCTGCATGAGTATTCTTGTCACCCGCCCTTCTCCCGCAGGAGAGCAATTAGTGAGCCGTCTGCGCGCACTGGGGCAGGTGGCCTGGAGTTTTCCGCTCATTGAATTCTCCCCCGGTCGGGAGCTGTCCGCGCTTGCCGACCATATGAATACCCTCCAGCAGGGCGACTTGCTGTTTGCGCTGTCGCAACATGCGGTGGAATTTGCCCAGGCGCAGCTACAACAGCAGGGGCTTAACTGGCCAACCGCCCCTCACTATTTTGCGATTGGTCGTACAACGGCACTGGCGTTGCATACCGTAAGCGGAACAGACGTTCGTTACCCGTTAGATCGGGAAATCAGCGAAGTCTTGCTACAATTACCTGAATTACAAACTATTGCCGGAAAGCGTGCACTCATTTTACGCGGTAACGGCGGGCGCGAACTGTTGGGCGAAACGCTGCGGGAACGCGGGGCTGAGGTCACGTTCTGCGAATGCTATCAGCGTTGTGCAAAACATTACGATGGTGCGGAAGAGGCGATGCGCTGGCATATGCGCGGCATTACGACCCTGGTGGTGACCAGCGGTGAAATGCTGCAGCAGCTCTGGTCGCTGGTGCCCCTTTGGTATCGTGAAAACTGGTTACTCCACTGCCGGCTTCTGGTCGTCAGTGAGCGTCTGGCGAACCAGGCCCGGGAACTGGGCTGGCAAGATATTCGGATCGCTGATAACGCTGACAACGATGCGCTGCTGCGCGCATTACAATAACTCTCATAATGGGAAGCCATAATGACGGAACACGATAAATCCTCCGCCGTGGTTGAAGAGACCAGGGAGACTGTGGACATCACGCCGCAGTCAGAAACGACTGAGAAAACCGTTGAGAAGAAGAACGGCAGCAATAAAACCAGCCTCGCGCTGAGCGCGATAGCCATCGCCATTGCGCTGGCCGCAGGCGTTGGCCTCTATGGCCTGGTGAAACAGCAAGGTTCCAGCCAGACAGCGACCAACGACACGCTGGTCAATCAGCTTACCGCCCTGCAAAAAGCGCAGGAGACGCAGAAAACTGAACTGGAAACGGTGATTAAACAGCAGTCCGCGGCGCTCGCTGAGGAGAACAGCAAACAGGAAGAGCTGACCAAACAGCTGGACGACGTGCAGCAGAAAGTCGCCACGATTTCCGGTACCGATGCCAAAACCTGGCTGCTCTCGCAGGCCGATTTCCTGGTGAAGCTGGCCGGACGTAAGCTCTGGAGCGATCAGGACGTCACCACCGCCGCCGCGCTGCTGAAAAGCGCTGATGCGAGCCTGGCAGACATGAACGATCCGAGCCTCATTACCGCGCGTCGTGCCATTACCGAAGATATCGCCAGCCTCTCTGCCGTTTCGCAGGTGGACTACGATGGCATCATCCTGAAGGTCAATCAGCTTTCAAACCAGATTGATAACCTGCAGCTGGCGGATAACAACGACGATGACTCCCCGATGGATTCTGACGGCACCGAGCTTTCCAGCTCCCTGAGCGAATGGCGCGTGAACCTGCAAAAAAGCTGGCAGAACTTTATGGATAGCTTCATTACTATCCGCCGCCGCGACGAAACCGCCGTTCCGCTGTTAGCGCCGAATCAGGACATTTATCTGCGCGAAAACATTCGCTCCCGCCTGCTGGTGGCGGCCCAGGCCGTGCCGCGTCATCAGGAAGAAACCTACAAACAGGCGCTTGATAACGTCTCGACATGGGTACGTGCTTACTACAATACCGATGATGCCACGACCACGGCTTTCCTCGATGACATTGATAAACTGAGCCAGCAGAACATCACCATGAACGTGCCGGACAAGCTGGAAAGCCAGCCGATTCTGGAGAAACTGATGCAGACGCGCGTGCGCAACCTGCTGGCGCAGCCGGGCGTTCCGGCAGAACCTCACGCCCAGGCCCCTGCCGCCGCGCCAGCGCCTGAAAGCGCGCCACAAGGAGAGTAATGATGCTTAAAGTACTCTTACTCTTCATCCTGCTGATCGCCGGGATCGTGCTGGGGCCGATGCTTGCCGGTCATCAGGGTTACGTCCTGATCCAGACCGATAACTACAACATCGAAACCAGCGTAACGGGTCTGGTGATCATCCTGATCCTCGGTGTGGTGGTGCTCCTTGCGGTGGAGTGGATCCTGCGCCGAATTTTCCGTACCGGTGCGCATACGCGTGGCTGGTTCGTTGGCCGTAAACGCCGCCGCGCCCGTAAGCAGACTGAGCAGGCACTGCTTAAGCTGGCCGAGGGTGACTATCAGCAGGTTGAAAAGCTGATGTCGAAAAATGCTGACCATGCCGAACAGCCGGTGGTGAACTATCTGCTGGCCGCCGAGGCAGCGCAACAGCGGGGTGACGAAGCCCGCGCCAACCAGCACCTGGAACGCGCGTCAGAACTTTCTCCGAAAGACCCGATTCCCGTTGAGATCACCCGCGTTCGCCTGCAGCTGGCCCGCAACGAAAACCACGCCGCGCGTCACGGTATCGACCGTCTGCTGGAAGTCTCGCCACGCCACCCGGAAGTGCTGCGTCTTGCCGAGCAGGCCTATATTCGCACCGGTGCCTGGGGTTCACTGCTGGATATCATTCCGTCGATGGCCAAAGCCGACGTCGGTGATGATGAGCATCGTGATGAACTTCAGCGTCTGGCATGGATTGGCCTGATGGATCAGGCGCGTGCCGATCTCGGCAGCGATGGCCTGAAAACCTGGTGGAAGAATCAGAGCCGGAAAACGCGTCAGCAGGTTCCGTTGCAGGTTGCGATGGCAGAACATCTGATTGAATGTGACGATCATGACACGGCGCAGGAGATCCTCCTCGACGGACTGAAGCGACAGTATGACGATCGCCTGGTTATGGTGATCCCGCGTCTGAAAACCAATAACCCTGAGCAAATTGAAAAAATGCTGCGTCAGCAGATTAAAGCCGTCGGCGACCGTCCATTGCTGTGGAGTACGCTGGGCCAGTCGCTGATGAAGCACGGTGAATGGCAGGAAGCGAGTCTCGCCTTCCGTGCAGCGCTGAAACAGCGCCCGGACGCGTTTGACTACGCGTGGCTTGCCGATTCGCTGGACAAGCAGCACAAGCCGGAAGAGGCTGCCGCCATGCGCCGCGATGGACTGTTATTAACGCTGCAAAATAATGGCAGCCAGCAATAAATAACAAGGAGGCCAGACGGCCTCCTTTTTTTATTCCCCTTCGCCTGCTACATTCTTTACCACATCATCTAAAACGAACCCGCCAATGTAACGACGTCTTTTCATTAACTTTTTTCCATACACGCGACGAGTGCCGCGTGGACTGAATCGTTTTTGAAAGGAAATCGTCATGAACTCCCTTTTGTACGCGCTTATTGAAGCGCTGCGCTGCCACCGCTGGCTGCGCCTGCTGGCCTGTGCCTTTATCTTTACATCACTGGGAAATGGCGTCACCCAGGTGGTGGTCTTCGGCTTACTGTTAGCATGGTCCGCCCCGCCCGCGCTGCTTACCCTCGCCTTTCTTTTCGCCACGCTACCTGGCTTTATCGGCAGCCTCATCAGTGAAAAGCTGTGCGCGCGCTATTCTCCGATATCCCTGTTGATACTCACCGAGGGGCTTGGCTTACTGGCCCTGCTCTTTCCCCTGCTGGGCGTGCAGTATCACAGTATCCCTGCGTTACTGGCCGTGCAGTCCACCGAAGCACTGCTCAACGGGATGAGCTGGCCTGCGCTGACGCTGCTCTTTAAACGCGGACTCAGAGAAGCAGAACTGCCTGCCGCAACCTGCCTCGAGAATGTGATTTTTGCCGCTCAGGTTTTGTTAGGCACCGGGCTGGGGATGGTACTTTTCCAGAAGATCGCCATCCTCGCCTTGCTGGCCATTGATGCCATCAGCTTTCTCGGATCGCTGTTCATGCTCTGGCTGGTGGGTCGTGTATATTTCGCGCCCACACTGGCAGTCCCCACTGAAGAGAAAGCGCCTGCGGCTTTACGCTGGCAGATGTTGACCATCCGGCAGAAACGCAGTTTGCTGATTTTGCCTGCGCTGGCCGCCGTCGGTTCACCGGCCATGGCACTTCTTCCGGCAATGGCACAGCAGATCCATCCTCAGGATGCGGCCAGCCTTGCTTTGCCACTGCTTTTTGCAAGGAGCATGGGACAACTTTGCGGTCCCCTGCTGCTAAAAAGAGACAGCCTGACGCGTTTTGCAGCACACACGCCACGGATTTTACTGTGTCTCGGCATCTTCCTTGCCGCGTATGGGATGCTCCCGCTGTTGTCCGGGTGGATGGCATGCGCGCTGGGGATGATATTTGTCGCACACCTGGCCTCAAATGTTCTCTTTGCGGCTGGCACGTTTGCCGTACTCAGCAGTTTTCAAACCACGCACATGGCTTCGGCCAGCAGTAAAGCCTGGCGCTGGCAAACGCTCAGTGCCTCGCTTTTCACCGGTATTGCCGCGATGGCGGCAGCAGGGTTTGGCTCCATACAAGCGCTTTACAGCGTTTCGTCAGCCGCTCTGATACTGGTCGCCCTGATCATGTACGTTTACCGGGAATAAGGCATAAAAAAACGCCTGCTATAAAAGCAGGCGTTAAAACAGGTCTGTAAGACAACATATTTGGTGCTTCACTCAACGTTATGCCCATGGTGTCTGATGAGGCCGAAGCGACATCTGTCAGTGGACGATAAGCACCGTAAATGGCTCTGCGTCATTCCTGAGTTTATGAGGCACTAAGGCGAACATAAGAGATGGAATGAGCATCTACACGTATATTATTGCACGTAACGTGCCAACTTGACACGCAGAACTTTTACATCGCGCAACATTTTAAGATAAAAGGAAATTATGTTGTTGAGCGGTATCTTAGACCCTACAACCTGCTGATAAACACGACGAAATGTCGTCTGGAGGAGACACGAAAGCCGCCAAATTATTATATCTTTTACTTTCAGTGTGTTATGTGTCGCTGAATCGCGACAAGGAAGCCGGCTGTTGTCGTGGAATCACTACAGAGGAGAGAAAGGCGCAGAAAACAAAAAACCCCGCCGAAGCGGGGTTCAAAATTGGTCGGCGAGAGAGGATTCGAACCTCCGACCCACTGGTCCCAAACCAGTTGCGCTACCAAGCTGCGCTACTCGCCGATGTACTGCTTTTTGAATTTTTAGTTCAATTCATTAAAAAGTCGTGGTGCGAGGGGGGGGACTTGAACCCCCACGTCCGTAAGAACACTAACACCTGAAGCTAGCGCGTCTACCAATTCCGCCACCTTCGCAATTCACAACTCTTTCAATAATGGGGTGGCTAATGGGATTCGAACCCACGACAACTGGAATCACAATCCAGGGCTCTACCAACTGAGCTATAGCCACCACTGTATTCTTTCACGCGGTACTGACTACTTCTCAGACCACCGCAGCTCTAGCGCCGGGACTAAAATGGCGCGCCCGACAGGATTCGAACCTGAGACCTCTGCCTCCGGAGGGCAGCGCTCTATCCAGCTGAGCTACGGGCGCTTAGCGCCGTTGCGGGGCTGGATATTACGTACCTCCGACCCCGCTGTCTAGTGCTTTTTTGAAAAAAATGCGCGTTTGGTTATGGTTTGCACATTTTGCCGCTTATTCCTCCACTTTCTGCGAGGTAGCGCGGCGGCCCAGACCAAAAAGCTTATACGCCGCGGTCACCGCCGCCAGGAAGATCATCCCGACAAACAGCGACATGCGCGTATCTTCATTAAAGTACATTCCAATTAATACGCAAACCAGGAACGCCATCGTCAAATAGTTGGCGTACGGGAACAGAATGGAACGGAACGGATGGCTGGCGATGGCCTTTTTATGTGCCTGGCGGAAACGCAGCTGGCTAATCAGGATAACAAACCAGGGCACCATGCCTGGCAGCACGCTGGCGCTGTAGACATAAACGAATACGCGCTGCGGATTCGGGATGATGTAGTTCAGGCAAGAGCCAATCAGCAGGATCACAATCGACACCGCCACACCCGCAACCGGCACGCCCGCACGCGAAACTTTTGCCATTGCCGCTGGCAGCTGGTTGTTTCTGGACAGCGCGTAGAGCATACGTCCGCAGCTGTACATCCCGCTGTTGCAGCCTGACAACGCCGCCGTCAGAACCACAAAGTTAATGATGCCTGCTGCTGCCGTGATACCAATCTTTGCGAAGGTTAAGACAAACGGGCTACCGGTCGTGCCAATTTCATTCCACGGGAAGATGGTTACGATAACGAAGATCGCCCCCACATAGAAAATCAGGATACGCCACAGCACCTTGCCTACGGCGCTGCGCAGCGTAACCTGCGGGTTTTTCGCTTCACCCGCGGTAATACCGATAAGCTCGACCCCCTGATAAGAGGCCACAACGATACACAGTGCCGTCAGGAAGCCCTTCCAGCCGCCCGCAAAGAAGCCGCCGTTTTCGGTCAGGTTACCAAAGCCAATGGCGTGCCCGCCGTTGCCAAAGCCGAAGAAGATAACGCCCAGCCCGACCACAATCATCACGATGATGGTGGTGACTTTGATCATCGCAAACCAGAATTCGATTTCACCATAAAGACGAACCGCGGCAAGGTTTGCCAGTGCCACCAGCCCCACGGCAATCAGCGCCGGTATCCACTGGACCATGTCCGGGAACCAGAACTGCACATAGACCCCTATCGCCGTGATTTCAGAGATGCCAACCGCCATCCACATAAACCAGTATGACCAGGCCGTCAGGTAGCCAAAGAACGGGCTCATATATCGGTGCGCGTAAACGGCGAAGGAACCCGTGACGGGCTCCATGAAAAGCATTTCGCCCATCGAACGCATGATGAAGAAAACGAACAATCCCGCAATGATATAAGCCAGCAAGACCGAAGGTCCTGCCCATTTGAGCGTGCTTGCGGAGCCCATAAACAGGCCCACGCCGATAGTGCCGCCCAGCGCTATCAGTTCAATATGACGAGCCTCCAGCCCACGCTGTAGCTCCGGTTTTTTCTCTGCCATAGATCCTCGATTGTGTTTGCTGTTTCCCGACTTCAGGCCAGGTATTGTTTTTTAGGGGTACTAAAATACGGGGCGAATGGTTTCTTAAAATGCGGCAAATGGCAAACGATGCATAAAAAAAATGAATGCATTGCACAGATTCGCAGCAGTTTTGCAGGGGAGTTGCAGCGCGAACAGCATATCGCGCTACATTTTGATTACATTTTCCCGGTGTAGTGCCAGGTAAGGTAGCGAAGCAGACGGATCTGTCGTGTAATCCGCGTCGGCTGAGATAGCAGGCGATACAGCCACTCCAGCCCCAGGTTTTGCCAGACTTTGGGCGCACGCTTAACATGGCCGGTAAAGACGTCATACGTTCCGCCAACGCCCATATAAAGGGCATCCGGACACACCTGACGGCAGTCACGCATCAGGAGCTCCTGGCGTGGGGAGCCCATCGCCACGGTGATGATTTTCGCTCCGCTGTCGCGAACGCGTTCAAACAGCGCCTGCCGGGCCTCTGGTTTGAAGTAGCCATCCTGGCTGCCCACGATGTTAACATTCCATTGACTGCGCAATTTCGCTTCGGTCTGCGCCAGTACCTCCGGCTTACCGCCAATCAGGAATACCGGCGTGCCTTCCGCCCCTGCGCGTGCCATCAGTTGCTCCCAGAGATCGGCCCCTGCCACGCGAGATACATTAGCGCCAGGATACTTTTTGCGGATTGAACGCACCACGCTGATACCGTCGGCATATTTAAATTCAGCCGCTTCTATCAGGCTTCTCACTTCGGCGTTGTCTTCCACCGCCAGCATCTTTTCCGCATTGATGGCGACCAGCGTACCGGATTTCATCTGACCATCAGCGAACAGAAAATCCAGCGCGTGTTGCATATCGCGCCAGCCAATAAGCTGCAGACCGCGCAGCGTATAGCGCGGTGCAGAAGTTTTATCCGTCATGACTTTCCCTACTCACACTTGCGACAGCGTTGTGCTGCCCTGCGGCTCGCGCTTATGCACAAGCCCTGCACTGTCAAACAGCCAGTACAACAGTTTGGCCAGTAACAGGCAGATGCCAAAAACGACCATGAAGAAAACCACGCGCGACACGAATGAATCCAGCCCTTCACGCGCCAGAACGATCATATTGAAAATGGCACCAAAGCAGAAACTGTGCAAAATAGCCGCCTTATAGCGGTTTGTTTCTTCGTTGCCGCGCACGTAGAGCCAGTCAAACCACTTGATGATCAGCCCCACCACCACCGCCCCCGGCAGGATAAACCAGCTTCCCCCCATCACCACCAGCGAGCCAATCAACGTAGGTGAGATCGCAAGGCCTGAGTGGTTGTTCAACACTTCCCAGGTAAAATAGTTTGCCGTGTTGAGAACGACGCCGGGACGGTCTGGCCACAGCCAGGTTGGGATAAAGACATAAAAGTCGCGCACAATAGGCGCAAGGCCCTGGAAATCGATTTTGTCGTAGTTTTGCAGCAACAACGCCAGGTTTTCCCACGGCGAGAAGGTGTCGCGCGTGAGATAGAGGAATGTGTAAAACGCCTCGTCACCGGCTACGTTGAGCCCGTAGCGCTTCAGGGCAAGCCAGAACATACCAACAATGCCAAACACCCCAGCAGCCACCAGCATCCATAAAGAGATCCACCCGCGGATGATGCCGATAAACAGGAAGATTGCGAAAGCGATGATGATGTTTGCACGCGTCCCTCCCACAATCATGTAGGTCAGGAAACCGAAGGCGACGGTACTCACCAGGAAAAACAGCCAGGCTTTGCTGTCCTGACGCAGGAAAAAGATCACCAGCATCGCCGGAATGAAGAAGTAGAAGAAGCGCTTAAGCGCCACGCCCGACACTTCGGCAGAAAAAATCTGGCTGTAGGACTGGAGCTTGAACAGCAGAAAACCATTGTGCATGAAGAAGATACCCACGCTTACCAGCGCGATCGTCATCAGCATCACCCACGTCAGGTGCGTCTCCACCCGGTTCATGGTGAAGAGCGCCCGGCGCGGCGCGGTGGATTGCGCTGAACGCAGGCGCGTTTTATAGGTGGCGTAGTAGACGGCGTAGAAGCAGGTCGCTGCCAGGATCGCCTGAAGCAGGATCTCGGGCGGGGCAACACTCACGTCAAACCGGAAGACCAGAATGCTGGTCAGCGGGAATCCGAAAAAGAAGGTCAGAAGAAACAGTAACGAGAAGAAGACGTTAAAGTTAAAACGCACCCGGCGAAACTCGAACCAGGTGAGCGTGGCGATGAATAAAGTGCTCAGAAGCCAAACGATCAGTAAGCCGCTGAATTGCAACTGGCTCATGCTTTGTCTCCTGCAGCGATACGCAGCGCGCGGTGCCACGGCGTGAGGTAGTTCGGGCTAAAGAAGTCGATGGCACTTTTGTCCACCAGCGCCAGTTGTCTCTGCGCTTCGCGGACCACCTCTTCGTTAAGCACGTCGGAAGTAAACAGCACCGGCAGATGCTGCTCCGCCATGTCCTGCCAGAACGGGTTTTCGCGATTGAGTACGCAGGGCACACCCGCCTGAATCAGCAGACACAGCGTGCCAATTCCTTGCTGACGGGCAAAGATGAAATAGCCCAGATCGCACCGACGCAGCAGCGCAAGATACTCATCAAATTCCAGCTTATCGTGGAGAATGTGCACATTCGCGGCGCTAAATAACGCGAGTGCCTGCTGGCGGACCTCATTGATATAGGCATCGTTATTGGCCGGATACCCCATCGGCACAATCACATTGACGGTATCGCCAAACTGCTGATGTACCGCCCTGAGCGCGGCAAGATGTTCATTGCTGCGATCGCCTGAATTACCCACCAGAATCGTCAGTTTACCCTCGCGCGGCGTATCATTCGCCATGTTGTTCAGCGCCGGGTTCATTCGGGTCGGGAAATAGAGTAGCTCACCGCGTACGTCAGGGTGGCGTTTAGCAAAATAATTGAGATCGCCACGGGTCGCGAAAACGCATCCCACACGCCCCTGCGCCATGCGCCGCAACGGGTAGAAAAGACGGAATTTCCAGCCGCTGGAGACTTCGTAGAGATCGGCTCCCCAGATATGCCAGCTGCACTGCGAAGGTTTGATCCCCCCGCTCAGGAGCGCCAGCCACAGGCCGGTATTAAACTGCCCATGGAAAAAGAAACGTTGCTCACGATCCGCTTTGGCTTTGGCAACAACCGCCTTCGCCAGCGCAGCCTTGTCCGGCCAGAAAGAGAGAGTCAGCGCCGGACACGCCACGCTCAGGCCATTATCCTGACCGGCAACCATAAACTCACGAGCGTCGGGATCCCCCGATGCCAGTTCATCATTGAAGAACCGTAACACGGTCTGGTTATGGTGTGGGATATCCGATCCCAGTATGTGAATCAGTGCAGTCATGCGCGTTTACGCCAAAGTAAAAATACGCCGCAACAGGCAGCGAAATAAACGATATAGGTTGCCATATAGGCCTGAGCCGCCCCCAGCGCACCGTGTGACGGGATCAACCAGTGTGAGAATGCGGTCAGTAATGCAAACTGGCTGATTTCCGCCAGGATATACAACCGTAGCGAGGCTTTCGCAATCACCAGATAACCAAAAACGTAAGCCCCCACTTTCAGTACGTCGCCCACCAGTTGCCAGGCAAACAGATCGCGCATGGCGGTAAACTTCGCGGAGAAGAGCAGCCAGATGGCGACATCGCGCAATAGCCATACGGTTAAACTGGCTGCCGCAACGGCGGGAAGGACAAACCGCAGTGAGCGGGAAATTTCGCGCGTGATATCCTGCCTGGAGGTCAGGCGCGATAAGGTTGGCAGCAAATAGACGCTAAAGGAAGCCGTTATAAATTGGAGGTAGGCATCGGAAATACTGCTCACCCCTTGCCAAATCCCAACTTCGTCCCAGCTGTAATGCGCCGCCAGCAGGTTTCGCATCATCACATAGGCGACGGGGAGCGTGACGGAGGTGATGAGCGCCATCAGGGTAAATTTTCCCAGCTGGCTTGCCAGCACCTTATCCCATTGAGGTTTCAGGTAACTCAACGGAATGGTGCCCCGACTCATTAGCATGAACGCCGCCGGAACGACCACTAATGCCGGTACCAGCGCCAGCCCCAGCAACGCGCCTTCATAGCCGCCCAGCCGATAACAAAAATAGTAGGCAATCACGCCGATGACGCTGCCGAGGATTAACGCCAGTGCGTTCCCGGCCGCATCACGAAAGCCTTTCATCAGCGCCAGCAGCAGGTTAGCCCAGGCAATGCCCAGCTGAACCAGCGCGACCAGACGAACCAGCCCCTGATAATGGGTGTGACCAAATAACCCCTGGCTTATGGGTGCCGCTGCCAGCAGGAAAATAACCGCCATCAGGGTCGAAAAGCCGGTGACCATCGCCGAGGATGTACCGACAACACGGCGAAGCTGGGCCGCATCATCATGGTACTGCGCAACATATTTCGTGACGCCGTTGAAAATCCCTGCGCCGGCCAGTACCCCAAGGACGGTCACAAGCTGACGGAAATTGCCTGCCAGCCCGACGCCTGAAGGGCCGAATGAGACGGCCAGCAGCTTGACGACCAGTAGCCCGGCGCCAATTTTGACAAGTGTGGACGCGGCGGTCCACACCGATGCTTTTGCCAGAGACATATCAGCCGAAATAACTCAGAAGGGTGTTAATCACCGTACGCTGGTTAACAGGCGCGAGGTTGTAGAACAGTGGCAAACGAAGCAAACGCTCACTTTCTTTCGTGGTGTAGCGATCTTCACCCGCGAATACCCCAAATGCCTCTCCTGCCGGGCTGGAATGCAGCGGGATATAGTGGAACACCGCCAGAATTTCGGCTTCTTTTAGCCAGGCAATCAACTTGCTGCGATCGTCGTTATCGCGCAGTTTGATATAGAACATATGGGCATTATGGACGCAATCAGCCGGAAGGGTCGGCAGCTCTATTCGCCCGGCTTGGGCCAGCGGTTGCAGCGCGTCGTAATAAGTTTGCCACAGGGACAAGCGCTGAAGATTAATGCGGTCCGCTGCCTCCAGCTGCGCCCACAGGTATGCCGCCTGCAGATCGGCCATCAGATAGCTTGAGCCAATATCGCGCCAGGTATATTTGTCTACCTGCCCCCGGAAGAACTGGCTGCGGTTGGTGCCTTTTTCCCGGATCACTTCCGCGCGCTCGACCAGCGCACGGTCGTTAATCAGCGTCGCACCACCTTCGCCACCGGCGGTATAGTTTTTGGTTTCGTGGAAACTAAAGCAGCCGATATGGCCGATCGTTCCCAGCGCTCGCCCTTTATAGGTCGACATCACGCCTTGAGCGGCATCTTCAACCACGAACAGGTCATGTTTTTTGGCGATCGCCATGATGGTGTCCATCTCACACGCCACTCCCGCGTAGTGAACCGGCACAATCGCGCGCGTTTTGTCCGTGATTGCCGCTTCAATCAGCGTCTCATCGATGTTCATGGTATCCGGGCGAATATCCACAAAGACGATTTTCGCACCACGCAGGACAAAGGCATTCGCTGTAGAGACGAAGGTGTAGCTCGGCATGATCACTTCATCGCCCGGCTGGATATCCAGCAGCAACGCCGCCATTTCCAGCGATGCGGTACAGGACGGGGTCAGCAGGACTTTAGCGCTGTGAAACCGCTGCTCCATCCACTGCTGGCAGCGACGGGTAAAACCACCGTCACCACAGAGTTTGCCGCTGCCCATAGCAGACTGCATATAGTCGAGTTCAGTGCCCACGACGGGTGGTGCGTTAAATGGAATCATCTTGTCACCTGTATAACCAGTAAGCGGTGGCGTCGATGTTGGCACCACTCGCGATATAACGTTTAAGCGCGGCGGTGTTGCCCATCTGGGTTGCCACCCGCAGAGTCAAAAGCTGTTGCTGCTGCGCCCAGTGAAGCGCCGCCTGCATGAGTTTTTCGCCCATGCCGCGCCCGGCTAATAAACCAATACGCCCCTCGTTCGCGTTGAGCTTACGAAGCGAGACAAATCCCTCAATCTGGCCGTCTGCAGTGCGAAACACCAGGCACACATGGTCAAAGGTGCCTTTTACCGCGTTCTCTACCCACTGGGCGTAGAAACGTCCACTGTCGTCCGGTGCATACCACGGTGCGCGAAAACGGCTCCGGGCAAACGCCTGCGCCGCCATCTGACGCAGCGCGGGGATATCCTGCTCCGTTGCCACTTCCGCACCGGGCGAATCATGACGGGCGAGCGTAAGGGACAGATCAACCTCGCCTTCAACCAGCTGAAAACCTTGTTGCTGGAGCGCATCGAGCAGGTCGGCACGGTCTGCGGGGATCCTGGCCTGTACCCGCGGCCAGGCGGTGAAGTCGGCGTCAGTCAGAACCGGCGCATCGTCGCGCAGGCGCACGATGGCTGATGGCAGACCAAAAAAGGCACTCTCCCACTCAAGGGACTCGAGAACCCCCTTCAGGTGGCTCAACGCCAGACACCTTTCGTATCAACCACATACTGTTGGCGTACGGCATCACCGGACGTCGCTTTAAATTCTTTATGATCCACCAGCAGCACCAGCACATTCGCCGTCGCCAGTGCCTCATCCAGCGCGGTCAACGTACAGTGGCCCGCCAGTTTTGCCGGCAGTTCATGAATATTGGGTTCAACCACCAGCGTTTCGCCGGTGTGCCAGCCAGCGATCATCTCTGCAATCTCCATCGCCGGGCTTTCGCGTAAGTCGTCAATATTCGGTTTGAATGCCAGACCAAAGCAGGCAATTTTCAGCTCACTGGCGCGTTTGCCGCTCTCAGCCAGACAGTCCGCTACGGTGGCTTTCACCTGACTGAGCACCCAGTGTGGCTTGCTGTCATTCACTTCACGCGCGGTGCGGATCAGGCGGGCCTGCGCCGGGTTTTGCGCCACAATAAACCACGGGTCGACAGCGATACAGTGACCGCCCACGCCCGGGCCAGGCTGGAGGATATTTACGCGCGGATGGCGATTCGCCAGGCTAATCAACTCCCAGACGTTAATCCCCTGATCGGCGCAAATCAGCGACAGTTCATTCGCGAAGGCGATATTCACGTCCCGGAAACTATTTTCCGTGAGCTTGCACATTTCGGCGGTGCGGGAGTTGGTCACCACACATTCGCCTTCAAGGAAAATCTTGTAAAGCGCGCTGGCGCGTGCAGAACAGACTGGCGTCATGCCGCCGATCACGCGATCGTTTTTAATCAGCTCTACCATCACCTGACCTGGCAGCACGCGCTCAGGACAGTAAGCAATATTGATATCAGCTTGCTCGCCCGCCTGCTGCGGGAAGCGTAAGTCAGGTCGGGCTTGCGCCAGCCACTGCGCCATCTGTTCGGTAGCACCGACGGGTGAAGTGGACTCCAGGATCACCAGAGCCCCTTTTTTCAGGACCGGTGCAATCGATTTTGCCGCCGCTTCGACGTAAGCCATGTCGGGCTCATGGTCGCCTTTAAAGGGGGTTGGCACCGCAATCAGATATGCATCCGCCTCGACCGGCGTCGTGCTGGCACGCAGGAATCCGCCATCAACCGCCTCTTTCACCACGCGACCGAGATCGGGCTCCACGATATGAATTTCGCCACGGTTAATGGTTTCCACCGCATGCACGTTGATATCCACGCCCACAACCTGTTTTTGGCGGGAGGCAAACGCTGCCGCTGTGGGCAAGCCAATGTAGCCAAGACCAATGACAGAGATGGTTGTAAAACTCATAGCGATACCCGATTGTGTTTAAGTGCATGCAAAATACGGCCACAAGCCTGCCCATCGCCATACGGGTTATGGGCCCGGCTCATCGCCTGATACTCTTCGTCGTCGTGAAGCAGGCGCGTCACCTCTTCGACGATCAGCTGTGCATTGGTGCCGACCAGACGTACCGTGCCCGCTTTCACCGCTTCCGGGCGTTCAGTCGTTTCACGCATGACCAGCACAGGCTTGCCGAGAGACGGCGCCTCTTCCTGAATACCACCGGAATCGGTCAGGATCAGCCAGGCGTGGTTCATCAGCCAGACAAACGGCAAATAGTCCTGCGGTTCAATCAGCAGGACGTTTTCTATATGCCCAAGGATACGGTTGACCGGCTCGCTGACGTTAGGATTAAGGTGTACCGGGTAGACAATCTGCACATCCTGATTCTGCGCAGCGATTTCCGCCAGGGCATGACAGATTTGCTCAAAGCCGCGTCCAAAGCTCTCGCGACGGTGGCCGGTGACCAGAATGGTTTTTTTGCCATTGTTCAGGAAGGGGTAGCGTGCAGCGAGTTCTTTCTGAAGATCGTTGTTTGACAGCACGCGGTCACGAACCCAAATCAGGGCATCAATCACCGTATTCCCGGTGACAAAGATTTTGTTGTCGGCAATATTTTCACGCAGCAGGTTCTGTCGTGAATTTTCGGTGGGCGCAAAATGGTACATCGCCAGATGGCCGGTGAGTGTGCGGTTGGCCTCTTCGGGCCACGGCGAATAAAGGTTGCCAGTACGCAGACCCGCCTCAACGTGGCCGACAGGAATTCGCTGGTAAAACGCAGCCAGGCTGGTTGCCACCGTGGTGGTGGTATCGCCATGCACCAGAACCACGTCAGGTTTGAAGGACTCCAGAATCGGCTTGAGCTCTTGCAGAATACGGCAGGTTATCTCCGTTAACCCCTGCCCCGGCTTCATAATATTGAGATCGTAATCCGGGACGATAGAAAAGAGAGTTAAGACCTGATCGAGCATCTCACGGTGTTGGGCAGTGACGCACACTTTCGCTTCAATATCAGGATCACTGGCCAGCGCATGAACCAGAGGTGCCATCTTAATGGCCTCCGGCCTGGTGCCAAATACGGTAAGTACTTTCACATCGATTCTCTTCGATTAAACGATGAAGGCCGCAGCCTTCATCGTAGACGGCGTTCTTAGTTAGTGCGACGACGCGTTAACGCCACGCCTGCGCCAGTCAGTGCACCCACAATCCCCCACATGATCATCAGGAATGCGCGGCGCGGACTATCGCGTTTTACAGGTTCTTCAGGCGTTCGCAAATAACGATAGGTCTGAAAACGCGGGTCCATTGTTGGACCGACATTCAGGGTGTTCAGCATCGCGCGGTTTTGATCGTAGTCGAGGTCAAAATCAGGGCCAACGGCCTGGAGGTTTTCCAGTCGAGCCTGCAGCATTGGGCGCCCGAGAAGGAACATTTCTGAATCAGGCAGTTCATCTGCCGGCACGTCCGTCTCGGTGCGGGAAATATTGTGCTGTTCGGCAATTTTTAGCGCCTGCTCAATATTGTGTACACGGCGGGCGAAGATGGCTTTAGCCACCTCTTCCTGACGTTTAACCTGCGCTTTCATCTGGATAGTACGGGCAGCCCAGGCACCTTTCAGCTCTTCATTAAGGTGGCTTGCCGCACGCTGGCTGGCAAAGGCAACGTACTGGCGCAACAGGTTATTGGCATCCGGCGCGGTTTCGGCAATCAGCTTGACGCTGTCGTTGACGTTACGCAGCGCATCTCCCGGCATAAACTGAATGTTGTTAATCATGTCATCCAGCAGCGCGGCATCGGCTTTACTGTTGCCCACCATCCGTTGCTTGTAATAATCCGTCTGGCTCCAGAAATCACGGCGCGTATCCCAGGAAGCCAGCTGCATCACAAACTCTTTATAGGCCTCATCCATGACGGAAGCCTGATCAGGGGTGGTCAGATTGGCTTTGATGTCCAGGTTACGCAGGAACTGCTGCTGGGAATAGAACCCCCCGAGCATATTAACCGTTGGTTTATCTGTGATTGCCGTAGCGCTCCACTCTTGTTTTGCAAAGAAGGTGTAGGCCAGCGCTAACAATGCAAACCCCAGCGCGATCCCCGCAATCCAAAGTTTGCCTGCCCACAACACGCGAAACAAACCCCGAATATCCAGCTCATTCTCAGTTACCACTGATTTCGCTCCCGCCAACGGTTGAGTCATCATAGTCCCGGTTTTACTTAGTTAATGTTGTATTGTTGCCACTGTTGCGACGCATCCTGCGTTTAAGACGTTTAATAAACCGCGCCACTTTCCATGCGCGCTTAATGCAGTAGCCGTACAGGAAAAACGCTAGCAAGAATAATACCAACATGACCCATTCAGGGATGAAATGAGCATATTCCGCAGCCACCCCAATTGCGGCCAGAATAGCGGCAGCCAGGGTAATCAGCACAAACGCCTGACGTGAAGTAAAACCGGCACGCATGATGAGATGGTGAATATGCTGGCGATCGGGAGAGAAAGGACTCATTCCTTTACGCAGACGACGATACATAATCGCCACCATATCCATTAGCGGAATGGCAATAATCCACAGCGCTGTTACCGGGCTAATCGGGTGGGTTTTACCCTGAGTAGTCTCCAGCAAAATCCAGATAACGGTAAAGCCGATCAGCGTACTGCCCGCATCACCCATAAACACTTTATAGCGACGACCGAGCGCACCGAGATTTAAGAGGATATAAGGCAGAATGGCGGCAATCATGGCAAAACACCACATCGACAGGCTGTACTGACCATCGAACCATAAAATGATGCCGATTGCGGCAAACGAAACCGACGACAATCCACCGAGCAGGCCGTCAATACCATCCACCATGTTGAAAGCATTTATCGCCGCCCAGACGGCAAACAGTGTCAGGAAGAAGCCAAAGGGCCCCAGTACTAACTCCCAGGGTCCGAACACATAACCGAGGCTTCTCAGATATAGCCCACCAACGACCATCATGATAACGCCAATGGCGGCCTGGACGGTGGCGCGAATTTTTACCGCGATATCGAACCGATCATCCAGCGCCCCGACTAATACCAGGACACCGGCGCAGGCAAGGTAGAGGGCGGCGTGTGGAATATAATAATCCGCAATACCAAACGTGAAACAGATACCAGCGTAAACAGAAATCCCTCCAACCAGAGGAATAAGTCCCTGATGACGTTTACGAAAATTAGGCTTATCCACCAACCCTATTCTTTTGGCCACCTTACGCGCGATGAACAAAAAACAGGTTGTGAATAAAAAAATACTGATTAGCTCAGTAACGGCGGTGAGTAGATTCACAATGGATTGCTCTCAACAAAAGTTAGTCCCGGAAGTATAACCATGAAGCCCCTGCCTCAGAAGTAATAAAGAAGGCTTCTTACAACTCCCTTTGTATATTTTTCAATCAATTATTTCGTTAACTGCACAAACAGTCTTATTGTCGCACTGACTGGTCTGAAATGGGAGTCTGCATTAATAGCGTATAAGCCATAAAAGAAAAACGCCACGTAAAAACGTGGCGCTTGCTGGCTTTATTTGCGTTACGAGCGTTTCATCATATCGAAGAAATCGTCGTTAGTTTTGGTCATCGCCAGTTTGTTAATGAGGAACTCCATTGCGTCGATTTCACCCATTGGATGGATGATTTTGCGCAGGATCCACATTTTCTGCAGCTCTTCCTGGGTGGTGAGCAGCTCTTCTTTACGGGTACCGGAACGGTTGTAGTCGATAGCCGGGAAGACGCGTTTCTCAGCAATTTTACGAGAGAGGTGCAGTTCCATGTTACCTGTACCTTTAAACTCTTCGTAAATAACTTCGTCCATTTTGGAACCCGTATCGATCAGCGCCGTAGCGATGATGGTCAGGCTGCCGCCCTCTTCCACGTTACGTGCCGCACCGAAGAAGCGTTTTGGACGATGCAGGGCGTTAGCGTCCACACCCCCCGTCAGCACTTTACCGGAAGCCGGAACGACGGTGTTGTAGGCACGCGCCAGACGGGTGATGGAGTCGAGCAGGATGATCACGTCTTTCTTGTGTTCAACCAGGCGTTTCGCCTTCTCGATAACCATTTCCGCAACCTGAACGTGGCGAGATGCGGGTTCGTCAAAGGTAGAAGCAACCACTTCACCTTTAACCAGACGCTGCATCTCGGTCACTTCTTCCGGACGTTCGTCAATCAGCAGTACCATCAGTACGCAGTCTGGGTGGTTATAAGCGATGCTCTGCGCGATATTCTGCAGCAGCATGGTTTTACCCGCTTTTGGCGGTGCGACGATCAGACCACGCTGTCCACGACCGATTGGCGATGCCAGATCCAGGACGCGAGCGGTTAAATCTTCAGTTGAGCCGTTACCACGCTCCATGCGCAGGCGAGAGTTCGCGTGCAGCGGCGTTAAGTTCTCAAACAGGATCTTATTACGGGAGTTTTCCGGTTTGTCGAAGTTAACTTCATTCACTTTCAACAGCGCAAAGTAGCGTTCACCCTCTTTTGGAGGACGAATCTTACCTGAAATGGTGTCACCAGTGCGGAGGTTGAAACGGCGGATTTGGCTAGGGGATACGTAGATGTCGTCAGGGCCGGCGAGGTAGGAGCTGTCTGCAGAGCGGAGGAAACCAAATCCGTCTTGCAATATCTCCAGCACACCGTCGCCAAAGATATCTTCGCCACTCTTAGCGTGCTGCTTCAGGATGGCGAAAATGATGTCCTGCTTGCGCATACGAGCCTGGTTTTCCAGCCCCATATTTTCGCCGAGAGTGATCAGCTCAGAAACCGGCGTATTCTTTAATTCGGTAAGATTCATAATGGTGTGGGTTCTTAAACTCGGGGTGATACTCGAACTTAATGTTGTGAATGGTATGGCAGGGTCATCCATGCCTGTTTAGCGGCCATCAACTCATGTCTGTTCGCTGTCTGGTCACAGGGAAAAAACGCAGAACTGAAACGACAAGACGGATTGAGTGACAAGCCCGGAATTTAGCAACTTCACGCACTGTTTGTGTCAACAACGGGAAGTATCGGGTAAAACAAGATTCAAACAACAAGATATGTTTAAAACGAAGTCATAGCTAACTTAGCACGACTTCAGCCGGGCGTCCAGAGTTCCACATAATTTAGGCGCTCTGGACGCGCAGCAAAGAAACCTTACGCCAGGTTAGCGTCGAGGAACTCTTTCAGTTGACCTTTGGACAGTGCGCCCACTTTGGTCGCTGCCACTTCGCCGTTTTTGAACAGCAGCAGGGTCGGAATGCCACGGATACCGTATTTTGGTGCGGTGCCCGGGTTCTGGTCGATGTTCAGCTTGGCAACGGTCAGTTTGCCCTGATATTCGTCAGCGATCTCATCCAGAATCGGGGCGATCATTTTGCAAGGACCACACCATTCAGCCCAGAAATCGACGAGTGTCAGCCCGTCAGCCTTAAGTACGTCCGTGTCAAAACTGTCGTCAGTCAGGTGAATAATTTTATCGCTCATATATAACTCCACAGGAATAAGCCTGGTGCGTTGGTTTCGCCCTCATCAACGACGTGTTGATGTCGCATTAACCAACTAAAGGTTGACTTTATTTCACCGGATACGCTTTCGTAAAGCAATAGTAAGCTGATATTCTACCACACTATGAGCAAAACACATTTAACAGAACAGAAGTTTTCCGACTTCGCCCTGCACCCAAAAGTGATCGAAGCCCTTGAAAATAAAGGGTTTCATAACTGCACGCCCATTCAGGCTCTCGCCCTGCCGCTGACGCTGGCGGGACGTGACGTAGCAGGGCAGGCGCAAACCGGTACTGGCAAAACGATGGCGTTTTTAACGTCAACGTTTCATTATTTACTTTCTCATCCAGCGATTGCAGACCGCAAAGTTAACCAGCCGCGCGCGCTAATTATGGCCCCGACGCGAGAACTGGCGGTACAGATCCACGCAGACGCTGAACCCCTGATGCAGGCTACGGGCCTGAAAATCGGCCTGGCTTATGGCGGCGATGGTTACGATAAGCAGCTGAAAGTGCTGGAAAGCGGTGTGGATATCCTGATCGGTACCACCGGCCGTCTTATCGACTACGCAAAACAGAACCACATTAACCTTGGTGCCATCCAGGTTGTGGTGCTGGATGAAGCTGACCGTATGTACGATCTGGGCTTCATTAAAGATATCCGCTGGCTGTTCCGCCGCATGCCACCCGCGAATCAGCGCCTCAACATGCTGTTCTCTGCAACCCTGTCGTATCGCGTACGCGAACTGGCATTCGAGCAGATGAACAACGCCGAATATGTGGAAGTGGAACCCGAGCAGAAAACCGGCCACCGCATCAAAGAAGAACTCTTCTATCCTTCCAATGAAGAGAAAATGCGTCTGCTGCAAACGCTGATCGAAGAAGAGTGGCCAGACCGCGCCATTATCTTCGCGAACACCAAGCACCGCTGTGAAGATATCTGGGGCCATCTGGCTGCAGACGGTCACCGTGTTGGCCTGCTGACGGGCGATGTCGCGCAGAAAAAACGCCTGCGTATTCTTGAAGAATTCACCCGTGGCGATCTCGATATTCTGGTCGCCACCGACGTCGCAGCGCGCGGCCTGCACATTCCAGCCGTTACGCACGTCTTTAACTATGACCTGCCGGATGACTGCGAAGACTATGTACACCGTATCGGTCGTACCGGTCGTGCGGGTGCAAGCGGCCACTCTATCAGCCTCGCGTGTGAAGAGTATGCGCTGAACCTGCCGGCGATTGAGACGTACATCGGCCATTCTATTCCGGTGAGTAAGTACAACCCGGATGCGCTATTAAGCGAACTGCCGCCGGCTAAGCGCCTTACCCGCGCCCGTTCCGGCAATGGCCCGCGTCGATCTGGCGCGCCGCGTAATCGTCGTCGCTCAGGTTAAAAAATTATGCTCAGCTCCACCTCGCTTTATGCGGCAATTGATCTCGGTTCGAATAGTTTTCATATGCTGGTTGTGCGCGAGGTGGCGGGAAGCATACAAACGCTGACGCGCATTAAGCGCAAGGTCCGCCTCGCGGCGGGCCTGAGCAGCGATAATCACCTCTCTCCTGAAGCCATGGAACGTGGCTGGCAGTGCCTGCGACTCTTTGCAGAGCGTCTGCAGGATATCCCGCATTCCCAAATCACCGTCGTCGCCACAGCGACACTCCGCCTGGCGGTTAACGCCGTGGATTTTATTGCCAAAGCGCAGGAAATTCTCGGTTGTCCGGTGCAGGTTATCAGCGGTGAAGAAGAAGCGCGCCTGATTTATCAGGGCGTTGCGCACACCACGGGAGGCGACGATCGTCGTCTGGTTGTGGATATCGGGGGCGCCAGTACCGAACTCGTGACCGGCACCGGTGCGCAGGCAACGTCGCTATTCAGCCTGTCGATGGGTTGCGTAACCTGGCTTGAGCGCTACTTTACTGACCGCAATCTGGGTCAGGAGAACTTCGACGAGGCGGAAACTGCCGCACGCGAGGTGTTACGCCCGGTGATGGACGAACTGCGCTACCACGGCTGGAAAGTCTGCGTGGGGGCCTCCGGTACCGTGCAGGCATTGCAGGAAATTATGATGGCGCAGGGCATGGATGAGCGGATCACGCTTGCCAAGCTTCAGCAGCTTAAACAGCGGGCCATTCAGTGCGGGCGTCTGGAAGAGCTGGAAATTGAAGGCCTGACGCTTGAACGCGCGCTGGTATTCCCGAGCGGGCTCGCGATCCTGATCGCCATCTTCACCGAGCTGAACATCAAATGTATGACGCTGGCGGGCGGCGCGCTGCGTGAAGGTCTGGTCTACGGAATGTTGCATCTGTCGGTCGATCAGGACATTCGCAGCCGTACCCTGCGAAACGTGCAGCGTCGTTTCCTGGTTGATATCGATCAGGCAGGCCGCGTGGCACAGCTGGCGTCACGCTTCGCCGATCATGTGGCTAATGCCTGGGATCTGGACCCTTTGAGTCGCGATCTGCTGCTAAGTGCCTGTGCACTGCATGAAATCGGGCTGAGCATTGATTTTAAACAGGCCCCGGCTCATGCCGCTTATCTGGTGCGTAACCTCGATTTACCCGGCTATACCCCTGCGCAGAAAAAGTTGCTGGCAACGCTGCTGCTGAACCAGACGAACGCCGTTGACCTCTCCTCTTTGCATCAGCAAAACGCCGTACCGCCGCGCGTGGCCGAGCATATGTGCCGCCTGCTGCGTCTGGCTATTCTGTTTGCCAGCCGCCGCCGCGATGATTTGCTGCCGGCACTCAATCTGGTGGCGGATGACGAAAAACTTTCGCTGACGTTGCCGGAAAACTGGCTGGATAATCATCCGCTTGGGGCGGAGATGGTCGAGCAAGAGTGTCAGTGGCAGAGCTACGTACACTGGGTGCTTGAGGTGAAATAACAGGGCGGACATGCCCGGTAGCGCTACGCTTGCCGGGCCTGTAACAACCTACCCCTTCTCTTTGGCTTTCGCCAGCATGGCGCGGATGTTAGCGACGTTCGCCTGCCCCTTATGCATCCGCTCTTCAGCCGTAATCACTTTACGCTCCTGCTCCCAGATGAGGTCGTCCTGCGGAAGTTCCAGCAGGAAACGGCTCGGCTCCGGGCGCACCAGTTCGCCATATTGTCTACGCTCTTTGCACAGCGTGAAGGTCAGCTCTTTCTGAGCGCGCGTGATGCCTACATAGGCCAGACGGCGCTCCTCATCGACATTATCTTCATCAATGCTGCTCTGGTGCGGCAGTAACCCCTCTTCCATGCCAACCAGATAGACATACGGGAATTCCAGACCTTTTGACGCATGCAGCGTCATCAGCTGAACCTGATCGGCCTCTTCTTCGCTCTCGCCTCGCTCCATCATATCGCGCAGGGTAAAGCGGGTAACCACCTGCGTCAGGGTCATCGGTTCATCAATCTCCGAGCCTTCCAGCATTTCAGTCATCCAGCTGAACAGCTGGTTAACGTTTTTCATGCGCATCTCGGCCGCTTTCGGACTGGCGGAGGTTTCATACAGCCAGGACTCGTAGTCGATACCGTGGATAAGGTCGCGCACGGCGGCGATAGGTTCGCGCTCTGCCAGCCGCTGCACTTCACCAAGCCAGTGGGTAAAGCGGGTTAATGAATCGTAGCCGCGTCCGGTGAGTGTCTGACTCAGCCCCATATCGAAGCTGGCGGTAAACAGACTCTTATTACGCGTCATCGCCCACTCGCCAAGCTTTTGTAGCGTCGCCGGGCCAATTTCCCGTTTCGGGGTATTCACGATACGCAGAAACGCGCTGTCATCATCCGGGTTAGTGAGCACACGCAGGTAGGCCAGAAGATCTTTGATTTCGGGCCGCGAGAAAAAGGAGGTCCCGCCCGAAATTTTGTACGGGATGCGGTTTTGCATCAGCATCTTTTCAAAGACGCGTGACTGGTGGTTGCCGCGATAGAGGATCGCGTAATCTTTGTATTCGGTTTTATTGACGAAGTGGTGGGCGATGAGTTCGCCTGTGACCCGCTCCGCTTCGTGCTCTTCATTGTTGGCACTGAGCACTTTAAGCTCTGTACCGTAGCCCAGTTCGGAGAACAGGCGTTTTTCGAACACGTGCGGGTTGTTGGCGATCAGGATGTTCGCGGCTTTAAGGATACGCCCGGAGGAACGGTAGTTCTGCTCCAGTTTGATCACCTGCAGCGCCGGGAAATCTTTACTCAGCAGGACCAGGTTTTGCGGACGCGCACCGCGCCAGGAGTAAATGGACTGATCGTCATCACCGACCACCGTGAAACGTGCGCGCTGTCCCACCAGCAGTTTCACCAGTTCATACTGACTGGTATTGGTGTCCTGATACTCATCCACCAGCAGGTAGCGGATTTTATTCTGCCAGCGCTCACGCACCTCTTCATTACGCTGCAGCAGTAGCGTGGGAAGCAGGATCAGGTCGTCGAAATCCAGCACGTTACAGGCTTTCATATGCGCATCGTACAGACCGTAGCAGTGGGCGAAGATCCGATCCCGCTCGCCTTTGGCGATCGCCGCGGCCTGGGCCGGGGTCATCAGATCGTTTTTCCAGTTGGAGATCGTCGAGATCAGCTGTTGCAGCAGAACCTTATCATCTTCGATCAGCCCCTCGGTGAGCTCCTTGAGCAGGGCCACCTGGTCGGTATCGTCAAACAGTGAGAAGTTGGATTTCATCCCCAGCGCGGCGTATTCACGTTTGATGATATCCAGCCCCAGCGTATGGAAGGTAGAAATCATCAGACCGCGCGCCTCTTTACGCCCCAGCGTCTGGCCGACACGCTCTTTCATCTCGCGCGCTGCTTTGTTAGTAAACGTCACCGCCGCGATGTGGCGAGCCTGATACCCGCAGCCGCGGATCAGGTGGGCAATCTTATTGGTGATGACGCGCGTTTTGCCGGATCCCGCGCCCGCCAGCACCAGACAGGGTCCAGTGACAAATTCGACGGCTTGTTGTTGTCCGGGGTTTAAACGCATAAATGATCACTCAATGAAAGTCAGGAGGGGAGAATAACAGCGTGGTAGTATAGCGAGCCTAATCCATACCACTCAAGGCACGATCATGGCAAAAACCGCGGCAGCACTGCATATCCTTGTAAAAGAAGAAAAACTGGCTCTGGATCTTCTCGAGCAGATCAAAAACGGCGCCGACTTCGGCAAGCTGGCGAAGAAACACTCTATTTGTCCGTCAGGTAAACGCGGCGGTGATTTAGGTGAATTCCGTCAGGGTCAAATGGTTCCGGCGTTCGATAAAGTGGTCTTTTCCTGCCCGGTGCTGGAACCCACAGGCCCACTGCACACGCAGTTTGGCTACCATGTTATTAAGGTTCTGTACCGCAAATAACAGCAAGGCCTTCTCTGAGAGAAGGCCTTGTACGTTTAGTCAGGTCAGGGCATCAGCCCGCCCGGGTATTAACCTGCTACCGCGATACGTTTCATATCGGTCATGTAGCCACGCAGTTTCTGGCCCACTTTCTCGATTTCATGGCCGCGAATGGCTTCGTTTACATCACGCAGCTGCGCGTTATCCACTGCACCTTCCGCAATCGCTTTGCCCAAGTCGCCCGGCTGCAGAGTCGTCATGAACTCTTTCAGCAGCGGTACGCAAGCGTAAGAGAACAGGTAGTTACCGTACTCGGCGGTATCAGAGATAACCACGTTCATTTCGTACAGACGCTTACGGGCGATGGTGTTCGCAATCAGCGGCAGCTCGTGCAGTGATTCATAGTAGGCAGACTCTTCGATGATGCCGGAATCCACCATGGTTTCGAACGCCAGCTCAACGCCAGCTTTCACCATCGCAATCATCAGAACGCCTTTATCGAAGTACTCCTGCTCGCCGATTTTACCTTCAAACTGTGGGGCGGTTTCAAAAGCGGTTTTACCGGTCTCTTCACGCCAGGTCAGCAGTTTCTTATCGTCGTTAGCCCAGTCCGCCATCATGCCGGAAGAGAACTCGCCAGAGATAATGTCGTCCATATGTTTCTGGAACAGCGGTGCCATGATCGTTTTCAGCTGTTCAGACAGCGCGTAAGCACGCAGTTTCGCCGGGTTGGACAGACGATCCATCATCAGCGTGATACCGCCCTGCTTCAGCGCTTCGGTGATCGTTTCCCAGCCGAACTGAATCAGTTTTTCTGCGTACGCCGGGTCTGTACCCTCTTCCACCAGCTTGTCGAAGCACAGCAGAGAGCCCGCCTGCAGCATACCGCACAGGATGGTTTGCTCACCCATCAGGTCAGATTTAACTTCCGCGACGAAAGACGATTCCAGAACGCCCGCACGGTGGCCACCCGTTGCTGCAGCCCATGCTTTGGCGATCGCCATACCTTCGCCTTTCGGATCGTTTTCCGGGTGAACGGCGATAAGCGTTGGCACGCCGAAGCCACGTTTGTACTCTTCACGTACTTCAGTACCAGGGCACTTCGGTGCCACCATCACAACGGTGATGTCTTTACGGATCTGCTCGCCCACTTCAACGATATTAAAGCCGTGGGAGTAACCTAACGCCGCACCGTCTTTCATCAGCGGCTGCACGGAACGCACAACGTCAGAGTGCTGTTTGTCTGGCGTCAGGTTAACCACCAGGTCTGCCTGGGGGATCAGTTCTTCATAGGTACCGACTTTAAAACCGTTTTCGGTCGCTTTGCGCCAGGACGCACGCTTCTCAGCAATCGCTTCTTTACGCAGGGCGTAGGAAATATCCAGACCGGAGTCACGCATGTTCAGGCCCTGGTTCAGACCCTGGGCGCCGCAGCCGACGATGACCACTTTTTTACCCTGAAGGTAGCTCGCGCCATCGGCAAATTCGTCGCGCGCCATAAAGCGGCATTTGCCCAGCTGCGCCAGCTGCTGGCGCAAATTCAGTGTATTAAAGTAGTTAGCCATAATGGACTCCGTGATGTTGTGTTGTTGTGCTTATTGTTCGGTTCGCTTTTGCGAGAATGAACTTACTATATGACAGGAAATTTATTGCGGAAATTGATATATTCACAACATCACGTTGCAATATTTGCAATGTAAAAAGGGGGAGTGAAATCAGTGGATTTACGCGATCTGAAAATGTTCCTGCATCTGGCGGAAAGCCGTCACTTTGGGCGCAGCGCCCGGGCGATGCACGTCAGTC
Source organism: Enterobacter sp. BIDMC 30 (assembly GCF_000534355.1). Taxonomy (NCBI): domain Bacteria; kingdom Pseudomonadati; phylum Pseudomonadota; class Gammaproteobacteria; order Enterobacterales; family Enterobacteriaceae; genus Enterobacter; species Enterobacter sp. BIDMC 30. The sequence continues at coordinate 406,984 of NZ_KI973169.1, read as the reverse complement.
CCTCCACGCTTTCGCGCCAGATCCAGCGCCTTGAGGAAGACCTCGGTCAGCCCCTGTTTGTACGCGACAACCGCACCGTCACCCTCACGGAAGCCGGTGAGGAGTTACGGGTCTTTGCCCAACAAACGCTGCTGCAGTATCAACAGCTGCGACACACCATTGACCAGAAAGGGCCATCGCTGTCCGGCGAGCTGCATATTTTCTGCTCCGTGACCGCGGCCTATAGCCATCTGCCGCCGATTCTTGACCGCTTTCGCGCAGAACAACCGTCGGTGGAAATTAAACTCACCACCGGTGATGCCGCCGACGCAATGGAAAAAGTGGTGACAGGCGAGGCGGATCTCGCCATTGCCGGGAAACCCGAAACCCTGCCAGGCGCTGTCGCGTTCTCAATGCTGGAGAACCTGGCGGTCGTGTTGATTGCCCCCGCGTTACCCTGCCCGGTGCGTAATCAGGTGTCGGTGGAAAAGCCAGACTGGTCCACGGTGCCTTTTATCATGGCCGATCAGGGGCCGGTGCGCCGTCGTATTGAGCTCTGGTTTCGTCGCCAGAAGATCAGCAACCCGTCAATTTACGCGACGGTTGGCGGGCATGAGGCGATGGTGTCAATGGTGGCGCTGGGCTGCGGCGTGGCACTGCTGCCGGAAGTGGTCCTGGAGAACAGCCCGGAACCGGTGCGTAATCGCGTGATGATTCTGGAGCGCAGCGACGAAAAAACGCCGTTTGAGCTTGGCGTGTGCGCACAAAAAAAGCGGCTGCAGGAGCCGCTTATTGATGCCTTCTGGCAGATACTGCCTAACCACTAGCCCGCCAGGAAGAACCTGAACGCCGGGTTATGGGTTTCATCGTGACACTCATAGCCCAGCTCGTTCAGCCGCGTTTCGAAATCAGGCTCGTGCTCGCCCAGTTCGAAGGCGGCCAGCACGCGCCCATAATCGGTACCGTGGCTGCGGTAGTGGAACAGAGAGATGTTCCAGTGCGTGCCCAGCGTATGCAGGAACTTGAGCAACGCGCCCGGTGACTCCGGGAACTCGAAGCTGTAGAGACGTTCCTGCAGCGGCTTCGATGGACGCCCGCCCACCATGTAACGCACGTGCAGTTTCGCCATCTCATCGTCGGAGAGATCCACGACGCTGTAGCCACCTTCGTGGAGCAGGTGGAGGATCTCTTTACGCTCTTCCAGACCACGGCTTAACCGTACGCCGACAAAAATGCAGGCATCTCGGGCGTCGGCAAAACGGTAGTTAAACTCCGTGACTGAACGGCCGCCCAGCAGCTGACAAAACTTCAGGAAGCTGCCCTTCTCTTCCGGGATGGTAACCGCCAGCAGCGCTTCGCGTTGCTCACCCAGCTCGCAGCGTTCGGAAACATAGCGCAGACCGTGGAAGTTCACGTTGGCACCAGAAAGGACATGCGCCAGACGCTCGCCGCGGATGTTGTGCTGCGCGATGTATTTCTTCATCCCCGCCAGCGCCAGCGCACCGGAAGGTTCCGCTACCGCACGCACATCTTCGAACAGATCTTTCATTGCGGCGCAGATGGCGTCGCTGTCGACGGTGATAATATCGTCAAGATACTCCTGGCAAAGACGGAAGGTTTCATCGCCAATGCGTTTAACCGCCACGCCTTCAGCAAACAGCCCGACGCGTGGTAAGTCCACCGGATGACCGGCATCCAGCGCCGCTTTCAGACAGGCTGAGTCTTCCGCCTCAACGGCAATCACTTTGATTTGCGGCATCAGCTGTTTGATCAGCACCGCTACGCCCGCCGCGAGGCCGCCACCGCCAACCGGCACGAAGACGCGGTCGAGATGCGCATCCTGCTGCAGCAGCTCAAGCGCCAGCGTCCCCTGTCCGGCAATGACCATCGGATGATCGAACGGCGGCACCCAGGTAAACCCCTGTTGCTGCGCCAGCTCTATCGCTTTGGCTTTGGCTTCGTCAAAGTTTGCGCCGTGGAGCAACACTTCACCGCCGAAACCGCGTACGGCATCCACTTTGATATCAGCAGTAGCAACCGGCATAACAATCAGCGCTTTCAGCCCCAGGCGCGCTGAGGAGAACGCGACGCCCTGCGCGTGGTTGCCCGCAGAGGCGGTAATCACCCCCCGCGCTTTTTGCTCGTCGGTCAACCCGGCCATCATTGCGTAGGCGCCACGCAGCTTGAAGCTGTGTACCGGCTGGCGGTCTTCGCGTTTCACCAGAATCACGTTGTCGAGGCGCGAGGAGAGTTTTTCCATCTTCTGCAGCGGCGTGACCTGTACGGCTTCATAGACCGGTGCACGTAGCACCGCCCTGAGGTATTCCGCCCCCTCAGGGGCGGCGGATAACGGTTGCGACTCGGCCATCATTAGCCCCCAAGTTTCGATTTGTCGCGCACCGCGCCTTTATCTGCACTGGTGGCAAGGCTCGCATAGGCACGCAGGGCGAAGGAGACGTCGCGCTGGCGATCTTTTGGCGTCCAGGCTTTGTCGCCGCGAGCCTCCTGGGCTTCACGACGCGCCGCAATATCCTGGTCGCTCAGTTTCAACTGAATACCGCGATTCGGGATATCAATTTCGATCAGGTCGCCATCTTCAATAATCGCGATGTTGCCGCCGCTTGCCGCTTCCGGTGACACGTGGCCAATGGAGAGACCAGACGTACCGCCAGAGAAACGTCCGTCGGTGATCAGCGCACAGGCTTTACCGAGGCCCATGGATTTCAGGAAGGTGGTGGGATAGAGCATCTCCTGCATACCCGGCCCGCCTTTCGGCCCTTCGTAGCGAATGACAACCACGTCGCCTTCCACCACTTTGCCACCGAGAATAGCCTCTACCGCGTCGTCCTGGCTTTCGTACACTTTTGCCGGGCCGGTGAATTTGAGAATGCTGTCATCCACGCCTGCGGTTTTTACAATACAGCCGTTTTCTGCAAAGTTACCGTAGAGCACGGCCAGACCGCCGTCCTTGCTGTAGGCATGTTCCAGTGAGCGAATACAGCCTTCTGCACGATCGTCATCCAGCGTGTCCCAGCGGCAATCCTGTGAGAAGGCCTGGGTGGTACGAATACCTGCCGGGCCGGCGCGGAACATCTTTTTCACCGCATCGTCTTTCGTGAGCATGACGTCGTATTTGTCCAGCGACTCCGGCAGCGTCAGGCCGAGCACGTTTTTGACGTTGCGGTTCAGCAGCCCGGCGCGATCCAGCTCACCGAGAATACCCAGTACGCCACCCGCACGGTGGACATCTTCCATGTGGTATTTCTGGGTACTCGGCGCAACTTTACAGAGCTGCGGTACTTTGCGGGACAGCTTGTCGATATCGCTCATGGTGAAGTCGATTTCAGCTTCCTGCGCGGCGGCCAGCAGGTGGAGAACGGTGTTGGTGGAACCGCCCATGGCGATATCCAGCGTCATGGCATTTTCAAACGCGGCTTTGCTGGCGATATTACGCGGCAGCGCGCTTTCATCATCTTGCTCGTAGTAGCGTTTGGTCAGCTCAACGATGCGTTTACCGGCATTGAGGAACAGCTGTTTACGGTCGGCGTGGGTCGCCAGCAGCGAGCCGTTGCCCGGCTGAGACAGACCCAGCGCTTCGGTCAGACAGTTCATGGAGTTCGCGGTGAACATACCTGAGCAGGAGCCACAGGTTGGGCACGCAGAACGTTCAACCTGATCGCTTTGTTCATCAGAAACTTTTGGATCCGCGCCCTGAATCATCGCATCGACCAGGTCGAGCTTGATGATTTTATCGGAAAGCTTGGTTTTACCCGCTTCCATTGGACCGCCGGAGACGAAGATCACCGGAATGTTCAGACGCAGGGAAGCCATCAGCATCCCCGGGGTAATTTTATCGCAGTTGGAGATACAAACCATGGCATCCGCGCAGTGGGCGTTCACCATATACTCCACCGAGTCGGCGATCAGCTCACGCGACGGCAGTGAATAGAGCATACCCCCGTGACCCATCGCGATACCGTCATCCACCGCAATGGTGTTGAACTCTTTCGCCACACCGCCGGAGGCTTCGATTTGCTCGGCAACGAGTTTGCCGAGATCGCGCAGGTGCACGTGGCCCGGCACAAACTGGGTGAAGGAGTTCACCACGGCGATAATAGGCTTACCGAAATCGGCGTCGGTCATCCCGGTGGCGCGCCACAGTGCGCGGGCACCCGCCATGTTACGGCCATGAGTGGTGGTGGCGGAACGATACTTAGGCATGCTTTATTTACTCCCGTCTGACTATTGAATGGGACGGTGCGTGCCGTCCCATATTTATGCTTATTGATTAACCTGATCCAGCCAGCCGTATTTATCTTCCGTTTCACCGGTGAAGAGGCCAAAGAAGGCTTGCTGAATACGTTTGGTGACCGGACCACAGCGGCCAGCACCAACCTGAATACCGTCTACGCTACGAACCGGCGTAATTTCCGCCGCGGTACCGGACATGAACACTTCATCGGCCAGGTACAGGGATTCGCGGGACAGGACCTGCTCACGGACTTCGATACCCAAATCTTTTGCCAGCTTGATGATGGCGTCACGGGTAATACCCGGCAGAGCGGAAGAGGTAAATGGCGGCGTAAACAGAATGCCGTCTTTCACTTCGAACAGGTTTTCACCTGCACCTTCAGAGATATAGCCATTCACGTCCAGCGCGATACCTTCCTGATAACCGTGACGGCGCGCTTCGCTACCGACCAGCAGTGAGGAGAGGTAGTTACCGCCCGCTTTTGCCGCCGTCGGGATCGTGTTTGGTGCCACGCGGTTCCAGGAAGAAACCATTGCGTCGATCCCCTGCTCCAGGGCTTCAGCCCCCAGATAAGCACCCCACGGGAACGCAGCAATGATCACATCGGTGGTATAACCGGCTGGCGGGTTCACGCCCATGCCTACATCACCTACAAACACCAGCGGACGAATATAGGCACTGGTGAGGTTGTTCTTACGAATCACGTCGCGGCAGGCTTCCATCAGCTCATCCACGCTCTGAGAAACCGGGAAACGATAAATTTTGGCTGAGTCATGCAGACGCTGCATGTGTTCGCGATGACGGAACACCACTGGCCCTTTGTGTGAGTCGTAGCAACGGATGCCTTCGAAGACAGAGGTACCGTAATGCAACGCGTGGGACATAACGTGGACTTTCGCGTCCTCCCAGCGAACCATCTCACCATTGAACCAAATGTAATCAGCTTTTTTTGTCGTCATTTTCTCTTCCTGTCGCGCTTAAGCACGGATCTGTTGTGATGTGGTTGTGCTCTGGCAGATGGCAACATGTGCAACGTCTACCAGTTTTGTTAACTGACTAAACAGTAAGTCGACCGACCGCGGGCTGGCAACGGTTAATTCGATACTGATATTTTGAGCATCAGTGGCCGTCTCCATATTCATAGAGCAAATCTGAAAGCCACGGTGACGCACCACACGCAAAACGCGTTCTAATGTCTCTGGATTGAAGCGAGCCTGCACGGCGACCTGATGTTGCATCATGATAATTTCTCCAGCATTTGTGAGTTACTGGCACCTGGCGGTACCAACGGCCAGACATTCTCAAGCTCGTCGATTGAGACATGAAGCAGGTACGGCCCTTCGCTTGACAGCATGGTGTCGAGTGCCGCTTCAACCTGGTCTTTACGGGTGATGTGCTGGCCAGGGATACCAAAGGCACTGGCCAGAATGAGGAAATCAGGGTTATCCGTCAGGGTAGTCTCACTGTAGCGTTCCTGGAAAAACAGCTGTTGCCACTGACGAACCATTCCTAAACGCTGGTTATCGAGCAAGACGATTTTCAACGGTAACTGCTTGCGCTTAACGGTGCCCAGCTCCTGAACGTTCATCATGAAAGAGCCGTCACCGGAGATACAGATAACCGTATCGTTCGGGCGGGCAACCTGCGCCCCTACCGCGGCAGGGAGACCGAAGCCCATCGTCCCTAAGCCGCTGGAGGTAATGAAGTTTTCCGGGCGCGTGTAAGTCATGTGCTGTGCTGACCACATCTGGTGTTGGCCTACATCCGTCGTGACCACACAGTCTGCCGGTTTACGGTCGGACAATTGCTTTAACAGCAGTGGCGCATAGATGGCGTCACCAGGATGGTCGTAACGCCAGGTATGTTCAACGCGCATATCGGCGGTGTGCTGACGCCATGCGTCGATTTTCAGAGGCTGCTGTAAAGCCGGTAATAACGCGTTGAGATTGCCCTGCAGGGCCACATGCGCCTGACGCAGTTTGTTCATCTCCGCCGGGTCGATATCCATGTGGATCACGTTGGCATTCGGCGCGAAGGTATTCAGCTTGCCGGTGACACGATCATCAAAACGGGCACCTACGGCGATCAGCAAGTCACACGCCTGCACGGCCAGGTTCGCCGCTTTGGTACCGTGCATCCCCAGCATGCCCAGATAGTACGGATAGTCCGCATCTACCGCGCCAAGACCTTTCAGCGTACAGGTGGCGGGCATTTGCGTAACCGCGATGAATTCGCGCAGGGCGGGAACGGCCTGTGCCATACCAACCCCACCCCCTACGTACAACATCGGTTGTTTAGCGTGGGCAATCATCTGCCGCGCCTCTTCCACCGCGGCGTGCGGGAATGCATCGTCGCTTTCAACGGTGGAGAAGTGCGGTTCCAGATCGCCCAGAGCAACCTGGATATCTTTCGGGATATCAACCAGAACCGGTCCAGGGCGACCAGAGTTTGCTACCTCAAACGCCTCTGCCATCACACGCGGCAGCTCTTCCAGAGACTGAACGAGGAAGCTGTGTTTGGTGCAGGCCAGTGACAAGCCGAGCACGTCCACTTCCTGGAAGGCATCAGTACCAATGAGGGGCGAGGCCACCTGACCGGTGATGGCGACAACGGGAACGGAATCAAGCAGTGCATCCGCCAGGCCGGTGATCAGGTTTGTGGCGCCCGGCCCTGAGGTTGCCATGCAGACACCGGTTTTACCGGTGGCACGTGCATAGCCAATGGCGGCCATCGCAGCGCCCTGCTCGTGTCGGCACAAGAGGTGTTCCACGCCGCCGTCATACAATGCATCGTAAATCGGCATTATTGCGCCCCCCGGATAACCGAAGACAGTGTCGACTCCCTGTGCGCGCAACGCATGTACTACCCACTGTGCACCATTCATAGTTAGTTCCCCGTCATAAATCGGGAGAAACAGAATTTTGTGCTATTAGTCATTCTCTGCTCCTCATGTAAGTTTTTTAGTCATAAAAAAACCCCCGGACCTTTCGGTGCGGGGGTCTTAGTTCGTTAAGGCTTGATTTCTAAGCCTTTCCTCGTCCAAGTGCAGCCCCGCACGGTGGGATAATAATCACCACCACGCTAATCACGACCAGGCTAATCACTCGTAGAAGGGCTGTCATTTTCAGTTCTTTTTGCATCTTGTTCGAAGGAATACCTAAAGAGGTATCACAGTTTTTAAATCAAACACAAGATTTATTTATGGCTGGTTTCGTTAGCCTGCGAATCATATTTTCTGAACGTATTGTTTTATATAAAGAAATTTGATAGTGAATATTTTTCATTTTTTCAGCACGGACAGAGCGGTATGTCGCCAGTACATTTTTTTGCGAGCAGGGTTCCGCAGAAAAGAAAAGGTTACATCTTGACGTTAAAACCTCGGAAGAGGATGCGTAAATCCGCTAAATGTGGCTAAACATGCATATCGGTCACGGGCATAGTCATCTCCTGAGGAGGTGCTTATGTCACTGTCAGTTGTTTATACCCGTGCGGCCATTGGAGTAAAAGCACCGCTTATTTCGGTAGAAGTTCATCTCAGCAACGGGCTGCCCGGGCTGACGCTGGTTGGATTGCCGGAGACCACGGTAAAGGAAGCCAGAGATCGGGTGCGCAGTGCGATTATTAATAGCGGTTATACCTTTCCGGCAAAGAAAATCACCATCAACCTTGCGCCTGCAGACTTGCCTAAAGAGGGAGGGCGATATGATTTACCTATCGCTATAGCGCTCCTCGCCGCCTCTGAGCAGCTTAACAGCAGCAGACTAGGCGCATATGAGTTCATCGGTGAACTGGCGCTCACAGGCGCGCTGAGGGGCGTTCCTGGTGCCATCTCGGGTGCGCTGGAGGCCATTCGCGCAGGTCGACAAATCATTGTTGCCAATGAAAATGGTGCAGAAGTGAGCCTGATAGCCGAGAGAGGATGTCTGCTAGCCGGGCATTTACAGGAAGTGTGCGCGTATCTTGAGGGGCAACATGTGCTGTCAGAGCCGGAAGAATCAGGCGATCCCCTGGCAGAAAGCCCGGACGATCTGAGCGATATTTACGGCCAGGAGCAGGGGAAGCGGGCGCTGGAAATCACCGCTGCCGGCGGACATAACCTGTTGTTGATTGGCCCACCGGGTACAGGAAAAACGATGCTGGCGAGCAGGTTGAATGGTTTACTGCCTCCACTTAATAACCATGAAGCGCTGGAAAGCGCGGCGATATTTAGTCTGGTGAGTTCAGTGTCATTGCAAAAACAGTGGCGACGTCGCCCGTTTCGCTCTCCGCACCACAGTGCCTCACTGGCGGCCATGGTCGGCGGTGGCACCATACCAGGGCCGGGAGAGATCTCTCTGGCGCACAACGGCATCCTGTTTCTGGATGAACTGCCTGAATTTGAACGCCGTGTTCTGGATGCGCTGAGGGAGCCCATCGAATCGGGTGAGATCCACATCTCCCGTGCACGCGCTAAAATAAGCTATCCCGCGCGGTTCCAGCTGGTAGCGGCAATGAACCCCAGCCCATCGGGCCATTATCAGGGAAACCACAATCGCTCCACGCCTGAACAGACGCTGCGCTACCTGGGGAAGTTATCTGGTCCTTTCCTGGATCGTTTCGATTTGTCGCTGGAAATCCCCTTGCCTCCTCCCGGCCTGCTCAGCCAGAGCAGCGCCAGAGGAGAGAGTACGGTGGAGGTTCGCGAGCGGGTTATCTCCGCGCAGGCCCGGCAGTATATGCGTCAACATAAGCTGAATGCCCGTCTGGATAACGCTGAGATTCGGCAGTTTTGTCCTCTTAAGACTGAAGATTCATGCTGGCTGGAGGATACGTTGACGCGCTTTGGGCTTTCCATTCGCGCATGGCAGCGTCTTATAAAAGTCGCCCGCACCATCGCCGATGTGGAAAAGTGCCCTGACATTGAGAGGCGGCATCTGCAGGAAGCGTTAAGCTATCGTGCGATCGATCGCTTGCTCCTGCACCTGCAAAAGTTACTGGCATAAAAAAAGGGGCCACAGCCCCTTTTCTTGTTAGTCGTCAGACTCAGTGTAGTCTTCAGCACCTTCCATCTGCGGCTTACCGCCAGACAGCGTATGGAAACGCTTTGGACGCTTAATGCGTGCCATATACTTGATCCATACACGTTCTGCTTCAGACTGTGGCTCACGCTCGCCACGGCAGACTGCGACAAACTGTTTTTCGTCTTCAGTTGCAGGCTCACGTTTACCCAGATCCAGCTCGTTAAAGGCATAACCATGACGCTCAAGCATCTGCGCCTCTTTGATGGTGAAATCGCCGTGACGAGAGAACCCGCGTGGATAATTTTTATTGTCGAAAAAACGATTAGTCGTCGTAAAGCTTTCCGCCATCCTACACGCTCCTAATTCTTTGGCCGAGCTATTTATGGCGCGGAGTATTAGTTACGCTTGACAGAGTGTAAAACAAAACATTTAAATCATAACGACAAATTATTTTGCGGAGAAAGATGTGGATACGGAATTGCTAAAAACTTTCCTGGAAGTGAGCAGAACGCGCCACTTTGGGCGAGCAGCGGAAGCCCTTTACCTGACGCAGTCAGCGGTCAGTTTTCGTATTCGACAGCTGGAAAATCAACTGGGTGTGAACCTTTTTACCCGCCACCGCAACAACATACGCCTCACGCCAGCCGGTGAAAAACTGCTGCCGTATGCAGAAACACTGATGAATACCTGGCAGGCGGCACGAAAAGAGGTTGCGCACACCTCGAGGCATAACGAGTTCTCCATTGGGGCCAGCGCATCGTTGTGGGAATGTATGCTCAGTCAGTGGCTTACCCGGCTCTACCCTTCCCACAACCATTTGCAATTTGAAGCGCGGATTGCGCAACGTCAGTCGCTCGTTAAGCAACTGCACGAGCGCCAGCTGGATCTTCTGATCACGACCGAAGCCCCCAAAATGGACGAATTTAGCAGCCAGATTGTTGGCCAGTTTGGCCTTGCGCTTTATGCCTCCGAGCCTTCAATGATGAAAGCCGACCTGACCTATCTGCGTCTGGAGTGGGGGCCAGATTTCCAGCAACACGAGGCGGGATTGATTGCTCCGGATGATGTGCCACAGTTAACAACCAGCTCTGCGGAGATCGCCTGTCAGCAGCTCTCCTTACTGAAGGGGTGCACCTGGTTACCTGTTCGCTGGGCAGACACGAAACCCGGGTTGCATACCGTTGTGGACTCCACCACGCTTTCCAGACCGCTGTATGCCATCTGGCTCCAGAACAGCGATAAGCAATCGCAGATAAAAGATCTTCTAAAAATTAATATTATGGATTGATGCATGCGCCAGCAGAAATGCTGGCTGCAACGTCTGAAGAGGGGACTCGGCGTCTTTCAGGCAAAAAAAAAATCCTTTGCCGAAGCAAAGGATTATATATGGCAGGGGCGGAGAGACTCGAACTCGCGACACCCGGTTTTGGAGACCGGTGCTCTACCAACTGAGCTACGCCCCTAAAGTCTTTTGCCATTAAGCCTGCCGGGTAGGCAGGCTTAATGTCTTAATAAGTGGCGGAACGGACGGGACTCGAACCCGCGACCCCCTGCGTGACAGGCAGGTATTCTAACCGACTGAACTACCGCTCCACCGAAGACTGCTGTAACCACCGGATTTATGCACCGGCTTACTACGTAATTTGATGCCTGGCAGTTCCCTACTCTCACATGGGGAGACCCCACACTACCATCGGCGCTACGGCGTTTCACTTCTGAGTTCGGCATGGGGTCAGGTGGGACCACCGCGCTAAAGCCGCCAGGCAAATTCTGTAATCTGTATCAGCTGAAAATCTCTCTCATCGCCAAAACATCTTCGGCGTTGTAAGGTTAAGCCTCACGGTTCATTAGTATCGGTTAGCTCAACGCATCGCTGCGCTTACACACCCGACCTATCAACGTCGTAGTCTTCAACGTTCCTTCAGGAGACTTAAAGTCTCAGGGAGAACTCATCTCGGGGCAAGTTTCGTGCTTAGATGCTTTCAGCACTTATCTCTTCCGCATTTAGCTACCGGGCAGTGCCATTGGCATGACAACCCGAACACCAGTGATGCGTCCACTCCGGTCCTCTCGTACTAGGAGCAGCCCCCCTCAATTCTCCAGCGCCCACGGCAGATAGGGACCGAACTGTCTCACGACGTTCTAAACCCAGCTCGCGTACCACTTTAAATGGCGAACAGCCATACCCTTGGGACCTACTTCAGCCCCAGGATGTGATGAGCCGACATCGAGGTGCCAAACACCGCCGTCGATATGAACTCTTGGGCGGTATCAGCCTGTTATCCCCGGAGTACCTTTTATCCGTTGAGCGATGGCCCTTCCATTCAGAACCACCGGATCACTATGACCTGCTTTCGCACCTGCTCGAGCCGTCACTCTCGCAGTCAAGCTAGCTTATGCCATTGCACTAACCTCCTGATGTCCGACCAGGATTAGCTAACCTTCGTGCTCCTCCGTTACTCTTTGGGAGGAGACCGCCCCAGTCAAACTACCCACCAGACACTGTCCGCAACCCGGATCACGGGTCTACGTTAGAACACCAGCCATTAAAGGGTGGTATTTCAAGGTTGGCTCCACGCAGACTGGCGTCCACGCTTCAAAGCCTCCCACCTATCCTACACATCAAGGACCAGTGTTCAGTGTCAAGCTATAGTAAAGGTTCACGGGGTCTTTCCGTCTTGCCGCGGGTACACTGCATCTTCACAGCGAGTTCAATTTCACTGAGTCTCGGGTGGAGACAGCCTGGCCATCATTACGCCATTCGTGCAGGTCGGAACTTACCCGACAAGGAATTTCGCTACCTTAGGACCGTTATAGTTACGGCCGCCGTTTACCGGGGCTTCGATCAAGAGCTTCGCGTTACCGCTAACCCCATCAATTAACCTTCCGGCACCGGGCAGGCGTCACACCGTATACGTCCACTTTCGTGTTTGCACAGTGCTGTGTTTTTAATAAACAGTTGCAGCCAGCTGGTATCTTCGACTGATTTCAGCTCCACCCGCAGGGGCTTCACCTACATATCAGCGTGCCTTCTCCCGAAGTTACGGCACCATTTTGCCTAGTTCCTTCACCCGAGTTCTCTCAAGCGCCTTGGTATTCTCTACCTGACCACCTGTGTCGGTTTGGGGTACGATTTGATGTTACCTGATGCTTAGAGGCTTTTCCTGGAAGCAGGGCATTTGTTACTTCAGCACCGTAGTGCCTCGTCATCACACCTCAGCGTTAATAAACGACCGGATTTACCTAATCGTTCCGCCTACATGCTTAAACCGGGACAACCGTCGCCCGGCTAACATAGCCTTCTCCGTCCCCCCTTCGCAGTAACACCAAGTACAGGAATATTAACCTGTTTCCCATCGACTACGCCTTTCGGCCTCGCCTTAGGGGTCGACTCACCCTGCCCCGATTAACGTTGGACAGGAACCCTTGGTCTTCCGGCGAGCGGGCTTTTCACCCGCTTTATCGTTACTTATGTCAGCATTCGCACTTCTGATACCTCCAGCACCCCTCACAGGACACCTTCAACGGCTTACAGAACGCTCCCCTACCCAACAACACATAGTGTCGCTGCCGCAGCTTCGGTGCATGGTTTAGCCCCGTTACATCTTCCGCGCAGGCCGACTCGACCAGTGAGCTATTACGCTTTCTTTAAATGATGGCTGCTTCTAAGCCAACATCCTGGCTGTCTGTGCCTTCCCACATCGTTTCCCACTTAACCATGACTTTGGGACCTTAGCTGGCGGTCTGGGTTGTTTCCCTCTTCACGACGGACGTTAGCACCCGCCGTGTGTCTCCCGTGATAACATTCTTCGGTATTCGTAGTTTGCATCGGGTTGGTAAGCCGGGATGGCCCCCTAGCCGAAACAGTGCTCTACCCCCGAAGATGAGTTCACGAGGCGCTACCTAAATAGCTTTCGGGGAGAACCAGCTATCTCCCGGTTTGATTGGCCTTTCACCCCCAGCCACAAGTCATCCGCTAATTTTTCAACATTAGTCGGTTCGGTCCTCCAGTTAGTGTTACCCAACCTTCAACCTGCCCATGGCTAGATCACCGGGTTTCGGGTCTATACCCTGCAACTTAACGCCCAGTTAAGACTCGGTTTCCCTTCGGCTCCCCTATACGGTTAACCTTGCTACAGAATATAAGTCGCTGACCCATTATACAAAAGGTACGCAGTCACCCCATAAAAGAGGCTCCCACTGCTTGTACGTACACGGTTTCAGGTTCTTTTTCACTCCCCTCGCCGGGGTTCTTTTCGCCTTTCCCTCACGGTACTGGTTCACTATCGGTCAGTCAGGAGTATTTAGCCTTGGAGGATGGTCCCCCCATATTCAGACAGGATACCACGTGTCCCGCCCTACTCTTCGAGTTCACAGCCTGTGCATTTTCGTGTACGGGACTGTCACCCTGTACCGTGCGACTTTCCAGACGCTTCCACTAACACACAAGCTGATTCAGACTCTGGGCTGCTCCCCGTTCGCTCGCCGCTACTGGGGGAATCTCGGTTGATTTCTTTTCCTCGGGGTACTTAGATGTTTCAGTTCCCCCGGTTCGCCTCGTTAACCTATGTATTCAGTTAACGATAGTGTGACGGATCACACTGGGTTTCCCCATTCGGACATCGCCGGGTCAAAGGTTCATATCACCTCGCCGGCGCTTTTCGCAGATTAGCACGTCCTTCATCGCCTCTGACTGCCAGGGCATCCACCGTGTACGCTTAGTCGCTTAACCTCACAACCCGAAGATGTTTCTTTCGATTCATCACCGGCTTGCGAAAATTTGAGAGACTCGAACACACATTAGCTGTGTGTCGTTTCAATTTTCAGCTTGATCCAGATTTTTAAAGAGCAAAACTTCGCAGTGCACCTTTTCAGGTTCACTCTGAAGTTTTCTTGTTTTCGCAGTAAAAGATGGTGGAGCTATGCGGGATCGAACCGCAGACCTCCTGCGTGCAAAGCAGGCGCTCTCCCAGCTGAGCTATAGCCCCATCGTATGACCAACCTCTTCAAATCTGCATGACAGATTTGGTAGGCCTGAGTGGACTTGAACCACCGACCTCACCCTTATCAGGGGTGCGCTCTAACCACCTGAGCTACAAGCCTGTAGAGGTTTTTTACTGCTGTTTTTCATCAGACAATCTGTGTGGACACTACAAAGGCAGGTTCTTTAAGGTAAGGAGGTGATCCAACCGCAGGTTCCCCTACGGTTACCTTGTTACGACTTCACCCCAGTCATGAATCACAAAGTGGTAAGCGCCCTCCCGAAGGTTAAGCTACCTACTTCTTTTGCAACCCACTCCCATGGTGTGACGGGCGGTGTGTACAAGGCCCGGGAACGTATTCACCGTAGCATTCTGATCTACGATTACTAGCGATTCCGACTTCATGGAGTCGAGTTGCAGACTCCAATCCGGACTACGACGCACTTTATGAGGTCCGCTTGCTCTCGCGAGTTCGCTTCTCTTTGTATGCGCCATTGTAGCACGTGTGTAGCCCTACTCGTAAGGGCCATGATGACTTGACGTCATCCCCACCTTCCTCCAGTTTATCACTGGCAGTCTCCTTTGAGTTCCCGGCCGGACCGCTGGCAACAAAGGATAAGGGTTGCGCTCGTTGCGGGACTTAACCCAACATTTCACAACACGAGCTGACGACAGCCATGCAGCACCTGTCTCAGAGTTCCCGAAGGCACCAAAGCATCTCTGCTAAGTTCTCTGGATGTCAAGAGTAGGTAAGGTTCTTCGCGTTGCATCGAATTAAACCACATGCTCCACCGCTTGTGCGGGCCCCCGTCAATTCATTTGAGTTTTAACCTTGCGGCCGTACTCCCCAGGCGGTCGACTTAACGCGTTAGCTCCGGAAGCCACGCCTCAAGGGCACAACCTCCAAGTCGACATCGTTTACGGCGTGGACTACCAGGGTATCTAATCCTGTTTGCTCCCCACGCTTTCGCACCTGAGCGTCAGTCTTTGTCCAGGGGGCCGCCTTCGCCACCGGTATTCCTCCAGATCTCTACGCATTTCACCGCTACACCTGGAATTCTACCCCCCTCTACAAGACTCTAGCCTGCCAGTTTCGAATGCAGTTCCCAGGTTGAGCCCGGGGATTTCACATCCGACTTGACAGACCGCCTGCGTGCGCTTTACGCCCAGTAATTCCGATTAACGCTTGCACCCTCCGTATTACCGCGGCTGCTGGCACGGAGTTAGCCGGTGCTTCTTCTGCGGGTAACGTCAATTGCTGCGGTTATTAACCACAACACCTTCCTCCCCGCTGAAAGTACTTTACAACCCGAAGGCCTTCTTCATACACGCGGCATGGCTGCATCAGGCTTGCGCCCATTGTGCAATATTCCCCACTGCTGCCTCCCGTAGGAGTCTGGACCGTGTCTCAGTTCCAGTGTGGCTGGTCATCCTCTCAGACCAGCTAGGGATCGTCGCCTAGGTGAGCCGTTACCCCACCTACTAGCTAATCCCATCTGGGCACATCTGATGGCAAGAGGCCCGAAGGTCCCCCTCTTTGGTCTTGCGACGTTATGCGGTATTAGCTACCGTTTCCAGTAGTTATCCCCCTCCATCAGGCAGTTTCCCAGACATTACTCACCCGTCCGCCACTCGTCACCCGAGAGCAAGCTCTCTGTGCTACCGTTCGACTTGCATGTGTTAGGCCTGCCGCCAGCGTTCAATCTGAGCCATGATCAAACTCTTCAATTTAAGTTTGATGCTCGTGAATTAAACTTCGTAATGAATTACGTATGTTCACTCAGAGACTTGGTATTCATTTTTCGTCCGAGGACGTTAAGAATCCATGTCACTTTGAGTGCCCACACAGATTGTCTGATAAATTGTTAAAGAGCAGTTGCGACGCGGCTTACAGCTCACCGTCGCGAGGTCACGTATATTACGTTTTCCTCATTCAGAGTCAAGCATTTATTTTTGCTTTTCTCTGTTGGTGTTCATCTCTGAACCCCGCTAACCCGGCGGCTTGTAAGCCGTTGTTCCGTGTCAGTGGAGGCGCATTATAGGGAGTTCTCAGACGTTGACAACCCCTCTTTTAAAAAAAACGTTCAACCGTCTCTTTTTTGCTCAAAATCGTGCTACAGCGCCAGTTTTTCGAGCGTTTCAAAGCCATAACGGCGTAAAACGGGCAAAAGTTGCTCGGTCTCGTTAGTGATGGCCATACAAAAAGCGATGTTTGCATCGGCAGATTTAGCATCCGGAGCTTCATGTTCCAGCAACCAGGCCGTACGTCGGGCTATAGCCGCCCCCGAATCCACCAGCCGTGTGCCCTCAGGCAGAACTTCTAATAACTCTTCCTGTAATAGAGGGAAATGGGTGCACCCCAGCACAACGGTGTCCGGTGGCTCCGGCATCCGCAGCCACGGGCGGAGAATACGGCGCAACTCTTCGAGCGGCACTGCCTTTCCGTGTAGCTTCGCTTCGGCGATCTCGACCAGTTCCGCCGAACCGAGCATCGCAATCTGGCATTCGTTGGCAAAGCGGTCGATTAACTCGCGCGTATAAGGTCGCTTCACCGTGCCTCGCGTTGCCAGTAAACCAACAATGCCATTTGCCGTCAGACGCGCGGCAGGCTTTATTGCAGGAACAACGCCCACAACCGGGAACTGGAATTTTTCGCGCAATGCAGGAAGCGATACTGTACTGGCCGTGTTACAGGCGATGACCGCCAGCGAGAGGGGATAACGCTTTTGTACCGCGGTGACGATTTCAACCACACGCTCAACAATAAAGTCTTCACTCTTTTCCCCATACGGGAACGCGACGTTATCAAAGGCGTAAATGTAATGGAGATCCGGCAGAAGATGTCGAATCTCATCATAGACCGAAAGCCCACCGACGCCGGAATCAAATACCAGCACGGTGGGACGCGGATTAGAAGGTGTAGCTGCCAGACAAGGTGTATTCCCGTCCTGCAGTTTGGTAGCCATAAACTGTCTCGTAATCTTTATCGAACAGGTTGGCTATTTTACCACGAACTGTAAGGTGAGAGGTGACAGGATATGAAACTGCGACATCCCACAGGCTTACGCCGCCCATTTTCACCTTTTCAGACGGGTAGGTACCAAAGTCAGTGTCGTAACGTGTTCCCAGGTAGTGGTAAGTCAGGCTCCAGTCGAATTCATAGACCTGCGTATCAAGCTGATACTTCACCTGCTGCTTAGCCCGGCGATCCAATAGCTGGTTTGTTGCCGCATTGCGTGCATCCACATAATCGTAACCGACCGTATGAGTCAGTGGACCTGTATCAAAGGACGCTGTGGCTTCAACCCCTTTAATACGCGCCTTGCCTACGTTGTAGTATTCCTGAAGGTTGTTATTAAAGTCGATCAGGTTATCAACGTCATTGCGATAGGCCGATACGCGCCAGTTCACGCCAGCCGTCAGACCTTCGAACGCGCCTTCCCACTGTTTACTCTCCTCAGGATCAAGATGGTCGTTGCCATAGAAACCATACAACTGCCCGAGGTTGGGTGCTTTATAGGCAGTGCCATACGAGGCAATGAATCGATAACCTTCAATGAACTCCCAGCCCGCACTGCTCTGCCAGGTGCCATGGCGACCAAACTGAGAGTTATCGTCGCTACGCGCTGCCCCTTCCAGGGTAAAGTCGCCAAACTGCTGCAGCGCAGTCAGGTAGACGCCGGTGTTACGCAGGTCATAGCCGTTTGTGACATAGCTTGTTCCTGGTTCGGTGCTCTGCTTCTGCCAGTCGACACCTGCGCCAATATTGCCATGGCCCACCTCAACGGAGTTGGTCCACTGCACGTTGTACTGTTTGATCTCATCCAGCGTGGCATTGGAATCATAACGTCCCAGATGCGGGTCGTAGTTATAATCTTTGCTGTGGCTATAGCTGGTGAGAAGTTGTGAATGGACGATGTCATTATTAAAGCGCAGTCCAGCGTCCCAGGTCTGGCTATAGAGCTGACGGGTATCAACCAAAACATCAGGCGTAAATGAACTGTAATAGCCGTCATAGGCGGTACGGTTGCTGTAGCCATAGCCGCGAACGAACCCGCTCCACTGATCAGAGAAAGCATGCTCCAGCGCACCGTAGAGGGTTTTATTCATAAAGCCGTCACGATCGGTCTGAGCCAGACCACCGTTGTTGCCATCCGCAACCACGTCAAAGCCTTTGGTATAGGTATAATCACCCGCCAGCGTCACGCGTGTGCTGTCACCCAGGGTTTGCTGGGTGCTGCCGCCGTAATTTTGGTAGCCATGCGAGCCTACGCCCGCATTCAACGTCGTGCCGTCCTTTGCGCGGGTAGTAATAATGTTCACTACGCCACCAATCGCATCAGAACCATAGACTGCAGAGCGTGGCCCGCGAATATATTCAATGCGCTGCACCAGGGCGATCGGGAATTGGCTGAGATCGGACGACCCCGTTACCCCAGCCTGGTTAAGACGGATCCCGTCGACAAGAATAAGAACATGACTGGAATTAGTTCCCCGAATAAAAAGAGAGGAAAGTTGCCCCATTCCGCCGTTTTGGGCGGTATCCACGCCAGGCAAGCGACGCATAACGTCAATGACGGTGTTTGCCTGCCAGCGATCAATATCCTCGCGCGTCACCACAGACGTTGGTGCAAGAACGGTATTAACAGGTTGCTCAAAACGGTTTGCTGTCACCACCAACGAGTCGGCGCTATCCTGCGCCCAGCCCGAAAATGCCGTGACGGACAACGCCGTCAACAGCGATACTTTTTTAATCATTGTTAAAGCATCCACAATATAAGAAGGATGCCGCAGGCTTCATCTATAGCACGCGATGACGAAACCAAATGCGACGTGATCCCGGCAGGTCTTCGGGCTAGGTGGCGTTTTGCGGATGAAGACTTCCCATTTTCACAGTGTCTACAATTCTCATCCCGCCAGTCTTTACCGCTGCGCGTCAGCTCCAGATTTTCACTGGATTCCCTTTTCACTCTCAGGAGACCGGAAACAGAATGCTACAATTAGACACGTATAGATGTCCAGATAGCTATTGGCCATTAAATCTGGACATCCACTGCACAATCCCTACAATCCCCGCGTAATTCTTTATCACTCAGGACGCATCATGACCCCCGAACACCTCCCAACAGAACAGTACGACGCACAGCTGGCAGAGAAAGTTGTCCGCCTGCAAAGTATGATGACGCCTTTCAACGCGCCCGTTCCTGAGGTGTTCCGCTCGCCCGTTAGCCACTACCGCATGCGTGCGGAATTCCGCATCTGGCACGACGGTGACGACCTGTACCACATCATTTTCGATCAGCAGACGAAGTCCCGCATTCGGGTTAACAGCTTCCCGGCGGCGAGTGAACTCATCAACCAGCTCATGACGCTGATGATCGACGGCGTACGCAACAACCCTGTGCTGCGCCACAAGCTGTTCCAGATTGATTATCTGACCACACAAAGCAACCAGGCGATTGTCTCTCTGCTGTATCACAAAGCGCTGAATGACGAATGGCGCGAGCAGGCAGAAGTGCTGCGCGATGCCCTGCGCGCGCAGAACATCAACGTTCACCTGATTGGTCGTGCGACAAAAACCAAAATCATGCTGGATCAGGATTTCATCGACGAACGTCTGTCGGTGGCGGGAAAAGAGATGGTGTACCGCCAGGTTGAGAACAGCTTTACCCAGCCAAACGCAGCAATGAACGTACAGATGCTAGAGTGGGCGCTGAAGGCGACCGAAGGGTCAAAGGGCGATCTGCTTGAGCTGTACTGCGGGAACGGCAACTTCTCCCTGGCGCTGGCGCGTAACTTTGAGCGCGTCCTGGCGACGGAGATTGCCAAGCCGTCCGTTGCCGCTGCACAGTACAACATTGCCGCCAATCACATCGACAATGTGCAGATCATCCGTATGTCTGCAGAAGAGTTCACGCAGGCCATGAATGGCGTACGACAGTTTAATCGCCTGGAGGGGATCGATCTGAAGAGCTACCAGTGTGAGACGATTTTTGTCGATCCGCCGCGCAGTGGCCTGGACAGCGAAACCGAGAAGATGGTGCAGGCGTACCCGCGTATTTTGTACATTTCCTGTAACCCGGAAACGCTGTGCAAGAATCTCGAAACATTAAGCCAGACGCACAATGTTGAACGTCTGGCTCTCTTCGATCAGTTCCCGTATACGCACCATATGGAGTGCGGCGTACTTCTTACCGCGAAGTAACGTGATGGCAGGCAGGTCAACCTGCCTGCAACCCCACTCTCTTACTCCGGCAGCCCGTGCTTGCGGCTACGCATGCGCGAGCCAATCCAGAACACCAGTGCCACGGAAAGTACCGCCGGCAGGAAGTTAGAACCGATATCCGGATACTCTGCACGCACCACGGTGCTATACAGCAACACGCCAAGAATAAAGCAGGCCGCGGCCAGCCCAGGCAACCCGACCGGCATGGTGCGGTTCAGGTAACGCTGATGCAGACAGTACACCGTCAGCACCAGCGCAATGAGCGGGAAAATAGAAAATGGAACGATCGAGCTGAACACAGCCGCAAACGTGCCATTAATTGATAAGCCAGCGATCAATGCCAGCAACAGCGTACCCTTATCCTGACCTGACTGTTTCATTACTCACCTTCACTCTTCGGTTTGATGTGCCAGTTTCTCTTGTTCACGGCGATACCAGTAGTACGCGCCTTTGGAGATCATCCTGAGCTGTAATACCAGTCGCTCTTCGAGCTGCTTGCGTTGTTCGATGCTGACATCCAGCGCTTCGGCACCCGCGCTGAAAACAATCGTCACCATCGCCTCAGCCTGTGCTTCAGTGAACGCACGCGGCATATGGTTTTCGAGTTCAAGATAGTCGGCAAGTTCCGCGATAAAATGCTGAATTTCACGCGCCACAGCGGCACGGAACGCGGCTGATGTTCCGGAACGTTCCCGCAACAGCAGGCGAAACGCGTTGGGGTTATTGCCAATAAATTCCATAAAGGTCGACACAGAGGTGCGGATCACGCTCCCCCCTTTAGCGATACGCTGCCGCGCCTGGCGCATAAGCTGACGCAGCATCAGACCGCTCTCGTCGACCATGGTCAGACCCAGTTCATCCACATCACGGAAATGACGATAGAAGGACGTTGGCGCAATGCCGGCCTCGCGCGCAACTTCACGCAGGCTTAAACTGGCAAAACTACGCTCGGCACTCAGTTGACTGAATGCGGCTTCCACCAGCGAACGCCGGGTTTTCTCTTTTTGTTGTGCTCTTACGCCCATCACGATAGTTGAATCCTTCCAAAGGCCTGATGGCACTATACCAGAGAATAAAATTAATCTGTTTGCCTGGCTTTGTGAATGATTGTTTACGTACGGTTTGTGCTCCACTGCCGGAAAAAAGCACAACGATAATTGGGTTACTCGGGCAATGATGTTATGATTCTGTTGCTTTTATGTATAAGAACAGGTAAGCCTTACCATGCCACATTCCTACGATTACGACGCAATTGTGATAGGTTCCGGCCCCGGCGGCGAAGGCGCTGCTATGGGACTGGTGAAACAGGGAGCCAGAGTAGCGGTGATAGAGCGCTACCATAACGTTGGCGGCGGTTGCACCCATTGGGGCACCATCCCTTCCAAAGCCCTCCGCCATGCCGTTAGCCGCATTATTGAATTTAACCAGAACCCTCTTTACAGCGACCACTCCCGACTTCTTCGTTCCTCCTTTGCTGACATCCTGAATCATGCGGATACCGTTATTAACCAGCAGACGCGGATGCGCCAGGGGTTTTATGAGCGTAACCACTGTGAAATTTTGCAGGGCAATGCGCACTTTGTTGATGAACACACCCTGGCACTCGAATGCCACGACGGATCGGTCGAAACCATCACGGCGGAAAAATTTGTCATCGCCTGTGGTTCACGCCCGTACCATCCGGCAGACGTGGACTTCTCCCACCCGCGCATTTACGACAGCGATTCCATCCTGAGCCTGCACCACGAACCCCGTCATGTGATTATCTATGGCGCAGGGGTGATTGGCTGCGAATATGCGTCGATCTTCCGGGGCATGGACGTGAAAGTTGACCTGATCAACACCCGCGACCGCCTGCTGGCCTTCCTCGATCAGGAAATGTCAGACTCGCTCTCTTACCACTTCTGGAACAGCGGCGTGGTGATTCGCCACAACGAAGAGTACGAGAAAATTGAAGGCTGCGACGACGGTGTGATCATGCATCTGAAATCGGGCAAGAAGCTGAAAGCAGACTGCCTGCTGTACGCCAACGGCCGTACCGGTAACACCGATTCTCTGGCTCTGGAAAATATCGGGCTCGAAACCGACAGCCGCGGTCAGCTGAAGGTGAACAGCATGTACCAGACAGCCCTGCCGCATGTGTATGCTGTCGGTGATGTTATCGGTTATCCAAGCCTGGCTTCTGCAGCATACGATCAGGGACGCATCGCGGCGCAGGCGCTGGTGAAAGGCGAAGCGACGGCACATCTGATCGAAGATATTCCGACAGGTATTTATACTATCCCGGAAATCAGCTCCGTCGGGAAAACCGAGCAGCAGCTGACGTCAATGAAGGTGCCTTACGAGGTGGGTCGCGCACAGTTTAAACATCTGGCGAGGGCGCAAATCGTGGGAATGAGCGTGGGTACGCTGAAGATCCTGTTCCATCGCGAGACGAAAGAGATCCTCGGTATTCACTGCTTTGGTGAACGCGCGGCGGAGATTATTCATATCGGCCAGGCGATCATGGAGCAAAAAGGTGGTGGTAACACCATCGAGTACTTCGTTAACACCACCTTCAACTACCCGACCATGGCGGAAGCCTATCGGGTCGCGGCACTGAACGGTTTAAACCGCCTGTTTTAACGCATTGTCAAAATGGCCATCCATCGAACCACGGATGGCCTCTGCCAGCTGCTCATAGCGGCTGCGCAGCGGTGAACCCGGACGATAAACCAGACCAATGGTACGACGTGGCTCTGGTTTAATGCATGGCAGATAAACCACGCCGTCACGTTTACGTTCGCGCGGCACGGCCAGTGCCGGCAGCAATGTGATCCCACTGCCCGCCGCCACCATATTACGCAGCGTTTCAAGGCTCGTTGCGCGGAAATGGGTATCCTCGTCAGCACCCGCTTCGAAGCAGAAGCCCATCGCCTGATCGCGCAGGCAGTGACCATCTTCCAGCATCAGCAGTTTTTCACCGGCCAGATCGGCCATCGGCACGCGATCGCGGTTCGCCCACGGGTGATCTTCATAGATCGCCAGCATCATGGGCTCATCAAACAGCGGCACTTCGATAAAAGCTTCACTCTCTTTGACCAGCGCCAGAATGGCACAATCGAGCTTGCCGCTGTCTAACTGCGCCAGCAGCTGATGGGTTTGCGCTTCATGCAGATACATTTCGAGTTTCGGGAACGTCTGATGCAGCATTGGAATGATGTGCGGCAACAGGTACGGGCCAACGGTTGGGATCAGGCCAATATGCAACGGGCCGGACATCGCCTCCCCCTGCTGGCTTGCCATTTCCTTGAGCACTTTGACCTCGCGCAGCACGGTGCGCGCCTGATCCACCAGCAGCAGACCTGCCTGGGTGAACAGTACCTTACGACTGGTGCGCTCCAGCAGCATCACGCCCAGCTCGTCTTCCAGCTTGCGGATCTGGCCGCTCAGGGTAGGCTGGCTGACGTGGCAGGAATCTGCCGCGCGGCGAAAATGGCGGTGCTCGGCTAGCGCTACCAGGTATTCAAGATCACGAATATTCATTATTCATCCTCCGTCGCCACGATAGTTCATGGCGATAGATAGCATAGCAACGAACGATTATCCCTATCAAGCATTCTGTTGAATAATACACCACATAGACGAGGGGGCACGTGTTTGACCCTTGACGTCCCCGCACCGTCAGCGAGTTTCTCTCAAAACTCGAACAACTAAAGCCAACGTGAACTTTTGCGGACCCCGTGGTCCGCTTTTTTTTTGCGTAAAAAAGCCCGGGGATAAAAGCAAAATGGCAACCGAAGTTGCCATTTTTAGTGTTTACTCCCTCTCCCGGTGGGAGAGGGCCGGGATGAGGGCACCAGCCCGCACTCATCAAACCAGCCGGTTTTTCGCATCCGCAATCGCCTGCGCGACCTGCTTCGGTGACACGCCGCCTTTCGCTGCACGCTTATCCAGACAAGACTGTAACGCCAGAATCGGATACACATCATCACCGATAACCGCACTGAATTTCTGCAGGTCGGTCAGCGGCAACGCTTCCAGTGCCTTACCCTGACGAATGGCTTCAACCACCGCTTCACCGACAATATGGTGCGCTTCACGGAACGGTACGCCTTTCGCCACCAGGTAATCGGCAAGCTCGGTCGAGTTTGCATAGCCCTGCTGCGCCGCTTCCTGACAACGCGGGCGTTTCACCTGAATGCCATCCAGCACCAGCGCGCCCATATGCAGGCAGTCCAGCCAGGTATCGAGCGCGTCGAACAGCCCTTCTTTGTCTTCCTGCATATCTTTGTTATACGCCAGCGGCAGCCCTTTCAGGGTCATCATCATGCCGGTCAGCGCGCCCTGCACACGGCCACACTTACCGCGGATAAGCTCCAGCGCATCCGGGTTTTTCTTCTGTGGCATCAGAGAGGAGCCTGACGTCACGCGGTCAGACAGCTCAACAAACCCGGCTTCACCGGAGTTGAAGAAAATCAGGTCTTCGGCAAAGCGCGACAGATGCACCATGCCGATAGACGCATTGGAAAGCAGCTCCAGCACGTGATCACGGTCAGAGACGCTGTCCAGGCTGTTACGGGTGGCTGAAGCAAAGCCCAGCCAGCCTGCCAGCTGATCACGGTCGATTTCATAGGCCGTCCCTGCCAGCGCACCGCTGCCCAGCGGGCTCACGTCCAGACGCTTCAGGGTATCCTGCAGACGGCTTTCATCACGCGCCAGCATCTCAACGTAGGCCAGACACCAGTGCGCAAAGGTTACCGGCTGCGCACGCTGCAGGTGGGTATAACCCGGCATCACCGCATCCTGGTTGTTCTGCGCGGTTTCCACCAGCGCGCCCTGCAGCTGACGGTTGGCTGCCAGCAGTTCACCAACGGTATCTTTACACCACAATTTCAGATCAGTCGCGACCTGGTCGTTACGGCTACGCCCGGTATGCAGTTTTTTACCCAGTTGGCCGACTTTATCGATGAGTTTCCCTTCCACCCAGCTGTGAATATCTTCCGCATCGCTGGCGAGGATCTGCTGCGGGTCAAGACGCACCTCTTCCAGCAGGTTATTCAGCGCCTCTTCCAGCTGCAGCTGTTCGTCTGCGGTCAGAACGCCCACGGTGACCAGCGCTTTGGACCAGGCCACAGAGCCGACGATATCCTGCTCGGCCAGGCGGTAGTCGAAGCGCAAAGAGTCGTTGAACTGTTTGAACCGTTGATCCGCTGCCTGTGTAAAACGCCCACCCCAAAGTGCCATAACATGCTTCCTTAATATCTTTGAATTTCATTGCCCGGCTGCGCTGCGCTGACCGGGCCTGCAGAATCGGTAAATTGCTTACGCCAGAATACGCGTGCCAATCGGCGTGCCGTTAAACAACGCCGGGAGTTGCTCCGCGTGGCGCCAGGAGGCGATGTCCACCGGACGTCCGAGCGTACGCGCGGCATCCAGCGCCGCATTGACTTTGACGATCATGCCGTCGGTAATAATGCCCTGCTCGATAAGCTGTTCGGCTTTCGCTGCGGTCATTTCCGCAATACGCTGACCTTTGCCGTCGAGAATACCGCTTACGTCAGAGAGCAGAATCAGGTCCGCGCCCAGCGTAGCCGCCAGAGCCGTTGCCGCCTGGTCTGCATTGACGTTCATCAGTTCGCCCTCTTCGGTCACCCCGATAGAGCTCACCACCGGCAGGAATCCTCCTTCCAGCAGCATGTTAATCAGCTTAGGCGAACCAGGCTGTGCCAGTCCAACGTGTCCGAGCTCTTCGTCGAGCTGGGTCACTTTTACGCTGTCACCATCGCCCAGACACAGGCCGACAGAGGCGATATGGTGTTTCTTCGCCCACGCCAGCAGCGTTTTGTTCGCCGTCCCCGCCAGGGCACCGGTAATAATGTCAATCTGGTCAGCAGGCGTGACGCGCAGGCCATTTTTCTTTTTCACCGGCAGGTTGAGCCCTTTCATCAGCTCATCAACCACGCAGCCGCCGCCGTGCACAATCACCAGCGGACGTTGGTGTGATTCGCGATAGTTCACCAGCGCGGTAAAAAGACGCTCCAGCGCTTCTTCGCTGTCCAGCAGTACACCACCGAGTTTGATAATTAATGGGTTCATCATCACACCTTAAATAAGAGCCTGGGTTTCCGGGAAACCGAAACGAATATTTGCACACTGCATTGCCTGTGCGGCAGCGCCTTTAAGTAAGTTATCTTCCGCAGCCACCACAATCAGGTGCTCACCCTGCACGGCAAAGCCGATGTCGCAGAATGGCAGGCCAACCACGTTTTTCAGCGCCGGCACGCCTTTGTCGTACAGACGCACCAGCGGTTTGTCCGCATAGGCCTGCGTAAAGGCTTTGCTCACCTGTTCGTGGGTCACGCCGGGTTTCAGGCGGCAGGTGATGGTTTCGAGGATCCCTCGCGGGAAGCTGCCCAGATGCGGCGTGAAGATGACATCCGCACCCAGATGCGTCGTGATTTCAGGGTGATGGCGGTGATTGAACACGCCATACGGCTGAAGGCTCACTTCGCAGAAGCTGTTAGCGATAGCGGCTTTACGCCCCGCGCCGCTGACACCACTGGTGGCGTTGATCACCGGCCACTGGTTCAGATCCAGCAGGTCTGCGTCGATCAGCGGCTTCAGAGAAAGCTGTGCCGCCGTCGGATAACAGCCCGGCACGGCAACCAGATCCGCTTCCTTCAGTTTATCTGTGCTCCACTCCGCCAGGCCGTATACCGCTTTTTCCAGCAGCTCAGGGTGTTGATGGGTGAAACCGTAATATTTTTCGTAGAACGCGCCGTCATTCACACGGAAGGCGCCGGAGAGGTCGAACACCACACAGCCGGCCGCCAGACATTGCGGAACCAGGTCGTGGCTGACTTCGTGCGCGGTAGCTAAAAACACCACGTCGACGCCGTCGGTGAACGCGCGGATGTCAGACATTGGCTGCAGCGGCAGATCAACAATGCCTTTAAGTTGCGGATGCAAATCGGAAATTAACTTTCCTGCATCATTGCTTTGCGCTGACACGGTCAAAGCGGTTATGGTCATATGAGGATGGCGATTCACGTAGCTTACAAGCTCTGCGCCCGCATAACCGCTAGCGCCTACAATCAGCGTATTCAACATCGGGTTCCTTTATGCTCAACGTTAATGTATTTTTATTCACATTTATTGCATGAATATTGATACTATCACGACCTAAGGTGTGTCAACAATGAAAATGAACTTACCGCCATTTATCGAGATTTACCGCGCCCTGATTGCCACACCCTCCATCAGTGCGACCGAAGAAGCGCTGGATCAGAGCAATGAGTCTTTAATCAATCTGCTGGCAGGTTGGTTTAGCGATATTGGGTTTAACGTTGAGGTTCAGCCCGTTCCCGGAACACGCCATAAATTTAACCTGCTCGCCAGTACCGGACAGGGTGCCGGCGGCCTGCTGCTGGCCGGTCATACCGATACCGTTCCCTTTGACGATGGTCGCTGGACGCGCGATCCGTTCACCCTGACCGAGCATGACAACAAGCTTTACGGTCTGGGCACCGCCGACATGAAAGGCTTTTTTGCTTTTATCCTCGATGCGCTGCGTGACGTGGACGTGACAACGCTGAAGAAACCGCTCTACATTCTGGCCACTGCCGATGAAGAGACCAGCATGGCCGGGGCGCGCTACTTCTCTGAAAACACCTCAATTCGCCCGGATTGCGCCATTATTGGTGAACCAACGTCACTGCAGCCAATCCGTGCCCACAAAGGCCATATCTCCACGGCGGTGCGCGTGCTGGGCCAGTCAGGCCACTCCAGCGATCCGGCGCGCGGCGTCAACGCCATCGAACTGATGCACGACGCCATCGGCCGCATCATGCAGTTGCGCGACTCGCTGAAAGAGCGTTATCACTACGACGCATTCACCGTGCCTTATCCGACGCTGAACCTCGGCAGCCTGCACGGTGGTGATGCATCCAACCGTATCTGCGCCTGCTGCGAACTGCATATGGATATCCGTCCGCTGCCGGGCATGACGCTGAGCGATCTCGACGGCCTGTTGACCGAAGCGCTGGCGCCGGTCAGCGAGCGCTGGCCGGGCCGCCTGACGGTCTCCGAGCTTCATCCGCCGATCCCTGGCTACGAATGTCCACCGGATCATCAACTGGTTGAAGTCGTGGAAAAGCTGCTCGGTGAGAAAACCGACGTGGTGAACTATTGCACCGAAGCACCGTTTATTCAGACCCTGTGTCCTACGCTGGTGCTTGGCCCGGGTTCCATCAACCAGGCCCACCAGCCGGATGAATATCTGGAAACGCGCTTTATCAAACCGACCCGTGAACTGATTACCCAGGTCGTGCATCACTTCTGCTGGCATTAAAATGCCCCTGAGGGTTCCCTCTCCCGGTGGGAGAGGGTCAGGGTAAGGGCAACAAATCCCGCGATCTTCGTCACATTCCCATAAGCATCTCTTATCTGACGCAAAGCGAATTAAATTTCGTAAATTACCCACATTTATTCGTTTGCTGAACCGTTTTCGCAGCAATTGACGACGGGGGTTTTACGTGGCTTTATAAAGGGAGATGACAAAATATTGTCCAAAAGATTTTCGATTGGGCATAAACAAAAATGATGGGGTGACTGGGTTTTTATGAACGAACAATATTCCGCGTTGCGTAGTAATGTCAGTATGCTCGGCAAAGTGCTTGGAGATACCATCAAAGATGCGTTGGGGGAAAACATCCTCGACCGCGTTGAAACCATCCGCAAGCTGTCAAAATCTTCCCGTGCAGGTAACGAGGCCAGTCGTCAGGAGCTGCTCACCACCTTGCAGAACCTTTCTAACGATGAGCTGCTGCCCGTTGCCCGCGCCTTCAGCCAGTTTCTGAACCTGGCAAACACCGCTGAGCAATACCACAGCATTTCGCCGAATGGCGAAGCTGCCAGCAACCCGGAAGTCATTGCCCGTACGCTTCGTAAACTGAAAGACCAGCCAGACCTCAACGAAGACATCATCAAAAAAGCGGTGGAATCCCTTTCGCTGGAGCTGGTTCTGACCGCTCACCCAACCGAAATCACTCGCCGCACCCTGATCCACAAAATG
Source organism: Enterobacter sp. BIDMC 30 (assembly GCF_000534355.1). Taxonomy (NCBI): domain Bacteria; kingdom Pseudomonadati; phylum Pseudomonadota; class Gammaproteobacteria; order Enterobacterales; family Enterobacteriaceae; genus Enterobacter; species Enterobacter sp. BIDMC 30. The sequence goes on along the minus strand of NZ_KI973169.1, from coordinate 377,490 downwards.
GTGGAAGTGAACAACTGCCTCAAGCAGCTGGATAACAAAGACATTGCTGACTACGAGCGCAACCAGCTGATGCGCCGTCTGCGCCAGCTGATTGCCCAGTCCTGGCACACCGATGAAATTCGTAAGCATCGTCCAAGCCCGGTCGACGAAGCCAAATGGGGCTTTGCAGTGGTGGAAAATAGCCTGTGGGAAGGGGTGCCGAACTACCTGCGTGAGCTGAACGAGCAGCTGGAAGCGAATCTGGATTACCGCCTGCCGGTCGATTTTGTGCCGGTGCGCTTCACCTCCTGGATGGGCGGCGACCGTGACGGCAACCCGAACGTCACCGCGGAAATTACCCGCCACGTGCTCCTGTTGAGCCGCTGGAAAGCAACCGATCTGTTCCTGAAAGATATTCAGGTATTGATCTCCGAGCTGTCGATGGTAGAGGCCACGCCTGAACTGCGCGCGCTGGCCGGCGAAGAAGGTGCCAGCGAGCCGTATCGTTTCCTGATGAAAAAACTGCGTGGCCAACTGATGGCGACGCAGGCCTGGCTGGAAGCGCGTCTGAAAGGCCAGCGCCTGCCAAAGCCGGAAGGCCTGCTGAGCCAGAACGAGCAGCTCTGGGAGCCGCTGTATGCCTGCTATAAATCACTGCAGGCCTGCGGAATGGGCATCATCGCGAATGGCGAATTGCTCGACACCCTGCGCCGCGTGAAGTGTTTCGGCGTGCCGCTGGTGCGTATTGACGTCCGTCAGGAAAGCACCCGTCATACCGAAGCGCTGGGCGAACTGACCCGCTATCTCGGCATCGGCGACTATGAAAGCTGGTCCGAAGCGGACAAACAAGCCTTCCTGATCCGCGAACTGAACTCCAAGCGTCCCCTGCTGCCACGTAACTGGGAGCCAAGCAACGAAACCCGCGAGGTGCTCAACACCTGTAAAGCGATCGTTGATGCGCCGAAAGGATCGGTGGCTGCCTATGTGATCTCCATGGCGAAAACGCCGTCTGACGTGCTGGGCGTTCACCTTCTGCTCAAAGAAGCCGGTATCGACTATGCCCTTCCGGTTGCACCGCTGTTTGAAACCCTTGATGACCTGAACAACGCCAACGACGTCATGACGCAGCTGCTGAATATCGACTGGTACCGCGGCTTTATTCAGGGCAAACAGATGGTGATGATTGGCTATTCCGACTCCGCAAAAGACGCGGGCGTCATGGCGGCATCCTGGGCGCAGTATCAGGCACAGGATGCGTTGATCAAAACCTGTGAAAAAGCGGGCATCGAACTGACGCTGTTCCACGGACGCGGCGGCTCGATTGGCCGTGGTGGCGCGCCAGCGCATGCGGCACTGCTGTCACAACCGCCGGGAAGCCTGAAAGGCGGCCTGCGTGTGACCGAACAGGGCGAAATGATCCGCTTCAAGTACGGCCTGCCGGAAGTGACCATCAGCAGCCTGTCGCTCTATACCAGTGCAATTCTGGAAGCGAACCTGCTGCCACCACCAGAGCCGAAAGAGTCCTGGTGCCATATCATGGACGAGCTGTCAGATATCTCCTGCGATCTGTACCGCGGCTACGTGCGTGAAAACAAAGATTTTGTGCCTTACTTCCGTTCAGCTACCCCTGAGCAGGAGCTGGGTAAACTGCCGCTGGGTTCACGTCCGGCTAAGCGCCGCCCGACCGGTGGCGTAGAGTCTCTGCGTGCCATCCCGTGGATCTTCGCCTGGACCCAGAACCGTCTGATGCTGCCCGCCTGGCTGGGCGCAGGCGCGGCGCTGCAGAAAGTGGTGGAAGATGGCAAACAGAACGAACTGGAAACCATGTGCCGCGACTGGCCATTCTTCTCCACCCGTCTGGGTATGCTGGAGATGGTCTTCTCGAAAGCAGACCTGTGGCTGGCGGAATACTACGATCAGCGTCTGGTGAAGCCTGAGCTGTGGACGCTGGGTAAAGAGCTGCGCGAACTGCTGGAAGACGACATCAAAGTGGTGCTGGACATTGCTAACGACTCGCACCTGATGGCGGATCTGCCGTGGATTGCCGAGTCCATCCAGCTGCGTAATATCTACACCGACCCCCTGAACGTCCTGCAGGCGGAGCTGCTGCACCGTTCACGTCTGGCGGAAGAAGAAGGTAAAGAGCCGGATCCACGCGTCGAACAGGCGTTGATGGTGACGATTGCAGGCGTTGCGGCAGGTATGCGTAACACAGGCTAATCCATTGGCTTCATACAGGCCCGGCAGCGCTAACGCTGCCGGGCGATATCCGGTATTCACGCCATGCACCACGACATCAGCACCCTTCTGACCGACCTCATTAATGGCACCATAGCGCTACGTGACGTACGGTTTGTCGCCCCGCCCGACCCACACTCCCGCACATCGCCTTGCCTGGTCATTAACCTCGATAATGCCTGCGAAGCGTGGTTTTCTTCCTCTGCGGAGGGGTTACTTCATACCGGACACGCGCTCAGCATCAGCTTCGGTAAACAGCAGCTGTCGTTTCGTCTTTATCGGGATAACGTGCTTATACAGCACCAGCAGGTTGCCCGGCGCGGCCCCCGAACCGGAGCGTTTCTCCTGCAAACGCTGGCCGAGCTGCAGATGCAGCCTGATGAACAGGAAACGGCCAGACTGGTGGTACTGAGTATGCTCAGCCACTGTCGCGATCTTCTTGGCAGCGACATTCACACTGACAGCCGCAGTCGCGCTCTGTTTGAAGCCATCCGGCGCTATCTCGATGAACATCACGCCTCACCGCTGACCCGCGATTCCGTGGCGCGGGCGTTTTATATTTCACCCAACTACCTTTCACATCTGTTTCAGAAGACCGGGAACGTGGGGTTCAATGAATACCTGACCCAAACGCGTCTGGAACACGCGCGCCAGTTGCTCAAGGGTTATGATCTAAAAATCAAAGACATTGCCGCCCGCTGCGGCTTTACAGACAGCAACTACTTCTGCCGCCTCTTTCGTAAACATACCGAACGCTCCCCTTCCGAGTACCGCCGCCAGTATCACAGCCAGCTGACTGCCAAAAACTAGCATTGTGATCGCCCTCTCACTTCACTAAGCACATTACATTTGTCCAGTATTTGGCAAAATTGACCTGTATCACCGGCCAGCAGCCCCACCTTATCCTTAAGTTAACCTTTCTGACTTAAGGAAAAATAATGGAACTGTATCTGGATACCGCCAACGTGGCAGAGGTTGAGCGCCTGGCGCGCATTTTTCCGATTGCCGGCGTCACCACCAACCCGAGCATTGTAGCCGCCAGCGGCGAAACCCTCTGGAACGTACTGCCGCGTCTGCAAAACGCCATCGGGCCACAGGGTACGCTGTTTGCCCAGACCATGAGCCGTGAAGCCGAAGGGATGGTGGCAGAAGCCAAACGCCTGAGTAACGCCATTCCTGACATCGTGGTGAAAATCCCGGTGACCGCGCAGGGCCTTATAGCGATAAAAATGCTGAAAAAAGAGGGCATAACCACGTTGGGCACGGCCGTTTACAGCGCCGCCCAGGGTTTACTGGCCGCGCTGGCGGGAGCGAAATATGTCGCACCGTATGTTAACCGCGTCGACGCTCAGGGCGGGGACGGCATTCGTATGGTACAGGAGCTGCAATCCCTGCTCGAACGGCACGCCCCAGAAAGCAGCGTGCTGGCCGCCAGCTTCAAAACACCACGTCAGGCGCTGGACTGCCTGCTCGCCGGATGTGAAGCAATCACGCTTCCTTTAGATGTAGCGCAACAAATGCTCGGCACCCCGGCGGTAGAGTCAGCCATAGAGAAGTTTGAGCACGACTGGAAAAACGCGTTTGGTAACCTCAACCTCTAAGGGAGATCTGTTATGGACCGTATCATTCAATCGCCGGGGAAATATATCCAGGGCGCTGATGTTCTCACCCGTCTCGGCGACTATCTAAAACCACTGGCAACACGCTGGTTGGTTGTGGGCGATAAGTTTGTGCTGGGTTTTGCACAAGAGACCTTGCTTGAGAGTTTCAAAAAAGCGGAAATTCATGCTGAAATCGTGCCCTTCGGTGGCGAATGTTCGCAAAACGAAATCGATCGCCTGAAAAAACGGGCCGACGGCGCCGACTGTATGGCGGTGCTCGGTATCGGCGGCGGGAAAACGCTGGATACCGCCAAAGCGCTGGCGCATTTTATGGACGTGCCCGTTGCCATCGCCCCGACTATCGCCTCCACCGACGCCCCGTGCAGCGCCCTTTCTGTCATTTATACCGACAGCGGTGAATTCGATCGCTACCTGATGCTGCCGCATAACCCGAACATGGTGATTGTCGACACCCGGGTGGTGGCTGGCGCTCCGCCGCGTCTGCTGGCCGCCGGGATAGGCGATGCCCTTGCCACCTGGTTTGAAGCGCGCGCCTGTTCCCGTAGTGGCGCGATCACCATGGCGGGCGGAAAATGTACCCAGGCTGCGCTAGCCCTCGCCGAGTTGTGCTACAACACGTTAATTGAAGAGGGTGAGAAAGCGATGCTCGCGGCCGGGCAGCACGTGGTCACACCGGCGCTGGAGCGCATCATTGAAGCCAATACCTATCTGAGCGGCGTTGGATTTGAAAGCGGTGGACTGGCGGCCGCGCACGCCATTCACAACGGAATGACCGCCGTGCCGGAGGCACATTCGTTCTATCACGGTGAAAAAGTGGCGTTTGGGACGCTGACGCAACTGGTGCTGGAAAATGCCCCGGTAGAGGAAATTGAAACCGTCGCAGCGCTGTGTCACAGCGTAGGTTTGCCCATCACGCTGGCACAACTGAACATTAAAGAGGATATTCCGCTTAAAATGCGGCTGATTGCCGAGGCTGCCTGCGCAGAGGGTGAAACCATTCACAACATGCCAGGCGGGGTGTCACCGGATCAGGTTTACGCGGCGCTGCTGGTGGCCGATCAGTACGGGCAACGGTTCCTGCGGGAGTGGGCGTAACCGGTATTTCCGGATGGTAAAAAAATCCCCGCCGAAGCGGGGATTGTATTTACTGCAGATCAAACCGATCCAAATCCATCACCTTCGCCCAAGCGGCAACAAAGTCGCGGACGAATTTCTCATGGGCGTCGCTGCTGGCGTAAACCTCGGCCAGCGCGCGCAGCACGGCGTTCGAACCGAATACCAGATCGGCACGCGTGGCGGTGTATTTCACTTCACCGCTGGCGCGATCGCTGCCGGCAAACAGCTCGTTTGATTCATCGGTCGCTTTCCACTGGGTATTCATGTCCAGCAGGTTCACGAAGAAATCGTTGCTCAGCACGCCTTCACGATGGGTGAACACTCCGTTCTGACTGCCATCGAAGTTCGCCCCCAGTACGCGCAGACCGCCAATCAGCACCGTCAGTTCTGGTGCAGTGAGCGTCAGCTGCTGGGCCTTATCAATCAACAGAGACTCGGTAGTGGAGGCATCAACCTGTGCACGGTAGTTACGGAAGCCATCGGCAATCGGTTCGAGCAGGTTAAACATCTCGATATCCGTCTGATCCTGGCGCGCATCAACGCGGCCCGGCGTGAACGGTACATTGACGTAAACGCCGGCCTCTTTCGCCGCCTGTTCAACACCCACCACACCTGCCAGCACGATGATATCGGCCAGTGACGCTTTGTTGGTGGTACGCTGAATAGCTTCCAGGGCGGGTAACGCGCGAACCGCTGCGGCGTTAACTTCCCAGTCGCGCTGGGGTGCCAGTGCCAGACGCGCACCGTTGGCGCCGCCACGCTTATCGCCACCGCGGAAGGTCGATGCAGATGCCCAGGCAACGGAAACCAGGTCGCTCACGGACAGACCCGAGGCAATGATTTCCGCTTTCAGACTCTCGATGTCCTCTTTGGTCGGGTTGAACACCGCCTGCGGCAGTGGATCCTGCCAGATGAGATCTTCTTTCGGCACTTCCGGACCAATGTAACGCGCTTTTGGCCCCATATCACGGTGGGTCAGCTTGAACCACGCGCGCGCAAAGGCTTCGTTAAAGGCCTGCGGATCGTTCAGGAAGCGGCGGGAGATTTTCTCAAACTCGGGGTCAAAACGCAGCGTCAGATCGGTGACCAGCATCGTCGGTTTGCGCTTTTTCGACGGGTCGAACGGATCAGGCATAATGTCTGGTGCATCCACGGCTTCGAACTGAATCGCACCCGCCGGGCTGCGGGTCTGCACCCACTCGTATTTGAACAGGTTCTCGAAGAAGTAGTTACTCCACTGGGTCGGCGTTTGCGACCAGATGACTTCCAGCCCGGAGGTGATCGCATCTGCGCCAACACCGGTACCGTGCGTACTGGTCCAGCCCAGACCCTGCGCTTCAATTGGCGCGGCTTCCGGGTCGGCACCGACATGGGTCGCTTCACCTGCACCGTGGGTTTTACCGAGGGTATGACCGCCTGCAATCAACGCAACGGTCTCTTCGTCGTTCATCCCCATGTTGCCAAAGGTGGCACGGATCGCCGCGGCCGCTGACAGCGGTTCACCGCTGGCGTTTGGCCCTTCCGGGTTAACGTAAATCAGCCCCATTTCGGTGGCTGCCAGTGGGCGCTTCGCCAGTGCTTCCGGGTCACGGTGGGTGAGCCAGGCTTTTTCATCACCCCAGTTCACGTCCATATCCGGTTCCCAGACATCTTCACGCCCGGCCCCAAAACCAAAGGTACGGAAACCAGAGTTCTCCAGCGCCACGTTACCGGCAAGGATGAAGAGGTCAGCCCAGGAAATTTTTTGACCGTATTTTTGCTTGATAGGCCACAGGAGACGGCGCGCTTTATCCAGACTTACGTTATCTGGCCAGGAGTTCAGGGGGGCAAAGCGCTGTTGACCGCGCCCTGCGCCACCGCGACCGTCAACGGAGCGATAGGTACCTGCGCCGTGCCAGGCCATACGGATAAACAGGCCGGCATAGCTGCCCCAGTCGGCTGGCCACCACGGCTGAGAGTCGGTCAGAAGTGCTTTGAGATCGCCCTTGAGCGCTGAGTAATCAAGTTTGCTGAATTCTTTGCGGTAGTCAAAGTCTTCACCCAGAGGGTTAGAACGGTTGGAATGTTGATTAAGAAGATCGACGCGGAGTTGTTTTGGCCACCAGTCGCGGCTGCCTGTGCCTGCCCCCGCGCTGTGATCGACGCTGCCCTGATGGAACGGGCACTTGCCGATTGATGCCGCATTATTGCTGTCGTCTGACGTGCTCATCGCTATGCTCCCTTTTACAGTGTTACCGTTACGATATACGCCCTTGTTGATAAGGTATAGTTGAGATAACCCACAGATTCGATAGTTAATTCCGTTTAATTTCCCATTGAAAGTATGTGCGTTCTGTACGTCAAAGGCAGCATTGCTGATATGGCGGGGAAATAAAACCCTTATAAATCAAAAAACCCTCCGAAGAGGGCTTCTATTTATTATGCGCCAGGCCGAACACCCAGCGTATGGCAAATGGCGTAACTCATTTCCGCGCGGTTGAGCGTATAGAAGTGGAAATCCTTCACTCCTTCACGACTCAAGATCTTCACCATGTCCATCGCGATGTTTGCGCCCACCAGCTTGCGTGTTTCCGGATCATCGTCCAGCCCTTCGTACATTTTAGACATCCAGTGCGGAATGCGCACATTGGTCATATCGGCAAATTTCTTCGCCTGTTTGAAGTTAGAGACCGGCAAAATTCCCGGGATAATTTCGACGTCTATGCCCGCGGACACACAGCGGTCACGAAAGCGCAGGTAGCTTTCCACATCAAAGAAGAACTGGGTAATGGCGCGGTTCGCACCGGCGTCCACTTTACGCTTCAGGTTAAGCAGATCCGCCTGGGCGCTTTTCGCTTCCGGGTGAACTTCAGGATAAGCAGCAACGGAAATGTCGAAGTCTGCGACCTCTTTCAGCAGCGCGACCAGATCGGTGGCGTACATGTCCGGTTTACCGCTCCCCGGCGGCAGGTCACCGCGCAGGGCGACGATATGGCGAATACCGTTGTTCCAGTAGTCCTGGGCAATGGCACGCAGCTCATCGCGCGTCGCGTCGATACAGGTCAGGTGCGGAGCCGCTTCCAGACCCGTACGGTCCTTAATGCCTTTAATGATGCTGTGCGTACGGTCACGCTCACCGGAGTTGGCACCGTAGGTGACGGAGACAAACTTCGGTTTCAGGCTGCTCAGGCGATCGATAGAGCTCCAGAGGGTTTGCTCCATTTCACTGGTGCGCGGCGGGAAAAATTCAAAAGAGACGTTAATCTGACCATTTACTTCGGCCAGGCTCTGATTCAGGGCTTCCCGCTGGTTGGCGTGAAAAAAGCTCATACCTTACCTCATCAATCGCGTGTCATTGTGTGTTGTGTTTCGAACTTCTATACGTTTAGACGTCCAGATGTAAAAATGACGGAAAAGCGGAGGGACGTCAACAGAAATAATCGCCAGGAATGGTGAGGAATGCTCAGGGAAGATGAAGGGAGTTCATGATGGCGGGTGAGTGCGGTCTGATGCCCTCACTCTGTCCCTCTCCCACCGGGAGAGGGAACAAGAAAGATTACAGCAGTTTAGCCAGACGGTTGATGTCGGACTGGATGGCCCCGGCGGTCACATCGCGCCCCGCACCCGGGCCACGGATCACCAGTGGGTTATCACGGTACCAGCGGCTTTCAATGGCGAAAACATTATCGCACGGCAGCAGTGCCGCCAGCGGATGTTCAGGACGAACCGCCTCGACACCCACACGTGCTTTTCCGTTCGCTTCGAAACGCGCCACGTAGCGCAGCACCAGGCCCATCTCGTTTGCCGCTTCCAGACGTTGCACCATCTGCTCGTTCAGCTCTTCGCCGTTCTCGAAGAAGTGGTCGACAGAGTCGTTCTCACAGCCAGCAGGCACCAGCGACTCAACGCGCACGGCATCAGGTTCGATGTCATAACCGGCTTCGCGCGCCAGGATCACCAGCTTACGCATAACGTCTTTACCGGAGAGGTCAACGCGTGGGTCAGGTTCCGTTAAGCCCTGCTGCCATGCCTGATCCACCAGGTCAGTGAACGGCACGGTGCCATCAAACTGCAGGAACAGCCAGGAGAGCGTGCCGGAGAAGATGCCACTCAGCGCCAGAATGCTGTCGCCGCTTTCAATCAAATCACGCACGGTATGGTTAACCGGCAAGCCAGCGCCCACCGTGGCGTTATACAGCCAGTGACGGCCTGTCTTTTCAAACGCGTCGTGGATTTGACGGTACTTGTCCGTGCTGCTCGCCCCCGCCAGCTTATTGGCGCTAATAACATGGAAACCGTGGCTGGCGAAATCAAGATACTGATCGGCAAGCTGTTCACTGGCGGTCACGTCCAGCACCACCAGATCGTCATACGGGTGCGCGCGCATCCAGAGGAACAGCGACTCTTCGTCCTGTTCAACCGCTTCATCGTTAAAGAAGGCCAGCGCCCGGCTGGCGTCCAGCCCTTCGTAGTTCAACAGGCTGCGGCGGCTGTCCACCACGCCCGCGAGAATAAATTCAAACCCGGTACGCGCTGAGAGAGTCACCTGCTCGCGCGCGAACAGCTCCAGCCAGCGTGAGCCGATGTTTCCTTTGCCAAACAGCACCAGTCCAATGCGTTTCTCCGCACGGAACAGAGAGGTATGCAGCCCCTGAATCAGACTCTCGGTGGGTCCTTTACGCAGTACGGCCACCAGGCTGATGCCCTCTTCCGACTGCCAGGTGAATTCAACCGGCTGGCCTTTCAGCTGCTGCCAGAAACGGTGGCAGTGCAGCGGGTTGCGGGTAACGCCCGCCCCCACCATCGCCACCAGCGCCAGACCCTGACGCAGGCGAAGCTCGCCCGGCAGGCCCGCTTCATCAAGAATTTTCAGGGCGCTGTCCGCCACTTCGGCGGTGTAGCAGAACTGCAGCAGCTGGCGGTCGTTATGCACGCCAACGGCGAGCGGACGCACCTGGGCGCGTTTAAGGATCAGGTCGATGTCTTTGTGTGCCAGTTTGAAATCCTGGCCCGCCGGGACCTGGAACTCAATCAGGCAGATGTCGTCATGGCTGGTCACAATTCGCGCCCCCGTACCGGACGCCAGGACGCGTTCGATACGGGTAGAGCCTTGATCCGGGGTGTAACTACAGCGCAGCTGCAGGTCGATGTCGCTCCCCGAAACCGGCTGTAGCGTACGCGCATGCAGAACCGGTGCCGCCAGGCGGGCCAGCTCGCTGGCCTCGTCCAGACGCAGCAGCGGCAGCAGGCAGGCATCTTTCACTTTACGCGGGTCAGCACTGTAGACACCGGCCACGTCGCTCCAGATGGTGACGCGGGAAACGCCTGCCAGCGCACCAATTTGCGTCGCTGAGTAGTCAGAGCCGTTACGTCCCAGCAGCACGGTTTCACCGGCACTGCTGCGGCTGATAAAGCCGGTCACCACAATACGTTTGCCCGGATGCTGAACCAGCAGCTGTTGCAGCAGCGGATATGACAAGCCTTCATCCACCTGCGGCTGAGCGGCGCGTTCGGCGCGCAGGAAGTCACGCGCGTCAAGCCAGGCTGCATCCACGCCCAGGTGTTGCAGCACGGCCGCCATCAGGCGCGCAGACCACACTTCACCGTGGCCGACCACCTCGGCATACACCGCGTCGGTAATACCGCTGTCCAGCAGGGCAGCCAGACGCTCAAGGTCATGCGTAAAGGCGCTAATCAATCCGTCCGCGACGTCCGCAGGCAGTAAGCCGGCAATCAGCTCACTCTGGTAACGACGTAAGGACTGTTGCACCTGATGCGCAGAGAGGCGATCGGTCTGACTCAGTTTGAGCCAGCTAATCAACTGGTTGGTGGTGCTGCCAGCCGCGGAGACAACCATCATGTCCCCCGGCTGCGAATACTCTGTCATGATCCCTGCGACACGCAGGTAACACTTCACATCAGCAAGACTACTACCACCAAACTTGTGCAGTTGACGACCCTTCGCCCCTGCCTGCGCTATCACACTCATGATTACCCCTTGGCTGCGACCCGGAAGCCATTTTCCAGATCGGCAATTAAATCTTCAGAATCTTCAATACCGGTCGAGATACGCAGCAGCGTCTCAGAAATACCGGCGGCGGCACGTGCTTCTGGTGCCATACCTGCGTGCGTCATGGTCGCGGCGTGGGAGATCAAGCTTTCAACCCCACCTAATGATTCCGCCAGCGTAAACAATGACAGCCCGCTCAGGAAGCGACGCAGCGTTTGCTCGTCACCGTCCAGTTCAAAACTTAACATCGCGCCAAATCCCTTTTGTTGACGCGCGGCAATCTCGTGCCCCTGGTTTTCCGGCAGCGACGGGTGATAGAGCTTTTTCACCAGCGGCTGGGTCTTCAGGAAATCGACAATCGCCTGAGCATTGCGCTGCGCCACTTCCATGCGCGGCGACAGCGTGCGGATACCGCGCAACAACAGGTAGCTGTCGAAAGCGCTCGCAGTGACGCCAATGTTATTGGCCCACCATGCCAGTTCGGTGACAACGTCGGGATCTTTTGCAATCACCACGCCCGCTACCACATCAGAATGACCGTTCAGATATTTTGTGCATGAATGCAATACCAGATCGGCACCCAGCGCAAGCGGGTTCTGAAGGGCCGGACTGAGGAAGGTATTATCCACTACACTTATCGCTCCCGCATCCCTTGCGCGCTGACAAATTTTCGCAATATCGACGACGCGCAACAATGGATTGCTTGGACTTTCCACCAGCACCAGCTTCGGTTTCTCTGCCAGCGCCTGTTTCAGCGCCTGTTCGTCGTTTTGATCGACAAACAGTACGCGGTAGCACCCGCGTTTTGCGAGGCTGTCAAACAGACGATAGCTACCACCGTAACAGTCGTGCGGTGCCACCAGCAGGTCGCCCGGCTTCAGAAATACCGTCGTCACCAGGTGAATCGCAGACATCCCGGTGTTGGTTAACACGGCGCCTGCACCGCCTTCCAGCTCCGCCAGCGTGCGCTGGGTCACGTCACGCGTCGGGTTGCCGCGACGGGAGTAGTCATGCGCACGGGGTTCATTAAAACCGGTAAAATTGTAAGTACTGGAAAGATGAATTGGCGGGACAACACAGCCGTACTGCTCGTCATCATTTAATCCGCTACGCACTGCGATGGTGGCCTGTTTACGCGTCATGGTGAAGGCTTCCTGGCTAAAAGAGGTGAAAAGTCAGGCACCAGAGTAAACACTGAAAGTATGGACGTCAATACATCTGGACATCTAAACTTCTTTGCGTATAGATTGAGCAATGCGCAAATAGCCGTTAAAATTATATGCTTTAGTGCACGCTGCAGCGGCAATATCCGTGCCACGGTATCGTCTCTACGGTAAACTACGCTGGATTACGGTCAAAACTGGCGATGACGGGTTTTGCACCTTTAGATTAATGACTGAGAGGATTAAAGGTATCTCATGGCTGAATGGAGCGGCGAATATATCAGCCCATACGCTGAGCACGGTAAGAAGAGTGAGCAAGTAAAGAAAATTACGGTTTCCATTCCTCTGAAGGTGTTGAAGATCCTCACCGATGAACGTACGCGTCGTCAGGTGAACAACCTGCGCCACGCGACCAACAGCGAACTGCTGTGCGAAGCGTTTCTGCATGCGTTTACCGGTCAACCGTTGCCAAACGATGAAGATCTGCGCAAAGAGCGTAGTGATGAAATTCCGGAAGAGGCGAAGGTGATCATGCGTGAACTGGGTATCGACCCGGATACGTGGGAATACTGAGAAGCGGATACAAAAAAGGCACCTTGCGGTGCCTTTTTTTCGGGAAACTTACTTAGCGCCCGGGATGCTGAAACGCTTGTTGAAGCGGTCAACACGGCCACCGGTTGCAACATCACGCTGCTTACCAGTGTAGAACGGGTGGCATTTGCCGCACACGTCCAGGTTCAGATCGTGACCCACGGTAGAGCGGATCTGGATAGAGTTACCGCAAGAACAGTTTGCAGTAATCATTTCGTATTTCGGGTGAATATCTTTTTTCATGGGAGAACCTCAGTTAAGGCCGCGTCGCTCTTCCAGCCCTAACGCCAGACACCACGCGATGTTGAATGTAAGTTCTTTGGCGTAAAGTACACCAAAGGCGGCGAATCATACAGAATTTGACCAACGTATGCAAACTGATCCGCACGCCGCTTTCACTAATGTGTATACTAACGCGCCACTTTTCAAGTCAGGAAGATTCGATGCCCGTCGCTCACGTTGCCCTGCCCGTTCCGCTTCCCCGCACCTTTGACTATCTGCTGCCTGACAGCATGAGCGCCAAAGCGGGCTGTCGCGTGACCGTGCCATTTGGCAAACAGCAGCGTATTGGGATTGTGGTGTCGGTAAGCGATAAGAGCGAATTGCCGCTCAATGAGCTGAAAGCCGTCGCAGAGGTACTGGACAGCGAGCCCGTTTTCTCCACCAGCACCTGGCGGCTCCTGCTGTGGGCGGCAGATTACTACCATCACCCCATCGGCGATGTCCTGTTCCACGCCCTGCCTGTTATGCTTCGTCAGGGTAAAAGTGCCAGCCACGCTCCCCTCTGGTACTGGTTTGCCACTGAAGAGGGCCAGGCGGTCGATATCAATAGCCTGAAACGCTCGCAGAAACAGCAGCAGGCGCTGGCGGCCCTGCGTCAGGGGAAAATCTGGCGACATCAGGTTGACGAGCTTGAGGTGAGTGAAACGGCGCTACAGGCCCTGCGCAAAAAAGGGCTGAGCGAACTGGCAAGCGAGGCGCCTGCCCTTTATGACTGGCGGGACAGTTTCTCCGTTTCAGGGGATCGTCTGCGACTCAACACCGAGCAGGCCACCGCCGTAGGAGCCATTCACAGCGCCTCCGATCATTTCTCCGCCTGGCTACTGGCAGGGGTCACCGGCTCCGGCAAAACAGAAGTGTATCTCAGCGTACTGGAAAACGTGCTTGCGCAGGGTAAACAGGCGCTGGTGATGGTTCCGGAAATCGGCCTTACGCCACAAACCATCGCCCGTTTTCGCGAGCGGTTTAATGCGCCGGTTGAAGTGTTACATTCGGGCCTGAACGACAGCGAGCGCCTCAGCGCCTGGCTGAAAGCCAAAAACGGCGAAGCGGCGATTGTGATTGGCACCCGTTCCTCGCTGTTTACGCCGTTTAAAAACCTCGGCGTTATCGTCATCGATGAAGAGCATGACAGCTCCTATAAGCAACAGGAAGGCTGGCGCTATCACGCCCGCGATCTGGCCGTTTATCGCGCCCACAGCGAGCAAATCCCGATTATTCTTGGCTCCGCGACGCCCGCCCTCGAAACGCTGCATAACGTTCGCCAGCGTAAATACCACATGCTGCGCCTGACGCGGCGCGCAGGGAACGCGCGCCCTGCCATTCAGCATGTGCTGGATCTAAAAGGCCAGCAGGTGCAGGCGGGGTTAGCGCCTGCGCTTATCACCCGGATGCGCCAGCATTTGCAGGCCGGTAATCAGGTCATTTTGTTCCTTAACCGCCGCGGGTTTGCCCCGGCGCTGCTGTGTCACGACTGCGGCTGGATTGCCGAATGCCCGCGCTGCGACCACTACTACACGTTCCATCAGGCCCAGCGCCATTTGCGCTGCCACCACTGCGACAGCCAGCGGCCGGTACCACGCCAGTGTCCGTCATGTGGCTCAACGCATATCGTGCCGGTCGGTCTGGGGACGGAGCAACTGGAGGAGGCCCTTAAGCCTTTCTTCCCTGACGTTCCTCTTTCCCGCATCGACCGTGACACCACCAGCCGCAAAGGGGCGCTGGAACAGCAGCTGGCGGAAGTGCATCGCGGTGGCGCACGCATTCTGATTGGCACGCAGATGCTGGCCAAAGGGCACCACTTCCCGGACGTAACGCTGGTCGCCCTGCTGGACGTAGACGGCGCGCTGTTTTCGGCCGATTTTCGCTCAGCAGAACGTTTTGCCCAGCTTTATACCCAGGTTGCCGGACGTGCCGGTCGCGCAGGCAAACAGGGTGAGGTGGTTTTACAGACCCACCATCCTGAACATCCGTTACTGCAAACCCTGCTGCATAAAGGCTATGACGCGTTTGCGGAGCAGGCGCTGGCAGAACGCCAGACGATGCAGCTTCCGCCGTGGACCAGCCACGTCATCATCCGCGCAGAAGATCACAACAACCAGCAGGCACCGCTTTTCCTGCAGCAGCTGAGAAACCTCCTGCAGGCCAGTCCGCTGGTGGATAACCCGCTGTGGATACTGGGGCCGGTGCCGGCGCTGGCACCAAAGCGTGGTGGACGTTTCCGCTGGCAGATTTTGCTCCAGCACCCTTCGCGCATCCGCCTGCAACATATCGTCAGCGGCGCGCTGGTGCTGATCAATACCCTACCGGAAGCGCGCAAAGTGAAGTGGGTGCTGGACGTTGATCCTATCGAAGGCTGAAGACGGATCGAAAAATTTAACGCTCCTCACACTTTTTATGAAAATTCTGTAACCGATTCCATTAACTATCTGTAAAAATGGTGGCGTCAGAAGTTCGGTGTTCAGGCGAGGAGAAGACGTTGAAGTCCAGGAAAGAGGTTGCCACGGCGACCATGAAAGACGTTGCCCAGAAAGCACAAGTCTCTACGGCAACCGTGTCCCGCGCATTAATGAACCCGGATAAAGTCTCCCAGGCGACCCGTAACCGGGTAGAGCAGGCTGCGCTGGAAGTGGGCTATTTCCCGCAGGCGATGGGACGAAACGTTAAACGCAATGAGTCGCGCACCATCCTGGTGATTGTGCCGGACATCTGCGATCCCTTCTTCAGCGAGATTATTCGCGGTATCGAAGTGACAGCGGCAGAGCAAGGTTATCTGGTGCTGATTGGCGACTGTGCTCACCAGAACCAGCAGGAAAAAACCTTTATCGACCTCATTATTACCAAGCAGATCGACGGCATGTTGCTGCTTGGGTCTCGCCTGCCGTTTGATGCCAGCATTGAAGAGCAGCGCAATTTACCGCCGATGGTGATGGCCAACGAGTTTGCACCCGAGCTGGAGCTGCCGACGGTACATATTGATAACCTGACCGCCGCGTTCAACGCCGTCAACTATCTTCAGGAGCTGGGGCACAAGCGTATTGGCTGCATTGCCGGGCCGGAAGAGATGCCATTGTGCCACTACCGCCTGCAGGGCTACGTTCAGGCGCTGCGCCGTACCGGCGTCACCGTCGACCCGCACTACATTGCTCGCGGGGATTTCACCTTTGAAGCCGGTGGACAGGCGCTGGAGAAGCTGCTGGATCTGCCCGAGCCGCCGACCGCGGTGTTCTGTCACAGCGATGTGATGGCACTGGGGGCATTATCGTATGCGAAGCGCCGCGGCCTGCGCATACCGAAAGATTTGTCGATCATCGGATTCGATAATATTTCGCTGTCAGAATTTTGCGATCCTCCACTCTCGACTGTGGCGCAGCCGCGCTATGATATTGGGCGTGAAGCGATGCTTCTTCTGCTGGATCAGCTGCATGGTCAAACAGTTAACAGCGGCTCGCGGTTGCTGGACTGTGAATTGATTGTGCGCGGTTCTACCCAGGCATTGACTTAAAGTAAATGTCTTTCAGACACCCTTATCTGGTCAAAGCCCCGCCGCTTAAGTAACATGGCGGGCTGACGAACGAATAAATACAGCGAAACGATAGTGGCACAACGAGATTATGTACGTCGCGGCCAGCCGGCACCTTCGCGACGCAAAAAGAGTAGCTCAAGGAAAAAGCAACGTAACCTGCCTGCTGTCTCGCCAGCGATGGTCGCTATTGCTGCGGCTGTAGTCGTGGCCTTTATTGGTGGTCTGTACTTTATCACGCACCATAAAAAAGAAGAGTCCGAGGCGCTTCAGGCCAGCAAGGTTGCCGGAAACGGCCTTCCGCCGAAGCCTGAAGAGCGCTGGCGCTATATCAAAGAGCTGGAAAGCCGTCAGCCTGGCGTACGTGCGCCGACCGAACCTTCAGCGGGTGGCGAAGTGCAAAATGCCAGCCAGTTGACGGATGAACAGCGTCAGTTGCTGGCACAAATGCAGGCCGATATGCGCCAGCAGCCTACGCAGCTGAACGAAGTGCCGTGGAACGAGCAGACGCCGGAACAGCGTCAGCAAACGCTGCAGCGTCGTCAGGCGCAGCAGCAGCTCCAACAGCAACAGCAGCAACAACAGCAGTGGGCGCAAACCCAGCCAGTGCAGCAGCCTAAAACGCAGCCACGGGTGACGGAACAGCCGTATCAGCAGCAAACGCGAACGGCGCAGTCCCAGCCAGTGCAGCAACCGCCGAAGGCCCAGCCGCAGAAACAGGCGGCTCAGCCGTATCAGGATCTGCTGCAGACGCCGGCGCATACCACTGCGCAGCAGCCGAAAACGCAGCAGGCCGCACCGGTAACCAAAGAGACCGATGCGCCGAAGCAGACTGCTGAGAAAAAAGACGAACGCCGCTGGATGGTGCAATGTGGTTCATTCAAAGGTGCTGAGCAGGCGGAAACGGTGCGCGCACAGCTGGCTTTTGAAGGGTTTGATTCACGCATTACCACCAATAACGGCTGGAATCGCGTGGTGATTGGCCCGGTCAAAGGCAAAGAAAATGCCGACGGAACCATTTCCCGTTTGAAAGTGGCGGGACACACAAACTGCATTCGACTCGCTACCGGGGGTTGAAACCCCCAAATTCCCCCCCATCTATCATTCTATTCAGCCCTGAGCACAGGCTCAGGGCTACTGTTTCCCGATTCTGTAACCAGGGGGTCTGCTCGTGACAACAATAGTAAGTGTACGCCGTAACGGCCACGTGGTAATCGCCGGTGATGGCCAGGCCACGCTGGGTAATACCGTAATGAAAGGCAACGTGAAGAAAGTTCGTCGTTTATACAACGACAAAGTGATCGCCGGTTTTGCAGGCGGCACGGCTGACGCCTTCACGCTGTTCGAACTGTTTGAACGCAAACTGGAAATGCACCAGGGTCACCTGGTGAAAGCCGCCGTTGAGCTGGCGAAAGACTGGCGTACTGATCGCATGCTGCGCAAACTTGAAGCGCTACTGGCGGTGGCCGATGAAACCGCTTCGCTTATCATCACCGGTAACGGTGACGTCATTCAGCCTGAAAACGACCTGATTGCTATTGGCTCTGGTGGCCCGTACGCCCAGGCTGCAGCCCGTGCGCTGTTGGAAAACACCGACATGAACGCGCGCGATATCGCGGTGAAGGCGTTGGATATTGCAGGTGATATCTGCATCTATACCAACCACAACCACACCATCGAAGAATTACCGTCTAAAGCGTAAGGATCTCCCATGTCTGAAATGACCCCACGCGAAATTGTCAGCGAACTGGACAAGCATATTATCGGCCAGGACAACGCCAAGCGCTCCGTGGCTATTGCCCTGCGTAACCGCTGGCGCCGCATGCAGCTCGAAGAAGAGCTGCGCCATGAAGTGACGCCAAAAAACATTCTGATGATCGGCCCGACCGGTGTCGGTAAAACCGAAATCGCCCGTCGTCTGGCGAAACTGGCTAACGCCCCGTTCATCAAAGTCGAAGCCACCAAGTTCACCGAAGTGGGCTATGTGGGAAAAGAAGTGGACTCCATCATTCGCGATCTGACCGACTCGGCGATCAAAATGGTGCGCGTCCAGGCGATTGAGAAAAACCGCTACCGCGCCGAAGAGATGGCGGAAGAGCGCATTCTTGACGTCCTGATCCCACCGGCGAAGAACAACTGGGGCCAGGCTGAACAGCAGGCTGAGCCGTCAGCGGCGCGTCAGGCGTTCCGCAAAAAACTGCGTGAAGGCGAGCTGGACGACAAAGAGATTGAGATCGATCTTGCTGCTGCCCCTATGGGTGTGGAAATCATGGCACCGCCTGGCATGGAAGAGATGACCAGCCAGCTGCAGTCCATGTTCCAGAACCTGGGCGGCCAGAAGCAGAAAGCGCGTAAGCTGAAAATCAAAGACGCGATGAAGCTGCTGATCGAAGAAGAAGCGGCGAAACTGGTGAACCCGGAAGAGCTGAAGCAGGATGCTATCGACGCGGTTGAGCAGCACGGTATCGTGTTTATCGACGAAATCGACAAAATCTGTAAGCGTGGCGAATCCTCAGGCCCGGATGTCTCCCGTGAAGGCGTTCAGCGCGACCTGTTGCCGCTGGTTGAAGGCTGCACCGTCTCCACCAAACACGGTATGGTCAAAACAGACCACATCCTATTTATCGCCTCTGGCGCATTCCAGGTGGCGAAACCGTCTGACCTGATCCCGGAGCTGCAGGGTCGTCTGCCGATTCGCGTGGAGCTGCAGGCGCTGACCACTGAAGATTTCGAACGCATCCTGACCGAGCCAAATGCCTCTGTGACCGTACAGTACAAAGCGCTGATGGCAACCGAAGGTGTGAACATCGAGTTCACTGAAGACGGTATCAAACGCATCGCCCAGGCCGCCTGGCAGGTCAACGAAACCACCGAGAACATCGGTGCCCGTCGTCTGCACACCGTGCTGGAGCGCCTGATGGAAGATATCTCTTATGATGCGAGCGACCTGAACGGTCAAAGCATTACCATTGACGCAGAATATGTGGGTAAACACCTGGATGCGTTAGTGGCAGATGAAGATCTGAGCCGTTTTATCCTATAATCGCGGTTACTGCATTCTCATCACGTTTAATGGGGGCTAAAGCCCCCATTTTTATTGGCTAAATTACTATGACTGACATCAGCCGTACTCAGGCGTGGCTCGAAAGTCTGCGCCCTAAAACTCTTCCTCTGGCCTTTGCCGCCATTATCGTCGGTACGGCGCTTGCCTGGTGGCAAGGCTATTTCGATCCGCTGGTTGCCGGGCTGGCACTGATTACCGCCGGTCTGCTGCAAATTCTCTCCAATCTCGCCAACGACTATGGCGATGCGGTTAAAGGCAGCGACAAACCCGACCGTATCGGGCCACTGCGCGGTATGCAGAAAGGGGTCATTACCCAGGCGCAGATGAAGCGCGCGCTGATCATCACCGTGGCGCTGATTTGTCTTTCCGGCCTGGCGCTGGTAACGGTCGCGTCTAAAACCCCCAGCGATTTCATTGGTTTCCTGGTACTGGGTTTGCTCGCCATTATTGCCGCCATTACCTATACCGTCGGTACCCGCCCTTACGGGTATATTGGGCTGGGTGATATCTCCGTGCTGGTGTTCTTCGGCTGGCTGAGCGTGATGGGGAGCGGGTACTTACAGGCACATACCCTGATCCCGGCCCTGTTCCTGCCGGCAACCGCCTGCGGCATGCTGGCGACGGCGGTGCTTAACATCAACAACCTGCGCGATATCGACAGCGACCGTGAGAACGGCAAAAACACGCTGGCCGTGCGTCTGGGGCCCGTTAATGCACGCCGTTATCATGCGTGTCTGCTGCTGGGCGCTCTGCTGTGCCTGGCGCTGTTTAACGTTATCTCGCTGCACAGCATATGGGGCTGGCTGTTTGTACTCGCCGCACCGCTGCTGATTAAGCAGGCGCGATTCGTCATGCGTGAACTCAGCCCTGCGGCCATGCCGCCAATGCTGGAGCGTACGGTAAAAGGGGCACTGCTGACTAACCTGTTGTTCGTCATCGGGATTGTCTTAAGTCAGACGCTGGGTTAACTGACAAATATCAATTAACAATTGATGATTTTGCCAACAACGCATTTAGCACGATATACTGAACACATTCGCAGCAACTGAGCGTTAAACCTATGAAATACGATACCTCCGAGCTTTGTGACATCTACCAGGAAGATGTCAACGTCGTTGAACCGCTGTTCTCCAACTTTGGTGGGCGGTCGTCGTTTGGCGGACAAATCGTCACGGTGAAATGTTTCGAGGATAACGGGTTGCTCTATGATCTGCTCGAACAGAACGGCCGTGGCCGCGTTCTGCTGGTTGATGGCGGGGGCTCCGTACGTCGTGCCCTCATTGATGCTGAGCTCGCCCGTCTTGCCGTACAGAACGAGTGGGAAGGCATTGTGGTGTATGGCTCAGTGCGCCAGGTGGACGATCTCGAAGACCTGGACATTGGCATTCAGGCTATCGCGGCCATTCCGGTGGGTGCTGCGGGTGAAGGTATCGGCGAAAGCGACGTGCGCGTCAATTTCGGCGGCGTGACCTTCTTCTCCGGTGACCATCTCTATGCCGATAACACCGGGATTATCCTTTCCGAAGATCCGCTGGATATCGAGTAATAAAAAAGCCGGGTGGCGGCGACGCCTTACCCGGCCTGTTCTGCATTTCCCGAAAGAAATTACACTTCTTCCATACGCCCCAGCAGCGCCTGCAGACGATCCTGCCAGCCATTCTGCTGTTCACGCAGCTGGTTGTTTTCGCGCTCCAGTTCTTCACGGCTGTGCTGAGCGTTCTGAACTTCCTGCGCCAGGCTGTTGTTCTTCTCTTTCAGCTCTTCAATTTCCATCTGCAGCAGCGTGATGGTGTCAATCGCCTGCTGTACTTTCGATTCCAGTTTCTCAAACACTTCTAAAGACATGATCCTACCTCTCCTGAATTGCAAGGCGACGCTTTAACGTAAACGCGCACAACAGATATGCCGATTGTATGAAGCCCCGTCGCCCCTGTCCAGCGGCAGACCGCGCAGATCGTGGTTTGCAACACTTTTCGGCCTCGTCCTGGTGCGTTCGCGGCATATACCCCTAAATTGTTAACTGATTCGTTAATGAAATGATTCAGCTCACATTTTGCCATTGGTGTAAAAATGCGCTTTATGGCGCGAAAACGCTCATTTTATTGACGCAGACCACACATTTTGATTTCGATATTTCTCGTTTTTGCTCGTTAACGATAAATTAACACTATGTCTACAGGGCATCGTGGCTGTCACGGGCGGTCATGCTAACAATAAACATCAATTTCTTCAGGATTCCGATTATGAGTCAGACATCAACCTTAAAAGGCCAGTGCATTGCCGAGTTCCTTGGTACCGGGTTGTTGATATTCTTCGGAGTGGGCTGTGTTGCTGCACTGAAAGTGGCGGGTGCCAGTTTCGGTCAGTGGGAAATCAGTATTATCTGGGGTCTGGGCGTGGCGATGGCCATCTACCTGACCGCAGGGGTTTCCGGCGCACATCTTAACCCGGCGGTGACCATCGCGCTGTGGCTGTTCGCGTGCTTCGACGGACGCAAAGTTGTTCCCTTCATCCTTTCTCAGTTTGCCGGCGCGTTTTGCGCAGCGGCGTTAGTTTACGGGCTTTATTACAATCTTTTCATCGACTTCGAACAGACACATCATATGGTGCGTGGCAGTGTCGAAAGTCTGGATCTGGCAGGCATTTTCTCAACCTATCCCAACCCGCATATCAATTTTGTGCAGGCGTTCGCAGTTGAAATGGTGATTACCGCTATTCTGATGGGCGTTATCCTGGCGCTGACCGACGACGGAAACGGCATTCCGCGCGGCCCGCTGGCACCGCTACTGATTGGCCTGCTGATTGCGGTGATCGGCGCATCCATGGGCCCGCTGACCGGGTTTGCGATGAACCCGGCGCGTGATATCGGACCTAAAGCTTTTGCCTTTATCGCAGGATGGGGCGACGTGGCCTTCACCGGCGGTAAAGATATCCCTTACTTCCTGGTACCGCTGTTTGCACCGGTTGTCGGGGCTGCGCTGGGTGCATTTAGCTACCGCAAATTAATTGGTCGCCATTTACCGTGCGACACCTGTGTGGAAGAGGAGAAGGAAACGACTTCTACCGCACAACAAAAAGCTTCGCTGTAATCTGACTACGGGACACATACCATGACCGAAAAAAAATATATCGTTGCGCTCGACCAGGGCACTACCAGCTCCCGCGCTGTCGTAATGGATCATGACGCGAATATCGTCAGCGTGTCACAGCGCGAATTTGAGCAAATCTATCCTCGTCCAGGCTGGGTCGAACACGACCCTATGGAGATCTGGGCTTCACAAAGCTCCACGCTGGTAGAAGTGCTGGCGAAAGCCGATATCAGTTCCGACGAGATTGCCGCTATCGGTATTACCAACCAGCGTGAAACCACTATCGTCTGGGAGCGCGAAACCGGTAAGCCCATTTACAATGCCATCGTCTGGCAGTGCCGCCGTACATCAGAAATCTGCGAACAGCTGAAGCGCGACGGTATGGAAGACTATGTACGTAGCGCAACCGGTCTGGTCGTTGACCCGTATTTCTCCGGTACCAAAGTGAAATGGATCCTCGACCACGTTGAGGGTTCACGTGAACGTGCAAAACGCGGTGAGCTGCTGTTCGGTACCGTCGACACCTGGCTTATCTGGAAGATGACCCAGGGGCGTGTCCACGTCACTGATTACACCAACGCCTCGCGCACCATGCTGTTCAACATCAATACCCTGGAGTGGGATGACAAGATGCTGGACGCGCTGGATATCCCGCGCGCGATGTTGCCAGAAGTCCGCAAATCTTCTGAAGTTTACGGTCAGACCAATATCGGCGGCAAAGGCGGCACGCGTATTCCAATCGCCGGTATTGCCGGTGACCAGCAGGCGGCGCTGTTTGGCCAGCTGTGCGTTAAGGAAGGGATGGCGAAAAACACCTACGGCACCGGCTGCTTTATGCTGATGAACACCGGTGAGAAAGCGGTGAAATCAGAAAACGGCTTGCTGACCACCATCGCCTGCGGTCCACGCGGTGAAGTGAACTATGCGCTGGAAGGTGCGGTGTTCATGGCAGGTGCGTCTATTCAGTGGCTGCGTGACGAGATGAAACTCATCAGCGATGCGTTTGACTCCGAGTATTTCGCAACCAAAGTGAAGGACACCAACGGCGTGTATGTGGTTCCGGCCTTTACCGGTCTGGGCGCCCCCTACTGGGACCCGTATGCACGCGGCGCGATTTTCGGCCTGACCCGTGGGGTAAACTCGAACCACATTATCCGCGCGACGCTGGAATCCATTGCTTATCAGACGCGCGACGTACTGGAAGCGATGCAGGCTGACTCCGGCATTCGTCTGCATGCCCTGCGCGTGGACGGCGGCGCCGTTGCCAACAACTTCCTGATGCAGTTCCAGTCCGACATTCTGGGCACCCGCGTAGAGCGCCCGGAAGTTCGTGAAGTCACCGCGCTGGGTGCGGCGTATCTTGCAGGTCTGGCTGTCGGCTTCTGGCAGAATCTGGATGAACTGCAGGAAAAAGCGGTTATCGAACGCGAATTCCGCCCTGGCATCGAAACCACTGAGCGTAACTACCGCTACAGCGGCTGGAAGAAAGCGGTGAAACGCGCCCTGGCGTGGGAAGAGCACGAGCAGTAATTTCTCCCCTCACCCTTCCCCTCTCCCCGCCGGGGAGAGGGGACCGACCGCACCCACTCCCACTCTGTGATAAACTTCGTGCAATTCCTTTTGATTGCACGAGTACCTCATGAAACGTGAACTGGCTATCGAGTTTTCCCGCGTCACCGAAGCTGCCGCACTGGCGGGCTATAAATGGCTTGGCCGTGGCGACAAAAATACCGCAGACGGTGCGGCTGTCCATGCCATGCGCATTGTGCTTAACCAGGTCAATATCGATGGCACCATCGTCATTGGCGAAGGCGAGATCGACGAAGCGCCAATGCTCTATATCGGTGAGAAAGTGGGCACCGGCAAAGGTGATGCCGTGGATATCGCCGTCGACCCGATTGAGGGTACCCGCATGACGGCAATGGGCCAGGCCAACGCGCTGGCCGTGCTGGCGGTAGGGGACAAAGGCTGTTTCCTCAACGCACCGGATATGTACATGGAAAAGCTGATTGTCGGCCCCGGCGCCAAAGGGGCTATCGACCTGAGCCTGCCGCTGGAAGAGAATCTGCGTAACGTTGCCAGGGCGCTGGAAAAACCGCTTAGCGCGCTCACCGTGACCATTCTGGCGAAACCGCGCCACGATGCCACCATTGCCCAGTTGCAACAGCTCGGCGTGCGCGTCTTTGCCATCCCGGATGGCGACGTGGCAGCATCTATCCTGACCTGCATGCCAGACAGCGAAGTGGATGTGCTTTACGGCATCGGCGGCGCGCCGGAAGGTGTGGTCTCCGCCGCGGTGATCCGCGCTCTGGATGGCGACATGCAGGCCCGTCTGTTGCCCCGTCACGAAGTCAAAGGCGACAGCGAAGAGAATCGCCGTATTGGGGAAGAAGAGCTGGCACGCTGCGAAGCGATGGGTATTGAAGCCAACAAGGTGCTTGCGCTGGATGACATGGCGCGCAGCGACAACGTTGTCTTCTCCGCAACCGGCATCACCAAAGGTGACCTGCTGGATGGCATCACCCGTAAGGGCAATATGGCCACCACCGAAACCCTGCTGATCCGCGGTAAATCGCGCACCATTCGCCGCATTCGGTCTGTTCACTATCTGGATCGTAAAGACCCTGACGTGCAGGCGCACATTCTGTAAAACCGTTTGATCGATAGAGCTTTCCGGCCCAAATGGGCTGGAAATCTTCACCACAAGTCCGGAAGATAGAACAGAGAAAAAGCACAGGAGAAGATCATGGCGGACTGGGTAACAGGTAAAGTCACAAAGATACAGTTCTGGACCGATGCGCTATTTAGTCTCACCCTGCATGCTCCCGTCCATCCGTTTACGGCCGGGCAATTTGCGAAGCTGGGGCTGGATGTTGACGGCGAGCGCGTGCAGCGCGCCTATTCCTACGTTAATGCCCCCGATAACCCGGATCTCGAGTTCTATCTGGTCACCGTCCCGGACGGCAAACTCAGCCCACGCCTTGCCGCGCTTAAACCCGGTGACGATGTGCAAATTGTGAGTGAAGCGGCCGGTTTCTTCGTGCTGGACGAAATCCCGGACTGCGACACCCTCTGGATGCTGGCAACCGGCACGGCCATTGGCCCCTATCTCTCTATTTTGCAGTACGGCAAAGACCTTGAGCGCTTTAAAAACATCGTGCTGGTTCACGCCGCGCGCTATGCCGCAGACTTGAGCTATCTTCCGCAGATGCAGGCGCTGGAAAAGCAGTACGGCGGGAAACTGAAAATTCAGACCGTGGTCAGCCGCGAAACCGCAGCAGGCTCACTGACGGGCCGCGTACCGGCATTGATTGAGAGTGGTGCACTGGAAGACGCAATTGGCTTGCCGATGAGCGCTGAAACCAGCCATGTCATGCTGTGTGGCAACCCGCAGATGGTTCGCGACACGCAGCAGCTTCTGAAGGATACCCGGCAGATGACGAAACATCTTCGCCGCCGGCCGGGCCATATGACTGCCGAACACTACTGGTGATCAGCGGTATTTCACCTCAAGGGTGTCTTTGCCGTATTTGTTTTCGCTCTGGGTGCCGATAAACGCGCCCAGATCGACCACCATCATGACAAAAATAATGGTTGGTAGCAGTCTGCCCACCACCCAGGGAAGGATGGACGGAAGTATCGACCAGTTCCCGGCCACCAGCATCCACGCCAGAATAATCAGAAAAGCCCACGCGCCGGAACGGCCGCGATCGTGCAGACGTTTCACCACCACGGCCGCGGTTGGCCACAGTAAACAGACCAGCGCAAACGCCGCCGTTTGTGTGCTGAGCCATGCGTTGAAGGCAACGAAAAACAGAAGCAGCATGGCAACGATCCACGTCGCCATCCAGATCCAGAAGTCACGGCGTCCAATACGCCCTTTGAATGAAAACAACCACTGCTGTATGGTCATGTAAGGTTCCTTATTATCATATAGCGCGCATTTTACCCTGGAGTTGTGACCTTTTGACAAGCCGACCAGATATCGATTTAATCATGAACACTTACGGCCAGGGGCAATGTTGATGAAAAGTTCGGCACGTTCTCTTTTCCTGTGTTTAGTGATGCTCATCGCGGGTGTCCCCCTGCACGCCGCCGAAACCACTGCCCCGACGACAGCCCCCTATCTGCTGGCAGGTGCGCCCTCGTTCGATCAGTCAATCAGCCAGTTTCGTGAAACCTTCAATAAAACCAACCCCACGCTACCGCTGGATGAATTCCGCGCCATTGACAGCTCCCGGGATACGCCAACCCTGACCCGGGCTGCGAGCAAGATTAACGAGAATTTATATGCCTCCACTGCGCTGGAGCGCGGCACGCTAAAAATTAAAAGCATGCAAATAACCTGGCTGCCGATTCAGGGGCCAGAGCAGAAAGCCGCTAAGGCAAAAGCGCTCGAGTACATGAGCGCGATACTGCAGGCTTTTACGCCCGCGCTGACCAAAAAGCAAAGCCAGCAAAAGCTGCAAAAACTCCTCACCGCCGGTAAAAATAAGCGTTACTACGCCGATACCGAAGGGGCCATACGCTATGTGGTGGCAGATAACGGCGAAAAAGGACTGACCTTCGCTGTTGAACCGATTAAGCTGGCACTATCAGACACACTCGGAGGGGCGAATTAATGACAAAAAGCAAAGCCTTTCGAGGGAAAATCTCTATACTGATTCACAGACCATGCTGCCCGACAGGGCGGCCATATTCCTTAATTCGCTAATTTAGCGTGGAGAATTGAAATGCGACATCCTTTAGTGATGGGTAACTGGAAACTGAACGGCAGCCGCCACATGGTAAACGAACTGGTTGCGAACCTGCGTAAAGAGCTGGCGGGCGTGACGGGCTGCGCGGTTGCTATCGCTCCGCCGGATATGTACCTGGATCTGGCTAAACATGCCGCTGACGGCAGCCACATCATTCTGGGCGCACAGAACGTTGACGTTAACCTGTCAGGCGCATTCACCGGTGAAACCTCTGCTGAAATGCTGAAAGATATCGGCGCGAAATACATCATCATCGGCCACTCTGAGCGTCGCACTTACCACAAAGAATCCGACGAATTTATCGCGAAGAAATTCGCGGTGCTGAAAGAGCAGGGTCTGATCCCGGTTCTGTGCATTGGTGAAACCGAAGCCGAAAACGAAGCAGGCAAAACGGAAGAAGTGTGTGCTCGTCAGATCGACGCCGTGCTGAAAACGCAGGGTGCTGCAGCATTCGAAGGCGCGGTTATCGCGTACGAACCCGTCTGGGCGATCGGTACCGGCAAATCAGCGACCCCTGCGCAGGCGCAGGCGGTTCACAAATTTATCCGTGACCACATTGCTAAAGCGGACGCGAAAGTGGCTGAGCAGGTAATTATTCAGTACGGCGGTTCCGTTAACGCATCCAACGCTGCTGAGCTGTTCACCCAGCCAGACATCGATGGCGCGCTGGTTGGCGGCGCATCCCTGAAAGCTGACGCTTTCGCGGTGATCGTTAAAGCAGCAGAAGCGGCTAAACAGGCGTAAAAACCGACTTCCCTCCCCCACCGGGGAGGGAAATTACACTTTCCCCAGCACGCTAAACCACAGATAATCCAGCGGCAGCAGCACCAGATACGTTGCAATCGCCAGCGCCAGACAGAGCAACATCCCCGCCTTTGCAGGCACCTTCCCTAAACCCATTGCCACCACAATCGGCGACGCCTGATACGGCAGCAGCGGCGTGGAATACCCCAGTACCTGAATCATGATCACCGACAACAGCGGGAAACCGGTGGCGTCCGAAAAACTCTGTGCCAGCGTGGTGTACAACGCCGGTACACCGTTTGCGGTCATAATGAAGTTGAGCGCCGTGGTAATACCGGTAAGCGCCAGGAAGCTGGTGAACGGTCTGTTGGCATCAAGCGGCATAATCCGCAATAATGCCTCCCCCACCGCGGAACCGATACCCGTTTGGGTCACTACAATCGCCAGCCCGAGAATCCCCGCCACGTAAATGCAGGTGCGCATGTTCACTCCCGCAGAAAACTCTTCACCGGTGATAAACCCAACGCGTGGCAGCATGACGATGACCGATGCCGCAAGGCCCGTCCACGCCGGTCCAACGCCGTGCCAGCTCTCTGTCACCCACATCCCCAGCACCACCGCCAGCAGCCAGGCGAGACGCTTTTCATCCCGGCCCATCGGTTCAGACGGCGTAAGATCGGTGGCCGGTTTCGGGCTGCCGGGGAACAACCAGCAGATCAGGCCGATCAGAATGCCCCCTTTCAGGATCCCGAGGACGGGTGTATGCAGCAGCAGATACGGGACATAGTTCAGATGGATCCCGTACGAGCCCTCCGCGGCGCCACTCATCACCAGATTCGGCACGTTGGCAGGCAGGATGGTCGCCGAGAGCTGGAAGGTTCCGAACCCGACGGCCAGCGCCAGGCCATACCACGCGCGGGAACCGTCGGGGATGGCGGCCCTTTTGGCCATGGCGGCGACAATCGGCATCAGCAGCGCGATACGGCCCATATTCGACGGCATCACAAACGCCAGCGCGTAGCTCAGCCCCACCACGCTTGCCACCATCAATACCCACGAATCCGTGAGTTTTGCCGACAGCGCCCGTGCGGCCCTGTCCGCCAGACCGGTTTTACGGATTGCCACCCCCAGCACGAAGCCGCTAAACACTAACCAGAATGCAGACGAGGCAAAACCACCAAAAATCACCTCCGCCGGGGCGATTCTGGCGGTCATCGCTGCCGTGAAAAACAGCAGCGCGGTGATAAATTCCGGCAATAGCGACGTCGCCCACAGCACGATGGTGACGCCGACTATCAATGAGGGCACAAACAGAGGATGCGTTAACCAGAGCGACATTCCTGTCTCCTGTCGTTTTTTTCAGCAAGTCTACGGCGACAGGCAGGACGAGTAAACGCTATTTATGGTGAGGTCACTTCAGGATATCGCATTGATGATCCTGCAATTCCTCAGCCGACGCGCGATTCAGGGTCAGCAAGTTACGTTCGGTCGCCAGTAAGACAAACGATCCATCCGACTGCTGCGCCATGGCCAGCGCGAAGCGCCCCATATGGTCACGCGCTTCCGGCAGCTCTTCAGCCAGCATCATAAACGGACTGCGCTGTACCAGCTCATTTTCCGTCACGCGACGGGCGAGGTACTCATGCCCTTCCAGCCCGCCCGGGAACGGTAACCACTGGGTACTGATTTGCCCCTGCGCGGCATTAAGCTTCTCGCGCACGTCCGGGCGCAGGCAGGAGATATGGATATGAAAATGGTTCTGCGTACGGCCTGTCGGGGAGTTAATGGTGAGCGAAATTGCGCTGTCCGGCACCTCGGCCCCGCGCTTCATGCTCATAAAGTTGCGTGACTGCCAGGCCAGCCAGAAGAAGTTGGGCGTATTCGGTTCGGTCAACAGCGGGCTTTCGGTTCCTTTGATACGGTAAGTCGGCATCAGGAGATACTGCAGCGGCCCGTTGCGGTCTTTAAACACCACATAACCCGCATCAGGCTTTACCTGCGCGCACGGGGCCGGGTTACGGTGCTGGAGTTGATTCGGCAGACACTGGTCGAGAACGATATGACGCAACGCATTCGGATTACCCGCTTTCATCCAGTACCAGCCACCCGCGGCAAGAATGATGACAACCAGAATCAGTAATAGTATTTTTTTCACAATGCGTTCCCTGTTTTCAATAGTGGCGAAAGAGTAACGCAAAATGATGACCAAATAAAAAACCCGGCGGATTTCTCGCGCCGGGTCACCGTGTCTGTCCTGCTAACGTTTAGCGCTTGCTGATCTGATCGAAAGTTCCGCCGTTAGAGAAGTGCTCTTTCTGCGCTTTCGCCCAGCCGCCGAACTCTTCATCAATGGTGAAAAGCTTCAGTTTCGGGAAGACGCTTTCATATTTCTTCGCCACCGCCGGATCGCGTGGACGATAGTAGTTTTTCGCCGCAATTTCCTGGCCTTCTGGCGAGTAGAGATACTTCAGGTACGCTTCCGCCACCGCTTTGGTCTCTTTCTTCTCAACCACTTTATCAACCACAGAAACGGTAGGTTCGGCGAGGATAGATTCGCCTGGCGTAACGATCTCGAACTTGTCTTTACCCAGTTCGTGGGTGGCGAGCAGGGCTTCGTTTTCCCATGCGATCAGCACGTCGCCAATCCCACGCTCAACGAAGGTGTTCGTGGCACCACGTGCGCCAGAGTCCAGCACCTCAACGTTTTTATACAGTGCTTTCACGAACGCCTGGGCTTTCGCCTGGTCACCGTTGTTGTGATGCAGCGCGTAGCCCCAGGCCGCCAGGTAGTTCCAGCGTGCGCCACCCGAGCTTTTCGGGTTCGGGGTGATAATGGAAACGCCCGGCTTAACCAGATCGTTCCAGTCATGAATTTGTTTTGGGTTGCCCTTACGCACCAGGAAAACAATGGTCGAGGTGTAAGGCGCTGAGTTGTCCGGCAGGCGTTTGATCCAGTTTTTATCGATACGCCCACGCTCGGCGATGGCGTCGACGTCATAGGCCAGCGCCAGGGTAACCACGTCGGCTTCAATCCCGTTGATGACTGAGGTCGCCTGCTTACCGGAGCCACCATGCGACTGACGCACCACCACGTTGTCGCCGGTTTCCTGTTTCCAGTGTGCCGCGAAGGCTTTGTTGTACTGCTCGTACAGCTCACGCGTCGGGTCGTATGACACGTTCAGTAACTGGATGTCCTTAGCCAGAACGCTGGTCGATGCCAGCAATAATGTTAACCCCACGCCCCATTTATTCATCGCCCGGATCTCTTGTGTAATGTTTTGATGCTTGCAGCGTGCCAGAAAGCTAACCAATGATTAAAGAATAAAAAAAGATTGGCTATAACGTAGAGGAATAAAAAACGGGCAGGCATAAAAAAACCGGGCGGCGATATCGCCTTACCCGGTCTTTATGAGCGTGGACTGCGGACCCGGTTAACTCAGCGCGACCGGGGGAAAGTCACCGCTCAGTACAGTTTTTTTGCGCAGTCCAGCCAGTCACCCTTGAACGGACGCTTCATGTTTTCAATGGCGTCGATGATGTCATGGTGAACCAGTTTTTCGTTCTGAATACCGACGCAACGACCGCCATGACCCTGCAGCAGCAGTTCAATGGCGTATGCACCCATACGTGATGCCAGGATGCGGTCGTATGGACCCGGGGAACCCCCACGCTGGATGTGGCCCAGAACGGTAGCGCGCGTTTCACGTTTGGTTTCGGTTTCGATGTACTTCGCCAGCTCGTCAACGTCACAGATATGCTCGGTGATGGCTACGATGGCGTGTTTCTTGCCTTTTGCGATACCCGCTTTGATTTCAGCCACCAGATCTTCACGGCTGAATTCCACTTCCGGAACCACCACGAACTCACAACCGCCGGCGATGGCCGCAGCCAGCGTCAGGTCACCACAGTAACGGCCCATCACTTCCACGATGGAGATACGCTGGTGGGAAGAAGAGGTGTCGCGCAGGCGGTCAATCGCTTCAACAACGGTGCCCAGTGCGGTGAAATAACCGATGGTGTAGTCAGTGCCTTTGATGTCGTTGTCGATCGTACCCGGCAGCCCGATGCACGGGAAGCCCATTTCAGTCAGACGTTTTGCACCCATGTACGAGCCGTCACCACCAATAACAACCAGTGCGTCGAGGCCACGTTTTTTCATGTTCTCAATAGCCACTTCACGGACGTGTTCATCACGGAATTCCGGGAAGCGCGCAGAACCGAGGAAGGTACCGCCACGGTTGATCATGTCGGACACGCTGTAACGGTCGAGCTGAACCATGCGATCTTCATACAGGCCCAGATAACCATCATAGATACCAAAAACTTCCAGGCCTTCCGTCAGCGCTGAACGGACAACCCCACGAATTGCCGCGTTCATGCCCGGCGCATCACCGCCGCTTGTCAACACACCGATTTTCTTAATCATGACTACCTCTGAACTTAGGAATGCAAAATTGAAATCTGTTGCCGGAAGAATTTATCGACCAACGAATACTGCAAATAGTATATCAATCACTTCCAGCTGAATTGATTCAGGTCAGACCAAATGGCGGTAATTTATACACAAAATGCTGGCCTGGCTCACTTTTTTACAACCAATTACGAAAGCTCAACATGTCCGGGTACAACCGAGCAGGGATCCTGGTGAATAATGACGTCTGAACCAGGAAAACGCTGCAAAATCGCCTGCTCGACCTGCTCAGCAATAACGTGAGCCTGAACCAGTGGCAGGTTGTCTTCCATTTCAATATGAATCTGAATAAAGCGGGTCGGCCCTGACTGCCGCGTTCGAAGATCGTGTGCACCTCTGACACCAGGCCAGGAGGTCACGGTAGAAAAAATTTCATTACGTTCTGAGTCCGGGAGGGCGCGGTCCAGAAGCGATTGCACCGCTTCATACCCCATCCGTAAGGCGCTATATAAAATATAGATGCCAATCCCTAACGCAAACAACGCATCGGCCCGATGCCAGCCATACCAGGCCAGACCGAGCGCAATAAGAATAGCGCCATTCATCATAACATCAGATTGATAATGAAGCATATCCGCCCGTACAGCCTGGCTTTGCGTTTTGCGAACAACCCAGCGCTGGAACGTTACCAGAACAAGTGTGCATATAAGTGCCACAATCGTCACGACCACGCCCACGCCGGGATCGTTCATCGGTGACGGCGAGACGAGATGCTGAATACCGGTTAAAAACAGAAACAGCGCGGAGCCGGAAATAAACATGCTTTGCGCCAGCGCGGCCAGCGATTCGGCTTTCCCGTGCCCAAACGTATGTTCTTCATCCGCCGGTTGCAGCGAGTAACGCACAACCAGCAGGTTCGTCAGCGAGGCGGCAATATCCATCAACGAGTCCACCAGCGCCGCGAGAATACTGACTGAGCCGGTATACCACCACGCAAAAATTTTAATCACTAACAGGCTTGAAGCCACGATGGTTGCTGCAATCGCTGCCCGACTTACCAGTCTTCCATAGGATTGATTCATAAACGCTCCTGTCATGTCATGCCGCTAGTATAACGGAAGCATGGGGAGTCAAAGGATGAATAAACGGTTAACAAAGCAGAATGAAGGGCAAAAAAAACCCCCACATCATGTGGGGGAAGACAGGGATGGTGTCTATGGCAAGGAAAACAGGGTTTACTGGTTACTACGGGTACTGCTATTGCTACTGAAAAACGTTGTTTCTGAGCTTCGCTGCATCCGTGCAACCTCACGCAACTGGTCCATTCGCTGCTGATGTCTTGTGTTCAAAACCGCTTGCTGCTCGGGCGTTAGCAGGTGGAACATCTGGTTGCGGACCTTCGCCATCTCTACCTGGCGGGCAACCTGCTCCTGTGCCATTTTTTCGGCCTGAGCGCGTACAGCGCTTTCGTCAAATTTTTCTGCGGTGACAAGGCGGTGCATTGTCTCCATTTCGCTAACATTAACAGGGGGCTGGTCGTGTCGTGCCCTCTGCATCAGATCTCGCATCTGTTGACGCTGATGTTCGGTTAAACTTATGCCATCAAACATATGGCTTTGGCTGCTGTGCTGCGTTGCCCCCTCCGTTGAGGGCCCGTTATCGCCGGGGATAGCTACAGCGGCCTGGCTTAATGTACTGAACGCCAGCGTTGAGGCCATGACGGCAGCGGTAACTTTGCGCATCACTTGCTCCCAAAATCTTTCGTGTCGCGATTCAACGAGAGACAGTCTACGATTCAGGCTGCAAACATGCGTCAGGGGGTGTAAAACAACGTAAAGTCATGGATTAGATAGCCTTGATGTCGTAATTTCTGCCTCGGAGGTATTTAAACAATGAATAAAATCCTGTTAGTTGATGATGACCGAGAGCTCACATCCCTTTTAAAGGAGTTGCTCGACATGGAAGGTTTCAACGTTCTGGTTGCCCATGATGGCGAGCAGGCGCTGAGTCTCCTTGACGACAGCATCGATTTACTTTTGCTCGACGTTATGATGCCGAAGAAAAACGGCATTGATACGTTGAAAGAGCTTCGCCAGACACACCAGACGCCCGTAATTATGCTGACCGCTCGCGGCAGCGAACTTGACCGTGTACTTGGCCTTGAGCTGGGCGCGGATGACTATTTACCAAAGCCGTTTAACGACCGTGAACTGGTTGCCCGTATTCGCGCTATCCTGCGTCGCTCTCACTGGAGCGAACAGCAGCAGAACAGCGACAACAGTTCACCGACGCTGGAAGTCGACTCCCTGAGCCTGAATCCGGGCCGTCAGGAAGCGAGTTTTGACGGTGAAACGCTGGAACTGACTGGCACCGAGTTCACCCTGCTGTATCTGCTGGCCCAGCACCTCGGCCAGGTGGTATCGCGTGAACATTTGAGCCAGGAAGTGCTCGGCAAACGCCTCACCCCGTTTGATCGCGCCATCGATATGCATATCTCGAACCTGCGCCGCAAGCTGCCGGAACGCAAGGACGGGCACCCGTGGTTTAAAACCCTGCGTGGTCGCGGTTATCTGATGGTTTCCGCTTCATGATAGGAAGCTTAACAGCCCGCATCTTCGCCATTTTCTGGCTGACGCTGGCACTGGTTTTAATGCTCGTTTTGATGTTGCCAAAACTCGACTCACGCCAGATGACGGAGCTTCTCGACAGCGAGCAACGTCAGGGCGTGATGATCGAGCAGCACGTGGAAGCCGAGCTGGCAAACGACCCGCCGAACGATTTAATGTGGTGGCGCAGGCTGTTTCGCGCTATCGACAAATGGGCACCGCCAGGCCAGCGCCTGTTGCTGGTGACCAGCGAAGGGCGCGTGATTGGCGCCGATCGCAATGAAATGCAGATCATCCGTAACTTCATTGGTCAGGCGGATAACGCCGACCATCCTCAGAAGAAAAAATACGGTCGGGTTGAGATGGTAGGCCCCTTCTCCGTAAGAGATGGCGAGGATAATTACCAGCTTTACCTGATCCGCCCGGCGAGCAACTCCCAGTCCGATTTCATCAACCTGCTGTTTGACCGTCCGCTTCTGCTGCTGATTGTCACCATGCTGGTCAGCTCACCGCTGCTGCTGTGGCTGGCGTGGAGTCTGGCGAAACCGGCGCGTAAGCTGAAAAACGCGGCGGACGAAGTGGCGCAGGGTAACCTGCGACAACACCCTGAACTGGAAGCCGGTCCACAGGAGTTCCTTGCCGCGGGGACCAGTTTTAACCAGATGGTGAGCGCCCTCGACCGCATGATGACGGCACAGCAACGCCTGCTGTCGGATATCTCGCACGAGCTGCGCACGCCGCTCACGCGCTTACAGCTCGGCACCGCGCTGCTGCGTCGCCGCAGCGGTGAGAGCAAAGAGCTGGAACGTATTGAAACGGAAGCGCATCGTCTGGACAGCATGATTAACGACCTGCTGGTCATGTCGCGCAATCAGCAGAAAAACGCGCTGGTGAGCGAAACGGTGAAAGCCAACCACCTGTGGCATGAAGTGCTGGATAACGCGGCGTTCGAAGCGGAGCAGATGGGGAAATCTTTTACCGTCAACTTCCCGCCGGGGCCATGGCCGCTGTACGGTAACCCCAACACGCTGGAAAGCGCGCTGGAGAACATCGTGCGTAACGCCCTGCGCTATTCGCACACGAAGATTGAGGTAGCCTTCTCGGTGGATAAAGACGGGATTACCATTATCGTTGATGACGATGGTCCTGGGGTAAGCCCGGAAGACCGCGAACAGATTTTCCGTCCGTTCTACCGTACCGACGAGGCGCGTGACCGTGAATCTGGCGGCACGGGGCTGGGTCTGGCGATTGTTGAAACCGCCATGCAGCAGCATCGCGGCTGGGTGAAGGCCGATGACAGCCCGCTGGGTGGGTTACGGTTAACGCTGTGGCTGCCGTTGTATAAACGTTCGTAGTCGTTTAGCCGGGCAGCGGTATCGCTGACCCGGCTTGCCTCTCCTGCGGGGAAACTATTTCCCCCACAATCTCCGCGAATTATCTTCGATCTTGCTACTTAAACGGCGTTTCTGCATCGTTCGGGTCCAGCTCGTGGACAGCCCTGCAGCGGACAAAAGCCGATGGTACTGGTCGTCATCAAACGGCATATGCCAGGCGATCGCGCAGGCGTCATATACCGAGACATCACTCAGGCGCGATGCCAGCACCAGCGGCGCATCTGCCGATACCTGACCTGCCAGCACCACCCGATATAACCAGCCCGTTTTACCCGCGCTCTGTAGCCGGGCAGACATGTCGCTGATGCCGAAATGATAGTTTAGTTTGAAGCACGGCGAGCGCGGCTGCGTCACCTGAATCAGGGCATCGCCCCAGCGGTAGATATCGCCGATAAAGACGTTTTTCTCGGTCAGCCCTTCCGTTGAGAGATTCTCACCAAACGCGGGCGCGACAAACATATCCGCCTGTTCGGGAAACTCGGTTATCCAGTGCTGATAGTGTTCCCGCGGATAGTGGCACAGCGCGCGGTCAGGCCCGCCATGGATTTTCTTTTCGGCCTGCTCATCGCCCACCAGCCCGAGGTCGGTTAACGTCAACTCGCCGTCGACCTGAATTTTGGCGATGGCGCTCGGGCGGCTGCCGTCGTACTCCCTTACCTTGCCTGTAAAGACATTCACCGGAAAATGCATCGCTGCTCCTTTCTGCAGATACAAAAAAAGCGAGTCATCAGACTCGCTTCTCACAGGCGTCAATGCAACCTTATTTTTTCGCGGCGAAACGCGCTGCTGCTTCGTCCCAGTTCACCACGTCCCAGAAGGCTTTGATGTAGTCCGGGCGACGGTTCTGGAATTTCAGGTAGTAAGCGTGTTCCCACACGTCCAGACCCAGGATAGGGAAACCGGATGCGCCAGAGATTGCTTCACCCATCAGCGGGGAGTCCTGGTTAGCCGTTGAAACAACCGCCAGTTTGTCACCTTTCAGAACCAGCCACGCCCAGCCAGAGCCGAAACGGGTCGCAGCGGCTTTTTCAAATTCCGCTTTGAAGTTGTCTACAGAACCGAAATCGCGCTCGATAGCCGCTTTCAGGTCGCCCTGCAGGGTGGTACCGGTTTTCAGGCCTTTCCAGAACAGGCTGTGGTTAGCGTGACCACCTGCGTTGTTACGCAGAACGGTTTTCTTGTCAGCTGGCAGCTGGTCCAGTTTGGTGATCAGCTCTTCAACAGGCAGGCTAGCGAACTCTGGCAGGCTTTCGAGCGCGGCGTTCGCGTTGTTCACATAGGTCTGGTGGTGTTTAGTGTGATGGATTTCCATCGTCTGCTTGTCGAAATGCGGTTCCAGTGCGTCGTAGGCATACGGCAGGGATGGCAGTGTATAACTCATAATCCTCTCCATTATTGTCGGGCGGCACAGCTGTTAATGCCGCGTAAGCAGTTGGTTCATTATAGTTAATTAAATGATATTGAAAATGATTATCAATGCCGTAGTTTTTATAAGGTTATTCGGTTTTCGATTATTGCTGAAATTGTGAGTCTGCTCACCCGGTTAACGCGTTGATTGCCATTCAAAACCAAAGTGCGGCAACCTTCCGAAGGTTACCCGACTGCTTAATTTTTACACTCATCGAGTCAGTGGGAAGCCACCGGCATATAAAAACGATGAGGATGTAAACATGAATCATGCGATTACGATGGGTATTTTCTGGCATCTGATAGGCGCGGCCAGTGCAGCCTGTTTCTATGCCCCGTTTAAACAGGTCAAACAGTGGTCATGGGAAACCATGTGGTCCGTCGGCGGTGTGGTCTCGTGGATAATTTTTCCCTGGACCATCAGCGCCATGCTGCTCCCGGATTTCTGGGGCTACTTCTCCTCCTTTAACGCCTCCACCCTGCTGCCGGTCTTTCTCTTTGGCGCCATGTGGGGCGTCGGTAACATTAACTATGGCCTCACCATGCGCTACCTCGGCATGTCGATGGGCATTGGCATCGCGATTGGTATTACGCTGATTGTCGGCACTCTGATGACGCCAATCCTCAACGGCAACGTCGACGTGCTGATCAACACCAAAGGCGGCCAGATGACGCTGCTGGGCGTGCTGGTGGCCGTTATTGGCGTGGGCATTGTCACCCGCGCAGGGCAGCTGAAAGAGCGCAAAATGGGCATCAGAGCCGAAGAGTTCAACCTGAAGAAAGGCCTGCTGCTGGCGGTGATGTGCGGGATCTTCTCCGCAGGCATGTCATTCGCGATGAACGCCGCCAAACCGATGCATGAAGCTGCTGCCGCACTGGGCGTCGACCCTCTGTACGTGGCACTGCCAAGCTACGTGGTGATCATGGGTGGCGGAGCGGTGGTTAACCTCGGTTTCTGTTTTTTCCGTCTGGCAAACGTGAAGACCTTGTCACTGAAAGCCGACTTCTCGCTGGCTAAACAGATGATTATCGGGAACGTGCTGCTCTCGGCGCTCGGTGGGCTGATGTGGTATCTCCAGTTCTTCTTCTACGCGTGGGGTCACGCCAGTATTCCGGCGCAGTATGACTATATGAGCTGGATGCTGCACATGAGCTTCTACGTGCTGTGCGGTGGGCTGGTGGGTCTGCTTCTGAAAGAGTGGAACAACGCCGGCCGTCGCCCGGTGGGCGTGCTGAGTCTGGGGTGCGTGGTGATCATTATTGCGGCCAACATTGTGGGCCTCGGCATGGCGAACTGATTACGCCGCGTTACGACTGCGATGACGCCACTGAACCGGCGTCATCCCCACCTCGCGGTTAAAGACCACCGAAAAATAGTTACTGTCCTCAAAGCCGCAGCGCATCGCCACATCGCTGACCATCAGTTCCGTATGCTGAAGCAGGTACTGGGCATGGCAGATGCGCAGCTGGCGCAGATAGTGGTTCACCGTCATCCCGGTCTGGGTGCGGAATTGCTGGCGCAACGCGCGCTCGCTGCACTGTGCCTGCTCGCAGAATTTCTCCAGCACAAAGCTTTTGTTAAGGCTGCCCGCCAGGGTGGTGATGAGCTTATCGAGCAGGGCTTCCTGCGCGGTAGCCGACGGGTTATCAATGGCGTAGCGATGGCGCGTCAACGTCATGACCAGCTGGGCGAAAAGCAGTTCTGCCATCTGATGAGCCTCAGGATCGCTTTTCTGGCTCTCCTGCTCCAGCTGAGAAATCACCTGTCGCACCTGCGTCATGCCGTTACTGCTCAGTCGCCAGTGCGCCGCGCACTTCGTATCATTAAACCCCGGAATGTAAGCCGCCCAGTCGACGTTCAGTTTCAGCCTGTCGGGGCAGTAAATCACATTCTGCAGGACCAGGTCGTTGACCGAAGCGTAGGCGTGCTTGTCTTCAGCACGGATGTAAAACAGATCCCCACGCGTAATGCGGTAGGGCCGGTCGTTGAGGATATGCAAGCCATTGCCCCGCCACACCAGCACCAGCTCGCAGAACTCATGAGTGTGCTCGGCAAAGACGTTTTGCGGATAGCGATCCGCCACCGCGACGGCCTGGCCGGCGGAGGCAAAAAAATCCACTTTGCGAAGCATTAACTGAGCAACCACGACACCACCTCGACAGCAAATAACCTGACATTATTAGCGTTTTTGCCCACGGGAAACGGTGACAACCCTCGCGTTACTGCAGTGACGCGTCCTTTCCCTGGCGAATATCGCGCGGTGACCAGCTAAATTCCCGGCGAAACAGGGTCGAAAAGTGGTTACTGTCGCCGAAACCGCAACGATAGGCGATATCCGTGACGCTCTCATCGGTATGACGCAGCAGATGGCGCGCTTTAATCAGGCGCAGCCGGTTCAGATAGCGCTGGGGCGTCAGCCCGGTTTGCTGCTTCAGCTGACGATGCAAGGTCCGGAGCGACAGCGAAAAATCATCCGCCAGCGTTTCCCAGCAGACATCCTCGGCGAAATGGTCCTCCAGCCAGGCCATCAGTTGAGTCAAACGCGCATCGTTATTACCCAGCCCGGCCACCATGCTACTGCGCCGCAGCAGCACCAGCAGCTGCATAAACAGCAGCTCACGCGTGGCGATGACGTGGGTCTCCTGTCCCTCGTCGCGCTGTTCCATCTGGCTCACCAGCTGACGCACCTGCTGCAGCGTGGACTGATTCACCCGCCAGTGCGAAGGATAGATGCCGTCCTTCTCCTGCGGCAGGAGATGGTTCAGCCCGGACAGGAACTGGAACGCATCGGGCGAACGGTAGAGCACGTTAGTCAGGCACAGGTTGTCGGTATGTTCATATAAGTGCCGGTCATGATCGCGCACAAAGCAGACCGTCCCACCACTGATGGTATACGGCTGGCCGTTAAACACATGGATCCC
Source organism: Enterobacter sp. BIDMC 30 (assembly GCF_000534355.1). NCBI lineage: Bacteria > Pseudomonadati > Pseudomonadota > Gammaproteobacteria > Enterobacterales > Enterobacteriaceae > Enterobacter > Enterobacter sp. BIDMC 30. The sequence goes on along the minus strand of NZ_KI973169.1, from coordinate 336,596 downwards.
CGTTCCGTGTTCAACAATCACAATTTCGTGAAAATCATGATGATGCTCAGGGAACGCCACCTGAGGGAGTCGCGGTTCAATCGCGACAGACGACCCACCCGAAGGAAAAAAATCCGCGCTGTGCAGTACGGTCATAACGGCCCCCACCAATGAGAAATGTTCTCAAAATAGTAATTAAGGCCCCGTCCCCTCACCTTAAATTTTCGACCGTAAACCTCGCAAAAACTGTCCGTTTTTCAAGAAACAGGCTGAAAGATCAGGAAATGCGGTAAGCGTCACACTGCCTGCAAACCCCGTCACGCCTGGAAACTGTGAACTCCCTCACGTTCATCTTTGCTTTCTTGCCAGCCCCGGAAAACCGCTGTCACTGGCGAGAAGGTGGTGATGGGTTCCTTTTTTTACACTCACCGCTAATGACTTTAAGAAGGACACAACCATGACTTTTCGCCATTGCGTGGCTGTCGATCTAGGCGCATCCAGCGGCCGTGTAATGCTGGCCACTTATGACGGCAAGCGGCAGACGCTTTCGCTTCGCGAGATGCACCGCTTTGTTAACTGCCTGCAAAAGCAGGACGGCTGTGAGGTGTGGGATATCGACAGCCTTGAGGCAGCGATCCGCACCGGACTGCAGAAGGTCTGCGATGCGGGGATCCGTATCAACAGTATCGGCATCGATACCTGGGGCGTCGATTACGTACTGCTGGACAGCAACGGTGAACGCGTCGGTTTGCCGATAGCCTATCGCGACAGCCGCACCGACGGCCTGATGGCGCGTGCGATTGCCGGGCTTGGCAAGGAGAATATTTATGGCCGCAGCGGTATTCAGTTTCTGCCATTCAATACGCTCTATCAACTGCGCGCGCTGGTCGAACAGCAGCCGGCGCTGGTTCCCCGCGTGGCGCATGCACTGCTGATCCCGGACTACTTCAGCTACCGCCTGACCGGCAACATGAACTGGGAATACACCAACGCCACCACCACGCAACTGGTGAACATCAACTCCGATAACTGGGATGAACACCTGCTGGCCTGGACCGGGGCTTCACCCTCCTGGTTCGGTACGCCGACGCATCCTGGCAATGTGATCGGGCAATGGATGTGCCCGCAGGGTAATGCGATCCCGGTGGTGGCGGTTGCGAGTCACGATACCGCCAGCGCCGTCATTGCGTCACCGCTTGCCGGTAACGACGCCGCCTACCTCTCTTCCGGGACCTGGTCGCTGATGGGCTTTGAGAGCAAAACTCCCTACACCAGCGATGCCGCGCTGGCCGCGAACATCACCAACGAAGGCGGTGCCGAGGGGCGCTACCGCGTGCTGAAGAACATCATGGGTCTGTGGCTGCTCCAGCGCGTGCTTAAAGAGCAGAACATTACCGACCTGCCCGCGCTTATTGCCGACACCGAAAGACTGAAAGCCTGCAGTTTCCTGATCAATCCCAATGATGACCGCTTTATCAACCCGGCGGACATGAGCGCCGAAATCCAGGCCGCCTGCGTCGACGCCGGGCAGCCCGTGCCATCGAAACCGGCAGAACTGGCACGCTGTATTTTCGACAGCCTCGCCCTGCTGTATGCCGAGATCCTGAGCGAGCTGGCCGACCTTCGTGGCCGGCCGTTCACTCAGCTGCATATTGTCGGCGGCGGCTGCCAGAACCAGCTTCTGAACCAGCTCTGCGCCGATGCCTGCGGGATCACCGTGGTGGCGGGCCCGATTGAAGCGTCGACGCTCGGCAATATTGGCATTCAGCTCATGACCCTGGACGAACTCGCCAGCGTGGACGATTTCCGCACGGTGGTGTCGGCGAACGCCACGCTGACCACGTTCATCCCCAATCCCTGCCATGAAATTGCCCGCTATCGGGCGCAGTTTCAGCAAAACCGACTGACTAAGGAGCTTTGCGCATGACCACTCAACTTGAACAAGCCTGGGACCTGGCTAAACAGCGTTACGCCGCCGTCGGCGTGGATGTCGATGAGGCGCTGCGCCAGCTCGATCGTCTTCCGGTCTCCATGCACTGCTGGCAGGGCGACGACGTTGCCGGTTTTGAAAACCCGGGCGGCTCGCTGACGGGGGGCATTCAGGCCACCGGCAACTATCCGGGCAAAGCGCGTAACGCCACCGAGCTGCGCGCCGACCTGGAGCTGGCGCTGAGCCTGATCCCGGGGCCTAAGCGGCTGAACCTGCATGCTATCTATCTGGAATCTGACACGCCGGTCGCGCGTAACGAGATCAAACCTGCGCACTTTAAAAACTGGGTAGCGTGGGCGAAAGCCAACCAGCTGGGCCTGGATTTCAACCCATCCTGCTTCTCGCACCCGCTGAGCGCCGACGGTTTTACCCTTGCCCACGCGAACGACGATATCCGCCAGTTCTGGATTGACCACGTAAAAGCCAGCCGCCGCGTCTCCGCGTACTTTGGCGAGCAGCTTGGCACGCCGTCGGTGATGAACATCTGGATCCCGGACGGCATGAAAGACATCACCGTTGACCGTCTGGCCCCGCGTCAGCGCCTGCTGGCGGCGCTGGATGAAGCCATCAGCGAAAAACTGAACCCGGCGCACCACATCGACGCCGTAGAGAGCAAGCTGTTCGGTATTGGTGCGGAAAGCTACACCGTTGGCTCGAACGAGTTTTACATGGGGTACGCCACCAGCCGCCAGACCGCGCTGTGCCTGGATGCCGGCCACTTCCACCCGACAGAGGTGATCTCCGACAAAATCTCCGCCGCCATGCTCTACGTACCCCGCCTGCTGCTGCACGTGAGCCGTCCCGTACGCTGGGACAGCGACCACGTGGTGCTGCTGGATGACGAAACCCAGGCCATTGCCAGCGAAATCATTCGCCACGATTTGTTTGACCGCGTGCACATTGGCCTCGACTTCTTTGATGCCTCCATCAACCGCATCGCAGCCTGGGTGATTGGCACCCGCAACATGAAAAAAGCCCTGCTGCGTGCGCTGCTGGAGCCCACCAGCGCCCTGAAACAGCTGGAAGAGAACGGCGATTACACCGCGCGCCTGGTGCTGCTGGAAGAGCAGAAAACCCTGCCGTGGCAGGCGGTGTGGGAGATGTACTGCCAGCGTAACGACACCCCAGCGGGCAGTCAGTGGCTGGATAACGTGCGGATGTATGAGAAAGACGTGCTGAGTCAGCGCGGATAAATATGCCCTCACCCTCTTCCTGTGGAAGAGACCACTTTTACCCCCTCTCCCTGTGGGAGAGGGCCGGGGTGAGGGAAACGCTCACCACGATCACGGGAAATGAAACACTATGCAGACCATCACTAACGCCTGGTTCGTCCAGGGCATGATTAAAGCCACCTCCGACGCCTGGCTGAAAGGCTGGGACGAGCGTAACGGCGGTAACCTGACGCTGCGCCTGGATGATGCCGACATTGAACCGTTCGCCGCCGAGTTCCATCAGAAGCCGCGCTATATCGCCCTGAGCCAGCCAATGCCGCAGCTCGCCAGCACGCCGTTTATCGTTACCGGTTCCGGTAAATTCTTCCGTAACGTGCAGCTCGACCCGCAGGCCAACCTCGGGGTGGTGAGAGTGGACAGCGACGGCGCAGGCTATCACATCCTCTGGGGGCTGACGGACGATGCAGTGCCCACGTCTGAACTCCCGGCGCACTTCCTCTCTCACTGTGAGCGTATCAAGGCAACCCACGGCAAAGACCGGGTGATCATGCACTGTCACGCCACCAACCTGATCGCCCTGACCTACGTGCTGGAAAACAGTAGCGACTACCTCACGCGGAAGCTGTGGGAAGGCAGCACCGAATGTCTGGTGGTTTTCCCCGACGGGGTCGGCATTCTGCCGTGGATGGTGCCGGGTACCGACGAAATCGGCCAGGCCACCGCCATCGAAATGCAGTCACACTCCCTGGTGCTGTGGCCGTTCCACGGGGTATTCGGCAGCGGGCCGACGCTCGACGAAACGTTTGGTCTGATTGATACCGCCGAGAAGTCCGCCGAGGTGCTGGTGAAGGTCCTGTCGATGGGCGGCATGAAGCAGACCATCACCCGGGAAGAGCTGATTGCACTCGGTAAACGCTTTGGCGTCACGCCGATGCAGTCGGCACTGGATTTGTACCCATAGCGGCCCGCGAAAGCGGCTGGAGGCATGATGATCCGCAAAGCATTTGTGATGCAGGTGAACCCTGACGCGCACGACGAGTACGCGCGTCGCCATAACCCCATCTGGCCAGAGCTGGAGGCGGTATTAAAAGACCACGGTGCGCACCATTACGCTATCTATCTCGATGAGACGCGTAACCTGCTGTTTGCGAGCGTTGAGATTGAATCGGAAGCGCGCTGGAACGCGGTGGCAAAGACCGACGTTTGTCAGCGCTGGTGGAAATACATGGGTGAGGTAATGCCCTCGAACCCCGACAATAGCCCGGTGAGTGCCGAACTGAAAGCGGTGTTTTACCTGCCCTAAAGCGTTAACGCTGCCGCATCCGCGGCAGCGTCCTGCGTTAGTTTGCCTCCACCGCAGCGCGGCGCGCCGCAATCTCCTGCTTACTGCTCAGCGTAAAGGCCGAGACCACCGTAATCGCCAGTACAAAACAGCCCAGCATCAGGTAGGTCTCCTGGAAACCGATCCGGTCATACATATTCCCGGCAAAAGCAGAGAGGAAAATCGCCGCCGACTGTTTGGCAAACTGGAAGCCAATCAGATAGATAGTGGCCGACAGACGGGTATCGAACACGCCGGTGATGTATTTGAACGCCCCCACCAGCAGGAACGGAACCTCCAGCGCGTGCAGCATCTTCAGGGCAATGACCTCCACCGCGGTGGTGGCGAACGACGAACCGATAATGCGCGTCGCCATAATCAGCCCGGCAATCAGCAGCGTATTCTTCGCGCCGATACGGTTGATGATCCACGGCGAGCAGAACATGATGATCGCGTTGCAAATTTCCCCCGCCGTGGTGGCAAAACCAAAGGCTCGCGTTCCCTCCTGCGGCGTTGCGAAGAAGGTTTTAAAGAAGGTGGCAAACTGCTGGTCAAAAACGTCATACACGCAGGCCACACCGATGACGTACAGAATGAACATCCACATTCTGCGCTGACGGAACAGGTTAAAGACCGTCCTGGCGGTGATCTGCGGCTGGTTGGCCCCCAGCGCATTCATCACCTGCGCAGTCTGGTTTGGCTTCGGTTTCGCAACCACCAGCAACAGCATCAGCAGCAGCGCAGCCGCTGATCCCATCCAGAAGACATACGACGGGTCGATGCCAAACAGAATACCGCCCGTTGAAGCGCACAGCCCCCAGCCGAGACAGCCGAACATGCGCGCCTTGCCGTATTCAAACACGCTGTTACGGCTCACGCGTTCGATGTAGGCCTCAATCGCGCCTGAACCTGCGGAGAAGACAAAACCGATGTACAGACCGCCGCTCAGCGCCCCCAGCCAGATACTGCTTTTCAGCAGTGGCGCAAAGACATACAGGAAGAACGGCGCGAACAGAAACAGCAGCACCGTGATAATCCACAGCAGGTGTTTTTTCAGCCCCAGCTTATCCGAAATGACCCCAAGCACGGGCTGGAAGGCGATGGCCGAAAGCGAGATACAGGAGAATACGATCCCGGTATGGGTTTTGTTCAGGCCAATGACATCCGACAGCCAGATCGGCAGAAACGGAAAGCAGGTGGCCATAATGAAGAAGTAGAGAAAGAAGAACAGCCCGAAGATCCAGAAGTTAGGGTTGTCCTTGTGGGTACAGGTTGTTGTGTTCATTATTTTTATCCTCAACGGAGGGCCAGTCTCCCGGCCCATCACCCTTACACGCGTTCAACGCCAATCAGAATGGCGGTTTCCGGGTCCAGAATCGGCAGTGCGATCCCCGCCTGCATCAGCCACTCACCGCTGGCCGTCTGGGACGTTTCCATCCACGCCGGTAGCTTGCGCATGGTGTGCCCGCCCTCACCGGTGAGTCGAATGTTGGGGTGGTCGAGCAGCGTGATGCGGTACTGCGCCTGCGCGTCGAGCCCCGGCATGCGCAGCGGCATCATGAGCGTGTAATCCGGCATGGCCAGTTGGCTGACCATAAACAACCCCTGCGTTTTGTCTTCGCTCACTATACCCTGCGCCAGCGTGCTGGCATCCGGCATATCCACGCGCCACTGGGTACCGTGATGGATGACTTCCCGCCACTGCTTGTGCAACGCGGCGTAATGGCGATAGCCTTCACGCTCCTGAGCATCGACGGTGAGCGGATCAAGCTCCAGTCCCATGTGGCCAAACAGTGCCGTCAGGCCGCGGAAAGCAATGCTGTGCTGGCGGAAGGTGGCGTGACATTTATGATGACCGATATGCGCGCCCATCACTTCCGGCGGGAAGAAGTAGCTCATGCCACGCTGGATGGTATTGCGCTCCAGCGCGTCGTTATTATCAGAGGCCCAGAAGCGGTGGCTGCGGGTCAGGACTTCATAGTCGATTCGCCCGCCGCCCGAGGAGCAGGACTCAAATTCAATGTGCGGGAAACGCTCGCCCAGCACGTCTAACAGACGATAAAACTGCCGCGTCTGCGCATCCGCAGCGGCTTTGCCGTGGTGCCCGGGCTGTACCAGTTCGCGGTTCATATCCCACTTAACGTAGTCGATGGCATGTTCGCCCAGCAGCCAGCTCATGCGCTCGACCAGATAATCAAAAGCCTGCGGAATATTCAGGTTGAGCACCAGTTGATGACGGCCCGTTGCCTGGGTGTAGCCCGGCAGCGCCAGCACCCAGTCGGGATGGGCACGATACAGATCCGAGTCCGGGTTAATCATCTCCGGCTCAATCCAGATACCAAATTCCATGCCGCGCTTTTTCACATGGTTAATCACCGGCGTCAGCCCGTCCGGGTATTTTTTCTCGTCCAGGTACCAGTCACCCAGCGCCGCGTGGTCATCGTTACGGCCTTTGAACCAGCCGTCGTCGATGATAAAACGCTCCACGCCCAGCGCCGCAGCCTCATCGGCCATGCGCATGATGTACGCCGGGTCATGGCTGAAGTAGATCCCCTCCCAGGTATTGAGATGTACCGGGCGCGGTTTGTTTTCAGGGAAGCGGATAACGTTGTCGCGCAGATACCGGTGGAACGACTGGCTCATGCCGTTCAGACCCCGTGCGGAGTAGCTCGCATACAGGCGTGGTGTCCAGAGCGTTTCCCCCTCTTCAATCGCCATTTCTCCCGGCAGGTAGAGGGCTTCGGCCTGCAGATAGCGGCGTCCGTCGGTTTTGACTTCCGCACGCAGGCGGTGGTTGCCGCTCCAGCCCAGATGCACGCCCCAGACGTCGCCGTGCATTTCGTTAAATGAGGACGTACCGGCGATCAGCGCCGGGAAGTGTTCGTGAGAGGTCCTGCCGCGGCGGTTTTCAATCACAACGCTGTCGTGTTCAAGCTTCACGCGATGCGGCTGGAACTCACGGATCCAGCGTCCGTGGAACGCCATCACGTCCTGCGCGCGTTCAGCGACCGGTAGCGTCACGGCAAAACGATCAACCTGCCACGCCTGCGCCCGTAGGTTAGTTAAACCGTGACGCACCACCAGTACCCCGCTTGCATCCAGTGCCAGCTCGCTGGTCAGACGCAACCCGGCATGTTCATCTTCCGCCGTTAAGGTCAGGGTTTGTCCCTGGTGCTGCACATGGGTGGTTTTAAAGACAGGCGACCCGTCCAGCCCCTGGCGGTGCCCTTCAATACCGGGCGAACCAAACAGACCGTGTCCCAGCTCCGCCATCAGCGTCACCGGGGCGTCAACGTCGAGCCTGCCGTTCGCCACCGGACGAGACAGACTTACCACATCTTGCGGTGAAAAGTGGTGAAGGTGCGGCCCCCAGTAGAGAATTTCGGCGAACGGGTGCGTGGTGATCACCAGGTCAACCGCCTTACTTTCGAGTCGAAAAATGGAATCGTGCATCAGACCTCTCCTGTCATCGGGATGATCTGAGTGTTGATCCGAAACGTTTCGGATACAAACCAAAACGTTTCGGATCTGTGATCGGCTTTGGAATTTTGCTGTGTTTAGGCCGTCTGGCCCGGGAAGAACTCTGGCTGCCAGAGCACCTGTAGCTGAGCGATATCGTCGCCGTTAATCAACTGACGCACCATGTCAGCGATCTGTTTCCCGACGCCCTGGCGGGTGGACTGAATAACCGCCGCCACATCAACATCGACAATGCTGTCCTGCGGTAAGCCGTCGTAAACCACCAGCGAAACGGCGTTTTCACCGCAGAGAAGACCCCGCTGCGCCAGCGCCATGGCCGCGCCGTCGCCGTGAGTGTTGCAGTCGGTAATGATGGCCGTGGGGGGCTGCGGCAGGGAGAGAAGTTCATTCGTCGTGGCGTAACCCACGCGGCGCGAAGGCGGCATGGCGCGCAGCCATTCGCTGGATAACCCGGCTTCGCGTAGCGCATCCAGATAACCCTGGCGGCGCTGGGTGATGAAGGCCTGATTGTTGCTTTCACCTAACAAGGCGATGCGGCGATGCCCCTTTTCAATCAGCCAGCGGGTGGCATTGTACGTGCCGGCATAGTTGTCGAAATCAAACCACGCATAGGGCTGCGGCAGTTGGCTGCGCCCGAGCGCGAGAAAGGGAAAACCGGCGGCCTGAAGCTGTTCCAGCCGCGGGTCATGATCCAGCGTGTGCGCCACAATCAGCGCATCCACGCGACGACTTTGCACCATACGCATATAGCTGTGCTTGTCCGCCAGATCATCATCGGCAATCAGCAGGAGATCGATTTCATGTCGCGCCAGTTCGTGGCTAATTTCGCCGACCATGTCCATAAAGACGCTGTTATTGAGCGGAACAGGATGCACCGGAAAAACCAGACCCACGGCGTCGATTTTGCCCATCTTCAGGCGACGCGCGAAGGTGTTTGGCCGGTAGCCACGGCGCTGAGCCTCCGCTTCGACGCGGGCGCGCGTCTCGCGGGAGACATCGTCATACCCGTTAAGGGCGCGGCTGACGGTGGTAACAGACAGCCCCAGTTCTTTGGCAATGGCTTTAAGCGACATGATTTTCCGTATCTGCGTTAATTTTGTTCAGCCACCAGAAGCGCGTGCGTATCCGGCTCGAGGGCCTTAAAGATATGCGGCTGGTCAGCGGGATAGCAAATGTAATCCCCCGGGCCAAGCTCTTCCGCCGCGTCGATCAGACCAACCAGCGCTCTACCCTGCGTCACAATAATATGCTCCACTGAGCCTGCCGGATGTGGCTGAGAAATGCGGTCGGCACCCGGCTGGGTGAGTAACAGGTAGATGTCACGACGCGCGCCCGGCGGGCACGCCGCCAGCAAAATGGCTTCATAATTGGCCTGTCCGGCAACCACCTTCGTTCCTTCTCCACGGCGGATCACCTGAGTGGTCGGCTGCTGCGGTTCAAGCAAACGGGCAAAAGGAATGTCCAGCGCCACACAGAGTGACCAGAGCGTCTCCAGGCTGGGATTCCCGTTGCCGGATTCCAGCTGCGACAGCGTGGATTTAGCGATCCCGGCACGGCGCGCGATTTCCGCCAGTGAAAGTCCGGTTCGCAGGCGTTCTCGCACCAGACTTTTAGCGATCACGCTGATTGGCTGCGTCATAAAAACGGCCCCTTTGTTCTATAAATCGAACGAATCGTTCGCCTTGAAAAACGGTTCTGATGCGTTCATTATAATGGAAATACGTTCGATATGGCTAAAATAGTATGAAGCATCATCTCTCCACCCTGAAAGGCGACACGATAAAAGCAATCATCCTGGTGTGTCTCGCGGTAGGCGTCGTCGGGATGTCCTATGGCTCGCTGGCAATGGCCTACGGTTTCCCGGTCTGGGTCCCGTTTTTACTCTCCATTACCGTGCTGGCGGGTGCCTCTGAATTTATGTTTATCGGCATTGTGGCAAGCGGCGGTAACCCTCTGGCAGCGGCGGCTGCCGGATTACTGGTTAATGCACGTCATGTACCGTTTGGGGTGACGGTGCGTGAACTGGTGGGTAAACGTGGCCTGAGTTTTCTGGGTTGCCACATTATGAACGACGAAAGCGTGGTGTTCGGGTTGTCGCAAAAAACGTCCGAACAGCGTAAGGCGGCATACTGGCTATGCGGTTTAGGCGTGGCGATCGTCTGGCCGCTGGGTACATTGCTGGGCACCATGGTTGGCAAACTGTTGCCGGACCTTGAAACCATCGGGCTGGATGCGGTATTCCCGGCGATTTTACTGGCGTTAGTGGTGCCGGCTTTTAAAAATCGCACCACCCTGATCCGCGCCTGCAGCGGTGCTGCATTGTCACTGGCCGCCGTGCCGTTTGCCCCGGTGGGTTTACCGGTTCTGCTCTCTTTACTGGGTCTTGCTGCGAGGAAAAAATAATGGGGAATATGACGGTCTTTATTCTCGGTATCGCCGTGCTTTCCGTGGGAACCTATTTAATGCGTCTCGGTGGGGCAAAACTCGGCAACCGACTGGCGCTGTCAGACCGCTCTCAGGCTCTGCTTTCAGATGCGGCAACGGTTTTGCTGTTTTCCGTCGCGCTGGCGACCACCTTCTATGAAGGTGAGCATTTTGCCGGTATGGCGCGCGTACTGGGCGTGGCGTTTGCAGTGTTTCTGGCATGGCGAAAAATGCCGTTAATTGTGGTGATCGTGGCGGCAGCGGTCGTGACTGCATTGCTGCGTCTGGCGGGTATCCAATAAAAAAAAGCGCCCCGGGGGCGCTCTTTCGACGGTGTGGCAGCTTATTTGTTCAGTTCAGCGGTCATGTGTACGCGGTTACCGGTAAACGCCTGCGTAATTTTGTAAGATGACGCGCCCGCTTCCTGAGCCTGTGCAGCAATTTTCGCTTCTGCGCCATCAATGGTAGAGGCGGTTGCGGTCACAGTCTGTGCAGCGAAAGAACCGAAAGACGTAGCCAGAGCGATTACTGCGACAAAAGTTTTGATGCTTTTCATGATATAAACCCTTTCAATTAGTTGTTTGTTTAAGGCACCGTGCCTTGATGAGATAAATAGTAGACCTCATCATGAACAACTAAAAGCGGAAGGATTTGCTATTCTTTTTCAAATTTACTGATTAACTATTAATCGCTGCGGATGGGTATAAATCGTCGCCCTTCCCGGCTTACAAAATCCCACCAGCGTCAGGTTACAGCGCTCCGCCACTTCTACCGCCAGCGTGGTCGCGGCCGATACGGCAAAAAGGATTTCAACGCCGCACATCGCCGACTTTTGCACCATCTCGTAGCTGGCGCGGCTGGAGACCAGTGCCGCCCCCTGCTGCCAGAGGTCGCTTTCGCGCGCCCGGCGGCCCATCAGTTTATCCAGCGCCACATGGCGGCCGACATCCTCATGCCCCCCGGCAATATCGCCCGATGGCAGAACCCATGCCGCCGCATGCGTGCATCCGCTCAGCTGGCCGACAGGTTGCACGTCATTCAGATGTTCAAGGGCATGGTCGAGATGGGCCAGATTGAAGGTCTGGGTAAACGGCAGAGGTGCGACAGGCTTACCGATATCATTGAGCTGCTCTACCCCGCAAACCCCGCATCCGGTACGCCCGGCCAGCGCGCGTCGCCGCTCTTTGAGCCCCATAAACCGGCGGCTTGAGAGTTCGATTTGCACTTCAAGGCCGTTACAGGCCTTCACCACATCCATACCGTAAATTTCTTGCGGGTGCTCAATGATGCCTTCCGAGAGGGAAAAGCCAATCGCGAACAGCTCCAGATCTTTCGGCGAAGCCATCATCACCACATGGGAAATACCGTTGTAAACCAGAGCAACGGGCACTTCCTCCGCCAGAAAATCAGGCGTGGTGTGGGTAATGTGGGGCGGTCTGTGTACCGACAGTTCCACGATACCGGCAGGCAGTGGCGACGAGTGGGTAACACGGTTTTGTTTAGACACAGCGGTATTCCTGAACAACCACGGAGGTGAGCCTGCTATTGCATCACAAACCGCAGGCCATACGCATAGTATGGATCAACTTTTCAGCACCCATCCTCATCAAGTTTACCTACTCATTTGGGAGAGGCGCAACCGAGGCGGTGATACAGCCCTTTAACATGCCGGGGCAATAATGTGACTCGTGTCACACTTTATAATCAACACAGTGATAATACGTTCACTTTGTATTAACGCCATTGGAACAGGCGTACCGACATTGTGGTATTCTGATGATATCCCTCGTAGAACTGAGGGATTAACGCAAATTTTTCTCCTTTGCGGTCACCGTTCAACCGCGAAGTCAAAACTACATATGTAAGCAATGTCGAAACAAGGAGTGACCCATGCAGGTCAGCAGAAGGCAGTTCTTTAAGATCTGCGCTGGCGGTATGGCAGGCACCACGGCGGCGGCACTGGGTTTTGCACCCGGTGTAGCGCTGGCGGAGACGCGGCAATATAAACTGCTGCGCACCCGTGAAACCCGTAATACCTGTACGTACTGCTCTGTCGGTTGCGGGCTGTTGATGTATAGCCTCGGCGACGGTGCTAAAAACGCCAAAGCGTCTATCTTCCATATCGAAGGTGACCCGGACCATCCGGTCAACCGCGGCGCGCTGTGCCCGAAAGGTGCCGGCCTGGTTGACTTTATCCACTCCGAAAGCCGCCTGAAATTCCCTGAATATCGTGCGCCAGGTTCCGATAAATGGCAGCAAATCAGCTGGGAAGACGCATTTGACCGCATCGCTAAACTGATTAAAGAAGACCGCGATGCCAACTTTATTGCGAAGAACGCTGAAGGCGTCACCGTCAACCGCTGGCTCTCCACCGGGATGCTGTGTGCGTCTGCTTCCAGTAACGAAACCGGCTATTTAACCCAGAAATTTACGCGTGCACTCGGTATGCTCGCGGTCGACAACCAGGCGCGTGTCTGACACGGACCAACGGTAGCAAGTCTTGCTCCAACATTTGGTCGCGGTGCGATGACCAACCACTGGGTCGACATCAAGAACGCCAACCTTATTGTGGTGATGGGCGGTAACGCCGCTGAAGCGCACCCTGTCGGGTTCCGCTGGGCGATGGAAGCCAAAATCCACAACGGTGCGAAACTGATTGTGATCGATCCCCGCTTTACGCGTACTGCGTCAGTGGCGGATTTCTACACCCCTATTCGTTCAGGTACTGACATCACTTTCCTGTCAGGCGTATTGCTGTACCTGATGACCAACGAAAAATATAACCGCGAATACACCGAAGCCTATACCAACGCCAGCCTGATCGTGCGTGAGGATTACCACTTCGAAGATGGACTGTTCAGCGGTTATGACGCCGAAAAACGCAAATACGACAAGACCAGCTGGAACTATGAGCTGGACGAGAAAGGCTTTGCGAAGCGTGATACGACGCTGCAGCATCCGCGCTGCGTGTGGAACCTGCTGAAAGAGCACGTTTCCCGCTACACGCCGGACGTTGTCGAAAACATCTGTGGTACGCCGAAGGAAGACTTCCTGAAGGTGTGCGAGCTTATCGCCGAAACCAGCGCGAAAGACAAAACGGCGTCGTTCCTCTACGCGCTCGGCTGGACCCAACACTCTGTCGGCGCGCAGAACATCCGTACCATGGCGATGGTTCAGCTGCTGCTCGGCAACATGGGGATGGCTGGCGGCGGCGTGAACGCCCTGCGTGGTCACTCCAACATTCAGGGTCTGACCGACCTTGGTCTGCTGTCTCAAAGCCTGCCGGGTTACATGAACCTGCCAAGCGAAAAACAGACCGACCTGCAAACCTACCTCACAGCCAGCACGCCTAAACCGCTGCTCGAAGGTCAGGTGAACTACTGGGGCAACTATCCGAAGTTCTTCGTCTCGATGATGAAAGCCTTCTTCGGTGACAAAGCGACAGCAGAAAACAGCTGGGGCTTTGACTGGCTGCCGAAGTGGGACAAAGGTTACGACGTTCTGCAGTACTTCGAGATGATGCATCAGGGCAAGGTGAATGGCTATCTGTGCCAGGGCTTTAACCCGGTCGCCTCATTCCCGAACAAGAACAAGGTGGTTGAATCGCTGTCGAAACTGAAGTTCCTGGTGACGATTGACCCACTCAACACCGAGACGTCGACCTTCTGGCAGAACCACGGTGAGTCGAATGACGTTGACCCATCGAAGATTCAGACTGAAGTGTTCCGTCTGCCTTCTACCTGCTTCGCGGAAGAGAACGGTTCCATCGTGAACTCTGGCCGCTGGCTGCAGTGGCACTGGAAAGGTGCGGACGCCCCGGGCATCGCCATGAACGACGGCGAGATCCTGGCCGGTATCTTCCTACGCCTGCGTAAGATGTATGCGGCAGAAGGCGGTGCGAACCCGGAACCGGTGCTGAACATGACCTGGAACTACTCGACGCCGGAAAACCCAGCGCCGGAAGAAGTGGCGATGGAGAGCAACGGTAAAGCGCTGGCAGATGTTATCGACCCGGCCACCGGAACGGTGCTGGCGAAGAAAGGCGATCAGCTCAGTACCTTCGCGCACCTGCGTGATGACGGCACGACCGCCAGTGGCTGCTGGATCTTTGCCGGTAGCTGGACGCCGAAAGGTAACCAGATGGCCAACCGCGATAACGCTGACCCGTCAGGCCTCGGCAATACGCTGGGCTGGGCCTGGGCATGGCCGCTGAACCGCCGCATTCTCTACAACCGTGCTTCCGCTGACCCGCAGGGTAATCCGTGGGATCCGAAGCGTCAGTTGCTGAAATGGGACGGCGCGAAATGGGGCGGTGTGGATATTCCGGACTACAGTACTGCCCCTCCAGGCAGCGATGTCGGGCCGTTTATCATGCAGCCTGAAGGGATGGGACGCCTGTTTGCTATCGATAAGATGGCGGAAGGGCCATTCCCGGAACACTACGAGCCGTTTGAGACGCCGCTGGGCACCAACCCGCTGCACCCGAACGTGGTCTCTAACCCGGCAGCCCGCATCTTTAAGGGCGATTTCGACGCGCTGGGTAAAAAAGACAAGTTCCCGTATGTGGGCACCACTTACCGTCTGACCGAACACTTCCACTACTGGACCAAGCACGCGCTGCTTAACGCTATCGCGCAGCCGGAACAGTTTGTGGAGATCGGCGAGAAGCTGGCGAACAAGCTCGGCATTGCCCATGGCGATACCGTGAAGGTCTCTTCTAACCGTGGCTACATCAAGGCCAAGGCGGTGGTGACCAAGCGTATTCGCACGCTGAACGTTCACGGTCAGCAGGTGGATACCATCGGTATTCCGATTCACTGGGGTTATGAGGGCGTGGCGAAGAAAGGGTTCATTGCGAACACCCTGACGCCGTTCGTCGGTGATGCGAACACGCAGACGCCGGAGTTTAAGGCCTTCCTCGTGAACGTGGAAAAGGTGTAACGGAGACGACTTATGGCTTATCAATCTCAAGACATTATCCGTCGTTCCGCGACTAACGGTTTCACGCCCGCGCCTCAGGCGCGGGACCACCAGCAGGAAGTGGCGAAGCTTATCGACGTGACCACCTGTATCGGCTGTAAAGCCTGCCAGGTGGCCTGTTCTGAGTGGAACGACCTCCGTGATGAAGTGGGTCACAACGTCGGGGTGTACGACAACCCGGCTGACCTGACCGCCAAGTCCTGGACGGTGATGCGTTTCTCGGAAGTGGAACAGAACGACAAACTGGAATGGCTTATCCGCAAAGACGGCTGTATGCACTGTGCGGATCCGGGCTGCCTGAAGGCATGTCCGTCAGAAGGGGCTATCATTCAGTATGCTAACGGTATCGTCGACTTCCAGTCCGAACAGTGCATTGGCTGCGGCTACTGCATAGCGGGCTGCCCGTTCGATGTCCCTCGCATGAACCCGGAAGACAACCGCGTCTACAAATGCACGCTGTGCGTAGACCGCGTAAACGTCGGCCAGGAGCCTGCGTGCGTGAAAACCTGTCCGACGGGCGCTATCCACTTTGGTTCCAAAGAGGATATGAAAACGCTGGCGGCTGAACGCGTGGGCGAACTGAAAACCCGTGGCTACGACAACGCAGGCCTGTACGATCCGGCCGGCGTGGGCGGCACGCACGTGATGTATGTGCTGCACCACGCAGACAAGCCGAATCTGTATCACGGCCTGCCGGAGAACCCGGAAATCAGCGCGACCGTGAAGTTCTGGAAAGGCATCTGGAAACCGCTGGCAGCAGTGGGTTTTGCTGCCACCTTCGCAGCGAGCATCTTCCACTATGTCGGTGTCGGTCCGAACCGCGCGGAAGAGGAAGACGACAACCTGCATGAAGAGAAAGACGAGGTGCGCAAATGAAAAAACGTGACACCATCGTGCGCTATACCGCGCCGGAACGCATCAACCACTGGGTCACCGCCTTCTGCTTCATGCTGGCGGCGATAAGCGGGCTGGGGTTCTTCTTCCCCTCCTTCAACTGGCTGATGCAGATCATGGGGACTCCACAGCTGGCGCGTATACTGCACCCGTTTGTTGGCGTCATCATGTTCGCGTCGTTCATCATCATGTTTTTCCGATACTGGCACCATAACCTAATCAATCGGGATGATATCTTTTGGGCGAAGAATATTCGTAAGATCGTCGTCAACGAGGAAGTGGGTGATACCGGGCGTTATAACTTCGGCCAGAAGTGCGTATTCTGGGCGGCGATTATCTTCCTGGTCCTGTTGCTGGTGAGCGGCGTGATCATCTGGCGTCCGTATTTTGCGCCTGCTTTCTCAATCCCGGTGATCCGATTCGCGCTGATGCTGCATTCATTTGCCGCAGTGGCGTTAATTGTGGTTATCATGGTGCATATTTACGCCGCCCTTTGGGTGAAAGGCACCATTACCGCGATGGTGGAAGGCTGGGTAACCAGTACGTGGGCGAAGAAACATCACCCGCGCTGGTACCGAGAGGTCCGCCAGAAACAGGAAAAGTCATCTGAATGAGTATTCGCATAATCCCGCAAGATGAGCTGGGTACGAGCGAGAAACGCACGGCGGAATATATTCCGCCGTTGTTATTCCCCAGACTCAAGAACCTCTATAACCGCCGCGCAGAGCGTCTGCGCGAGCTGGCAGAGAACAACCCACTGGGTGATTTTCTGCGTTTTGCCGCGCTGGTTGCCCATGCGCAGGAAGTGGTGCTCTACGACCACCCGCTGCAAATTGACCTGACCGCGCGCATCAAAGAGGCCAGCGAGCAGGGTAAGCCTCCGCTGGATATTCACGTTCTGCCGCGCGATAAGCACTGGCATACGCTGCTGCACTCCCTGATTGCCGAGCTGAAACCCGAGATGAGCGGTACCGCGCTGGCGGTCATTGAGAATCTGGAAAAAGCCTCCGATCAGGAGCTGGAAGAGATGGCGAGCGCGCTGTTTGCGTCCGATTTCTCCCTGGTCAGCAGCGACAAAGCGCCGTTCATCTGGGCGGCGTTGTCGCTTTACTGGGCGCAAATGGCCAGCCTGATCCCGGGTAAAGCCCGCGCCGAATACGGCGAAGCGCGTCAATTCTGCCCGGTATGCGGCTCAATGCCGGTGTCCAGCATGGTGCAGATCGGTACCACTCAGGGGTTGCGTTATCTGCACTGCAACCTGTGTGAAACCGAGTGGCACGTGGTGCGTATTAAATGCAGCAACTGCGAGCAGACGCGCGATCTCAACTACTGGTCACTGGAAAATGAAGACGCGGCGGTCAAAGCTGAAAGCTGCGGCGACTGCGGTACCTACCTGAAGATCCTTTATCAGGAAAAAGACCCGAAAGTCGAAGCCGTCGCCGACGATCTCGCCTCGCTGATTCTGGACGCCAAAATGGAGCAAGAGGGCTTTGCTCGCAGCTCTATTAACCCGTTCCTGTTCCCGGGTGAAGGGGAGTAATCCCCACTCACAGTGCCGGGCAACGTTGGTTTGCCCGGCCTGTATCTGGTTGACTGCAACATCCTCGCCTTCCTCTCGCATATCTTCCAGCATCACTGTGCAGGCAAACTACACGTGCGTTATTCAGGACTAAAGCCAAATTTAACATCCATGTTTACTTTTACGAGCCGCTTTCCAGAATCGTTTTCAGCCTCATTTTCCCTGTTTAACTCGACAACAAACTGAGTTATAACACTGTGTATTCATACAGATTAAAGGGACCCACATGGCACTCGAAAAAGGGATTGATACGCTGGTTCAGGCGTTCATCGCAGCAGGACGCCCTTCTGCGCGTAGCCAAAGTATTGATGACCGGAGAGCAGGCTATATTGCCAGCACGGCGCTTGCCGGTGAGACAGAAACGCGCGTTGACGTAGAGACGCTGAACCTCGAAGGCATCACATATCGCGTCTTCTCTCCGCCAGATGCTGCTGAAAAGCTGCCGACCGTTATTTACTACCACGGAGGATGCTTTATCAGCGGCGGCTTCGATACTCACGATAATCAACTGCGCCAGTTAGCGTTTTATGGCAACTGCCGCGTCATTGCGATCCAGTACAGACTTGCTCCTGAACATACCTACCCTGCCGCTCATGATGATGCAGAAAGAGGCGCACATCTGATCTGGCAATACGCGGATATGTTTGGCGTGGATAAAAACCGTATCACCCTGTGCGGGGACAGCGCGGGAGGCCATCTGGCACTGGTGACTGCCCTGCGGCTCACGTCTTCCGGACTCTGGCAGCCGGCGCAGCTCATTCTTATCTACCCAATGCTGGATGCCACGGCCTCTTTTGAAAGTTATACCCGTAACGGCGCGGATTACGTCATCACCCGCGATACGCTGCTGAGCGGATATGAGCTCTATCTGGCCAACACGGAACGCCAGCATCCTGAAGCGAGCCCGCTCTGGCGAAAGGATTTTAGCGGCCTGCCTCCCGTGCACATCATTACTGCCGAGTTTGATCCGCTTTGCGACGAAGGTGAAGCGCTATATCAGCACCTGACTGAGCAAGGCGTCACGTGTACGGCTCAGCGGTGGCTGGGGGTTATCCATGGATTTTTCCAGCTTGGCGGGGTCAGCCCGTCTGCGCGCGATCTTCTGAGGGATATTGCCAGACGGATCGGCGCGGGGAATTAGCCCGGCAATCATGCCGGGATGACGGAACCTACTCTTCTTCGTTTCCACCCTCTTCAAACGCGCCAAACGGCTTCGCAGGAAGAACGATGTAGGTACCTTCAAAGACGGCACCCGGCGTTTCATCGCCGAACAGCTCAACGCGCATCTGTACGCGCGCTTTACGCCCGCGCGCCAGGCGGTCGAGATCGCCCCCAAGTGCGCCAAGATCGGCAACGGCGCTCGGCTTACCACTGATTGGCGCGCTGTAACGAATATGGGCATCGGCCAGAATAATGGTGCCGCCAAGATGGCGTTCGCGGAGCATCAGCCAGATTAGCCCCCAGCCGGTCAGCGTGGCGAGTGAAAACAGGCTGCCGGCAAACAGGGTGTGATGGGGGTTCTGATTGCCGATTTCCGGCATGGTGGTAATGAATTTTTGCCCGGTGTACTGCTGAATACGCACGCCCATTTTTTCACTCAGGGGAATGTGCTGATACCAGGCCTGCTGGAGCTGCCCACACCAGTCGGCGCGATGGAGAATATCATCCAGCGTAGCGATGGGTTTGATCATCAAAAAGTGACGAATCGGCGTGGTTTGCGGGGCGGTGATTTCCCCCTGGTTAACAAAACCGAGTTTGGCGAAGAATTCGACGGCGTCTTCGCGGGCACTACAGGTGACGCGCTTAACCCCTTCCTGACGGGCGACGGACTCAAGGGTCATCGCCATCAAGGTGCCGAGGCCTTTATCCTGCACGGAAGGATGAACCGCCATAAAGCGGATTGAAGCTTCGTTATCGGCATTGATGTACAAACGCCCGACGGCGACGAGGTTACCCTCTTCGTCCATCACCATCTGGTGATGGGCCATCGCATCCCAGGCGTCGCGCTCAGACCCTTTTGGCTGATGTAATGGCTTGCGTAACATTTCCCAGCGGAACTGGTAATAGGCTTCTAACTCTTCTTCCGTTTGCGGTACTCGAAGGTGATACATAGCTGTACTCTCTCTTGTTACCCGCGGCCACGCCGCCAGTTGGCTCATACCTGGAGCCAGAATGTGACGGGGCCATCGTTCACCAGCGATACCTGCATATCTGCAGCGAATCGTCCGGTTTGCGTATTCATGTCCTGTTGACGACAACGCGCCACAAAGTACTCGTAAAGGGCTTCTGCTCGATCCGGTGCGGCACCTTTAGAGAAACCCGGGCGCATGCCGCGCTCGGTATCGGCCGCCAGCGTAAACTGGGAGACCACCAGCACGCTGCCACCCGCCTGCTGAACGTTCAGGTTCATCTTACCTTCCGCATCGCTGAAAATGCGGTAGCCCAGCACGCGCTCGCACAAGCGGTTGGCTTTCTGTTCGTCATCATCCTTTTCGACACCTAACAACACTAAAAGTCCTGGGCCAATTTCACCCGTCACCTCTCCCTCCACGGTGACGCTGGCACGGGTTACGCGCTGTATCAATGCAATCATGGTTGGTCTGCTTCTTGTTGTTTTTCAGCTTCTGCTGCTTTTTTAAGTTCGCGGTATACGCCGAGAGTGACAGTTATTTCGGCACCAAGCAAGACGATACACCAGGTCCAGTAGACCCAGACAAATAAAATGGGGATCACCGCCAGCACGCCGTAAATCAGCTGATAAGACGGGAACATGGTGATGTAAAGGGCAAACCCTTTTTTGCCCAGTTCAAAGAGCAATGCCGCGACCAGCGCGCCCACGACCGCATCGCGGTTAGGCACGCGCGTGGTCGGTACCACGCTGTACAGCAGCCAGAAAGAGAGCCACGATAATATCAGCGGGAAGATACGCAACAGGTTATCGATAACGCCGTTGAGATCGCTGGCCCAGCGCAGTGAAAGCAGATACGAACTGATAGCCAGACTCGCACCGGCCAGCAAGGGCCCCAGCGTTAAGATCATCCAGTACACCGCAAAGGAATAAACCTTGGGCCGCGCCTTTTTACTCCGCCAGATGGCATTCAGCGCGTTATCTATGGCGTACATCAATAACAACGCCGTGACGATCAGGCCACACGCCCCGACCGCCGTCATTTTGCTGGAGTTAGCGACAAACTGTTCAATGTAGTTCTGTATGACGTCCCCGGTGGCGGGAATAAAATTCGCAAAGACAAAGTGGCGAAGCTGCAGGCTGACATCTGCAAACATCGGAAAAGCGGAAAATAGCGCAAAAATGACGGCCACCAGCGGCACTAGCGAGAGCAATGATACGTAGGCGAGATTACCCGCCAGCGTGGTCATGTTGTCCTCATCAATGCGATGCCAGAGCAGTTTCAGCCACGCCCTGAGCGGACGAGTATGATGCGTGGCTTTTTGATGAACGGTTTTTAGCATAACTGCTTCGCAAAATAGTTTGGTATCGTCTCCTTTCCGGTCACCAGAATTGACGTGATACCCAACTGGTTAGCTCCCTCTATATTATCGGCATTGTCGTCGAAAAAGACCGCATCGGCCGCGGTGAATCCTTCCGCCTGCAGAACCGCCTGATAGATACGCGCTTCGGGTTTACGCATCCCCATCTCCTGGGAGAGGTAGATTTTATCGGCCGCCGCCTGCACCTCAGGATACTCGTCAGGCCAGAACGTGGTATGCAGACGGTTAGTATTCGACAGCACCACAACCCGATGCCCCTGCTCGCGGAGTTTATGCATAATGGCGATCACGTCAGGGCGGATCGCGACGAACACTGCCTGCCAGCCATGGGAAAACTGCTCGTAACTTAACGGCACATCCATTTCATGACACAGACGTTCAGCAAATTCTTCATCGCTAATTTCGCCGCGCTCGTGCTGATGGAAGGTCTCGCCCATGGCGAAACTCTGCTTTAACGTCGCCAGCGGGACACGGCTAAAGTCGCTCCATGCGCCCAGCACCCGATTAAAATCGATATCGACGATTACATTTCCTAAGTCAAAGATATAAAGCATTTTTTATCTCCTGCTCGCCGTGGAAAAGTAACTGTAGCGGGAAAGATAAGGTTTGGCTATGCGCCAGATTCAGCTTACAGAAAGGAAAGGCCCGAGCCTGAATATCGGGCCATTAAGAAGGGTTAGCCTGCCTGCTGTTCGTCGCCTGAATTCACCTCAACGACTTCAACCTTGCTGGATTTGAGATGATTGTGCAGCGCAGATCCCGGTAGCTCATCGGTGAAGAGCGCGGTTGCCTGCGACACGTTACCAATTTCAACGGCAGCAGAGGCGTGGTATTTCGTATGATCGGCCGCCAGTAAAATATGTCGCGCGTGGGCCATCATGGTTTTCACCACGCTGGCTTCATTAACGTCAAACTCCATCATCGCGCCGTCGTGTTCAATTGCTCCGACGCTGGTCACCAGGTAATCGGCACGGAAGCCTGACACGAACGCCGTCGCTGCAGGCCCGATAATGCCTCCGTTATGCGGACGCAGCGTACCGCCAGGCACCATCACTTCAAAGCGCGGGTTCTTATACAGAATATGCGCCACCCGCAGGCTGTTGGTGATGATGCGCAGATGATTATGGTTGAGCAGCGCCCGGGCAACGTGCTCCACCGTCGTCCCGATAGTAATGAAGATGGTTGAACCATCGGGAATGTAGTCAGCAATCGCTTCGGCAATGGCCCGCTTCTCTTCGGTCAAGGAGACTTCACGTTGCTCAAATGCGGTGTTCACCACGCTGGATGCCCTGCCCGCGCCGCCATGATGACGCGTGATCAGCCCCTGCTCACTCAGCTTGCGGATATCCCGGCGCACGGTTTGCGTTGAGACGTCCAGCAGTTGCGCCAGTTCATCAATGTTCATATAGCCGCGGTCAGCAATCAACGTAAGCAGTTGATCGTGCCGCGGGTTGCCGGTCAGTTCGGTAAGGCTCATGGGCTGTCCTCTGAAAACCATCACGCCCCGCATTTTATACAAAAAGTGACAAAAAAGAGCGGGTTTGATCACAGTCAGGTATACCTGCCCGTCCTCCGGGCCGGGTACATTTCAGTGCCGCAACCGCACTCGCGAAACGTACCGCGTCTGTTGCATCCCCCTGCTGCGCCAGACTCACCGCCAGCGCGCCGTGAAAGACATCCCCTGCACCTGTTGTATCCACCACGTCGACCGCAAATCCCGGCTGATGACACAGCGCGCCCTGCTCCAGCCAGTAACACCCTTCACGCCCTTGCGTGACGTAGACATGTCCATTTGTGAGCGTTTGTGCTTTTCTCAGTGCGTTTTCCGTGTCGTCCAGCTGGCTTAAACGCCGCAAACCCGGCGCGGAGAAGGCCGCGTGATCGCTTAAGGCGACCAGCTCAGCAATATCCTGCGGGGTGACATCGGCATCAAGCAGCGTGCTGACGCCCTGCTGGCGGGCAAGGGTGAACGCCTGTTTAGCCCCTTCGTGCCAGCGCACGTCGGCTAATACGATATCCCATTGCGAAAAGTCGATATCCTGCAGCCATGCCGCCGTAGCCGGGAGATCGGGGCTGGGGTAGTTAGCAATGACACGCTCCCCGTGACCATCCACCAGCACGGCCGATTGCGATGAACGGGCTCCTTTCACCATCCGCGTATAGCGCGTGTTTACCCCCAGGGACTCCAGCTCCGCGAGCAGTCTTCTGCCGGTATCGTCATCACCCACCCGGCCAATAAAATCCACCTCAGCCCCCAGTTTCGCTGCCGCCACCGCCGCAGTCGCCGCAGGACCGCCGCCCACCTCCGTA
Organism: Enterobacter sp. BIDMC 30; assembly: GCF_000534355.1. Classification (NCBI taxonomy): domain Bacteria; kingdom Pseudomonadati; phylum Pseudomonadota; class Gammaproteobacteria; order Enterobacterales; family Enterobacteriaceae; genus Enterobacter; species Enterobacter sp. BIDMC 30. Next base: position 312,957 of record NZ_KI973169.1, on the reverse strand, counting down.
TAGTCTTTTGCGACATATTTGCCACCTTCTTTCGGTAAATCATCGAGATACCAGATGCGATCCAGCACGGTAATGCCGACACAAACGATGCGAGTCATGGTGATTCCTTCTGCGTTTTCTGATGCTCTCATTTTAATTTCACGAAATGTTTAAAAAGTGACCCCTGTCAATTTTTTGACTATAAATTACAAATACGATCAAAAACAGACAACACAAACGCTCAATAATTGACACGATGTGACAGGAGAGAAGCATGTCAGCAATTGCCTTTATCGGGTTAGGACAGATGGGTGCGCCTATGGCAACGAATCTGCTTAAACAGGGCCACCAGCTTCACGTTTTTGATGTAAACCCACAGGCGATACAGGCCCTGGTGGCGCGTGGAGCCCTGGCTGCAGCCACGCCTGCACAGGCAGTAAAGGAGGCCGAATTTGTCATCACCATGCTGCCAAACGGAGACCTGGTTCGCACAGTCTTGTTTGGTGAGCAGGGCGTCTGCGAAGGGTTATCCCGCGAAGCGCTGGTCATTGATATGTCCACCATTCACCCGCTACAGACCGATGCCCTGATCCGCGACATGGCTGAACGTGGTTTCAGCATGATGGATGTGCCTGTCGGACGCACATCGGACCATGCCGTCGCCGGAACATTACTCCTTCTGGCTGGCGGCACCGCGCAGCAGGTTGAACGAGCCACGCCGGTGTTGATGGCGATGGGCAATGAACTGATAAACGCAGGTGGGCCAGGTATGGGCATCCGCGTGAAGCTTATTAACAACTACATGAGCATTGCCCTGAACGCGCTGTCCGCTGAAGCCGCCGTGCTGTGTGAAGCCCTCGGCCTCTCTTTCGATGTGGCGCTCAGTGTTATGAGCGGTACGCCAGCAGGAAAAGGCCACTTCACCACCTCATGGCCTAACAAGGTGCTCAAAGGCGATCTTACACCGGCCTTTATGATCGACCTCGCGCATAAAGATCTGGGGATCGCGCTGGACGTGGCAAACCAGCTCCACGTCCCGATGCCGCTGGGCGCCGCCTCCCGTGAAGTCTACAACCAGGCGCGGGCCGCCGGACGCGGGCGCGAAGACTGGACAGCCATTCTTGAACAGGTTCGCGCATCCGCCGGGCTGAAAAAAACACACTGATACGAAAGGACTGAGGAATGACGATGTACACCCTGAAAGATATCACCCGACCTTCCGGCGGTTTTGCAATGCTGGCCGTTGACCAGCGCGAAGCGATGCGCCTGATGTTTGCTGCGGCGGGCGCCCCGGTGCCGGTCACCGATCGGCATCTCACCGACTTTAAGGTCAACGCGGCCAAGATTCTGTCGCCGTATGCCTCCGCCATTCTTGTCGATCAGCAGTTTTGCTACCAGCAGATCGTTGAGCAACAGGCCGTTGCCAAAAGCTGCGCGATGATTGTGGCAGCAGACGAATTTATTCCGGGGAACGGGATCCCCGTTGACAGCGTCGTCATCGATAAAAACGTTGATGCTCAGGCGGTCAGGCGCGATGGCGGTAAAGCGCTGAAGCTACTGGTGCTGTGGCGTAGCGACGAAGATCCGCAGCAGCGTCTGGAGATGGTGAAGGCGTTCAATCAGCTGTGCCATGACAATGGACTGCTCAGCATTATTGAGCCGGTAGTCCGCCCGCCGCGTCGCGGCGCGACGTTTAATCGTGAACAGGCCATTATCGACGCGGCAAAAGAGCTGGGAGACAGCGGAGCTGACCTTTACAAAGTGGAGATGCCCCTGTTCGGCAAAGGCTCTCAGCAGGAATTGCTGACTGCCTCGCAAAAACTGAACGAGAACATCGCCATGCCGTGGGTGATCCTCTCATCCGGCGTGGACGATAAGTTGTTCCCAAGGGCGGTGAGTGTTGCGATGCAGGCGGGTGCATCCGGCTTTTTAGCCGGCCGCGCCGTCTGGTCATCAGTGATTGGCCTGCCGGACACGGAACTGATGCTCCGTGATATTTCTGTGCCGAAACTGCAGCGTTTGGGTGAGATCGTCGACGAAATGATGGCTCGCCGTTAAGAAAGGACCCGAACATGAAATGGTTTAACACCCTGAGCCATAACCGCTGGCTTGAACAAGAGACTGACCGCATTCTCGATTTCGGTAAAAACGCCGCCGTGCCGACCGGCTTTGGCTGGCTGGGCAATAACGGTCAGGTGCGCAGCGATATGGGCACGCATCTGTGGATCACCGCCCGTATGCTGCACGTTTATGCCGTGGCGGCAAACATGGGGCGTCCCGGCGCATATGCCCTGGTGGAGCATGGCATCAACGCCCTGAATGGTCCGCTGCGTGACCCGCAATATGGCGGCTGGTACGCCTGTATTAACGATGGAGGCGTTATGGATGCCTCCAAGCAGGGCTATCAGCACTTCTTTGTTTTGCTGGGCGCAGCCAGCGCCGTCACCACCGGCCATCCACAGGCTCGCAAGTTACTAGACGATGCCATTGAGGTGATTGAGCGTTATTTCTGGAGCGAACAGGAACAGATGTGCCTGGAATCCTGGGATGAGGCCTTCAGCAAAACCGAAGAGTACCGTGGCGGCAACGCCAATATGCACGCTGTCGAAGCCTTCCTGATTGTGTATGACGTGACGCATGACCGTAAATGGCTCGACCGCGCCCTGCGCATTGCCTCGGTGATCATTCACGACGTGGCACGCAAGGGCGAGTACCGGGTTAATGAGCATTTCGATACACAGTGGAACCCCATCCGCGATTACAACATTGATAACCCCGCTCATCGTTTTCGCGCCTACGGCGGTACGCCAGGCCACTGGATCGAGTGGGGCCGCCTGATGCTGCACCTGCGCGCTGCGCTGGAAGCGCGTTTTGAAACACCGCCCGCATGGCTGCTGGAAGATGCAAAAGGGTTGTTCCACGCCACAATCCGCGACGCCTGGGCACCCGATGGTGCCGACGGTTTTGTCTATTCCGTTGGCTGGGACGGTAAACCCATCGTTCGCGAGCGCGTGCGCTGGCCGATTGTCGAAGCGATGGGAACGGCCTATGCGCTCTATACCGTCACCGGCGAGGCGCAGTACGAAGCCTGGTATCAGAAATGGTGGGATTACTGCATCAAATACCTGATCGACTACGAGAACGGTTCATGGTGGCAGGAGCTGGATATCCATAACGAAGTGACCACCAAAGTCTGGGACGGCAAGCAGGATATTTATCATCTGCTGCATTGCCTGGTGATCCCTCGCTTACCGCTGGCGCCAGGGTTAGCCCCGGCCGTTGCCGCCGGATTACTGGATAGCCAGGCCAAATAATAAAAACGGAGATCTTATGCGTACCCTACACAATATTATTCTTAAAAGCAGTGAACATGGTTTCACCCTGAGCTGGCAGGATCGTCTGATTCTGTCCCACACCGCCGACACCCCGTGCCTGTGGATCGGCGCAGGTGAAGCCGATATCGAGATGTTTCGCGGCAACTTCAGCATCAAAGACAAACTCAACGAAAAAATTGCCCTGACCGAGGCCACCGTCGCACCGCAAAATGCGGGCTGGGCGATTCGCTTTACCCGGGGTGACGCCGTCAGCGCCACGCTACTGGTGGGTGTGGATGCCGAAGGACGCCTGGAGCTGAAACTCAAAAATGATGCCACCTGCCATAACCGCATCTGGCTGCGGCTGGCGGCCCAGCCCGAGGATCATATCTATGGTTGCGGAGAGCAGTTCTCCTACTTCGACCTGCGCGGCAAGCCCTTCCCGTTGTGGACCAGCGAGCAGGGCGTGGGCCGTAATAAGCAGACCTACGTCACCTGGCAGGCAGACTGCAAAGAGAACGCGGGCGGCGATTACTACTGGACCTTCTTCCCGCAACCCACCTTTGTGAGTACCCAGAAGTACTACTGCCACGTGGATAACAGCTGTTATATGAATTTCGACTTCAGCGCGCCGGGGTTCCACGAGCTGGCCTTCTGGGAGGATAACGCCACGCTGCGCTTCGAATGTGCGCAAACGTATGTCGATCTGCTGGAAAAACTGACCGGGTTGCTGGGCCGTCAGCCCGAACTGCCGGACTGGGTTTACGACGGGGTAACGCTGGGCGTTCAGGGTGGCACCGACGTGTGCCAGCAAAAGCTCGACACCATGCGCAACGGCGGTGTGAAGGTGAACGGTATCTGGGCGCAGGACTGGTCCGGCATCCGGATGACCTCCTTTGGCAAACGCGTGATGTGGAACTGGAAGTGGAACAGCGATCTGTATCCGCAGCTGGATACACGTATCCCGCAGTGGAAGCAGGAGGGCGTGCAGTTCCTCTCCTATATCAACCCTTACGTGGCCAGCGACAGAGACCTCTGTGAAGAGGCGGCGAAACGCGGCTATCTGACCAAAAACGCCGACGGGCAGGACTATCACGTCGAGTTCGGCGAGTTCTACGCGGGCGTTATCGACCTGACGAATCCGGAAGCCTACGACTGGTACAAAGAGGTCATCAAAAAGAACCTGATAGCGCTGGGCTGTGGCGGCTGGATGGCTGATTTTGGTGAATATTTGCCGACTGATACCTTCCTGCACAACGGCGTGAGCGCGGAAATCATGCACAACGCCTGGCCTGCGCTATGGGCGAAATGTAACTACGAGGCGCTGGAAGAGACCGGCAAGCTCGGCGAGATCCTGTTCTTTATGCGCGCGGGTTATACCGGCAGCCAGAAACACTCGGTGATGATGTGGGCCGGCGATCAGAACGTCGACTGGAGCCTGGACGACGGTCTGGCATCAGTGGTTCCTGCGGCACTCTCACTGGCAATGACCGGGCACGGGCTGCATCACAGCGACATCGGCGGTTATACCACGCTGTTTGAGATGAAACGCAGCAAAGAGCTGCTGCTGCGCTGGTGCGACTTCAGCGCCTTCACACCGATGATGCGTACCCACGAGGGCAACCGCCCTGGCGATAACTGGCAGTTTGATGGCGACGGCGAAACCATCGCCCACTTTGCGCGTATGACGACCGTCTTCACTACCCTGAAGCCCTACATCAAAGCCGCCGTTGCGCAGAACGCGAAAAGCGGCCTGCCGGTGATGCGCCCGCTGTTCCTGCATTACGAAAACGATGCGCGCAGCTACACGCTGAAATACCAGTATCTGTTTGGCCGCGATCTGCTGGTGGCACCGGTCCATGAAGAAGGCCGTCGTGACTGGACGCTCTATTTGCCTGAGGACACCTGGGTGAATGCCTGGACGGGTGAAACGCATGAGGGCGGTGACATCACCGTTGACGCTCCGCTCGGCAAACCGCCGGTGTTTTATCGCCAGCAAAGCGAATGGGCAGACCTGTTTAGCACCTTACGTCATATCTGATAAGGCTCGCCCGCAGGGAAACCTGCGGGCAGATGGAGAACAATAATGCGTCAACACGCTTCCGATCCGGCAACGCTACGCCTGCCGTTTAAAGAGAAACTCGCCTACGGGATGGGCGATCTCGGCTCTAACATCCTTCTGGATATCGGCACGTTGTATCTGCTGAAGTTCTACACCGACGTTCTTGGCCTGCCTGGTACCTACGGCGGGATCATCTTCCTGATTGCCAAGTTCTTCACCGCCTTCACCGATATGGGCACGGGTATCATGCTCGACTCCCGACGCAAGATCGGTCCTAAGGGCAAATTCCGCCCGTTCGTGCTGTATGCGGCGTTCCCGGTGACGTTACTGGCCATCGCAAACTTTGTCGGCACGCCGTTTGAAATCACCGGCAAAACGGTGATGGCGACCGTGCTGTTCATGCTTTACGGCCTGTTCTTCAGCATGATGAACTGCTCCTACGGTGCGATGGTGCCGGCCATTACCAAAAACCCGGACGAGCGCGCTTCGCTGGCCGCCTGGCGTCAGGGGGGCGCCACGCTTGGCCTGCTGCTCTGTACCGTCGGGTTTGTGCCGGTAATGAACCTGATTGAAGGCAATGACCAGCTTGGGTATATCTTTGCCGCGACCCTCTTCTCGCTGTTCGGGCTGTTCTTTATGTGGTGGTGCTATAAGGGCGTGACCGAGCGTTACGTTGAAATGCAGCCCGCCAATCCAGCCCAGAAGCCCGGCCTGCTGCAGTCGTTTCGCGCCATCGCCGGTAACCGACCGCTGTTTATTCTCTGCATCGCCAACCTGTGCACGCTGGGGGCCTTTAACGTCAAGCTCGCCATTCAGGTTTACTACACGCAGTACGTGCTGAACGACCCTATTCTGTTGTCCTACATGGGCTTTTTCAGCATGGGCTGCATTTTTATCGGCGTCTTTATGATGCCCGGCGCGGTGCGTCGCTTCGGCAAGAAAAAGGTCTATATCAGCGGGCTGCTGATTTGGGTGGCAGGCGACCTGCTCAACTACTTCTTTGGCGGTGGTTCGGTGAGCTTTGTGGCGTTCTCCTGTCTGGCCTTCTTCGGCTCAGCCTTCGTGAACAGCCTCAACTGGGCGCTGGTGTCCGATACCGTGGAGTACGGCGAATGGCGCACCGGCGTGCGATCCGAAGGGACGGTCTATACCGGCTTTACCTTCTTCCGGAAGGTCTCACAGGCGCTGGCCGGCTTCTTCCCCGGCATCATGCTCACGCAAATCGGCTATGTGCCAAACGTGGTGCAATCCGCCGGAACGGTTGAAGGGCTGCGGCAGCTGATATTTATCTACCCCAGTCTGCTGGCCGTCATCACCATCGTGGCGATGGGCTGTTTCTACAACCTCAACGAGAAGATGTATGTGCGCATCGTGGAAGAAATTGAACTGCGCAAACGTACAGCATAACTGACTTGAGAGAGCGCCCTGCGGGGCGCTGTGAGGATCGACCATGACACATAAGAGTGATCCGTTAACCCTGAAGCTGAGCCTGCGCGAAAAGTGCGCCTACGGGATGGGCGATTTTGGCTCTAACCTGATGCTCTGTATTGGCACGCTGTATCTGCTGAAGTTTTATACTGATGAACTGGGCATGCCCGCTTTTTATGGCGGCATTATTTTCCTGGTGGCGAAGTTCTTTACCGCATTCACCGACATGCTGACCGGGGTGTTGCTGGATTCGCGGCGTAACATCGGTGCCAGAGGCAAATTCAGGCCGTTTATTCTTTATGCCTCGGTGCCGGTTGCCCTGGTGGCCACGGCGCAGTTTGTGGCCACCGATTTTAGCCTGACGGTGAAAACCGCTATTGCCACCCTGCTCTTCATGATGTTTGGCCTCTGTTATAGCCTGATGAACTGCTCTTACGGCGCGATGGTTCCCGCCATCACTAAAAATCCGAACGAGCGGGCGCAGCTTGCGGCCTGGCGTCAGGGCGGCGCTACGGTTGGGTTGTTGCTCTGCACCGTGGGGTTTATGCCAATCCAGGCGCTGTTTGTCAGCCAGCCCTCTCTCGGCTATCTGGTGGCCGCACTGGTGTTCGTCACCGGCGGTCTGTTCTGCATGTGGTGGTGCTACAGCGGTGTGAAAGAGCGCTATGTGGAGGTTACGCCCGATCATCATAAGCCTGGCATCCTGAAATCCTTCTGTGCCATTTTCCGCAACCCGCCGTTGCTGGTGTTGTGTATCGCCAACCTCTGCACCCTCGCCGCGTTTAATATCAAACTGGCGATTCAGGTCTACTACACCCAGTACGTGCTAAACGATCTGCATCTGCTGTCGTGGATGGGTTTTTTCAGTATGGGCTGCATTCTGGTTGGCGTGTTTCTGGTGCCTGGCGCGGTTAAGCGCTTCGGCAAGAAGCCGGTCTACCTTGGCGGGCTGACGCTGTGGGCCGTGGGCGACGTAATGAACTTCCTCTGGGGAACCAGCTCCCTGCTCTTTGTGCTCTTTTCCTGCATGGCCTTTTTCGGTACGGCATTCGTAAACAGCCTCAACTGGGCGCTGGTGCCCGATACCGTGGATTATGGCGAGTGGAAAACAGGCATTCGCGCCGAAGGGTCGGTTTATACCGGTTATACCTTCTCACGCAAAATCTCCGCCGCCCTCGCCGGTTTCCTGCCGGGCATTATGTTGACGCAGATTGGCTACATTCCACACGCCGTGCAGAGTGCGGGCACGCTACTGGGGCTCCGTCAGCTAATTTTTCTCTGGCCGTGCGGCCTGGCGATCGTTGCCGCGATAACCATGGGACTCTTTTATAAACTCAACGAAGCACGCTTCGCCTTTATTATTGAGGAGATTGGAAAACGGAAAAAACAACCCGCAAAACCCCCTGAGTTAACCACCAACAATAAAGCGTCAGCAGTCACTTTATAACAATAAATCCGGCCCTGATTCCCTTCCTGTGTAACAGGAGGGGGGCCTTTCTGTACCTCATACATGGACTGATTATGAAAAGAATCGTTACTGCACTGGTTGTGTCGTCTGTGTCCTGCTCGGCAGTTGCCAGCGCCTATGTCGAAACGCGCGAAGCCTATAATACGGCCTCTGAACTGCACGAAGTGATCCTGCGTGCCGGCTATAACTTCGATAACGGCGCGGGGCTGATGTTCACTAACGCCTATAACGTGGGCAAATGGGACGAGCTTAAGCACAGCTATAACGAAATTGAAGGGTGGTATCCGCTTTTTAAACCGACCGATAAACTCACCTTTCAGCCTGGCGGTTTACTGAATGACAGCAGCGCCGGGTCCGGAGGCGCTATCTATCTGGATACCAATTATAAATTTCTCGACTGGTTTAACCTGACCTTCCGTTATCGCTATAACCACAACAATTACGATACGCCGGACTACAACGGCCAGATGGATAAAAACGACACCCACGAATTCGCTAACTACTGGAATTTCAAGGTCACGGATGCGTTTTTCTATACCTTTGAACCGCATTTTTTCCAGCGCGTGAACGATTACCACAGCAAAAATGGCAAAGACCATCACTGGGAAATCACTCACAAATTTAGCTATAAAATCGATAAAAACTGGCTGCCCTATCTCGAGCTCCAGTGGCTGGACAGATGGAATGATTACAACCGCGAGCAGTACCGTATCCGCCTGGGGTTAAGGTATTCGTTCTGATAATAAAAAAAGCCGCTGATCGCTCAGCGGCTTTTTACGTGCCGGGTGGCGCATGCGCTTACCCGGCCTACGGATTGACCGTATTACTCTTCTTTCGCACCGCGCATTGCACGTTTACGATCGTTCTCGGTCAGGTGACGTTTACGGATACGGATAGACAGTGGGGTCACTTCTACCAGTTCGTCGTCATCGATGAACTCCAGAGCTTGCTCCAGGGTCATCTTGATCGGTGGAACCAGAACCGTTGCTTCGTCAGTACCGGACGCACGCATGTTGGTCAGTTTCTTACCGGTCAGGCAGTTTACAGTCAGGTCGTTAGAACGACTGTGAATACCGATGATCTGGCCTTCATAAACTTCAGCACCGTGACCCAGGAACAGCTTACCGCGATCCTGCAGACCGAACAGCGCAAACGCAACCGCTTTACCCTGACCGTTGGAGATCAGAACGCCGTTGTTACGCTGGCCAACTTCACCCGGACGCACGTCGTCGTAGTGGCTGAAGGTGGAGTACAGCAGACCGGTACCGGACGTCATGGTCATGAACTCTGAACGGAAACCGATCAGACCACGGCTTGGGATCACGTAGTCGAGACGTACGCGGCCTTTGCCATCTGGATTCATGTTTTTCAGGTCGCCTTTACGCTCACCCAGAGCCTGCATAACAGAACCCTGATGCTGCTCTTCAACGTCCAGCGTTACGTTCTCGAACGGCTCTTGTTTACGGCCGTCGATTTCGCGGAAGATAACTTTCGGACGGGAAACCGCCATTTCGAAACCTTCACGACGCATGTTTTCGATCAGAACAGACAGGTGCAGCTCACCACGACCAGAAACGCGGAATGCGTCAGCATCCTGAGTTTCTTCAACGCGCAGCGCAACGTTGTGCACCAGCTCTTTGTTCAGGCGGTCAAGGATCTGACGAGAGGTAACGAATTTACCTTCTTTGCCACAGAACGGAGAGGTGTTGACGTTGAAGAACATGGTTACCGTTGGTTCATCAACGGACAGGGCTGGCAGCGCTTCCACATTCTGCGGGTCGCAGATGGTGTCAGAGATGTTCAGCTCGCCCAGACCGGTAATCGCGATGATGTCGCCCGCTTCAGCCAGTTCGCTGTCGATACGCTCCAGACCCAGGTGAGTCAGCACTTTGCCCACTTTACCGTTACGGGTTTTGCCTTCGCTATCGATGATAGTAACCTGCTGGTTCGGCTTCACTTTACCGCGTTTGATGCGGCCGATACCGATAACGCCAACGTAGTTGTTGTAGTCCAGCTGGGAGATCTGCATCTGCAGCGGACCATCAAGATCAACATCCGGAGCCGGTACGTGATCAACAATCGCCTGATACAGCGGAGTCATGTCTTCCGCCATATTTTCGTGATCCAGACCCGCGATACCATTCAGCGCCGAAGCGTAAATGATAGGGAAGTCCAGCTGCTCGTCGGTCGCGTCGAGGTTAACGAACAGGTCGAACACCTGATCAACAACCCAGTCAGGACGCGCGCCCGGACGGTCAACCTTGTTGATAACAACAATAGGTTTCAGGCCATGGGCAAATGCTTTTTTGGTCACGAAGCGCGTTTGCGGCATTGGGCCGTCAAATGCGTCAACCACCAGCAGCACGGAATCCACCATGGACATCACGCGCTCAACTTCACCACCGAAGTCGGCGTGCCCTGGGGTATCAACGATGTTGATACGGTAGTCATTCCATTTGATAGCGGTGTTTTTCGCGAGGATAGTAATCCCACGCTCTTTCTCCAAATCGTTGGAGTCCATCACACGCTCTTGAGTTTCGGCACGAGCATCAAACGTACCGGACTGCTGCAGCAGCTTATCAACCAGGGTGGTTTTACCATGGTCGACGTGCGCGATGATGGCGATGTTACGCAAATTTTCGATCACAACTTTGCCTCAGGCATTAGAAATAGCGCGTTATTGTACACGGATTAATCGCACTACAAAACAGGATCACAAACATCCCCCGCAAACAAGTATTGCAGAGATGCTTTGTGATCGCTTTCACGGAGCGTAAAAAGGGCACTTTAACGAAAATTGCACCAATATGGTGCTCAGTGTTCACACTGAAGCACTATACTGGTGCAACATAACCATTGTGGTGCAGCACTTTTGCACTATGGTGCGCATGATAACGCCTTTTTGGGGTGTTTTAAAAGTTGGCACAGATTTCGCTTTATAAAAATACGGCAAAAAAATGGCACACAGCCAGCCCAAGACAGAAATTGAAGACCTCGTTACCACGACGACAATGACCAATCTGGAGAGTTAAGTATGTCCGCTGAACACGTTTTGACGATGCTGAACGAACATGAAGTGAAGTTTGTTGATCTGCGCTTCACCGATACCAAAGGTAAAGAACAGCACGTCACTATTCCTGCTCATCAGGTAAACGCCGAATTCTTTGAAGAAGGCAAAATGTTTGACGGCTCCTCCATTGGCGGCTGGAAAGGTATCAACGAATCTGACATGGTTCTGATGCCTGACGCTTCCACTGCGGTCATTGATCCGTTCTTCGAAGAACCAACCCTGATCATCCGTTGCGACATCCTCGAGCCAGGCACACTGCAGGGCTACGACCGCGACCCACGCTCCATCGCGAAACGCGCTGAAGAGTACCTGCGTTCAACCGGTATCGCAGACACCGTACTGTTCGGGCCAGAGCCAGAATTCTTCCTGTTTGATGACATCCGTTTCGGTGCCTCTATTTCTGGCTCCCACGTTGCCATCGACGATATCGAAGGTGCATGGAACTCCTCCACCAAATACGAAGGTGGTAACAAAGGTCACCGTCCTGGCGTTAAAGGCGGTTACTTCCCGGTTCCTCCGGTCGACTCCGCTCAGGACATCCGTTCCACCATGTGTCTGGTGATGGAAGAGATGGGCCTGGTGGTTGAAGCTCACCACCACGAAGTGGCGACTGCGGGTCAGAACGAAGTGGCAACCCGCTTCAACACCATGACCAAAAAAGCAGACGAAATTCAGATCTACAAATACGTTGTGCACAACGTTGCGCACCGTTTCGGTAAAACCGCGACCTTCATGCCAAAACCAATGTTTGGCGATAACGGTTCCGGTATGCACTGCCACATGTCTCTGTCCAAGAACGGAACCAACCTGTTCTCTGGTGACAAATATGCCGGTCTGTCTGAGCAGGCTCTGTATTACATTGGCGGCGTAATCAAACACGCTAAAGCGATCAACGCCCTGGCGAACCCAACCACTAACTCCTACAAGCGTCTGGTCCCAGGCTACGAAGCACCGGTAATGCTGGCGTACTCTGCGCGTAACCGTTCTGCTTCTATCCGTATCCCGGTGGTGGCGTCTCCTAAAGCGCGTCGTATCGAAGTTCGCTTCCCGGATCCAGCTGCTAACCCATACCTGTGCTTCGCAGCACTGCTGATGGCGGGTCTGGACGGTATCAAGAACAAGATCCACCCAGGCGAAGCTATGGACAAAAACCTGTACGACCTGCCGCCAGAAGAAGCGAAAGAGATCCCACAGGTTGCAGGCTCTCTGGAAGAAGCCCTGCAGGCGCTGGACGCAGACCGCGAGTTCCTGACTGCGGGTGGCGTGTTCACTGACGACGCTATCGATGCTTACATCGCCCTGCGTACTGAAGAGAACGACCGTGTGCGTATGACGCCACACCCGGTTGAGTTCGAACTGTACTACAGCGTTTAAGTTTCAATGAGTTTCGCGCGCCCTTTTACGCGCGATCTCACAAGCTTTTATTTGTTGCCGTGGAAACTTTCAGCCCATCTCCGGATGGGCTTTTTTCTCCACCAACAAACTGATCTCACGCGCTTTTTACGACGAAAAAGCTATACTGCACTAAATTAGTGCAACCAACTCCAGGAGACTGCTGAATGGCAACTGGCACGCTGCCCGATGCTGGGCAGATCCTCAATTCTTTGATTAACAGTATTTTGCTGGTCGACGACGAGCTGGCCGTACATTACGCCAACCCGGCGGCGCAGCAGCTGCTCGCCCAGAGTTCACGCAAACTGTTTGGCACCCCGCTTCCGGAATTATTGAGTTATTTCTCGCTGAATATTGGCCTGATGCAGGAAAGTCTGCAGGCCGGTCAGGGCTTTACCGATAACGAAGTCACGCTGGTGATCGACGGGCGCTCACATATTTTATCGCTTACCGCACAACGGCTTCCTGAAGGGCTGATCCTGCTTGAAATGGCGCCGATGGATAATCAGCGCCGCCTGAGCCAGGAACAACTTCAGCATGCCCAGCAAATTGCCGCCCGTGACCTGGTGCGAGGCCTGGCGCATGAAATCAAGAACCCGCTGGGTGGCTTACGCGGTGCGGCACAACTCCTGACCAAAGCGCTGCCCGACCCTGCGCTGGCGGAGTACACCAACGTCATCATTGAGCAGGCAGACCGCCTGCGTAACCTGGTTGACCGTCTGCTCGGGCCACAACAGCCCGGCATGCATGTCTCAGAAAGTATTCATAAAGTGGCTGAGCGGGTTGTGAAACTCGTCTCGATGGAGCTGCCGGAGAACGTCACGCTGGTCCGTGACTACGACCCAAGCCTGCCGGAACTGGCGCACGACCCGGATCAGATTGAGCAGGTCTTGCTGAATATTGTGCGTAATGCCCTGCAGGCGCTGGGGCCGGAAGGGGGCGAAATTATTTTGCGCACCCGCACCGCGTTCCAGCTCACACTGCACGGCGTGCGCTATCGTCTGGCTGCCCGCATCGACGTTGAGGACAACGGGCCGGGTATTCCGTCGCATCTTCAGGACACCCTGTTCTACCCGATGGTCAGCGGTCGCGAAGGCGGTACCGGCCTGGGGTTATCCATTGCCCGTAGTTTGATCGATCAACACTCTGGAAAAATTGAATTTACCAGTTGGCCGGGACATACCGAGTTTTCGGTTTTCCTGCCGATTAAAAAATAAAGGTGACGTTTATGCAACGAGGGATAGTCTGGGTAGTCGATGACGATAGCTCCATCCGTTGGGTGCTTGAACGCGCGCTCACAGGGGCAGGATTAAGCTGCACGACGTTTGAGAGCGGCAGCGAAGTGCTCGACGCACTCACCACCAAAACGCCGGATGTGCTGCTTTCGGATATTCGCATGCCGGGAATGGACGGACTGGCGCTTTTAAAGCAGATCAAACAACGCCATCCTATGCTTCCGGTCATCATAATGACGGCGCATTCCGACCTGGACGCCGCGGTGAGCGCCTATCAGCAAGGGGCGTTCGATTACCTGCCCAAACCGTTTGATATCGACGAAGCGGTCGCCCTGGTTGAGCGCGCGATCAGCCACTACCAGGAGCAGCAGCAACCTCGTCACACGCCTGACTTCGGGCCCACGACGGACATCATTGGCGAAGCGCCAGCCATGCAGGATGTGTTTCGTATCATTGGCCGTCTGTCACGCTCGTCCATCAGCGTACTGATTAACGGTGAATCGGGAACCGGTAAAGAGCTGGTAGCGCATGCCTTACATCGCCACAGCCCGCGGGCAAAAGCACCGTTTATCGCCCTGAATATGGCCGCCATCCCGAAGGATTTAATTGAATCTGAACTGTTTGGCCATGAGAAAGGGGCTTTTACCGGCGCAAATACCATTCGCCAGGGTCGCTTCGAGCAGGCTGACGGTGGAACACTCTTCCTGGATGAAATCGGCGATATGCCGCTGGATGTCCAGACCCGTTTGCTGCGCGTGTTGGCCGACGGACAGTTTTATCGCGTAGGTGGCTATGCGCCGGTGAAGGTCGATGTACGCATTATTGCCGCGACGCACCAGAATCTGGAGCAGCGCGTCCAGGAAGGTAAATTCCGTGAGGATTTATTCCATCGCCTGAACGTGATCCGCGTTCATTTGCCACCGCTACGTGAACGCCGTGAAGATATTCCCCGCCTGGCGCGTCATTTTCTGCAGGTCGCTGCCCGTGAGCTGGGCGTGGAAGCCAAGCAGTTGCACCCGGAAACCGATGCCGCCCTCACCCGTCTGGCGTGGCCGGGCAACGTGCGTCAGCTGGAAAACACCTGTCGCTGGTTGACCGTAATGGCCGCCGGACAGGAAGTCCTGATTCAGGATTTACCGGCTGAACTGTTTGAAGCGACTGCGCCAGAAAGCAGCACCGGACATGCATTGCCGGACAGCTGGGCGACACTGCTGGCGCAGTGGGCCGATCGCGCGCTGCGTTCCGGTCATCAAAACTTACTGTCTGAAGCCCAGCCCGAGATGGAGCGCACGCTGTTGACCACCGCACTCCGCCATACACAGGGCCATAAGCAGGAAGCGGCACGCCTGCTGGGATGGGGACGTAATACCCTGACGCGTAAGCTGAAAGAGCTGGGCATGGAGTGATCTTTACCCTTGTGTAAAGGTTATTAATTGAGCGCAAATTGCTGCTATTTTGCGCTTTACTGTATCAATGATTTTTGTATGATCGTGCCCGGAAAGTGAGGGTGATCATCATGCTGGAAACATTAGTGAATATGCTCTCAAGTGGAGCAGCTGAAAGCCACACGCCACAAACAGCCGTTGCTGCTGTGCTGTGCGCGGCGCTGGTTGGGCTGTTTAGCTAGAGAGTCGCTAACAAAAAAGCCGGGTAGCGGCTTCG
Source organism: Enterobacter sp. BIDMC 30 (assembly GCF_000534355.1). Taxonomy (NCBI): domain Bacteria; kingdom Pseudomonadati; phylum Pseudomonadota; class Gammaproteobacteria; order Enterobacterales; family Enterobacteriaceae; genus Enterobacter; species Enterobacter sp. BIDMC 30. The sequence continues at coordinate 297,347 of NZ_KI973169.1, read as the reverse complement.
CCTTACCCGGCCAAATATGTTGGCACGTCTTAAATGACGCGTGAGAACTGCTGCAGACGCGCTTTCTGACGCAGATAGGCGTCGAAGCACATGCAGATATTACGAATCAACAGGCGCCCTTTGGGTGTCACGTCAATTGCACGTTCTGAAACATCCACCAGCCCATCTTTTGCCAGAGGCGCTAACAGCTTCAGGTCATCAGCAAAGTAATCGCTGAAATGCAGTTCCCACTGCGTTTCCACCTCGCTGAAATCAAGACGGAAGTTACAGATGAGCGCCTTAATCACATCACGACGGATGCAGTCATCGCGCGTTAACGCGATACCGCGCCACAGCGCGTTGCCCGCGTCATCTACCTGCTGATAGTAAAGCTTCAGCTCTTTCTGGTTCTGCGCGTAGCAGTCACCGATCATGCTGATGGCGGAGACGCCCATCCCCAGCAAATCGGTGTCGCCCTGGGTGGTGTAGCCCTGGAAATTTCGGTGCAGTACGCCTTCGCGCTGGGCAATAGCCAGCTCGTCATCCGGACGAGCAAAGTGATCCATCCCGATGAACTGATAACCGGCTTCGGTCAGCGAGGCGATGGTTTCCTGCAGAATATCCAGCTTCTGTTGGGCAGAAGGCAGGTCGGCATCTTTGATTTTGCGCTGAGCGGCAAACAGCGTCGGCAGATGCGCATAGTTAAAGACGCTCAGGCGGTCCGGGTTGAGTTCGGCCACGCGTTTCAGCGTGAAGGCGAAGCTCTCCGGCGTTTGCTTAGGCAGGCCGTAAATCAGGTCGATATTGGTCGACGTAAAGCCGATATCGCGGGCGTGGTTGAGTAAGGCAAAGATAAACTCTTCATCCTGCTCACGGTTCACCAGCCGCTGCACCTCTTTGTTGAAGTCCTGCACGCCCATGCTCAGGCGATTGAAACCTTCAGCGCGTAAATGATCCAGTACATCCAGCTCAATTTCGCGCGGATCGACCTCGATCGAGATTTCAGCATCGTCGTTAAAACGGAAGTTGTTGCGCAGGAGCGTCATTAAACGGCTGATCTGCGCTTTATTCAGATACGTTGGCGTCCCCCCACCCCAGTGAAGCTGGCTGACGTGACGGCCGGCAAACAGCGGGGCACGGTGCAGAATTTCCTGCTCCAGCGCATCCAGATACTGATCGGCTTTATGTTGCTGACGGGTAACGATTTTATTGCAGCCGCAGAAGTAGCAGAGCTTGTGGCAGAACGGAATATGGACATAGAGCGACAGCGGTCGCTCGGGGTAGCGCGCGACAGCCTGCTGAAACGCCGCCTCGCCGAAACTATCGGAGAACTCCAGCGCGGTGGGGTATGACGTATAACGCGGCCCGGAATAGTTATATTTCTGGATTAGGGCCAAATCCCAGTCGATAGTTGGTACAGACATGCTCACTCCTTCCGTTGGTGTCGCGTTCGCATACGGCGGCCCGTTCTGGTCCCATCTCGGGCCATCACTCGGGTGCGCAGCCACTTCTGTCGCCGCGACAACCGCCGTAGTTTAACGAATAACCACACCAGATAACATATAACCGGAAGGGTTATTAGCAGGACTATCGTCCCTGCCGGATGCAAATGTTAGTTTCCACCCTTCAGAAGACGCATCATATCTTCCTGCTTTTCGTCTTCTTCTTCGTCTTCGTCATCGTCGTAAGACAGACCCAGCTTCTGCATCAGCTCATCAATGCGGTCCAGTTTGGCATCAACCCATGACTGCTCTTCGGCGGTCAGGGTTTCCCCCTCTTCAAGACGTTCCAGCAGCGCGTCCAGGCGCTCATCGTTCTCCAGCAAATCCAGCTCAGCCTGCGGTGAAAGCATAGGTTTCTCGCTCTTTGGTTTGTGCTGCTTAGTGACCGGGGTGTCTGTCACGCCCAGTGGAACAGGTGTTTTACTGCCAATACGTGGGTCTTTCTGCTGCTTGTTTTTCGCAGAAGCGCCAGAAGCATCACCACCGTTTGCACGGCTACCCGCAGCATGACCGCGATGTTTTTTATCGCGTTTGCGATCGCGCGATTCCTGGTTCAGTTCTTCGCGCGTTTTGCGGTGTGCTTTTGCAGGGCGTTTAGCGCCCGCAGCGGAGGTCGGTTTTTTCATGATGTTTTATCTTTAAGTCGTTTTCTTCAGTATAGAATTGCGGCGAAATCTAGCAGAAAGCAAGCAAAGAAAAAAGGCGACAGAGCAATCTGTCGCCTTTTTTCCTGACTCACAACCCTTAACGGGTCAGACATTCCGTGTTTGCCAACAACAAACCCTGTTTATCCCTTGGCTAATACCATCCGTGATACGGTTCCGTTTCCTGTTAAAACGCCTCCAGGCGTTGGTCATCCTGACAATCCTGCGTCTTCGCCTCCTGGCGCTCCTGACCCTAATCCTTAAGTCTGTTTCCTGTTGGCTTCCTCGCCCTGACGCACACTTTACCCTGTTCAGTTAAACTGACAAGCAACGAAACGGCACAAAAACGGATTTTCAGATAATTACCCGAGAATAAGCTTATGATTTAAAACAATTTGGCTTTTTTAACGCCTGCGAATTCTCTGAAATCTCCCATAGTATTCATAGCCGATCTCTCACAACCGCCAGGGTTTTAACCTACAGGCACTGTGCAATCAAAAAAGTCTTTTGCCGGCATTCAGGTATAATCCCCCTCAGATTACGATTTTGGAGACGACCACGTGACTACCTGGAACTACCAACAGACGCATTTTGTCACCAGTGCGCCCGATATCCGCCACCTTCCTTCTGATACTGGCATTGAAGTGGCTTTTGCTGGCCGCTCTAACGCGGGGAAATCCAGCGCCCTGAATACGCTGACCAATCAAAAGAGCCTGGCGCGTACCTCAAAAACACCTGGCCGTACTCAGCTGATTAACCTGTTTGAAGTGGCAGAAGGCAAACGCCTGGTCGACTTACCGGGATATGGTTACGCGCAAGTACCGGAAGAGATGAAGATCAAATGGCAGCGTGCGCTGGGTGAATACCTGGAAAAACGCCAGTGCCTGAAAGGTCTGGTGGTGCTGATGGATATCCGCCATCCCCTGAAAGATCTCGATCAGCAGATGATCGACTGGGCTGTCTCAAGTGAGATAGCCGTGCTGGTACTGCTGACTAAAGCGGATAAACTGGCGAGCGGCGCGCGTAAAGCGCAGGTGAATATGGTTCGCGAAGCGGTGCTGGCTTTTAACGGCGACGTACAGGTAGAGCCGTTCTCCTCACTGAAAAAGCAGGGTGTCGACAAGCTGCGTCAGAAGCTCGATAGCTGGTTCAACGAGCTGGAACCCGCGACGGAAGCGGAAGAAGAGTAATACCGAGCGCGGCGATGTCCGCGCTTTTTTTGCCTGGATTTTTCTTTGCCGCAATAAAAAACGCCCCAGTCATTACTGACTGGGGCGGCTAAAATATTCAGCCAAATCCGATTACGTGAAGTAAAAGGTCTGAAAGATAGAACATCTTACCTCTGTACCCTACGCGAATAACTCTACCCCTTTTTTTGCTGTAGAAAAAGCACTTTTTGTAGTTTTTTTTCATTCTTTACATAGGGAATTCTAATGATCGTCACAAAACGCACTTTGTTATGTTGCTAACTTACATAAAAAGCGCGTTATTGGCAGAACCCTTAGTGAGCTTGATCCCAGTTTTCACCGCTGCCCACTTCCACCAGCAACGGCACGTCAAGCGTCATGCTGCTTTCCATCAGTTCGTGGATCTTCTTCGACACGGTGTCCAGATCATCTTTGTGGACTTCGAATACCAGTTCATCGTGTACCTGCATGATCATCTTCACGCGTGGCTTCTCTTTTTCCAGCCAGGCATCAACCGCAATCATCGCGCGCTTAATAATGTCTGCCGCCGTCCCCTGCATCGGGGCGTTGATGGCAGCACGTTCTGCACCGGCACGACGCGCGGCGTTGCTTGATTTGATGTCCGGCAGATAAAGGCGACGGCCATCCAGGGTTTCGACGTAGCCTTTCTCCTTCGCCTGCGCACGGGTGCGTTCCATATATTCCAGCACGCCCGGATAACGCTCGAAGTAGAGATCCATATACTTCTGCGACTCTTTACGCGGAATGTTGAGCTGGCGCGAAAGGCCAAAGGCGCTCATGCCGTAGATCAGACCGAAGTTGATCGCCTTAGCACTGCGACGTTGCTCGTGAGTCACGCTGTCCAGCGGCAGCCCAAAGACTTCAGCCGCCGTTGCACGGTGGATATCTTTTCCTTCCGCAAAGGCCGTCAGCAGCCCCTTGTCGCGTGACAGGTGCGCCATAATACGCAACTCAATTTGCGAGTAGTCGGCCGAGACGATCAGGTAGTCGTCTGGCGCGATAAACGCCTGACGGATACGACGGCCTTCTTCATTGCGTACCGGGATGTTCTGCAGATTTGGATCGGTCGAGGAGAGACGACCGGTCGCCGCCACAGCCTGATGATACGAGGTATGCACGCGGCCCGTTTTAGGGTTGATCATCAGCGGAAGTTTATCGGTATAGGTAGACTTCAGCTTCGCCAGACCACGGTACTGGAGAATCACTTTTGGCAGCGGGTAATCCAGCGCCAGTTCCTCAAGCACTTCTTCAGACGTTGATGGCGCGCCGCCAGGGGTTTTCTTCAGCGGCTTAATTCCCTGTTTTTCAAACAGGATGGTCTGAAGCTGTTTCGGAGACGAAAGGTTAAACGGTTCGCCGGCAAGCTCATGCGCCTTCTGCTCAAGCTCGGTCAACCGCTGCGCCAGTTCTCCAGAGTGGTTATGCAGCACCGTCGGATCAATTTTTACGCCGTTGCGCTCAATGCGCGAGAGCACAGGTACCAGCGGCATCTCAATGTGCTGGAACACGTTCAGCGGACCTTCGTGCTTCTGCAGTTTTAGCCACATCTTCAGGTGCAGTTGCAGCGTGACATCGGCGTCTTCGGCCGCGTAGCGACCCGCTTCTTCCAGGGCAATCTGATTGAAGGTGAGCTGGTTTTTACCTTTTCCGGCAATCTCTTCAAAGGTAATGGTCTTATGCTTGAGCCAACGGTCGGATAAGGAGTCCATATCGTGACGACCCGCCACGCTGTCGAGAATGTAAGATTCCAGCATGGTATCGAACGCAATGCCGCGCAGCTCAATGCCATAGTTTTGCAGAATGCCGCGATCATATTTGAGGTTTTGCCCGACCTTAAGCGCCTTGTCATCTTCCAGAATCGGCTTCAGCAGCTCCAGCACACGCTCACGCGGGATCTGATCAGGCGCATCGAGGTAATCATGTGCAACGGGCACATAGGCCGCCATTCCCGGCTCCGTCGCAAATGACAGGCCGACCATATTGGCCGAGATGTTATCGAGGCTGTCGGTTTCCGTGTCGAAGGCAAAGAACGGCGCTTTTTTGAGTTTCTCAATCCACGCCACCAGCTGTGACTCTTCAAGGAGGGTTTCGTAATTGTCGAAAGAGAGCGCGATGGCCTCTTCTTCTGCCAGCTCTTCGGCATCAATGACAATCGTCTCCTTTGGCTTAGCGGCCGGTTTGGCCCCTTTTGCCTGCAGCCATTTACCGGCTTCCACGTCCGTGGTCCAGCGCTTGAATTCGTATTTCTTAAACAGGCTTAGCAGTTCGTCTGCGGAAGGCTGCTGCACTTCCAGCTGCTCACAACCCAGTTCCAGTTCAACATCGGTTTTAATGGTTGCCAGCTTATAGGAGAGATAAGCCACCTCTTTGTTCTCTTCCAGCTTTCCGGCCATGGTTTTTGCACCACGGAAGGAGAGGCCGGCGATTTTTTCCGGCTCCGCGTACAGTGTATCCAGTCCGCCCAATCCCTGAAGCAGCGCCTGGGCGGTCTTTTCACCCACGCCAGGTACACCCGGGATGTTATCCGAGGAGTCGCCCATCAGCGCGAGGAAGTCGATAATCAGCTCTGGCGGCACGCCATATTTTGTGACCACCTCTTCAGGCCCCAGGATGGTGTTGGTCATGGTGTTAATCAGGGTGATACCTGGCGTTACCAGCTGCGCCATATCTTTATCCCCTGTACTGATCAGTACCGGACGACCCATTTTTTCTGCTTCACGTGCCAGCGTACCTATTACGTCATCGGCTTCGACCCCAGAGACGGCCAGCAGCGGCAAGCCCATCGCTTTTACCATCGCGTGCAGCGGTTCAATCTGCGCACGCAGATCGTCAGGCATTGGCGGACGGTGAGATTTGTAATGCTCAAAAAGCTCGTCGCGGAAGGTTTTACCTTTCGCATCAAACACCACTGCCGCATGGGTTGGCTGGTACTGAAGAATCAGGCTGCGCAGCATGTTTAGCACGCCGTACATTGCGCCGGTAGGTTCCCCTGCGCTATTGGTCAGAGGAGGAAACGCATGATACGCCCGATACAGGTAAGAAGAGCCGTCGACGAGAATAAGAGGGTTTTCTGGGATCTGAACCATAATGTCCGTGCCTTTAATCAATTTATGCGTAAAGGATGCCACAGAAGGATGAAAACATCAGTTATTAGCGCCAGATACAGGAAAAGATTTTGCGATCGTGAGGATCGCTCGCAAAAATAAATCTGTGGATAAGTTTGTGCATACTTTTACGTCACAGGAATAACAGACGCTAAAAGTACATACCTCATAATAAATAGATGCTATATATCATAGAGTTATTATGTTTCATTTGATCTTCATGGCCAATTGATGACAATTTAGTCTATGTGGATATAAGCCCAGGGCCGCATGCCGTTATAGCGAAATCTTCTGCTCCCGGGCGTTATCCCGCAACGCCTGGCATGAAAGCACCCTTATTTTGTCTGATTTCTGATAAAATCAGCGCCCTGCACCGGATAGCCGGCCGCTCACTTACAGCTAACCATCTGAAAAAGCTCATCATGTCGAGATTGCTCGCAGCAATAACATTACCTTTAAGCATCATTTTAACTATTCTGGTGACTGTCGCCTGTTCTGTGCCGATCATTATTGCCGGCATCATTAAGTTGCTGCTGCCCGTGCCCGTGGTATGGCGAGCCGTATCCGCATTTTGTAATTTTATGATGTACTGCTGGTGTGAAGGACTGGCGTTCCTGTTGTACCTGAACCCACACCTGAAGTGGGATGTGGAAGGGCTTGAAGGCCTCAACAAAAAGAACTGGTACCTGCTTATCTGCAACCACCACAGTTGGGCAGACATCGTGGTGTTATGCGTGCTTTTCCGCAAACATATCCCGATGAACAAATACTTTCTGAAACAGCAGCTCGCCTGGGTGCCTTTTATCGGTCTGGCCTGCTGGGCGCTCGATATGCCGTTTATGAAACGCTATTCGCGCAGCTATTTGCTTCGTCATCCGGAGCGTCGTGGTAAAGATGTGGAAACCACGCGCCGTTCCTGCGAAAAATTTCGCGCGCATCCGACAACCATTGTGAACTTCGTGGAAGGCTCGCGCTTTACGGAAGAGAAGCGTCAACAAACTCGCTCTCCTTATCAGCACCTGCTGCCGCCCAAGGCTGCGGGCATTGCGATGGCGCTTAACGTGTTGGGCGCGCAGTTCGATAAATTACTCAACGTCACGCTCTGCTATCCGGAAAACGACAGGACACCGTTCTTCGATATGCTCAGCGGCAAGCTGACGCGGATCGTTGTACGCATCGAGCTGGTGCCGGTTGATGACGGGTTGCACGGGGATTACGTTAACGATAAGAATTTCAAACGTCTTTTCCAGCGTTGGCTGAATACGCTCTGGAATGAGAAAGATGAACAGATAGAAAAGATTAAATCTTCATACAAAAACGCCGGTCAGTGACCGGCGTTTTTTTCTTTATTGCTCTTACTTCTTCTCGACCAGATATTTCACGGTATCCGCGTACTGCTGTACGAAGATATCCATGCTGCTGGTGTCCATGCCCTGCGTGTTCAGCTGATATTTGCCGTTAACATACATCGCCGGAACGCCCTGCAGCTGAAGGTCTGCGGCGGCTTTTTCCTGCTGGGCTACCAGAGATTTCACCACAAAGCTGTTCCATGCCGCGTCGTATTCTTCACCTTTCACACCGGCATCCACGAAGACTTTACGGATATCTGCAGTCGTCTGAACTGTCTGGGTTTTCTGGACTGCTTCAAACATTGGTGCAGTGATCTTATCTTCCACGCCCAGCGCGATAGCTACCGCCCACGCCTGAGTCAGGTCTTTACCCAATGGGCCCAGGAACTCAACGTGATACTTGGTCATTTTGGTGCCTTCTGGCAGCTTTTTCTTCACGTTATCGGAAACATGCAGCACCTGCTCGAACTGATAGCAATGTGGGCAATAAAACGAGAAGAACTCCAGAACCTGTGGCTCGCCAGCGACTGGCTTTTCCAGTGTCGTATACTGTTTGCCGTCGGTAAACTGCGCAGCAGAAGCGCTAAATGCCAGAATCATACCTGCCAGCGCCAGCCAAATTTTTTTCATGATTAACTCTCTCCTGGGTGTGTCCAATTAATACATCGGCGTTAATTGCAGAGGGGGCTCCTTAAGAACCTTAACCTGCTCAGTAAATGTGGATATCTGGCTGCGCCAGTAATCCTCTCCGGTAAGCCACGGGAAATTACGGGGAAATGCAGGATCGTCCCAACGCCTGATTAACCATGCGAGATAATAAACAAAACGCATCGCGCGTAAAGGTTCAATCAGGACAATTTCGTCTGAATTAAAAGGGCTAAACTCTTCATAGGCCTCAATAATCGTTTCAAGCTGCATCCGTTGCTCAGCTTTATCGCCATTGAGCAGCATCCACAGGTCCTGAACCGCTGGCCCCATACGTGCATCATCGAGATCGACGAACAGCGGGCCATCACGCCAGAGAATATTACCAGCGTGACAATCGCCGTGCAGACGCAGAACGGAAATATCATCGCGCCAGCAGGTTTTCACCGCATCAATAAGTTTATCGGTCGCGTTGAGGAAATTATCCTTAAGCGCTTTGGGGATTAGCGCCGAGGTTTCAAATACCTGACGAGGTTCAAGCAGGTATTCCTGAATACCGATTGTCGGACGGGCAATAAAGTCTTCTTTGCGTCCTGTCTGGTGAATGCGTCCCAGATATCGGGCAACCCACTCCATCTGATCGATATTATCCGCTTCAAACTGGCGGCCCCCCAGGCTTGGGAATACGGCGTAGTAAAACCCTTCGTGGGTGAGCAGCGTTTGGTTATTAAATTTAAGCGGCGCGGCAACGGGAACATCATCATCCAGCAGATCGTGAGCAAACTGGTGCTCTTCCTGAATTTGTTCTGCGGACCAACGTTGAGGGCGATAGAACTTTACGACGAAGCGCTGACGATCCTCGTCCTGAAACTGATAGACGCGGTTTTCGTAGCTATTTAAGGGGGTTAGCCCGGAATCCACCCGAATACCCTGTTCAAACAGCGCATCCATAATGGTATCCGGGTGTAATGTCTGGAAAGTAAAAGCCTGGTCGTTCATCCGATCATCCGGAAATTATACGAATGATTCAGGATATCATCTTGTGGCGATTTCGGTGCCGCCGCTTACAAGCTTTTACTCTTTAATTACGCCACGTGCGCGTAGCAACGCGGTTTTAAAATCTTCCTCATAATCTTTCTGAATACCAGGAATAACAGCGTCTTTGGCAGAGTCGCGCATTTTGAGATGGTAGATCAGGATATCGTCAGAAAGGTCTGTCAGTTCGCCGTCAAAACCTGACTCTTTCGCCAGTTTCTGTAAAAATTGCATCAGATTAAGCTCTGGCTCTTTTTGCCAGGCCGGCTGGAGGAGTTCAATGACTTCATTCAGACGTTTACATTTCATGGTGGTGCTCCTTTCATTGAGAGTGACACGTTAGCAGGGTCAATCCCACAATAAAAGAGGCGATATTCATGAATCATGGCCAACAAATAATCGGCGTTGTTCTGGCGGGTGGCAAGGCAACCCGAATGGGGGGGAAAGATAAAGGTCTTCAGCTCCTTAACGGTAAGCCACTCTGGCAGCATGTCGCTGATACGCTTGCGGACCAGGTCATGACAATGGCCATCAGCGCTAACAGGCATAGAGATGTTTATCAGCGTAGCGGGTATCCCGTTTACGAGGATACGCAGGAGAATTACCCCGGGCCGCTGGCCGGTATGCTTTCGGTTATGCAGCAGTCGCACGGGGAGTGGTTTATCTTCTGTCCGTGTGATACCCCGTTTATTCCGTCTTGTCTTGTCGAACGCATGGTACGGCTTCGTGGTAGCGCACCCGTTGTCTGGGCCCATGATGGTGAGCGTGACCACCCTGCTGTTGCGTTGATCCACCGTTCGTTAGTTCCGGCGTTACAGGAGTACCTGACGGCAGGAGAGCGCAGGGTGATGGCTTTTATGCGCCAGTCAGGCGGCCATCCCGTCGATTTTAGCGATTTGAAATCGGCGTTTATGAACGTCAATACCACAGAAGATTTGCAGATGATGCAGGAGAAAAAATGATACCTGTTTTGGCCATTTCAGCCTGGAGTGGTACCGGGAAAACGACGCTGCTGAAAAAACTGATCCCTGCGCTTTGCGCTAAAGGTGTTCGCCCCGGATTAATTAAGCATACGCATCATAATATGGATGTCGATAAGCCGGGAAAAGACAGCTATGAGCTGCGTAAGGCGGGAGCAGCCCAAACGATGGTGGCGAGTGATCAGCGCTGGGCATTGATGACTGAAACACCGGATGAAGCGCCGCTGGATCTCATGTATCTGGTTAGCCGGATGGATCACTCTACTCTGGATCTGGTGCTGGTTGAGGGGTTTAAGCATGACGCGGTGGCAAAGATCCTGCTGTTCAGAAGCCATGCCGGGCATGATGTTCACGAGCTGACGCTCGATGAGCATGTGATTGCAGTCGCCAGTGACGTAGCCCTGGATCTGGAGATACCGGTACTGGATTTGAATAACGTTGAGGAGATCGCCGCGTTTATTTTGAATTGGTGTGCTGTCTGATGCTCTCTCTGGTGGTGGGAAAAACCCAAAGCAAAAAACCCCGCACCATACGGTACGGGGTTCTTTTAATTGATGCCTGGCAGTTCCCTACTCTCACATGGGGAGACCCCACACTACCATCGGCGCTACGGCGTTTCACTTCTGAGTTCGGCATGGGGTCAGGTGGGACCACCGCGCTAAAGCCGCCAGGCAAATTCTGTTATCTGTATCAGCTGAAAATCGTCTCTCATCGCCAAAACATCTTCGGCGTTGTAAGGTTAAGCCTCACGGTTCATTAGTATCGGTTAGCTCAACGCATCGCTGCGCTTACACACCCGACCTATCAACGTCGTAGTCTTCAACGTTCCTTCAGGAGACTTAAAGTCTCAGGGAGAACTCATCTCGGGGCAAGTTTCGTGCTTAGATGCTTTCAGCACTTATCTCTTCCGCATTTAGCTACCGGGCAGTGCCATTGGCATGACAACCCGAACACCAGTGATGCGTCCACTCCGGTCCTCTCGTACTAGGAGCAGCCCCCCTCAATTCTCCAGCGCCCACGGCAGATAGGGACCGAACTGTCTCACGACGTTCTAAACCCAGCTCGCGTACCACTTTAAATGGCGAACAGCCATACCCTTGGGACCTACTTCAGCCCCAGGATGTGATGAGCCGACATCGAGGTGCCAAACACCGCCGTCGATATGAACTCTTGGGCGGTATCAGCCTGTTATCCCCGGAGTACCTTTTATCCGTTGAGCGATGGCCCTTCCATTCAGAACCACCGGATCACTATGACCTGCTTTCGCACCTGCTCGAGCCGTCACTCTCGCAGTCAAGCTAGCTTATGCCATTGCACTAACCTCCTGATGTCCGACCAGGATTAGCTAACCTTCGTGCTCCTCCGTTACTCTTTGGGAGGAGACCGCCCCAGTCAAACTACCCACCAGACACTGTCCGCAACCCGGATCACGGGTCTACGTTAGAACACCAGCCATTAAAGGGTGGTATTTCAAGGTTGGCTCCACGCAGACTGGCGTCCACGCTTCAAAGCCTCCCACCTATCCTACACATCAAGGACCAGTGTTCAGTGTCAAGCTATAGTAAAGGTTCACGGGGTCTTTCCGTCTTGCCGCGGGTACACTGCATCTTCACAGCGAGTTCAATTTCACTGAGTCTCGGGTGGAGACAGCCTGGCCATCATTACGCCATTCGTGCAGGTCGGAACTTACCCGACAAGGAATTTCGCTACCTTAGGACCGTTATAGTTACGGCCGCCGTTTACCGGGGCTTCGATCAAGAGCTTCGCGTTACCGCTAACCCCATCAATTAACCTTCCGGCACCGGGCAGGCGTCACACCGTATACGTCCACTTTCGTGTTTGCACAGTGCTGTGTTTTTAATAAACAGTTGCAGCCAGCTGGTATCTTCGACTGATTTCAGCTCCACCCGCAGGGGCTTCACCTACATATCAGCGTGCCTTCTCCCGAAGTTACGGCACCATTTTGCCTAGTTCCTTCACCCGAGTTCTCTCAAGCGCCTTGGTATTCTCTACCTGACCACCTGTGTCGGTTTGGGGTACGATTTGATGTTACCTGATGCTTAGAGGCTTTTCCTGGAAGCAGGGCATTTGTTACTTCAGCACCGTAGTGCCTCGTCATCACACCTCAGCGTTAACAAGGAACCGGATTTACCTGGAACCTCCGCCTACATGCTTAAACCGGGACAACCGTCGCCCGGCTAACATAGCCTTCTCCGTCCCCCCTTCGCAGTAACACCAAGTACAGGAATATTAACCTGTTTCCCATCGACTACGCCTTTCGGCCTCGCCTTAGGGGTCGACTCACCCTGCCCCGATTAACGTTGGACAGGAACCCTTGGTCTTCCGGCGAGCGGGCTTTTCACCCGCTTTATCGTTACTTATGTCAGCATTCGCACTTCTGATACCTCCAGCACCCCTCACAGGACACCTTCAACGGCTTACAGAACGCTCCCCTACCCAACAACACATAGTGTCGCTGCCGCAGCTTCGGTGCATGGTTTAGCCCCGTTACATCTTCCGCGCAGGCCGACTCGACCAGTGAGCTATTACGCTTTCTTTAAATGATGGCTGCTTCTAAGCCAACATCCTGGCTGTCTGTGCCTTCCCACATCGTTTCCCACTTAACCATGACTTTGGGACCTTAGCTGGCGGTCTGGGTTGTTTCCCTCTTCACGACGGACGTTAGCACCCGCCGTGTGTCTCCCGTGATAACATTCTTCGGTATTCGTAGTTTGCATCGGGTTGGTAAGCCGGGATGGCCCCCTAGCCGAAACAGTGCTCTACCCCCGAAGATGAGTTCACGAGGCGCTACCTAAATAGCTTTCGGGGAGAACCAGCTATCTCCCGGTTTGATTGGCCTTTCACCCCCAGCCACAAGTCATCCGCTAATTTTTCAACATTAGTCGGTTCGGTCCTCCAGTTAGTGTTACCCAACCTTCAACCTGCCCATGGCTAGATCACCGGGTTTCGGGTCTATACCCTGCAACTTAACGCCCAGTTAAGACTCGGTTTCCCTTCGGCTCCCCTATACGGTTAACCTTGCTACAGAATATAAGTCGCTGACCCATTATACAAAAGGTACGCAGTCACCCCATAAAAGAGGCTCCCACTGCTTGTACGTACACGGTTTCAGGTTCTTTTTCACTCCCCTCGCCGGGGTTCTTTTCGCCTTTCCCTCACGGTACTGGTTCACTATCGGTCAGTCAGGAGTATTTAGCCTTGGAGGATGGTCCCCCCATATTCAGACAGGATACCACGTGTCCCGCCCTACTCTTCGAGTTCACAGCCTGTGTGCTTTCGTGTACGGGACTGTCACCCTGTACCGTGCGACTTTCCAGACGCTTCCACTAACACACAAGCTGATTCAGACTCTGGGCTGCTCCCCGTTCGCTCGCCGCTACTGGGGGAATCTCGGTTGATTTCTTTTCCTCGGGGTACTTAGATGTTTCAGTTCCCCCGGTTCGCCTCGTTAACCTATGTATTCAGTTAACGATAGTGTGACGAATCACACTGGGTTTCCCCATTCGGACATCGCCGGGTCAAAGGTTCATATCACCTCGCCGGCGCTTTTCGCAGATTAGCACGTCCTTCATCGCCTCTGACTGCCAGGGCATCCACCGTGTACGCTTAGTCGCTTAACCTCACAACCCGAAGATGTTTCTTTCGATTCATCACCGGTTTGCGAAAATTTGAGAGACTCGAACACACATTAACTGTGTGTCGTTTCAATTTTCAGCTTGATCCAGATTTTTAAAGAGCAAATATCTCAAACGTCACCCGAAGATGAGTTTTGAGATATGTCGGCAGGTGACTTTCACTCACGAACCAGCAAGTGGCGTCCCCTAGGGGATTCGAACCCCTGTTACCGCCGTGAAAGGGCGGTGTCCTGGGCCTCTAGACGAAGGGGACACTGAAGTCTCAATCGCAAGACGCCTTGCTATTTACTTTTCATCAGACAATCTGTGTGAGCACTACAAAGGCAGGTTCTTTAAGGTAAGGAGGTGATCCAACCGCAGGTTCCCCTACGGTTACCTTGTTACGACTTCACCCCAGTCATGAATCACAAAGTGGTAAGCGCCCTCCCGAAGGTTAAGCTACCTACTTCTTTTGCAACCCACTCCCATGGTGTGACGGGCGGTGTGTACAAGGCCCGGGAACGTATTCACCGTAGCATTCTGATCTACGATTACTAGCGATTCCGACTTCATGGAGTCGAGTTGCAGACTCCAATCCGGACTACGACGCACTTTATGAGGTCCGCTTGCTCTCGCGAGTTCGCTTCTCTTTGTATGCGCCATTGTAGCACGTGTGTAGCCCTACTCGTAAGGGCCATGATGACTTGACGTCATCCCCACCTTCCTCCAGTTTATCACTGGCAGTCTCCTTTGAGTTCCCGGCCGGACCGCTGGCAACAAAGGATAAGGGTTGCGCTCGTTGCGGGACTTAACCCAACATTTCACAACACGAGCTGACGACAGCCATGCAGCACCTGTCTCAGAGTTCCCGAAGGCACCAAAGCATCTCTGCTAAGTTCTCTGGATGTCAAGAGTAGGTAAGGTTCTTCGCGTTGCATCGAATTAAACCACATGCTCCACCGCTTGTGCGGGCCCCCGTCAATTCATTTGAGTTTTAACCTTGCGGCCGTACTCCCCAGGCGGTCGACTTAACGCGTTAGCTCCGGAAGCCACGCCTCAAGGGCACAACCTCCAAGTCGACATCGTTTACGGCGTGGACTACCAGGGTATCTAATCCTGTTTGCTCCCCACGCTTTCGCACCTGAGCGTCAGTCTTTGTCCAGGGGGCCGCCTTCGCCACCGGTATTCCTCCAGATCTCTACGCATTTCACCGCTACACCTGGAATTCTACCCCCCTCTACAAGACTCTAGCCTGCCAGTTTCGAATGCAGTTCCCAGGTTGAGCCCGGGGATTTCACATCCGACTTGACAGACCGCCTGCGTGCGCTTTACGCCCAGTAATTCCGATTAACGCTTGCACCCTCCGTATTACCGCGGCTGCTGGCACGGAGTTAGCCGGTGCTTCTTCTGCGGGTAACGTCAATTGCTGCGGTTATTAACCACAACACCTTCCTCCCCGCTGAAAGTACTTTACAACCCGAAGGCCTTCTTCATACACGCGGCATGGCTGCATCAGGCTTGCGCCCATTGTGCAATATTCCCCACTGCTGCCTCCCGTAGGAGTCTGGACCGTGTCTCAGTTCCAGTGTGGCTGGTCATCCTCTCAGACCAGCTAGGGATCGTCGCCTAGGTGAGCCGTTACCCCACCTACTAGCTAATCCCATCTGGGCACATCTGATGGCAAGAGGCCCGAAGGTCCCCCTCTTTGGTCTTGCGACGTTATGCGGTATTAGCTACCGTTTCCAGTAGTTATCCCCCTCCATCAGGCAGTTTCCCAGACATTACTCACCCGTCCGCCACTCGTCACCCGAGAGCAAGCTCTCTGTGCTACCGTTCGACTTGCATGTGTTAGGCCTGCCGCCAGCGTTCAATCTGAGCCATGATCAAACTCTTCAATTTAAGTTTGATGCTCGTGAATTAAACTTCGTAATGAATTACGTATGTTCACTCAGAGACTTTGGTATTCATTTTTTGTCCGAAGACATTAAGAATCCATGTCACTTTGAGTGCCCACACAGATTGTCTGATAAATTGTTAAAGAGCAGTGCCGCTTCGTTTTCGCTGCGGCGCGGGGTGTGCATATTACGCTTTCCCGCTTCAGAGTCAAGCATTTATTTTCGCTTATCTCTGCTGACCCGGCGGCGTGTGTGCCGTTGTTCCGTGTCAGTGGAGGCGCATTATAGGGAGTTATTCTGAAGTGACAAGAGGAAATTCAAAAAAAGTTTCTGTCCGTGTTTTTTTTCACCAACAGGGGTGAAATCAAGCTACAAATTGTTCTATTTGATGTATCTGCAACCACAATAACACCCGAGGTGGCATAATTATCAGCATGAATCTTTAAGGAATAAACGCGATGCCATTAAGCGCACAACAACTGGCTGCCCAAAAAAACCTGTCGTATGTGCTGGCAGAAAAACTGGCTCAGCTGATTTTAGCGGGTAAATATGCCCCGGGGAGCATCCTGCCGGGTGAAATGGAGTTGGGTGAGCAGTTTGGGGTGAGCCGTACCGCCGTTCGCGAAGCGGTGAAAACCTTAACGGCAAAAGGCATGGTGCTTCCGCGTCCTCGCATTGGTACGCGTGTGATGCCACAGAGCAACTGGAACTTCCTCGATCAGGAACTGCTCTCATGGTGGATGACGGAAGATAACTTTCATCAGGTCGTCGATCACTTCCTGGTGATGCGCAGCAGTCTTGAACCTCAGGCCTGCCTCCTTGCCGCCACGCTCGGGACGGCAGAACAGAAAGCGCAGCTCAATGCCCTGATGGAAGAGATGGTGTTCCTGAAAAAACACTTCAACCGCGAACGCTGGATTGAGGTCGATATGGCCTGGCATGAACACATCTATATGATGAGCGCCAATCCGTTCCTGACATCCTTTGCCTCTTTATTCCATTCGGTATACCACACCTACTTTACCTCTATTACACAAGACGAAGTGGTAAAGCTGGATTTGCACCAGGCGATTGTTGATGCCATTCAGGAGAGCGACGGGCAGCGAGCCCTGGATGCATGCCAGGCATTGCTGGCCGCGCCAACCCACCAGCAGGTACATAAATGAGAGAGAAAAAAGCGCGCAGCATGGCCGGATTGCCGTGGATTGCAGCCATGGCGTTCTTTATGCAGGCACTGGATGCCACCATCCTCAACACAGCGCTACCCGCGATTGCACAAAGCCTTAACCGATCCCCGCTGGCGATGCAGTCCGCCATCATCAGTTATACCCTGACTGTCGCGATGCTCATTCCGGTGAGCGGCTGGCTGGCTGACCGCTTCGGCACCCGCAAAATATTCATGCTGGCCGTGACGCTCTTTACGCTCGGCTCTTTGGCCTGTGCGCTGTCAACGTCTCTTACAGAACTGGTCATCTTCCGTGTTCTTCAGGGCGTTGGCGGGGCGATGATGATGCCCGTGGCGCGTCTGGCGTTACTGCGCGCCTATCCGCGCAGCGAACTGCTTCCTGTGCTCAACTTCGTCACAATGCCCGGCCTGGTCGGCCCCATACTGGGTCCGGTTCTCGGCGGGGTATTCGTCACCTGGGCAAGCTGGCACTGGATCTTCCTGATTAATATTCCCATTGGCGTCGCGGGGCTGCTTTATGCCCGCAAATATATGCCGAACTTCACCACCCCAAGACGCCGTTTCGATATGCGTGGTTTTTTCCTGTTTGGCCTGAGCCTGGTGCTCTTCTCCAGTGGGATGGAGTTGTTTGGTGAGAAGATCGTGGCGACATGGATTGCACTCTCCGTCATCCTCGGCGGTATTTTGCTGTTCCTTCTTTATATACGTCATGCACGCCGTCACCCGACGCCGTTAATTTCTCTGTCGCTGTTTAACACCCGAACGTTTTCCGTGGGGATTGCGGGCAACATTGCCTCACGCCTGGGGACGGGCTGCGTGCCATTCCTGATGCCACTGATGCTGCAGGTGGGTTTCGGCTACCCGGCTCTGATTGCCGGTTGCATGATGGCCCCCACGGCGATGGGCTCTATTCTGGCCAAATCAACCGTCACGCAGGTGTTGCGCTGGTTTGGTTATCGTAAGACGCTGGTAGGTGTAACGGTCTTTATCGGGCTGATGATCGCGCAGTTCTCCCTGCAATCCGCCTCTTTACCGGTCTGGATGCTGATCCTGCCCCTGTTTGTGCTGGGAATGGCCATGTCGACACAGTTCACGTCGATGAACACCATCACCCTCGCCGACCTGACCGACGATAACGCCAGTAGCGGCAACAGCGTGCTGGCAGTGACTCAGCAGTTGTCGATCAGTCTGGGGGTGGCCGTCAGTGCGGCGGTGCTGCGGTTTTATGAAGGTTTTGACAGTGCGAACACCGTCGAACAGTTTCACTATACCTTTATTACCATGGGCGCACTCACCGTCGTGTCGGCGTTGGTCTTTATGCTGTTAAAACCCAAAGATGGCCGCAACCTGATCAAAGAGCGCCACAAAGCAAAGGCTAAACCGAACCCCGTTCCATCAGAACAGGAGTAAGCTGCAGACGTTGCTGCTGCAAGCCGGGCTCGGCCATTCGGTGGATAAGCACATCGATGGCCAGCTCGCCCAGTTCATCTTTTGGCTGATGAATCGTGGTGAGCGGCGGCGTCATGTAGCGGGCCAGTTCAATGTCATCGTAACCAATCACCGCCATATCGTGTGGAACACGCAGCCCCGCCTGATATAACGCCTGGTACGCGCCAAACGCCATCGCATCGTTGCCGATAAACACAGCCTGCGGACGCTGCGCTTGCGACAGCAGTTTCTGCATAGCTTCAAAGCCGCCGTTAAATTCGAAATCACCGGTAATACGGTAGCCATCCGGAACAGTAAGCCCCGCCCGCGCCATCGCAGAAAGATACCCCTCAAGACGCAAACGCGCCGGGGTTTTATCCAGGGGGCCAGTAATGCAGGCGATGCGGGTATAGCCTTTATCGATCAGATACTGGGTGGCCATGTCACCTCCCAGCAGCGAGTTATCCTGAATGAGATCGCTGGTACCGTCGAACGGCGCCCAGTCCATCATCACCGTGGGAATAGAAGGGTAGCGCTGAATAATCTCTTTCGAGGGCTGATGTGTTTCGGTACACAGCAGCAGTAACCCGTCGACGCGTTTTTGCATCAGCGTCTCCAGGTTGCGGTTCATTCGCTGCTCATCCCCTTCGGTATTGCACAGCACCAGGCTGTAACCACGCTCGAAGCAGCTGCGTTCGACACCGCGAACAAGTTCAGAATAAAAGGGGTTGGTACTGGCGGTGATCAGCATGCCGATGGTGCGCGTCTGGTTGAGCTTGAGGCTGCGCGCCAGCGCGGACGGCGCATAGTTGAGATCTTTAACCGCGGCTTCGACTTTTTCCCGAATCGCCTCGCTAACGAAGCGATCGTTATTAATGACGTGGGAGACTGTCGACGTAGAAACGCCCGCCTGGCGGGCGACATCTTTCATTGTGGCCAAGCGTTACCCCTGCTGACTTAAGAATTCATCAATCTCTTTACGCCACGGAACGGAAGGCTGGGCACCTTTGCGCGTTACGGCAATCGCCGCGGCGGCATGGGCAAAGCGAATAGCATCATCCATTCTCTTGCCTTCCAGCAGCGCAGTCACCAATGCACCGTTAAAGGTATCTCCCGCCGCGATGGTATCAATCGCCTTAACCTTAAAGCCCGGCACGCGACGACCTTCCCCGTTTACGCTGGCCCACACTCCACGGCTGCCAAGGGTAATGATAACGGTGCCGATGCCTTTATCGTGCAGCACTTTCGCCGCCCGCGCGGCGTCGTCATCATTTTCAACGCGAACGCCTGTCAGTTTCTCCGCTTCAGTTTCGTTCGGGGTAATGATATCCACCAGCGCCAGCAGCTCGTCTGATAATACCCGCGCAGGCGCAGGATTGAGTACGACAGTGGTATGATTTTGATGCGCTATCTCTGCGGCCGCCAGGACGCTTTCAACGGGTGATTCCAGTTGCATCAGAAGCGCTTCGGCATGCGCGATGATCTCGCGCTGCGCGTTCACCCGCTCAGTGGTCAGCGCGGCGTTAGCCCCCGCATGAATACCGATGACATTCTCACCTTCCGCATTGACGAAAATCAGCGCCACGCCGGTTGATTCCCCTTCGACAACGCTGACAGGCGCAATATCAATGTTATCGCTGGCCAGCTGTTTGCGTACGCGCTCACCGGTATCGTCATCACCCGTGCAGGCAATAAAGGCGATCTTCGCCCCACTGCGTCCTGCGGCGACGGCCTGGTTGGCGCCCTTACCGCCGAATGCCACCTGATACTGATTACCGGTGACGGTTTCGCCCGGTGTCGGGAACGATTCAAGGTTAAGAATGTGATCGGCATTGATACTGCCAAGGACGACAAGATTGCCTGCGGTTTTCATGGTTGAGGTGTCCATCTGAGAGCGCCACCGGTGTGACCCGGTGGCGTATGCCACACTTTTCTTTATAGGGTGTCCCTCAGGCAGCCAGCGACTGCCTGATTCGCCTTTTACTGCTTGATGACCAGTTTCAGGTCAACAGGATATTTGGCCTGAACTTTTTCGCCCTTCAGCACTTTATCAGCAGTCTGCACGCCCGTTGCGCCGATCTGCTCAGGCAGCTGAGCGATGGTCGCCGCCAGTTTGCCATCTTTTACTGCTTTTTCACCATCCGGCGTGCCGTCAAATCCGACAACCATCACATCAGATTTACCTGCGGTCTGCAGAGCACGCAGCGCGCCCAGCGCCATTTCGTCGTTCTGTGCAAACACAGCCTGCACGTCAGGGTGCGCGGTCAGCAGGTTCTGCATCACGTTCAGACCTTTCGTGCGGTCGAAGTCAGCAGGCTGGCTGGCCAGTACGTTAAATTTGTGCGCTGCAACCGCCTGCTGGAAGCCTTCACCACGCTCACGCGCCGCTGACGTACCGGCAATACCCTGCAGTTCGATAACTTTCGCGCCTTCACCCGCTTTCTTCGCGATGTAGTCACCCGCGATTTTGCCACCCAGTACGTTATCAGAAGCGATGTGGCTGACTACGTCGCCTTTCGTCGCCTGACGGTCAAGGGTGATGACCGGGATCTTCGCCTGATTTGCCATCTTCACGGCGTTACCCACAGCGTCAGAATCCGTTGGGTTGATCAGCAGGATTTTGGTGCCACGTACGGTTAAGTCCTGAACGTTTGCCAGCTCTTTCGCCGGGTTGTTCTGAGAGTCCAGCACCACCAGGTTGTAGCCCAGTTTGTCAGCTTCTTTCTGTGCACCGTCCTTCAGAGAGACGAAGAACGGGTTGTTCAGCGTGGAGATAACCAGCGCGATGGTGTCTTTCGCCATTGCGTTAGCACTTACGGTTGCGCTCAGCGCGACAGCAGAAACCAGGGTAGCCAGTTTTTTCATGTTCATATCTAAGATGTCCTGTAGTGTCGTCAGTTACTGTTTTTTGTTGTCTACCAGAACCGCCAGCAAAATCACCACTGCTTTAACGATCATCTGGTAATAGGAGGAAACACCTAATAAATTCAAACCATTATTCAGGAAACCAAGGATCAGTGCGCCGATCAATGTCCCAACAATGCGACCTTTACCGCCCGCAAGACTCGTACCGCCCAGAACGACTGCCGCAATGGCATCCAGCTCATACCCCGTCCCCGCCGTTGGCTGCGCAGAAGAGAGGCGCGCCACTTCGATGATGCCTGCCAGAGAGGCCAGCAGACCACACAGCGAATAGACGATGATTTTGACTTTATTGACGCTGATCCCGGACAGACGCGTTGCCGCTTCGTTACCGCCCAGCGCATAGATATAACGACCCAGACGGGTGTGATGCAGCATGTACCACGCCGCGAGGAAAACGATAGCCATGATCCAGACCGGCGTCGGGATACCCAGCGGACGACCAATACCGAACCAGCCAAACAGATCGGCGTTATCCGTAAAGCCGGTATTTACCGGACTGCCGTTGGTGTAAACCATGGTGACACCGCGCAGCAAGAGCATCATGACCAGCGTCGCAATGAACGCCTGAACGCGACCTTTCGCCACAATCACACCGGTCACGGCACCAATTGCCGCCCCAAGTGCCAGCGCAGCTGCAACGGCCACCAGCGCGTTGACCTCAATCCCTACAATTGAAGCCGCAACCGCACCGGTGAGCGCCAGCAGGGAACCGACGGACAGATCGATACCCGACGTCAAAATCACCAGCGTCATCCCTACCGCCATAATGGCGTTAACCGACGTCTGCTGAAGAATATTGAACAGGTTATTAACGGTAAAAAAGTTTGGACTCATGGTCGAAACAATCGCGATCAGCACCAGCAGGGCAATCAGCGATTTTTGTTCCAGCAGCCATGCCTTTGTGAAATAACGGCGACCAGAAACAGCCTGGGTAGTCATCTTCTTACTCCTGATTCACGCGATTAAGCTTGCCCACAGCGGCAGCCATCAGAACTTCCTGGGTGGCCTGCTCGCGAGTGAATTCACCACCGAGATGCCCTTCATGCATGACGATAATGCGATCGCTCATGCCTAATACTTCTGGCATCTCGGAAGAGACCAGAATGATGCTCAGGCCGTCGGCCTTGAACTGGTTAATCAGCTGATAGATCTCTTTCTTGGCCCCAACGTCCACGCCGCGGGTTGGCTCATCAAGGATCAGCACTTTCGGGCGCGTCATCAGACCGCGCGCAATGGCCACTTTTTGCTGATTACCACCGGACAACAGGCCAATCGCCTGCTCCATCGACGGCGTTTTAACGTTGAAGAGACGGATAAAATCGCTGACCGCCTGCTGTTCATCTTTGTGCTTCAGGCTGCCACCGCTGCGGCTGAAATAGCGCAGGGCAGTAAGCGACATGTTCTCTTTTACCGACATCCCCAGCACTAAGCCGTCACGCTTGCGGTCTTCGGAGATATAGACGATGCCGTTTGCCAGGCCATCCTGTGGAGAGCGAGTCACCACCTCATGACCGTCGAGCGTGACATAACCGCTGGTACGCGGCAGTGCGCCATAGAGCACTTTCATCAGCTCGGTACGGCCTGCCCCCATTAACCCCGCCACGCCAAGGATCTCCCCCTGGCGCAGGGTAAAGGTGACATCGTTCACACCCGGGCCACA
Organism: Enterobacter sp. BIDMC 30; assembly: GCF_000534355.1. Classification (NCBI taxonomy): domain Bacteria; kingdom Pseudomonadati; phylum Pseudomonadota; class Gammaproteobacteria; order Enterobacterales; family Enterobacteriaceae; genus Enterobacter; species Enterobacter sp. BIDMC 30. The sequence goes on along the minus strand of NZ_KI973169.1, from coordinate 274,172 downwards.
GAGGTTGTCCACCTTAAGGCGGATCTCACCCGGTGCTTTGTCCAGATGCGGATACTGGTCTTCGAGCTTACGTCCCACCATCATTTCGATAAGGGTATCTTCGGTCAGCGTGGCGACTTCGCGCTCGGCAATGAATTGCCCGTCGCGGAAGACCGTTACGTCGTCGCAGATCTCGAAAATCTCTTTCATACGGTGAGAGATATAGACAATCCCGCGTCCCTGCGATTTCAGCTCGCGGATAACGCGGAATAAAGATTCGGTTTCGGTGTCGGTCAGCGCGTCCGTCGGTTCATCCATAATGATGACCTTCGACTCAAAGCTCAGCACCTTCGCGATTTCAACCATTTGCTGATCGCCAATGGAAAGGTCGCCCACCAGACGGTCGCTCTTGAAGCGCAGGTTTAGCTTCGCCAGCAGTTTGTCCGCTTCGGCATACATCGTTTTCCAGTCGATTTTGCCAAACCGGTTAACGAACTCGCGTCCGAGGAAGATGTTTTCCGCAATGCTGAGCTGCGGGATCAGGTTCAGCTCCTGGTGGATAATACCGATACCCGCATCCTGGGAAGATTTCGGGCCGTTGAACGTGGTCTCTTTACCCAGCCACAGCAGCGAGCCGGCATCGCGTTGATAGATACCGGTCAGCACTTTCATCATGGTGGATTTGCCGGCCCCGTTTTCGCCCACCAGCGCCATTACGCGTCCGGGATAAACGTTCAGTGCCGCGCCAGAGAGGGCTTTTACGCCCGGGAACGCTTTATCGATCCCTTTCAGTTGCAGTAATGCGTCCATGATGGCCTCAGAAGGTGACGCCAGCACAGAGAATGATATTCGCATACGGGGAACACTCCCCGCTGCGAATCACCGCCTGACTGTCTGCGGTTTGTTGTTTGAATTGCTCGTGCGTTGTGTAACGAATTTCTATGGTGTTTCCCTGGTGTTGTTGCAGTTGCTCAATGTGGCTGAGCAACGTTTCGTGGAGTTGCGGATTATGGTGTTTAATTTCCGTCGCGAGAATGGCCGCCTCAACCTGCATCTCCGCCGTCACCACGTCCAGTACCTGCATAAACGAGGGCACGCCCTGCGTTAACGCCATATCAATACGGGTTGTGCTGCGCGGAACCGGTAAGCCTGCATCGCAAACCACCAGCGTATCGGTATGCCCAAGACGGGAAATAACCGATGAGATTTCTGCGTTAAGAACGGTGCCTTTCTTCATTTTCTTGCTCCACTAGCGAAACGTTTCGCTGAAATCAGTTTAGTCTTAACGGTGTTCAGAAAACCACCATGACATAACAGATTTGTGATCGGCGTCGAAACGTTTCGCTACGTGAAATGAGAAGGCGATAAATGCAAAAACGGTAACCCTTTGGTTACCGCTTTTTTAGGGTTGCCCCCTCTCCATCCAGGAGAGGGCATCAGGCCACACGAGGACCTAGATTTCGACCTGCGTTCCCAGCTCAATCACACGGTTAGGCGGGATCTCAAACTGGTCAGGCGCGCGAAGGGCGTTACGCTGCAGGATAAGGTACAACTTGCCGCGCAGGCGCAAATACCAGGGGCGCTTGCCGATAATCAGCGACTCGTGGGACATAAAGAACGAGGTCTCCATCATGCGACAGCTCAGCCCTTCCAGACCACAGCGATGGAACACCTCTTCGACGTTTGGTGTCTCACGCCAGCCGTAGCTTGCCACGACGCGCCAGAAGGTCGGCGACAGTTGCTCGATTTGCACGCGGCGGACATTGTGGACGTACGGGGCATCTTCGGTGCGCAGGGTCAGCAGGATCACGCGCTCGTGCAACACTTTGTTGTGCTTGAGGTTATGCATCAGCGCAAACGGGATAACGTTCAGCGCACGCGACATATACACCGCGGTGCCCGGCACGCGTACCGGCGGCGATTTCTCCAGCGAGGCAATCATAGCCTCCAGGGAGTTACCGTGCTCATGCATACGGCGCAGAAGGCGGAAACGTTCGCTTTTCCACGTGGTCATGACAATGAACATCACCAGACCGAGCGTCAGCGGCAGCCAGCCACCGGAGACAATCTTGTCGAGGTTGGCGGAGAACAGCGGCACGTCAATGCACAGGAAGCCGACCAGAATCATCATCACGAGGAATTTGTTCCAGTGCCAGTTTCGGTACGCTACCGTGGTGGAGAGCAGCGAGGTCAGTACCATCGTACCGGTTACCGCAATACCGTACGCCGCCGCCAGGTTGCTGGAGTGCTCGAAGCTGACGATGACAATCACCACGGCGAAATAGAGCAGCCAGTTGATGAACGGAATGTAAATCTGGCCCGACTCCATCTCGGAGGTATGGATAATGCGCATAGGCGAGAGATACCCCAGACGCACGGCCTGACGCGTCAGAGAGAACACGCCTGAAATTACCGCCTGCGAGGCAATAACGGTCGCCAGCGTCGCCAGAATCAGCATGGGCACCAGCGCCCAGTCCGGAGCCAGCAGGAAGAAGGGGTTCTTAATCGCCTCCGGGTTTTGCAGCAGCAGCGCACCCTGACCGAAATAGTTCAGCACCAGCGACGGCAGGACCACTAAAAACCACGCCACGCGGATAGGCAGTTTCCCGAAGTGCCCCATATCGGCATACAGCGCCTCAACACCGGTGATGGAGAGCACGACGGCACCGAGCGCGACGAAGGAAACCACTTTGTATTCGAGGAAGAAATGCACGGCCCAGTAAGGGTTCAGCGCATGCAGCACATCCGGGTTAGCAATAATGCTGCGTAAACCGAGTGCCGCCAGGACCAGGAACCAGGCCAGCATAATCGGAGCGAACAGCTTGCCCACCAGCCCGGTGCCGTGCTTCTGGATGATGAACAGCAGCGTCAGGACAAGGATCGCCAGCGGAACAACCCACGAATCAAGCTGTGGCGCGATAATCTCCAGCCCCTCTATCGCCGAGAGAACCGAAATCGCGGGCGTAATGACGACTTCCCCATAGAAGAAGCTGCCGCCAATCAGGCCGATAATGACCAGCACCGACGTCATTCTGGCGGAGGTATTCCGCCCGGCAAGGGACATCAGAGTCAGGATCCCCCCTTCACCGGCGTTATCTGCACGCATAACGAAGGAGAGGTATTTCACTGAAACCACCAGGATCAGCAGCCAGAAGATGAGGGACAGGAAGCCAAAGACGGCATCGCGCTCAACACCAAAACCAAACTGACCGGACAGACATTCACGAAGCGTATAAAGCGGGCTGGTGCCGATATCACCGTAGACAACCCCGATCGCCGCAAGCGTTATTGCGGGTAATGATTGCTTATTATCAGTGCTCATAGACTAGTCTTTTCGTTTAAATAACAAATGTGTGCTTAGTCCCTTGGCCCACAAAAAGCGCACAGTATGCACGATTCAATGCAAAATCGTACCCCTAAATGCAACCGCATTAATGTAGCGCAAAGAAAATAGCGCCGCACTTCAGTCTATTACCAGCCCTGACTGAAACGTCTATACTCGCTTCAATTGGCCGCCACGACGGCGAAAGGATGCAAAACTATTATGGCTCACTCACATTTAATAGCAGAAAGAATTTCCCGCCTCAGCGGCGCGCTGGAAAAAGGCCTTTTCGAGCGTAGCCACGCCATTCGCCTCTGTTTACTGGCAGCGTTGAGCGGCGAAAGTGTCTTTCTGCTTGGACCTCCGGGCATCGCCAAAAGCCTGATTGCCCGCCGGCTGAAATTTGCCTTTCAGAACGCCCGCGCTTTCGAATACCTGATGACCCGCTTTTCCACCCCAGAAGAAGTTTTCGGCCCGCTTTCCATTCAGGCGCTGAAAGATGAAGGGCGCTATCAGCGCCTGACTGAGGGGTATCTTCCGGAAGCGGAAATTGTTTTTCTTGATGAGATCTGGAAAGCGGGGCCGGCTATTCTGAACACCCTGCTCACGGCGATAAACGAACGCCGATTCCGCAACGGTGCCAGCGAAGAGAAAATCCCGATGCGCCTGCTGGTGGCGGCCTCTAACGAACTACCGGAAGCCGACAGCAGCCTTGAAGCGCTGTATGACCGCATGCTGATCCGCCTGTGGCTCGACAAAGTGCAGGATAAATCCAACTTCCGCTCGATGCTGGTCAGCCAGCAGGATGAGAATGAAAACCCGGTCCCCGCTTCGCTGCAGGTCACGGATGAGGAGTATTACCAGTGGCAGGAGGATATCGGCAAAATCACACTGCCGGATTCGGTGTTTGAGCTGATCTATCTGCTGCGCCAGCAGCTCGATTTACTGCCTTCTGCGCCGTATGTCTCCGACCGTCGCTGGAAAAAAGCGATCCGCCTGCTGCAGGCCAGCGCCCTGTTCAGCGGCCGCGATGCCGTTGCGCCAATCGATCTGATCCTTTTAAAAGATTGTCTCTGGCACGACGCGGAAGGCATGAACCTGATGCAGCAGCAGCTTGACGTATTGATGACCGGACACGCCTGGGGCCAGCAGTCGATGCTCAACCAGCTCGGGGCGATTGCCCAACGGCGTATTCAGCTGCAGCAACAACAAAGCGACAAAACAGCGCTGAAAGTAAACCGCCTTGGCGGTATGTTCGCCCGCAAAGCGCATTATGAGCTGCCGTCCGAACTGACCAGTACAACGCTGACGCTCCTGCTTCAGCAGCCCCTTAAGCTTCATGACATGCAGGTGGTCCATATCACCGTGGAGCGAGAGCCACTGGCTCAGTGGCTTGATAAGGGCGGGGAGATCCGCGGCAAACTCAACGGCATCGGTTTTGCCCAGCCGCTGACGCTGGAAGTGGACAGCAGCCAGCATCTGGTGATCCGCGACGTCAGCCTGCAGGGATCGCGTCTTGCGCTTCCGGGAACCGCCTCTGACAGCGTGCCGGAAGAGATTAAACGCCAGCTTGAAGCGCTGGATACGGAATGGCACCAGCAACATACGCGCTTCAGCGAGCAGCAAAAATGCCTCTTTATTCATAGCGATTGGTTAGGTCGCATCGAAGCCAGCCTGCAGGATGTCAGCGCGCAGATCAAACAGGCTCGTCAATGCTAACGCTGGATACGCTTAACGTCATGCTGGCCGTCAGCGAAGAGGGGTTGATCGAAGAGGTGGTCATCACCCTTCTGGCCTCCCCGCAGCTAGCGGCTTTTTTTGAAAAATTCCCGCGGCTCAAAAAGGCGATGACCGACGATCTCCCGCGCTGGCGCGAAAACCTGCGTCAGCGGTTCAAAGAGACCGAAGTCCCCCCTGAATTAACTGACGAGGTGGCCTGCTATCAGCAGTGCCAGCGGCTCTCTACGTCACAGTTTATCGCCCAGCTCCCGCAAACCCTGACGTTACTCGACACGGTACACTCTCCGTTTGCCAGCCAGGCGCGAGCGCTGGTCACGGATAACGCCACGTTTACCCCCGCGCTACACACCCTCTTTTTACAACGCTGGCGCCTCAGCCTGGTGGTGCAGGCCACAACGTTGAACCAGCAGTTGCTGGATGAGGAGCGTGAACAGCTGCTTAGCGAAGTGCAGGAACGCATGACCTTGAGCGGTCAGCTGGAGCAGGTGCTGGTGGAAAATGATAACGCCGCCGGGCGTCTTTGGGATATGAGCGCCGGTCAGCTGCGGCGCGGAGATTACCAGCTCATCGTCAAGTACGGCGATTTTCTGGCACAGCAGCCAGAGCTGATGAAGCTTGCCGAACAGCTGGGTCGCTCACGGGAGGCCAAATCGGTCCCAAAGAAAGATGCCCCAATGGAGACCTTCCGCACCCTGGTCCGTGAACCGGCCACCGTGCCTGAGCAAGTGGATGGGCTCCAGCAAAGCGACGATATTTTGCGCCTGCTGCCCACGGAGTTGAGTACGCTGGGGATGACCGAGCTTGAGTACGAGTTTTATCGCCGGCTGGTGGAAAAACAGCTTCTGACCTACCGGTTGCATGGCGAAGCCTGGCGTGAAAAGCTCAGCCAGCGCCCGGTCATCCATCAGGATTTTGACGAACAGCCGCGCGGGCCTTTTATTGTGTGCGTGGATACGTCCGGCTCGATGGGAGGGTTTAACGAACAGTGCGCGAAAGCGTTCTGCCTGGCTCTGATGCGCGTGGCGCTCGCCGATCGACGTCGCTGCTTCATCATGCTCTTTTCCAGCGAAGTTGTGGGGTATGAACTGACACATCAGCAGGGTATTGAGCAGGCGATCCGCTTTTTAAGCCAGCGCTTTCGTGGCGGTACCGATCTGGCCAGCTGTTTTCGAAGCATCGTTGAGCGGATGCAGGGCGGAGACTGGTATGACGCTGACGCCGTGGTCATCTCCGATTTTATTGCCCAGCGGCTACCGGATGACGTGGTGAATAAAGTGAAGGAGTTACAGCGAGTGCACCAGCACCGTTTCCATGCTGTGGCGATGTCTGCCCATGGAAAACCCGGCATCATGCGCATCTTCGATCATATCTGGCGCTTTGATACCGGGTTACGTAGCCGCCTGCTAAGACGCTGGCAGCGCTAATTACAGAAGAGATTCAACGCGATCGCGTACCTGTTGTGGCCAGACACCGCACTGCACCTGACCAATATGAGGCAGCTGCAACAGCAGCATGGTCAGACGGGACTGGCCAATACCACCGCCAATGGTCTGCGGCATCTCTCCGCGCAGCAGCGCCTGGTGCCACTCCAGCGTGAGGCGATCTTCATCCCCGGTCAGTGCCAGCTGACGTTTCAGGGCGTCAGCATCCACGCGGATCCCCATTGAAGAGAGCTCGAACGCATCTTCCAGCACCGGGTTCCAGACCAGAATATCGCCGTTCAGACCGGCGCGTTCGCCCTCACCCGTCGTGCTCCAGTCATCATAATCCGGCGCACGCACATCATGGCGTTTACCGTCAGACAATTTGCCGCCAATCCCGATCAGGAACACAGCACCCAATTCTTTGGCGATCGCACGCTCACGGCCTTTGGCATCCAGATCGGGATAACGGCTCAGCAGTTCCTGGCTGTGGACAAAGTGGATCGATTCCGGCAGGAACGGTGCCAGACCAAACTCTTTGCTCACTGCCGCTTCGGTCGCTTTGATCCCGGCGTAGATCGCCTCAACGGTGGATTTCAGCGTACCGACGTGACGCTCGCCATCGCCCATGACGCGCTCCCAGTCCCATTGATCGACGTAGACAGAGTGCATTGGCGTAAGACGGTCTTCATCGGGGCGAAGGGCTTTCATGTGCGTGTAAAGCCCTTCGCCCGCGCTGAAATCGTGTTGTCCCAGGGTTTGACGTTTCCACTTCGCAAGGGAATGCACCACTTCGAACTGGGCGTCTGGCAGTGTTTTCACTTTCACCTGTACCGCTTTTTCGCATCCAGAAAGGTTGTCCTGCGTCCCGTCACCCACGCGGCTGAGAATGGGCGCCTGGACTTCGATCAGACCAAGCTTATCTTCCAGCTGACGTGAAAAATGGGATTTAACGAAGCTGATCTGGCGTTGTTTTGCGATGTAAGCGGTTTTCATTATTTATACTCCTGCGTCCTGTTGATAGAGATTAAGCAACAGAAATGGCCTGTTATTCAATAACCCATCAACAAAAAGCCATCTTCACTTTTGATTCATTAAAATAAGGCGCTAGAATAGAGAGATTCATTAATGTTCATAAGAAAAAGCTATGGAAAATTATCAGATCGATAATCTGGACCGCGGCATCCTGGAGGCCTTAATGGCCAATGCACGTACTGCCTACGCGGAACTGGCGAAACAGTTTGGCGTCAGTCCGGGCACAATCCACGTTCGCGTGGAAAAGATGAAACAGGCGGGGATCATTACCGGCGCACGTATCGACGTCAGCCCTAAGCAGCTGGGTTATGACGTCTGCTGCTTTATTGGCATTATTCTCAAAAGCGCCAAAGACTATCCGTCAGCCCTGGCGAAGCTCAACGCGCTTGAAGAAGTCACGGAGGCCTACTACACCACCGGGCACTACAGTATCTTTATAAAGGTGATGTGCCGCTCTATTGATGCCCTCCAGCAGGTACTTATCAACAAGATCCAAACAATTGATGAAATTCAGTCCACTGAAACATTAATCTCCCTGCAGAACCCGATCATGCGTACCATCCGCCCCTGATCGGGCAAATTCATTCCCACATTTTCCACAGGTAGATCCCAGCTCGTTCACAGCGTACAATGAGCCCCTCTTTATTTGAGCGAGCGATCAATGGCGGACATTACCCTTATCAGTGGCAGCACCCTGGGCGGCGCGGAATACGTTGCGGAACATCTGGCTGAGAAGCTGGAAGACGCGGGCTTTTCCACCGAAACACTGCACGGCCCATTGCTTGACGATCTCCCGACTGATGGGGTCTGGCTACTGATCACCTCGACGCACGGCGCAGGCGATCTGCCGGATAATCTGCAACCTTTATATGACGAACTGCTGGAACAGCAGCCTGACCTGTCAAACGTCCGTTTTGGCGCGGTGGGTATCGGCAGTCGTGAATATGACACCTTTTGCGGTGCAATAGAGAAAGTCGAAGCCGCTGTGACTGCCTGTGGGGCAAAACAGCTGGGTGAAACACTGAAGATCAACATCCTCGATCATGACATTCCGGAAGATCCAGCGGAGATCTGGCTGGGTGAATGGAAAAATTTACTCAAAAACGATTAAAGATCGCGCGAACATATGTGGATAACTCTGGTTAAAAGCTCGTATTAAGCGGTAGTTATCCAAGTTATAACTCTGAGGCTGTTTTGGGCCTGTGTATAAAGTCGCGTTCTGATCCCAGCTTATACTGGCCAGGATCACCGATCATTCACAGCAAACGATCCTTTCTAACTGCATGATCTTCATCGTGAGATCGGGCTTATCCACAGAGGTACTCGATCCTAATAAGAGATCACAATAGAACAGATCTCTAAATAAAAAGATCTTCTTTTTAATAGCCCAGGATCCCAATGCTTTCTCGAAAGACTAAAGTTGAGTAGAATCCACGGCCCGGGCTTCAATCCATTTTCATACCGCTTTACGCGAGGCAGACCACCATGTTTTATCAGGATCCTTTTGACGTCATCATCATTGGCGGGGGTCATGCAGGCACTGAGGCCGCAATGGCCGCAGCGCGAATGGGTCAGCAGACCCTGCTTTTGACACACAATATCGACACGCTGGGACAAATGTCCTGTAATCCGGCGATTGGCGGCATTGGGAAAGGACACCTGGTAAAAGAAGTGGATGCACTTGGCGGCCTGATGGCGAAAGCGATCGATCATGCCGGCATCCAGTTTAGGATACTAAACGCGAGCAAAGGTCCCGCTGTGCGCGCTACTCGTGCTCAGGCAGACCGCGTGCTTTACCGTCAGGCGGTACGTACTGCCCTGGAGAATCAGCCAAACCTGATGATCTTCCAGCAGGCGGTAGAAGATCTTATCGTTGAAAACGATCGCGTTGTGGGTGCCGTAACCCAGATGGGCCTCAAGTTCCGCGCGAAAGCCGTCGTACTGACTGTCGGGACCTTCCTGGATGGCAAAATCCATATCGGTCTGGATAACTACAGCGGTGGCCGTGCTGGCGATCCGCCGTCCATTCCGCTGTCTCGTCGTCTGCGTGAACTTCCGCTGCGCGTCAGTCGCCTGAAAACAGGCACGCCACCGCGTATTGATGCGCGCACCATTGATTTCAGCGTGCTGGCACAACAGCACGGTGATAACCCCATGCCGGTGTTCTCGTTCATGGGCAATGCGGCTCAACATCCGCAGCAGGTACCGTGCTACATCACGCATACCAACGAAAAAACCCATGACGTGATCCGCAATAACCTTGACCGCAGCCCAATGTACGCTGGCGTGATCGAAGGGATCGGCCCGCGTTACTGTCCGTCGATCGAAGACAAAGTGATGCGCTTTGCCGATCGTAACCAGCACCAGATCTTCCTGGAGCCGGAAGGACTGACGTCAAATGAAATTTACCCGAACGGCATCTCCACCAGCCTGCCGTTCGATGTGCAGATGCAAATTGTTCGCTCAATGCAGGGTATGGAGAACGCGAAAATCGTTCGTCCTGGCTACGCTATTGAGTACGATTTCTTCGATCCGCGTGACCTGAAGCCAACCCTGGAGAGCAAATTCATCCACGGTCTGTTCTTCGCCGGCCAGATTAACGGCACGACCGGTTACGAAGAAGCTGCCGCTCAGGGTCTGCTTGCCGGTCTGAACGCAGCACGCTTCTCTGCGGAGAAAGAGGGCTGGGCACCTGCGCGTTCTCAGGCTTATCTGGGCGTGCTGGTCGACGATCTTTGCACCCTGGGTACCAAAGAACCGTACCGTATGTTTACCTCTCGCGCGGAATATCGCCTGATGCTGCGCGAAGATAACGCCGACCTGCGTCTGACCGAAGTGGGTCGTGAACTGGGTCTGGTGGATGACGAACGTTGGGCGCGCTATAACGAAAAACTGGAACGCATTGAGCAGGAACGTCAGCGTCTGAAAACCACCTGGGTGAATCCACAGGCGGAAACCGCTGCAGAAGTGAATGCTCACTTAACTGCGCCGCTTTCGCGCGAAGCCAGCGGCGAAGACTTGCTGCGTCGCCCTGAAGTGACCTACGAGAACCTGGTGAAACTGACCGCGTTCGCGCCTGGCCTTGAAGACGCTGAAGCGGCTGAACAGGTTGAGATCCAGGTCAAATACGAAGGTTACATCGCGCGTCAGCAGGATGAGATTGAAAAACAGCAGCGCAACGAAAATACGCTGCTGCCGGAAATGCTGGACTACCGTCAGGTGACGGGGCTTTCCAATGAAGTGATCGCCAAGCTGAACGATCATAAGCCTGTGTCGATCGGTCAGGCATCCCGTATCTCCGGTGTCACACCTGCCGCGATTTCGATTCTGCTGGTGTGGCTGAAAAAGCAAGGTATGCTGCGCCGTAGCGCATAATATCCAGTGCTTTTGGCGGGTGGCGCTTCGCTACCCGCCCTGCTAATTCGTAGGCCCGGTAAGCGCCACCGGGCAATTTATGTCTAAACAGGTACCCACTGTGCTCAATAAACTCTCTCGTCTGCTGGAACAGGCAGGTATTTCGCTCACCGATCACCAGAAAACTCAGCTGGTGGCCTATGTCGATATGCTGAACAAATGGAATAAAGCGTACAACCTGACGTCTGTTCGCGACCCCAACGAGATGCTGGTTCGTCATATCCTCGATAGCATCGTGGTTGCGCCGTATCTTAAAGGGGAGCGCTTTATCGATGTGGGCACAGGTCCTGGCCTGCCGGGGATCCCGCTGTCGATTGTCCGCCCTGAGAGCCATTTCACGCTGCTGGACAGCCTTGGCAAACGCGTCCGTTTTTTACGTCAGGTACAGCATGAGCTGAAGCTGGAGAATATCGCCCCTGTACAGAGCAGGGTAGAGGCGTTCCCCGCGGAGCCACCGTTTGACGGTGTTATCAGCCGCGCGTTTGCGTCGCTCAATGATATGGTGAGCTGGTGTAAGCACTTGCCTGCACAAGATGGCCGCTTTTATGCCCTGAAAGGGCAGTTGCCGGGCGATGAAATTGAACAGCTTCCGGAGGGTTTTGCTGTCGAATCCGTTGAGAAATTAAACATTCCTCAGCTTGAGGGTGAACGCCATCTGGTGATAATTAAGCCAAACAATTTTTAAATATTTAATAAAAATTGTGGAATTCGTGCTGTTCTGACCATGTTAAATAACAGCACTAATTCTCTGGTTTTACCGAAGAGAGTTTAACCTCTGTGTTACTAAGGTTTTTCTAACGGTTAACGTAACAGCCATTGTTCAGCATGAAGATAGTCAACATCGAAAATATCAGCCTGCTAAAAGTGGAATACGGCAACCAGAATCGAATGTTAAATATTTATTAAGAATGTCAATAAAAGGTTTTTATTGTATACCGGGCTGTTTTGAAAATAGTTACGATAATTTGTCTTTAATTTCATAAAGATGAAATAAACCGATTTGCGTCTTTGATAAATACACCCTTATCGCAAATGTGTGTTTTGTGATCTCGTGCACGCTTTGTAGCCAACGTTTTCGCGCTGTTTGCAGTTTTGGTCGAAGGTCGTGGCTTTCAGGAAAAGTTAAAAAATAGCGGCGGGGAAAAATATTTAAACATTTATTCACCTTTTCGCTACTTAATGTTTGAAATCACGGGTGCGCACCGTATAATTTGACCGCTTTTTGATGCTTGACTCTGAGCCTTAAAGGACGTTTTATACGACACGCGGCATACCTCGAAGGGAGCAGGAGTAAAAACGTGATGTCTGTGTCGCTCTTGAGTAGAAACGTTGCTCGTAAGCTTCTGTTCATTCAGTTTCTGGCTGTGATAGCAAGTGGACTGCTGTTTAGCCTCAAAGACCCCTTCTGGGGCATCTCCGCCGTGTGCGGGGGTTTGGCGGTTGTTCTGCCAAACGTATTGTTTATGATTTTTGCCTGGCGTCATCAGGCGCATACACCCGCCAAAGGCCGTGTGGCCTGGTCCTTCGCTCTCGGTGAAGTGTGTAAGGTGTTGCTGACCTTTGCTCTACTGGTGATGGCGCTGGCGGTTTTGAAAGTGGTATTCATGCCGCTGATAGCAACGTGGGTTTTGGTGCTGGTGGTACAAGTTCTGGCTCCAGCTGTAATCAACAACAAAGGGTAAAAGGCATCATGGCTTCAGAAAATATGACGCCGCAGGATTACATAGGTCACCATCTGAATAACCTTCAGCTGGACCTGCGTACATTCTCGCTGGTGGATCCGCATAACCCCCCGGCCACCTTCTGGACGATCAACATCGACTCCATGTTCTTCTCGGTCGTTTTGGGTCTTCTGTTCCTGGCCATGTTCCGCGGTGTTGCGAAAAGAGCGACCAGCGGTGTTCCAGGGAAATTCCAGACGTTCATCGAAATGATCATCGGCTTCGTCCATGGCAGCGTCAAAGACATGTACCATGGTAAGAGCAAGCTGATTGCTCCGCTGGCCCTGACCGTGTTCGTTTGGGTGTTCCTGATGAACCTGATGGACCTGCTGCCAATCGATTTCCTGCCGTGGATTGGCGAACATGTCCTCGGTCTGCCAGCACTGCGCGTGGTGCCTTCCGCTGACGTGAACATCACCCTGTCGATGGCGCTGGGCGTGTTTATCCTGATTCTTTTCTACAGCATCAAAATGAAAGGCGTAAGCGGCTTCGTGAAAGAGCTTACCTTGCAGCCGTTCAACCACTGGGCGTTTATTCCGGTCAACCTGATCCTGGAAGGCGTTAGCCTGCTGTCCAAACCTGTTTCACTGGGTCTGCGACTGTTCGGCAACATGTATGCGGGTGAGCTGATTTTCATTCTGATCGCGGGTCTTCTGCCGTGGTGGTCACAGTGGATTCTGAATGTGCCTTGGGCCATTTTCCACATCCTGATCATTACGCTGCAAGCCTTTATCTTCATGGTTCTGACGATCGTCTATCTGTCGATGGCGTCTGAAGAGCACTGATTTTTTACCAACACTACTACGTTTTAATTGAAACAAACTGGAGACTGTCATGGAAAACCTGAATATGGATCTGCTGTACATGGCTGCCGCTGTGATGATGGGTCTGGCGGCTATCGGTGCTGCGATCGGTATCGGCATCCTCGGGGGCAAATTCCTGGAAGGCGCAGCGCGTCAACCTGATCTGATTCCTCTGCTGCGTACTCAGTTCTTTATCGTTATGGGTCTGGTGGATGCTATCCCAATGATCGCTGTAGGTCTGGGTCTGTACGTGATGTTTGCTGTCGCGTAGTAGTAGTTTTAAAACCCTAAGCCACAGATATTAAAGAGGTATTGTGCTGTGAACATGAACGCAACAATCCTCGGCCAGGCCATCGCGTTTATTCTCTTTGTCTGGTTCTGCATGAAGTATGTATGGCCGCCTTTAATGGCTGCCATCGAAAAACGTCAGAAAGAAATTGCTGACGGTCTGGCTTCTGCAGAACGCGCTAAGAAAGATTTGGACCTTGCACAGGCCAACGCGACAGACCAGCTGAAAAAAGCGAAAGCGGAAGCTCAGGTTATCATCGAACAGGCTAACAAACGCCGTTCGCAGATCCTGGACGAAGCCAAAGCTGAAGCAGAACAGGAACGTACTAAGATCGTGACACAAGCTCAGGCTGAAATTGAAGCTGAGCGTAAACGTGCTCGCGAAGAACTGCGTAAGCAGGTTGCGATTCTGGCTGTTGCTGGCGCCGAGAAGATCATCGAACGTTCCGTGGATGAAGCTGCTAACAGCGACATCGTGGACAAACTTGTCGCTGAACTGTAAGGAGGGAGGGGCTGATGTCTGAATTTGTTACGGTAGCTCGCCCCTACGCCAAAGCAGCTTTTGACTTTGCTGTCGAACACCAAAATGTCGATCGCTGGCAGGATATGCTGGCGTTTGCCGCTGAGGTGACGAAAAACGAACAAATGGCCGAGTTGCTTTCTGGTGCGTTAGCGCCTGAAACTCTCGCCGCGTCGTTTATCGCCGTGTGCGGAGAGCAACTGGATGCCAATGGTCAGAACCTGATTAAGGTAATGGCAGAAAATGGTCGTCTCCGTGTGCTCCCGGATGTTCTCGAGCAGTTTGAGCACTTACGTGCCCTTAGTGAAGCTACCGCTGAAGTCGAAGTGACTTCTGCGACTGAACTGAGTGATGAACAGCTTGCGAAAATTACCGCCGCGATGGAAAAACGTCTGTCACGCAAAGTTAAGCTGAATTGCAAAATCGATAAGTCTGTAATGGCAGGCGTAATCATCCGTTCGGGTGATATGGTCATTGATGGCAGCGTACGCGGCCGTCTTGAACGCCTTGCAGACGTCTTGCAGTCTTAAGGGGACTGGAGCATGCAACTGAATTCCACCGAAATCAGCGAACTGATCAAGCAGCGCATTGCTCAGTTCAGTGTTGTGAGCGAAGCTCACAACGAAGGTACTATTGTTTCTGTAAGTGACGGTGTTATCCGCATCCACGGCCTGGCCGATTGTATGCAGGGTGAGATGATTTCCCTGCCGGGTAACCGTTACGCTATCGCACTGAACCTGGAGCGCGACTCCGTAGGTGCAGTTGTGATGGGTCCATACGCTGACCTCGCCGAAGGCATGAAGGTTAAGTGTACTGGCCGTATTCTGGAAGTGCCGGTTGGCCGTGGCCTGCTGGGTCGCGTTGTTAACACCCTGGGTGCGCCAATCGACGGTAAAGGTCCGGTTGAGCACGATGGCTTCTCCCCAATCGAAGTTATCGCACCAGGCGTTATCGACCGTCAGTCCGTTGATCAGCCAGTGCAGACTGGTTATAAGTCCGTTGATGCCATGATTCCAATCGGTCGTGGCCAGCGTGAATTGATCATCGGTGACCGTCAGACCGGTAAAACCGCGATGGCTATCGACGCCATCATCAACCAGCGTGACTCCGGCATCAAATGTGTGTACGTGGCTATCGGCCAGAAAGCGTCCACCATTTCTAACGTGGTTCGTAAACTGGAAGAGCACGGCGCGCTGTCTAACACCATCGTTGTTGTGGCGACCGCTTCTGAATCTGCTGCACTGCAATACCTGGCACCATACGCCGGTTGCGCAATGGGCGAATA
Source organism: Enterobacter sp. BIDMC 30 (assembly GCF_000534355.1). Taxonomy (NCBI): domain Bacteria; kingdom Pseudomonadati; phylum Pseudomonadota; class Gammaproteobacteria; order Enterobacterales; family Enterobacteriaceae; genus Enterobacter; species Enterobacter sp. BIDMC 30. The sequence continues at coordinate 258,644 of NZ_KI973169.1, read as the reverse complement.
CTTCCGTGACCGCGGTGAAGATGCGCTGATCGTATACGATGACCTGTCTAAACAGGCCGTTGCATATCGTCAGGTTTCCCTGCTGCTCCGTCGTCCACCTGGACGTGAAGCGTTCCCTGGCGACGTATTCTACCTCCACTCTCGTCTGCTGGAGCGTGCTTCCCGCGTTAACGCGGAATACGTCGAGAACTTCACCAAAGGTGAAGTGAAGGGTAAAACCGGCTCTCTGACCGCGCTGCCAATCATTGAAACCCAGGCGGGTGACGTTTCTGCGTTCGTTCCGACCAACGTAATCTCCATTACCGATGGTCAGATCTTCCTGGAAACCAACCTGTTTAACTCCGGTATTCGTCCGGCAGTTAACCCGGGTATCTCCGTATCCCGTGTGGGTGGTGCTGCTCAGACCAAGATCATCAAGAAACTGTCCGGTGGTATTCGTACCGCGCTGGCACAGTATCGTGAACTGGCTGCGTTCTCTCAGTTCGCATCCGATCTGGACGAAGCAACCCGTAAACAACTGAGCCACGGTCAGAAAGTGACCGAGCTGCTGAAGCAAAAACAGTACGCACCAATGTCTGTTGCTCAGCAGGGCCTGGTTCTGTTCGCGGCTGAACGCGGTTACCTCGAAGATGTGGAACTGGCGAAAATCGGTAGCTTCGAAGCCGCTCTGCTGGCTTACGTCGACCGTGATCACGCTCCGCTGATGCAAGAGATCAACCAGACCGGTGGCTATAACGACGAAATCGAAGGCAAGCTGAAAGCTATCCTCGATTCCTTCAAAGCAACCCAATCCTGGTAATCGTCCGGCGGCTTGTCTCAGGACAAGCCGCCTGGCATTGAGGAGAAGCTCATGGCCGGCGCAAAAGAGATACGTAGTAAGATCGCAAGCGTCCAGAACACGCAAAAGATCACTAAAGCGATGGAGATGGTCGCCGCTTCCAAAATGCGTAAATCGCAGGATCGCATGGCGGCCAGCCGTCCTTATGCAGAAACCATGCGCAAAGTGATTGGTCACCTTGCAAACGGTAATCTGGAATATAAGCACCCTTACCTGGAAGAACGCGACGTTAAGCGCGTGGGCTACCTGGTGGTGTCGACCGACCGTGGTCTGTGTGGCGGCTTGAACATTAACCTGTTCAAAAAACTGCTGGCGGATATGAAAGCATGGTCTGAAAAAGGCGTTCAGTGCGATATCGCAATGATCGGCTCTAAAGGCGTCTCTTTCTTTAACTCCGTTGGTGGCAACATTGTCGCTCAGGTGACGGGTATGGGTGATAACCCTTCCCTGTCCGAGCTGATCGGCCCGGTTAAAGTGATGTTGCAGGCTTACGATGAAGGCCGTCTGGACAGACTGTACGTTGTCAGCAACAAATTTATTAACACCATGTCTCAGGTTCCAACGCTCACTCAGATGCTGCCTTTACCGGCATCAGAAGATGACGAGCTGAAGCAAAAATCCTGGGATTACCTGTATGAACCCGATCCGAAACCGCTGTTGGATACCCTGCTGCGTCGTTACGTTGAATCTCAGGTTTATCAGGGCGTTGTAGAAAACCTGGCCAGCGAGCAGGCCGCACGAATGGTGGCGATGAAAGCCGCGACCGATAATGGCGGCAGCCTGATTAAAGAGCTGCAGTTGGTTTACAACAAAGCTCGTCAGGCCAGCATTACTCAGGAACTCACCGAGATCGTCTCGGGGGCCGCCGCGGTTTAACCAGGTTTACGAATTACGTAGAGGATTCAAGATGGCTACTGGAAAGATTGTCCAGGTAATCGGCGCCGTGGTGGACGTCGAGTTCCCTCAGGACGCCGTACCACGCGTGTACGACGCGCTTGAGGTACAGAATGGTAACGAGAGCCTGGTGCTGGAAGTTCAGCAGCAGCTCGGCGGCGGTATCGTGCGTACCATCGCGATGGGTTCTTCCGACGGTCTGCGTCGTGGTCTGGAAGTTAAAGACCTTGAGCACCCGATCGAAGTCCCGGTAGGTAAAGCAACACTGGGTCGTATCATGAACGTATTGGGTCAACCAATCGACATGAAAGGCGACATCGGTGAAGAAGAGCGTTGGGCTATCCACCGCGCAGCACCTTCCTACGAAGAGCTGTCCAGCTCTCAGGAACTGCTGGAAACCGGCATCAAAGTTATCGACCTGATGTGTCCGTTTGCGAAGGGCGGTAAAGTTGGTCTGTTCGGTGGTGCGGGTGTAGGTAAAACCGTAAACATGATGGAGCTGATCCGTAACATCGCGATCGAGCACTCCGGTTACTCCGTATTTGCGGGCGTAGGTGAACGTACTCGTGAGGGTAACGACTTCTACCACGAAATGACCGACTCCAACGTTCTGGACAAAGTATCCCTGGTTTACGGTCAGATGAACGAGCCACCAGGAAACCGTCTGCGCGTTGCGCTGACTGGCCTGACTATGGCTGAGAAGTTCCGTGACGAAGGCCGTGACGTTCTGCTGTTCGTTGATAACATCTATCGTTACACCCTGGCCGGTACTGAAGTATCTGCACTGCTGGGTCGTATGCCTTCAGCGGTAGGTTATCAGCCGACGCTGGCGGAAGAGATGGGTGTTCTTCAGGAACGTATCACCTCTACCAAAACCGGTTCTATCACCTCCGTTCAGGCGGTATACGTACCTGCGGATGACTTGACTGACCCATCCCCAGCCACCACCTTTGCGCACCTTGACGCAACCGTGGTACTGAGCCGTCAGATCGCGTCTCTGGGTATCTACCCGGCCGTTGACCCGCTGGACTCCACCAGCCGTCAGCTGGATCCACTGGTTGTGGGTCAGGAACACTACGACACCGCGCGTGGCGTACAGTCCCTGCTGCAGCGTTACCAGGAACTGAAAGACATCATCGCCATCCTGGGTATGGATGAGCTGTCTGAAGAAGACAAACTGGTGGTAGCACGTGCGCGTAAGATCCAGCGCTTCCTGTCCCAGCCGTTCTTCGTTGCGGAAGTATTCACCGGTTCTCCGGGTAAATACGTTTCCCTGAAAGACACCATCCGTGGCTTTAAAGGCATCATGGAAGGCGAATACGATCACCTGCCGGAGCAGGCGTTCTACATGGTTGGTTCCATCGACGAAGCCGTGGAAAAAGCCAAAAAACTTTAACGCCTTAATCGGAGGGTGATATGGCAATGACTTACCACCTGGACGTCGTCAGCGCAGAGCAACAAATGTTCTCTGGTCTGGTCGAGAAAATCCAGGTAACGGGTAGTGAAGGTGAACTGGGTATTTTCCCGGGTCACGCACCGCTGCTCACCGCCATTAAGCCTGGTATGATCCGCATCGTTAAACAGTTCGGTCATGAAGAGTTTATCTATCTGTCCGGCGGCATTCTTGAAGTGCAGCCTGGCAGCGTGACCGTTCTGGCCGATACCGCTATTCGTGGCCAGGATCTCGACGAAGCACGAGCCCTGGAATCGAAGCGTAAGGCTGAAGAGCACATTAGCAGCTCTCATGGTGACGTGGATTACGCTCAGGCGTCTGCGGAGCTGGCCAAAGCGATCGCGAAACTGCGCGTTATCGAGTTGACCAAAAAAGCGATGTAACACCGGCTTGAAAAGCACAAAGCCAGTCTGGTTTCCAGGCTGGCTTTTTTTATGGTTTCGTATCACACCGATCTTTATTCATGATCCAAAAGAATAGCTAAGCTATTGTGTGTGCTAGCGACTTATCGCGAGAAGGCTATTTTCCAGAGAAAAAGGGGTTTACTCTGCCCCTAAAAATCGCCTCAAATAGCCATTATTGGCTGATGTTGAACGTTTTAACGCCATTCCATTTTATGACGCAAAATATGTAGAATTTTCAACGTCAACGGGTTTAACTTCTTACTCAAATTACAGTCAGGACGCGTATGTTGAACAATACAATGAGCGTGGTCATCCTTGCCGCCGGTAAAGGTACCCGCATGTATTCCGATCTTCCAAAGGTACTGCACACGCTGGCAGGAAAGCCGATGGTGCAGCATGTCATTGATGCCGCTAATGAACTGGGTGCCCGTCAGGTCCATCTGGTCTATGGTCACGGCGGCGATCTGCTTAAAAAGACGCTGAACGATGACAAACTCAACTGGGTGCTTCAGGCAGAACAGTTGGGGACCGGACACGCCATGCAGCAGGCCGCCCCGTTCTTTGCAGATGACGAAGATATTCTGATGCTTTATGGCGACGTCCCGCTGATCTCTGTCGACACCCTTGCCCGCCTGCGTGAAGCTAAACCGCAGGGTGGTATCGGGTTGTTAACCGTCGTGCTTGACGATCCGACCGGCTATGGCCGCATTACCCGCGAAAACGGTAATGTAACGGGTATCGTTGAGCATAAAGATGCCAGCGACGCACAACGTCAGATTCAGGAGATCAACACCGGTATCCTGATTGCCAATGGCGCGGACCTGAAGCGCTGGCTGTCGAAGCTCAACAACAACAATGCGCAGGGTGAGTACTACATCACCGACATCATCGCGATGGCCTATCAGGAAGGGCGTGAGATTGCGGCGGTTCATCCGGCACGCATTAGCGAAACCGAAGGGGTGAATAACCGCCTTCAGCTTTCCCGTCTGGAACGCGTTTATCAGTCCGAACAGGCTGAAAAACTGCTCCTGGCAGGCGTTATGCTGCGCGACCCGGCGCGTTTCGATCTGCGCGGGACCTTATCTCACGGGCGCGACGTTGAAATCGATACTAACGTTATCCTTGAAGGCAACGTCACGCTTGGCCACCGCGTCAAAATTGGTGCCGGTTGTGTTATCAAAAACAGCGTCATCGGTGATGACTGCGACATTAGCCCGTACAGCGTGGTTGAAGATGCACATCTGGACGCGGCATGCACCATTGGGCCGTTCGCACGTCTGCGCCCTGGCGCTGAATTGCTCGAAGGCGCCCATGTTGGCAACTTCGTTGAGATGAAAAAAGCGCGTCTGGGCAAAGGTTCCAAAGCCGGCCATTTAACCTACCTGGGCGATGCAGAAATTGGCGATAACGTGAACATTGGTGCAGGAACAATCACCTGCAACTATGACGGTGCCAACAAGTTTAAAACCATCATCGGTGATGATGTGTTTGTCGGTTCTGATACACAGCTGGTGGCACCGGTGACGGTCGGGAACGGGGTAACCATTGCCGCCGGGACGACCGTGACGCGCGATGTTGCCGACAATGAGCTGGTGCTGAGCCGCGTGCCGCAGGTTCACAAGCAGGGCTGGAAACGCCCGGTGAAGAAAAAGTAACGACCTGCACCCTGCTCTCTCCCGCGAGGAGAGAGTTCGTTCGGTGCGGTGTTTTTTGCCCTCGCCCCTCTGGGGAGAGGGATGGGGTGAGGGGATAACATAATCCTCCCCCCAAAGGCAGTACGTATAACAATAACCCCACTCTCTACAAGGCTCGGGGTGCCCGGAAAGGGCAAATACAGGTCAGCGACAACGCATGGCATAACGCCATAATCAGGAAATTAAACTATGTGTGGAATTGTTGGCGCAGTTGCGCAGCGTGATATTGCTGAAATCCTTCTCGAAGGTTTACGTCGTCTGGAATACCGTGGTTACGACTCTGCCGGTCTGGCAGTTGTGGATGCAGAAGGGCATATGACCCGTCTGCGTCGTCTCGGTAAAGTGCAGATGCTGGCCCAGGCTGCGGAAGATCATCCGCTGCACGGTGGCACGGGTATTGCGCACACCCGCTGGGCGACCCACGGCGAACCGTCTGAAGGCAATGCGCACCCGCATGTGTCCGAACACATCGTGGTCGTGCATAACGGCATTATCGAAAACCACGAACCGCTGCGCGAAGAACTTAAAGCGCGCGGCTATACCTTCGTCTCTGAAACCGACACCGAAGTTATTGCTCACCTGGTTCACTGGGAGCTGGAGCAGGGCGGTACACTGCGTGAAGCGGTGCTGCGCGCGATCCCTCAGCTGCGCGGTGCATACGGTACGGTAATCATGGATTCACGCGATCCGTCCACGCTGCTGGCCGCACGTTCCGGTAGCCCAATGGTTATCGGTCTGGGCATGGGCGAGAACTTTATCGCCTCTGACCAGCTGGCACTTCTGCCGGTTACCCGTCGCTTTATCTTCCTGGAAGAGGGTGATATCGCGGAAGTGACGCGTCGCAACGTGACGGTATTCGATACCAAAGGCGAGCAGGTGAAACGCCCGGAGATCGAATCCAATCTGCAGTACGACGCAGGCGACAAAGGCGCTTACCGTCACTACATGCAGAAAGAAATTTACGAGCAGCCGAACGCCATCAAAAACACCCTGACCGGGCGCATCAGCCACGGCGAGGTGGACCTGAGCGAACTGGGCGCCAACGCCAATGAGCTGCTCGGTAAGGTTGAGCATATTCAGATCGTGGCCTGCGGTACCTCCTACAACTCCGGTATGGTCTCCCGCTACTGGTTTGAATCCCTGGCCGGTGTTCCGTGTGACGTCGAAATCGCTTCAGAATTCCGCTACCGCAAATCCGCGGTGCGTCGTAATAGCCTGATGATCACCCTTTCCCAGTCTGGCGAAACGGCGGACACCCTGGCGGCGCTGCGTCTCTCTAAAGAGCTGGGCTATCTGGGCTCTCTGGCCATCTGTAACGTGCCGGGTTCTTCGCTGGTTCGTGAATCCGATCTGGCGCTGATGACCAACGCAGGTACGGAAATCGGCGTGGCCTCCACCAAAGCGTTTACCACTCAACTGACCGTTCTGCTGATGCTGGTGGCGAAACTGGCGCGTCTGAAAGGGCAGGATGCGGCTGTTGAGCATGACATCGTTCATGGCCTGCAGGCGCTGCCAAGCCGTATTGAGCAGATGCTGTCTCAGGACAAACGCATTGAAGCGCTGGCGGAAGATTTCTCTGACAAACATCACGCCCTGTTCCTCGGCCGTGGCGATCAGTATCCAATTGCGCTGGAAGGCGCGTTGAAGCTGAAAGAGATCTCCTACATCCACGCGGAAGCTTACGCAGCAGGCGAGCTGAAACACGGCCCGCTGGCGCTGATTGACGCAGACATGCCGGTCATCGTTGTGGCACCTAACAACGAACTGCTGGAAAAACTGAAGTCCAATATCGAAGAAGTCCGCGCCCGCGGTGGTGTACTGTACGTCTTCGCCGATAAAGACGCCGGCTTTGCGAGCAGCGACAATATGCACATCATCGAGATGCCGCATGTGGAAGAGGTGATTGCCCCTATCTTCTACACCGTTCCGCTGCAGTTGCTGGCCTATCACGTCGCGCTGATCAAAGGCACTGACGTTGACCAGCCACGTAACCTGGCGAAATCGGTCACCGTAGAATAATCCCCTCAGGCTCCACCTTCGGGTGGAGCTTTTTTACCCTTCCTGGTTTGTTTTTAATCAACCCATCCGCATTTTTATTTATGACAATCTGTCATCTTCAGCTACTTTTTTCAGTGTCACATAAAGAAAATATTTCTGAAAACTTGCTGTCATGTAAGTGGTTAACTAGATGATAATTAAATGAATTTTTACTGATATTTAAGCTAAATTTTCATTGTCATAAAACTGTCATAATTCGTACATTTATCTGTCACCTGTTTGTCCTATTTTGCTCATCGTAGCCACTAAACAACGATTTACGAAAATCTTGCAGGAGACATTATGAAAGTTATGCGTACCACTGTCGCAACTGTTGTCGCCGCGACCTTATCTCTGAGCGCGTTCTCTGTATTTGCAGAAGCAAGCCTGACTGGCGCTGGTGCAACCTTCCCTGCGCCGGTGTATGCCAAATGGGCGGATACCTACCAGAAAGAAACCGGTAACAAGGTTAACTATCAGGGTATCGGCTCCTCCGGTGGCGTAAAACAAATTACCGCGAATACCGTTGATTTCGGCGCATCAGACGCTCCACTGTCTGATGACAAACTGGCGCAGGAAGGCCTGTTCCAGTTCCCGACCGTTATCGGTGGTGTTGTGCTGGCCGTTAACATTCCAGGCCTGAAATCAGGCGAGCTGGTCCTGGACGGCAAAACCCTGGGTGACATCTACCTCGGTAAAATCAAAAAATGGGATGACGAAGCCATCACCAAACTGAACCCGGGTGTCAAACTGCCTTCGCAGAACATCGCAGTGGTTCGTCGTGCAGATGGTTCCGGTACCTCTTTCGTTTTCACCAGCTACCTGGCGAAAGTGAACGAAGAGTGGAAATCTAAAGTCGGTTCCGGCTCTACCGTTAACTGGCCAACCGGTCTGGGTGGTAAAGGCAACGACGGTATCGCCGCGTTCGTACAGCGTCTGCCTGGTTCTATCGGCTATGTAGAGTATGCGTACGCTAAGCAGAATAACCTGTCCTACACCAAACTGGTTTCTGCCGATGGCAAGCCAGTCAGCCCGACTGAAGAGAACTTTGCTAACGCTGCAAAAGGCGCTGACTGGAGCAAATCCTTCGCTCAGGATCTGACTAACCAGAAAGGCGACGGTGCGTGGCCAATCACCTCTACCACCTTCATTCTGGTTCACAAAGAGCAGAAGAAACCTGAGCAGGGCGCTGAAGTGTTGAAGTTCTTTGACTGGGCGTACAAAAACGGCGGCAAACAGGCTAACGCGCTGGATTACGCCACCCTGCCGGACAACGTGGTTGAGCAGATTCGCGCTGCATGGAAAACCAACGTGAAAGACAGCAGCGGTAAAGCATTGTATTAATTTAGTATTCTGACGAAAATGGCGGGTGGCGCTCGCGCTACCCGCCGATTTCGTAAACGCGTTTAACAGAAGAGTGATTTATGGCTGCAACAAAGCCTGCATTTAACCCTCCGGGTAAAAAAGGTGACATGATTTTCAGCGCGCTGGTCAAACTGGCTGCGCTGATTGTGCTATTGCTGCTGGGCGGCATTATCGTGTCCCTGATTTTCTCCTCCTGGCCGAGCATCCAGAAATTCGGTTTCTCCTTCCTGTGGACCAAAGAGTGGGATGCGCCGAACGATATCTACGGTGCGCTGGTGCCGATTTACGGCACGCTGGTGACGTCGTTTATCGCTCTGCTGATTGCGGTGCCGGTGAGCTTTGGTATTGCCCTGTTCCTGACGGAACTGGCGCCGGGCTGGCTGCGTCGTCCACTGGGTATCGCCATTGAACTGCTGGCCGCTATTCCAAGTATCGTGTACGGCATGTGGGGCCTGTTTATCTTTGCTCCCCTGTTCGCAACGTACTTCCAGGAACCGGTGGGTAATGTTCTCTCCGCCATTCCGTTTGTCGGCACCCTGTTCTCTGGCCCGGCTTTCGGTATCGGTATTCTGGCTGCGGGGGTGATCCTCGCCATTATGATTATTCCGTACATTGCGGCGGTAATGCGCGATGTCTTCGAACAAACCCCGGTGATGATGAAAGAGTCGGCCTACGGCATCGGCTGCACCACCTGGGAAGTTATCTGGCGCATCGTCCTTCCGTTCACCAAAAATGGGGTGATTGGCGGCGTCATGCTGGGTTTAGGCCGTGCTTTGGGTGAAACCATGGCGGTGACCTTTATTATCGGTAACACCTACCAGCTCGACAGCGCCTCCCTCTACATGCCGGGTAACAGTATTACTTCCGCACTGGCGAATGAATTTGCCGAAGCGGAATCCGGGCTGCACGTCGCGGCGCTGATGGAACTGGGCCTGATCCTGTTTGTGATTACCTTCATTGTGCTGGCGATCTCCAAGCTGATGATCCTGCGTCTCGCAAAAAATGAGGGGGCACGCTAATGGCAACTCTCGAAATGCAAAGCACCACTGCGCTGGCGGAATCCCGTCGCAAAATGCAGGCGAAGCGTCGTTTCAAAAACCGCGTTGCGTTGACGCTCTCAATGGCAACGATGGCGTTCGGTCTGTTCTGGCTGGTCTGGATCCTGTTCTCGACCGTTGTGCGCGGCATCGACGGGATGTCGCTGTCACTGTTCACCGAGATGACGCCGCCGCCAAATACGGCGGGTGGCGGCCTGGCGAATGCCCTGGCGGGAAGCGGTTTGCTGATCCTCTGGGCGACGGTAGTTGGTACACCGCTTGGCATTATGGCGGGGATTTATCTGGCGGAGTACGGGCGTAAATCCTGGCTGGCAGAGGTGATTCGTTTCATTAACGACATCCTGCTGTCTGCGCCGTCTATCGTGGTCGGTCTGTTTGTTTACACCATTGTGGTGGCACAGATGGAACACTTCTCCGGCTGGGCCGGCGTGATTGCGCTGGCGCTGCTGCAGGTACCTATCGTCATTCGTACCACCGAGAACATGCTGAAACTGGTGCCGGATAGCCTGCGTGAAGCGGCTTACGCGCTGGGCACGCCGAAGTGGAAAATGATCTCCGCGATTACGCTAAAAGCCTCCGTCTCCGGGATCATGACCGGTATCCTGCTGGCCATTGCCCGTATTGCAGGCGAAACGGCGCCGCTGCTGTTTACTGCCCTCTCCAACCAGTTCTGGAGTACGGACATGATGCAGCCGATCGCCAACCTGCCGGTGACGATTTTTAAATTTGCGATGAGCCCATTCGCGGAATGGCAGCAGCTGGCCTGGGCCGGGGTGCTGATCATTACCCTTTGCGTACTGTTGCTGAACATTCTGGCGCGCGTCATTTTCGCGAAGCAGAAACACGGTTAAATTTTTACGGCGCGGCAGATCGCGGCGCCGAATGAGGAAATGAGTCAATGAGTATGGTTGATACTGCCCCGGGTAAGATTCAGGTTCGTGATTTGAACTTCTACTACGGCAAATTCCATGCCCTGAAGAACATCAACCTGGATATCGCCAGGAACCAGGTCACGGCATTTATCGGTCCGTCTGGCTGTGGTAAATCCACGCTGCTGCGTACCTTTAACAAAATGTATTCGCTCTATCCGGAGCAGCGTGCCGAAGGTGAAATCATCCTGGACGGCGATAACATTCTGACCAACAGCCAGGATATCGCCCTGCTGCGTGCAAAAGTCGGGATGGTGTTCCAGAAACCGACGCCGTTCCCGATGTCCATCTACGACAACATTGCCTTTGGCGTACGTCTGTTTGAAAAGCTCTCCCGTACGGATATGGATGAGCGCGTTCAGTGGGCTTTGACCAAGGCCGCATTATGGAACGAAACCAAAGATAAGTTGCACCAGAGCGGTTACTCTCTCTCCGGTGGTCAGCAGCAGCGTCTGTGCATTGCGCGTGGTATCGCCATTCGCCCGGAAGTGTTGTTGCTGGATGAGCCGTGTTCAGCTCTGGACCCGATCTCAACCGGCCGTATTGAAGAGTTGATCACCGAGCTGAAGCAGGATTACACCGTGGTTATCGTGACCCACAACATGCAGCAGGCTGCGCGTTGTTCCGATTACACGGCGTTTATGTACCTGGGCGAGTTGATTGAGTTCAGTAATACGGACGATCTGTTCACCAAGCCCGCTAAAAAGCAAACAGAAGACTATATCACCGGTCGTTACGGTTGATTCAGGAGCGCGCTATGGACAATCTCAATCTTAACAAACACATTTCAGGCCAGTTCAACGCAGAGCTGGAAAGTATTCGCACTCAGGTGATGACCATGGGTGGCATGGTTGAGCAGCAGCTTTCCGATGCCATTACCGCGATGCACAACCAGGACAGCGAGCTGGCGAAGCGCGTTATCGAAGGTGATAAAAACGTCAATATGATGGAAGTCGCCATTGATGAAGCCTGCGTGCGTATTATCGCCAAGCGTCAGCCAACGGCGAGCGACCTGCGTCTGGTTATGGCGATCATCAAAACCATCGCCGAGCTGGAGCGTATTGGTGACGTTGCAGATAAAATCTGCCGCACCGCGCTGGAGAAATTCTCTCAGCAGCACCAGCCACTGCTGGTGAGCCTCGAGTCGCTGGGTCGTCATACCGTGCAGATGCTGCATGACGTACTGGATGCCTTTGCGCGAATGGATCTGGACGAAGCGGTACGTATCTACCGTGAAGACAAGAAGGTCGACCAGGAGTATGAAGGCATCGTGCGTCAGCTGATGACCTACATGATGGAAGACTCCCGTACGATCCCAAGCGTCCTGACCGCGCTGTTCTGCGCGCGCTCAATCGAGCGTATCGGTGACCGTTGCCAGAACATTTGCGAATACATCTTCTACTTCGTGAAAGGACAGGATTTCCGTCACGTTGGCGGCGATGAGCTGGACAAGCTGCTGGCGGGTAAAGATCCGAAAGAGTGATGCGCTAATATGCCCGGTGCTGCTGCGCTTACCGGGCCTGCGAGCGCTATAGGCCGGATAAGCGTCAGCGCTATCCGGCTTTTTTTCAGCGAGTAATATTCCACCCGCGAGCCTTCCACAATTCTGGCAGCTGCGCCAGATCGGTGAAGGTCGTCACTTTTGGATGATCGATCGGTTTGTTGTGCGGATCGGCGCAAAAGTAAAACACCTCCATACCCGCATCAATTCCCGACTGCGCTCCCGCAGAAGAGTCATCCACCAGAATGCAGTTCGCCACGTTTACGTTCATCGCTTTTGCTGCATGGAACATCAACGCCGGGTCTGGCTTCCAGCGCTGGATATCGTAGCCGCTGAACAGTTTTTCCGGGAAGTGGTGCAACATTTCAAGCTTACCCAGCGAGTGCTGCATTTTGCTGACCGGACCGTTCGAGACCACGCAGATGGGCACCGTCATCGCATCCAGAAGCGCATTCGCCCCGGCAATGACCTCCAGTTCGGAGTCGAAGAGGCGTGCGACCTCGGCGCGGTAGACCGGCTCCAGATCTGCTTTCGCCAGATCCACACCGTGCTCTTCGTTAATGATGTCGATGATCTCGTAGAGCTTCACACCTTTAAAGCGTTTAAACACCTCTTCGAGATCCAGCGTAATGCCAAATTCCCTGAACATGGTCACATACGCGCGGGAACAAATGACCTCACTGTCGACCAGCGTACCGTCGCAGTCGAAAAATACCGCTTCAATTCCGAACATGCCTTTCCCTTTTTACAAGTTTAACGTTTACGTACGGCAGTTTAATGAGACGCAATCGTTGCCGTATAAGCAAAATCAATGAAAAAATGTCTCTCGTAACCGCCACTATTGTCGCATTTTGGTATAGGATAGCGACGAATTTTCCCTCCTTGTTCGGAAATTGATGATGAGTCAACAACACACTACCCAGACATCTGGTCAGGGTCTGCTTGAGCGCGTGTTTAAACTGCGTGAGCACGGCACAACGGCACGCACCGAAGTGATCGCCGGTTTCACCACCTTCCTGACGATGGTCTATATCGTTTTTGTTAACCCACAAATTCTGGGCGTTGCTGGCATGGACACCAGCGCCGTCTTCGTGACCACCTGTCTGATCGCTGCGCTGGGCAGTATCCTGATGGGTGTGTTCGCTAACCTGCCCGTGGCGCTGGCCCCGGCAATGGGTCTGAACGCTTTCTTCGCGTTCGTGGTCGTCCAAGCGATGGGTCTGCCATGGCAGGTCGGCATGGGCGCTATCTTCTGGGGCGCGGTTGGCCTGCTGTTGCTGACCATTTTCCGCGTACGTTACTGGATGATAGCCAATATTCCGGTGAGCCTGCGCGTGGGGATTACCAGCGGTATTGGTCTGTTTATCGGCATGATGGGTCTGAAAAACGCAGGCGTTATCGTGGCTAACCCGGACACGCTGGTGAGCATCGGTCACCTGACCTCGCACAACGTGCTGCTGGGCGTGCTGGGCTTCTTTATCATCGCTATCCTGGCTTCGCGCAATATTCATGCGGCCGTGCTGGTTTCCATCGTGGTCACCACGCTGCTGGGCTGGATGCTGGGCGATGTGCAGTACAAAGGGATTGTCTCCGCGCCACCGAGCGTGTCTACCGTCATTGGGCACGTCGATCTGGCAGGCTCCCTGAACCTGGGTCTGGCGGGCGTGATTTTCTCCTTCATGCTGGTTAACCTGTTTGACTCCTCCGGTACGCTGATTGGCGTGACCGACAAAGCCGGCCTGGCGGATGAGAATGGGAAATTCCCGCGCATGAAGCAGGCGCTGTTTGTTGACAGTGTCTCCTCTGTCACCGGCGCGTTTATCGGTACATCGTCTGTTACCGCTTACATTGAATCCTCTTCAGGTGTCTCTGTGGGTGGCCGTACCGGTCTGACGGCGGTTGTGGTGGGTATCCTGTTCCTGCTGGTGATCTTCCTGTCACCACTGGCGGGCATGGTACCTCCGTATGCAGCAGCCGGCGCGCTGATCTACGTGGGGGTGTTAATGACCTCCAGCCTGTCGCGCGTGAAGTGGGATGATTTAACCGAAGCGGTGCCTGCGTTTATTACCGCGGTGATGATGCCGTTTAGCTTCTCGATCACCGAAGGTATCGCGCTGGGCTTTATCTCCTACTGCGTCATGAAGATTGGTACCGGTCGCTTCCGCGACCTCAGCCCGTGCGTCATCATTGTGGCGCTGCTGTTTGTGCTGAAGATTGTTTTTATTGATGCCAAATAAACAGAAAGCCCTTTTCGTCGAAAAGGGCTTTTGTGTTTGCGCCCTCTCCCTGTGGGAGAGGGCCAGAGTGAGGGTGTCAGGCTACGTTTAAGCTTTCACTCGCTTAATATAATCACCAAACGCGGTGAGCTGGCCAGAAAGATGGTCACGCGTACTTTGATCCACCACTTCACCCGTCTGCGGGTCGACCTTGTTCTGAATCACGCCCCCCATAAATTCCGGTTTGTTCATTACCATCGCATCCAGGAAGACCAGGATCTGACGCAGATGGTACTGGCAGCGTGCCCCGCCAATCGCGCCCATAGAGCTGGTCTGGATCAGCACCGGTTTACCCGACAGCGGCTGCTCCGGGAGACGGGATAACCAGTCAATGGCGTTCTTCAAGCCACCCGGAACGGAGTAGTTATATTCAGGCGTAACAATGACCACGCCGTCTGCCTGGCGGATCTGCTCTGCAAGCGCTTCTACGCTCTGTGGAAACCCTTCTTCCTGCTGCACGTCCGCGTCGTAAAGCGGAATGTCGCCAATCGATGGCAGGGCGCTGATGTCCATACCTGCCGGTGCCAGCTGAGGCAGCGTGCGGGCAACCATCCCGTTAAATGAACCTTTGCGCAGGCTTCCCAGTAACGTAACAACTTTCAACGTATCAGACATGATTACTCCTGTTTCATCATGATGACCCTGAATGGATCAGCTAAGGGTATATGCTTTTTCTGCCGGTAAACTGGTTAATCTCATCAGGCGCGCGGCGGGTTCGTTGGCTCGCTCGGGCACATCCGGAAGGCTACTCCATCCGTGTTGACTGTCAAATTCCCAGATTTTCAATCGTTCGATGGCGGGGGTCACCGCGATGGACCAAATCAGTACGTCTTCGGCATCGCTGAGCGCCTCTACCAGCGTGGCTTTAGCGGAACGCAGACGTCCGGAGCCGGGAAGCAATTGCAGCAGGCTGGCGTCGTCTGATGCACAGCCGCAGAGCTTTCGAATGCTCTGGCGTAAGGTAATGAGCTGAGCTCTGGCCTCGATGGGATCGTTCTGGTTACGCACCCACAGCTTTTCATTGCTGGAAAGCGGGTAGTCATCGTGCGGGTTCGCGCCATGGAAGCCGCGGGTTGCGTGCTGAAGCTCCATGTCCAGGCCGCAATCCCCTTCAGTGGTGAGCGCGACGCCAATGATATTGCCCGTATAGGCAATGGAGAAACGCGGCAGCTCCGGGTCGGCAAAGACCGGGCGGCCTTCAGGTTGGGTGAGGATATCCGGCAGTTCACTGGTGCCGTACAGCATGAACATCAGCTCAGCGAGAAGCGCGCGGGATGCCAAAAACCGCGTCCGGCGATGCTCCGGCAGTTTACGTGCTTCCTGGTGACACGCGGATGAAATTCTGGCCGATACGAGATGTCCCTCTGTCAGTATCCCTCTTGCAAAGTGCGTTGCCATTTTTCGCTCCTTGATAATGGTCGTATTCGGTTAAACGGTTACATGATTATCGCTTAACTTGCCTTCTGTTTTAATCAGTAAATGGGAGTAAGAGAAGCCTGAGGACCCAACTTTACATTTTCTTAGGCAAAAATAAGCGCTGGAGCGGCATATAGCGCTTTGATTGTCTCACGGAGCCAGAGGATTTTCGGATTATGGCTGTTTCGTTTATGCCAGATCAGCGTGAAAGGAACGGTCAGTTTTTCAGCCTGGGCTTCATCAATGGGAATGGGCAGGGCGATCAGCTTACGCTGGTGGAGTTGATTATAGTGATGGCAGTAGTGTGGCCCCGTGGCGATGTAGTTATGGCCTGGCTGCGCCGCCATAAACATCGACTGTTCGAAACCGGGCAGGCTCATGGCGATATTACGCTCACGTCCCATCTCTCTGAGCACCTCATCAAGCGCCCAGGTGTCGCTGCGCTCCCAGAAGATGCTGATATGCGGATAGCGCAGGAAAGTCTCCAGATTCCACTCTTCCTGAAGAGCCGGATGATCTTCGCGCAAATAGACGCAGGGGCGGTCGCTGAACAGAATTTCGTAGTCGATAAACCACGGCATCAGCTTCAACAGCTCGCGGGAGCGCGGATGCGTTTCACGGCCCGTGAAGCCAAGATCGACTTCTCCGCGCGTAATGGCATCCACCGAGTCGTAATCCCAGTGGCGCATCTTTACCGTGGCCTGTGGATAGCGCTGATTGACCTGCTCGAGCAGGGCATTAAAACGGATCAGCATCAGAGGCGTTTCCGCGGCCAGCACGAACGTCAGCCCGCCCGGGGAGTCATGATGGAATTTATCGAGGATCTGATTGCCAATCTGCATCCAGTCGGCCAGATCCTGCTCCAGACTCATCGTCAGCGGTGTCGGCAGCAGGCCTAACGGTGTTTTCACAAACAGCGGATCGTCAAACCAGTCGCGCAGTTTCGCCAGCGATTTACTTACCGCGGACGGGGTCACGTTCATCCGTTTCGCGGCTTTGGTTACGCTGCGCTCCTGCAGCAAAAGCTGCAGGCACAACAACAGGTTAAGATCGAGACTGCTGATTGGCTTCTTCATAATGGGCCGCGGGCTGGATGACCATAAGTAAGGTGATGCAGAGCATGCTACAACCAATCAGAATCCCGATCAGCATATTGAGCGCATTAAGGCCGATGACCGCCGCCAGCCATATCCACAGCGACGAACCACAGACCTGCGCAATACCCAGTACCGAGCTTGCCACACCCGCGCGCAGCGAGAACGGGCCAAGCGCCTGACTCATCGCCACGCCAAAGCCGACGGAGAAGCCGGCGCAAATCAGCGTAATCCCTACCAGCATCAGCGCATGTGTGCTGGTGGTCGCCAGAATCCCCCCCGCAGCGAGGAACAGCACCTGAGAGGTTAGCATGAGCGTGCGCTGACGGAAGATATTCAGTGCGAACGGCGTCGAGAACGAGACAGCCATACTGACCATCGCGGTGAGTGCCATCACGGTGGAATACTCACCGCGATCAAACCCCATGGTCTCCATCAGCAACACCGGGGAAACGTTTACATACGTCAGGATCACCGCCACGCTCAGTGTGGTAATGGCCAGGCGACTCAGGAAAAAGCGGTTTAGCAGCGTCTCGGCCGGATGAAGGGTTGCCGTATGGCCTGCGTTTTGCGAGCCTGGATGGGTCTCTTTCAGCACCGTGATCGAGAGGATAAAGACCAGCGCACCCATGGCCGCCATCGTCCAGAACAGGCTCTGCCACGGGAATTTCAGCATGATCAGATAGCCCACCACCGGCGCCATCACCGGAATGATGCAGGTAATACCGTTGAGCATGGAAAGCACTTTGGCACGGCGCTGGGCGCTTAAGGTATCGCGTAGGATGGCGAAGGCCACCACATAACAGCCACCGGCACCTATCCCCTGAATAAAGCGTCCTGTCAGGAACAGGGTACTGTCCTGGGCCAGGGAGCAGAGCATTGACGCCAGCGCGAAGATGATGGCACAGGTAATGGCCACGGGCTGACGACCCGCTTTGTCCGCGATTTTCCCGGCAAATACCATCGATGATGCCATCCCGGCGAGATAGGCCGAAAACGCAATATGCAGCTGCGCCTCGCTGGCACCCAGATCGCGGGCAATGTGCGGCAGCCCCACCAGATACATATCAATACCCGATGGATAAAGCAGAACCAGCGCAAAACTACAAAACAGAAAACGAGCCATAAACCCCCCATAGATGCAGGCAAGCAGAATAGGGGGATAAAAGGGATTAGGCGAGTTGCCATTTGGACAAAGGTGATTTCCCGGGAGGAAATCACCCTTCATCAGCGGTAATTACTTGCCGATACAGAAGCTCGAGAAAATCCGTCCCAGCAGATCGTCCGAGGTGAATTCGCCGGTTATCTCACTCAGATTTTGCTGCGCCAGACGCAGCTCTTCCGCCAGCAGTTCACCCGCCCATGCGCCAAGCAGCTGTGCTTTCCCCTGATCGAGGTGGCGTGCCGCGTCTTCCAGCGCCTGAAGGTGACGACGGCGCGCAAGGAAGCCGCCTTCCATACTGGTATCAAAGCCCATGCTCTGTTTGAGATGGTTGCGCAGGTCGTCAACGCCTTCACCGGTACGGGCCGACAGGCGAATAAGTGAGTGGCCATTCACTTCACTAATACCCAGCGTTTCGCCGGTCACATCCGCTTTGTTACGCACCACGGTGATCGGCAGTTTTGCCGGCAGGCGGGCAATAAAGTCGGGCCAGATGTCCGCCGGATCAACGGCATCGGTCGTGGTACCGTCCACCATAAACAGCACGCGGTCAGCCTGCTCAATCTCCTGCCAGGCGCGTTCGATACCGATGCGCTCTACTTCGTCACTGGCGTCGCGAAGACCTGCCGTGTCGATGATGTGCAGCGGCATACCGTCGATATGAATATGCTCACGCAGCACGTCGCGGGTGGTACCGGCGATGTCGGTGACGATCGCCGCTTCACGGCCCGCCAGGGCGTTGAGCAGGCTCGATTTACCGGCGTTAGGGCGGCCCGCAATCACGACCTTCATCCCCTCGCGCAGCAGGCTACCCTGACGTGCTTCGGCACGCACCGCGTCGAGATCGGCCATCACGCTATTGAGCTGAGCTTCAATTTTACCGTCAGAGAGGAAGTCGATCTCCTCATCCGGGAAATCGATAGCCGCTTCGACATAGATGCGCAGGTGAGTAAGTGCTTCCACAAGATGATTCACGCGCGCCGAGAACGCGCCCTGAAGCGAGTTCAGTGCGGAGCGGGCTGCCTGCTCGGAGCTGGCGTCGATCAGGTCAGCAATTGCTTCTGCCTGTGCGAGGTCGAGCTTGTCGTTCAGGAAGGCACGCTCGGAGAACTCACCTGGCTTTGCAATGCGCAGGCCCGGCAGCGTCAGAATGCGTTTTAACAGCAGGTCGAGAATGACCGGGCCACCGTGGCCCTGCAGCTCCAGCACGTCTTCTCCGGTAAAGGAGTTCGGGCCTGGGAACCACAGCGCAATGCCCTGGTCCAGCGGCGTGCCGTCAGTGTCTTTAAACGGCAGATAATCAGCGTAGCGCGGCTTTGGCAGTTTACCCAGCACCGCTTCGGCGACCTCGCGGGCCTTCAGGCCGGAGATACGCAGAATGCCTACACCACCGCGTCCCGGTGGGGTTGCCTGGGCGACGATAGTGTCGTTATGGCTCATGGTTGGTCTCGTTCAATACAAATAAAAAAGGCGGTCAATCGACCGCCCTTATTTTAGCGTTAACTTACCGAATCAGGACTTTTTCTTTTCGCGGCTATGCAGGCCACGTTTTTCCAGACCACGGTAAATCAGCTGCTGCTGGATAATGGTCACCAGGTTGCTGACGATATAGTACAGCACCAGACCTGACGGGAACCACAGGAAGAACACGGTGAAGATGACCGGCATAAAGGTCATGATCTTCTGCTGCATCGGGTCGGTCACGGTGGTCGGCGACATCTTCTGGATGAAGAACATCGTTACGCCCATCAGGATCGGCAGGATGTAGTACGGGTCCTGTGCAGACAGGTCATGGATCCACAGGGCGAACGGCGCGTGGCGCAGCTCAACGGAACCCATCAGCATGTAGTACAGCGCAAGGAAGATTGGCATCTGAATCAGCAGCGGGAAGCAACCACCCAGTGGGTTCACTTTTTCTGCTTTATACAGGGCCATCATCTCCTGGCTCTGACGCTGTTTGTCATCGCCCAGACGCTCACGCATTGCCTGAATCTTCGGCTGCAGCATACGCATCTTCGCCATGGAGGTGTACTGCGCTTTAGTCAGCGGGTACATGATGCCACGTACGATGAAGGTGATAACGATGATGGAGAAGCCCCAGTTACCCAGGAAGCTGTGGATGAACTTCAGCAGCTTAAACAGCGGCTGAGAGATGAACCACAACCAGCCGTAGTCCACGGTCAGATCCAGGTGCGGCGCAACGGCAGCCATTTTGTCCTGGATTTCCGGACCGACCCACAGGGTGCTTGCCAGCTTACCGGTTTGACCCGGCTGAACCAGAACCGGCTGAGATTTGTAGCCAATGGCTGCAAGACCGTTACCCAGGTTCGCGGTATAGAAGTTGTTAGTACCGTCGTTCGTTGGCACCCACGCAGTGGCGAAATACTGCTGCAGCATTGCCACCCAACCGCCTTTAGCGCTGACGTTCAGGTTTTCGTTATCGGCAATGGTGTCGAATTTGTATTTCTCGTACTTCGCATCAGGCGTGGAGTACGCCGCGCCACGGAAGGTATGCAGCGCAAAGTTGCTGCTTCCGGTGTCACGGTGAGACGGCAGATTGATGGACTGCTTCAGCTGACCAAAGGTCGACAGTTCCAGCGGTTTCGCACCGGTGTTCTGAACGCTGTAGCCCACGTTCACCGCATATTCACCGCGTTTCAGGGTGAAGGTTTTGGTGAAGGTGTTGCCCGCGGCGTCGGTGTAGGTCATCGGGATAGCGATTTCGTTCTGACCATCAGCCAGTACGAAGGTCTCTTTCTCGACGTTGTACAGTGGACGCGCACCGTTAGCCGGGTTATCCGGGCCATCACGACCGGTCAGGCCGCTCTGGGCCTGGTAGATAAACTCAGGCGTGGTTTCCAGTAACTGGAACGGTTCGTTAGACTTCAGCTCTTTTGGGTAGGTCAACAGCAGCGCCTGCTCAACATCACCACCACGGGTGTTGATAGTCAGCTCAAGCACATCGGTCTTAACCGTAATCTGTTTCCCCTGGCCACTGGCCGGTACGCCCTGGTCGGCGGCGCTACCCGCTGCGGTGGTCGTAGTCTGCGTGGTCTGCTGCTGGGGTTGAGGATTTTTATCCTGCTCCCATGCCTGCCAGATCATGAAAGACACGAACAACAAAGCGATGATAAGAAGATTGCGTTGCGAATCCATCGTTAGTGTTCTCTGGTATCAAAGGGTCCTGGCGGGACGGGATCGTCTCCACCTGGGTGTAAAGGGTGGCATTTTAATACGCGTTTCACCGTCAACCAACTGCCTTTTATCACTCCAAACCTGCGCAATGCCTCAATTCCGTAGCTTGAGCATGTTGGCGTGAAACGGCAGTGCGGCCCGAGTAGCGGACTAATCAGGCGTTGATAGACCCGAATGAGGGCTATCAGGACCCGCGAGCCAGGCGACAATGGCGGCGCCATAATTTTTCCAACGCTTCCGAGAGAGCACGGTTATCGAGGTCGGCAACCCCTTTTTTAGCCACCACCACGAAATCCATTGAAGGCAGTTCGTGTTGACGTAAACGGAAGCTTTCACGCGTCAGACGTTTAATCCGATTGCGTTCATGCGCACGCTTAACGTTTTTCTTGGCGACAGTAAGACCGATGCGGGGATGCCCCAGCGAATTCAGGCGGCCGAGGATGGTGATTTGCGGCGTGCCAGCCCGTTGTGGCTGCTGGAAGACGAAAGTGAAATGAGTGGGAGTTAACAAACGTAACTCCCTGGGAAATGCTAGCTTAACCACTCAGGGGTTAGCTTTATTACTTGGAAACGGTCAGACGAGCGCGGCCTTTAGCACGACGACGTGCCAGAACCTGACGACCATTTTTAGTAGCCATACGAGCACGGAAGCCGTGAGAACGGTTGCGCTTCAGTACAGACGGTTGAAAAGTGCGTTTCATGGCGATTTCTACCTAAACTTGAATAAATTCACTGACTTTTGCGTATACCCGAACGAGTTTCGAACGACTAACGCCTCAGCGTGGGTGATTAAAGAGGCCGGATTGTAATAATTGTACACTCCGGAGTCAATTCTCTTTCCTTATTTCCCGCGTATTTCCGCACGTTTTCGCGTGGAAAATGAGCAACGGACGACGCAGGAAGATGAGCACCACGCGCCGGGTCGAGGATTATACGGCCTCCCAAACAAAGCGCAAGGATCGTCCCGGATCTTCGTTAGATCATTTAAGCAAGAAATTGTCTGTGCTCATTAATTTTTCCAATATGCGGGCTAAATCGTAGGGTACTCACCCCAGGATCGTTTACACTTACCCGGTTTCCGATCTTCCTGTGGATAAATCGGGAAGAATCTGTGAGAAACAGAAGATCTCTGGCTCAGTTTAGGCTATGATCCGCGGTCCCGATCGGGATCCAGCGATCCTGGCCGGGTATAACCGCAGATAGCGGTTCGCACATCACCCTTTTGCACAGGGTCATGTCGATGTGCGCCAACAATCATGAATATTCAATAGTTTTCTTTTATTGTTCGAGTGGAGTCCGCCGTGTCACTTTCGCTTTGGCAGCAGTGTCTTGCCCGATTGCAGGATGAGTTACCAGCCACAGAATTCAGTATGTGGATCCGCCCCTTGCAGGCGGAACTGAGCGATAACACGCTGGCTTTGTATGCGCCAAACCGTTTTGTGCTCGATTGGGTAAGGGATAAATACCTTAATAACATCAATGGACTGCTGAATGATTTCTGCGGATCCGATGCGCCACAGCTACGCTTTGAAGTGGGAACAAAACCGGTCACGCAGACCGTGCGTGAAACGGTAAATGTGGCAATACCTGCTCAGGCAGCCCCCGCGCCGGCACCGCGCGCCCTTCCGGCGACCCGTTCGGGCTGGGACAACGTGCCTGCTCCGGCAGAGCAAACCTACCGTTCTAACGTCAATGTTAAACACACGTTCGATAACTTCGTTGAAGGTAAATCGAACCAGCTGGCGCGCGCGGCGGCACGCCAGGTTGCAGATAACCCCGGTGGTGCCTACAACCCGCTGTTCCTTTATGGCGGCACGGGGTTGGGTAAAACGCACCTTCTGCATGCGGTAGGCAACGGCATTATGGCGCGTAAGCCAAATGCGAAAGTGGTGTATATGCACTCCGAGCGCTTCGTTCAGGACATGGTAAAAGCCCTGCAAAACAATGCGATCGAAGAGTTTAAACGCTACTACCGTTCTGTTGACGCACTGCTTATCGATGACATCCAGTTCTTTGCCAACAAAGAACGATCCCAGGAAGAGTTTTTCCACACCTTTAATGCGCTGCTGGAAGGTAATCAGCAGATCATTTTGACGTCGGATCGTTATCCAAAAGAGATCAACGGCGTTGAAGATCGTCTGAAATCCCGTTTTGGCTGGGGCCTGACCGTGGCGATCGAGCCACCGGAACTGGAAACCCGCGTCGCGATCCTGATGAAGAAAGCCGATGAAAACGACATTCGCCTGCCGGGTGAAGTGGCGTTCTTTATTGCCAAGCGTCTGCGCTCCAACGTCCGTGAGCTTGAAGGGGCACTGAACCGCGTGATTGCCAATGCCAACTTCACCGGCCGTGCGATCACCATCGATTTTGTGCGTGAAGCGCTGCGCGATTTGCTGGCACTGCAGGAAAAATTGGTCACTATCGACAATATTCAAAAGACGGTGGCCGAGTACTACAAAATCAAAGTGGCAGATTTGCTGTCTAAACGTCGTTCCCGCTCGGTGGCGCGTCCGCGTCAGATGGCGATGGCGCTGGCAAAGGAGTTAACCAACCACAGTCTGCCGGAGATCGGCGATGCGTTTGGTGGCCGTGACCATACGACCGTGCTGCACGCTTGTCGTAAGATTGAGCAGTTACGCGAAGAAAGCCACGACATAAAAGAAGATTTTTCCAATTTAATCAGAACATTATCATCGTGACGCTATGAAATTTACCGTTGAACGTGAACATTTATTAAAACCGCTGCAACAGGTGAGTGGCCCATTAGGTGGCCGCCCAACGCTGCCAATTCTCGGAAACCTGCTGCTTCAGGTCGCGGACGGTACGCTGTCGCTGACCGGCACAGATCTGGAAATGGAAATGATCGCGCGCGTTACGCTGTCTCAGCCGCATGAAGCGGGCGCGACCACTGTTCCGGCACGTAAATTCTTTGATATCTGCCGCGGGCTGCCGGAAGGCGCTGAAATTGCCGTGCAGCTGGAAGGCGACCGTATGCTGGTGCGCTCTGGCCGTAGCCGTTTCTCGCTCTCGACGCTGCCTGCCGCGGACTTCCCGAACCTGGACGACTGGCAGAGTGAAGTTGAATTCACCCTGCCGCAGGCAACGATGAAGCGTCTGATTGAAGCCACGCAGTTCTCAATGGCGCATCAGGACGTTCGTTACTACTTAAACGGCATGCTGTTCGAAACCGAAGGTGAAGAGCTGCGTACCGTGGCTACCGACGGTCACCGACTGGCAGTCTGTTCCATGCCCATTGGCGACTCGCTGCCAAACCATTCGGTGATCGTACCGCGTAAAGGGGTGATTGAGCTGATGCGTATGCTCGACGGTGGTGATACGCCACTGCGCGTGCAGATCGGCAGCAATAACATCCGTGCTCACGTGGGTGATTTTGTCTTCACATCGAAGCTGGTTGACGGCCGTTTCCCCGATTATCGCCGCGTATTGCCGAAGAACCCGGACAAAACGCTGGAAGCCGGTTGCGACAGCCTCAAGCAGGCCTTTGCCCGCGCCGCGATTCTCTCTAACGAGAAATTCCGCGGGGTGCGTCTGTATGTGAGCGAAAATCAGATCAAAATCACCGCCAACAACCCGGAGCAGGAAGAGGCAGAAGAGATTCTGGACGTCACCTATGCCGGGACTGAGATGGAAATCGGCTTTAACGTCAGCTATGTGCTGGATGTGTTGAACGCGCTTAAATGCGAGAACGTTCGCATTCTGCTGACCGACTCCGTTTCGAGTGTACAGATTGAAGATGCGGCCAGCCAAAGTGCGGCTTACGTTGTCATGCCGATGAGGCTGTAGTGAACGCTATCGGGCTATCTTACTTGCCTTTTTCAACCCGGGCTGTGCTCGTCCCTGTCTCGTACTTTGTGTACGCGCCAGGGTCTGCGTGCAGTCCGCGTTGAAACGGGCTGAGCCGATTACGCCCTGGCCCGAAGAAATCCAGATATGTCACTGACGCGCCTTTTAATTAAAGATTTCCGCAATATCGAAAACGCGGATCTCGCTTTATCCCCTGGCTTTAATTTCCTGGTTGGCGCGAACGGCAGCGGCAAAACCAGCGTGCTTGAGGCCATCTATACGCTCGGCCACGGACGGGCGTTTCGCAGTCTGCAAATTGGCCGCGTCATTCGCCACGAACAGGAAGCCTTTGTTCTGCACGGGCGTTTGCAGGGCGAGGAGCGTGAAACAGCCATCGGTCTGACCAAAGACAAGCAGGGCGACAGCAAGGTTCGTATCGACGGTACTGACGGCCACAAAGTGGCTGAGCTCGCGCTGCTGATGCCGATGCAGCTGATTACGCCGGAGGGGTTTACTTTACTCAATGGCGGCCCCAAATACAGAAGAGCCTTCCTTGACTGGGGATGCTTTCACAACGAAGCCGGTTTCTTTAACGCCTGGAGCAACCTGAAGCGCCTGCTTAAGCAGCGTAACGCTGCACTGCGCCAGGTGACACGCTACGCCCAGTTGCGCCCGTGGGACAAGGAATTAATTCCCCTTGCGGAACAAATCAGCTGCTGGCGTGCCGAATACAGCGCGGGTATCGCCGACGATATGGCCGACACCTGCAAACAGTTTTTACCTGAATTCTCTCTCACCTTCTCCTTCCAGCGCGGCTGGGAGAAAGAGACAGATTATGCCGAAGTGTTAGAGAGAAATTTCGAGCGCGACCGCATGCTGACCTACACCGCACATGGCCCGCACAAGGCGGATTTCCGCATTCGTGCCGACGGTGCGCCGGTGGAAGACACGCTGTCGCGTGGGCAGCTCAAGCTTTTGATGTGTGCGCTGCGCCTGGCGCAGGGAGAGTTTTTGACCCGCGAGAGCGGGCGACGCTGCCTGTACCTGATAGATGATTTTGCCTCGGAACTTGACGACGCGCGGCGCGGGCTGCTTGCCAGCCGCTTAAAAGCCACGCAGTCACAGGTTTTCGTCAGTGCGATTAGCGCTGAACACGTTATAGACATGTCGGACGAAAATTCGAAGATGTTTACCGTGGAAAAGGGTAAAATAACGGATTAACCCAAGTTGA
The DNA here is from genome assembly GCF_000534355.1 of Enterobacter sp. BIDMC 30. Taxonomy (NCBI): domain Bacteria; kingdom Pseudomonadati; phylum Pseudomonadota; class Gammaproteobacteria; order Enterobacterales; family Enterobacteriaceae; genus Enterobacter; species Enterobacter sp. BIDMC 30. The sequence goes on along the minus strand of NZ_KI973169.1, from coordinate 232,293 downwards.
AATGAGCGAGAAACGTTGATGTCGAATTCTTATGACTCCTCCAGTATCAAAGTCCTGAAAGGGCTGGATGCGGTGCGTAAGCGCCCGGGTATGTATATCGGCGACACGGATGACGGCACCGGTCTGCACCACATGGTATTCGAGGTGGTAGATAACGCTATCGACGAAGCGCTCGCGGGTCACTGTAAAGACATCGTGGTCACGATCCATGCGGACAACTCCGTCTCCGTCACCGATGACGGTCGTGGCATCCCAACCGGTATTCACCCGGAAGAGGGCGTATCGGCTGCGGAAGTTATCATGACCGTTCTGCACGCAGGCGGTAAGTTCGATGATAACTCCTATAAAGTTTCCGGCGGTCTGCACGGTGTAGGTGTGTCCGTGGTTAACGCCCTGTCGCAGAAACTGGAGCTGGTTATCCAGCGCGAAGGCAAAATTCACCGTCAGCTGTATACGCATGGCGTGCCGCAGGCACCGCTGGCTGTTACGGGTGACACCGACAAAACCGGTACCATGGTGCGTTTCTGGCCGAGCCTTGAAACGTTCACCAACGTTACCGAGTTCGAATATGAGATTCTGGCGAAACGCCTGCGTGAACTGTCGTTCCTGAACTCCGGCGTCTCGATTCGTCTGCGTGACAAACGCGACAACAGAGAAGACCACTTCCACTACGAAGGCGGTATCCGGGCGTTCGTTGAGTATCTGAACAAGAACAAAACGCCCATTCACCCGAATATCTTCTACTTCTCTACCGAAAAAGACGGTATTGGCGTGGAAGTGGCGCTGCAGTGGAACGATGGTTTCCAGGAAAACATCTACTGCTTCACCAACAACATTCCACAGCGTGACGGTGGTACTCACCTTGCGGGCTTCCGTGCGGCGATGACCCGTACCCTGAATGCCTACATGGACAAAGAAGGCTACAGCAAAAAAGCGAAAGTCAGCGCCACCGGTGACGATGCCCGTGAAGGCCTGATTGCGGTTGTCTCCGTGAAGGTGCCGGATCCGAAGTTCTCCTCTCAGACTAAAGACAAGCTGGTCTCTTCTGAGGTGAAATCGGCGGTTGAACAGCAGATGAACGAACTGCTGAGCGAATACCTGCTGGAAAACCCGTCAGACGCGAAAATCGTGGTTGGCAAAATTATTGATGCGGCACGTGCCCGTGAAGCGGCGCGTAAAGCCCGTGAAATGACCCGTCGTAAAGGCGCGCTGGATTTAGCTGGCCTGCCAGGCAAACTGGCTGACTGCCAGGAACGCGACCCGGCGCTGTCCGAACTGTACCTCGTGGAAGGGGACTCCGCGGGCGGTTCTGCGAAGCAGGGCCGTAACCGTAAGAATCAGGCTATCCTGCCGCTGAAGGGTAAAATCCTCAACGTAGAGAAGGCCCGTTTCGACAAGATGCTCTCTTCTCAGGAAGTGGCAACGCTGATCACCGCGCTCGGTTGCGGCATCGGCCGTGACGAGTACAACCCGGACAAACTGCGCTACCACAGCATCATCATCATGACCGATGCGGACGTCGACGGCTCGCACATCCGTACGCTGCTGTTGACCTTCTTCTATCGTCAGATGCCAGAAATTGTTGAACGTGGCCACGTCTACATTGCACAGCCACCGCTGTACAAAGTGAAGAAAGGCAAACAGGAACAGTACATCAAAGACGACGAAGCGATGGATCAGTACCAAATCGCGATCGCGCTTGATGGTGCGACCCTGCATGCGAACTCTCACGCCCCTGCACTGGCCGGTGAGCCGCTGGAGCGTCTGGTGTCCGAGTTTAACGCGGCACAGAAAATGATTGGTCGTATGGAGCGTCGTTATCCTAAATCGCTGCTGAAGGCGCTGATTTATCAGCCAACCCTGACGGAAGCCGAACTGAGCGATGAACAGGTTGTTACCCGCTGGGTGAACACCCTGGTAACCGAGCTGAACGAGAAAGAGCAGCACGGCAGCCAGTGGAAGTTTGATGTCCAGCAGAACGCTCAGCAGCAGTTCGAACCGATTGTGCGCGTGCGTACTCACGGCGTAGATACCGATTACCCCCTGGAGCACGAGTTTGTGACCGGTCCGGAATATCGCCGTATCTGTACGCTGGGTGAGAAGCTCCGTGGTCTTATCGAAGACGATGCGTTTATCGAACGTGGTGAACGTCGTCAGCCGGTAGCAAGCTTCGAGCAGGCGCTGGAATGGCTGGTGAAAGAGTCCCGTCGTGGTCTGTCTATTCAGCGTTATAAAGGTCTGGGTGAAATGAACCCGGATCAGCTGTGGGAAACCACCATGGATCCTGAAAGCCGTCGTATGCTGCGCGTGACCGTTAAAGATGCGATTGCAGCCGATCAGCTGTTCACAACCCTGATGGGCGATGCGGTTGAACCACGTCGTGCCTTTATCGAAGAGAACGCCCTGAAAGCGGCGAATATCGATATCTAAGGGTGGTTACACCGCAAGTCAGAGGCCGCGCGTTTAGCGCGGCTTTTTTGTGGGCGCAGAATTATCAGCATCCAGCTCCAGCGACAGGACTGACGGTAACCGGCTGACCAGCATGTCGACCGCAATCCTGACTCGCAGGGGCAGATGCGGCGTCTGCTGCCAGACCGCGTGAACGTCGAAACGCACATCCGGCGCCTGTTTTAAGAGTGGGATGAGCCTTCCATTCTGCAGCTCTTTGCGCACCATCCAGCAGGGTAACCATGCAATACCATGCCCGGCCAGCGCTGCGTCGCAGATAGCCTGCAGATCGTCCATATTGAGGGATGATCGGGGAATTAGGGTGTGCGATGTTCCTTCGTGGTCCGCCAGTTCCCACGGTAACACCCTGCCGGCACGCAGGTAGTTAATGGCCTTATGCTGGCGTAAATCGGCAACGGTTTCAGGCTGGCCGTTATTCCTCAGGTACTCCGGCGCGGCGCACAGCACCATTCGGTGTTCCCCCAGGCGTCTGGCGACCAGCATGGTGCTGTCCGGCAGTGCGCCGTTTCGCACCGCCATATCAAACCCTTCCTCGACGATATCCACTACGCGATCGCTGAATGACATTTCCAGCTCAAGGGCAGGATGCTCCTGCGTCAAGGCTATCAGCAGCGGGGCGATGCACTGGCGACCAAACAGCACCGGCATGGCAACACGCAGACGGCCACTCACCTGATGTTTCCCTGTTTCCAGCAGCGACTCCGCGCCACGGATTTCCTGGAGTGCTCGCAGGCAACGTTCATAAAAAAGGGCACCGTTATCGGTCATGCTTTGGCTACGCGTTGTGCGCTGAAACAGGCGTACCCCCAGCCGCGCTTCAAGGCGAGCAATGCTTTTCCCTACCGCCGAGCGCGACAAATGCAAACGCACCGCGGCCTGAGCAAAACTGCCTGCCTCTACGGCGGCGACAAAAACGGGAATATCCTTCAGCGTATCGGTCATGGCTTGTCGCTCTTCAGGAATCAATAGTGGGAAAAGGTATCGCCACTGGCGACCATGAGTCAACGTTAGACTGTCAGTACTGAAGTGCATTTGATAACAGGAGAAAAAGATGAAAGAGATGATGCAACGCTGGTCAATGGACGCCCTTGGGCGTGAAAACCTCAGACTCACTCAGGCGCCTGTTCCCCAGCCGGGCCCGGGTGAAGTGCGCGTGCGGGTGAACGCTGTCGCGCTCAACTATCGCGATAAAATGGTCATCGAAGGCAACATGCCGATCGCGCTCTCCTTCCCGTTTACTCCGGCATCTGACATGGCAGGCGTGGTGGACAGTACGGGGGAAGGCGTTACCCGCTTTAAACCCGGTGCTCGCGTCATCTCCACCTTCTCTCCGGAGTGGGTAGACGGTAAACCGAAAGGCGACGCCCGCAATTTGCCCTACCAGACGCTGGGCGGTTACTTTCAGGGGATGCTGTCTGAATACGTGATCATGCGTGAAAACTGGCTGGTGGCCGCCCCGGAAACGCTGGATGACGCAGAGGCCAGCACCTTACCCTGCGCGGGGCTTACCGCATGGTTTGCACTGGTGGAGCGCGGACAGTTACGTGCCGGACAGTCGGTGCTGGTGCAAGGCACAGGCGGTGTCGCAATCTTCGCGTTGCAAATCGCCAAAGCACACGGTGCAGAAGTTTTTGTGACGTCGGGCAGTGATGAAAAACTGGCGCTGGCTAAAACGCTCGGTGCCGATCGGGGCATCAACCGGCTTAAAGGGAGCTGGGCTGACGAGATTTACGCGCTGACGCAGGATCGCGGTATCGACCATATTATTGAAACCGTTGGCGGGGAGAACCTGAGACATTCCCTGCGGGCCGTTGCCGTTCACGGGCGCATATCCGTCATTGGCGTGTTGGCCGGGAGTGAAATCTCGCTGCCTGCCAGCGAACTCTTGCTGAAATCACCGGTGATTCAGGGGATTGGCGTCGGGCACCGCCGTGCGCTGGAAGATTTTGTCCGCGCAGTCGATGTCACGGGGCTGAAACCGGTGATTGAACACCGCTACCGTTTTAACCAGCTTGAAGAGGCGCTTGTACACCTCGACCGCGGTGCTTTTGGCAAAATAGTCCTCACCCGCGAGTAAGCCGTTATCCCCGGGACAGGCGTAAAAGGGGGCTTTTGTTGCGCAATGTAGCTCTATTTTTGTGGGCTTAATCGCGTTAGCATGAGGCAGCACTCATTTATCCCGGGGACCCTATGGCTATCAAACTTATTGCTATCGACATGGACGGCACGCTGTTGCTGCCAGACCACACTATTTCTCCAGCCGTTAAAAACGCGATTGCCGCTGCGCGCGCAAAAGGCGTGAATGTGGTACTGACCACCGGTCGTCCGTATGCGGGCGTGCACAGCTACCTGAAAGAGCTGCACATGAATCAGCCGGGCGATTACTGCATTACCTATAACGGTGCGCTGGTACAGAAGGCGGCGGATGGCAGCACGGTGGCGCAAACCGCGCTGAACTATGACGATTACCTGTTCCTGGAAAAACTGTCCCGCGAGGTCGGTTCCCATTTCCACGCGCTCGATCGCAATACGCTCTATACCGCTAACCGTGATATCAGCTATTACACCGTACATGAATCCTATGTCGCGACGATCCCACTGGTGTTCTGCGAAGCTGAGAAAATGGATCCGAGCACCCAGTTCCTGAAAGTGATGATGATTGATGAGCCTGACATCCTGGACAAAGCGATAGCGCGCATTCCGGCTGAGGTAAAAGAGAAATACACCGTGCTGAAAAGTGCGCCGTACTTCCTCGAAATCCTGGATAAACGCGTCAATAAAGGCACCGGTGTGAAATCGCTGGCAGATACGCTGGGCATCAAACCGGACGAGATCATGGCGCTGGGCGATCAGGAAAACGACATTGCGATGATTGAATATGCGGGCATGGGTGTGGCAATGGACAATGCGATCCCGTCGGTGAAAGACGTGGCCAATTTCGTGACCAAATCTAACCTCGAAGACGGCGTTGCCTACGCGATCGAGAAATTTGTTCTGCAGTAACAGCGTTTCACGCTCATCAGCCTCGGTTATCAACCGGGGCTTTTTTTTGCGCTGAATTTATCAAATTGTTCTTTTTGTGATCTGGATTGTAGTACAACATTAATTGATTGTACTACATTACAGCCACGGTAATGACGAAAGGCGTCACGTTTGTACTGCAAAAGTGAGGCGAAATTCAGCGGTCGAGGTAAAGTAGTCCTGAACATACAGAGCATAAGGACTCTCCATGACTCTCAATAAAACCGATCGCATCGTCATCACGCTGGGCACCCAGATTGTGGGTGGAAAGTACGTTCCCGGTTCACCGCTGCCTGCTGAGGCAGAGCTGTGTGAGGAGTTTGAAACCTCGCGCAACATCATTCGGGAAGTGTTTCGCTCGCTCATGGCAAAGCGGCTGATTGAAATGAAGCGCTACCGCGGCGCCTTTGTCGCCCCGCGTAATCAGTGGAACTACCTCGACACCGATGTCCTGCAGTGGGTGCTGGAAAACGACTACGACCCAAGGCTGATTGGTGCGATGAGTGAGGTACGAAACCTGGTAGAGCCGGCCATCGCCCGTTGGGCTGCGGAACGTGCAACGTCAGGAGACCTGGCTCAGATTGAGTCCGCCCTGAACGACATGATTGCCAATAACCAGAACCGGGATGCGTTCAACGAAGCGGACATCCGCTATCACGAAGCGGTGCTGCAGTCGGTCCATAACCCGGTATTACAGCAGCTTAGCGTTGCCATCAGCTCGCTACAGCGCGCGGTATTTGAACGAACCTGGATGGGCGATGAGGCCAACATGCCAAAAACGCTCCAGGAACATAAAGCGCTGTTCGATGCTATCCGGCATCAGGACGGCGACGCGGCAGAGCAGGCGGCACTTACGATGATCGCCAGCTCGACACGAAGGTTGAAGGAAATCACATGACATCTCGCTACATCGCTATTGACTGGGGATCGACCAATCTGCGCGCCTGGCTGTATCAGGGCGAGCAGTGCCTGGAAAGCAGGCAATCAGAAGCAGGCGTGACGCGCCTGAACGGTAAATCCCCCGAGGCGGTGTTAGCAGAGGTGACACACAACTGGCGCGAGGGCGCCACGCCGGTGGTCATGGCGGGTATGGTGGGCAGTAACGTGGGCTGGAAGGTCGCGCCTTATCTGCCCGTACCTGCCGCGTTCGCTGCCATTGGCGAGCAGTTAGCGTCCGTTGGTGACAATATCTGGATTATTCCAGGATTGTGCGTTTCCCGGAACGATAACCACAATGTGATGCGCGGCGAAGAGACCCAGCTCCTTGGCGCGCGCACGCTCTCTCCTTCTTCTGTCTACGTCATGCCCGGCACGCACTGTAAATGGGTGCAAGCCGACGCTGAGCACATCCACGATTTTCGCACCGTGATGACCGGTGAGCTGCACCACTTGCTGCTGACGCACTCGCTGGTGGGCGTGGGGTTGCCGGAGCAGGACGCTTCGCCCGGGGCCTTTGCCGCCGGGCTGGAGCGGGGTATCGCCAGCCCTGCCGTTTTGCCGCAACTTTTTGAAGTTCGCGCTTCGCATGTACTGGGCACGCTTCCCCGTACGCAGGTCAGCGAATTTTTATCGGGCCTGTTGATTGGCGCGGAAGTCGCCAGCCTGAGCGAGCAGTTCGCCGGGCAACAGGCCATCACCCTCGTCGCGGGTTCATCGCTGACCTCTCGCTACCGCCAGGCGTTCAATGCCATCGGGCGGGACGTAGCAGCGGTAGAAGGCGACACGGCATTTCAGGCAGGAATAAGGAGCATCGCTCATGCAGTGGCAAACTAATCTTCCCCTCATCGCTATCCTGCGCGGCGTCACGCCCGACGAGGTATTAGCGCACGTAGGTGCGGCGATCGACGCCGGTTTTGACGCCGTGGAAATACCGCTTAATTCCCCACAGTGGGAAAAGAGCATCCCGGCGGTCGTGGACGCGTTTGGTGATAAGGCGCTGATTGGCGCTGGCACCGTTCTGCAACCGGAGCAGGTGGACCAGCTTGCGCAGATGGGCTGCAGGCTGATTGTGACGCCGAATATTCACCCTGAGGTGATCCGTCGCGCAGTGGGCTACGGCATGACCGTCTGCCCGGGATGCGCAACGGCAACAGAAGCGTTCGCGGCTCTCGATGCGGGCGCGCAGTCGCTCAAAATTTTCCCGTCATCGGCTTTTGGTCCGGCCTATATCAGCGCGCTGAAAGCGGTATTGCCCGCCAGCGTACCGGTCTTTGCGGTGGGGGGCGTGACGCCAGAAAACCTGGCGCAGTGGATCAACGCAGGTTGTGTCGGGGCGGGTCTGGGCAGCGATCTCTATCGCGCCGGGCAATCCGTCGAACGTACCGCACAGCAGGCGGCCGCATTTGTGAAAGCGTATCGAGAGGCAGTGAAATGAAAATAACCAAACTCACCACGTACCGTTTACCGCCGCGTTGGCTGTTCCTGAAAATCGAAACCGATGAAGGCGTGGTCGGCTGGGGCGAACCGGTCATTGAAGGGCGTGCGCGTACCGTGGAAGCGGCGGTGCATGAGCTGGGCGAGTACCTGACAGGACAAGATCCTGCCCGCATCAACGACCTGTGGCAGGTGATGTACCGCGCAGGTTTCTACCGGGGTGGACCGGTTCTGATGAGCGCCATCGCCGGTATCGACCAGGCGTTATGGGATATCAAAGGCAAAGTGCTGAATGCCCCGGTCTGGCAGCTGATGGGCGGCCTGGTGCGCGACAAAATCAAAGCCTACAGCTGGGTGGGCGGCGACCGTCCCGCGGAAGTGATCGACGGTATCAGGCAGCTGCGCAATATTGGTTTTGACACCTTTAAACTGAACGGCTGCGAAGAGATGGGTGTCATCGACAACTCACGGGCGGTAGACCGCGCGGTAAATACCGTGGCGCAGATCCGTGAAGCGTTCGGCAACGAGATTGAGTTTGGCCTGGACTTCCACGGTCGCGTCAGCGCGCCGATGGCCAAAGTGCTAATTAAAGAGCTGGAGCCGTACCGTCCGCTGTTTATCGAAGAGCCGGTGTTGGCCGAGCAGGCGGAGTACTACCCGAAACTGGCCGCACAGACGCATATCCCGATTGCCGCCGGTGAGCGCATGTTCTCGCGCTTCGAGTTCAAACGCGTGCTGGAAGCTGGCGGCCTGGCGATATTGCAGCCGGATCTGTCGCATGCCGGCGGCATCACGGAATGCTACAAAATCGCCGGGATGGCGGAAGCCTACGACGTGGCGCTGGCACCGCATTGTCCGCTGGGGCCGATCGCACTGGCAGCCTGTCTGCACGTCGACTTTGTCTCGCGCAACGCGGTATTCCAGGAACAGAGCATGGGCATTCACTATAACAAGGGCGCGGAACTGCTCGACTTTGTGAAAAACAAAGATGATTTCAGCATGGAAGGCGGTTTCTTTAAACCGTTAACGAAGCCGGGCCTTGGCGTGGATATCGACGAAGCCAAAGTCATTGAGCTGAGTAAAAACGCGCCTGACTGGCGCAACCCGTTATGGCGTCATGAAGATGGCTCTGTCGCTGAGTGGTAATTCAGCCAAAGCACATCGCCACTAAAAAGTAATTTCAACAATAACAAACACACACCCTCTGTAAATTACAGGGCATGGTGAGCGGCTTCGCTATGCCCAAAATCTGGAGACAGATTGCGATGGATATTCCTGTTACTGCTGCAAAAACCGGGCGTCGGCGCTACCTGACGCTGGTCATGATCTTTATTACTGTGGTCATCTGTTACGTTGACCGCGCCAACCTTGCCGTGGCTTCAGCCCATATTCAGGAGGAGTTTGGGATCAGCAAAGCGGAAATGGGCTACGTCTTTTCGGCGTTTGCCTGGCTGTATACGCTGTGCCAGATCCCCGGCGGCTGGTTCCTTGACCGCGTCGGCTCGCGCCTGACCTATTTCATTGCCATCTTCGGCTGGTCGGTGGCGACCCTGTTCCAGGGCTTTGCCACCGGGCTGATGTCGCTGATTGGCCTGCGTGCGATCACCGGGATTTTCGAAGCCCCGGCGTTTCCGACCAATAACCGCATGGTGACCAGCTGGTTCCCGGAGCATGAACGCGCCTCGGCCGTTGGATTCTACACCTCCGGGCAGTTTGTCGGCCTGGCGTTCCTGACGCCGCTGCTGATCTGGATCCAGGAACTGCTGAGCTGGCACTGGGTCTTTATTGTGACCGGGGGGATCGGCATTATCTGGTCGTTGATCTGGTTCAAGGTCTATCAACCGCCGCGTCTCACCAAAAGTATCAGCAACGCTGAACTGGACTATATCCGCGACGGGGGCGGTCTGGTGGATGGCGATGCGCCGGTGAAAAAAGAGGCGCGTCAGCCGCTGACCAAAGCCGACTGGAAGCTGGTTTTTCATCGCAAGCTGGTGGGGGTTTATCTGGGGCAGTTCGCGGTGACCTCCACGCTGTGGTTCTTCCTGACCTGGTTCCCGAACTATCTGACCCAGGAAAAAGGCATCACCGCGCTGAAGGCAGGCTTTATGACCACCGTACCGTTCCTGGCGGCCTTCTTTGGTGTACTGCTTTCTGGCTGGCTGGCGGACAGGCTGGTGAAAAAAGGGTTCTCGCTGGGTGTCGCGCGTAAAACGCCTATTATCTGCGGGCTGCTGATCTCCACCTGCATCATGGGCGCAAACTACACCAACGATCCGGTCTGGATTATGACGCTGATGGCGATTGCGTTCTTCGGTAACGGTTTTGCCTCCATCACCTGGTCGCTGGTCTCCTCGCTGGCCCCGATGCGCCTGATTGGTCTGACCGGTGGCGTGTTCAACTTTGTCGGCGGCCTGGGGGGGATCACGGTTCCGCTGGTCATCGGTTATCTGGCTCAGGACTATGGCTTTGGCCCGGCACTGATCTATATCTCCGCAGTGGCCTTGCTCGGTGCGCTCTCCTATATCCTGCTGGTAGGTGACGTCAAACGTGTAGGCTAATTCCCCGCAATGTTTTACCCTGATGCGATAACTGCGCATCAGGGTAACGCCATGAAACAAATCACCTTCGCCTCCCGTCATCACCAGCTTACCAATATCAATACCTGGACGCCGGACAGCCAGTGGCTGGCCTACGATGTGCGTCCGTCCGGCGCATCGTTTACCGGTGAAACCATTGAGCGGGTCAATGTTATTACGGGTGACGTCGAGGTGATCTATCGCGCCAGTCACGGTGCGCATGTTGGCGTGGTGACCGTTCATCCGCAGCAGGACAAATATGTCTTTATCCACGGCCCGGAAAACCCGGATGCAGACTGGCACTACGATTTTCATCATCGTCAGGGCGTGGTTGTACACAACGGTCAGGTGAGTAACCTGGATGCCATGGATATCACGCCGCCTTATACCGCAGGCGCGCTGCGTGGCGGCAGCCACGTGCACGTTTTTAGCCCTGACGGACAGTTCGTGAGCTTTACCTACAACGACCATGTATTGCATGAACGTGACCCGAAGCTCGATTTACGTAACGTCGGCGTCGCAGCGCCTTTTGGCCCGGTGACGCCGCAAGGGACGCATCCACGTGAATATTCCGGCACCTTCTGGAGCGTGCTGGTGAGCCGCACGACGCCCGCGCCTCAGCCCGGCAGCGATGAGATCAACCGAGCCTATGAAGAGGGCTGGGTGGGCAATGACAGGCTGGCGTTTATCGGCGATACCGTGTCTGCGACAGGCGAGAAAGTGCCGGAACTGTTTATTGTGGATCTGCCCAACGACGAGCAGGGATGGAAACGCGCGGGCGATGCGCCGCTGCAGGGGACTCCTGAGACGCTGCCTGCGCCCCCGGCGGGTGTCATGCAGCGCCGGCTGACCTTTACCCACCAGCGGGCATTCCCGGGGCTGGTAAACGTGCCGCGTCACTGGGTGCGCTGTAACCCGCAGGGGACGCAGATTGCGTTTCTGATGCGTGATGATAAGGGCATTGTGCAGCTGTGGCTTATCGCTCCTGAAGGCGGCGAACCACGCCAGTTGACGTATAACGAAAGTGACATTCAGTCGGCATTTACCTGGCACCCAGCCGGTCACCGTCTTGGATTTGTGCTGGAAGAGCGGATTGCCTGCTGTGATGCGCAAACCGGAGAGGTGACGTTTTTGACGTCCGATCACGGCAATCCACCGTCTGGTGATGCGGTCGTGTTTTCCCCGGACGGGCGTTTTATTGCATGGATGGAAGAGACAGAAGGTTTCCGTCAGCTTTGGCTAACGGAAACCGGGCAGCGTTAACGCGTTGGCGTTAAGCGGGCGGAATGACGGAATTGGTGGCCAGATTTTGCTGCTCGCTTTTCTCTACCCGCGAGCGCACGGAGCTGTCCTTACGGAACATATCCCACGGCAGCAAAAGCGTATCGGCCACAGCCGTAAACGGCATATCCAGGATGACCAGGGATTTTGTGCCCCAGTTGGTATCGTCATCGGAGATCATCTCAGCGCTGGCACGCGTCCCCGGATATGTTCCTTCTTTACCGCCGGTGTGAGACATCACGCTCGAACACCCGCAAAGTAAAACAACCCCGCTGAACGTCGTCAGCTTTATCAGAACATTTTTCATCATCACTCAGTCATCGTTAATGGCACTGCATAAACCTGCAACTCAGGGTTATAGCGAGCCTCGTTCAAAATGGATAGCCCGATAACCCCGCACTGTGGCAGCCATCGCAATTTAACCCTTTGTGCTGTTGTCCCAGTCTAAGCGAGATGCACGAAAGTGCAAAAAAAAGTGCGCCTGCTGCGCTTGAAAAGACCGGTTCCAGACCCATTTTAAGAATGTAACCCGATAACGAACACGCCTGAGGGGTGTTCAGGGGCACACTGGCCTGTCCATGGTGGAAGGCTACAATTTCTCGCTGATTTCAGGAGCTTTTATTTATGCGTAACTTCGATCTTTCCCCGCTATACCGTTCTGCAATTGGTTTTGACCGCCTGTTTAACCATTTAGAAAATAACCAAAGCCAGAGCAACGGCTACCCTCCATACAATGTTGAACTGGTTGATGAAAACCACTACCGCATCGCCATTGCCGTCGCCGGTTTTGCAGAGAACGAACTGGAGATCACCGCGCAGGACAACTTGCTGGTGGTGAAAGGTTCACATACGGCTGAGCAGAAAGAACGCACCTACCTTTATCAGGGTATCGCCGAGCGCAACTTTGAACGCAAGTTCCAGTTAGCCGAGAACATTCACGTGAAAGGCGCGAACCTGGTCAACGGCCTGCTGTTTATCGAACTGGAACGTGTGATTCCGGAAGAGAAAAAACCGCGCCGTATCGAGATCAACTGATTATGCGGGTCGCGCGAGCGGCCCACCCAGAATTGCTTGCCGTAATGGGAGCATATGTGAATCCATGAGGATTTGCAGGAACAACTGCGCACAAAAATAAACTGTGCCGAACTCGCTTCTCAGAAGGAGATTTAGTATGCGTAACTACGATTTATCCCCCCTGCTGCGTCAGTGGATTGGTTTTGACAAATTGGCTAATGCCCTGCAAAGCACCACCGAGCAACAGACGTTTCCGCCGTACAACATCGAAAAAAGCGATGACAACCACTATCGCATCACCCTTGCGCTGGCCGGGTTCCGCCAGGACGATCTGGATATTCAGCTCGAAGGCACGCGCCTGACCGTGAAAGGTACGCCGGAAAAACAAGAAACCGAGACCAAATGGCTGCACCAGGGCCTGGTTAATCAGCCGTTTAGCCTGAGCTTTACTCTGGCTGACCATATGGAAGTGTCCGGTGCGACATTTACCAACGGGCTGCTGCATATCGACCTGACCCGCAACGTGCCGGAAGCCATTGCACCGCAGCGTATCGCCATTAGCGAGCGTCCTGCGCTGAACAGTTAACCCTCTGCGGGTTGTTGCCACTCCCACAGGGAGAGGATGAAAAGATAACGCCCTGCCCCGGCAGGGCTTTTTTGTGCGCCATCGCCCATACAACCGCGTGCGGCTCTGAGAGAATCCGTAGCATAACTAAGGTTATGCACAGGAAGTGGATCATGAGTGATATCGCGTTAACCGTTAGCGTGTTGGCCCTGGTCGCAGTGGTGGGTCTGTGGATTGGCAATGTTAAAATCCGCGGCGTCGGATTTGGGATAGGCGGGGTGCTGTTCGGCGGGATTTTTGTCGGCCATTTTGCCGACCAGCTTGGGCTGGTGCTCAGCGCCGAAATGCTCCATTTCATCCAGGAATTCGGTCTGATCCTCTTCGTCTACACCATCGGTATTCAGGTGGGGCCTGGCTTTTTCGCTTCCCTTCGGGTCTCCGGATTACGGCTGAACCTGTTTGCCTTCGGCATTGTGGTGATGGGAGGGCTGGTCACCGCCATTCTGCATAAGCTCTTCGATATTCCGCTGCCGGTGGTGCTGGGTATTTTCTCCGGGGCGGTCACCAATACGCCTGCACTGGGTGCAGGGCAGCAAATTTTGCGCGATCTTGGCATCTCCCCCGGTATTGTCGACCAGATGGGGATGAGCTACGCCATGGCCTATCCGTTTGGGATTTGCGGCATTCTGCTCTCCATGTGGCTGGTGCGGGTACTCTTTCGCATTAACGTCGAAAACGAGGCAAAAGACCACGAAACCACGCTCACCAACGGCCATATGCCGATCAAAACCATCAACATTCGCGTCGATAACCCCAACCTCAACAATATGGCGATTCAGGATGTACCGATCCTGAACAGCGCCAATATTATCTGCTCACGCCTTAAACGTGACGATATGCTGATGGTACCTGCGCCCGGGACCATTATTCAGCAGGGTGACCTGCTGCACCTGGTCGGACAGCCCGGGGATTTAAACAACGCGCGGTTGGTGATTGGTCAGGAGGTGGAGACCTCGCTCTCCACGCGCGGCACCGATATGCGTGTAGAGCGCGTCGTGGTGACCAACGAGCACGTGCTTGGCAAGAAAATACGCGATTTGCAGGTTAAAGAGCGCTATGACGTCGTGATCTCCCGTCTTAACCGTGCTGGGGTGGAACTGGTCGCCAGCCCGGAAGCCAGCCTGCAGTTCGGCGATATCCTGAACCTGGTCGGACGCCCGTCATCCATTGATGCGGTAGCGGACATGGTGGGTAACGCCCAGCAAAAACTGCAGCAGGTGCAGATGTTGCCGGTCTTTATCGGTATCGGGCTGGGAGTGCTGCTTGGCTCCATTCCGCTGTATGTCCCGGGTTTTCCGGTTGCGCTCAAGCTGGGCCTGGCGGGTGGACCGCTGATTATGGCACTGATCCTCGGGCGTATCGGCTGTATCGGTAAGCTCTACTGGTTTATGCCGCCAAGCGCCAACCTGGCGCTGCGCGAGCTGGGGATTGTGCTGTTTCTGGCGGTGGTCGGCCTGAAATCCGGGGGCGATTTTATCGATACCCTGGTGAAGGGCGAGGGGATGAGCTGGGTCGGCTACGGGATATTTATCACGGCGATTCCGCTCCTGACGATGGGGATCCTGGCGCGGATGTTCGCCAAAATGAACTATCTGACGCTCTGCGGCATGCTCGCCGGATCAATGACTGACCCACCCGCACTGGCCTTTGCCAACAACCTGCACGCCACCAGCGGCGCGGCGGCGCTGTCATACGCCACGGTCTACCCGCTGGTGATGTTCCTGCGCATTATTACCCCGCAGCTACTGGCGGTGCTGTTCTGGGGGATGAGCTAGCAGATCGTCCGGGTGGATGCGCCGCAGATGGTAGTCCACCTGGTAATCACGGGTATTACGGAACATCACGGAATAATTGAGAAATTCGCCGCTGTCGCTGTAGGAGAGAGACGTTATCCGCAGCAGCGGCGTCTGTTCCGGCAGGTTCAGGTAACCGGCGAGCTGTTTATCTGCCAGCACCGGCGTCAGGCTCTCGTAGTTGCCGCTGATGGTTATTCCGCACTCCTTCTCGATGTAATCAAACTTCGACCCTTCCAGATGTGCCAGTGAAAGCGTGCGGAACAGCTTCACGGGCATAAAGCTGTCCTCCAGCATCAGGGGCTTTCCGTCGACATAACGCACCCGGCGCGAGAAGTAGATGCGCTCATCCACCTGAATGCGGAGCTGGCTGGCGATAGCGGGCGGGGCGGGCATCACTTCGAACTGTAGCACCTTGCTCTGCACCTCTTTTCCCTGCTGGCGCAGCACCTCCACCAGCCCGGTCAGATTGGTGGTTTCGTGGTGGACATCTTTACGCGCCACGAATGTCCCGCTACCGTGTCGGCGTTCAACCAGCCCCCAGTTCACCAGCAGATCCAGCGCCTTTCGAATGGTCATCCGCGCCACGCCAAACTCCTGCGCCAGCGCTTTCTCACCCGGCAGCGGACTCCCGATATTGTAGTCCGACGAATTTAGCCGCAGCCGCAACCTGTCAGCGATAGATTTGTAGATCACCAGTAGACCTCTCTGCCCGTATTAACGCGTGGCTTGCGTCCTGACATGTCCATATTAACCACGAAAAGTAGACCTGATTGGTCAAAATAAAACCATGAATGCGATCACGAATCGCAGCGGCACGTCATGTTCGCCCATGGGTAAATTCTTATGCTCACTTCAGGCCCAGCAAAAAATCATAAAGGCCTCTACCCCCTACAGGTTGTTACGTGAGGATTTAAAAATGCTCAGTCAAATACAACGTTTTGGCGGCGCCATGTTTACCCCGGTGTTGTTATTTCCCTTTGCCGGGATCGTGGTCGGGATCGCCATCATGCTTCGCAACCCGCTGTTTGTGGGCGAGGCCTTAACCGCCCCCGATAATCTGTTCGCGCAAATTGTTCACATCATTGAAGAGGGCGGCTGGGCGGTGTTTCGCAATATGCCGCTGATTTTTGCCGTGGGTTTACCGATTGGTCTGGCGAAGCAGGCGCAGGGCCGCGCCTGTCTGGCGGTGCTGATCAGTTTTCTGACCTGGAACTACTTTATCAATGCGATGGGGATGACATGGGGTCATTTCTTTGGCGTCGACTTCGCCGCTGAGCCCACTGCCGGCAGCGGACTGGCCATGATTGCCGGTATCAAAACGCTCGATACCAGCATCATTGGGGCGATTGTGATTTCGGGGATTGTCACCGCTATCCACAACCGCTATTTCGACAAGCAGCTGCCTGTTTTCCTGGGGATTTTTCAGGGCACCTCGTTTGTCGTTATCCTCGCGTTCTTTGTGATGATCCCCTGCGCCTGGCTGACGCTGATGGGCTGGCCGAAAGTGCAGCTGGGCATTGAGTCCCTGCAGGCCTTTTTACGCTCTGCCGGTGCGCTGGGGGTGTGGGTTTATACCTTCCTGGAACGCATTCTGATCCCTACCGGATTACACCACTTTGTCTACGGTCCGTTTATCTTTGGCCCGGCAGCGGTCGAGGGCGGCATCCAGGTTTATTGGGCGCAGCATCTTCAGGAATTTAGCCAAAGCACGCTGCCGCTGAAAACCCTGTTCCCGGAAGGCGGTTTTGCGCTTCATGGCAACGCCAAAGTGTTTGGCTCTGTCGGGATTGCGCTGGCGCTCTGGTACACCGCGTCACCGGAAAACCGCGTCAAAGTGGCAGGCCTGCTGATCCCGGCCACGCTGACCGCCGTGCTGGTGGGCATTACCGAGCCGCTGGAATTCACCTTCCTGTTCATTTCGCCGCTGCTGTTTGCCGTCCACGCCGTTCTGGCTGCCACGATGGCGACGGTGATGTACATCTTCGGCGTCGTGGGCAACATGGGCGGCGGACTGCTGGACCAGTTCCTGCCGCAAAACTGGATCCCCATGTTCCACAACCACGCCTCGACGGTATTCACCCAGATGGGTATCGGTCTTTGCTTCACCGGCCTCTATTTCGTGGTCTTCAAAACGCTGATTGAACGGCTGAACCTTAAAACCCCGGGCCGTGAAGAGAGCGAAGTCAAACTTTACAGCAAGGCGGATTATAAAGCGGCACGCGGGCAAACCACCGCACCGGCTGCCGCCAGCCAGCAGGTTGGGCAAGCCGCCGGATTCCTGCAGGCGCTGGGCGGCGCGGCCAATATCGAAAGCATTAATAACTGCGCCACCCGCTTACGTATCGCGCTGGTCGACATGGCGCAAACCCAAAGCGACGACGTCTTTAAGGCCCTGGGCGCACACGGTGTGGTGCGACGCGGCAACGGCATTCAGGTGATTGTTGGACTGCACGTCCCTCAGGTGCGAGACCAGCTTGAATCGCTGATGAAAACCCCTTCAACAAACGAACAAACTACCCTGACAGAGGCTATATCATGAAAAAATTCTCAGTTGTCATTGCAGGCGGCGGCAGTACCTTCACGCCGGGGATCGTCCTGATGCTGTTAGCCAACCGTGACCGTTTTCCGCTGCGCGCGCTGAAATTCTATGACAACGACGGCGCACGTCAGGAGACCATCGCCGAGGCGTGCAAGATCATCCTTAAAGAGCAGGCTCCGGAGATTGAGTTTAGCTACACCACCGATCCTGAAGCGGCCTTTACCGACGTCGATTTTGTGATGGCACATATCCGCGTGGGGAAATACCCGATGCGTGAAAAAGACGAGAAAATCCCCCTGCGTCACGGTGTGCTGGGTCAGGAGACCTGCGGACCCGGCGGGATCGCCTACGGCATGCGCTCTATTGGCGGCGTGCTGGAGCTGGTCGATTACATGACGCAATACTCCCCGAATGCGTGGATGCTGAACTACTCGAACCCGGCGGCCATCGTGGCTGAAGCGACCCGTCGCCTGCGACCCAACGCCAAAATCCTCAACATCTGCGATATGCCCATCGGCATAGAAGGGCGTATGGCGCAGATAGTCGGCCTTAAAGACCGTAAAGAGATGCGCGTGCGTTACTACGGGCTGAACCACTTCGGATGGTGGACATCCATTGAAGATGCAAACGGCAATGATTTAATGCCGAAACTGCGCGAATATGTCGCGAAAAACGGCTATGTGCCGCCCTCTGACAATGCCCATACCGAAGCCAGCTGGAACGACACGTTCGCGAAGGCAAAAGATGTGCAGGCGCTGGATCCGGACACCATGCCAAACACCTATCTGAAATATTACCTGTTCCCGGACTACGTGGTCGCGCACTCCAATCCGGAACGCACGCGCGCTAACGAGGTGATGGATCACCGTGAGAAGCATGTGTTCAGCGCCTGCCGGGCGATTATCGAAGCCGGTGTATCGTCCGCCGGGGAGCTGGAAATCGACGAACATGCGTCGTACATCGTCGATCTGGCGACTGCGATTGCCTTCAACACTCAGGAGCGCATGCTGCTGATTGTGCCCAACAACGGTGCCATTCATAACTTTGATGCCGACGCGATGGTAGAAATTCCGTGCCTGGTCGGTCATAACGGGCCGGAGCCGTTAACGGTGGGCGATATTCCACACTTCCAGAAAGGGTTGATGAGCCAACAGGTAGCGGTGGAAAAACTGGTAGTGGATGCCTGGGAGCAGCGCTCGTACCAGAAATTGTGGCAGGCGATTACGCTGTCGAAAACGGTGCCGAGCGCCTCCGTTGCGAAAGCGATTCTGGATGACCTGATCGAGGCCAACAAAGCGTACTGGCCAGCGCTGCATTAATCGTCCTGACCGGCATCGCCCGATGCCGGTCTCCTTGTCCTTGTCGATTTACGCTATGCTGGAACCTGCCTGTAGCAGACAAGGAATCTTCATGAAAATTTCCCGCCTCGGTGAAGCCCCTGACTACCGCTTCTCGCTGGCTAATGAGCGTACGTTCCTCGCATGGATCCGCACCGCGTTGGGCTTTCTCGCCGCGGGTGTGGGGCTTGACCAGCTCGCGCCTGATTTTGCCACGCCGCTGATCCGCGAAGTGCTGGCGTTGCTGCTGTGCCTGTTTGCCGGCGTGCTGGCCATATACGGCTACCTGCGCTGGCTGCGTAACGAAAAGGCGATGCGGCTTAAGCAGGATCTCCCCTATACGCGTGGGTTACTCATCATCAGCATGATTTTGCTGGCGGTAGCGGGCGTGGTGATGGTGCTGGTGTTGTATGGTGGATAACCGCAAAGCGCGACGCGAAGCCGACCCCGGCCTGCAGCCGGAGCGGACGTCGCTGGCCTGGCTGCGTACGTTACTGGGGTATGGCGCGCTGATTGCCCTCGCCATCAAGCACAACTGGCATCGCACAGGCGTGCCATTCTGGATCTCACTGGTCGTGCTGGCGCTTGTGGCGATCGTTTTGTGGCGCTATACCCGCAGTCGCAACGTAATGGATGTGACGCAGGACGATTTTGTACAGCCGAAGGCGGTGCGCGATAAGTTCCTGATCGCCCTCGCGGTGCTGTCGTTGTCACTGCTGTTTGCGGTCACCCATCTGCAGTTTATTTTTTCCCTTTAGCCAGGTACTTCGCCATCTCGTCTTCCGGCACCATTCCGCCGCCGGTCGCCCAGACCAGATGGGTCGCGTTCGCGGATGCGACAGGAACACGCAGCGGCCCGGCCATGCCCGCCAGCGCCGACGGCTCAAGGCGAATGCCTTCTTCCTGCGCCAGCCAGCCGAGCATGTCGTACATGCTTTGATCGGAAAGGGTATAGAACCCGTCAAGGAGCCGCTCCATCGCCCGGCCCACAAAGCCAGACGCGCGTCCAACCGCCAGCCCGTCGGCGGCCGTCACGTTGTCGATACCCAGATCCTGCACGGCGATGGCATCATGCAGTCCGGTGTAGACCCCCAGCAGCATGCACGGGGAGTGCGTCGGCTCGGCGAAGAAACAGTGTACGTTATCGCCAAAGGCCAGCTTCAGGCCAAACGCCACGCCGCCAGGACCGCCACCGACGCCACAAGGCAAATAGACGTACAGCGGATGTTCCGCATCCACCACGCGACCCTGTGCGGCAAACTGCGCTTTTAGCCGCTCGCCTGCCACCGCATAGCCGAGGAACAGCGTGCGGGAGTTCTCATCGTCGATAAAGAAACAGTTCGGATCGCTCTCCGCGGCCTTACGTCCTTGCTCCACCGCCACGCCGTAATCCTGCTCATATTCCACGACGATCACACCGTGGCTGCGCAGTTTGGCTTTTTTCCACTCACGGGCATCGGCAGACATGTGCACCGTAACCTGAAAGCCGATGCGCGCGCTCATGATGCCAATGGACATCCCGAGGTTGCCGGTGGATCCCACCGCGATACTGTACTGGCTGAAGAACGCTTTAAAACGCGGTTCCAGCAGGATGCTGTAATCGTCTTCGACGCTCAGCAACCCTGCTTCCAGCGCCAGTTTCTCGGCGTGAGTCAGCACTTCATAGATGCCCCCGCGCGCTTTGATGGAGCCAGAGATAGGCAGATGACTGTCTTTTTTCAGCAGCAGCGTGCCGGGAATGGCCACCCCCGATTCGTTCTCCAGCCTTTTCTGCATCGCCGGGATAGCCACCAGCTCGGACTCGATAATCCCCTGTGTGGCCGCCGTTTCGGGGAACGCTTTTGCCAGATACGGCGCAAAGCGGTTAAGGCGTGCATGCGCGTCGTCCACATCGGCTTTGCTCAGCCCGACATACGGCAACCCTTCAGCAAGCGAGGTGGTGCGCGGGTTTAGCCAGGTGGTCTCTTTCAGGGCAATCAGATCCTCAATCAGAGGGAACTGTGCGGTTAAGGTGCTGATAGTTGCGTTTTCCATAGTACGTCTCTTCGCGCTCAGATAATGAAAGAAAGCAGGAATGTGCTGCCAAGTGCAAGTACCGAGGCGATAAACGTCGCCGTCGTATAGTACTTCAGGGTCTCGTTCAGGCTGGCACCGCAGTACTGCTTCACCAGCCAGAAGAGGGAATCGGTCACGATCGTGCAGCCAATGGCACCGGAACCGATGGCAATGGTGATGATCTCCGGACTGACGTTAGGATAGAGCGGCAGCATGGGTGCGACGATGGCGGTTGCGCCCATCATCGCCACCGTGGCCGACCCCACCGCCGCGTGCAGAACCAGCGCCACCAGCCACGCGAGCAGGATCGGGTGCATATTCAGGTTCGACAGAATGTGCGCCAGGGTATCGGCCAGGCCGCTGGTTTTGAGGATGGCGTTAAACGCGCCGCCCGCGCCGATAATCAACAGAATGTTGGCGATGGCGCCAAAGCCATGCTCGGTATGGGTCAGCATCGTACCCATCCCCATATGCTGGCGCAGCCCCAGCAGGTAATAGGCGACGAACACGGCGATGAACATGGCGGTGATCGGGTTACCGATAAATTCCAGCAGCGTATACAGCGTGCCTTCTCTTGCCATATTCAGCTCGGCGAGGGTCTTCACCAGCATCAGGCCGATGGGCAGCAGCACGGTAAACAGCGTGGCTCCCAGCGAGGGCAGCGTATGTTCTTCACGAACGTTGAGGTCAGAAAATTCAGCCGGGACGGCTTTAAAGGGCAGGCGATCGCCCAGCAATTTCAGGAACAGCGGGCCGCCAACCAGCGAGGCCAGCAGGCCAACCATCAGACCGTAGACGATAACCGTCCCCACGTCCGCCCCCAGCTTATTCGTGACAAACAGGGCCGCCGGTTGCGGCGGAACCACGCAGTGCACCGCCATCAGCGCGGTACAGAGGGGAATGGCCAGCTTCAGCAGCGAGGTATGGGTCTTTTTGGCGATGGAGAAGGCCAGCGGGATCAGCAGGACGACGCCGACTTCAACAAACAGCGTAATGCCGCAGATAAGCCCCACCAGTACCATGATGACATCGGCTGACAGCCAGCGGCAACGCTGAAGCGCTATCCCAATGCGTTCTGCCGCACCGGACACCTCCATCATCTTGCCGAGGATGGTGCCAAGCCCGATCACCGCCGCCAGGAAGCCGAGCGTGCCGCCAATACCGCTTTCAATGGCATTCACCATGTCCAGCGGGCGCATTCCCATCATGGCACCGACAAAAAAGCTCGCCAGCAGCAGCGCCAGGAACGGGTGAAACTTCAGTTTTACGATAGTTAATACGATTAACGCGATGCTGATGAGCAGCGTCGCCACAACCCAGACCTGAGCACCCATATCTCACCTCACCCTTATGTTATTTACGGGTATTGGACGAAAAATCAGCGGGTGCTGACAAACGATATAAATTGCCTTTCAGATGAGCCAGATTGGATCAAACGCGTGACTGGACTCAAAAAAGCGCACTTAATGCGTGTTTGGTTCACATAAATTCAACTTTGAGCGGTATCCTGAGCAGCAAAAGTCCGTGCGAGAAGTGCGATGAATGACGCAAATGAAGGTCGAAACCGGCTGTTAAACGGCTGGCAGCTGTCAAAAATGTATACGTTTGAAGTGGCCGCCCGTCACGAGTCCTTCGCGCTGGCGGCGGAGGAGCTGTCGCTCAGCCCCAGTGCGGTGAGTCACCGTATCAACCTGCTGGAAGAGGAGTTAGGGATAGCGCTGTTTGTCCGCTCCCACCGTAAAGTGGAGCTGACGCAGGAGGGTAAACGCGTCTACTGGACGCTGAAATCGTCGCTGGATACGTTGAACCAGGAGATCCTGGATATCAAGAACCAGGCGCTGTCCGGCACGTTGACGGTTTACTCTCGTCCGTCGATTGCCCAGTGCTGGCTGGTGCCCATGCTCGGGGATTTCACCCGGCGTTATCCCGCGATCTCGCTGACCATCCTGACCGGCAATGAAAACGTCAATATGCAGCGAACCGGTATCGATCTGGCGCTCTATTTCGACGATACGCCGCCAGCCAATTTGACGCATCACTTCCTGATGGACGAGGCGATTTTACCCGTCTGCTCGCCGGCGTATGCCCGGGAACATGACCAGCTGAAAAATCCCGGCCACCTCAGCCACTGTACGCTCCTGCACGATCGCCAGGCCTGGAGCAATGATTCCGGTACCGACGAATGGCTCAGCTGGGCGGCACATTTTGCAGTGAACATGCCATCATCATCGGGCATTGGCTTCGATCGTTCTGATTTAGCGATTGTCGCGGCAATGAACCATGTCGGGGTCGCGATGGGGCGAAAACGGCTGGTACAAAAGCGGCTCGAACGCGGTGAGTTGATTGCACCGTTTGGGGAGAAAACGCTTAAATGCCATCAGCATTACTACATGTCGACCCTGCCAGGACGACAGTGGCCGAAAATAGATGCCTTTATTAGCTGGCTGAGAGAACTGGCTGGCTGAAGAATTATTACGCTTTGGCGCTACACCAAATGTGAAAAAGCGTGCTAAATACAGGTAATGCTTTTGATTTCTCGCAAGGTACACCGTGTTAAAGCCTTTGATTGCCACTGCGTTACTGTTCTCTTCCGGCTGGGTGATTGCCGCTGAGCCACCGCTGACGGCTGCGCTTTATGCGCAAAAGCTGGGCGTGGGGATGGACGTAGACTGGGCGCGCACCGAGCGCGGCATTCGGGAGTTCGATCCGCTGGTGGTTCGCGATTTTCGTGCGAAGGGTATCAGCCATGTGCGTATCCGCGTGGCCGATGAACCGACGGAAGCGCGGCTGATTCATCTGCGTAAGCTGGTGGAAGCCTGCGAGCAATACGGGGTGATCCCGATTATCGCTTATCAGGCCGATGAATATAAAAACGACCCGAAAGCCGAGACGGAAAAAGAGGTGATTAACTGGTGGATTGCCGTGGCGCACTACTTCGGCCAAAGCTATCCCCTGCTGGGTTTTGACCTGATTTATGAACCGGCGGACAAGCTCAACCATAACGCCGCGTCGCTTAATCGGGTTTACGAGAAAACCGTCAAAGACATTCATGCAATTGATGCTAATCGCATGATCTTCATCGCGCCACGTCTGCGGGCTGCGCCAGAAGACCTCTCCAGCCTGAAACTCCCGGCGCACAGCCAAAATTATCTGCTGGCGGAGTGGCACATTTTCCCGTGGGGTCCGCTAAAGAGTAACGGTAAATATCCGTGGACGTCCGGGACGGTGGCGGAGAAAGCGGCTATCCATAATCGCATTGCGACCGCGCTGCACTGGCAGCAAAAAACCGGTCACGTCAGCTGGGTGGGCGGCTGGGGCGTGGGTGAATCAAATCACTTCACCCCAACCGCATCGCAAATGGCGTTTGCCTCGTTTATGGCCTGCGAACTGCAAAAGGCCAAAGTTCCCTACGCTATCAACGCGGATATTCAGTTTTACGACGGGGAAGAGGGCGCCTGGCGTCCTGCACCAGAGCCGCTGCTGCAGGCCATGATCGCGCCTGTTTGTGAAAAGCCCGGCGAGAAGCCGGGCCATCATGCGGTTAAACCGGCTGCTCGTGATGGGGAACACGCGACGCCAGCGGCAGCCAGCACAGTAAAATCAGCAGCCCCATCAGCGTCATCAGCAACCCCAGACTAGCCTGGCCAGTTTGCGGCATCATCGCCGAGAGCCAGGCCAGCGCGCCGGAACCGATGTTCTGCAGTCCCCCCACCAGTGCGCCCGCCGTGCCTGCGAGGAACGGGAACGGCTCCATTGCGCCGCTGGTGGCGAGCGGGAACAGCATCCCCGCGCCGAAGAAGAACAGCGCCGCCGGGATCAGGAGCGTCCAGACGGTCATCACGCCAAACAGCCCCGGGATCCACATCATCAGACCTGCCAGCAGGCAGCTGATCACCGACTGCCACATCAGCGTTGAGAAACGCTTGTTCTGACGGCCGGCAAACCAGGCACCAAAGAATGCGGCCGGGATGGGCAGAATAAACAGGATACTGACCACCATGCTGCTCAGGCCAAGCCCGGCACCCAGCAGCACGCCGGAGCAGGCTTCAAACACGGCAATACCCGCCAGGCCACCAACCAGCATTAGCAGATAACAGGTAAACGCGCCGTTGCCGAACAGCGTTTTATAGCTGGTGATAAGGCGGGTGCGTGGCGCGTCCGTTGGCCGGGTTTCCGGCATCCACCGCGCCATGCTGAAGGTCACAATTACGCACAGCACCAGCAGGAAAGCGTAGCAGGCACGCCAGGACCACATCGTATCGAGCAGGCCACCAATCAGCGGCGCCAGCAGAGGGCTCACCAGAATCCCCATATTTAACAAACTGTTGGCATGGCGGAGCTGGGTGCCCTGATAGAGATCGCGTGGCAGGGTTCGCGCCATCACCCCTCCGACGCCGGTGCCGACACCCTGCAGGGCGCTGGCGGCAATCAATATGGTCAGGTTATGGGTGGTAATGGCAATCACCGTCGCCACCATGAAAATGGACATACCCACCAGAATCACCGGGCGACGCCCGACGCGGTCAGACAGCGGTCCATAGAACAGCTGCGAAACGCCATAAGTCAGCAGATAAGCTGCCATTACGCTCTGTACTGCGCCCTCGCGGACGTTAAGTTCCTTTGCCATATCGGCGATCGCTGGAATGTAGATGGTTTGCGCCATCTGACCGACGGCCACCAGTAACACCAGCATCAACAATAAGTTAACGTTCCTGTGTTTTTTCATGTCGCTGAATACTTTTGCCAAAAGAGAGAAATAAAGAATAAGTGACTACGCATTCCCATAAATGCGCGAGGAATCTACCACAGAGAGATGACAAATTAAGCATTCCTGTGATGAATGTCAGAAGGGGTAAAGGCAGGATTTGTAAACAAGATCGGCAACTAATGTTGCCAGTGATTTATGCCAGGCGCAGCAGGATCGCCCCGCCCGCAATTCCCACTGCGGCCGCGATACGCAGGCCTGCAACCTTCTCTTTTAACAGCACAAATGCGATCAGTGCCCCGAAGAGGATGGATGTTTCACGCAGGGCGGCGACCACGGCCAGCGGAGCCTGGGTCATCGCCCAGAGCGCCAGCCCGTAAGAGCCCATGGTGCCGATACCCCCGAGCAGCCCTTTTTTCCAGTGCGTACGCAGGTATCTGGAAGCTTCGCGTCGGCGCGCCATCATCGCCCACAAGAGCAGGCAGAAACCATTCATAAAGAAGGTCCATAGCGTATAGCCCAGCGCGGTGTCTGATAACCGCACGCCGGTGCCATCGACCAGCGTATACCCGGCGATAAAGCAGGCGTTGAGCAGTGCAAGCCAGACCCCCTTACGCGACGTCATGCGGCCGTTCATGGCCATAGCCAGAATCGACAGGCAGATCACGGCGATGCCGGACCACGCGAGCCATGACAGGCTATCTCCCAGCACCAGCACGCTTATCAATGCCACCAGCAGCGGTGCCGTACCGCGCATCAGCGGATAGGTCTGGCTCATATCGGAGACCTGGTAGGTCTTTGCAACCAGCACCGTGTACACCACCTGCAGCGCGCAGGAGACCCCTAAAAACGGCCAGCTGGCAGCAGACGGCTGTGGGGAGAAGGGCAGTAATACCAGGGCGATAAACGCGGCGGAACCGCTAACGCTGATTGCTGAATAGAGCTTGTCTGTACCGGCTTTAACAATGGCGTTCCAGCTGGCATGCAGCAGCGCGGCGAACAGTAAAATGCAGAAGACGGTAATGGTCATGGCGTATCTGGCGGTGAATTGTCACTCAACTGTAACATTCACAACCTGATGCTGCCAGCCGGTCACACCGCGCAAAATAGACGGTGTGTGACCCGTGGTTCATCCGAGACCAGCGTAAAGCCCGCCTGATGATAAAACCCGTAGGCAGCGTCCGGGGCGTGGGTATTGAGAAAATCAAACCAGATGCTGGCATCGGCCATTACCACGGTCAGAAGCTGCTTACCAATGCCCAGCCCGCGGCACTTCTCGCTGACGTAGAGATGACGAATGCGGCCGGCGCGCGGCTGCTGGCTGAAGGGATCGCGGTTAAGACCGCATACGCCCACCAGCTTGCCGTTCAAAAAGGCGCCCAGCAGCTTTTCGCCCGGTGCGTTAAAACGGTTTTCACCGCGCTGCCAGTTCTCTTCCAGCCGGCGCAGCATGTTGAAATTCGATGCGATACTTTCGGCCTTTAAGGCGATATAGCCTGGTTCTTCTGGCGTGACAGGCTCAATTAACAGACGCGACATAGCATTCCCTCGTTATTAAAGAGGGGCGGTTGCCCGCCCCTCTCAGGTGCGACTTGAACCTGAATCACCGAAGGTATTTCAGGACAGCATCAAGTAGTTGCAGTACAGCAACAATGAGTTTGAGGATAAGTATCACCATATCCACTACGCTCATACGCGTCTCCTTTTGGTTAAAAGGAGCACGATGCTGGCGTACCTTTCCGCCGCCTGTGACCAGCACCTGGATTGACGTAACACAGTGTGCTCACTTCAGGGGGTTAAGGCACTGACGGCACCACCCGTTTCAGCCAGGACTTCGTTGCGCCGGTAGAACTGCGGCCCCCTCGCTCACTGCGAACACCCTCAGTATAGATAAATACTGTATGCATGAACAGTATTTTTTGGACAAAATTCAGAAGGCGGTCCATACTCAAAAACGTCAAAATCCGTGCCTGAATTGCGCGTTCGTCTTCGATCGCGTATACTTTTTGCGTTGACGTAACACAGTGTGTTCTGCGGCGACCAACCGCAAAAACTCTGAAAAAAAACCTCGCTCAGGCGAGGTTTTTTGTTTTCCGCACGCAACAAACGAAACGTGATCTTCGACGCATTTTTGCGCAGATGAAAATATTTCCATTGTCATGCCCGAAAAGCTGTGTTTGTATAAATTCTATCAATAGATTCCAAACACAGGTCCCCAATGACAGCATCCATGTTCACCTCGACCCTACTAGCAACTGCGCAACCAGCCGCAGTGGTCGTCGTGCGTGTGGTGGTGGTCGTCGGCAATGCGCCGTAGGGACTGGATCAACACACGAATCCAAAACCCCGCCGGCGCAAACCGGGCGGGGTTTTTCGTTTAAGGACCCTCCCCGGAAAGTCGGCTCAGAAGAAAAGGACTGGAGCATGGCAAGTTCGGGCACAACATCCACCAAAACGCGTTTCACGGGCGCGCAGTTAATCGTTCATTTGCTGGAACGACAGGGCATCACCACGGTTGCGGGGATCCCGGGCGGCACCGTGCTGCCGCTGTATGATGCGTTAAGCCAAAGCACGCAGATTCGTCACGTTCTGGCGCGTCACGAGCAGGGTGCGGGTTTCATCGCTCAGGGTATGGCGCGTACGCAGGGCAAACCTGCGGTCTGTATGGCCTGCAGTGGCCCGGGTGCGACTAACCTGGTCACCGCTATCGCCGACGCGCGCCTGGACTCAATTCCACTGATCTGCATCACCGGCCAGGTGCCGTCCTCCATGATCGGTACCGACGCGTTTCAGGAAGTGGATACCTACGGCATCTCTATCCCCATCACTAAACATAACTATTTAGTTCGCGATATCGCCGAGCTTCCTCAGGTTATCAGCGATGCGTTTCGTATTGCGCAATCCGGCCGTCCCGGCCCGGTGTGGATAGACATTCCTAAGGATGTTCAGACCGCAGAGATCGAGATTGACGTGCTGCCGGAGCCGGGTGAACGTGCGCCAGCGCCGCAGTTCAGCGCAGAGAGCGTGCAGGCTGCAGCGGCGATGATTAACGCCGCCAGACGCCCGGTGCTTTATCTGGGTGGCGGGGCGATTAATGCCTCCGACGCGGTACGCCAGCTCGCAGAGAAAGCAAGCCTGCCCACCACCATGACCCTGATGGCGCTGGGTATGTTGCCAAAAGCGCACCCGCTGTCGCTGGGTATGCTGGGGATGCACGGCGCGCGCAGCACGAACTATATTCTGCAAGAAGCGGATTTGCTGATTGTTCTGGGTGCACGTTTTGATGACCGGGCGATTGGCAAGACCGAGCAGTTCTGCCCGAACGCCAAAATCATTCATGTGGATATCGACCGTGCCGAGCTGGGTAAAATCAAGCAGCCGCACGTGGCGATTCAGGGTGATGTTGCCGAGGTGCTGGCGCAATTGATTCCGCAAACGGACGCTTCCGATCGCGCCGACTGGCGTCAGCTGGTTGCCGATCTGCAAAAAGAGTTCCCGGGCGCTATTCCAACCGAGGGGGACCCGCTGAGCCATTACGGGCTGATTAACGCCGTGGCCGCCTGCGTTGATGACAGCGCGATTATCACCACCGACGTGGGCCAGCACCAGATGTGGACCGCCCAGGCCTACCCGCTGAACCGTCCGCGTCAGTGGCTGACCTCGGGTGGGCTGGGGACCATGGGCTTTGGCCTGCCGGCGGCAGTGGGCGCGGCGCTGGCCAATCCCGATCGCAAGGTGATCTGCTTCTCCGGTGACGGTAGCCTGATGATGAACATTCAGGAAATGGCGACGGCAGCCGAAAACCAGTTAGACGTGAAAATCATCCTGATGAACAACCAGGCGCTGGGGCTGGTGCACCAGCAGCAGAGTCTGTTCTATACGCAGGGCGTGTTTGCCGCGACCTATCCAGGAACGATTAACTTTATGCAGATTGCCGCTGGTTTTGGCCTGCATACCTGCGATTTGAACGCCGAAGCGGACCCTCATGCGGCGCTGCAGGCGGCGATTTCTCATCCTGGCCCGGCGCTGATCCACGTGCGTATCGATCCTGAACAAAAAGTGTACCCGATGGTGCCGCCAGGTGCGGCAAATACAGAGATGGTGGGGGAATAAGCCATGCAGAAACAACATGATAACGTCATTCTGGAACTCACCGTCCGCAACCACCCTGGCGTGATGACGCACGTCTGTGGGCTCTTTGCCCGCCGCGCGTTTAACGTGGAAGGTATCCTCTGTCTGCCCATTCAGGGCAGCGAGCACAGCCGCATCTGGCTACTGGTGAATGACGATCAGCGTCTGGAGCAGATGATTGCGCAGATCGACAAGCTGGAAGATGTCGAGAAAGTGGTGCGCAACCAGTCCGATCCCACCATGTTTAACAAAATTGCGGTGTTCTTCGAGTAAATAGCGCAAAGCTTGAACCCCCACGCGCTTATCGTTAAGGTAAGCGCGTTTTTTAACCCGCCAGGAACGCGCCATGACCACCATCGCCCTTATCGACGACCATCTCATCGTCCGCTCCGGATTTGCCCAGCTGCTGAACCTTGAGCCTGATTTTCAGGTGGTGGCAGAGTTCGGCTCCGGTCGCGAGGCGCTGGCAGGTTTGCCCGGGCGCGGTGTCCAGGTCTGTATCTGCGATATCTCGATGCCGGATCTCTCCGGACTCGAGCTGCTGAGCCAGTTACCGAAAGGGATGGCGATCGTGATGCTCTCGGTCCATGACAGCCCGGCGCTGGTGGAGCAGGCACTGAACGCAGGCGCACGTGGATTTCTTTCCAAGCGCTGCAGCCCGGACGAACTGATCGCTGCCGTGCGCACGGTCTCCACCGGCGGGTGCTACCTGACGCCGGATATCGCCATCAAGCTGGCGGCAGGGCGACAAGACCCACTCACCCGACGCGAACGTCAGGTCGCAGAAAAACTGGCGCAGGGGATGTCGGTGAAAGAGATTGCCGTGGACCTGGGGCTGTCGCCAAAAACCGTTCACGTTCACCGCGCTAACCTGATGGAAAAACTCGGCGTCAGTAATGACGTTGAACTGGCGCGCCGCATGTTCGACAGCTGGCAATGAACCCGCTGTTTTCACGGCTGATCGCCGTTGCTGCCAGTTTTTCCATTTTCTCCGCCGCCTGGTTCTGCCTGTGGAGCATCAGCCTGCATCTGGTTGAACGCCCGGAGCTGGCGGTGCTGCTTTTCCCGTTTGGCCTGCGTCTGGGGCTGATGCTGCAATGTCCGCGCGGTTTCTGGCCGGTACTGCTGGGCGCCGAATGGCTGATGCTGGTCTGGCTGGCGCAGGAGGTGGCGCTGGCGCACTTGCCTTTACTGCTGACGGGCAGCGTACTCACGCTGATCCCGGTGGCGCTGATCTCCCGTTATCGTCACCAGCGCGACTGGCGCACGCTGCTGCGTCAGGGGGCGGCGCTGATTGCCGCCGCGCTGTTGCAGTCCCTGCCGTGGACCGGCGAGGAGGAGATGCTTAACGCCCTTCTGCTGACGCTGACCGGCGGTCTGACGCTGGCTCCCACCTGCCTGGTTATCTGGCACTACCTCACCAGTACCGTCTGGCAGCCGCTCGGACCGGCGCTGGTCTCTCAGCCGGTAAACTGGCGCGCCCGGCATCTTATCTGGTATCTGCTGCTGTTTGCGATCAGCCTGTGGCTGCAGCTTGGCCTGCCCGATGAGCTGTCGCGCTTTACCCCGTTTTGCCTGGCGTTGCCGATTATTGCCCTTGCGTGGCACTACGGCTGGCAGGGCGCGCTGATTGCCACCCTGATGAACGCTATCGCGCTGATTGCCAGCCAGACCTGGCACGATCACCCCGTCGATTTACTGCTCTCCCTGCTGGCTCAGAGCCTGACCGGGCTGCTGCTGGGGGCCGGGATTCAGCGCCTGCGTGAACTTAACCACTCATTACAAACCGAGCTGGCGCGTAATCGCCGTCTGGCAGAACGCCTGCTGGAAACGGAAGAGAGCGTCCGGCAGGAGGTGGCCCGCGAGTTGCACGATGACATCGGCCAGACCATTACCGCCATTCGTACTCAGGCAGGCATCGTTCAGCGTCTGGCGGCCGAAAACGCTGGCGTAAAGCAGGGCGGGGCACATATCGAACAGCTCTCTCTTGGCGTGTATGACTCGGTGCGGCGACTGCTTGGCAGGCTGCGACCGCGCCAGCTGGACGATCTTACGCTTGAGCAGGCGGTACGGTCTCTGATGCGCGAGATGGAGCTGGAAAGCCGCGGGATCGTCAGCCATCTTGACTGGCGCATCAATGAATCTTTGCTGAGCGAGGGCCAGCGCGTCACGCTGTTCCGCGTCTGTCAGGAAGGGCTGAATAATATTGTTAAGCACGCCAGCGCCAGCGCGGTAACGCTGCAGGGATGGCAACAGGATGAACGCCTGATGCTGGTGATTGAAGATGATGGCTGCGGTCTGCCGCCGGGCTCCGGCCAGCTGGGTTTTGGCCTGGCGGGCATGCGTGAGCGCGTCAAGGTGTTGGGCGGCACCCTGACGATCTCCTGCACCCACGGCACGCGCGTCAGCGTCAGTTTACCGCTGAGGAGTCAGCATGTTTAAAACCCCGGCGAATGCCGCCCCGCTAAACGATAAACGTGAAATTGACGCCCGCTATCGTTACTGGCGTCGCCATATCCTGATCACCATCTGGCTGGGGTATGCGCTTTTTTACTTTACCCGCAAAAGTTTCAATGCCGCCGCGCCGGAAATCCTCGCCAGCGGGGTGATGACACGCACCGATATTGGCCTGCTGGCGACGCTGTTTTACATCACCTACGGCCTGTCGAAGTTCTTCTCCGGTATCGTCAGCGACCGCTCGAATGCCCGTTATTTTATGGGCTCAGGACTCATTGCCACCGGGGTGGTGAACATTCTGTTTGGCTTCTCTACCTCGCTCTGGGCCTTTGCGCTGCTGTGGGCGTTGAACGCCTTTTTCCAGGGATGGGGCGCGCCGGTGTGTGCCCGTCTGCTCACCGCCTGGTACTCGCGCAACGAGCGTGGCGGCTGGTGGGCTATCTGGAACACGGCGCATAACGTCGGGGGGGCGCTTATTCCGATGGTGGTCGGGGCGGCGGCGCTGCACTACGGCTGGCGCACGGGAATGATGATTGCCGGCGGGCTGGCGATCGTTGCCGGGCTGTTTCTTTGCTGGCGACTGCGTGACAGGCCACAAACCGTGGGCCTGCCCGCGGTAGGCGACTGGCGGCACGACGAGATGGAAGTCGCTCAACAGCAGGAAGGTGCAGGGCTGACGCGTAAAGAGATCCTCACCAAATATGTGCTGTTAAATCCCTATATCTGGTTACTCTCCCTCTGCTACGTGCTGGTCTACGTGGTGCGTGCGGCGATCAACGACTGGGGCAATCTGTATATGTCCGAAACCCTGGGCGTCGATCTGGTGACCGCCAACTCGGCGGTGACGATGTTCGAGCTGGGCGGCTTTATCGGCGCGCTGGTGGCGGGATGGGGCTCGGATAAGCTCTTCAACGGTAACCGCGGGCCGATGAACCTGATCTTCGCCGCCGGGATTTTACTTTCCGTTGGTTCGCTATGGCTGATGCCGTTTGCCAGCTACGTGATGCAGGCGGCGTGTTTCTTCACCACCGGCTTTTTCGTCTTTGGCCCGCAGATGCTGATCGGCATGGCGGCGGCGGAGTGTTCACACAAAGACGCCGCGGGGGCCGCGACGGGCTTTGTCGGGCTGTTTGCTTACCTTGGCGCTTCGCTCTCCGGCTGGCCGCTGGCGCGGGTGATCGACGTCTGGCACTGGAGCGGTTTCTTTGCCGTGATCGCCATCGCGGCAGGAATTTCGGCCCTGCTGCTGCTGCCGTTCCTGCATGCGCAGGCGCCGCGCGAGGCACACGAAGCGTGATGTGCTTCACCTTTTCATCCCGAATGGCGCAAAACTAAGAAATTTTCCTGGTTTCACCTGGACGCTGTCTCAGGCGTCGCTCCCGGCTGGTTTTTACAATGCTGCAAAAATCAGCTCAGGAGTAAACCAATCATGCTGGCCTTCTTAAATCAGGTGCGTAAACCGACCCTGGATCTGCCGCTCGATGTGCGGCGTAAAATGTGGTTCAAACCGTTCATGCAGTCTTACCTGGTGGTCTTTATCGGCTACCTGACCATGTACCTGATCCGCAAAAACTTTAACATCGCGCAGAACGACATGATCTCAACCTACGGGCTGAGCATGACGCAGCTGGGGATGATTGGCCTGGGCTTCTCTATCACTTACGGCGTGGGTAAAACCGTCGTTTCCTACTACGCGGACGGCAAAAACACCAAGCAGTTCCTGCCGTTTATGCTGATCCTCTCCGCCATCTGTATGCTCGGCTTCAGCGCCAGCATGGGCGCGGGCTCCGTCAGCCTGTTCATGATGATCGCCTTCTACGCCCTGAGCGGTTTCTTCCAGAGTACCGGCGGGTCGTGCAGTTACTCCACCATCACCAAATGGACCCCTCGCCGCAAGCGTGGTTCGTACCTCGGCATGTGGAACATCTCCCACAACCTCGGTGGGGCGGGTGCGGCAGGCGTGGCGCTGTTCGGCGCAAACTACCTGTTCGACGGCCACGTGATCGGCATGTTTATCTTCCCGTCGATTATCGCCCTGATCGTCGGCTTTATTGGCTTGCGCTACGGCAGCGACTCCCCGGAATCGTACGGCCTCGGCAAAGCCGAAGAGCTGTTCGGCGAGGAGATCAGCGAAGAGGACAAAGAGACCGAAGAAAACGAGATGTCCAAATGGCAGATCTTTGTTGAGTACGTGCTGAAAAACAAAGTGATCTGGCTGCTGTGCTTCTCCAACATCTTCCTGTACGTGGTGCGTATCGGTATCGACCAGTGGTCGACCGTGTATGCCTTCCAGGAGTTGAAGCTCTCCAAAGAAGTCGCGATTCAGGGCTTCACCCTGTTCGAAGTGGGCGCGCTGGTCGGCACGCTGCTGTGGGGCTGGCTCTCGGACCTCGCCAATGGTCGCCGCGCGCTGGTGGCCTGCGTCGCGCTGGCGCTGATTATCGCCACGCTCGGCGTCTACCAGCACGCCAGCAACCAGTACGTTTACCTGGCGTCCCTGTTCGCGCTCGGCTTCCTGGTGTTTGGACCGCAGCTGCTGATCGGCGTGGCGGCAGTGGGCTTCGTGCCGAAAAAAGCGATCGGCGCTGCCGATGGGATTAAAGGCACCTTCGCCTACCTGATCGGCGACAGCTTCGCCAAGCTGGGTCTGGGTATGATCGCCGACGGTACGCCGATTTTCGGCCTCACCGGCTGGGCGGGCACCTTTGCCGCGCTGGATGCCGCCGCCATCGGCTGTATCGTCCTGATGGCGATGGTCGCGGTGCTGGAAGAACGTAAGATCCGCCGTGAAAATCGGATGCAGAAATTAAAAGTAGCCTGAGTGTGCAGGTAACTTCTTTGCCCGGTTGACCGCCGGGCTTTTTTTTACATTCCACCTTTACCCCCCTTTACAGACCCGCTCCCTGCAATGCTCTACATTTTAATTTTGCTGCCGCACCCCGCGGCTTTTGTCCGTTTTGTTATGGAGAGCTTGCATGGTAAACCGACGACTATCCTGTCTTGCGCTATTGGTGGCGCTTGCCTCCCCCGCCCTGGCGGCGGATGCGCCGACGTACGGTGAGAAGCTGGAGGGGTTTGATTACGCCTGGCCGGTTAAGCATTTCACCTTTACCTCGCAACATCAGCCGCTTGATATGGCCTATCTGGACGTTAAGCCAGAAAAACCCAACGGCCGCACCGTGGTGCTGATGCACGGTAAAAACTTCTGCGCCGGAACGTGGGAGGGGACTATCCGCGCACTTTCCGCCAGCGGATACCGCGTGGTGGCACCAGACCAGATTGGTTTTTGTAAATCCACCAAACCCGAGCATTACCAGTACACCTTCCAGCAGCTGGCGGATAACACCCACGCGTTGCTTAAGCAGCTCGGCGTCGATCGCGTGACGGTTATTGGGCACTCGACCGGCGGCATGCTGGCGACCCGCTACGCGCTCATGTGGCCGCAGGAAGTGGAACAGCTGGTGATGGTTAACCCGATTGGTTTAGAAGACTGGAAAGCCCGCGGCGTACCGCATATTACGGTCGATCAGTGGTATCAGCGTGAACTTAAAACCAGCGCCGATGGTATTCGTCAGTACGAGAAAAATACCTACTATGCCGGGGAGTGGAAGCCGGAGTATGAGCGTTGGGTAACGATGCTGGCCGGGCTGAACAATGGGCCGGGCAAAACGCGTGTCGCCTGGAACTCAGCCCTGCTTTACGACATGATTTATACCCAGCCGGTGATCTACGAATTTGGTGAACTGAAGATGCCGGTATTATTGATGATCGGCACCAAAGACAACACCGCCATCGGGAAAGACCTCGCCCCGCCGGCGATCCGCAAGACGCTGGGCAACTATGCAGTACTGGGTAAGGAGACGGAAAAACGCATTCCGCATGCGACGCTGGTTGAGTTTAACGACATGGGCCATGCGCCGCAGATGCAGGACCCTCAGCGCTTCCATGACGCGCTGCTGAAAGGGCTGCAGGCACGCTGACCGGTCTAAAGCAACAGCCCCGCAGCCCGTTCTGCGCGGGCTGTCTTCAGCGCACTACACGCCAGCATACCTGGCGCTGCCCTCATAACGATTTTCCACCTTTTTTCACTGAACTATTATGGCCTTGCCCGCTGTCGACGCCGCGCGTTTCCCGCTATGATGAGCGGCTGACGTAGAGGAGAACGCATGGTCTGGATAATGCTGGCAACGCTTGCCGTGGTGTTTGTGGTGGGATTTCGGGTCCTGACCTCAGATTCACGTCGCGCAATTAAACGCCTGAGCGAGCGGCTGGGGATCACCCCGGTTCCTGTAGAATCGATGATCGATCAGTTCGGTAAAACGCCCGGCAATGAGTTTATCCGCTACCTTGAACGCCCGGACGAGGCGCATCTGCAAAACGCGGCGCAGGTGCTGCTGATCTGGCAGGTCTGCATTGTCGACGGCAGTGAAGAGAATTTGCTTGCCTGGCACCGTATGCTGCGTAAAGCCCGTCTGGCCGCGCCGATCACGGACGCGCAGGTCCGTCTGACGCTGGGTTTTATGCGTGAAATGGAGCCCGATCCGCAGGAGCTAAACGCCTTCCAGTTACGCTATAACCAGCTTTTCCTGCCGGAAGAGGGCGTGTTTTACCTGCATTAAGCCGTTTTCCCGCATAACACATTCTGTGCGTTAAGAATCTCCTCTCTATTTTCATTGAGGCGAGTGGCGGCATAGATATCTATGTTTAACCTTTTTGCCTCGGCGTCCGTGAGTTCACGGTAGCAAAGCCCTTCCTGATTAAAGGTGCATTTCGACTGAGGCAGCAGCGCAAATCCTTTCCCTCTTGCGATACGGCTTAGCATCACAAGGGTATCATCCGGCTCTTTTATCCGCTTCAGAGGCGTTTTCAGCGTATCAAAGTAGCTTTCGCATTTGTCGTAAAATGACGGGTTGGCACTTCTGGAAAACCAGAAAATGGGAAGATCGCTAATATCCTCCAGCGCGACTTTCTCTTTCAGGCTGGCAGGATGTAAAGAGGGCATTGCGATGAGCAACGGTTCCTGGCAGACCCAGCGGTATTGAACAATGTCTTCATGACCCGTTCCTTTTTCACCGGTCAGCACCAGATCCAGCATGTTTTTAGACAAGCTTTGCAGCAGTTGGGCTGACGTCAGGTCCGGCGTTTCGACATCATCTCCCGCGTTCATTTTTTGAAGCTGGGAATTCACGGGTTCAATATATTCAAAATTAAGGGTCCGCGTGAGTCCAATACGCAGGCTCGTTTCAGAAGAGAGAGGATCTTCTTTTAGGTTACTGATGTCTTTGAGTATTTTTTCAGCCTGAACAACCAGCGCACGGCCTGCTTCTGTGAGGCTAACGTCATGCGTGTTGCGGCTGAACAACTGGCGTTTCAGAACCGCTTCAAGGCATTTTATCTGACGCGTCAATGGCGGTTGAGTCATGCGTAGGCGTTCGGCAGCCTTACGGAAGTTCAGTTCATGTGCGACAGCGAGAAAGCATTGTAATTGTTTGATACTGGGCAGGTTATTGCTGATTAAATGTTCTGCTGTGGCCATACGTGGGTCCTGAATGCGAAAAGGTATTTCGTCTTTTTTCCATTTCGATATTACACGCTAAATGTGGGCAGTAAACCCATTTCAACAGTAATACCAAAAATATATTACAAATTTAACAATTCCAATTGTTCCCTGTATTGATAAATTTCTACCAGAATCCTCACTCAATCAATATTCGGAGTAATTATGTCGTCAAAATATGTACTGGTATCACGCTTCCCGTTAAAAAATACTTTTACTGAGAAAGATTTTACCTCCTTAAAAAGCAATGAAAACGTTCGCTAGTTTTCCTGTGAAGAAAACGGTGTTAATGAACTGCTGGAACTGCGCGCTGTCAATGACATTAAAGAAATTGCGTGTGCTGAGAGTGAAATGGAATCCATGTTCCATCGTTTCTCTGCTGTTCTTTCTGCCGATATTCGTCGCGAACTGCTTAAATTTGTTGAATCCCCAATCGATAATAAAAAGAGCTTACCCGAATCAAATTATATTCAGCTTCGTCACGTTGAGGTGCCCGCCCATAACTATCAGCAGTATCGTCAGTGGCGCGATGAAACCACGCCGCATTTTTTGACGTTGATGAGACGCTAATAAATATTAAAAGTATGTTTGATTTCTATGACTTCTGGTGCAGGGAAAATAATCAAAACGATCGTCTTCAACGCTATATGTCTCGCTTTCGCGTCGACGTTAAAAACGGTGTGCCAGGGGAGACGCTGAACAGAGAGTATTATCGCCAGTTTAAAGGTGTGTCTTGTCGTTATCTGGAAGAAATGGGCGATGAATGGTTCAGGCGTAAGCCAGAAAACGAATTTTTTATTGAGAGTGCCGTTTCAGCACTTAAAAGCCATCAGAGACAGAACATGTACACCGTATTTATATCGGGCTCTATGCTTCCGATTCTGTCACCCATTGCGAAATATCTTGGGGTAACGGACATACTCTGTGCTCCGTTGATAATAAATGACGCAGGCGAGTTGACGGGGGAAATCGGCCTGCCCCAAACAATTGGAGCGGGTAAAAAAGACGCCCTGATGACGTTTTGCCGGGATAAGGAGATTCATCCGGCGGATTGTTATGCCTACGGTGACGATCTTTCGGATATTCCAATGCTCGAAGCCATTGGGCATCCCGTCTGTGTGGGAGAGCATTCCGCGCTTACCCGATATGCAGCAGAAAAAA
Source organism: Enterobacter sp. BIDMC 30 (assembly GCF_000534355.1). Lineage (NCBI taxonomy): Bacteria > Pseudomonadati > Pseudomonadota > Gammaproteobacteria > Enterobacterales > Enterobacteriaceae > Enterobacter > Enterobacter sp. BIDMC 30. The sequence goes on along the minus strand of NZ_KI973169.1, from coordinate 193,196 downwards.
ATTGGCACATTATTTAAACCATTATTGAGGTAAGTAGTATGACTTCAGAACTCTCTCCGCAAAATATGACGTTAAGGTCATGGCTTGCGTTATTCATTCTGGCTATTTCAACGTTTACTATTGTCACTACCGAACTGGCGCCGGTCGGATTATTAACGCCAATCGCAGAGGGATTACGGTCTTCGGAATCCGCGGTGGGCATGACCGTGTCGCTTTATGCCTGGGTGGGGGCGTTGAGTGCGCTGTTTGCCTCCGTCTTTTTAGGCAATGTGGCTAAGAAGCGGCTTTTACTTGTGCTCACCGTGGTGCTTCTGATCTCTAACGTCATGGCCGCGACGGTAAACACCTACGGAATGCTGCTTAGTGCCCGCGTGCTGGGCGCGCTTGCACACGGTGCATTCTGGGCGATGATCGGCGCAACGGCGGTTGCCATGGTTCCTGCCAGATATATTGGTGCGGCGACGTCAATCGTATTTGGTGGCGTTTCCGCAGCAAGCGTTTTTGGCGTACCGGTTTCCAACTACATTGGTATCCACTTCGGCTGGCGGCAGGCATTTTGGCTGATGGCCGCGCTGAGCGTAATTGCCTTTGTGGGTATTAGCGTGCTTGTTCCCCAGATCGCCAGCAAAAGCGCGCTTGGCCTGGATGCGCTTAAGGGCGTGCTGAAATCGTCTACCCTGTGGAAAATTTACTCAGCAACCCTGCTGGCTGTTACGGCGCACTTTGCCGCCTTTACGTACATTGAACCCTGGCTTCACACGCAGAGTTTACTGTCCACCGCCTTTATTCCCGCCGTGCTTTTTGTTTACGGCATCGCGGGTCTGGCCGGTAATTTCCTGACCGGCGTGATGATTGATAAGTATCTCAAGCTGACGGTTTCGCTGTCTGTACTGCTGATCTGTGCAGTGCTGCTGTTCCTGGGCCTGTCAGGTTCCTCGCTCTCTGCTGCGCTGATATTCACCAGCATGATTATCTGGGGCGTTGCCGTGTCAGGAATATTTGTCGGCTTCCAGACGTGGGTTTTACGTATGGCTGAAGATAAAGCCTTCCCGGCCTCCGCAATCTACGTTTCGTTTTTCAATACCGCCATTGGTATCGGCGCGTCGGTCGGTGCCTGGATGGTTTCATCATTTTCAATGCCGCTCCTGTATATCGTCGCCGGCACGGCTATCGGCCTGTCCGTTCTGCTTGTCGCGGTTATTCCTGCAACCTTGACCGCAAAACAATCCCGTATGGAGAAATCTTATGAGTCAAATTAATGACCGCACGCGCTATGGCAGAGAGATCATGGACCGTCTTGAAGCAGGGCTCGCGGATAAAGTCACCCGCCGCCTGAGCGAACTGGACCCGGGCCTGCCCGCCCTGATAACCGACTATGCGTTCGGGGATGTGGTGGGACGTCCGGGACTGGAACTCAAAACGCGCGAAATGCTGACTGTCGCCTCGCTTGTGACGCTGGGTAATGCTATGCCGCAGCTGGAACTGCACATGAGAGGCGCGCTCAACACCGGCGTGACGCCGGAAGAGCTGCTTGAAATTGTGATACAGATGGCGGTGTATGCCGGCGTTCCCGCCTGTATGAACGGTCTTACCGCCTACCGTGCGGCAATCGCTGCGACGGGTCATACGTTGCCGGGACTGAAAGGGAGTCATGCATGAGCGAGGTTGTCATTATTGCAGCCCGCCGCACGGCGACGGGCGCATTTCTGGGCGCGCTTGCTGAGCATTCCGCCGCTGACCTGGGAAGCCGGGTCATTCAGGCGCTCCTGAAAGAATCTGGCGTAGAGGCCAGTAATATCTCTCAGGTCATTATGGGTCAGGTTCTTACGGCGGGGCAATCGCGCTTTGCCGGATTTTGGTGACGCTGGTTCATGCCCTGGTCCGTAATGACGGCAAGTGTGGCGTCGCCGCGCTGTGCGTAGGCGGTGGGGAAGGCGTCGCGTTGAGCGTTTATCGCTAACGGCACGGCGTATCCGATATAAAAAAACCGGGAAAACCCGGTTTTTTTATTTTCATGATGAGGTATCAGGCGTTCACGCCCTTCATACCCTCGGCAGAATAGCGATCGCCTTTAATCGCTATCCGGCGATGCAGGTTGTTCAATGATTCAATATCGCTCTTCTCAAGCTCAATGTTGGCAGCGCGCGCGTTCTCGGCCAGATAGCCAGTGTGCTTAGTGCCCGGGATGGGAACCAGCCGATCGTATTGCGCTAACAGCCAGGCAAGGGCAATCTGACCCGCGGTACAGCCGTATTTCGCCGCCAGCGGGTGGATGACATCGAGCAGCTGGCGATTATGATCGAGGCTGGACTGCATAAAGCGCTCGTTATTTTTACGGAAATCACCCTCTGCAAATTCGCTATTGTTCAGGTATTTTCCCGTCAGGAAGCCTCTGCCAAGAGGCGAGTAGGGCACCAGACCAATGCCTAACGTTTTCACGACCGGCAGAATGCTTTCCTCGATATCGCGTGTCCACAGAGAATATTCCGTTTGCAGCGCGGTGACCGGATGTACCGCATGGGCCCGTTGTAGCGTTGACGCCGACACTTCGCAAAGGCCGATGTGGTTGATCTTGCCCTCTTTCACAAGGGTGCGTAGACAATCCATACTCTCTTCGACCGGGGTGGTGTTACTCAGTCTGTGTAGATAAAAGAGGTCGATTCGCTCCACGCCAAGCCGCTTGAGGGACTCATTACAGCAGCGGATGATATAGTCAGGCGTATTGTTGATGGTGCGGGCATAAGACTCGTCGGGAGAGCGATCGATGCCGCATTTCGTGGCTATTTTGAACTGCTCGCGAGTGCTTTTATCCAGCCCGGCAAGAAAATGACCGATTAGTCTTTCATTATGACCACGGCCATATAAATTTGCGGTATCAATAAACGTCACGTTCAGATCGATGAGGCTATGCAATACCCGCAGCGAGGCGTTGTCATCAGTCTGGCCATAAAATTCACTCAGACCCATGGCACCGTAGCCGACGGCACTGACGGTAAGATTTTGAGATAAATTACGTGTTTTCATAGTTTCTCCTTTTCAGACGCTATGATTGTTTCACCTCAAATGTGGATACTGAATTTTCATTTTCGTTATGCAGAAAAGGTATCAGTCGACGACGCGCTCTCTTCAGGCTCATTAAAAACGACAAAAGTTGTCAAATCGTTAAATTCGTCACACTTTTGATGATAAACTGCGCGACTTTTCCGCACGTTTTTATCTCAGGTGACGCCATGACAGAACACATTCAGCCCACGCCCAGACCGCAGACCCAGGAGGTCACTCGCCCCAACTGGTCGGCGGTTTTCTCCGTGGCATTTTGCGTTGCCTGCCTGATTACCGTTGAGTTTCTGCCGGTGAGCCTGCTGACGCCGATGGCACAGGATCTGGGCATTTCCGAAGGGGTGGCGGGGCAGTCCGTCACTGTGACCGCCTTTGTGGCGATGTTCGCGAGCCTGTTTATTACCCAGGTGATCGGCACCATCGACCGCCGTAAAGTGGTCATTCTGTTCAGCGTGCTGCTGACGCTCTCCTGCCTGCTGGTCTCTTTTGCCAATAACTTCACCCTGCTGCTGCTGGGTCGCGCCTGTCTGGGGCTGGGATTAGGCGGCTTCTGGGCGATGTCGGCCTCGCTCACCATGCGTCTGGTTCCCGCGCGCGCCGTGCCGAAAGCCCTCTCCGTGATCTTTGGTGCTGTTTCGATTGCGCTGGTCATTGCTGCGCCGTTGGGCAGTTTCCTTGGCGGGATCATCGGCTGGCGTAACGTCTTTAACGCTGCCGCGGTGATGGGGGGGCTATGCATTCTCTGGGTCTGGAAAGCGCTGCCGTCCTTACCGGGGGAGGCGGCACACCATAAACAGAATATGTTCAGCCTGCTGAAGCGCCCGGGCGTGCTGGCGGGGATGACCGCCATCTTTATGGCATTTGCCGGACAGTTTGCCTTCTTCACCTATATCCGCCCGGTATTCATGAACATGGCCGGGTTTGATGTGGATGGCCTGACGCTGGTGCTCCTGAGCTTCGGTATCGCCAGCTTTGTCGGCACCTCGCTGTCGTCCGCGTTCCTGAAGCGTTCCCTGAAAGTGGCGCTGGCGGGCGCGCCGCTGGTGCTGGCAATTAGCGCTGCGGTGCTGGTGCTGTGGGGCAGCGATAAGTGGGTTGCGTCGGCGATTGCGATTATCTGGGGCTTTGCTTTTGCGCTGGTGCCGGTGGGCTGGTCGACGTGGATCACCCGCTCGCTCGCCGATCAGGCGGAAAAAGCCGGGTCGATTCAGGTCGCGGTGATCCAGCTGGCGAACACCTGCGGTGCGGCGATTGGCGGCGTTGCGCTGGACCATCTGGGGCTGACGTCACCGCTGGTGATTTCAGGAACCCTGATGCTGCTGACCGCGCTGCTGGTGGCGGGGAAGGTGAAAGCAAAATAAGTAAATCCCCTCTTCCCACAGGGAAGAGGGGATATCAGGCTACGCCGATGTCTGAACCCGTCTTCTCGAATCCATCGAAATCAGCACCACCGACGACACAATCAACAGCGTGCCCAGCCAGTCCGGCAGCGTAAACGCCACCCCAAGCAAAATCACCGACAGCAGGGCGCTGCTCAGCGGCTCGGCACAGCTCAGAATGCTCGCCTTCGGCCCGCCAATCATCTGCGCGCCTTTCAGATACAGGCTGAACGTCAGCGCCGTGCCAATCACCACCAGATAGAAAAACGCCAGCAGCAGGCTGCCATCAATCACGAAGGTGGTCCCGCGTCCGGCGTAGAATGGCGTCAGCACGACCCCCGCGATTAACATACTCCAGCCAACAATCGGCAGCGTGCCGTAGCGGGCGATCAGCGTCGACGGATAGGTCGTATAAAACGCGGCGGCAAAGGCCGAGGCGATACCGAAGAACAGGGCGGCAGGGGAGATGGAGAGCGAGGTTGGATCGCCGTGGGTGACCAGCAGGAAGGTGCCGACAAGTGACGTCAAAATGGCGGATAAAACAAACACGCCGGGACGTTTTTTCCTCGCCAGCGCGAACCAGGCGACAATGATCGTTGGCGAGAGAAACTGCAGCACGGTGGCCGTCGCCGCGTTGGATTTTTCAATCGTCAGCAGGAAGGTGAGCTGGACGGTGAGCGCACCAACCAGCGAGAAAAACAGCAGGCTGAGGGCGTCTTTACGATGTTTGATGACTGAGAAAATCTTGTCGCCATGAACGAAGGAGAGGGTCAGCAAGATGACGCCGGTAAACAGCAGGCGAATCATCGTCAGGTAAGGGGACGAGATCTGGCTTTTCTCCATGATGTACTGCGCGCAAACCCCTGAGCTGCCCCATAAAACGGCGGCGATCAGAACGTTGAGCATTCCTTTACGTGTGGAACCCATGTTCTCCCCTGTTATGTTGGTTTTTGTGTAGCATAACATGGGTCTTGCCGGGTGCGGTGTGGCCTGATGCCCTCACCCCGGCCCTCTCCCACAGGGAGAGGGTGCAAACACGAAAAACGGCAACGTGCGTTGCCGTTTTGCTTTTACCTTGCTTAGAACCACGCTTCCCACATCGCGCCGACGTTGAAATCATCCAGCGTCTCATCTTTTGTACCGTTCACACGGGCGGTGCGTTCGTTATCCACTTTGCCGCCGGTCACGTAGAAGCGCAGCATTGGGCGGAACTCTGGCCCCATGGCGATGGACATGTTCTGCGACAGGGTCAGCTTCCAGCCTTTGTTATCACCGCCATTGTCGTAATCCACGTGCTGCCAGCCCGCTTCCAGCCAGGTGGAGTGAACGTCGTTCCACCAGTGCATCGGACGCACGATGGCGTTGTAGTTCTTACGGTTGTCGGTTTTATCGCGGCTGTTGTCGTAGTCGTGGAAGGCGAGGATGTACTCCACCTGCGTGGCCTGGGTGAATTTGTACAGCCCTTCGAAGCTGGCGTAGACCGTGGTCAGATCTTCGGTTTTGTTGAATACGCTGTTGTCCGCGTTATCAGAATAACGGGCAATCACCTTATTCACGCCGCTGTCGTTGGTGTGGCTCAGCACCACGCCGCCCTGCCAGGCCTTCAGACGCTCTTCACTCTCAATGGCTTTGGAGTCAAAACCGTAGTTCGCGTACAGCTCCAGATCCAGCGGGCCGACTTTCATGCCGTGGATTTTAGAGGTCGCAGCGTAGTTACCCTTGTCGCCCGTGCCGGAACCGCCGGTACAGGTAATGCGCGACGGGTTTGCCTCATCTTCCATCACTTCCGGGCTACAGGATTCCACCGCGGCCACCGCGGCAACGTCAAACTGCACGCCGCCGATGTCGAAGTTCTTCACCCCGGCACCCTGGCCGTCGTGGTTCATCCAGAAGTAATCGTTGATACCCTGCTGTGGACGCTGGTGGAAGTCACGGCCGGCCCAGAAATAGGCGTTCGGGTTGGAGGCCATAATGTTGGTCACACCGGCATAGGCTTTTTTCAGGTTAACCTCGTCGCCCCAGTGGTCGATCATCACGTTGATGTCCCAGATGGCACCGTTGTCGCCCTTGAAGGCTTTGGAGAGCTGGAATTCACCGCCGTTGCCTTCGTTACCCAGACGACCGATTGCGGATGCGCCGTTATAGGAACCGTCTACCGCCACGTATTTCTGATCGGCTGCCTGGAAGTGCGCGCCGTAGCGGGCATAGCCGGTAAATTTAACCCCAAACGGAATCGCGAGGTCCGGTGATTGCGCCGCGCTTTGCGGTTCGGTGACCACGTCCGCTTTTTTCGCGACGGCAGCGTCCATTTTGGCCTGACGTTCGGCCAGCGCTTTGTCTACCGCTTTCGCCACGATGGCGTCGATTTGCTCTTGCGTAAATTCTTGTGCGAGTACAGAAATTGGGCAAAGCGCGGCGACAACCGCCATGGTTAATGGAAGTTTTTTAATATAATTCATGGTTATCTCAATATAGTTTAATTTTATTCAGACAATAACCATCCCGCTCCGATCTGACAGAGTTTGTCGCTATCATCAGAACAAGTGGATTTCTATTTTAGGTACAGAGTGATTACATTAACGTTTTTTCGCCATACATTATCTCTGATATAAATGGATTATTTCTTCGGATAATTCACGTGCCAGCAGGGAATTCATTAAATGATCCTGCGCGTGAACCATTATTAAGGTCATAGGCTGGCGGGCTTCGCCCGCATCCTGTTCGATCAGTTTGGTCTGCATTTTGTGCGCCTGGCGCGCGTAGCCATCGGCTTCGCGCAGCAGGCTTTTGGCTTCGTCAAGGTTGCCCTGACGCGCCGCGTGCAGAGCTTCAAAGCACAGGCTACGCGACTGACCGGCGTTGACGATAATTTCCATTACGGCTTCTTCTAATGCGATCATTACACTGACTCTCTGTCAAAACTGTTATTTAATGCGGTGGCGGCAAACCACTCGCCGCTTTTCTTGATGGTGCGCTGCTGGGTAGTTAAATCGAGCTGGATAAATCCGTAGCGATTTTTATACGCATTACACCACGACCAGTTATCAATAAAGGTCCACATATGGTAGCCAAGACACTGGCACCCTTCGCTAATACCTTTATGCAGCCAGGCCAAATGTTCGGAAATAAAATCGATGCGGTATTGATCGTTTATCTGACCATTCTCAATAAAGCGCTGTTCATTTTCGACACCCATACCGTTCTCAGAAATAAAACAGCGTGGGTTACCGTAATTGTCGCGCAGGTTAATCAGAATATCGTAAATACCCGGCTCATAAATTTCCCAGCCACGGTATGGATTCATCTTGCGGCCAGGCATTTCGTAATTATCAAAGAACCACTCCGGCATAAACGGTGCCTGTGGGTTCACCGCACTGTCACGGCATTTCACGCGACGCGGCTGATAATAGTTAATGCCGAGCAGGTCGATTTTTCCTTCCGCAATCAGGAAACTGTCTTCCGGTTTGCAGGCGGGGAGCTGATCGTAAGATTTCAGCAACGCCACCAGATCCGCCGGGTATTCGCCGCGCAGGACGGGGTCAAGGAAGCTGCGGTTAAACATCAGGTCCGCAATGTGTGCCGCTTTGAGGTCAGCCGGGTTTTGCGAGCGCGGATAGGACGGCGTCAGGTTCAGTACGATACCGATCTCCCCGGCGTAGTGCCCGGCACGGTAAGCGCGTACCGCCTGCGCATGCGCCAGCACGGTGTGATACGCCACGGTGGCCGCACGACGAAAATCCACCACGTTGGGATAGTGGAAATCGTACAGATAGCCGCCTTCCACCGGCACAATCGGCTCGTTGAAGGTAAACCAGTGCAGCACGCGATCGCCAAACAGATCGAAGCAAATCTGCGCATAACGGGCGTAAGCGTCCACCACGTTGCGGTTTTCCCAGCCGCCAATCTCCTGCATCGCCATCGGCATGTCGAAGTGGAACAGGGTGATAAACGGGGTAATACCCTGTTCAATCAGCTCATCAATGACCTGATGATAAAAATCGACCGCTTCCGGGTTCACTTCACCGATACCGTCGGGGATCAGGCGCGCCCAGCTAATCGAGGTGCGAAAGCTGTTGTGGTTCAGCTGCTTTAACAGCTGAATGTCCGTTTTCCAGTGTTGATAAAACGTGGAGGTGTGCTGCGGTCCCACGCCATTATGAAAACGGTTCGGCTCGCGGGCAAACCAGTAATCCCAGGTGGTTTCACCCTCTCGTGTCCCTTCGGTCTGGAGGGCGGAGCTTGCGCTGCCCCACCAGAAATTATCGGGAAATGCGTATTTCATGACCTTTCCTCTTTGACTTAATGACTTGCTGTTTCAGCGGCACCGACGGTTGCCTGGGCTTTCTGCTCTTCGTTTTTCATCAACGTACGCTCGTAAGCACGCAGGAACGGCAGGTACATCAGCGCTGACATCACCATACACACCAGACACATCACCACCGGGCTCAACGCCCAGTTTGCCGCCCACGATGCGCCAATAGGGGCCGGGGTCGTCCACGGGGTTAACGACACCACCTGTGCCAGCCAGCCCATTTTGGTGGCGCCGTACGCCAGGCAGGCGTTCACCAGCGGAACAAACACGAACGGGATAAACAGCATTGGGTTCATGATGATTGGCGCGCCGAACAGAATCGGTTCGTTGATGTTAAAGAAGCTGGGCACAACGCCCATTTTGCCGATGGTGCGCAGGTGTGTGACGCGGCTGCGCAGCAGCAGGAAGGCCAGCGGAAGCGTGGAGCCGACGCCGCCAATCAGCAGGTAGTGGTCCCAGAAACCCTGCAGGTAAACGTGTGGCAGCGCCGCGCCAGCCGCCAGTGCCGCCTGGTTTGCGGACAGGTTGGCCATCCAGAACGGGTTCATGATGCCGGTGACAATCAGCGAGCCGTGGATACCGGCAAACCAGAAGATCTGGCACAGCAGCACGGAGAGCAGAATGGCAGGCAGGGAGTCAGACGCAGAGACCAGCGGTTCCAGCAGGTGCATAATCGCCTGCGGGATAATCATCCCGGTTTGTGCTTCGATAAACAGGTTCAGCGGGTGCAGGGTACCGATCACCACCATGACCGGGATCAGGATCTCAAACGAACGCGCCACACCGGTCGGCACTTCTTTCGGCAGACGGATGGTCACGTTGTTCTGCTTCAGCCACGCATACACGCGGGTGGAGTAGATGGCGGTAATCAGCGCGGTGAAAATCCCCTGGCCGGAGAGGTACTGGGTCGAGATCTTGCCGTCGGCATACGGAGCTGCCACCAGCAGGAAGGCCATAAAGGCCAGCAGACCGGACATCACCGGATCGAGGTTAAACTGACGCCCCAGGCTTGCACCAATCCCCACCGAAATGAAGAACGTCATCACGCCCATGCTGAGGTTGAACGGCAGCATCAGCTGTTCACGGTAAGTCTGGGAGAAATCCAGCCAGCCGCGGGCAAAGCTGTTTGTCGTATCCGCGGAGAAGGGCGGGAAGATGAACACCAGCATAAACGAGCCGATGATCATAAACGGCAGCGCGGCGGTAAAGCCGTCGCGGATGGCAATCACATACTTTTGCTGGCCGAGCTTCGCGGCCAGCGGGGTAATTGACTGCTCAATAACCGCGACCATTGATTGATATAACGAACTCATGTGAACACCTTTTAGTGTGCCGCTTCGATGAGCGACAGAGCATAGTCCAGTACTTTATCGCCACGTTGCATACCGTAATCCATCATGTCGATGGGTTGGACCGGGATGCCCTTTGTAGCCGCCTTGTCTGAGAGTGTCTGTAACATGTACTTCACCTGGGGTCCGAGAAGGACAACCTGGTACTGCGGAAACTGCGTATCAAATTCGGAAACGCCATACGCGTCTATTTTTACCGGCAACCCGCGCTCTTTCGCGACATCGACCATTTTGCTGACCAGCAGGCTGGTGGACATCCCGGCAGAGCAACACAGCATAATCTTGAACATCGACAACCATCCTCTAAATGTAAAAAGTTATTGCGAGGATGATTGGACATTATACGGAAACCGGTTTCCATTTATAAAAGACAGAAGTGTGACAACCATCAAGATCCACTACTTATGACGCTAATTAACCAGATGCATGTCACATAATTTGCGCGTTTTGACATCATTTTGAGTTGAAATGGAAAATCGATTTCCATGAAAAACGGAAAAGGATATACTCCATTCTGGCTATAATATGAGCCGTAGCGGTGATGGAATTTGCAGGTGCGAAGTAAGCCTGCCAGGGGAAAGAGATGTCGACAATCAATGATGTATCACGTCTTGCCGGGGTGTCTAAAGCCACGGTATCGCGAGTGTTGAGTGGGTCGCGTGGCGTAAAGGAAGCCAGCCGCCAGGCCGTTTTAAAAGCGGTTGATGAACTGAACTACCGGCCCAATGTGATTGCGCAGTCGCTGCTGAGCCAGTCGACGGGGTGTATTGGGGTGATTTGCGCGCAGGAGAATATTAACCAGACCACCGGTTATCTTTACGCGCTGGAAAAGCACCTCAGCCAGCATCAAAAACATCTGCTGTTGCGCTTCGCGCATACCAAAGCGGAAGTGATGCACGCCCTGGAAGAACTTTCCTGTGGGTTATGTGATGACATCCTGGTGATTGGCGCGCGTTTCCCGCTGGACGTCGAGATGGACAATGTCATTCTCGTTGACTGTATGGAGTCCGATAATTCCAACAGCATCCAGTTCGATCACGCCTTTGCCGCCGAAACCGCCTGTAACTATCTGACCAGCCAGGGGCGACGCCAGATAGCCCTGATCCATCCGCAAGGCAGCGGTTTCGCCGACCAGGTGTTGCTGGGCTATAAACACGCGCTGGAGAAAAATTTCCTGCCCTTTAATCGCAACCTCGTCTTTATGGATGCCACCTCCTCATCCGTTGCGCTGCAGGAGTTGCTTAACAATGCGAGCACGCTGAATTTTAACGCGCTGCTGGTGGCGGACGAACAGGAAGCTCAGCGGGTGATCCCGCAGCTGCAGGCATTTAATAAATCCGTGCCGGACGACATTATGGTCTTTAGCCTTGCCGGATCGCTGCATCTGCCGGGTATCCCGGTGATCCCGGCCATCGAATACTCGATGGATGCTATGGCGGCACGTATTGTGGGCTGGCTGACGGAGAAAACGCAGATGCTGGGGTCCTATGTTCTGCGCGGGGATTTGATTATTCCGGATGTACGAAAGCGCTAAAAAAAAGCGTGAAGCCTGGCTTCACGCTTAATAATCTTCCATACAATCCACCTGACTGACCGCGTCCCAGTAAGCATCCAGATTGTCGCGCTTCACGGCCGTGATGGCGTTTTTGATCAACAGTTGATTGGCCTCAGACGACAAAATCATCGCCTGCCAGGCTTTATCGCTCTGCTTTTTCTGGGGCGTGCAGGCCTTCTTCACATCTTTAAGGATCTGCTGCTTTATCTGGGCCTCTTTCACGGGATCGTCTTTTTCCTGGGCATGGACAAACGCGGCGAAGAGCAGACAAACGAGCAGGCAAACCAGGTGTGCAGCTTTCATCAAAATCCCCTTTAGACGTCACAGGCTTCCCATGAAATATATCGTTACATTCAGTGTAGCGACGCCAGCCGAAAGTATGAATTTTTGTCTACCTGCGTATGAGAACCCTGCACCTGCACCTGCACCTGCACCTGCACCTGCACCTGCACCTGCACCTGCACCTGCACCTGCACCGGCGGTTATTGAATCCCTCCGCCCAGCGACTGCCACAGCGTAATACGGTTTTCAAAGTCGGTCTGCTGCAGGGCAATCAATGATGCCCGTGCCGACCACAGGGCGCGCTGCGCGGTGAGAACGGTCAGGTAATCACCCGCCCCCACCTGATAGCTGCGCGTTGCCACATCCAGCGTTTTTTGCTCTGCCGCCACGTATTCACGTTGGGCATCAAGCTCTTCACTCAGGGTTTCGCGGCGCGCCAGCGCATCGGCTACATCTTTGAACGCGCTCTGGATGGTTTTCTCATAGGTGGCAATCAGCCCTTTTTTCTCCGCTTCGGCATAGCGCAGTTGCGCCATGTTATTGCCGCCGCTGAACAGCGGCATGGAGATGGACGGCGCGAACGACCAGACCTTCATGCCGTGGCTGAACAATGACGAGAGCGAATCGCTGCCGACCCCGGCGCTGGCGGTAAGCGAAATCGTCGGGAAGAAGTTGGCGCGCGCAGCACCGATGTTGGCATTCGCGCTCAACAGGTTATGTTCAGCCTCCTGAATATCCGGGCGACGCAGCAGCGTGGCGGAGCTAACGCCCGCCGGGATCAGGGTGATGGCGTTATCGCTCAGGCTCTCCAGCGTACCGGGTAGCAGGTTTTCCGGTACCGTCTCGCCCGCCAGCAAATTCAGGGCGTTTTTGTCCTGCATCACCAGCGTCTGATAGCTGGCGACGCTGGCGCGGGCCTGCTGATAAACCGCCATTGCTTCGCTGACATCCGTTGCGGCGGCGACCCCGACGTCCTGCTGACGCTGCACAATCTTGAGCGAGTTCGCTGCGCTCTCCTGAGTGGATTTTGCCAGCGCCAGATTGCTGTTATCTGCCGCCAGAGTAATCCAGGCGGTGGTCAGCTCGCTGACCATTGTCAGGCGCGTGTTCTGCGCCGTGAACTCGCTGGCAAGCCAGGTTTCACGCGCGGCGCGCGAGAGGCTCTGGTTACGACCAAACAGATCCAGCTCGAAGCTGGAGACGGCGCCGTTGGCCTCATCGCTGGTGCTCACGCCGCTGGCCAGCGTGCGGCTGCGGGTATGGCTCAGGCTGGCATCCGCCGACGGGAACAGAGACGAGCGCGTCTCACCATACTGGGCGCGGGCGGCGTCGATATCAGCAATCGCTTTTTGCACATCGCGGTTGCTGGTGAGTGCCATTGTTACCACCCTGTTCAGGCGGTGATCGTTCATCACCTGCTGCCACTGGCTGACCACGGCGGTGGCTTCGCCGTGGGTGCCCGGCAACGTGGCCGGGACGGGCGCGTCAGGACGCTGATAGGTAGGGTCTAACGAAACGCAGCCTGCGCTCAGCAGTGCCAACACTAAAACAGATACACGAAACATTATGACCTCCGGTTTGCGTGCTTACCGGAGAAGAGACGTTTCACCAGTACGAAGAATAATGGAACAAAGAAGATGGCCAGCAGCGTTGCCGCGAGCGTCCCGCCGATGATGCCGGTCCCAATCGCCACGCGGCTGTTGGCTCCTGCACCGGTGGCGACAGCCAGTGGTGTTACCCCGGCGATAAACGCCAGCGACGTCATGATGATCGGACGCAGTCGCGTCTGAGCCGCACGCAGCGCGGCACGCGTCAGGGAGTAACCTTCCGCGACTTTCGCCTCCGCAAACTCAACGATCAAAATGGCGTTTTTCGACGACAGGCCGATGGTGGTCAGCAGCGCCACCTGGAAATAGACGTCGTTGCTCAGCCCGCGCAGCGAGGCGGCCAGCGCCGCACCCAGCACCCCAAGCGGGATCACCAGAATGACTGAAATCGGCACCGACCAGCTCTCATACAGCGCGGCCAGGCACAGGAATACCACCAGGATGGAGAGGGCATACAAGCTCATTGCCTGGCCGCTCGCCAGTTTCTCCTGTAACGACAACCCGCTCCACGCCCAGGTTGTGCCGGCCGGCAGGTTGTTCGCCAGCTGTTCCATCCGGGTCATCGCCGTACCGGAGCTGGCACCCCTGGCGTTCTCGCCCTGAATTTCATAGGCCGCCGAGCCGTTGTAGCGCACCAGACTCTCCGGGCCATATTCCCAGCGCGTGGTGGCGAAAGCGGAGAACGGTGTCATGGTGCTGTCGCTGCCGCGTACGTACCATTTGTTGAGATCGGAAGGCACGGCGCGGTAATCGCTGTCTCCCTGGATGTAGACCTTTTTCACGCGGCCCCGATCGATAAAGTCATTCACGTAGGTTCCGCCCCAGGCGCTGGAGAGGGTATCGGTGACGTCGCTCAGGGAAAGGCCCAGCGATACGGCTTTGTTGTTGTCGATATCCACCTGCAGCTGCGGCATCTGCGGCAAATCATTGGCGCGAACGGCATGCAGGGAGGTGTCCTGATTCGCCTGGCCGATCAGCTGATTACGCATCTTCAGTAACGTGTCGCGATCGGTGCTACCGCTGGCCATGAGCTCGAAGGTAAAACCGTTGCTCTGGCCGAGGCCGTCTACGGCCGGGGGCGTCATGGCAAAGACGGTGGCATCGCGAAGGGAGCCGAGTTCCTGAGTGGCGCGCAGGGCAATCGCCTGAGCGGTGTTCTCATCGCCTTTACGCTCGGACCAGTTTTTCAGGGAGACAAACGCCATCCCGGCATTCTGGCCGCTGCCGCTAAAGCTAAAGCCCTCGACCGTAAAAATCACATTGGTGTTGGCTTTTTCTTTAGTGAGGAACCACTCGCGAACCTGACGACTGATCTCCGCGGTACGTACCGCTGTCGCACCGGCAGGCAGGGTGTACTGCACCATGATTTCACCCTGGTCCTCCGTGGGCAGGAAGCTGCCGGGCAGTTTCAGCATTGCCACGGCCATCGCGCCACAGAGCAGGGCGTAGACCACCAGCATGCCCGCGGAGCGGCGCAGCGCGCGCAGGACTTTATTCTGGTAGCCATGCTCGGTCTTACTGTAGAAGCGGTTAAACGCGCCGAAGAACCCTTTTTTGTGAGGAGGCGTATGGCGCAGTACCGAGCCGCAGAGCGCGGGTGTCAGGGTCAGCGCCACCACCACCGAGAGGATCATCGCTGAGATAATGGTGACCGAAAACTGGCGGTAGATGACGCCGGTTGAGCCGCCGAAGAAGGCCATCGGCAGAAACACGGCGGAAAGCACCAGCGCAATGGCGACCAGCGCACCGGAAATTTCGCCCATCGATTTTTCGGTGGCTTCGCGGGCGGGCAGACCTTCATCGCGCATAATGCGCTCGACGTTTTCCACTACCACGATGGCGTCATCGACCAGCAGACCTATCGCCAGCACCATCGCAAACAGCGTCAGGGTATTGATGGAATAACCGAACAGCGCCAGCACGCCAAAGGTGCCCAACAGAACCACCGGCACCGCCAGCGCGGGGATGAGCGTGGCGCGAATGTTTTGCAGAAACAGATACATCACCACCACCACGAGGATAATGGCCTCAAACAGCGTCTGAATCACATCTTCCACCGAGATCTTAATGAACTCGGTGCTGTCTTTCGGATAGGCCACATCATAGCCTTCCGGCATAGCCCGTTTGAATTCGGCAATTTTATCTTTCACCGCGGTGGCGGTATTGAGCGCATTCGCGCCCGGCGAGAGCATCACCGCCATACCGGCTGCCGGGTGGCCATTCAGCCTGGCGGTAGCCGTGTAATCCTCGCTGCCCATCTCCACGCGCGCCACGTCGCCGATACGCACCACTGCGCCGCTGGACTGGCTCTTAACGATGATATTTTTAAACTGATCGACCGTCTGCAGGCGCGACTGGGCACGCACGGTGGCGGTCAACTGCTGGGTACCGGACGCGGGTAACGCGCCGATTTTACCGGCGGAAACCTGCACGTTCTGCGCTTCAATAGCGCTCTGAACGTCGGATGGCATCAGCGAGTACGACGCCAGCTTTGCCGGGTCAAGCCAGATGCGCATGGCGTATTCCGCACCAAACACCTGCAGGCTGCCGACGCCCTCTACGCGTGCCAGCGGATCCTGCATATTACTCACCAGCCAGTCGGCGATATCCGAACTGCTGGCATGGTCGGTTTTATCGTACACGCCCATGATCAGCAGGAAGTTACTCTGCGATTTTTGCACCGTAATGCCGGCCTGCTGTACCTCGGTCGGCAAGCGCGACTCGGCCTGCTGAACTTTGTTCTGCACCTGAACCTGCGCGGTATCCGGGTCAGTTCCCTGTTCGAACGTGACGGTGATGCTTACCGAGCCGTCCGAACTGCTGGTGGAGGTAAAATAGAGCAGGTTATCCAGCCCGGTCAGCTGTTGCTCAATGACCTGGGTGACGCTGTTTTCCAGAGTCTGTGCCGACGCGCCAGTGTAGGTGGCAGAGATTTTGATCGACGGCGGAGCGACGTCGGGATACTGCGCGACGGGCAGGGTACGGATCGCCAGCACCCCGGCGAGCATAATCAGAATAGCAATCACCCAGGCAAAAACCGGGCGACGCACGAAGAAGCGGGAAAACATCAGGCGTTTCCTCCCGCGGTTTTCATCTCTTCGGCGTTAACTTGCTGACCGGCGGTCACTTTATCGGTGCCTTCCACAATCAGCTTATCGCCAGCCTTCAGTCCACTCAGCACCAGCCATTTGTCGCCGTAGGTGTCACCCGTTTCCAGCTGACGTTGTTCCACCTTATTGCCGGCTCCCACCACCAGCGCGGTGGCGTTGCCTTTGGCATCACGGGTAATTCCCTGCTGCGGGGCGAGGATGGCCTCGCTCATTACCCCTTCATCCACTCTGGCGCGAACAAACATCCCGGGCAGAAGCTGATGCTGCGGGTTGGGGAAGACGGCGCGCAATGTGACCGATCCGGTGGATTCGTCCACTGCCACTTCAGTCAGGGCCAGACGGCCTTTTTCCTGATAGGTGCTGCCATCTTCAAGGATCAACGACACGCTCAATGTCTCGCTGTTGCTGGCAAGCGTTTGTTTGCGTAATCGCAGAAGATCGGCGCTGGAGCGGGTTAAATCGACGTACATATTGTCCAGGCCGCGAATGGTGGCGAGTGCGGTCTCTTGCTGGGCAGTGACCAGTGCGCCGGGGGTGACCGAAGAGATGCCAATACGTCCGGCAATCGGGGCGGTCACCGTGGTCCAGTTGAGGTTAATGCGCGCGCTTTCCTGGGCTGCTTTTTTCGACTCCACGCTGGCCTTGTCCTGCGCGCAGGTGGACTTTGCATCTTCGGCATCCTGACGCGATACGCCGTCGTCTTTCACCAGTTGTGTATAGCGTTGAGCTTTCTGGCAATCGGCCTGCACCAGCGCCTGCGCCTGTTTCAGGGCTGCGGCGGCCTCATCGTAGGCGGCGCGGTAGCTGGAAGGGTCAATTTGATACAGCGCCTGTCCGGCTTGCACGGTATCGCCTTCGGTAAAGAGCCGTTTCTGAATAATGCCGCCCACCTGAGGACGCACTTCCGCGCTCATGGCGGCCGTGGTGCGTCCGGTCAGTTCACTGACCACGGAAACGGGTTGGCTCAGGAGCGTAACAATCCCCACTTGCGGGAGGGGATGTTGAGGAGCAGATGTTTGTGCATTATCGCACCCCGTCAGGAGGAATAATGCTGCGATGGAGGTTGTTATGGCTTTCATAATTTTTTCCAGGGTGAACGATGCCTGCCCTGTTAATGGCTTAACAAGGAAGGGGGCTATTTAAAGGCACAGCGATACCGCATCTCCGGCAGAGCCGGAAATGTTAATAAGGGAATAACGTCTTCCCGCTAATTATTCACATGCGATTACTTCGCAGAGAAAAGCATATTTAAAATATTTTGATAAAGAGGCTCTAATTGTTCAGAGGGTACGTTTAAGGGGGTGAGTCGACGGTAAATAGACCCCTCAATCATTACCGCAGTAATCTCCACGCAGCAGCGAATATGATCATCACTCAGGTGGGGAAACTGTTTTTTCAGGTGTGCGCAGGCATTAGCAAACATCCGCTTTTCCGCTTCGACCAGCATGGCCGCCACCTGGGGATTACGCGTGGCTTCAGCCGACATCTCAAGCATCAGCGCATCGTCATCTTCATTCAGGGTCTGTCGCCAGGCGAGCGCCTGAGGCATCCCCTCGACCAGCGTTTTACCCTGAATCTCTTCGATGCGTGAGTCGATGATACGGCGAATCATCTCTTCAATAATCGCATCTTTGTTACTGAAATAACGGTAGATTTGCCCGACGCTGAGCTTTGCCTCACTGGCGATCTGCGACATGCTGGCCGCATGAAAACCGCTGGTGCGAAAGCACTGACGCGCGGCAGCGATGATGTCGTCCTGACGCTGTTTTTGGCGTTCTTCCAGTTTTGTGCTCATCGTCGGTTACCCTATAAAAGTGAGAATGATCGTTCTCATTATACGTTTCAGGTGCGTATTGGGAAGACTTTTTTTAAGTACTTATTGAATGAATATTTCAATGTTTAAAGAATGGAGAAAAAAAGGAGTTTTGATGAAGGAAAGGCTGTGCAATATTAAGATTGCACAGAAAATAAGGAGAAAAATATGCATCTGAGCACGACGGATAACGTCACACACGATGAAAAAGAAGAATTATTAACAGGGCTTCGCGCCTACAACGGACAATTTTTAGATCTCTCAAACTTTAGCGGCGACATTGGCGTTTATGTGCGAGACGATAAGGGCGTGATGCTGGGTGGGTTAATTGGCGTGCGCAAAGGCGACTGGCTAAACATCGATTTTCTGTGGGTCAGCGACACCGTGCGGGGATCGGGCGTCGGCAGCCAGCTTATCAAAACGGCAGAAGACGAAGCCCGACGCAAAGGCTGCACCCATGCGCTGGTGGATACGGTCAGCTTCCAGGCACGTCCATTCTATGAAAAGCAGGGCTATCAGCTGCAGATGTCGTTGCCGGATTATCCGTACCCGGGTATGCAAAGGCATTATCTGACCAAATCCCTTTAACCGCCGATGCCGTTACCCATCACGGCCAGCGCGTGACGCACAATGATCTCTGGCGAGAGGGCGTGTAGCCTCTCGTCGTTGCGCATTCTTGAGAACGGCACCAGCACCAGGCTTAGCAGCGTGGTGAACAGCAGTTCTGGCGCGAGTGCCCGGTTCAGTTGCCCTTCCTGCTGCCAGCGTTTAAGGGTGGCGAGTGTTGCCTGGTATTTGTCGTCACCGAACCGCGCGTGCAGATGCGTGCGCAGTACAGGCATCTCCCCGATGACCTCCTGCATCCACAGCGGGGCAAACCAGCGGTGCTGCTCCGCCAGCTCGGCCAGTACCTTCACCATTTGCGTTAATGCGTTGACCGGCGAGTCGGGGTTTTCGGCGAAAATTGCGCCGATCCGGTTACGTAAGGGCAGGAAGCGCTCCTCAATCATCGCGTCGAGCAATTGTTCTCGTGAATTGAAGTAGTAATGCAGCATCGCTGGCGTTACGCCCGCTTCTTTGGCGATGGCGTTCAGCGAGGTTTGAGCGATTCCCTGGCGGGAAAAGAGGCTCAACGCAATATCCAGCAGCTGTTCGCGGCTGGCGGTTGCCCGCTTTCCGCCGCGTGGTCGACCGGGGCGGCGCGGTTCAGAATTGTCCTTATGTGCTGGCATAGTCGCAGGATCTCTTGATCTTATTCATCACTTACTTAAATATTAATTATCCAGTTAATTAATTTCAAGCGATCTCTTATGGAGTCCGACGTAATGACTCAACCTGCGCAAAACGCGCCGTCGATAAAGCTGTTGTTCAGCGCGTTGCTGCTGGTGATGTTGCTTTCGGCGCTGGACCAGACGATTGTTTCCACGGCGTTGCCCACCATCGTTGGGGAACTGGGTGGCCTGGATAAGCTCTCCTGGGTGGTGACGGCCTATATCCTCAGCTCGACCATTGTGGTGCCGCTGTACGGAAAATTCGGCGATCTGTTTGGGCGTAAAATCGTCCTTCAAATCGCTATTGTGCTGTTTCTGGCGGGGTCGGTGCTCTGCGGTCTGGCGCAAAACATGACCCAACTGGTGCTGATGCGCGGCCTGCAAGGGCTGGGCGGCGGCGGTCTGATGGTCATCAGTATGGCCGCCGTGGCGGACGTTATTCCGCCTGCGGAGCGTGGCCGCTATCAGGGGCTGTTTGGCGGCGTATTTGGTCTGGCGACGGTGATCGGGCCGCTTATCGGCGGGTTTATCGTGCAGCATGCCTCCTGGCGCTGGATTTTTTATATCAACCTGCCGCTCGGTCTCTTTGCCCTGATGGTGATAGGCGCGGTGTTCCACGGCAGCGCACGGCGCAACAAGCACGAGATTGATTATCTGGGGGCGATTTATCTCAGCATGGCGCTGCTGTGTATCATCCTGTTTACCACTGAAGGCGGGACGATACGCCAGTGGAACGACCCGCAGCTGTGGTGCATTCTGGCCTTTGGCCTGACGGGTATCGCCGGGTTTATCTATGAGGAGCGTCTGGCCTGGGAGCCAATCATTCCGCTCTCGCTGTTCCGCGATCGCAGTTTTCTGCTCTGCAGCCTGATTGGCTTTATTATCGGGATGTCGCTCTTTGGCTCGGTCACCTTCCTGCCGCTCTATCTGCAGGTTGTGAAAGACGCCACGCCGACTCAGGCCGGTCTGCAGCTGATCCCGCTGATGGGCGGACTGCTGCTAACCTCGATCATCAGCGGGCGGATTATCAGCCGTACCGGAAAATACCGTCTGTTCCCGATCGCCGGTACGCTGCTTGGCGTGGTGGGCATGGTGCTGCTGACGCGTATCTCGATCCACTCGCCGACCTGGCAGCTGTACATTTTTACCGGCGTGCTGGGGATGGGTCTGGGGCTGGTCATGCAGGTACTGGTGCTGGCCGTGCAGAACAGCGTCTCTGCCGATCAATACGGGGTAGCGACTTCCGGGGTCACGCTGTTTCGTTCCATTGGCGGGGCCATCGGCGTCGCGCTGTTTGGCGCGGTCTTCACCCACGTTTTGCAATCGGGTCTGATGGACCGTTTACCGCAAGGGGCGGAGTTACCGCATGAGCTCAATCCAGCGGCCATTCACCGGCTGCCAGAAGCCCTGCGGCTCGATTACCTGGACGCGTTTGGCTCAGCCATTCACGCGGTGTTCCTGCTGGCGGCAAGCATTATGGTGCTGGCGTTTGTACTGTCGTGGTTTTTACGGGAAACGCCGTTACGCCGTGCGGACATGCTCAGGTCGGATCAATAGCACCCCCGCACATATAACTTATCCGTCTTATTGATGCTTTTTCGTTTTTTAGCCAGCCGTACCGTTGTCGATATAGTCACTGAAACGTTTATCAAAAGGATATGTCTCGTGAAACTTCGATTGGGTGCTCTGGTTCTCGCGGGCCTGCTGCTGGCAGGTTGCGATCAAGGCGGCAGCGATGCCAAACACATCAAAGTCGGCGTGATTAACGGCGCTGAGCAGGATGTCGCGGAAGTCGCTAAAAAAGTGGCGAAAGAGAAATACGGTCTGGATGTGGAACTGGTGGGGTTCAGCGGCTCGCTGTTGCCCAATGATGCCACCAGTCAGGGCGATCTTGATGCCAATGTCTTCCAGCATCGCCCGTTCCTGGCAGAAGATAACAAGGCGCATCACTACAAGCTGGTTGCTGTGGCGAACACCTTTGTTTTCCCGATGGCCGGCTACTCCCGCAAGATCAAATCCGTGTCTGAGCTGAAGGACGGCGCGACCATCGCCATTCCAAACGATCCGACCAACCTTGGCCGCGCACTGCTGCTGTTACAAAAAGAGAAGCTGATTACCCTGAAGCCGGACGTTGGCCTGCTGCCGACGGCGCTGGATATCACCGCCAATCCGAAGCATTTGAACATCATGGAGCTGGAAGGGGCGCAACTGCCGCGCGTGCTGGATGATCCGAAAGTGGATGTTGCCATTATCAGCACCACCTATCTCCAGCAAACCGGGCTGTCGCCGGTGCATGACAGCGTGTTTATTGAAGATAAAAACTCGCCGTATGTGAACATCGTGGTGACGCGGGAAGACAACAAAGACGCGGAAAACGTGAAGGAATTTATCCAGTCGTATCAGTCGCCGGAAGTGGCGAAGGCCGCAGAGACCCTCTTTAACGGTGGCGCGGTGCCGGGCTGGTAGTCAGGACAAAGGCGTATAACAGTGTTATACGCCTTACCGGGTTATTTCAGGTTGGCTTTAAAGAACGAGGCCAGTTTTGCAAACGGGATCAGATCCGTGCGGTCATACAGGTCAACGTGGCCTGCATTCGGCACGATATACAACTCTTTCGGTTCACCGGCGCGTTTATAGGCATCTTCGCTAAACTCTTTCGAATGCGCTTTATCACCCGTGATAAACAGCATCGGACGCGGTGAAATGGTTTCGATATCGTTGAACGGATAGAAGTTCATAAACTTACCGATGCTGCTCATCATCGGTTTCGTCGTCAGCGCCTCTTTCTCGCCCTGTGGCGTGTACCCGCCGCGTTCGGTGCGATAGAAATCGAAGAACTCACGCTGGATAGCCGGCGTAGAATCATCCAGCTTATTTACCGTCCCGGGAATGTAGGCTGTCTCTGCACCCTGATACTCTTTCAGACGCTGCTCAGCGGCAGAGGCAATCATCGCTTTACGCTGTTCAACCGTCACGGAATGGTTGAGACCGTTGCGGAAGGCGGAGCCCATGTCATACATGCTGACGGTGGCGATCGCTTTCATGCGCGGGTCAATTTTCGCCGCGCTAATAACGAAGCTGCCGCTGCCGCAAATGCCCAGTACCCCGATGCGCTGCGGATCGACAAAGGACTGAGTGCTCAGATAATCCACGGCCGCGCTGAAATCATCGGAATAGATTTCTGGTGAGATCAGATGCCCCGGTTTACCTTCGCTTTCCCCCCAGAATGAGAGATCAATCGCCAGGGTGACAAAGCCCTGTTCCGCGAGCTTTTGCGCATAGAGACTGGCGCTTTGCTCTTTCACCGCGCCCATCGGATGGCCGACCACGATCGCCGGCAGTCTGGCGTTTTTATCCGCCTCTTTTGGCCTATACAGATTGCCGACGACGTTCATCTGATACTGATTTTTAAAGGTCACCTTCTGCTGCGTAACCTTATCGCTTTTGTAGAAATTATCTGCGCCCCGGGACATATCGGCAGCGCTGGCGGCGAAGGCGCTGACTAACAGCCCGAGCGCCATGGTGAATCTTCTCATGATTAACTCCTGTGAAGTGTGTCGTTGTGTGAGGTGTAAAACGTGAACATGGCAGCGGCGATAAGCAGTACACCGCTGAGTGCAAAGGTGCTTTGCCAGCCGCTGTGGTCAAAGGCCAGGCCACCGAGCGTGGAGCCGAGCGCAATGGAGAGCTGCACCATTGCCACCATCAGTCCGCCACCCGCTTCGGCATTTTCAGGAAGCGTTCTGGCAACCCAGGTCCACCAGCCGACGGGGGCGGCCGTCGCGACCAGTCCCCAGAGGCCGAGCAGGGCGGTGACGGCGGCAAGGTGATGGCCGAAGGCCATCAGTGCCGCGGCAATCAGCGCCATCACCACGGGAATGGCGACCAGCGTGGTGTAAAATCCGCGGCGCAGAAACGTGCCGATCAGCAGGGTGCCGATAAAACCCGCCACGCCAATCACCAGCAGGATTAACGATAACTGCGTCGCGCTGGCGAAAGTCACGGTTTCCAGGAACGGACGCACGTAGGTAAACAGCGCGAACTGCCCCATGAAAAAGACGCCGCACGCGACCATTCCTTTTGCCACCAGTGGGTTTTTCAGCAGGCCGAAGGCGCTGGTGGACGACGCGGTGCGCTTTTCCACGGGCATGGAAGGCAGGCTGAACCACTGCCAGATAAACGCGAGCAGGCTCACGGGCACCAGGCAGTAAAAGGCACCGCGCCAGCCGATTGTCGCCCCCAGCCAGCTGCCGAGCGGAGCCGCAACGACGGTCGCCAGGGCGTTGCCACCGTTAAAAATGGCCAGCGCACGTTGAACCTGATGCGGTGGCACAAGGCGAATTGCGGTCGCCGCGGAGAGCGACCAGAAGCCGCCAATGGCCACGCCAAGCAGTGCGCGTCCCAGCATATAAAGGGGATAGCTCTCAGCCACGGCGATAATCAGACCGGAGACGGCCATCAATGCCGTCAGGCCCAGCAGCAGCGATTTGCGGTTAATGCCTCCCGCAAGAGAAGAGAGAAACAGGCTGGTCAATACGGCCAGCGCGCCGGATATCGCGATCCCGAGGCCCGCCAGGCCTTCACTGACGGCGAGATCCCGCGAAACGGGCGTCAGCAGACTTACAGGCATAAATTCTGAGGCGACCAGCGTAAAAGCGCAGAGGGTCATTGCCAGCACGCCGCTCCAGCAGGCACGGGACTGGCGCGCTGATGTTTCGTTCACCATAGCGGACATCGTGTTTACCTTGTTATTCGTTCGGCCAGATTCGGACAAGCCGGGGCCGGGCGCTATTCACGGGAATAACGCATGCAGATGAAAGGTTGGAATGTGGTTGACGTCAGGTCACAGTGAAAATTTTACACGGCGGGTGTATTCTGACTAGCTAATCAATGCTTAATGAGCTTATAAGTTTGGCTTATAAATGAGGGTGCGATGAAGCGTAACCTGAACGATCTTTTTGCTTTTGTCACCGTGGCGCGTGAGGGCAGTTTTACCCGTGCCGCGGCACAGTTGGGCGTGACCCAGCCCGCGTTAAGCCAGGCCATAACCGGGCTGGAGAACCGGATGCAGATCCGCCTGCTGACCCGCACCACCCGCAGCGTTTCCCCCACCGCAGCCGGCGAACGCTTGCTCAACGCCATTGGCAACCGTTTCGATGAAATCGAAGCGGAGCTGGACATGTTGACGGAGCTTCGCGACAAACCCGCCGGCACGGTGAGGATCACCTGTGGACCCGATGTGTTATCGCGCACCCTGTTGCCTAAGTTGACGCCGCTTTTGCGGCAATACCCCGATATTCACATTGAGTTCGACGCCAATCACGGTTTTCGCGATATCGTTGCCGACCGCTTCGATGCGGGCGTTCGTATGGGAGATACCATCGATAAAGACATGATCGCGTTGCCGATAGGCCCGCAGTTGCGTATGGCCGCGGTCGCCTCGCCGGACTACTTCGCCCGTCATCCTGTTCCGCAAACGCCGCATGAGCTGACGCAGCACCAGTGTATTAACCAGAGGATGATTAAATCCGGCGGGATTTACGTCTGGGATTTTGATCAGGACGGTGGCGATCTGAACGTGCGCGTGAATGGCCAGCTGACCTTCAATACTTCCTGGCATATTGTCGAAGCTGCCCTGGCGGGATTCGGGATTGCTTTCCTGCCCGAAGACGAGTTTGGCGATCATATTGCTGAAGGCCGGTTAATCCGCGTGCTGGAACCCTGGTGTCTGCCCTTCCCGGGGTATTATCTCTACTACCCGAGCCGAAAGCAGCCGTCTCCGGCCTTTTCGCTGGTGGTGGATGCGTTGCGGATGCGATAACGTTGACCCGATTTCATCGATCATCGCCCTGTGGCCCACATCGTTACGCGCGGCATCGGGCTATTCTCCTCTTCACACTATGAGGAGAATACCCATGAACATCACCCAGATTCGTAATGCCACTCAGCTGATTACCTACGCCGGGAAATGCTTTTTAATCGACCCAATGCTGGCCCCGAAGGGCGCTTATCCGGGCTTCCCCGGCACGGCGCATGCGGAAATCCGCAACCCGATGGTCGAGCTTCCCGTTGACGTCAACACGTTGCTGGAGGCGGATGCCGTGATCGTCACCCATACCCATGACGATCACTGGGATCGCGCCGCAGTCGAACTGATCGGCAAAGATAAACCTGTCTTTGTGCAGAACGACAGCGACGCCGCGCTGCTGCGCAGCCAGGGATTTACCCACCTGACGGTAATGACCGAGGAGACGGCGTTTGGCGATATCCGGATCGCGAAAACCCGCGGCGGTCAGCACGGTACCGATCGTGCTTACGCCGTGCCGGAGCTGGCGGAACGGCTGGGTGAAGCCTGTGGCGTGGTTTTACGTCATCCTGATGAGAAGACGCTCTACATTGTCGGGGATACCATCTGGCGTGATGAAGTGGCAGCCGATCTGCAAAAGCATCAGCCGGATGTGGTGGTGCTTAACGCGGGCTATGCTCACGTCATCGGGTTTGGGCCGATTATCATGGGCCAGGAAGATGTGCTCAACGTCCACTTCCTGCTGCCGCAGGCGAAAATTGTGGCGACCCATATGGAGGCCATCAACCACTGTCTGTTGACCCGCCATGCGCTGCGTGAGTACGTTGACGCGAACCTGATTGGAGATGCGGTGAGCATTCCCGAGGATGGTGAAACCGCTATATTCTGAGCATCATCAGGGGAAAGGAGAGATACATGGCGCTAATCAACGTCGCGATTGTTGCGGTAGACGGGTTCAGCCCGTTCCACTACTCCGTTCCCTGCATTTTGTTCGGTGATACGGTATCCGGCGAAAAGCGCTTTAGTGTGTTGATCTGCGCCGAAAAACCGGGATTATTGACATCCACAGACGGGTTTGCGCTTAACGCGACTCACGATTTCTCCGCCATCGGCCAGGCAGATATCGTCGTGGTGCCTTACTGGCAGCATGTCCAGCAACGCCCGCCCCAGACGCTTCTCGACAGCCTGGTCCAGGCCAGAGACAACGGGGCGGAGATCGTCGGGCTTTGTCTGGGGTCGTTTGTGCTGGGTTATGCGGGCATTCTCGACGGTAAACGCGCGGCCACGCACTGGGAGTTTGAACATCAGTTTCAGACGCTTTTCCCGGACGTAAAGCTGGATATCAATGCGCTATACGTCGATGACGACAATATCATCACCTCTGCGGGTACCGCTGCCGCGCTTGACTGCTGCCTGTACATCATCCGCCAGCGCTTTGGCAGCGTGGTCGCTAACCAGATTGCCCGCCGTATGATCGTGCCGCCACACCGCGAGGGGGGGCAGGCACAGTTTATTGCCCAGCCGGTACCGAAAGATACCCGTGACGGACGAATCAACTCCCTGATTGACTATCTCCAGCAGCACATTGCCGAACCGCATAATCTGGACTCGCTGGCAGAGGTGGTATCGATGAGCCGCCGCACGCTTACCCGCCATTTTGTAAAAGCCACCGGGATGAGCGTGGCCGACTGGCTGACCACCGAGCGCCTGCGGCGCAGCCAGATATTGTTAGAAGCCGGGAATATGCCCATTGAAAGCGTGGCAGAGCTGGTAGGGTTTAACTCTGCGGTGACCTGGCGCCAGCAATTTAAGGCGCGTTTTGGCGTGAGTCCGGCAGAGTGGCGTAAGACTTTTCGGCTTCGTCATTAATTTATTACGGCTAACTCAAGAGTTAAGAGGCAAATAAAGGCCTTTATATTTTATCTTAACGGAAGGTATCACGCAGGCGGTGGCAGCGCATGCTTTCGCACCGGGCTTACCCCAGCCTCTCCACCCTCGTCTCCCCCTCCACCATCGACAGCTGATACAGCGAAAACGACCGCTGCTTCTCAATCAACTTCGCCAGCTCCGGCGAGTGGCTGGTGAGCCAGATCTGCGAGTAGCGGCTGGCCTCGGCGATTAAGCTCGCCAGCGCGGGCAGCATCTGCGGGTGCAGGCTGTTTTCCGGTTCGTTCAACGCGATAAAGGCCGGTGGGCGTGGGCTTAACAGCGCTACCGCCAGGCACAGGAAGCGCAGCGTCCCGTCGGAGAACTCCGCCGGTTCCAGCGGCCTGCTCAGCCCCTCGCGCTGCATCATCATGCGAAAGCGGCCGCCGGTGTTGTCGCTGTAAAATTCGCAGCCGGGGAAGGCCTGATCAAGAATGCGCATCAGCAACATTTCATCGCCAATCTCGACAATGGTCTGAAATGCTGCCGCCAGGTTGGCGCCGTCGCTGGCCAGTATCGGGGAGCGGAAACCGACCTGCGGGGCACGCATCGCCGAGCCGGACGAGACGGAAAATTCATGATAAAAGCGCCAGTTACGCAGGGACTCGCGCATCTGCGACACTTCCGGGTAGAGATGCGGTTCGCCGAGCTGCCCGAACACCGATTCGTTTTCATACAGCGTGCCGCTGTGAGTCACTTTTTCGTGGTGCACGTTGTTGAGAAATACCGCCTGATTCCTGCGCTTCATCAGCTGTGATGAAGGGCGACGGCGCTGACCGGTAAGCCAGATGGACTCTTCTTTAATGACCGGATCGAGCTGAAACTGGGAGGGATAGGGCAGTTGCTCGACAAAGCCCACCTGCAGCTCGTACTCGTAAGTGTCCGTTTCCACCGCAAGATTCATCCGCCGGAGCTGGTCGCTACGGGTCTTACCTGCCCAGAACACCTTCAGAATACCGCCTTCATTTGCCAGCGCCTGGGAGAACTGCCCCTGCGCCGCGCTGTGCATCAGGTGTATCGCCTTGTAGATATTCGATTTCCCGGTACCGTTGGGGCCGAAGACGATATTGAGCGCTTCCAGCTCCAGCGACATGTCGCGAATCGAGCGGTAGTTTTGGATGTGCAGGCTTTTGATCACAGGCAGGCTCCTTTTTTGCACTGTAGGCCTGTATATAATTACAGTCTTGAAGGTTAAATGCAAAAAAAGAGACGACAGTGAGGGTGTCGTCTAAACGGGGTACTGCTTTGGGCCTCTGAGGGTCAATGGGGCCTTCGCATTTTTATGATCACTTGACTGCCAGACGCAGACCCAAATCATCAGGATAGGGATCAAAGTAGTTTTGCGTCATCAGATACCGGTCAGGGTATTCGGCCAGGTAGTGCTTCAGCAGCGTGATCGGCGCGAGGATGGGCAACTGCCCGTTACGGTAGTGCAGGATCACGTCGCGAAGTTCGCCGCGCTGGCGGCTGTTGAGCTGGTTACGGAAATACCCCTGAATATGCATCAACACGTTGGTGTGATTTTTCCGCGAGGCAGGTTTTTTCAGGATGGTCATCAGCTTTTCGCGGTACGCCACAAAGAAGGCGTCCAGATCTTCCCACTCGTGCAGCGTGGCAACGAACGGGCCGATTTCACGATAACCCGCCTGATGGTGCGCCAGCAGCTGAAGTTTGTAGCGGCTGTGGAAGTCCAATAGCGCACGGCGCGTCAGACCCTGGGCGCGCAGTGTGTTCAGTTCATGAAGCGCGAAAACACGCTCAACAAAGTTTTCCCGCAGCACCGGATCGTGCAGGCGGCCATCTTCTTCCACGGGTAACCACGGCAGGGTTTCAAGGAGGGTGGCAGTGAACAGCCCGACACCCTCCTTGCGGCCCCGGTTGCCGTTTTCATCATACAGCCGCACGCGTTCCATGCCGCAGCTGGGGGATTTTGCACAGACGATAAAGCCCGCCAGATCGCCGATTTTAGGCAGATAATCTGCCGTAAAGTCAGCCATCTTTTGCGTGACGTCTTCGTGCGGGGCGTGGCTAAAACGCATCTGGGTTTCACCGCTGTCCGTCACGATAAGACGCAGTGCAGGGCGTGGCGTCGGCAAGCCGATGGCCATCTCAGGGCAGACGGGCCTGAAATTCACCCACTGGGCCAGTTCGTCCATGACAAAGCCCATACGCTTATGTCCGCCGTCGAAGCGAACGGCGGAACCGGTCAAACATCCGCTAATACCGATTACAGGTTTCATTGTCATGGTGTGTGTCTCCAGTTCGTATATCTAAAACTTACACAACATGAGTAATTTGTCCAAGTATTGGCGGAGTTATTTTTTATTATCCTTTAAAATCAATGTTTCTTAACTGCCCTTGTAGGTCGAGTAGCCATACTGGCTCAGCAGAAGCGGGATGTGAAGTTTCTCGTTGGTTCGGGTCACGGTAAATAGCACTGGGATCTCCGGGAAGAAGGTGTCCAGCTTTTTGCCGTGGAAGTAATCAGCGGTTTTAAAGGTCACTTTATACACGCCTGGCTGCATGTCCTGATCCTGCGGATAGAGTGATTTGATACGTCCGTCGTGGTCGGTTTTGCCGCTGGCAATCTGGGTCCATGTGTTCTGCTGCTGCTTCTCCAGCGTGACGGTAACGTCAGATGGCGGCATCCCGGTTTGCTGGTCGAGAATATGTACGCTCAGGGTGCCGGCAGGGGCGCTAAACGCGGCAGGAGTAAAGGCCATGGCGGCCAGCATCAGCAGAGGGGTTGTTTTTTTCATTGTGTTTTCCTGTGGAGTTGTCAGTCACAGGAAAACGTTAGCATTTGCGGGACGGAAAAATATTCAACTTTTCGTGAAGTTTACCGCAGGAGAAAATAATCAGAGGATAATCACTTCAAGGGATACCTGCTGCTGCCACTGCGCCACCTGCTTTTTCCGTGTGGCGGTCAGTTTACCGCTGGTCACCAGAAGCCATTTGCGCTCGGGGAAAATCTCAGGCGCCAGTGACGTGGAGGGTGTAGGCAAAATATCGATACGGTGCCCTTGTCCGGTACGCGTCAGGGCCTCGAGCCAGATTTCACACGGGTCATTCAGGTACCAGCCACTAAGCAGGATGTTATCACCCGGCGCTTTTTTGTCGCCCTCAAGGCAGAACGAGGCATAGGCGATGATAATACCGTCGAGGATCTCGCGCAGGGTCATGGCGGCAGGGATGTTGGCTGACATCTGGCTGCGCAACGGACGCAGCACATTTGCAACCAGCTCTGGCCTGGGGTATTCGCGGCCGGCGTCGTAAATCATCTGGCGCAGGGACTCAATTTTCCCGTCCTGCAGGCGTTGCAGCATGGTCTCAAGCAACGTTTGCCAGTTGTTGGTCCGGCGCGGGACGGGGCGTTCCAGTAGCGGTTTGACCTGGCCAATGGGTACGCCTTTTTTCACCCAGTCGAGGATTTTCAGTGCCTGCTGGACGTCCTCATCACTGTACTGGCGATGGCCGCCCTCCGTGCGCTGTGGCTTGAGTAAACCATAGCGACGCTGCCATGCCCGCAGCGTCGTGGCGGTGATCCCGCTGAGTCTGGCGAATTCGCCGATGGAGTAAGCCATGTCCGTGTCCAGAGTGGAGGAATACTCTCAATATACTACGAATTTTCCCTCACGGGATGAAGCGCCGTAACGGTGCACTACACTTTACTTCCAACCGTGCAAATGAAAGGAATTCTCATGAAACTATGGCCTGTTGTGACGGGTGTCGCCATTGCCCTGACTCTGGTGGCCTGCAAATCCCCTACGCCACCGAAAGGCGTAAAGCCCATTTCAAATTTTGAAGCCAGCCGCTATCTCGGCAAGTGGTATGAAGTCGCCCGCCTGGAAAACCGCTTCGAACGCGGGCTGGAGCAGGTGACCGCCACCTACGGCGAGCGCAGCGACGGTGGCATCAGCGTGCTTAACCGGGGTTTCGACCCGGTCAAAAACAAGTGGAATGAGAGTGAAGGCAAAGCGTACTTTACCGGCGAACCGACGACGGCAGCGCTGAAGGTGTCGTTCTTCGGCCCCTTCTACGGCGGCTATAACGTGATCAAGCTGGACGATAAGTACCAGTATGCGCTGGTGAGCGGGCCGAACCGCGACTATCTGTGGATCCTGTCTCGTACGCCGACGATTCCGGATGCCGTGAAGCAGGACTACCTGAATACCGCACGCAGTCTGGGCTTCAAGGTTGATCAGCTGGTGTGGGTTAAGCAGTGAAGATCGTGCTTTCTTCGTAGGGTTTTACTGGCTCGCCTGGATAGACTTCCGTTAAAAGCTCAACGGGAGACGACGACATGAACTGGCAGCCTTTTCGCGGCGACGCACCGGAAAATATGACCATTTTCAGTGCGTCATTTCCGGATATTAGCGACCAGTGGCCGATGAAGGACGACACTGCCCGTGAGATCAATTCGATTAACCGGGCGTTGAAAGCCGACCCGGCGCTTCGTCCTCCGTTGATTGAATACGAAGAGGGGGGACAGGCCGTGCTTGTCCCACAGAACCGTTATTCCGGGCAAGCCTACCGCAATCGTCCGGCGCTCACCGCGTGGCGTACCCGGCTGGTTCCCTCTGCGCTGGCGCTTTTTGTGGTGCAAAACCCGCTGGAGGAGCGCCTGCCAGACGGAACCCGAATGGACAGCGACAGCCGCCAGTGGTTTATCCATGCGAACGATGCCATTGGTGTGCGCTCCCGTGCAAAAGTACTGGCTGCGATGGTGGATAAATACATCCGCAACGGGAACGATAACAATTGGGTGAGCCTGGCGAGCGGGGCTGCAATTCCCGTGCTGGAGGCGCTGCGCGAGGCGAAGCTCGACGGCCAGCAGGTGTATCTGACGCTGGTGGATAAAGACCCTGTGGCGCTCAGTTGGGCCGAAACCATGGCGGCGCAGGAAGGCATTATCGTGGGTGAACAGCTGACCCTGCTCAGGCGCAACTTGCTCCATACGCTGGTGCGTAACGAAGATTTACTGCATGAGCTGGGCGAGCATCAGGCCGAACTGGTGGATGCGCTGGGGATTTTCGACTATTTCAACGATGCCGATGCGGTGATTTTTCTCCAGCGTGCGCTGCGGCTGATAAAGCCCGGCGGGGCGGTGATTGTCTCGAATATGCTGGCCAGCAGCTCACAAATCGATTTTATTTTGCGCTGTATCGGCTGGGAGGATATTTACCCGCGGACGCTCCGGCAGCTGCAGGATATTCATATCGCGGCAGGCGTGCCGGTGGAAAATGTCACCGTGGTGGTCCCGAAAGACGGGGTGTATGCGGTGATGGAGATTAAGGTGGGGGATGACAAACCGCACGGTCAGTTCCCTCTCCCTGAGTGAGAGAGCTAGGGTGAGGGGGGACAGGGCGCTACAATATTTACTGTTCCTCAGTTGTTCGGTTTACCCGAACAACTACCACGAAGGATTAGCTGGTTTCTTTATTCTCAATGTCTGTTGGGGATTCTTGCTTTTCATGCTCTATCTGCTGACCAGTCTCCTGAACCAACTTCCGGGCCATTTCCTTGATACGCTCTCGACTTTCACAGGTTCGAGAGTTTATTACTTCATTTAAGGTCTTCATTTTATTGCCTCCATGCTTCTGGATACTTGATTTAATCTCTGCACCCTATAATGATCCCCCTCATGAAAATCGAAACCGCACACCCCTCACACTTCGAACGCCTGGTCGCGATCTGGGAATCCTCCGTCCGCGCCACCCATCACTTTTTACAGGAAAGCGATATTGCGGCCCTGCGTCCGTTATTGCTCAATGCCTATCTGCCCAATCTCAAGGTTATGATTGCCCGCGATGAAGCGGGTGTTATTCATGGCTTTTTAGGCGTCGATGAAAACCGCATTGAAATGCTGTTTGTTGATGCGGCGAGCCGGGGGAAGGGCGTGGGTAAATTACTGCTGAATTATGCCATTGCGCATTTTGGTGCGAATGAAGTGGATGTAAACGAGCAAAACCCGCAGGGCGTTGCGTTTTATCAGCATATGGGATTTGTGCAGGTGGGGCGCTCAGAACGGGACGGACAAGGGAATGCGTTTCCGTTGCTGCATATGCGGTTGGGTGAGTGAATGCTAACTTAACGCAGATATCCTACTCGTTAGATATGAAATGCGACCCAACTTACCCAAAATCCGGAAAAACCCCTTCATTGCAGATCTGCATTAAAATAAAGTTAAAGGCGCAATTTGAAGCCGCAACGAAAGATGAGAAGTTGAGTTTGGCATATTGGCTAAAAACTTAGCCAGGAAAGCATTTTGCCGTTCAGGAATTGTACCTCACGATTAAAGTTTGGCTATTATGATATCCGAAATATAACCGAACAAATCAATATCAACCTAATTAATTAGTTGAAACACATGGATAAAGTTAAGGCCTGAATATTTGTGGGTGAGAAAACTAAAAAGGATGACTTAAAAATTACTGAAAAGCAGAAGAGTCACATAAAAAATTTTAGTGAATAGATTTAATTATTATTTGGGTTTAATGGTGGAACAAATATGAGAATAATCTCTTCAAAGAATTTTGGCGGAAGATCACAGGAGTCGAACCTGCCCGGGAACGCTGGCGTCCCCAACTGGATTTGAAGTCCAGCCACCTCACCGGAGATGACGATCTTCCGCGCCTGCATTGCTACATGGAGGCGGGGCGCATTATAGCTACTTTCAGGCATTTACCACATACCCCGGCACACTTTTTTCACCTCTCTTTTGACCTTAACACCCCTGTTTCAGTTAATTCCTAAGAAAATCCTCAGGTTAGCATTTCGTGCTCGTCAATATTTACCGCGATCACAAAAAACAAGAAACGTAACCAGCTAACCAGAAAACGCAATACCCGCTCCTGAAACAATGGTTTAAAAATCTGTAACCGGTCTCAGCGCCCCCTACAGCGTGAAGGATAAAAAAATGAGCGACGTATTGTCAGTAAAAGAGAAGATTGGCTACGGCATGGGTGACGCCGCCAGCCACATCATCTTCGATAACGTTATGTTATACATGATGTTTTTCTATACCGATATCTTCGGCATTCCTGCCGGGTTTGTCGGCACGATGTTCCTGCTGGCACGTGCGCTGGATGCGATTTCGGACCCGTGCATGGGCCTGATCGCCGACCGTACCCGCAGCCGCTGGGGTAAATTCCGGCCGTGGATACTGTTCGGTGCTATCCCGTTCGGCATT
Organism: Enterobacter sp. BIDMC 30; assembly: GCF_000534355.1. Taxonomy (NCBI): domain Bacteria; kingdom Pseudomonadati; phylum Pseudomonadota; class Gammaproteobacteria; order Enterobacterales; family Enterobacteriaceae; genus Enterobacter; species Enterobacter sp. BIDMC 30. The sequence continues at coordinate 158,534 of NZ_KI973169.1, read as the reverse complement.
GTCTGCGTGCTGGCCTACACCACGCCGGACCTCAGCCTCAACGGCAAAATGATCTATGCCGCCATTACCTACACGCTGCTGACGCTGCTCTATACCGTGGTTAACATCCCTTATTGCGCCCTGGGCGGTGTGATCACCAACGACCCGACGCAGCGTATCTCCCTGCAGTCCTGGCGCTTTGTGCTGGCGACCGCGGGCGGCATGCTCTCGACGGTACTGATGATGCCGCTGGTTAACCTGATTGGTGGCGATGACAAAGCGTTCGGTTTCCAGGGCGGGATCGCCGTGCTGTCGGTGGTCGCGTTCCTGATGCTGGCGTTCTGCTTCTTCACCACCAAAGAGCGCATCCAGGTGCCGCCGAGCACCACCTCCATGCGCGAAGACCTGCGAGATATCTGGCACAACGACCAGTGGCGTATTGTTGGTGTACTGACCATTCTCAATATCCTCGCCGTCTGCGTGCGTGGCGGCGCGATGATGTACTACTGCACCTGGATCATGGGCTCACCGGAAATCTTTGTCGCGTTCCTCACCACCTACTGTGTCGGCAACCTGATTGGCTCTGCGCTGGCGAAACCGCTCACCGACTGGAAATGCAAGGTCAGCATCTTCTGGTGGACCAACGCCGCCCTGGCGGTGGTCAGCGTGGCGATGTTCTTCGTTCCCATGCATGCCACGGTGGTGATGTTCACCTTCATCTTTGTGATTGGGGTGTTGCATCAGCTGGTGACGCCGATCCAGTGGGTCATGATGTCCGATACCGTCGACTACGGCGAATGGACCAACGGCAAGCGTCTTACCGGCATCAGCTTCGCGGGCACGCTGTTTGTGCTGAAACTCGGCCTGGCGCTGGGCGGGGCAATGATCGGCTGGATGCTGGCAGGGGGGGGTTATGACGCCGCAGCTAAAACCCAGAACAGCGCGACCATCAGTATCATTATCGGCCTGTTCACCCTGGCCCCGGCAGTCTGTTACGTGCTGAGCGCCATCATCGCCAAACGCTACTACACCCTGAAAACGCCCTTCCTGACCAAAATCATGAGCGAGCTGGCACACGGCGCGCGCCGCAATCAGCAGGAGTTTGACAACCTGCCGGTCAGTAAAGAATTACAGAACTAAGAGGACGAGAGTATGAAAATCAGTGATGGAAACTGGCTCATTCAACCGGGCCTGAACGTCACCTGCCCGGTTCAGGTGTTCGATGTAGAGCAGCAGGGCAATGACCTTGTGGTGTACGTGGCGCCGCGTGATGTACGAGAACGTACCTGGCAGCTTGATACCCTGATGTTCACCGTCCGTCTTTTCTCCCCGCAGGAAGGGATTGTCGGCGTGCGTATCGAGCACTTCCAGGGCGCGCTGAACAACGGTCCGCACTATCCTCTGAATGTCATCAAAGAGGTGAACGTTGAGATTGAAAACAATGCCGAATTTGCTGAGCTGAAAAGCGGTCACCTCAGCGTGCGCGTCACCAAAGGCGAGTGCTGGGCGCTGGACTTCCTGCGCAACGGCCAGCGCATTACCGGCAGTCAGCTGAAAAACAACGGTTACGTGCAGGATACCCGTACCGATCGTCATTATGTTTTTGAGCGTCTGGATCTGGGCGTAGGTGAAACGGTCTACGGCCTCGGCGAGCGCTTTACCGCCCTGGTGCGCAACGGCCAGACGGTCGAAACGTGGAACCGCGACGGCGGCACCAGTACCGAGCAGTCATACAAAAATATCCCGTTCTATCTGACCAACCGCGGCTACGGGGTGCTGGTGAACCACCCGGAAAACGTGTCGTTTGAAATTGGCTCCGAGAAGGTCTCCAAAGTGCAGTTCAGCGTGGAAGGTGAATATCTCGAGTACTTTGTGATCGACGGCCCGACGCCAAAAGAGGTGCTCAACCGTTATACGCGATTCACCGGACGCCCGGCGCTGCCGCCCGCGTGGTCATTCGGCCTGTGGCTCACGACTTCGTTTACCACTAACTACGATGAAGCCACGGTGAACAGCTTTATTGATGGCATGGCGGAGCGCGACCTGCCGCTGCATGTCTTCCACTTCGACTGCTTCTGGATGAAGGCCTTCCAGTGGTGTGATTTTGAGTGGGACCCGGTGACCTTCCCGGATCCGGAAGGGATGATCCGCCGCCTGAAGGAGAAAGGGCTGAAGGTTTGCGTGTGGATTAACCCGTACATCGGCCAGAAGTCGCCGGTATTTCGCGAACTGAAAGAGAAGGGCTACCTGCTCAAGCGTCCGGACGGTTCCCTGTGGCAGTGGGACAAATGGCAGCCCGGCCTGGCGATTTATGACTTCACTAACCCGGACGCGTGTCGGTGGTATGCCGACAAGCTGAAAGGCCTGGTGGATATTGGCGTCGACTGCTTTAAGACCGACTTTGGCGAGCGCATCCCGACGGACGTCCAGTGGTTTGACGGTTCCGATCCGCAGAAGATGCACAACCACTACGCATACCTTTATAACGAACTGGTGTGGAACGTACTGAAAGAAACGGTGGGCGCGGATGAGGCGGTGCTGTTTGCCCGCTCGGCGTCGGTAGGTGCGCAACAGTTCCCGGTGCACTGGGGTGGCGACTGTTACGCCAACTACGAGTCGATGGCGGAAAGCCTGCGCGGCGGGCTGTCGATTGGTCTGTCCGGCTTTGGCTTCTGGAGCCATGACATCGGTGGATTTGAGAATACCGCGCCGGCACACGTCTACAAACGCTGGTGCGCGTTTGGGCTGTTATCCAGCCACAGCCGCCTGCATGGCAGCAAATCTTACCGCGTACCGTGGGCGTACGATGATGAGTCCTGTGATGTGGTGCGTCACTTCACTCAGCTGAAATGTCAGATGATGCCGTATCTCTATCGCCAGGCTGCCCTGGCTCGCGAGTATGGCACACCGATGCTGCGGGCGATGATGCTGGAGTTCCCGGACGATCCGGCATGCGATTACCTCGACCGTCAGTACATGCTGGGGGAGTCGGTGATGGTAGCCCCGGTGTTTTCTGAGGCCGGTGACGTGCAGTTTTATCTGCCGGAAGGGCGCTGGACCCATCTCTGGCATAACGATGAAATCAAGGGCAGCCGCTGGCATAAACAGCAGCATGATTTCCGCAGCCTGCCGGTCTATGTGCGCGATAACACCCTGCTGGCGTTGGGCAACAATCAACAGAAACCGGACTACGCCTGGAACGAGGGAACAGCTTTCCAGCTGTTTAACCTGGGCGATGGCGCGATGGCGGTGAGCGAAGTGCCTGCGGCGGACGGTTCTGTGGCATTTACGCTGAAAGCCACACGCAGTGGCGACACCGTGACCATTACCGGTACAGGTGACGCGCGAAACTGGTCGGTCTGCTTGCGCAACGTGCAGAAACTGAGTGGCGTAAAAGGCGGCTCAGAGGCCGGGAGCGAGTGGGGCGTGGTGGTGAAAGCGGAGGGTAATGAGGTGGTGGTACACCTTTAATTTTCCTCACCCTAACCCTCTCCCCAACGGGGGGAGGGAAGGGTTTGCTTCTTCTTCCTTTCAGGGAGAGGGCTGGGGCGAGGATAGTGTCGACACCTCTCCCCCCGTCATCGTCTGTTGCACCTGCTGTTTATCCATATTTACCGCATTCAGTTTCCCGTTAACCGTCGGCTTCAGCGGTGCGTTGGCCTGCACGCTGCCGCTGGCGGTTAGCTGGATATTGCCATCACCGCCAATGGGCAGCGCCGGCCAGCCCCACGCCTGCAGCACGTTGAGCGGCACGCCGCGTCCGTTCAGGCTGATTGTCGTCTGCCGTGGCGGAAGCTGTGATACCGTCGCCGTGGCTTCCAGAATGCCTTTTTCGGTGAAAGCGCTCAGGTCGGTAATGTTTACCGTTGAGGCGTTAGCGTTCAGCGCCAGCGACGGACGACGCACGTCCACGCGGTTAAAGGTCGCCGCCGCGCCGTTCAGCGTTGCGCTGCCACCCCATACGCCCCACTGGCGATCTTTCGCCAGCTGCAGGTTCGCACCATAGCCATCAAGAGAGGTGATTTGCCACGGGAAGGCCGGGTCGATATCAATAACCAGGTTACGGCTCAGGCCGAATTTTTTCAGCGTCAGGCTGTTCAGCCATTCCGGTAACGGCTCCATCCACAGCGTTTTCCAGTTCTGCGGCAGGGTGTATTCCAGCCCGGCGATGGCGACATCGTCCAGCACCAGCGCGTTACCCTCACGCAGCCAGTTGCCGGAAGCGCGTACCATGCCGCCCTCCCAGCGGGAGGTAAACTGGCGCAGCGCCACGCCTTGCGGGGAGAACTCCGCATTCATGATCGGGTCGAACAGATGCAGAGAGCCATAAATAAACTCGCTGGCGTTCATGGACAAACGCCCCTCCTGACTTTGCCAGTCGCCTTTGCTGAGTGTCAGGTTGCGCAGGCTTAAATCGAGATCGGTCACCGCCCAGTCCGGCCCCTGCAGGCGTGCGTCAGTCACTTCCAGACGGCCAATCTGCAGCGAAATGGTGGTCAGAGGCGCGAAGAAATCCACCAGTGACTTATCGCTTTGCAGGCGGATCTCATTCAGACGCATAGTGTCGATAATCCAGCTGCCGTCAGCGTTGCGCAGGGCGGACCCGGTGAGCGAACCGCGCGCCATATCGGCACCAATGGTGTTCAGCACCACCTCTTTGCCGTTGAGCTGCCCCTGGATCAGCACGTTGGTGGCCGGTACGCCGTTCAGGGTAAGCGAGCCTGCGCTTACCTGGATCTGTGCGTTTTTACCCAACACATTGCCTGCTTCTGGCTGCCACGGGCTGACGCCGCCCGTCACTTTCTGTGCGCTGAGATCCCATTCCGTATTGGGGCTGTTAAAGGCCATGTTATTCAACTGCAAACGGTCCGCCTGGAACGGGAGCGGTGCCGTCTGAGGAGAAAGATTAAGCGTGCCATCGAACAGGGTAATGGTGTCCATGTGCAGCGGATCGGTGACCTGTCGGCTACTCAGACCAATATCGACTTTCCTGGCCACCAGCGTGGCGGGTTTACCGTCGCGGCCAAACGTGACGTTTTCCAGAATGATGTGGGAAGGTGACGAAAAGCGGTGATCCATCAGGTCGAAATTGAGTTCGTAATCGGTATTCACCGTTATCCAGTTGCTGGCCTGAGATGCTCCCCAGCGGGTCTGGAGCAGAATATAGAGCGCCAGCACCACAATGAGCAGGGCCACCAGAAGATAGACGAGTACCTTTCCAATAAATTTCATGGTCTTCCATCCCGCGAAACGCACATAAGGGAGTTATGCACGATTTATGCGCAATGCTCAAGGCGGGAATGGTGTAAAGAGATGTCACGGCAGGCGTTGACAGCCTGCCGTGAGGGCGATCAATTTTTCTCAGGCGGGAAAACGAGGTTCAGAACAATCGCGGTGATACCGCCTGCCGCAATGCCGGAAGAGAGCAGGTTTTTCACCCAGTCCGGGGCAAACTGCAGGATCAGCGGTTGCTGTGAAACACCCAGACCCACGGCCAGCGACAGGGCAATGATCATGATGGCGCGGCGGTTCAGCGGTTCGCGAGAGACGATACGTACACCGGAAGCCGCGATGGTCCCGAACATCACCAGCGTTGCGCCGCCCAGCACCGGTTCAGGTATATGCTGCACAAAACCGCTTACCGCCGGGAACAGGCCGAGGACGATCAGCATCAGTGCCACCACAAAACCGACGTAGCGGCTGGCAACGCCAGTCAGCTGGATCACGCCGTTGTTCTGGCCGAAGCAGGAGTTCGGGAAGGTGTTGAAGACCGCAGAGACAAACGAGTTCAGGCCGTTCGCCAGCACGCCGCCTTTCAGGCGTTTCATATACAGCGGGCCGGAGACCGGCTGCTCGGAGACATCAGACGTGGCGGTGATATCGCCAATCGTCTCCAGCGAGGTGATCATAAAGACCAGCATCAGCGGCAGCAGCAGACCCCAGTCAATGCCCAGGCCGTAGTACAGCGGCGTTGGAATGGTGATCAGCGCACTGTTGGTCTGCGGGGTGTTCTCCGGCAGCATACCCAGCGCCCAGGCCAGCAGATAACCGGCCGCCATGGCGATCACCAGCGATGCCACACGCAGATACGGGTTACGCTGACGGTTAAGCAGAATAATGATTGCCAGTACCACGCCGGCCAGCAGCAGGTTTTTCGGTGCACCAAAAGTGTGGTCGCTCATTGCCGCATAACCGCCACCGATGGAGGTCAGGCCAACCTGAATCAGCGACAGGCCAATGATCATCACCACCACGCCGGATACCAGCGGCGTGATCACGCGACGCGCCAGGTGCAGTACCCGGGAGATCACCATCTCGGTGCAGCTGGCCAGCATCAGCGTGCCAAACAGCGCCGCCATCATGGTCGGAACATCCGCGCCGCCGGTTTTGAGGGCTGTACCGCCCATGATCAGCGGTGCGACAAAGTTAAAACTGGTGCCCTGGATCGACAACAATCCAGACCCCACCGGGCCCCACGCTTTAATTTGAATAATGGACGCCACGCCGGAGGCAAAGAGGGACATACTGATGATGTGCTGTGTATCCTGAGCCGGTAAACCAAGCGCCTGGCAGATCAGCAGCGCCGGGGTGATCACCGCAACGAACATAGCCAGCAGGTGTTGGCAGGCGGCAAAGAGCGTCTGAGGAAGAGGCGGACGGTCTTCAAGGCGGTAAATCAGTTCGCTATTTTGCTTCTGCGCAATCGGTTGCGCATCGGGAGACTCAAGGGTGTTAACGGACATCGGCGGCAATCCCACGGTGGAAAAGCGGGCATTTTATCTGACCACCTGGTAAAAGCAAACGATTGCCAACAAAAAAAGACAAGAAAATCTGCCGCTGTGAGCAGGTTTTCTACAACCCATGGGGAAAAAAAATTACACTTTTTGCGCCGGCGGCTCATGACGAGCGCAAGCCGGCCCAGGATAACGCCGCGTGTGTATGGAACACGCGCATAACAGGAGCCTTTTATGATTCATCTCGATACGTTGTCGACCCTTGTTGCCGCAACGCTGGTCTTACTGCTTGGCCGTAAGCTCGTACACAGCGTTTCCCTTCTGAAGAAATACACCATTCCTGAACCTGTTGCCGGCGGACTGCTGGTGGCGCTGGCCCTGCTGGTGCTGAAGAAAAGCATGGGCTGGGAAATTGATTTTGATATGTCCCTGAAAGATCCGCTGATGCTGGCCTTCTTTGCCACCATTGGCCTGAATGCCAACCTGGCGAGCCTGCGGACGGGTGGCAAAGTGCTTGGCGTATTTCTGATCGTGGTGGTAGGGCTGCTAGTGATGCAAAACGCCATTGGTATCGGGATGGCCACGCTGCTGGGGCTGGATCCGCTGATGGGGCTGCTGGCCGGATCAATCACCCTCTCTGGTGGCCACGGTACCGGGGCGGCGTGGAGCAAGCTGTTTACTGAGCGCTACGGCTTTGAAAATGCCACCGAAGTGGCGATGGCCTGCGCCACCTTCGGTCTGGTGCTGGGCGGCCTGATCGGCGGGCCGGTGGCGCGGTATCTGGTGAAGCACTCTGGTACGCCAGACGGAAGACCGGACGATGAGCTGGTGCCCACTGCCTTTGAAAAACCCGACGTCGGACGCACCATCACTTCGCTGGTGTTGATTGAAACTATCGCGATGATTGCCATCTGCCTGACGGTGGGCAAAGTGGTTGCGCAATGGCTGGCAGGTTCAGCGTTCGAGCTCCCGACGTTTGTGTGCGTGCTGTTTGTTGGGGTGCTGCTGAGTAACGGTCTGGCGCTGATGGGCTTCTACCGCGTATTTGAACGTGCCGTATCGGTGCTTGGCAACGTCTGCCTGTCGCTGTTCCTGGCGATGGCCCTGATGAGCCTCAAGCTCTGGGAGCTGGCCTCACTGGCGCTGCCGATGGTGGCTATTCTGGCCGTTCAGGCGCTGTTTATGGCGTTCTACGCCATGTTTGTGACCTGGCGCATGATGGGCAAAAACTACGATGCAGCAGTGCTGGCGGCCGGGCATTGTGGGTTTGGTCTGGGGGCAACGCCGACGGCTATCGCCAACATGCAGGCGATCACAGAACGTTTTGGGCCTTCGCATATGGCGTTTCTGGTGGTCCCGATGGTCGGGGCGTTCTTCATTGATATCGTCAACGCGCTGGTGATCAAGCTTTACCTGATGCTGCCGATGTTTGCCTGAGATCAGGCGTTGGAATAGCGTTCGGTTTCCGGCATCCAGCGCTCAATTAACGCTGCCGCCTGTTCGGGGTAGCGCTCATGAATATGGCGTGCGAGGCGCTGAACTTCGGGGATCATGGCCTGATCGCGCAGTAAATCCGCCACTTTGAATTCGGCGTTACCCGTCTGACGCGTGCCCAGCAGTTCGCCTGGGCCGCGGATCTCCAGGTCTTTTTGTGCAATCACAAAACCGTCGTTACTGTCGCGCAGCACCTGCAAACGCATCTGTGCGGTTTTCGAGAGCGGTGCTTTGTAGAGCAGCACGCAGTGAGAGGCGACAGCACCGCGGCCAACGCGGCCGCGCAGCTGATGGAGTTGCGCAAGGCCAAGACGCTCCGGGTTTTCGATGATCATCAGGCTGGAATTGGGCACGTCTACGCCGACTTCAATCACCGTTGTGGCAACCAGCAAATGCAGTTCACCCTGTTTGAACGACTGCATCACCGCCTGTTTCTCAGTAGGCTTCATCCGCCCGTGAACCAGACCCACGTTCAGCTCGGGCAGCGCCAGCTTCAGCTCTTCCCACGTCGCTTCCGCAGCCTGCGCTTCAAGCAGTTCAGACTCTTCAATTAACGTGCAGACCCAGTAGGCCTGACGGCCTTCGTGAGTGCAGGCGTTGCGCACGCGGTCGATGATATCGCTGCGGCGCGTGTCCGGAATGGCGACCGTGGTGACCGGTGTACGGCCCGGCGGCAGTTCGTCGATGGTCGATGTATCGAGATCGGCGTAGGCGGTCATTGCCAGGGTGCGCGGGATAGGTGTGGCAGTCATGATCAGCTGATGCGGGTGGAAGCCCTGCTGCAGCCCTTTCTCCCACAGCGCCAGACGCTGGTGTACACCGAAGCGGTGTTGTTCGTCGATAATCACCAGGGCAAGACCATTAAACTGTACCTGCTCCTGGAAAATCGCGTGCGTGCCGACAATCATCTGTACCTGACCGCTGGCAATGGCGTCCTGTTGTGCCTGACGCGCTTTACCTTTTTGCTTCCCGGCAAGCCAGCCCACTTCAATCCCAAGCGGGGCAAACCACGCGCGGAAGTTATTAGCGTGCTGTTCAGCCAGCAGTTCGGTGGGGGCCATTAGCGCCACCTGCCTGCCGTGGGCAATTGCGCGCAGGGCAGCCAGGGCTGCAACCAGCGTTTTACCGGAACCCACATCCCCCTGAACCAGGCGCATCATGGGCACATCAAGCGCCATATCGCGTTCAATCTCGGCCGTGACGCGTGCCTGTGCACCGGTGGGTTTAAACGGCAGTGAGGCCAGCAGCTTATCTTTGAGTTCATCTCGCGGGCTTAAGGGCTGGGCATGAAAACGCTGCGCGCCCGCCCGTACCGCCAGCATGCTCAGGTTATGAGCCAGTAATTCCTCAAGGATAAGACGCCGTTGAGCGGGGTGTTTGCCGCTTTCCAGGTCGCTAAGCTGCAGGGTTGGCGGCGGGCGGTGCAGGGTGCGCAGCGCCTCGGGCAGACTCATCATGCCCTGAGCCAGCTCAGGCGGCAGTAGCTCGGTAATGGCGCAGGTATCCAGCAGTTCCAGTGCCTGGTCGGTGAGTTTACGCAGCGTTGCCTGCTTGATGCCTTCGGTCGTCGGATAAACCGGGGTCAGGGTCTCCTGCAGCTCCGGCGTGCTTAGATCTCCCTGAACGCGATACTCCGGGTGGATCATCTCTGCGCCGTATTTCCCGCGTTTGGCTTCACCATAGGCCAGCACCCTGCGACCGGTCGCAAGGCTGTTTTTCATGGCCGCATTGAAGTTGAAAAAGCGCATGGTGAGAATGCCGGTGCCGTCGCTGATCTGACAGGTCATCATCCGGCGTCCGCCAAAGGTGATATTGCAGTTTAGTACTTCGCCTTCAACGGTGGCGTAAATGGCAGGCAGCAGATCGCCAATCTTATAGAGTTGGGTGCGGTCTTCATAACGCAGGGGGAGATGGAGCAGGAGATCCTGCACGGTATGCAGGCCAATTTTTGCCAGTTTACTGCTTTGCGCCGCACCTACGCCCGTCAGGCTATTGAGCGGTATGGCATCCAGCAGACGGCCTTTCATCGGTTATCCTGCGTACTGCATGGTGGCCCACCACTCGGCATCGGCTTCAATTTCGCCCTGCGCGTTGACGTGGGGGTAAGGCAGTTTTTTCTGTTTCGCGACGCGAGCCAGCACCGGGTAACCACCTTCGAACAGCAGGCGCTGCTGCTCCTCTTCCGGCAGCATGCTGTTGCTGCGCTTGTACATGCCCGCGTTCTGACGCTGGCGCTGCGCTTCATAGAGAATGAGCGCAGAGGCCACGGAGACATTGAGAGACTGCACCATGCCGATCATGGGGATGATGATATCCTGATCCGCCAGATCCAGCGCTTCCTGGGTGATCCCGGTTTTCTCCTGACCCATCAAAATACAGGTCGGGCGGGTGTAGTCGATCTCACGAAAATCGACGGCTTTTGCGGACAGGTTAGTGGCCAGGACCTGCATACCGCGACCTTTCAGGTGCGATACGGCTTCGCCAATAGTCTGGTGGGTTTTGACGGACACCCAGCTGTTGCTGCCGGCGGCAGTTGAAGCCATGGTTCGCATGCGGGCACCCGGCCAGACGGCGTGCACTTCATGCACGCCTACGGCGTCTGCGGTACGGACAATTGCAGAGACGTTATGAGGTTTGTGGACCTGCTCCATGCAGACCGTCAGGTCAGGCTGACGCCTGGCGAGCATTTCGCAGATACGCTCGTAACGTTTTGAATTCATAAGTCTAGTTTCGGTTACGGGTGACTTTAATCACGTCCGGCATCACGCGGATCTTGCGCATAATGTTCGCCAGATGCACGCGGTCACGGGCGGTCAGACGAATAAAGGCGCTGTAGACGCGGCCATCTTTCTCTTCCGTGTTCAGGCTCTGAATGTTGGAAGAGGCCGTATTGATTGCTGCCGTCAGGTTCGCCAGGGCACCCTGGTGGTTGAACATATCCACCTTAATTTCGGTGATAAATTCCTGTGCCGTCTCTTTATCCCACTCGACTGCCATGAACTTCTCCGCCTCTTTTTGATAGCCGCGGATGTTACGACAGGATTCGTGGTGGATAACCAGCCCTTTACCCGGACTGACGTGCGCAATAATCGGGTCACCCGGGATAGGACGGCAACATTTCGCGAAGGTGATAAGTACGCCGTCCGCGCCTTTGATCGGCAGATGACCGTGGCTTTGCGTCGTCGTCGGGATCGCCGTGGTATCACCCTGCTGCAGGTTCTTCGCCACGACCACGCTCATGGCGTTGCCGAGGCCGATTTCTGCCAGCAGGTCATCAAGCGAGGCGAGTTTCATGCGCTCCAGCTCACGCTGAATGTTCTCTTTCGGGATCTCAGCCAGCTTACGGCTACCACCCAACGCATGGTTGAGCAGACGACGCCCCAGGCTGACAGAATCATCGCGCTTGAGGTTTTTCAGCAACTGGCGGATTTTGGCGCGTGCTTTGGAACTCACGACAAAGTTCAGCCAGGCCGCGTTCGGGCGTGCGCCCGGTGCGGTAATAATTTCCACCGTCTGGCCGCTGGAAAGCGGCTGAGAGAGCGGATAAGGCTGCCTGTCGACGCGCGCGCCCACGCAGGCGTGGCCGATATCGGTATGCACGGCGTAAGCAAAGTCGACCGGCGTAGCGCCTGCAGGTAGTTCGACAATGCGGCCTTCTGGGGTGAAAACGTAAATCTCATCCGGGAAGAGATCGGATTTAACGCTCTCGATAAATTCAAACGAGCTACCCGCACTCTGCTGCAGTTCCAGCAGGCTTTGCATCCAGCGCTGGGCGCGGATTTGTGCGGTCGTACTGCTTTCGCCACCGTGCTCTTTATAAGCCCAGTGTGCAGCCACACCCATCTCCGCCATCTGGTCCATGTCTTCGGTGCGGATCTGCACTTCAACAGGCACGCCGTGTGGACCGATCATCGAGGTGTGCAAAGATTGATAGCCGTTCGCTTTTGGAATGGCGATGTAATCTTTCATGCGCCCTGGACGCGGTTTGTACAGGCTGTGCATCTGGCCCAGCACGCGGTAGCAGGTATCAGAGTCGTGGACGATCACGCGGAACGCGTAGATGTCCATGATCGAATGAAAACGCTGCTCTTTGAGCACCATTTTGCAGTAGATGGAGTACAGATGTTTTTCGCGACCGCTGACGCGGCACGGAATTCCCGCTTCCTGTAAACGTCCTTCAATTTCAGAGAGGATCTTTTGAATCATCTCTTTACGGTTGCCGCGTGCGGCTTTCACCACCTCTTTAATCACGCGATAGCGGTTCGGGTATAACGCTTCAAAACCCAGCTCTTCCAGCTCGGTTTTAATGTGGTGGATACCTAAACGGTGCGCCAGCGGACTGTAAATTTCGAGGGTTTCACGGGCAATGCGGCGACGTTTGTCCGGGCGAAGTGAGCCCAGCGTGCGCATATTGTGGGTACGGTCAGCAAGTTTGATAAGAATGACGCGGATATCCTGCACCATCGCCATAATCATCTTGCGAAAGTTTTCGGCTTGCGCCTCTTTCTTGTCGCGGAATTTCAGCTTATCAAGCTTAGAGACCCCTTCCACCAGCTCGGCAACGCTTTTGCCAAACAGCTGTTCCATATCCTGGTAGGTGGCAGGGGTATCTTCGATCACATCATGCAGCAGGGCGGCCATCAGCGTTTCGTAGTCGAGTTTCATCTCGGCCAGAATACAGGCCACCGCTACCGGGTGCGTGATATAGGGTTCACCGCTTGAACGTGCCTGGCCCTCGTGAGCGTCACGTGCAACGAGATACGCCTGCTGAAGACGCTTAATCTGGTCTTCAGGCAGGTAAGTTTGAATCAGTTGATTCAGGCTTTCAAACAGATACAAGGGCGACCCGCAGGTTTAATTAACGACGACCTTCAGCAATGGCGGTTACGGCCTGCAGTTCTGCGGCTTCCTGCTCTTGCTGCTCCTGGCGCTCACGTACGTCGAGGATCTGATTGTTGATCAGACCTTCTTCGATTTCGCGAAGTGCAATAACGGTAGTTTTATCGTTTTCTTCCGGTACCAGCGGATCTTTACCGCCTACCTGCATCTGACGAGCGCGACGCGCGGCGACCAGCACCAGGTCAAAACGGTTACCAATTTTCTCTACAGCGTCCTGAACAGTTACGCGTGCCATACTTAAAATGCTCCACAGGTGAAGAAATGACTGGGCATGATACTGAAAGTGGGTTCAGTCTGCCAACAGTTTGGTGATTAATGCGTCATGTCGCTGCTTCTGGCGGCTCATACGCAAGCGTTCTGCGCGAAGAATGGTTTTGAGATCGCTCAGCGCGGCATCAAAATCATCATTCACAATAAGGTAATCATATTCCGCGTAATGGCTCATTTCTGCAACTGCCTGCTCCATACGCCGGGCGATCACTTCCTCGCTGTCCTGACCGCGGCCACGCAGTCGGCGATCCAGCTCATCTTTCGATGGCGGTAAAATAAAGATACTGCGTGAATCAGGCATTTTCTTGCGAATCTGCTGTGCGCCCTGCCAGTCGATATCCAGGAACACATTTACGCCCGTGGCCAGAACCTGCTCAATGGTTTCACGCGAAGTGCCGTAGTAGTTACCGAAAACTTCTGCGTGTTCAAGAAACGCGTCTCTGCCAATCATCGCTCTGAATTCATCGTGATCAACAAAGAAATAGTGTTCACCGTGCACTTCACCCGGACGCGGTTTACGCGTGGTGTGAGAAACAGAAACCTGTGTGTCGTACAACGGTTGGGTTTTTAACAGTGCCTGAATAAGGCTGGATTTACCCGCGCCACTAGGGGCAGAAACAATATAAAGCGTGCCTTGAGCCATGAGAGTCTTTTGTATGTGTTAACGAAGAAGTCCTACATACGGGCTTATTATACACGTCGCCGCTGTGTGACGTAGCCTTTGTCACACTTTTTCCCCTGCATTATTGAATTTTGCGCGCCGTTTTCAGGTTTTACAGCTGTTTTGCAGCAATAAAAATAAACCTCTGACAACGCCTCGCAGAGCGAAAGATTGCCATTAGCACGGTTTTCCGCGTCGGGTTATACCTCCACCAACGCAAAGGAGGGGTGGCGATGTGGCGATGGATGAGCGGATTAATGCTGTTGTGGTGCGGCTATGGTGCCGCGGTGTGTCCCGTGTGGTCTCAGGCAAAAGCAGAGAAAGAGATTGCGACATTGAGTGCGCAAGTCAAACGCTGGGATGATGCCTACTGGAAGCAGGGCATGAGCGAGGTGAATGACGACGTCTATGACCAGCTCAATGGCCGTTTAAAGCAGTGGCAGCGCTGCTTCGGCGATATACCTTCTGAGGAGGCCTTACCGGTTCTAACGGGGAGCGTAAGACATCCTGTTGCCCATACGGGAGTGCATAAAGCGGGTAGTAAAGAAGAGCTACGCCAGTGGATGCGTGGTCGTGACACTCTCTGGATGCAGCCAAAAGTCGACGGGGTAGCCGTGACGCTGGTGTATCGCGACGGAAAGTTAACCCAGGCTATCAGTCGTGGTGATGGGCTTAAAGGTGAAGACTGGACTGCACAAGTGTATTTAATTCCCGCAGTGCCCAAAAAAGTGACCGGAGCGCTGGCCAACAGCGTCTTACAGGGAGAGCTTTTTTGGTTACGCGACAACCATCTTCAGCGACAGATGGGGGGAATGAACGCACGGGCAAAAGTGGCGGGCGCGATGATGCGGCAAAAGGACAGTCCACTTCTGAGCCAGACAGGGATATTTATCTGGGCCTGGCCGGATGGGCCGAAAGTGATGTCGAGTGCGCTGTCTGAGTTATCTAAAGCCGGCTTTTCCCTGACGGCACGTTATACCCTGCCTGTACAGACTGTTGATGCAGTCGAGAAACAGCGCTCGACGTGGCACAACACGGCATTACCCTTTGCCACGGACGGCATTGTGGTGCGTTCCGCGGATGCTCCTCCCGGCGAAAACTGGTTGCCCGGAGAAGGCAGCTGGGTCGTCGCATGGAAATACCCTCCGGTCGCACAGATTGCCGAAGTAAGAGATATTCATTTTGCCGTGGGGCGCACGGGAAAAATCTCAGTCGTGGCGGCGCTGGTCCCTGTCCTGCTGGATGATAAGCAGGTACAACGGGTCAGTCTTGGGTCCGTTGAGCGCTGGCAAAGGCTGGATATTGCGACGGGTGATCAGATACAGGTCAGTCTGGCCGGGCAGGGTATCCCGCGGTTCGATAAGGTGGTCTGGCGGGGGGAAGAGAGACAAAAGCCCACACCTCCGGCCTCGCATTATCATGCGCAGAGCTGTTTTTACGCCTCGCCGGCGTGTATGGAGCAGTTCTTTGCCCGCCTGACGTGGCTTGGTTCAAAGCACGTGCTGAATATTGAAGGAGTCGGTGAGTCAGGCTGGCGGGCGCTGCATCAGGCGCATCATTTTGAACATATCTTCTCATGGCTGACATTAACGCAGGCGCAGCTGCAGTCTACCCCGGGGTTTTCCGCAGCACGCGGGCTGGCGCTCTGGCATCGCTTTAATCTGGTACGTGAGCGACCCTTTATTCGTTGGATCATGGCATTGGGTGTTCCGCTGACGCAGGCCTCGCTAAACGCTATGGGAGACCTGACGTGGCAGAAAATGCGTGAGCGTAACGCAGCAGACTGGCAGGCGCTTCCCGGCACAGGAAAGGAGAAAGCCCGGCAGCTTGTTGCGTTTATTCATGATCCTGGCATTGCCGGCCTGGTTGCCTGGCTCGGCAAACAGGGAGTGCAAGGATTCTGACATGAGCTTGCTGTCGCTTATCGCGGATAAATGCCGCCACTTTATCGGGGAGAATAGATGGCGGCCAGTCAGTGGGTGTCCTGAGTGTAATGAAACACGGGCAGTCCCAGTTTCAAGCGCAGCGCAAGCAAGCGAGCCGTGAAGCCAAATAACAAGGTGGCGATGACCACGACGTCATGGCTGGAAACATAATGCTGTAAAGCGATATACAGAACGGCTGATGCAAAGGATATCCCGGCGTAGAGTTCTTTTTGAAAGACCAGGGGAATGCGTTTGCAGAACATATCGCGCAGTACGCCGCCAAATACGCCCGTCACGACTGCGGCAATAGTGGCAATCACCGGGCTTTCGCCCATATCCAGCGCAATTTGTGCCCCGATGATGGAGAACACGACCAGGCCCAGAGCATCAAGCACTAAAAACAGACGTCGAAGATGGGGCATTACAGGAGCAAGGATAGTGGTCAGCACTGCGGCGACAGCCACAATGATGATGTACTCGGGGTGCTTAACCCAGCCGAGAGGGTAATGCCCCAGCAGGATATCACGTACCGATCCGCCTCCCAGCGCGGTGGCGGTAGCAATAATGATGACCCCAAACGTATCCATACGACGGCGTCCGGCAGCGAGTGCACCGGTCATGGCTTCGGCAGTGATCCCGACGAGATAAAGGATATGTAGCAGCATGTGTTCCCCCGATAGTGAGGGCAACAGGGTAGCGTTTTGTGCGGTCTGTCACGATTTAGTTTTTCTTGTGTGAGGACGTTAGCCTTATTTTTGGTAATGACTGAACGTTGTTTGGCTGGGTGTGATGGCGATAAACGGTAATTTTCACATTACAATTATTCATGTTATAGGCGTTTGCCGCCGATAGCCTGTTCCGATAAAAAAATGGCCCCTGAACGGGGCCATGATGAGAAAGCGGCTTGAATAAAGCGTTACTCGATATTCTGGATCTGCTCGCGCATCTGCTCAATCAGCACTTTCAGTTCAATGGCGGAGTTGGTCACTTCAGCATTGATCGACTTAGAGGCCAGGGTGTTCGACTCGCGGTTGAACTCCTGCATCATAAAGTCGAGACGACGCCCTACGGCTTCTTTCTTCTTCAGGATGTTGTAAGTCTCTTTAACGTGCGCTTCCAGACGATCCAGCTCTTCGGCGACGTCAATGCGCTGTGCCATCAGCACCAGCTCTTGTTCCAGACGGGTATTTTCCAGCTGAACTTCCGCTTCTTCCAGTTTGGCCACCAGGCGCTCACGCTGCCATTGCAGGACCGCAGGCATATGGGTACGGACTTTAGCCACTTCGGTGGTCACACCTTCCAGACGCTGCTCAATCATCGCTTTGAGGGCCTGGCCTTCAGTTTCGCGGGCAATGATAAAGTCATCCAGCGTGCTGTCGAGGGCACTGAGAATTTCAGCGGCAATCGTGTCCAGATCCTGCTCACCGGCGGCCATGACGCCAGGCCAGCGCAGAATATCGACCGGGTTGATTTCCCCTTCATCGCTTTGCATCTTGACCCAGTTCGCTGCAGTGACGAGCTGTTTCGCCAGTTTTTCGTTGAGGATCAGCTCACCCTGGGCGCTGGCATCAGGCTCAAAACGCAGGTTACATTCCACTTTACCGCGCGTCAGACGAGCACGGATACGCTCGCGTACAACAGGTTCAAGGCTGCGGAACTGCTCCGGCATACGGAAATACGTTTCCAGGTAGCGCTGGTTTACCGAGCGCATTTCCCATGTAGCGCTACCCCAGCTACCCTTGATTTCACGCCGGGCGTAGGCGGTCATACTGCGGATCATAGACATTCCCGTTTTTAAAGGAGAGATGGGGGGATTATAGCTTTCGGGGGCTTCTCAGGATAGGAATAAGCGTCCTTTATCCGTATAATGCGCAGCCACATTCGTTTCAAGCCGGAGATTTCATCATGCGTCCAGCAGGTCGTAGCGCCAATCAGGTGCGTCCCGTCACCCTGACCCGTAACTATACAAAACACGCAGAAGGCTCCGTACTGGTTGAGTTTGGTGACACCAAAGTGCTGTGCACCGCGTCCATCGAAGAGGGCGTTCCACGCTTCCTGAAAGGTCAGGGCCAGGGCTGGATCACTGCGGAATATGGCATGTTGCCGCGTGCAACCCATACCCGAAACGCCCGCGAAGCGGCAAAAGGCAAGCAGGGCGGCCGTACCATGGAAATCCAGCGTCTGATCGCACGTGCGCTGCGCGCCGCCGTTGATCTGAAAACACTGGGTGAATTTACCATTACTCTGGACTGCGACGTCATTCAGGCAGACGGTGGTACGCGTACGGCGTCGATTACCGGTGCATGTGTGGCGCTGGCTGATGCCCTGAATAAGCTGGTTGCAGCCGGTAAGCTGAAAACGAATCCGATGAAAGGGATGGTCGCGGCTGTTTCCGTGGGTATCGTTAACGGTGAAGCGCTTTGCGATCTGGAATACGTCGAAGATTCCGCTGCTGAGACTGACATGAACGTGGTGATGACTGAAGACGGTCGCATCATTGAGGTGCAGGGCACGGCAGAAGGTGAGCCGTTTACCCATGAAGAACTTCTTACCTTGCTGGCGTTGGCCCGAGGGGGAATTGAATCTATCGTAACGACGCAGAAGGCGGCGTTAGAAAATTGATTTTAAAGGCGACTGATGAGTCGCCTTTTTTTTGTTCGTACAAAAGCAAAAGTCGGAGGAGTAAGCCCATGAAATCCTGGCAGCGTGAGTTTATTGAGTTTGCGCTTAACAAGCAGGTCCTGAAATTTGGCGAGTTTACGCTGAAATCCGGGCGTAAGAGCCCCTATTTCTTCAACGCCGGACTGTTTAATACCGGGCGCGATCTGGCATTGTTAGGCCGTTTCTATGCCGAAGCGCTGGTGGACTCCGGCATTGATTTTGACCTGCTGTTTGGCCCGGCCTATAAAGGCATTCCGATTGCCACTACCACTGCGGTTGCGCTGGCGGAACACCACGACCGCGACGTACCGTACTGCTTTAACCGTAAAGAGGCTAAAACCCACGGTGAAGGCGGTAATCTGGTAGGCAGCGCGCTGCAGGGTCGCGTTATGCTGGTGGACGATGTGATCACCGCTGGTACCGCTATTCGCGAATCGATGGAGATTATTCAGGCCAACGGCGCTACGCTTGCTGGCGTGCTGATCTCTTTGGATCGTCAGGAACGCGGGCGTGGCGAAATCTCTGCTATTCAGGAAGTTGAGCGCGATTATGGCTGTAAAGTGACCTCGATCATCACCCTGAAAGACCTGATTGCGTATCTGGAAGAGAAGCCTGAGATGGCGGATCATCTGGCTGCGGTACGTGGGTATCGCGAAGCTTTCGGCGTGTAATATCAAGCCCGGTGGCGTTCTGCTTACCGGGCCTGAAGATTATTGCAGCTGTGCCGCCACTAACGGCCAACGGGCGTCAAAATCGTCCGTTGGACGGTATTTAAACTCGCTGCGAACAAAGCGGGAGAGCATGCCTTCGCAAAACGACAGGATTTGACTTGCCAGCAGCGTTTCATCGGTGCTGTAACCTTCACCCTCACGCATTTTTTTCTCGCGCAGTACCTGGCGCAGTTGTGCTTCAATACGTTCGAAGAGCTGGTTAATACGGCCCTGCAATCGGTCCTGCTCGAACATCAGCGCGTGGCCAGTCAGGATACGGGTTAAGCCCGGATTGCGTTCACCAAAGCCCAGAATGAGCTGCACAATCAGACGCAAACGCGCAGTCGTGTCTTTTTCGTCTTTCAGAATCAGGTTGATGCGAGTGATCAGACTGTCTTCGATAAATTCGATCAGACTGTCAAACATCCGGGTTTTGCTCGGAAAATGACGATACAACGCCGCTTCAGACACGCCCACGGAGGCGGCCAGTTTTGCGGTGGTGATGCGTTGACTACCATCGCTGGATTCAAGCATCAGCGCCAGAGATTGAAGTATTTCTTCGCGACGGTTCCTTTTCGCGGTTTGTTTTTCTGCCATGTTACAAAATACCCCTGAAAATAAGCACTTGCCAGGCTGGCATCCACACAGCGACCGCAAACTGACGTTTGCGGTTTGTTATTGCATTATGGCGCTGTGAGATACGTGTCGGTCGGGCGGTTATTTGCGCCCGGAATGGCCGAAGCCGCCTTCGCCACGGTCGGTGGCGTCAAAGTCTTCCACCAGGTTAAATTCTGCCTGAACCACCGGTACAAAGACCATCTGTGCGATACGCTCGCCCGGTTCAATGGTGAAGCTGTCCTGACCACGGTTCCAGACGGAAACCATCAGTTGACCCTGGTAGTCAGAGTCGATCAGGCCGACCAGGTTACCCAGTACCACTCCATGCTTATGACCCAGACCAGAACGCGGCAGGATCACCGCTGCCAGCGACGGGTCAGCAATGTGGATTGCCAGGCCGGTTGGGATCAGGGTGGTTGCACCCGGAGCCAGCTCTACGGCGTCATCGAGACAGGCGCGCAGGTCAAGACCGGCAGAGCCGGAGGTGGCATAGGTTGGCAGCGCAAATTGCTTACCAACACGCGGGTCCAGAATCTTAACGTCGATTTTTTTCATCATAACGGGTAACGATCTCGTCCAGTAATTGTTGGCCCAGGAGTTCCTTGCGCTCAAGCGGTAAGACTTTATCTCCATCCTGCCAGAAAAGGTGCAGTGCGTTGCTGTCGCTGTTAAATCCTTGCGTGGCCAGCGATACGTCGTTCGCGCAAATCAAATCGAGGTTTTTGCGGGTACGTTTTTGCCGGGCATATTCTTCCACATTATTTGTTTCTGCGGCAAACCCAACAACGTAAGGACGATGGCTTTTCAGTGCGGCGACACCCGCAACAATGTCCGGATTTTTCACCATTTTTAGTGTTAATTCATCGCCTTGCTTTTTAATTTTTGACCCGGAAATGGTTTCGGCACGGTAATCTGCAACAGCCGCACAGCCGATAAAAATCTGCTGGTTCTGCGCATGCGCCTGTACGGCGGCGTCCATCTCCAGGGCGGTGGTGACATCAATACGCTGCACGAACGGTGGTGTCGGTAACGAGACCGGGCCGCTCACCAGCGTGACCTTTGCACCGCGTTTTGCCGCCGCGGCAGCAATCGCAAAGCCCATTTTACCGGAGCTATGGTTGGTAATGTAACGCACCGGGTCCAGCGGCTCGCGCGTTGGGCCCGCGGTAATCATGATGTTGAGATGTTGCAGATCGTTGACAGGCGAAAAATGGCCGGCGGCCAGCTCAACGATGGTCAGCGGGTCAAGCATACGACCAGGACCCACATCACCACATGCCTGGCTACCGCTGTCCGGCCCCCAGATGAGCAGGCCGCGTGAGGCCAGCGTCGTCAGATTATGTTGGGTGGCGGCGTTGCGGTACATCTGCTGGTTCATCGCGGGGACGACGGCAACAGGTGCGGGCGTGGCCAGGCAAATGGTCGAGACCAGATCGTTTGCCATGCCGGCTGCTACGCGGGCAATTAAATCTGCTGTGGCGGGGGCAAGGATAACCAGGTCTGCCCATTTTCCCAGCTCAATATGGCCCATCGCGGCTTCGGCGGCCGGATCAAGGAGGCTGTCAGAGACGGGGTACCCTGAAACGGCCTGCAGGCTCAGAGGCGTGATAAAGGCTTTGCCGCCTTCCGTTATCGCGACCCGCACATCCGCCCCGCGCTCGCGCAAACGACGCACCAGCTCCGGCGCTTTATAGGCAGCGATACCGCCGCTCACGCCAAGAACGATTTTTTTACCGGCCAGGCTCATCATGATTCTTTCCTGTTGGGTTTCACCAGAGAGCGGGCATTTTATCACAATCCCAAAAAGGGGGTGATTTTGTCCTTCGGCCAGTTTGCGAGGCGTTACGCAGGAATGAAAAGTGGGCGTCGAGCGCCGGGGGCGGCTGTGGCAGCATGATGGCAAACCGAAGGAGACAGGCATGGAAGAGACTGAACTGCTGCTACCGCGTGAAAAAATGCTGCGCTATGGCGTCACGTTGTTAAAGGACGACGAGTTGCTGGCACTCTTTTTACGCACCGGAACGCCCGGCAAAACGGTATTTACGCTGGCAAAAGAGCTCATCGACCATTTTGGTTCGCTGTATGGCTTATTGACGGCGGATCTGACGGAATTCAGGCACGTCGAAGGAATTGGCGTGGCGAAGTTCGCCCAACTGAGGGGGATTGCTGAACTGGCCCGCCGTTTTTACGACGTCCGTATGGAAGAGGAAGATCCCATACTCACCCCGGATATGACACGCGTATTTCTCCAGAGCCAGCTATCAGATTTGGAGCGCGAGATCTTTATGGTGATCTTTCTTGATAACAGGAACCGGGTACTAAAACATAGCCGTCTTTTTTCCGGAACACTGAGCCACGTTGAGGTTCATCCGCGAGAAATTGTGCGGGAAGCGATAAAAGTGAATGCAGCCGGCGTGATACTCGCGCATAATCACCCCTCTGGCTGTGCAGAACCAAGCAGAGCTGACAAAGAGATGACCGAACGCATTATCAAATGCTGTCAATTCATGGACATTCGTGTGCTCGACCATCTGATAATTGGTCGCGGCGAGTACATTTCTTTTGCAGAACATGGCTGGATTTAGGCTATTTCTCGCGATCCATCGGGATCTTTGTCTGTTCGGGACTTGAGCACACCGCCGAGTCAGCGTATACTACGCCACCTTTGAGAATCTCGGGTTTGGCATTTGGGCCTGGCAATCGAGAGTTCAATAGAACTATGCGATGACCGGGCTGTAAAGCCTGACGAGGCGCCGATACCCCATACGAAGCTCGAGCTAATTTGATTTTTGGAGAATAGACATGTCCCGAGTCTGCCAAGTTACTGGCAAGCGTCCGGTGACCGGTAACAACCGTTCCCACGCACTGAACGCGACTAAACGCCGTTTCCTGCCGAACCTGCACTCTCACCGTTTCTGGGTTGAGAGCGAGAAGCGTTTTGTCACCCTGCGCGTATCTGCTAAAGGTATGCGTGTAATCGATAAGAAAGGCATTGATACAGTTCTGTCCGAACTGCGTGCCCGTGGCGAAAAGTACTAAGTACTTAAAGAGGAAATAAATCATGGCTAAAGGTATTCGCGAGAAAATCAAGCTGGTTTCTTCTGCTGGTACAGGTCACTTCTACACCACCACGAAGAACAAACGTACTAAGCCGGAAAAACTGGAACTGAAAAAATTCGATCCAGTTGTACGCCAGCACGTACTGTACAAAGAAGCTAAAATCAAATAATTTTAGCCTCCTTGTATTGAAAAACCCCGCAACTGCGGGGTTTTTTGCATTCTGCATCTTACTCCGGAGGAACCATGCCTGAATTACCTGAGGTAGAGACCAGCCGCCGCGGTATTGAGCCGCATCTGGTCGGCGCGACTATTCTTCATGCTATCGTTCGCAACGGTCGCCTGCGTTGGCCGGTATCCGATGAAATCCATGCGTTAAGCGATAAACCGATTCTCAGCGTCCAGCGTCGCGCCAAATATCTGCTGCTGGAGCTGCCCGACGGCTGGATTATCATCCATCTCGGTATGTCCGGTAGTCTGCGCATCCTTACCGAAGAACTGCCCGCGGAAAAGCATGACCATGTCGATCTGGTGATGAGCAACGGTAAAGTGCTGCGTTACACCGACCCACGACGCTTTGGCGCATGGCTGTGGACCAAAGAGCTTGAAGGACACAGCGTTCTGGCGCATCTGGGGCCAGAGCCGCTCTCAGAGGCGTTTAACGCGGAATACCTGAAAGCGAAGTGTGCAAAGAAGAAAACCCCGATCAAACCGTGGCTGATGGACAATAAGCTGGTGGTGGGAGTAGGGAATATTTATGCCAGCGAATCGCTGTTTGCCGCCGGGATCCATCCCGATCGGCTGGCCTCGTCGCTGTCATCCCAGGAGTGTGAACTGCTGGTCCGGGTGATTAAAGCGGTGCTGTTGCGTTCTATTGAGCAAGGGGGGACCACCCTGAAGGACTTCCTGCAGAGCGACGGTAAACCCGGCTATTTTGCTCAGGAGCTGCAGGTATATGGCCGTAAGGGTGAGCCGTGCAGAGTCTGTGGGACACCGATTATTGCAACGAAGCACGCTCAGCGCGCCACGTTCTATTGCCGTCAGTGCCAGAAATAGGGCTACTTTAATTTTTCCATCAACGCCTGATGGACGTTAGCCGGCAGGAAATGGGTCACGTCACCGTGATGACGCGCCACCTCTTTGACCAGCGAGGAAGAGATAAACGACCACTCTTTTGAGGGCATCAGGAACACGCTCTCCAGCTCTGGCATCAGGTGGCGATTCATGTGCGCCAGCTGCATTTCGTATTCGAAGTCAGCCACCGCGCGTAACCCACGGATCAAAATGTTAGCCTGCCGGGCACGGGCGAAGTTGGCCATCAGATCGCTGAAGCCCACCACCTCGACGTTTGGCAGATGCGAGATAGCGTCAGTGGCAAGTGCAACGCGCTCATTGAGATCGAACATGGGTTTCTTACTGGGGCTGGCGGCGATCGCCAGAATCACCTTATCAAACATGCATGCCGCACGGGTGATGATGTCAAGATGACCGTTGGTGATGGGATCAAAGGTACCCGGATAAATCGCTTTTGTGCTCATGGCTCACGTTTTCTCTGAGTAGCCGCGGCAAAGCGCCCACAGCTCGGTGTATTTGTTGAAAGTATACTGGGCATTCACCACCGCCAGTAACCACCCCTGTTTACCGTCCAGCACGCCGCCTCGCAGCAACAGCGTCTTCAGAAATGCCCCCAGCGTGTGGGTGAAAATACCGGTCAGCGTGGCCTTCTTGCCGCGCAGGTGGCGCTCCTGTGCCCATGCGGTGGCATAGTTAAGCTGTTTGCGCTGGAAGCTGGCGAAATCCCGGCAGGTCAGATGCAGCAGATCGCCCGTCAGAGGAATGACGGGGGCACTGTCGCATGCCAGGGATTCATGGACCAGATTATCGTTGTACTGATATCGCTCACGCTCGTAGAGGCGCATTACGCGGTCTGGATACCAGCCGCTGTGGCGCATAAAACGGCCAAGGAAATAGTTGCGACGTGCAATGCTGTATACCGCGCCAGGCTGAGGTGCTGCCAGCACCGCCTGAATGGCCTGGCGGAGCTCTGGTGTAATGCGCTCGTCAGTGTCCAGCATCAGCACGTAATCGCCAGTAGCATAGCGCTGCGCGCGCTGTCGCTGGATGCCGTAGCCTTGCCAGTCGGTATCGATAAAGACCTTTGCACCCGCGGCACGGGCGACATCCACCGTGTTGTCCTCGCTGCCGGAGTCGAGAAGGACAATTTCGTCAGCCCAGGCGACGGAGGCCAGGCAGTCCGGAAGCAGGTCGGCGGCGTTTTTGGCGATCATCACGACCGACAGACGCGTTGACATTAGTGGCTCCGCTGAGGCAGATAAGGTTGCAGAAGTTGCAGCAGACGAGTGAGTGCACCCTGGTTCTGATGCAGCACTTCGACAGCATGGCGACCATACCAGAGGCGGTAATCTTCGTCGGTCAGAAGGGTTGAGACCTCTTTGACCACTGAGTCCGCGTCGGTCACGGTAATTAACCCGTCGGCTTGCTGCAATTTAGCGCAGATATCTTTGAAGTTAAACGTGTGTGGGCCCATCAGCACCGGAATGGCGTGTGCGGCCGGCTCAAGCGGATTATGGCCGCCGCGCTCCACAAGGCTGCCGCCGACAAAAGCCAGATCGGCAATGCCGTAAAGCAGCATCAGCTCGCCCATTGTATCGCCAATCACCACCTGAGTGCTGCCGGAGGGGATCTCACCGCTGCTGCGCAGGGTAAAGCTGAAGCCGCCTTTCTGCACCATCTCACGCGCATCTTTAAAACGTTCGGGGTGACGGGGGACCAGAATCAGCAGCAAATCGGGGAATTTTTCCAGCAGCTTACGATGGGCCTGCAGGATAATGGCTTCTTCGCCGTCATGGGTACTGGTTGCAATCCACACCTGGCGACGCGGTGCCCACTGGCGACGCAGCGTAATCGCACGGGCGGCGAGTTCAGGCGTGACGGAGATATCGAACTTCAGGCTACCCGTCACCGCAAGCTGGTTGCGCTTCAGGCCCAGAGCGAGAAAGCGCGCCGCGTCTTCTTCGTTCTGCGCGGCAATCAGCGTTATTCGGCTGAGCAGGCGGCGCATAAATTTACCTAACTTGCCGTAACCTTTCGCCGAGCGCTCTGAAAGGCGCGCGTTGGCAATCACCAGCGGAATTTTACGGGCATGCAGGGCGGAAATCATATTTGGCCACAGTTCTGTTTCCATGACGATCACCAGTTTCGGGCGAACGGTATTCAGGAAGCGGTTCATGGCGCAAGGCAGGTCGTAAGGCAAATAGACGTGTTGAACGTCTTTACCGAACGCCGATAATGCGCGTTCAGACCCCGTCGGCGTCATGGTCGTGACCGTGATCGGCAGTGACGGATAGCGGTGACGAAGGGCGCGAACCAGCGGGATCGCCGCCAGCGTTTCGCCCACAGAAACGGAATGCAGCAAAATACCGTCCGGCACGACTTTATTGCGGCAGTAGCCATAGCGTTCAGCCCAGCGTTTACGATACGCAGGCGCTTTACGGCTACGAAGCAACAGTCGCAGCCACACCAGTGGCTGGATGATGTAGAGCAGGGCGGTATACAACAATTCCAAGCGATTATCCGTTTTTTAGTTTCGGCGGGGAAATTCTAAGCATTTAAGCCGGGTAAAGCTATCTCTTATGCCAGATACCGTTTTAAACGGAAGTAGCGTCGGCCCAGGCGCCAGCGCAAACGGGGGCTTTTGGCACTTTTCCAGATAAGCCTCCAGATACCCGTGTCGAAGAACTCTTTTATTATCATCGACTTCTTCTGCACATCCTTCATATTGTCGAAGGTATGAATGATCCCAAGCCCCTCTTTGGCGATTTGCCAGTGGCAGGCGGGGATATCTTTCACTTTTTCCGGGTAACGCTGGTTGATGGCATCCAGCATTTGCAGAATTTTCATGTAATGGCGCGCCGAGCGAATCAGCGTGTCATCATTGTCCGGCATATGGGAAACCGATGCGGAGTGAATGTAATAGTCGTAAAAACGTTCACTGGTGTATTGCACGCGGTCAGCTGCGAGCAAGACTTCGGTAGTCCACGGGATATCCTGATGACGCAGGCCGGGCTCAAAACGAAAACCGTTCTGACGAATAAAGTCGTGGCGATAGATATTCAGCCAGGTCACATGCAGAAACTTGCGTGAGTCGAGCGCTTTTTTTAACCAGGCCGCACCGGTCATGACACCTGTCGAGGCCAGCTTGTCTTCCGGGAAAATCGGCCGTGAAGGCTTCTTATTGTTTTCCCAGACGTAGTTTCCGTTGCAGGTGGCGACATCCAGATTCTGTGTGACGGCCATATCAAGCAAGCGCTGATACATGCCCGGCTTAAAGACATCATCAATATCCGGGAAAGAGAGATATTGACCGGTAGCGACGGCCAGACCGGTATTGCGCGCAATGGATACACCCTGATTTTCCTGTTCGATAACCTGCATTTGCGGCAGTTTTTCACGCCAGGTTTCGACTATCTGCATCGAACTGTCCGTGGAGCCATCATTGACGATGATGACTTCCATACTGTCGATGTGTTGATTCGCAAGGCAGGTAAAGAACTGATCCAGGAAAGCTTCGCCGTTATAAACGGCAACCACCACGCTTAATAATGGCGCTGAATTTTGCATAAGAAACCTGATTATTATTGATTGTCTACCAACGCAACATATTGCTGGCAAATGGCATTTATCCCGAACGACGCGATCGTTGCGCTATCAACGACAGGCGGGGAGGTATAGAGATCGGCCAGTGTTTTCGCCAGTGATTCATCATTCATCTCCGACAGCCCGCGCGCCAGCGTACCCGTGAGGATTTCAGCGGGCCCGCCAGGACAGTTCGTACTGACAGGCGGCGTCTGGCAGATGATGGATTCTACCAGTACGTTACCAAAACCTTCACAGTCAGAACTTAACACTAAAAGTCGTGCGCCTTTAATCCACGGATAAGGGTTGGACTCGAAGGGGCGGAAAATAACCTTGTCTTCGATCCCGAGTTCTTTCGCTAACTGTTTAAGCTGTTGAATTTTGGTGTCAGAACCGTTGCCCATCATCACCAGCGATGCGTCTATTTTGCTCTGTGCATAGGCACGCAGAAGGCGGTCGTGGCGTTTATGTTCATGAAAACGACCCACGTGAATAATGTAATCCTGCCCCTGCATCTCAAAAGGTGCATCCGCCAGACGCTGGATTTCAGGAATATCAAAGGGATTATGGATAACCGCTTTGCGACGAAGGTCGATGGACAGCGTCTCTGAGAGATCTTTCAGCACGGCGGCGGAGACGGCGACAACGTTTCGGTTTTCGTAGGTATGACGAATTTTGTAATGCTTAAACCAGCGTGAAAGGCCGTGGCGATGACGCAGGTAGGAGAATGAGAACATGCCATGCACGCAGAACCAGACCTTATCGCGATCCAGCGCACGACTGTGCGCCACGATACGATCGGTTTTATGCAGATGCGAGAATATGACGTCGAACTTCCCGCTGCGCTCAGCCTGCTCAATGGCATTGTCCAGCAGTTGCGCCCGGCGCGGGATCTCGGTGAGCTTTCTCCAGGGCTTTTTACACGTATCCTGAATGACCTGATAATCAATGCCTGCCGGGATGGCGTAGTCGCACACCTTTCGCAGGGAGAAAAGGGAGACCTGATGCCCCATTTCTATCAATCCGCTGGAGAGGGTGAGAACCGTTTTTTCGGCTCCTCCACCGGGCAAACCATCAATAATCATTAGGATGCGCATTTTTAATCCAGTAATTTTTGATAAAGCGAAATAAGCTGACTTGATAATTTTTCTGGGGTCGCTTCTTTTACGCGCTCACGCGCTGCCCGCCCCATATCGTTATTCTTATCCAAAGATGGAAGGGTCATGACTGCCTCCTTCAATCTGCTGATATCAAGTGCATCACAGTAAAAGCCATTCTGACCTTGCTCAATAAACTCTGCACCACCGCAACTCACTGAAGTAATGACGGGCAAACCGCAGGCCATCGCTTCAAGAATGACGTTTGGAAAAGGATCATACAGCGTTGGCAGCAGTAATCCATCGGATACCTGGTAAAATGGTAGTGTCTCTTTTTGCATCCCCAGGAAGCGAATTTGCCCCTCACAGCCCAATGAACGGGCGAGGTCACGGTAACGACTTTCTGCTTTATCCTGTCCAACCACAATCAGCCACGCGGGTGTGCCCGCAATAGCGCGGATAGCGCTGGCGAGCCCTTTACGTTCAAAACCTGACCCGACGAAACACAACACCACGGCATCGACAGGCAATCCGAGTTGCCGACGCAGTGCAGCGCGCTGTCTTGCGGTTGCCGGAACGAAGCGGCTGGAATCAATTGAATTATAAATCACATGTATCTTTTTTGCGTCAATATCAAAGTCTTCGATGATTTCGCGTTTGATCATCTCCGCATTGCAGATAACGGCTTTCAATTCAGGAGCCTGATACATTTCACGTTCGGCGTGCATGACGTAGCGATGGTAGCGATCGTGCATCAGAAGTTGTGCACGCCAGGCAGGCAGAATGCGCGCACGCTGCAGCAGCCAACGCCGGTGCACGCCATCCCCTGCGCGGTAAATATCGCAGCCAGGAATACGCTCGTGGCTCTGCACAATGTCAAACTGCTGCTGTTCCCACAGTGCACGCGCAGCATGTGCAAACCCACGTTCGCGACTGATTCGGCCCCATTTACGTGGGTCGCAAATATGGATATGCCAGTCGTCCTGCTTCTCCCCCTGCCACTCACGCGTGATGACGTTGAGCTCCAGGTTTTGGTTGCTCAGTGCGGTAAGTGCCCGGGAAACGAAGCGTTCCGCCCCGCCATCAGGGCGGTATTTTTGGCGAACAATCGCCAGACGATGGTGTTTCATTACAGGTATCTCCTGGCGGCGGAGACCACGACATCAACGGGAATGGCGTCGAGATAGCGTTCAGTTGTTTTGGTATCAATGGCGTCCGGGTCGGGAAGTGGGCCAAAATCGCCAGCCCAGATGACTTCACCGTTGACCTGCCATGGCGACCAGAACACCCGTTTTGACGGGCCGAAGAGAGCAATGCACGGCGTCTGAAGCGCGGCGGCCATGTGCATCGGAACGGAATCGACGCCAATAAAGAGGCGCGCATGATCGATAAGTGATGCCAGCTGGCGCAACGTGAGTTGACCGGCCAGTGAGACTACGCCCGTTTTTGGCGCCGCGGCGAGAATGCGGTCTATCATCGCCAGCTCTTTTTTATCCGGGCCTGCGGTGAGAACCACAGTGTGGCCATCCTGCTGGAGTGCCGTGATGGTTTGCGCCATCTTGCCTTCGTCCCAGCATTTAAAGAACCAGCGTGACGTTGGCTGGATCACCACGTAGTTATCAGCCACACCCTGTTGCGTCAGTAGCTGGCGCGCGCGATCCCAGTCCTCTGCGCGATAGGCCATAGTGACGTCTGGCTGAGCCGGGACGGGCAACGGTGAAAGAATAGAAAGATTTTGCTCAACGGTATGGAGAGACGGGTGATTGGCGACGGAAACCAAATCGGTATGACAAAAACGCCAGAACGCGTTTTTTCGCTTGTTAAACGCGAACCCGAGGCGTACTGGCGCGCCGGTGAAACGGGTGACAATGGCGCTGCGCCACTGATCGGCAAGGTTAATCACCAGATGATAACGCTGCGCTCTTAAGGCACAGAGTAACTGCCACTCTTTTTGCAGATGTTTCAGGGTGCCGAGCTGCTTCCATTTACGATCTATACCGTAGATGGTGCCGATCGCCGGATGCGCGGCGAGCATATCGCGTGTCTCTTCATAAAGAAGAACATCGATTTGCGCCGTGGGCCATTTTTGACGTAACGAATTAATGACCGGAGTTGTGAGTAACATGTCGCCATGATGTCGAAGTTTGATAAGTAAAATACGTAAATCAGGCGTGTCGAGTAGGTTAATCATCATCATCTTATCAGCGGTATACTGTCAGCAATTCTAATAGACCTGATGGCGACTTGCACTCTTTCTCCTTAATGTCAGGAATTTCCCTGGAAGGGTTTACTCCTGCTTCGCAGAGTGCGTAACATAGCCCTCACTCTTACGTCTTACGGACTCATTATGAAAAAACCAGCGTTTATCATCACCATTGATACAGAAGGCGATAATCTCTGGCAAAACCACCGTGTTATCAAAACGGAAAACGCACGTTACCTGGCACGATTTCAGGCGCTATGCGAGCGTTTTGGTTTTAAGCCGGTCTGGCTGACCAACTATGAGATGGCGATCGAACCGGTTTTCATTGAGTTCGCAAAAGATGTGATTGCCCGCGGCCAGGGCGAGGTTGGCATGCATCTTCATGCGTGGAACAGCCCACCTGAACATGACCTCACCGGTGATGACTGGCGCTGGCAACCTTATCTGATTGAGTTTTCAGATGAAATTATGCGCGAGAAAGTGCTTTTTATGACGCACTTACTGGAAGAGACCTTCCAGACCAAAATGCTGAGCCACCGTGCCGGGCGTTGGGCGTTTGATCGTCGCTATGCAAACTTGCTGATAGAGCTGGGTTATCAGGTTGACTGTTCCGTCACCCCACGGGTGAACTGGCGAAATGCCAAAGGGGCACCGCAGGGTCACGGAGGAACGAATTATCAGCATTTCCCTGACCATGCCTACTTTATTGATACAGAGGATATTTCCCGCCCGGGAAAGAGCCCTTTACTCGAAGTGCCGATGAGTATTCAGTATAAACACCCGGCCTGGCTGAACACCGTTAAACAGGGCTACGATCGGCTGCGTGGGAAATACCGTTCCCCGTCAGTTAACTGGCTGCGTCCGTCCGGTGGAAACGCGTCTGAGATGATTAAGGTCGCACAACAGTGCTTGTCGCAGGGCAATGATTATGTGGAGTTTATGCTCCATTCTTCAGAATTTATGCCCGGCGGAAGTCCTACGTTCAAAGATGATGCGGCCATTGAAGGGTTGTACCTGGATTTGGAACAGTTGTTTACATGGCTGTCGGACAAGACGGTGGGGATGACGCTGGCGGAGTTTTATCGGAGTAAAAGAAGCGCCGGTTAACCGGCGCCTAAAGATTATCTCTGAACGGTTTTTTTCACGGGTGTACTAAATATGATGGCTAATGGTATCCAGAATAACACCCAGTATTCTCGAGGATTACTGATAACGAACATCCCCTGAGTGGAATAAAATACGAGCGCGAAAATCAGTACCGCTACCTCGGCTTTGTGGTCTACAGCAAGGTGTCTCAGGCATTGCCTGAATGCGTAGGCAATCATCGCTAAAAACAGCGTTAGCCCTACGATTCCGCCCTTAAGAAAGGCACCGAAGTAGAGGCTGTGTGTAGTCGTCACATGCTGTTTATAACCATTAATGAATGACAGTTCTTTATTAAATCCCCAGCCAAATACTAATCTTTCTTTTGTTACTTCAAAAGCATGCTGCCAGATGCCAAAACGAACGGAGCCAGCCTGGTTAGAATCTTCAAACCGTTTTATAAGCAGGTCGTAAAAGCCGCTGTAATAAAGTGTAATGCCCAGTATAAGCAGAGTGGCCAGGGACAAGAACACAATTTTGTTGTTCCATTTTGGTTTAATACAGAATACGACAGCTGTTGCTATCATTAACGCCAATAATGGTCCGCGGCTTTGCGTCAGTAATAAGCCACTCAACAACAACGGAACCGGAGCATAATACCAAAGGCTGCGGGTTTCTCGAACGAGAATAGTACTTAAAATAATCCCCAATGCCATATAGCCGCCCAGATCAATAACGTTGTCGGGTGCATAAGGAAAAGCGTTCATTAAACGCCCAACGAACAGGTGAGGCTTGTTAACATAAATAAATGTCATCAATGTCAGTACGATAATGCCAAAATAGGTCGCGCCAACAAGGTATGTCTTCTTGTTTTCAAGTTCACATTGCCGGTACAGGCAGAAGAAAATAAGGATGTAAAATGAATGGGTAAGAGCAGAACTTAAGTGTGATGTCTCGGCCCAAAGGTTCGAGATGGAAAAATAAAGGACAAATAGAGTTAGCAGCCCAAGTGCTGGAAGAAATTCTTTGTCATGTATAAACCGCTCTCTGGCGCTTTTTACCATCATTATGGTGATAAGAAAAAGGGCCAGGGAAACGTGGAAAAGAATATTTACCTTAGATACCCCACAGAATATCATGCTTAAAAACATAAATGCTACAAAAGGGTAAAATGTAATACGCGGCAGTCTATTTAAATACATCCGTAAAATCCTTTCTGACAAAAACAGAAGAAGGTATAGCACTTTGAGGGGAAAGATTAATCACCTCTTTGTTTGCAGAAGCAAAAATCTTACTTGCAAGAGAGAGTGCAGGAAGAACAATATCCTGTACCTTATCTTCCAGAAACGAAGGCAGCATGGTTTCTGTTTTCTCATAAAATCTCGGTTTAGAAAAGTGTGTCATATCCAGTCCAGCAATATAGATTTTTGAGAAACCCATGTAATATAAGATCTGCAATGCCCAGTAAACCACTGTACCGGCATCAACGACACCCTGACAAATATCGAGGCTAAAAGCGCTATTTGGCGTATTTTCAGAAAAAACGATCCCAGGACGATCCTTGAGGGTATTAAAAAGCGCTTCGCGTTTGATTGAGGGTTTATACGTTTTGTAGCAAATATCTTCGATTATGGCTATCTGGCAGTAGATATTTTCGTATGAAAAACGGTCAATAAGCTTAACCACCCCCATAGCCGTTGTAAACAGAAGCAAATTTTTATTGGCCACGATACGCTTTAACAACGCTGTTTGCCGGTCAATAAAGGTCATGTCAACAATAAAGTAATGGCTAAAATTAAGCTGGTTATGAAGGTGCCATGCCCCATTTACCCCCGTACGAATGACATCTACGGGTAATGTAGAAAAATCTATTTTTTTGACTGAGGGGCCAGTGGCGGTAATTAACACTTCTCCGCTAAATGCATTTTTGAGAGAAGTAAGGGCTGTAAGTTGAACGGGCTGACCACGGTACACAAAATCAGAAATCTCGCCGCTTTCATTTCGCGCAATCTTCACATACGGCCACAAATTTTCATTGTGACGCATGTTTCGTTTATGGGTATAACGGTAAAACTGCTTAGTCAGAGAGCCCATCTTAAGCCTTCTCGATTTCACTATTTTTATGCGCAACAGTAGACAACAAATGACTGATTCTCGCCAAATCTTCGTCTGTTACCTCAAAGAGCTCTTCTTTCGGCTGGCTGAAGTAGTAACGCGTTTCAAAGACGTAAGAGTTTATATTTTCATCCTTCCCAATCAGCAATACCTTACCAAGCGGACGTTGTTCATAATGGCAGCAAGGGCCAAACAGCAACACCACCGGGACGCCCACCGCATCGGCAATGTAGATATTCCCTGAATCTGACGCGATATAACAATCCATTTTGGATATCGCCCACGGCAGTTCTTCGAGCGATATTTTGCCAATGAGGTTGATAAAATTGGGAATTTCACCGTAAGCACGGGTGATGTCATCCATCCACGGTTGCTCGTTCGGTGCGCCAAATACATAAAACTCGCAGGGCAGGTCGGCAAGATGATCGACAATACGTTTCCAGATTGCCGGGGGAACCGTCTTTGCTTTGTTACCGGCAGAAATGCTGATACCAATTCGGATAACCCCGGGTTTATCGAGAATTTGCGGGTAAACCGCAGGCTTGAACAGGGGCTTTGTGGCGTGCTTGGGTGCGTCCTGCCAGGTGAGCGCGCGATCGGCGAGCTTGAGATAGTTAGTGACGGACAGCGTCTTTTTGCCATGCTCAACGGTACCATCAGCCGTGGCATAAAAAATTCCGTGATACCACCTGCGCGTATAAGTGCTTAAAAATTGTTTGTTTTTTGCATTACAGGCTGAGGCGAAAAAGAGATTCACACTGTTGGGCTGCAGCAGATAGACATTGTCGTAGCGATTCATGATCCGGCAGGCGAAGCAGAGCTTACGCCACAGGTTGCGCTTTTGCTGCTCCACAAAAAAGATCTCTTCGATACTGTCGTCATGCTGAGCCAATGCGTTAACGCTGCGGCTGATCAGCACATCGCTTTTTTGCAGATACGCCAGTAGAGGCGTTGCATTGATAAAGTCACCGATTTTGGCTGTCTGAATGACAAGGTTTCTGCCCGTGTCTTTGCGAAACAGCTTCCGGATGAGTTTCACCGGAAAAAGTAAAATCAGCAGAAATACATAACTCATGGGTTAAATATCCCTGTTAGAAAGCCGATGGCTGCCCTGTAAAAACGAAAAAATCGCATCTGCGGTAATGTCTCTCATCTGCTGCGTCGGACTGACCATTTGATGCTGGTTTTTACCGTACCCCCCGATCAGTCCCGGGTCGGTCGGACCGAAGAGGGTGATATTGGGGCGGTCCAGCGCTGCGGTTAAATGGCTTAATCCGGTATCCACTGATACGACGGCGTTGGCGCCTGCCAGTTGCGCGGCAACCTGAGCCAGCGTGAGTTTAGGTAACACTTCCACATTTGAAAAGCCCGCAGCCAAACGCTCTGCGCGTTGCCTTTCGTGTTCTGCGCCCCACGGGAGTTTAATATGGATGCCGGTCGGTTGCATTAGCTCAATGAGTCTTCGCCAGTGTGATTCCGGCCAGTGCTTATCATCGCGCGTTGTGGCATGCAGAAAGACCAGATAGGGCGGTGTGTGCGTCTTCGCATCGCGCAAAAAATGCTGCGCAATAGCGTAATCACCCTGCGTGTCCGGTTTTGCATAGCCGAGGCTTTTCGCAAACAGCTCGCGGGTGCGCTCCACGGCGTGCTGCTTTTTCGCGATATGGTGGCGGCGATTATAGAACAGACTCGCCAGCGGCTCGCGGGCGGTTTGCCAGTCCATACCGTGCTTTACGCCGTGCGCCAGACGCGTGACCAGCGCGGCGCTTTTGACCAGACCCTGTGCGTCAATGATGGCATCGTAACGCTGCGCTTGCACCGCATCACGGAAGGCTTGACGTTCAGCCTTAATCGGTGCCGAGAACCACGCTTTACGCCAGCGGCGGATAGCAACCGGGATCACGCGGTCTACTGCTTCATGCCAGGTGGGGATCTGTGCGAAGCCCTCCTCCACCACCCAGTCAAAACGAATGTCGGGAATGGCCTGCATGGCGTCGGTGAGCGACGGCAGAGTATGCAGCACATCGCCCATGGAAGAGGTTTTAACGATCAATACCCGCATCCGTTATCCTTCTTCACTCAACAGCAGCTCGTTGAGCTCTTCAAGGACACGCTCGGGCGTGATGTCGATCAGGCTCTGGTGATAGCCTTCAGCCGCATCGCCTTTTCGCACCTTGTGATAACCGCTGATCAGACGTATGACGCGCGCTTTATGAGAAAGCGGTGGCGTAAAGTCAGGGCTGCTGGGGCCATACAGAGCAACCAGCGGCCGGTTGAGCGCAGCGGCGACGTGCATCAGGCCAGAGTCGTTGGTGACGACGGCTTTACAGGCGGCAAGTAAAACTACCGCCTGTTCCAGTTGGGTTTCCCCTGCCAGATTACGGCACCATGCCTGCTGTTCTGTATTCAGCGAAGCCAGAATTTCGTTACCCGCCTCGTGGTCTTTCGCCGAGCCAAACAATACGACCTGATTACCTTCATCGATCAGCTGTTTTGCCAGCTCAGCGTAATGATAATGCGGCCAGCGTTTTGCCGGGCCGAACTCTGCTCCCGGGCAGAAACCGATCATAGGGCGTTCTGATGAAATTCCAAACGCGTTGCAGGTGTGGGATTTCTCACCGTCGTTGACCTGGAGCTGGGGCCAGAGCAGCGGTTGCGGCAGATCTTTTGCGCTGCGCATCACGCCTTTGTCATAGGCCAGCGCGACGTAGCGCTCGACCATAAGTGGCCAGGCGTCTTTATCAAGCACGCGTGCGTCGTTCAGCAGACCGTAGCGCATTTCTCCACGCCAGCCGGTGCGATGGGGGACGCCCGCAAAGAAGGGTACCAGGGCGGATTTAAAGGAGTTAGGCAGGACATAGGCGCGGTCATAGCGCTTTTCGCGCAGGCTATGGCCGAGCTTGCGACGTTCACCAATTTCCAGCGCGCCGTGGCCGAGCGGCATTGGGATCGCCTCGTTAACTTCCGGCATACGCGATAACAACGGACGGCACCAGGCAGGTGCCATCACGTCAATTATCGCCTGGGGATAACGCGCCTTGAGCGTGCGATAGAGACTTTGCGACATCATCATGTCGCCCACCCATGACGGGCCGATCACCAGAATTTTCATACTTACGCGTCGCGGTTCAGCCAGGCCATATATTCCGTTACGCCTTCGGCAACGGTCTTGAACGGTTTGTCGTAACCCGCCGCACGCAGGTTGGTCAAATCCGCCTGCGTGAAGGCCTGGTAACGACCTTTCAGTTTGTCCGGGAACGGAATGTATTCAATGCTGCCTTTTTTGTGGTACGCCAGGGTGGCGTCCGCCACGGCCTGGAAGGATTCCGCACGGCCTGTCCCCAGGTTAAAGATACCGGAGACGCCGTTTTCCCAGAACCACAGGTTCACTGCCGCCACGTCGCCTACGTAGACGAAATCACGCTTGAAGCCGTCACTGCCTTCAAACAGTTTCGGGCTTTCGCCATTGTTCAGCTGCGTGTTCAGGTGGAACGCGACGCTCGCCATGCTCCCTTTGTGGCCTTCGCGCGGTCCGTACACGTTGAAGTAACGGAAACCCACAATCTGGGAATTGGCTTCAGGCAGAACCTGACGCACGTATTCATCGAACAGGAATTTGGAGTAGCCATAGACGTTCAGCGGCTGCTCATATTCGCGGGATTCGATGAAGTCTGACGTACGGCCACCGTAGGTTGCTGCAGAAGAGGCGTACAGGAACGGAATTTCACGCTCCAGGCAGTAATGCAGGATCTCTTTGGAGTACTGATAGTTATTGTCCATCATGTACTTGCCGTCCCACTCGGTGGTGGAAGAGCATGCACCTTCGTGGAAGATGGCTTCGATCTCGCCGAACTCTTCACCTGCCATAATCTGGATAAGGAAGTCTTCTTTATCCATATAGTCAGCGATGTTCAGATCCACCAGGTTTACAAACTTGGTGCCGTCTTTCAGGTTGTCCACCACCAGAATGTCGGTGATGCCTTTGTCATTGAGGGCCTTAACAATGTTGCTGCCGATAAAGCCCGCGCCGCCGGTAACGATGATCATAACTGTAACCTTTGAAGTGTGGAGTCCGGGGACAATCCCGGACGCTAATGTTCTTATCATATCATTAGTATGGCTGCCCTTCAGCCATTCACCGACATAGCGCAAGGGTACACGTGATTTATGCTGCAAAAACGAGAAGAGATAATGTGTCATCTCGTCATGGCGGTCAGGGTTGGGTAATATGTGCCAAAATTTGCCGAGTCTGGAGAATTGCAATGCGTGGTGATTTTTACAAACAGTTAAACAGCGACCTCGACACCGCACGTGCGGAAGGGTTGTTCAAAGAAGAGCGTATTATCACGTCTGCTCAGCAGGCGGACATCACCGTTGCCGATGGCAGCCATGTGATCAACTTTTGTGCGAACAACTACTTAGGTCTTGCGAATCACCCTGAGCTGATTGCCGCGGCAAAACAAGGCATGGACACCCACGGTTTCGGTATGGCCTCCGTACGCTTTATCTGCGGTACGCAGGACAGCCATAAGCAGCTTGAGAAAAAGCTGGCGGACTTCCTGGGGATGGAAGATGCGATCCTGTACTCCTCGTGCTTCGACGCCAACGGTGGTCTGTTTGAGACGCTGCTCGGCGCAGAAGATGCGATTATCTCCGACGCCCTGAACCACGCTTCTATCATTGACGGTGTGCGCCTGTGTAAAGCGAAGCGCTTCCGCTACGCCAACAACGACATGGTTGAACTGGAAGCGCGCCTGAAAGAAGCGCGTGAAGCAGGTGCCCGCCATGTGCTGATCGCCACCGACGGCGTGTTCTCTATGGATGGCGTGATTGCCAACCTGAAGGGCGTGTGCGACCTGGCAGATAAATACGATGCGCTGGTGATGGTTGATGATTCACACGCCGTCGGTTTTGTTGGTGAGAACGGCCGTGGATCTCACGAATACTGTGACGTAATGGGTCGCGTGGACATTATCACCGGTACGCTGGGTAAAGCGCTCGGCGGCGCGTCAGGGGGTTATACTGCTGCGCGTAAAGAGGTGGTTGAGTGGCTGCGCCAGCGTTCCCGTCCGTACCTGTTCTCCAACTCGCTGGCGCCGGCGATCGTTGCCGCATCCATTAAAGTCCTGGAAATGGTGGAGTCTGGCGCTGAGCTGCGCGACCGTCTGTGGTCAAACGCCCGCCTGTTCCGTGAAAAAATGGGGGCCGCAGGGTTTACGCTCGCCGGTGCCGATCACGCCATTATCCCGGTGATGCTGGGCGATGCGGTTGTGGCGCAGAATTTTGCCCGCGAGCTGCAGAAAGAAGGAATTTACGTTACCGGGTTCTTCTTCCCGGTGGTACCAAAAGGCCAGGCGCGTATCCGCACCCAGATGTCTGCGGCGCATTCGCCTGAACAAATTGAACGTGCGGTGGAAGCCTTTACCCGCATCGGCAAACAGCTGGGCGTAATTGCCTGAGGACGTGTGATGAAAGCGTTATCCAAACTGAAAGCGGAAGAAGGGATTTGGATGACCGACGTGCCGGAGCCGGAAGTCGGTCATAACGATCTGCTGATCAAAATTCGTAAAACCGCCATTTGCGGCACTGACGTTCATATCTATAACTGGGACCAGTGGTCGCAGAAAACCATTCCGGTACCGATGGTCGTGGGCCACGAATATGTCGGCGAAGTGGTGGGCATGGGTCAGGAAGTAAAAGGCTTCAACATTGGCGACCGCGTCTCGGGTGAAGGTCATATTACCTGTGGTCACTGCCGTAACTGCCGCGGTGGACGCACGCACCTGTGCCGTAACACAATCGGCGTGGGCGTGAACCGTCCGGGCTGCTTCGCAGAATATCTGGTGATCCCGGCGTTTAACGCGTTCAAAATCCCGGACAACATTTCTGACGATCTGGCCTCTATCTTTGATCCCTTCGGCAACGCGGTACACACGGCGCTCTCTTTCGACCTGGTCGGTGAAGATGTGCTGGTTTCCGGCGCGGGTCCCATCGGGATTATGGCGGCCGCGGTGGCGAAGCACGTTGGTGCCCGCAATGTGGTGATTACCGATGTGAACGAGTATCGCCTGTCGCTGGCGCGCAAAATGGGTGTGACCCGCGCGGTGGATGTCTCTAAAGAGAGCCTGAGCGACGTGATGGAAGAGCTGGGCATGACCGAAGGTTTTGACGTGGGTCTTGAGATGTCCGGCGCACCACCGGCGTTTCGCACCATGCTGGACACCATGAACCACGGCGGACGTATTGCGATGCTGGGCATTCCACCGTCTGATATGTCTATCGACTGGAACAAGGTTATCTTCAAGGGGCTGTTCATCAAAGGTATCTACGGCCGCGAGATGTTCGAAACCTGGTACAAGATGGCGGCACTGATCCAGTCTGGTCTGGACCTGTCTCCGATTATCACCCATCGCTTCTCCATCGATGAGTTCCAGGAAGGCTTTGACGCGATGCGCTCTGGCCAGTCCGGGAAGGTTATCCTGAGCTGGGATTAGTCATAAAAAAAGGGGCCTCAGGCCCCTTTTTTTACTGATTCTTCTTCTCTTCGTCTGTCAGGTAACGCACCTTTCGCGTGTAATCCTGACCTTTGAACTGCAGCTTATTGTCTGGTGACTCAAGATACTTCTGCCATTCGGATAGCGGGAAACCGCCGTGTGCACCAATGACCTCTTTCGGTACCACAGCCTCTTGTCCGCCAATTTTCTTAGAGACCGGCCAGTTCATCCAGTCACCCAGATTGACCGTTTTCACATCCAGCATATCCAGAAGTGCGGCGAGCGGAAGCTGATCGGTTGGGGGCTGATTATCTTCCATTAGCTCCCAGGTATCCTGGAACAGGGTCAACCACAGCGGGCAAATGCGTCGCCACGTCTTTTGGGTTGCTGCGAGGAAAGCGCCGTTAACGTGATCGACAAGATAAGGGCGCACCGTCTCTTTGTAATAGGCGGGCACTTTCTCCGCGGGAGCGCCATCGAGTTTGGCGATCATCTTACCCTGACGGAAGCTGGAGTAGATGTGCATATCGGCCATGTTGATCTCAGGCATTTTGAGCAGATTGAGATCGGAGTCGATCATCAAAACGCCTTCACCCCGGGCCTGTAGCGGCGCATTGAGCTTCACCAGACGGCTAAGATAGATCTGCTTGTAGCGGTAACTCTCTTCTCGTTTAGGAAGCGTGAGTGTCACTACGCGAGTTTTAGGGGGAAGCACCCCGAAAGCAGATTCTGGCTGATCGCTGACAATCACGATCTCGCTGACGCCGGTGGCATAACGCTCAGCAAAAGTTGCCGACAGTAACGCCTCTTCAACAAAATCAGCGCCGGTGCAAGGAATGACGATGGAGTCAACGGCAACAAGATTGCCCGTTACCGGTAGGGAACGGTACGGAATGTTATGTCGTCCGGTAATATGACGATAGCGAGCGTTAAGGAATTTAAACATGTTCATCTCGTGTGATTATTTTGCGCCAAGTACCGCTTCGACGCCGCTAACATACTGTTCAATGGCATAGGTTCGGCAGACATTCTGACGGGCAGCCAAAGCCAGGCGTGCGCGCAGATCGGCATCTTTCCAGATGCTCTCAAGATGCGCGGCAAGCTGTGAAACGTCGCCCCAGGGGAACAAGAGTCCCGTCGACCCTGGGTCAATTAATTCCGCTGTCCCGGTCACCTGCGAGCCAATGACAGGGATATTAAGCAACATGGCTTCCAGCACGACGCGAGGTAATCCTTCGCTCTGTGAGGCTAAAATAAAAGCGTCAAATGTCGCAAGGTAATCAAAGGGGGTATTCTGGAATCCCGTGAAGATGACCTGCTTCTCAATACCCAATGCGGTGGCCTGAGCAATTAATGCGTCGCGTTCGCCACCTTCACCGACTAACACCATCTTCCATTTTGCGTCAGGGTTCTTCTGACTGAACTGCGCCAGCGCCTCCAGAGTATGATGGTTTGCTTTGCGGGGGATCAGTGACCCCACGCTACCGAAAACGAAAGTATCGTCATCAATGTTCAGCCGCTGGCGCATTGCACGTCGGTCTGGCAGGGGCTGGTGGATGTCGATTGCATTGTTTACGGTTGTGCAGAGCTCAGGGCGAACCCCATTCTGAAGTAAAACACGCTCAACGCCGTGGGAGACCGCAATGATTTTTGTGGCATGGTCATTAACCAGCCTGACCAGCGGCGGCGTCATGACAGGTTCGATGCGGCAGTGCTGAATTAACCGCACATGCTGTTTTGCACCGGCTAAATACCCTTCTTCATTTGAGCCAGGCTGATTGTTCATATACAGCGTATCGAATCCGCCTTCACTGAGCAGCGTTGCAATTCTGCGAACATTGGGCCGAATACGCCAGAGCGTATCGATATGGCGCGTAAAGGCCTTACGCCCCCGGCGCGAGAAGAAAAGGAGACTGCGGCCCAGCTCTTTCGCAAGTTTCGCCCATACGGGCTGCCGTGGCTGAGGGATCACAAGTAAGGGAATGCCGATACTGTCCAGCACCTGGCCGATTGTTTGCCCTTCGGCACGGCTGTAATCACTGTAAAAACAGCAGGTCATATCAAACTTCTCGCGGTCAATCCGCTTCAGAAGTTCGAGCATGCTGTTGGTGCCACCGCCCCACTCTTTGCCGGTATCGAGGAGCAGTATTTTGTGTCGTTGCAGCATCGTTCTACCTTAATCGCCTCTCACAGTCTGTTGCCGGGTAATATTCCAGCCCTGCCACTGGTGCTGGAAATATTGCACCAGTGTACTCTGGCTCACGCTCTCACTAAGCACGGCAAAGAACCGCGTCGCGTAGACGGGTTCTGGCGGGCGTTTCGTTTTACACAGCGTCACACCCCTGAATGGATTGCGTGGCT
Organism: Enterobacter sp. BIDMC 30; assembly: GCF_000534355.1. NCBI lineage: Bacteria > Pseudomonadati > Pseudomonadota > Gammaproteobacteria > Enterobacterales > Enterobacteriaceae > Enterobacter > Enterobacter sp. BIDMC 30. Next base: position 115,517 of record NZ_KI973169.1, on the reverse strand, counting down.
GCGTTACCGGAGGCTGTGCATTGCCAGGACGCGACGTATCAACCTGTGGCTCATTCAGCAGATCGCCTGGACGAACCAGCGTAATATCAGAGGGCAATGTCGGCAGCATCTGCTGCAGAACGCGAACGGTAGACGGGTGCGGGTGGCCGATAGCAATAGCCGAGCCATTGCGTCGGGCTAGCTGTACGGCGCGATTGAACTGCCCGCGGATGTCCGCGTCGTTCTGGGTGTCATCGAGGAACACCTTGCGCTTTATTACCTTCACGCCTGTACCCTGCGCGGCACGCATCGCCTGGCTGTTGCCGATGGTCATGCTGTCGAGGAAATAGAGGTTATAGCGCTCCAGCGACTGCATCACTTTGAGCATCCCGTACAGGCTGGAGGTCATCGCGCTGCCCATGTGGTTGTTCAGCCCGACGGCGTACGGCACTTTATTGTAAGCATCGCGAATGATGCGATCGATCTCATCGCTGCTCATATCAGGGCGCAAAGTATCTTTTTCCAGCGGCTGCTTGCTGAGCGGTGCCATCGGCAGATGGATGAGAACCTGATGGCCGCTGTTATGCGCTTTGATCGCCATTTCACGCGCGTGCGGCGCATTCGGGAGGACGGCGACAGAGATGGCGGCCGGCATCGCCAGTACCTGATTCTCGGTGTGCGGACGATAACCGAAGTCATCAATCACTATCGCGAGTTTGCCAGCGTAAACCGGTGCTGCCAGCGCCAGTGCACTGGCGAAGGAGAGAACAATTCGACGAAATTGAAGCAAAACTTATCTTCCCAACCACGGCTGTGGATTGACCGCCTGACCCTGGCGACGAATTTCGAAATAGAGTGACGGGCGGCCCTGACCGCCACTGCTGCCCACGAGGGCGATGGGTTGGCCGGCGCGCACCTGAGTACCAACGCTGACCAGTGCGCTTTGGTTGTAGCCGTAAAGGCTCATATCGCCTTTACCGTGTTCCACCACTACCACAAGCCCGTAACCCTGCAGCCAGTCGGCCAGAATCACACGGCCATCGGCGATGGCTTTTACTTCGCTACCTTCAGACGCACCGATAACTATCCCTTTCCAACGTAGTTCACCCTGCAGCTGTTCGCCATAGCGATGCAGAATTGTACCGCGCACGGGCCAGTAAGCCTGACCACGAGGGGAGCCTAAACCGCCGGTACGTGACATCAGGGAGCGTTCGCTTTCGCTTGGCTTGTAGGTCGTACCTTTGCGTGAGGCTTCCTGCTGCTTGTCGCGTACGGCCTGCGCTTCGCGGGCCTCTTTTTCGGCGCGCGCTTTCGCCGCCGCTTCCGCGCGGGCGATACTGTTACGCAGTTTCGATTCGTTGGCGCGCATTTCGCTCAGCTGGCTTTGGCCTTGCTGAATAGAGGACTCGAGACCGGAAAGGGTTTTCTTGCGCTCGTTGCGGGCCTGCTCGAGCTTCGCTTGTTGCGCCTGCTGTTCGTAGAGCAGCGTCTGTTGCTGGCTCTGCTTCTCTTCGAGCTCGGCTTTTTGCGTGGTGACCTCTTCGCGCGTCTGTTTCAGCTGCGCGATAGTCTCCTGACGCGCCTGGTTCAGGTAACCAAAGTAGGCCTGCAGACGCTGACCGCGCTGGCTCTCTTCACCGCTGAGGATCAACTGAAGGCCCGTATGCTCACCCTGGCGAAAAGCAGCATCAAGCTGTGCGGCAAGGTTGCGTTCCTGGGCATCACGCTGGCGTTCCAGTTTGGCAATCGACGCGTTCATTTCGTCGATCTGTTTATTCAACTGGGCGAGGGTGTTTTGCGTTTCACGTAATTTACGTGCGGCAGCGGAGATGGCTTCTTCCTGCTGCTTAAGCTGAGCGAGCAGAGCAGAGCGTTGCTGCTGTTGCTGGCGTACCGCACGCTCTTTCGCGGCGATATCGGCCTGAATGGATTTCAGCTGGTCACGGTCATCCGCGTGGGCGGATGCGGCGCACAGCAATACGCCAGCGCTGAGTGCGCTGGCGCAAAGCAGAGGTCTGACTGATAACCTAAGCGGCTTCACGACCCATGTGATTGAAAAAATCGCCTTTCCCCTCATGGGGAGCGATTATTCCACGATGAACAGCGGCTTACCAGTCATCTCTTCAGGGATCTCCATGCCCATCAGCGACAACATGGTTGGCGCGATGTCGGAAAGCTTGCCGCCTTCCACTGCTTTCAGTGATTTATCACCCACATAAATCAGCGGAACAGGCAGGTTGGTGTGAGCGGTGTGCGCCTGGCCGGTTGCCGGGTCGCGCATCTGTTCTGCGTTACCGTGGTCAGCGGTGATCAGCAGCTGGCCGCCAACGGATTCAACCGCTTTCGCGACCTGCTCAACACAGTGATCCAGCGCTTCAACCGCTTTTACGGCGGCTTCCATCACGCCGGTATGACCCACCATGTCGCCGTTCGGGTAGTTACAGATGATGGTGTCGTATTTGCCGCTTTCGATTGCCGCAACCAGTTTTTCAGTCAGCTCGGCAGAGCTCATTTCTGGCTGCAGATCGTAGGTAGCCACTTTGGGTGAGTTAATCAGAATGCGATCTTCGCCTTTGAACGGCTCTTCAACACCGCCGTTAAAGAAGAAGGTGACGTGGGCATATTTCTCGGTTTCGGAGATACGCAGCTGTGTCTTGTCGTTCTTCGCCATCCACTCGCCGAAGGTATTGGCCAGTGATGCGGGTGGATAAGCGCATGGCGCATTGATGTCAGCGGCGTATTCGGTCAGCTGAATAAAGTCGATCTTCACCACTTTCTTACGGGTGAAACCGTCGAAATCACTGTTCACGAACGCACGGGTGATTTCACGCGCGCGGTCAGCACGGAAGTTCATGAAGATCAGCGCGTCGCCGTCTTCCATGGCGGCATCAGCCTGACCTTCAGCACGAATGACGGTTGCTTTCACGAATTCATCGTTTTCATCACGCGCGTAAGCGGCTTCCAGACCTTCCACCGCGGTTGCGAACTGGAATTCACCTTTTGCCAGCGTCATCAGGTCATAGGCCTGTTCAACGCGATCCCAACGGTTGTCGCGGTCCATTGCGTAGTAGCGGCCGATGATAGAGGCCACACGTCCTTTGCCAAGCGCGGCGAATTTGTTTTCGAAGGAGGCCAGTGAACCTTTTGCGCTGCGTGGTGGCGTATCACGACCGTCCAGGAAAGCGTGCAGATAGATTTTTTCTGCGCCGCGCTCAGCCGCCAGTTCAACCATCGCCATGATGTGATCTTCGTGGCTGTGTACGCCACCGGCGGAGAGCAGACCCATGATATGAACTGCTTTACCGGCCGCCACGGCTCTGTCCACCGCGCCGCAAAGCACTGGATTGTTGAAGAAGGTACGTTCTTTGATTTCAACGTCCAGGCGCGTCAGGTCCTGATACACGATACGACCTGCACCCAGGTTTACGTGGCCAACTTCGGAGTTGCCCATCTGACGATCTGGCAGACCCACTTCCAGCCCGGACGCATCAATCAGGGTGTGGGGACGTTTTGCCCATAGCGCGTCCATCACCGGCGTTTTGGCGTTGAAAATGGCGTTATCCTGTTGATCTTCACGGTAGCCATAGCCATCCAGAATCACCAGTACCATAGGTTTTTTAGAAACCGACATTGCGACAACCTCATGCTCAAGAGTCAAAATTTGCGTAATTTTACTACAGCTGAATCGATCAAATAGCCGCAGAAGATCAAAGAAAGCGCAGGGGCAAGGTGCTTAGCGGACGCTTTTGAGGCAATTTTTTAGGTGGCAGGCCTCAGAAAATGGATTAGGTTATGGTCGCTGGCTGTATTTGCCACAACGCACAGGTATACTCCTGTCCTGGTTTTTTTAATCACTAAGTCGGAGTAGTTACCCTCCATGCAAGAAATTATGCAATTCGTTAGCCGCCATCCGGTTCTGAGCATCGCGTGGATTGGCCTGCTGGCTGCTGTGCTGTTCACCACATTTAAAGGCCTGACGTCTAAGATTAAGGTTATCACCCGTGGTGAAGCGACGCGTCTGATTAACAAAGAAGATGCCGTCGTGGTCGATCTGCGTCAGCGTGACGATTTCCGTAAAGGTCACATTGCTGGTGCTATCAACCTGTTACCTGCTGAAATCAAAGCGAACAACGTTGGCGAGCTTGAGAAACATAAAGCCCAGCCGATTATCGTTGTTGACGCGACCGGTATGCAGGCGCAGGAATCTGCCAGCGCGCTGCATAAAGCAGGCTTCGAAAACGTAACGGTTCTGAAAGAAGGTATTTCCGGCTGGAGCGGGGAAAATCTTCCTTTGGTTCGCGGTAAATAAGGAGTTCAGTAATGGCCAATATCGAGATCTACACCAAAGCAACGTGCCCGTTCTGCCACCGTGCAAAAGCGCTTCTGAACAGCAAAGGCGTAGCGTTCAAAGAACTGCCGATTGACGGTGACGCGATTAAACGCGAAGAGATGATCCAACGTAGTGGTCGTACGACGGTTCCGCAGATTTTTATTGATGCGCAGCACATTGGCGGCTGTGATGACTTGTATGCGCTCGATGCCCGTGGTGGACTCGATCCGCTGCTGAGCTAAGAGACTTTAGGACAATTAAAAAGGGTTTTTCCATGTCAGAACAAAACAACACCGAAATGACTTTCCAGATCCAGCGTATCTACACCAAGGATGTCTCTTTCGAAGCGCCAAATGCGCCACACGTTTTCCAGAAAGATTGGCAGCCAGAGGTTAAACTTGATCTTGATACCGCATCTACCCAACTGGCGGATGACGTGTATGAAGTCGTACTGCGTGTGACTGTTACTGCCTCTCTGGGCGAAGAGACTGCATTCCTGTGTGAAGTTCAGCAGGGCGGCATCTTCTCCATTGGCGGCATCGAAGGCAACCAGATGGCGCACTGCCTGGGTGCATACTGCCCGAACATTCTGTTCCCGTATGCTCGCGAATGCATCACCAGCCTGGTTTCTCGCGGTACATTCCCGCAACTGAACCTTGCGCCAGTTAACTTTGATGCGCTGTTCATGAACTATCTGCAGCAGCAAGCTGGCGAAGGTACTGAACAACATCAGGATGCCTGATGAGCACTCTTAATGCGTCAATGACTGTGATCGGTGCCGGCTCATACGGCACCGCTCTTGCCATCACGCTGGCAAGAAATGGTCACGAAGTGGTTCTCTGGGGCCACGACCCAAAACATATCGCGACGCTGCAACGCGACCGTTGCAACGTGGCGTTCCTCCCGGACGTTCCGTTCCCAGACTCCCTGCACCTTGAAAGTGACCTTGCGACCGCGCTGGCGGCCAGCCGCAACATTCTGATTGTGGTGCCGAGCCATGTGTTTGGCGAAGTACTGCGTCAGATCAAGCCGCTGATGCGCCCTGATGCGCGCATTGTATGGGCCACCAAAGGGCTGGAAGCCGAAACCGGACGCCTGTTGCAGGATGTCGCCCGCGAAGCGCTGGGTGATGACATCCCGCTGGCGGTTATCTCGGGGCCGACGTTTGCTAAAGAGCTGGCCGCTGGCCTGCCGACGGCGATCTCGCTGGCATCAACCGATCAGGCCTTCTCCGACGATCTTCAGCATCTGCTGCACTGCGGCAAAAGTTTCCGCGTTTACAGCAACCCCGATTTTATCGGCGTACAGCTGGGCGGTGCGGTGAAGAACGTGATTGCGATCGGCGCCGGAATGTCCGACGGGATTGGCTTTGGTGCCAACGCACGTACCGCACTGATTACGCGCGGCTTAACCGAGATGTCCCGCCTTGGCGCAGCACTGGGTGCCGATCCGACCACCTTCATGGGCATGGCGGGCCTGGGCGATCTGGTGCTGACCTGTACCGACAACCAGTCCCGTAACCGCCGCTTTGGCATGATGCTCGGTGAGGGCATGGATGTGAAAGGCGCGCAGGAGAAGATTGGTCAGGTGGTTGAAGGCTATCGCAATACCAAAGAAGTTCGCGAATTGGCGCACCGTTTTGGTGTCGAAATGCCAATAACCGAGGAAATTTATCAGGTATTGTATTGCGGAAAAAATGCGCGCGAGGCAGCATTGACCTTATTAGGTCGTTCGCGCAAGGATGAGCGCAGCAGTAACTAGTCGCAGGGATTCTTGTTAGCACTATGACCCGGCCAGCACAGAACTGGCCGGTCATTAACATGTCGTCTGGAGTAAGCAATGCCGTGTGAAGAACTGGATATCGTCTGGAACAATATTAAAGCTGAAGCCCGGGCTTTGGCTGACTGCGAGCCAATGCTGGCCAGTTTCTATCATGCGACGCTACTCAAGCACGAAAACCTCGGCAGCGCCCTGAGCTATATGCTCGCCAATAAACTGGCTTCCTCGATTATGCCCGCCATCGCCATTCGTGAAGTGGTGGAAGAGGCCTATGCCGCTGACCCTGAAATGATCGCTTCTGCCGCCTGTGATATCCAGGCCGTGCGCACGCGTGACCCGGCGGTGGACAAATACTCTACGCCGTTGCTGTATCTGAAGGGCTTTCATGCCTTGCAGGCGTATCGCATCGGCCACTGGCTGTGGAATGAAGGCCGCCGCGCGCTGGCTATCTTCCTGCAAAACCAGGTTTCCGTGACCTTCCAGGTGGATATTCACCCGGCCGCGAAAATTGGCCGCGGGATCATGCTTGACCACGCCACCGGCATTGTCGTCGGTGAAACCGCGGTGATTGAAGATGACGTTTCGATTCTGCAGTCGGTCACGTTAGGCGGTACCGGTAAAACCAGCGGCGATCGCCATCCGAAAATCCGTGAAGGGGTGATGATCGGCGCGGGCGCCAAGATCCTCGGCAACATCGAAGTGGGTCGTGGTGCGAAGATTGGCGCCGGTTCGGTTGTTCTGCAGCCTGTTCCGCCGCACACGACTGCCGCTGGCGTACCGGCACGTATTGTCGGTAAACCAGACAGCGACAAACCGTCGATGGATATGGATCAGCACTTCAACGGTATTCACCATACGTTTGAGTATGGTGACGGTATTTAACTTCTGAGAATGGCGCCCGGGTATCCCAGCTGGCGCCATGCTTCATACACCACCACCGACACCGCATTTGACAGGTTCATGCTGCGGCTGTCCGGCATCATCGGAATACGAATCTTCTGCTCAGCGGGCAGGGCATCAAGAATGGTGGCCGGCAGGCCGCGCGTTTCCGGGCCAAACATCAGATAATCACCGTCCTGATAGCGCACGGCGCTATGTGCCGGCGTACCTTTGGTGGTCAGGGCGAACATGCGCTGTGGGTTTTCGCTTTCCAGAAACGCGGCGTAATCATGATGGCGAACCACGGCCGTAAATTCATGATAATCCAGCCCCGCGCGGCGCAGACGTTTGTCGTCCCACGTAAAACCCATCGGCTCGATGATATGCAGACGAAAACCGGTGTTGGCGCACAGGCGGATAATATTGCCGGTATTCGGCGGAATTTCTGGTTCGAATAAAACGATGTTAAGCATGCTGCCCCCTTAATTGCGGGGGCAGAATAGCAGAAACCGGGCCGCTTATGCGACGCCGAGATCCTGCGAGCGGCAACGCAGCATTTTGTAGAAGGTTGCCGCGGCCGCCAGCAGGGCGGGCAGGCTAAGGATCATCAAAATACTGTCTGCCTGCCACTGCATGGAGAGAAGCTGCGCGCTGGTCATGGTGCCCGCCACGCCACCAAAGCGGCCAATGCCCTGCATCCAGGCAATGCCCGTTGCGCGACACTCGGTAGGATAAAAGGTGGCTGCCAGCGTCTGCATTCCCGATTGTGCGCCGTTCATCGCGATCCCCATCAGGAAAATCAAGCCGCCAAACAGGGCGATATGGTTATGTTCAATGCCGAGCGCCAGAATGAGCAGCATGGTCAGGACAAAGCCACCTGCGACCACTTTGTGTGCCTCCCAGCGATCCATCATCCAGCCCGCGAGAAGGATGCCTGCGGTACCGCCGAAGGTGAACAGCGAGGTGAGCCATGCGGATTCCGCGAGGGGATAGCCCATCCCCAGCATCAGTGTCGGCATCCAGCTAAGCAGGACGTAATAAATCACCAGCCCCATAAAATAGGTTACCCATAGCATCAGGGTGCCGGGCAGCCAGGGCTGTGAAAACAACTGTGCTACGCTCCCCTTTTTGGCGGCGACCCGATCCTCTGCGAGAAAGAAACCGGTGACACCGTCGAGGGTCGTGCGGGCGAAACGGCTGGCGATACGGCGGATCTGCATCATGTCTTTCCCGCGCTGCACCAGATATTTCACCGATTCCGGTAAAAACAGCATCAGCAGCAGCGTTAATATCAGCGGTGCTATCGCGCCGGTCAGCAGTACGCTTCGCCAGCCATGATGCGGGATAAGCCAGGACGATATCGCCCCACCGCCGGCCGCGCCCAGCGGGAAGCCGCAGTACATGGTATTAATCGCCATGGCGCGACAGCGCTGAGGGGCAAACTCTGAGATGAGGGTGATGGCGTTCGGCATGGCGGCACCCAGCCCCAGGCCCGTCAGAAACCGCCATAGCGTCAGGGTGTTAAGGCTTTGTGCCCAGGCCGTCCCCAGGCTTGAAAGGCCGAAGAACAGACAAGAAAAGACCAGTACGCGCTTGCGGCCTATCCGGTCCGATACCGGGCCTGCGACCAGCGCTCCCAGCGACAGCCCGAGCAGTGCTGCGCTCAGTACCGGTCCCAGATCCTGTTTGTGTATGCCCCATTCTGCCGACAGCGTGGGCGCAATGTAGCCCATTGCTGCGGTATCGAAACCATCGATCGCCAGCACCAGAAAGCCCAGCACGATGAGCACCCAGTGAAACCCGGAAAAGGGACTGTCGTCGATCACCTGCTGAATATCCACCTGACCTGAATATCTCATACGCTCCCCTCTGATGTGATGGTGTTTTTGTGTTCTTGTATTTGCTTGTCTATACAATTGCGTGCGGCACAGGTATGTCAAATTTTCTTATCCAATATGTTACCTAGATGTTATTTTTGACAAAAAAAAGCGCCCGAGGGGAGTTCGGACGCGAGGAGAGGGGAAGGGGAATCAGACGGGCGTCAGGCTGCGTCACCCTGGGCAAGCGGTGCCAGTGCGGCGGGTAATTTACCCAACTCCTGCACCAGGGAGTCCTTGCTGATTTCGCGAATCGTTTTTGCACCGGTCAACGTCATCGCCACTTTCATCTCTTTTTCGATCAGGTTGAGCAGATTCGCCACCCCTGCCTGACCAGCCGTAGCCAGTGCATAAAGATATGCGCGTCCGAGCAATACGCTGTCTGCGCCAAGGGCAATCATACGCACCACGTCAAGCCCGTTGCGGATACCGCTGTCGGCGAGGATAGCGATATCACCTTTCACCGCATCGGCAATCGCCGGCAGTGCGCGTGCGGAAGAGAGTACCCCGTCAAGCTGACGTCCGCCGTGGTTAGAGACCACAATACCGTCAGCGCCAAAGCGCACGGCATCGCGGGCATCTTCCGGGTCGAGGATCCCTTTGATCACCATCGGGCCGTCCCAGAATTCGCGGATCCACTCCAGGTCTTTCCACGAGATGGACGGATCGAAATTATTCGCCAGCCAGCCGATGTAATCTTCCAGCCCGGTGGGTTTACCGAGATAGGCCGAGATATTCCCCAGATCGTGCGGGCGACCATTCACACCGACATCCCAGGCCCATTGCGGGTGCGTTACTGCCTGCCAGTAGCGACGCAGGGCAGCATTTGGGCCGCTCATCCCGGAGTGGGCATCACGGTAACGGGCGCCAGGCGTCGGCATATCAACGGTAAAGACCAGCGTTGAACAGCCCGCGGCTTTGGCACGCTCCAGCGCGTTGCGCATAAAGCCGCGATCGCGCAGGACGTACAGCTGGAACCACATCGGACGCTGGAGGGTCGGGGCCACTTCTTCAATCGGGCAGACGGAGACGGTGGAGAGGGTAAACGGAATACCTTTGGCATCCGCCGCCGCTGCCGCCTGGACTTCACCCCGGCGGGCGTACATGCCGCACAAACCGACTGGCGCAAGGGCCACCGGCATGGAAAGCGTTTCGTTAAACAGCGTTGTCTCAAGACTCAGCTCAGACATATCTTTCAGCACGCGCTGGCGCAGCGCCACTTCCGACAGATCTTCCACGTTGCGGCGCAGGGTGTATTCGGCATATGCCCCACCGTCGATATAGTGGAACAGGAACGGCGGCAAAATGCGCTGCGCCGCGGCGCGATAGTCACTGGCTGCTGAAATAATCATGCTTTGTTCTCCCTGGAAATATCACTGTCGCCAGGCAGACGGGTAATACGCGCCTGTCGGGCCTGATCTTCATCGAATCGTTTAATGGTGGTGTGCACGAACCCCAGATGCGCCATCATCGCTTTGCGCGCGGCTTCAGCATCCCCGGCCAGAATGGCGTTGAGTACCGCCTCGTGCTGTTCGGTCAGTTGGGCAAATACCGGCGGGACCAGATACATACGCTGGCGGCTCTGCTTCACGGAGGATTGCAACAGGTCGAAGAAACCACGCATGGTCTGGAGCAGAACAACGTTATGAGATGCTTCGGCAATCGCCAGATGAAACCGCACGTCCGCCTGCGAGGCGATGTCCGGGTCGCTGCTTTGGGTGGCGTCAAAGCAGGCTTTGAGCTTCTCTTTGTCGGCTTCAGTGGCCCGCATGGCCGCATGCCAGGCGGTACTGGTTTCGATGGCGTGCCGCGCTTCAATGATGTCGAAGCTGTAGTCCGGGTCGTTTTCCATCAGCGTTTTAAGCGGCTGCACGATGTTTTGCTCGGACCAGTCATCGTGCTGCCAGCGGACAAAGGTGCCGCCGCCCCGACGGCTTACCAGTACCCCTTCGCTGACCAGCGTCGCCAGCGCCTCACGCAGTGAGTTACGAGATACACCCAGTTGGGCGGCGAGCTGGCGCTCGGCGGGCAATTTCATGCCCGCTTCCAGCTGTTGTTCTTCAATCAGCGCCCGTACGCGAGAGGCAATCTCGTCGGACAGGCGTCTGGGCATGACTATCATGGGATCATCCAGGTTAAGACATAGGCCTGCAGGGTCGTGATCACCCCGACCATACAGGTGAATATCAGGCTGTGTTTCACGGTAAAGCGGAACAGGTCCGACTCTTTACCGACCAGTCCCACCGCCGCACAGGCAATGGCGATGGATTGCGGTGAGATCATCTTGCCGGTCACGCCGCCGGTAGTATTGGCGGCCACCAGAAGGATGTCCGACACGCCAATCTGCTGGGCTGCCGTCGCCTGCAGGGCCGCAAACAGGGCGTTAGATGAGGTATCTGAACCGGTCAGGAACACCCCCAGCCAGCCGAGGAACGGCGAGAAGAACGTGAAGGCGTGGCCGGTATGCGCCAGCGCAAGCGCCAGTGTCGATGACAGGCCGGAATAGTTCGAGATAAACGCGAACGCCAGCACCATGCCGATGGAGTAGATCGGCAGCATCAGCTCCTTAATGGTAGCCGCAAAAGTCTGTACTGCAGCCGCTGGCTTCATGCGTAACCACACCACAGACAGGATAGCGGCAAACAGGATTGCGGTGCCGGTTGCTGAGAACCAGTCAAATTTATACACCGCGGCATACGGCGTGGCGGCGTGCACCACGGGCGGCATGCGGGCGACCATCTTGTCGAGGAACGGCACGGAGATGTTAATGACCATCTCATACAGTGCGCCGCCAGGTGCGAACAGGGCCTTAAACGGTGGAATACTCCAGAGCGTAACCGTGGCGGTCAGGAACAGGAACGGAGACCATGCGCGAATGATTTGTCCCGCGGTATAACCGGTACGTGCCAGGGTTTGATCGACGTGTGAAGCACCCATATCGGCGAAACGGAAGATGCGTACCGGCTGCCAGCGTTTCAGGAACAGCGTCAGGCAGACCAGCGACACCAGTGAAGAGATAATGTCCGGCAATTCGGGGCCGAGGAAATTCGAGCTGAGATACTGGGCAATGGCAAACGAGCCGCCAGCGACGACCACCGCAGGCCATGTCTCTTTCACGCCGCGCCAGCCATCCATAATCGCCATGATCCAGAACAGCACAATGATGGTCAGGAACGGCAGCTGACGGCCAACCATCTGGCCAATTTCAAAGCTGTCCAGACCGGTGACCTGCCCGGCGACCAGAATCGGGATCCCCATCGCACCAAACGCCACCGGCGCGGTGTTAACGATCAGACAAAGACCTGCAGCGTAAAGCGGGTTGAACCCCAGCCCGACTAACAGCGCCGCGGTGATGGCAACCGGTGCGCCAAACCCGGCCGCCCCTTCCAGAAAAGCCCCGAAGGAGAAACCGACAATCAGCATCTGCAGACGCTGGTCCGGAGTAATGGAAAGTATCGATGAGCGGATAATGTCGAATTGCCCGGTTTTCACCGAGATTTTGTAGACAAAGACCGCCGCGATGATAATCCACGCAATCGGCCACAGGCCGTAGAAGAAACCATAGACGACGGAGGCCAGCGCGCGATCGACCGGCATTTTATAGAAGAACAGTGCCACCATCAGCGCAATGGCAACGGTGTACGTCGCGGCCAGGTATCCCTTCAGCTTGAGCTTAATCAGCGCAAAGAAGAAGAACAGGATCGGAAGCGATGCGATCAGGCTCGACAGCCAGATATTGCCAGCCGGATCGTAGTTTTGTTGCCAGAGGCTCATGCAGGTCTCCTGAGGACCAGACAGTCTGCGTAGCGGGTGAGTCTCCGCTCATCTCTGCGTCACAAACTGTGTAAAAGTGGTCCTGCCAATATTGTGTTGTAGGGTGAATGACAATAAATGGTTAACCAGTTGTTATGAGTCGGCAATGATTTTGTGAGGGGAATTAGTGGAATTGTGAACCAGGAAAGTGATTACCGGGAGATTGGTTGGGCCAATTTTAAGCGGTGAGGGGGGCGACGCGGTATGGTTTTCGCCCTCTCGCCTGGGAGAGAGGGCAGGGGACGATCAAAACGCGGTCTTACAAAAACCCGTCATCTCTTTCAGACCCATTTCGCGACCAAGCTCGGTCATGGGATGAACCACCACCAGGCCACGGACGCTTTTCTTCAGCTTGCCCATGTCGGCCTGCTCTTTTTTAGTGATGGCGCGACGGTGCGGCATGCTCAACAGCTTTTGGGCTTCGTTGCTCAGCTTCTGGCCTTTGACTTCGCGCAGACGCTCGATTTCCGCTTCAAGCTTCTCACTCTCTTTCTCCAGCTCGGCATACTTCTCGGCGGACTCAACCAGTGAGAGACCAGCCATCTGGTGGCGGATCAGATCCAGGCGGTCGCTCAGGCGTTTAATTTCGTTCTTTTCGACTTCTTTCATGACAAATAACTCTGAAAACGGGGAATTTACAGGGAAGGATACACCAATGTGAGCAGGCTTACTTCTGAAACGCTTTTTTTAAGCTGATTCGGGAAATCAGCTCAGTCAGGGAAAGGACCATTGTGGAACGGACAACCTGTTGATAACGCAGCTTTTGCATCGCGTACAGCTCAGGGTCACTGTTATCAAAATGGGGAGCAGGGGGAAGCGCGGAGACGCAGTGTAGCTCGCCGAAGGGGCCAAGGATCTCATCATCGGTAAAGGTGTACTCATTACCGTCATGATTTAACTCTTCGCGCAGCGCCATCAGCAGCTCGGCATCTTCATACTCTTGTCGGTTCAACACGCCAAGACCATAAATCAGCTTCAGACGTACCGATAAATCGCCCAGCGGTCCGTCTCCGTCCAGTAACGGTTCTACAGCATATTTTACCGCGTAGTCGTCTTTGCGAAACACCTGAAGTACCAGAATATTCACCGCCTCGGTTAGCAACTCGACGGCGGCAATCAGGAAACTTCGTACGGTTTTGCCAGCATTCAGACGCTCAAGCACACGATTTTCAAAGGCCTGGGTTTGTTCCATTATTGCCTGCATATCTGACAATCTGTTATTTGGGCGCAGGCTATCCTGCGCCGCACTCTGCATCATTTGATTGCGTTGTAAGCGTTCACCGCCTCCACAACCACGTCGCTGTTGGCATCCAGACCAGAGATCTGCGCCAGCGCACCCTGCGGGCCTTTATCGTTAATCAGCTGAGCCAGCTCCTGCGCCTGTGGATCCTGTTCGCTGCGGTAATGCATCGCGGCGGCAATCCCTTTCACCAGGTTGGCGTGCGCAAGACCATACTCCAGCGTGCCCAGCAGCGGTTTAATCAGGCGATCGCCCGCGCTCAGTTTACGCAGTGGCTGACGGCCTACGCGCTCAACGTCATCTTTCAGATACGGGTTTTCAAAACGACCGAGGATTTTCTGGATGTATGCTGCATGTTTCTCAGCATCAAAACCGTAGCGTTTGATCAGCACCGCGCCGCTCTCTTCCATTGCCCCTTTAACCACCGCACGGATGCTCTCATCGAGGATCGCGTCACGAATGGTCTGATGACCGGCCAATTTTCCGAGGTACGCGGTTATAGCATGCCCGGTGTTCAGCGTGAAGAGTTTACGTTCGACAAAGGCCATCAGGTTATCGGTTAATTCCATCCCCGGAATGGTTGGCAGTGCGCCTTTAAACTGGGTTTTATCGACGATCCACTCGCTGAAGGTTTCCACGGTCACTTCCAGCGGATCGTGGGTGGCGGATTCTGATGGCGGAACGATACGGTCAACGGCGGAATCCACAAAGCCGACGTGCGCTTCCACCCAGGCTTTATCTTCGTCCGCGACGGCGGCGAGCACATGGCCTTTCAGCTGCGTGGTGCCGCGCACCATGTTTTCACAGGCGATGATGTTCAGCGGTGTGTCGATGCCCTGCGCTTTACGTTTTGCTAGGCCTTTCGCCACCGCAGGGGCAATGCGCTCAAGCACCACCGGGCCAACGGCCGTGGTCACCAGATCGACACTGGCGATGAGGTCGATAACGTCTTCGCCAATGCTGCTTACCGCATTAACGCCAGACACCGTCTCAACCTGCTCGTTTTCGCCTACCACGTGTACCTGATAGCTATGACGGGCATTCAGGGCATCCAGGACTACCTGATTCACATCGGCGAATGTCAGCGTAATGCCTGCGTCTGCCAGCAGTTTACCGATAAAGCCACGACCGATATTACCTGCGCCAAAATGTAATGCTTTCATAGTATTAACCTTAATCAATGTTTTTACCCGAGAGGGCTGGGGTGAGGCTTTGCCCTCACCCTAACCCTCTCCCCACAGGGGGAGAGGGAAGAGGTTCCGTTACTTGTTCAACAGCGCCAGCACTTCTTCCACGCTGGTGGTGTTGGCCAGACGTTCAATGACAGAGTCGTCATCCAGCGCGTTGGTCAGGCTGGTAATCACCTGGATGTGCTCGTTGTTGCGAGCGGCGATACCAATCAC
The DNA here is from genome assembly GCF_000534355.1 of Enterobacter sp. BIDMC 30. Taxonomy (NCBI): domain Bacteria; kingdom Pseudomonadati; phylum Pseudomonadota; class Gammaproteobacteria; order Enterobacterales; family Enterobacteriaceae; genus Enterobacter; species Enterobacter sp. BIDMC 30. The sequence goes on along the minus strand of NZ_KI973169.1, from coordinate 100,217 downwards.
CAGGCGGGCGATGTCGTCTTCTTCTTCACCGAAGCGTACACCATCCGGATACTGGCAGAACACCACGCCGGTTTTCAGTACGCGGTCTTTCGCTTCAACCGTACCGTGTGGAACCGCAATGGATTCACCCAGATAGGTTGGGGTCAGCTTTTCACGCTCCAGCATCGCGTCAACGTATTCAGGCTGCACGTAGCCGCCTTTCACCAGCTGTTCACCGGCAAAGCGAATCGCCTCTTCCTTGTGGGACGCCGTGCGGCCCAGGAAGATGTTTTCTGCGCCCAGGCGGAACAGGTGGCTGTCGTTCGCGTCAAAGCTGTCTTTCAGGCTGTCGCGGACTTTGACTTCGTTATCTTCATGACGCTGCGCGGCCACCAGACGTTCGGTCAGGTTGGTGTACAGGCCGCTGTCCAGGAAGTTGGTCAGCGAAATGTGCTGTGCCTGAGGAACCTGACGCATCGCACGTTCGGTTAGATCGCGGTGCGTAATCACCAGGTCAACATCTGCAGGGAGGCTGTTGATGGCGCTGTTGGTGACGGAGATGTTGGTCAGACCCGCATCCTGCACTTTCTTACGCAGCACGCCGGCACCCATGGCGCTGGAACCCATACCCGCGTCACAGGCCACGATGATTTTACGTACGTGGCTCAGGTCGTTAGAGACATCGCCCGCCGCCAGCGGCGTTGCGCCTTTTGATTCGGCTTTCATGTCATGCATACGACGGGTTGCCGCTTCAATATCGTCATCTTCTTTCACTTTGCTGGTTTTCAGCAGGATAGAAGAGACCACGAAGGAAACGGCCATTGCCGCACAGATGGCTGCGATGTTAGCGAAATAGGCACCTTTCGGGGTCATCGCCAGGACCGCCAGGATGGAGCCTGGAGAGGCCGGAGAAACCAGACCACCGCCCAGCACGCTCAGGGTGAACACGCCCGTCATACCGCCGAGGATAACGGCCAGGATCAGACGTGGGTTCATCAGCACGTAAGGGAAGTAAATTTCGTGGATACCGCCCAGGAAGTGGATGATAGCCGCACCGCCCGCAGACTGTTTCGCACTGCCGCGACCAAAGAACATGTACGCCAGCAGAACACCCATGCCCGGGCCCGGGTTGGCTTCAATCAGGAAGAAGATGGACTTGCCGAGGTCATGAGACTGCTGAATACCCAGCGGTGAGAAGATACCGTGGTTAATGGCGTTGTTGAGGAACAGGATTTTCGCCGGTTCAACAAAGATAGACGCCAGCGGCAGCATGTCGTGCGCAACCATGAAGTTAACGCCTGCCGCCAGAACTTTGGACAGCACTTCAACCGCAGGGCCAATACCGAGGAACGCCAGAATCGCGAGGATCATACCGATGATGCCCGCAGAGAAGTTGTTCACCAGCATTTCGAAGCCGGATTTGATCTTGCCATCAACCCAGACGTCGAATTTCTTAATTGCCCAGCCGCCCAGAGGGCCCGCAATCATTGCACCGAGGAACATCGGCATATCCGCACCGACGATAACCCCCATCGTCGTGATGGCACCCACAACGCCACCACGGTCTCCACCCACCAGACGACCCCCGGTAAACCCGATAAGCAGCGGCAGCAGGTAGGTAATCATTGGGCCAACAAGTTTCGCCAGCGTTTCGTTAGGCAACCACCCTGTCGGAATGAACAACGCAGTGATGATACCCCACGCGATAAACGCGCCGATATTTGGCATCACCATATTGCTGAGGAAACGACCAAAGCTTTGAACTTTGATCTTGAAATCGGATGACATAAAACACCCCTTCTTCTGTTTACGCTTAGGCTTGCGGCCCGAGGTTTATTGTTAATGAGGCGGCAGAGGTAGCCGGGCCCTGTTCTGATGCTGTGAAATCTGGCACTGAATCGTTCAACTGTCCAGACGACGGAAATTTGTGTGATATGAATCACGTAAATGTAGGGGGTGCAGACATGAATGAAGTGATCTTCGTCACAAAAATGGTGGATAAAAAAAATACGATGGCGATAAATAAAGCAAAAACCACCCACTTCTGTGATGTGAATCACATTTGGTTGTCGTGAGTTTGTTTCTGGATTGTGACTAATTTCACAAAAAATTTTTATGCAGAATTCTCCGGATGTGATCGGCGACAAATTCTGCCTGGCGATTCAACGCCAGGATGTCATGAAGTCACACATAAAGCTAAAAAATGACTTTTCATGTGTGGTATGGCGAAAAGCAATAAGGTACGTTACGCTCATATTGTAAGGTTAAGTCTATTATTATTCAGGATATATTTTGACACGCTTATAAACTTGCATGGAGATATTATAAAAAACGATACTCCCCGGCTCTGAAATATAAGTACACCTCGTATTTATAAAAAATTAATTAGGTTGCGTACCGTTTTATTAATTTAATGAGTTGACGTTGTTTAAGTGAGGAGAATATGTTTCTCAACTATTTTGCGCTGGGCGTATTGATTTTTGTATTTCTGGTTCTTTTTTACGGAATCATCGCCATCCATGATATTCCTTATAATATGGCCAAAAAACGGAATCATCCCCATGCGGATGCCATTCATACGGCGGGATGGATTAGCCTGTTTACGCTCCATGCGATTTGGCCGTTCCTGTGGATTTGGGCCACGTTGTACCGCGAAGATCGCGGCTGGGGGATGCAGAACCACATCTCAAAACCTGATGAGGTCCCGGGTATGGATGCTCTGACTAAACGTGTCGCCGAATTAGAACAAAAACTGGCAGCGGTACCTCCCACGGCTGACAAGAATACGCTGGAGCACTAATCATGGATCTGCTGATTATTTTGACCTATGTGGCCTTTGCCTGGGCCATTTTTAAAATATTCCGTATCCCGGTAAACCAGTGGACTCTCGCGACCGCAACATTAGGCGGGGTGTTTATTGTCGCCGGGCTTATCCTGTTGATGAACTATAACCATCCCTATACCTTTACGGCGCAAAAAGCGGTTATTTCCATTCCGATTACGCCGCAGGTTACTGGGGTAGTGAGTGAAGTTACCGATAAAAATAACCAGCTAATTAAAAAAGGCGAAGTGTTATTTAAACTTGATCCGGGCCGCTATCAGGCGCGCGTCGACAGACTGCAGGCCGACCTGGTCACCGCCACGCACAATATCGACAATCTCAAAGCGCAGCTTGCGGAAGCGGTCGCCAATACCACGCGCGTGTCCGCTGAACGCGATCGCCTGTATAAAGATTACCAGCGCTACCTGAAAGGCAGCCGCGCAAAGGTTAACCCGTTCTCTGAAAGCGATATCGACAACGCACGGCAAAACTATCTGGCGCAGGATGCGCTGGTAAAAGGCTCGGTGGCTGAACAGACGCAAATACAAAGTCAGTTAGACAGTATGGTCAACGGTGAGCAATCCCAGGTTGCTTCCCTGCGTGCTCAGCTTGCTGAAGCGAAATACAACCTGGATCAGACCGTGGTGCGTGCGCCGAGCAATGGCTATATCACGCAGGTGCTGATTCGTCCGGGGACCTATGCTGCCGCGCTGCCGCTGCGCCCGGTCATGGTCTTTATTCCTGAACAGAAACGCCAGATTGTGGCCCAGTTCCGTCAGAACTCGCTGCTGCGTCTGAAGCCGGGCGACGAAGCGGAAGTGGTCTTCAACGCGCTGCCGGGCCAGGTCTTCTCCGGCAAGCTCACCAGTATTCTGCCGGTGGTGCCGGGGGGGTCATACCAGGCGCAGGGTGCGTTGCAGTCGCTGACCGTGATCCCTGGTACCGATGGCGTATTAGGCACTATCGAGCTGGAGCCGAATGCTGATGTCGATGCGCTGCCCGACGGCATTTATGCTCAGGTGGCGGTCTATTCGGATCACTTTGCTCACGTCTCGGTAATGCGTAAGGTGCTGTTGCGTATGACCAGCTGGATGCACTACCTCTATCTCGATCACTAACCCCTTCAGGGCAGGAATGCGACACGCATACCTGCCCTTTTTTCATCGCTTGATCCATACTGACTTTTTTCGGCATCAAGGATCAGGCAATGAAACTTATCGGCAGCTACACCAGTCCCTTCGTGCGAAAAATCTCGATTCTCCTGCTGGAGAAAGGGATTGAATTCGAGTTCGTCAATGAACAGCCTTATCACGCTGAAAACGGTGTGGCGCAGTACAACCCGCTGGGAAAAGTGCCGGCGCTGGTAACAGACGAAGGCCAGTACTGGTTTGATTCCCCCATTATTGCGGAGTACATCGAGCTGCTCGGCGTGGCCCCGGCGATGTTACCGGCCGATCCAAACGCGGCGCTGGCAATGAAGCAAATTGAAGCGCTGGCCGACGGTATTATGGATGCGGCGTTAACGTCCGTACGCGAGCAGGCAAGACCCGCCGCCCAGCAGTCTGAAACGGAACTGTTACGCCAGCGTGAAAAAATCAGCCGCAGCCTGGACTGGTGCGAACAGCTTATCCGGGAGGGAAAAATTCAACCCGATAGCCTGAACCTGGCAACGATAGCCATTGCCTGCGCCATCGGTTATCTCAATTTCCGCCGCGTTTCCCCCGGCTGGTGCGTCGACCGTCCATTGCTGGTGAAGCTTGCAGAAACGCTCTTTCAGCGCGAGAGCTTTGCCCGTACCGAACCGCCAAAGGCTTGATGCGGGTTATAACACTTCGCAGCAGGAGGCGGTACAATCCCTTCTTATGTTGACTCCCTCTCCCGTCGGGAGGGGGGATGATATTTACTCGCCAGGCGCTTTCATGACAACTCATCACTCCCTGTACAGCCAGATCCCTGCAACCGACCGTCTTCTTCGCGAGCCGCGCGTGCATGCTGCCGTTGCGCGGTTCGGCCATACCGCGACGGTTGAAATATTACGTCTGCTTCAGGACGAAGCCCGCAGCCATATTCAGACAGAAAATGCATTGCCGGACTGGTGTGCGGCGTGGGGGCAGGAAGTGGAGCTGAGGCTCGAGGAGAAAGCACAAAGCGCGTTACGCCCGGTCATCAACCTGACGGGAACCGTGCTGCACACCAACCTTGGTCGCGCTCAACAGGCAGAAGAGGCCGTCGCTGCGGTCGTGCAGGCCATGCGTTCCCCCGTGACGCTTGAGTACGATCTGGACGGCGCAGGGCGCGGACATCGCGATCGGGCGCTGGCGGACCTGCTCTGCGAGCTGACCGGCGCAGAAGATGCCTGCATCGTGAATAACAACGCGGCGGCGGTACTGTTAATGCTGGCAGCGACCGCCAGCGGTAAAGAGGTGGTGGTTTCCCGTGGCGAGCTGGTCGAGATTGGCGGTGCGTTTCGCATTCCGGATGTTATGCGCCAGGCGGGCTGTACCCTGCATGAAGTGGGCACCACCAACCGCACGCATGCAAAAGATTATCGCGCGGCAGTGAATGAAAATACCGGGCTGCTGATGAAGGTCCACACCAGTAATTATCAGATAGCCGGATTCACCAAAACCGTTGAAGAGGCGGAGCTGGCGGAGCTGGGCCGTGAGCTGGGTGTGCCGGTGGTGGCCGACCTCGGTAGCGGTTCGCTGGTCGATCTGAGCCAGTACGGTCTGCCAAAAGAGCCCATGCCGCAGGAGATGATTGCGGCGGGCGTCAGTCTCGTGAGTTTCTCCGGCGACAAACTGCTTGGCGGCCCGCAGGCGGGGATTATCGTGGGTAAACGTGCGCTTATTGCGAAGCTGCAGCAGCACCCGCTCAAGCGTGCACTGCGAGCCGATAAAATGACGCTTGCTGCGCTGGAAGCGACGCTGCGCCTTTATCTCCACCCGGAAAAACTGGCTGAACGTCTGCCTACGCTGCGCCTGCTGGCCCGTGATGCCGCCTCAATTCGCGCCCAGGGTGAGCTGCTCTTGCCACACGTTGCGCCGCACTACCCCGATTTTGACGTGCGCCTTGAAGCTTGTCAGTCGCAGATCGGCAGCGGTTCACTGCCGGTGGACAGGCTGCCCAGCGCGGCGCTCACGTTTACACCCCGTGACGGGCGCGGCAGCCAGCTTGACGCTTTGTCGGCGCGCTGGCGTGCCTTGCCAGCACCGGTTATCGGGCGCATTTACGATGGCCGAATGTGGCTGGATCTACGCTGTCTTGAAGATGAAGCGCGATTTCTGGAGATGCTGTTGAAATGATTATTGCCACCGCCGGTCACGTCGACCACGGAAAAACCACCTTATTACAGGCCCTGACCGGGGTGAATGCCGATCGTCTGCCGGAAGAGAAAAAACGCGGCATGACCATCGATCTGGGCTATGCCTACTGGCCTCAGCCTGATGGCCGGGTGCTGGGTTTTATTGATGTACCGGGACACGAGAAGTTTCTTTCTAACATGCTGGCGGGCGTCGGTGGCATCGATCATGCTCTGCTGGTGGTGGCCTGTGATGACGGCGTGATGGCGCAAACGCGTGAACATCTGGCAATTTTACAGCTGACGGGCAACCCGCAGCTGACCGTTGCGCTGACCAAAGCTGACCGCGTCGATGAGGCACGACTCAACGCGGTGCGTGAAACCGTGCAGGCGACCTTGCGGGAGTATGGATTTGCCGATGCGCCATTGTTCGTCACCGTGGCGACAGAAGGGCGCGGTATTGACGAACTTCGCCACCATTTGCAGCAGCTTACTTCACGCGAGCATGCCAGCCATCATCGTTTCCGTCTGGCGATCGACCGGGCCTTTACCGTTAAAGGCGCGGGGCTGGTGGTCACCGGTACCGCGCTGAGCGGTGAAGTGAACGTGGGCGATACCTTATGGCTCACGGGTGCCAACGCCCCGATGCGTGTGCGCAGTTTGCATGCGCAGAACCAGCCCGTAGAGCATGCCCATGCCGGGCAGCGGATCGCGCTCAATATTGCGGGCGATGCGGAAAAAGAGAAGCTTAACCGTGGCGACTGGCTGCTGGCCGGTGTACCGCCAGAGCCTTCTGAGCGGGCGATCGTCGCCCTGCAGACGCATGTGCCGCTGACCCAATGGCAGCCGCTGCATATCCACCACGCGGCCAGCCATATCACCGGGCGCGTGTCACTGCTGGAAAACGACCTTGCCGAACTGGTTTTCGATTCGCCACTGTGGCTCGCGGATAATGACCGTCTGGTACTGCGTGACATTTCGGCCCGGGAGACGCTGGCCGGGGCGCGGGTGGTCACGCTCAACCCGCCGCGTCGCGGCAAGCGCAAGCCGGAGTATCTGCAATGGCTGGGAGCGCTGGCGCAGGCCGCGGATGATAAAGCCGCGTTGCTTGTTCATCTTGAGCGCGGTGCCGTCAATCTGAGCGATTTCGCATGGGCTCGTCAGCTCAGCGCGGAAGGATTACGCCTGCTGACCCAGGAGCCCGGCTTTATTCAGGCGGGTAACAATTTACTGAATGCCCCGGTCGCAGCATGCTGGCAGCGCAAGGTACTGACCACGCTCGCCACTTACCATGAACAGCATCAGGATGAACCCGGCCCGGGACGTGAACGCCTGCGACGCATGGCGTTGCCGATGGAAAACGATGCGCTGGTGCTGCTGCTGATTGAAAACATGCGCGAAAGTGGGCTGATAAAAAGCCACCATGGCTGGCTGCATCTGCCGGATCACAAAGCCGGGTTTAACGCCGGGCAAGAGGCGATATGGCAGAAAGTGGCACCGCTGTTTGGCGACGAGCCGTGGTGGGTTCGCGATCTCGCACGTGAAACGAATACCGACGAACAGGTGATGCGCCAGGTGTTGCGCCATGCGGCGCAGCAGGGGTTAATCGTCGCGATCGTGAAAGATCGTTATTACCGTAACGATCGCATTGTGGCGTTTGCAAACCTGATCCGCGAGCTGGATCAGGCGCGAGGCACGACTTGTGCAGCAGATTTCCGCGATCGGCTGAACGTCGGGCGCAAGCTGGCGATTCAGATCCTGGAATATTTCAACCGCATCGGCTTTACCCGTCGTCGTGGCAACGATCATTTATTGCGGGATTCGTTATTATTTCCTGAAACTCCGTGACCCCCGTCGTAAACACCGTTACCGGCTGGCGAGAAAATCGCCAGCCGGAACTACCCTTGTTGTACACCAACAGCAAGGAGACGGTCATGACAAACAATCCTCCCTCATCGCGTATCCAGCCTGGCGAGTATGGTTTTCCCCTCAAGCTGAAGCCCCGTTATGAAAACTTTATCGGCGGCGACTGGGTTGCACCCGTCGGCGGCGAATACTATTCCAATCTGACGCCCGTTACCGGCCAGCCGCTGTGTGAGATAGCCAGCTCCGGCAAGGGGGATATCGATCTGGCGCTGGACGCCGCGCACAAAGCCAAAGACAAATGGGGGCATACCTCTGTTCAGGACAGAGCGGCGATATTGTTCAAAATCGCTGACCGGATGGAACAGAATCTGGAGCTGCTGGCAACGGCGGAAACCTGGGATAACGGCAAGCCAATCCGTGAAACGATGGCGGCAGACGTGCCGCTGGCCATTGACCACTTCCGCTATTTTGCCTCCTGTATTCGCGCTCAGGAGGGCGGAATTAGCGAGGTAGACAGCGACACCGTGGCGTACCACTTCCACGAACCGCTGGGGGTGGTGGGGCAGATCATTCCGTGGAACTTCCCGTTGCTGATGGCGAGCTGGAAAATGGCGCCCGCCCTGGCGGCGGGTAACTGCATTGTGCTCAAACCGGCCCGCCTGACCCCGCTGTCAGTCCTGCTGCTGATGGAAGTCATTGGCGACCTTCTCCCGCCAGGCGTGATTAACGTGGTGAACGGGGCGGGGGGTGAGATAGGGGAATATCTGGCGACATCAAAACGGATCGCCAAAGTCGCGTTTACCGGGTCGACGGAAGTGGGTCAGCAGATCATGCAGTACGCGACCCAGAACATCATTCCAGTGACCCTGGAGCTGGGCGGTAAATCGCCGAACATTTTCTTCGCCGACGTCATGGAGGAAGAGGATGCCTTCTTCGATAAAGCCCTGGAAGGCTTTGCGCTGTTTGCTTTTAACCAGGGTGAAGTCTGTACCTGCCCAAGCCGCGCGCTGGTGCAGGAGTCTATCTATGAGCGCTTTATGGAGCGAGCCATTCGCCGCGTCGAGTCTATCCGCAGCGGTAACCCGCTTGATAACGTGACCCAGATGGGCGCGCAGGTCTCGCACGGGCAGATGGACACTATCCTCAACTACATTGATATCGGCAAGAAAGAAGGGGCGGATGTCCTGACCGGCGGTCGGCGTAAAATGCTGGGCGGCGATCTGCAGGACGGGTATTACCTGGAGCCGACGATCCTGTTCGGCAAAAACAACATGCGCGTTTTCCAGGAGGAAATTTTCGGACCGGTGCTGGCCGTCACCACCTTCAAAACGATGGAAGAGGCGCTGGAGATTGCTAACGATACGCCGTATGGCCTCGGGGCTGGCGTCTGGAGCCGCAACGGTAATCTGGCTTATAAAATGGGGCGGGGCATTCAGGCCGGGCGCGTGTGGACCAACTGCTACCACGCTTATCCGGCGCACGCGGCTTTTGGGGGCTATAAGCAGTCGGGCATCGGGCGTGAAACCCACAAGATGATGCTGGAGCATTACCAGCAGACGAAATGCCTGCTGGTGAGTTATTCCGATAAACCACTGGGGCTGTTCTAACCCTCCAGCTCAGGTTGCCCCTGGGCAGCCTGAGCAATTTGCTGACGCAGGCAGTTCAGTACGCCGTCCAGAATGTACTGCACGCGCCAGGGCTGGTATTCACGTTTGCGGAATATCGCCGTCAGGTCGAGCCACCACTCTTCCTGATGGGGGAAGCAGGGAACCAGAGAACCACTCTTAAGCTCTTTTTTCAGGCTTTCTTTCGGCGCAAAAACAATACCGAGATTATTTCGTGCCAGTTCCAGCGCCGTCTGCGTATTGTCGCAAATATAATTTCCGGTCACTCTGTAATCATATACGGTCTCACTGCCGTGGACGCGAAAACGCCAGATGTTCGCCTCATCCACCAGCATCGAGTCTATTAAAATACAGGAGTGATTCATTAAATCTTCAGGTCCGGTTAAGGGGTGGTTTTTCAAATATTCTTCAGTGGCAAATGCCGTGACGGAATATTTCGTTAACACACTGGCGACCAGACTTTCATCTTTCGGCTGAGCATAGGTAATGAGAATATCGCAATCATCGGGGAACGAGACCCCTTCGGAATATTCATTACGATCCAGGTTGTACGTTTTTAACGAGATACGGATATCACCGATGTCCTCAATCTGATGGATCACGTGTCGCGCCAGATACATCACGATACCCGTTGGGGCGTAAATGGTCACTTTTCCGCGCTTCTCATGCTTATAATCAGCAATGAAATTAATGAGCTGGCTATTTTTATCCAGCGTGGCGTCAATGTAGGGGAGTAACGCTTCGCCAAACTGGGTTAGCGCCAGTTGACGGGTCGTGCGCTCAAATACCTTAAGACCGACACGCGTTTCAAAATCAGAAAGGTATTTACTGACGTTAGCCTGTGCCATGCCCAGCAGGGCCGCGGCATCGCCAATACTGTGGGTGGCTGCGATGACGGAAATAATTTTTAACTCGCGTGGTTTTAGCTGGAACTTATTCATCATGCGCACCCATCTATATGTTTTTATATATAATATTATATAAACTGCAGCGTTGCATTGGCAAATTTGTAACCATTATTATTCGCCTCGCTTGTTTGGCGTCTAAATGGATTACATGTAATGACTATTAAATACAATTTACTCATCGCAGCCACGTTATTTGCAACATCATCTGCAATGGCTGGTGACTTTTCACTTGGGGCGGGGGCTGTATTTAATGAGTCGCCTTATAAAGGATATAACGAAAATACCACGGCGGTACCGTTAATTAGCTATGAAGGCGACCGGTTTTATATTCGCCAGACCACCGGCGGATGGATCCTGTGGAAAGACGAAAAAAATGAATTCAGTATGACCGCATCGTGGATGCCACTGCGATTTGATCCTGAAGATAACGACGACGCTCAGATGAAACACCTCGATGAGCGTAAAGCATCAGCGTTTCTCGGCGGGGCGTACTACCGCCATGAACACTGGGGCTCGCTGAAAGTGGCGGTCTCGGGTGATGCGATGGATGAGAGCGGCGGCGTGATCGGTGAAATCTCATACTTCCGTCCGATTCGGATGGAACGTCTGACGCTGACGCCATCGGTAGGTATTTTCTACAGCGACGAAAGCTATAACGATTACTATTACGGCGTATCCGGCAATGAGTCTCGCCGCTCAGGCCTCAATGAATACACCGCAGGTGATAGCTGGACGCCGTATGTGGGTCTCGCGGCTAAATATCAGTTAACCCAGAATTTGTTTATCAACGCCAGCGCGGTCTATACCGTGTTACCTGACGACGTGAAAAACAGTCCGATGATCGACCGCGAAGACAGTTTCGCGCTGATGACCGGCATGTCCTGGCGTTTCTGATCTAAAGCCGGGTGGCGATTGCCTACCCGGCCTCGGTTTTTATCTCCCGCGCCTGTGGGAGAGGATTGGGGTGAGGCTGACAGGACAGATGCCTTCAGGCCTCATCCACCCAAATCCGCATTTCGCCTTCTCCCCGGTTTGCCCAGCTGAACCACGGAATAAAGGTCAACGTCCGGGGCTGGCGCTGCACCGGGGCGCGATCGTACTGCCACAGTGTCTGCGTGCCTTCCTCATCAGCGTGACGCGCGATGCCCTCCGCCTGAATCAGTATCTTGTGCGCAAAGATCCCTTTTCCTTCAAAGACCCGGAATTCGCTCTGCTCAGGCAGGGAGAGGTTATGCAGGTTCGCGCCATTGTCGGCCTCTTCCAGGCAGTAGACCAGCGGGCCACGCTGCAGCGCGACTTTGCCGGCCTGCTGGCGTACCAGCGGGTTACCGTACACGCGGCGGACCGGCATGGGTAAGGTCAGCGTAAGGGTATCTCCCTCCTGCCAGCGGCGGGTGAGGTACAGATACCCCCGGGAGACATCACCCGTGACCCTTTCGCCGTTCAGTGTCACGGCCGGGCTTGCGCACCAGTCCGGTAAACGTAGTGCCAGCGTGTGGGTCACCGGGACAGGTGAGGTGATCTCGATGTTGACCTCTTCCTGCCATGGATAATTACCGCTAATCCGTAGCTGTAAGGTGCCCTCATCTACCGGTATGGCGACGTCGTTCCCCACATAGAGGTTGATAAAGAGCGCGTCCTGACGAACGGTATAGAGATAGTGGCCCAGCGAAGTGAGCACGCGGGCAATATTGGGCGGGCAACAGGCGCAGCCGAACCAGCGCTGGCGAACCGGCTTAACGTGGTCGTAGACATGATTAAATGCCAGCGTTTTAGGGTGTACCTCCAGCGGGTTCACATAGAAGAAATGTTTACCGTCCAGCGCCATGCCGCCCAGTACCGTGTTGTATAAGGCACGCTCCATCACGTCGGCGTACTGGCTGTCCGCTTCCATCTCCAGCATCCGGCGGGCAAACATCATCAGGCCAATGGAGGCGCAGCTTTCGGCATATACCGTATCGTTAGGCAAATCGTAATCGCTGCTGAAGGCTTCGCCACTGCTTTGCGAGCCGATCCCGCCGGTAATATAGAGCTGTCGCTGGGCCATGTTATTCCACAGCCGCAGGCAGTCCTGGCGTTTACCCTCGTCATGACTCAGGCGAGCAAGATGCGCCATGCCCGCCATCAGATAGACAAATCGAACCGCGTGTCCGATGGCGGTGTGTTGTTCGGCAAGCGGTTGATGCGCCTGGCTATAGGCTTTGTCCTTGACCATCCACGCCGGGCCGTACGTGTTCCAGTACGATGTCCGGCCCCGTTTCTCATATTCGATATCGTAGAAATGAGGCTGCGTGCCGCGCGTGTCGATAAAATATTTCACAAGGGCCAGGTAATGTGGTTCCTGAGTGACGTCGTAAAGCCGCATAAGCGCCAGCTCAATTTCCGGATGGCCCGGATAACCGTGAAGCTGCTCCTCGCCGGGGCCAAAGACCCGGTCGATATGGTCCGCCAGTTTGCATACCACCTCCAGCAGACGGCGTTTTCCGGTCCCCTGAAAATAGGCCACGCCGGCTTCAATCATATGTCCGGCACAGTACAGTTCGTGGCATTCGGCAAGGTTCGTCCAGCGCTCACCGGGTGCTTTCACCGTGAAGTAGGTGTTGAGATAGCCATCGTCACACTGCGCCGCCGCAATCAGCTCAATCACCTCATCGGCGGTTTTTTCACGTTCCGGGTCGGGCTTCTGGCACAACGACCACGCGACGGCTTCCAGCCATTTCGCCACGTCGCTGTCCTGAAACACCATTCCATAGAACTCCCCCTGTTCCAGCCCAGCCGCAATGCGGAAGTTGGTGATGGCGTGACTCGGTTCGGCTTCGGTAACGCGATCGTTTAGCGCATCCCACTGGTAGGGGATCACCACATCACGCACCAGCCGCTGATACTGGCCGAGAAACGGGTCGTTGATGTTCAGTGTGTGCAGGTCGGCTTCCATTATGGACATGTCATTCTCCTCAGGACGATACGTGACGCTGGCGCAGATCGGTGGCAATGCGCGACATCATGGGATTGTTGAGTCTGCACCAGCGGATTGAGACCGCCAGCAGCAGGTGGAAAAGGGCGGGGAGCAGTGTCTCCATCGCAGTAATTCCCTGTAACGAGGCTGGCGTCTGGTTGCCCGCGCCCGGCTGGTAGGCGACGGCGATAAACACCAGGCTGATGATCCCGGCGCTGGACGCCCAGGCGAGCTTGATGAAAAACAGATTGAAAGCGAAGTTCATGCCAGATGAACGTACCCCGTTTTTCCACTCACCATAGTCATCTGCAAATGCCATCAGCGAGAAGTGCAGGGGCAGGGTAAAACCGAGAATGACACCGTTACTCAGAATAACGATCAGCCAGAGCATCTGATGAGCCGGACCGCCTGGCAGAAACCACATTCCCGCCGCGAGCGCGGCCAGCACGAGGTTGGTGTAGTAATAGAGTTTGACGGTATCAATCCGGCGAGAAAGGGGATTCACGATCACCGCGCCGAGAATGGCGGCAAAGGTCACCATCGTGAAGAACAGCGAGGTATAAGCGGTACTGCCCTGGAGCACGTAGGTGATGAAGTACATGTAGCCGCCGCCACGAATGTTGAAGACGTTGATCAGCAGGAATGACATCACCAGCATCAGCAGGAGCTGATCGTTGTTGCGCAGGCCGGCCAGATGCTCGCGTAAGGTGAATTTGCCCATCAGCGCCAGCGGGACGCGCTCACGCACCCAGAAGAAGCAGCAGAGGAACATCACCACGGCGATGGCGCACAACACCCCAACGCCGAGCTGATAGCCTCGCGCGGCGTTGCCCTCGCCCAGCGCTGCGACCAGCCACGGCAGGCCAACAGAGACCAAAAAGCCCGCCACACCGCACAGCACAAAGCGCCATGACTGACAGGAGATGACCTCGCTGTGGCGGGTGGTCATGGTGTTGATCAGCGCGCAGTAGGGCACGTTGATGGCGGTATAGCCCACTGACAACAGCAGATAGGTACCAAACGCCCAGGCGATTTTCACCCCCATGCTGGCGTCAGGCACGGTGAAGGTCAGTACACCGATAACCCCGACAGGAAGCGCCACCCACAGCTGCCACGGGCGAAAACGCCCCCAACGGCTTTGTGTTCGGTCGGCAATCACCCCCATCACCGGATCGGAAATGGCATCAAACACGCGCAGGGCAATAAACAGCGTGCCAACGAGCGCAGGCGTCAGACCAAAAACGTCGGTGTAGAAGAAGGTAAGAAAATTCATGATCAGGCAGGTAATGACCGTGCCACCCGCGTCACCCAGGCCGTAGCCAATTTTTTCGCGGACTGACAGGCGGTCATCCATTGCCCCTTGTACGACCTGTGATTCTGTAATCGGTGTGGAAGTCATGAGGTAACTCCTCGGTAATCGATTTTTATCGTATTTATGCAAGGTACCCCATTCATTCTGCACCGAACGCTCAGGCCAACAAGGGAAGGGAAAAGTATAAAAAGGTGACGATTCCGACCTGATGATAAATTTGTGATTTCGATCGGGAAGGCAGGAAGATATTCATTAATAATCAAAGCATAAGATGAATATTAATGGCAATCAGAGCGGAATGGTGAATATCCATGCTTGAATTATCCATAGCGCTTCCGATTAAAGTGCAAAATGGTGGGCTCTTTATTTCCCGGGGCGTGGGCCGGCATCCGGCGCGCAAATTAACCTCGTGGGAGATTATCTTCGTTGAAAAAGGGACATTAACGATCCAGGAAGAAAACACGCTCTTTGAGGTGAAAGCGGGAGAGAGCTTACTGCTCTGGCCGGCGCGTCGACACGTGGGGACAGAAGATTTCCCGGCGGACCTGCGGTTCTACTGGCTGCATTTTGAGGTCGAAGCACAATCGTCGCCTTTGCCACATGCTTTTCCGGTGGCCATTGAACAACATTGCTGCGTGCGCGATGCTCAATATGTGATTGCGCTATTCCGGCAATTCCTGAGTGAGCAGGAAAAATTACAGCGAAGCGTGGCGCTGGAAATGATTTTGCTGCTGATTTTACAGCAAGTGTCGATCTCCTCAGGTTATGAAGACAGAGCCGATGAAGCCGGCGCGGCCATGGCATGGAAGGCAAAACAGCTTATTCGCACGCAGTTTCATCTGCCGCTTTCCACATCGCAACTGGCAAAAGCCTTGCACTGCAATGCCAATTATCTGGGACGCGTATTTCGCCGGACCTTTCACTTAACCCTGACGGAAGCGATCCATCGCCAGCGCGTCAGGGCGGCAGAAAAGCTGTTGCTGAACGACTCCGCGTCCCTGACCGAAGTGGCAACCCGCTGCGGTTTTAATGATGTCGGGTATTTCCGGCAGATATTTTCAAAGCATACCGGCTTAACGCCCGCCGTCTGGAAACGGCGGTACTGTAAGGAGCATATTAATTCCGGGTGATCACTGCCCGTAGTAGGCATTTGCTCCATGCTTGCGCAGGTAATGTTTATCGAGCAGTTCCTGCTGCATCGTCGGTAGCTGTGGCGCAAGCTGGCGTGAAAACAGCCCCATAAAGGCGCACTCTTCCAGCACCACAGCGTTATGTACCGCATCGGCCGCATTTTTTCCCCAGGTGAACGGGCCGTGAGAATGCACCAGCACCGCCGGGATCTGCATCGGGTTTACGTTGCGCTCCTCAAAAGTTCTGATGATCACTTCACCGGTCTGGTATTCGTATTCACCCGCAATTTCAGCCGGGGTCATCAACCGCGTGCAGGGGATCGCACCATAAAAATAGTCAGCGTGCGTGGTACCCCATGCCGGTAAATCCTGCCCTGCCTGCGCCCAGACAGTGGCGTGGCGGGAATGGGTATGCACAATGCCGCCAATTTCAGGGTAACGGCGATACAGCGCCAGGTGGGTTGGTGTGTCGGAAGAGGGTTTTTTAACCCCCTCGACCACCTGGCCCGTGGCAATGTCCACCACCACCATATCCTCTGCGGACATCACGTCATACTCCACGCCGGAGGGTTTAATCACCATCAGGCCGCGTTCACGATCCACCGCACTGACGTTGCCCCAGGTGAAAGTCACCAGCTGGTGGGCGGGCAGCGCCAGGTTTGCCGCCAGGACCTCGGCTTTGAGTTGTTCTAACATGTCATCCCTCCTTCCTGCATCCGGGCTTCAATCCAGCGGCGTGCCTGGATGATTTCCAGTACCGGCTCTTTGGCTTTTTCAGTCCACATTTCAATCAGAAATGCGCCGCGATAATTGAGCTGATTCAGCGTGTTAAATATGCCCACGAAATCGACGCATCCTTCACCGAACGGTACGTCACGAAACTGTCCGGGGCTTTGTTCAGTCACGGGCTGGGTATCTTTCAGGTGGATGGCGGCGATGCGATCGATGCCCAGCGTCAGCTCGGCGGCCACATCGTTACCCCACGCGCTCAGGTTGCCGACGTCCGGATAAACGCTGAACCATGGCGAAGCGAGCATTTCGTCCCACTTTTTCCATTTGCTGATGGAGTTCATAAACGCGGTATCCATGATCTCCACTGCCAGCATGACCTGCGCGGCGGCGGCCTGCTCCACGGCCCATGCCAGCCCTTCGGCAAAGCGTTGCCGGGTACCTTCGTCATGTTCTTCGTAATAGACGTCATACCCGGCAAGCTGGATGGTGCGAATACCGAGATCGCGCGCCAGACGGATGGCTTTGGTCATGATGGCGCGTGCGCGCTCGCGGACGGTCTCGTCCCGGCTACCAAACGGGAAACGGCGGTGGGCAGACAGACACATCGACGGGATCGCGACCCCGGTTTCCAGCATCGCCTCAACCAGAGAGGCGCGCTGCGCGGTGTTCCACTCAAGGCGGGACAGACGCTCATCGGTTTCATCGATCGACATCTCGACAAAATCAAATCCGCAGCTTTTTGCCAGCACCAGGCGCTCTGGCCAGGTGAGCGCTTTCGGCAGCGCTTTTTCGTAGATACCTAACGGATGCTGACGCATGGTTACTCCCCCCAGATGTCGCGGATGTGTGAATGGAATGCATGGGCCACCTGCGGTGGGTTGGCAGCGCCAGTCAGTGCCCGTCCGGCAATAAACGCTTTCACATTGATTTGCTTAAACAGCGGCAGGTCGGCGGGGGTAATGCCGCCGGTGATCGAGAGCTGCAGGCCGATATCCGAGAGGGCTTTCATGCTGGCGAGATCCGCCTCGCCCCACTGCTGGCCGCTGGCCTGTGCGTCGCGCCCACGGTGATAAATGGCCTGTGTGACCCCGATACGGTGCCATTCTCGCGCATCATCCAGCGTCCAGTAACCAAACAGCTCCATCTGAATTTCCCCGCCGCAGCGCAGAGCCACCTCGTGACCCTTCTCGACGGTTGCCAGCGGCGCGGCGCAGATGATGGTCATCCAGTTCGCGCCTGCGCCAAACGCCTGTTCAGCCAGCGTTTCTCCGGCATCGGCCACTTTCCAGTCAGCCACGATCGTTTTTTTCGGACACTGCTGGCGCAGTGCGCGCACGGCATTAAGCCCTTCGGTGAGACACAAAATGGTGCCTGCTTCGATAATATCGACGTGATCCGCAAGCCGCTCGACGTCGCGCTGTGCGGCCTGAAGTGAGGTATGGTCGAGCGCCAGCTGCAGTAATGGTCGGCTCATAGGTCGTGCTCCTTAACATGGGCGTGATAGCCCTGTAGTGCTGAAATCAGTAGCTGGTAGCGCTGATACTTGCGCTGGTAGGCCGCATGGGCATGCTTGTCGGGTGTGATGACGCGAATGTGATGTCTGACAGCCTGCTGCGCGGTGCGGAAATCGGGAAAAACGCCGGTACCCACCAGCGCGGCCAGCGCCGCGCCGGAACAGCCGGTCTCTTCGACCTGCGGCAGTTCTATTGCCAGACCGCTGACGTCCGCGAGCATTTGCATCCACACATCCGAATGGGCAGGGCCGCCGGTTACGCGCAATGCCTGCACGTGCGTGAAGCGCTGTAGCATGCGGTTAAGATGGGTCATGTGGCTGAAGACCACACCTTCATAGACCGCCTGCAACAGATGCGCGCGGGTGTGCAGGGCCTGCATGCCGTAAAACCCGCAGGTCATCTCCAGCCCGGCGTTGCTGCCATAGAGGAACGGCAGGAAGAGCAGATCGCTTCCGGCTTTCGGCAGGCTGGCCACGGCCTGGTTGATCGCATCGAATGACATGTCGCCCCACTGTGTGGTTAGCCATTCGAGGTTACCGGACGAGGTGGGGCTGGCTTCGTGAACGATGTAGTGCTGCGGATGAACGTAGCGCCCATACACATAGGGATACGGCTCGTTATGGCCTATACCGTTGGCGATCCCGCTGGTGACAGCCCAGGTGCCCATCACGGCGTTGAGCGTGCTGTCGTCATGTAACCCGGCGCAGATCGCGGTGGAAACCACATCAAACAGCCCCCCCACAACGGGGGTGCCCGCTGCGAGACCGGTCAGGGCGGCGGCCTGAGCGGTGATTTCCCCGCACATTTCTGCTGAACCGACGATCGGCGGCAGTGCGCCGTCAATTTCATCGATGCCGAGCCAGCGTGTGAGCTGCGGGTCGTACTGCCCGGTGTTCATGTTGTAGAGATTGGATTCAGAGATGTTGCTCTCTTCACACCCTTTAACGCCGGTGAGGCACCAGCGCAGGTAGTCGTGCGCCATCATCACACAGCCAATCTGCTGATAACGGTGCGGTTCATTCTCTTTCACCCAGCGCAGGAGGGAGGCGGGATGCCCCGTCCATAGCGTCTGGCGCGTATGCGGATAAAGCTTTTCAGGAATACCGTCCTGCTGCCAGCGCTGTACAATCTCCAGCGCCCGGCGGTCAGAGGAGAGGATGGCGTTGCCGAGCGGCTGGTCATGCTTGTCCAGTAAAAACAGTCCTTTACCCTGTGCCGATATCCCGACGCCTTTGATTTGTGCGCCGCCAATGTCGGCATTTTTAAGCAGCAGGGCGACGGTGGTGTGGCACTGCTGCCAGAGTTGGTGCATATCCCGCTCAGCGTGGCCTGCGTGTGGGCTGAGTGTGGCAACCGAGCGGCGCTCAATACAGACTTCCTGGCCCTGGCTGGTGTACAGACCGGCTTTCAGATACGTTCCGCCACAATCGATACCCAGCCAGAAGGGCTCTTTTTCACTCATCGTTGACTCTCTTGTCTTACGCCCTCTCTTCAGGAGAGGGCGGGGGGATCAGGCTGCGTGCTTATGCGGGTTCACGCCGGGGTTGGGTTCCGCTCCGGCATCGCATTTCGCCGGTAGCATCAGGGCGAGCAGCGAGGCCAGCGCCAGCGAAACCGCGAGGCAGTACACCCCAGCATCTTTGCTGTAGAGGGTGATCAGCACGCCCACCGCGTAAGGGCCGCAGAACCCACCGAGGTTACCCAGGGCGTTAATCACGCCGCGAGCGCCACCGGCCATCTCTGCGCTGAACAGGCGCGCCGGAATCGTCCAGAACACACCCGCAGCGGACTGCAGGAAGAAGCCACAGCCCACCAGCGCGGCATAGGCCAGCCAGATGTTCTCTTTCAACGCCACGGAGAGGAACATGCAGAGCGCGAAGCCAATCAGCGGCAGGGAGACGAACAGCTTGCGCTTGCCGGTACGGTCAGACAGTGAGGAGAACAGGAACATGCCCGCAATGGCACCGACATAAGGCAGGATGGCAAGCATTCCCACCTGGCCGATGCTGGTATGCGTCAGCTCTTTGAGAATGGTCGGTAGCCAGAGGGTGTAACCGTAAATCCCGGTCTGGTAGAAGAAGTTCAGGGCAATCAGCTGCCACATGGTTTTGTCGGACAGAACAGCACTCAGCGAGGCATTTTTCACCGCATTTCCGGCAATAGCCTGCTGTTCTGCGGCCAGCGTTTGTATCAGATAATTTTTCTCGGCCTCGGAGATCCAGCGAGCTTCCTGCGGGCGGTCGTAGACGGTGAACACCCAGAGCACCAGCACCACAATGGACATCAGCCCTTCAATGATGAACAACCAGCGCCAGTCGAGTGCGGTGATAATCCAGCCCGACAGGGGCGCGGTGATGATCCCCGCAATGGGAACAAACATGATAACAATCGCATTGGCGCGGCCGCGTTCGGCATCCGGGAACCAGTTACTGATCATCGTGAGCACCACGGGCAGCATCCCGCCTTCTGCCACACCGAGTAAGAAGCGCAGTGCCAGCAGTTGATACTGGTTGGTTACAACGCCGGTCAGGACCGAAATCACCGCCCAGGCAACCAGTGACCAGCCAATAAACTTCTTACCGCTGCCATGCACGGCAATCTTGCCGCCGGGCACCTGCAGGAACAGATAACCGATAAAGAAGATCCCACCCGCCAGGCCTGCCATGGTGGCAGAGATACCTAACTCTTCATCCATACCGCCTGGCATCGCAAATGCAATATTCACGCGGTCCATATATGAAATAATACAGGCGATAAGAATAGGCGGAATGATTCTTAACCAGCGCTGACGCGGAATATCCGCTTGTAGAGCATGAGTAGAAATATTCATATTTAATATCTCAGTGAATGTAACCGGAATAAGATTTTTATTGTTATTGCGTTGCTTTTTTCATTTCACTAATGCCGTCGCGCAAAATAGCGATGCGATGGCTGACGTTAGCATTAGCATTTATTTCCAGTAATTTAATACCGGAGAATTTCAATGTTGCGGCGCTCGCCGCAGTAAAAAGTGCTTTTACCTGTTCGGTGGTCATTAAACTGTCGGCACAGAACGGGGAAAATGGCGCGTGCAGATCCTGCCATTCGCCGTACGCTCCGCGAACGGAGGTCCCGGAGAACATCAGTGCGCCCAGCTTCCCGGCCTCAAGTGCGGCTTTAACATGTTCAGGTGGCAGCGCGGTATTGTGTCCTTCGATAGCCGACCGCGCCCAGTTAATGCATACGCTGATATCCGTTTCTTTCACCACCTCAAGCACCTGCGCTAAGGGCAAAAAACCCTTGCGTGGCGCGGGGCTGGTCATGGCATCGCAGTGTTCAAGCACCAGGTCGCATGACCAGTCCCATGAGGTGATTTCACGTACAGAACGGGAAAACGCAGCGGTAGCTTGTTCAACAGACGGGTTTCCCGCCTGCGGCGCGGCCTGCATCTCCAGGGCGATAATTTTGCCTGGAAAGCGAGTATTGATGGCATCAATCTTTCGCAGCAGATGGCGGTAATATTCAACGCAGGCTTTGCGCTGTTCTTCATCGGCAGAGGCCAGGCCAAACGCGCCATTTGTGCCGCGGCGGCGCATGGTTTCCATCACCGCGGTAACCACTATTTGCCAGTCCCCCGGCGTATGGCGGAACAGCCATTCGTCACCCAACGGATGGAGATCCTCAAGACACGGTTGCTCCAGCCCGCGAATATCTGGCGTGTCGGAAAGCGCTCGCCAGAAGTCCCGCTCTTCTTGTTCCCCTTGCTGGTGAAACGAGGGTGCGCAGGGGTACGCACCAATTATAAAACCGGTGTTAGTCATTTCGCATTCCCAATAGAGTTCAGAAAATTAATCTATTTCGCTGATTGCTACTTTCACCACAATTTTACGAATTGCCGATGCCTTATTTTTAATGCAGGCAGGACGGTGAACATCCTGCGGAAAAAATATGGCGTACGTGCCGGGCGTCATTTCTATAAATGATTCATTTTCGCTGCCGTGATAAAAAATAATATCCCGCTGTTCCAGCAGTGATTCGCTTATTTCGTTATTGCCGGTATCAATGGCGACACCGATTTTCTCTTCACCCCATGCCAGAAACTGAATGTCCAGATAGCGACGGTGCACTTCGGGACGGTTCTCATCCCACGTCCGGGTGGTGAGGTCGAGCACCTGAGCAAAAATGTTACGTCCGTCAATGTCCACCACGCCAGGTGCCAGCGCCGTGAAATCCGTGGTGCGCAGAAAATCGAGCGCTTTCTCTATCGCCCGCGGCAGGCGACACGGATTTGGCTGCGAAATATGTCCTAAAATCATGGCCCACTCCTTACAGAGACTGGATTTTCGCCCACACGCTGTCGTCAATGGTGATGCCGTTGCGGCGGTTCTCTTCGAGCAGACGTGTGAATTCATGACCCGGCAGTCGAACCGCGACGTTGTCATCAGCCCGCTCGGCGTTGATGATAAAGTCCATGATGCGCTGCAGTTTGGCATCGCGGGTGGGTCCGTCGATCAAACGATCGACCTCGATGGCGATAAAGATTTGTGACACGCCATATTCGTCGCTGTTGTCCTGGGTCACTTCCGCAACGGAGGATCCGTTGGAGAGCAGGGTTGCGATCATGTCGAGGACGATGGATAAGCCCGATCCTTTCCAGTAGCCCATCGGCAGAATGCGGCGGTTTTTCTCGATCACACCAGGTTCTCTGGTGAGGTGCCCTTCATCATCAAAGCCCCCATCCACCGGCAACGTGCGTCCGGCCAGGCGATTCACTTCCAGCATGCCGTAGGAGAACATTGACATCGACATATCGACCATTGTGATCGGCGTAGACGGAATCGCCACGATAAGAGGGTTAGTGCCGATGCTGCACGCTTTCGAGCCCCAGGCTGGCATGACGGCAATGGAGTTAGTCCAGCAGATCCCGATGTACCCCTTCTCTGCGGCCTGCCAGCCGTAGCTGCCGCCGCGCATCCAGTGGTTGGCGTTTCGCAGTGCCACCAGGCCGATACCGTGGTCGGCGGCCAGTTCGGTGGCGCGATCCATCATCTTTTTCGCCGTCAGGTTGCCAATCGAACGTCGGGCATCCCACTGTTCGATGGCACCCAGCGAGGTCACCCGTGTTGGCTGGGCATCAGGAATGATGTCGCCGGCATCAAGTTGCTGAATGAAACGAGGGAAGCGGTTAACCCCGTGTGAATAGACGCCCGATTCCGTGGTGCGGGCAAACATCTCCGCGCAGGCGTCGGCGGTGTCCGCTTTTACGCCGCGATCGACCAGGACCCGCCTGAACGCCGCTTTTAACTCTTCAAAGGTCACTTTCATCCCTGTTCTCCTGTTTTTGTCGGGGCAAGTGCGAGTGCTTTTTTATCGCTAAATTTCACTATGCGAAATCTGATTTCAAATATAGCGATCAAATTTTGCCAGATCAACGACATTCATGATTTTCAAAATCGATTAAAATCAACTGGTTGTGTTTTTTCTGTTGAGATCGTGAACTGAACCACACTTTGCGCTACCATCAGGACGCGATAAAAAGGAGCCATTGGATGAGCACGAAAGAGAGCGAAATGACGCAAGAAAAAGAGAGGCCAGCAGGTAGCCAGAGCTTGTTTCGCGGCCTGATGCTGATTGAGATCCTCAGCAACTACCCGAACGGGTGTCCGTTGGCCCATTTATCGGAACTGGCAGGGCTGAATAAAAGCACCGTGCACCGCTTACTGCAGGGGTTACAGTCGTGCGGGTATGTTACCCCGGCGCCTGCGGCGGGCAGCTACCGCCTGACCACCAAATTTATCGCCGTCGGGCAAAAGGCGCTGTCGTCGCTGAATATCATTCACGTGGCGGCCCCGCACCTTGAGACGCTGAATATCGCCACCGGTGAGACGGTGAACTTCTCAAGCCGCGAGGACGATCACGCCATTCTGATTTATAAGCTGGAGCCCACAACCGGTATGCTGCGCACGCGCGCTTACATCGGTCAGCATATGCCGCTTTATTGTTCGGCGATGGGCAAAATCTACATGGCGTTTGGTCATCAGGACTATGTGGCGAGCTACTGGCAGAGCCATCAGGAGCAGATCCAGCCGCTCACCCGCAACACGATTACCGAGCTGAGCGCGATGTATGACGAGCTGGCGGAAATCCGCGAGCACAGCATGGCGATGGATAAAGAAGAGAACGAGCTGGGCGTCTCCTGTCTTGCCGTACCGGTGTTTGATATTCATGGCCGCGTGCCGTACGCGATCTCCATTTCGCTCTCGACGTCCCGCATGAAGCAAATTGGTGAAAAAAACCTGCTGAAACCGCTGCGGGAAACGGCAGAGGCTATCTCAAAAGAGTTGGGTTTTAACGTGCGCGGAGCGTGACAGATGAACCGATTTATCCTGGCTGATACGGAAAAATGCATTGGCTGTCGTACCTGTGAAGTGGCCTGCGTGGTGTCGCATCAGGGAATGCTTTCTGCAGGCGCATTTACGCCCCGCATTCGGGTGGTCAAAGGTGGCGCATTCACTACGGCTGTGGGCTGCCATCAGTGTGAAGATGCCCCTTGTGCCACTGTTTGTCCGACACAGGCTATTCGCCACACCGCGGGTGCCTGGCGGGTGGAGCCGGCGCGCTGTATTGGCTGTAAAAGTTGTGTGGTAGCGTGCCCGTTTGGGGCAATGCAGGTTCAGCGGGTGGGGAACCGCGTTCAGGCGGTGAAATGTGATTTGTGCGCAGATCGCGAGGCTGGACCCGCCTGTGTGGAGGCGTGCCCAACCCACGCGCTGCGCTGCGTTGACCCCGCCAGATTACGCACCGAACGGCTGCATAATCTGGCGTAACGCGTTACTGGCTATCTTCGCGCCAGGCGTACTCAATCTCTTCGGCGAGAATTTTCACGCCCGCTTCGATTTTCTCCGGATCGGGCACGTAGTTCATGCGCATGCACTGATGCGTATGCGGCCACGGCTTATCCAGACCCGGGAAGAAGTAATCACCCGGTACCATCAACACGCCGCGCTTTTTCAGGCGCTGGTAGAGAAGCTCGGTGGTGATCGGCAGATCCTTAAACCACAGCCACAGGAAAATTGCCCCTTCAGGTTTGTGGATCAGGCAGCGTTCTTCCGGTAAGTAGCGGCGAAGAATGGCGATCGTTTCCTGTACCCGCTGGTAATAGAACGGCTTGATAACCTCGTTCGACAGGCGCAGCAGGTCATTACGTTTGATCATTTCGCACATCATCGCCGGGCCGATTCCCCCCGGGGAAAGGCTGATAATGCCGTTCATGTTGGTAATGGCGGTGATGATTTTTTCATTGGCGATGATGATCCCGCAACGGCTGCCCGGCAGACCCAGCTTGGAAAGGCTCATACACAGGACGATGTTCGGGTTCCACAGCGGACGTGCTTCGCTGAAGATGATCCCCGGGAACGGCACGCCATAAGCGTTATCAATCACCAGCGGGATGTCGTGCTGATTCGCCAGCGCATCCAGCTTCATCAGTTCGTCGTCGGTGATGACGTTGCCCGTTGGGTTGGTTGGACGTGATACGCAGATCATGCCCGTCTCTTCACCAATATGCAGATGTTCAAAGTCGACGTGATATTTGAACTGGCCTTCTGGCAGCAGCTCAATGTTCGGGCGCGCCGAGACGAACAGATCCTCTTCGAGGCCGGAATCGGCATAGCCGATGTACTCTGGCGCCAGCGGGAACAGCACTTTTTTGGTGGTGCCGTCGGCGCGACGGCCTGCGAAAAGATTAAACAAGTAGAAAAATGCGCTCTGACTGCCGTTTGTCAGTGCA
The DNA here is from genome assembly GCF_000534355.1 of Enterobacter sp. BIDMC 30. Lineage (NCBI taxonomy): Bacteria > Pseudomonadati > Pseudomonadota > Gammaproteobacteria > Enterobacterales > Enterobacteriaceae > Enterobacter > Enterobacter sp. BIDMC 30. The sequence goes on along the minus strand of NZ_KI973169.1, from coordinate 74,305 downwards.
ATATTCTGTGGTTCGATATCCCAACCCAGCTCTTTGCGCAGCATTTTAGCAAGCAGTGTCAGCAGTTCGGTTTTACCTTGTGGGCCGTCGTAGTTGCAAAGCGCATCGGTTGCTTTCCCGCTTTCCAGCATCTGAGCCAGCAGCGTCTGAAAATAGGTGTTCATCTCCGGGATTTGAGCCGGGTTTCCGCCGCCGAGCATGATGGCGCCTGGTGTGCGCAGCCCGTCGTTGAGGTCCTCCATCAGGCGAGTAATGCCTGAATGGCGGGTGAATTTGTCGCCGAAAAGTGAAAACGTCATAGCAGGTGATCTGTCGAGCTTATTTTGAAAGTGGGTAACCATAACGCTAGCACCGTGCTGGTGCAAATCGAGAGATGCGGTCGGGATTGTTGTTTTATGTGGTGGGAAGGTATTTAGGTAGTGGATTGTTCTGGTGAAATATCCCTCTCCCGGAGGGGGAGAGGGAACCGGTTTGCGTCGTTATTGATTACCCGCCCACACCACCATGACCTTATCGCCATTGTGCTCGCGAACGAAGCCGTAGCCTTCTTTCAGCGACAGCGTGGTTTGTTTGCCTTCACCTATTGCGGGATGCCGGGCGCGGAACTGGCCCAGAACCTGCCAGTGGGCGACGGTTAAGGCCTGCTTGCCCGTCACGTCCTGCCAGTTCATATCCGAGCGGGTGCCCTGTAATGGATCGGACCCTGTCGGTCCGAATGGCCGCTCGGATTCATCGCCGTAGTAAATTTGTACGCTGCCCGGTGCGAGCAGGAGCAGCTCTGCGGCACGCTGGCCGCCTTCACGGAAAAGGCGTGTGTCATGCGACGAGAGATAGCTCAGGACATTGAAGCTTTGCAGTTTTTCCGCCATCTGCTGCCAGGTCAGGTCGATGTCCGCCAGACAATCTACCGCTTTTGCTGCCTGCTCCTGATAATCAAAGTTGATCATCGCGTCAAACCCGTGGCGGTAATAATCGCTTTGCATCACGCCGTGGCCCCATGACTCGCCGGTCATCCAGAACGGGGTATTGTCGAGTTTTTTGTCGGGGTTCGCGCCTTTCCAGGCTGCCAGCGCCTGGCTTGCCTGATCTTTCAACTGCTGCCAGGCCTCGAGTTCCACGTGTTTTGCCGTATCCACACGGAAACCATCAATGCCATAGTCACGTACCCACTGGCTGAGCCAGTGGGTCAGGTAATCACGTGGGGTGTAGCCCGAAATGGCCTTCGCGTGGGTATCAGGTTTATGTTGGTAGAAGTTGGGTAAACCGGAAGGGGTCGTCGACTCCGTTTTCAGGTCCGGCAGGAACGCCAGCGACAGGGTTAAATCGTCGAAGCCGGGATTGTCATAATCACCAATGTCGGTGCGGATCCACTTTTTACCCCACCATTTTTCCCAGGCGGCTTTGTCGCTGAAGTTGATGTAATCGTTGAAGCTGTGCCAGCTTTGGCCTGCTCCCGGCTTCCAGTCCGTCCAGTGCTCGCCCAGCGTTTTTTTCAGTTCATCACCCTGCAGATAAAGGGCCCCAAACTGGAACGCCTGCATGTCTGCGAGCGTCGCGTAACCCGTGTGGTTCATGACGATATCAAACAGGATGCGGATACCGCGTTTATGCGCTTCATCGACAAGGTGGCGTAAATCATCTTCGGTGCCCATGTTGGCATCAAGCGTGGTCCAGTCCTGGGTGTAGTAGCCATGATAGGCGTAGTGGGGGAAGTCACCTTTGGTGCCACCGCCAACCCAGCCGTGGATCTGCTCCAGCGGGGAGCTTATCCAGAGCGCATTCACGCCCAGCTGCTGTAAATAATCGAGCCGGGTTGTAAGCCCCTTGAGATCGCCACCGTGGAAGGTGCCGATCTCCTGCATGCCATCTTTGTGGCGTCCATAGCTGTTATCGTTAGAGGGATCGCCGTTGACAAAGCGGTCAGTCAGCACGAAATAGACGGTGGCGTTTTGCCAGCTAAACGGCGCAGGTTTGTCGGTTTCGGCGCGTTCAAGCAGCAGCAGGCCGTTGCTGTTGGCGGCGGGTTGCAGGGTGATTTTTCCATTCTGCACTGTTGCAGTCTGTTTGCTGTAGAAATCACGGACCACCGATCCTTCTGGGAAATCGTTGCCAACTTCAAGCGTCAGGGGCTTACCGTCCCACTTCGGACACTGGCGGGTAACGTTTGCAACCGACGGTTCCGCTGCGCTCTGAATAGTCAGCATCAGTGTGGGCGTACCGGAGCGGGTATCCACACGCATCTGATACTCGCCGTCGCGGAACAGTCGCCACTGCGGCGGCGTGCCGTCACATTTTTTAAGCGACAGCATCTCATTGAGTTTTATTGCATCCGTTGGCTGCCAGCACGTGTTGTCAAAACTCAGCGTAAGAGGGCGAGTACCCTTCGCAAGCTTTGCCTGGCTGGTAAATATCCCGGTACCTTCGGCGCTAAAGGCGTTGAAACCCGGTGATGACCAGTCAGCATGAGCCAGTGTGGGTAACATCAGAAAAGCTAATGCGGTGCGTTTCATTCCATTTTCCTGTCGCGGCATTTTTGACCAGTGTGCCATCAGGTGTGGGGTAAAAACTCATCCCCCAGGGCTTTCTGCAAGGATGACGCGTGAGGATGAGTGATCCCGCGCAAAATTAGGAAGTTATCTGCGAGTTCGCGCACAATTTTTCAGAGTTGATGCTTATGTGAGCAGGTTTCAGGTGACATAGTTTCGGAATTGGACTATTTCTATACGTGCTCTTGCAGTCTATTTTTGTTATGATTTGAGATTCCGCTCTCAAATTTGTGAAAAAAATAAGGTGTTGGAATGTTTATATCCGACCAGGAGACCTAATGATATCGACTCCCATTCGACGATATGGGGCCGCGATACTCATGTTACTCACCATGGCATTTTCGGGTGAGGTGCTTGCGAAGACGCACACGGATACAACGAGTAAGAAAGCCCACGTAATAAAGACAACAAGTAGTAAGGTTAGCAGTAAACAAGAGTATTCTCGCAATAGTGCAAAGAGTAGTTCACTTCCTGATTTGCGAAAATACCCTTCCGGAACACCAAGGAAAAAAGCGTTTCTCCGGACGGTAATGCCTTACATCACAAGTCAAAACGCCGCGATTACTGCGGATCGTAACTGGTTGATTGCCAAACAGTACGACAGCCGTTGGTCGCCATCAGAACGCGCGCGCCTGAAAGATATCACCAAACGCTACAAGGTGAGCTGGAACGGTAACACGCGCCGTGTGCCGTGGAACTCTCTCTTAGAGCGTGTCGACATTATCCCGGGGAGCATGGTTGCGACCATGGCTGCAGCCGAAAGTGGCTGGGGTACCTCGAAACTGGCGCGTAATAACAACAACCTGTTTGGTATGAAATGTATCAAGGGGCGTTGTAACAATGCACCAGGTAAGGTGAAAGGTTATTCTCAGTTTGAATCGGTGAAAGATTCTGTGAATGCCTACGTGGTGAATCTGAACACGCATCCGGCCTACTCATCGTTCCGTAAATCGCGCGCTCAGCTGCGTAAAGCGGATCAGGAAGTGACGGCCAGCACGATGATCCACAAGCTGAAAGGTTATTCGACCAAGGGACAGAGCTATAACAACTATCTGTTCGCGATGTACCAGGATAACCAGCGCTTAATCGCCGCACATATGTAATTCAAAAAAACGCCTTCCATCGGAAGGCGTTTTCTTTTCTCTTTTTTCTACATCATCACTTCGCTGTGACGCTCCCGGTACTCTTTTGGCGTACTTTCATACTCCTTTCGGAACACCGAATAAAAATATTGCAGCGACGGGTAACCGCACATCTGTGAGATTTCGTTGATCGACAATGAGGTGGAGATCAGCAGGCTGCGTGCTTTCTCCAGTTTCTCGGCGTGGATGACCGCATGAATGGTTTCGCCCACTTCCTCTTTAAACCGCTTCTCCAGATTCGAACGGGAAATGCCCACCGAGTCCAGCACCTGATCGACCTTAATCCCTTTGCAGGCGTTGTTGCGAATGTAGTGCATGGCCTGAATAACTGCCGGGTCGCTTAAGGAGCGGTAATCCGTTGAACGGCGTTCGACTACGCGGACTGGGGGAACCAGTAAGCGCTGAAGCGGCAACGCTTCTTTATCCAGCAGACGATGCAGTAACTTCGCCGCCTGATAGCCCATCTGCCGCGTACCCTGTGCCACGGACGAGAGCGCCACGCGAGAGAGGTAACGCGTCAGCTCCTCGTTATCGATGCCAATGACGCACAGTTTTTCCGGCACCGGAATGTGTAAATGTTCGCAGACCTGCAAGACGTGGCGGGCACGAGCATCCGTAACGGCAATGATGCCGGTTTGCGGCGGCAGGGTTTGCAGCCAGTCCGCCAGTCGGTTTTGCGCGTGCTGCCAGTTTTCCGGCGCGGTCTCCAGCCCCTGATAAACCACGCCGCGGTACTTCTCCTGCGCGACAAGCTGGCAGAAAGCATGTTCGCGCTCAACTGCCCAGCGCTTGCCGCTGGTTGACGGTAGACCATAAAACGCGAAGCGATGGACGCCTTTCTCTTTCAAATGCAGGAAGGCGGTCTCAACCAGCGCATGGTTATCGGTGGCGATATAGTGGACCGGCGGATAGTGCTCGGGCGCATGGTAAGAGCCGCCGACGCCGACAATCGGAACGTCGACGTCAGTCAGCAATTGCTCAATGACGGGGTCGTCGTAGTCAGCGATGACCCCATCGCCCAGCCACTCTTTGATGTTTTCGAGACGGGTTCGGAAATCTTCTTCGATAAAAATATCCCACTCGGATTGCGACGCCTGCAAATATTCACCAACGCCCTCCACCACCTGACGGTCGTAGGCTTTGTTGGCATTGAATAACAACGTGATGCGGTGACGCTTTTCAAACATGGCTAACTTCCCAAATAAGTCACAATATTGTTATCAGGCTCGTCGCTTGGTTGCAGAGTCCATCCAGACTGCCAGCAAAAGAATGGCCCCCTTGACGATATACTGCCAAAACGTCGGGACGTCCATCATACTCATCCCGTTATCCAACGAAGCCATGATAAATGCCCCCATCACCGCGCCTGCCACGCTGCCGACACCGCCTGCGAGGCTGGTGCCGCCAATGACGCAGGCGGCGATAGCATCCAGCTCGGCGATGTTCCCGGCCGAGGGAGAACCCGCCCCCAGACGCGAGCTGAGGATCAACCCGGCGATAGCAACCATCAGGCCGTTAATGGCGAAGACGGCGAGTTTGGTGCGCTCGACGTTGATCCCTGAAAGGCGAGCAGCCTCAAGGTTGCCGCCGATGGCATAAATACGGCGACCAAACGCGGTACGCGTGGCCATAAACATCCCGGCCAGCAGCAACAGTGCCAGCAGCAATACCGGCGTCGGGACACCGCGATAGTCGTTCAGAAGCCAGATTGCGCCCAGTGCAATGACCGCAGTGAGTGCCTGACGACCGACTGTGGACGTTGACGCTGGCGATGCCAGACCCAACGCCTGACGGCGCATTCGCCCACGCCACTGCCAGGCCACAAACGCCAGCAACCCAATCACACCGAACGTAAAGCCGATGCTATCGGCGAGGTAGCTCTGACCAATTTGTGACATGGCTGCGCTGGTAGGGGAGACGGTGGTGCCGTTGGTGATGCCAATTAGGATCCCGCGGAAGGCCAGCATCCCCGCCAGCGTGACAATGAACGACGGGACTTTACGGTAGGCAACCCACCAGCCGTTCCAGGCGCCCAGCAGCAGGCCCAGCACCAGCGTAACCGCAATGGTCAGCGGCAGTGGCCAGCCAAGCCAGACGTCAAAAATGGCCGCCACGCCACCAAGCAGACCCATCATCGACCCCACCGACAGGTCGATTTCCGCCGAGATAATCACGAATACCATGCCCACCGCGAGGATGCCGGTAATGGCAGTCTGACGCAGCAGGTTAGAGACGTTACGCGCGCTTAAGTACGAGCCATCGGTCATCCAGGTAAAGAACAACATGATGGCAATAATTGCCGCGATCATCACGAAAACCTGCAGGTTCAGCGCTTTTAGCCCGGCAAACGCGCCGGGCGTCGGAACAGCGACTTTAATATCAGACGGATTGCTTTTCGACATGACGTTCGCTCCTTAAAGCGGCTTCCATCACCTGCTCCTGCGTCAGGTTCTGGTTAATCAGATTGGCTTTCAGTTTTCCCTCGTGCATGACCAGCACGCGATCGCTCAGGCCGAGCACTTCGGGTAACTCAGACGAGATGACAATGACGGCAATCCCTTGCTGTACAAGCTGATTAATCAGTTTGTAGATTTCGTACTTGGCGCCGATATCGATCCCACGCGTCGGCTCGTCCAGGATCAATATGCGTGGGTTGAGGAGCAGGCAGCGCGCCAGGATTGCCTTCTGCTGGTTGCCCCCGCTCAGGCGTCCAATGGCCAGTTCCGGGGAGGATGTTTTGACCTTGAGTCTGGCGAGCGACTGGAGAATGCACTGCTGCTCAGCAGCATCATCGAGGCTGCTCAGCGCACCGGAGAACCGGTCAAGCGCGGCAAGCGTGATGTTTTTACCCACCGCCATGACCGGGACGATGCCATCTTTCTTGCGATCTTCCGGCACCATGGCGATACCGTGGGCAATCGCCTGCTGGCAGTTCTCGATTTTTACCGGCTGTCCGTCGATAAAAATACGGCCTTCCCAGCGGCCCGGCCACACGCCAAACAGGCACTGGACGGCTTCAGTGCGCCCGGCCCCGACTAACCCCGCAATACCGAGGATTTCGCCGCTGTGAAGGGAAAACGAGACGTCATTAACGCGCTTGATGTGGCGGTTAACGGGATGCCACGCGGTGAGGTTTTCCACGCGTAACACTTCGTCACCCGTGGTGTGCGGTTCGTTTGGATAGAGCGCCGTGAGCTCGCGCCCCACCATCATGGTGATAATGTCATCTTCACTCATGCCGGCAGCTTCACGTGTGCCGATGTGCTGACCGTCGCGGATCACACAGATGGTGTCCGAAATGGCTTTTACCTCATTGAGCTTGTGCGAAATGTAGATGCACGCAATGCCGTGGTTTTGCAGATCGCGAATGATATTGAGCAGGACGGCCGTTTCCTGCTCGGTGAGGGAGGCCGTTGGCTCATCGAGGATCAGCAGCCTTACCTGTTTGTTCAGCGCCTTGGCGATTTCAACCAGCTGTTGTTGCCCGAGGCCAAGATCACCGACGCGCGTATCCGGGGAAATCGCGAGACTTACCTGGGCCAGCAGTTTTTCACAGCGTAGCGTCATGGTGTCGTAATCCAGTACGCCATGACGTGAAATTTCGGCCCCCAGAAAAATGTTCTCCAGCACGGTGAGGTGCTTCACCAGCGCCAGCTCCTGGTGGATGATGGCGATGCCTTTGCGTTCGGTATCGCGAATGTGTGTCGCCTGAATCACTTCACCGGCAAAGACAATTTCGCCTTCGTAACTGCCGTGCGGGTAGATCCCACACAACACTTTCATCAACGTCGATTTGCCCGATCCGTTTTCGCCACACAGCGAGACCACTTCGCCGGGATTGAGCCGCAGACTGACGTTGTCGACCGCTTTCACCGCGCCAAAGCGCTTGGTGATGCTTTTCATTTCAAGTAAATAAGGCATAACTGCTCCACATGACCCGAGGGAAGAACAGTACAACTCGATGCGCCCCCGCAGAGCAGGGGCGCGCTGGATTACAGTTCACTCTTCTTGTGGAAACCGTCTTTAATGACGGTGGCGTCAATGTTGTCTTTATTGACTTCAATGGGGGTGAGCAGACGAGCCGGAACATCTTTAAGCCCGTTATTCAGCGTCGCGTCTGCCTTAGGTTGCTTACCATTTCCCAGCTCCACGGCAATTTCCGCCGCCGTATTCGCAAGCTGGGTAATCGGTTTGTAGACGGTCATGGTTTGTGTGCCTGCCATGATGCGTTTGACGCCCGCGAGGTCGGCATCCTGACCCGAAATAGCCACTTTTCCTGCCAGCCCCTGGGCGCTGAGTGCCTGGATTGCGCCCCCTGCGGTGGCATCGTTGGATGCGACGACAGCATCGATTTTGTTGTTGTTGGCGGTTAAGGCGTTTTCCATGATTTTCAGCGCGTTTTCTGGCAGCCAGCCATCCGCCCACTGATCGCCGACCACTTTAATCTTACCGCTGTCGATATACGGCTTCAGGACTTTCATTTGCCCTTCGCGGAACAGCTTGGCGTTGTTATCAACCGGCGAGCCGCCCATCAGGAAATAATTGCCCTGAGGTACTTTGTCGATCAGGCTTTTAGCCTGTAATTCACCCACTTTTTCATTGTCGAACGAAATATAATAATCGATATCCGCATTATTAATCATGCGGTCATAGGCTAAGACTTTTATGCCTTCTTGTTTGGCTTCTTTAACGACGTTACTTAATACCTGGCCGTTATAAGGGATAATGACCAGCACATCGACGCCGCGGTTGATCATATTCTCAATTTGCGACATTTGCGTTTCTTCGTTGCCGTTCGCGGATTGCACAAACACATTCGCGCCAAGTGATTCCGCTTTTTTCACAAAAATATCGCGATCTTTCTGCCATCGTTCAAGGCGCAGATCGTCAATCGCCATGCCAATTTTGACTTCCTTGGCATGTCCGGCAAAGCTTGCAAGGAGGAGCGTAGTGCAGAGAGTAAGGGACAGGTTCTTTATCTTCATAATTATAGGGCCTTTTTGTAGGGGTATGTGTTGCTGAGATAAAAGAAACATTCACTGCTGGGACGCAGCAAATTTTTAACGGGGAAAGGCGGGCTGGCAATTACAGATTTTTATCTTCGCATTATGATATTTGGTTTATTTCTGAATTTATGACCGCGATCGAACTTTAAAATACGTAACGTCTTAATTACATTTGATTATGGAAGAGGGACCGAAAAATAGTTTGCCTGCACATTATTTTGCGAGCCAGCGCACAGTTGTGCATTCTCTCAATAGCAGTGTGAAATAACGTAATTGAGCAAGCCAAAATGTCTATTCACTATTACTCCTGTATCAACGACTCGCCGCATACCCTGATTATGGAGCTCAATATGCAAGCTTATTTCGACCAACTCGATCGTGTTCGTTACGAAGGCCCGAAAACAACCAATCCTTTAGCATTTCGTCACTACAACCCGGATGAGCTGGTGCTGGGTAAGCGCATGGAAGATCATTTGCGCTTTGCCGCCTGTTACTGGCATACCTTCTGCTGGAACGGAGCCGATATGTTCGGCGTGGGTTCCTTTGACCGTCCATGGCAGCAGCCGGGTGAGGCCATCGAGCTGGCGAAGCGTAAAGCCGATGTCGCCTTTGAATTCTTCCACAAACTGAACGTGCCGTACTACTGCTTCCATGACGTGGATGTGTCGCCGGAAGGCGCCTCACTGAAAGAGTATCTGAACAATTTCGCGCAGATGGTGGATGTGCTGGCGGCTAAACAGCAGCAAAGCGGCGTGAAGCTGCTGTGGGGCACGGCCAACTGCTTTACCAACCCACGCTATGGCGCGGGTGCGGCAACCAATCCGGATCCGGAAGTGTTTAGCTGGGCGGCAACGCAGGTGGTTACCGCAATGAACGCCACGCATCAGCTGGGGGGCGAAAACTATGTGCTGTGGGGCGGTCGTGAAGGCTATGAAACCCTGCTCAACACCGACCTGCGTCAGGAGCGCGAGCAGATTGGCCGCTTTATGCAGATGGTGGTCGACCATAAACACAAAATCGGTTTCCGCGGTACGCTGCTGATCGAACCGAAGCCTCAGGAACCTACGAAGCACCAGTACGACTACGACGTTGCTACCGTGTACGGCTTCCTGAAACAGTTCGGCCTGGAAAAAGAGATCAAAGTTAACATTGAAGCCAACCATGCCACGCTGGCCGGCCACTCTTTCCATCACGAGATCGCGTCTGCTATCGCGCTGGGTATCTTCGGTTCTGTTGATGCTAACCGCGGCGATGCGCAACTGGGTTGGGATACCGACCAGTTCCCGAACAGCGTGGAAGAGAATGCGCTGGTGATGTATGAAATTATCAAAGCGGGTGGTTTCACCACCGGCGGGCTGAACTTCGATGCCAAAGTGCGCCGTCAGAGCACCGACAAATACGACCTGTTCTACGGCCATATTGGCGCAATGGATACCATGGCGCTGGCGCTGAAAGTCGCCGCCCGTATGATTGAAGACGGTGAACTGGATAAACGTGTCGCGAAGCGTTATAGCGGCTGGAACAGTGAGTTGGGTCAGCAAATTTTGAAAGGCCAGTTATCGCTTGCGGACGTCGCGAAGTACGCTGAACAACATCAACTGGCACCGCAGCATCAGAGCGGGCATCAGGAGCTGCTGGAAAACCTGGTTAATCACTACCTGTTTGATAAATAACAGCGAGTAGATAATAACGTAAGCCCGGTAAGCGTCGCGCCACCGGGCATTTCTGTTAAAGGAGTCACCGAATGTATATCGGGATTGATCTTGGCACATCGGGTGTGAAAGCCATCCTGTTAAGCGAGCAGGGCGACGTGTTAGCAACGCAGACAGAAAAGCTGCAGGTCTCACGTCCGCATCCGCTATGGTCGGAACAGGATCCGGAGCAGTGGTGGCTGGCAACGGATCGTGCAATCAAAGCGCTAGGTGAACAGCACAGTCTGCGTGACGTCAAAGCCCTCGGCATTGCCGGGCAAATGCACGGCGCGACGTTACTGGACAGTCAGTATCACGTTCTGCGACCGGCCATTCTCTGGAACGATGGTCGCTGTGCAGAAGAGTGCGCACTCCTTGAAGAGCGAGTACCCACCTCCCGCAGTATTACCGGCAACCTGATGATGCCCGGTTTTACCGCACCAAAGTTACTGTGGGTACACCGCCATGAGCCGGAAATTTTCCGTCAGGTGGCGAAAGTTTTACTGCCAAAAGATTATCTGCGTTTTCGCATGACGGGTGGTTTCGCCAGCGACATGTCTGACGCTGCCGGCACGATGTGGCTCGACGTGGCCAAGCGTGACTGGAGCGAGGCCATGCTCGATGCCTGCCACCTGACTCGCGAACATATGCCAGCGCTCTATGAGGGCAGTGAGATAACGGGTACCTTACAGCCTGCCGTCGCAGAACGCTGGAATATGCCCGCTGTCCCGGTGGTGGCCGGTGGCGGTGACAACGCGGCGGGTGCCGTGGGGGTCGGGATGGTGGAAGCCGGGCAGGCGATGCTTTCGCTGGGAACGTCTGGCGTCTATTTTGCGGTCAGCGATGGTTATCGCAGTAATCCTGAAAGTGCCGTTCACAGTTTCTGCCATGCGCTGCCGGGAAAATGGCATCTGATGTCGGTTATGTTGAGCGCCGCCTCTTGCCTTGACTGGGCCGCGAAACTGACCGGGATGGCTGATGTTCCGGCACTGATTGCTGCTGCACAGCAGGCGGATGAAAGTGCGGGTACCGTCTGGTTTTTACCCTATCTTTCCGGCGAGCGCACGCCGCATAACAACCCGGAAGCGAAAGGGGTGTTCTTTGGGTTAACCCATCAGCATGGCCCGGCGGAACTGGCTCGTGCTGTTCTGGAAGGCGTGGGATATGCCCTGGCGGACGGAATGGACGTGGTACATGACTGCGGTGTGACGCCGGCGAGTATCACCCTGATTGGCGGCGGTGCGCGTAGCAGCTACTGGCGCCAGATGCTGTCTGATATCAGCGGACTGCAGCTCGATTTTCGTACCGGTGGTGATGTGGGGCCTGCGCTCGGTGCAGCGCGACTGGCACAGATTGCCATGAACCCGGAAACGCCGCTTTCTCAGCTGTTACCGCAGCTTCAACTGGAACAGGCGCATCTGCCTGATGCGGCACGTCATGCGCGTTATGCGCAAAGACGCGAGGTCTTTCGCAAAATCTACCAACAGCTGCTGCCGCTGATGTCGTAAATACGGTTGTCTGTCAGAGGCACGAGGTTGTCCTTTTTTGGTCTGTGCGGGCCTTCATTTCCTTGCCAGTATGGTGTCATACCCACTGGCGAGGAGATTCAACATGTCACGTACTGCATTAATCAACATCGATACTCAGCAGTCTTTTCATCATCGTCATTACTGGCAGGAGGACGAAATTCCTGCCTTTCAGCAGGCGATGCTGGGGCTGATTGAGGGCTGCCAGGCGCGTGGCATTCCTGTCGTTGATATTTTCCATGTAGATGAAGACGGTCCGTTCACACTGCAAAGCGGCTATGTCAAACCGATGGCCTTTTTACGTCATCAGCCGGACGTGGTCTTCCAGAAACACGTCCATAATGCGTTCACGGATACCGGGCTTGACCGCTGGCTGCGTGAGCGAGACATTAATCAGCTCATCGTGTGCGGCATTCGCACGGAACAATGCTGTGAAACCACTGCGCGGGTGGCATCCGATCTGGGCTATGCTGTGACCTTTGTTAGCGAGGCAACGCTCACGTTTCCAATGACGCACAAGGGGATAACCCTGAGCGCAGAGGAACTGCGTCATCGTACCGAGACGGTACTGGCCGGGCGGTTTGCCGACATTAAAACGGTTGCGGAGACGCTGGAGTCACTGTAATGAGCATCGACGTCTGGTTTGTGATGTTGCCCGGGGTGCTGTCATTAGACATGACGGGCCCGGCAGAGACCTTTGTGCTGGCCGGGGACGCGTTTCGCCTGCATTACATTGGTCCGCAGGCAGAGGTTCCGACGTCGATTGGTCTGATGATGGGCGGTATTCAGCCGCTGCCGGAAAGCCTGCCTGAGGGCAGTTTGCTGGTACTGCCGGGGGTAAGCGACTCCCGCTTTCAGTTTTCAACGCCGCAGGCGCAGCTGATCCAGCACTGGTTAATGCGCCTGCAGCCAAAAATTCATCGTCAGGATATCACCGTCATGTGTGTCTGTTCAGGGGCGTTGCTGGCGGCAAAATCGGGCTTGCTGAACCACCGGCAGTGCACAACGCATCATGACGTTATAAGCCGTTTGCGTACGGCGGCTCCGACGGCAATCATCAAAGAAAACCGGATCTTCGTGCAGGATGAGAATATCTGGACCAGCGCCGGCATCACCTCGGGCATCGACCTGGCGCTGCATATGATTAACCGTCTGTGTGGCGCAGAAAAAGCGCTGGCCGTGGCGCGCGAAATGGTGGTCTGGTTTCGTCGCTCCGGGGACGATCCCCAGCTGTCGCCATGGTTACGCTACCGCAATCATCTTCACCCGGCCATTCATCGTGCGCAGGATGCGCTTACCACCGAGCCGCACAAAGCCTGGGTTTTACCCGAGATTGCCGCTCTGGCGCATGTCAGCCCGCGCCATTTAACGCGGCTTTTTCAGACGTATTTAGGGATAAGCGTTCGCGACTATCTGGAGCAGTTGCGTCTGGCGGTGGCTGAACAGTGGCTGTTGCAAGGGCGTGGCGTGGAACAGGCCTCACTGGCCGCGGGGTTTTCCTCCCCGCGCCAGTATCATCGTGCCCGACAGCGCAGCGTTAACTGACGAAGCGGCGGGTGTCGACCTTCTGCAGCAGCATTGACAGCAGCAGGCTCGCCATCAGCGTGACGGTGAAAATCCACAGGATATCCAGCACCGGCCAGCTTTTGAACTCGACCCCTCTCGTTCTCAGGGCGTGGATCACCAGCGCGTGAAAACCGTATATACCGAGCGAGTGCCGGGAGATAACGCTCAGCACCGGAAGGGGACGTGCGTTCAGGGTGTTTTTGGCGAGCGTAAGCAGGGATACGGCACAGATGAAGACCATCGGGCCGCAATACAGGTACCAGGTATCGGCAAAATTGCCGCGCCATTGCAGTTCATGCAGCGTCCCACGCGAAATGACGATCACGCCGATGATAAACAGCGCTGCACATAGCCCGTTCATGCCGCGTTTTTGGGTGTCCATCATCCCGATAGCTCGCCCCAGCATGCCGTAGAGTACGTAGTAAAAGGTATCGCCGTTGATATAGAGATTGACAGGTAACCATTCAAAACCATCAATTTTCTGCGAGACCGTATTCGGGTTGGCTATGATGCCAATGACCACCATCAGCGCCAGCAGCATTTTCCCGCTCACGGTTTTCACCTGAATCAGTGGGGAAACCAGATAGATAACGATAATGGCGAAGAAAAACCACAGATGGTAGAAGACGGGTTTTTGCAGAAGGTATTTGAGAGATAGCCCGGCGTTAATCGAGGTGAACAGGGTGATATAGAGCAAGGCCACGGCGCTGTAGAAGCCCAGGCAGGCGGCGATGCGGATAAAATGACGCGGTTGCGCGCTACGCTCGCCAAAAAAGAGAAAGCCGGAAATCATAAAGAACAACGGCACACTGACCCGCGATGCGGAGTTAAGAATATTGGCTATATCCCAGCTAACAGGGCTGATACTGTGCGCATTGGTGACATACCAGGTCGTCGTGTGGATCATGACCACCATCAGACACGCTATTCCTCGCAGATTATCAATCCAGCTAATTTTTGACGACATCAGTTCCTCATCATCCCTTGTAAATTCAGTGTGACTGCGATTGTATTGAAGCCTCTCTCTGGAAAATTCTGAGTTTTATTGAGCAGCCTTGTTTGAAAGCCGCGAGGTTCGCAGAATGCCAGGGCATAATCTATAAAAGCTTTGCTACTAAAAATAACAGCCACTGAACAGGGCGGTAATAAAAATGATGATGAAGCGTGCGGCGTCACTCTTTCTGCTGTTCATCCTGGCAGGATGCAGTACGCCACCCTCTGCACCCGTGCAAAAAGCACAGCAGGGAAAAATCAGCCCGGAACGCTCCCTGAATATGGAGCAGTTCTGTAAGGATCAGGCTGCGCGCCGCTATAACTCGGATGCGCAGAACATTGATGTCACCGGATTTGAGCGATTCCAGGGGAGTTATGAGCTGAAAGGCCATACGTCCCGTAAAGAGGGCTTTGTCTGTTCGTTTGACGCAGACGGTCAGTTTTTACATCTCTCCATGCGCTAAGCCGCTCGCATAATCAACAGCCAGACGCCGGCAGCTGCCTGGCGTGGTGGCTTATTTCCCCAATTTTCCCTAAACAAACCCGTTTCGTACTGTATATCTTGCAGGCAGCGGGTATACTGGTCCCTTCCATTTAAAACCACACGTATCCAGCACGACATACTATGCAAAAGTTTGATACCAAGACCTTCCAGGGCCTGATCCTGACCTTACAGGATTACTGGGCTCGTCAGGGCTGTACCATTGTTCAACCTTTGGACATGGAAGTAGGCGCAGGCACTTCACACCCAATGACCAGCTTACGCGCGTTGGGGCCGGAGCCAATGGCGACTGCTTATGTGCAACCTTCACGTCGTCCGACCGATGGCCGTTACGGCGAAAACCCGAACCGTCTGCAGCATTACTATCAGTTCCAGGTGGTGATTAAGCCATCGCCAGACAACATTCAGGAACTGTACCTCGGGTCACTGAAAGAGCTGGGTATGGATCCAACCATTCACGACATCCGTTTCGTGGAAGATAACTGGGAGAACCCAACGCTGGGTGCCTGGGGTCTGGGTTGGGAAGTGTGGCTGAACGGTATGGAAGTGACGCAGTTCACTTACTTCCAGCAGGTTGGCGGTCTGGAATGTAAACCGATTACCGGCGAAATCACCTACGGTCTGGAACGTCTGGCCATGTATATTCAGGGCGTAGACAGCGTTTACGACCTGGTCTGGAGCGACGGCCCGCTGGGTAAAACCACCTACGGCGACGTGTTCCATCAGAACGAAGTGGAGCAATCCACTTATAACTTCGAATACGCGGATGTGGACTTCCTGTTCACCTGCTTCGAGCAGTACGAGAAAGAAGCGCAGCAGTTGCTGGCGCTGGAGTCTCCGCTGCCGCTGCCTGCTTACGAGCGTATTCTGAAGGCCGCCCACAGCTTCAACCTGCTGGACGCCCGCAAAGCCATCTCCGTGACTGAACGTCAGCGCTACATTCTGCGTATTCGTACCCTGACCAAAGCCGTTGCAGAAGCGTACTATGCGTCCCGTGAAGCCCTTGGCTTCCCGATGTGCAACCGAAACAAATAAGAGGCGGCCATGTCTGAGAAAACTTTCCTGGTGGAAATTGGCACCGAAGAGCTGCCACCAAAAGCCCTGCGCAGCCTGGCTGAATCTTTTGCTGCGAACGTGACTGCTGAGCTGGATAACGCTGGCCTGGCACACGGTAAAATTGAATGGTTTGCTGCTCCGCGTCGTCTGGCGCTGAAAGTGGCGAACCTGGCGGCGTCTCAGCCGGATCGTGAAGTTGAAAAACGTGGCCCGGCGATTGCTCAGGCGTTTGATGCTGAAGGCAAGCCAAGCAAAGCGGCTGAAGGCTGGGCGCGTGGTTGTGGTATCACCGTCGATCAGGCTGAGCGTCTGACCACCGATAAAGGCGAGTGGCTGCTGTACCGTGCACATGTGAAAGGTGAAAGTGCGCAAGCGCTGCTGCCTGACATGATTGCCACGTCGCTGGCCAGGTTGCCGATTCCAAAACTGATGCGCTGGGGCGCAAGCGACGTGCACTTCGTGCGTCCTGTGCACACCGTGACGCTGCTGCTGGGCGATACTGTTATTCCGGCTACCATCCTGGGTGTGGCGTCCGATCGCGTGATCCGTGGGCACCGCTTCATGGGCGAGCCTGAGTTCACCATCGACAATGCTGACCAGTATCCGCAGATCCTGCTGGAGCGCGGTAAAGTTATTGCTGACTACGAACAGCGTAAAGCCAAAATCAAGGCGGATGCGGAAGACGCGGCGCGTAAGATTGGCGGTAAAGCGGATCTGAGCGACAGCCTGCTGGAAGAAGTAACCTCTCTGGTTGAATGGCCAGTGGTACTGACCGCGAAGTTCGAAGAGAAATTCCTGGCCGTGCCGGCTGAAGCGCTGGTGTACACCATGAAGGGTGACCAGAAGTACTTCCCGGTTTACGCCAACGACGGCAAGCTGCTGCCAAACTTCATCTTCGTGGCGAACATTGAATCAAAAGATCCGATCCAGATTATCTCCGGTAACGAGAAAGTGGTGCGTCCACGTCTGGCGGATGCCGAGTTCTTCTTCAACACCGACCGTAAAAAGCGTCTGGAAGATCACCTGCCACGTCTGCAGACCGTGCTGTTCCAGCAACAGCTGGGTACGCTGCGCGACAAGACTGACCGTATTGCGGAGCTGTCTGGCTGGATCGCACGTGAAATCGGTGCGGATGTGAACCACGCAACGCGCGCGGGTTTACTGTCCAAGTGTGACCTGATGACCAATATGGTGTTCGAATTTACTGACACCCAGGGTGTGATGGGGATGCACTACGCGCGTCACGACGGTGAAGCGGAAGATGTGGCCGTGGCCCTGAACGAGCAGTATCAGCCGCGTTTCGCGGGTGACGCGCTGCCGTCTAATCCGGTGGCCTGTGCGGTCGCGATTGCCGATAAGATGGACACCCTTGCAGGTATCTTTGGCATCGGCCAGCATCCAAAAGGCGACAAAGACCCGTTTGCGCTGCGTCGTGCTGCCCTGGGCGTGCTGCGTATCATCGTTGAAAAGAACCTGAACCTGGATCTGCAGACCCTGACTGAAGAAGCGGTACGTCTGTACGGTGATAAGCTGACCAACGCCAACGTGGTCGATGATGTGATCGACTTTATGCTTGGTCGCTTCCGTGCGTGGTATCAGGACGAAGGTTACACCGTCGATACCATTCAGGCGGTACTGGCACGTCGTCCAACCCGTCCGGCAGATTTCGATGCGCGTATGAAGGCGGTTTCCCACTTCCGTACGCTGGAAGCGGCATCTGCACTGGCCGCGGCTAACAAGCGTGTCTCTAACATTCTGGCGAAATCCGACGAAACGCTGAACGAGCGTGTGAACGCTGCGACGCTGAAAGAGCCAGAAGAGATCGCCCTGGCGATGCAGGTTGTGGTACTGCGTGACAAGCTGGAGCCGTATTTCGCCGAAGGCCGCTACCAGGAAGCCCTGGTGGAGCTGGCGGAACTGCGTGATGTCATCGATGCCTTCTTCGAGAAAGTGATGGTGAACGTGGAAGATAAAGAGCTGCGTATCAACCGTCTCTCTATGCTCGAAAAATTGCGTGAGCTGTTCCTGCGCGTGGCGGATATTTCGTTGCTGCAGTAACATGCATGTGCCCGGTGACGGACCAGCAGTTGAGAAAAACCCGCTTCGGCGGGTTTTTTTATGTCTCGTTTTTTTGTGGACCAGCTAAGCGCAGTGCAATCGCCTAAAAATTCACCTTGAAATGGTCAGCAAATTACCGTTATCCTGTTTCTTTCTCGTTATATTTCTTCCTCAGGAGCGCATCCCGAAAATGAACAAACACGACTGATGAATTTCGATCCTTGCTAAACGCGACCGCGTCGGCAGGGGATGTTTTGATTTCATTCAGGAGTGCTTATGGCTCATTTTGCGCAATCCCCTTCTTTTATTTTGCATCAGGTGACCTGTCAGTTTGCGACGGGCGATACCCTTTTTGGTCCGCTGAATCTTTCTCTGGCACCGTCACTGTGCGCGCTGGTTGGCCGCAACGGCAGCGGTAAAACACGTCTGCTACGTTTGCTGGCGGGGTGTGATGAACCTGCCAGCGGTCATATCGAACGTTTTGCAACGCACGCTTATGTGGCACAACAGCCCGATATCTCCCCGCGAACCACACTTGCTGAGCTGCTGGGGTATGAGGCGATTTTTGCGGCGCGTAAGCGCATCGACAGCGGTGATTACCAGCCCGATGATTTGGCGTTACTCGACGGACACTGGGATGTAGCAGAACGTCTGAGCGAGGCGTTTTTCCACGCAAAACTTCCACCATTTGACCCGGATAAATCAGCCATGGAACTCAGCGGCGGCGAGCGCATTCGCGCGTTGCTCTGTGGCGCGTTTACGGCTGATGCGGATTATCTGCTGCTGGACGAACCCACCAACCATCTCGACCGGCAGGGACGTGAGTGGTTCTACGACCAGCTCGCCCGTTATCAGGGGGGCGTGCTGGTGGCCTCCCACGACCGTGAACTGCTGGCGAAGGTACCGCGTATTCTTGAACTGAGCGCCTCGGGTCTTCGCCACTACGGTGGCAGTTACGACGACTATACGCATCAGCGGGACGCCGAACAGCAGGCAGCCCGTGCGGCACTGGAACATGCGGCAACAGAACGCAAACGCACCCGCGCGCGGATGCAAAAAGAGCATGACGAAAGCCAGCGGCGTTCGGCGAAGACGTTACGTACGGTCGATAACCTTAATATTGCCTCGTTCGAGCGGGTCAGATACAAAATGGCCGCCAAAGAGCGCATTGGCACCTGGAAAAAACAGCATGGCGATCAACATGAAGCGCTGAATGCCGCGGTGAACAAGGCCCGGGAGCGAGTTGAAGAGGAGAATCCGGTGATGTTCACGTTGCCTGGAAGCCAGATTGCTGAGGGGAAACAGGTGCTGGTGATGGAGGGGCTGGTGCTGCCACACGTCACTCTCCCGCCGACCAACTGGCGAATGGACGGACCGATGCGCGTGGCGCTAAAAGGACCAAACGGCTGCGGTAAATCGACGCTTTTAAAAGTCATTCTCGGCGAAGTAGCTCCGCTCTCAGGAACGTGTAAGGTATCGGTAAACTGCGCTTATCTCGATCAACATCTGTCGCAGCTCGATCTTTCGCAGTCGGTGATGGCGCAACTCAATCTGAGTCATACACCTCTGGAAGAGGGTGTGCTGCGAACCCGTTTAGCGCAGCTTCAACTGGGTGCTGACAAAGTGGCGCTTCCACTGGCTGAGCTGAGCGGCGGGGAACGTCTCAAGGCTGCTCTGGCCTGTGTCTTGTGGCGTGAAGACGCTACGCAGCTTTTACTGCTGGATGAACCGACCAACCATCTGGATCTGGCCTCGGTCGAGGCGATTGAAGCCGCACTGGCCGGTTTCCCCGGGGCATTGCTGGTGGTTTCTCACGATGAGGCTTTTTTGCGGGGGTTAGCATTGACGCATGAACTGGTCTGGGAAGAGGCGGGTTGGCGGTGTGCCCCCCTTTAAAACACAAGCCCCCGCAAAGGCGGGGGCGGTAACTCACTTTACTGCATCATGCTATATGCTTGCTGAGTGCAGGGTTGGCCTGAATCAGGCGCATCAGCTTTAGCTCGGTTGGGGTGGGTTTTTCGCGTTTTGACTCCCACTCCTGCACCATAGCCACGCTGACACCCATCGCTCTGGCGAATTCTTCAGTTTTTAATCCAGTCCCTTTGCGCAATTGCTCATATTCTTTAAAGGGATTGGATCTTTGTTGCAGGGCTAACGTCTGCGGTACATCTTTAAAAATAATCTGTTCCAGGCTGCTCAGCAGCTCAAGCTCAGGATCTTTATATTCCATTGAGGACTCCTCTTAAATCACATACCGGGATCAAGAACATCAGAGAGCCTGTTAAGAATAGTCCCTAATACAAACGACGGATCGTCACGGATGTGATTAATCGTGCGGTAACGATCGCTTTATGCGTTTCAGCCGTTGCCAGGGTGAGACTAATTACCTGATTACGCTTATGTCGGCTTCGCCAGGTATTTTTTTGTAAATAGTAAGAAATAAAACGGCAATAGCCGTTTTGCATGAAAAGAGTATCTTGCAGGGCTGACCTGGACTATCCTTGTCAGCGTCGGGCACGCATGTGCCGGTGTGCGCTTTTTTGGGTGAAAGGAGTAATGAAATGGCGACAGGAAAGTCCTGCTCTCGCTGGTTTGCGCCTATTGCGGCGTTGTTGATGGTTGTTAGCCTGAGTGGGTGTTTTGATAAAGAAGGCGATCAGCGCAAAGCGTTTATCGATTTTCTACAGAATACGGTGATGCGCAGCGGTGAACGGTTGCCGACGCTGACTGCGGATCAGAAAAAACAGTTTGGCCCCTTCGTGTCTGATTACGCCATTCTTTATGGTTATTCACAGCAGGTGAGCCAGGCGATGGATTCCGGTATCCGTCCGGTTGTGGATAGCGTGAACGCTATTCGCGTCCCGCAGGATTACATGACGCAACGTGAACCGCTGCGCCAGTCCAACGGTGCGCTCGGCGTGCTGAGCCAACAGCTGCAGAATGCGAAAATGCAGGCGGACGCGTCACGTTCCGCGCTGAAGCAGGGCGACGATCTCAAACCGGTCTTCGACAAAGTGTATGAGAAAGTAGTGTCGAAACCTTCTGAAGCGATGCAACCGCTGATCCCAGCCGCGCAAATTTTCACGCAGCAGCTGGTTCAGGTGGGGGACTTCATCTCCCAGCAGGGCACTCAGGTGAGCTTTGTGGCCAACGGTATTCAGTTCCCGACCTCGCAGCAGGCAAGCCAGTATAATGCGCTGATTGGGCCACTGGCCTCCCAGCACCAGGCCTTTAGTCAGGCGTGGAGTGCAGCGGTCGCTGCCACAGAATAAATCGGAAAACCCCGCCTCAGGCGGGGTTTTTTATTCCGGGCGAAAATAACGCTTGTTATTCTTCTACCACATCGGTATAACTATACAGGTCGGTTTGTTACACAGACCTAAAGCAGTTTAGTAAAGCAGTCCAGATTGTTATCCATAGATACCCTTCGTAGTGACCCTTCCTTCATCGCTTAAAAATCTGTAACACAATCCATCAAGCCGGAAGGCACAATATATTTGTTAATTAAGGTAATTCTATGTCTGCTAAAATGACTGGTCTGGTAAAATGGTTCAACGCTGATAAAGGTTTCGGCTTCATCACTCCTGACGATGGCTCTAAAGACGTGTTCGTACACTTCTCTGCTATCCAGAACGAAGGCTACAAATCTCTGGATGAAGGTCAGAAAGTTTCCTTCACCATCGAAAGCGGCGCTAAAGGCCCAGCAGCTGGTAACGTTGTAAGCCTGTAAGCTTCCAACCCAGTAGCACAAATTTTAAAAACCCGCCTTCTGGCGGGTTTTTTCATTTCTATCGCTGAACCTGCGGGTTAACGCAATTGATTTCCACCTTTCCGCTAAGGGCGGCGATCAGGTTGTCTACCGCGGTTGCAGCCATATTGTAGCGTGTTTCATGGGTTGCTGAGCCGATGTGGGGCAGGGCCACCACGTTGGGCAATGAAAGCAACGGGGAGTCCACCGGCAGCGGTTCCTGTTCAAACACGTCAAGACCGGCAGCGTGGATCTCACCCTGTTGCAGAGCCTCAATCAACGCCTTCTCATCCACCACCGGGCCACGACCCGCGTTGATGAAAATGGCCGTTTTCTTCATTTTTTCAAACGCCTCTTTACCGATAAGATGACGGGTTTCGTCCGTCAGCGGCAGGATCAAACAGACAAAATCGGCTTCCTGCAGCAGCGTATCCAGCTCGCAGTAGCGGGCGTTAAAACGTTCTTCGGCTTCACTGTGATGACGACGCGCGTTATACAGAATCGGCATGTTAAAACCAAAATGTGCGCGCTGCGCCAGAGCCAGGCCAATACGGCCCATGCCAACGATGCCCAGCGTTTTGCCATGAACATCCACCCCAAACCAGTCCGGACCAATGCTTTTTGTCCATTCGCCAGCTTTGACGCGATCGGCCACTTCGACCACACGACGCGCCGTGCTGAGGACCAGCGCCATCAGCGTGTCGGCCACGGTCTCCGTCAGCGCATGTGGCGTATGCATCAACAGGATCTTGCGGGCGTTAAGGGCATCCACGTCGAAGTTGTCATAGCCCACGGAAACGGTAGAGGTAGCACGAAGCTTCGGCATTTTCTCCAGCAGGGCGACATCCACTTTTTCGCTTGAACCCAGCAAACCTTCGGCGCTGGCGAACGCATCGGCGTGCTGTGCCACGGTTTCCGGGCTGAGGTTCTTCACCTGGGTAACGGTGAAGTGTTCCTCAAGGCGTTTCTGCAGATCTTCCGGCAGTGCTTTATACAAAATGACGGACGGCTTCATGCTAATCTCCGTTGATTTTTAAGGATTCAGGCGTGGCGTGCGCCGACAGGTAATTGTTGATTATTAGCAGGCTTAACAATCAGAGTAAGCCACACGGAGGCGAAAAGCGCTACCCCCATAAATATGTACGATGCGGACGGGCTGCCGGTTGCTCCGTTCAGGTAACCCACAAACCAGGAGCCGCAGAACGAGCCCAGCGCTCCCATACTGTTAATCAGTGCCATCGCGCCGCCTGCGACGTTACGCGGCAGCATCTCCGGGATGATCGCAAAGAACGGTCCATAAGGGGCGTACATTGCCGCACCCGCAATCACCAGCAGGGTGTAAGAGACCCAGAAATGGTTCGCGCCGACGGCCCAGGAACCAATGAAGGCAAAGGCAGCGATCAGCAGCAGCGGCCAGACAAACAGCTTACGGTTCTGCATTTTGTCCG
This sequence comes from Enterobacter sp. BIDMC 30, assembly GCF_000534355.1. Classification (NCBI taxonomy): domain Bacteria; kingdom Pseudomonadati; phylum Pseudomonadota; class Gammaproteobacteria; order Enterobacterales; family Enterobacteriaceae; genus Enterobacter; species Enterobacter sp. BIDMC 30. The sequence goes on along the minus strand of NZ_KI973169.1, from coordinate 51,023 downwards.
ATGCCCATGACGCAATGATCATGGCGATTGTTGCTGCGAGGTAAGGCACGGATGACAGCCAGCCCACTTCCACCATGCCAAGGTTTTCACCGGCATTGCGGAGAATCGATGGCAGCCACAGTACGAAACCGTACACGCCAATGCTCCAGGTGAAATACTGGGCGCAGAGCAGAATCACGTTACGCGAGCGGAATGCTTCACCGTAGTTACGCACCGCTTTCAGGCCTTGCTGTTCTTTATCCAGCTGCGCCTGCAGTGCGGCTTTTTCATCTTCGGAGAGCCATTTCGCCTGCGCAGGTTTATCTTTTACCAGCATCCACCAGCAGAATGCCCAGATAACCGCCGGCACCCCTTCGATAATGAACATTTCACGCCAGCCGAAGGACTGGATCAGGTAGCCAGAAACCACCGACATCCACAGCACGGTGACCGGGTTACCGAGGATCAGGAAAGTATTGGCTCGTGAGCGTTCGGATTTGGTAAACCAGTTGCTGATATAAATCAGCATCGCGGGCATTACCGCTGCCTCAACGACCCCAAGAATAAAGCGAATGGCTGCCAGAGCAGGAATATTATTCACCACGCCGGTCAGTGAGGCGCAGGCACCCCACAGGATCAGGCAAACGAAAATCAATTTGCGGACGCTGCGACGCTCCGCATAGATAGCGCCGGGGATCTGGAAGAAGAAGTAGCCCAGGAAGAAAAGGGCACCCAGCAACGAAGAGATACCTTTGGTGATCCCCAGGTCTTCGGTGATCCCTGCCGCGGACGCGAAACTGAAGTTGGCACGATCAAGGTACGCCAGGCTGTACGTGATAAACACGATTGGCATGATGTACCACCAGCGTTTTACTGCATTGGTCGAACTGTTCATAGGCTTGCCTCTGTTGTTGAGGTTTGTACCGCCGTTGTATGTAGGGTACACGGTGGTTTGTTTTGTTTCCCCCTGACCTACCTGAGGAGAGGGGGAGGGAAACGGAATTTATTCGTTCAGCTGCGCGCGGGTCGGTAATCCTTCACTGTCGCCCTGCACCTGGATTGCCAGCGAGCCAATTTTGTTGCCCCGGGCGACGGCCTGCTGCAGCGGTTTGCCTTCCAGCAGGGCACTAATGACTCCCACGGCAAAACCATCGCCAGCACCGACGGTATCAACCACGTTATCGACCTTCACGGCCGCGACTGCGCCTTGCTCGCCGTTAGCCGTTTTAAACCAGGCGCCATCGGCGCCGGTTTTCAGCACCACCGCTTTTACCCCTTTGTTGAGGTAAAAATCGGCAATCCCTTCAGGGGTGTTTTTACCGGTCAGGATCATGCCTTCTTTCACGCCCGGCAGAACCCAGTCAGCCTGAAACGCCAGACGGTTCAGCTTCTCGATCATTTCCGCTTCGCTTTTCCACAGCACCGGGCGCAGGTTAGGATCGAATGAGATCGTTTTCCCCTGAGCCTTCATGGTGGTTGCGGCATGATCCAGTAATGCATACGAGCTGGCTGAAAGCGCAGCCGCCACGCCGCTCAGATGCAGATGGCGTGCGGAGGCGAAATAGTGGGCGTGGTAATCCTCGACTGAGAGGTGGCTCGCCGCAGACCCTTTACGGAAATACTCCACAATGGGATCGGTTCCATTTTCGACTTTCGATTTAAGCTGGAAACCGGTCGGGAAGCGTCCATCGAGGGTGACGCCGGAAGCATCAATGCCCTCTTTTTTCAGCGAATCGAGAACGAAATGGCCAAAGCTGTCATCACCCACGCGGCTGACCCAGCCGACATTCAGACCCAGGCGCGCCAGGCCGGTCGCGACGTTCAGCTCAGCCCCCGCCACGCGTTTGATAAAGTGCTCCACCGTACTCAGGTCGCCCGTTTCGGTGGCGACAAACATCGCCATGGCTTCGCCGATAGTGATCACATCCAGCGTCTTGTGCATGGTTTACTCCTCACGCAGCAGGTTTACGTAATGACGGGTGACGGCGGTTAAATCCGCCCCTTCCAGCGGGAACTCGATACCACGCGGGGCATCGGCGGGCAGCTGACAAAGCAGATCCAGCCAGCGCGCATCGGCCCGATCCGGCGCCACGGCGCGGAAATTTTCTTTATGCGGCACGGCGGCTTTAACGTGGATATAGCTCACTGCGGAGGCCAGATGGCGCGCGGCTTCTTCCGGGGAGTCGCCCACCCACAGCCAGTTGCCCATGTCGAACGTCAGCGTGACGGGCAGCGCCATGTCCCGGCAGGCGGCTTTGAAGCGCTGCATCGGCGCAAGCTGGCCGCAGTCGGTCTGGTCGTTTTCCACCACCAGGGCCATACCGCTTTCATCGAGCAGGGCACGCAGGGCGTGAAGCGGCTGGGTGTCGCTGAAATGACCCAGTGAGACCTTGAGCCACAGCGCATTCAGGGTACTGGCTTCGCTGAGATAACGGGGCAGGTCAGGGTTGAGGGTGCCATCGGGCATAAACAGGGCCGCAGGGGCGGAGTAGCATGCCAGCAGGCCCAGCAGCTCAATGGATTCACCCAGCGCGGGCAGCGCCAGCAGCTCTTCGCTGTTGAACAGCTCGCGGCGGATCTCGACGCCGTCGGCACCCGCGCCCGCAATGACGGGCAGCATTGCCCGTTGACCACCTGCCTGTCGCACCTGTTCCGCGCCATACGCGGCGGTGACCACCATGATTTTTCTGCCCATCGTCGGACTCCATCGCAACACATCAATACTATTACGCTAGATGGAACCGGTTCCAAAGAAAAGGTCAGGATGTTGAATTTATGATCGGTATCACAAGGGAAAATTAACGGGCGGTGGAGCCGCGGACAATCAACTCGCCGGAAAATACCTGCTCGCGAACGGCATCGCTGGTGCCTTCAATACGACGAACCACTTGTTCAACAGCGGCATAGCCAATCTGCCAGGTGGGTTGTTTGAGGGTGGTGATCCCGACGCCAGCCAGTTCTGCCCACTCGAGTTCGTCGAACCCCAGCAGACCGATATCGCTTCCCCAGTGCAGGCCAATGCGCTTAAGCGAGCGGGCGACCTGCAGGGTCAGCGCCCCGTTGGCAGAGATAACGGCTTTACGCATTCCGCGATGGCGGGTGTGGAACTGCCGCAGGGTATTGTCGAGCTGATCGGCTTCATGAAGTGGCGTTTCGGCATTCTCGGCAATCACGCCGGGGTAACGCTCCAGCGTGGCACGAAACGCGCTCAGTCGCTCACGACGGGTGTTGACCATGCCCAGAGGTTCGCTCAGAAACAGGATGGCTTCAAAGCCCTGTTCAATCAGATGCTCAGTGGCGGTTGTCGCCGCCTGAGTGTTATCCAGCCCGACGACATCGCAGGCGAATTCCGGAATTTTGCGGTCGATGAGAACCATCGGCAGGGAGGATTGCTGCAGGCGGTTTAAACCTTCTTCACGCATGCCCACGGCATTTACCACAATCCCTTCGACCTGATAGCTGCGCAGCAGATCCAGGTAATGCAGCTCCTGATCGACTTCGTTGTTGGTGTTACAGACCAGCGGCGTAAAGCCCTTTTCGCGACAGGCGGCTTCAATTCCGCTCAATACGTTGACGGAGTAGGGGTTGGTGATATCGGCGATGATAAGCCCGATAAGACGGGTACGACCCCGTTTGAGCCCGCGCGCCATAAGGCTCGGGCGGTAGTCGAGATCGGCAATGGCCTGTTCAATACGAGCGAGCAACGCATCGGACAACAGGTGTTTCTCGCCGTTGAGGTAGCGTGAAATGCTGGTTTTACCGGTGTTTGCGGCTTTCGCCACGTCGCTGATTGTGGCCCGTGTTGGTTTGCTCATCGCTGAATTCCCTGAAGTGAGTGAGAACACCTTAGCGGGAAAATGAGCGATGGCAAGCGGTTCATGCCGACGTGGCGGCATGACGCCCTATCCCCCTCTCCCCCAGGAAGAGGGGGGCAGCCCTTACTGAATTGGGCTTAAGGTAATCTCAACGCGACGGTTCTGCGCTTTGCCTTCCGCCGTGCTGTTGCTGGCGATAGGGTTTGCAGGGCCCATGCCGCTGGTGCGGATGCGGTTTGCTGCAACGCCCTGCGTGATCAGCGAGCTGGCCACAGAGTCGGCACGCTGCTGAGACAGACGCATATTCAGATCCTGGCTGCCGGTGCTGTCGGTATAACCGATCACATTCACCGCGGTCTTGTTATACTCTTTCAGCACCATTGCCACGCCGGTCAGGGTGTTCGCCCCCGCTGGTTTCAGCGTTGCGCTGCTGCTGTCGAAGGTGACGTTGTTTGGCATATTCAGGATGATGTTATCGCCGCTGCGCGTCACGCTCACGCCGGTGCCTTTCATTTTGTCGCGCAGTTTTGCTTCCTGCACATCCATGTAATAACCCACGCCGCCGCCCAGGGCTGCACCTGCCGCTGCGCCAATTAACGCGCCTTTGCCGCGGTCTTTCTTGGAGGAGGAGAGTGCGCCCACACCGGCCCCTACCAGCGAGCCGAGACCCGCGCCGATACCGGATTTACCAGCTTCGCTTTCACCGGTGTAAGGGTTTGTTGTGCAGCCAGAAACAGCCAGTGCACCGCTCACCAGAGCGGCAATAACGAATACGCGTTTTTTCATCTTATTTCCTTAATCCTTTTTATTCTTTGCCACGACGCGCGTGGCAGTTGATTATGACGTCCAGATACGGAGAAAATTCCGGGTATAACTCTGAAATTTGTGACAAACCATAAACTGCCTCACTAAGAAGGCCGTAAAACCTGCACGCAACCAGGAGCGCACGCTTGAGCACCTCAACAAAAACGATTCTGACCGCCGCCCACTGGGGGCCGATGCTGGTCGAAACCGATGGCGAAAATGTTCTGTCGTCTCGCGGGGCATTGCCAACGCAACATTCCAACTCTTTACAGACTGTCGTTCGCGATCAGGTGCACAGCAAAACGCGCGTGCGCTGGCCGATGGTGCGTAAAGGATTTCTGGCGTCGCCAGACAAGCCGCAGGGTATTCGTGGTCAGGATGAGTTTGTCCGGGTGAGCTGGGATGACGCGCTGGCGCTGATCCATGCGCAGCACAAACGTATTCGCGACACGTATGGCCCGTCGTCCATTTTTGCCGGATCTTACGGCTGGCGGTCAAACGGCGTGCTGCATAAGGCTTCAACGTTACTTCAGCGCTATATGAGTCTGGCCGGGGGGTATACCGGGCATCTTGGGGATTACTCCACCGGCGCAGCGCAGGCGATCATGCCCTACGTGGTGGGCGGTAACGAAGTGTATCAGCAGCAGACCAGCTGGCCGCTGGTGCTGGAGCACACCGATGTGGTGGTGCTGTGGAGCGCCAACCCGCTCAACACCCTGAAAATCGCGTGGAATGCCAGTGACGAGCAGGGGATCCCGTATTTCGATGCGCTGCGTAAAAGCGGCAAGCGCATTATCTGCATTGACCCGATGCGCTCTGAAACCATGGACTTCTTCGGCGACAGCGCCGAGTGGATTGCCCCGCATATGGGCACCGACGTGGCGATGATGCTGGGCATTGCCCATACGCTGGTGGAGAACGGCTGGCACGATACCGGGTTCCTCGCACGCTGTACCACCGGTTTTGACAACTTCGCCGACTATCTGACGGGCAATACAGACGGTATGGCCAAAACGGCAGAGTGGGCGGCAGAGATTTGTGGGGTTCCTGCGGCCAAACTGCGTGAACTGGCAGCGTTATTCCACCAAAACACCACGATGTTAATGTCTGGGTGGGGGATGCAGCGCCAGCAGTTCGGTGAGCAGAAACACTGGATGCTCGTGACGCTGGCCGCCATGCTCGGGCAAATCGGTACGCCGGGCGGTGGGTTTGGTCTCTCTTATCACTTCGCCAATGGCGGCAACCCAACCCGCAAAGCGGCAGTGCTGGCTTCTCTGCAGGGCTCGGTTCAGGGCGGTGTGGATGCCGTGGATAAAATCCCGGTGGCGCGCATTGTTGAAGCCCTGGAAAACCCGGGCGGGTTTTATCAGCATAACGGTCTGGATCGCCACTTCCCGGATATCCGGTTTGTCTGGTGGGCCGGCGGCGCGAACTTTACTCATCACCAGGACACGAATCGCCTGATCCGCGCCTGGCAGAAGCCAGAACTGGTGGTTATCTCAGAATGCTTCTGGACCGCCTCAGCCAAACATGCCGATATTGTGCTGCCGGCGACCACCTCGTTTGAGCGTAACGACCTCACCATGACCGGTGACTACAGCAATCAGCATATGGTACCGATGAAGCGCGTCGTGGCGCCGCGTGATGAGGCGCGTGATGATTTTGAGGTGTTTGCTGAGCTGAGCGAGTTGTGGGAAACGGGGGGGCGCGAGCGTTTTACCGAGGGCAAAACGGATTTGCAGTGGCTGGAGACGTTCTACCAGATTGCAGGCCAGCGCGGGGCCCCGCAGGGCGTGACGCTGCCGCCATTTGCACAGTTCTGGGAAGCGAACCAGATTATTGAGATGCCGGAGAGCGAACAGAATGCGCAGTTTGTTCGCTTCGCCGATTTCCGCCGCGACCCGGAGAACCATCCGCTGAAAACCGAGAGCGGGAAGATTGTGATCTACAGCGAGCGTATCGCCCAATTTAAGTATGCCGACTGTCCGGCGCATCCAACGTGGCTTGAGCCGGACGAGTGGCACGGTAATGCCCAGCCGGAACAGCTGCAGGTGTTATCGGCCCATCCTGCCCATCGCCTGCACAGCCAGCTTAACTATTCATCACTGCGCGAGCGGTATGCGGTTGCCGGGCGAGAGCCCGTGACCCTGAACAGCGCAGATGCGCGCGCGCGTGGGATCGTTGACGGTGACGTGGTTCGCGTCTGGAATCAGCGTGGCCAGGTGCTGGCAGGGGCGGTGGTGAGCGACGGGATTAAACCTGGCGTTATCTGCATTCACCAGGGGGCATGGCCAGACCTGGAGCCGAGCGAAGGCGGTATTTGTAAAAACGGTGCAGTAAACGTTCTGACCAAAGATCTCCCCAGCTCGAAGCTGGGGAATGGCTGCGCGGGGAACACGGCGCTGGCCTGGGTCGAGAAATATCAGGGACCCGAGCTTACGCTCACGGCGTTTGATCCGCCTGCCAGCTCATAATCCACGTTGGGTGCTGAGTGTCATCCTGCCAGGCGCTGTCTTCAATGCGAAAACCCTGTGCATGATAGAAATTCACCGCCCGGACATTTTTCTGGTAGACCTCCAGGCTTAAATACGGGAAGCGCTGTTGAACATGGTTCAGCAGCGCACGCCCAATCCCCCGACCAATAAAATCAGTTGAGACAAACAGCGCGCCTACAAACTGGGACTGCATGACGCTGATAAAGCCGCGCAGCATTCCATCCTCTTCCCATACCCAGGTTTCGGCGGAGGGCAGGTATACATCCCGCACCATACCTTCGTTCTCTTTCCAGTAGCTTGCGCTGATAAACGGGTGCGCCTCCGTGGTGCTTTCAAGCCACAGACTCAGGAGTGGCCCGGCATTATCACTTTCCCATTTGCGGATCATGGTGCCTCCCTGGATGACAGACGCAGCCGGTAACGTGGTCGTTGACCAGGCCACAGGCCTGCATAAAGGCGTAACAGATGGTGGAGCCGACAAATTTAAAGCCGCGTTTTTTCAGCGCTTTAGAGAGCGCATCCGACGCCGGGGTGGAGGCCGGGATCTCCGCGAGCGTGGCGGCCTGGGTAATTTGTGGCGTGTTGTTCACAAACGTCCAGACAAATTCTGAGAACGGTTCTCCGTTTTGCTCCATCGCCAGATAAGCGCGCGCGTTACCAATGATGGCCTGGATCTTACCGCGATGGCGGATGATGCCTGCATCCTGGACCAGCCGTTCCACATCGTCCTCGGTCATGGCAGCGACGGCGACCGGATCGAACTGATGGAAGGCATTACGATAGTTTTCCCGTTTCTTAAGCACCGTAATCCATGACAAGCCCGCCTGTTGACCTTCCAGGCAGATCATCTCAAAAAGCTTTTTCCCTTCTGTCTCCGGTACGCCCCATTCCCGATCGTGATAGTCGATATAAAGCTGATCCTGGCTTACCCAACCGCAACGCTGCATCGGTTATCTCCCTTAATGAAACGGTTATCGCAAAATTTTCATTCTGTCAGGCTTGACGTGTCTACTATAAAGACAATAGTTAATACAGGGCCATATGCCCGCAAAACTCTTCCTAAACAATGACAAATATCGCCGAATTCGGCTCTCTCTGGAGTCGCTTTGATGATGATAAAAAAAATCAGTGGTCGCCATGCTGTTTCTGGCCTGGCGGGGATTTCAGCCTGTCTGTTTTTTTGTAATACAGCATTTGCCTGGCAACAGGAATATATCGTTTCAGACGCCCAAAGTAATACGGCGGAACGCTATACATGGGATGCGGATCACCAACCGCGTTATGAGGATATTCTCGCCGAGCGGATTCAGTCCTCACAAAATGCCCCCGGACTTGCGCTGAGTTTACCATCGGGTTCCACGCCGGCAGGGGCCATGAGCGTGGGCTGGAACATTCCGGTGTCAGGGCGTATCACGACCGGTCCGGTGATGGCGTGGCGTTATGACGGCACGGCACCGATGATGATCAACGAATTTGGTGACAGCGCGACGACGCAGGGGCTTACCGACCCACTCTGGCATGCCAGCGTCAGCACGCTCGGCTGGCGCGTGGATACACAGTACGGCGAGCTTCGCCCGTGGGCGCAGATAAGCTATAACCAGCAGTTTGGCGAAAACCAGTGGAAATCCCAGTTTGGGATGCCACAGACGCCGGCACCAACACAAAGCGGCAACTGGATGGATGTAACCGTCGGAACGGATATTCCGTTTAACACGCATATGGCGGCCTATGCGTCGTTAGCACAAGGGGAATACACCACCACGGGTGAGGAGTTTATGTACACCCTGGGCGTGAGCGCTAATTTTTAAGGTTGTTACTTTTTAAAACGTGCCGATAACATCCTGAATACAATAGCCGTGGGGGTTGTAGCGATAGCAGTCACTAACATGCTGTCGCTTCATTCCCCGGCAAGGTCATTCATTCCCGATTTATGGCATTTCATTCCATTCCTCCTGCATTTCATGCCGTTTTACCCCAGGCATATTAAGGTTTTGTTTATCGTTGTCCTCAGCGAATTCCCTTACTTTCTCTTGCAGGACAACTGCCATGAACACATCAACTTACAACCGTACGCGCTGGCTAACGCTTTTTGGCACCATCGTGACCCAGTTTGCGCTGGGGTCGGTCTATACCTGGAGCCTGTTTAACAGTGCACTTTCCGATAAGCTTGGTGCACCGGTCAGCCAGGTGGCGTTCTCCTTCGGCTTGCTGAGCCTCGGGCTGGCGCTTTCATCTTCCGTCGCGGGAAAATTGCAGGAGCGATTCGGCGTGAAGCGGGTGACGATGGCATCCGGTATCTTGTTGGGCGTGGGCTTTTTCCTGACGGCACATTCCAGCAACCTGATGATGCTGTGGCTGAGCGCCGGGGTGCTGGTGGGACTTGCCGACGGTGCAGGTTATCTGCTGACCCTGTCAAACTGTGTCAAGTGGTTCCCGGAACGTAAAGGTTTAATCTCTGCGTTTGCCATTGGGTCCTATGGCCTGGGGAGCCTCGGTTTTAAATTTATCGATTCCCACCTGCTTGCTTCCGTGGGGCTCGAAAAAACGTTCATGATCTGGGGCGCTATCGTTCTGGTCATGATCCTGTTCGGCGCCACGCTGATGAAAGATGCGCCGCAGCAAGAGGTGAAAACCGTTAACGGTGTGGTGGAGAATGATTTCACCCTCGCGCAGTCTATGCGTCAACCACAGTACTGGATGCTGGCGGTCATGTTCCTGACAGCCTGCATGAGCGGTCTGTATGTGATTGGGGTGGCGAAAGATATTGCTCAGGGAATGGTGAAACTGGATGCGGCAACAGCGGCGAATGCGGTCACCGTCATCTCCATTGCCAACCTCTCTGGCCGTCTGGTGCTCGGGATTCTGTCTGACAAAATTGCCCGTATCCGCGTGATTACTATCGGGCAGGTTGTTTCGCTGGTGGGGATGGCGGCGCTGCTGTTTGCCCCACTGAACGAAGCCACGTTCTTCGCCGCAATTGCCTGTGTGGCCTTTAATTTCGGCGGCACGATTACCGTCTTCCCGTCGCTGGTCAGTGAGTTCTTCGGCCTGAACAATCTGGCGAAAAACTATGGCGTTATCTATCTGGGCTTTGGCATCGGCAGTATCTGCGGCTCGTTAATCGCCTCGCTGTTCGGTGGGTTCTATGTGACCTTCTGCGTGATATTTGCTTTGCTGATAATCTCGCTGGCCTTGTCGACCACCATTCGCCAGCCGCAGCGTGAAGTCTTTAACGAAGCGCATGCCTGATTATCGCTAAGAGGCCTTTACGGCCTCTTTTTTATGGTCGTCCAAAGTATGCCTGGTCGTGTTATTTTGTAAAAAAATGCACCGATCACATTCTCTGCTGCCACTTTTCTCTCCCGCTGTGGTCTACTTAACGCGCTTGTAGACGTTTCTGATAACGGTTTCTTACGCACTTACTTACTCTGTCTGCTTTCTCATCGAGATTAAGCGGGTCTCTATACCCCTTTCCCCAGGGTTGTTTGCATGAAATACATTAGGTCTCTTACCCAGCAAAGATTGTGTCTGATGCTGGCTGTCTATATCGGTTTATTTCTGAATGGCGCGGTGTTGTTCAGAAGAGTGGAAGGTTATTTAGAACATCTCACCGTAAGAAATGGAATTTTTGCCGCAATTGAAGTGTTCGGTTCCGTCCTCGCCACATTCTTCCTGTTACGCCTGCTCTCACTCTTCGGCCGACGCACCTGGCAAATTTTGGCCTCACTGGTGGTAATTATTTCCGCCGCTGCCAGTTATTACATGACCTTTATGAATGTCGTTATTGGCTACGGCATCGTCGCGTCGGTAATGACAACGGATATCGACCTCTCGAAAGAGGTGGTTGGAAAAGGGTTTATCGTCTGGACGGTATTAACCTGCCTGATCCCGCTCTTCTTTATCTGGAGTAATACCTGCCGCTATACGTTGCTGCGCCAGCTCCGCACCCGTGGGCAGCGAATCAGGAATATCGCCGTCGTTATCCTGGCGGCCTTGCTGGTATGGGCACCCATCCGCTTGATGGAAAAACAGCAAAAACGAATCGAAAAAGCGACGGGTGTGGATATGCCAAGCTATGGCGGCGTGGTAGCAAACTCCTACCTGCCCTCCAACTGGATTTCAGCGCTGGGTCTTTATGCCTGGGCGCAGGCGGATGAATCAAGTGATGTGAAATCGCTCATCAACCCAATGAAAAAATTCAGTTACGAAGCGCCGGGTAACCAACTCGATGATACCTATGTTGTCTTTGTTATTGGTGAAACGACGCGCTGGGATCATATGGGCATCCTCGGTTATGACCGGGATACCACGCCAAAACTGGCGCAGGAAAAGAACCTGGTGGCTTACCGGGGGTATTCTTGCGATACCGCAACCAAGCTCTCGCTGCGTTGTATGTTTGTTCGTGAAGGCGGTGCCAGTGATAACCCACAGCGTACCCTGAAAGAGCAGAACGTATTTGCGGTACTCAAGCAGCTCGGTTTCAGCTCCGATTTATTCGCGATGCAAAGTGAGATGTGGTTCTACACCAACACGCTGGCGGACAACATCTCGTATCGCGAGCAGATTGGCGCCGAACCACGTAACCGCGGCAAGAACGTGGATGACATGTTGCTCCTTGAGGAGATGTCACAGTCCCTGAAGAGCCATCCGCAGGGTAAACATCTGGTTATCCTGCATACTAAAGGCTCCCATTACAGCTATTACCAACGTTACACGCGTGATTTTGCGAAGTGGCAGCCGGAGTGTGTAGGTATCAATAAAGACTGCAGCAAGCAGGAACTGATCAATGCCTATGATAACTCGGTTCTGTATGTGGATACGTTCCTGAGCCGGGTGATTGACCAGCTTCGTGATAAGAAAGCGATTGTTATTTATGCGGCTGACCACGGAGAGTCAATCAACGAGAAAGAGCATTTGCACGGTACGCCGCGCAAGCTGGCACCGCCTGAGCAATTCCGTGTACCGATGATCATGTGGATGTCGGACAAGTACCTCGAAGACCCGGAGAAAGCGAAGATGTTTGCCCACCTGAAAAAAGAGGCAGACATGAAGGTGCCGCGTCGTCATGTTGAGCTGTACGACACCATTTTGGGTTGCCTGGGTTATACCTCTCCTGACGGCGGTATCAACGAAAATAACAACTGGTGCAAACTCCCTGATAGCAAGGCGAAAGCCGCGCAGTAACGCGTCTGGCGAGAATATCGCCAGTTGAAGGGCTTTTTTAATTTAAGGGATTGACGGGGGCGCACCTCAGCAGTAAGATGCGCTCCGCATTCGGCGAGTAGCGCAGCTTGGTAGCGCAACTGGTTTGGGACCAGTGGGTCGGAGGTTCGAATCCTCTCTCGCCGACCACATTTAAAGAAGGGCTAACCGCAAGGTTAGCCCTTTTTGCATTAGCAGCTTACTCATCCTGATTCACCAAAACGCCCCTTATCCCGCCTTCTTCCTGTCTGTTAACGATTTTGTGACATAATCCATTGTATTTTTTTATATATAGATTGATCTTTTTTCGCGTTGCTTATGGATAACCTCAGCATTTTTCGCTGTGCGTTTTAACGTTCGCGGTATTTAGTGCTCAGATAATCACCGTTCTGCAAGAAAATTTACCCGATCTGAATAAAAGTTAATCACTGATTGTTGCGAAATATGAAGATAATTGTGCTGCAACATAGCGAGTAGCATAAATTTCCCTGCTGAAAACTGGCATACATAGTTTTTTTAATCTTTGTTTGCGGTTTCTCACACTCAGCGTAAATCCCCGTCACCTGTATTGACGTTTTCACATTCTGTTGACAGATTGTAGGGCATGAGGGGCATTTCAGGGACGATCTGCGCTGCAACTCAAACGCTCTTCTGAAAGGATTCTCCATCCCTTAAACGCCTTCGGGCATCACCGACCGGACCGGGTAAAAAATAAATAAAGGTCTGGCGGCGTAACACAACAAAGCAAAACATCACATTGGAGCAGAATAATGAGTATTTCCTTGAAGAAGTCAGGGATGCTGAAGCTTGGTCTGAGCCTGGTGGCTATGACCGTGGCAGCAAGCGTACAGGCAAAAACCCTGGTTTACTGTTCTGAAGGCTCGCCGGAAGGCTTTAACCCACAGCTCTTTACCTCTGGTACGACTTACGACGCAAGCTCTGTGCCTATCTATAACCGTCTGGTTGAATTCAAAACCGGTACCACGGAAGTGATCCCAGGTCTGGCGGAGAAGTGGGACGTCAGCGAAGACGGTAAGACCTATACCTTCCACCTGCGCCAGGGCGTGAAGTGGCAGGACAACAAAGAATTCAAACCAACGCGCGATTTTAACGCCGATGACGTTGTGTTCTCCTTCGACCGTCAGAAAAACGCTCAGAACCCGTATCACAAAGTGTCTGGCGGCAGCTATGAATACTTCGAAGGGATGGGCCTGCAGGACCTGATCGCTGAAGTGAAAAAAGTGGACGATAAAACCGTTCAGTTCGTGCTGACGCGTCCGGAAGCACCATTCCTGGCTGACCTGGCCATGGACTTCGCCTCTATTCTGTCTAAAGAGTACGCGGACAACATGCTGAAAGCCGGCACCCCGGAGAAAGTGGACCTGAACCCAATCGGTACCGGTCCGTTCCAGCTTCTGCAGTACCAGAAAGATTCCCGTATTCTGTATAAAGCCTTCCCGGGCTTCTGGGGCACCAAGCCGCAGATCGACCGTCTGGTCTTCTCCATCACGCCTGATGCTTCTGTGCGTTACGCAAAACTGCAGAAAAATGAATGCCAGGTCATGCCATACCCGAACCCGGCTGACATCGCGCGCATGAAGCAGGATAAAAACATCAACCTGCTGGAGCAGGCTGGTCTGAACGTGGGTTACCTCTCCTTCAACACCGAGAAGAAACCGTTTGATGACGTGAAAGTCCGTCAGGCGCTGACCTATGCGGTGAATAAAGAAGCGATCATTAAAGCGGTCTATCAGGGCGCGGGTGTTGCCGCCAAGAACCTGATCCCACCAACTATGTGGGGCTATAACGACGACGTTAAAGACTACACCTACGATCCTGAGAAAGCGAAAGCGCTGCTGAAAGAAGCAGGCCAGGAGAAAGGCTTTACCGTTGAGCTGTGGGCGATGCCAGTACAGCGTCCGTATAACCCGAATGCACGCCGTATGGCTGAAATGGTTCAGGCTGACTGGGCTAAAGTGGGCGTTCAGGCCAAGATTGTGACCTACGAGTGGGGCGAGTATCTGAAGCGTGCCAAAGCGGGTGAGCATCAGGCGGTGATGATGGGCTGGACCGGTGACAATGGGGATCCGGACAACTTCTTCGCTACCCTGTTCAGCTGTGCAGCTGCGAAAGACGGTTCTAACTACTCTCGCTGGTGCTATAAGCCGTTTGAAGACCTGATCCAGCCGGCGCGTGCGACCGACGATCACAACAAACGTATCGAGCTGTACAAACAGGCTCAGGTTGTGATGCACGATCAGGCTCCGGCTCTGATTGTGGCTCACTCCACCGTGTACGAACCAGTGCGTAAAGAAGTGAAGGGCTACGTGGTTGATCCACTGGGCAAACACCACTTCGAAAACGTCTCTGTTGAATAATAAGTAGGGTGTTCACCCTCTCCTTCACGGAGAGGGCAGGGGTGAGGGCGTGCATGCATTCCCTCACCCTAATCCTCTCCTGAAGAGAGAGGGAATTTACATTTGTGAGCAATACAGACGTCACGCCAACTGGTTGTACGTCATCAGAGAGAATCCGGGTTATGTTGCAGTTCATCCTCCGACGTCTGGGACTTGTTATCCCCACGTTTATCGGTATCACCCTTCTCACTTTTGCCTTCGTCCATATGATCCCCGGCGACCCGGTAATGATTATGGCGGGCGAGCGTGGTATTTCACCTGAACGCCATGCACAGCTGCTGGCTGAGCTTGGCCTGAACAAACCACTGTGGCAGCAATACCTCAACTATATCTGGGGCGTGTTGCACGGTGATTTAGGGATTTCGCTGAAAAGCCGTCTTCCGGTGTGGGACGAGTTCGTGCCGCGTTTTAAAGCGACACTGGAGCTTGGTGTCTGCGCCATGATTTTCGCCACTGCGGTGGGTATCCCTGTTGGGGTCCTGGCTGCCGTGAAACGTGGCTCTATTTTCGACCATACGGCTGTTGGCCTGGCGCTGACGGGTTACTCCATGCCTATCTTCTGGTGGGGCATGATGCTGATCATGCTGGTCTCGGTGCAGCTAAACCTGACGCCGGTCTCCGGACGCGTCAGCGATATGGTCTTCCTGGATGATACGAATCCTCTGACCGGTTTCATGCTGATCGATACGGCTATCTGGGGCGAAGAGGGTAACTTCATTGATGCGGTGGCACATATGATCCTGCCTGCGATGGTGCTCGGTACCATTCCTCTGGCGGTTATCGTGCGTATGACCCGTTCTTCAATGCTGGAAGTGTTGGGTGAGGATTACATTCGCACCGCACGCGCCAAAGGTCTGACGCGTATGCGCGTCATTATCGTTCACGCCCTGCGTAACGCCATGCTGCCGGTTGTGACCGTTATTGGTCTGCAGGTGGGGACGTTGCTGGCGGGTGCGATCCTGACCGAAACCATCTTCTCCTGGCCGGGCCTCGGACGCTGGCTGATTGACGCACTGCAACGCCGTGATTATCCGGTAGTGCAGGGCGGGGTATTGCTGGTCGCGACGATGATTATTCTCGTCAACCTGCTGGTCGATTTGCTCTACGGCGTGGTGAACCCGCGTATTCGTCATAAGAAGTAAGGGGCCATCATGTCACACGTTTCTGAAAATAAAGTGGTTACTGCACCGGTTCCCATGACGCCGCTGCAGGAATTCTGGCACTACTTCAAGCGCAACAAAGGCGCGGTTGTGGGGCTGGTTTATGTCTCTGTCATGATCCTGATTGCGGTGTTTGCCAACGTGCTTGCACCGTATAACCCGGCGGATCAGTTCCGTGATGCGTTGCTGGCACCGCCAGCATGGCAGGATGGCGGTAGCCTGTCGCACCTGCTGGGTACCGATGACGTGGGCCGCGATGTGCTGTCGCGTCTGATGTACGGTGCGCGTCTGTCGCTGCTGGTCGGCTGCCTGGTGGTCGTGTTGTCGCTGGTTATGGGGATCGTACTCGGTCTGGTTGCCGGCTACTTCGGCGGCATTATCGATAACATCATCATGCGTATCGTCGATATCATGCTGGCGCTGCCCAGCTTGCTGTTGGCGCTGGTTCTGGTGGCGATTTTTGGTCCGTCGATCAGTAACGCCGCGCTGGCATTAACCTTCGTGGCGCTTCCCCACTATGTGCGACTCACACGTGCGGCGGTGCTGGTGGAAGTAAACCGCGACTACGTAACGGCCTCCCGCGTGGCGGGTGCTGGCGCGATGCGTCAAATGTTCGTCAACATCTTCCCGAACTGCCTGGCGCCGCTGATTGTTCAGGCGTCGCTCGGTTTCTCTAACGCCATTCTTGATATGGCCGCTCTTGGCTTCCTGGGCATGGGTGCGCAGCCGCCAACACCGGAGTGGGGCACCATGCTCTCCGATGTGTTGCAGTTCGCCCAAAGCGCCTGGTGGGTTGTGACCTTCCCGGGTCTGGCAATCCTGCTGACGGTGCTGGCATTTAACCTGATGGGTGATGGCCTGCGTGATGCACTTGATCCCAAACTGAAGCAGTAAGAGGCACGAGATGGCGTTATTAAATGTAGATAAATTATCGGTGCACTTCGGTGACGAAGGCACTCCGTTTCGCGCCGTGGACCGCATCAGCTACAGCGTAAATCAGGGCGAAGTGGTCGGCATTGTGGGTGAGTCGGGTTCCGGTAAGTCGGTCAGTTCACTGGCCATCATGGGGCTGATTGATTATCCCGGCCGTGTGATGGCCGAGAGTCTGGAGTTTAACGGTCAGGACCTGCAGCGTATCTCCGAAAAGCAGCGCCGCCAGCTGGTCGGTGCGGAAGTGGCGATGATCTTCCAGGACCCGATGACCAGCCTGAACCCTTGTTACACCGTGGGATTCCAGATTATGGAAGCCATCAAGGTGCACCAGGGCGGGAATAAGAAGACCCGGCGTCAGCGTGCGATCGATCTGCTGAATCAGGTTGGTATCCCTGACCCGGCATCGCGTCTGGACGTTTACCCGCACCAGCTCTCCGGTGGGATGAGCCAGCGTGTGATGATCGCCATGGCGATTGCCTGTCGGCCAAAACTGCTGATTGCGGATGAACCGACAACGGCACTGGACGTGACTATCCAGGCGCAGATCATCGAGCTGCTGCTGGAACTGCAGCAGAAAGAGAACATGGCGCTGGTGCTGATTACGCATGACCTGGCGCTGGTGGCCGAAGCGGCGCACAAAATTATCGTGATGTATGCAGGTCAGGTGGTCGAGACTGGCCATTCGCACGATATTTTCCGCGCGCCGCGTCACCCGTATACGCAGGCGCTTTTGCGTGCGCTGCCGGAGTTTGCCCAGGACAAAGCGCGCCTGGCATCACTTCCGGGCGTCGTACCAGGTAAATATGACCGACCGCAGGGCTGCCTGCTTAATCCGCGTTGTCCGTATGCTACAGACAAATGTCGTGCAGAAGAGCCAGAGCTCAACCTGCTTGCTGACGGTCGTCAGTCGAAATGCCACTACCCACTCGATGATGCCGGGAGGCCAACACTATGAGTACGCAACAGGCCACCACGCAACAACCGCTGTTGCAGGCTATCGACCTGAAAAAATACTATCCGGTGAAGAAGGGGCTGTTTGCGCCTGAACGCCTGGTGAAAGCGCTGGATGGCGTCTCCTTTACCCTTGAACGCGGCAAAACGCTGGCGGTGGTCGGTGAGTCAGGCTGTGGCAAATCGACGTTGGGTCGTTTGCTGACGATGATTGAAGTCCCCACTGGCGGTGAGCTCTATTATCAGGGACAGGACCTGCTCAAGCACGATCCGCAGGCGCAGAAACTGCGCCGTCAGAAAATCCAGATTGTGTTCCAGAATCCGTACGGATCGTTGAACCCGCGTAAAAAAGTGGGACAGATTCTGGAAGAGCCCCTGCTGATTAACAGCAATCTGAGCAAAGAGCAGCGTCGTGAAAAAGCGCTGGCGATGATGGCGAAAGTGGGCCTGAAGACCGAGCATTACGATCGTTATCCGCATATGTTCTCTGGCGGCCAGCGCCAGCGTATCGCGATTGCGCGTGGTTTGATGCTCGACCCTGACGTGGTCATCGCCGATGAGCCGGTATCTGCCCTCGACGTTTCTGTGCGTGCGCAGGTGTTGAACCTGATGATGGATCTGCAGCAGGACATGGGGCTGTCGTACGTGTTTATTTCGCACGACCTGTCGGTTGTGGAGCACATTGCCGACGAAGTGATGGTGATGTATCTGGGGCGCTGCGTGGAGAAGGGGACAAAAGAGCAGATCTTTACTCATCCTCGTCACCCGTACACCCAGGCGCTGCTGTCTGCTACCCCGCGTCTGAACCCTGACGATCGTCGTGAGCGTATCAAGCTGACGGGTGAATTGCCCAGCCCGCTGAATCCGCCTCCAGGCTGTGCATTCAACGCCCGCTGCAGTCGCCGCTTTGGCCCGTGCACCCAGTTACAGCCACAGCTTAAGGATTATGGCGGTCAGCTGGTTGCCTGCTTCGCGGTCGATCAGGATGAGAATGGCGAAAAGCCGATGGCGTAATCCATCAATAAAAAAACCGGCGCTAAGCCGGTTTTTTTATGTCTGCGTGATTACTTGCGCAGACGGATCTGGTCAACTGCGTGTTTCTCACTCTTGGTGAGGATCAGGCTGGCGCGCTCACGTGTGGGCAGGATGTTCTCTTTCAGGTTCACGTAGTTGATCTCATTCCACAGCCCTCGCGCCACATTAATGGCTTCTTCTTCAGAAAGCTGGGCGTAGTGGTGGAAATAGGAGTCAGGATCGGTGAACGCGCCTTCACGGAACTTCAGGAAGCGGTTGATATACCAGTTCTGCAGCAGGTCTTCCGGCGCATCGACATAAATAGAGAAATCGACGAAGTCAGAGACAAACACATGATGGGGATCGTGAGGATAATCCATCCCGCTTTGCAGGACGTTTAACCCTTCGAGGATCAGGATATCCGGCTGAACCACCGTTTTGTCTCCACCCGGGATGCGATCGTAGATCAGGTGCGAATAGACCGGAGCCGTCACGTTAGGCGCGCCCGATTTCAGGTCAGAGACAAACTTCACCAGACGGTGCATATCATAAGAGAGCGGGAAGCCCTTCTTCTTCATTAGCCCGCGTTCCTTTAACACCTCATTCGGGTGCAGGAAACCGTCAGTGGTGATGAGCTCCACGCTGCGGTGTTCTGGCCAGCGGCTCAGTAACGCCTGCAATACACGTGCGGTGGTGCTTTTACCTACGGCCACGCTGCCTGCAATGCTGATGATATAAGGAATGCGTTGGCCGTTCGTCCCGAGGAACTGCTCCAGCACCGCCTGACGGCGCAGGTTGGAGCTGATATAGAAGTTAAGCAAGCGCGAGAGTGGTAAATAGATTTCTGCCACTTCTTCCAGCGACAGATCTTCGTTTATCCCCTTTAACCGTGCGATTTCGCCTTCCGTCAGCGTCATCGGGACGGAGTCACGCAGTGCAGCCCACTGGCTACGGTTAAACTGAAGATAAGGTGTCATTAACGTTTGCTCTTTTTTGCTCATAAGCATGCTTCAGTGAGCCAGCACAACACAGCGCGTCCGGGCTCAACATAGTTAATTTTGGACAATGGGCAGGAGGTTAACACCAGATGACAGGAATAATAAGAAAAAATATGGGGAAGCGATGCTTTACGCGGGAGCCATCACGATACGGTATAAGTGGTGTAAATCGGGCGCTGATGTTGAATTTTTGACCTTGAATGGATGAATTTACAGCGGTTAACCCTGGTTTCGAATAAAATGTGAGCGAAAGAACGTTTTATGCAATTTTTTAGTTGCATGACTGCGCATGTCTCCATAGAATGCGCGCTACTTGATGCCGACTTAGCTCAGTAGGTAGAGCAACTGACTTGTAATCAGTAGGTCACCAGTTCGATTCCGGTAGTCGGCACCATCAAGTCCGGTGGGGTTCCCGAGCGGCCAAAGGGAGCAGACTGTAAATCTGCCGTCACAGACTTCGAAGGTTCGAATCCTTCCCCCACCACCACTTTCTGGCAGCGTTAAGCCGCCGGAGCTGGTTTGAAAATTGAATCAGCTCGAACCTAAAAAGAGAGAAATCTCTTTTTTTGTTACAGAAAGAACTGGGTAGCCGAGTTTCAGGATGCGGGCATCGTATAATGGCTATTACCTCAGCCTTCCAAGCTGATGATGCGGGTTCGATTCCCGCTGCCCGCTCCAATACGTGCTGATATGGCTCAGTTGGTAGAGCGCACCCTTGGTAAGGGTGAGGTCCCCAGTTCGACTCTGGGTATCAGCACCACTTCACTTCTCCTTCCCGTTTCTCTCTGTTTCAATTTTACTGTATTCAACAATTCAGGCATTTCGCCTGGTTGATGTGGTGATATCACCGATTTATCCGTGTCTTAGAGGGACAATCGATGTCTAAAGAAAAGTTTGAACGTACAAAACCGCACGTTAACGTCGGTACTATCGGCCACGTTGACCATGGTAAAACAACGCTGACCGCTGCAATCACTACCGTTCTGGCTAAAACCTACGGTGGTTCTGCTCGTGCATTCGACCAGATCGATAACGCGCCAGAAGAAAAAGCTCGTGGTATCACCATCAACACCTCTCACGTTGAGTACGACACCCCGACTCGCCACTACGCACACGTAGACTGCCCAGGCCACGCCGACTATGTTAAAAACATGATCACCGGTGCTGCGCAGATGGACGGCGCGATCCTGGTTGTTGCTGCGACTGACGGCCCAATGCCTCAGACTCGTGAGCACATCCTGCTGGGTCGTCAGGTAGGCGTTCCTTACATCATCGTGTTCCTGAACAAATGTGACATGGTTGATGACGAAGAGCTGCTGGAACTGGTAGAGATGGAAGTTCGTGAACTGCTGTCTCAGTACGATTTCCCAGGCGACGACACTCCAATCGTTCGTGGTTCCGCGCTGAAAGCGCTGGAAGGCGAAGCAGAGTGGGAAGAGAAAATCATCGAACTGGCTGGCTTCCTGGATTCTTACATCCCAGAACCAGAGCGTGCGATTGACAAGCCGTTCCTGCTGCCAATCGAAGACGTATTCTCCATCTCCGGTCGTGGTACCGTTGTTACCGGTCGTGTTGAGCGCGGTATCATCAAAGTTGGCGAAGAAGTTGAAATCGTTGGTATCAAAGAGACTGCTAAGTCTACCTGTACTGGCGTTGAAATGTTCCGCAAACTGCTGGACGAAGGCCGTGCTGGTGAGAACGTAGGTGTTCTGCTGCGTGGTATCAAACGTGAAGAAATCGAACGTGGTCAGGTACTGGCTAAGCCAGGCTCAATCAAGCCACACACCAAGTTCGAATCTGAAGTGTACATCCTGTCCAAAGACGAAGGCGGCCGTCATACTCCGTTCTTCAAAGGCTACCGTCCACAGTTCTACTTCCGTACAACTGACGTGACCGGTACCATCGAACTGCCAGAAGGCGTTGAGATGGTAATGCCAGGCGACAACATCAAGATGGTTGTGACGCTGATCCACCCAATCGCGATGGACGACGGTCTGCGTTTCGCAATCCGTGAAGGTGGCCGTACCGTTGGCGCGGGCGTGGTTGCTAAAGTTCTCGGCTAATTGCTGATAACATTTGACGCAATGCGCAATAAAAGGGCATCATTTGATGCCCTTTTTGCACGCTTTCAGATCAGAACCTGGCTCATCAGTGATTAAATTTGTCATAATCATTGCTGAGACAGGCTCTGCAGAGAGCGTATAATCCGAAAAGCGAATTAGCATTTCGATTTGGTTTGCCTCGCAATCGCGGGGTGAAAATGTTTGTAGAATACTTCTGACAGGTTGGTTTATGAGTGCGAATACCGAAGCTCAAGGGAGCGGGCGCGGCCTGGAAGCGATGAAATGGGTAGTCGTAGCCGTGCTGCTGATTGTAGCGATTGTCGGCAACTACCTTTATCGTGACATGATGCTGCCGCTACGCGCGCTTGCAGTGGTAATTCTGATTGCTGCAGCGGGTGGTGTCGCGCTGTTGACGACAAAAGGCAAAGCGACTGTCGCTTTTGCTCGCGAAGCGCGTACCGAAGTCCGCAAGGTAATTTGGCCGACTCGCCAGGAAACATTGCACACCACGCTGATCGTAGCGGCGGTTACCGCTGTAATGTCACTGATCCTGTGGGGACTGGATGGTATTCTGGTTCGCCTGGTATCCTTTATCACTGGCCTGAGGTTCTGAGATGTCTGAAGCCCCTAAAAAGCGCTGGTACGTCGTTCAGGCGTTTTCCGGTTTTGAAGGCCGCGTAGCAACGTCGCTGCGTGAGCATATCAAATTACACAACATGGAAGAGTTATTTGGCGAAGTTATGGTTCCGACCGAAGAAGTGGTCGAGATCCGTGGCGGCCAACGTCGCAAAAGCGAGCGTAAATTCTTCCCGGGTTACGTGCTGGTTCAGATGGTTATGAACGACGCGAGCTGGCACCTGGTGCGCAGCGTACCGCGCGTGATGGGCTTTATCGGCGGCACGTCTGACCGTCCGGCGCCAATCAGCGACAAAGAAGTTGATGCGATTATGAACCGCCTGCAGCAGGTGGGTGATAAGCCGCGTCCGAAAACGCTGTTTGAACCGGGTGAAATGGTTCGTGTTAATGACGGTCCGTTTGCTGACTTTAATGGCGTGGTTGAAGAAGTGGACTACGAAAAGTCCCGCCTGAAAGTGTCCGTTTCTATCTTCGGTCGTGCGACCCCGGTAGAACTGGACTTTGCCCAGGTAGAAAAAGCCTAAGCAGCGATCAAAAAAGCGACGATTTAATCGTTGCACAAGGCGCGAGATTGGAATACAATTTCGCGCCTTTTGTTTTTATGGGCTGCGGCCTGTAAAACGATTTTATTCACGGGGAGCCTCCTTGAGGCGTTATCACCCAATCAGAGGATTTTAGAATGGCTAAGAAAGTACAAGCCTACGTCAAGCTGCAGGTTGCAGCAGGTATGGCGAACCCAAGTCCACCAGTTGGTCCAGCTCTGGGTCAGCAGGGTGTGAACATCATGGAATTCTGTAAAGCGTTCAACGCCAAAACCGAATCCATGGAAAAAGGTCTGCCAATCCCAGTTGTTATCACTGTATACGCTGACCGTTCTTTCACTTTCGTTACCAAAACCCCTCCAGCAGCAGTTCTGCTGAAGAAAGCGGCGGGTATCAAGTCTGGTTCCGGTAAACCGAACAAAGACAAAGTGGGTAAAATTTCCCGCGCTCAGCTGCAGGAAATCGCGCAGACCAAAGCTGCCGACATGACTGGTGCCGACATTGAAGCGATGACTCGCTCAATCGAAGGTACTGCACGTTCCATGGGCCTGGTAGTGGAGGACTAAGAAATGGCTAAACTGACCAAGCGCATGTCCGTGATCCGTGACAAAGTTGATGCGACCAAACAGTACGACATCAACGAAGCTATCGCTCTGCTGAAAGAACTGGCTACCGCTAAGTTCGTTGAAAGCGTTGACGTTGCTGTTAACCTGGGCATCGATGCTCGTAAATCTGATCAGAACGTTCGTGGTGCAACTGTACTGCCACACGGTACTGGCCGTTCCGTACGCGTAGCTGTATTTGCTCAGGGTGCAAACGCTGAAGCGGCTAAAGCTGCCGGCGCTGAACTGGTAGGTATGGAAGATCTGGCTGACCAGATCAAGAAAGGCGAAATGAACTTTGACGTTGTTATTGCTTCTCCAGATGCAATGCGCGTTGTTGGCCAGCTGGGCCAGGTTCTGGGTCCACGCGGCCTGATGCCAAACCCGAAAGTGGGTACTGTAACCCCTAACGTTGCTGAAGCTGTTAAGAACGCTAAAGCAGGTCAGGTTCGTTATCGTAACGACAAAAACGGCATCATCCACACCACCATCGGTAAAGTGGACTTTGACGCTGACAAACTGAAAGAAAACCTGGAAGCTCTGCTGGTTGCGCTGAAAAAAGCAAAACCAACTCAGGCGAAAGGTGTGTACATCAAGAAAGTTAGCATCTCCACCACCATGGGTGCAGGTGTTGCAGTTGACCAGGCTGGCCTGAGCGCTGCTGCAAACTAATGCCTTTACGTGGGCGGTGATTTTGTCTACAATCTTACCCCCACGTTTGCTAACAAAAGTTAGCGGCTAAAAGATTTGTTCGTTGGAGCCTGGCCTAATCCAGGCCTCCGTCGAAGACCGCAGGTGTTTCGCAAGAAACTTAATGCCCTGCGTAGACGGTGACAGAACGCTAAGATTATTTTTGGATACTCTGGCTTGTTTCTGCTCACCGTATTAAGACGCTCTTTCCGTTGGGGAGAGTGAAGTGAGTTCCGGAACATGAGTTCCGGCAAACATCCAGGAGCAAAGCTAATGGCTTTAAATCTTCAAGACAAACAAGCGATTGTTGCTGAAGTCAGCGAAGTAGCCAAAGGCGCGCTGTCTGCAGTAGTTGCGGATTCCCGTGGCGTTACTGTAGACAAAATGACTGAACTGCGTAAAGCAGGTCGTGAAGCTGGCGTATACATGCGTGTTGTTCGTAACACCCTGCTGCGTCGCGTAGTTGAAGGTACTCCTTTCGAGTGCCTGAAAGACACGTTTGTTGGTCCGACCCTTATTGCATACTCTATGGAACACCCGGGCGCTGCTGCTCGTCTGTTCAAAGAGTTCGCGAAAGCGAATGCAAAATTTGAGGTCAAAGCTGCAGCCTTTGAAGGTGAGTTGATCCCGGCATCGCAAATCGATCGCCTGGCAACCCTGCCGACCTACGAAGAAGCAATTGCACGCCTGATGGCAACCATGAAAGAAGCTTCGGCTGGCAAACTGGTTCGCACTCTGGCTGCTGTTCGCGATGCAAAAGAAGCTGCTTAATCGCAGTTATCTTTATAAAGCATTTGCTTACGTATAAACTTATTCTGATTTTCAGGAACAATTTAAATGTCTATCACTAAAGATCAAATCATTGAAGCAGTTGCAGCTATGTCCGTAATGGACGTTGTAGAACTGATCTCTGCAATGGAAGAAAAATTCGGTGTTTCCGCTGCTGCTGCTGTAGCTGTAGCTGCTGGCCCGGTTGAAGCTGCTGAAGAAAAAACTGAATTCGACGTAATTCTGAAAGCTGCTGGCGCTAACAAAGTTGCTGTTATCAAAGCAGTACGTGGCGCAACTGGCCTGGGTCTGAAAGAAGCTAAAGACCTGGTAGAAGCTGCTCCAGCTGCGCTGAAAGAAGGCGTGAGCAAAGACGACGCAGAAGCACTGAAAAAATCTCTGGAAGAAGCTGGCGCTGAAGTTGAAGTTAAATAAGCCAACTTTTCTGGTTGCAGCCTAAGTCATTAGGCTGATGGCTGGTGACTTTTTAGTCACCAGCCTTTTTGCGCTGTAAGGCATCAGTAGCATTTCACACTGTTTGACTACTGGTTGTCCTGACAATGCATGTTTCTATCGACGACTTAATATATTGCGACAGGGTGCGCGCTCTGTGTAAATCGCGACGAAATGATTTAAGCGTGATAGCAACAGGTATTGCGGAAAGTATTCAATTTTCCGGTCCACAAAATGGTGTTGCACAAACTGTCCCTTCGTCGGACAGATGGGTCGACTTGTCAGCGAGCTGAGGAACCCTATGGTTTACTCCTATACCGAGAAAAAACGTATTCGTAAGGATTTTGGTAAACGTCCACAAGTTCTGGACATTCCATATCTCCTTTCTATCCAGCTTGACTCGTTCCAGAAGTTTATCGAGCAAGATCCTGAAGGGCAGTACGGCCTGGAAGCAGCCTTCCGTTCCGTGTTCCCGATTCAGAGCTACAGCGGTAACTCCGAGCTGCAGTACGTCAGCTACCGCCTTGGCGAACCGGTGTTTGACGTTCAGGAATGTCAGATCCGTGGCGTGACCTATTCCGCACCGCTGCGCGTAAAACTGCGTCTGGTGATCTATGAGCGCGAAGCGCCAGAAGGCACCGTAAAAGACATTAAAGAACAAGAAGTCTACATGGGTGAAATTCCACTCATGACAGACAACGGTACTTTCGTCATCAACGGTACTGAGCGTGTTATCGTTTCCCAGCTGCATCGTAGCCCGGGTGTCTTCTTCGACAGCGATAAAGGTAAAACACACTCATCCGGTAAAGTACTGTATAACGCGCGTATCATTCCTTACCGTGGTTCCTGGCTGGACTTCGAGTTCGATCCTAAAGACAACCTGTTTGTCCGTATCGACCGTCGTCGTAAACTGCCTGCGACCATCATTTTGCGTGCGCTGCAATACACCACTGAACAGATCCTGGACCTGTTCTTTGAGAAAGTAATCTTTGAAATCCGCGACAACAAGTTGCAGATGGAGCTGGTGCCAGAGCGTCTGCGTGGTGAGACCGCGTCGTTCGACATCGAAGCCGACGGCAAAGTGTATGTGGAAAAAGGCCGCCGTATTACCGCGCGCCACATCCGTCAGCTGGAAAAAGATGATATCAAACTCATCGAAGTTCCGGTTGAATACATTGCTGGAAAAGTAGCCGCGAAAGATTACGTTGATGAATCAACTGGCGAGCTGATCTGCCCGGCGAACATGGAGCTGAGCCTGGATCTGCTGGCTAAGCTGAGCCAGTCTGGCCACAAACGCATCGAAACGCTGTTCACCAACGATCTGGACCACGGTCCTTATATCTCTGAGACTATCCGCGTCGATCCAACGACCGATCGTCTGAGCGCGCTTGTAGAAATCTACCGCATGATGCGCCCTGGTGAACCACCAACTCGCGAAGCGGCTGAAAGCCTGTTCGAGAACCTGTTCTTCTCCGAAGACCGCTACGATCTGTCCGCGGTTGGTCGTATGAAGTTCAACCGTTCTCTGCTGCGTGATGAGATCGAAGGTTCCGGTATCCTGAGCAAAGACGACATCATCGAAGTGATGAAGAAGCTCATCGATATCCGTAACGGCAAAGGCGAAGTGGACGATATCGACCACCTCGGCAACCGTCGTATCCGTTCCGTAGGCGAAATGGCGGAAAACCAGTTCCGCGTTGGCCTGGTACGTGTTGAGCGTGCGGTGAAAGAGCGTCTGTCTCTGGGCGATCTGGATACCCTGATGCCTCAGGATATGATCAACGCCAAGCCGATTTCTGCAGCAGTGAAAGAGTTCTTCGGTTCCAGCCAGCTGTCTCAGTTCATGGACCAGAACAACCCGCTGTCTGAGATCACGCACAAACGTCGTATCTCTGCACTCGGCCCAGGCGGTCTGACCCGTGAACGTGCAGGCTTCGAAGTTCGAGACGTACACCCGACTCACTACGGTCGCGTATGTCCAATCGAAACGCCTGAAGGTCCAAACATCGGTCTGATCAACTCCCTGTCCGTGTACGCACAGACTAACGAATACGGTTTCCTTGAGACACCGTACCGTAAAGTGACCGACGGTGTTGTAACTGACGAAATTCACTACCTGTCTGCTATCGAAGAAGGCAACTACGTTATCGCTCAGGCGAACTCCAACCTGGATGACGAAGGCCACTTTGTAGAAGATCTGGTTACCTGCCGTAGCAAAGGCGAATCCAGCTTGTTCAGCCGCGACCAGGTTGACTACATGGACGTATCCACCCAGCAGGTGGTATCCGTCGGTGCGTCCCTGATCCCGTTCCTGGAACACGATGACGCCAACCGTGCATTGATGGGTGCGAACATGCAACGTCAGGCCGTTCCAACTCTGCGTGCTGATAAGCCGCTGGTTGGTACCGGTATGGAACGTGCTGTTGCCGTTGACTCCGGTGTTACTGCGGTGGCTAAACGTGGCGGTACTGTTCAGTACGTGGATGCTTCCCGTATCGTTATCAAAGTTAACGAAGACGAGATGTACCCGGGCGAAGCAGGTATCGACATTTATAACCTGACCAAATACACCCGTTCTAACCAGAACACCTGTATCAACCAGATGCCTTGTGTGTCTCTGGGTGAGCCCGTTGAGCGCGGCGACGTGCTGGCAGACGGTCCGTCCACTGACCTCGGTGAACTGGCGCTCGGTCAGAACATGCGCGTAGCGTTCATGCCGTGGAACGGTTACAACTTCGAAGACTCCATCCTCGTCTCCGAGCGTGTGGTTCAGGAAGATCGTTTCACTACCATCCACATTCAGGAACTGGCATGTGTGTCCCGTGACACCAAGCTGGGGCCAGAAGAGATCACCGCTGACATCCCTAACGTGGGTGAAGCTGCGCTCTCCAAACTGGATGAATCCGGTATCGTTTACATCGGTGCAGAAGTGACCGGCGGCGACATTCTGGTTGGTAAGGTAACGCCGAAAGGTGAAACCCAGCTGACGCCAGAAGAGAAACTGCTGCGTGCTATCTTCGGTGAGAAAGCGTCTGACGTTAAAGACTCTTCTCTGCGCGTACCAAACGGTGTTTCCGGGACGGTTATCGATGTTCAGGTCTTCACCCGTGACGGCGTTGAAAAAGATAAGCGTGCGCTGGAAATCGAAGAGATGCAGCTCAAACAGGCTAAGAAAGACCTGTCTGAAGAACTGCAGATCCTCGAAGCGGGTCTGTTCAGCCGTATCTATGCGGTGCTGGTTGCCGGTGGCGTTGAAGCTGAGAAGCTCGACAAACTGCCACGCGATCGCTGGCTGGAACTGGGCCTGACCGACGAAGAGAAACAAAATCAGCTGGAACAGCTGGCTGAGCAGTATGACGAACTGAAACACGAGTTCGAGAAAAAACTCGAAGCGAAACGCCGTAAAATCACTCAGGGCGACGATCTGGCACCAGGCGTGCTGAAGATTGTTAAGGTGTATCTGGCTGTTAAACGTCAGATCCAGCCTGGTGATAAGATGGCAGGTCGTCACGGTAACAAGGGTGTTATCTCTAAGATCAACCCGATCGAAGATATGCCGCACGATGCTAACGGTACGCCGGTAGATATCGTACTGAACCCACTGGGCGTACCGTCTCGTATGAACATCGGTCAGATTCTGGAAACCCACCTGGGTATGGCTGCGAAAGGTATCGGCGATAAGATCAACGCCATGCTGAAACAGCAGGAAGAAGTCGCGAAACTGCGCGAATTCATCCAGCGTGCCTACGATCTGGGTACCGACGTTCGTCAGAAAGTCGACCTGAGCACCTTCAGCGATGAAGAAGTGCTGCGTCTGGCAGAGAACCTGCGCAAAGGTATGCCGATTGCAACGCCGGTATTCGACGGTGCAAAAGAATCTGAAATCAAAGAGCTGCTGCAACTGGGTGGTCTGCCAACGTCTGGTCAGATTACGCTGTTTGATGGCCGTACCGGTGAACAGTTCGAGCGTCCGGTAACCGTAGGTTACATGTACATGCTGAAACTGAACCACCTGGTCGACGACAAGATGCACGCTCGTTCTACCGGTTCTTACAGCCTGGTTACTCAGCAGCCGCTGGGTGGTAAGGCGCAGTTCGGTGGTCAGCGCTTCGGGGAGATGGAAGTGTGGGCGCTGGAAGCATACGGCGCAGCATACACCCTGCAGGAAATGCTCACCGTTAAGTCTGATGACGTGAACGGTCGTACCAAGATGTATAAAAACATCGTGGACGGCAATCATCAGATGGAACCGGGCATGCCAGAGTCCTTCAACGTACTGTTGAAAGAGATTCGTTCGCTGGGTATCAACATCGAACTGGAAGACGAGTAATTCTCGCTCAAACAGGTCACTGGTGTCGGGCTAACCCCCGACACCAGATTGTGCTAACTCCGACGGGAGCAAATCCGTGAAAGATTTATTAAAGTTTCTGAAAGCGCAGACTAAAACCGAAGAGTTTGATGCGATCAAAATTGCTCTGGCTTCGCCAGACATGATCCGTTCATGGTCTTTCGGTGAAGTTAAAAAGCCGGAAACCATCAACTACCGTACGTTCAAGCCTGAGCGTGACGGCCTTTTCTGTGCACGAATTTTCGGGCCAGTAAAAGACTACGAGTGCCTGTGCGGTAAGTACAAGCGCCTGAAACACCGTGGTGTGATCTGTGAGAAGTGCGGCGTTGAAGTGACCCAGACCAAAGTGCGCCGTGAGCGCATGGGCCACATCGAACTGGCATCTCCAACTGCGCACATCTGGTTCCTGAAATCTCTGCCGTCCCGTATCGGCCTGCTGCTGGATATGCCGCTGCGCGATATCGAACGTGTTCTGTACTTCGAATCTTATGTCGTTATCGAAGGCGGTATGACGAACCTGGAACGCCACCAGATTCTGACCGAAGAACAGTATCTGGACGCGCTGGAAGAGTTCGGTGACGAATTCGACGCGAAGATGGGTGCGGAAGCTATTCAGGCCCTACTGAAGAGCATGGACCTGGAGCAAGAGTGCGAGCAGCTGCGTGAAGAGCTGAACGAAACCAACTCCGAAACCAAGCGTAAAAAGCTGACCAAGCGTATCAAACTGCTGGAAGCATTCGTTCAGTCTGGTAACAAACCAGAGTGGATGATCCTGACCGTTCTGCCGGTTCTGCCGCCAGATCTGCGTCCGCTGGTTCCGCTGGATGGTGGTCGTTTCGCAACGTCGGATCTGAACGATCTGTATCGTCGCGTTATCAACCGTAACAACCGTCTGAAACGTCTGCTGGATCTGGCTGCGCCGGACATCATCGTACGTAACGAAAAACGTATGCTGCAGGAAGCGGTAGATGCCCTGCTGGATAACGGTCGTCGCGGTCGTGCGATCACCGGTTCTAACAAACGTCCTCTGAAATCTTTGGCCGATATGATCAAAGGTAAACAGGGTCGTTTCCGTCAGAACCTGCTCGGTAAGCGTGTTGACTACTCCGGTCGTTCTGTTATCACCGTAGGTCCATACCTGCGTCTGCATCAGTGCGGTCTGCCGAAGAAAATGGCACTGGAGCTGTTCAAACCGTTCATCTACGGCAAGCTGGAACTGCGTGGCCTGGCCACCACCATCAAAGCCGCTAAGAAAATGGTTGAGCGTGAAGAAGCTGTCGTTTGGGATATCCTGGACGAAGTTATCCGCGAACACCCGGTACTGCTGAACCGTGCACCAACACTGCACCGTCTGGGTATCCAGGCATTTGAACCGGTACTGATCGAAGGTAAAGCTATCCAGCTGCACCCGCTGGTTTGTGCGGCATATAACGCCGACTTCGATGGTGACCAGATGGCTGTTCACGTACCGCTGACGCTGGAAGCCCAGCTCGAAGCGCGTGCGCTGATGATGTCTACTAACAACATCCTGTCTCCAGCGAACGGTGAACCAATCATCGTTCCTTCTCAGGACGTTGTATTGGGTCTGTACTACATGACCCGTGACTGTGTTAACGCCAAAGGCGAAGGCATGGTGCTGACTGGCCCTAAAGAAGCTGAGCGTATCTATCGTGCTGGCCTGGCCTCTCTGCATGCGCGTGTCAAAGTGCGTATCACTGAATATGAAAAAGATGCTAACGGCGAATTCGTTGCGAAAACCAGCCTGAAAGACACGACCGTTGGCCGTGCCATTCTGTGGATGATCGTACCGAAAGGTCTGCCTTTCTCCATCGTCAACCAGGCGCTGGGTAAGAAAGCGATCTCCAAAATGCTGAACACCTGTTACCGCATTCTGGGTCTGAAGCCGACAGTTATCTTCGCTGACCAGACAATGTATACCGGCTTTGCATATGCAGCGCGTTCAGGTGCATCTGTTGGTATCGATGACATGGTTATCCCAGAGAAGAAACACGAGATCATCTCTGAAGCGGAAGCCGAAGTTGCTGAGATCCAGGAGCAGTTCCAGTCTGGTCTGGTTACCGCGGGCGAACGCTATAACAAAGTTATCGATATCTGGGCTGCGGCGAACGATCGTGTATCCAAAGCGATGATGGATAACCTGCAAACCGAAACCGTGATTAACCGTGACGGCGTAGAAGAGCAGCAGGTTTCCTTCAACAGCATTTACATGATGGCCGACTCCGGTGCGCGTGGTTCTGCAGCACAGATTCGTCAGCTGGCAGGTATGCGTGGTCTGATGGCGAAGCCAGATGGCTCCATCATCGAAACGCCAATCACCGCGAACTTCCGTGAAGGTCTGAACGTACTCCAGTACTTCATCTCTACTCACGGTGCGCGTAAAGGTCTGGCGGATACCGCACTGAAAACAGCGAACTCCGGTTATCTGACGCGTCGTCTGGTTGACGTTGCACAGGATCTGGTTGTGACCGAAGACGATTGTGGCACCCTCGAAGGTATCACCATGACCCCGGTTATCGAGGGTGGTGATGTTAAAGAGCCGCTGCGCGATCGCGTACTGGGTCGTGTAACCGCGGAAGACATTCTGAAGCCGGGTACCGCAGACATTCTGGTTCCACGCAACACGCTGCTGCACGAACAGTGGTGTGACCTGCTGGAAGCGAACTCTGTTGACTCTGTGAAAGTTCGTTCCGTTGTATCTTGTGACACCGATTTCGGTGTATGTGCGCACTGCTATGGTCGTGACCTGGCGCGTGGCCACATCATCAACAAAGGTGAAGCAATCGGTGTTATCGCGGCACAGTCCATCGGTGAACCGGGTACACAGCTGACGATGCGTACGTTCCACATCGGTGGTGCGGCATCTCGTGCGGCTGCTGAATCCAGCATCCAGGTGAAAAACAAAGGTAGCATCAAGCTCAGCAACGCGAAGTCTGTTGTTAACTCCGCAGGCAAGCTGGTTGTGACCTCTCGTAACACCGAGCTGAAGCTGATCGACGAATTCGGTCGTACCAAAGAGAGCTATAAAGTGCCTTACGGTGCTGTTATGGCGAAAGGTGATGGCGAGCAGGTTGCCGGCGGTGAAACCGTTGCAAACTGGGATCCACACACCATGCCGGTTATCACCGAAGTAAGTGGTTTCATCCGCTTCACTGACATGATCGACGGCCAGACCATTACTCGTCAGACCGACGAGCTGACCGGTCTGTCTTCTCTGGTCGTTCTGGACTCTGCTGAGCGTACTGCCGGTGGTAAAGATCTGCGTCCTGCACTGAAAATCGTTGATGCTCAGGGTAACGACGTTCTGATCCCTGGTACCGATATGCCTGCGCAGTACTTCCTGCCGGGTAAAGCGATTGTACAGCTGGAAGATGGCGTACAGATCAGTTCTGGTGACACCCTGGCGCGTATTCCTCAGGAATCCGGCGGTACCAAGGACATCACCGGTGGTCTGCCACGCGTTGCGGATCTGTTTGAAGCACGTCGTCCGAAAGAGCCTGCAATCCTGGCTGAAATCAGCGGTATCATCTCCTTCGGTAAAGAGACCAAAGGTAAACGCCGTCTGGTTATCACCCCAGTAGATGGCAGCGAGCCGTACGAAGAGATGATTCCTAAGTGGCGTCAGCTCAACGTGTTCGAAGGTGAACGTGTAGAACGTGGTGACGTGGTTTCCGACGGTCCAGAAGCGCCGCACGACATCCTGCGTCTGCGTGGTGTGCATGCTGTTACTCGTTACATCGTTAACGAAGTACAGGACGTATACCGTCTGCAGGGCGTTAAGATTAACGATAAACACATTGAAGTTATCGTTCGTCAGATGCTGCGTAAAGCAACCATCGATAGCGCGGGCAGCTCTGAGTTCCTGGAAGGCGAGCAGGTTGAATACTCACGCGTCAAGATCGCTAACCGCGATCTGGAAGCGAACGGCAAAATCGCTGCGACCTTCTCGCGCGATCTGCTGGGTATCACCAAAGCGTCTCTGGCAACAGAGTCCTTCATCTCTGCAGCATCGTTCCAGGAGACCACGCGTGTCCTGACCGAAGCCGCTGTAGCAGGTAAGCGTGATGAACTGCGCGGTCTGAAAGAGAACGTTATCGTAGGTCGTCTGATCCCGGCTGGTACCGGTTATGCGTACCATCAGGATCGTATGCGTCGTCGTGCTGCAGGCGAACTGCCAGCTGCACCGCAGGTAACTGCTGAAGATGCATCCGCGAGCCTGGCAGAGCTGCTGAACGCAGGTCTGGGTGGTTCTGACAACGAGTAATCGTTGATTCAGCAAATAAAAAACCCGCTTCGGCGGGTTTTTTTATGTCTGCATATTTTTCAGTTTATCAGCGGTAGCCGACGATACAGCTCAATCATATCGCCCGCCAGGTCCTGAATGACCATCGCGTTCATCAGGTGATCCTGAGAGTGGACGGTGATCAGGTTAACCGGTAGCTTTCCGGTCCCTTCATCAAGACCAATCAGCTGCGTCTGGATGGTGTGGGCATGTTTCACGTATTCACGCGACTCTTCCATCGCCTTTTCGGCTTCGTCAAAGTCACCTTTACGGGCCATCTGCAACGCCGTAAGGGCAGCACTGCGCGCTGCTCCCGCGTTGACCAGCAGTTCCATGATCGTTGTTTCTAAATCTTCCACGGGTCACTCCAGTAATTTAAGCGCTTTTTCCAGGACGACATCACCTTTCATCATGCCGTAATCCATCATGTCGATCACCGCGACCTTTTTACCCAGCGGATCGGCCTGCGCCTGAAGTTTAGCCTGCTCGTATTTAACCTGTGGCCCCAGCAATACGATGTCAGCCGTCGCGATATTATCTTTAAACTCCGCAACCGGAACGGCTTTAATGGTGACTTCAACCCCTTTTTTCTGCGCGGCGTCTTTCATACGTTGAACCAGCATGCTGGTTGACATTCCCGCTGCACAGCATAAAACGATGTTCTTCATAATCAGCCTCGATCTACATGTGTTTATTGATAATTATCCCGTGCAGACCGCTTCAACAACCGCTTTACCGCGATTGTGTGTCAGGCATCACAAAGAAATGGGTGATTTTCTGAAACCGGTTACAATTTTGCATGAAAGCGCACGCTGCCCGTCGAAACGGACAGCGTGGGAGGGAAGAAATTAACGGATGGAGGTCCGAAGGATGCGGTTTTTACCCTGCTGTTTTGCGCTGTAAAGTGCGTTATCCACGCTCCCGACAAATTGCTCCAGCGGTTCGAAATGCCATTCCCCCAGGCCTGCACTGAACGTGACCTGCAGGTTTTCTTCCCGCCAGACGCGTTTTTCAATGGTGGTACGCCACGCTTCCAGCAACGAGATTGCATCAGCAATTTGCGCAGCCTGGAAGACCACCGCAAACTCTTCTCCACCGTACCGGTACACCGAGATGTGGTGCGGTTGCATGATCTGGATCCCTTCACGCGCCACGTTACGCAGGACAATATCGCCGCTAAGGTGGCCCCAGGTATCGTTGATTGATTTGAAGTTATCGATGTCCACCAGCGCCAGTGCGAAAGGCTGTTGAGCCGCCATTAACTCTTCCACATCGGTATCGAACGCGCGGCGGTTTTTGCAGCCTGTTAGCGCATCGTGGGTTGCCTGGCGGACATATGCCATCTCACGCTCTTTATTCGACTGGATGGTATGACTCAGCATCGCTTCCAGACGCGGTGCCTGGCTGACGTCGCCAGTTTTGATGGCGTTGATAATATGCATCAGCACGGTACGCGAGGCATGGCGAAGGTACAAACCGAAGAGAATGATAATAATCGCCGCCAGTGCAAATCCCCAGCCAACGATAGTGGTTTCGTGGCGGGTAATATCCGTCAGGGTCGCGCCAGAGACCCGGTAGATGACAAACCAATCCGGGTTAGTGAAGGAGTAGTAGTAATACCAGGTTTTACTTTTCCGGTCGTATAAATGACCCTCGCCGCTGGTCATTTTGTCCATCAGCGCTTCGCTCACGTATTTTTTGAACAGCGCGCCCGTGTCAGGATGAAGCACCACGGTTCCGTCGCGCTCGACGACGAAGAATTCCCCTTGTACAGGGGCCACCATCTGTCGAAGGGTATACCCCATCGACGCCAAATCAAGATGAAAGGCGAGGGTTCCCTTGAGTCTGCCTTCTGTTGAAATCAATGGCTTATAAAGCGTGACCGTTGGATGCCCGGTAAAGTAGTCCATATAAGGGTGGGTATAATGGCTGAAAATACTGGCTTCCGCGTGGGCGACAAACCACGGGCGCGTCCGCGGATCGGCGTTTTTACTCTTTTCCGTGGGAGGCGCTTCTGGAACGTGCAAATAATGCCCTTCCGTGTCGGCCAGCGAGATGGATGACACGGTCGGCATCAGGTTTTGCAAATGCATCAACATCTGCAACC
Organism: Enterobacter sp. BIDMC 30; assembly: GCF_000534355.1. Taxonomy (NCBI): domain Bacteria; kingdom Pseudomonadati; phylum Pseudomonadota; class Gammaproteobacteria; order Enterobacterales; family Enterobacteriaceae; genus Enterobacter; species Enterobacter sp. BIDMC 30. Next base: position 14,746 of record NZ_KI973169.1, on the reverse strand, counting down.
CTTGCGTCGGGTTGACGTTCAGCGTCTCATTCAGTATTTCGTTGCGGGAAAAGTACATCGCAGAACGACCAAGAATATAGTCGTTTTCACGCAACATTGATTCGGTATAGTTAACCGCCAGATTATGCGTGAAATTACCATTAATTTTATGATAATCCTCAAGAAAATCCTTTCGTTGCGAAAGCGTAACCACGACAGCGATCAGTGCAAAACTGCACAGTATCCCCGCGAAGCTGGCCATTATTGGCCGGGTAAAAGAGAGTTTTTTGCTGTGAAGTGCCATGAGTTGTACATCATTCCTGAGGGTGAATGCTTTTCGTCTGCCGATATCCTCTCAGCATAGTCGCAGTCCTGCGGTTAGCTGTGAATTATACGGAACACGATTTCAGACGAGATGATTTATCTTAAGAATGGCTAAGAAATTACTTATAAAATCAGAAATTCAGTGTGCACGATAAGTCAGAGGCAGGGCGAAACGAGGAAGAAGCTTTTCGCCCTGGTCAGCGTCCGTTGCTGACCACATGACAATAAAAAACCGGACGATAGCTGACAATCATCCGGTTGTGACTCTCCGTGCCGACTCGTTTTATTTCTGCGGAGTTGCAGTATGTTTCAGCGTAATTGCGAGGCTCTTCCCAGCCAGCTGTCCCAGTCTTTCCAGACCGGCTGCAGCCCCTGCGCGCTCAGGGCCGCGGCGACCGCTTCCGGACGTCGTCCATCATGCGGGGAAAACTGCTCCAGTTCAGGGTGATCATCGGCATAACCGCCCGGCTGTGTTTTGGAAAATGCGCTCACGTTGTTTATCGCAAGCGGGATCACGCGGTCGCGGAACGCCGGTGATTCACGTGTTGAGAGCGATAATTCAACCTCCGGGGCAAGCAGGCGAAACGCGCAGATCGTTTGTACCAGCTGGCGCTCGTCCATGAGTGAGGCCGGTTCAATCCCGCCAGCACACGGGCGCAGCCGGGGGAAGGAGATGGAGTAGCGGCTCTGCCAGTAGTGCTGCTGAAGCCACAACAGATGTTCCGCCACCATATAGCAATCCACGCGCCAGCTATCGGAAAGCCCAATCAGCGCACCAAGGCCAATTTTGTCGATCCCGGCACGTCCGAGCCTGTCCGGCGTTTCAAGGCGGAAGAAGAAGTCCTGTTTCTTGCCCTTCAGGTGATGCCGGGCGTAGGTCGCTTCGTGGTACGTTTCCTGATAGACCATCACTCCATCCAGTCCGAGCGTTTTGAGCTCCGCATACTCGTCCTGCGACAGGGGCTGCACTTCCATCTGCAACGAGGCGAACTGACGACGAATGGCAGGAAGGTGCTGGCGGAAATAGTCCATCCCAACTTTGCCCTGGTGCTCTCCGGTGACCAGCAGGAGATGCTCGAAGCCCATTTCCCGGATCGCCGCACACTCGCGCGCGATCTCCTCCTCATCAAGCGTCTTACGCTTAATGCGGTTGCTCATGGAGAAGCCGCAGTAGGTACAGTCATTGGCGCACAGGTTTGAGAGATAGAGCGGGACGTAAAAGCTCACCGTGTTGCCAAAGCGCTGTCGGGTGAGACGCTGGGCGCGCTGGGCCATTGGCTCCAGATAAGCGCTGGCCGCAGGGGAGAGCAGGGCCATTAAATCGTCGCGGGTCAGATGGCGCGCATTCAGTGCGCGCTCGACGTCGACCGGCGTTTTGCTGTTGATGCGCAGGGCAATGTCGTCCCAGTTAAGCTGCCGCCAGCGGTCGGTAAAGGTGGTCATGAGATTGCCTCCAGAAAACCGGTCAGCGGGCTGGTGGCCTGCGCCTGAAAACTGCGCGAGCCAGGGCCTGATTGCCGTGCCAGCAGGCCAGCCTCCACCGCCATGCGAAACGCGCGCGCCATCATGACCGGATCGTCGGCAACCGCGATGGCCGTGTTCACCAGCACCGCGTCCGCCCCCATCTCCAGCGCCTGCGCGGCATGGCTTGGTACGCCAATACCCGCATCCACCACCACCGGCACGGTGGCCTGCTCAATGATGATCTCCAGCATTGCCCGGGTTTCCAGCCCCTGGTTGGAGCCAATAGGCGCGCCCAGCGGCATAACGGCGGCGCAGCCAACGTCTTCCAGACGTTTGCAGAGTACCGGATCGGCACCGCAGTAAGGCAGAACGATGAACCCTTGTTGTACCAGCTTTTCCGCCGCTTTCAGCGTCTCGATCGGGTCGGGCAACAGCCAGCGAGCATCCGGGTGAATTTCCAGCTTCAGCCAGCGTGTGCCGAGCGCTTCACGCGCCAGTTGGGCGGCGAAAATGGCCTCTTCGGCCGTTTTCGCGCCGGAAGTATTTGGCAGTAGCGTGACGCCAGCTTCCAGTAAAGGCGCCAGAATGGCATCACTGTGATGGCGCAGATCCACGCGCTTTAACGCCAGCGTGACCAGCTGGCTGCCGCTTTCACGGATGGCATCGACCATCAGCTGGGGTGATGCGAATTTCCCGGTTCCGGTAAACAGATGTGAATCAAAGACTTTATCGGCAATACGTAACATCTCAGCCCCCTGCGATAACCTGAAACAGCAGGATCTGGTCGCCTTCATTGACCTGCTGATGTTCCCACTGCTCGCGCGGCAGGATCTGTTGATTGAGCGCCAGCGCCGTTCCCGGCTTGAGCTGGCGCAGTTTATCGAGCAGCACGGCAACGGTGAGCCCGTCCTCGCATTTCATCGGCTCATCGTTAAACAGAATGCGCATTGCCGCCTCCACATACCGGGCAGTGGCTGGCGCGGTGTAACGCCAGATGACGCCAGCCGCTGGAGCGGGCGTCAAATAACCGCAACATGTTGCGCTCGGTCTCCATTCCGCTGAGCAGCTTGATGGCCTCGAGCGCCTGCAGGGTACCCATCACCCCCACAACCGGGCCAAGAATGCCCGCGGTGCGACAGTTACGCTCTGGCTCAGCATCGTCTGGCCACAGACAGCGATAGCAGCCCTGCGCCCACGGCGGTGTCAGGACCATCATCTGCCCGCCGAATCCCACCGCGCTGGCGGTGATAAGCGGCGTATTTTTTGCGACACAGGCGGCGTTGATCGCCTGGCGGGTTGCCATATTGTCGGTGCAGTCCAGCACCACGTCGGCCAGGGCGACTTCTCGGAGCAGATTGTCGCCGCTGAGCCGCTCCTGACACGCAATGAGCTCAATATCCGGGTTCAGCTGGTTCAGACGCTGGCGGGTAATGTGTACTTTGGGCTGGTTGATATCCTCGGTGGTGAAGAGGATTTGACGCTGCAGGTTGCTAAGATGCACCTCGTCGTCATCGGCCAGTACCAGCGTGCCCACGCCTGCACCGGCCAGATAGAGCGCGGCAGGCGCGCCTAATCCGCCCAGCCCGACAATCAAAACCCGGCTGGCGAGCAGCTTTTGCTGCCCGTCAATGGCGATATCCTCCAGCAGGATCTGGCGGCTATAGCGCATAAAGTCACGATCATTCATCGCCTGCTCCTGCCAGTTGTAAGAGCTGCCGGGTGGCGGCCTGCCAGTCTGCGGCCTGGGTGATGGCACTGACGACGGCGATACTGCCGACACCGGTATCCAGCACGGCCGGCGCGCGTTCAAGGCTAATCCCGCCGATGGCCACGGTCGGGTACTGCGCAAGACGCTTCACGTGAGCCGCCAGCTGTGCCAGCCCTTGTGGCGCGGAGGGCATCTGTTTAGTTTGCGTCGGGAAGACGTGTCCAAGCGCAATGTACGAAGGGCGAGCCGCCAGCGCCACGTCAATCTCCATATCGTCATGGGTCGAGACACCCAGGCGCAAACCGGCTTCCCGGATGGCATTCAGATCTGTGGTCTCCAGGTCCTCCTGACCCAGATGCACGCCGTAGGCCTGGTGCTTTATCGCCAGTCGCCAGTAGTCGTTGATAAACAGGCGGGCGTTATACCGACGCCCCAGCGCGATGGCGGCGGCGACATCGTTCTCCACCTCCTCATCACGTTTATCTTTGATGCGTAGCTGCAGCGTGCGTACACCTGCCTCCAGCAGGCGGGCAATCCACTCCACGCTGTCCACCACCGGGTAGAGCCCTAAACGAAAGGGCACGGGTGGGAAATCGGGCTGGTACATTACGCCTCCTCTTTTTTGAGGTAGATTTCGCCGCCTTTCGCGCGGAAGGTTTCTGACATATCCGCCATGCCCACTTCAATGGCTTGCGCGGCGGCGTAGTCACGCACCTCCTGGCTGATCTTCATCGAGCAGAATTTTGGCCCACACATGGAGCAGAAATGGGCCACTTTGCCGGACTCCTGCGGCAGGGTTTCGTCGTGATAGGCGCGGGCGGTAAACGGGTCGAGCGCGAGGTTAAACTGATCTTCCCAGCGGAATTCAAAGCGGGCCTTCGACATCGCGTTATCGCGAATTTGCGCGCCCGGATGGCCTTTCGCCAGGTCCGCAGCGTGGGCGGCAATTTTGTAGGTGATAAGCCCCTGCTTCACGTCCTCTTTGTTGGGCAGACCGAGGTGCTCTTTTGGCGTCACATAGCAGAGCATGGCGCAACCGAACCAGCCGATCATCGCCGCACCAATTCCGGAGGTGAAGTGGTCGTAACCCGGGGCAATATCGGTGGTCAACGGCCCCAGGGTATAGAATGGTGCTTCATGGCAGTGCTCCAGTTCTTCCGTCATATTGCGGCGGATCATCTGCATGGGGACATGGCCCGGGCCTTCAATCATCACCTGCACGTCATACTCCCAGGCGATTTTGGTCAGCTCGCCCAGCGTGTGCAGTTCGGCAAACTGCGCTTCGTCGTTGGCATCACGAATGGAACCAGGGCGCAGGCCGTCGCCCAGCGACAGCGAGACGTCGTAAGCGGCACAGATTTCGCAGATCTCGCGGAAGTGTTCGTAGAGGAAGTTTTCCTGATGATGAGACAGACACCACTTCGCCATGATTGAGCCCCCGCGCGAGACAATGCCGGTCAGACGCTTCGCGGTCATCGGCACGTAGCGCAGCAGCACCCCCGCGTGGATGGTGAAGTAGTCTACACCCTGTTCAGCCTGCTCCAGCAGCGTGTCGCGGAACGCTTCCCAGGTGAGGTTTTCAGCGATACCGTTCACTTTCTCCAGCGCCTGATAGACCGGCACCGTTCCGATAGGCACCGGGCTGTTACGCAGGATCCACTCGCGGGTTTCGTGGATATAACGCCCGGTGGAGAGATCCATTACCGTGTCCGCGCCCCAGCGCGTTGACCAGACCAGCTTCTCGACCTCTTCTTCGATGGAGGAGGTGACCGCGGAGTTACCAATATTGGCGTTGACCTTCACCAGGAAGTTGCGGCCGATAATCATCGGTTCGGATTCCGGGTGATTGATGTTGGCGGGGATAATCGCGCGGCCAGCGGCCACTTCATCGCGCACAAACTCCGGGGTGATGTTTTCCGGCAGGCGGGCACCGAAACCTTCGCCCGGATGCTGGTGGCGTAGCACTTCGCTACGGATGCGCTCACGACCCATGTTTTCACGGATGGCGATAAACTCCATCTCCGGGGTGACGATCCCCTGACGCGCATAGTGCAGCTGGGTAACGCATTTGCCCGCCTTTGCACGTTTCGGCGTCAGCAGGCCCGCAAAGCGCAGTTCATCCAGGCCGTCGTCGGCCAGACGCTCTTTGGTGTAGGCAGAGCTGCGAACCGTCAGTTCTTCGCAGTCGTTACGCGCGTCAATCCAGCGCTGGCGCAGTTTTGCCAGACCCTGCTGCACGTTAATGGCCACATCAGGATCGCCGTACGGGCCAGACGTGTCGTAGACAGGCACGGCTTCGTTGTCTTCATACTGCGGGTTCTCTTTGCTGACGCCAAGAAGCGTCGGGCTAAGCTGGATTTCGCGCATCGGAACGCGGATATCCGCCTGAGAGCCGGTGATGTAAATACGCTTAGAGTTCGGGAAAGCGGTGCCTTCCAGGGTGTCGATGAAGTGTTGGGCGTGTGCGCGCTGTTCGCGGCGGGTCAGTTTAGTAGTAGACATAGCTCATTCCAAAAGTGAAGGACATGGCTTGTCAGACGACGGATGAAGCAAGAGGAGATCGCCCGGGGGCGATACTACAGCAGTTTTACTCTTGTTCCCTTCGCAGGTATTAGCCTGATCAGGTTCCGCGGATCCCGAATTAACGGTCTCAGCCCGTGCTTTCACACTGGGCACTCCGACAAGAAATTTACACGCCATCGTTCACGCTATCGCATGAATGATTTCGTGTAATACCCCCTCCTGAGAGGGGCGAATGTTTGTAAACTACTCGTTAACGATTAAGAACTCAAGCAGGCCGCGCGATGTTATCTTCGTTGCTGGCCTTAGAATCGTTATCCAGTACGAGAGCGATCAGCTTATCCTCCAGCGAGAATCGCTCTTCCAGCGCTTCGCCGAGATCGGACAGCGCCTGTTGAAACTCAAGGTAGTTGTCGTGATCGATGGCGTTCTCGAGGGTGGAATCGTAGTAATTCATGATCTGCTGGGTATTGGCTTCCAGCAGCGGGTAGAGTTTGGATGCCGTTAAATACGGGCTAGTGCCTTCCATTTCGCGGATAATGCGTTCATAAATATTGAAATGGCCGTCGGACAGGTAGTCGACCAGGCTCTGACAAAAATCATCCAGCGCTTTTTCATTCAGCCGCATAAACGATTCTTTGCCAGGCTTAATACCGACCAGATTGTAATAAGCCACGAGTAGATGCTTGCGCACATGTAGCCAGCGATCCACCAGTTTGTTACTTCCTCTAACGCGCTCAGTCAGGCTTTCTAGCTGGTTTAACATGTTCGACTCCGCAAGGTTTAGAATTGATTCTGCTTATCCAAAATGTAACCACAATGCTAACAACATGTCAGTGAAGCGAAGGTAGTGCAATAGATATGGATCGTATTATTGAAAAATCAGATCTGGGTTGGTGGATTGTCAGTCACGAACAAAAATTATGGCTGCCCGGTGGGGAAATACCCCATGGCACTGCCGATCGTTTCGATCTCGTTGGTCAGCCTGCGCTGAAGATCGGCGAGTGGCAAGGGGAGCCGGTGTGGTTGATCCAGCAGCCTCGCCGGCAGGACATGGGATCCGTTCGTCAGGTGCTGGATCTTGATGTGGGCCTGTTCCAGCTGGCAGGCCGTGGCGTGCAGCTGGCCGAGTTTTACCGATCGCATAAATACTGCGGCTACTGCGGGCATACCATGCACCCGAGCAAAACCGAGTGGGCCATGCTCTGCAGCCACTGCCGTGAACGCTATTATCCGCAGATTGCGCCGTGCATTATCGTCGCTATCCGGCGTGACGATTCCATCTTGCTGGCGCAACATACCCGCCATCGCAACGGCATTCATACTGTTCTTGCCGGGTTCGTTGAAGTGGGCGAAACGCTGGAGCAGGCGGTGGCGCGTGAAGTGATGGAAGAGAGCGGGATCCGGGTGAAGAACCTGCGTTACGTAACGTCTCAGCCGTGGCCGTTCCCGCAGTCGCTGATGACGGCGTTTATGGCCGAATACGATAGCGGTGAGATTGTTATCGACCAGAAAGAGCTGCTGGACGCGAACTGGTACCGTTATGACGATTTGCCACTGTTACCCCCGCCGGGAACGGTAGCCCGTCGGCTGATAGAAGATACCGTGGCGATGTGTCGGGCCGAGTATGAGTAGTGTTACACTCACGGACTGACGCAATAAGGAACTGCAAAATGACCGAACTGAAGAACGATCGTTATCTGCGTGCGCTGCTGCGCCAGCCCGTTGATGTCACCCCGGTGTGGATGATGCGCCAGGCGGGGCGCTATCTGCCAGAGTACAAAGCCACGCGTGCGCAGGCGGGTGATTTTATGTCGCTGTGCAAAAATGCCGAGCTGGCCTGCGAAGTGACGCTCCAGCCGCTGCGCCGTTACCCGCTGGATGCCGCTATTCTCTTTTCGGACATTCTGACCATTCCGGATGCCATGGGCCTTGGGCTCTATTTCGAAACCGGTGAAGGTCCGCGTTTCACCTCCCCGATCAAAAGCAAAGCCGACGTTGATAAGCTGCCGGTACCGGATCCTGAGCAGGAGCTGGGGTATGTGATGAACGCCGTGCGCACAATTCGCCGTGAACTGAAAGGCGAAGTGCCGCTGATTGGCTTCTCAGGCAGCCCGTGGACGCTGGCGACCTATATGGTGGAAGGTGGCAGCAGCAAAGCCTTTACCGTCATTAAAAAGATGATGTACGCGGAGCCACAGGCGCTGCATACGCTGCTCGACAAGCTGGCGAAGAGCGTCACACTCTATCTTAACGCGCAGATTAAAGCAGGCGCGCAGTCGGTGATGATTTTCGATACCTGGGGCGGCGTGCTGACCGGGCGCGATTACCAGCAGTTCTCGCTGTATTACATGCATAAAATCGTCGATGGCCTGCTGCGTGAAAACGAAGGCCGCCGGGTGCCGGTGACGCTGTTCACCAAAGGCGGTGGGCAGTGGCTGGAAGCCATGGCCGCAACTGGCTGTGACGCGCTGGGTCTCGACTGGACAACCGATATTGCCGATGCGCGCCGTCGCGTGGGTGACAAAGTGGCGCTGCAGGGCAACATGGACCCGTCTATGCTCTATGCTCAGCCTGCCCGTATTGAGGAAGAGGTGGCCTCCATTCTTGCTGGTTTCGGCCAGGGCGAAGGACACGTGTTCAACCTCGGGCACGGTATTCATCAGGATGTACCGCCAGAACACGCTGGCGCGTTTGTGGAGGCGGTGCACCGACTTTCTGCACATTATCATCAGTAAGGAGTGGTTATGGATCTCGCGTCATTACGCGCTCAACAGATAGAACTGGCCTCATCCGTGATCCGCGAGGATCGTCTGGACACAGACCCGCCGCAGTACATTGGCGGAGCAGATGTGGGGTTTGAGCAGGGAGGTGAAGTGACGCGGGCGGCAATGGTGCTGCTGAAATATCCCTCGCTGGAACTGGTGGAGTACAAGGTGGCGCGTATCGCCACCACCATGCCGTACATTCCTGGCTTTCTCTCATTCCGTGAATATCCCGCGCTGCTGGCAGCGTGGGAGCAACTCTCGCAAAAACCCGACCTGCTGTTTGTCGACGGCCATGGTATCTCTCATCCGCGCCGCTTAGGCGTCGCCAGCCATTTTGGGCTGCTGGTGGATGTCCCCACCATCGGTGTGGCTAAAAAACGTCTGTGCGGTGCGTTTGAGCCGCTCTCCGCCGAGCCCGGCGCGCTGGCACCTCTCATCGATAAGGGTGAGCAACTGGCGTGGGTCTGGCGCAGTAAAGCGCGTTGTAACCCCCTGTTTATCGCCACCGGGCATCGGGTGAGCACGGACAGTGCGCTGGCGTGGGTGCAGCGCTGCATGAAAGGGTATCGCTTACCGGAGCCCACCCGCTGGGCTGATGCCGTAGCGTCAGGGCGTCCGGCTTTTACGCGTTGGCAAGAAATTCAGTGATGATTCAGGTAAACTGCGGCTAATTTTCGATTCGAGACCTCATCATGCTACAAAACCCGATTCATCTGCGCCTTGAGAAGCTGGAAAGCTGGCAGCACGTGACTTTTATGGCTTGCCTGTGCGAGCGCATGTATCCCAACTATGCCGCGTTCTGCAAGCAGACAGGCTTTGGTGAAGGGCAGATTTATCGCCGCATCCTGGATTTAATCTGGGAGACGCTAACGGTCAAAGACGCTAAGGTGAACTTCGACTCTCAGCTTGAAAAGCTTGAAGAGGCGATCCCGGCGGCGGATGACTATGACCTGTATGGTGTCTATCCGGCCATTGATGCCTGCGTGGCATTAAGCGAACTGATTCATTCCCGTCTGAGCGGTGAAACGCTGGAGCATGCTATCGAAGTCAGCAAGGCATCCATTACGACCGTCGCGATGCTGGAAATGACCCAGGAAGGTCGGGAAATGACCGACGAAGAGCTGCGAGTGAACCCCGCGGTTGAGCAGGAATGGGATATCCAGTGGGAAATTTTCCGCCTGCTGGCAGAGTGTGAAGAACGCGATATTGAGCTGATAAAAGGGCTCCGTGCGGACTTACGTGAGGCTGGTGAGAGCAATATTGGTATAATTTTTAACCAATGAGACAACAAAACTTGATATAACGCTCGTTTTGTCGCTCCTCGACTCTTCCCTTTCGCCCCTTGTCTGGTCTACATTTGGGGGGCGAAAAAAAGTGGCTATCGGTGCGTGTATGCAGGAGAGTGCTTTTTTGGCATTTTCGTCGCACTCGATGCTTAGCAAGCGATAAACACATTGAAAGGATAACTTATGAACAAGACTCAACTGATTGATGTAATTGCGGACAAGGCTGATCTGTCTAAAGTGCAGGCTAAAGCTGCTCTGGAATCTACCCTGGCTGCTATTACTGAGTCTCTGAAAGAAGGTGATGCTGTACAACTGGTTGGTTTCGGTACCTTCAAAGTGAACCACCGCGCTGAGCGTACTGGCCGCAACCCGCAGACCGGTAAAGAAATCAAAATCGCCGCAGCTAACGTGCCGGCATTTGTTTCTGGTAAAGCACTGAAAGACGCTGTTAAGTAAGACGCGTGGCAGTGAACAGTTTTAACGAAGGGGCGGCAACGCCCCTTTTGTCTGTCTGGCGCGGTCTCTTCGCGCTGGCGGGCGTGATGTTTCTGTCCGCCTGTAGCCACGACACCTCTCTGCCACCGTTTACCGCCAGCGGCTACGCTGACAACCAGGGTGCGGTAAGGATCTGGCGCAAAGATTCTGGCGGCGAAGTGCATCTGCTTTCTGCTTTCAGTCCGTGGCATAACGGCAATACGTCGACCGCGGAGTATCGCTGGCAGGGCGATGACCTGTCGCTGATAGAACTGAATGTCTACAGCAAGACCCCCGAACATGTGAAAGTGCGTTTTGATGACCATGGCGAGCTGAGCTTTATGCAGCGGGAAGTCAGCGGTCAAAAACAGCAGCTTTCCAGCGATCAAGTCGCACTCTATCGTTATCGTGCCGAACAAATCCGCCAGACCAGCGATGCGCTGCGTCAGGGACGCGTTGTGCTGCGCCAGGGGCGCTGGCATGCCGATGGCACGGTAACAACCTGCGAAGGGCAAACCGTTAAGCCTGAGCTTGAAGCCTGGGCAACCGAACATATTGAGCGCCGTCAGCGGCATTCATCAATGGAAGTGAGTGTGGCGTGGCTGGAAGCGCCGGAAGGTTCTCAACTGCTGCTGGTCGCGAACGAAGACTTCTGCACCTGGCAGCCGACAGAAAAGAGTTTTTGAGTGACGTCCCCTCTCCCTGACGGGAGAGGGGCTGGCGGAAGAATTACTCGCCCTGCTCACGCGCAATTGCGCGATAACCGATATCCTGGCGGCTAAAGCTACCGTTCCAGTGAATATCTGCCATCAGCGCATAGGCACGCTTCTGTGCTTCTGCAACGGTGTGACCCAGCGCGGTCGCGCACAGTACACGGCCGCCATTGGTCAGCACGCGATCGTCGTCAGACAGCTTCGTGCCGGCGTGGAATACCTTCGCGCCTTCTACTTCTTCCAGCGGTAAACCGTGAATCTCATCACCGGTATTGTAATTACCCGGATAACCCCCCGCAGCAATCACCACGCCCAGAGAAGCACGTTCATCCCACTCAGACGTTTTCTCATCCAGCTTACCTTCACAGGCGGCAAGACACAGTTCCACCAGGTCAGATTTCATGCGCAGCATGATTGGCTGCGTTTCCGGATCGCCGAAGCGGCAGTTGAACTCAATCACCTTCGGATTGCCCTGCTTATCGATCATCAGGCCTGCATAGAGGAAACCGGTGTAAGTGTTACCTTCGGCAGCCATGCCTTTGACGGTTGGCCAGATGATGCGGTCCATGGTGCGCTGATGCACTTCGTCAGTGACCACAGGGGCAGGGGAGTAAGCGCCCATACCGCCGGTGTTCGGCCCGGTATCTGCATTGCCAACGCGTTTATGATCCTGGCTGGTGGCCATCGGCAGAACATGCTCGCCGTCGACCATCACGATAAAGCTCGCCTCTTCACCGTCAAGGAACTCTTCAATCACGATGCGATGGCCCGCGTCGCCAAAGGCGTTGCCTGCCAGCATATCCTGAACCGCAGCTTCGGCTTCCTCGAGCGTCATCGCCACGATAACGCCTTTACCGGCGGCCAGACCGTCGGCTTTGATAACGATAGGCGCACCTTTTTCACGTAAGTAAGCCAGGGCTGGCTCTACTTCGGTGAAGTTCTGATATTCCGCCGTCGGGATGTTATGACGTGCGAGGAAATCTTTGGTGAAGGCTTTCGAACCTTCCAGCTGTGCAGCCCCTTCCGTTGGGCCGAAGATTTGCAGGCCAGCAGCCCGGAAGGCGTCAACGACGCCAATCACCAGCGGCGCTTCCGGACCCACGATGGTCAGATCGATTTTCTCCTGCTGAGCAAAGCTCAACAGGGCCGGGATATCGGTCACGCCGATAGCGACGTTCTGTAACGTGGGTTCCAGCGCAGTACCGGCATTACCCGGTGCCACAAAGACGGTTTTTACCTGCGGCGACTGGGCCGCTTTCCACGCCAGAGCATGCTCGCGCCCACCATTACCAATGACTAATACTTTCATTTTCTGCTCCGTGGATTAATGGCGGAAGTGACGCATGTCGGTGAAGATCATCGCAATGCCGTGTTCGTCAGCAGCGGCAATGACTTCGTCGTCACGGATTGAGCCGCCAGGCTGGATAACACAGGTAATGCCCACTGCCGCAGCAGCGTCGATACCGTCACGGAACGGGAAGAAGGCGTCAGAAGCCATTGCCGAGCCTTTCACTTCCAGACCTTCATCGGCCGCTTTGATACCGGCAATTTTCGCGGAGTAAACGCGGCTCATCTGGCCTGCGCCTATTCCGATAGTCATGTTCTCTTTTGCATAGACAATCGCGTTGGATTTCACGAACTTCGCAACCTTCCAGCAGAACAGCGCGTCACGCAGTTCCTGCTCGGTAGGCTGGCGTTTCGTCACGACGCGCAGATCGCCCGCGGTAACCATGCCCAGATCGCGATCCTGAACCAGCAGACCGCCGTTCACGCGTTTGAAGTCCAGACCCGGTACGCGCTCATCCCACTGGCCACACACCAGTACGCGCACGTTCTGTTTTGCCGCGGTGATTTTCAGGGCTTCGTCGGATGCAGAAGGAGCGATGATCACTTCGACAAACTGACGGGAGATGATGGCCTGTGCTGTGTCAGCGTCCAGCTCGCGGTTGAAGGCGATAATGCCGCCGAATGCGGAGGTTGGGTCGGTTTTATACGCGCGATCATAGGCGTCGAGAATGGAGGTGCTTACCGCTACGCCACATGGGTTCGCGTGCTTCACGATTACGCAGGCGGGTTCACTGAACGCTTTCACGCACTCGAGCGCTGCATCGGTGTCAGCGATGTTGTTATAGGAGAGTGCCTTGCCCTGAACCTGCTGTGCGGTCGCAACAGAGGCTTCTTTTACCTCTTCTTCTATATAGAAGGCAGCCTGCTGGTGGCTGTTCTCTCCGTAACGCATATCCTGCTTCTTAATGAAGTTCAGGTTCAGCGTACGCGGGAAGCGGCCGGAAGGTTCAGTGCTTTCGCCATGATAAGCAGGCACCAGGCTACCGAAGTAGTTGGCGATCATGCTGTCGTACGCGGCGGTGTGCTCGAATGCTTTGATGGCGAGGTCGAAACGCGTCTCCAGCGTCAGCGACCCTTCGTTGGCATCCATCTCATTAATAATGGTGTTGTAGTCGGTGCTCTTCACCACGATGGCAACATCTTTATGGTTCTTAGCCGCTGAGCGCACCATGGTTGGGCCGCCGATATCAATGTTTTCGACGGCGTCTTCCAGAGAGCAGCCTTCGCGGGCAACGGTCTGTGCAAACGGGTAGAGGTTAACGACGACCATGTCGATTGGCGCGATATCATGCTTTTCCATAATGCCGTCGTCCTGGCCGCGACGACCAAGAATACCGCCGTGGACCTTCGGGTGCAGGGTCTTGACGCGTCCATCCATCATTTCCGGAAAACCGGTGTAATCGGACACTTCGGTTACCGGCAGACCTTTCTCTGCTAACAGGCGAGCGGTACCACCTGTAGAAAGCAGCTCCACACCGCGTGCAGAAAGTGCCTGAGCGAATTCGACGATACCGGCTTTATCAGAAACACTGAGCAGAGCGCGGCGGACTGGACGACGTTGTTGCATGGTAAATCCCCTGGATTTCACGATTACAGAGAGCGTTAGATGAATTTTCCAGCGAAAAACTCATCTAACACACCTGACGAGGCATCCTTGTTAAGCGCGAGCATTTTAACGAAAACGTTTGCGCAACGCTCGCGAATTTTCACTTTTTCGTATCCCTGTGGATAAGTCTGTGTGTAAAAGGGTATAAGGCGGGGTTTTGCTGGGGAATGCAGCAGTCAGTCATTTTTCTGTCATTTAGCGGTTGCGGCCTGCAGAGAACTCCCTATAATGCGCCTCCATCGACACGGCGGATGTGAATCACTTCACAGATAACCCGGTCGGTTGAAGAGAAAAAATCCTGAATTTCAGGGTTGACTCTGAAAGAGGAAAGCGTAATATACGCCACCTCGCGACGGTGAGCTGTAAGCCGCGTCGCAACTGCTCTTTAACAATTTATCAGACAATCTGTGTGGGCACTCAAAGTGACATGGATTCTTAATGTCTTCGGACAAAAAATGAATGCCAAGTCTCTGAGTGAACATACGTAATTCATTACGAAGTTTAATTCACGAGCATCAAACTTAAATTGAAGAGTTTGATCATGGCTCAGATTGAAC